>CAXBMD010000003.1:0-260950 GCA_963976955.1 uncultured Phycisphaerales bacterium | reverse complement strand
TTGTCAATGAAGCAAGGGCAGCCATCGATGCACGGGTCGCGTTGCCCGAGGGCTACGTGCTCGAATGGGGCGGGCAGTTTGAGAACTTGGAACGCGCCAGAACTCGCTTGATCATCGTCGTGCCTGCGGTCTTGCTCATGGTGTTCTTCCTGCTGTACTTCAGCCTGAAGAACCTACGGGATGTCGTCATCATTTATACTTGCATCCCGTTTGCAGCGGTCGGTGCGATCTTCGCGCTGTGGTGGCGGGACATCCCGTTTAGCGTCAGCGCCGCAGTCGGGTTCATCGCCCTGACGGGTATCGCCGTGCTCAACGGGCAGATCCTGATCACGGCGATTCGCGACGCTCTCGAAACAGGACAGCCGAAGCGGGAAGCGATCATCGCAGCGTCAAAGACGCGCCTCCAGCCGGTGCTGGCGACGGCGATCACAGATATCGCTGGGTTCATTCCAATGGCGATTGCTACTGGCGTTGGGAGCGAGATTCAGCGCCCACTCGCGACAGTAGTCATCGGCGGGATGGTCACATCGACGCTGCTGACGCTCTTCGTGCTTCCTGTCATAGGCTCTGTAGTTATGCGCAAATCGCTGCCTAGCACGGAAGAGACCGCACTACCATGATCGGATGCGACTGCGCAGATGATACCGCTAGACTTGAGCATCGAACACTGCTGACGTTGCTCGCGATCAACGGCGTCATGTTCCTCGCGGAGGCGGTCGTTGGGTGGATCGCGGAATCGACAGCGCTGCTGGCCGATTCACTCGATATGTTGGCCGATGCCACGGTCTACGGCTTAGCAATGTACGCCATCCGTCGATCCAGCAAGGCCCAGCAGGCCGCTGCCAGCATCAGTGGTGTACTCCAGATTGCCCTAGGTATTGGCGTTCTTGCAGAAATCATGCGCCGTGCGATCTTTGGGAGTGAGCCAACCAGCCTGCTTATGGTCGGTACTGGCTGCATCGCTCTCGTCGCGAACCTCATCTGTCTCCGGCTCATCTCGAAGCATCGAGACGGTGGCGCACATATGCGTGCATCATGGATCTTCTCCAAGAACGACGTGATCGCCAACACAGGCGTCATTATCGCCGGAGTGCTCGTGGTGACGCTTGGTAGTAGAGTCCCCGATTTGGTAGTCGGTTCAATTGTCGCAGTAATTGTTGTACGCGGGGGTTTACAGATATGTAGGAATGCCCGCATCGAGTAAATCGCAAGAAAAATCCTAGGGAAGAAATATACTTGACGATATCGAAGTTGTCCTAGCACACCGTCAGCATCTCTGGTCTCAATTTTTTTATTCGAAATGCTCATGCTCATGTAACCCCACCGCAATAGCCGAGGAATACTCGTATCGTGCATAACCGTTCGCTCGCCATCTTTTTGACAATGCTCATCGGCTTTCAGGCTATCTACGGAGGCCTGGGCGGTGCAGTCGTCTTGTGCCTGGGTGGCGGTCACGAGCATCAGCCATCAGAAATGCTCGCATTGTGCGAGCTTGCTTGCGGGCATGCAGAAGGCTTGCCTGGCCCGGTGCCAGCTGATCAGCACGGCGAGGATTGTGACTGTGTAGATATCGAAATCGAGCTGATTGAGCTTCTCAGCCTTTTGAGAGCAGATAGCGGTTCATTGCAGACGAATGCTGTTCATCCAACCCCAACTTGGATTGTCACGGAACTTGGGCACGGTCTTTCTTGGACCGGTCCACCAGGCATTCCGCAGTGGTCCGATCCAGGTAGTGCCCTGCGGCTTGCGATCGTTTCAACTACGCGATTGATTCTCTAAATTCTGTCTGAGTCCGAATCGTGCCCTGAGCAGCTCCAGCTGCATTGGGCGGTTTGTCGTTCACTCAGATAGGAAAATTAACTTATGGACATCTCAACAACCCCGCTCTTGAGGCGGGTGGCTTGGCCCGGCATCGTCGCGGCGGCGGCCGGTGGATTGCTCGGCGGCTGCCAAAGCTACGAGCGAGCGCCGCTCGACCTCACTTCACATCGAGACACAATAGAGAGCCGGCTTGACGCCGCAGAATCGATCAACGCATTCCTCAATCGCCTGGACGAATCCGGTGGCGATACGCCAGATAGCTTCGATCCAACCGATGGGTTGTCTTCGGCGGAGGGTGAAGTCCTCGCGTTGTTCTACAACGCCGATCTCCGATTGGCAAGGCTTGCGGCAGGCGTTGCGCTCGCCGACTACGAAACCGCGGGGCTATGGGAAGACCCAGAGTTCGGCTTTGACGGTGCTGAGATCTTGTCGCCTTCGGGGCCGTTCGAGTATGGCCTAGCACTCAGCTTCACCGTTCCGATATCCGGACGGTTGGGCGTGGCCAAAGATCGGGCCGGAGCTTCCTACAAGGCCGAGCTAAGACGCATCGTGGACTCGGAGTGGACCATGCGTGCTCGTGTCAGATCGGCGTGGGCCGCGTGGACGGTAGCCGACGAACGCGTTCGACTACTGAGCGACGTAATCGGGCAGATCGAGAGGATCGGATCCATCACGGACAGACTCGAAGAGGCCGGCGAACTTACCCGTATCGAGGCCCGGCTCATACGTGCCGAATTCGTGCAGACTCGCGGCAGACTTGCTCAGGCTGAGTTTGCGGCGTCCCAAGCCCGAGTGGATCTGCTCGGGTTGCTTGGCTTACCGCCATCAACTGAGATTGAGCTCATCCCCTCGCTCTCGCCCAGCGAGTCAGTGTCGTTCACGGACGAGTTGCATCGGCTTATTGAGGCGAATACATCGCTCGCTGTGCGTCGTGCAGAATACCAAACCGCAGAGGAATCACTCCGCCTAGAGATCCGCAAGCAGTACCCGGATATAACGATCGGCAGTGGATACGGCAGCGAAGACAACGATGACCGCCTTTTGCTTGGCTTGTCACTTCCGATTCCGATTCTTAATGCAAACCGAGCTGGAATTGCTGAAGCGAGAGCACAACGCGATGTTGCTCGCGCCGCAGCGGAAATCACCTTCGAGCAACTCACTCGTGAGCTTGCCACAACGAATGCAGCGATTATTGCAGCTGGCATCCAACTCGAAGCGTTCGAAACGCAGTTGGTTCCGATGCTTGAGGAACAGTCGAGGGAAGTCGAAAAGCTCATCGATTTCGGCGAAGTCGACACGCTGATTCTGCTGGAGACGGTATCGCGCCGCTTCGAGGTCAAGAGCCAGCTGCTTGATTTGCGCCTAGCCGTATTGAATGCTGAAATCGAGCGCATGAGACTGCTCGGGCCGGATCAACCGAAACCTCCCGCGCCTATCGAGCCAGCGATCAAATATGACACGACAGAAACAAACACACCATACACCGCGGCGCGAGGCGACACGCCAGCCGAGGAGGCATCCCCATGAAATATTTGGAACAGACGAACGCGATCGTTCTAACAGCACTTCTGCCGTTGACACTGGCCGCCTGCACAGGGGCAACGGATCAACGACAGCATCATGTGACCACAAACAGTCAAAGTCCAGCAAACATTATTCCTAGCGATAGAGATACAGCCATGTCAATCACACTTCTCGGATTCGACGGCTGCCCGCTCACACCACTCATGAAAGAGAGGCTCGAGCAGGCGATCAGAGTAGTCGGTCGAGACTTGGATCTTGTGCAGATCGATCAGCAGTCTTTGGATTCATCGGACCTCCGCCGAGGATATCCCGCTCCGACGGTTCTAGTGAATGAATCCGATCTGTTTGGCACGGAGGCACCGAAGACTCCTTCGATGGGCTGCCGTATGTATCAAGGACCCGATGGCGTACCTTCGGTGAGTGATCTCGTCGATCGCCTCCAAGAAGCATTCGCGCAGGTCGCGGATGGCGAAGGGGGTGAGGGATGATCCGGACTATGATCGCTTTAGTAGTGTTCTCGATCGCCGCCTTGTTCCTTCTGTCCTGCGATCGATCAGAATCCATCGAGCAAAGAGTTGTCGAGCACGGCGAGGACGACGGGCACGACCACTCATCAGAAACCGAGGCCACGGCAACCGGTTCCGACCGCGTCGCTATTCCTTCCGCAGTACGGTCGAATCTCGGTATCAGCTTTGTCAAGGTCGAACGTCGGCGGATCGAGCAGACTCTCCGCGTGCCAGGGCGTTTCGAGTATCTGCCTACAGCGCGCCGCGAGTACCGCACGGCTATTCCGGGCCGCGTCGAACTGCTCGCAGAGCAGTTCCAACGCGTGGAAGTTGGAGATGTACTATACCGCATCGACTCTCCGTCGTGGCGAGAGATGCAGCAGCAACTCGCAGACGCGGAAGCTCAAATCCAGAGGTTTGGTGCACGACTCGAAACATTCGAACCGCTCCTTGCGGCACACGAACAGCACGAAGAGAGCCTCTATGAAAGTGTCGCTGTATGGAACGAGCGTGTCGACCAGCTCAAGAGCGTGCGCGAGATGGGCGGCGGCCGCATTGACGAACTCGCCCAGGCGAGAGCGGCGGTCGCGAGCAACAGGGCAGAGCTTGCAAGCGTGCAGGAGAAGAAAGCTGAACTGCACGCCAATCGTCAGCAAACCGAGGCGGATCTTCGGGCTTCAGAGGCTCGACTGAACTACCTGCTGGATTCGGCATCAGCAATCGTCTCGCTCGATCGAGAGCAACTTGCTTCCACAGTCGAAACAGACCACGGGACTGAACCCAGGTGGGCTACAGTTAACATGATTGAGGTCGTCGCGACCGAGGCGGGTGTGGTGGAGGCGTTGGGCCTGACAAACGGATCATGGGCCGATGAGAAAACGCCTGTGATGACTGTTGTGCAACCTGACAGGCTCCGTTTCCGGGCATCGGGCCTACAGAGTGATCTTGGCGTGCTCAAGGACGGCCTGCTCGCTCGGATCGTTCCCCCGACGCCTACCGCCGTTGGTCGAGCAGTGCCGTTGCAAGACACGATGAATGGCACGCTCACCCTCGGGCTTGCCGGTGATCCCAACGATCGCACACTTGAACTCTTCGTTATTCCCGACGAACTCCGTTCTTGGGCACGCCCGGGCGTCTCTGCTCAGCTAGAGATTGTGACCGATGCCACGGCATCTCCAGAGCTATCGATTCCGCTTGCTGCCGTACAGCGTGATGGTCTCTCACCAGTGATCTTCCGTCGAGCTCCCGACAACCCCAATGAAGCGATTCGTATGGAGGCGGACCTCGGCAAAGACGATGGCCGGTGGGTCGTGCTGCTCAGCGGTGTCCGCGATGGCGACGAAGTAGTCCTTGACGGGGCATTCCAACTCATGCTTGCGACCAGCGGATCGATCCAGAAGGGTGGCCACTTCCACTCAGATGGCACCTTCCACGAAGGGGAGGACTAAGCCATGCTGAAAGCAGTCATCCGATTCTCGCTCCAGTACTCATCGCTTGTTCTCATCGCTGCCGTTATGGTGGTCGGGTACGCCGGCTACCGGCTCCCGCGCATGAGTGTGGATGTGTTCCCGGAGCTCAACGCACCGACCGTGACCATCATGGCCGAGTCAGGCGGGCTCGCCGCCGACGAGGTCGAGCAGTATGTTACTTTTCCCATCGAGTCTGCTGTGAATGGCATGACAGGTGTCCGACGTGTTCGCAGTGCCAGCGCCATCGGCCTCGGTATCGTGTGGGTCGATTTGGATTGGGGAACCGATCTCTACGACGCGCGGCAGCTCGTGGCGGAGCGGCTCGTTACCGCAAGAGAAAACCTCCCCGACGAGGTTGAACCATTCATAACCCCGATCACATCAATCGCCGGCGAGATCATGCTCGTCTCACTCTCTTCTCCAGATGGGTCCGTCGACCCGATGGAACTCCGATCCTACGCCGACTTTGATCTTCGGAACAAGATTCTCTCAGTACCCGGTGTAGCCCAAGCGGTCGCAATCGGTGGCGAGTTGCCGGAGTATCAGGTCAATGTCAACCAAGAGCGACTACGTCTCTACGACCTCACAATCACTGATGTGGTCGAAGCCGCCGGCGGTGCGCACAGCACCGCAAGTGGCGGCTATCTCGTCAATGTCGATAATTTCGAGATTCCGATTCGTCAGCAGAGCCGAGTGACGGGGTCGGAAGACATCGCCAACTCGGTCATCAAGTATCACGAAGGTGTGGCCGTAACGATCGGGCAGGTTGCCGATGTCCGTCTGGGTCCGGCGCTCAAACGCGGTACTGCTTCAGAAGGTGGCAATCCCGCGGTCATCCTATCGATCCAGAAATCCCCTGGCACCAACACCCTCGCCCTTACCGATAACCTCGACGCGCTCTTTGATCAGATCGAACCAACGCTCCCTGCGGGTATTGTACTGAATCGAGATGTGGTTCGTCAGTCGCATTTCATCGATCGCGCAGTCCATAACGTGACCAAAGTGCTCGGCGAAGCCGTGCTCATCGTTCTAGTCGTGCTTGTGCTGTTCCTAATGAATCTACGAACGACGCTCATAACGCTCACTGCTATCCCGATTTCGCTCGCTGTCGGTCTGCTGATGATGGATGCGATGAAGCTTGGGCTCAATGTAATGACTCTCGGTGGCTTGACTGTAGCAATTGGTGTTCTGGTCGATGACGCGATCATTGATGTAGAAAATGTCTTTCGACGTCTCAAGCAGAACCGTGCGATGACTGAATCAGATCGTCGCCCGTTTACAGAGGTCATTTTCGACGCCAGTAATGAAATCAGACCCGCCATGGTCTTTGCGACAATGATCATTGTGATGGTCTTCCTGCCGCTCCTGTTTCTTCAGGGGCTCGAGGGACGATTCTTTCAGCCGCTCGCGCTGACTTACATGATCTCTATCCTCGCGTCCCTTGTGGTCGCCCTCACGGTCGTCCCGGCTATGTGCAGCTTGCTACTCAAGGGTAAGCTCGGCGGGACACACGAAGATCGTGACGGTTTTCTCGTACGAGTTCTCAAGCGTGGGTATGAGCCCGCTCTTCGATCCGCGATCCAGTTTCGAGCATGGGTGCTGGGTGCAGCGGGCCTGATCACCGCCGCAGCGTTGCTCCTGGCGAGCACATTCGGTACATCATTCTTGCCTTCATTCAATGAAGGGACTTTTACCGTGTTTCTCCTCGCGCCTCCCGGTACATCGATTGTCGAAAGCGATCGTCTCGCGACCGAGGTCGAGAAGCAGCTCGTCGAGATCGATGGTGTTCGGTCGGTGTCACGCCGCACCGGACGAGCCGAGCGTGATGAACACGCCGAACCGGTCAGTAACTCGGAGGTCGAGGTCACGGTCGATGCAGGGCGTTCAAGAGTAGAGGTGCGTGATGAGATCGATCGCATCCTCGCATCGATCCCAGGCATCACGACCATGGTCGGCCAACCGATCGAGCACCGTCTGAGTCATGTCCTCTCGGGAACTCCCGCCGCCGTCGCGATCAATGTGTTCGGCGAGGACCTGTCAGAGCTTCGTCGCGTTGCCAAAGCCATCGAAGGCGAGTTACAATCGCTCCCGGGTGCCCGGGATGTGAATGCCAATCGTGAAGTCATGATTACTTCGCTCCCTATCCGCTACCGCCACGCAGAGTTAGCTGCAGTCGGTCTTAGCCCGGCCGATGCCGCCGAACAGGTCCGTGAAGCGATATACGGAGAGGTTGTCGACACCGTCAATCAGGGCGTCCGCCAGTATGACATCGTTGTACGTCTCGCGGCCGCCGATCGAGAATCGGTGCGGCAGGTGCGTGATCTACTACTTCGCGGACGCGGCGGCGCAACCGTGCGTCTTAGTGATGTTGCTGACATCGGACCCGAGCGATCGAGTAACTTAATCACTCGCGAGAATGCTCAGCGGAAGGCGGTCATTTCTCTCAATGTCGCTGAAGGATCGAACCTCGGTGATCTCGTCGCTCAAGTGCAGGAACGTGTTGATCCAATCGTCCAAGAAGCCGGGATGACAGTTTCGTACGGCGGACAGTTCGAGGCGCAGCAGTCCGCATCGCGTACGATCCTCGTCGCTGGTGTGGCCGTCGCACTCATTATGCTCATGCTGCTCCAGATCTCTACAGGCTCGATGCGGGCCGCTGTGCTCGTGATGCTCAACATGCCGCTCGCGCTCATTGGCGGTATCGCAGCGATCTATCTAACCGAAGGTGCCGGAGCGATCAGCAATACATTGGCACTAGTCGGTATCGGCGACGGGTATGTTCCACCGGTGATCTCGATCGCGAGTCTCGTGGGATTCATCACACTGTTTGGGATTGCGGTGCGTAACGGCATCCTGCTTATCAATCACTACAACCATCTCATGGAGGCGGAGGATGTGCCAATGGGTGAAGCGATCGTTCAAGGATCGATGGAGCGGCTTGTTCCAATCCTGATGACTGCGATCTCTGCAGCTCTCGGGCTGGTTCCGCTCGCACTCGCCGCTGGCGAGCCTGGTAGTGAGCTGCTTGCACCGCTGGCCATCGTCACGCTCGGGGGTCTGCTGACCTCGACGTTCTTAAACCTTATCGTCGTCCCCGCCGGCTACTCGCTGGTGTTCGGGCACAAACCGGAACCACGACAGCGAACTTCGCCGTCGCTTCTTTCCCGTTTAGCCGGCAAGCTCCGCCGGAAAAAGTCTACTTAAAACCCACTCAATTTTCAGGAAAATGACATGAACAATCTCACTAAACTGCTCCTCGCTTCCACAATCACCGGCCTGGTCTTTCTCGGCGGGTGTGGCAACGAATCGGAAGCACCTGGCACAGATTCCCACTTGGATCATGACAACCACGAGGGTCACGACCATGGCGAAGACGGGCACGAAGACCACAACCACGCTGAAGAGGAGCCGGATGCTCACGGTTCCGAAGACGAACTCGGTTTTGTGACGATCGCCGGTACCACACTCAGCGTCAATATGGGTGGTGACCTCAAGCCAGGGGCTGTCATGCATCTCGATATCAAAACCACCGATGGCCCCGAGCCGATTGCTATCCGAGTTTGGATCGGCGATAGAGCCGCGACAGGCGCACTCAAGAGAAAGGCAACCGGCAATGGAGGTGACTACCACGCTGAAGCCGAGGCCCCCGCAGAACTGATGCCCGATGCCGCCGTCTGGATCGAGATCGAAACGGCTGATGACAGCCGTGAAACCGGTTCGATCAGCATCGATTAAGTGGCATACATGTCTTCACACCATCACCACGGGACTGATCTAGGCACTCGCCGACTCGCATGGGCCGTCGCTATCAACATGTTACTGACGGCGGCCCAGGTTATCGGTGGCGTGCTTTCGGGCAGCCTATCTCTGATCGCAGATGCGCTACACAACTTCAGTGATGCAGCCGGCCTCCTACTTGCGCTGATCGCACGCAGAATCTCGAAGCGGCCAGCGGATGAGCGACGCACATTCGGGTACGGACGAGCCGAGGTGATAGGTGGCCTGATCAATCTAACTTCCATCATGGTGATCGCTGGCTACTTGCTCATTGAGGCCGTTAGCCGAACATTTGATCGCTCCGAGATTGACGGCTGGATGGTTGTCATCGTCGCCGGCATTGCTCTGGTTGTTGACGCAGCGACCGCCGTGCTGACCTACTCTATGTCGAAGGAGAGCGTGAACATCAAGGCTGCGTTTCTTCACAACATTGCTGACGCGCTCGCCTCAGTGGCGGTCATCATCACCGGGACCCTGATCATACTGTTCGACTGGTACTGGACTGACATCGCCGCGACCGTTGGCATCTCGGTCTACATCGTTTGGATCTCCTGGGCACCGATGAAGCGGTGTATCAGAATTCTAATGCAAAGCACACCCGACCACCTCTCGCTCGAGACAGTTTCCGCGTCGATTGCTGCAATCCCCGGTGTCGAGGGCGTCGGTCATCTACACATTTGGCCGATCGATGAGTCAACTGTCTCTCTTGAAACTCGAGTTGCGATACACGATGAAACACCACTCAATCAGTCTGCACTAATTATCGAGCAAGTAAGGTTGACACTCGCTAGAGATTTCGGAATCAATCATGTGACGGTGGAGCCGGTGCCTGCGTCAAGCCCTAGTTTCTCATTGATCACTCCCCACGATCATGATGCGTCATGATGCATTTGACAAATGGCACATTCTTTATCCCGCCCGAACGCCTCGATTTCCATATTGACCCCCAAGCAAAACAGAATACTAAACGCGTTATACAGAAGGAAGTAGAATTAAATCCAAGGATTCGTTCGAACGATTACGGTTCGGAGGTAATCCGAGATTGCTCATATTGGTGATAAAGGCGATGCTAACACACAGCATTTCGTGTTATAATTCAAATGGAAGGCTGACACAAACTGCTACCACCCGCTCTATCTCAACAGCGTTAGCAGTTACAAATCTACTATGTGAAATAACCGGGGCTCAGTCAATTTTTTTAAGGACATCCATTCATAAATTCTGAGATGAAATCAAAGACATCGTCCACATCAAGCACACTGTCATCGTTCACATCTGCAATCTGATCCTGATTCGAATAGGCATTGATGAAGCGCGAGATATCAAAGAAATCTGTATTCCCATCAGCGTTGTAATCTACTGGACAAGATTTGAGCCCTAAGAAATATCGCCGCGCCTCAGTGAATGCTTCTGGACCAATGACGATACCCATATACCGACCGGGCAGATCATCCGCTGGCGGATGAATACCGCCCCAGATTCTTGAGAGCGAGGTCTGATCAGACGCATCGGCATAGGTTGCCCATTGCAGGGTGATATCAATAGATGGCCCATCTTCGAATACCAGGAACTCGTTCATGGGTGCCTCAAACTCACCCATTCCCCCTGGGAAGTATGGACTCCCTGTAAGCAGAGACATGATCTCAGCCGCTGCACGTGAGAATACCGAGTGACCGGATACATAACCCGCAAATGGTGGGCTTACAAAGCTTGGGCGCTGGTAAGGCCACCAGTTTTCTGCAAGTATCCAACCCACACCAGCAACATCTGTTTCTTCATCGATTATGAACTCTGGACCACGCCATGCCTTGATCGCAATCTTTCCTTCACTGCCTAGTAAGTGTTCATGTCGTTCGCCTGGAGCAGCCGACTCTGCGGTAATGACTTCGATGTAATCGGGAATCAGATTGATTCCTTCTGGGTCAAAGCTTGGCAACTCGGGGTCAGAACATTGACCACGATCTGCCATGTACCGGATTGCAGATACTGGACGCAGGTAGTCATAGTACCCTTTCACAGACCATGCAGAGATTGCACTATCATGCATCCCGCCACCCAAAGCGAGATAGGATTTGACGTCATATTCCAAGGGATCAAGAACTGGACCGGTGCCCATAAACTGACCATTGTGTTCGGGATGATCGGTGACATAATGAAGGACTGAGAACCAATGGCCTGGTGGTGTCTCCGAATCAGGACCGTCCGCCCAAAACTCAGCGAGCACCCGAGCATAATCGCCCAATGGTACAATTTGCGGCTCGTATGGTTCACCGGTAACTGGGTTTATATCGTACCCTTTACCCCAGTCACCCCCGTTGAGCCGATCATAAAACGACTCTTCTTCTTCGACTGTCGGCAATGGAGCATTTCCAAAGGTCGCTGGTGAAATATCCACCATGGTCCCAGTCGCAGGGTCAAGGTGTGATGACCAAGTGACAACCATCTCATAACCCCATTTATATCGGTAATCTTCAACAGGCTCACCGTTGATATATGGCGGTGCACCAGGATCATGCCAAACCGACCAAGTTGTCCCATCACGATCTCGATAGGCCACATCTGATTCGTCCATAGCAAAGGGGGCTACCTCACCCCATTCAGGGCTCAGAAACTCAGGGTATCCAGCGGGGATCGGATTACCCGATTGATCAACAAAGAACTCAAGCGCCAGAGGCTGCCAGCGGTTTGGGTCGAGCATATCAGGATTCCCGGGAAAATCTGGCAACAGCGGCGGGTTCAGTGGTTGGTACACCAGGTTTGCAAAATCGAACTGTTCGTTTGAACCATCTGACAACCCGTACTGGATGACGGTTTGTGCAATCCGATTTCCGAGCGCTGCTGGCGAATCACCTTGTGTACTTTGATTCGCAGTCTCATAGCCTAACTCGTTCATGAGCAAGTCGTACTCAGGGAACATGTTGATTGCAGCAGGAGAAAGTAAAAATCGATGCCGTAGTATCCGATACATTGCGAAGCTAATCGCCTCTTGTCGCGCAGCAGATACATCGTCGGTGTTACTCATTTTCTCTTGATGAAGTACCTGATCAGCTTGATTGTCATAAGCAGCCCATGCATCCCACATCGCCGCGCTTGTGTGGTAGAGATTTCTTGAATGGACAGTGGGCCGAGCAAAGTCGCCACGAATTGAATCGAGAAGCAGTTCACTCCACATTCTCGCAACCGAATGCTCTATCCCTTGTTGCTCAACAATCCCCCTGCGGACTGCTGCGGATTCATTGATCAATGGAGTCATAGTCATTGCGCGGCTTGATTTTACTTGCCCTGCAATTACTTGACCCTTGCTGGTTTCTTGCGCATTAACCATGGGGCATGCGATGATTCCGCCGACAATGGCTGCGATTTTCCATGTAGATTTTTTCATTTTCTTCTCCGTTATGATATTTACACCCAAGAGTTGTAAGCTGACTTCTAGGCTACTTGATCAACAGAAAAATGCAAAATGAAATCTTCGGATTAGATGCATTTTTATCTGTTTTTACAGCGTTTTATCCAACTCGCATTGCGCCAAAGAATGGCGATTATCGGAATACGCAAGTCTATTTCTTGGTCATTTTATTGTGAAAAAAATGTTGCGTTACTTTACACATATTGATAGTGCTTGCCTCGAATGTATCTAGGCACACATGACCAACCAGACCGCCCTGAGAGACGTGCTTGAACTTATTTTCAAACTGATCTTTTACCTGTCAAAACCTCCGTTGAACAGAATGCTTGTGTACAAACCGGCTCGAACCCCATCAATTACGAGGACTCTATTCCGACTCTTGATCCAAAATTTTTGAGTGTTTGATGTACCACCACTCAGATCCAAAAATGAGGATCAGGCCAACAACAGATGTGACGACGACAAGTACATCGGTTTGCACTTTGGATAGCACAAACGCTCCAAGCACTACCGCATCGAGAAAGATCGCTGTTAGAAGGATTGAGCCTTTCGCACCGACATCAGTTCGGAGATGCTTGTACACGCCCCAATGGATTGCCATATCCATCAGGATGTAAAAAATCGCTCCCAATGATGCGATCCGCCCAAGATCAAAGAATACGGTCAATGCAACTGCTATAAACGCTGTGTACACCAATGTATGCTTCTGAACACGACCAGGCATACCGAAATGGCTGTGCGGTACTAGCTCCATCTCTGTGAGCATCGCAAGCATTCTGGACACCGCAAACATACTCGCAATCAACCCGGAGATGGTTGCAACTACAGCCAAAGCGATCGTCAACCATTCACCCAAATCGCCAAGCACTGGGCGAGCCGCCTCAGCAAGCGATGAGTCCTTCGAGGCAATGATCTCTGCAACACTCAAACTGCTTCCCACAGCAAGAGTAACCAGAAGATACAGCACAGTACAGATGACCAAGCTGATGATGATGGATCGACTGACATTCTTCTGCGGCTCTTTGATTTCATCGCCACTGTTTGTGATTGTAGTAAACCCTTTGTATGCAAGAATAGAGAGAGCTACTGCAGCAAGGAATCCTGTAATTGAACTAAGCGAAGTCACTGCCGAAGACTGATCGTTGCTTGCAAACACATCAAACGACAACCCTGAAGCCCAGAGCCCAATCCCTGCAAAGACCGCTATGCCCAAAATTTTGACGATCGCAGTAAACTTGCTCAGCCCACCAATCAACTTGTTACCTAGTAAGTTTATGGTAAATGCAACCGCTATCAAACCAACACCAAGGGTCGGAACGAGCCAGGAATCAGACCCTTTCCCAAAAATTCGCATGGTGTAAGTCCCGAAAGTCCGCGCAACCAGACTCTCGTTGATCACCATCGAAAAGTACATCAGCAACGAACACCCAGCAGTAACTACACCAGGCCCATACGCCTTCTGCAAGATCATCGCCACACCACCCGCCGAGGGATATTTGTTACAAACCTTGATATATGAATACGAACTGAACGCAACAACTACCGCCGCCGAAAGGAACGCTATGGGAAAGAGCGCACCTGCAAGCTCAGCAACTTGCCCGGTGAGCGCAAAGATCCCGGCTCCGATCATGACACCCGTTCCCATTGCGATCGAACCAGAGAGGGAAAGGCTGCCTTTCGAATACTCATCAGCATGTTCATGCCCTGATGATTTGTGTTTTGATTTCGTCGTCATTTTATAATCTCATCTATGTAAATCATCACCCTAAATCAGAGCATCGCCAACATTGCTCCGGCCATCACAGCCATCGTCAGATCTTCAACAAGCGTGACCTTTGTCATAGGCAAGTTGAGTGCAGTACCAAGACAAGCGCATCGAATCGCTCGTTTGTTGAGCAATGCATTGAGTACGCCAGCAGCGCCAACAAGCATGAGGACAAGCGTGACAATATTGATCACCAATGGCATCCACGCAAGTAAATATGCCACTCCCAACCCAAGTTCAACAAGCGGATAGACCCATCCCCAAACAGGAACTTTCTTGGCAATAAGGTCATACCCTCGATACGCCGAGACGAACCCGGGCGGGTCAAGCAGTTTGAAGAATGAGAACACCAGAAAGAACCCGGCCATGAAGTGGCGCATGACCGATTCGAGTGCCCACACATTGGTTCCATAAGCAACCAACAGCGTCACCCCAGCAATAAACCCTACAATCAGGAACAAAGGATAAAGACTCTCTTTCGCAGGTTCCTCTGCTCCGATTCCTTGCGATTGACTGTTTGCCGTTTTGACCGAAGATTCGATCAAGGTCGCCGTGTAGTCCCCTGCAGATTCGATCGCTTCGATCAACACTGAAGAATCAATCCCCGGATCTGTATCCACTGTGACCGCCCCGGTTTCATGCGAAACCACTGCGTCATCAACTCCAGATATAACCAGCAGCGCCTTACGAATCTTCCCTGCACATCCAGCGCAATGCATGCCCTTGACAATACAACTCAATGTATCCGTTTTCATTTCCACTAGCCCTTTCTGAGTCAAACTGACTTTGACTCCACAGTCAACTCCACACGATCTTTATGCCCAAACCAGGTGTTCCGATCGGGTCTTTCCCCCGCATCCTTTCCGACCCCATACTTCTCTTCCAACAGATTGGTGACATCTTTCATATCCCCATCGGAAGCAGTCCACCTCCAGATATCAGGGAAGTCCACCGAACAGTTTTCGCACTTATTCGCATCCGAAAACCGAATCGGACACCAAAAGGATTCGACATTGCGGAGCATCTCCGATCCCAACGACCACACACCCGTCATCCAATCGCAATAAAGACACCAGACAAGATCATGCCCAACTAGTCCATTGAATTTATGACGAGATACATTCACCCACTCTCCTTGTACATGCTTTGGAAAGCGAAGCAACCATATCAGTAGCGGGTAAATCACTAACTCCCCGATCCGTACGCTCCAAAACACAGGTACTGCCAGCGCCGATACCCACAACGCGCCATGATTTCGCCAACGCCCAACGAGTTTGTTGAGCACTTTGACAATCCTTGGTCCCTTCACTGATTTTCGATGGGCGAACTCGTGTCCCCAGCCCCAAGCGGTCAGCCCGATCATCTGTCCCACAATCCCGCCTAGCAATCCACTCCATCCAAACACGATCAGCCCCGCAACCGCAGGCCCAGTTGTAAACCACGCCACTACCAAATCCAGCCCGGGTGCCTTTCGGAGGAACTCCATCGTCCATCGTCCAAAGCCTCCCATCTTCGCAACACCGTGCAATACACCTGCACCACCAACAACTGCTACGGCCCCAATACAAACCATTATCAAGAAAGCAGTCATGAGTATCTCCTGTTGTCGCGCTTGAGCTTTCGTCTAAACTTGGGAATTACTCGCCAACCCCACAGCACAAGACCAGAACCCGATGTAGTGATCGCAAGCATACTTGCAATCGTGAGCAATGGATGGTTGAAATTGTCTCGACCCTTGTAGTCCATCGTGTGAAGCATCCAGAAGAAGTCGAATGTTCTCCAAGACTTATTCCGCCTTGCCATGATTCTCCCTGTAGATGCATCGATGTAAATATGAGTCTCTTTCGGATGATCCATTACGACCTGATACGCCGGGAGCCGACCGCCCCGATACTCACTGGGAGGTTCATCCTCAATCAGTCGTATACTCAAGATGTCCGAATCATGAATAAAGTCGTCCGATGCGATACTTCGGGCCTGATCGAGAGTAATGAGACCCGCAGTTTGTCCATTGCAATCGATCCGACCAAACCAGCTGCCGTCAGTAAGACGAATCTCCCAAAACGCACCCAATCCACGGTCAATCAGAGTTGCTGTGCTAATCGCCACAACTCCTTGTTCCTCTAAAGCATGTTGAATCTCGCTCGGTAAGGAACGGATACTCACGCCATTAGATTGAACCATCCGTGCTTCAGTATCTCCGTGTACTTCGTCTATATTGAGAATACTAAAAATAAACCCACCCACACTCCATGCAAGTAGTTGCAATGAAATGACAAGACCAAACCAACGATGTGCTATGTATGTCGATTTCCTAGATTTCATGAAGATATCCTCGATGATTTGATCATGGTTGACAAAAAACCCAGTGCAGGATCCTTCAAGTCTGTTACACGAAACACATCCCAGTTATCCTGCAGATATGCTTTGATAAAATCAATGATGTGACCTAACCCAATTGTGAGGTAACCGGGATTGGATTCTGGTAGTATCGATCCAAATGCGACCAGTCGAATGTTGTGCCCATGCTGAGTTTGAGCGTGACCCTTCTGGATTAGGAAATGCACCATCTCGGAGACTTTCTCGTCATGACAGCACCCAAACCTCACCAAAGCCGTTCTCAACACTGATGGATCTCGCCCACCACTATTAATCTGTGCCTTTCCTTCTTTGACTTCACCAATAATCATGTCAGCATCACCCAGTGAAACACCGAGCGCCGGATCTACACCGGTAATAATTCGATCATGATGTGATCTCTTCCCAGATTGAGTGACAAGCCGACCAGCCCCAGGAAATCGAACTGCCATGACATCGATGTCTGTTGCCGTACGATGCCCACCATGCTTGATCGCTTCAACAATCGGAAACTCGGTGATCGTAAAATACCCATTGAGCCTCAGGTATGCTTGGACTAATGTGACAGCGTTATCCATTGATTACTCCGTGAGTAAGAGTTGTTAAAGCCGAACTCGGCGCAGACGTAATGCATTCGCAATCACCGATACTGAACTCAGGCTCATGGCGACTGCAGCGATGAGCGGACTGAGTAATGCTCGTTCTCCGAACATTGGATACAGCACGCCTGCGGCAACTGGAACTCCTGCAGCGTTATATACAAATGCGAAGAACAGGTTCTGGCGGATATTTCGCATCGTAGATGTACTCAGCTTTCGTGCTCGGACCAGACCCCGTAGATCACCGCCTATGAGTGTGATCCCAGCGCTCTCAATGGCAACCCCAGATCCGGTTCCCATCGCAATGCCAATATCAGCTTGTGCAAGTGCAGGAGCGTCATTGACTCCGTCGCCTGCCATCGCTATCCGCTCTCCTTGATCTTGATAGCCTTTTACAATCTCGGCCTTCTCTTGCGGAAGCACATCCGCTTTCACATCGTCGATGTTGAGTTTGGAAGCAATCGCTCTTGCAGTAGTCTCATTGTCTCCAGTGAGCATCACAATACGAAGACCGAGTGTATGCATTGCTTCGATCGCTCCGGGCGTCGATTCCTTGATCGGATCGGCTACTGAAATCATCCCGGCTAAATGACCTCCCATTGCAATAAGCATGGCGGTCTGCCCTTGGCGTCTTGCATCATCTGCAAGAGATGACAGAGGAGAAGGATCAATATCCATTGCAAGCATCATCTTGGGAGATCCAACACCTACTTGAACCCCGTCAACAGTTGCCGTGATGCCCTTGCCTGTGATAGACTCAA
Organism: uncultured Phycisphaerales bacterium; assembly: GCA_963976955.1. Classification (GTDB taxonomy): domain Bacteria; phylum Planctomycetota; class Phycisphaerae; order Phycisphaerales; family UBA1924; genus UBA1924. The sequence goes on along the minus strand of CAXBMD010000003.1, from coordinate 242,964 downwards.
ATGAACTCACATCCAACTGATCAACACCACGCTCAACAGCGCCCTTTACAATGGCACTTGCTAACGGGTGTTCGCTAGAACGCTCTGCAGCAGCAATGAGTGATAGCATCCGTTTTTGATCAATGCCATCTATCGAATGGACTTCAACAAGTTTGGGTTTGCCTTCTGTCAAAGTCCCTGTTTTGTCAACTACAACAGTAGTGATCTTCCCGAATACTTCGAGCGCTTCAGCATCCTTGATCAGAACGCCATTCTTTGCCCCTTTCCCAGCAGCCACCATGATTGACATCGGTGTAGCCAATCCAAGAGCACAGGGACAAGCAATAATTAGCACTGATATTGAAGCAATCAATGCGTATGCCATGGCTGGGGATGGTCCAAGTATTGACCAAAGAACGAATGAAATTACCGCTATAACTATCACGGCTGGAACAAACCAAGCAGAAACAGCATCAACAAGTTTCTGTATGGGTGCTCGTGAACGCTGCGCGTCGGCAACCATTTGTACAATCTGTGCGAGCATGGTCTCAGAACCCACCCGCTCAACTTCAAATATAAAGGACCCCGTCGTATTTACAGTGCCGCCGGTGACCTGTACACCAGCTTCTTTGGCTACCGGAACAGGTTCTCCGGTGATCATCGACTCATCTACTGATGACTGTCCCTCGATAACTAGCCCATCAATAGGAATCTTATCTCCAGGGCGAACCCGGACTCGATCACCTACATTGAGTTGTTCAACCGGCACTTCCTTATCGTGACCATCCGAATCGAGAATCAATGCAGTCGGGGGGGCGAGTTCTAGGAGTTCACGGATTGCCGAACCGGTCTGTGAGCGTGCTCGAAGCTCAAGCACCTGTCCAAGCAACACAAGCATAGTGATGAATGCTGCCGCTTCAAAGTACACTGCAACCTGCCCGATTTCATCTCTAAACGACTCAGGGAATATACCAGGCAAGAGAGTGGCAACAACGCTAAATACATACGCCACTCCGACACCCATACCAACAAGCGTAAACATGTTCGGGCTTGTGTGTTTTACCGACTGGAGTGCTCTGACAAAAAACGGCCACGCGCAATAGAGGATCACTGGAGTTGCAAGTAATAGCTCACTCCATCTTGCCGTTGTATGTCCAAAGAGTTTGTCAACTGGATTCCCGGGCAACAAGTTTCCCATAGACACGAAGAGCAATGGAATAGTAAAGATAGCAGATATTATAAACCTTCTGGTCATGTCACGCAGTTCGCCATCGTCCTGCTCAGCACTAGAATCCATGGGTTCGAGCGCCATGCCACATTTTGGGCATGAGCCAGGGCCGACCTGCTCGATCTCCGGATGCATAGGGCAGGTGTAGATCGCGTCTATTGGCGTGTTCGGAGCAGACCGGCCTTCTATAGGAACGAGGTATTGCTGTGGGTTGGTTTTAAATTTCTGGGCACACGATGAACCACAGAAATGATATTGGCGCGACTGATAATCAATGACTTCTGAAGCAGTCTCTCGATCTATCTTCATGCCACAGACTGGATCTGTGACTTCCTCTACTGATTGGTGAGTGTTTGTATTTGTATTCACAGTATTGTCCTCAGTTCTTTTAGTCTGAATTCGGTGGAATCCCCAGGCCATAGTTATACAACGATGAAAAGAGCGCACCGAAGAACCAGCCAAGAATAAATATCTCAATGACCCCTAAGCATGCTTCCCACAATGGCATGTTCCACCTCATAATCGGATCGACATCAATGCCGTGCAGAATACTGTTTGCAAACTGCACAACGGATTCACGTGAAACCGAAAGCATTAGAATCATACATCCTGCGTATAGAACCGCGAGAGATGCTCCAAGTGCAAATCCAGTACGAGGGACACTAAGCGTTTTAGTTGTCATCATGCACCTCCAATGTATTTGTGTTCTTGTTGCTCATGTGAGTTTGACGACTATGCCATGTCAGCATGAGTAAATGCCCGCCGAAGAGAAGAACGACAAAGAGCAACAAACTCCAGTCGCCGCTCAATCCAAGCAAGGGAAATGAAAAGAACAACAGAAAGGGAATCACGCACACTGTTATTATTATGAATGAGTGTTTCATAGTATTTTTCCTTATGATGAAGAAGTCATAGAAATATCAATTAGAGGATTATTGGGCTTGTTCTCGAAACCACTGCTTTCTACGCCTGCCTCGTCAATATGGTCTTGATGTACAACACTTATAACAAGTACGGTTATGTCATCCATTACTTGTGTTTCACCTCTGTGTTCTACTGCCCTGGTGACTATTTCATCAGCTACTGCATCTGAGCCAATTCCGATCGGGCTTTGAATTATGGAACTGATTCTGCCTCTACCTAGCATGGCCTTTTCGGAATTGTGTGTCTCACTTACACCATCTGAAAGCAGGGCGATGAGATCGCCCTGATGAAGTTGATGCTCAATATTCTCATACTCAGCATCATTGGCAATGCCTAGTACTGTGCCGGTAGAGTTTAGTTCTTGGATTTCACCATCAGTATTTCTGAGATAGCCAAGTTCATGCCCAGCGTTTGCGTACACCATCGTTCTTCTATCACATGAGACTCGAACAAGTATCATGGATGCAAAATCTTCCGGTAGGCTGGCTGAGCAGAATCGTTGATTGATCCATCTGAGCATCTCAGATGGAGATGACTCCCCTAGGTCAACAGTGAGCAACAATGCCTTGAGTACCGCTGATCCCATCGCAGCATGGATGCCGTGCCCGACAACATCAGCTACACAAAATAATGTATCGCCATTCGGGCATTCAAGCACATCTACATAATCTCCGGCGATCTCATCAGCAGGATGAAACTCAATGGCTACTTCAAGCCCGACTTTTAAATATTTTTTCGGAATGAGATGGGCTTGTAAACGTTGTGCACGATCAAGCTGTGCATTACGGTCTGAATCTCGCCGATCCAGTTCTTGGCTCATCTGTGACACTTCATCAGCCAACTGAGAAAGCTCGTAATTTGCCCTCACACCGACCGTGATTCCATGCTTTCCCTTTCCAACCGCACGAACTGCAACGACGGTCCGCTCAAGAGGTCGTGTTACAAGCCGGAACAATAGTATATTCAGAACCAGTGCACCGAGAAGAGTTGAACCAACCAACACACCAAGACCCTCAAGTGAATCTCTTCGAACCTTGGCAACCAATGGCTTCCTCCGTTCTCCAACCCGAACCATAACCCCTTCGGCTGAAACTGAACCTGCAACAAGTTCCGACCAGGGCGATGAATGATCATGAAGATGCTGTGTTGCGTCGGAGATAAAATGGACTCCATCAATCACCACTTCGATGGTGTGACCAGGTGATTCCCCGGAGTTCATAGTCGCACAGATTGTATTGATATGACGCTGGACAGCATCTGGACCCATCGTGCGTAACTCTTGTATTGCAGCATGGATTGTCCGTGACTCATCACTCAATGAAACCGTTTTTTCTTGCAGATCAAACCGCACACTTTGTTGAAAATCAATATAGAGATACGCTGCCAGTATTGCTGCCACAAACAAGTTCACCGTGAAAAGAAGTTGGGTTCTCAGGTGTGCACGCTGAAAGCGTGATCGTATTGCATTTACTGACTTTCGTATCATTCTGAACTCCCAGGCCATATTGCGAATCACGGACCGGTATGCATTTACCATGCATAGTGATTCATGCCGTACACAAGAGCACCTCCAAAGAAGCCCGTCGCACCAATTAACCCGACTGCAGAAAATAATGTGATACGGTACCAGATTCTCATTGATTGTTTGACGGTGCTCTTTGCAGAAAGGATCAGCAGGAATACCGAGAGAAAAGTGAATGCTGCGGTTACTGTTCCTAGCCACCTATGAACCGTCTGTGGCCATTGATCATCAACGATTGCAAAGCCACCGTTGAACCAGCCAAGCGACACCGCTGTAATCGCACCAATACTGGCAACTACAACGCAGAACGCACTCGCATTCCGAAAGATTTCCTTTTTTGTCATGATCAATAGGCCCTCGGCCAACCCGCCCCCGATCAGCATGCCGATCGGGAGGTGGGTAGCCGCTGGATGGAACTTGCCAAGCCATGAAATGAGCCTGGCAAGTCCCGATTCATTTATTCCATGGTCAGTTGCGTGATCATGCTCCTCACTATCGTCATGGCTGAAACTGTCCTCATGATCATCAACCATGCTCGAATCATGACTGTGTGAATCGCCTTCATCATGCCCTATATCTTGTGAAAGCATCGATACAGTCAGGAGCATTGGTAGTTCAGCGAGATAAGACTCGGGATTTTCTTCGAATCGAGTACGGCACTTCCTGCAGCAGAATCCGATGACCTGGCCTTCATACTCAGTTTGGAATGCTGGATCAACGACTTCATCCGTCGTCACCGGACACATTGAGTTGATGGGTCCCAATGGCGAATCGAAGCTTGAGGTTTCGGTAACATGTGAATGTTCGTCATGAGTATCTTGTGCTATTGCAATCGATGGGAACGCCAACGCTGCGATAGCAGAAACTGTCAGAAGTATATTCATCGACTGCATTGTTTCATTCTCCAATTACCCGCCGTGATGGCCTGGCTTGCCGTGGTTATCCATATCTTGATGACCTTGATCGCTGTTCCCATGCAACTCTGTCCACGCTGCGTCAATCTTCTCGATCGTCGGCATCGGGTCGGCTTCGAACTTGGGCACGCACATCGCACAACAGAACTTGACAAGACGACCCGCATAGACGACATTGATCGCACCACCCATCGATCCGAGTTCCTCCCCCGAGATCGGGCATGTTGTCAATGGATAATGTTCGCTCTGCTGGGCAATGACCGCTGCATCGAGTTTGTCGATGAACTTTTTTGGGTTATCTTTGAAATCAGACTTGCACATCTTGCAGCAAAGGCGGACAAGCCGATTGTTATATACAAGATCAATCGGATCTCCCATATCCCCGCCAAACTCTTCGTTCGAGACAACACAGTTGGCCATTGGATACAAAGGCAACTGCGATTCGATGATCTTCTGATCGAGCTTGGCAAACGACGCCTCTAGATTCTTCTCGAATCTTGGCACGCACATCTTGCAGCAGAACTTGACCTCACGCCCGTCATAGGACTTGACGATGGGGTCACCCATGCTTCCGAGTTCTTTCCCCGAAACCGCGCAGGTATTGAACAGGTACTGCACACTATCAGACTCATTCACATCCTTGGAGTCTGTCATCTTCTCATGCTCGTCATGCACACCTGGTTGCCCACTCATCATGGACATGGATACAAACTCGTCTTTCTTGCTCTCATCCCATGCATTGAATTTGCCAATACAGCCGGGGCAACAGAATCCGATGGTCTTGCCCTTGTACACAGTGCGGCCGCCGTCATCTTCTACAGGTTCCTTCCCGATCGGACACATTGCATTGACTGGCTTTGAGGAATCCGATTCGGCATGTGCATGACCGGCATGATTCCCGTGTCCGGATTGAGCGAGGACTGGAGTTGCGAGAAATGCGCAACAGGCGCAAACAGCAGTGATGGATAAACATTTCATTGAGTGACTCCTTTAGTCAGTGGTTTTCTTGCTGGTAATCTGTGTTATACGGAGTTTCCATTCCTGCGCCCAGCAGTACAGGATGGGAACGACAAACCAAGTCAACGATGCAACAGCCATCCCGCCAAAGGTTGGGATCGCCATCGGGATCATGATGTCCGAACCTCGACCAGTGCTCGTAAGCACTGGGAGGAGTGCGAGAATAGTGGTTGCAGAAGTCATCACGGCTGCACGCACCCGTAGCCGACCGCCGGTGACCACCGTATGACGGATCGATTCGATTGAGTTGGGTTTCTCTTCACGCATTGACTGCTCGATTCGAGTAGCCATGATGACGCCGTCATCGGTCGCAATCCCGAACAAAGCAAGGAACCCAACCCACACGGCAACACTCAGGTTGTACTGGCGGATCTGGAACAGATCTCTGAGGTTGTTTCCAAACAGATCAATATCCATAAACCAGGGCTGCCCGTAGAGCCACAGCATCATGAACCCGCCACCCCAAGCGACAAATACGCCAGAGAACACCATCATCGTGACGCTGACCTTCTTGAACTGGAAGTACAGCAATAAGAAGATCGCCACAAGCGACAGTGGCAGAACAATGCTCATCCGTTTCGCCGCACGGATCTGATTCTTGTATGAACCGGCAAAGTCATAACTCACTCCTGCGGGCACAACAAGTTCACCAGATTCAATCTTCGAGTTGATGTAGGCGTTCGCATCTTCAACGACGGTGACTTCTGCAACCCCGGGCTGCTTATCAAAGAGCACATACGCTACAAGGAAAGTATCCTCACTCTTGATCATCTGAGGGCCGCGCCGATACTCAAGCGTGGCGAGCTCTCCAAGAGGAACCTGCGTTCCATCTGGCGCAGGGACAAGAATATCCAGAAGTGTCTCGGGCTGATCTCGCAACTCTCTCAAATACCGGACCCGCACCGGGTACCGCTCACGGCCCTCAACGGTCATCGTCAACGGCTTCCCGCCAATAGCCACCTCGATAACTTCCTGCACATCATCGATCTGTATCCCGTACCGGGCGATCTTCTCACGGTCGATCTCGATCTCTAAATACGGCTTCCCAACCACACGATCCGCAAAGACCGCAGCGGGCTGCACCGAAGGCACTTCTTTGAGCAAGCGTTCGAGTTCAAGGCCGAACGATTCAATCGACTCCAAGCTTGGCCCGTAGACTTTGATACCCATCGGAGCACGGAATCCTGACTGGAGCATCACAATCCGAGTCTCGATCGGCTGAAGCTTGGGGGCGCTTGTCACACCAGGCATCTCCGCAACCCGCACGATCTCATCCCAGATATCCTGCGGCGATTGAATCTCATCACGCCACTGGCGGTAGGGCTCACCATCATCGTCTTCAATGAGTTCGTTGGACTCTGATCTGAGATATTTACCCTCATCATCAACCGCAAAGAGAATTCGATGCCCCCTGTCATCCATGATGTATTCGTCTGCATACTCGATGATGGTTTCGATCATCGAAATCGGTGCCGGGTCCAGCGGGCTATCAACCCGCCCGATCTTCCCGACCGACATCTCGACCTCGGGGACACTCATAATCCGCAGATCAAGCTCTTTGAGTATGTCCGTTGCCTCACCAATAGATGCATGCGGCATCGTCGTCGGCATATACAAGAACGATCCCTCATCAAGCGAAGGCATAAACTCCGAACCCAATCCGGGGAGCGAATGGGCAATCTTGACCGTTCGCTCATTCTGGCGGACTCCCTCTGGCAACCACCCCCATACCTGGTCAAACCCATGCCAAACAGTTGAGCCAAAGAGAACAATGAATATGGCAGGCGAGAGCGCAATCACTTTATGCTTAAGCGCCCACGCAAGCACGAGTGGGAACAGTATTCGGATTACCCAGAACACCAACAGTAATCCACCAACGATGGAACCAATAAATATCGCATTCCCAATCAAGCCAGGCTCTGGTCCTAAAGGCTCCCATGAACCGGCAAGAACCACAAGCACCACTCCAACCACAACAAGGTTCGCCGACCAAAGCAAAGACCTTGCAACAAGTTTGGGTAATGCTGGTTCGATCAAATAAAACATTCCGAACGCAGCGATCAATATACCACCAAGCGGCTGAATCCAAATGGCTATGCAGACCCCAGCCACAGCGAGCATCGCTGAAGAAATCGTCCGCATCGACTTGATCGGAACCCGGAATCCCATCAGAACCTGAGCCGCAGCGGGCAGGATCGTCAGGGCAATGATGATCGATGCGATCAGGGCGAATGTCTTGGTATAGGCAAGCGGTTTGAACAGCTTGCCTTCCGCCGCTTCCATCGTGAACACCGGCAAGAATCCGACAACTGTCGTTGCCACAGCCGTAAGCACCGCCCCCCCGACCTCCGACGACGCTCGATAGACCACCTCAAGCCGAGACTCTGTCGGGTCAGCATCATCAAGACCACGAAGAATATTCTCCGAGAGCACGATCCCCATATCCACAATCGTGCCAATCGCAATAGCTATCCCAGACAGCGCCACAATATTCGCATCAACCCTGAACACTTTCATCCCGATGAATGTCCCCATCACCGTGATTGGAAGCATCGCGCCAATGAGTATGCTGCTCCGTAGATGCATCACCATCAACACGACCACGATGATCGTCACATACACCTGCTGCTCGATTGCTGAGTTGAGCGTTCCCAGTGTTTCCTTGATGAGCCCTGAGCGATCATAAAACGGGACAATGGTCACCTGTGATTCAGTGCCATCGCTCAAGATTTTGGTGGGTAATCCCGAGGCCGTCGAAACAATCTGTTCTTTCACACGCTCGATCGTTGCCATAGGATTCTCGCCATATCGAACGACAACCACTCCACCAACCGCCTCAACACCAGCCTTCGTGAGCACACCACGACGAAGCGCAGGACCGTACCCCACTTGAGCAATATCCCCGATCAAAATTGGCTGCCCGTCTCGTGCAGTGATTGCCGTCTGTTCAAGATCCTCTGGATCCTCGATAAACCCAATCCCCCGAACAATGTACTCCGCTCGATTCACTTCGAGAGTCCGAGCACCAACATCAAGATTACTCTTGCGAACCGCACTGATGACTTGTTTGAGTGTGATCCCCGCCGCACGCATGGCGTCTGGGTTCACATCAACCTGATATTCACGAACAAACCCACCAATCGAAGCGACTTCACTGACACCCTCAACCCCTGCGAGTTGATATTTGACGGTAAAGTCCTGGATTGACCGCAACTCATCGGGCTCCCATCCTCCTGTCGGGTTCCCATCAGAATCTCGCCCTTCAAGTGTGTACCAGAAGACCTGCCCCAATGCGGTTGCGTCAGGTCCAAGTGTTGGGACTACGCCATTTGGAAGTGTCCCAGCTGGGAGTGAGTTGAGTTTTTCAAGTACCCGAGATCGTGACCAATAAAACTCGATGCCATCCTCAAAGACGATATAAATCGTTGAGAACCCGAACACGGAGTAACTCCGAATATCCTTGACACCGGGAATACCCAAAAGCGCCACCGTCATGGGATACGAAATCTGATCATCAATATCCTGAGGAGATCGTCCCATCCATTCAGTGAACACGATCTGCTGATTCTCACCGATATCTGGGATGGCATCAACAGGTACCGGGTCCCTCGGCAGATCTCCCATTTTCCAATCAAAAGGCGCAACAAGCACGCCCCAAAAGATCATGACAAACAGAAGGATCGCAACAACCAACTTCTGTTCGAGACAGAACCGGATGACACGATTCACCAAACCCGGATTGTGTTCCAGATCAGTCATGGTTATGCCCTTCGTGTTCAGCAGCATCTGGCATGTCCATTTCCATATCTGGATCAATGTTCATATCCATACTGTCATGGTCTTGCGAGCCAAGCGGCTCATGTGATTTTTCAATATCACCGCAGCGCAGCATCTCGCTGCCAAAGTATGGGTTATTGATCTCTTGACCACGCTGAATCCATTTGGCTCCCTTGAAATCGAAGGCCATTGGGCAATACGCCGTATAGATCGTTTCATCCGCTGCATTCCCAAACCGGTCCTGCAGTTCCATGATCGCTTCGGACATTCGTTCGAAGTTCAACCGTGCAGCGTCCATCGTTGTTGAGGGCGATTCCAGTGACAGTTTGCTCGCCACACGCCGCCAAGTACCGAGTGATTCACCAACAAGACCAACCACTCGAACTGATTCAACCGAACGATCTAGCAGCTTCGCTGCATCGAGATAGCCACTCAGATCGTCATCAGCGAGCCGTTCTTGAGCATCCAAATAAGCCGTATAGACGGGGCCTAAATCTTCGACAAACCCACCAGGCACCGAGTATTTCATCTCAAATGAGCCCATTGAAGATGGACTCTCTCCATGATTGTGACCGCCTCCGCCACCCCCGCCGCTCGGCATCATCATGCTTGGCTTGGCAGAAATCTGCATGGCGCTGTCAATCCTGAATGCGCCATTGACCACGATTTGATCACCCACCTTGAGCCCGCTGCGAACCGTGTAGAACTCGCCCGCCCGTAACCCAAGATCGACGATTCGCCCCTCATATGTTGGCTGTTCCTTATCAGGAACCTGTATGTACACCACCGATCGAGTCCCGGTAAACAGAACCGCACTCCGAGGAATCACCATCGGCATCTCCGTTTGCGATGTATCCCCGACGATACCTAGTGATTCGGCGGTCACCAGGTCCATTCCACACACATCGCAAGCCCCCGCCTCGTCCTTGACAATCGTCGGATGCATCGGACTCACCCACTTCCCAGCAAGATCATCAGAAAGAACCGCACCATCAGCAGCAACTCTCGCCCGGACCACCGCTGTTGCAAACATGCCAGGCTTGAGCCTCATCTCGGAGTTGTCAACCGCAACCCGGACCGCAGCCGTGCGTGTCTGCTCGTCAACAATCGGCTCAATAAACGACACCTGCCCCTCGAAGATCTCTCCCGGATGAGCTTCAACAGTGAAGGTCACCGGCAAACCCCAACGGAGCATCGACAACTGTGATTCATACGCCTCAAGATCAAGCCAGAGACGACTCAGATCGGAGACCGTTGCAATCGGATCACCAGTATCAAGATAATCGCCCTCACGAGCCGCAAGATGTGTGACAACGCCACCAATCGGTGAATAGACAGTCAACTCATCGGATGCGAAATCTCCCAACTCCACTTGCTCGATCTGTTCTCCTGTGAGCCCAAAAAGCCGGAGTTTATCTCTCGAAGCCTGGAGAGTTTGGTTCGCTGTTTCTCGTAGGAATGCACTCCCCACGCTCGCATTCTCTGCGGACTTCTTCGCCTGTACAAGTTCTTCAAATGATGCAAGCAGGTCCGGGCTGTATAGCTCAGCAAGATGGTCCCCTTCTTGAATACGCACACCGATGTAGTTCACAAAGAGACGGTCAATTCTTCCAGGAAAGTACGTACTGATCCGCGCCACCGAAGTCTCGTCATACACCAACTTGCCAAATAATCGATTCTCGGCGGATGGAAAGAATCTCCCGACCTCAGCTGTTTCGATTTTGCTCATTGCCTTTGCAGACTCAGAGAGCACCAGCTGGATCTCAGCGCCATCACCGCTCGCGTTATCCTTGACGGGAATCAGATCCATAAAGCAAATCGGACACTTTGCGTTCGGGTCCGTCAGTCGCACGGAAGGATGCATCGAGCATGTGTACATCTGTGGGCCGGACTCTTCGGGTCCCGCATGCTCTGAATGATCCGGCTTTGGATCTACAGCGGTACTTGGGCTTCCGATGTTGTAGCCAACAAGCAACGCTACAACGATCAGTACCAAAGCAACAGCAGCGGAAGTATGCGTCCAAACCCAGTTCAATACAGGAGTAATTCTTGTTCTCAACAAACTCATGGCTGCACCTCATCTACTGTTTCATCTGTTGATTGATCACCGTTGCTTGGAGAAAAACTCTCATCGATTGTTGCTACTGGCCGACCAACAAGGCGATTGAGCGTCGCCAGTGCCTTCCCTCGATCGGCTCTCGCTCTTTCTGCTGATATTGAGAACTCAAGCAGAGTGCGCTGGGTATCGAGCAGATCCAAGAACTCTGAATCACCGGCACGGAATCCACCAAGCGATGCTGAAAGCGACTCCTGAGCTTTCGGTATCAATGAGTCCTCATACAGTCGTACCCGTCGATCCGCATCCGTATGCTCGAACCACGCTTTGTATACCTTCGCTGTGAGTTGATTTGTTGACGAGTCCAGTTCACGGCCCATCGAAAGCCGCTTCGCAATCGACTCACGCACGCCAGCATCGTACTTCTCTCGCCAAATGGGCAAGTTGATCCCAAAGGTGAGCATAATTGGATCATCCCCACTCTCGGCAATCGATGGATTCGCAGCTTCATGAGTCACGATGTACTCAATACCGACAGTCAGATCTGGATACCCTTCTTTCTGAGCGAGTTTCGTGCCAATCCGTTCTTGTTCAACTCGCTGGGTGATCGACTGAAGTACCGGACTCCACTCATGAGCCGATTGCGAAATCTTCAGAGCACTTTCCGAGATGACCGAGTTTGTGAGGCTGATCCTCTCGCCGATATCCTCTTCAGGTGGTCGGTTCAATAATGCATTGAGATTGGCTACATACGATGGCCGGAGTGCTTCAAGCCCCAGTATTCGATCCTCAAGTTGCCCAAGCTCAACCTGAACTCGAATCAGTTCCGGATGCGACCCAGCGCCAACCCGATACCTCGCACGCACGACTTCTTCGAACGAACCGAGTAGTGCATAGCTCTCCTTGGTAATCTTGATCGCTTCATCGAGATACACGAGATCCCTTAGTGCGATGACAACCTGCTCAACGACAATCAGTTGAATATTTTGGTACTGATACCATGCCGCAAGCGCGCCCCGAGCCGCTGCATCCTCACGATCCTGTAGCTTCCCAATCCACGGAAAGGTTTGCTGAAACCCAACTTTTGCTTGCTGAGGCCCGACACGGGTTTCGACCTCGTCAAGAAAAAATCCAATATTCAAACGAGGATCGGGAAGCGACCGTACCTGAGGCAGCCGCTCACTTGCAGCCCGCCATTGCTGATACGCACGCTCAACCATTGGACTGTGATACAAGGCGTATCGAACAAACGACTCGGGTTTTGAGTCCACAACCATCGCCACATGCTCAGTATCCTCGTCCTGGTCCCTGTAGACCGAAGCGAGTTCTGCTCCTGAACCATCGGACATACTCAGCCGATGGAGCGCAGATCGTCTCGAACTGGATGGTGAATCAAACGGACTCGTTGAACACCCGGCAAGGAACACAAGCCCTAAACCAGCGCTCAATGCGCCCATGCATAGGCTGGAAGCCATAGCAAACTCCTAGATATCTACTTGATTGAGAGTGAAATAGAACGGCGGATCACATCATGAGAACAAAACGCTTTGCGCGCATTGCCCCTATGGATCCTCGTTCTAAGTTCTCCAGATACCCAGAATGGCTTGTGTTTCACAGTGTGTGCGAAGTGCGTGGAGGTTTCCTACAAGCCCCGCCATTGGTGCGGAATGCTCATCATTGTTCGCCGTCCAAACACATATCCGAACAGGATCAGCGGAAAGACCCAGAGTAATCTGAGACTCACTCCGTTGGAGCGGAACTTCAGGCAACTCATTCCTGTCATTACCAGGACTGACTCCACAACGGCAAGGCCCGCCCGACATAGGACAGTATTCGTCCATATCAATGGCGGGTACAGGATCGCTGCAGCAACTCGATTCGACAACCACAGGCTGACAATCAGCATCGTTACAGCCAGCGTCTCCGGCTGTGCCAATCATCCCAATGCCAACCCGCGGGATTCCCGCAAGCAAGAGAATCAGGATGGTCAGCATTCGAATCATTCAGTTGAGTCTAGTTCAGTGAGGTGTGTAAATCCATCGGGGTGTATCGCTACTCGATCTAGAGATCTCATCGAGTTGCCGAATTATTCGTCAAATCGTGCACCTATCACTCTTTTACCATCTTACTCCGGCAACCAACCTCCCGATTCCACCGAATCATCCGTGAAAACCAAGAAAACGCTATCTATTTTCTATTGTGTCCAATCTGTAATCTGGCCAATTGGGTTGCTTCCTGGGATAGAGTATCCAATGGCTGTAGCCGTGCTACTTAGTCTTGTTCTCGTCCTCCTAACAACCGGATTTCGGCTTGGGTTCTTCATGGTTGCCGCCCGTCACACACTGGATGCCGTTCATCTCACATCACATCGGTTTTTTTGTCTGATGCTGAGCATCTACATCAGCCACATGGTGGACATCGTCATTTTCGCTCTGGCTTTCTACTTCGCATGGCATGTAATCGATCTTGGAACGATCAGCGGATCCAGCGCCGAAGGGCCATTCGGTCATCTCTATGTGTCTGCAACGATTTACACAACGATCGGTTTCGGTGATGTTCTGCCTACCGGCCATCTTCGTTTTATTGCTGTAACGGAAGGCCTGTGTGGGTTGCTCTACCTTGCGTGGTCGGCATCCTTCATTTTTTCGACCATGGGCCGCATGCTCAAAGATCGCAACCGGCTATGTGAAAAAATCGAATAATGCATTAAGACAACTCGGATACGGTGTGTTCGAAATCTGAACCCAGAGTGTATTTTTTTAGTCCCCTATGAAGCGGTTCTGTAAAATTGGATTGCAACAAAAGAGCCCCTCACGATCCCATTAATCTGTCTTAATCAATGGTGCACCGCCCTAGCACCGAAAATCAGTCGCATTGCGAACGGTCAGTCCCAACTAGACCATCTGGATTTGGGTGAAAGCTTATAATCGCATTAATGAGCGGAGAGTGAGTCATGCACACTTCGTGGTAGTATCTGATCCTTTAAGGTTAAGTGCTGCGTCTTGCCCACGCGGAGGAGTGCTTTATGTCCGAAACAGACGGCCTACTACCCAGATTCGCTAAAACGACTACCCAAGCATCACATACTGCTTTCTTGTCTACCAAGCCATGGGGTAGCAATACTCAGCTTCTCGCTGTTTTGGACCTGATCGATACTGAAATAGATTTAGGTCGACTTGATGTGGATTCTTTATCTCGACTTCTTTCACCACTCTTGCTTGATCTCAAGGATGCCACTACTGATGCCTCATGTGATACTGAGTATGTTCGGCTTTACCTTTCGTTTCGCATGGCTATGGAGTGTGTCGGATGTGGCCGTTGGTCCCGCGCATATGAATGGTTGTTGTGCGGGTTATCAGATCTGCAGTGGACCGCCCAGTCTGCTGGAGAAGCCACTGAGGCTGACCACTTTCCAAGTCGCCTCTTGCGATTCTTTAACGATCAACGCCTAGTTCAAGTTGGCGATGCAAGACGAACAGTACTTGGTTGGATTGAAACATGTCTTTACTACAGCTGGAAAGAAGGCGGTCATCGAGAACTTGTAGGCATGGTGTTAGATGATGTGAAGCAATTATTACCGTGGGCAAGTGCGCATTTGACAGACGATGAGCAAAAATCTGCGGTCGATGCTTCGTGCCATCTGGCTACTTGGTTGAGCCGAAACGACCGCGAGGTCGAAGCAAATGCATCGGTGGCATCTCTTGAGGCGATAGCAACTGCACCTGGTACAAACGCTATGGTGGTGAAGACCATTTGCATACAGCTATCCTGCAGATCAGGTCAATACTCGACAAAGCCTTCTCATGAGTGGGCTGAAATGGGCCTACAGCATGCAGATCTATTGGTCGGACATGAAAAGTTACAACTACTCATTAACCGTTCTACCCGATCTGATGCTGTCACAGAATACGAGGGGATCGCTGAAGCCGCTGCAGCAATTGCGGTCAATACAAACAGTACGGTCACAGATACGGCAGCCTTCAACTATGTGCAGGCACGGCTGTTTGATGTAATCCGACCATTCTTAGGGCGACTAGTCTGTGAAGGCCGTCCCGACCTCGTGTTGTCCCTTCTTGGCGCGTGGTACTCAGTTCCCCTGGAGCACCAACGAATAGCCCCTGTACTCGTGTGCGCTCCAACCTTTCCAGATGGCCCTGTCTTTGCTGGGCGCGATCATGTACTGACATATGTGAGGGAGCCTGATGCGTATTCAGAGTTGTTTAGGATTCAGAATATAGCTTTGGGTAGCAGCAACACAATCGCCGATGACGCAAGCTTCGCGATTCATCCGCCTGAGAAAGCTGGCATTTGGGATACTGCGTATGCCGAAGCCTTTGAGAAGGCATTGGTCAGGTTCTATTGCCTGGACAAACTCGCAATCGATAGTGAGAGTCATCAGATCTCAGCGACGGCTTTGTTACCAATCCAATCACTTTGCCATCCCTTGCAAGCATTGATGCAGAAGCACCTCGATCGCACGTGGCCCATCGTGACAAGCTATGAAGAACCCAGCACAGATAGGAAGCTCCGACGTGTCATGCTGTGGTCAGCTGGAGGAACTATGGGCGGGCATACCGAGCTAGATGCTGTATCAGCTATCATGCAATCAGCTCAAATTGAAGTCACTAAAATACTCGATGACCTGACTCCCGAGCAGTTTTTCGAGCTATACGACGACAGTCAGTTCGATGCTCTCTGGATAAACGCCCATGGCGAGTTCAGCGCACCTGATCCCCATGCTGCTCATATCTTGCTATCAGTCGAAAAGGAGGCCTCAATATCCCTCTCGCAGCTGGCTGAACGTCCTGTTCCGGCAAACAATCGTCGGTTGCTCTTTTTGAACATTTGTGATGGCGGGAATGTCATGACGACGGATGCTCCACCAAGGCTCGGCATTGCACCGTTGTTGGCATCTAGGAATCAGGCAGTGATTTCACACCTATGGCCTGCACGCTCATTCGTGGCATCTGCCTTTGGAACACTAATTGCAAACAACCTTACCTCTGGCACAAACTTCTTCGATGCCTTCCAGAATAGTCTCTACAGCTTGCGGTGCGAGGAAGAAGAACTACTCAGTATTTTCGACGACATGCGTCCTCGACCGGACGAACTGATTGATCGACTCAGTCATGGCGGTCACCTTAGGGACCGAACTTTGTTCGACTGGGGCTCTCCGGTATTCTATGAGTAAGCACTCAGTACGGGCGGTTCATGTGATGGGACAGCGGAGTAAGCAAAGCACCAGCCTCTGGTAGCTAGTCAACGGGGAGAGTCAAAGTGCGAGAGAAAGTTGCATGATGGCCGAACTGAATGCCTCATACATGCCACACAAACTCGCTGGCCCCCTACTGGCCGAAACATCATTTTGTGGCGAGTCAACGGGGAGAGATCCTAGATATGTCAAACAGTCTCTCGTCCTCACACAGGGCGAGTTCTTGTCGGATTAATCGCCTCTTTGCCCCGTACCGTGGGGGGCCAGCAGTTTGTTGTGGCCTTTGATGTCCGTTTTGTCCGCTTTTTTGAACAACAAACGGCTCTGAATCTCGCTAATATCAGCCATGAATGGGCCTAAAACATCGATTTCTGGCGATATGCCCCCTGTCCAAACGCCAACACCTGGACATCGCAAAATACCGCGATCCCCGTCTAAATCGCCAAGTTTGTGGCACCTGATTGACTCGATTGCGCTCGCCATGGCTCAAGGATACGGGCTGGCTCGCACTCGTGCACTGTCCCATGTGGCTTCAATGACGAGAATGTTGGGACAACGGGATCACCTATATACCGAGACCGCGTTGCTCGAACGCGAGGTCGCTATATTCCGGTCCCAACGAATGGCGAAGGCGCCACGGAGACGGCCTCAGTTTGATCAAAGGCAGCGTGCCGAGATTCTGCAACTCTCCGTCCTCAGAGGATGGAGCTCTAAACAAACGGCCCTTCGATTCGGGGTTCATCCCAACACGATTAGGAACTGGCGACGAGCCTTGCGAGACAAAGGGAGAGCAGAGCGTTTATTGGGTGCACCACCGTGGAATCGATTGCATGATGCTGTGCGATGGACCGTGCATGAGATCCGGCGGCTGTGTCCCGAACGGGAGTTCGGGACGAAGACGATTGCACGGCACATGATCCGGGCAGGTATCCAGATCAGCAGATCTTCAGTCCGACGGATCCTCGAAGAAGATCAATCTAAATCTGATCGTTGGCGAAGTAATGTTCCCACTCCGAATGCTGGGGATGCCACACACCTCTTAAGCCCGAAGCTCCCCCATTTCGTCTGGCATACCGATATCACAGAAATGAGAATACTCTGGAAACGCTTTGAAGTTGCAGCGGTGCTGGATGGGTATACGCGGAAGCTCCTGGCAATCAAGGCGTTTAACCGGCGGGCAACGACGGATGACATGACCAGACTGATTCAGGAAGCTGCGGTGCAATCTGGTAATACACCCCGGTTCTTGATCAGCGATCGTGGATCACAGTTTCGTATGCAGTTTACGGATGCATGCCGAGCTCAGGGCATTGTGCATGTTCGTTGCAAGGTCCGTGTCTGGCAACTCAATGCGAAGATCGAGCGGTTCTTCCGCACATTGAAGAGCTGGTTACGACCGAGTTGTCTCATCCCAACTGAAGCACGGATTCAAGAGCGACTGGATGAGTTTCAGATATGGTACAATCAGTATCGTGTGCATGGAGCACATCATGCTCACACACCGAATGAACGATTGGCTGGTATTGAGCGGGATCCTGTTCGTTACACTCAGAGCGGAGGCGTGGAACCGACGATTCGAATCAATAGACAATCGACTGGTGGTGACCCGAAGCTCTTTCGACTCGACATCGAAGTCAAAGAGCGAGTGAAAGCCGCATGAGGGCCGAACTGAATGCCTCATACATGCCACACAAACTCGTTGGCCCCCTACTTGTGTACAAATTTTGGGTTAGAATACAACGCATCACTTTCCGAAGGATTATTAACACTATCAATCCAAGAACGGGTCGCCAAACCGATACGAGCAGACGCCGATTCATAGTTCAATCCATACTACTGTATCTTCTCAGGATTAGCTAAATTATGAACACTCCAAGGTGTACAACTCAGTCAACACAACGAGGCACTTCAGAACACTTCCTGATCTCCTAGAACTTCCGTGCTACTTCGCACCCGTCCGAGAAACAGCACGGCTAATCCAGCAATCGCCGCATCAATTCCAAAGGCATACCCCGCCCCAAATCTAAACCACACAGCCGAAGCGATGAGTGTTGCCGGAAGCGTCCCTATCCCCGCAACGAAATGGATCAAGCCATAGGCGCTGCCGCGTTTGGATCTGTCTGGAGTCATTGCCGAGATCAACGCTTTCTCTGGGGCTTCGGTAAGCACTGTGTAGAATCCGTAGAGTGCAAACATCCCCCACGCCAACCATGCCGGGCCTCCGAATGCGAGCCATGCCGCAAGAGCGTATACGGCTGAATACACAACCCACCCAAGGCGGAGCATGGGTAGATGACCAAACCGATCACTATTTGATCCCGCCCACGATGAGCCAACTGACTTGATCACATGGAGTAGTGCCCAGAGCAGAGGAAGAATGCCTAGCGCAACAGGCTGTGAGTAACCGCTCTCGATAAAGCGTTCATAGGCAATCGCCAGAAGCAACATATCACTGGCGTTACCAAGAGCGAACAGCGAAGCCGGATAAAGGTAGCTCTTGAGTTGAGGCGTTGCATCGTGCCACGCACTGAGCAACGAGAAAGGCTTGTGCTTGATTTGTACGGGCTTGTTTGGTGCCTTTGGTTCACGCACAAAAAGAATTATCACCCCGACCGCCGCGACTCCTGGGATCACCGAGAGCAGAAACAAATCTCGTGGTACAACAAGTCCGAGAGCGAGCAACCCTGCTGCAGCAACACCACCCACCAATGCGCCTGCATGGTCCATCGCCCGTACAACACCGAACGCCCGACCCCGCCTCCGGTCATCGATGCTCTCAGAGAGCAACGCATCGCGAGGAGCGCCTCGGATTCCTTTGCCAAACCGATCCATTCCCCGTAATAATCCACTCAGAACTCCGCCGGAAGCAAAGGCCATCAATGGCTTGGCCAATGCGCTGATCCCATACCCAGCGACCATCCACACAGGGCGGTGCCCGGTCCGATCCGAGAGTGTGCCGCTCCAGAGTTTGGTGATCGCAACGATAGATTCAGCAACCCCCTCGATAATGCCCAGTGTGACAATACTCAATGAGAGTGTTTGTAGGTAGAACGCCGGGAGAACCCCATAGTAAAGTTCGGTGGAGAAATCCGCGAAGAAGCTGACCCATGCCGCAGCCCATACAACGCGTGGGAGCTTCGTTTGATCAGTGCGTGATTTGACGAATCCGCAGAACATGGTGATCAGATATCTTCTTCTTTGTCATTAATGCCGAGAGGTGTTCTTGGCACCGATCGTCAGCAAGATTGGAAATGCAATGATTACGAGCGGGAACTGAGCAATGAGACCAAAGACGATTGCAATTGCCATCGGCTTGAGCATAGCCGCCCCCTCTCCGAGTCCAAGTGCAAGGGGCATCATCGCAAGGATGGCGGCAAGAGTTGTCATCGCGATCGGGCGGGCTCTGTTCTGCCCCGCCAGAATCAGCCGCTGGAGCATCGGACCTTCTTGACCGAGCCCGACATACTCTGAGTAATAAAATATGAGCACCTCGGTGACGATGCCGACGATCATGGTCAGCCCCATCATTGCGGTAATATTCAGCTCAGTTCCAGTGACCCAGAGCCCGCACAGCGAGATACCCGCTGCAGATCCAACTGTGAGCATCATCATAAACGCAACCCGAAAGTCCTCATAAAGAAAGAGCAAGAGCGTATAGACAAGAACGATCGCTGCTACGAATACCGCCAAAAGAGCCTGCATCGCGATGCGTTGCTGTTCATAGAGTCCACCAAGCCGCCATGTAATCCCAGGAGGAACAAGCCCGTCTGATTTATTGAGTCTGGATATAACATCACGCACTGTCGAACCCATATCTCGCCCGCTGATCCGCCCGGTCACCGCGATCATTCTTTTGAGATCTTCACGAGTAATCTGAGGTTGACCACTCACCGTTTCGACATGAGCAATCCGGCTCATGGGAACCAACGCACCACTCGGCGTTCTGATCCGCAACGACTCGATTGCACTTGCTCTGTCCCGGAGTTTCTCGGGTGTCCATACACGGATATCCACCATCTTTGGACCAACCTGGACTTGTGTCGGTGTTATGCCGCCAAGATACGCATCGAGTTCAGTAGTAATCGAATCGACACTCAAACCTTCAATTGCGGCACGATCCCGATCGATCCGAATCACCAATGCATCGCCCGCAAGCACAACACCGGTTTTTACATCGACTACACCTGGAACATCACTACCGATCGCGGTAGCAATCGCTTCAGCGGTAGCGATGAGCGTAGTTTCATCATCAGAAAACAGCTTGATTTCGATCGGTTGAGGCACGGCTGTTAGATCACCGATCAGATCCTCCATGAGTTGGGGCATCTCGATCTCAAGACCGGGTACGCGATCATGGACCCTCACCCGGATATCGTCCATGATCTGCTCGACATGCCGTCTTGGCTGAGGGATAAGTTTGATAAAGAAATCACCCGAATTTGCTTCGGTCAATCCACCACCAAGTTGAAGCCCGGTGCGTCTTGAATATGTATCAACTTCGGGGACGAGTTGGAGAATATCTTCGATCGATCGCACCATCTGATCGGTATCTTGGAGTGAGGTTCCAGGCTCTGCAACATAGTCGAGGATAAAGCCGCCCTCATCCATCGCGGGCATGAATCCCTGCCCAACCTGCTTTGATGCAACATACCCCAGCAGCAGGACACCCGCGAGCATGACAGGAACGAGCCATCTGATGTGTCCGAGGACTCCAATCAATCTTTGGTACCCTCGGCTCATGAGCGAATCATGACCTCCGGGCTCTTCTGCATCCTCGATATGGAGCACATGCATCGCAAGGATGGGGACCGCAATCCACGCAATAAAGAATGAAACCAACAAGCATGTGGCCATAGTGATAGACAATGCTCCAAAGAACGCGCCAGTCACTCCGGAGAGGAACGCGAGCGGGGCAAAGACAATCAGTGTGGCAGCACTCGACCCCGCCAATGGGCGTGTAAACTCCGAAGCGGCAACCAGTACCCTCTCACGAACTGTGCCACTCTCCTCATGAAACCGACGAAGAATATGCTCAATCATGACGAGTGAATCATCGATCACCAATGCAACGGCTGCAGCCATCCCGCCCAAGGTCATGATATTGAACCCTAAGCCACGCGAGTGCAACAACAAAACGACAACGGTAAGTACCAACGGCACACTGATAACAGCGATGAGCGTGATCCGTAGATTTCTCAAGAACAATAACAACACGACAACCGCAAGGATAATGCCGATGATAATCGCATCACGGACACTCATCGCCGAGGCAACGATCAACTCACTTTGGTCATACCACTTTGTGATCCGCACATCTGCAGGCAGCACGGTTTCGAGTTGCACCATCTTTGCCTCGGCTTGATGCGCAATCTGAACTGTGTTACCACCGGGCTGTTGATACACTTGAAACAGCACCGCGTCATGACCATCGGCGGTCACCCTCGTCCATTGCGGGGCCGTCCCTTGAACCACTTCCGCGATATCTTCTAACCGAACCACCCCACCATGATCCATACGGATTACAGTTTGCTTAATGGAGTCAAACTCTTGGAACTGGGTATCTGATAGAACTAGGTACAACCGGTGGAGATCCTCGATACGTCCAACCGCCTGGACAACATTGGATCCACTCAATGCACGAGCAACATCGTCCAGAGTCAGTCCTAACGCTTCGATTTGTGATGGATCAATGAACGCTTGGTACTCTGCTGTCTGTCCACCGAGCACCACAATATTGGCGACACCATCAATACTCGATAGCGACGGGCGAATTTGGAAGAGCGCCAGATCCCTAAGTTCAACAAGTGATCTTGTATCGCTGACCACTGAATAGGCAATAACCGGGAACACCGTTGGGTCCATCCGGCGAACCTCAAATTTAGCCCCAGCAGGTAGTGATCCAGAAAGCCGCCCGACAGCCGATTCCACTTGCAGCATCGCCGCAATCATGTCCTCACCCCATGCAAAATCAACTGAAACCTCAGCGGCTCCTCGCGAGGTTGTTGATCGAACCCGTTTGATCCCAGGAACAGCGCGGAGTGCTTCTTCAACCGGAACCGTTACTTCAATTTCCATGCGAGATGCAGGGCGATCTCCAGACTCAATAGAGACCACCACACGAGGGAATGTTGTCGGCGGGAACAATCCAACGGGCATCTGACGGATACTCATCGCCCCGCCGATGCCAAGTGCGATTAAAAAGAACAGGATCGATCGGTGATGCCTCTGTGCCCATGCAGTGACATTCATGGGAGAACCTCAATCTTGGTACCATCAGAGAGCCCCGCGGAACCCTGTACAACAACCTGACTCTGAGCATCAAGCCCATCCCCTCGAACCACCGCAAGCTCGGTTGACTGAGCGATGAGTTGAACCACAATCTCTTTCGCTTGCCCATCCAAAGCATGGTAGATCACCATCGCATTTGGCTTCGCTACTAATGCGCTCCTAGGGATGATGAGCCCTACGGGTGAGTTTTCTTTTATGGTTCCCTTCACATACTGCCCAAGTAAATATCCATCATCGCTGAGATCTACAGCTACATTCACCAATCTGGTTGCTGGATCAACCTGATGAGCGATCGTGCGAACGGTCCCCATCCTTTGGGGTTGAACTCCGTGTTGTTCAATAGAATCGAGGGCAACCTCGTCCCCGATGCGTATTCCGCTGATCTCATCAGTTTCGATCCACAAATTGACCTGCAACTGGCCGATCGGGATGACCATTGCCAGCGGAGAACCGGGAGGGATAATTGCTCCGGGCGACCAAGGTAAATCTGAAACGATGCCGTCCTCCTGTGCGAGGATTTCAGTGATCTTGGACAGACCCCTAGATTGCAGATTATCGAGCATTCGCTGGGCGCGCTTCTTCACATTCTCGGCTTGAATCAGCTCGGACTCGGTGGCGAGTTTCATGCTCACCCTTTGGCTGACCAACTCAAACTCTCGGTCTGCATAGGCCACATCTTCTGCTGCCTGATTCAGCATCAACAGAGTGTCCGGACTCGGCATAACCCTCATCAGAACAGTACCCTTTGAAATACGCTGCCCCGTTGTTGTAAGGATTGAATCAACCTTCGATTCAAGAGGAACGCTGTAGACATTGACTGCACCGGGAATCGGCCCTACCTGACCATATCCCACAATTTCAAAAGGGACGACCCCTTCTCTGGCTAAGCGAACTTGTACGGGAACACCCTTTCCAACAATCGCATCGGATTGTCCGGAGTGCCCCTTAACGGATTGCCGACCGTATTGCATCCCCACCCACCCGACAACCACGGCAACAAAGAGTATCGCAAGAATATCTACAATCCATCGTTTCATATTCACTCCGATTCTTTTTGTTTTGTATTGTTCTCTGTTTCAAGATTCCATCGATCACCTGAGAGGACTTCTATCAGAAGTCTTGAGCGATGGATATCCGCGATCGTTTGAGTCTGAGCAACTCGGATCTCAATCATGTCTCTCCTTGCCTGGTAATAACTCAGGACATCCACGAGTCCTCGATCAAGTCCAAGCCGATAGGTTTCAACTAGTGTCTCTTGGCTCAGCTCGGCAGATCTTAAGGTCCCGAGCCTTTCTTGTGCGAACCTGAGCCGGTTTAGCTCTTCTGCCAGTCCACTTCTTGCCTCGTGTACCAATGCCGCATATTCGTCGGCAAGCAACTCGCGGGTTGCACGCGCTAGCGCGATCTCACCTCGGTTTCTATTGAAAATTGGGAGCTCGATCCCGATGCCGAAACCAACGGTAGAAAGATTCCCGGTATCACGAGCGAAATGCGGTCCAATGGAGAGTCGCGGGAACTGCTGGAGAATCGCGGCCCGAACATGTGCTTCTTGACTTTCGTACCCCTGCCGAAGTGCGAGCAGATCTAGGCGGTTACTCTCCATTGTCTTGAGTAACTCCGTAAGGCGGCTTGGCGGCTCGTCCAACTCATCTTCGAGCGACACATCAACTCGGATATCGGCATCGGGGGGGAAACCCATCAGAGTTGCTAGGCTGATCTGTGCTTGTTCAAGCTGTTCCTTAAGGATTGTTCTCTGGGTAAGTGCGACATCATGAGATGCCAGTGCCGCGGCCATATCAACCTCGGTCATCAGTCCAGCATCAAGTGCCTCCTGAATCCGAACCACATTCTCTTGGAGTAGTGATACCTCATCAGAGAGGAGTGTGTCTGCCTGTTGGGCAGAAGCAACGCTGTAAACCAACGCTTTCGCTTGGATAGAGACAAGCGATTCTGACCAGAGGATAGAAAGATCCACAGATCCCTTGGATAGCTGCGCAGCATCTACACGGGCTCTACGGGTGATCAGATCACTGATCGCCCAATCAAGCCCCACGCCGTATGCGTTGATAGTTCCAGCGGTCGCCCCTCCTGAAGGAAAATCGGCACTCATAGAAAATACTGGGTCAGGGAGTAGCCCCGCATTAAGAATCTCGGCGGATGAAATCCCTCTTGATCGTCGTTGAGCACGAAGAGATGGATTGAGCACCACACTAATTACTGCAGCTTCATCGGGACCAACACCATCCGATAGATCAATCACTACAGTTGAGAGTACAGGGTCAGGCAAATCACTCACCAACGCTCTGATTTGAGCTTCTTGGGGTGTGCCGAGCTCATCAGAGAGGAGCGTATTGCTTAGCGGCTTGGGCGTATACACGGCACATCCACTACACAACACTGCAAAAAAACCAGAGCACAATAATTGAGTCGTCTTTCGTGACAAATCTTTCTCCTCGCAACTCTGCAAAATCATCGGCCTGAGAACTGATACGTTTCAGCTCAACAGTGTACCAGATTATGGTATTCAGAACATCGGTGAATACATGAGCGTATGATGATGGCTAAGTTCTCACTTGATGTCCGAGAGGACAACGTCGTTCTCCCAGACTCGGTTCTGTTTAACTCGAATGCAAAATGGCTATATCCGGAAGAGTGTCACCATCAGTTGGTCCATCGTTCACACTTCGGAATCGGCTCTGAAGGCTGCAATTGAGTATTTTGAAGGTTGGTGATGAATACGACTGGACTCAAAGCGGATCCCCGAGCGAGCCAAGCCAATGCGATACCCATTAGTTCATCTCATTGATATCTTGATAATCTCCGTTCGTTTTCAGCGTGATTGTGATTGGTTCAGCGGAACGGTTTTTCCAATACCAACCATGATTCCCGTCGAACGATGCAACAAGCGTACCTTGCTTCGAGGTCTCTGTGCCCTTCTCATAAATATGGTAGTTAACCTCTTTGGAATCACCGTGGAGGTCGTAGAAGGAAGGGCCTGCATCTGTGGACCAAGTGAACTCTACAGTGGCACCCTTCCGCATAGTCAGTTTGATTTCGGTGCTCTTGTTTGCGTCGATCGTGACGGACATGGTGTCGGTTCTTGGTGCTGCGTCGGTCTGATTGATCACTGGATTGGTGATTGGGGTTGTGTCGGTTGTTGAAGATTGATTCTGTTGATCGGCTTTGAGTTCTTCGGCGAGCGCGGTTTTGATTTCTCCCATGCGTTTGAGTCCGGTGAGTGATCCGACGCCGGTGGGATCGATGCCGAACTCGGAGGGGAGGACGATGGTGACGAGGATGATTGCGGCGGACACGATGGCGATGATTGTCGATTTGAACAGTCTTTTGTTCGATGGGAGTTCTGTGTAATCTGGGATATTTGCGTTATGCATTGGTATGTACTTTCTGTAATGATGTTTGGTTAGGCGACGAAGTAGCCAGTGAGTTGATAGCCGACGAGGACGAATCCTGCGGTCATGAGGACGGTGTTTGCTGAATAGGCGTGCTTCATGAATCCGCTTGATTTTCTCCAGTATCCCATGATGATGAGGATGGCGGCGAGTGTGAGAATTTGTCCGATTTCGACACCGATGTTGAACGAGATGAGGTTCATCAGGAGTCCGTCGGGTGAGATTTCGTATTCCAAGATTTTGGTAGCGAGACCGAAGCCGTGGAATAAACCGAAGATGAGAGTTGCGGCTTTGGTGCTTGGTTGGAACCCGAACCATCGTTGGTACGCGCCCATGTTGTCGAGTGCTTTGTACACGATTGAGAATCCGATGATGGCGTCGATGATGTATGCACTGACTGAAATCTCAAAGAGCACGCCTGAGAGCAGCGTGATCACATGACCCACTGCAAAGAGCGTGACATAGATTGAGACATCTTTGAGTTTGTAGAGGAAGAAGATGACGCCGAAGAGGAAGAGCAGGTGGTCGTACCCGGTCATCATGTGTTTGGCGCCGAGGTACATGAATGGGATTGGCATCATGCCTGAGGATTCTTGGATGTACCCCTTGTCACCGGCGGTGACACCGTGGGCAAATACTTCCGGCGAAAGTGCCATCAAGAGCATGACGATCACTGTATACCGATAGGAGAATACAATTTTACTAAGTTGCATAGACGATTCCTAAATTGGTTTGAAACCGATTCTGCGCCATGGCAGCATGGTGCATGGTTCAAGCGATGCCCTAGAAACGTGCATAGCTGACCATGTGCACATTGGATACACAGGGCTGAATCTAGTTTGTTGAGTGGGACTCTGAAGTCAATCGAAAAATCAACAGTTTACAAAGTCAATCGAATACATTTGACAAACGGATTAAAATCGACAGCCGCATTTCGACTTGTCCACACGACTCTCTGTAGAGTAATTGTTGAGCTGGATTCAGGAAAGAGTCGATGTTGCGCAAAGGAGGCAAAGGGAAGCGAAGAGTTTTGATTCGTAGATCTGTACTGGATTGTCAGATGATGTGATGGATCATGATTTTCTGGCTCAGGACTGTGTTCGGAAGGTGCATGATGACTGTGATTGCTCGTTCCTAGCTGCTCTGCGAACAATAAACTGGCGTCAAACTCTGCAAAACCATGGGGCGAGGTATTCGAATCACCATAGCTGACGAGCGAATGGCCGTTGCCATGACCCGCATGTCCAAATATCCATGAAAACGCAGGTCCAATATGGAGGGCAGCATGCATCCCAAAGGACAGGAGGCACAGCAATGAGATCAATTGTGTGAGAGTTGACCGCTTCATCTGGATCTAGTATAGGACATGGATTCTGCTAATAATACTGCAGAAATTGGATCGCCAGTCCCTTTGGAGTTTTTGATTCACTCAATGACGGTCAGAGAGCAAGTCCTATTTACTGAGTTCTTGTGACTATCAACCGTCAAATATGATCACTGTGACTCTGAGTTCAAGTCAATGAGGTCAGCTTTGTATCCCGAACTCTCAACAGCACTCGACAAATCAATCGTTGCCGGCGGTCTTGATGCATCAAAGCGAATTTCTGCTGAACTATTCTCGTACGACACAGCCACATCAAGCACCCCGGGGACTTTGACAAGCTCATTGCGGAGATGAATCGTGCATGCCTCGCAAGTCATCCCGGCAATGCCGAATGAAACAACAATGATTTGATCATCTGTCCACGAAATATCGATCCCTTTATCCTTGGGAAGCAGGTATCCGACATACTTCGGGAACGATGCCGAGGCAATCACAAATACAGTGGCGATCCAGAGCATCGAGCGATTGAATCGTTGCACTTTCCGATTTGGTGCTGCACACGCCGACCCCGGTTCGCAATGCGGTTTCCTATAGACCAGGTAGAATCCAGCACCGAGGAGAATCCCTGTAATCCCTAAGAAGAGCCATCGGTAGTGTTCAAACCAGGCTGAAACCCCGCCTGCTGAGACTCCAATGACAATCAGTCCGAGTGGTAACCAGCAGCATGCTGAAGCCGCCAATGCCGCCAGCATCGAACCTCCCACCGCAATACCACCGGTGCGTCGTTGAGTTGTCCCGGTAACACCGCAGGCTTCACTAACTGAACAGCTATGAGCCCTGTTATCGCAGCAATCCTCGGATTCTTTCCAATCCTCCTCATGGGCCTCGGATTCGCCGTCCATGTGTTCCGCCATAGCAATCTTGACATACTTCCCGACTGTCCCCAAGCAACATGTCCCCTTGGGGCTCTTTGTATCGCACCAGCATGCAACCTTCATCCGGTCTTTGATGTCGTCAAGCACCGTACACTGCCCGGTTTCCTGCACCTCGGCATTGATCTCTTCAATAGTGTGGTCGAAGCAGTAGCACACATGGCGTGGGGCTGAGTGTTCCTTGACACCAACCCGCACGGCCAGGTCCTGCTTTGCAAAGGTTGTCCCGTTGTCGCCGAAATACACTGTTTGACAATCTACCGAATCGCAGAATCGAAACTGCTCATCGGTGATCAGGCCAGCGGGATCTGGTTTGAGAAGAGACTCAAGTGTGATCCGCCCCACCTTGCTCCCTTGCCGTCGGCATTCAGGGCAGTGATTGCTTTGGATTTTGGGTGTTTGATGTGACATCGGGTAGTTTCTTCCTGATACCTAGCTGTGCTTGAGCATCGAGGACAACGACTTCATCGCCGATGCCATCCGATCTTCTGCATCGGGTTGTCCGCAAGTGGTCAGGCAGTTGAGCAGCTCTTCTTCAACGAGTTTGACGGTGACCCGATTCATCGCCGAACGCACCGCTGCGGCTTGCGTCAGGATGTCATCACAACACCGGCGTTCCTCAACCATCCGTTTCACAGCACGCACATGACCCTCAATGCGGCTCAGCCCATTGACAATGCTCTTGATGCTCTCATCTGAAAGGTACTCATGATCCGTAGATGTGCTCTTTGATTTTGATGTAGTCTTTGCCATTCATTGTCCTTCCGCACGACAAGCATCCCCCCCGGGGGGATTATTCCTGCGCACTGACAAAAAGGCTATTGAGTGCAAAAATCGATTAAAAACACAAACAAAATAGTGAAGTGTGCTTAAACAGGTGAAATCAAGTTTCTCTAGAATGGTCTAGTCAAGATTTAAACTGAATCCCCGCCCATCAGGGGTTTCAAAAACCATTCCGGGATCTAGGTTACTTTTGAAAACCCCACTCGATTGCCCACGGTTCCGGTATCCGGATGTGCTCCCGAAAGTTTACACGGTGGTGGGTGCAACCAGCTGATTGCATGAATCGAATTCGATATGATACAATAAATTCATACCAGACCTTTCGAAAACTCTGCGCAGAAGAAACCGAGTGTTGCATCAGCCTGAAATGCAAATAGAGATTCAGAACCCAAAACAAATCGAACTATCTTCAGTATCAACGATTATCAGCCATCAATCTTGTAAATCATTCTCAATCCACTATTGTTTTGTACCAAGAATTCAAATGGATACGACATCGATGCATATGACCGTACGATACCCGTCATACTTGACCACTTGAGTCTGAGGCATGCTTGAACCAGAGTGGCTGCGTTATCCATTGATTCCCTCGAAGTATGAATAGGTTAGAGTTGAACACGCCGTAGACGCAGTGCGTTCGCGATCACTGATACTGAACTCAGACTCATGGCCACTGCTGCGATGAGCGGGCTGAGCAATGCCCGTTCTCCGAACATTGGGTACAGCACCCCTGCGGCCACAGGTACTCCTGCGGAGTTGTACACAAAGGCAAAGAACAGATTCTGACGGATATTCCGCATGGTTGATGTACTCAGCTTCCGTGCCCGCACCAGCCCTCGTAGATCACCACCGATGAGTGTGATCCCGGCGCTCTCAATGGCGACCCCAGACCCGGTTCCCATCGCGATGCCGATATCAGCCTGAGCGAGTGCCGGTGCGTCATTGACTCCGTCGCCAGCCATCGCAACGCGTTCGCCTTGGTCTTGAAACCCTTTGACAATCGCTGCTTTTTCTTGGGGCAATACATCCGCCTTCACTTCATCAATATCTAGCTTCGCAGCGATCGCTCTTGCAGTCGTTTCGTTATCTCCTGTGAGCATCACAACTCGCAGTCCAAGATTGTGCATCGCTTCAATGGCGCCGGGTGTTGATTCCTTGATCGGATCAGCAACAGAAATCATCCCTGCAAGGTGGCCGTCGATACCGATCATCATCGCGGTCTGCCCCTGCTTTCTCGCATCATCCGCAATCGAGGCAAGAGGAGATGGATCGATCTCCATTGCGAGCATCATCTTCGGAGATCCTATTCCTACCTGAACACCTTCGACCACCGCTTTGATGCCCTTGCCGGTGATCGACTCGAACTCGCTTACTTCCATAGGATCAACGCCACGCTCTGTTGCCCCTTCAGCGATCGCGCTGGCCAGCGGATGCTCACTGGATCGCTCAGCAGCTGCAATCAATGACAGCATCCGTCGTTGATCAACGCCATCAACTGAATGGACTTCAACAAGTTTGGGCCTGCCCTCGGTCAGTGTTCCCGTTTTGTCAACGACAATAGTGGTGATCTTCCCGAATATTTCAAGCGCTTCCGCATCCTTGATCAGAACACCGCTCTTGGCCCCTTTCCCCGCCGCCACCATGATTGACATGGGTGTTGCAAGGCCAAGAGCACAAGGGCACGCAATGATGAGTACCGAAATCGATGCGATCAAGCCGTACGCCATTGCGGGTGATGGTCCGAAGAGCGACCAGAGCACGAAAGAAATTACGGCAACAGCAATCACTGCTGGTACAAACCAAGCGGCGACCGCATCGACCAGTTTCTGGATCGGTGCTCGTGAACGCTGCGCGTCCCCAACCATCTGCACAATCTGTGCGAGCATGGTCTCCGAACCCACCCGCTCGACTTTCATAACAAATGACCCAGTAGTGTTGACTGTGCCTCCTGTAACCTGAACACTTGCTTCTTTCACTACCGGGACGGGTTCTCCTGTAATCATCGATTCATCGACCGTTGATCGTCCATCAACAACAACTCCATCGATTGGAACTTTGTCTCCCGGACGGACACGGACACGATCTCCAACCTTGAGTTGCTCGATCGGCACTTCCCGATCATTTCCATCCGTATCGATGAGTAATGCTGTTGGTGGAGCTAGTTCTAAGAGTTCGCGTATTGCTGATCCTGTCTGCGATCTTGCTCGTAGTTCGAGGACCTGTCCAAGAAGAACGAGCATTGTGATGAATGCTGCTGCTTCAAAGTACACCGCGACGAATCCTGATTCATTTCGGAATGCCTCAGGAAATATTCCAGGTGTTAATGTGGCAACCATACTAAATACATAGGCCACACCCACACCCATCCCGACGAGCGTGAACATGTTCGGGCTCTTGTTTTTCACTGATTGCACAGCCCGTTCAAAGAATGGCCAAGCGCAATACACGATCACCGGGGTAGCGAGCAGTAGCTCCGCCCATCGTGCGGCTGTGTGACCCATGAGTTTGCCAACTGGTTGTCCGGGGATCAGATTCCCCATTGCGATAAAAAGCAATGGCAATGTGAGTATCGCAGAAACAAAGAATCTCCGAGTCATATCTCGTAGTTCACCATCATCCTGCTCGACACTTGAATCCATCGGCTCAAGCGCCATCCCGCATTTGGGACATGAGCCCGGGCCTACCTGCTGGATCTCCGGATGCATAGGGCAGGTGTAGATCGCGTCTTTCGCTGCATCTGGAGCAGCACGATTCATTAATGGCAGTAGGTACTCATTCGGGTCGTTCTTGAATTTTTGTGCGCATGATGAGCTGCAAAAATGGTACTGGCGTGACTGATAGTCAACAACATCAGCAGCATCATCTGGATCTATCTTCATACCACAGACGGGATCAACAACACGAATATCCGATTGATGAGTATTATTATTTGAGTGTTCCTTCATGGCGACATCCCCTATTTCTTCTTTGTTCACGGTGGCAGAAGTGATTATGCCAGAATTGAGCTTCGTTGGACGGGCTGCACCGAAACCTCAGCTTGATGCGTTATGTTCACAATGAGCACCGTCATATCATCGAGCGCTGGCGACTCACACCGATGCTTGGAAGCCACCGATATGATTTCACTAGCCATACCATTTGCTTCTGAGTGAGCTGGATCCCGGATCACCGAAACGACTTTATCTCGACCCAGAATCGTACGACTAGAATCGAATGTCTCGCTGACACCATCTGAAAGTAGCACTACGAAATCATCCAGATAGAGCTGATACTCTATGTCATCGAATTCAGCATCATTTGATATACCCAGCACCATACCTGTTGAGTTCAGCTCCTGAATCTTTCCATCTGCGTGCCGAAGATATCCAAGTTCATGGCCAGCACTGGCGTATACCAGTCGCTTTCTGTCCGCTGAAAGCCGTAGCAACATCATGGTTGCGAAGTCCTCTGGGAGGCTGGCTGAACAGAATCGTTGATTGATCCAATCGAGCATCGCTGATGGCGACAAATCCACAATATCAACAGCAAGCAGCAGAGCCTTGAGTACAGATGAGCCCATCGCGGCATGGATGCCATGCCCTACAACATCCGCAACACAGAACAAAATGTCACCATTTGGACATTCGATGACATCAACATAATCACCGGCAATCTCTTCTGCTGGGTGAAACTCAATAGCAATTGCAATACCAGCCTTGCTTAAAATATTTGGGACAAGGTGAGTCTGTAGCCGTCGAGCACGATCAAGCTGAGCATTCCGATCACCGTCTCTTCGAGCAAGTTCTAGGCTCATCTGTGACACTTCATTTGCCAACTGTGACAACTCGAAATTCGCATTCACGCCCACGGTGGTACCCAGTTTTCCACGCCCTACATCACGCACGGCAGCGACGGCGTACTCAAGCGGCCGAGTCACAAGCCTGACTAAAAGCAAGTTCAATATCAAGGCGCCGAGAGCCGATACGCTCACCAACACTCCAAGGCCTTCCAGTGATTCACCCCGAACCTTTGCAACCAGAGGTTTCCTTCTCTCACCAACTCGAACCGCTACATCACCGATCGAGAACGACCCTATAACGAGCTCTGACCAGGGTGATGAATGATCATGTGAATGCTCTGTAGCATCTGAGAAAATTCGGACATCATCAACGGTGACTTCAATAATGTGCCCAGGTGAATCTCCAGAGTTCATCGTCGCACACACAGTGTCAATATGCCGCTGGATGACCTCATCGCCAAATTCACGAAGTTCTTGAACAGCCGCTTGAATTGTCCTTGCTTCGTCGCTCAGGGAAACAGCTTTATCCGCAAGACGAGAACGAACACTCTCGTTATAATCTGTATACAGGTACCCTGCCAACAGCACCGCAACAAAGATATTGATCGTAATTATCAGTTGAGTCCGAAGACGCGCCCGTTGGAAGCGTGATCTCACTGTATGAATGGTTTGTCGAATCATCGGCTTTGAGACTCCAATAGCATAGTTCATGGACTTGTACCCGGACTCACTGTTCGGCATCTTTACAGAGATACATGAATCGCTTCAGATCAGATGTCAGTTTTTCGAGCGATCGAACCATCTGGGAACTTGTACCACCCTGGATCTTCATAGTTCTCGACATCGTCGCGTACTTTGAGAACCGTGAACATCCCACCCATTTCGATGTTGCCAAACTGTCCGTCACCCATCATCATTGGTAGGGTGTTTTCTGGGCCGGGCATGTTGGCGGCCATGTCTTGCATTTCTTCCATCCCATCGCGTCCCATTGCCATGTAGCCGGGGAGCAGTGATCGGATTTTGTCTTCAACGCCAGCCTGATCAACCCCGACCGTGTTCACGATGTCGTGAGCCATGGCGTTCATTGTGTGGTGGGACATATGGCAGTGGAGTGCCCAGTCTCCCGGATTGTCGGCGATGAACTCGACATCGCGTGTTGTACCAACGGGGACGAGGACTGTGGTCTCGGGCCATTGGCCGTGTTCATGGATTTGCCCGCCATCGGTTGCGACCACTTTCCATGCGTGTCCATGAACATGGATGGGGTGATTCCACATACTCAGGTTCCCGAATCGAACGCGGACCCGATCCCCTGTCCGTACAACAAGGTGCTCGGTCCCTGGGAATACTCGGCTATTAAAGGTCCACATGTTAAAGTCAACCATGACCGCTGGATCAGGTCGATAGGTGCCAGGATGGACCGCCCAGTTGTGAAGCATGATCGCGAAATCACGATCGATCGGGTTTGATCTCGCTTCCTTGGGATGAACGATGAAGAACCCCATCATCCCAAACGCCATCTGGGTCATCTCGTCTGCATGGGGGTGGTACATGAAAGTGCCGTGCTGATCTGGAATCGTAAACTCGTAGACCCAGGTTTCACCAACCTGAATCCCGGGTTGTGTCAATCCCGTTACCCCGTCCATCCCGCACGGGATGAAGAGTCCATGCCAATGAACACTAGTGCGTTCAGGAAGGCGGTTGGTGACAAACAGCCGTACTCGATCACCCTGCGTCACCTCGATTGTCGGCCCTGGGGTCTGACCGTTGTATCCCCAGCACTTGACCGTCATCCCATCTGCAAACTCACGCTCGACGGGTTCAGCAACGAGATGAAACTCCTTGACACCATCAACGGCACGGAATGGCATCGAGGATCCATTGGGTGTGATGATGGGTGCGTGACCTCCCGAGTGATTCGTCGGTCTAGGAGCATCCAGCTTTGGCCGCATTATTGGGGGTGCTTCACCCGCTCTCGCTCGACGAATGAGAAAGGCACTCGCGCCTACGGCGGCTCCCGAAGCTAAAATTTCTCGTCGAGTAAGCATTTCAGTGACCTCCATGATCGTGCGATGGTTGATTCATCTCGGTTGGTTGTGTTTGGGGTTCCATTTGTGGCTTTGACATATCCGATTCACCTTCAATGGATGGGAGTCGGCCTCCGACTGCACGCTCGAGATCTACGCGCACCGCCCAGTAATCTCGAACGCTGCTCAGGTAGTCTCGGTACGCCGCGATCCCGTCGCGCTTGGCGGCAAGCAGATCAAATGTATCCGACAACATGAAGTTGTATTGCTGTTGAGTCAGCTCCGTGATCTGTTCCCGAAGTGGGATGATTGTGTCACGAAGATGTTCTGCTTGGTAGCGTGTCGCGTACAGCTTATCTCTGAGTCTACGAACATCAGACCTCGCTTTGATCGCGATTGCTTCGAGCTTTGCCTCTGATTCAAGTAGAACGGTATCAAGCCTCATGATTTCGGATTGCCGTTGATCAAAGAGAGGAATCTCAACTGATATTGCTGGCCCATACACCCACTGGCTATCCGAGGATCGAACCGCATTGAATCCAACTTCACTCGTAAGCAAGTATCGCCAATCCCGTTGGAGCCCCGCGGCCTTTGCGATCATTTCCACTTCTTTGGCCGCCGCGGCGAGGTCCAGCCGTTGGTGTACCGCCAAACTCTCGAGTTCTTCGAGATTGGGTTCGTTCTGTGGGAGTTCTGGAAGTCGATCCACGATCGTCCAAGCTGTTTGCTCGCCCCAAAGACCGAGTTGGACATTGAGTCGTTCCCGGTTCTCGGCAACCTCTGCAAGGCTCCTCGCGTACTCCATTCGGGTTTGTTCATAGAGCGCCTTCTCGTTGGCAAGTGCGAGTTCACTCAGATTCCCCGCCTTGTAGGTCCGCTGAGCAAACTCCGCAGAGACCTCCGCCGCCATTGCGATCTCTCTCAGAACCGCCATCATGTTCGTTGAGGCTTGCAACTCGAGAAAGAGACCGCGTGTCTCGGCAACGGTCTGCATCGCTGCGTCGGCAACATTGAGTGTCTCAGAATCCAGTCTAACCTGAGCAATCTCTTTACTCGCGGGCATCACGAGCACCCTCAGCAGGTTCATCGTCAATCCGAAATCGAGTTCGGTCGCGCTTGGTGGTCGATCCGGGAAGCCAAACCCTGCCGTGAGGCTGGGATTTTCGAGTAGACCCGCTTTGATATAATCCGATTCGGCAAAGCCGAGTCGTGCGAGCTCGACCCGGAGCATCCGGTTATTGAGCAATGCGATCGTGACGGCACGATCGGAATCAATCGGCTCCTGCAGCAACTCCGCGACTCGTCGATCAATCTTCGCTCTCGCCTCGGGGGTCGTTGGCCATGCCGGTGATGCACCTGTTCGGACGGACACCTCATCTTGCACAACTCCGATATTCCGATCTACCGGTACTGTTGAACACCCTGAGAGCGTGATAATCACTGGGTACAAGCCGATTGCACATAGTACTCTTCTCATGGCATATCTCCATGTCTATGTTGCGGCTTCTCGCTGGATGGAATCTCCATTGGCTTGAGGGTCATGCCACACTTTGGGCAGTTCCCAGGGCGATCTGATCTCACATCTGCGTGCATCGGACACGAATAAATGATGAGTCCGGAGCTGCTCTGCCCCATCCCAGGCATCGAATCCATTGACGAATCATTTGCTGCAGGCCCCGTTGATGGACCGATTGGTTGAAGGAATGGATTCTCCGGTTTGATAAACACCACTGATGCGCTTTGTGGTGACGCGGAGTGACCGACTCCAACGGGAGCAATGGTTCGCGTCCGCACACATCCGCTCACCAACAGGGTGACCAAGCCGAGAAAAACAGGGGCTTGATAAGCCAGCCGGCGGGTGCTGGTCGTGTTATTACCATGCATAATGATTGATCCCATAGACAAGGGCGCCACCGAAGAATCCGGTAGCGCCAACAAGGATTGTGGTTGTGAATAACGCAACTCGAAAACCTTTCCGAGAACCTGTTCCAGTACCTTTGCGTGAAGCTTTGAGCAAGAGTGTGGCTGCGACCAAGGTCATCAGCGTCGTTCCGGTCCCAAGCCAACGATGCGTGAGTTGCACCCAGTCGTCATCGACAAGCACGAACCCGCCGTTGAACCAGCCAAGAGTCGCCGCAGTAAGCACACCAACAACACCAAATCCAACACAGAACGCGGTGGCGTTCATAAATGCTTCCCGTTTGGTGACGATAAATAATCCCTCGGCCAACGCCGCCCCGATCAGTAAGCCGATCGGGAGGTGCGTGGCCGGTGGATGAAATTTTCCGATCCATGCAATCAACTTGGACAACCCCGAATCACCCTTGTCGTGATCCGTCGCGTGATCGTGTTGCTCGCCCTCAGCATGTTCGTGAGCGTCTTCAACGATCTCCTCGTGGGCATGATCATGCCCATCGAGATCTTCATGCATCGGATCCGTTTGAACAACTTGCGAAACAGCTTGCAACATCGGTAACTCAGAGAGATACGCTTTGGGATCTTTTTCAAACCGCGTTCGACATTTTCGACAACAGAACCCAATGGTTTGCCCTTCATACACAACCGTAAACGCCGGATCGACGTCTTCATCGGTTGTTACAGGACACATCGTGTTGATCGGTTCCCCGGCCACAGCAGTTTGTACTGAATCCGGAGCATCGTGCTCGTGTTGAGCAAGTGCATTGGGCACAGAGAAGACCAGAACCAGCGATCCCATCGCGCCGAAAAACTTGATGTTGTTCAAACGGATCATCGGAAACCTCCTTGAGTTAGCCGTCGTGATGAGCATCTTTGCCGTGATCGTTGCCGTGCATCGACATCCACGCAGCATCAATCTTCTCGATGGTTGGCATGGGGTTGGCTTCAAATTTTTCTACACACTTGGTGCAGCAGAACTTGACCAATCGGCCACCATAAACGATGTCGATTGATTCGCCCATCTCGCCTCCGAGTTCTTCACCCGAGATCGGACAAGTCGTCAATGGGTATTGCTCGCTCTGCTGCGCGATGACCGCGGCGTCGAGCTTGGCGATGTACGCCTGGGGATCTTTCTTGAAATCGCCCTTGCACATCTTGCAGCAGAACTGGACTAATCGGTTGTTGTACACATAGTTGATCGGTTCCATAACCTCGCCGGACTCATTGGTTCCGTTGAGTTGTTCACCCGAGACGATGCAGGTGGTTGTTGGGTAGAACGGGAGTTGTGAATCAATGATCTGTTGATCGAGGTTGGCGAACGAGGCTTTGAGATCCTTCTCAAACTTGGGCACGCACATCTCGCAGCAGAACTTGACCTCGCGCCCGTCATACAGCTTGACAATCGGATCTCCCATCCACCCGAGTTCTTCGCCGGAGATCGGGCAGGTGTTGAGCATGTACGGATCACCAACGCGCTCTGTGGTTTTCGATGCGTGCATGTCGGTTTTGGGTTCTTTGTGGTCTTGCATCGCCGCATGGGCACCCATCATTGACATCGAAACAAACTCATCCTTCTTGGATTCGTCCCAAGCATTGAACTTGTCGATGCAACCAGGACAGCAGAATCCGATGGTCTTGCCTTTATACACAGTGCTTCCCCCGTCTGCTTCGACTGGTTCATTCCCGATGGGGCACATCGCATTGACCGGCTTTGAAGCCTCTGGTTCCCCGTGGGCGTGATCGCCATGATCCGCGTGTCCGGATTGAGCAAGAGCAGGGGTTGAGAGGAAAGCGCAGCAAGCGCATGCAACTGTGATTGGTAAACGATTCATATGAATCTCCTTCATTTTGGTAACTAGTGTGGGCGGTGTTGATACGCGAAGTTTCCGTTCCTGCGCCCAGCAGTACAGGATGGAAACGATGAACCAAGTGGGTGACGGCTTAGCCAACCCGCCAAAGATTGGGATCGATCGTGATCATGAGGCCATATCCACTGCCTGTGCCCAACGCCTCAGGTAGAAACTTGAAAGCGTGGTCCGGATTTGTGGATATTCGGCAGGGGACACATACCCCAAGGCGGCACTCAATGCGTCCGCGTATTGGCGAAAGGCCATAGCACTCTCCTTGATATCAAGGTGAACAAGAACGATGGATCACGGCGGAACTGCACACGCTCAGCGCGTACTGCCCCGAAGAGACCCCGATCTAAGTTCTCCAGATACCCAGAATGGCTTGTGTTTCGGAATGTGTTCGTAGTGCGTGAAGGTTCCCGACAAGCCCGATCATGGGCGCGGGATGCTCATCACTGGCCACTGTCCAGATGCAGAGTTGGCGTGGTTCAGCAAAGAGCCCGAGAGTGATCTGAGTTTCACTTCGTTGCAGCGGAGCCTTCGGAGATGGATTGCGATTATCACCAGGAGTGATCCCGCACCGGCAAGGTCCGCCCGACATCGGACAAAACTCGTCCATATCAAGAACAGGTGCTGATTCTTCGCAGCAACTTGATTCGTCCATAACCTGCTGGCAGACCATATCACTGCAACCAGCCCCAACCGGTCCACCGATCATCCCGACACCAACCCGCGGGATTCCCGCGAGCATGAGGATCAAGATGGTCAGTAGGCGGATCATTCTGGAAACTCTAACTGTATGCAGTACACAAATCAAATGGCATCTAGTACTCCTGAACCCCTGGCAACAAGCAGATCCGTCAAAATATTCCCCTGACAGGTGTAATTTGTGTCAGTTAGCACTCTCACTGGACTCAGCCCGAGAAGAAGCGGTTCTGTAAAGCTCGAATACACGGAAAGCATAACCAAGAGGGTGCCACAATCTGCTGCCGCACCCCTCAGCACATAGCCTGATGGCCAAATCCAACTGTCGCATCGACCCGAATTTCGGATTAGGGTTTCTGAGGCCATAGACAATAAATTTTCCCTCAAATCCATCAATGATCTGAGCCCCTTGTCCTCGATTAGCTTTTGCCCACACCGCACCAGTGTAATTCTGCCCTCTCCGCGTCGAACCTAGAATAGAAACAATGTCAAGCAGCAGTTCAGAGAGACTAGAACAACTGACCAAGAGTGCGTTGCAGGGCGATCAAGCTTCGGCCGCTGAACTGATGGAGTTGGTCTATGCCCAGCTCCGGGCTGCGGCCCAGCAGGCGATCGCCTCCGAACGCCCCGGGCACACACTCCAAGCAACCGCGTTGGTCCATGAAGCATATTTGCGGCTTGCTGGACCTCGCGAGTTGCCCTGGCAGAACCGGGCTCATTTCTATGCCGCAGCTGCCCAGGCCATGCGGCGGATCCTCATCGACCACGCCCGCGCCCACAGAGCCCGCGGCGGGAATCATCACAAACTTACCGAGTTTCCAGACGCGGCAGCACTTATTTTACAAGATCCAGAAGAAATCTTGGCAGTCGATGCCGCCGTCATACGCTTGGAGACTGAAGACCCGGATGCGGCGGCCGTTGTAAGGCTGCGCTTCTACGCGGGTCTCAGTGTCGACCAGACCGCCGCGGTCCTCGGAATCTCACCAAGGACCTGCGCCCGGCTCTGGTCATATGCTCGGGCGGTGCTGTATCGCAGTTTGAACGGGCAAAATGAGGTTTGATCATGGAAAACGAACGCAAATTTCAAGCACGCGATATCTTTTTGGAAATCATCGACCTCCCAGAAGACGAACGCCAAGCAAAGCTCGATTCGCTCTGTGCGAACGACGCCCAACTTCAACACGATGTTTTGACACTCCTGATGGCACACGAAGACGCCGGTGGATTCATGGGGAGCCCGACCGCACCCACCGCTTCACCAAGCCAATTTGTCGCCATCACCGAAAAAGCGGGGACAGTGATCGGCCCCTACAAACTGCTCCAACAGATCGGTGAGGGCGGATTCGGGACGGTATTCCTCGCTGAGCAATCAAAGCCAATCCGTCGGCGCGTCGCTCTCAAAATCATCAAGCTCGGCATGGACACCAAGCAGGTCATCGCCCGCTTCGAAGCCGAACGCCAAGCCCTCGCGCTCATGGACCACCCAAACATCGCCCGCGTACTCGATGCGGGTGCGACCGAATCGGGACGCCCATATTTCGTGATGGAGTATGTCGTGGGTGACTCAATCACCGAGTTCGCCGATGCCCACAAGCTCAGCGTCCGCGAGCGACTAGCGATCTTCAATCAAGCGTGTGCCGCCGTTCAGCACGCGCACACCAAAGGCATCATCCACCGCGACATCAAACCAAACAATATTCTTGTGTCGATGACCGATGGCAAGCCCTTGGCCAAAGTCATTGACTTCGGAATCGCCAAAGCAACCGCCTCGCAACTCACCGACAAGACACTCTTCACCGAGCACCACCAACTTATCGGCACGCTCGAATACATGAGCCCCGAGCAGGCCGAGGGGCTGCCGGACATCGATACCCGCACCGATGTCTACGCGCTTGGTGTGCTGCTCTACGAACTGCTCACCGGGCAAACCCCCCTCGACGCCAAACGTCTACGCAGCGCCGCTTACAACGAGATTCGCCGGATCATCAAAGAAGAAGAACCACCCGCCCCCAGCCAACGGCTGTCACGAGATGTATTCAAACTCGCCGCGATCGCTGCATCGCGAAAATCCGAGCCAACCAAACTCAGCGCTCTTCTCAAGGGCGAACTCGACTGGATCGCCATAAAGGCGCTCGACAAAGATCGGTCGCGGCGATACGAAACCCCCAGCGCATTGGCAGCCGATGTCCAGCGGCATCTCGACGGAGATGCGGTTATTGCTGCTCCGGTGAGCCGAGGGTACAAGCTTCGGAAATTTGTGAAAAGGAATCGAGGACCGGTGATCGCCGGAGGTGCAGTCGCGGCGACTCTGCTGCTAGGAATTGCTGGGACAACTGTGGGGCTGGTGATCGCGCAATACAACGCCGATGCGGCGCTGAATAACGCCACTATCGCTCAATCTGCGCGAGACGATCTGAAAGACACAAATGAGAAGTTGCTTGTGCGAACAGATGAAGTCGAGTGGAACTCGTACACAGCCAACCTAGCGCTGGCACAGATGGCGATGGACAACAGCAACTGGCCCGAAGCCCGCGACCGCATCGCCGCCTGCCCCCAAAGCAAACGCGGGTGGGAGTGGGAGTACTTGTCAAAAAGAGCGAATAGCTATTTCAAAGAATTTTCAGGAGAATTGTTGGTCAGTCCTAATGGAAAAATTGTATTGTCATGGGAATTCTACAGCCAACGCATGAAGTTCATGGACACAGAAGGAAATCAAATCGGCGTTTCAATGTCAACTGAGGGTTCCCTGGTCTCTGTCAAGCTCAGCCCTGACGGAAATTATTTAAGCACAGTTAGCCTTGGTGGGTACAAATCTGATGATCATATTCCTCAAAAGATTTTGCAACTCTGGAACTTAGATGGGCAACCGGTCGGAGAGCCAATTCCATATTATGCATGGACAAATGATGTTCGCTTTAGCCATGATAACCAAAGAATGTCGATAATTTTGAAAGATCGAACCATTCGCCAATTGGATTTTTCAGGAATAGTAACTCGTGAACTCCATGAAACAGATTGGATATGGGAGCCAATATTTAGTCCGGATGATTCGATGTTACTCGTGGTTTATGCGGATCAAACTGTACAATTATTGAATCTCGACGGCTCATCAGTAGGTTCGCCAATGATCCACAGCGGTACGGTGAGTATCGCCAAGTTCAGCCCCGACGGGCAAATGCTTATCACTGCAACAGAAGATGGTCGCGTGCAGATGTGGAATTTGGATGGATCCGAACACGGCATGTTCATACAACTCGATAGCAGAGCCGAATCAATCACGATCAGCCCGGATGGGCAACGGGTCCTGATCGAGAGTGGCGATCACAGTGTCCGGATGTGGGACATTGACGGCAACCGGGTTGGTCCTGTACTAGCTCAGGCAACGCACAGCAGCAACTCACCAAGAATCCGTTTCAGCCCGGATAGTTCAGTTGTATTGATTCGAAAGACGAGTTTGATTCACCTCTGGAACAGAGATGGGTCGCATATCAATGATTTTGGGCTTGCTGGAAACCATCTCTCTTTTGTGTTAATATCTAACGATAGCAGCCAGATTCTCATCAATAGTTGGTCGTCCGAAGGTCGAGCTGGTCTATTTGATATGCAGGGCAATCTGATTGGACCTCTCTTTCATGCCCCTGTTAAATCAAGTGACAATGGGATTGCGGAATTCGTCGACAACGACACGGTCTTTATCAATGGCTTTGATCGTCAAGGCCGTAGTAAATCAGTTTTGATGAAAACAAATAGTCTTTACGAGTCTGACCGCTTGCTGCATCAGAGCAAACACCTATTGCTTGCGATCGAAGCTGAGATCGATCCTGATGGTATTGGAAAAGATGTTCATGAGATGAAGCTTCAATCTGTACCCTTTACTCTCAATACGACAGTCATCGCCACCCACCCCACCGGCACCCGAATCGTCACCGCAGCCGCCGACAACACAGTCCGCTTCTGGGACCCCGAAACCGAGAACGAACTCGCGTCGATCCCCATGGACGCCGGCGTCACCAACCTGACCTTCACGCCCGATGGCACACGCCTGGTCATCGAACTCGACGACGGCTCAGCCAGAATCTTAGACACCCGATCCGCCGAGGATCAGGCCGCCGATGTCCAGCGCCGCTGGGCCGAGCGTATTCCTGCGGGAGCGTACCTTGACACCCTCATGGCCGGGCCGACCCCAACCGATGATTTGATGCCCGCCATCGAAACATCCCCCGCGCTCACCCCCCTCCGCCGCCTAGCCGCCGCCGAGTTGCTCGGAGAACGCCTCGGCGACATCGACAATGAAGCAAAGCGTGCATTCGAGACCATCACCAAAGACCAGACCAACAAGACCGAGGTCCTCTCCGCTGCCAACGCCGCGGACCTGCCTGTGAGGGTAAAGGAACAAGTCCTCGCCAAAGCCGAGGTGTGGGAATACACACCACCCCGGGTTACGGAAAAAGAGCAGCTAGCCGAACAAACCAAGCAACGGCGACTTGCGGAGGCAGTCGCCGTGGCGAGATCAGGAGATGCAGGGGCGCCTGCAGTTCACTGGGAGCAATGGCATTCGGACATGACGGAGGCCGTGCAGACCTGTATCGAGTTGGCGGGAATCGATAGTTCACTTACTCTCGAAGTACTCCGCACGGCTGTGAATAACGGGGTTCAGTTCGGGGCAGAGCACGAAGCAACATTTCGGATTGCCGCCCAGGCTGAACTCACTGCTGGTAACTTTGACATTGCCGTTGCGGAGAGTGCCTTTGCATGGCGTGCTCGTTCGGACGCGGGAGGCCCTCCAAATCCGATCGATCGGCTGGTATTCGCCCTCGGACTGGCTCAGATCTGGGGGGATTCTGACTCTGCGATACTGATGCCGCCTTCCGAACTTCCTGGCCTCGGTGGAGAATCAGATGAAGCACGGGCTCGATA
Source organism: uncultured Phycisphaerales bacterium (assembly GCA_963976955.1). GTDB lineage: Bacteria > Planctomycetota > Phycisphaerae > Phycisphaerales > UBA1924 > UBA1924. The sequence continues at coordinate 198,404 of CAXBMD010000003.1, read as the reverse complement.
CGCGTTCGATCTCGCCCGTGCCATCATGGCCGACCCCCAAGCCCTCAACCCCGACGGCACCCCCTGGGCCGAAGACCGAATCGCCCAATCCCTCCTCACCGAAGCAGAGGCGTTGATTGGATCTGGCAAGTAATAGTCTTAGAGCGTGTTTAGACACATGGCATTAGGTTTCTCAATAATTGCCTCGTTTTAAAGAAACCCCGGGGTAAGCAGCCTCCCAATTTCCAGTCTCCCCATACCGCCCAATACGAAGCCGTTACATAAAGCTCACATGCTATTTAGGTATACGCGAGAGGGTGTCGTCATCTGCTATACCACCGCGAACCCACAATCTCGCTGGATCATTATTTCCCGATAATCAAGATTGGATTTTCCCGGCTACGATTGTTGCAACTGGAGTCTAGATGGAACCTGCAGAGTTTGATCAAGAAAAATACCAGGCTAAGCTCGATAAGCTTGGTGCGCCCAAGATACCCGAACATGATCGCCGACAGTTTCAGAATAAATCAACAGAGGCTGATCGAGTTATCAAAAACTTGGATCCCATAAATTCAACCGCTCAGATTGCTGGTTTACTGACTTGCCCAGAAGTTGCCTCAAATGCTCACCGTCTGGAAAAGATGATTGAAGATGTCCTTTGCAATGCAAATGGCAAAAAGCGATTAAACACAAATCAGCTGATACAACTGTTCAAAATATTTGGCGATCTAGGGCATGGCTCAATGGAAGACCCTGCCGAGGATGTTTTTGTCTCGCTTGTTTACTTTCGTGGCCAGAATTTTCGCATCTTTGAAGGGCTTTGGGAAGCGAGCGCATTTCATCTCCAAAGATTTCTTAATGCTATCGAATCAATGCCAGACAAGCAGCCATTTATCCTCCTCAAAGATGAAGTCAAGAGCATGCTAATACTATCCGAGGCGGTTGCAGAGCGCCGTGGTCTCACGCGATACAGCTGTGGCGAGGAGTATCCGGTGCCAAGGCTTCAACCGGAAGTCGCTTCACAAGCCTCCGAGTTGAGCAAGGCTGTCTTATTCACAAATGCTGAGCTTGCACAACTTGGGGTCAAACCAGATGACATTATAGCCTTTTCAACATCAGTACAACTTCTCCGTAAAACTCGGCAGGAAGAAGGTCGTTCTGATCTTTTTCTGAAACCACTGGTTAGGTACTCAAGTGGTGTGCTGATCGCAGTACCAGCCAATATTTCAACAGCAATTCGATTTCGTGTAATCATGTTTGCTGATCAGTATGGCATGAAAAGCATGCTGGGTAGTCGTTTAGCACTCGAGTATACGGATCTCATCAAAGGAACCCCAATACTTGGAGAATCGTTCGGTGCCCCACTTTTATGGCGTTTTGACAATCCCATTGTCACAGGTGAAGTCATAAAGGAGGTCGACTCGGGTCGTTTCATCCATTTCCTATTCCTCTTGGATGATTTCGAGCAGTTCAATTATCACAATTTCACAAGCGTAAGTCCTTCTTTCGACAACGCTGGCGACTTATGCCAAAGCTGCCTAGATGCTGCAATGAGTCGTGCGGCATCACAGCCGAACTACAAAGAGGGTATCACAATCGTGGTTGGTTGCGGATGGGGGCGTGGAATTGCAATACCTGCGTTTGAAACAGGAAGAGATGACTGGCGTATCGAAGTGACATCAATCGAGCAACTTGTCACCTTGAGTTGGTCAAAGGGAATGCAGCCGCTTCACATGTTTCGCCTGCTAGACCATGTCCGGGAACTTGAGCGAAGAAATGTCCTGATTCGAAATGCAAATGGGCTATTGAATCTCTTCGAATTTGTTTCCAGTCAAGGTTTCCATCTCGCACCCCATAGTGCCCTCGAGCCGGACATGGTCAAGGACGGTGGTCCGCTGATGCTCTCAATCCCCTTAAACTCAATCTTCGATATGCGCCGTTGCGTTGCTCAACTACATGATCTTCATCTTGCTACTCCACCCGAATCAATGCCAGTGCTAGTTCGTCGGTACCATATAGGTTCCTATTTTAGTTCCGAATTCGACTTGCCGCTTTATGGATCTATAACCGATATTGCCTTGGGCACGCTCAAATCAGTGTACGAAGGGGCCTGGATGAGTGTGTGGCTCACCAGCCATACTGCAGACCCCGAAGATCGTGATGGTCTGTTTAGATTCTGGGATGCAGCTACTAAATGGATCGCGACGATTGTCCCAGCACTCGAATCGGCGATCGGAATCTCATCCATGACCGAAATTGCATGGCATATTGAGTACGAAACTACATCTGATCCCGCGGATCTCAATATTGATCAACCCGAATCGGCCGATCAGTTGTTTTCGAAAATTGAGACACGAGTTAACATTTCGAAAAAAAGTATCACTTCCTATTTGCCAAGATCCGTGTACATTGGCTTTCACCAACCAAAGAACTCCGCTGAACAGGCCATACTGATGTCGCTCGTAGACGGTGTCAATCAGATACTCAACACTGATCTTGATCCCATCCAGACTGCCAAGCAGGCGGTCGGTAGTGAATACGCTCGCCATTTTCATTTGTTCGAAGCGAGAGAATTTGCTGATTTCGTAGCTGACAAGATACCCCGTCATCCGATTTTATTCGAACCGTTTGACGACACGCTTAGTCGTTTGGGCATAGCGTTTCGGGTGAAAGGATTGTCTCCTGGAGATGTCATTGATGGGGTCAAGCGGTGTACTTCCACACTGAACCAAGTCGTAGATTCCCTATGGGAGGATGTACGGAAGTTGCTCAAGCGGCTTGATCGAAAGTCAACTATCGAGAAACTGATGCTCAATACGATGGCGACTCATCGCAGCAATCAACAGTGGCAGAGAACGATTCGTGCTGTCCTTGCTTTACAAGATGGTAAAGACAACACACTACGAACTGCAGCAGATCATATTTTTCGTAATAACATCGCAAGTAGTGCAAGTCGATACGCTATCGAGATGGCGATTTGCGAGTGCCCCGAGAGCGATGGCGAAATGCCAGGGGAATTTGAGTTATCGCGACTTATAGCACTGATTCAGCTTATCTGCCAATACGGCGGTTGGTCTGATGGCATTCAGTGCGAAGTGATCACTGACAGAATTGAAGTATCTACACTTGGGCTCCTTCATATCTCGAGTGATTTTCACGATGGTATTCTCGAACCATATGGTTTCGGTACGGAATCTATCCGCCTCCAGAGCTACTCAGATTCATACGAAAATATGTTTGAGCAGGATATCCGAAGCGATCCTATAGCCGAGACAGTAGGTGCCGAGTTTCCTGAGATTTGGAAAGAAGAGTTCGGATTCGATATTGACGAAGCACGGAAGTTCCTTGACGAGCTGGATGACCAAGCTCTTCAAGAGCACAGCCCAGTCGTATGCTGGAAACGATCCCGATATTTCCAACTCGCAGCAAAGTCTATGTCGGAAGACTCATCCAACCGGTTTATCAATGAACTAATCATCAGGCATAGGGCTTCATGGGATATACCTTCCGAAGGGTATACCGACAAAGATATTGTCCCGTGGCGATTCAAGCGTCGATTGTCGCTGGTTTACCGCCCAATCGTTCAACTGACCAATTCGGATGAGAGCCTATGCATATGTAGCCCAGAACTGGTGCGGATAGGACTCGCACTTCGCTTGTCGCGCGCATTTAATGGTGAATTTGAGGATCAGATTTTCACATCTCAGCGGATGCGTGCCTGGGCTGGATCACGCCGTAATCAACTTGGACACAAGTTCACCAAATCTATGGCAGCATTGCTCCGAAAGGATGGGTGGAAAGTTAAGCTCGAGCGTGAACTTCCAGAGATTCTCGGAAGAAAGCTCGAACGAGACTATGGTGATGTAGATATTCTCGCATGGAATCCGAAACTATCGCGCACGCTTGTCATCGAGTGTAAAAATTTATTTGTTGCGAAGACCCCTGGAGAAGTTGCAAGGCAACTGGTGGAGTTTCGTGGTCAAGTAGATAACCGTGGAAAACCCGATCGGCTGTTGCGTCATTTGCAACGGGTTAATTTACTTTGTGACAACCAACAGGCGTTGGCTAGATTTGTTGGCATGGAGGAAACGACCATTGAATCAGTCCTCCTGTTTCAGAATCGCGTACCGATTGAGTTCATTGAAGATGATGCCATTGCACAAGTTAAAATCTGCTATCCAGATACATTGTTGGATGCCTGAAGTTCGTCATGTTTGGACAATCTGCGAATTCCATCTTTTTCAAGAGTTATCTCGCATAAAAAATGGGCAAGCTATTGGTAAGCTAGTCAGGAGCCGGCACCTGCAATATGGAATGAAGCGGACGAACATTGTAGTCTAGTTGCTCCACCTGATAATCACTATACCCGAATAAGAACAGTATTGGATCCAACAATCTCAAATCGCGTCTCGTCGAGGCGATTGCATGGCTTACCTTCAATTGTCCGGGCTTCCTTTAGTCCTGGAACTACCCCGGCAGGGTCTTCCTTGCTAGGGGCTAGAATCATGGTTTGCCTGACAATGATGGTGGTTTCGTATTGCCTGTCTTCACTGCAGACCTTGAACCGTTCAACTTCTACCCGGAGTGTGTTCAAACATATGGCATACAGTTTCTCTAGAATCAACTATATTTTTTGCAGACCCCCCGCCCTCCAGGGGTTCAAAAACCCTATCCGCACCTTTGATACAAGATCAATGCCGCACGGTCACCCAAAATGCTGGCATTGGGTAGAGCCGATGGGTCGATTGCACGATAGCACACGAAGTGATGCCATTGAGTGATTCAAAGACTCGGGCTGCTCTAACAAACTGCCAAATTCCAGCTGTCGCATCGACGATGGGCGCGGATAGGGTTTTTGATCCCCAAGCACATCCATTCCTCTGCAAATCCAATAACTATCAGCCACCATACCCGTCGATTCGTTTTTGCCCACTACGTCATATGACAGTGCGTGGCAATCATTGATTCGCGAATCATGTGCGTGGTTAATCTGCGTCCGGTTCATTTGGCTCGGCCGCAGGTTTACTCGTCGTTATGCCTTCTCCGTCCGCCGAGGTATGACTGGGGAGTACGAGAGACTTCCGTGTCGATGTATAGTATTGCCCGACAATATGCTCAGAGCCTCTGAGATCCTCAGCAATCATAGAAGTTGTGGCGATAATCTGGTGGTCTACTTCCGTGTTCTTGGACACATCTAGTAGCAGATGCTGAAAATTATGGCTTCGGGATGGCTGCATTCCCTTGTCTTCAATGTTATCTAAAATGAGCAGGCGTGGATACCGAAAATCAGGATCATCAAGAGAAGCGAGCAGCATCGCTGTATGAAATGAGTTCTTAAGGATTACCATCGAGCTTGCCGAGAACGTCCGCCGGCCATCTACTCGCACTTGTCCCTTTGAAAAGCTGAAATCAACGCTGTGACACTCAGATAGTCCGCGTTCTACTGGCTCACCCTGCGCATTACATTCATCTCGTCGAAGCAATTCCACAGTGTGTTCAGATATGAGCCGCCGGGCCTCAGAGCGTCGTTCTTCAGTTTTATCTTCGGCTGCAGCAAGCTCGGACTTCATGCGGTTGATTTCTGCGTCCAGCCGGGAGCGACGCTCCCTTGCTGCCTCTAGCTCCTGCACCATTCGAAGCTGCCGTTCAAGATCTTCGACAACACCCTGCAAGTAGCCCGCCTCACGATAAGCAGTTCCAATCGTTGCATCAATGGCCGGATCGATGCTCTCCTGAAGGCGACCAAGCTTCATTCTTGTAGTTTTGAGAGCTACTTTTTGCTGTGGGACTACAACTTCCAAACGAAGCATCTGTTCTTGCCGCTCATCTTGCAAGCGAAGGGATTCCTCCCGTTGTAGGGTGAGTTCGCTGCGCATTCGCAGTAGCTGTGTCTCATCAGCTCCGGGGCTTCGCGTCTCTTTGCATAGAGGGCAGTTGGACTCATCTGCCACCAAAGCGACTGGATGGTGGCACACTGGGCAACTACGTATAGGCAACTCGCCAAGTGCATCACGAATTGACGCGGACTGTTCCAGCGCTGCGAGCGTCCGATCAAGGGAGTCTACAAATAACTGGCTATCCTCGATAGCAAACCGTGTTGAAACGAGCTCTCGTTCGGAACGCCCTAGATCGTGGGCAGCATTTTCAACATCCTTCTGGGCCGCCTTCAGTTGCCGCTTGTACTCAGTAGTGATCTCACGTCGAGAACGTGGATTTTCCAAGACGGTTCGCACTGAGGCTTCTGCCTCCGTAAGCTTGAAGCGAGCATTATCTAACTGTGTTTGCACGGACAGTACCGAGATATCTTGCTCTGTATCTAGGACGAATTCGTCGAGTATCTTCTGCCGTGCCTTCAGCTCTTGAAGCTCATCTGCTGCGGTCCGAAGATCAGCACGGAGCCTGTACTCCGCATCGCTATAGTATCCGCAGAGAATTGCGCCAACTTCACGCTTCACTGCAGGTGAATCAAAGTCCTCGGAGCCAAACATCTCGTCGGACGGAGTCAGTTGATCGACGAAGATGAGTCGTAAAATTTGGTGCATCGTGAGCTTACCGCCCAGCTCATTGTGAATTTCCGGCAAGCCAAGTAGTTTGAACAGCAGCGATGAGAAGCTTTCTTTGTGATCAGATCGCTTGTAACCGTATCGTTCCCAATCGGTGATCGTGGCCTTGAGCGCGTCATCAAGCGAGCCCCAGTAGACGTCCATTGGCCGGCCACGATCTTCAGATATCTCTCGCCTCAGTGTGAGCGTTGCTCCGTTCAGACTTACTTCTACAAGAGTACTGTCAAACCGAAGCGTCTCTGGCGTCCAATCAGTCAGATCACTGCCAAGCGCAAACGCGAGCAGATTGACAACCGTTGACTTGCCTACGGCATTGCTCTCGCCGGTGATAAAGTTAAGCCCAAGTTTAAATGTTTCGTCATAACCACGATGTTCCCCCGCGGAAATCACGAATCGTCTCACAAACAAGCTGGGATTATGCGATGTCATAGCGGAACTCAGCAAGCCCTGTTCTTTTTTTCAAGCCCATCTGGCCATTCAACTCGGTCGCTCCAAGATCGCGTGCGAGGAAGTTAATCAGCTGTCGCTCTGAATCATCCACACGCCGCAGCATATCGGCAAGTCCGGATGGGATCTCTTCCACATGCGCTGAGATTGGATTGGCGTCGCCAGCGATATCAGAGATGAGGCCGCGAGACTGCAGTAGACGGAGACCCAGCACCTGTGGTCCCGCTAGCTGCCTGAAGACTGAGTGTTTCGAGACGTTCGAGAAGTACTTGTTCTGGTGTGAGCGGAACATCGTTTTCCACGTACGCAGTGCGGCGGGCATCTGAATATCCTCGATCTCCGCAGGGAAAAGTAAATAGAAATCCAAAATTCTAAGAGCGATGTGAGGTATCGCGTGATCGGGATGGGCCAATAGCAAGCGGAGCATACGAAAGGCCGCATGATGCGGATCGTGAACGGGGTGATAAAGGATCATACATCCCTCCCTGTCCATAGCAAATAGCAGTTGCCGGTCAGAAAATACACCATGCCGTGGATATGAGTTGTGCTGATATCGAGCGGGTTGTGCTCGAGGTCTTGCACACACGGCTCGACGATGTGCTCAACAATGGCTGCGTCGACTTGATCCGCTGTAGCATTGTCGCAAAGAAGTGGTGTAATATATCGCTTGAAACGATCTCGTACGCTGCCCAGTAAATATGCATATACCTTCTGCGCGCTGTACGAGAGCTGATTTTGGGCGAGGAGCTTGGCAAACATCTCCTTCTCACGAGTGGCTTGCCGAACTAATTCCTCGCGATTGCCATCCATGAGTTTCTTCTCAAGGCCGATTGGCGGGCCGTCCCCAGCAGGATTTGAGAAGTGCTGAAGCTGATCAATCAACTCATTGAGCTCTGGATCATCTTCGCGTGCTTGATCAATACGAGCTAGTAGTGATCGAAGCGGCGAGATGTGCTGCTGTTCATTAACAATATGAATATCTCTACCGGCTATATGGCCGCCAGCCTGTGACCCTGACTGATTGGTGCGGTTATTGCCCAACTCAGGCATCCCGTCCGATCTTGTCACGGCCAACAATGTCGCCGGACGCTTTGGCATTGGACTGATTTACGCGGTTTGAATTCATACGGATCATGAACCGTCCTAGAAGCGGCTTTGCAGTAAGTGTGGCAATGACGCCGCCGATGAACGCGAGAATCTCAGTGAGCCAGGGCATGCATACCTCCTACTAACAGATTATAGCGAGTTGAAGTTGATTGTTGGTCGCCCCCCTTGGGAACCGAAATTTGTACCACATAAGCTCCATCGTCACAAATTTGAGACGGAGTGTACTCAATCATAAGGCACTCAGTCTTTCTGGAGTCATTTACATTCTCGAAGAAACCCGGCTAAACGTACCCAAACGGATGGATTTCAATCTTTCTAGAATCATCTACAATTCAGCCGAAATCCCACCCTTCAGAGGTTCAAAAACCCTATCCGCGCTCCGTGGCTCACTGTGAATCTCTCCAGCCGAATGGCTTGTTACCAATTCCCAGATGTAAGTAAATTGAAAGTCGAAATAGAGCAATTATCTAATGTCTGAACACTGCATGCAGAAATTTTTTTCTTTGCCCACTACATCTACGCTTGACCCCTGCATTTTTGTGCTACAATTTGTCTAGGCAATCCATCCCCTCCCAACCCACCCGACATGGGTCGATGTGATCGGGAGCAGTTGGATTGCCCAGCCGCGGCCGGCTGCATGGGTAGTTAGGCCGTAGCCTGGTATGGTCCAGGCAGGTTCCCGCTGGTGCGATTGATTCAATCCAGCAGGTCTCGGAGCGGATACTGGAACATGGTTCCGGACCGATCTCTGACGCCGGGGCTCGGGCGACTAGAACTCAGAAATTCATCCTGTTCTACCGGTATGCCCGGCGTGTTGTGGTGTCGTTCTCCATATCCGCTTGTGCGTGCTCGGGTCGCTTTGTCCCTGCGGCGGTGTCTTCGTGTCATCGCCCTGACTAAGGAGTTCACCGTGAACACCGAACTACAGATCGAACATATCAAATTAACCAACATCACCCCCCACCCCAGTAACCCTCGTGTGCATCCCAAGAAGCAGATCCGCCAGATCGCCCAGAGCATCGAAGCCTTCGGCTTCCGGATGCCGGTGATCATCGATCAGGATTCACGATTGGTGTGCGGCCATGCCCGTGTCGAGGCGAGCAAACTCCTCAAGATGACCTCGATTCCGGCCATCCGGGTGACCGATCTCGACGACTCTCAGATCCGTGCCCTGATGATCGCCGACAACCGGCTCACCGAGATCAGCACCTGGGACGACCAGTTGCTCGGTGAGCACCTCAAGGTCCTCTCCGATCTGGATCTCAACTTCGACATCGAGTGCATCGGCTTCGACTACGGTGAGATCGAGCAGCGGATCTTGGGGATCGAGGAGGCACTTGCCGGTGATGGAATCGCCGAGCACGATGATGCGGATGATCTTCCCGACGACCAAGCTCTCGCCCCAGTAACTCGACCCGGTGATCTCTGGATCCTCGGCGATAGAGACCATGCACATCGCGTGCTGTGCGCCGACTGTACTGATCCGGCTTCCTACCAACAACTGCTTGGCGATCAGCAGGCCGCAATGATCTTCACCGATCCCCCGTACAACTTACCCGCCAAAGCCATCGGACAGGTGTGCGCCGGTGAGCACGGCGATTTCGCCATGGGTTCAGGGGAGATGTCCCCGGCCGAGTTCACGGAGTTCCTCGGGTCCGTGATGAAACAACTCTGCAAGGTAAGCAGTCCCGGCTCGATCCACTACCACTTCATGGACTGGCGGCACGCCACCGAGATGCTGGCCGCGGGCAACACCCACTACACCGAGCTCAAGAATCTCTGCATCTGGGTTAAGGACCGCCCCGGGATGGGCACGTTCTATCGCAGCCAGCACGAACTGGTCTTTGTGTTCAAGCACGGGACCGATCGTCACCGGAACAACTTCGGCCTCGGCGAGCACGGGCGCATGCGGAGCAATGTGTGGAGCTTCCCATCGGCACGCTCGCTCGATGCCGCCGAGGGAGACCCCGCGTCGCGCGAAGTGCTCAAGCTCCACCCGACGATCAAACCGGTGCGGCTCATCGAAGAGGCGATCCTTGATTGCTCGCGACGTGGTGAGATTGTTTTAGATCCGTTCCTCGGCAGCGGCTCGACGCTCATCGCCTGCGAGAAGTCCAAACGCGTGTGTGCCGGGATGGAACTCTCCCCGCGCTATGTCGATGTCGCGATCGCCCGCTGGCAGCAATGGACCGGGAAAGAAGCCATCCACGAGCAGACCGGCAAGACCTACACCGAACTCACAGAAACCCGCGCCAACGCGAACAACCTAGAGGAGATGACAAATGGATGATCAACCCCAATACGAAATCGGATACCAGAAACCACCCAAGCACACACAGTGGAAAGCGGGTCAATCAGGAAACCCGAACGGACGACCGAAGAAGATCAAAGACTTCGAGAAGCTCATCGATATCGAGCTCAGCAAAGAACTCCGGATCACGGAGGGCGGGCGACAGGTGACCCTCACCAAACGCGAAGTGATCATCAAAAGACTGATGAACGACGCGATCAAGGGTGATCTGCGGGCCACGAAGTTGGCCCTTCCGTTTATTGCCAAGCACCACTCAGTCGAGGGGTTCCAACCCGACGCCGCAGATCGTCAAGCCTTCGAACAACTGACCCGTCAGTTAGGATCCGCAGAAGAGAATCAGACAAAGGAGCCGACTGATGAGTAGCCCAGAAACCAAAGCGATCCGTCATATGTACCAGTATGAGCCCCGGATGTTCTTCCAGCTGGCGTTCAGGGCGTTGCACCCGCATATCAAGTACCAGCACAACTGGTCGATCGATGTGTTGGGTGAGGCGCTGGCCCGGTGCCACCGCGGGGAGACCAAGCGGCTCATCATCAACATGCCGCCGAGATCACTCAAGTCGATCTGCACATCGATCGCCTTCCCTGCCTGGGTGCTTGGTGTGCGACCAGAGTCCAAGATCATGTGCGTCGCCGGGCACCGAGGGCTGGTCAATGAGCACCATGATCTGACCCGGAACCTGATGGACCATCCACGATACCGGTCGCTGTTCCCGCATGTGCGTGTGCAAGAATCGACCAGCACCCTGAAGCTTGCGCAGGGCGGCTCTCGTGCGGGATTCACACCGTCGGGGGCTATTACGGGCAGGGGTGCAGACTTCATCATCATCGATGACCCGCAGTCGGCCCACGAAGCGGACGATCCACAGAAGACCATCTCGATTCACAACTGGTTTGACCGGAACATCTACCAGCGTCTGGACAGCAAGCACGACGGCGTGATCATCGTGGCCATGCAGCGGCTCGCCGATGACGATCTCACGGCGCATCTGCTCAAACAAGAAGACTGGGAGGTGCTGAGCTTAGCGGCGATTGCCACCGAGGACGAATACCTCCCCGCGTCGATCAGCGGACAACTCGCGAGAAAGAAAGGCGAGGCCCTCCATCCGGCGCGTGAAGATCGGGAGCAACTCCGCGCGGCCATGGAGCGGATGGGTGCTCGCGCGTTCATGTCCCAGTACCAGCAGCAGCCATACGCCGCCGGGCAGGGCGAGGGGCGTGGTGGAGCATTCCATAGAGCACCCCATCCCGACGCGACCGAAGAGGAATGCAAGCGGAGCTGCGTGTTCTTTGCGCAGGTGCCCGAGGAACACTATGTGCTTGACCGTATCTTCGGTGAGCGAACATGCATTCGTCCGGGACCGCCGCCGAGGCTCAGTACTGAAGAGTGGGTGAATAAGCATGGTGGTGAGCGCACTTCGCACCTGATGGGCTGATTTTCCAAAGACTTCCATATTTGTCGAGAATCTAGGCCCTTTGGACTTGCAATCTCTCCCAATCCATGGCTTCATGTGTCACACCGCGGGAGACTCCCGCAGCACCCCGACCGGCTCCTTGATGCCGGCCCCAGAAACCCAAGCACACGGGTCAACGATCCCTCTCAATACCTGAGCGGCGCGATCGGTGTGCGCGGATCCCTGGGTCGGCGACAGGGGCTTGACCACGAGACCCGCATGACCATCGAACTCCAAACCCTCACAAGTTTCACCACAACCCGGCTCCAACAGGAATGGGCGAGTCTGGGCATCCGGGGTGATCCACCTCACTTCAAGCAGGCATTGGTCCGGGGTATCTCATGGCACTTGCAGAAACACACCCACGGCGGACTCGACGCGGGCACACGCCGCCTGCTCAAGGCCGCGATCCGCAACGCGCCAACTCCGGCATCCAAGCAAGTCGTCGCTACACAGCGGAAGCAGCGGGACCCTGTCCAGCTCGCCGAGGGGACGACGCTCGTTCGCACATGGAGGGGACATCACCACGAGGTCACGGTCATCGAAGACGGTAAGCGCTTCCGCTACCGGGAAACCGAGTTTGCCAGCTTGTCCGAGATCGCCCGCGAGATTACCGGCGCACGCTGGTCCGGTCCTCGATTCTTCGGCCTCAAGAAACTCAAGCAGGCATCGTAAGGAGTACACCATGAAGACCACCCGCTGCGCGATCTACACCCGGAAATCCAACGAGGAAGGACTCGACATGGCCTTCAACTCACTCGATGCCCAGCGCGAAGCGGGCATCGATTACATCAAGAGCCAGAAACACGAGGGCTGGCAGCTGGTCGAAGAGGAGTACAACGACGGCGGTTTCTCGGGTGGCACGATGAAACGGCCGGGGCTCCAGCGGTTGCTTGATAACATCGACCGGGGACGCATCGATGTGGTGGTTGTTTATAAAGTCGATCGGCTGAGCCGCTCGCTCAGTGACTTCGCGCGGATGATGGAGGTCTTTGACGAGAAACAGGTTTCGTTTGTGTCGGTGACGCAGCAGTTCAACACGACGACCTCGATGGGCCGGTTGACACTCAACATGCTGCTGAGCTTCGCCCAGTTCGAGCGAGAGGTCTCGGGTGAGCGCATCCGTGACAAGCTCGCGGCGACCAAGAAGAAGGGATACTGGGTGGGTGGTCAACCCCCGCTGGGATACCGGCTCCAGACGGGCGAGGAAACCAAGGGCCTCTTCATCATCCCCGAGCAGGCGGATCTCGTTCGCACGATCTTTGATCGATACATCGAGTTGTCTTCACCGGTTGCCGTCGCCAACGAACTCAACGAAGCCGGTCATACGACGAAACAATGGACGAGCAAGAACGGAACTGTTCACGGCGGCAAACCGCTCTCCCAGAAATACATCCACAGCGTGCTGACCAACATGCTGTACATCGGCAAGATCACGCACACCCGTGGTGACCACACCGAGATCTACGAAGGGCTGCATGAAGCCATCATCGATCAGGCGACATGGGACACCGCGCAGGATCTGATGACCAAGCAGGACCGCAAGAACCTGCACCGATGGACGCACCCGCACCTGCTCAAGGGGAAGCTGCGCACGAGCGATGGATTCGCGATGAGTCCGACCTCCACGCAACGACCACTGACCAAGAAGAACGAGACCAAACAGAAACGGCTCGTGCGGTACTACATCAGCCAGAAGGCGATCAAGCACGGCTTCAAGAACTGCCCGATCAAAACTATCAATGCGGAGCACCTTGATGAGCTTGTCCGAGGGCTGGTCCTTGGACATCTCGACCACCACGATCTCGATCAGCAGTCCACGGAAGTCCGGGACCGCTGGATCCGGAAAGCCATCCACGAGGTCACGCTTGCGCCCAACTCCATCGCGGTCCAGCTTGAGACCAAGAAGATCGAACAGCTCCATCGTCACACCTTCAGAGCACAATCGAAAGAGATGCCATCTCGCCCCGTCTGCTTGCGATCGCCCGAGGTCGATGACCGTGGCGAGCACATGCTGCTGAAGCTTCAACTCCAGATCAAGAAGCTCGATGGTCGACGGTTGCTCCTCTGCCCCGATGGCCATGACCTGATCATCCCGTCGAAGCCCGAGGCTAGACAACACTTCGTCGAGGCGATCGGTCTGGCGTATCGATGGCACGATGCACTCATCAAGTCTGGACTCCAGATCCGAGTCTTCGCCAAGGAGCAGGGCATCGCTCGCTCGCGAATTTTACAGTTGCTCCCGCTGACTCAACTCAGCCCAGAAGTCCTGAGGTATGTCCTCTCCGGGACACTCCCCAGCAGCATCACGCTCGATGATCTGCTCACCGCATCCAAGCAACTCGATTGGGATCGGCAAGCCGCTGAACTCGGGATCAACGCCGCGCCCCGCCATCTCCAAACGGCGTAATCGACGAGCCGATTCCCTGCTCATTCCCTGTTCGCTCGCGCAGGGAAATCCGGACATTCCACGCCAATTGATGCCTTTCCCATGCGATGAATGGGGGTCATCTCGGGGATGAGTGACGCTTTGCTCCCTGATTTTGCTCAGAGTCCCTGTTAATACCCCTCGAACAGGGAACTGAAACTGTACATGGGGACATCCCTAACATCGCCACGAGAGACACTCGCGGCAACTTGGACGAATATTGGCTGATATGGTCAGAGTGGGAAATCTCGGAGACGCGCCGAACCGCGTAGCTCGCTCCAAAACGGGCGAAACGGCGTCTTATCAGGGACGCCGTTTCGTATACCTTTGAAGTCAACGGAGCAGGGGGGATTCGAACCCCCGTCGACCCGAAAGCCGAACCGGATTTCGAATCCGGCGCATTCAACCGCTCTGCCACCGCTCCAGTGGAAAAACTGAGCATGACTATAGACCTCGCCACAGGCGTTGAGCGACGCTCAGGGGGAGTTTTTGGTGTCTGTGCCGCCTGGATGTCGACAACTGGGTATGGAGCACGCATTGCAGATCGGTCAAATACAAGGGGGCTTTGGGGCGACGGACTGGGCTGTGCTCGGGGGGTATTTCGCCATCCTCGGCCTCACAGGCATGTGGTTCGCTCGACGGGAGCAGCGGGATGCCTCGGACTACTTTCTTGGTGGTCGAAAGATGCCCGTGTGGGCGGTCGCGATCTCAATCGTTGCCACCTCCCTCTCCGCCGCGACCTTCATCGGCGCACCCGAACTCTCCTTCGGCGGGAACCTCACTTACCTCGCGACCAACATCGGGATGGTCCTCGCGGCACTCATCATCGCGTTCTACTTCATCCCCCGCTTCTACCAAACACAGAGCGCGTCGATCTACGAGTTCCTCGAGCGACGGATCGGGATCCGTACTCGGAAAGCAGCGTCGATCGCATTCCTGATCGGACGAGTGCTCGCGTCTGGCGCGCGCGTCTTTGCCGCGGCGATCCCGCTCTCGATGGTCATCTTCGGGATCGATCGAGGACTCGAACCCGACGCCCTCATCATGTCGATCGGAGCACTCTCCATCGTCGCAATCGTGTACACGCTCTGGGGCGGGATCTCCTCGGTCATCTGGTCGGATGTGTTGCAGTACATCGTTCTCATCGGCGCCGCGATCGCGGCGATCGTGCTGATCGGACAAACCATCAACGCACCGATGAGCGAAGTCCTCGACACACTCAGAAATCCAGTAGACGAATCGGGTATGCCGCTCGGTTCCAAGCTCACCGCTTTCGACTGGTCGTTCGATCTCACGCATCCATTCGCGATTCCCGCGTGCCTCATCGGATACACACTCCTCGGGATCGGTTCCTACGGCACCGACCAAGACCTCGCACAACGCATGCTCACCTGCAAAGACGCAAAGTCCGGTGCCCGATCCGTCATCATGGGGATCATCCTCGGGGTCCCCACCGTTGCGATCTTCCTCACGGTTGGATTGATGCTCTGGATCGCGTATCAGCATCCGGAGTTGACGAGTGAACCCATCGCCCGCGTCAGCGACGATGGCAACAACCTCCGAGTGTTCTTGGAATACATCCTCACGCAGGTCCCACCGGGATTCCGCGGCTTGATGATGGCGGGACTCTTTGCCGCGGGACTCTCAAGCATGAACAGCGCGATCAACGCGATGGGTGCCGCGTTTATCGCTGACTTGTACAGACCGCTGGTTCCCAATCGTGAAGAGAAGCATTATGTGAAGTTCGGGCGTATCTCCGTCATCGTCGCGGGTGTTGTGCTTGGAGGGTTCGCATGCGTGTGCATCTACTGGAAAGACGCGAACGGGTACACGCTGATCGACTTCGCGCTCAGTGTCATGGGGTTCGCCTACGCGGGACTCGTCGGGGTGTTCTTCACCGCGATCTTCACCAGACGGGGTAACGACCTGAGCGCGATCGCCGCGTTGATCATCGGATTCCTGTGGATGCTCGGCTCGCAGCCCTTCTTGCTCGCAACACTGACCGATCACGATCAGCCTGAGTCATTCCTAAACACCTACGCGTCAATCCACCACACATGGAAACTCACGCTGGGCGTATTGATCTCTTCCGCAGTCTGCATGCTCGGCAAATCGAGACTGCTGAGTCAATCCGATTGAGCCCCGAGCTTTGCGGCTCCGCGAGCCGCGTGGTGTGTTGTGGTTCCCGAATCGATTGTCCATCCTTGACACGCAAGTGGAGTCAAGCCGTCATCGACAAGTGTCTTGATCGTCTGAAGCTGTGATCGAAGCGCCAACCCGACCCCACCAAGCAACGCGATCCGCTCCGGCAAATAGATCGCATGTACCACACGCAGCGCACGCACAAGAGCAACCATCGGCGGCTCCGTTGCCGTGAGCGAATCGAGATTCAATCCCGAATCCCCCATCCAAGACTCAAGCGACGCCGCACCAACAAAGGATTCCAGCGTGTTCACCGCACCGCATGGATCAACACGGTCGGCGTTCCCGATCCGCCCCATGTCCATCAAGCCGAGATGACCGATGCCTTTGTTTCCAATCGAAACCATCGCATCCCTATCGAGTACGCACAACCCGACACCCGTCCCGATCGAGATCCCCGCGGTTCGTCCTTCGATTGGAGCATGCGTTGCAAAGTCATACCCGGCCGCGGCGGCATCGGACACAACCCGCAACCGATCAGGAGATCCATCCAGCACTGATCCAATCAAGTCCTCAAATCGCCAGCTGTTGAGGACCGGAAGATTGACGGAGAACTCGATTGCTGATTGCTCTGGGTTCATCCGTCCCGGGAGACACAGCCCGACCGATGCGGGCTTGGACACTTCCAGTGCATTTATGCACGAACGAATCGCAGCTTGGATTCCCGCTCGATCTGCACTGGTGTATGGATCGCTGCTCGCAACCTTCCAATGCCCCCCACTGTCCATCGCCGCGGCTTTGACCGAAGACCCCCCGATGTCGATCCCCAGCGCAGTCATCCTGAAGACCCCACCCGTTTGATCACATCCGCGAGCGCCTCGCGTTTGTGCTTCCGCTCAAGAACAGACGCCGCGTCCTTCTTCTGTTCTGGATTCGGTGACTCGAAGATCGTCGAATACGCAAAGATCGCAAACCGCTTGGGATCACCGATCGCAACCTGGTACGAGGTCTGTGCCGGGTTGGTGTGCTTGTACGCACCGATCCCGGGTATGACCTTGTCCTGCTTCACCACGCCTTGCCACGCCGCGAGATCGGACTGGTACTGCTCGTTCTTGTCGGTGTAAATCATCGGCATCACCGCATCCATGTGCCCATCGTCGACCCACTTGACCGCATTCTGCAAGTACCGATCGCTCGCGATGTCCGGCCGTCTCCAGACCGCAGCGCTCAATCGCACGCCCCGCTTGGAACGGATCGATTCAGTATCAATCCGCTCAACCAGATGATCGATCCGCGAACTGATCCAGCGTCTGTATTTCGTGCGGTCGATCTGCGAAGGAACATCGCTGGATGTAGTCTGCTTCGCGTACAACGCTCGGCTGATCGGATCCCCAGGCATCAACTGATCCGCACCAATCTCGTCAGCGAGGTACCGGATGTAATCCAGATGCACGCCATCAATGTCGTAGTTGTCCACGATCTCGCGAATGACCGCGACGATGTGGTCCTGCACCGCATCAAGCACCGGGTTGACGACGACATACCCCTCCTGCAGTCGCTGCATGTTGCCGTCCTGATCGCGGAGCCGCCACTCTGGATGGGCGTTGAACATATGCGACCGATCCCTCGGTGCGTCCTTCCCCTTCCACATCGGCATCACATTGATCCACGCGTGGATCTTCATCTTCCGTGCTTTGCTTTCACGCACCGCTATTTCCAATGGATCAAAGCTCGGCGGGTTCGGGTTGTACTTGAGCAACTCAAACCCCCAAGGCTCAAGCTTCGATGGGTAGTACGCGTCCGCTTGCCCACGGACCTGCCAGTAGATATCCGTCATCCCGATTGCCGCAGCGTCCGCGATCGCTTTCCGCACACCCTCCGGCGATTGATAGTCCCAGCGCGTGATCCACAACCCATGCTCGGTCGGCATGATCTGCGGCGAATCGTCAAGTCTCCCCTGCCCCGTAAGGACACAACCCGACACCGTAAGCACGCACAACGCGATGAGGATACGAACCACCGACATACAGGTCTCCTTACCCAAGATGATACCAAAGCCACCGCCCATCTGCCTCAACTCGGCAAAGGTCGCTAGAGATCAGATCGGAATTGTGAAGGCAATCCCGTTAGATGATTTCTTCTTCGGCCCCGAGCATCTGTGCGGGTTTGGTTTTGATGAAGCCGAACCAGACCACAAAGAATGCCGGGACGATGATCCCGAGGACGATGGTCATCGCAAGCCCGACGACCTCGCCGATCTGCTGTGCAGACTGACCGCCAGCCGTCATGTTTTGAGCGATCGTGTTGTCAGGATACTGTTGCGCCCACGCCCGCATCGATTCCTGTGCATCCATCTGACGAACATAGTTCACCAGCGAAAACGGAATCGAGGAAATTCCCCAGATCAGGATCAAGACTCGACTCAACGGATTCCGCATCACACACAACACGCCCCCCACGATTAGGAGCAATAAAGCCAGTATGCCTACCGCCATCAGTGACCAGTCCAACAGCCCCAACTGCATTGCTTCGGGTAGCGGAGCACCTTCCAGCATCGGTTCCATCATCTTGGGAAGATACAGGATGTACGCACTCATAATCCCGGTGCAGGTCAGCATCAGTCCGCCCCAGCCGATCGCAAACCCGCCGATCCATTTGGGCCACGCCGGTGCGGGTCCCGCGAACAGGTCCTCGTCGTGGGAATCGATTGGTTCGGTGAGTTGATCGTTCATTGCGGAGACCCCTTCTGTTGTGATTTATCCGAGCAACTAGACCCGCTGGAGGAAGCGGACATCGTTCTCAAAGAGCATCCGGATATCCGGGATGCCGTACTTGCCCATCGCGATGCGTTCGATCCCAAAACCGAACGCGAATCCGGACCATTCTTCGGGATCCAGGCCACATGCTTTCAGTACATTCGGATCGACCATCCCGCACCCACCAAGCTCGATCCATTTCGGGTCTTCCCCCGGCTTGAGCGCGATCATCATGTCAAACTCCGCGCTGGGTTCGGTGAACGGGAAGAAGCTCGGACGGAGCCGAATCTCCGCATCATCCCCGAAGTACGCGTGCGCGAACTGCAGGAGCGTCGTCTTCAAGTCCGCCATCGAAACGCCGCGATCGACATACAGACCCTCGATCTGGTGGAACATGAACGAGTGCGTCGCATCCACCGTGTCCGGACGGTACACCCGCCCCGGTGAGACGATCTTGATCGGTGGCTCTTTGCCCTCTGCGACCATCTTGGACATCGTCCGGATCTGCACCGTCGAGGTCTGAGACCGCAGCATCCGAGGCGTCTCCACCTCGTTGGGATTATCAATGTAGAAGTTGTCGATCGGATCGCGCGCCGGGTGCGCAGGAGGGATATTGAGCTTGATGAAGTTGTGCTCGTCGTCCTCGAGTTCAGGACCCTGAGCGACATCGAATCCCATGCGAGCGTAGATCTCAACAAGCTCATCGCGGACCCGCGAGATGATGTGACGACGACCCACATGGCTCGATTCCACCAACCCAGGCTCGGTCATGTCGATCATCGGCCCAGACGGCGCCGACACACCCGAGTCACCGAGCGACGCCTGCTTGGTTTCAAACGCGGCTTCCAGCGCGGTCTTCACCTCATTGAGACGCTTCCCGACCGGTCCCTTCTGGTCCTTGGGAACATCCTTCATCATGGGCATCACGGCCCGCATACGCCCCTTGGTGCCGATGTAGGTAATCCGCCAAGATTCAAGACCCGGAGCGTCATTGATGGCACCCAGGTCGTTCAGTGCGGTGGTTTCGATCTCATTGAGGGTTTCAAGCATGGGTATTGGATCGCGTATTCGTGGTCAGTTTCAATAAAAAACACTGCCCGCTGGACGGACAGTGTAAGGATAGTCAAAGGATGACTGGTTCGCTCAGGATTCGGCTTCAGGAGCATCCGCTTCTGGAGCGGCTGCGACTGGTGCTTCAGCCTTCGGAGCGTCCTTGCGGAGCTTGGCAGCGAATGCGGTGCGACGATCAGCGGTCCGACGACGGGAGCTTGGTGAGCCACCGATCTCGGGGCCTTCTTCGTTCCCGACAAACTGGATCACGCAAAGCGGAGCGGCGTCACCGAGACGGTGCTGTCCGAGCTTGACGATGCGGGTGTATCCACCGGCGCGATCTTCGAAGCGTGGAGCAACATTGTCAAAGATGTGCTTGACGATGCGTGGTGCCTTGCGAAGCTCGCCGTAGCGGTTGCGCTCGATCTGGTCTGAGTCAGGGATATCAAAGAACCCCTCAACAAACTCGCGTTGCTCTTGGATCGACTCGCGTTGCTCTTCGGTCGCTCCCTTAGGGATATGCGCCCATGCAAACGCGCGTCGGTCTTGACCGAGCATCGAGATCACAAGACGGCGTGAGTGAAGGTCACCGCGCTTGGCTTTGGTGATGATCTTCTCAACGAACGGCTTGAGTGCCTTGGCCTTTGGGATGGTCGTGGTGATCTGACCATGCTCAAAGAGACTTGCCGCCATGTTACGGAGCATCGCTTGGCGATGCGCTGTGGTGCGGCCCAACTTGAATCCGGCTTTGCGGTGACGCATGACTCGGTTCCTTCTTTCTCTACGACGCGCTCACCGCGTCGCATTGGTGTATATCAAACAGTGAGTCAAACTCAAATCACTGATGAATGGTGTATCCTTCGGGAAGTTCCATCCCGAGATCGAGATCAATATCAAGAAGCTTACGCTTCACTTCACGCAACGATGTGCGACCAAACGAACGCAGCTTGAGAAGCTCTGGCTCGGTCATGATGACCAGCTGAGCAACGGTGTCCAAGCGTGCGGATTCCAAACAGTTGCTCGCACGAACCGACAGATCAAGCTGCTCGGTTGGCATGTTGAGCTTGCGGATCAACTCTTCGTCCACACCAGCTGCAGCAGCGGCATTCTCCGAAACACGGTCGTCGCCGAGCTCGAAGTACTGAACGAATGGGTTGAGGTGCTTGCGGAGGATCTTGCCCGACTCGACGAGTGCCATCTCTGGGGTGACAGTGCCGTCGGTCCAGATTTCCATGATCAGCTTGTCGTAGTTGGTCTTCTGCCCCACGCGGGTGTTCTCGACCTGGTAGCGAACACGCTGAACAGGTGAGTAGATCGCGTCGACCGGAATAATCCCGATCTCTTGCTCGTCGTTGCGGAGGTCCTGCTCGGAAACAGGTATGTATCCCCGGCCCTTATCGATATGGATTTCCATCTCGAACGCGATTGGCTCGGTGAGCGTCGCGATGACGAGGTCCTTGTTCACGATGGTGACATTGCTGTCAGCTTCAATGAGGTCAGCGGTGACTTCGCCTGGTCCTTGTGCCGCGAGCTTCATGACGCGGGGGCCATCGCCTTCGGACTTGACGATCAGGTTCTTGATGTTCAGGATGATGTCGGTGGTGTCTTCGAGGACGCCAGCGATCGAGGTGAACTCGTGCTCAGCACCCTTGATTTTGACAGCGGTGACGGATGCGCCTTCGAGTGAGGAAAGCAGGATCCGACGCAGCGAGTTACCAATGGTCGTACCCATGCCGCGCTCGAAAGGCTCGACGGTGAAGCGACCGAAGGTATCGGCGGTAAATTTTTCGTCCGGGGTCACCCGGGAGGGCAGTTCAAGCCCGCGCCAGCGTACACGCATAGTTTATTTCTCCGCAGCAGGGACATTCAAGGGTCCAAACACTCGCGTGGTTCACAGATTGACGCCCTGCTGCTGTCGGCGTCGCTCTTTCTTTCCACGAAAGACTGTTTCAATGACAAACCCCGAGATGCGATGCATGACGGGGCTTTAAGCCGGTCGACTAGACGCGGCGTTTCTTCTTGGGACGGCAACCGTTGTGAGGAACCGGGGTGTGGTCCTCGATTGCGGTGACGCGGAGGCCGGTGGATGCGAGACCCGACACAGCGTTCTCGCGACCAGCACCAGCGCCGGTGATCTTGACTTCGATCTCGCTCATGCCCATCTTGCGGACCTTCTGACCGAGCTGCTCACCAGCACGGGTCGCGGCGAACGGGGTAGCCTTGCGAGCACCCTTGAAGCCGATGGTTCCAGCCGAGTCCCAACCGAGCGCTTCGCCGTTGGTGTCGGTGATGGTGATGAGGGTATTGTTGTGCGTCGCTTTGATGTGCGCGATCCCACGGGTAACGCCCTTGCGGACCTTCTTTGCTTTTTTGACTGTCTTTGCCATTCTTCGATCGCTCCTGACGGTTCCACTTGTGGTTCCCTCAATGAGGGCTGGAACCTTGCGAAATGTTGATATGTACACGAAACCGGGTGCACCCACATGGGTGCACCCGAATATTGTTCAAAGCTGTTTAGCCCTTCACGCCCTTCTTGCCTGCAACGGTACGCTTCTTGCCCTTACGGGTGCGTGCGTTACAGCGGGTGCGTTGGCCACGGGTCGGAAGACCCGCACGGTGACGATCGCCGCGGTATGAGCGGATCTCGCGGAGGCGAGCGATGTTCTGGTGAACCTGACGACGCAGGGCACCCTCGACGAGGTACGCGCTGTCAACGATTGAGTTGAGCGTCGAAACCTCGGTCTCGGAGAGATCCATCGCCTT
This sequence comes from uncultured Phycisphaerales bacterium, assembly GCA_963976955.1. Classification (GTDB taxonomy): domain Bacteria; phylum Planctomycetota; class Phycisphaerae; order Phycisphaerales; family UBA1924; genus UBA1924. The sequence continues at coordinate 175,404 of CAXBMD010000003.1, read as the reverse complement.
GGTGTCGGGATTGATCCCGGCTTCCGTAAGGATGTCACCAGCAAACTTGTTGCCGATGCCGTGGATGTACTGCAACGAATAATAGATCTTCTTGCGATCTGGAATGTCTACACCTGCGATACGGGGCACTGGAATCTCCTGTCATCTTGGCGATTTGCCAAGCAGTGCGCTGCGGACGAGTTCACCTCGGAGCAGCCGGTCGTTAATCAGTTCACACGATTCAAAATCAATCGGGGCTTCAGCCCTGACGCTGCTTGAAACGAGGGTTTTTCTTGTTAATCACAAATACCTTGCCCTTGCGGCGGACAATCTGGCAATCTTTCGAGCGACGCTTGACGCTTGATGAAACTTTCATCTGAACCTCCCTCGCCCGTCATAGAGCGAAGCCTTCAATCGGGCAAACCCGATTCGTACTGTTATATTGTCGATCCGAGATCATGCTCCACGCAATTTCTCGGGTCACGATGGTAGGCCTGATTGTTCGGTGAGTCATGCACCGATCTCTCAGACCCGGTCAAAAGAGCGTTCAAAACTTCAGTTCGACACTGAAACGCTCCAAATTTGGGCCCAAACAGGACCCGAGTTGCTCTTACGAGCGTGATCTACCTTCCCCGGTATCGCTGTCGCCGAGGAATCCGTCGTAGTTCCGCATCAGCAGGTTGGCTTCCACACGCTGGAGGAAGTCGAGTGCAACGGAAACCACGATGAGCAGACCCGTACCACCCAAGAACTGGGAGACTACGAAATCCACTTTGAGTTGTGAGTTGACGACCATCGGGAGGACCGCGATGATCGCGAGGAACGCCGCACCGACATAGGTGATCCGTTCCATAACCGCTTCGAGATATTCAGCCGTGCGAGGTCCAGGACGGAGCCCGGGAATGAACGAACCATGATCGCGGAGCTGCTTGGACATCTCTTCAGGATTGAACTGGACGGTGATCCAGAAGTAGCTGAAGAAGTAAACCATGATGATGTACAAGAAGACATATGGGAACGCACCCATCTGGAAGCTTTGGCTGAGCCAAGCAACAATGGTGACCCATGTACCGGTCGCATGTGCGTTCTGCGCCTGATCCATCAGGGCGCTAAACACCACCGATGGGAAGACCATGAGCGAGGACGCGAAGATGATGGGCATAACGCCGCCGTGGTTGACCTTGAGTGGGAGGTAGCTTTTCTGACCACCGAAAGTTCTGTTACCGCGAGTATGTTTCGCTTGCTGTACAGGGATCCGGCGCTGAGCAACCGTGAGCAAAACCGATCCAGCAACGATGAGGACGAAGCCGAAGAGCAAGAGGATCAAGCCCATCCAGCCCATCTTGTTTGGATCCGCTGCATCAAAGTTCCCGATGACACTCATCACCGCACCGGGCATCCCGGTGAGGATCCCCGCCATGATAATCAGCGAAACACCGTTCCCGATACCGAATCTATCAATCTGTTCACCGAGCCACATCAGGAAGATGGTGCCCGCGGTCAGAGCCGCGATACCCATGATCCACCAGAGTGGGTTATGAGCCCATGCTTCGTAGACAAGACCCGAGCGAGTGATATAGGTCAACCATCCGACCGCTTGAACCAAACACAAACCAACGGTTGCATAACGAGTCCATTCCTGGATTTTCGCGTACCCCGTTGGCCCTTCGTCTTTGAGCTTCTTGAGTTGTGGTGACACGGATTGGAAGAGCTGGAAGATAATCGACGCCGTGATGTACGGCATAATCCCAAGACCAAAGATCGTGGATTGACCGAATGAACCACCAGAGAAGATCGCGACATACTGCGACAAACGACCGGCTGCCGAACCCGCCGCGGCTTGCTGCTCAAAGAATGAAGTCAACGCACCCTGATCAACACCCGGAACCGGGATCCAGAAACCGATTCGGTACACTGCGAGCATACCGAGGGTAAAGAGGATCTTGTTCCGTAGTTCCGGAATCCGGAAGACATTGATGATGGTCTGAAAGAGCATGAATCATTCACTCCGTGTGCCCGGATAAAGGCACCCAATACTGACAAATAAAGACGGGGCCGATCATCCGTGACCGGGGATGGTATTCCCATCGTTCAGCGGTTGATCGACCCCGGCGTGTAAATCAGCCATCGGAATATCCGAGGATTACTTCTTGGGTTTAAGAACCTCGCCACGAGCGAACGCTTCGTCACGCTTGCGGTGCCAGTCTTGCTTCTTGAGCTTCTTGGTGAGGTTCTTGGGAGTCTGGTCGTCCGAGTTTCGGTCGATGCCGCGGACACGATCTCGGCGTGTACCGAGTTCGTCAACCTTACCACCTGCGTCTTCGATCAGCTTGCGGGCTGGACCGGTGATGCGGTTGGCGGTGACATCGAACTTCACTTTGAGCGAATCAACACCCTCTGGAAGATCACCGAGGATCTTGAGGTTGCGGGACTCGTCGCGGACCAAACCCGCTTTGATGAGCGAAGCCTGGTTGACCACGCCACCGGACTTGAAGTCTGGGTGATCGATGATCGCCGCGAGGTTGACGATCCAGAAGTGGATCTTAAAGTTCGCGTTGGTGAAACCAAACTTCGGCATGCGGCGGAAGAATGGCATCTGGCCACCCTCGAACTGCGCGAGTCTCGAGTTGCCTCGGCGTGAGCCGGCACCCTTGTGACCGCGACCTGAGGTCTTGCCGTTGCCTGAACCGACACCGCGGCCGATGCGTTTGCGTTGTTTGTACTTACCCGCCATAGCGGTGACTTCGTGAATCATCATGACCGGTTACTCCCGGGAGTCGTACAACTGTACGACCGGTTTGCGTAAATCTGTTTAGCTAGAACTCTCTGAACTTGGTGCACTCGGTGCGTCCGCTGCTGGAGCAGCTGGTGCCGCACCTTCAGCTGGTCCGCCGCGACCAGCACCTGGTCCACCTCGGCCACCACCACTATTGCCGCCGCGTCCGCCGCGACCGCCACCGCGTCCGCCGCGACCACGGTCTTGACCGATGGTGTTGACAGGTGCAGCCATTTTTTCGCCTTCGGATTGGACAGGCATGAATCGTTGTCCGCGCTTCACGCGTTCTTCGATATCGGAAGTTTCAATCTCAACACCACGCAGCTCCGCGATGTCTTCGCGGGTGCGGAGTTGGCTCAAACCGTCGAACACGGCGCGAACCACATTGATCTTGGAGTTGGACCCGGTGGATTTGGTCAGGCAGTCAGTGATGCCCGCCATTTCCAAGACCGCACGGATGGTGCCGCCCGCAACAACACCGGTACCAGGCGAAGCCGGTACCAGAATCACGCGGCTCGCACATGCCTTGCCGATGGTTTCATGCGGCAAGGTCGTCCCGGTCATCGGGAAGGAAATCATGTTCAAGCGGGCGTGCTTCTCAGCCTTCTCGATCGCGGTTGGGACTTCAGGGCTCTTGGCGTAGCCATAGCCGATCTTGCCCTTCCGGTCACCGCAGACGACGAGAGCGCCGAAGTTGAAGCGTCGACCACCCTTGACAGTCGCTGCCGTACGGAAAATACCGACGGTATGCGACTCGATTGATTTTGATTCGTCAAGCATTTCTGCCATTGTGGTATCTCTTTCGTTCAGAACTTGAGTCCGCTCTCACGAGCAGCATCTGCGAAGGCCTTAACACGGCCGTGGAACTTGAATCCGCCACGATCGAAGACAACTGCTTCGATACCGGCTTTCTTTGCCCGCTCGGCGAGCACGCTGCCCGCTGCTTTGGCTGAAGCGACATTGCCGCTTGAACCCTCGATCTTCACACCCTTGTCGCGTGTTGAAGCGCTCGCCAGTGTCACACCAGCCATGTCATCAATGACCTGGGCGTAGGTGTGGTTCAACGACCGGAAGATGGCCAGACGGGGACGCTCAGGGGTACCGATGACCCGTTTGCGGATGCCGATCTTGCGGCGAGTCCGGCGTACTGTTTTTGCTTTGTTCTTGTTCATTTTCAAACCTCACGATCGCTCTGAGCGATCAGTATGCGATCGTATTAGTTACCGAATGCCTTGCCCTGCTTGCGTGTGATGACCTCGTCGAGGTACTTGATACCCTTGCCGTTGTAAGGCTCAGGCTTCTTTTTCGCACGGACCGAAGCAGCGAAGTGCCCCACTGCTTGCTTATCAGCACCGGAGACGGTCACGAGTTGCTTCTCAGCGGTGACGGTGACGCCTTCGGGGATTGGCATCTCGATCAGGTTGGCGTAGCCAACCTTGAGTGCGAGCTTGTTGCCATTGACATTGCCGGTCCAACCGACACCAACGATGTTGAGCTTCTTCTCGTACCCCTTGGTGACACCGACAACCATGTTGTCGATGATCGAACGGGTGGTGCCCCAGTACGCGCGGTTGGCGCGGTCCTTGGCGAGAAGCTTCTCATCAACAACGACATTGATGACCTTGCCATCTTCGTCATGCGAGACCTGAACCTCTGAACGGTGCTCGAAGTTGAGTGAGCCCTTTGGACCCTCAATCGTGATCGTTCGTCCTGAGATGTTCACCTTCACCCCTGCTGGGATCTGAACAGGTTTTTTACCGAGTCTGGACATTGTTCTTCCTTTCGTGCTGTCGTCGTCTTCCGGTCGTCATTGGACCGGGGATTCCAGCCGTGCATCAATCCATCAGTTCAGTTAGCTCACGCGGCAGAGGAGTTCTCCGCCAACATTCTTCTCACGGCAGACGCGGTCAGAGAGCACGCCGCTGCTTGTGGAAACAATCGTAATACCGAGACCCTGCATCGGGGCTGGAATCTTTTCCCTCCCGCGATAGACACGGCAACCGGGCTTGCTCATCCGCTTGATCTCATGGATCAGTACTTCGCCGCGTGGGCCGTACTTGAGATCGATATGGATGGTGCCCTGCTTGTTGTCAGAGACAACCTCGAAGTCATTGATATAGCCCTCGGACTTCAACACTCCGGCTACACCCTGGCACACTTTGTTGTTGAGGCAAATCACGCTCTTGGCACGGTTGCGTGTCGCGTTGCGGATTCGGGTCAACATGTCTGCGACTGGATCACTGATCGTCATCGTATATACCTTTTTCTGTCAGTGCGGTACACGCCTGGGCATGCCGCGAGAGTTCATTCATCAAAGCGGTGTTCTTCTTACCAGCTTGCTTTACGCATCCCGGGGATCTTGCCTTCAAGAGCAAGCTTGCGGAGCATAATGCGGGAGATACGGAACTTGCGGTAGACGCCTCGTGCACGACCGGTGAGTTGACAACGGCGAACATGTCGGGTCGGATACTTTGGGGTCCGGTTGCTTTTAGCGATTTGACATTTACGAGCCATGTGTTAGTTCCTCTTTCACTTCTTCTTTTCTTCTGGCTTCTTGAACGGCATACCCAGTTCGGCAAGGACGAACCGGCTCAGCTTTGGATCAGACTTGCTGAACGAGAAGTTGATGTTCATACCGTGGGTGAAGTTCTGATCTGCCATATTGATCTCAGGGAATACACCCTGCTCGGTCAGGCCCATCGAGTAGCTTCCTTGACGGTCGAATGACTTGTCACTCAACCCGCGGAAGTCCTTCATACGAGGTGTCGCGATGTTGATCAGGCGATCCATGAAGTGCCACATGTGGTCACGACGGAGAGTCACCTTAAACGCGGTCTCGTAGCCTTCACGAACCTTAAAGTTCGATACCGACTTCTTCGCAGCGATCTTCACAGGCTTCTGACCAGTGATGGTCGTCAGGGTATGGAGAACAGCTTCGCGAACATTGTTCGGAACCTTGGTGCCGTCGAGGTGACGACCGATGTTCACATTGAGCGTGATTTTTTCGAGTTTCGGCATCGCCATGGTGTTCTTGATCCCGAACTCTTCGGTGATCTTTGGACACACGGTGTCCTTGAACTGCGTCTGCAACCGAGGCGTGCTTGCCTGGGATGCTGCGTCGAGCGTTGCTTGATCGAAGTTGTCTTTCTTTGCCATGACTTATCCGCCGATTGATTCACTGGATTATCCAGCGAAGCTGTGTGTATTGGTTACGACTTTGGCCCGCTGACCTGTCCGAGTGACTTTCCGCCACGGACCGCTACGCGATCCTTTGAGCCGTCTTTTTTAGTCTCGAACCGCACTCGTGTGGGCTTACCATCAACGACTGGGCTGACATTCGAGATATGCATCGGCATCTCTTTGGACACGATCCCACCCTTGGGGTTGATCTGTGTCGGACGAACATGCCGGGACTTGACATTCACACCCTTGACAAGAACCTTGTCTGACTTGGTCAGAATCTCAAGGATCTCACCGGACTGACCTTTATGGTCGCCCGAGGTGACTATTACCTGATCGCCTTTGCGTACATGCCTTGGCATCACACCACCTCCGGAGCAAGGGAAACAATTTTCATGTAGTTTCGTTCGCGGAGTTCACGAGCGACAGGGCCAAAGATGCGTGTGCCCTTTGGATTTCCATCGTCGTTGATGAGCACGACCGCGGTCGAGTCAAACTTCACATACGAACCGTCTTTTCTGCGAGTAGACTTGGCTGTGCGGACAAGGACTGCCTTGTACTTTTCACCGCTCTTGACTTCCGACCCTGGGAGTGCCTTCTTGACACTGATCAGGACCTTATCGCCAATGTACGCCTGTTTACGGGTTTGGCCGTCACGACGAGTCGAGCCGCCATACACACGGATAACATAAGCGATTTTCGCGCCGGAGTTGTCCGCTACTTCACATCTGGATTCTTGCTGGAGCATGGTCGCCCTGCCTTCTTCCTAAACCCCAGCACACTGCTGGGGGGTGTTGTCAAATACTTCGTTGCTCGATGATCTTGGAGATCTTCCAGCTTTTCGTCTTCGAGATCGGGCTACATTGCACGATCTCGACCACATCGCCTGTATGCGATTCATTGTTTTCATCATGAACATGCAACACGGTGCGCTTGCTCACGAACTTGCCATACTTTGGGTGCGGGGCCTTGTATTGGATCACGACCTTGCGGGACTTGTCCCGCGCGTCGGTTTCCACAACACCAATCTTCGCACCTTTGACTTCTGTATCGCTCATAGTCGTCCTCAGGAATCTTTGTTCTGCCGTGCGGTCTGCTCGGTCAGGAGCCGGGCGATGTCCTTGCGGACTTTGCCAAACTGCGTGGTGTCTTCGATCTTTTCAGTCACACTCTTGCTCTTGATTGCCAGGAGTGAACTCCGCAGGCGACCCAGCTCAACTGTGATCTCTTCATCTTTCAACGCTCGTACTTCTGTACCGGTCATCAGTAAACCCCTTATGCCTCGATCCGACGGTGGACCATCCGGCATTTCACCGGCATCTTCATCGCAACACGGAAGAACGCACCGCGTGCACGGATCTCGCTCACACCAGCCAACTCATACAGAATCGTGCCTGGCTTTACGCGTGCTGCCCAGTAATCGACTTCCGCTTTACCCTTACCCATGCGGGTTTCAAGTGGCTTCTTGGAAATCGGCTTGTCGGGGAACACACGAATGAACAGCTTGCCTTCGCGCTTCAGGAAGTGCTGACAAGTCACGCGGCCGGCTTCAATACAGTTGCTCTTGAGCCAGCAGCCCTCGAGTGCCTGAAGACCGAACTCACCGAAAGCAACATAGTTGCCCTTGGTCGCTTTGCGATCGCGACCGCGACGGAACTCTTTGCGGTGCTTGACACGCTTTGGAATCTTATAAGGAGGCATATCCTAATCCTTCTTTCAAATAGACCGCTTCTTAGCGACGACCACGAGCACGGGCGCGAGCACCGGCAGCGTTTGATTGATTCTCTTCTTCAGCATTCGTGTACAGACCTTTGTAGATCCAGACCTTCACGCCGAGGACACCATAAGTTGTGTGGCTCTCAGAGAACCCATAGTTGATGTTTGCCTGGAGTGTCGAAAGTGGCAGTGAGCCCAAACGAACATCCAAACGACGACTCATTTCAGCACCGCCAAGACGACCAGCAACCTGGATCTTGACGCCCTGAGCACCAGCGGCCATCACCGCTTCAGCACGCATCTTCAAGACGCGACGGAAACCCATCCGCTTCTTGAGCTGCTCGGCAATGCCGTCACCGACAAGCTGTGCGTCAAGGTCTGGCTCACGGATTTCAACAACGGTGATCGCAACCTTGCGGCCGGTCATGTACCGAAGCTCTTCGGTCATGCGATCAATCTCAGACCCCTTTGGTCCGATGACGATACCGGGACGAGCGGTCCGAACAATGATCTTAAGCTCTTCACGAGTACGCTCGATGTGGATGTCCGAGACCGACGCGCTTGGCGGGGTCTTGTTCAGACGCTTGTCGAGGTACTGACGGATCTTCTCATCTTCGACGAGCAGTTCGCCGTAGAGAGCTTTCGGAGCGTACCAGCGTGAGCGGTGTGCTTCGGTGATCCCGAGTCTAAATCCGAATGGATGGCTTTTTTGACCCATTAGCTACGCTCCTGAACTGATACGCTGATGTGGCTTGTTCGTTTGAGAATCGGGTGTGCCCGGCCGCGGTCCTTTGGACGGAACCGTTTGATGTGGGTCGAACGGTCGACGGTCGCTTCACTGACATACAGCTCGCTCATATCTGCGCCGAGTTGTTCAGCGTCAGATGTTGCGGCAATCAGTGCCTTCCCGATGTTGACTGAAGCACGCTTGGTTGAGAACGCAAGCATCTGGGTCGCTTCTTCGAGGTTCTTGCCGCGGATCATGTCAACCACGAGCTTCGCCTTCTTCTGGCTACCACGGTGGTTGCGGACCTCGGAGGTGAACTTCGAGATATCCTTTGGCAAACAACCAACGGCTGTTGCGAGTGCTTCAATATCTGTACGACGGCAGCGAGGATGATCGCGACCAGACATCCAGTTACGGACGGCTGAGTTGGCTGCTTTCTCGCTGCGGCCATCACGAGCGACCGCGGCGGCGAGTTGTTCAACACTCACGCCTACTTTGGCTGCTCGGTTTGTTAGTTCATTTGATCTGAGTTTCATAGCTGTATCCCTGGTTCACCGCGTTAGCGTGACTTGAGGCCTTCCTTCTTGTTCGTGTGTCCACGGAAGGTACGGGTGTTGGCGAACTCGCCGAGCTTGTGGCCGACCATGTCTTCGGTGATGAACACCTCTGGAAATGCGCGACCGTTATGAATCTGGAATGTGTGCCCGATGAACTCGGGAACAACCGTGCACGCACGGGCCCATGTTTTGATTGGCTTCTTCGCACCCGATGCCGCCATCTTCTCTACCTTGAGGAAGAGCTTCTCGTCGACATATGGGCCTTTTTTCAGACTTCTAGACATATACAGATCCTTTCGGGCTTACTTCAGCTGCCCGTATCGTTTGCTCTTGCGACGACGGATGATGAGATCCTGTGATGGTTTCTTCCGGTTGCGTGTGCCGCCACCCTTTGACAAGGTGCCTGACTTACTGACCGGAGCACGACCACCCTTACTGCGACCGTCACCACCACCGAGGGGGTGAGCATGGTGGCTCATCGCCACACCGCGAGTCTTGGGACGACGACCCAGGTGACGGGAAAGACCCGCCTTACCGAGACGACGCTGTTGATGATCGGAGTTGCCAACAGTACCGATGGTTGCACGGCATTCGACCGGTACACGACGGGTTTCGCCTGATGGCATCACCAAGGTCGCGTACTTGTCATCCTTATTGGTCAAACGAGCGTACATGCCCGCACTGCGGCAGAGCTTGCCACCGCCGTCAGGACGAAGCTCGATGCAGTGCACATTCATGCCCGATGGAATGTGCTTGAGCTGCATGCAAGAACCAACAGTCGGTTCGATTGCTTCGCCTGTAGCACTCTCAACGGTGTTCCCATCAGTGAGACCGTTTGGAGCAAGAATGTAACGCTTGACGCCATCCGCGTACTCGATCAGAGCGATGTGGCAGGTGCGGTTCGGATCGTACTCGATCCCAACAACAGTGCCAACAATCCCATCACGGTCACGGCGAGCGAAGTCGATCTGGCGGTACATGCGCTTGGCACCCCCACCACGACCACGAACGGTAATCTTGCCCTGGTGGTTACGACCACCTTTTTTATTCAGTGGCTTCAGAAGCGCCTTCTCAGGCTTCTTCTTGGTGATCGCATCGTTCGTATTCACTGAAGCGTTGCGACGACCGGCACTGGTTGGTTTATATACTCGAATAGCCATAATGCGGGGTTCCTTTCACGCCTGAACTCAGAAGAGTTCGATAGCGTCTCCTTCAGCAATACGGACCATAGCACGCTTCCAAGACGACTCAGCAACGCTGCCGTACTTGAAGCGACGAGCCCCGCCCTTGCGGACCTGAGTGTTGATCTTCACAACCTTGACACCATACGCGGATTCAACAGCCGCCTTGATATCGTTTTTGGTTGCACGACGGTCAACCTCGAACGCATAGACATTGGCTTCTTCCATGCTCTGCGTAGTCTTCTCGGTCAACAATGGCTTACGAAGGATGTAGTGAGCTTCTAGCATTACGCCACCTCTTCATTCTTAACGATCTTGCTGGTCTGCGAGCTTGGCCCGTTGAGCCATGCTTCAAGATCAGCTTTATCGATGACCAAATAACGATTGTTCAGCATTTCGTAGGTGTTCAGCTGATCAGCCTTGCACATCACGACGCCATCGATATTGCGAGCACTCAAGCGAGCGTTCTTGCTCTTCTCTGCATCAGCCGAGAGGGCGAGCAAAGCGGACTTATCGATACCGATCGCAGCGAGGAACTGTGTGAAGTCCTTGGTGCGAGGGGTTTCAAACTTCAGGCCATCGATGACCTTCACTTCTTGATCGATCAGTTTGGCAAGCAGCGCGTTGCGGTTTGCTTTGCGACGCATCTTGATCGGCATGGACTTGTGAAAGTCCTCGCGAGTACGACGCTTGGCCTTGGCGTGTCCACCACCGCGGAAGATCGGAGCCTTCTTATCGCCGTGACGAGCATTGCCGGTGCCCTTTTGCTTGTAGAGTTTCTTGCCTGTCAAAGCACCCATCGAGCGGGTTTTTGAGCGTGCGGAACCTTGACGCCGGTTGGCGTGGTACATCACAAACGCTTGCTTGATCAGGTCAACATTAACTGTTTCGCCGAGTGCGATTTCGTCTACTGACATATTGCCAGCTGACTCGCCACTCATTGTATAGACGGGGACATCCATCGGTCTTTACCTCGCCGCACGCCTTCGTTCAACTCTTCGATTCCGATCGGAGAGCTCACTTGCCTTGCCAGGATGCTGAAGATTGCTTTCGCCATCCGACACTCGAAAGTGCCGAAAGTTCAGGATCGCTAACTCGACTCGGCATTGCATCCGATCTTGCGATCGGGTTCAATGACTTACTTTTCTTCGATAGTTTCGTCCAACGGACGACTTACCGAACCATTCCCGAGAATCCGAAGATTCTTGATGGGGAGAGGATCATTGACCCCCTCGGACTCAATATCAAGCCTTCGAGGCCTTTGATTTGTACAATCTGATTGCAGGACGCACTTCGACCCAACCCTTGTTCGCACCGGGAACCGGTCCCTTGACGAGCAGAAGGCCGTTTTCAGCGTCAATTCGGATCACATCCAACGAACGGACCGTGATCTGCTTGTTGCCGTGCTGCCCTGACATTTTCTTGCCTTTTTTGATTCGACCCGCTTTACCAGCGTTGTTCGCGTGTCCACCGATCGAACCCGGTGAACGGTGCTTGCGTTCAACACCGTGCGTAGCCAGCTGACCCTTGAAGCCCCACCGCTTCATGCCGCCCTGGAAACCCTTACCTTTGCTGCTCCCGATGACATCAACAAACTTGATGTCATTGAAGACAGAGATGTCCAACTGCTGACCGAGTTCAAACTCGCCCTCTTTGCCATCCTCGAGACGGGTCTCGCTGTGGATACGCTGAGGGGCGACGCCGGCTTTCGCATCGTGACCGATCAAAGGCATGGTCGAGTTGCGTGCTTGGATATCACCGGTACCGAGTTGGATCGCGCTGTAGCCATCAACTTCTGGAGTGCGGACCTGCGTGACCGTGTGCGTGTCGATCTTGATGATCGTCACAGGCAGCGAGATGCCCTCTTCGTTGTAGACGCGGGTCATACCGAGTTTTTGGCCAATCAGGTGTGGGCTCTTGCTTGGGTGGGTCATTTCTAATTCCTTCATCTCCGCATCGGGCGGAAACCGCTTCGTGTCTGGTTCTCAGACAGGGGAAGTCTTGTTTGATACTACAAATACAGTCTAAAACAAACACAGGCCCGCTCAATGCAGGCCTGAATCATTTATGCTTTGATCTTCACGAATACACCAGCGGGAACGACGAGGCGGTTGAGCGCTTCGACTGTGCGGGCGTTTGGCTCGTGGATATCGATGATGCGCTTGTGCGTGCGGATCTCGAACTGCTCGCGTGATTTTTTATCAACAAACGGGCCACGCAGAACGGTGTATCGCTCGATGCGTGTTGGCAGGGGCACTGGTCCCTTGACCTTCGCGTTGGTGCGCTTCGCGTGATCAACGATCTCGCGTGCGGATGCGTCAAGGGCGATGTGGTCATAAGCTTCCATACGGATTCTGATTCGTCCAGCACTCATAGTGTTCAAACCTCTGTCGTTGAGATGAGCCCGCATCGGCTCAGATCATTGCTTGGTAACTGATCCACAGAATCAGCCGCCCGTTTCTTCATTTGTTTCAGATCGGGGCTGACTTCCAGCCTCGTCTGCCCGTCGACTACGCCGAGCGGGACGAGAAGCATAGCCACCACCCCCGCCCGGTCAACCCGGATGCCCTGAGCTGCGTATGAATACTACACATCCATCCAGCCGATCAACTCTATTGGACCAACCCATCCGACCGTCCAACCCGGCCACCCCGACCGACCAGCCCCACGACTCAAGAGATGAACGATATGCCCCACCACCACACGATCCAAACCAAACCAATGCCCTTCACCTCATCCATCTCCAGACTGCTCCCAATCCTCGTCATTCTGGGGGCATTGAGCCCCCTGGCTCATGCCCAATCCAATCCCCAGTTTACCCCGATCGGATCAGAACCGAATGTCACCCCTCTCCAGCCCGACCCGATCACCATCGAATCCATCGGATTGACCCTCAATCTCCCAGAAGGGGCAACCGCTGAAACCGTCCGGATTGGCAACGCCACCAGCACCGGAATCTCACTTCCAGCAAATCTCGGCACCATCATCGTCAAAGAACAGCGGACCAGCAACGAGGAACTCACCGCTAAGGAAGCCGCAGACAGCATCCGCGACCAGCTCTTGAAAGCTCGGGGATCCGTAATTATCGCCGAGCAACCTTCTCTCCGCGTCGGGATTTGGACCGGTCACCGCGTCTATGTACGCACCCCAAACCCCAACGGCACCGACAAACCACTCTATCGCGGCGTCACCATTTTCAGCCATAAACCCCGCACCTTCCTCATCTACGATTTCACGCACGAAGGCACAGACGAAACCTTCGATACCGCGCGTGTTCTATACGAAACCTCAGTCGGAACCATGAATCTCAAGGAAATGTCCTCGCAGTCGCTCAAACGAGCCGCGGGATTCAAAGCGACCAGCGCCCTGCTCAACCAGCTCACCATCGACGACCTTGATTCGGTCCTCACCGGTAAAAAAGGCGAACGATGGGAACGCCTGTACTCGCCTGCAAAGTCGGGCGATGAGATGGACGCCAAAGAGCACGGATACCGCCGGCTCCGCTCATGGTCAGGATACAAAGGCGAACTGGGCAACAAAGAAAAATCCAAATGGAGCTCAGAAGATCGCAAACTCGGGTATCTGCTCCAGATCGATTCCATGGCACTCGATTCCGGTCTCCGCATCGACTCCCGCGCCCTCTTCTACATGTCACTCGACGGCAACGAAGAAACATGGACCATCCGCATGACCGTTAAAGACACCAACAACCTCGGGAGCGACGGCAAGCCCACTTCACAAGACTCAGCCATCACCGGCGCCCGCATCGGTGGCAAACTCAACATCACAACCGTTGACGGCAACAGCGCCCCCACCACAATCAGCCCCTTCATCCCGGAAGAAGGCTACATCACACAGGTCCAATCCTACTTGCTCGGCGCACTCATCACCCAGCAGAAACTCCAAGGCGATTTCGCGGCATACGCATACAACCCCGTCACCAACTCCGTCACACTCCGCTGGGACATCTCCGAACAACCAGCACAATCCCCAGGCATGTGGAGCGTCACCACCAAGACTTCACCCGACACACCACCCACAACCGCACTCTTCGACGCGCACGGCGATCTCATGCGCGTCCGCTTGACCAACGGCAGACTCTGGGAACCGATCGAACTCGAACGACTGCTTGCGCTGTGGAAACGCAAGGGATTGCCGATCTAATCCCTCCGTGGAACACCCTAGATAGAAGAACACGCTCAACGCATCCAGCTTCAATCGAGCCGGTATGATACTGAATCGTCCCCGTCCACGCCTGCTGCGACGAGGTGGCTCTCAATACATAGCAACTTCAGGAGAAGTTTTGATGCGTTTCAATCCAAACCGTTCTAGATCACACGCCACACTGACCGCGCTCTCAGGTCTTGCCATCGCTCTTGGCGGCTGTGAAACATCCAACATCACCAGCCCGCTCAACACGCACTCGTCGCAGTACGCCGTGGTTGCTGGAGAGCATATTGATGTTCCAGACATCGATATGGCCAACGCACGCAGCGTCAAGAAGATCATCGACCAAGGACGCAACAACTCGCAAGTCATGGATATCCTCCGCGTCTACACCGAGGAGTACGGCCCACGCCTGACCGGCTCAACCAACCTCGAAAACGCACAACGCTGGGCACGCGACGAGCTCGCAAGCTGGGGACTCAAAGACGCCCGTCTTTCAGAGTACGACACCATCGCAACCCGCTTTGATCGCGGTCCATCGACCGGCAAGGTCGTCCGCATCTCCGACGATCCTGACAAAGAAAACACGGACATGCACACGATCGAGTTCTCAACGCTCTCGTGGTCAACCGGCACCGACGGTGCCGTCAGCGGACATGTCGCCTTCCTCCCCACCACCATGTCCGAGTACGAAGCCAACCGAGGTATGTACGAAGGCGCGTGGGTCATGCTCGATCCAAACTACGGCGGCAAAGGCGGCATCCGCTCAACCGGATACATGATGCGCGACCGTATGACACAACGCCATGAAATCCGCGAAGGCACTTACAAGAATGATCAAGCCGAATCCGAATCAATTGACACCGTTGCAGGTGTCGAATGGAAGGGCACCTTCGACTACAACGGCTCAAAGATCCCAGCAACCATGATCATCGACGAGACAGACGCCGGGATCACCGGCTCGATGTCCATCGATGGATTCGCAGAAGGACCAATCGCAGACGCGTCGCGCGATGGCGACACAATCAACTTCCAATGGACCCACTCGATGGGAACCTCAGACATCTCCGTCACCATCAACGGCGACAACGCCGCGGGCAAATCCGTTTCAACTTCCTCAGGCAGCGAATACCCAGTCGAGTTCAAACGCGCCGATTCCAAAGCAATCTCCGACGAAGAACTCGCCGCTCAAGACGAGATCGACGCGTTGACTGCGGTCCTCGCTGAGAACCCAGCAGGATTCATCTCCAGTTCAAAGGACGAACGCGTCTGGACAACATCAGCAAACGATTGGGCAAACCGCGAGATCAGCGACTACCCGATTGACGCAGAAGTGAATGTCCGCCAGAGCGACTACGACTTCATCACCGCTCGATTGCACGAAGGTCTCGACATCGAAGTCGAGTTTGACCTCAACCACAAGCTCACCGCTGGACCGATCCCAACTTACAATGTCATCGCGGACATCCCGGGAACCGAGTTCCCCGACGAGGTCATCATCATCTCGGCGCACATCGATTCATGGGATGGCCCCGGTTCAAAGGGTGCTGTGGACAACGGCACCGGATCAGCGGTCGTCACCGAAGCGGCACGCATCATCATGGAATCGGGTGTCAAACCCAAACGCACCATCCGCATCGCGCTCTGGGGTGGTGAAGAGCAAGGACTCCTCGGATCCAAGGCGTATGTCAACTCGCTCTCCGAAGAAGAACTCTCCAAAATCTCCGCAGCATTCGTCGATGACGGCGGGACCAACTACCAAGGTGGTATCCCAGCAGCGGACTTCATGGTCGAGTACCTCGCAAGAGCAAGCTCCGACACCAACGGCATTTTCTTCTCTCAAACCGACTACGACAACGCAATGCACGACGAAGACCCAGACAACGACGAGCACGCAGGATATCTGGATGTCAACATCCGTCCAACCGGTGGCAAAATCGTCACCCACGGCGGATCAGACCACGCATCGTTCAACCGCAAAGGTGTCCCGGGGTTCTTCTGGGATGAAACCGGTCGAGCAAACTACTCCTACGCATGGCACACCCAGAACGACACCTTCGACCAAGCGATCGAAGAATACCTGATCCAATCCGCGACCAACATGGCGCTCGTCGCATTCAACCTTGCCAACGCTCCAGCACTCCTCCCACGCGATGGCGAAGTCTACAGCGACGAAGCGTCCATCCAACGCAACCTCGAACCGATCGGGTCGATCCACGACCACAGCCACGACTGATCCGTTCGGTCATCTGAAACACCCAACAACGGGGATCGGCTTCGACCGATCCCCGTTTTTGTGCGCGATTTCCCTGACCCAACCGAGCGATTCACCCCGAGCACGAACAAACGCCGATACAATGAGCACCTATGAGCACCGAACGCCTCATCTCGTCCTCTCCCGTGTCGGAGATTGAAGAACAGACCAACTGGGCGTTGCGGCCGCAGTCTTTGGACGAGTACATCGGTCAAGCGGAGCTTGTCGAGCGGATACTCATCGCGGTCCAAGCGGTCCAAGCTCGGCAAGAAGCGAAAGACGACTCCCAACCCCGCGAGCACCTCGAGCATGTCCTCCTCCACGGCCCGCCCGGTCTCGGGAAGACCACCCTCGCGCATGTCATCGCGACCGAACTGGGAACAAACCTCCATGTCACCTCCGGTCCAGCACTGGCGCGCGGAACCGATCTGGTCGCCGCGCTAACCCGGCTCGGCCCCGGAGATGTCCTGTTCATCGACGAGATCCACCGTCTCCCCATCGCGGTCGAAGAGTTCATCTATCCCGCGATGGAAGATTTCAAAATCGATGTGTGTCTGGACACCGGACTCAACGCGCGAACCGTCCAGATCAAGTGCGCCCCCTTCACACTCCTCGGCGCAACTACCCGCGCCGGATTGCTGTCATCACCCTTGAGATCCCGCTTCGGATTGGTCCACCACCTCAAATACTACAGCGACGACGATCTGATGCACATCATCCGGAGATCCTCCGGACTCCTCCAGATGTCAACCCCCGACCACGATACCCTAGGCACCATCGCATCACGCTCCCGCGGCACCCCACGCATCGCCAATCGATTGCTCCGGCGCATCCGCGACTACGCGCAGGTCCGACACAACAGCGAGATCAACCCCCAGATCGTCGACGACGCACTCAACCTCGAAGGCATCGACCGCCTCGGACTCGACGAACTCGACCGCTCGTACCTCTCCACGATCTACTCAGTTTTCAACGGCGGACCAGCAGGTCTCGAAGCGATCAGCGCAACCATGAACGAGGATTCAGGAACACTCGAAGATGTCGTCGAGCCGTACCTGCTGCAGATCGGATTCCTCGCGCGCACCAAACGAGGGCGTCAGATCACTTCCAAAGGCTGTCAACACCTTGGGCTCAAACCGATCATCAGAGAACCGATTACAACTGTATTTTGAATGCACTCTGAACGATTTATTTCTTGAACGCTTCGCTGAGTTCTTCTTGAACTTCAGGAGTCAAGTACAAGATGCATCCGTCGTTGGGAGAGAGTGTCAGCTTGCCCTGCATCAACGATGCAGCGACCTCGACCGGCACCGACATCATCGATGAGCCACAAACATACTCGTGACGCTTGCGATCCGCAACTTCCAGCGGCGCCATCGCGTCTTCGCCTCGCATTTCCAGGAGCTCTGTGTAAATCGCCAACGCGTCCTGGGGAACCTCGGTCACGAGCTGTTCGCGTTGCGCTTTAAGTTCAGCGAGTTTCTCTGCGATCTCATCCGAACGCTGCTGACGCTGCTCCTCAGCGAGTGCTCTCACTTTTTCTTTATCAGTCACACCCGTGGTGATCGTTTCGAGTTTGGTGTTGAGCACTTCGATCTGCTCAAGGAACTCGATCGCTTGATCATCATGCGTCGAGCGGATCTCTTTGAGGTTGTTCACCTCGCTAAGGAAGGCTTTGTATTCTTTGTTGGTTGCCGCGTTGTTCATCTTTTCGCGGAGCTCGTCGATGTGGGTTTCGATCCGCTTGCTCTCGCCCTCGGCGTTCGCTTCGCTGGCGCGGAGCTGACGGAGTTGGGTATCGACAGAGTCTTTTTCAGTCCCAAGAGCCGCGAGTTGGCGGGTCTGTTCAGCGAGGAAGCGTTCAGCCCCCTCTAACCTGGACTGGAGTCCTTGAATCTGTTGATCTACGCGGAAGACAGAGAGCAACTTGGCGGTCACGGACATGCAACCCTCCTGAGGCTTGGCAGTTGTGGTCATGGAGATAGTTTAGCCACTGATTATGCCCAAATCAGCACCGGAACTTGAGAGATCCATCACGATCCGGATTGCCCAGTACGCGAACGGCGCCACCAGCACCGGAGAATCGATCAGATCAAGGATGCCACCGAACCCCGGGATGCTTGTCCCAGCGTCTTTCACACCCGCATCGCGTTTGAACAAACTCGCGGTCAAATCGCCCGCTTGCCCGATTGCACCGAAAAGCACACCCAGCACAACGCCCCACATCGGGTTGTAGTTCTCGTATCCACCATTCGCGAGCAGCCAGAATCCAAGTCCACCCACGGCTCCAGAAGTTGCGAGCCCCCCGAACAATCCTTCCCAAGTTTTCTTGGGAGACAACCATTCAATGAGCTTGTGCTTCCCGATCGCCGTCCCGGTAAAGAACGCGCCGATATCGCACGACTTCACGCACGCGAGCACCCAGATCATCATCCAGATCGAATGCTCCCGACGGATCAACAACAAAAACCCCAGCATCAGCCCCATATACACATGGATCAACAGCACCCCCGCGCCGACAAAGATCGCTCCATCGACCTGCTTGGAGCGGATCGCGTACAGCAATCCCAGCACAAACGACCCAACAACAGAAGACACCCCGATCGCAAACCCGGTCGATCCAGCGGTTCCCGTTGGAGTCAATCCCACGACCAGAATCCCAAAGATCGAAGCAACCGCGGCAAACCAGGTATGGATCATCACGGATTTGGCACGCAAGATCCGAGCGACCTCACGCGATCCCATCACACCCAGAACCCCAAGCACCACCGCAACGATGATCCCGGGAGGCATGGTGGTCTGCGGAAAGAACTCAGGAGCGGACAACCCATCGATGTACTCATCGAGCCACGCGAGCAAGATGATCGCCGCGATCAGGAGGGGGCCGAATGTCAGACGATACTTTAACACGGCTGTAGGATAGCCTTTCTACGCTCCGGATTCAGAGTCGATATTCCCGAATCGTCTTGAGCGAGCCGCGAAATCCTGGATCATCGCAAACAACTCATCCCGCGAGAAATCAGGCCATTGGACTCCGGTCACCATGATCTCCGCGTAGCTGATCTGCCAGAGCAGGTAGTTGCTCACGCGGAAGTCCCCACCGGTGCGGATCAGCAGGTCCGGATCAGGAAGCCCCTTGGTCGTCAACGCATCGGCAAACATCCCAGCATCAATGTCTTCCGGCTTGATCTCACCGTTGACCGCGCGAGCCGCGAGCGAACGAGCGGCGTCCACGATCTCATCGCGACCACCATAGTTGACCGCAAGACACATCGTTATTCCGGTGCAGTCCTTGGTCGCATCCACCAGCGAATCCAAAGCTTGGAGCGCGGGCGCCGGCATCCCCTCACGCCGACCCAGAATCCGGACACGGACATTGTGTGCTTTGAGCGCCTCCCGCTCGTGCTCGCAGTACGCGACGCACATCTCCATCAATCCCTGAATCTCATCGCTCGGACGCGACCAGTTCTCCGTTGAGAACGAGTACAGCGTCAGCACCTCAACCCCAATGGATGCACACGCTTCGAGCATCACGCGGACATTCTTCGCGCCCTCGTGATGACCCTTGATTCTGGGGAGCCCCCGCTCCTTTGCCCAACGCCCGTTGCCATCCATAATCATCGCGATATGAGCGGGGATCTTCGCGGGATCAACTCCAACCAACAATCCGAGCGGATCGGCATCGGGGTAGCGTGCCTTGATTCGTTCGAGCGCGGCGCGTGATTCCGCTCCAAGCGTTTGGGTTGTGGGTTGATTCATCACCGTTCCTGTGTTGTCAAGTCTGCACTACGCGGTCGCTTCAGCGAGCACCGAATCGCGGACAATCGTCTGCTCGCGATCCGGTCCTACGGACACCGTCCGGACCGGCACACCAACAAACGCCTCGATCTTCTCGATGTACGCCTGCGCCTCGGGGGGGAGTTCTTCAAAGGTGCGTGCCATGGTGATATCTTGGGAAAAACCCGGAACAGTTTCATACACCGGCTCCGCTTGATCCAGCAGATACCCATCGGGCAAGAACCGATCAGTCACTTTGCCATCCACGCGGTACGATGTCGCGATCTTGAGCTCTGGTTCCCCCGCAAGGACATCGAGCAGCGTGATGCACAGCTCGGTCGCTCCGGAGATCATCGCGGAATACTTGACCGCAACCAGATCCAACCATCCGACCCGGCGCGGGCGCCCGGTCGTCGTCCCAAACTCGCGTCCGCGAGTACGGATGTCGTCCCCAACCTGATCAAACAACTCCGTCGGCATCGGTCCCCCACCAACACGCGTGGAGTACGCCTTAACAACCCCGATGATCTGGCTGATGCATTGTGGTGGCACACCTGATCCTGCACCTATACCCAGTGCTGAGGAGTTCGAACTGGTCACAAACGGGTAGGTCCCGTGATCGACATCAAGCATCGTCGCGTTGGCACCCTCGAACAGGATCGGTTGCCCTTCCTTGCGGAGATCATCAAGCAGGTACGCGGTGTCCTTGATCATCGGCGCAAGTGCCTTGCCGCACTCGATCATCTCGTTGGTCAACTGCTCCGCATCGAACGGCTCAAACCCTTCACCAATCATCGCGCCGAGGACCGCGTTCTTGAGCCCGCAGATCATCTCGAGCTTGGTGCGGAGGATCGCGGGACGCGTGAGGTCCCCGATCCGGATCGCCGTCGAGCGGTGAATCTTGTCCGCGTACGCGGGACCAATCCCGCGTTTGGTGGTCCCGATCGCGGAGATGACTTTCTTGGTCGCATCGCTCTCGCTGGATTCGGTCGTGCTGCTGAGCAGGTCCTCGCGTGCCGCATCCTCCGCTTTGTGGTACGGCATCACCACATGCGCCCGGTCCGAAATCACGAGCCGCTTGGTGTCCACCCCGCGTTCGTTGAGCGTCTTGATTTCTTCGAGCAACCGGTGCGGATCAACCACGACCCCATTCCCGATGACCGCTTCACAGTTCGGTGACAGAATCCCGGACGGGACCAGGTGCAGCGAATACCGCTCACCCCCCACCACCACGGAGTGTCCCGCGTTGGCGCCGCCGTTATATCGGACCACCGCACGGTACTTGCCCGCGAGCAGATCGACCAGTTTGCCCTTGCCTTCATCGCCCCATTGGAGCCCGACGACTGCTGCTGCGTGACCAGAGTTGTGACCCATGTTCGCTGACCTCCGTTGGAATCGGTGTGAGTTCAAGGAAGGATATACGGACGAACAGCCCGGTTCACCCATACAGCCGGACCAGTGGGCGCTTTCTCATGACATTGATCGCTGAACCCGGAGCCTGCGATGTCCGATGATCTCGCTTGGAGGCTGCTGAACCATGTCAGAACAAATGCTCAGAATGATGTGCCCGAACCTGACCTGTCGAAAGCTGTTGTCGGTTCCCGAAGTCGCGCGAGGAAAGACCGTCCGCTGCAAGCAGTGCGGGACCAATATCCGTGTGCCTCAGCCCAAAGGCTCTGAAGACCCACAATCGGCTAAAAACTCATAGCCTACAGGCAATATCACGCAGATTGATCCGCGCCATCGCTTACAGCGGTGGCTGCTCTTCGTCGTCATCGAGATCAAACTCAAAGTTAAAGTCCATCATGCTCGAATCATCTCCGGCTGCGGTTGGTGCATGCTGGTGGACCGGTTTGGGTGTGTGCGCCGCGGCATATTCTGGATTCGGAGGGGGCAGATCAGGGAGCCCATCCTCGTACAGCAGACCGGGCTCGAACTCCTCTGGTGCCCCATCAATCTGTACCAGAAACACCATCGAGCCAAACGAGATCAAATCGCCCGCTTTCAGCTCCGACTCCTCAACGCGTTCCTTGTTGAGATAAGTCCCGTTGCTGGATCCGAGATCGACCAGCTTGAGTGTCCCGTCATCGAAGATGACCTCGCAGTGGTGCCGAGAGATCTTTCCGGATCGGATGCGGATCTGGCAATCGTCCAGACGGCCGATGAGTGTTCGTTCATTGCTGACAGGGACAGGCTGGGCTTTGCCATCTGCTGTGACACGGATCAAGAATGCTTGCACAGGGGCTATCCTTTCTCAAGAACCATCGAAAGCGAGCAAAGAAAACGCTCACTCCCGGGATCGCATCACTCCAAACTGGATACGACATGAAGGACGATACCGCCTTTTCACTCCTAAAGCAACGCTCGTTGGGGACTTCCAAGGACCCAATCACCAACTGGGCACGCTCAGGAGTTGTCGATCCGGATGCAAATCCCGCGCTTCCCTCAGTCCCCAGCGTCTCATCGCTGTATGTCCACATCCCGTTTTGCTTCCACAAGTGCCATTATTGTGATTTTTATTCGATTGTGGACCGTCAAGATCGACAAGAAGCATTCGTAGAACGGATGATCCGTGAACTCCGCGCCCAGTCCAACGCTTCAGGACACCCAACCCTTGACACCATATTCATCGGCGGCGGAACCCCAACCCTCCTCGCGCCCAATCTCCTCCGAGACCTTCTGTCCAACATCGAACGCGAGTTCTCGATCACCCCCACGACCGAATGGACCATCGAATCCAACCCCGAGACCTTTACGGAAGAAATCTGCGATGTGCTTGTGGAATCCGGAGTCAACCGGATCTCGACCGGCGCCCAGTCCTTCAACACCAAGCACCTCAAAGCACTCGAACGCCACCACGATCCAGAATCCGTCGAACGCTCGATTCTCCGCGCTAAAGCCGCGGGGTTTGAGCGGTTGTCGCTCGATCTCATCTATGGCGTTCCCACCCAGACCCTCGAAGAATGGGCCGAGGATCTCCAGCGTGCGTTCGAGCTCCCGATCGACCACATCTCCGCGTATGCACTCACCTACGAACCCAACACCGCGATGACCGCTCGGCTCAAGCGGGGCGAGTTCGAACCCACCCCCGATGAACTCGAAGTCGAGATGTACAACCACACCCTCGACCAGATCCGCACACACGGTCTCAATCGCTACGAGGTCTCCAACCACGCGACCCAAGGCAGCGAATGCAAACACAACCTCGCGTACTGGCAAGGCAAAAACTGGCTCGCGGTCGGACCAAGCGCCTCGGGGCATCTCGATGGCATGCGATGGAAAAACACGCCTCGACTCGACGAGTACATCAACACTTCAGAAGACGGGTTCGCACCGATCTGCGAGCACGAATCACCCGATCCAAGGCGTTCCCTCATGGACCGCATGATGCTGAGTGTCCGCATCAGTGAAGGTCTGGATCGAACTGAGCTGCTTGCTCAAGCCGAGGGATTCGGTTGCGGACAGCGCGTCGAAAGTGCAATGCTGCTGTGCATCGATCAGGGATGGGTTTCACTAGAGACCAATCGCTGGAAACTGACCAACGAGGGATACCACTTCGCCGACCGCGTTGCGAGAGAACTCATCGGCGCGCTCATCGAAGACTAATCTTCGTCCTATTCGTCATCGTTGGGCGCGGTGATTGCTTCAGGGAGCGTAGATGGAGCCGGCTCGATCGGATTGAGTTCCGGACGAGGCAGGTTCATCTTCTTCATCGTCGTGCGGAGATCACGCGGGAACTGGGTGCGGATGTCCACTTCTTCGCCGGTGATCGGATGCACGAAGCACAACCGGTGCGAATGGAGCGCTAGTCGCGGAGCTGCTTCGCGGATGATCTTGGGACCATACAAACGATCCCCAAGCACCGCGGCACCAACAGAATCCAGATGCACACGGATCTGGTGCAAGCGTCCGGTGATCGGGCGTGCTTCGATGAGTGCCGCCAGTGCGGACTCGTGGAGCACCCGGTACGCGGTGACCGCGGTCTTCCCGTTCCGGTCAACCCGGCTCGTCCGTGTCGAGGTGTACCGCGATGCACGCTTGACCACATCGGTCATCGACTTGCGGATCACGCCTTCGGCGTCGCGCGGAGCTTTGTGGGTGATTGCCCAATAGAACTTCTTGATCTTCCGTTGCTCAAACTGCTCGCGCAGCCCGTCGTAGCTCTTCTGGTTGAGCGCGACGACGAGGAGACCGGAGGTTTCTTTGTCCAACCGGTGCAGCATCCCATGATCTCGGACGGCTCCGAGATTGGTGAGCTGCTTTGTGTATCGTGCCATGAGCCCGTTGAGCAGCGTGTCGTGCTCGTGCCCGACGCCTGGGGTGGAGACCAAACGGGTCGGTTTTTCAACGACCAATAGATGCTCGTCCTCATACGCGGTGCGGTAGGTGATGCGTTCGTTCGCTTCGACTGGGCCTGTAGGTGTGGACATGGGGGTGTATTCGCTCTGGTTCGACCGGAGGGTCGGTGTACGCTCGATTTGGCTGAGAAGCATTATTGCCTGTCAGTACGGAGGTTGTGAGCAGAATCGCGTCTCATTGTGCTATTGTCTTGAGTTCTCACCCAAACCCTCGAAATTGGACCCACTTTGAACGACCTGCACCGGATCATCGACGCCAACACCAACCGCGCCAGCGAGGGGATCCGCGTGCTCGAAGACCTCGCTCGCTTCTCGCTCAACAGCGAACCGATGAGCGAATCCCTCAAAGTCCTCCGCCACAATCTCCAGACCGGTGTCCAATCCCTCGGCATCAACCAATCGACACTCCTCGCGTCAAGAAACACCGCAGGCGATGTCGGGACTTTGATTACCACTCCCAACGAACAAAGCCGGGAAGAAGGCGTGATCGACATCGCCACCGCAGCGGCCAAACGATCGCAAGAAGCCATCCGGGTTCTCGAAGAATCCGCGAAAGCCCTTGGGCATTCTGGAACTCCCTTCGAGTCCATCCGCTACGCGCTCTACGACATCCACCGTGACCTGATCCTCAAACTGGATCAGCCAAGCGTGAAATGGTCCGTGTGCGTGCTGCTGACCAAGTCGCTGTGTCTGCATCACTCCCCGGAAGCCGTGATCCAAGACGCGGCCCGCGCCGGGGCTGAGTGCATCCAAATCCGAGAAAAAGACATGCCGAGCGATGAACTGCTCGCTCACGCCTCCGCGATGGTCGCGTGTGCGCATGAGCATGGCATGACCGCGATTATCAACGACCGCGTCGACATCGCACTCGCGTCGCGTGCCGACGGGGTTCACCTCGGTCAGCACGACCTCCCAATTAGCACCGCACGCTCCATCCTCGGGCCGCGTGCGATCATCGGCCGATCCTGCTCGAACACCGACCAGCTCCGCGAAGCGTTCGACCAAGGCGCGGACTACTGCGGACTCGGACCCGTCTTCCCATCGACCACCAAGCAGAAATCCAACCTCGGCGGCATCCAGATGCTCACCGACGCAATGGCAGACTCAGAGCTTCAAACCAAACCCATGCTTGCGATCTCGGGGATCACGCCACAGAATATTGATCAGATCGCGGCGACCGGATTCCCAGGGGTCGCGGTGAGCAGTACGGTGTGCAGTAGCGAGGACCCATACGCGGCGTGCCTTGCGATTGTGGAGTCCATGCGACTGCCCGCAGGTTCCAGCAAATGCTGACCTACACTGGTCCATGCCTGTAGAATTCAAATCAACGACGCTCGACAACGGGCTCACCATCCTCGCTGAAATCGATCCCAAAGCGCAATCTGTGGGCGCGGGGTTCTTTGTCAAAACCGGTGCACGCGATGAAGAAACATCGCTGATGGGGGTCTCGCACTACCTTGAGCACATGATGTTCAAAGGCACCGAAGAGATCAGCGCCGATGTCCTCAACCAAACATTCGACGACCTCGGCGCGTCCAACAACGCGTACACCACACGAGAGTCAACCTGCTTCTACGCGCACATCATCCCGGATAGCGCCCCCAAAGCGATCGATATGCTCGCGAAGATGATGCGCCCCGCGCTCCGCCAAGACGATTTCGACACCGAAAAGAATGTCATCCAAGAAGAAATCGCGATGTACGCCGACAACCCGTTCTGGGTCCTCTACGAGCAGTGCGTCCAAAACCACTACAACACCCACGGCCTCGGACACCGGGTCCTGGGAACCCCAGAATCCATCGACGCGATGCAGAGCGGACAGATGCGCGACTACTTCCGCGACCGATACAGCGCGGACAACACCATCGTCTCACTCGCAGGAAACCTCGACTTCGACGCAACCGTCGAACAGATCCGCACCATCTGCGGCGACTGGAACACTTCGAAACCCTCCCGCAACACCACCCGACCCAAAACCGGGCACGAAGCCTTCACGATGACCAGCGATCGGGTGAATCGTGGGTACATCCTTGGTCTGAGCGATGCGCCACCGTTAGAAAGTGATGACCGCTACGCCGCGACGCTCATGACGCAGATTCTGGGCGGCGCGGACAACTCACGCCTCCACTGGGCACTCATCGAAACCGGGATCGCAGAAGAAGCGATGGCGGCGTACGACGGGCTCGACGGCACCGGGGATTACTTCATGTACGCGTCGGGTGATCCCGAATCGCTTGATCAGATCTGGGATGTGATGCTCAAGGAAATCAAGGGTCTCAAAGACTCAGTTACCGAGGACGATCTCGCCAAACTCCGCGCCAAGATGCTGACCTCCGTCACCCTCGCCGGCGAGAAACCCGCGGGACGCATGCAGCGGCTTGGGCGCCTCTGGCTCGCATGCGGCAAGTACCAGACGCTCGAAGACGAGATCCAACAGATCAACTCGATCACGGTCGATGCGATCAAGGATCTGATCGACCAGTACCCACTTGATCAATGCACACTCGGAAAGATGATCCCCGAAACGGGCGAATGATTCTGTGTGTGGAAGATGATGATTTAGGCGGCTTTTTTAGGCACGAACGAACGGATCGCGGACACTTGCGAACCCTTCGCGGCTTGCACCGCTTTGGTCGATGCGAGCACCAGCTTGTCCGGTGACACAAACAGCTTCGCGGTGGTCTCGTCGAGTGTCGCCAGACCGATGTGCACACGCACGAGGTCGTTGACATTCGGAAGATCCGGGATCCATCTGCTGAGTGCCTGACTGAACTGCTCCGTGATCGAGGCCGCGGCTCGCGAAGCGGTCAAGCGACCCACCTCGGGGAGCACAACCCCAAAGTCGTGATCCGTCAGTCGGCAGATCGCCCCGCCCATCGGTTCAAAGAACTTGAGCAGGATCACCGATGTCCCCATCACGATATCGTCATGGGATTCAGGACCGATGATCGCCGCGACTTCTTCGAGCCCTGCGAGCGAGATCTGGATGACGGTGATTTCAACTTCACCCGGTTTCACTGCGGAGTAGATCTGACGGATCGCATGCTTGAACCCCTCGCGGTTGAGCACGCCGGTCAATGAATCGATCGATTCTTTTCCGAAATCCTCGAGTGCAAGCTCGTTGACCGCGTAGCTTTCGATCTCTTGATCGCGGGTCATCTCGATGAGTTTCCGATCTGCGCGGGAGAGAATTTCCTCAGCACTCTCGCTTTGCGTGACATCAACATCAAGGACCTTGGCCATTTCCTTTGAAGCGGCTCCGGTATCGATGATGATCGTATCAACTTCTGATTCGGATAGATCCAACCAGGTCTGAGCGCGAGCGTAAGCCGTGCGGAGTGTTTCATTAGGAGTGTCGCTGATGAGCACCTCGTGGATGAGATTCCCCAGCGCAATACAGCGGGCAACTCTTGAGTACTCCGACGGGCACGCGGTCGGGCGTTCGTGGTAGTTGATCGGGACCGCGATCTCGCTGGGGAGTTTCCACTTCTCCGCGATGGTCGCGCCAACCGCTGCGTGCTGGAGTTCAAACTCTTTGAGCTCCGCCTTGGCAAGGTCGGCGTGCTTGCCGCCAACGCTTTCCACCACCTTGACATAGTCGTCTTTGATCGCCCGGTACATCGCGATCATCCCGAAGTCCTGCAGCAACCCGGCAAGGAAGCACTCGTCGGTCTCTTCTTTGTAGCCTTTCGTATCCGCGATAACTTTGGCGGCGATCGCGGTGTTGAGCCCGCGGGTCCAGTAGTCGGTGTAATCGAAAGTATCGCCCTCGTTGCCTTCGAGCGCTGAAACCAACGAGAACCCAAGCACGAGCGATTTGACCGGACCAAGCCCGAGCATGATGAGCGCGGTCTCGATCGATGAGCACCGCTTTCGGAGCCCGTAGAAACTGGAGTTGACGGTTCGGAGCACCTTGGCAGAGAGCGCTTGATCGGTCGTAATCAGGCTCGCGAGTTCGGCCATCTTCACATCAGGATCAGCCGTGAGTTCGACCACCCTCGCAGCGACGGCAGGCATCGATGGCAGGCTGGGGCAGTTCAGGATGTCCGTTAGGAGATCGGTATCCATTGCTCGATCGTTCTCTTGAGTTGATCCAAACCCGATCCGTCGGGTATCTCACTCACCATCGACCCAATTGGTCGATGCCTTGATCGAATCACTGATTTGGTGGATAGCACCTATCACCTTTCCAGTGCGAATAACCAGTCCATCGCGGAGATCTCCGTCCCGGATCGCTCTTGGATGTACGCCCCGAGGAGTCGAGCGATTCGATGCAGTTGATCGGTGGTGCACTCCAAAAACAATGCGACCTCGGGGGATTGCCCGAGTTGTCTCATGATTTCGATGGTTTCCGAGCGCACCCTCCATAGTCCATCGGGCGCATTTGGATCGCTCATGCCGTCGCGGGTATCGGACCTTCTTCCAGAACCCGCATCCTGACCGCGTGTTTGGATTATCGGATCTTGTGTGACGCCGCCGAGTTGTGCGGAAAACCCGTACACCTCGGAGCTGGTCAGGGATTCACCCGTCAAGACATCGTGACCCACCACCGGCATCGCACCAATAGCAACCAGCACCGTCCATTGATACCACGCGAGTGTGCCAAGGACCAGCTTTGTGCGACTCTCTGTCTCGGTGGTTGTGTAGCTGCAGCAGCGTTCTAGCATCGCGTGCAGCGCGTCAAAGACCGCGGGATGCGGATCGTGGTCCTGGATGAGCCGAGGGATCAGATCTACACCCAGCATCGCCGCGTTATAAGGCAGTAATCCCTGCCGAATCCCACGCATCGGGTCGAGCAGGTCCCAATGGGTGAGCAGCGCGAGATCCGAACTTGGACGAAGAATCGCCCCCATTTGCCCGAGTGTGCATAACTCGAGCCCGCCTGAGAAGGCGGAGCGGTCCCGTTTGGACCCCTTTGCAAGGACCCGGATCATCCCATGATCTTTGGTCAGCAGCACGGCGGTCTGAGAAGTTTCGGACCAATCCCAGGTGCGCACACAGATTGCTTGGTCCTCGACAATCGCCATTGATTGACATTAGGGGGGTGTTCAGAGTCTGCCTAAACATGGTCCAAACATATTTATTTTCGAGTGCCAACAGGGAACAGATACCGGTCATTTGCGTAGATTCTCTTGAATCGTTCCAATATATGTGGTACGGTTGCACCGGTCGCCCATTCGGGTGATTGTCGCTGAAGCACATCAATCCGGCCTTATAGCCAAAAAACCTGATCTCTCAGGAGGAGTCTTAATTATGGCGATCACTACGCGCATCATGCTCATCTCAACTCTCGCCATGTCATCAGGTATGGCATTCGCGGGTGATCATGGGGATATCTTCTCGACCTGCGGCACCAACGCGCATGCACAGCCACGAGAGTTGATCGGTGCGGGGATCTTCCCGGTTGATTCGCTCGAATACCGCTTGACTCCTGAGCAGATTGATGCGCTCAACCAACCGCAGAAAGATCTCCTTCAATACTTCGAAACCAAGGTCTTCGAAGGCGAGATGGCACCTCATGTCTGTATGCACCCAGACACTGATCCAAAGGTTGCACAAGCATTCGAGCAGTTCCTCAATGATTTGTGGTTTGAGAATACCCCAAATGCGTTCATCCTATCAACACGATGGACATCAACCGCTACAAACGGCTCCGGTCTTTCCCAAGGCGACCCAACAACACTCACCTATTCATTGATTCCAGATGGAACCAATATCTCAGGCGAAGGCGCTTCAAACCTCATCAACTTCCTCGATCTCCGTGTCGGATCGGGTAACTACCCAGCCCTGTTTCATACCGCACTCAACGCATGGGGTACTAGCACAGGCTTGAACTATGTTCTGGAACCCAATGACACCGGAAGCACCATGAGCAACCCAGGACCTGCAGGCGTGCTTGGTGTCCGTGGTGATGTCCGCATCGGTGGACAGTTCATCGATGGGAACAGCGGCGTACTCGCATACAACCGATTCCCGAACAGTGGCGACATGGTCATCGACACCGGCGACGGCACCTTCTACGGCAACAGTTCTGGGAACTACATCCGCCTTCGCAATGTGCTTACACACGAAGCGGGTCACGGCATCGGACTCGCACATGTTGAATCCGATTCCAACCGATTCCTCATGGAACCATTCATTGATACAAGCTTCACAGGCCCACAAATGGACGACATCCGTGGTGCCCATCGTGGATATGGCGATGGTGATGAGCCCAACGATTCGTACGGAAGCGGCTCCGATCTTGCTGGTCTGAACTTTGGGGGTGCTCCGTTCGAAGGCGGCGACTTCAAGGTTCTCAGCTTCCGCTCAATCGATGACAACACGGATGTTGATTACTACCGCCTCACAACCGGCGAGCCCGTCACCATGATCGTCTCCCTCGCTCCACAAGGTGGTTCGTACCAGTACACCGCTCAAAACGCTGGTGGCGGTGGTGCCTTCTTCAACGCCGACGCGGTACTCGATCTCAATTTCAGAATTATTGATTCAACTGGTTCGACAGTCGTCACCGTTGACGACACCCCAGCGGGCTCAAGCGAGTTTGTTTCGGTCGAACTCCCAGCAGTCGGTGACTACGCGATCATTATCGACAGCGAGAACACCAACAATATCCAGCTCTACAACTTAACCGTGTCCTTCACCACCCTGGATCTCCCTGACGAATGCCCAGCAGACCTGACCGGCGACGGCAATCTGAACTTCCTTGATGTCTCCGCATTCCTCGCGGCATTCGGGGACCAAGAAGCGGTCGCTGACTTCCAACCAGACGGCAGCTTCAACTTCTTGGATGTCAGTGCATTCCTCACCGCATACGGCGACGGCTGCCCATAATCCGGCGACCCGAATCCAGCTGAGTAACATTTCAAACGGGGCTCTTCACGAAGAGCCCCGTTTTTTTTGTGCCCTCCGGTTCCCGATCCGATGCCCAACCGGTGGGACACACCACGCCAAACGCCTACGCTCAGTCATGCATTTTTCACTCATCGACCGGGTTCTTGATCGCACCGACACATCGCTTATTGCGATCAAGCATGTCAGCAGCGCGGAGGAATACCTGCAGGACCACTTCCCGGGTTTCCCTGTCCTCCCCGGAGTTATGATGCTCGAAGCGATGACGCAAGCGGCACGCTCGCTGATTGATGAGCACGATGCCGCCGAGCATCCATGGGTCTTGTGCCAAGCCAAAGCCCTCAAATATGGCGCGTTTGTCCGTCCCGGCGCGACGATCCGGATTACCGTCAACCTGCATGCCCACAACGACGACGGTTCGGTGGATTTCAAAGGCGATGTCCGTCTCATCGAACCCGATACCGATCCAGCAGCCGGAGACCTTCCAGTCGCCTGCTCCGGTCGAATCACCCTCCGCCCCACCACTGCAGGCATGCACGCATGACCATGATCTGCGTGCCCATCATGGTCGAGGAAACGAACGCCGCGTTGCTCGATGCGTCGCTCGCTCAAGCAAAGGGCGCGGAGCTTGTTGAGTTCCGCGTCGATCTGCTGTTCGAGGATCGCGATGGCGAATCGCTCGAAGTCCGCACCGCTCGCGTGCTGGACCTCGTCAAAGAATCGCCACTCCCCTGCATCGTCACCTGCAGGCCCCACTGGGAAGGCGGCGAATACCACAGCGACGACGACGAACGCATCTCCCTCTACGAAGCCCTCGGCACAAGCGATCACCCACCCGCGTACATCGATGTCGAGCTTGCGACCTACACCCGTTCCGCAAACATCCGACAGAAGGTCAACCTCGCCGTTGATCATCCCAAGCAACATCGAAAGGTCACGACACGCCTGATCCTGTCGAGCCACGATTTTGAAGGAAGACCATCGGACCTGACCCGCAAGATCATCGCGATGAATGACGAGCCCGCGTGCGCTGTCGTGAAGATCGCGTACCGCGCCCGGTCCATCCGCGACAATCTGGAACTCTTCGAGATCCTTCGCGACCGACAGAAGCCGACGATCGCGCTGGGGATGGGCGAGTTCGGGACGATGAGCCGCATCCTCGCGCCCAAGTTTGGTGGGCTGCTAACCTTCGCAACGCTGCGGAGCGAATCGACGACCGCGCCGGGACAGCCGACGATCGACGAACTGCTCAACCTCTACCGCTTCCGCTCCATCACAGCAACCACCAAAGTCTATGGCATCATCGGTTGGCCGGTGACGCAATCTATGTCGCCGCTGGTGCACAACGCGGGGTTTGAGGCGATTGGGTGGGACGGGGTGTATGTACCGATGCCGGTGGAGGGGAGTTATGAATCCTTCAAGGCGACGATGCTCGCAATGATCGATCACCAAGAACTTTCATTTTCAGGAGCAAGTGTCACCATTCCACACAAAGAGCATCTGTTCAAACTGTATTCAACCGAGAAATCCAACGGGATTTGGTGGGCGGATGAAGCCGTAGAGAGATGTAAAGTTGCGAACACATTTGATAACCCATTAGTCTTTGACGAAACCGAGATACACGAACGCCTGCTCTTCAATACAGATTCCGCCGCAATCCACTCGCTGCTTGGTGGCATTGAGACTCAGTTTTCAGGTACATCAGTCAGCATTTCAGGTGCTGGTGGAGTTGCCCGAGCCGCTGCGTTGACTCTTTGTGGTCTCGGTGCATCAATTGATCTTCGATTCCGTTCTCTTGAATCAGCTGAAAAACTTAAGAAAGATGCCGAAATACTCCAAGGTGCGATCAAACTGAGCCCGCTAACAGAACTCCCATCAAAGAACTCAGATACCTACATCAACTGCACTCCCGTCGGCATGACCGGCGGCCCCGATCCCGAGGGTCTCTCGATCCCCATCCCCGACATGCCACCGCTTCCTCCAGAGACCGTCTTCTTCGACACCGTCTACAACCCCATTGAGACCCCGATGCTCAAAGCCGCGAAGGAACGCGGGTACCGCACCATCGATGGCGTGCAGATGTTCGTCAAGCAAGCCGAGGCGCAGTTCGAGCTTTGGACCGGCCAATCCGCTCCAGAGGGGCTTTTCGATGACTTGGTACGAAAGAAACTCTCCGTAGAAGCATCGGATTAGCATTTCAAACCGAAGTCTCTCATGCAGAAATCGTCGGAATAACCTCCCATTGGTCGGCGTTGTTCGTATATTGATCAATCAGCACCCCGACAGGAGCATCCTTTGATACGCTTCCCACGAACACCTTCCCCTCGGCTCATCCGAAACGCCGCCCTCGCTCTGCTTGGGCTCGCCATCCCGCTCGCTTCGTACGCTGCGATGACCATTTCAAACAACGCCTGGGCCGCTGGCCCACACGAGAAATCAACCATGAACGATACCGCGACCAAGTTTTCTGCATCCGGATTCAACATCACGCCGTTGAGTGAAGAAACCGTGCAGACCCTCGCCAAAGACCTCACCGATGAAGAACGCAAAGTGATTCTCAACGAAGGCACCGAAGCCCCGTTCTGTGGGAATCTCCTCGACAACAAAAAAGACGGCGTCTACCACTGCCGGCTCTGCAAACTCCCGCTGTTCGGGAGCGATTCCAAGTTCAAATCCGGAACGGGCTGGCCGAGCTTCTTTACGCCGGTGGATCCCGACCATGTTGATTCCGAAGTGGACAACTCGCTGGGCATGCGCCGCGAAGAAATCACCTGCGCCCGCTGCGGCGGTCACCTCGGACATGTCTTCCCCGACGGTCCCAAACCCACCGGCCTCCGCTTCTGCGTGAACTCCGCATCGCTTGAGTTCTTCGAAGAGGGCGA
Organism: uncultured Phycisphaerales bacterium; assembly: GCA_963976955.1. Classification (GTDB taxonomy): domain Bacteria; phylum Planctomycetota; class Phycisphaerae; order Phycisphaerales; family UBA1924; genus UBA1924. Next base: position 140,998 of record CAXBMD010000003.1, on the reverse strand, counting down.
CGAGGTCCCCGCGATGGGACTCCCAACCAAGCTCGAAACCGCGTACTTCGCGGGTGGATGCTTCTGGGGCATCGAGGACCGCTACGCAACGCTCCCCGGCGTGCTCGATGTCGTCTCCGGATACCAAGGAGGGGACGATTCAAAGACCCCCACCTACCGCGAGGTCTGCTCGGGAACAACCGGACATGCTGAATCCGTCAAGGTCGACTTCGATCCATCCATCGTGAGCTACAGCGACCTGCTCGCATGGTTCTTCCGCATCCACGACCCAACCCAAGGCAACCGCCAGGGGCCCGATGTCGGAACGCAGTACCGCTCCGCGATCTACACCACTTCCGACGAGCAAATGGAACAAGCAAAGGCGTTCATCCAAGCGCAACAAGCCGAGGGTCGGTGGTCGAAACGAACCATCACCACCGAGCTGCGGAGCGTGGATGATGCGAAGTTCTATGAAGCCGAGGAATACCACCAAGATTACTACGCGCGCAAAGGTGGTTCATGCGCCGCGCCGATCTACCCTGAAGATTGATTCAGTAGCCCATCGCCCGCTCGACCGCGCCGACCAGCGTGTGGAGCGTGAGCATGTGGAGTTCTTGGATCCGGTCCGCGGTCTCACCCGGCACAACAAATCGGGTGTCGCCCTTGGTGCGGAGTTCCCCGCCACCTTTGCCGAGGAACAACGCGATATGGAGGCCTTGGTTCCGTGCCGCTTCGACCGCGTTGATGATGTTGACCGAGTTCCCCGAGGTGGACATCGCGATCAGCACATCGTGCTCGTTCCCGAGTCCTTCGATCCATCGGCTGAAGACCTGATCGAAACCGTAATCATTCGCAGTGCAGGTGATGTGACCCGGATCAGCGCAGACAATCGCGGGAATGGATGGACGGTCCTTTCGGTATCGCCCAGTGAGTTCTTCGCAGAAGTGGATCGCGTCGGCGCACGAGCCGCCGTTGCCGATCGCGAGGACCTTGCCACCGTTCTGCACGCTCTGTGCGATCACACTCGCGAGGTGAGCGACCTTGATCGCGTTGTGTTCATCAGCAGCAAACGCGGATGCGAGCCGAGCGGCATCGACAAACTCCCGACCAATCACCTCCGCGTGATCGCTGGAACTGGTACTGGCGGCGGGCTTTGATTCCGGAGCGTTGTTCATCCCGGATTGTATGCGATGAGGATCGTAAGACTTCCTCCTGAGCAGGATCACAGTCGCAATCCGCGATTGAAATCAGCCGTGTTCAAACTGGTGTTTTTCTCGGTTTGAAGGGCGTTTTTCCTACCCACCCCCCCATTCTTCAGGTACATTTCCGACACCACCCAGCATTGAACGCTGGGATATCTCATTCTTTCAGGAGAGAAGACAGCATGAACACCAAAGCACTATCCCTCGTTGCCCTTGTCGGGCTCTCAGGCTTTGCCAACGCGGACATCTACAGCCAGGTCAGTGACCAACCATCCGCACAGAGTTTCTTCTCTGACGCCGTCTCGGGTCAGTTCTTCAGCCAGCGTATGGCCGATAACTTCATGCTCGACACAGCCGCTTCAGCAACCTCCATCGCTTGGTGGGGTGGATCGCAGAACTTCAACTTCGCTGATCCAACCAACATGCTCTCGTACACCGTCGAGATCTACACCTCCGACCTCGCCGGCGCACCAGACCTGGCCAATGTGCTGCTCTCCCAAACCGTCAGTGTCGGAGATGGGAACCTCACCGCATCAGCAACCGGCGCGTTCCTCTTCGGCGGCGGCAACGAGTACGCCTACACCCTCAACCTCGGGTCTGCGCTCGCGTTGGATGCCGGCGTGGAGTACTGGATCTCCGTCGGCGCAACCCTCGACAACACCTTCGGGGATGCGTGGGTCTGGTCGGGTTCAAGCCAAGGCGATCTCGTCAACGCGACCGACTTCTTCGATGGAGGCGAGTACACCATCTTCGATCCAACATTCAACGACCTCGCGTTCGCGATCGTCCCCGCTCCATCGACCGCAGTCGTCGCCTTCGGATTCCTCGGCATGGGCGCGCGTCGTCGACGCTGATTCGAACAGACAACTTCAGCAGACCAACCCGGTTGACCCGGGTTTTTTTCATGGATTGATTGTTCGGGTTCTCAAGGCAGCGGAACTCTGAAGGCGATCGCATACTGGAAGCCGTAGACCGGGTACTGGATCTGCAATCGGTGCACGCGAAAGTCACTCGGGCGGGTCCCGCATCGCTGGCACATGTAGTCGATCATCTGCGCGTACTTCGGGATTTCGGGGATCTCGATGTTTTCTAAACCATACCCAAGATCCACGATTTCTTCGGTCATAGGGATCCGATCAATCGCACGCTTGGGGTCCTCGATATCGGCGCCGCCTTTGGAAACCGTGTTATGGACGAACAGTTCGGGTTCGATGCCTTCGAAAATATCGCTGTGGAGGATCACATCGCTCACAAGCGTCACCACCGGGACATCGGGGGTCACGATGGTTCCGCGATAGTTGCGTCCTTCCTTGGCAAACCTGCCCGACCCGTTGGGAACATGGACACCCGCGAACATGTCGTAGACCGCGTCCTTCCCGATCACCTCGGGCGCGAAGGTGTTGATAATTTGCCCGTTCTCCTCGCTCACTGAGAGTGGAGCCGGGGTATTTGACAAGAACAGGTCTGGGTCGAGTTCGATCCGGACAGGCATCTGTCGACCCGTCAAATATTCCGGAGGCTTTCCATACACAAAGTGGACCGGGATGTTGGGTCGGAGTTGTCGCAACCCTGTTGTGCCATGGATGGTGGTCACATCGAGACTCGATTCAGATTCCGCATTCGGCGTCATCATCATCGAGGTTAGCCAAACCTTGCTCTCAACACCGAGGATGCTGCTCATCCCTTTGAACGCTTGATACCGGCTCGAATGCTCGAACCGTTCCCGTTCATCCGTGTGCCCAGTGCTCAGTGCGGCGCTCATCGCGCCTCGCGTTCCGAATCGCTCGCGGATGAGCTGATCAAACGAATCCACCGCATCCAGCGCGGACTCGACCTCGAGCCGATCCACCCCTGCGTGTGCCGCCGCGTTCAGGATGAGCCGAAGCGTTTCAGGACCCGGAATCCCGATCAGGGTCTCAGAATATTCTTCCTTCGCGATGTTGCTCAGGACGCGTCCGACCATGACGCGGGAGACCCCCAGCAGCCGAGCGATATCAGTTGGACGCATCGAACAGTCTGGTATACCACTCAGAACGAGACCGATGCTCGAACATAGACGATCCGCAACCTCTTGAGGTTCAGATTCTTGTGGCGCGGTTACGCTGATTTCTTGTCGATGTGATCTATCCAAAGAACTACCTACCTCTGTTGTACAGGTGTATCGTATCGAATCTCCTCAGGCGCGGAGTTTTCACCTATTTCGTATTTTACTGCCTTTTGTAATAAATTACACTTTTATTCTGAAAAAAAACCGTTATCCTCGTCGCTACCGGAGTCACGGATGTGTCGAAACTCCGATCGGTCCTCAAAATCGCCTCAGACCCAGAGATCTGAGCCCAGGAGAAGCATTTATGAACACGAAATCAACAGCCTTCATCGCCATGGCACTGATTGCTGCCGCCGGAACCCCGGCATTGGCACAGTGGTCGGATGATTCCACCATCCACCAGGTTGTCGCAGACGGCTCAGGCGAGCAGGTCCAGCCCAAGATGGTCCCCACCCTCGACGGCGGATGCTACATCAGCTGGTACTCAAGCGAAGTTGGGTACGATGTCCGCCTCCAACGACTCGACGCGAGCGGCAACGAGATGTGGGCGCACAACGGCATCCTCATCGCGGATCGCGGTTTCTCCTCGACCGAAGACTACGGTCTCGATGTAGACTCCAACGGAAACGCGGTCCTCGCATTCCGCGACGACCGCTTCGGTGGTGTCGTCGTCACCGCACAAAGCATCGCCCCCGACGGCACCGCACTCTGGGGAGCCAACGGCGTCCAGCTGGGAAACAGCGCCGACTCAATCCACTCACCAGACATCGCGTCGACCAGCGATGGCAAAGCCGTGGTTGGTTGGATCAACAACCTCGACACCAACCTCGCACAGATCGACGAGATGGGAAGCACCGTCTGGACCACCGCGCTCTCCGATCCGGGTGGGCAATCCATCAATGTCGCTTCCATGCACCGCTCAGACAACGGCGCGGTCATCGTGTCATGGGTCCAGTACGGCTTCTTCCTCGGACCAAAGCACCTCCACGCACAGAAAATCGCAAGCGACGGGACCGAAGCGTGGGCATCACCCGCCGCGGTCTTTGATGGCGGTTCACTACAGTTCGGCAACTACCCTGAGTTCGTCGCTGACGGCTCGGGTGGCGCGGTCTTCTCGTGGTACGACACCGCCAATGGCCTCAATGTCTACGCCCAGCACATCCTCAGCGATGGCAGCGAAGCGTTCCCACACGACGGCGCGGTCGCTTCCACAGTACTCCGCGAACGGGTCTCACCAGCAGCGACTTATGACCCAGCAACCGATTCGGTCTATGTCTCGTGGGTTGAGCTTGACAACAACCAAGGCAACCACGGCGTCTACGCACAACGCATCGACGCATCGGGCGCACGACTCTGGACCGACGGCGGCAAAGTCATCTCCGCGATCGACACGCTCGAATCCGGTACGATCAACACCAATGTACTCGACGGCAACCTCGTCGTCTCATGGATCGAAAACGCCGGCGGCTTCGGTCTCGAACAAGTCCTCGCGCACGCTGTCAAACCCGATGGCACCGACGCATGGGCAGGAGGCACCGTCGCGGTCGCTTCAGATTCCGCAGAACGCGCACGCTTGACCACCACCGTCAGCAGCGACGGGTTCCTCATCGCGGGATGGCAGGTCGGTGACTTCGGTGTCGCGGATCTCGAAACCCACAACATCAACGCGGACGGCACGCTCGGCGTGAGCAGCTGCGCAGCGGACCTGACCGGCGACGGGAGCTTGAACTTCCTCGATGTCTCTGCGTTCCTCTCCGCATTCGGGAGCATGGACCCAGTCGCGGACTTCGAAGCTGATGGCAGCTTCAACTTCCTTGATGTGAGTGCATTCCTCGCAGCGTTCGGAGCGGGCTGCCCATAACAACACCAGATTTGTTCTCTCAGTGCTCACCCTCCTGTAGCACTGACCTCGAGTGGCACTTGACCCTATGCGTTCCAACGGGTTAAGTGCCATTTTTTCTTGCCCCGACGGATCGCGATGAACGAGCCGTGGAGTAGGTTTGCCTCGGTGACTTTGGTGTCCGCGTCGATCTTCTCGCCGTTGATCGAAACCGATCCCTCGTTGAGGAAGTCGCGTGCTTCACGGTTGGACGCTGCGAGTTTGGTGGACTTGAGCATCTCGACCATGTCCAGCCCTTCAGCAAGTTCCGCTTTGCTGTGCTCGGTCGTCGGGATACTCGCGAAGACTTCGATCATGGTTTGTTCGTCGAGCGAACTGATGTCGCCGCTGAACAACGCTTTGCCCGCGGCTTCCGCATTCTCCATCGCGGCTTGACCATGCAGAATCCGCGTCGCTTCTTGAGCGAGTGTCCGCTGGAGTTCCCGCTTGCCGGGGTTCTCGTCATGTCGCGCGATGAGCGATTCGATTGTTGATTGATCGATGAGGGTGAAGACCTTGATCCAACCGCGTGCGTCTTCGTCCGTCGCGTTGAGCCAGAACTGGTAGTACGCGTAGGGCGAAGTCCGCGCGGCGGTCAACCAGATCGCGCCCTTCTCGGTCTTGCCAAACTTGCCGCCGTCGGTTTTTTGAACGAGGGGGGCGGTGAGGCCAAACCATCTTTCATCATACACAATTATGTTTGCGTCTTCTTCACCGGATTCTGCTTTACGCCGAAACTCGCGGTCCTCAGTCTGACGCCGAATCAGATCGGCCCCAGCAATGATGTTCCCGAACTGATCACTCCCACCAAGCTGCACGGTGACGCCCATTTCCTCGTACAGATGCGCAAAGTCGTAAGACTGCAGGATCATGTACGAGAACTCGGTGTAGCTGATGCCCTGCTCGCGGTTGTTGAGCCGTTCTTTGACGGACTCTTTCTGCATCATCATGTTCACACTGAAATGCTTGCCGATGTCGCGGAGCGCTTCGATGTATGAGATGTTCTTGAGCCAGTCGTGGTTGTTGAGGATCTGATGGTCCGGCCCTTCGATCTGGTCGAGGACGGTGCTGTAGATCGGCCGTTGCTTGTCGATGAAGCCCGCGATCGTCTCAACCGTATTGAGCTGACGCTCGGCGGACTTGCCCGATGGGTCACCGATCAGCCCGGTCCCCCCACCCATCACCACGATCGGCGAGTGTCCCGCACGCTTGACATGCGCCAAGAGCATGATCGGCACAAGGTTTCCGATGGTCAACGAATCAGCGGTCGGATCGAACCCGCAATAGACCTTGCGTGGATTGTTGTCGGGGTCCGCGAGGTGATCGCGCAAGCCGTCGATATCGGTGCAGTCCTTGAGGAGTCCGCGCCACTGGAGTTCGTTGATAAGGTCGATCCGTTCACTCATGCAGGGAGCGTAGGTCAAATCGGCTCAGAGGTCACGGCAGTCGGGCTTGGACTTCCCAATCCTCGCTCGTCGCGTTGTTGGACCAGTGCTGCATGTCGTTGTACTCATCCCAGTCCCACTGCTCCGCGTGCCCATCGAGCATCCCCGCGATGCCCTTGCCCTTGTGACGGAGCGAAACACCGCCGGAGTTGGACTCAGGATGCTCGGTGTTCTCCGAGTACGCGTCTTCCCACTGACGGCCAGAAGTCGAGTACAGTTGCGGCGGCTTGACGATGAAGTACCCCTCGACTGAGCCGTATCCGGGAAGGAGCGAGGGTTCAGCGATCGAGCGTGCCGTGGAGAAGCTCATGAGGTAGCTTGGACGGCGGACCTGATGGAGTTTGTCCACATGCATCTTCCCGAAGACCCGCCGGCCCGCTTCGGACCAGGGGAGATTGTCGCCATTCGCCCCACCACCGACGAAGTAGGAGTTGAGCCCGAAGGATGGGTACAGCGACGCGACATACTGAAGTGCATGATCATTCAACGAGTTGCTCTCAGCATTGAGCGAGGACGCGATTGATTCGGTGACGGTAGGATCGAGATAAATGCCGTCGAACTGGTAATCGAGGTATGGGATGAGCCGCCATGGATACCGCTTGCCTGCGATTGCACCGACTGAGTTGCCTCGGAGGTCTTTGGGTTCATTGTGATCCTTGACCATCGTTGTCCAATGGTCGTTGGAGAGGAACCCGGTCAGGAGTTTGCCTCGGTTGTCGTCGGCATACATCTGGTATGCGACGAGCAGCTGCGCCATGCCCGCTTGCTCGCGGACGGCACGGGCGCTGGCGCGTGCGGAACCGAGTGCCGGGAGGAGAATCCCGATCAGGACAGAAATGATGGCAATCACCACAAGCAACTCGATCAGCGTGAACGCTCTGGAGTGGGTTGAGGGGTTGTTCTTCATGGCGTTCCTTTGCTCATACTTTCGGAATCATCAATGGCTGACCTGATTCGTTATTGAGACGCAATCTCATTTTCTCTGCCAACTCCTTGACATGTTGAGACTCATTCTCAATGATTCGCATGTTCAACCCGATTTGCAAACCGAAATCCCGGTTTGCTGAAAATTTACTTGAGATTGATCGGCACCGCGCAAAAAACGCCGTCCGCACACATGGAGATTCGATATGAGGATTCAAACGACCCGTCTGCTCCCACTCATCCCACTCGCGATCTGCGCCACCGCAGCACACGCACAGCTGATCGAAACCCAATACGACTCGCCCTCCCTCGACCGCTGGATGTACCCATTCAACGGCTCACCAGGCACCCGCTTCGAGATGTCCGTCTTCGGAGCACCGCTCCTCGAAGGCTTCGACGACCACGACGCGCAGGTCTTGGTCGGGTTTGACACCTCGACCGAGTTCGCTCCGTCGCTCGGATCAGACCAGTACCGCGTCCATGACATCACCGTCACGATGACCATCGCAAACGACAACGGTTTCGTCTACGACGACTCCTACGACGACTACACAACCTACGGCGTCGACGGCGAACCAAACGATCTGGATCCCGGTCACCCGATCAACCTGTTCCTCCCCGGATACAAGCCTGGGATTAGCCAGAGCACATTCTTCGAGAACTCTTCGTTCGGGAGCGTCCCAGAAGTCGCACCGGCTCAGGGGATGCGGAATGTATTCGCAGCGATCTTCGACAACGAGGGATTCGCGCAGAACATCTCGAACCATGTCAAGGAGCAGTTCAACGCGGTCCCGCTCGCGATCGGCACAAGCGATCTACTCACAACAGGGGATCTGGTCCCGGCGGACACCACGATCAGCTTTACCTTTACACCTTGCGATGCAGGCGCCCGCGACGAGCTCGCACGCATGCTCGATCGCGGAGAACTCCGCTTTATCGTCTCGGCGATGTCCCCTGCATCCGGAGGCCCCGGCGGCGGCGAAGGCGACTACCCGATCTTCTATACAAAAGAGAACCCACTCGCGCAGATCTTCGGATACGCCGCGACCCTTGATATCCGCGCTCGCGTGGGTTCGTTCGGTGACTACAACGGGGACGGTTCCAAGAACTTCCTCGATGTTTCCGCATTCTTGAGCGACTTTGGGAACGGCGATGTCGCCGCGGATATCAACGGCGACTGCGGTTTCAACTTTCTCGATGTTTCCGCATTCCTGTCCGAGTTTTCAAGCAACTGATTTGTTTTACAGACGGGAACTTATTCCCAACACCTGAGGAGAACGCCATGAAGGCAACAGCAACTATTTTGACCATCGCCGCGGTTTCACTGACCGCGTCGGCATCGGTGACTTCGTACACCGAAACCTTTGAGTCCGGAGCAAACAACTGGGTATCGGGTGCATTCACCCCCACCACCTGGAACGCAACCGGTTCGATCGACAACAGCGCATACATCAGCTCGCAACTCGACCTGAACACCGCTGGACCATTCGGGATCACCCTGCTCCGCGGGCAAGACGATCAAGACGCATCGGGCGACGCATTCGTCGGCAACTACCTCACCGGCGGCATCACCACCGTTGAGTTCGATTTCCGTCACAACGCGGGTGTCGATCTGGACATCGCGCTCCGCGTTGCCAGCTCAGCAAACTTCCCAGCATTCGCGGTCGAATCCAGCTCATCGACCGTCTCCGGCGAATGGACCCACCTCACCTTCGACCTGTTCTTCGGGAACCCACTGCTGACCATCGAAGGCGCCCCGACCCCAGCAGCGTTTAATGCAGTTATGGAAGCCGTCGGCAACTTGCAAGTCTCAGCGTTCCGTCCTGATGGCTTGGATACCGAACTCATCGCAGACTTCGACCTCGACAATGTCGCGATCGTCCCAGCACCCAGCGGCTTGGCACTGCTCGGTCTCGGATGCCTCGGCGTCTCACGCCGTCGCCGCGCATAAGTACGAGACATCTTTAAATAAAGAAGGCGGCCCGAATGACTCGGGTCGCCTTTTTCATTCTCGTTTTGAACCAGCTTAGGTGGTTGGGGTAATCGGGGTCCGCCCGACCGAGTAGTAATGGAACCCAAGCTCACCCAGATGCTGACGGCGGTACAGGTTGCGACCATCGAAGATGACCTTGCCCTTCATCACGCTCGCGAGCTTGTCAAAGTCCGGGCTCTTGAACTCAGGCCAGTCCGTCGAGATCACGATCGCGTCACAATCGCGTGCGCATTCGTACATGTCGTCGTGAATGTCGATGGTATCGCCCATCTCCATCGAAACATTGGATGCAGCGACCGGGTCGTACCCGTTGCAGGTCACGCCGTAGCCGAGGGCTTTGCGGACGAGGGTGAGCGCGGGTGCTTTGCGGATATCGTCGGTGCGAGGTTTGAATGCCAGACCCCAGAAGCCGATCTTCTTGCCGTTGAGCCCCATCTCACCACCGAAGTGCTTGACGATTTTGTTGAAGAAGAGGTTGCGTTGTCGTTCGTTGGTGCCGTGGACCGCGTTGGAGACCTGCATGGTCACACCGGCCTGATCGCCCATCATGATGCATGCGAGGGTGTCCTTGGGGAAGCAGGAGCCGCCATAGCCGAGCCCCGGGTAGAGGAAGTGGTGACCGATGCGGGAATCCGAGCACATGCCCTCGCGGACACGGTTGATGTTCGCGCCGTACGCTTCGCAGAGGTTCGCCATCTCGTTGATGAACGAGATTTTGGTCGCGAGGAAGTTGTTGGAAGCATACTTCACCATCTCGGCGCTGAGCACATCCATGATAAAGATCGGGTGCCCGTTGCGGACGAATGGGTCGTAGAGATCGCGGAACATCTCCCCGACCATTTCGGATTCAACGCCGACGACCACACGGTCTGGTTTGTTGAAGTCGGTGACCGCGTCGCCCTCTTTGAGGAACTCCGGGTTGTCCGCGACATGGAACTTGATGTCCCCAACGATTGATTTGATGGTGTCCCGAACACGAAAGGTTGTCCCGACAGGAACGGTCGACTTCACCACGATGACCTTCGCTTTGGCGTCCGGACCGAGTTCCTTGATCGCGTGACCAATATCCTCAGCGGCGCCATCGATGTACGACATATCTGTATGACCCTTGTCATCTGACGGAGTCCCGACACAGATGAAGATCATGTCCGCCCTCTGGTATGCGGCTTTCTTGTCCAAGGTGTATGTCAGACGGCCGGACTGGCGATTCTTGATCATCAGGTCGGTCAGGCCGGGCTCATAGATCGGACAGATATCAGCTTCAAGCTTCTTGATCTTCTCAGGATCAACATCCAGGCAAGTGACATCATTGCCTGTATTGGCAAAGCACACCCCGGTGACAAGCCCTACATATCCGGTTCCAACCATGGTGAGGTGCATCGATACCTTCCCTTCGTCTTGCCCATCGCCGTATTGCTCAGCGGGCTTCCGTTGCCCGGAGAATCGTCGAGGACTGGCAGTGTAGACCCCGATCATCGGGATTGGCGTGGAGGATTCGTTCAGAATCCCTGTCCAAGCGAGACATCGGAGGAGTCGATCACTACGATCCTCATGGGTCCGATTCTCGGACTTTCCAACAGTACGAGCCGATCCAGTGAGGGTTCAGATGAGCGTTCAAACCAAAGACAAAAAATCGGGACGACAGGCCAATATCGAGAAGAAAGCCGCGGAGAAAGCCGCCAAGTCCGGTGCGTTGACCGCACTGACCGCTGATCGCCATGAGCTGTATCAGCATTCGGTCCAGAATGTCGAAGCGGAGATCGACTTCATCGACGCGGAGTTCGAATCCATCCGGGGACGCAAAGCCCAGTCCCTCCGCGAAGATTTCTGTGGCACCGGCAACACCTCCGTCGAATGGATCAAACGCCGAAAGACCAACACCGCAGTCGGCCTGGACATCGACCAACCCACCCTTGACTGGGGGGACGAGCACCACCTCGCAAAGCTCAGCGACGATGAGCGTTCACGCGTTCAACTGCTCAATCGCACCGTGCTTGAGCCGGGGGATGCCGGGGGCACCGACTGTGTCCTCGCGATGAACTTCTCATACTGGCTCTTCAAGACCCGCGACGAGCTTCGAGGTTACTTCAAGTCCGTCCGCGACTCCATCGGCAAGGACGGCATCTTCTTCCTCGACCACTACGGCGGCTCGGAAACCATGACCGAGACCGAAGAGACGAAGAAGATCGACGCGGGCGGGGGACGCTCCTTCACCTACATCTGGGAACAAGCGTCCTACAACCCGATCACCGGCGATATGCGTTGCCACATCCATTTCAAGTTCCCCGACAAGACCCGCATGAACAAAGCGTTCACCTACGAGTGGCGACTCTGGACCATGGTCGAGATCCGCGAACTGCTCTCAGAAGCAGGATTCGCCAATGTCCTCGTCTACTGGGAAGGCGAAGACGAGGACGGCGACGGCAACGGCGAATACGAACCAACCCTCGAAGGCGAAGCGGACCCAGCGTTTATCTCCTACATTGTCGCCTACGACTGATCCACCAACAGAAAACACGATAGAATCCCAATGATGCAAGGCGTTTTGGACATCCCGGAAGAACTCCGTTCACTCGAAGACATCGTCGCTTCGGGCTTTGGTGGTGTTGAACGGATCTTTGCAGAACAGCTGGTCTCCGATCTGGCTCCGGTCGATCAGATGTGCGAGCATGTCGAGCGGTATCGCGGGAAGATGCTCCGTCCGATGCTCGTGCTCCTGTGCGGAGCCGCGGCAAACCCGGAACTGAGCAACATCCTCGCATCCGATGATCCTTCGAAAATTCTGACCGACGCGCACATCGTGAGCGGCGCAGTCTGCGAGATGGTCCATATGGCAACCCTCGTCCACGACGATGTCCTCGACGAAGCGGAAATCCGCAGACGCGGCAAGACCATCAACGCGATGAAGGGCAACGAGACCTCCGTCATCCTCGGCGATTACTTGATCGCAAGCGCGTACGAACTCTGTTCATCGCTCAACTCCCCTGTCCCGAGTCGGATCGTGGGCAAAGCGTCCGCCGTCATGTGCACCGGCGAACTCCTCCAGCTCCACAACCGGAACAACTACGAGCTTGATGAACCGACCTATTTCGAAATCCTCAAGCGGAAGACCGCCGCGTTGATCGGAGCCGCGTGCGAACTCGGTGCGCTGAGCACGCTCGGATTCGACCAGCAGGACCACCCCACCGTTCAAGCACTGCTCGGGTTCGGGACGGACCTCGGAATCGCGTTCCAGATCCAAGACGATGTCCTCGACCTCACCGGCACCGAAGCATCCGTTGGTAAGTCGGTCGGCAAAGATCTTGAAAAAGGCAAACTCACTTACCCCATCATCCACCACCTCTCCAACGCCTCCGACAAAGCCTGCTCGCTCACACTCATCGAAGCGATCTCCCACGGCGATCAATCCGGGCTCCCAGAACTCCTCGAACTGGTCGGCGCAACCGAATCCATCGAAGCGACGCAGGACATGGCGGTGTCGTATGTCCAGAGCGCCAAGAGCCGGCTGAGCTCAATCCCCGAAGGACCGGGCCGTCCGATGCTCCAACTGATCGCAGATGCGGTCATCAACCGCTCACACTGAGGTCTTGATCAATGCCCAAGCGCGTGTTCAAGCTCTACCAACGCAAGCGGATCATCAATGTCAATGTCAACATTCTTGCTGCGGGACTCATCTCGATCGCGCTGACCAAGTACCCGATCCACTGGATCTCCTTGTGGATCGGTGAAGACAAACGATTCCTCATCTCCGTCATCGCGTATGTCCTCGACACGATCATGGATGTCTGCGTCTATTACGGCTTGCACTGGATCGCAAACCACTGGAACCCCCATGGCCACCACCCCGAGATTGACCAGCGATCCAAATACAAGAACTTCGCACGCGAAGCAACGCGCGTCCAAGCGGAGCGAGCCGCGCTCGTCCCGGTCTTCATGCTCGTCGCGATGGGTGGGATGTGGGCGCTCCAAAAATACGCTGAGATCCGCGCATCGTGGTCGTTTGTATTCGCATTCATCGCCGCGATGCTGGTGACACGGGTCATCCACACCGTCTGGGGCTACCGCACCGGAACATTCCAAGACAACACCATCACAGACTCCGACACCGAGCCATCCATCGTGTCCGCCGTCGAGCATGTTGTCGAGCATGCCGTCGAAGAACTCGCCGAGCATCGCACCGAGAAAGACTCCCAGTAACCATGTGCGGCATCGCAGGCGTCATCAAGATTCACGATCCCAAGGACGGCACCCCCCCGCCGCCGCTTGAAGCGATCCCTGAATCGTGGCTGGACATCCTCGACGAATCCATCAAACACCGAGGCCCCGACGGGCAAGGCCGCTTCCGCGATCGCGCCATCCGCTACGACGGCACCATCGTCGATGTCGCCCTCGTCCATCGAAGACTCAGCATCATCGACCACGAGGGCGGCTCCCAACCCATGGTCCACGACGGCGACCGCCTGCGTCCCGACCTGACCTACCAACCGGGGCAGACTCCGATCATCGCGAGCGAGGTCGAGCCGAACAAGCCGGTGGTTGCGGTGGTGTTCAATGGGTGTATTTACAACCATCGAGAGTTACGCAAAGAACTCGAAGCCGCCGGGCATGTGTTTGAGACGGATCATTCGGATACGGAAGTGCTGGTGCATGGGTGGCGGGAATGGGGCTTGCTCCTTCTCGACGAATGTGATGGGATGTACGCATCACTCGTTTGGGATTCCTCCACAGGTCAACTAGGGATTGGACGAGACCGCGCTGGCGAAAAACCAATGTATGACATGCCGACAATCCAACACAACAACATCGGCAGGGTCTTCTCCACGAGTGCTGCCGGACTGTCTCTCCTACAGTCCAAGTTTTGTAATGTGTTAAAAGGAATGATGAGTTGTAAGATTGACTTGTGGATCGGCTACGGCGCTGATATCTCGCCCGCATCACTCATGAACTGTCCATGTCCGAGTTGGTGGGGAGTCATGCCCAAGACACCAACTCAGGGATCTGACGCCAATGCTCCAACGGTTGACACTCTGGGTTCGATGTCAGACATTGCGACCAGATGTATTCCAGTTTCGTCAAGATCAGGGATCAATCAAGCTCAATGGCTCAATCCAGCTTTACTTAGTAGATTTCTCAATGACGCGATCACTTCCCGTCTCGAAGCCGATGTACCGCTCGGCGTATTCCTCTCAGGCGGGGTCGACTCTGCACTCATCGCCGCCATCGCTTATAAACATCGCCCAGACATCAAAACCTTCACCGTCCGAATGCCCGACAAGCGGTACGACGAATCGGAAGCCGCATCACTAACGGCAAAAGTCATCGGCACCGACCACACCACACTCGATTGCGATCCCGATCCCGCGAGTGATCTGATCATGCTCATCGAGCAACTCGGACTCCCGTTCGGGGACAGTTCATTGCTTCCGACCTACTGGGTTTCGAAAGCCGCCCGCGAACACATCAAGGTCGCGCTCTCCGGTGATGGAGGCGACGAACTCTTCGGAGGATACCGCCGGCACACCATCGCGCCGATGCTCAACCGCTGGCATCACCTGTTGAAGTTCATCCCCACATCACTGCTCGATCAACGAGAACCCGGCAGCAAGACAACCTATCTCGCCCGCCTTGCCGCCGCTGCACGCTTCGGTGGATACCCTGAACTCCTCGCGATCTTCCCGACACCTGATCTCCGCAAACTCATGAGCATTGTGGATAATGGTCCACCAGGGACTGATCGGTTCCATCGTGTCAACGACCCACTCCGATACGACTTCACCAACTACCTCCCCGACGACCTGCTCCGCAAAACCGACACCGCATCCATGGCGGTGGGTCTTGAAGTCCGCGCTCCGTTTCTTGCGAGGGATCTTGTCGAAGCCGCGATGCGAACGCCGCTCAATGTCCTTATGCCCGACGGTCAGCGCAAAGGACTCCTCAAACAAGTCGCCCGCAAATACCTCCCGGACCACATCGTCGATCGACCCAAGCAAGGCTTCGCAATCCCGATCGGGGAATGGTTCCGCTCCGACTACGGCGACATGCGACAACTCCTCCTCGACCACCTCCGATCATCCGACCCGTTCCCGGGCCTCGCGGATGCTGGTGTTGAGATCAACTTGAAGTTTGTCGAGCAGATGATCCGCGAGCACGATGCGGCCGGGGAGAAGTCGATCAATCCTTGGCACGGACGCGACCACTCCCAGCGGCTCTACATGCTGCTGGTGCTCTCGATCTGGAGTAAATGGCTCGATCGCGTTCGATCACAACCGGTCTAAATCAAGCCTGTTCGAGCTTGCCGCAGATGTTGAGTTCCATCTGTGGGAACGGGATGCCGATGTCCGCGTTGTCCAGCGCGTACTTCACATCGCGGGTCAAGCGGTCTTGAACATCCCAGAAATCAGCGGCGTTGACCCAGACGCGGACATCCCAGTCGATCGACGAGCCGCCCAGTCCTTTGAGGAACACGACCGGCGCTGGATCAGCGAGCACGCCCTGCGAATCCTTCGCGGCTTGCAGCAAGACTTCTCGCGTCTTATCAACATCCGCGCCGTACGCCGTTCCGACTGGAACGGTGACACGGCGGGTGCTGTGGTAGGAGACATTCTCGATGTTGTCGCCGAAGATGGAGTTGTTGGGGACGATGATGCGACGGTTGTCTGGGGTATCAAAGATCGTCGTGAAAAGCCCGATCTCGAAGATCTTGCCTTTGACCCCGCCCGCTTCGACCACATCACCGACCTTGAACGGGCGGAAGAACAGGAGCATGATGCCCGCCGCGATGTTCCCGAGCATGCCCGACATCGCCATACCGATCGCGAAACCGAGTGCAGCAAGGACCGCCGCAAAGCTGGCTGTTTCAATTCCAAGCGTGCCAAGGATGGCAACCCCGCCTGCGATCAGCACGAGGTACCTCGCCATGTTGGAGAGGAAGCGTGCGAGGGTTTCCTCGACATTGCCCTTCCGCACCGCTTTGCCCACGATTTTGCGAGCCCAACCCGCCGCGATGAACACCGCGACAATCAGGACGACCGCAAGAAGAACCGGACGACCGATGGTTTCCCACGCAAGGATCCAGGTGTCGGCGCTCATATCCCCGCTGGTGATCCGTGAGACGAGGTCCCCGAAGCCGTCCGCCGCTGATGGGTCAATGATGGCGGGCGCTGAGTCTGCGGCACCCTGTGTTGTTTCGACGATTTCTGCTTGCATGAGTCTTTTCCGTGATTGAACGCCGTCCCCACAGCGCGGCTGTCATTGATCGCGGGTCAGAACTGCCAACCCACGGTGATGTCGAAGTAAAGGTCGTTACTATCCTTTCCTCCACCGGGTTCGGAATCATATCTGTGCGTGAGCTTGAACTGGAGGTTCATGTTGCTCTCTTTATCGAGCATGATGTTCCACTTGAGATTGTTGTTGAGGCGATCACGGGTCACCTGAGAAACATCCACATAGTACTCAAAGCCCGCTTCGATATTCATGGTCTCATTGAAGCGATGCTTGAGATCCAGACCGGTGACCAGAGCTTCCGGCCGGAACTCGTTGGTTGTTCCTCCGAAAGTTTGCGAACCACCAAAGCCGGTTCGGCCTTTGAAGTTCGTTTTGTCGTCTTTGATGAACTGATAGCTGACACCAGCGTGTGCTGAGGCGCGATAGTCCCAGTCTTGGAACTCGTCGGCTTCGAAACTCGCGGTCGTCCACCAACCGACCTTGCTCCCTTCGGGAGCGAGCCATTCATGACGGAAGTCCAGATCAAGCCGGTTCTGCGAATCCACCCCGTTCCGGGTCGCGAAGCGATACTCCGAATCGAACTTGGTGAGGTATTTCTTTGATTTCCGGATGGTGTGGAACTGCAGGTTCAGGTTGGCGTTCTCGGTGTTCCCCGTCGTGGTGTTGAAACCGACGCGGACTGACCGTTTCCATCCATCCCAGAATGATGGTCCATCGTCTTTCTTTTTGAGTTCGGGTGGTGGAGTTTGAGCCGGAGCGGGAGCCGCGGCGGGTTGGGCCGCAGGCGGGGCTGGAGGAGTGTTCTCGGCGGGCTGTTGGGGATTGGGAATTGCACCCATGGCGATGGCATGCGCGGTCGCACGGTCAAGATTGCCTTGCGCAAGCTGGAGCTGAGCCATCGCGTGGGTGTACGCGGCTTGAGCCAGCTGGAGCTCTTGGAGTGCCTCAGCGGCTTCGAAATCCGCATCGATCCGCGCCAAGCAAGGGGCCGTGAGCAACGGCAAGAGCAGGTATACGATAAATCGTCTGATGGCCATTATGCCACCTCCCCTTTGAATACAAAAACAGTCGATCTTGGCTTAAAACAAAAGCTTACCGGATCTTTCGGAGCACCGACTGGTACCAAAGAACCCAAATCGAGTAGCATTGTACCAGATCGGGTCATCTTGCCGATGACTGAACCGATACAGTTCTCATAATAACGGGAAAAGCAATGGATAACCAATCACCTCTATCCTCGACAACCCGGCGTCATCTTCTCCAGTTGGGCGCCAAGGCGGGATCGCTGATCGCTGTCAGCGGGATTCTCGCTGGGCTCAGCGGATGCAAGAGCGGCGCCAAACGCAGCACTCGATCCGGAAACATGATCGGTCAACCCATCCCGGGAGATCCGATCACCGTGGCTCGCGCTCCGGCTATGCCCTACCCCGCATCCACAACCCCGTCCCAGATCGCTTCTGCCAGACTCACCGAACTCCCACACTTCGTGATCCCCCGGACCGCATGGACACGAGGCACGACCAAAGTCAGCCTCGCCGATCCCATGCAGCAAATCAACCGCATCACCGTCCACCACGACGCGATCAGCCCACTGCCATCGGGTCAGTACGATGATTCGGTCCGTCGACTTGTTGTGATCCGCAGAGGACACCTCGCCAACCATTGGGCGGATATCGGATACCACTACGCGATCGACCCCGCAGGTCGCGCATGGCAAGCAAGACCATTGATCTACCAAGGGGCGCATGTGAAGGACAACAACCCCGGAAACATCGGGATTGTCATGTTCGGGAACTATGAGCAGGTCAAACCCACCCCCAAGGCACTGGACACACTCAATATGCTCATCGCCCACGAGATGCGCCGGTTCCATGTGCCACTGAGCCGGGTGTATACACACCAAGAACTCCGCAGCACCGCGTGTCCGGGACGAAATCTGCAAGCGCAGATGATCCAGATCCGGAAACCCAACGGGGCTCTGGCAATGCTTGCGAATCAGTACTCAGCCAATGGCTGACGCTGGGTGCTACTCTAGATTTTTATGAAGTTGCAGAATCTGAAGCGTGCTCAAGCGATTCCTCGTTGAGATTCTCGCCGAAGATCGCGGTACCGACGCGAACAAGGTTCGCGCCTTCTTCGATCGCGACCTCGTAATCGCCTGACATCCCCATCGACAACAGGTTGAAATGATCCTCCCCGACGCCCGCTTTGACCAGATCATCGTAGATTTCTTTGCAGCGGGCGAAGTGCTGACGCGAGGATTCTGGGTCTTCGGTGATCGGCGCCATGGTCATCAAGCCGCGGACACGGACATTGATCATGGTGTCGATCTGTTCTGCAATCGCGCCCAGCGCGGCTATAGGAAGTCCGGTTTTGGAATCTTCGCCGGAGACATTGACCTGGACCAGCACATCGATCACCCGGTCGATCTTGTTGGCAACGACCTGCAGTTCTTCGGCTAAACGCAGGGAATCGACCGAATGGATCAGCCGGGTACAGTCCGCGATTTTCCGTGCTTTGTTGCGCTGGAGATGACCGATCATGTGCCAGCGGACGGGATCGTTCACATTGATTGGTTCAATATCTGATGATGTCCTCGGGAGCGAGCGGATCCGATCGAACCATTCGTCGATCACGCCTGCACGCTGGGCAAGCTGCTGGACCCGGTTCTCACCGAAATCACGATGACCGAGACCGATCAACTCGCGAATATCCTCAGGCTCAGCATATTTGGTGACCGCGATGGTGTAGACCGATTCGGGTGATCTCCCAGACCGCTGGGCCGCCTGAGCGACCCGTTCCATCACTTCTGCATATCGATCCGAGAGCTGTGTCATTGAGACTCCATCCGTGCTGAGGTTCAGTATACTGGACGCTACAGGTACTTGCTGCGTCTTAAAATGGCTTCCGACGGGACGGATCAGTGGGTGAACTGGTCCCCTCAGGCTCGGGCTTGGGTTTCCATTTCCCGTACCCCATCTCTTTATCACGCTCGCTGGGGTCCTGAGCATCGCCTGTCAGCCCGAACCGCTCCTCCAGATCGGGATTGGCACCGCTGGATTCCTTGAGCTCTACACGGCGTTTCTGGAGGTCCCTACAGCCCGTAGATGCGGTGAGGATACCCAAACCACAGAGCAAGACCCCCACTGGACGCGAGGATCGATAAATACGATTGATCAGTGTGTTGTCCATCAAGAGAGTATACGCAGAGGAACTACAACGGATCGCGCGTGATATCAGGACCCGCACTGTGCGGCGGGGCGACCAATCCGGGATCAGCGGTCTCGATTCGGCTGTTGAGATCGACCAGACGCGATTCGAGCCGTTGCATGCGTGTGCTGAGCTCGTGGACCGCTTTGCTGAGTTCATCGAACTGTTCGCGTGCACGGCCGCTGTCGACTTCGAGGTATCCGATGGATTCTTCGAGGTTCTCGAGCCGTTCTTGATTCGGTTGGTACTTTGGGTCTGGGGTCATTCCCCAGATGATAGCACGCCGCAGGCTCAGCCGGCTTTGGGAAGTTTGACGAGCTGGCCCTTGGTCTGATCACAAACAATCCGGTTTCGGCCCCGCTCTTTCGCTTGGTAGAGATTGGAATCGACATGCTCGATCCACTCCATTGCTGGAAGCGTTGGTCCATCGATACAACCCGAAATCCCGAGCGAGATGGTCACCTTGCGTTCGGGGTGCCTGGGCCAGTCAATCTCTTCGCATGCGATTCGGATCCGTTCGCACAGTCCCTTCGCATCTTCTGGGGTGGTATCGGGCAGGATGAGGGCGAACTCCTCGCCGCCATACCGGCACGCGATGTCGCTCGAACGCAAGTGCTTGTGGAGCAGGTTGGCCATTCCAGCAATCACGGCATCTCCGGCAGGGTGGCCAAAGGTGTCGTTGACAGACTTGAACTGATCGATGTCGATCATGACCAGCGTGAGGCTCTTCCCGTGCCGGATGCTGCTCTCGTATTCCTCGTTCCAACGCATATCAAAGTGCGAACGGTTGTAGAGTCCCGTGAGCCCATCGATTTGGGCCCGTTGTTCGAGCATGCGGAGCAGCGTAGAGATTCGAAGCGCGCTGCGGAGTCTTGCGCGGAGTTCGGTCAGTTCGAATGGCTTGGATACAAAGTCACTGGCGCCCAAATCAAAGGCCGTCACTTTGTCTTGTGTCGTGTCCTGACCAGAAAGCACAATCACGGGGATATTGCGTGTCGTGGGGTCTTCCATCAGCTGCCTGAGCGTTTCAAACCCATCCATCACTGGCATCTCAAGGTCCAGGAGGATCAACGCCGGGGGGTTGCTCTTGGCAAGCTCGAGACCCTCGACACCGTTGACAGCACTCACAATCTGGATGGATTCAGTTTTCAATCGAGCATTCAACAATCGATGCACAAACTCCGAGTCGTCTACAAGCAAGACGACCGGATTCTGGTCAAGTTGAGTTTGAGGATTGCTTGTCATAACCGAAGCGTCATTCCGTAGGAGTTGGTGTCCAGGCGAGGGCGTTCAGGAATCGATGTATTTCAGGTATGAGTTGCATTCGGAGACCAGTGCGTCAAACTCGCAACGGATGTGATCAAGTTCGAGCTTCTCGATATTGCTTGTCTTGATCCGATCTTCAAGGCACGCCGCCGCTTCTCCGATGGGATCGAACCCGAAACTCGGTGCGGCACCTTTGAGCTGATGTGCCAGACGATTCAACTGCGAGAAATCGCAGGATTCTGCGGTTTTCTGGAGCGCATCGATGCGATTGGGAAGTTCATCAAGAAACATCCCGATGAGTTCAAGATCATCCGTGTTATTGATATCGAGCGAGAAATGAGACTGATCAAACTTGGGCATCTGCTGCACCTCCAGAGACCATGTATCGGCGGGCGAGGGAGGGCTGTTTAGCCAGAGCACAGGATTTGAAATGCAGGGCAAAAATACCCCGGTCCGGATAACGAGCTCAGACTAGAACACCGTCCTATCTCGCGAGACTCAACGAATCCAGATAACAAAACAACCTATCCGGACCTCAAAGGTCTTTCAAAATCTCGATTAGAACTGTTCGGGGTGCTCTTGGATTCGCATCACAAGAGTCTGTGCACATCGCAAGAGTCGAAACTCATGCGGAAGAATGACCCCAGCGGGATTTGAACCCGCGTTACCAGGATGAAAACCTGGTGTCCTGGACCAGGCTAGACGATGGGGCCGATCGGACGGGTGTACTGTATTCCCCATTTATCCCCCGTCAAGTCATACGCCTTGGGAATTGACCCTGAAGACGCATTCATTGCCACTTCGATCGGTGAATCGACGCATCAACTCGAGCGACCATCGAACGACGGGATGATCACCAGCACCAGCAGATCATAAAAGAGATGCACCCCCACCGCGATCCCAAGCCCTCGCATCAGGAACAGGATTCCGAAATACATCCCCGCGAGGAAGTAAAAGAATGCCATCCGGAAGTTGAGCGATCCATCGAGCATGAAGATCTGATCGTGGTACCACGCAAACGCGACAGAAGACAGCAGGATCGCGACGAAGAACGCCTTGGTCTCGCTGAATCCGAACACATCAGCGATCAAGAAGTGGATCATCGTGATGAGCACCAGTCGAAAGAGCATCTCTTCGTATAAACCAGCTCCGAGCGCGAGCATGAACTGGCTCGCTTGGGATTGATCCGGGACGATTGCCGCCGCCTGCATGACCAGTTCACCCGCACCGATGGGTTTGAGGACCATCACCATCACGATCAACGGCCCCGTCAAAAATGCAGACTCGGTGATCATTTTGAGCCACACCGACACGGAAAACCTCAACGGATCTCGACTCAAAATATGTTGCATCACCAGCATCGTCACCAGCGCCAGCGCTGGCAGATGCAGACCGACCACACCAAATAAGTCAAAGAACCGGACAAGCATCCGGTGCGCTTCGAGCGAGTCTTTCACCGGCCCAAACACCCCGAGTGATCCAAGCTCGTAGAGCAAGATGATCGGAAGCAAGAAAACCAGCATCGGCAGCGGTCTCATGGACTGGGCAAAGTAGCTGTCACGCGCGAGCGCTGATCGCTGAGCGACACCCGATTGATTCGGGAGCATCGACTCGGTTGTATGCTTCGAAGGTGACATGGTGCCTGCAGAATCTCTCAACAACGCTCGGATGCACTGAACAAGGGGATTGATAATAAGCAAAGAAAAACCCGACCGGTGAGGTCGGGCATCTATTGATTCAAAGTGTTCGCAAAGCTGATCAGCCGGCGTGTGCTTTGAGACGCTTGTTCATGCGGCTCTTGCGACGCGCTGCTTGGTTGCGATGGATGACACCCTTCTGAGCGGTGCGGTCTACAGTCGAAGCGGCTTTGCGGTATGCAGCGACCGCGTCTCCGCCATTGGAGAGACTGTCATCAAAAGCTTTGATCGCAACACGCATGTTGCGCATACGCCAGCGGTTGAGGGCACGGCGTTTCATGTTCTGACGGATACGCTTCTTTGCAGAGTTCGAGTGAGCCATACAGTCTTCATCCTTCGGCAATGTTGCCTTGATAGTCCAACCAGCGGGGAACCCCACGCTGGGTCGATATTGTTCACCATCAAGCAAAAGAAATCAAGCAAGAACCACAATTCAACTTGCCAAACCCCGAATATGGGCTTACCGTACCCCTCGCCAAGATCACTCAAGGCGAGCATGCGTGCGTAGCTCAACTGGATAGAGCACCTGACTACGGATCAGGAGGTTGAGGGTTCGAATCCTTCCGCGCGTGCTTCACAAACCCCGTTTCTGACGGGGTTTTGTTGTTTTTTGCCCTGATTCGAGTCCTGCACCAACCCCCGTACCCTGCTCAGCCTTCGCTCTTCTGACACTCCGCGATCGCCCTGAGAACCAGCTTGGCGGCGGTGAAATCACTCGCGTGGTGGTCCATCGGGCACAGCTCGACCACATCGAACCCCACAATCTTTGCGTTCCCAGCGATTTTGCGGATCAGGGTGTTGACGGTCCGCCAGTCCAGCCCCCCCGGCTCGGGGGTGCCGGTGGATGGGAGGATCGAGGGGTCGAGGCCGTCAAGATCGATCG
Organism: uncultured Phycisphaerales bacterium; assembly: GCA_963976955.1. Taxonomy (GTDB): domain Bacteria; phylum Planctomycetota; class Phycisphaerae; order Phycisphaerales; family UBA1924; genus UBA1924. Next base: position 117,249 of record CAXBMD010000003.1, on the reverse strand, counting down.
TCAGGTAGACATGGTCGCTGAGCTGGTCGGTGACCTTGTCCATCCAGCTGTCATCCGGTGCATCAAGGATGTCATGGGCAAAGAAGGTCCTGCCCGGTTCCATCGCGTCCATTTCGACCTGGTCGATCGCACGGATACCGATCTGCAGGATCGGAGCGAGGTCGCGGGCTCGCGCCATGACGCAGGCGTGGTTGTGGGTCGAGCCGTGATAGGACTCGCGGGTGTCGCCGTGGGCGTCGATTTGGACGATGGTGAGACTGCCGGGAAACTTCTCTGCCGCCGCTTCAAATGCGCCGATGGACACGGAATGCTCACCACCAAGCACGACGGGGAGTTTCCCCGCTTCAAGCACCGCCGCGACGCGATCACGGACGAGCGGCGCAAGATGGATCGGATCAGGTTCAGCACACGCGACCGCCTCTTGCGTATGAATCCCCTTGAGGTGCGGCTCACTCCGCGTCGGGATATCAAACCACTCCACCTGCGCCGACGCATCGATGATCGCTTGAGGGCCGCGATCCGCGCCTTTGCGATAAGTCGAGGTCATGTCATACGGCACGGGGATGATGTGCACCGAAGAAGTCTCCGGATGGCTGAACTCAACAGGGATATCAAGGAAGTTTGACAACTTGGATTCCTTCAGTAGTTGGCTGGGATTCGCAATCAGGTGAGTTCGATGTCAGGATCGAGGTAGGTGTACCCCTCCAGACCTGATTCATAGAAACGGCGCATCGTGCGTGCTTCGGACACCGTCAGCGACTTGGCGCGGACGCCTTGCTCGCATTCGCGTTCGAGTGCTCTTGCCAGATCTCCCGCGTCGTACTGCACATACGAGAGGACCTGACGGACGGTGTCGCCTCGGATGAGTTCGTCGATCGCCCAGCCGCTCTCATCGAGTTTGATGTGCACGGTGTGCGCATCTCCGAAGAGGTTGTGGAGATCGCCGAGGGTTTCTTGGTACGCGCCGACGAGGAAGGCACCCATGTAATAGATGTCGTCGGAGTTGAGTTTGTGGACCGGGAGGGTCGGAGCCAAACCACCATCCGGGTTGATGTAGTCGTTGATCTGTCCATCCGAATCGCAGGTGATATCCGCGAGGATCGCTCTGCGATCCGGACGCTCGTTCAATCGTCCGATGGGCATAATTGGAAAGAACTGATCGATCGCCCATGCGTCGGGGAGCGACTGGAAGATCGAGAAGTTGCAGAAATAGACCTCGCTCATGAGTTCTTCGATGTCGCTGAGCTCGTCGGGAATCACCTCAAGTTCCTTGCACGCTTTCTGGATATGCTCACAGATCGTCCAGAACAAACGCTCCGCAAACGCGAGTTCCTCAAGCGTCAGATACCCGAGCGAGAAGAGGGTCGTCGCTTCATCCCGCGCACGCATCGCGTCGTGGTAGCTCGCGACCAGATGCGGGGCGTTCCCTTGCACAATATGGAGCGTGGCATCAAGGTCACGGACCGGTTGCGGGGCATCGGGCTCGATGGTTCCGGTCTCGATCCGGGGGTTGATGATGTCGCTGGGCCCCGATGATCCAAGCACATCGAAGACCAAGAGCGACGAGTACGCCGCCATCGCGCGGCCGCATTCGGTGACGATCGTCGGATGTTCGATTTCCGCAGCATCACAGACCGAACCCACGCGGTACACCACATCCGATGCATATTCGTCGAGCGTGTAGTTCATCGACGACGCGGCGTCGGCGCGGCCGCCCATGTAGTCCACGCCCAGTCCCCCACCTATGTCGAGGTAGGTCAGTTTCGCTCCGAGATTGCGGAGTTGGACAAAGGTGTGAGTCAACTCCGTCACTGCAGATTTGATGGTCCCGATGTCCTGGTGCTGCGATCCCGAGTGGCAATGAATCAAATCGAGACAATCGACCATTCCATGCTCGCGGAGTGTTTCAACCGCTCTCAGTAACTCGGTGATGGTCATCCCGAACTTGCTCTTGGTTCCCGTTGAAGACCCCCACCGCCCTGAGCCGGTGGTCGCGAGCTTGACGCGAGCACCGATCGTTGGACGGACGCCGTAGCGTTTTGCGGTATCAATAATCCGGTCGAGTTCGCGGAGGTTCTCGATGACGGGAACGATGCGCCGTCCGAGCTTGTGCGCAAGGATCACCGCTTCGATGTACTGCGCATCTTTGAATCCGTTGCAGACGATGAGTTGGTTCGGGTTGGTTGCGGTCATCGCCATGACCGCGAGGAGTTCGGGTTTGGACCCGACTTCCATTCCAAACCCAAGACCGCGTCCGTAGTGCGCGATCTCGTTGACAATCTGGTGCTGCTGGTTGACCTTGATGGGGTACACCGCTTGGTACGCCCCCTTGTACTCGTTGTCTTTGATCGCGCTCTTGAACGCGTTGTTGATCGCGTTGAGGCGGTGCTCGATGATGTCGCTGAATCGAAGCAGGACCGGGGTATTGATCCCCCGCTCGTAAAGCCCGGTCACGATTTCATGGAGATCCACCTTGGGACCCGATTCGCCGCCCGGCTGGAGTTGAAGGTGGCCGGAGTCATTGACCCCGATATACCCCGCACCCCATTGGTCAACACGATAGAGTTCCGCAGCGTCCTGAATGGTCCATTCATCTGAAGAACGCAAGGAATCTGCTGATTGAGCAACTGTGGTGGTTGGGGCGGCTTTGTTCATGATCAAGTATAGATTCATTGCACGCCTGCGGATCAAGGATCGGTCTAGACTACCCACCAAATTACTTTGATTGCGAGGACCCCACCGATGACCATCCGATCCTTCATGGAAGAGCATTACCGACACTTCAACGCCGCGGCTACCCTAGACAGTGCGCGAGGATACGAGACCCACCTCCAGAGCGGGGGCAAGATGCTCGTGTCGCTCGCCGGCGCGATGAGCACCGCTGAACTTGGACGCTCGCTCGCGGAGATGATCCGCCAGGACAAGGTCCACGCGATCTCCTGCACCGGCGCGAACCTCGAGGAAGATGTCTACAACCTCGTCGCACACGACCACTACGAGCGGATCCCCAACTACCGCGACCTCACCCCTGAGGACGAACAGAAACTGCTCGATCGTGGGCTCAACCGCGTGACCGACACCTGCATCCCGGAAGACGAAGCGTTCCGAGTGATGGAACGCACGCTGCTCCCGCGCTGGATCGCGGACGCCAAAGCGGGCAAACGCAAGCTCCCCCACGAGCATTTCTATGAGATGCTGCTCTCGGGTGAACTCAAGGATTCCTACCAAGCCGACCCCAAGAACTCTTGGCTGCTTGCCGCCGCGGAACGGAACTTGCCCATCGTCGTCCCGGGATGGGAAGACTCGACCTGTGGCAACATCTACGCGTCCCATGTCGTCTCCGGCGATCTCCCCGACGCAACGGGGATCAAATCCGGGATCGAGTACATGACCTGGTTCATCGAGTGGTACAAGCAAGCGTCCGCGAAGTCCAGCATCGGGTTCTTCCAGATCGGTGGCGGGATCGCGGGCGACTTCCCGATCTGCACCGTCCCGCTCATCCGTCAAGACCTCCAAGAAGAGGTCCCGCTGTGGGGATACTTCTGCCAGATATCGGACTCCACCACCAGCTACGGGTCCTACTCCGGAGCGGTCCCCAACGAGAAAATCACCTGGGAAAAACTTGCGATCGACACCCCCAAGTTCGTGGTCGAATCCGACGCGACCATCGTCGCCCCGCTGATCTTCGGGTATCTGTTGGGCTGGTAAAGAGCAGCGCAAGCCCAAGTAGGGATCAAAAAGAACAACGCCGCAACCCATTGGGTCTGCGGCGTTTTTATTGAATGGGCGTAATAGGACTCGAACCTACGACTTCTGCCATGTGACGGCAACGCTCTAGCCAACTGAGCTATACGCCCGGAGATCCAAGCGTAGTCTGAGTTGGTCAGTGCATCAAGGGGGGATCAGCGATTCATCTTCACGCGGACCCGTCGCCCGCTGGAATGCTCCATGATGATGTACCGCTCCTGCCCCGCGATCTCCACGATTATCCAATCCGCAACGACTGTGTCTCCAGTGCTGTACGGCTTCCCGTTGACCACCGCGTAGGACTTGGACGCCGAGGGAAGAACCGCCGAGAGCACGAAGGTTGGGTCCGGAGCGTCCGGACGAGCGGTTGGAGCCGCATACTCGGGGAGAGATGGTTCCTCCACCTCGATCTCCTCATACCAGAATGGAGAGGTCGTGCTGTCGTCCGGATGGAAAACTCGCGCCACTACACCCCAGCTCTCAGGGACATCGGGGTGCTCCAGGAACTCGACCGTGTTCATCCCCGCGTGAGCACTCGCGGGATTGCCTTGGACGAACTGGAATGCAAGGACCGCGAGAACAGGACACACCATGGCGCCGAACCGGTATCCCAAGAGTTGAGATTTATTGTTCTTCACTTTGACCTCCGAGATTGTCATCCGATGGGATGGATGTCAGCATGACTGAGTTGATCTCCGCGTTGACCCGCACGCTCTTGACCCCGGTTGGTAACAAGCGGAAGCTGGAGAACTTGACGGGAATCGAACTCGTCACCACTTCATTCATAAACGCGATGACCGATCCGTAGTCACCTTCGAAATCGAGACGGACGAGGTGGTTGACGCCGTTCACTTCTTGGTCGGTTCCCATGATTTTTTCGGTGATCTTGCTCTGCTTGATTGTTTCGATCCGAGCCATCGAAACCCCGTTGTGTCCCGCGGCTTCGTTGATCAGCGAGTGCAACGCTGTCCCCGAGTCCCCTTCGCTGGTCACTGTTGCCATCGAAGTCAGAATACTGTTCAAACGCTGCTGAATCTGGGCTGAATCGACCGAGCCAACATTCCCAACATTCTGCTTATAGGTCTCAATCATGTGGCTCTGGGAAGCGAGCGTTTCCTTCAGATCGACGACGCCTTGCGTCACCGGTTTCACCAAGAACATCCATGCGACGCACGCGAGTCCCGATGCGAGAAGGACCTTCATCGCCGTTTGCTTCTGTGTCTCTTGTGTCATCATGGCTGCACCAACTCCCCGGCATCACTCAACCGAGTGAGATTGCTGAACTGACCTTCTTCGGTTCTGAGCACCACGGTGAGCACAAAGCTGAGCCCCCATTCCATGCTCTCGTTTTGCGATCGGGAAGTGCTCCCGATCTGGATCGCTTGAACCTGCGGGATCTTCCTGAGATCCTCGATGTAAGTTGATAGATTCTGACTCGCGTCCGAAGAGTCGTCCAACCCCGCGATCGACATCCCCGTGATGTTCATCACCGGCTGCGTCGCGTTCATGCGGCATTGGAGCTCCGAAACCCGGATATACGCGTGCTCGTTCTTGGGCATCGAGCTGAGGACACCGATCCAATCGACCCGCTTGCCCATCGAATCCTCGAACAGCGCCGCGGCAGATCCGATTGTTCCTGCCATGATGCTGATCGAATCACGGCGCTCCGAATCGAGTTGGATGAGTCTGATTTTCTCTGACTGACGAGCGATTTCCGCTTCGATGATGTTGGAGTTCTGGGTCGAGAGCAGGAACTCGCCACCGATCACCAGGGCCACCAAGCACACACCGACTTTGATCGCTCTCCCCAGCACCGCCCGCGCCCGAATCTCTCGTGCTACCAATGGATGGAGCTCGATATCAAGCTTGGGTTTGCACGCCATCGCGTGCTCGCTGGTCCCCAAACCGAACAACTCGCTGGGTTGATATTCGTTGGATCGTGGATCTGTATCGACATGCAGGTCCAACCCTTGCGAGAGTGCTGTGCCGATCATGGGGATCGCTGATCCCGGACCACAGATGAGCAGGTTTGATGGGATCCGATCGAGCGAACCGGCAAACCGGAATGTCTGCTTGATCTCGATGCTCAAACGCTGCAGGATCGGAGCCATCGCGGCCATCACCTTCCCTGCCTGCGCTTTGTTGGTACTCCTCCCGATCGGGACCCCAGTTGAAAACAGGAGTTTGAGACTGCCTTGGAATGACCCATGATCCGCCGAAGGCACGCCGCCCTTGGTGTCACCCATGCCCGATTTCGTTTCCTGGATCGGTGTGCCGCAGGAGGCATCTTCGATGAGCCGTGTGTACACGCTCGCGAGGGTGTCGTATCCAAGGTCGATGAGACGGAACAGTTTGGGTTCACCATCCTGGATGTATGTGATCACGCTCGAACGATCGGAGAGGTACAGAATCGCGGTATCGTTGTCCACGCGCGCTGCATCGGTCAGTGCGCTCTGGATCACCCCCGCTTGGCATGGGAGCATCCGGTCAGCGACAATCTTGCTTCGATTCAACCACGCGAACAGTTTCTGGAGATTGGATTCGGTATCCGCTACACCAACGGTGAGTGTCGTGTTGTCATTCGAAAAGAGCGATATTGAGTCTGCCGGGTTGTTTCGACCGACAGATTGCAAGAGACCACTGAGCATCTTGGCGACCGATGCCTGCTCTCCAAACTCGGTAATCTCAACCCGGCAGTGCGATCCCGGGCTGACATAGTACAAACTCGCGTGACGGACCTGACTCGAACCACCAAAGCGTGCCAAGAGCTGCCTGAGTGGTTGATCCAGTTGACGGAGACCATCATCCCACGCGTCACCCCATTGCGACGCATCCAATCCAACCCGCTCAGCGTGCTGAACCTTTCCGGATCGAACACTCGCCATCGAGATGTGGTCTGGTGTAAGGATGATGTTGAGTTTGTCTTTTGACTTGAGCATATGTCCCCTCTCCATGAAATCAGGAGGTTCGAGTGATCGGTAGTATCGTCCGGAAATTCGGGGTACTTTCGCTGCATTCCATTGATGAGTGGAACTATTCAGGAGTTATCGGGACGACAACTCAGACCCATCACTCAAGGTTGAGTTCAATTCTTCGGATCGCGTCTCCGCTCAATCCGTAGACGATTGCTGTGCCGCCCAGTTCGGGCATCTGGGTGAACCTGATCACTTGGTTATTGATCGTCACTTCACTGCCTTCCACGGGCAGATCCGACGCGCCAAGGTACCCCTGGATTGTGATAATCGTGCCGGATTCTGCGGCATAAAACGCACGGACAGTCTCCACACGCATCGCCGCCAGTGAGGACTCGTCACGCATCGGACGCACCGATCCCGCAACGATCAGCCCCATCAATGCCAACACCACAACAAGCACCGCGAGTGCAGATCCACGCCTTGATTGGGTCCGTATACGGCTCATGATTCGGCCATCCCAATCCATGAACGGGGCAGTGCGTACATCTCAAGTACGACCAATCCACTCTGGATCCGCAGATTGACTCGGTGGACCTGCGCCGGATTCACGATCACCATGGGGTTACCAGAACCATCGAAGTAGGTCAGTTGAATTTTGCTCACATCTTCGCACAACAGCGAAGCCTGACCGCCGGGCTTGAGAAGCTCAAAGTCGGTCCCGCTCAAACGGAACCCGCTCCCGTCGGTGAGTATGAACTGCGTGCTGCTTGCCGTCTGAACATCAAGGCCTGAATCATCGGCAGCAAACGGTGTTTCACGGACAATCCGTGCCGCCCGATCAAGCGCATAGAGCACGCGATCCGAATCAGACCGCGTATCTCTCGCGACCGCGTAGGCATCCGTAGACGACATAATCAAAGGCATGACCACCACGCAAATGATCGACATCACGATCGACGCGACGAGCAGTTCAAGCAATGAGAATCCTGAACGCTGGTTCGCGTTGTGCTTACTGATTCGGCTTTGGTTCATCAATTGTTTCATATGGTGGACACCATGAGTGAGACAGGCAAGCTGTAGGCTGGTCCGTCAGCGGATGGATATCCGACGACCACCGTGACGACGCGGAAGATATTGTCATCCGAGTCCATAGAAGCCACCCCATCGGACGCGACCAGTTCCCCGATCGAAACCGCGTAGGTCATCCCAAGATCGGTGTACGAAATCGTCGCGATCGACATTCGGTCATAAAAACCGGTCGTCGGCGTATTCAAATAGGTATTGGAGTCGGCAAGCGCTTCGAACCCCAGCAACGGATCGGCCGATGACACATCCGCCAGAATGCCCTCAAGGACATTGCTCGCGAGCATCGTTGCTCGTCCGGTGTTGATCACATTGGCTCTGGTTGCCGAGTTGGCCATCAGGATTTCAAGCGTCGGAGGCACCGCGATCGCAAGCACCAATACCATCGTCACCACTTCGATCAGCGTGAATCCGCGTCTCACACGCTTCGGTTTGCTCGTATTCTTGCTGGGATGTTGATTCATTGCTGAACCACCAATCCCGAACCGGCATGCACAACAATCTGCGCATCCGTGCTCAGTGTGATCGTCGCGTTCTGAGAGAACACGGCATCAAACGCCCCCGATACCTCATCCCGCGTGTGGGGTTCAGCCCGAAAGTCAAACCAGATGGTTCCATCCCCACTGGTTCCATCGCCATTGACCATCGAAACTATAGAGACCCCAGCAAACATCTCGCTCAGGTTAGATTCCTTGCTTCTGCCGTCGAGTGGATCGACCACATCAAGTACCTCGTCCTCGGAATCAATTGTGATCAGACGCATCGAACTGGTGCTGGCATTGACAACCACCCCCACCGGCATCCCCGCCGCCAATGCCCGGCCTCGAGCAAACTCAAGCAAACGGAGTACTTCGTCTCGCGACGCCGCCTGTCTCGCTTGAGCACTCTGATTCATCACCGGGATCGCCGTGCTTGCGACAATACCCAGAATCACCACGATGAGCATCAGCTCAAGGATGGTGTAGCCACCGCGCCGCGACCACAGTGGGCCAGTCTTTCGGAAGCTAGATTGAGTGCGATCTTGGATCACAGTTCGTTTACTCCCAGGAATCCGCCGTCCCCATCCTCGACTGCACTGGTGTCATCGGAGTTGGCATAGAAGATCACAACCGGTGGCGTTGCCGTGTTATCGACAAAGTAGTTCCACCCCGCGGACGATGAAGAAACAACCGTTCGGTTGTTTGCTTGTGTGGAGTTGACCAGCTGCACACCGAATACCCCGGTGTATGGATTTGCGGGAATATCGAACTTCACGACCGTCCCTCCGGTGAGAACGGCCAAGCTTGGAAACGGATCATCCCCACTGATGACCGCGTTCATGCGGTAAGTTGCCACCGCGGAGCGCACTCCCGCGAGGGTGCTCTGGGTGGATGCGGATCGGGCATCATCGGTTGCGCTGCTGAAACGGGGAACCGCGATTGCAGCAAGAATCCCCAGCATGACGATCACGACCAACAACTCGACGAGTGTAAATGCTCTCTGGGCCATCTGTATCCCTTTTCTATTTGTTAATGCTGATCATCTGCCACATCGGTAAGAAGACCGACAACGCGATGAGCAACACAATCCCCGCCATAGCGATGGTAATCATCGGCTCGATAACGGTGTTGATGTTCTTGGTCAAGTGGTCGGACATCCGGTCGTAATGCCGCGCGATGATCCGTCCAGCCTTTGCGAGTTCTTCGGAGTCCTTACCGGAGCCGAGGAGTCTTCGTGCAAAGTTTGGGAGTACCTTCGATTCGTTTATGATGTCCTCGATGGAGCCGCCGTTGCGCATCTCGATGCACATCTCGGCGCATTCCCTCTGGAAGACAGGTCGACCGGTGGACATGCCCGCGATTTCCATCGATTCGATCACTTCGATGCCCGACTCGAGACCAATACTCAGCACACTGGAGAATCTCGCGGTGGTGACCGCGGTGAGCACCTTCCCGATGAACGGGACCTTATGAAGAATCATCTCCATGCGGTATCGCCCCGCCCTGCTCTTCCAGCATTTGATGACCGAGGTGATTAGAGTAAGGATCACAATCAGGTACAACCACCAGTGCTGCAAGACCGATGTCCCGATCTCGTTGACGACATAAGTGGTCAGCGGCAGATCGACCCCGTTGCTTTCGAAAATAGTCGCGAATCTCGGGACCACAAAGACCACAATGACGCCCAGCGCCAAACCGACAAAGCTGATCACGATCACCGGGTACGACATGGCGCGCCGGACCATCTGACGGAGTTCCACATTCCGTTCGAGCATATCCGCAAGGTGCGCCGTCACCGACGCCATCTTGCCAGACTTCTCTGCAGACTTGAGCGTCTCTACAAAGACCTCGCCAAAGATATCCTGGTACTTGGCAAACGCGTGTGTAATCTTCTCGCCCGCTTCGATCATCGAAGCGATATCGATCACCATATCACGGAGCTTTTTGTTCTTCTCATGCTCACCAATCGACAACAACCCACGCGAGAGCGGGATGTTGGCTTCAAGCAATGCGTTCATCTCACGAGTCAGCAACGCGATATCGAGCTGGGTGATCCGATCATTTGATACCAACCCGCTGAATCGAGCGACAACCTCATTCATGTCCAGCACGGTCAGGTTCTGCTCGGTGAGCATCTCGTACGCCGCGTTCTCGTTGTGCGCATTGATCGATGACTGGATGGTGTTCCCGTCCTGATCAATCGCTTTGTAGTTGAATTTTTTAACGCTCATGTTTCAATCTCCAACTACGCGCTCATTTTCAGTTTGTCCGATTCAGATCCCTTGATGTCGACCGCTGTCGCATGCAGCTTGCTGACTTCTTCGATTGAGGTGATCCCGAGTTTCGCGCTCTCGACCCCGCATTCAAGCATGGACCGCATGCCGTCCCGGCGAGCCGCTTCTGCAAGATCCTTGAAGGACGCTCCGATCTCGATCAAATTCCGAGCTTCGGAGGTTGCAGAGAACAACTCATACACGCCGACCCGACCCTTATAGCCCGTACTCAAACACTTCGAGCAACCTTTCCCGGTCACAAACTGGTAGCCAGCATCGGGATCGATCCCGAGTGCACGAAGCTCAGACTCCTCAGGAGTATCACTCACAGCACACTCCGCACACACCTTCCGGACCAATCGCTGCGCCAGCACACCAAGCAGCGCGCTGTTGATCGCGAACGCGGGAACCCCGAACTCGCGGAGCCGAGGGATCGCGCCCACAGCGTCATTGGTGTGCAAAGTTGAGAACACAAGGTGACCGGTCAACGCCGCTTGGGTCGCGATCTTCGCGGTCTCGCTGTCACGGATCTCACCGACAAGAATCACATCCGGGTCCTGACGGAGCATCGAACGCAGCGCGGATGAAAAATCCAAACCAATGGCGGAGTTGGCCTGCACCTGACGGATCATCGGGAGCCGGATTTCAACCGGATCTTCGATCGTCATGATGTTCCGCTCGGGTGTATTGATCTGATTGAGTGCCGTATAAAGCGTGGTGGTCTTGCCCGAACCGGTTGGTCCAGTCACCAAAATCATGCCGTGCGGCTTGTGAATCATCCCCTCGAACGACTCCACAATCCGTCTGGGCATCCCGAGATCAGTAATCTGACCGATCTTCGCGGCACTGCTCAATAAACGAAGAACGGCGTTCTCGCCATAGATTGTCGGGATCAGTGAAAGACGGACATCCACCGGCTTGCCGCCGAAAACGAACCGGAACTTCCCATCCTGAGGACGACGCGTCTGGGCAACATCCAAATGCGCCATGACTTTCAGACGCTGGATAATCCCCTCATGGAGCGACATCGCTGGACCGCGGTAGGTCGTCAGCACACCATCCACGCGATAACGGAGATGGAGCACCTTGTCATCCGGATTCACATGGATATCCGAAGCATTCATCTCCGCCGCCGAGAACAGGATCTGATTCACCGCCGCGACCACCGGCTCTTGCTCGATCGAAACCGTGAGATCGTCGGTCTTGTCAATCTCCTGCTCAATGCTCATGTCGAGCGAATATGCACGCGTAATCAGTGATGTCAATTTTTGAAGATCGGCAACGACCGGATCAATCTGCATCCGGAGGGTCTGACGAAGCTCATCGAGCGACTGCAAATCCAGCGGTTCATGCATCGCGACCGTCGCGATTTCACCAGTCACAAAGAGCGGGAACGCGCTGTTCCGCTCAGCCATACTCTTGGGCATGAGCCGTGAGTTGGTGATGTCGATGTCGAACATCTCCAGATCAACAAACGGGTATTCGCACACCGTCGCTTTGGCCATCGCGAGGTCTTTGCCCGACAGCTTTCCGAGCTTGAGCGCCGATTCATCGACGCCCGCGCTGTTCTCATTGGCGTACGCGCGGATTTCCTGGACATCCTGATCATTCAGTTTGCCCTCTTCGATGAGCGATTGAAGGATAAACTCGCTGGCTTCAAGCATGCTGTTCTCCTGTACCGTCGAACCGGTTCATCAGGCTCTCAATCTGTGATTGGAGTCGATCACCAACATCAATGAAGGCGCCACCGATGAGGTACGCCGGACGACGATCGGTCATCTGGACCCGCATCACCCTCATCTCGCATTTGATCATCGCGTCCTGCGTCAGATCATCTCCATTCGGGACAACAATCTCGATCACGGCACCACGAGGGAAGAACACCGTGGAAACGAATCCAATCCCCGCGTTGGAAAAATCGATCAGGTGAACATCAATCCACCCATCGTGGGTTCCTGCCGCTTTACTCAGTTTCACCAAATCTGCATGTGAAAACGCAACCCTGGCCTTGGCCGGGAGCGATATCTCGTGCCGCTCGTTTGTCCGAATGATCAATCCGCTCTTGCTCATATCCTGTCTCCCGAATGCTCCCATAAAGGAGCACATCTGGACTGTTCATCGTCCAATCTTGGACGCAACTGAGCCCAAACTCCGAGAACTCCACACGAGGATGGGTAAAAGTACTCAAGAGGCACCAAACGCGATATTGACCCAAAAAACAACCAATATTCCCCATTCACAATGTGCCCTAACCCAAACAGGTATCTATACTTCAGACCCAGCATGATCGGTGCTGGGCAAATTTCGATCAGTAGTAAACAATCCGAACCGCATCCGCGGCTCATTATCTGTCACTGAAGCGCCCTCTCGCGGTCCGATCACCGCCGGTGTCGCTGAAAAAGAAACGGATCAATATCATGGCCAACACACTCGTCCAAGACCTCATCGAATCAGGCATCCACTTCGGACAACGCTCCTCAGGATGGAACCCGAAAATGGGTCCATACATCTACGGCAAGCGCAACGGCATCCACATCATCGACATCAAGGAAACCGTCAAAGGCCTCCTCCTCGCACGCAAGCTCGTCCAGAATGTGGTCGCGAGCGGCAAAGATGTCTGCTTCATCGGTACCAAACGCCAAGCAAAGGATGTCATCATCCAACGCGTGTCCGATGTTGAAATGCACTATGTCACCGAACGCTGGCTCGGCGGCACCCTCACCAACTTCCGCACCATCCGCAGCCGACTTTCACGCCTCGAAGAACTCGAAGCGATCAACGAAGCGGACAACTTCGAGAGCTACTCCAAGAAAATGGAATCACAGCTCCGTCGCGAGATGAAGAAGATCGCACGCAACCTCGGCGGCGTCCGCAAGATGAACAAACTCCCAGGAGTCATCGTCGCAATCGATGTCAAGCGTGAGACCACCGCACTCCGCGAAGCACGCAAGCTCGGAATCCCAACCGTGTGTCTCATCGACACCGACGGCGATCCGGACATGGCCGACATCGCGATCCCAGGCAACGACGACTCGATGCGCTCCATCGATGTGGTCGTCCGCGAGCTCTGCAAAGCAATCGCAGACGGCAAGCAAGCCCGCGTGGTCACCACCAAGGACAAAGAAGACGGCTCAGCAGACGGCGCTCAAAAGCGTTCACGCCGAGCACAGTACTCAGCAGACGCTCCAGCGGAAGCACCCGCAGCAGTCAACGATGCGGCACCAGCATCAGCCGAGTCCTGAATCCAATACATACAAAGCAAGGTCCACACCGGATCTTGAATCGTCATCACAACCACCACACGCTCGCCCAATCAGGGGCGGCGTCACCCAAACGCAAAACGCCGGAGTACAGACATGGCGGGAATCACAGCTAAAGAAGTTATGAGCCTTCGCAACAAGACCGGGCTCGCAATGATGGAATGTAAAAAAGCCCTCACCGAAGCCGGTGGAGACCTTGAGAAAGCAGAGGACCTCCTCCGCAAAAAACTTAAGGGCAAAATGGAAACCAAGTCCGACCGCATCGCAGGCGAAGGCCGCATCGGGATCGCGGTCTCATCCGACGGCTCTTCCGCAAGCATCGTCGAGCTCAAAGCAGAGACCGACTTCACTGCAAAGAATGACAACTTCATCAAAGCAACCGACGAGCTCGCTCAGATGGCGCTCTCACTCGACGCAACCTCCATGGAGCCAAGCGACGAGATGAAGGCGATCATCGACAACCTCCGCATCTCGACCGGTGAGAACATCTCCATCGGACGCATCGAACTCCTCACCGGTGACGCCGGCGCGACAACCTACGGGCAGTACATCCACCACGACGGCAAGACCGGCGTGCTGATCCAAGCCCAAGGTGAACTTGCCGACGAGACCATCCGCCAGATCGCGATGCATGTCGCCGCAGCGATGCCTCGCCCGCTCGGACTCAGCGCCGACGACATCCCAGCAGACCTCGTCGCAAAGGAAAAGAAGTTCCGCATCGAGCAAGCAATCGAATCGGGCAAGCCCGAATCCATCGCTGAAAAAATCGTCGAAGGCGGCATGCGGAAGTTCTTCGAAGAAGTCGCGCTCCTCGAGCAAGACTTCATCATGGACGGCTCCAAGAAGATCAAGGACCTCGTCGGATCCGGTTCGACCCTCAGCGATTTCAAACGCTGGCAGGTCGGCGAATCAGAATAATCTGATTCCATATTCAAACCCATACAAAGCCGGGCCCATGTGGCCCGGCTTTTTTTGTATACTCAATTCCAATCACGCCATCATTCAAGGATTCATCATGCCCATCAAAGCCAGACCAGGCGAACAGTACACCATCCGCCGCAAAGTCCTCAAGCTCTTCGGAGCAGCGTTCCATATCTACGACGAGAACGGATCGGTCGTCGGCTACTGCAAACAAAAAGCGTTCAAGCTCAAAGAAGACATCCGCCTCTACACCAGCGAATCCATGTCCGATCCACTCCTCACGCTCGCCGCACGCTCGATCCTCGATTTCGGCGCGACCTACGACATCACCATGCCCGACGGCACCCAGATCGGCTCACTCCGACGCAAGGGACTCAAATCAACCTTCCTCCGCGACGAATGGCTCATCTTCGATGACCAAGGTCACGAGATCGGCATACTCAAAGAGAAGAACATGTTGATGGCCATCCTCCGCCGCGGCGACTTTGCCGTGCTGTTCCCGCAGCGCTACGAGTTCTTCCGCACCGGTTCAGAAGAACCCGTCGCAATGATCCGCCAGCATTTCAATCTCTTCGTGTACCGCCTCGGTCTTTCGGTGCTCAAGGACGACCCGGAACTCGATGAACTGATGCTTTTGGGTGCGACCTGCCTGATTGCCGCGATCGAGGGGCGTCAGTCCTAGAGTGTGGAATAGATCACCGCCGAGTGCGATTGTTCTTTCCAACTACAGGAGATCAATATGAACACCGATATGACCCGCCGCCAAGCCATCACTTCAATGACCGCAACCGCTGCCGGAGTCGCGGGACTCGCGTCCATCGCCCCCGCTTCGACTTTGTCTACGCTGGACCTGGGGTTCGATGAGAAGACCAAAGAGTACACGCTTCCCGATCTCCCATACGACTACGACGCGCTGGCACCACACATCGATGTCATCACGATGACCATCCACCACACCAAGCACCACGCCGGGTATGTCAAAGGCCTCAACAACGCGCTCAATCAACTCGAATCCATCCGCAACGGTGGTGACGCGAGCACGCTCCAACACTGGCAGCGCCAGCTCTCCTTCCACGCAGGCGGACACATCAACCACTCGCTCTTCTGGACCGGGATGGCCCCAAGCAACCACGGCGGCGGTGGCACCCCCTCAGGCACCCTCGCCAAAGCGATCACCCGCGATTTCGGATCCTTCGACAAGTTCAGCACCCAGTTCCAAGCAGCCACCAAATCCGTCGAGGGATCAGGCTGGGGCTGGCTCATCTACGAACCCATGTCCAACCGCTTGCTGATCAGCCAGATGCAGAACCAGCAGCAAATGCTGTTCGCCGGCGCGGTCCCGCTGCTGGGTGTCGATGTCTGGGAGCACGCATACTACCTGACTTACCAGAACCGACGCGCCGACTACATCAGCGAGTTCATGAAGATCATCAACTGGTCAGAAGTCCAGCGACGCTTTGACGCAGCAACCGCTTAATCAGTCATATATAGATAGCCTTGAGTGAACCGCCGCTGGGATTCAATCCCGGCGTGCTTCATTGGATCGGCGGAACCGAGCGAAGACCGTCCCGGTCTTCCGGACCGGTGTGGCTTTCTTTCCGTTTGGCATCCCAATCGGCTTCCCAGAAGACGCGGGCGCCATCGGCTTGAGCTCTGCCAAGCGCGCGATCTGTTCCGCATCCGTCGGCATCGTGTCGATCGCTTGCTTTGAAGTCTCAAACCCATTGACCGGATCGAGCGCGAGCGCGAACCACGCGTCCCACAACCGCTCGTTGCGTTTGGTGAGCTTGGATGCAGGTGAAGCCTCGCCAATCGAGACACCATCACAGTAAGGCGCGCCGGTCGCAAGCAGGTATCCGATCTCGATGATCGAGCGTGTCTGCTCGGAGCGTGCATCTTGTACAGAATATTGATTGTGCAACGCTTGCTGAAGCCCGAAGAGTTCGACGAGCGTACAGCCGTGACGATCAACGAGCAACTCGTCCATCGTGAATGGTCCGTGGTAGATCCCCTGCGCCGAAGCGTGGACGCATGAATCCAGAAGCTGCCCCATCAGACGGATCGCTTCGCTGAACTCCAACCGACCGCCGCGAGCTTCAAGAAGGTCGCCGAGCGTGACGAGCCCTTCCTGGTTCCCTGGGTAGTTGGTGATCACACACAATCGACCGGTATCGTCGTACCCAACATTCTCGACCTTGAGAATATGAGCGTGGTCTAGGTGAGCGGTCTTTAAGAATCGATCAAAGACCCGTCGGCGTGCAACCGAATCAGTTAAATGCCCGAACCGGTACAACAGGTGGTTCGTACGCTTGCGATCGTGGAGCATGATCAATCGATCACACCGATGCACGCCCGCGAGTTGACGCACAGACATATACGGCCCGAATCGGATCGTGGTGCCAGAGTCATTCGTCGGTTGGTTATCAAACGCGTTGTTGAACAAGGTCTTGAGTTCTCTTCTGCTCGCACTGGCAGTCCCCGCGGGACCAGTGAAAGCTCAATCGCTTCAGTATACAGATTATACGCACACACAATCGCTGCGGCGCGTATCCCTATATTCGGACTTCAAACATCGATCACTTCACAAATCCACACCAATCCCCACTAGTAAGCGGGTACAAACCCCTTTTTACCTTGGTCCGATATCAATCGCGATGAGCGTATAAATCCTCGATTCACCTGATATTATCTCAATAGCTGATGCGAGTCCCGGCGATCAGGATCGCAGAGCACACCAGCAGAAATTCCATGGCACCTCCCGCCGGGACTCGTCAAGAGCACGCCGGACGGGAAGAACGAGGTTGACTTTCGATGCCGTATTACATGTCGATGGGGAAGTTCCCAAAGAAACGCCACACCCAGTTCCGTCGTCCAGACGGCGCCCTCTACTCCGAAGAACTCTTCGGCACCGAAGGCTTCGTCGGACCCAGCAGCATCATGTACCACATCCATCCACCGACCCAGGTCACCGGATGGAAACCGCTGTACTCCACCAAACAGGAGTATGTGAACATCAACACGATGCGCATGCACCATGTGATGACCCAAAAATCCAAAGGCGGCGGTGATCCCGTCAAAGGCCGCGTAGTCCTCTTCGGGAACAGCGATGTCGAAATGTCCGTCTGCCAACCCCACGAGCAGATGGACTACCACTTCAAGAACGGGCAAGGCGACGAGTGCATCTTCATCCACTTCGGGTCGGGCACCCTCTCCACCATGTTCGGAACACTCAAGTTCGGCCCCAAAGACTACATCGTCATGCCCAAAGGCGTGATCTACAAAATGGTCTTCAACGACCGACCATACGACGGCTCGGACAACGACGACTTCGGTGGTCACTCTCAAGCAGAAATGCCCCTCGGGAAGTTCATCGCGTTCGAGACCTGCAACGCCAGCCACATCATGCCCCCTCCGGGATACATCGCGAAGAAAACCGCGCAGTTCCTCGAGCACGCGCCGTATTGCGAGCGTGACCTCCGCGTCCCGTTTGAAGACGAAGACCACCCACTCGCACACGACGAGAAGGGCGAGTTCGAAGTCCGAATCAAAGCACGCGACACTGTGCACTCCTACATCTACCCATACCACCCACTCGAAGTGGTTGGTTGGGACGGGTGCTACTACCCCTACTGCTTCAACATCCACGACTTCGCCCCAATCACAGGCATGCTCCACATGCCGCCACCGATCCACCAGACCTTCGAGGGACACAATTTTGTGATCTGCTCGTTCTGTCCGCGTGCGCTCGACTTCCATCCAGACGCGGTCCCCGTCCCCTACAACCACAGCAACATCGACTCCGACGAGATCATGTACTATGTGCAAGGGAACTACAAAGCACGACGCGGGATCTCGCAAGGTTCCATCTCCGTCCACCCACAAGGGATCCCCCACGGCCCGCACCCAGGAACCGTCGAAGCCTCACTCGGGAAAAAATGGACCGACGAAATGGCGGTCATGTGCGACACCTTCCGCCCAATGTTCCCCACCAAAGCGTGCATGGAACTCGACGATCCCAGCTATCCTGAATCATGGCGCCAAGACCACTTCGCACCAAACGAAGTCCGAGGCGCTAGCAGCGAGGATAGTGGATCAGGAGAAGCCCCCATCAACACATGGGACTGATCCGAATACCAAACCGCTGAATTTCAGCCAAATACTGCAAAACAATGACGGCCTGCTCCATGAGTGGGCCGTCTTTCTAATCCAACGAATCGGACCCAAGCATCCCCCACTCCCTACACTTCTCCCATGAAAACGATCATCGAACCCTTCCGCATCAAGTCCGTCGAACCCATCCGCATGACCACCGTCGAAGAGCGTCGAGCAGCCCTCAAAAAGGCGCACTACAACCTCTTCGCGATCCCATCGGATGATGTCATGATCGACCTCCTGACGGACTCGGGAACCGGCGCGATGAGCAGCGAGCAATGGGCAGGGATCATGCGAGGCGACGAGTCCTACGCCGGCGCACCAAGCTGGTTCCGCTTCCGCGATGTCATCGAGGACATCACAGGCATCAGCAACATCCTCCCAACCCACCAAGGCCGCGCCTCTGAACGCCTCCTTGTTGAAGTCATGATCGGTGCCGGGAAAGGAAAGGGGAAGATCGTCCCCAACAACGCGCACTTCGACACCACCCGCGCCAACATCGAACATTCCGGATGCGCCACCATCGACCTGCTCACCCCAGAAGGCCAAGACCCCAACTCCGACGCGCCGTTCAAAGGCAACATGGACCTGGACGCTCTTGAAAATCTCCTGAGTGAACGAGCCGCGGATGTGCCTTTCGTCATGGTCACCATCACCTGCAACTCCATCGGTGGCCAGCCCGTTTCCCTCGAAAACATGAAGGCCGTCCGCAAGATCTGCGATAAATACAACAAACCATTCATCCTCGACGCGTGCCGTTTTGCAGAAAACGCATGGTTCATCAAGCAACGCGAGCCCGGTCAGCAGGACCGCTCGGTCGAGGACATCGCCCGCGAGCAGTTCGACCTCTGCGATGGATCAACCATCAGCGCCAAAAAGGACGGCATGGTCAACATCGGTGGCGTGCTCCTGTTCCGCGATCAAGACCTCTTTGTCGCCGCGAGCAACCTGCTCATCCTCACCGAAGGGTTCATGACCTACGGCGGACTCGCCGGTCGCGACCTCGAAGCGATGGCCGTCGGTTTCCGGGAAGTCCTCTCTGAAGACTACCTCCGCTACCGAATCCGCTCGACGGAATACCTCGGTGAGAAACTCCTCGAAGCGGGCATCCAGATCGTCCGTCCAGCAGGTGGTCACGCGATCTACATCGACGCGGCCCACTTCTGCCCGCACATCCCGCCACAAGAGTTCCCGGGACAAACCCTCGCCGTCGCGCTCTATGAAGCCGGCGGAATCCGGAGCTGCGAGATCGGATCGGTCATGATGGGCGAGCACGCGCACATGGAACTCGTCCGCCTCGCGATCCCGCGCCGGACCTACACACAGTCGCACATCGATTATGTGATCGAGATCATCAAAGAGGTCAAAGCGAACGCCGCATCCCTCCCCGGCTACCGGATCTCCGAGGAACCCGCCGCACTCCGCCACTTCACCGCGAAGTTCGAACAGGTTGTGCACGCGAACGCCTAACTCGATAGTTGAAACCCATTTAGGCTGTTCCTGCAGCCCCAAAATCAGCGAAACTGTTTATTTTTTGTACCTTTTCAGCCCATTCCATGGGTTTTGTGTTTACCGGCCTATGCGTAACTGTTACATTATGAGGAGCCAATGCTTGAGAATCATTGGTGAATCTTTCGAGACCGTACTCGAAAAATGAAGCAATGCAACACGCTAGAAAGTACTAGAGGAACACCAAATGAACACAACCAAAATTTCTTCACTCGTCGCAATTTCTGTGTTTGGAATCGCATCAGCCGCTTCCGCAAACATCATCACGAATGGCGACTTTGAAGCCGGCACAGGTATTGATGCTGACGGCTGGAGCGAACTGAGTGGACCAGTCGGATTCGTTGGTCGCAGCGACTCCATGCCATTTAGCGGCACCTACGCAGCGTACATGTCGTTCGATCACATCAACAACTCCGCGGCTGGTGCTGCATACTTCATGGAGCAAAACCAACCAGTCGGCTCCATCACTGCAGGCGAAAGCTACGACCTTTCGTTCCAAGCGAAAGTCGACTCCACAAGCTTCGTAGGCATGGACACTTTCGTCCAGATCCTCTGGCTCGATCAAGACGGCAGTGACGGCGGCGGCGTCCGCGGCGAGCTGCTGACCTCACTCATCGGCCTTGGCATCAATGAAAGCTACCAAGAATTTAGCCTGGATGGTCTCGTAGCCGCAGCCGGCGCGGATTCGTTCTTGCTCCGCTTCCAAATCTCCGCAGGCGCGGTTCCCGATATTGCCAACGGCCTGTATGTTGACGATATTTCTTTGTCACAAGTACCCGCTCCTGCTTCCGCAGCCCTCTTCGGACTTGGTGGTCTCCTTGTGAATCGTCGTCGCCGATAAACTCTGGAATCAATCGACCGACCAATGTCGAATGATTTATTCCGAAATCTGAACGCAGCATCACCCATGAGCGATGCTGCGTTTTTTTTGATCAAATTTCTGACACCAAAATTTTTCACCCATGGCCTCTCTCGTTTCCAAACATTACCCGTACACACGAGATCGCTGTATATTTTTCCGAGATTATGAAGCACTCGAATCTCTTTGGCCATTCAAGCCATAATCTATGATTTCAGGGCTCTTCGTAGGCTTTTATCGGGCTGAATACTGGAAGCCGCGCAAATATCTTCATCCACCAACGCCGTAACTCAGTTCCGGTAATCAAATTAGGGAATTCACTTGCATTTCCAAAAAGTTTCCATTAATGTCAGTGAACTCGTCGGCGGTGTCGTAGCCGTTTCGACTTTCGGTTAAAGAGTGGTCCGCTTGTACGGGCCAGAAAGAGAGAATCACAATGGCAAATATCAAAATGGCAGTGCTCGCATCAGCAGCATTCATCGCAACCGGTGCTCAAGCAGATGACCTTCTCCTCATCGACCTCTCGGTCGTTGATCAGATCACCATCACCGCAACCGCTGGTCTTTCATCGGCAACCACTTCAGCTGGTGGCTTCACCGGTTTCCTCCTTGCAGATTTCTACGCAGGTGCAGGCACCGGCCTCGTATCCACCCTCATCTCGGGTGACATCACCACCGCAGGCACCGTTTCAGACGGCACCCCTGCCCTCTTCCGCTCGGCCAGCTCTGCTGGTCTCAACATGTGGAGCTTCAACACAGCTTCGACCTCGAACTTCACCGCTGGCGCGCTCGCGTTCCAAGGGTCGGGTACTTGGTCCATCAGCTCAGCTCTGTACGCAGAAATGCTCGCAGGCAACAGCTCAGGCAACATCTACAACAACGCAGACACCGATGATGACATCGCAAATGGTGCTGTCTTGATCGGTACCTACAACACCGTTCCTGCTCCATCCGCTATGGCTCTTCTCGGCCTCGGTGGTTTGGTAGCTGGCCGTCGTCGCCGCTAATCGAAGACCTTTGAATTCGAACACAAAGGCCCCATCGCAAGATGGGGTTTTTTCATGCGCCAATTCTCGTTCGAAACCAACAACCCACCCCCTCGGGCTTGGCTCAGGCCTTCTTCACAAACTCTGATTTGAGCTGCATCGCGCCGATACCGGGGATCTTGCAATCGATGTCGTGATCCCCGTCCACCAGCCGAATGTTCTTGACCTTGGTGCCGCCCTTGACCACCAGCGACGACCCCTTCACCTTCAAGTCTTTGATCACGACGACGGTATCACCCGACACCAGAATGTTCCCATTCGAGTCCCGAACCTCATCCCCGCCATCACCGCTTGATGGAGTGCTTTCCCCTGAATCCGCGCCAGCCGCGGGCCATTCGTGGGCGCACATCGGGCAAACATACATATCGCGGTCGACATAGGTAAAGTCAGCACCACACTCTGGACAACTCGGGGATGTAGGCATCATTCAATCTCCACACACATACGAACCCGCATCAAAAACCTAGATCAGGGATTCGTTGTACGGTCCAGCGGACTCACCTGTATGCTAGAGCGGATTGAGGAAGTTGGGTAGCGTGGTGTACACATTGTCCTCGATCGTCGCGGGATCCCCGTCCGGTCCTGCTGAGTAGAAATATGGGCGTTGAGCGGGACACGATCCACCATCTGAGTCCGCTTCGATCCCGATAAACCCAGCACGGTCGGATGCAAGAATCCTGTTCCGACGGATTTCCACAAACGGGATCAGTGACAAATCCGTCGGCAGCATCTCATCGGTAAAGAACCCCGCTTGCGGGTCCATGACATCAAGGAACATCCCAGGATCGGCTACTGTACGCTGCCCGTCTTCCAGAATGCCATCGAACTTCGGATGCACATACCGGATCGGATTCCCCCACGCATCAAAGACCGTCGTCATCCCAGGCTGAAGATCGCCGGGATAGTCGTAGTGCTTGACAAAGCTCGCATCGACATTCTCGAGCAGCGACGGAACATCCGACGAGGACGAGATCGATTGAAGAAAGAGACCGATCGAGTTGATCTGGTAATGCCGCAGCGGCGCGTCCGGATTATCGCTCGGAATAACTGTGTTGAACACCCCGTCGACCGCTGGGTAATACACGATATCGCCGCGGGAGTTGGAATCGATATCCTGCTCCAGCTTGATCGCAACCAGTGATGGCGGGACCGCCCCGGTCGCATTGATGTAATCATCGAGCGCCTGATCCAGCACCTGCAGCACGGATTCAGTCGCACGCTTGCGTCCAGAGTCCGCCATCGATGCCCCAACCGAGATCGAGATCGCGGCAATCAGCGAAATAATCGCCACCACAAGCACAATCTCAACAAGCGTAAAGCCCCTCATTTGAGGCGTCGGACGAGTCATTTGATTCTGGGTCATGAAGAGCTCCGGTGCGAGCGAGTACCTGTGAGGGGCGGACGCGGGTATACCAAGATACACGATATGCGTCGCAGTTGTCCCGATTGATCTATACGCCCAGCGGAATACTCGGATCCCTTTTCGAGCCTTCAAACCATGATTCAGGCCTGTTCATTGCCCGAACCAGCCTCGCTATTGGAGTCCGGCTTGGGTTGCTGAGCGGGTTTTGGGGGTGTGTACATCGCTCCACTCGCGAATCCGGGCCCGACGATCGAGGAACCCATGATGTTCCCGGATCCTGCTGGAGCCGCTTGTGGACGCCGCTGCTGTTGTGCTGGACCACCCGGCTGTCCACCTGGCTGTCCACCCTGTTGGGGCGGACGCTGCACCGGTCCTTGCCGGGGAGCCGGAGCTGAGAGGCGAGCTTTGAAGATGTACCCGGTAACCTTCTCGCGGATCTCCCGCATCATGCCTTGGAACATCCGTTGGCCTTCACGCTTGTACTCGATTTTCGGATCGGTCTGCGCGATGGCGCGGAACCCGATCGTGTCACGGAGCTGGTCCATCGAGTACAGGTGATCCTTCCATGAAGTATCAAGCGTCTCGATGAGAACCATCTGCTCAAACTGGATCAGTTCCGGACGCGCAAGGGTTTCCACGCGGGCGCGGATCGCTTTGTCCCGGTCTTCCTCGTCGAGGTACCGCATGCGTTCGGTGATGCCCTCGCCGTAGCGTGCTGTGAGGACCGCATCGAGTTCATCGTCGTTCTCGCACGCGAGCGCCTTCTCCAGCATAACCTCAAGGTCCTTGGTCTTGAGCGACTCCTTGGTCGCTTCAACCAACCGCTCACGGATCTTCGCAGGCGGGGTGGTCTTGATCTCTTCAGGACTCAACACCAGACCCACTCGATCCTTCGCCCACTTGACCAGATTGTCGAACGCTGCGTTTGCGTCTTGCCTCGCGATCATCATTGTGCGCTGCATAATAAAGTCTGCCGGGAACTCGGCTTCGCGTTTCTCGTAGAGCTCGCGTGCGGTCTGGATGATCAGGTCACGGACCTCGAGTTGGTCGTCCTTGTTGGCAGCGATGATCTCGTCTGGACTGATTTCCTTGGTGAACTTGTCCTTCACCCAAACCGCGAGCTGTTCAGCGCCGTAGCGTGGATCAGCAAAGCTTTCGATCTTTTCGAGTGGTGCCGCGTCGATTTTGGCAAACGCCGCCACTTCGAGCATCTCCTGAACCGCTCGGCGTTCTGCCGCCCCGCCCTCACGCAGTGACCCTGTATCAAGCTCAAGCCCGAACCGGCTCTTCGCCCAACGGTGCAAGCCAGCAGAATCAAAGTCGATCGAAACCTCGGACCCCTCGATCGGCATGTACTCGCCGAGGGTCATCACGATGGTTGCCGTCACATCTTCCTTCGCCAATCTCCGGATCGCGATATCCATCTCAATCGCGTCCTTGCCCTTGAGCCGTTCGGGGAGGATGGAACAATCCAGTTCCTTGCGAGCGTAATCCGCGGCACACGACGCCGCGAAATCGTCATCAAGGTACTCCGCGATCGCGTCATCAACCACATCCTCGATGTACTCGAAGACCAGATTATTCACCTCGCGGCCTTCAAGGATCCGCTGGCGCAAGCCGTAGAACCGCTGGCGCTGGTGTTCCATAACCTCGTCGTATTCGAGGATGTTCTTGCGGATCTGGAAGTTGCGTTCTTCGACCTTCTTCTGCGCCCGTTCAACATTCTTGGACAACCACGGATGCTCGATCGCATCGCCTTCCTTCATCCCCAGACGGGAGAGGAGCTTCATGGTTGTTTCACCCGCGAACATCTTCATCAGGTCGTCTTCAAGTGAGACAAAGAACCGCGATGAACCGTTGTCGCCCTGTCGGCCTGAACGACCACGGAGCTGGTTATCAATACGGCGCGATTCATGCCGCTCTGTGCCGATCACATGCAAGCCGCCCATATCCTCGATGTTGTCGAACCAACGGACACGGTGCATGATCGAGCGGCCGTTCTTATCAAGCTCAGCCCGCAGTTCGTCGGCACTCGCCGATTCGATCCCCTTGGCGCTCATCCATGTGTATTGCCCCGCCCAGTGGCGCAGGAGCTGGAGTTCGAGCTCTGCAAAGTCCATGACCTCTGCGTCCCGCTTCTTCATGCCCTCGGCTTTGAGCTCCACCGACGCGATCTTGCGGTAGACATTCTCGCGGAGTTCCTGGTCGGACATGTCCGGAGTCAGTCCGCGCGACGCGATGCCACGCTTGAGCAGGTGCTCGATATACGCTTCGCGATCGAGCTTCCCGAGCTTAATGTCCGTACCACGCCCCGCCATATTGGTCGCGATCATGACCGCACCAAGATGCCCCGCATCCTCGACCACATTCGCTTCGCGCTCATGCTGCTTCGCGTTGAGCACCGAATGCTGGACCTGGTATTTTTTGGTGAGCATCTGCGAGATCATCTCGGACCGCTCGACCGAGGTCGTGCCCACAAGGATGGGGCGTCCCGCGTCGTGGAATGCCTTGATCTCGTCGACAATCGCTTCCCACTTGTCCTTGGCGCGGAGGTACATCAGGTCGTCATGGTCATGACGCGCGATCGGTTTATTCGTCGGGATCGAAATCACATCGAGGTGATAAATATCGTGGAACTCTTGCGCTTCGGTATCAGCGGTACCGGTCATACCCGAGAGTTGCTTATACATCTTAAAGAAGTTCTGGACCGTCACCGAAGCAACCGTCTGCGTCTCCGCTTTGATCGGCACGCCTTCTTTACACTCGATCGCTTGGTGCAGACCATCGGACCACTGACGACCGATCATCGGACGACCGGTATTGGTATCCACGATCACAATGTTCGGTTCGCTCTTCCCCGTCATGCGATCGGGGACATCCATCACGATGTAGTCCTTGTCCAGCTGGTACACCGCGTACGCACGCAGCGACTGCTCAAGCAGATGCGGGATATCCATGTTCTCATCGACATAGAACGATCCGACCCCAGCGAGTTTCTGAGCGTGCGCGATGCCGTCGTGGGTCAGGTGCGCGGACTTGCGATCCATCTCGATCTCGTAGTACTGCGAGTACTGATCCCGCTGACCCTCCAGGTCGGGTAGACGCTTGGTTTCCTCGTCCAGCCGCTTCTGAAGCTCAGGAATCAACGCCGAATCACGGGTCTGACGGATATCACCCTCCAAACCCTTGATGTTTTCCTTTGTCCGTTGAACCTCGTCTTCCTTCTCTTGCCAAGGTTTCTGAAGATCAACAAGCTGCTTCGCAAGCCCTGTTGCCAGCTCATAGCGGGGCTGATCGTCGTGCGCCGGACCCGAGATGATCAAAGGCGTCCGTGCTTCGTCAATCAGCGTCGAGTCCACCTCGTCAACAATCGCGAACTGACGCTTCCGCTGCACCTGCTCATCCACATTCCGCTTCATATTGTCGCGGAGGTAGTCAAACCCGAACTCCGAAGTGGTGCCGTAGACGACATCACAGCGGTACATCTCCCGCTTGGTGGATTCGGGCTGCATGTGCATCGGGTGGATCGCGCCGACCGTCAGACCGACCTTCGCAAAGAACGGGAAGGTCCAGTCGCGGTCACGCTGGACGAGGTAATCATTCACCGTGACCACATGCACCTGCTGGCGGGTCACCGACGCCATGTAAGTCGCGAGCGGCGCGACGATGGTCTTGCCTTCGCCCGTCTTCATTTCCGCGATCTTGCCCTGACCCAGCACCATGCCACCGATCAGCTGCACATCAAACGGACGAGCACGGAACGGCGGACGCGATTCCGGATAAATCTCCCGAACCGCGTCGTAAATCTCGTTTGGAATATCGACCTGGATATACGCCGGGACCGGTTCAGCACACCCAAGGTACTCCCCCACCGGTTCTGCAGGCTCAAGCGAATCCACCTCCGCCTTGACGCGGTCATACGCCTCGCGTGCCGATCCACTCAGAAGCGAAGGATCAAACCCATGTTCAGGATTAAAGATGTTGCGGATCCCCACCGAACGATCCATCGCTTCGCGCCCCACCGCGAATACCTCGACCAGCAAATCGTTCGAGGTCTCTCCCGCGTCGTACCGCTCCCGGAACTCTTCGGTCTTGGCGCGAAGCTCAGCATCGGTCAACGCTCGCATCTGGGGCTCAAGCTCCGCGATCGCGTCTACGCGTGTCGTGTACCGCTTGACCACACGCTCATTGCGTGAACCAAAGAGTTTCGAAAGAATGGAGCCGATGACAGGGATTTCTGAACTGGACATGGTGTATCTCGTGTGTTGCGCCGGATCGATTCAACAATCCAGCGGGTAAGCCGAGGAACTCAGATCCGGTATGAACCGATCACGAGATCAACGACTGATTGAACGGGTTGTATGATAAAAATACTGCAGGAACGCTTCGGATCACATCCGCGTCGGTGGCGGCAGATCGTGCATCCAAGGGATCAGCATCCGCCCAGTATCCATCACCCCGGTGTCCGCAACCAAAGTCGCAGGCAACGGTTCGGAATCCTGTTCAACCATGACCACCGAGGTCGATTCCGCGGCATGATCCACAAGCTCGCGGATCACCTGCGCCACGCAGCTCGAAAGCCGAGTGACGCGTGTCCGCTCGATGGTCCCGCTGCAGCTCGTTGCAGCAGTCGCCACCGAAGTCACCAAGAGGTGGACGGCGAGTGCGGCAACAACCCACCCCATCGCTTTGGACGGGCGGCTCATCGAACCGGCAAACTCGGATTCTGGTGTGGAGATCGTCATGGTCTGTTCTCTAAGTATCGGCATTGCCGAGCCATGGAGCAAGTTTCAGAGTCGATCTGAGACCCAATTTATACCCCTGAACAAGAAACACCCCCTTCCCCCCGTCCCAACCCCCACGGATCCAGCAATCCGATCCGATCCGTCCCAATCTCAAAGGAATCCCAACCCAAGGTCCGATATGATCCATGTCCCAGCTCAAGGATGACCGCTGGGACCACACGCCAAACCAACGATCGACCCAATAATCGACGAGGATGCACCGATGCTCGCAACACGCCAATCCCTGACCCCGACCCGAAAATCCCTCACCCACAAGTTCGAGATCGGACGACACGAGGGATACCTGACCATCGGTCTCTACGCCGACGGCACACCGGGGGAGATCTTCATCAAGATCGCCAAAGAAGGTTCCGCGATCTCAGGGATGTGCCAAGCGTTCTGCCGAGCGTTCTCCATCGCGCTTCAATATGGTCTACCAATCGACGAAGCGGTCAAACGATTCAAAGGCATGCGGTTCGAGCCCCACGGCCCGACCGGGAACCCCGACATCCCACAAGCCGATTCCATCATCGATTATGTCGCGCGATACATCGAGATCGAGTTTGGCGAAGCCAAACGCCGAGACTCGTAATCCACCTCTCACAATACGCTTACACCACACGCGTTAGCGGCTCGCCCCCCTCGAACACCGCTCGGATGTTTGTCTGCACCATCTCCGTCATCGCTTCGCGCCAACGCTGCTCAGCGCTCCCGATATGCGGCGTCAGCACCGCACGATCGCACGCAACCAGCCCCGGATGAACCGTCGGCTCAAGCTCAAACACATCCAGACCAGCACCCCAGAGATGCCCCGATTCCAACGCATCGACCAATGCCGATTCGTCCACCACCGGCCCACGCGAGGTGTTGACGAGGATCGAGTCTTTCTTCATCATCGCGAGCCGATCAGCGTTGATCAGGTGCTTGGTGTGTGGTGTCAAAGGCGTATGGATACTCACCACATCCGCGTCCCGCAATCCTTCCTCAAGCTCGACCCTGCGCGCCGCGAGCGGGGACATTTCAAAGTCCAGGTGCCTGGTCCGAGCGACATACGCGATCCGCATCCCGAGTGATTTGGCACGCTGAGCGGTCGCGTATCCGATCCGTCCAGCACCCACAATCAGCAGCTCTTTGCCGCACAGATCAATGCCCATGAAGTCCGCCATCCCCAGCTGACCGCTGGCTGGATACGCCTCGGATCGAGCGTACCGGTCCGCTTCGATCAATCGCCGCGCGACGCTGAGCATCAGAAGAAACGCGATGTTCGCGGTCCCCTCGGTCACCGCATCTGGGGTATTGCAGACCACGATCCCCCTGCTTTTACAGGCTCCAAGATCAATATTGTCGTGCCCCACAGCGAAGTTATTCACAATTCGAAGCCCATCACCAGCAGCATTCAGCAGTTCCTCATCCACACGATCCGTGTACATTGTCACCAGCGCATCAGCACCAAAAACAAAGGAGCGAATGGCATCGGCGCTCGATATCCCATCGCTCAGAACACGAACGCAAGCGTTTGGTAATTCGAGCTTTCCGGGTATCGCACGCGTGATTCGGACTTGTTTTTCAGGGGTTTGCATGCACCACGATAGGATCGAATCTCACCAAAGCTCAGGGGACACCGAGGGTAGATTTGAGAGCACCCCAGATCGACAAATGGAAAAATATATAAAAAACCCTATGAAAACAGGGTGAATGGGTGGTATTCTGCCGATAGAAGTCCGGTAAAAACAACCGTAGGTGTGGGTGGAAGCCGCACACGAATTCACAACTTTGCATAATGGAGATTGCAAAATGGCTAAGAAAACAAAGAAAAAAGCAGCCCGTAAACCAGCAGCCAAAAAGACTGCAGCACGCAAGCCTGCAGCCAAGAAGGCACCAGCGAAGAAGGCCGCTGCGAAGGCACCAGCTGCCAGCAAGCCAGGACGGATCACCGCCGCCAAGGACAAAGCACGCACCAAGTCGGAAGTCCTTTCCGTCATCTCTGATCATGTCGGCATCTCAAAGAAGGAAGCCGCTCAGGTCTTCGATGTCATGGGTGAGATGATCCAGGTCGATCTCAAGAAGGGCTCATGCGGCGCATTCAATGTCCCAGGCATGATGAAGGTCAGCGTCCAACGCAAGCCAGCAACCAAGGCACGCAAGGGCGTCAACCCATTCACCAAGGAAGAAATGGTCTTCAAGGCAAAGCCAGCACGCAATGTCGTCAAGGTCCGCCCACTCAAGGCGCTTAAAGACCGCGTCTAAAGATAGCAAAGCCTTCTGATTTGAAAGCCCCCTTGTTCAAACGAGGGGGTTTTTCAATAGCTTTACGCTCGCGGTGATTTCTTAAAGGTCTTGACCGGACCGGAACTCTCTTCAGATTCCGAACTCTCCACCACCTCGTCAGTCGGTACAACTTCTGAAGTGATGTCAATAGGTTCCGATTCGATTTCACCCGCTTGAACCACAAGATCATCGCCCGCAGTCGAATCAATAGTCGAATCAATCACAGATTCCGAATTCAACGCGATTTCAACCCCTGCATCCGTCGGCTCGGCGCTCCGTCTGAATGCAGGCAACTTCCCATTGACCCCCCTCATCGTGAGAATCCGAGAGCGAGAAGGAAAGCGTCGTTCAGTCCTTTCAATCACACGCCCATCAGGCATATGAATCTGGATCGCGACCCACTCCACCGGGAACTCGTCCACAAAGACAGGCTCAGCCGAAAAAGCGACCCCGGCACAGCCCATGAGTATTGCAGAAGTGAGAATTCCCGAGAAAGCGGTTTGAGTTTGGTCCATCGGCATTTCTCACTGAGTACTGGGTACGGCGAATGTCATTGATAGAGTGTCAATAAGGATCCACCATATTGCAATCGACTTCTCTGGAATCACTGAGATTTATCAGCATCATCAATCGGTCTTTCCCGATCCATCGTCATTTCCAGCGATACGCTTTATCGGGCATAGCTCAAAAGACTGAAAATTGAATCCTAAACTGAGAGATAGAGCATGAATCTCACAAACCGTGCCGGTCCAAATGCGGTCGCACTTGAAACCACACTCCTCGTCCACGGGGTCCCAACATCCTCCGCAAAGCCGCTCGCGGATGAACTCGCCCAGATCGTCCGATCACAGCACGCCCAGCCCGCACTCATTGGGATCGTCAACGGCACCCCCACCGTCGGGATGACCGAGCTGGAACTCGACTCCATGCTTGCCGAGGATCAGGTCCTCAAAGCCAACACCGCGAACCTCGGGATCGCGATCCACAAGAAAGTCCACGCCGCGACGACCGTCAGCACGACGATGGAACTCGCCGCCGCCGCCGGAGTCCGTGTCTTTGCGACCGGAGGGATCGGTGGAGTCCACAAGGGCTACGGCCAACACCTGGACATCTCCAGCGACCTCGCCGCCTTCACCCGTTTCCCGGTCGCGGTCGTCACCAGCGGTGTCAAGTCGATCCTCGATGTCGAATCCACCCGCGAAGCACTCGAAACACTTGGGATCATGATCGTCGGCTACCAGACCGATTCCTTCCCCGCGTTCTATCTCCGAGAATCCCAGGCACAAGTTGATGTCCGGATCGATGATCCCGATGAACTCGCAGAACTCGTCTTCTCAGAGATGTCACGCACCGGACGCGGAATCGTCGTCGCCAATCCCATCCCAGAATCCGACGAGCTCGACCGATCCCAATGGGAAGCATGGCTCAGCGAAGCGCGAGACCACGCGAAGCGTTCGGGAGCCACCGGCAGAGGCATGACCCCAGCCATCCTCGGTCGCTTGCACGAAGTATCGGAAGGCAAAACACTTACGGCCAATCTTGCCCTCGTCCGTTCCAATACAAAGCTCGCAGGGCATCTTGCCGTGAAATCAGGTTCTTAACCCGTTCATAACCCAACCATGCCTCGGTTTATCGGGCATCTTGACAGAATATTGACGCATTCTGTATGGATCAAATCAAATGATTCTTCCCATCCATGCTACGATATTGGCGTAGTTTGTCCGCTGAGACATGCCCAAGCCAATGGAGGTTGTGCTGGGTGTGATCTAAGCGAGGCAACCCTGGAGAGATCGAGCACCTGACGGTGCTCGAATACATCATCGAAATGTGAGAGATGATCCTGCGCGTGCGGGAACATCATCAACCAAAGGAGATTGAGATCATGCGTCATCAACTTGCAATCACAGCAATCGTCGCCGCGGCAGGACTCTGCGCCCCCGCATTCGCTCAGGACAGTGTCAGCACCAACGGCGGGAATCTGCCGGGTGATGCACTCAGCCCATGGACTGACAACTGCAGCGCGTATGTCGTTGACCTGTCACCATTCACAACATCCCAAGGCCACCTCTTCGGTGTCGCACCACTGGTCAAGATGACCAAGACCAACGCGACCAACTTCAACAACCTCTACTCCTCAAGCACCATCAGCCCAAGCACCAATGTCGGCGTCAACTACTCCATGCCGACCTACTCACTCTGGGAAGGCACACCAGGCGCAGGTGTAAACGCTCAGAACAACACCGCAGGCACACCAGTCACCCCAGCGGGTAACGCATCACGCTTCGCGATCGCAATCAACGAGTTCGGCACCACCCTCGGCGGTTCAAGCTTCAACGGCATCGTCGGTGCATTCGTTAACTACGACGCTTCGGACGCAAACCGCCTCTATGTGGACCGCCGCCAAGCAGCAGTCAACACCACCGACCAGTTCGCAGGCGACAGCTCACAGCTCGGTGGCCTCTCCATGGACGCAGATGGCAACATCTTCTACCGCGGCGACAACAACAACTCAACAGGTCTCAACCAGCTCTCGGGAAACAACATCTTCCGCACACGCTTGGGTGACCGCGACTGCGGCACCATCAACCTCATCTCCTCCGCAGCAACCACCGATGCAACCGATCGCCTGATCACCGCATACCCAGACGCCCTCGGCGTACCAAACAACATCCCAGCACGCGTTGCTGGCGGGAACGGCCTCTCCGTCGGCGGCAACGCCTTCGCAGCGACCACCGAACTCTTCATCGCTGACACCGGTTCATTCACCCAGACCACCGCACACCTCGATACCACCGGCGGCTTCGGCAGCGACCACCGCGGCGCATTCAGCACCACCACCCACGACTTCCTCGGGAACGGTGCGGCATATACCCTTTCAATCCTCGCCAAGGACGCACAAGCAGGCGGCGGCGAAACCCGCATCCTCAATGTCACCGGCGTTGACGCTTCAGGCGCAGTAATCGGCGCAAAGGGCTTCGAGATCCCATCAGGATCACCAATCATCGATAACGAAACCGGTTTCGCAATCACCTACACCGGCAACGGGCAGCCAAACAACTACACCGGTTCAACACTGTTCCGTGGTGGTGTTGGCCACATCGCAATCGGTCGCGATCAGAACGACAACGGCCTCATGGCGGTCATGGTCAACGAGAACGGCTTCTCCGATGACTTCTCAAACCAGATCGTCGTCTGCCGCTACAACGCGAACACCGGCGCAACCGAGTGGACCCTCGCGGCATATGTTGACCAGTTCAACATCTTCACACCAAACGCAGGCAAGCCAATCCTCGACGACACCGGCGCAACGATCGGTCAGATCGTGAACCTCGACGCAGTCACCGGTGGTTTCCCACTCGGCCCAGGCATGTCCGCCCCATCAATCGACGCAGCTGGTAATGTCTGGTTCATGTCCGCAGTCGAACTCTTCGATCGCGGCCCGAACGGCGAATCCGACTTCGACGGTGCACTCGTCCGCGCGATCTACGACCCAGCAACCTTCTCCTACCAGCTCGAACTGGTCATGGAAGTCGGCCAGGTCTTCGAAGGTCTCAACTCAGGTCTCAACTACCGTGTTGACTTCCTCGGCTCATCCACCGCTACCGGTGGCGCGACCCCAGGAACCATGTACTCGAGCAACGCTGCTGAGTTCGCATGGAACAACTCGGACATCTCCGCTGCGGATCCATCCGATCCAATCACCAACGGCGGTGTCATCATCGGTACCCAGATCACCTACGACACCAACAGCGACGGTATCTACAACAACCCAACATCGTCCTTCTACGATCCGGGTCAACCAGCGGATGAGTCCTACTCGGTCGGTCTGTATGTCGGCTACTACCAGGACGAAGTCGTCAACCCATGTCCAGCGGACTTGGACATGTCGGGAAGCCTCAACTTCCTCGATGTCTCCGCGTTCCTCACCGCATTCGGGAACATGGATCCAATCGCTGACTTCCAGCCAGACGGCAACTTCAACTTCCT
Organism: uncultured Phycisphaerales bacterium; assembly: GCA_963976955.1. Taxonomy (GTDB): domain Bacteria; phylum Planctomycetota; class Phycisphaerae; order Phycisphaerales; family UBA1924; genus UBA1924. Next base: position 82,604 of record CAXBMD010000003.1, on the reverse strand, counting down.
CGATGTTTCAGCATACCTCTCCGCATTCGGTCAAGGTTGCCCATAATCATCGGACTGAAGCTCGCTTCCGAAAGCGAACATGAAACCCAAACGCCCGCGCCTACCGGCGCGGGCGTTTATTGACTAAAAAACCCTACGCTCGACTTGTATTTGTTCACAAGCCGAGTCAAAAATACAACCACCAACTCTGGTGGGGTCAGCCTTGGAGATTTCAATGAAGCACTTCCCAGCAATCACCGCGTCACTTCTCGCACTCGCCTGCGGCTCCGCCTCCGCGCAGTGGGACCCCAACAACGGCGACTGGCTCAAATCCCACGACACTGACCTCCGCATGATGACCTGGAATGTCCAAGACGGCATCTGCTCCTCCAACGACAAGGCAGACAACTTCGGTGACTGGAACGGCATCGTCCGCATCATCGCTTCCCTCCGACCCGATGTCGTCATCCTCCAAGAATGCGCTGACAACTCAGGCAACGGCACCGGTTCAGGCGTCGACTCCATCGCAACCCTCGAACAAGTCGCCGACCTCCTCGTCCACGGCGGCACCGATCCGTTCCTCGGCGGCACCGTCGGCTCATACATCCAACTCTTCACCGGCACCGACTACGACCTCAACTATGTCTACGCGAGCGAAGGCAACGACGGGTTCAACCGCAACCTCATCCTCTCTCGCTACCCATTCGTTGATCTCAACGGCGGCGGCGCCACCTACTCCACATTCGTCGTCCAAGCAGACGAATACCAAACCGGTGGCACCGGTGGAATCCGCGGCTACCAGTTCGCTGAAATCGATCTCCCGGATGAAATCTACGCCGGCGATCTCGTCGTCGGCAACGGTCACCTCAAAGCCGGGGGCGACTCGAGCGACTACGAACAACGCGCCCGCGCCAGCGAGAACATCGCCTACCTCATCGACTACTACTACAACGGTGCAGGCACCGGCATCAGCGACCCCAACAACAAAATCTCGCTCCCAAACACAGGAACCGTTCTCGACGAAAACACTCCCGTCATCGTTGGTGGAGACCTCAATCAAACCCCAGGAAACGGGCCATCAGAGTTCATCGCAAGAGCGGCAAACTTCGGAGGAACCGACGGCACCGACCGCGACCTCTCCGACTCCTCCCTCGATCTCGCCTCCCACCCAATCTCAGGTGACACCTCAACCCAAGGCAGCAACTCCAAGCTCGATTACCTGATCTACCAAGACTCCATCGCGACCGCTCGCCGAAGCTTCGTCTTCCGCTCCACCGGTTCGGGCATGGGCAACGCACAGATCCCCGAGCCTGCACGCTCATTCCCCGTCAACCCGTTCTCCATCTCTGGGTTCGCTTCAGACCACCGCCCGGTGATCATCGACTTCATTCTTCCTGAAGCGGTCATCAACGATTGCCCAGCGGACCTGACCGGAGAGGGCAGTCTCAACTTCCTCGACATCTCCGCATACCTCACCGCGTTTGGCAACCAAGAACCCATCGCCGACTTCAACCCAGACGGCTCGTTCAACTTCCTCGATATCTCCGCATACCTCTCCGCGTTCAGTAAGGGCTGCCCGTAAACGAAAATACATGCAAAAAAAGAGCCGACGATCCAATCGCCGGCTTTTTTCATTGAAGTTTTTTTACTCGCCCGCTTGGTCTCGCAGCGCCCGAACCTCAGCGACCGCGTCATCCAGATTCCGCTTGAGCTGGCGTACCCGCAGCAGCGAACGCACCCGCGTCAGAAGTTCCAGTTTGTTCACAGGCTTGGTCAGGAAATCATCCGCGCCCACATCAATCGCCCGCTCAACATCCCCCACCTCACTCAGTGCCGTCACCATGATGATCGGGATGTCCTTGGTCTCAGGAGACTTCTTGAGTTGCTGACAGACCTGATACCCACTCATCCGGGGCATCATGATGTCCAGCAGAATAATGTCCGGCGGATCATTCTTGACCGACTCGATCGCCTTGATCCCATCGTTGACCACCCGCACAGGCCCACCCAGATCGTCCAGGTACGCATGGAGCAACTCAAGATTCTGCTCATTGTCATCCACAATCAACACCCCACGATGCGCCACCACAGCATCATCGGTGTTCTCAACAACGGTCGGAGGGGTGTCGCTCATAGTCTGCTTTCCTTTCACAATCCCGGCATCGTTCCCGAGACTCTTGATCATTGGGGCCTGAGCAACGGTAGACTACCTTGAATCACCCCGATCCCGCAGGTACTGGAGATTCCACGCCAGTTCGCCCGAAAGTAGGGTACAGGAGATACGGCCATGAGCTCACGAATCACGATTCAACTTCAATCCTTGACAGCACTCACCTTGCTCTGGATCCTCTCATCCCTCGCCCTCGCTGGTCCCTTGGACCTCTCGCTGGACAAACTGGTCGGCACCGCGAGTCTCGGGAGCGGCAAAGTCGCGATCCACATCATCGACCTCGACACCAACCGCGAGCTTGGAGAGTACCACAGCAACGATCTCATGATCCCCGCATCAAACATGAAAATCCTCAGCTCCGGAGCAGCACTCATGGTGCTCGGAGAAGCGTTCGAGTTCCGCACCACCATCGACATCTTCGAACAAGACAACCGACGCACCCTCATCATCCGAGGCTCTGGAGACCCCTCCCTCGGAGACCCCGGCGTCTTCGAGGACGAGCAGCAAGTCCTCACCCACGACGCACTCTTTGACGCGGTTGCCAAAGCGATGAAAGACCGCCAGATCGACTCAGTTGATGAAGTCGTCGTCGACGATCGAATCTTTGACCGCAACTGGGCGCATCCGGACTGGCCGATCGACCAGCTCAACCGCTGGTACTGCGCCGAGGTCGGAGGGCTCAACTTCCAGACCAATGTCATCAACATCTACCCCATCCCAGGATCACTCGGAGGCACCCCAATCGTGGAGATGCAGCCAGACCTTCCTTGGATTGACATTCAAGTCAAAGCCAAAACCATCTCCAAAGGCCGCGACAGCGCGTGGGTCGCAAGACCAGTACCCGACAACAAGTTCACCCTCTACGGCAATGTCCGAGGCAAAACCGAAATCCCCGTCAGCATCCACGAACCCCCCCTCTTCGCCGGCGGCGTCTTTGCCTACGCACTGAGCCAACGCGACATCACCATCAACACCGACCGCTACATCAACGACGCGGTCCGCCTCATCGAACCCGGAAACGAATGGGACTCCACACCGATCGCGGTGGTCACTACACCCCTCACCGATATCCTCAAACGCACCAACACCGATTCCTACAACCTCTACGCAGAAGCACTCATCAAACGCATCGGACACGAAATTACTGGTGATCCCGGTTCGTGGGAGAACGGCGCATCGGTCATCCGCCTGCTCCTAAGCCAGCACATCAACGCGACAGCGGCACAAAGTACCGTTATCGCCGACGGCTCAGGAATGAGCCGCGAAAACCGGGTCACCCCAAAGACCTTCACCCATTGGATGGGCGTCCTCGCCAAGCAAGACTCATGGGACGCCTTCGAGAACTCGCTCGCCACCCCGGGAGTTGGCACGCTCAAACGCCGATTCACCGACACCAAACTCACCGCATCCCTCCACGCAAAGAGCGGCTACCTCAACGGCGTCTACGCACTCTCCGGAGTTCTCAACCACCCAAACGGTCGCAGAGCCGCGTTCTCCATCATCCTCAATGACATCAAGAACGGGAGCGGATCACGAGCCGCCAAACCGTTCATCGAAGATGTCGTCGTCGAGATCGACTCCTGGCTCGACGAACAAACCGGCGGCTACGGCGGCTAACGACGAGTCTCAATCCCGTCCACGCGATCTCGAACCGAATCCAGCATCGTCAACACCGGAGGCCAAGCCCGCACCGGCTGGTCGTTCTTCGCGTCCCCACGAGTCTTCGGGGTCGCATCGAACCCGATGCGATCATGCCCACCGGAGCCGCTCCACACCGCATCGCGAGCGCCGTCCGTATTGGCAACCCAGTGGAACAACGCCGCGTGGTGGTCGTGGATATCCACATCCCGCCCAACCACCACAACAAACGGCAGCACGGACCCATCCGCAACACACCGCTCAAGCACCACACGACCAACCCCAGCCCGCTCCGGTTCTTCATGCCCCTTATCCACACGCACAAACAACCAGCCGGGAGTTTCCACCGGCGCACTCGCATCAAGCACACCTTCAACCGATCGCGCACTGTTGACCGCATCGTCCCGCTGAGACTCGCTCGGCACCCCACTCAAAGATTCAATCGAATGCCCGTCAAGATCCTCAGAAGCAATCTTCCGCGTCGCATCAAACCCGAGTTTCATGCTCGTCCCAAAGCGTGACGCCGCGTGATCCAAAATATCCACCGCACCAAACACCTTCTCGATATCCCGCGATGGCTTGCAATGCTGGTACACCGCCGTCAGAACGCTCGTCAGGTCATGCACATCAACATCATCGTCCACAACAAACAAGCACTTCGTCCACGCCATCTGCCCCGCGCCCCAGATCGCATGCATCACCTTGCGAGCGTGCAATGGATAGTGCTTCTTGATCTGAATATTCGCAGCGTTATGGAAACAACCATACAACGGGAGGTCATAGTCCATCACATCTGGCAAAATCGTCTTCAAGAGCGGCAGCATAATCCGCTCCGTCGCTTTGCCCAAAAAATAGTCCTCCTGCGGCGGAAGCCCCACCACCGTCGTCGGATACACCGCGTCCACTTTGTGCGTGAGCGCCGTCACCGTCGTGATCGGATACCGATCGGGCATCGAGTAAAAACCAGTATGATCCCCGAACGGCCCTTCAAACACAGCCCCCTGCCCAACCTCAACATCCCCGTCCTCATCATCACGCGGATCCCACCCGGGATACCCAGCATCCGTATCCACATACCCCTCGATCACCATCTCCGCATCACTCGGAACCCACAAAGGCACCGTCTTCCCCTTGCAAAGCTTCACGCCCTCGCCCTGCAAGAATCCCGCCATCAACAACTCGCTGATCCCGGGAGGGAGCGGACAGGTCGCCGCATATGGAAGCACGCTCGGCCCACCCAGCACAATCGCGACCGGCATCGGTTGCCCCAGCGCCTTCCACGACCGCCAGTGCGTCGCCCCATCATGATGCATGTGCCAGTGCATCGCGAGCCGATCCTTCCCAAGCAGCTGCACCCGGTACATCCCGATGTTGTGGCTCTTGGGTTTGGGATCATCCCGATCCTCAGCATGGATCGTGTGGATCCCCGCGAGCGTGATGAACCGACCTCGAAGTTTCTCAATCCACTCCGCATCATCAATCGCCGGATGCCCCATCCCACGAATGCCATCATTCAAACCAGCCGGATACCCAAACTTCGCAAAGTCCCCATCATCGGGCCAGCACTTGAGAATCGGCAGCGTCGTCAAATCAATCCCGTCACCAGTATGCACCACCTGCTGACACGCCCCCGCCCGACCCGACCGCTTGGGACCAATCTTCAACAACGGCCAAAACTGCTTCGCCTTCCCAATCGCTTCCCCGATCGACCGCGGCGGCTCAGGTTTGGTCAACTCACCAATCACCCCCGCCGTGTCTTCCAATGCCCGCCCCCCCAGCGCCATCTCCACGCGCTTGTACGACCCAAACGCATTGATCAGCACCGGGAACTTTGACCCAATCGGTTGCTCAATCAGCAGCGCCTTGCCCCCTGCGGTGCAGAACTCCGGATCGGTCCGCTGAGAGTCCGCAGACCCCGGAACCGCATCCATCCGCCTAGACTCGCGTTGAGCAAGCTCGGTGATTTCAAGCACCGGATCAACCTTCCCAGAAACCCGCACAAGCTCCCCCGCATGTTCGAGTGCCTGGAGAAATGAAGTCAGATCGCGGTGCATGCTCCAAGCGTATGACGATTCAAGAGACAAATCATGACCAACGAGCCATCATCAACAACTCCACCCGTTCATGAAGCCGCCCATCGCAGGGACTGGCCCGCGTACTTCGATCGCATGGAAGGCAAGCCCGCACGCGACACCGTCCTCAAAGCCCTTGAACGCTTCGGTGACATCGATCAATCCAACCCACCGCTCGCCGTGGACCTCGGATGCGGAGCCGGACGCGACAGCGTCGCGATGCTCAGCGCCGGATGGAATGTCTGGGCGCAAGACGGCAGCCAAGACGGCCTCAACCGCACCAAAGCCCGACCAGAAATCCAAGCCGCGATCAAAGCAAACCGAATCCAGATCACCCACGCACACTTCGAAGAACTCACCATCCCCAGCGCCACACTCGTCAACGCGAGCTTCTCACTCCCCTTCTGCCCGCCCGACCACTTCCCCGCACTCTGGTCCAAGATCGACGCCGCCATCAAGCCCGGAGGTCGATTCAGCGGCCAGTTCTTCGGAGACCGCGACGACTGGGCGATCCTCGACGACCGCACCCACCTCACCCGCGCTGAAACCATAAATCTGTTTGACCAATACATACTGGAGTCCTTCATCGAAGAGGACCGACCATCCACACACACCGGTGACAACCACAAGCACTGGCATGTATTCCATATCGTTGCCCGAAAGAGAGTACCAACCACATGAGTGCCGTCATCGATATCCAAGGCGTTGAAAAAACCTACAACCGACGCATCAAAGCCCTCCGAGGCGTCGACATGACCGTCGGTAAAGGCGAGATCTTCGGACTCCTCGGCCCCAACGGTGCGGGCAAGTCCACACTCGTCAAAATCATGATGACCGTCATCAGCCCCACCAAATGCAGCGGCACCGTCCTCGGCAGCAAGGTCGGTGACAAAGCAACACTCCAACAAATCGGCTACCTCCCAGAACACCACCGCTTCCCCCCCTACCTCACCGGACGACAAGTCCTCGAACACTTCGGCGCACTCTCGGGAATCCAGCGCAAACAACGCAAAACCAAAGCCTCCGAACTCCTCGAACTCGTCGGTATGGACTCTTGGCACAAAGACAAACTCGGGTCCTACTCCAAAGGCATGCGCCAACGCGTCGGTCTCGCCCAAGCACTCATGAACGACCCCAAACTCGTCGTCCTCGACGAACCCACCGACGGCGTGGACCCCTCCGGACGACGAGACATCCGCAACATCCTGACCCACCTCAAAGACGAAGGCCGAACCGTCTTCCTCAACTCACACCTCCTCTCCGAACTCGAAATGGTCTGCGACCGCGTCGCCATCATGGTCCACGGCCTCGTCCGAACCCAAGGCACCATCGACGAACTCACCGCTGAACAAAGCGGATTCGTCATCACCACCGCGTCCCCAATCACCGACGCGATCAAATCCGAAATGACCAACCCAACCATGCCCCAGCTCGTCCAAGGCACCTCCGACACCGCGATCTCCTTCAAAACAAGCGACGCATCCGCCGTCCAACCCGCGATCGACACCCTCCGCAAAAACAACATCGTCATCCAATCCGCAGGATTCAAACGCCCCTCGCTCGAAGACCTCTTCATGCAGGTCGTCGACACCAACGACGGTGCCCGACCCGGCGCGATCTCAGGCGGCAAATCACCCAACAAACCATCGAGCAAACCGGCAAAGGGAGGAGCCAACTCATGATCCTCACCCAAACCACCGCGATCTTCGTCGACGCCTACCGCGAGCTCAACGCGAAAAAACTGTTCTGGCTCACCATGGTTCTGACCGTCCTCTTCGCCGCATCCCTCGCGGCGATCGGGATCGACAAGGAAGGTGTCCGCTTCCTCTGGTTCCACATCGGTTTCATCCCCGTCAACTCAGACATCATCGAACCCAAAGCGTTCTACCTCGCCTCCTTCTCATACCTCGGCATCAGCATCTGGCTCACCTGGATCGCCACCATCCTCGCGATCATCTCCACCGCGGGCATCATCCCAGAACTCGTCACCGGAGGCACCATCGAATCCGTCCTCGCACGCCCGATCTCACGCGCACGACTCTTCCTCACCAAATACGCAACCGGTCTCCTTTTCGTCGGCCTCCAGGTCAGCGTGTTCTCCGTGCTGAGCATGCTCATCATCTGGAACCGATCGGGTTACCTCGAGCCCCGCATCCTCCTCGCGATCCCCATCGTCGTCTCGTTCTTCAGCTTCCTCTTCTGCATCTGCGCCTTCATCGGACTCATCACCAAGTCCACCATGACCGCGATGCTCCTCACCCTCCTCTTCTGGGCGTTCCTCTTCATCCTCAACATGGGTGACGGCATCCTCGTCCAGTTCCACGAAAGCACCAACATCTATGTCGAGCAGCGCACCCAGCGCGTCGAGCTCGCACGCACCAACACCGTCAAACTCCTCAACAGAGACCGAGAAAATCAAGGCCTCTCCATCGAGGACTACCAACCCACCGAAGAAGAAATCCACACCAAAAACCCGATGCTCAGCAGACTCGAATCCAGTCTCGAAAAAGACCAAGCGGACCTCAAATCCCTCGACATGTGGACCAAAGCGATCTTCACCGCCAAGACATTCTTTCCTAAGACCGGAGAAACCATCGCGCTGCTGAACCGCGAACTCATCGACCCCGACGCGTTCACCCCAATCAAAGAAGACAAGCCAAGCGTTGCCACCGATCCCTTCAGCGACATCGAGATCGACCAAGATGAACTCGGTCAACGCGTGGAAGCCCGATTCCGAGAACGATCCGTCCTCTGGATTCTGGGAACCTCGTTCATCTTCGAGTTCATAGTGCTCGGACTCTCAACGCTGATCTTCACCCGACGAGATTTCTAGCCGCCGCGACCAAGCTCCACGCCCCGGTCCCTCGCCGCGGTCAACGCGTGCACAAACGCATCCATCACCCCACGCTCATCGAGCGTCGTCGTCGCGGCATAAGTCGTCCCGTTCTTCGAGGTCACACGCGAACGCAAGACCGAAGCGTCATCTTCCGATGCCTTGAGCAGCTCGGATGATCCAATCACCGTCCGCTCCACGATCCGCCGCGAGATCGCGTGATCAAACCCGAGCGACACCGCCGCCTTGGTCATCGCTTCGACCAAGTAAAACAAATACGCTGGTCCCGATCCAGCAACCGCGGTAAACGCATCCATCATCGCTTCATCGATCCGCACCACATCCCCCACCGCCGACATCAGCCGCTCGGCAAGCTCAACATCCGCATCCGTAGACGATCCGCTCCCCGCGATCGCCGACATCCCCAATCCAACCTGCGCCGGCGTATTGGGCATCACCCGCACCACCCGGCACCCGCTCCCCATCGCATCAAAAATCCCGTCCGACCGGGTCCCCGCAAGGATCGAAATCACCGTCGGTTCCAACCCCGCCTCCGCAATCCTCGGCTTCAAAGCTTCAGCCGCGACCCCCAATGTCTGTGGCTTCACCGCAAGCACAATCCCGCACCCATCGCCGCCAACACCCACAAGCCAATCCATCGCGTCATTCACCGATCCGAACCCCAACTTATACAAAGCACGCCGATCCGCATTGCGATCCAGCACCCCCACCCGCGACGGATCAAGCACCCCAGATGCATGCGCACCAGAGAAAATTGCATGGGCCATGTTGCCCCCGCCGACGAATAACAGTGGAATCTGAATGCTCTGCATACCCATAGCGTACCCGGCCCCATCAATGCGGTACAATTGCACCAGCCAAAGAAGGAAACCAATATGTCCACTTTCTACCAGCTTGAGTTCGAGAAACCCGTCGTCGCGATCGAAGAAGAGATCGAACTCACCCGCAAAGCCATCGAATCCCCAGGCATCGAAGTCCCCGCACTCGGAGGCGTCGACAGCGGGATCGATTCCAAAGACTTCAATCCCAATCCAGAAGACCTCGAAATCCTTGAAAAGCGACGCGTCCAGATGCTCAAGGATGTCTACACCGACCTCTCCCCCTGGAACACCGTCCGCGTGGCGCGCCACCCCAACCGTCCGCAGACCCGCGACTACATCCACCACATCTGCCGAGACTTCTGCGAACTCCACGGCGACCGCGCCTTCGCAGACGACCCCGCGCTCATCACCGGATTCGGACGCATCGGCAACCGCAAGTGCCTCATCGTCGGACACCAAAAAGGCAAATCCACCCAAGAAAAACTCGCGTGCCACTTCGGATGCGCCCACCCAGAGGGCTACCGCAAAGCACTCGCCAAGATGCGCAAAGCCGAGAAGTTCGGCCTCCCGATCGTCACCCTCGTCGACACCCCCGGCGCGTACCCTGGTCTTGGAGCTGAAGAACGCGGACAAGCAGAAGCGATCGCCGTCAACCTCCGCGAGATGTCCCGATTGAAAGTCCCCATCGTGTCCATCGTCATCGGTGAAGGCGGCTCGGGCGGTGCGCTGGGAATCGCCGTCGCTGACCGCGTCGCGATGCTCGAATACTCGTGGTACTCCGTCATCTCCCCAGAGGGCTGCGCCGCGATCCTCTGGAAGCAAGCGAACGAACAAACCAACACCGCCGCCGCGATCGCGCTCAACCTGACCGCCAAGGACAACCTCAAAAACCAGATCGTCGACTCGGTCATCAACGAACCCCTCGGCGGAGCCCACCGCGACCCCGCCCAAGCCTCCAAACTGCTCCAGAACTGGATCGAATCGCAGCTCAATGAACTCTGCGAGCAACCCATCGACCAGCTCCTCGAAGCCCGCTACCAACGCTTCCGCAAGCTCGGGGAATTCACCACCGTCCAGCCAGAGGCCGCCAACGCCGGCTAATCGCGCCTTGTTCTAATTTTGTTCGTATGTTCATCGGTCTATTTTGACAATTACCCCCGTTGCGCCTACCCTTGCCACCAATCCATCACATGCATTGATACACACTATTTGTTGGATCAAAGGACGGTGCACATTGGCCAAGAAGACCGCGAAGAAAACAACCAAAAAAACTGCCAAGAAGTCCACAAAGAAGACTTCCAAAGCCGCGTCTAAGAAGTCATCGAGCGCATCGACTGCGACCAAGAAAAAGGTTGCCAAGAAAGCAACAACGAAAAAAACATCGAAGAAGACTGCTAAGAAAACAACTACAAAGAAGCCCGCAGCCAAAAAGACATCGAAGAAAGTTGCTAAGAAGACCACCAAAAAAGCCGCTTCGAAAAAGACCTCGACCAAATCCACTACGAAGAAGTCGACAACAAAGAAATCTACAGAAAAAAAAGTGACCACCAAAAAATCCACTTCTAAGAAGCCCGCTTCAAAGAAGAACGCATCAACAAAAAAAGGCACAGCCAAACCAACCGAGCCCAAAGCCGCTCCAGCCGAAGCAACGACCAAAGCCGCCGAAACTCCGGCAGCAAAGGACGACGACAAAGCCCCCGTCAAAAAATTCCGGTCACGAAGCCGCAAGAAAAATCCAACAGATTACGCGCCACCGCCGCGACCACTCCTCCTTGGTCCAGGAACAAAGCTCGCCGGAAAACCCCTGATTACTTCGAGCAAACGATCGAATGCAGCGGTCGCAGAGACAAAGGTCTCCAAACGGACAAAGACCCCCTTCACACCAAAGCAACTCGACGAATACAAACTCATCCTCCTCAAGAAACGATCCGAACTCGTTGGGGATATCGAGCACCTCGAGGACGAAGCGCTCCGCTCAAACACCGGTGAAACCCAGACCGCGAGCAACGCCGCGGAGTTTGGCACCGAGAGCTTCGAGCAAGGACTCAATCTGGACCTCGCCGCCGCAGACCGCCTGACCATCAACGAGATCGATGCCGCACTCGCACGCATCGCAGACCGTACCTACGGCCTGTGCATCGAGTCACGCGAGCCAATCAAAAAAGCCCGCCTCGAAGAAATCCCCTGGGCCAAGTACACCGTCGAAACCGCACGGAAGCATGACCTACGCTTCAAACGCTGATGCCCAACCAAAGCCCATCAACACAACCAACGCAGCAATCCACCGCGCGGAGTTTCCGCGCATGGACCTGGCTCCTCGGCACGGTCATCTTCGGCGTCGTCACCGATCTCGTCACCAAATCACTCGCCTTCGCAAAGGTTGCTGAGTTCCCCGTCCATATCGAACGCTCGCATGTCCTCGCTGAATCAAATCTCGGCAACCTCATCCCCTATCACCAGCCCGTCATCGCGATTCCAAAGCTCCTCGAGTTCACACTCGTCCTCAACCCCGGTGCCGTCTTCGGCATCGGCGCAGGACAACGCTGGTTCTTCGTCATCTTCACGCTCTTCGCGATGCTCGTCGCAACCGTCCTGTTCATCAAATGGACCAAACCACGCGACTGGATTGCCCACGCCGGGTTCGGACTCATCATCGCAGGTGGTATCGGAAACCTCTACGACCGCCTCCTCTTCGGATGCGTCCGCGACTTCATCCATCCCCTCCCAGGCATGAAACTCCCCTTCGGCATCACCTGGCCCGGCGGCGCAAGCAACGAGGTCTGGCCCTATGTCTCCAATGTCGCCGACCTCTACCTGCTCATCGGGATCGCCCTGCTCCTGATCTACACATGGAAACAGCCCGTCCCAATCACAACGGACAACGCAGATCCAAAGACCACTGCAAATAAAGATTCAACACCAACAGAGTCAGTCCCGAACGACGGTTGACGCCCGCTCGCGGATCGTATCAATCAGCTCACGAACCTCCGTCGCCATCCGTGTGTTGGGGAACTCTTCGATGATCCGCTCCCCGATGTCCGCCGCTTTATCCCACGCCCGATCATGCACCGCGAGTTTGAACGCCGCACCCAGATTCTCTTTCGCTTTGCCGATGACGCCGCGCGCCACCTCGCGGAACCGCGCCGACTCCGCTTCGCTCAGCAGGTGATCCATCTCCTGAATCATCTCCATCGCCTCATCAATCCGCTCGTCCTGCGCCGCAAGCAGAAACCGCCGCTCGATCTCGTCCTTGTACCGCTGCCGCGCCGACTCCACACGGTGCCGAAGCCCATCAGCCATCGGCGAATCGTGATACAACCGGGTGATCCGCCCCGCCTCGGTGATCGCCAGGTCCCACTCGTGATTCTGAATCAACGCATCAAGATGCCCGATCTCCCCCTGCACCATCGACCGCTCGGTCTGCGTGCGGACCAGATCAATCTTCTCCCGAAACTCTTCCGCATCCTCGCGGTACCCAAACCGCTGCGCCAGCTCATTGACCAGCACCATCGCCGCATTGAACTCGCCGCGTTCGATATCTTCTTCAATCGCCGACCGCAACAACTGCCGTTCCTTGTGCCGATTCAGAACCCGGCGCGCATCGTCGGACAAAATCATCGTCTCTTCCAGATGCTCGATCGACTTGGTCATCTTGACAATCTGAGATCGCAACCGATCCGCCTCAGCCCCAGCGTCCCCAGCACTCCCGCCGCGAGCCGCTCCAATCCGCAAGCAGATCGGAAGCGTTGTCAGCGTCACAATCAACCCCGCAAGCCCCGTCAACATGTACGGCTCAGACTCAATCTGAATCCCCCGAAGCGCCGCAAACCCAGACAACGCCGCCGCGATCCCGTAAATCGCAACAATCCAACCAATTGAAATGCCGTACTCGTCTTCCATTCGATTCCTTCCGTCAGCGCTTTCTCCGATTCACGATCCAGGGACAGGCCCGCCGCAGTTCTGCTCCACCGGAACAACACACAAGAACCGCAATGATTCCCCCGATGCAGCATCAACCGTGAACTGGTGCTCCTCATTCGCTGGAACATACAACACATCCCCCTCGCGGATGTCGTGCATCTTGCCCTCAAGCAACACCCGCCCATTCCCCGACACCACATACACCTCATGCTCATAGTCATGACTGTGCTTCGGGGTATGCCCCCCAGCAACCACCTCGAACGACCGCAACGCAAAGTTCGGCGCCTTGTCCTCGCGTCCAACCATGATCGCCATCTTCGCCCCAGACACGCCGGCCATGTTGACCTCGTTCATCGTCTCTTCATGAATATTGCGAATGAGTGCCAATCCAAACTCCTTATGATTCAATCACCGTGCATCCACATCAGTCATTGGTGAAACCAACCCAATCGGTTTCACCAATACACATCCCGAATGTGTCCATACTGATAATATACACCATGACCACACCTCCCCCAACTCAATCAGGCACGCCAACAGTCCAAGTTTTCCCCCTCGGCGACTTCCAAACCAACTGCCACATCGTCACCGATGGCCCACCAACACCCGGAAAGCACTGCTGGATCGTCGATTGCGGGTACGACCCCCAGCCCCTGCTCGATGCTGTGGAAGACCAACAACTGGTCGTCGAAGGGATCCTCCTCACCCACGCACACGCGGATCACATCGCCGGATTGCTCGAAGCCCGCTCCAGATTCCCCGACGCCCCCATCTACCTCCACCCCGTCGAAGAGTCTTGGCTCACCGATCCCATGCTCAACCTCTCAGCCGCGATCGGACTCGCCGTCACCGCCCCATCACTCGCCGGATACCTCAACCACGGCGACACCATCACCCTCGACTCCCTCACCTTCACCGTCGCGCACACCCCAGGACACTCCCCCGGCAGCGTCTCGCTCATCCACGAGCCCTCCAACACCGCACTCGTCGGAGACACCCTCTTCCAAGGCTCCATCGGACGCACCGACTTCCCGGGATCAAGCTTCGAACAACTCGAAGCCTCAATCCGAAACAACCTCTACACCCTCGACCCCGCCACCGTTTGCTATCCAGGACACGGCCCAAAAACAACGGTTGGCCACGAAACCGTGACCAACCCGTTTGTTCGTCTGTAAACTGAAATCAGGAACCTCTATTCAATCAATCACTCTGATGGCTTCACTTCCAGCGAAGGAAGTCCAACGCATCGACGCCATGCACTCATCTGCCCGAGATGGAACATGTAGTGCGAGTGGAGCATGAAGGTCGTGAGTGCCGCAGGTGTTCCCGCGAAGTCCACATGCCACCCCTCGCCCTCGAACGCTTTGCTGAGCGTCTCATCATCGCACGAGTTGATCATCTCGATCACCGCTTCGTGCGCCTTCTTAAAGTACGCGAGCACCTGATCCATCGGTGGGTAAATATCACCCTTCACATCGTCCTTGCAATCCACACCGTGCTTGAACAGATCCTCCCACCCGGTCGGAATCTCAATCGCCGATCCGTCCTTGCCCATCAGCTCAAAGATAAAGCGTGGGTAGATCGAAAGGTGACCATAAATGAAACACGGATGGTTCGTATTGATCGCCTTCCCATCCGCCTGAGGCATGCGAGCAAAGTTCTCCGAAGTCACACCAGTCAACAACCCCTGAGCAAGCTCAGCAGTCCGCGAAAGTGTCCGAGTGATCGCCTGTGCCTGAGTCGATGAAGCAGTCGTCGTCATGGTCTTCTCCTTGGTTGTGTATTCAACTTTTGCTTGTCAATACCACAAGGTAGACAAGGCAGTATTTCTAACCGGTCAGTCAGCTACCAATATAGCGGCTATAAATCGCGCGAGCAACCCCCACATCCGCCGTCCCATCCACAATCGCGCGCCCATCAGCAAAGCAGGTCAGCTCAAACGCCTCCCCGCCATGCTCAATCCGCCCCCGGATCATGTAATCGTGCACCTCAAAGTCCCCGGACTCCCCAAGAGACGCCCCAAGCCGCTCCAGATTAATCATCCCCGCCCCCCCCGGCCTCACCTGCACCGCATTCTGTCCACACAACGCCTGTGGAGCACCGCTCTGCGATTCCAAGAACGCAAACCGTTTCAGACCACAGCACGGACACTCAGCGTCCTGAGCGGATGACAAGTCCACACGCGTGCGTGTTCCCTCCCAGAGATCAAAGCTCAGCATCGACTTCATCACTCGATCATGCTGACCCATCAGGATCTTCATCGCTTCCGCCGCCTGATAGCTCCCGATGATCGACGACACCGGCGCCAGCACCCCCGCCGTCTCACAAGTCGGCTGCGTCCCCGGCTTGGGAGGATTCGGTTCAATGCACCGCAAACATGGACCACTCCCCGGCACAAACACCGCCGCCGATCCCCGCGACGCAATCGCCCCACCATACACATAAGGCACACCCAACTTCACCGAACAATCATTGAGCAAAAACCGAGTCTCAAAGTTGTCAGTCCCATCAATCAACACATCCGGAACCCGCCCCCCAAACTGCACCAACTCCAACGCATTGTCAGCAGTAAAATCAGCAATATGCGCCACGACCTCAACCCCAGAGTTCACCGCGTTGAGCCGATCTTTCGCCGCCACCGCCTTGGGTCGCTTCTCCATCGCATCGAGCTCGCAATACAACGGCTGCCGATGCAGATTCGAAAGTTCCACCAGATCCCGATCAACAATCGTCACCCGCCCCACACCAGCACGCACCAGCAAATCCGCCGACACGCACCCCAGCGCACCCACCCCCACAATAAACGCGTGAGACCCAGCCAACTTCGCCTGCCCCTCGCTCCCGATAGAGTCCACCCGTTGTTGTCTCGCATACCGATCTGTAGGTGTCTGATTGTTCACACCAAAGGGTATGAATCTGATATGCTCCGCGTATGACCCATTGCTCATCTGAGAACAACTTTCCAGTCACAGGACTCGCATGGACCGCCCCCAAACCCCTCCGCTGCGAGCTTGAAACCGACCGCCTCATCGTCCGCGCCTACCACCTCGGAGACGCCGAGGAGGTCTACAACGCGATCTGCGACTCCCGCGACGACCACCTCCTCCCCTGGATGCCGTGGGCCAAAGACCACCACACCACCCTCGAATCCACCACCAAATACATCTGCGAGCAAATGCTCTCCCTCGCCAACCCCGACACCTTCAACAATGTCGGCACCGGGATCTTCGACAAATCCACAGGCCGATTCATCGGCGGCTCAGGCGTCCACGATGTCCGCAAAGACACCGCCTCCTGCGAGACCGGGTACTGGATCCGCAAAGACGCGATCGGGAACGGATACGCACGCGAAGCCTGCGCCCGCACCATCTCATGGGCGCTCGCATCCCAAGCCACCGGAGGTCTCGGACTCCAAAAAGTTCGCATCTACTGCTCCGCCGCAAACATCCACTCCGCAAACCTCATCGAGCAGCTCAAGGTCAAAAAAGAAGTCCACCAACGCAACGACTTCTACATCGACACCCTCGGCCCAACCGACCGACTCGGATGGGGAATCATACACGACGAATGGGACTGCATCAACCACCGCTCCATGGCATAGCCGTCAAAGAGATGCCCAACAAAAAAACCCGGAGACACGCTCCGGGTTCTTGAAAGATTCTTGGTTGGATCGGATCAGCGAGCGAAGTGAGCAAACGCCTTGTTCGCTTCAGCCATGCGGTGGACCTGATCACGGGTGGTCATCGCTTTGCCTTCGCCGCGGGATGCTGCCCAGAGTTCGTCTGCGAGCTTCTCGTGCATCGGACGCCCCTTCTCAGAGCGTGCAGCGTTGATGATCCAGCGGAACGAGAGCGACTGCTGACGCTTCGGGTTCACCTGCATCGGAACCTGGTAGTTTGCACCACCGATTCGCTTCGAGCGGACTTCAACATATGGCTTAACATTCTCAACCGCACGACGGAAGACCTGAATACCCTTGTCGCAGCCTTCAACAGCGTCGGGGTACTTCTTCAAACGATCGTCCATCACATCGATCGCGTCGTAGACAACGCGGAGTGCCGCGGTCTTGCGACCCGAGAACATGATGCAGTTGGTAAACTTGGCCAGAACCTTGTCGTTGAACTTGGGATCCGGACGGAGTTGTGCTTCTGAGTTGGTAATGCGACCTGACATGGGTCATCTCCTTGTGGCTCATCTGTTCCGCTCTCATTTGAGAAACAGAACATAGTGTTCACCCCGGTGCTGAGAAAGCCCGGGATTACTTGCCTGCATCATCACAGCGACGATGCATGGTATTGTTTTTTACTTACCCTTCTTCGCGCCGTACTTCGAACGACCCTGCTTGCGATCATCGACACCAAGGGTATCGAGCGCACCACGGACGATGTGGTAACGAACACCGGGAAGGTCACGCACGCGACCGCCGCGGACGAGCACAATCGAGTGCTCTTGAAGGTTGTGGCCTTCACCACCGATGTACGCGGTCACTTCTTTGCCATTGGACAAACGAACACGAGCGATCTTCCGGAGTGCGGAGTTCGGCTTCTTGGGAGTCGTTGTCTTCACAGTCAGACACACACCGCGACGCTGCGGGCTGTTATCAAGGTCACGGACCTTCGACTTGATCTTCGGTGTCTTGCGTGGTTTGCGTACGAGCTGATTAATGGTCGGCATAGATCTAAATCCTGACCTGAAGGTGGTCTCTCCAAACCCAATCCCAAAGCAAACACCGCGCCTGCCCAGGATCAAAGTCGGGTCTCTAGTGTAGCACCCCCGCCGCCCAAGGCAAGAATCACCCCCTACCATCGCCCAACGACCACCCAACACCCCCCAATTTTCAACCACTTTCATCCCCTGAGCCCCCATCATGACCCCAGATTCCACCCCAAACCCCCAAACCGACCCCACCGGGATCACCGTTTCCGAGTTCCAAGAACTCATCCGCGATCGATATTTCGCCTCCGACAACGCCCGAGGCACCGCAGGCACCTTCCTCTACCTCACCGAAGAGTTCGGGGAACTCGCCACCGCACTTGCCAACAACAACCGCAAAGACAAACCACCCACCCAAGCCGAACGCGACAACCTCGAAGAAGAGTTCGCCGATGTCCTCGCCTGGCTCGCCACCCTCGCCAACATCAACAAGGTCGACCTCGCACAGACACTCATCAAATACACAGACTTCACAAGAGTCCAAGGCGTCAAAGACTGACCAATCGGACCAATCGAAACATCGGTACCAAGCTACGAAACCACCGGCTCCGCAACCGACCGACCCTCAATATCCTCGTCCGCAACAGTGCCCGAAGCCACCGTCCCCGTAGTCACCCGGATCGGACGGTAAATCTCAATCGCAAGCGTGTCATCGTCCGGAGGAATCCCACCACGATGCGAAGTCACCTCGCGAAGAATCCGCTCAGACCACATCCCGTACCCCTGCTCAGATTCATCCGCCCCAAGCGGATGCGACGACGCAAGGATCCGGCGCAGCCCCTCGATGTTGAGCATCTTGCCCTCCGCGGACCGCGCCTCAATCGCGCCGTCTGTGTACGCGATCAGCGTATCCCCAGGACCAAACTCAACCTCCGCTTGGAACGGATCAAAGTCCTGATCCTTGCACGCACCAAGCATGAAGGTCGTCGAATCAAGATCACGGATCGAACCATCCACCCCACGCAAGAATGAAGGCGGATGCCCACCCGACGCATACTCAAGCAGGTTCTTCGAAGCGTTCACCCGGAAGCACACCGCCGTGGCAAAGATCGAGTGCTTCGAGAGCGTCAGGTTGATGTACCGGTTCAGATGACTCAGCACCTCCCCAGGTGAAATCTCAGGCTGCTCCGCAAACCGAAGATCAAGCTCACCATGCAAGCGATTCACCGTGAGGGCCGCGGGAATCCCGTGCCCCGTCACATCGATCACCGCCACCGACAGCGTCTCGTTCCCCTCGCTGTCCTTGTTCGAATACCGCGCGAACAAATAATCCCCGCCGATCTGCCGCATCGGTTCATACCGATACACAAACTGCACCGGCCCCGTCGTATGGGGTGGCGGGAACAACGCTTCATGAATCTGCCGAGCGTACGCCAGCTCCTGACGCAGCATCCCGTACCGATGATTCAAGAACCGGTTGGTCGATTTCTGAATCCGCTGGTTGTGACGAATCCCAGAGATGAACACCGCAGGCGTCATGAACGCTGCATTCACCACACCAAAGATCACCGACTTGCTCACCGAGTCACCCTCAAACACAAAGTGACTCAGCACGCTGAGCCCCACCAGACTCACCAGCGGGATCAGCGCCTGCCGCACCGTCCAAGGGAACACACAGCACGCAACAAAGTGCGAGATCACATACACCCACGCGCCGTACCCGAACGAGGGATCAATCGCGCGCAGCGAAACCGCCATCAGTCCATCAGCAATGATCAGCCCAAGCGACAATCGGATCACACGCTTATCGCTGACCCGCTTCTCAATCACCATCATCAGCACCACGGCATACACCACGATCCAGCCGCCGTTGGCCAAAAGGAACATCGCCTTGGTCCCGCCGCTACTAAATATGTTCGTGATCTCAGAGCCCCGGACCATCATCACGATCACAAAGAGAAACGAGATCAGCCCCAGCCCGCCCCAGATCGAGATAAACCCGATCAGCCGCTTACGCAAGAGTTGGCTCGTTTCCTGATGGAACGATCGACGGAACTCGGTGGTTTCAATACTGCCGGACTTTGACAAACCCAATCCTTTCAACGCATCGACACCGAGACAGCATCAGATGTCTCTCAACAGACACATACCTTAAGGACGGTACACATCCACAATCAGCATATCATCAAGTACCACCCCTTCGCAATAGCGATCCACCGATCTCCGCACCATTTCTGGCCACCGCTGCCCCGCTTCGATCCATTGCGAGTTGATCACCTTGCGGACCCCATCCATCCCAAACATCTCACGATGCGCGTTCATCGCTTCGGTAATCCCGTCGGTAAACGCGATCAACGCATCCCCAGCACGGAACGGGAACAACTCCTCACCCCACTCGATATCCATCAACGGATCAATCCCCATCAAAGGCCCGGTCGCGTCAATCTCCGTGATATTCCCCGAACGATCACGCAGGATCGCGCTCGGATGCCCCGCGTTCGCAATCCGGAGCGTGTTCTTCACCGGATCAATACACGCCGCGATGCCCGTCACCAGCACAGGCTGATCCGGACTCGTCAAACAGGTGTACCGATCAAGAGCCGCGATCAACTCCGCAGGACCGATCAACGGATTCTCCCCAACCATCTGCATCAACTCGCCCTGCAACCGGTTCACCGTCAGCGCCGCGGGGATCCCATGCCCCGAAACATCGAGCAGCACAATCAACACCGGTGAATCCACCGACTCATTCAGCGCCGATGCAAACAAATAATCCCCACCAATCTGACTCATCGGACGATACGAATACGCGAACCGAACATCCCCCGCCGTCCGTGGACGAGGAAACGCACGCTCGTGGATGTTCTTCGCGGACGCAAGCTCCTGACTGATCCGCTCGTACCGACTCTGAAAGTAGTCCCGCTCAAACTTGTCCCGCACCCGCGTCGTCCGGAAGAACGACACCATAATCCCAGGCACCGTCACCGAGAAATACCCAAAGACCGCCGCCCCAATCGAAAACTCATACCCCGCCGTCACCACGAGCAGCGTCACCGTCGACCCCACAATCCAGATCAGCGCCAGCCCAAGCGTCTGCCTCGGAGACCAAGGCATCAACGACGCCCCAAGCGTCAACACAATCAGGATCCCCACCAGAGCATTGCCACCCGGACTCGGATCAACCCCCACGCTCCACCGCAGCATCACCATCGCCCCCTCAAGCAACACCACACCCAGCGTCATCCGGACACACCACACCCCGTTGGGTTTCATCAACAGGATCAACCCAAGTGCCACTACATAAATCGAGAGCCACCCAAACTCCGTC
The DNA here is from genome assembly GCA_963976955.1 of uncultured Phycisphaerales bacterium. Lineage (GTDB taxonomy): Bacteria > Planctomycetota > Phycisphaerae > Phycisphaerales > UBA1924 > UBA1924. The sequence continues at coordinate 61,168 of CAXBMD010000003.1, read as the reverse complement.
AACAGCGTCCAAGACAACGAACCCCCACGATCCAAACCAGCCCCTGAATCAACACCCGACTGATCCATCCACCGCATCACGATCAGCACACCCCCCAGCAGCATGCTCATCCCAAGATAATGGACCGCATTGCGACGAACCGCAGCGTTCGCCGTCCCCGCGAGCAGATCCCTGCTGCTCGTCGAAAGAGCCGACCGAAAGAAGTGGAAAATAGGTGTTTGCACAGCCAAGAGTTTAGTCAACGCATGAACCCGCAGGATTCACCCCGACGAATCCCGCATCTTTCCCGGAACCCACAGCACATCACCCGCCCCGCCCCGGTTAGCCGCCCGCGAGAGCACAAACAGCAGATCGCTCAACCGATTCAGGTAAGTCATCGTCAATCCAGAGGTCAGTTCGGGTTCAAGCTCCAGCAGCCCCGCCACATCCCGTTCCGCACGCCGACACACCGTCCGAGCCACATGCAACTGACTCGCCAGCATCGACCCCCCCGGCAGCACAAAGCTTGTCAGCGCCCCAAGGTCCTTGTTCCAATGATCAATCGCTTCTTCGAGCCGATCCACCTGCGCCTGCGTCACCCGCAGCACCATCGCCGGGTCTTCATCCTTCTTGATGGGCGTGCACAGATCCGCCCCCACATCAAACAGATCGTGCTGAATCCCCTGGAGCAACCCACGCATCGGAGAACCTTCCTCAGCATGCTGAATCGCAACCCCGATCGTCGCGTTGGTCTCATCCACCCCGCCATAGGACCCGACGCGTGGATGCGATTTATGGACGCGCTTCCCAGACCCAAGCCCCGTTGTGCCCGAATCACCCGTTCTCGTGTAGATTTTCGTGAGTTTCACCATGATGACGAATAGTGTATCCTACTCAATCAGGTCCAGGAGCCATCCATGCCAACGCAGCTGTCAGAACAACCCACCCGCACCACCCGCGGGCTGACACGCGTCTGGGACCACTCCAAAGTCATCGACACCCCCACCGACAAACCAGTCGCAAACCTCGTCGATCGAGTCATGGCATCCCGCGGACTCACCGACCCCCAACACAGCCGCGACTTCCTCCAACCCACCCTCAGCGGCCTCCACAACCCCTCCCTCATCCCAGACCTCGACAAAGCCGCACAACGCATCCTCGATGCCATCCAAAACAACGAGCCCATCGTCATCTTCGGAGATTACGATGTCGACGGCATCACCGCAAGCGCCATCCTCTACCACATGCTCGCCGTCATCGCGCCAGACACCAAGGTCACCACCTACATCCCCCACCGCATCGAAGAAGGCTACGGCCTCAACGACGACGCCATCCGCACACTCGCAGAACAAGGCGCCAAAGTCATCATCACCGTCGACTGCGGCATCACCGCCACCTCCCCCGCACAAGTCGCCAAAGACCTCGACATCGACCTCATCATCACCGACCACCACAACCCACCCGCAGACCTCAGCGACATGCCCGACGCCTTCGCCGTCGTCCACCCACGCAGACCAGATTCTGAGTACCCCTTCGGAGAACTCTGCGGCGCCGGAGTCGCGTACAAACTCGCATGGCGCCTCGCCACCCTCCACTGCGGCTCAGAAAGAGTCTCCCCCGCGCTCCGCACCACCCTCGTCGACCTCCTCGTCCTCGCATCACTCGGATCCATCGCCGATATCGTGCCATTGATCGACGAGAACCGCGTCATCACCAAGTTCGGTCTCGCGCGAATCAAATCAACCCCCATTGTCGGACTCCGCGCCCTCATCGAAGCGTCCGGTCTCGACAAAGACCAAGTCGATGCCGAAGCCGTGGGGTTCCGGCTCGCGCCAAGACTCAACGCGATCGGTCGCCTCGGTCACGCTGGCGACGCGCTCCACCTCATGACCACCGCGCGAGGACAGCACGCGACCGACCTCGCCGACCAGCTCACCGTCCTCAACGACGAGCGACGAGCCACCGAACAACGCATCCTCAAACAAGCACTCGAAATGGTCCAACACGCCGGGATGGACGCACCGGACAAACGAGCCATCGTCCTCGCCCACGAAGACTGGCACCCCGGAGTCGTCGGCATCGTCTGCTCAAGACTCGTCGAACGCTACGCAAGACCCACCATCCTCATGCAACGCAAGGACGGCGTCTGCAAAGGATCAGGGCGCAGCATCGAAGGATTCAGCATCCACGCCGCCCTCGAGTCCTGCGCCCACCACCTCAACACCTTCGGCGGACACGACATGGCCGCGGGAATGGCCTGCGACGATTCCAACTTCGATCAGTTCGCAGAATCCATGATCCACCACGCCAACACGCTCCTCACCCCAGAAGACCTCGTCCACACCCTCAAAGTCGACGCGATCGCGACCATCAACGAGCTCACCGAGCAATCCCTCACCACCCTCGAACATCTCGCCCCTTTCGGCGCCGGAAACCCAAGAGTCCGCATCCACGTCCAAAACGCAAAGCTCAACGGCCACCCCGAACCCTTCGGAAAGACCGGTGCCCACCTCTCGCTCCGCGTCGGAGACGCCAACAGCGGAGGACAAATCGTCCGCGTCATCGGTTGGAGCTGGTGGCAAAAAGCCCGGCACATCGGGCCGGGCTCAGTAATCGATTTAGTTGTGGAACCAAAGCTCTCACGCTGGAACGGACGAGCCCGGATCGAACCCGTGCTCTGCGATCTCAAAGTCCACTAGCGACGAATCAGTCTTCGCCGGGAACACTCGCAAGCACGCTCGCTTCCAGACTCCGCACAAACCCGGCCAGCTCTTTATTCGATGGCTCAAGCGACAACGCACGAGCCGCACTCGAAAGCGCACCCTTGGTCATCCCAAGATCACGCTGCACAACAGCGCGGAACGCGAACAGATCCGCATCCGAGTTGTTCCGGTCGATCGCATCGTTGATCGCGGTCAACGCCTTATCCATATCACCGCCGCGACGATGGATCATCGCCCAAAGCACATACCCATCGTGCAAACTCGGTTGAATCGCAACAATCCGCGCCGCCGCGCGCCGAGCGGTGCGGTCGTCATTGATCGAGTACGAAGTATTCCCAAGCCCAATCCACGCATCCAGATCGCTCTTGCCATTGGTCTGCGAGAGCAGTTCTTGGTAGATCGACCGCGCCTCAACAGGACGCTGAGTCCCGATGAGCGCCTTCGCATGGAGCAGCTTGAGATCACGACGATCCTTGTGCTCAAAGCTCTGAAGCAACGCAGCGATGTTCCGCTCCGCTTCCGCGAAGTGACCATTCTGCATCTGTGTATGAATCAACTGCTCAAGGATCCCGGTGTCATCCGGAGCTAGCAAGCGAGCATCACGGAAGTGCAGCTCCGCTTGTTTGGAATCTTGATTGATCAGCGCGATGTGCCCAAGCGTCTGCTGGATACCCGCGTTGTTCACCGCCATCGGGATAGTCTCGAGGTAGCGTCGTGCTTCAACACTGCGATCAAGATCGATCATCATTTCCGACGCCGCGACCGCGTAGCTCGGGTTGTAATCATCAAACTCGCACGCGTTCTCAAAGTGAGTCAACGCTTCTTCAGGACGGTTGAGCCGCTCGTACACGACACCAAGGTAGTACTGGGTATCGGGATCCTCAGGACTCAAGGTCTCCGCCGTATTCAGGCTCTTAATCGCGTTGCCAAGATCACCCATCTCGATCAAGATTCGGCTCTTGAGCACATGGCTCTTGACCACCGTGTCGTTGATCGCGATCGAACCATTCACCTTCGTCAGCGCCTTCTCCAGATCACCAGAGAGGAACGCCTGACGAGCGAGGTCCCACTCGGTCGCCGATTTCATAAAGCTCATCTTCTCTTTGGCAAGCGAGATGTGCTCCTGGGTGTACTTCCCGTGTCCGCCGGCACAGCCGATCAGGGTTGGAAGGGTCAATGCCATGCCGGCAACAAATGCGATTCGAGAGAAAGATTTCATCTATGTGCACTCCCGGGGAAAACGCACCCGTTGGTTGTGATTGGATTGAGAAACAGTGATTGGATTCAGAAACAGTGGATCACTTGCTCATTCAAAGTCGCCCGAAGGAACCTCGGTGAACACCGTGTTAGACCCCGAAGCTGGCTCAGCAGATTCGCTGCCAGATGCATTCGCATTGGTCCAGTCCGATGCACTCAAAGGCCAGTCGAGCTGAAGCGCCCCGCCGCCGGGCAGCGAGATGATCAGGTGACCAAAGATCGACGAGAACTCGTTCTCCAGAGCGATGCCCGGAGCAACCTCCTCGTACCCGAACTCGCCCCACTGATCCTCGGTCATCCCCTCAGGGAACACCTGATCAGCATCAGCGACCTCTTCGATAAACGAGGAAGGGTCAAACGAATCCGAATCAAACGACTCGCCTTCGAATGTATCTGGCGAGAAAGAATCCGGTGAGAATGAATCCGAAGCGATCGAATCACTCTCAAAGTCCTCACCCGAGAACTCGAGCGATTCGAAATCTGATGATTCAACCGCCGAAGTCTCAAACGACTCAGGACTGGTCATCTCAAAGTCAGAATCGACATCGACAACCTCGGTGTACAGCTCTGAACCATACACAGTCTCGGCAACCTCATACTCAGATCCAAGATCAGATCCATTCTCAAACGAAGGATCAAACGAGTTGTCCATCGAAGCGTCCGAAACCTGCTCAGGAACCTCAGCAAACTGCTCGGTTTCCATAGGAGTCGATTCAATCTCTTCGAACGCGGGTTCTGCCCATTCGATGCCCTCAAGAGGGTTGATCTCGACCACAGAGTCAAACACCGCATCCGCTTCAACAGTCTTGTTGCCCGATTCAAGCAACTCACCATGCAGAATGCTCTGGATCATCGCACGCGTTGGTGCAACACGCATGTTGCCGGTCAGTTCAGTCCGCATAGCGCGAGCATCAGGTGAGTTTGGCTGCAAGCGGAGTGCCTGGTCGATCTTCGCCAGCGCCTTCTCGGTTCGCCCCTCATCAGCAAGACGCCGTGCATCGATCAGGATCTGGCCCACACGACGCTCACGCGACCATGGAAGCAGCCCCTTGCGTGCACCGTACCGAGCATGCTCGACAAAGTCCGCACCACGATCGCCGGTCTCGGTAAGAATCGTATCGTTCACGATCGATGGCGTGATCAAGAAGATAATCTCGCTGCGACGCGTCGAATCGTCATTCCCACGGAACGCCTGCCCGATCAGCGGGATGTTGCCCAGCAGCGGAACCTGGCGCCGCGACGCGGTCGTTGTTTCAGTAAACAAACCACCAAGCACAACGGTCTGGCCGTCGCGGACCATCACATTGGTGGTCATCTCGGTGGTGTCTTCGTCAGGAATGGTCACGGTCGCCCCGGTCGAGTCGGTCGTGCTCCGCAGATTAAAGGTCGAAACCTGAGGACGGAGTTCCAAGCGGATCAAGCCGTTCTTGGACACAAACGGGCGAACCGCCAGCTGGGTACCAACCTCGAGGAACTCAACAGTCTGAGTCGTCGCAGTCTCGGTACTTACAGTGTTCAGGTAGCCAACGCGAGTACCAACCAGCACGCGAGCGGGCTGACGGTTCAAGGTCAGGATCTTCGGATTCGAAACGATCGTCACATCCGTCACTTCATCAAGCACACGCATAAAGACCGCGACATCGCCGTTGACGAGCCCCGCCTTGAGCGTCGCAGGACCCGCGGTGTTACCCACCGAAGAGCTCACGCCGCCAGCATCCGATGAAGTCCCGTTGGGAACAGCGACATCAGTACCATCCACAAGCTGGCCCGCCCCGCCAATCAAACCGTCAATCACACTCAGTGGACCGCCGGTCCCCACAAAGTCCGTAAAGTTCAGGTTCTTGATCAACGCGAAGTCAACACCAAACGCGTTCGCTTCATTGAGCGCGGTCTGAAGGATCGTCGCCTCAACAAGAATCTGCGATGGCTTGGTATCCAGCTCACGCAGCAGCTCAATAACCTCTTCGACATTCTCATCGTAATCGTGAATCACGATCGACGCAGAAGACGCATAGGTATCAGCTCCCGCAGGAGCACCGTCTGAAATGCTAAACGCCTCGGTCGCCGCATGGGTCGAAATCGAACCATCCTCCGACAAAAGCTCCTTCGCAAACTCCGCGGCATCCGCAGAGTTCAAGTAATCAAGATGCAGCACCCGAGAGATCGGACGCCGTGATGCACGCTCAAAGTCTTCGAGCTCCTTGCGTGTATACACATAAATGAAGTTCCCCTTCTCGATGTATCCAAATCCATTGACATTCAGGATCGAATCGAGTGCCTCATAGAAGGTCACGCCGTAGAGATCAGCGGTGACCGTCGCTTGAACAGTGTTGGAGCTGATGATGTTCCGCTGGGACTGGATCGAAAGTAGCTGAAGGATGTTCCCGAGGTCCTCGTTGTTCACATGGAGATCAACAAGGTCATACTCCGAAACCTCAACCTCGCCAGCAAGCCCCGCGATGTCATCGTTGGTATTCTGGCCGCTCACTTGATCCGTCACGGTCGTGTCAATCGGTTCATCCGCTGCGACATCGCTGCCCTGCTGCGAAAACGCTTGGAGCAACCCGAAAGCCCCAGGTTCTTCCCCCGCGTCCTGAGCAATCACCGGAGCGGCGATGCCAGCACTGAGCGCAAGAATAAGCACAGGGCTAATGGCGCTGCACTTTGCACGAGAGAAGGAGTGAAGTGTGGTGTTGACGATGTGGTTCATCATTGAATCCTCGTGGAAGTGGCCGCTCTGATTGCTCGGACGAAACTGAACGCCCAAGTTTGTATAACTGCTAAAGATTCGGCTGAAAAGGTCACCCACTTTGCGCATCCCCCCAACTTTGCAGAGGAATCACCAGACCATCTTCACAGTCCGGGTCTGATAACCTTCAACCGAATCAGTTTTCGTAATCAACAATCCCGCTGTCGAGCACATCGCCCGAGTCGTCGAGACCGTCGTGTTCCTCATGCTTCTCGGCATCCAAATCAATCGGATCACCGCTCCCCTGATCAACCTCCCGAGGCTCAGCAAGAGCACTCCGAGGAATATCAGTCACCAACCGCAACTTCGCCCAGATCAGGACGCCCGCAAGCATCCCGAGCGAAAGCATAAAGGTCAGGGCGCGGGCTCGGCGTTCATCAAACTTGGTATTCATAGAAAATGCCTCCGACGAAATCATCGGAGGCCAGCACGCCCCGCTTCGGGACAAATCAAGTTTCTACCAATCCCCAACCTCAGTCCAGCTGCACAACCGTCACACGCCCCGTAAACGCCGCGATGTCAATCCGGAACCGAGAGCTCGGCCCCTCGATCTGTACCGAACCACCATCCGAAAGCGTCGAAGAACTCGGACTCGCGATCGGTGCCCCCATCTCATCAAAGATAATCGCCGACCCACCATTGAAACTGATATCCCGCAAGAACGACCCGCCAAACCGTTCGTCGTCCAGCATCACCCGGTACCGCTGCGCCGGCCCCTTGGCTTCAAAGATCGCATCCGCATCAGGATCAATCGTCCCCGCAGGAACCCGCGTCAGCGTATACATATTGGCATCCTCATCAAACACCACCGCACGCTGCTCCTGATACGCCAGCGCATCCATCTGCGCAAAGGTGATATCCGCAACCACAGACCGCACCGCCCCCTGGATCCGCAGCACACTCGCCGACCCCATCGAAGGAATCACCATCGCCGCCGAGATCCCGAGGATCGAGATCACGATCAACAACTCGATGAGCGTATACCCACGAGTTGCCCGCGCTCTGTTGAATGTACACATGTCAATCTCCCTGTTGCCGCCCACGGTTCCACACCGGTCAAAGCCGTTATGGGCGCGGGAGTGGCTCATCATTCGCATCAAACCCGCCCGCCCAGACTTCACCCGTCGAGTCGTTGTACACCCAACCATGAGCTGTCTGGTATGTGGTATCAGGACCGGTACCGATGACGATCACCTTCGAGTTGGCCCCGCCCACATACTGATTGGTCGGTGGCTCTTTTAGATAAGACCGGCTCACGATCTCTCCCCAGGTCCCGACCCCAGCCACCACCGCAGGGAGCGAGTTCTCGTTGGAAACCGTGTACACCTCGATCGCACGCCGGACTTTGTTCAACTCCGTGTGAGACGCCGCGACCGCAGCATCTCCCGTCACCCTCGACATGTTCGGCACGACAATCGCCGCAAGGACACCCAAGATCACGACCACAATAAGGATCTCGACAAGAGTGAATGCCCGGTGTGATTGGTGGTTCATGACAAGATCTCCCCGATTTCGATAAATGACACGAGGCCCCTTTCAGGACCCCGTGGCGAATGTTTGAATCAATCAAGTTACGGAGCTGGTGAACCAGCAGCGATGTTGCCGGTATCAGGATCGTAGTTCCAGCCGGTGCTGTCATCAGCAAGCACGCTCTGGCTGCTCAGACCAGCCGAAGCGGTCGAGTCCCAAGCGGTGACTGCCCAGGTGCCGTCGAATGGGTTGACCGGGAGTTCCTTGATGAAGTTGCCGTCGATCATGACGCTCCAGCCGGTCTCACCGTTCGCTGCAGTTGCGTTGAGCTCAGCCACGGTTGGATAGGTGCCATTGTTCTGTGCCGCGTAAAGTTCGAGCTGGTTCTCCAAGGTCGAAACCTGAGTCGCGACATTACCTCTGCGAGCATCATTCGCAGCGTTGGTGAACTGTGGAACCACGATCGCGGCAAGAATACCGAGAATCACGACCACGATGAGGATTTCGACCAGGGTGAAGCCCTTGGCCACGGTGTTGCGCATTGCTTGCATTGTGAGTACTCCTTCGTACAGTGTTCGATGCCGTTGGTCAACCCGACGGGCTTCATTGCTTATCCGGTGGGACGAGCCGTTGTCCATCCTCCGCGGACAACCAACTCGTATACCTGTCACCCACCAGCGGCACGCGCCGCTCCGGGTTGACTCAAGCGTGACAAACAACACATCGGAAGAACACCCACCCATATTGATTCACACCACAATCGATACCAACACACCACACACCTGTGCCGTCCATTCCGATCATGACGGCAAAATCCCGATGTCCCCGACAATCTCGGACCATCACCATCTCAACCAAGAACCAATCACAGACCTTCCAACAACCCTTGCACCGCCATCGAACGCCCAATAAAAAACGGACTCCGAAGAGTCCGTTCAAAGTTCAACAGATCAGCAAATCGGCATCAGTTCCCGTTGCCATTCTTGCCATTGTCGATAATCAAACCAAGCAGATCAGCGTTCTGAATTTCAAGAGCACCCATCGCCGCGACCGCCGTGGTCGCCAGTTCATCGTCCGCATCACCCGCAAACGCGATCAACGCACGAACCTGACGAGCATCAAGGTGGTTCCCGAACCGCTTGCCCGAATCCCCCACCATCGCAAGCAGCTCAAGCTGCTGCGTGCCTGAAGTATCCATCGCACGATCCATAATCGAGGTCTGCGCCGCCGGACGGTCCACATACGACAGGATCTGAGCAACATCAAGCATCGTCAGCCCATCCACATCTTCGAGCACATCAATCAGGATCGTCGAAGCATCAAGCACATTGAGCACCCGGTTGTTGGAGATCGCAAGATCACGCAGCACATCGATCGACCGAGCCGCGTATTCCGCCGCCTCGTTCTCATCAATCGGCCCACCCGATGCCGCCATCAGCAGCTGATCAACAGACGATTCAATATTCGCACTGGAAATCTCAACCCGACGAACCGCAACAGTCTGATCCCGCAAATACTGACGACGCAAAGGCTCAACATCATCCGTCAGCATCAACGCAAGCACCGGAGAAACACCCATCTTCGAATCCGCGCGAGCCGTCTCGATCGTCAGCAATGTATCATCATACCCAAGCGAGGTCACAATCAGATCAACCGCAGGCGTCTGAGCAATCGAAGCATCCAACCCGTCGATCCCACCCTCAGACGGAGGAAGCACAGTGAACCCCTGATTCTCAAGAATCCCGCGGTACTGGTCGTACGACTCACGATCCGACCCCGTCAGCACAACCGCATACCGAGCCGATGCATCACGAACCGCACTCGCAAGAAGCGGGATCACCCGCTCAGCACCATTGAACGATTCCTGGGGCTTCGCATTGCCCAAAGCAAGCGCCGCCTCAAACTGCACACGACGGTTCTGGTACCCAAGCGACTCAAGCAACGGGTACCGACCATCGATCGGCTGACCCCAAAGCGAGCGAGGACCAGCCGTCTGCGACAACGCATCAATCGCACTCCGAACCAAAGGCGTATCCCGAGAATCAATCCCGCGACGCAGCACCAACTGCGTAATGTCCGGACCCGCGGCAATCCCGAAGTACTCCGCATCACGACGATCAACGCTGTACAACGGATTCTCATACCCATCAGGAGAATCAAACTCACGCGAGTAGTTCGAAGAAATCCACAACGCGAGCGTCTCAGGAGCGTTCGCATTCATCGTCAACGCCTTCTCCGCATTCCGCATCGCCATCGCTTCGTGGAAAACCTCAGTAACCACCGGAGTCATCACCAAACCAAGACCCGGATTGAAGTCCCAGACAATCTGGTAGTCTTCACCCGGGAAGCTCGTCAGCTCAGAAGGCTCCGTGTAGTACGAATCCGCCATCAGCGCGTACAACCCAGCCACATCAGCGCTCGGATTCCCGCCCAATCGTGAGATCGAACGCCCGCACGCTTTGCGAACGCCATCATTCTTTGTATTCTGGTACAGATCGACAAGCACAGGCAGACTGGTCCGGTACGGGATCAACCCCAGCACCTCACACACCGCCTGCTGACGAGTCGCATCAAGCACAGGCAACGCCGCGATCAACGGAGCGATGGTCTGTCGTCCCATATCCACGAGCAGCCGCTGGACCTGCGCCTTAAGCGCGAGGTTGTCCTTCTGTAGGTACGCATCAAGCAGCTGAGGCATCGCGTACTCACCGGCAGCAATCAACCGCTGACGGCCAAGCTGACGAGCACGAAGCCCACCAGTCAACAGATCAATATTCCGAGCGATCTCTTCAGGGTTCCGAGCTCGAGCAAGCTTGCCCGACCGGTACGCCTTGTCCAGCTGAGCCGAGATCGGCTCAAGCACAGGCACCCGCATCCCCGCCGCGACCGCTTCTTCAAAGCGACCCAGTTCACGCGAGCTGTCCACAAGATCAACAAACTCCTCAGGTGTCAATCCAGCATCAAGAAGCTGACGCCCAAGATCAGCCGCGACATCAAACCGCGCGATCTTGACAAAGTGAATGAAATCACGAAGCAGCGTTTGTTCCGCGTCGCGGTCGTTTGCAGGTTGTACGGCGGTCATCCCAATCGCGGTCGTTGTGGTCCCAGTAAGGGCACCAGCACACGCCAGCAGGAGAAAGGCACTTGAAAGACGGGTGATATTCCGGGTCGTTTGACGCACGACGGACTCCTCTTGGGATCAGATCCACTACTTCTCGATAACAAGCGAGACATTCTCGCGTGGAGGCATCGTATACGGATAGCCCCGCTCATGTGTTGCCCGCTTCTGAAACAGCCAACATCGTCGAGGCCAACTGTATCGGACTCACCCCCGAAGTTCAATAACCCCGCCAAACGACCCGTAACCCCACATCACCCCACCCCAAACACCAAGACTCCGGGTCTGAATAAGTCGAACATCCGGAATTCACCCACACACCATGAAGACAACCCCTGTTTGGGTCGATGTTTCCGTAGACACGGCATAAACGGATTGTGCCGGTCCACTTCTGTGTACCCCCGAGGTGATGAAGATGCCAATCGAGAAAGATGTCCTCACGACCGGTGAGGTCGCTAAAATCTGCAATGTTGCCCCCAGAACCGTCTCCAAATGGTTCGATTCAGGTCAACTCAAAGGATACAGAATCCCAGGTTCCAAAGACCGACGGATCCCAGTACCCGAACTCTACCGCTTCATGAAAGCACACCATATCCCAATGGAAGGCATCTCCACAGGCACCACACGAGTCCTCATCGTCGACACCGACCAAGAAGTCTCCGATGTCCTCAACACCGTCCTCACCGAACAAACCAACTACGACACACAGGTCGCCAACTCAGCATTCTCCGCAGGTCTCGCCTGCGAACGCTTCCGCCCGCATGTCGTCCTCATCGATGTCCATGTCTCGGATGCAGAACCACGCGAACTCGCCTCCCTGATCCGCTCAAGCGAAGCCATGCAGATGACCAAACTCATCGCCATGTCAGGAAAGCTTACCGACGGCCAAGCCCAAGGACTCCGAGCAGCAGGTTTCGACTCATTCCTCAAAAAGCCATTCCAGGTCCGAGCAATGATCGAAGCCATCGAACACGCGACCAACCTCGCCGCCTAATCCTCCCCGGTAGAACGGGCTTCCAGCCCGTTTCTTCAACCCCACCACCACCAACGCCGTGAACGCAAGGACGCATTCACGGCGTTGTCCTTTTTGCACCCCCACACCCTCTTAAAAACCATTCTCAACCCTCGCCTACAATTCAGCCGCAGGACCACACCAAACCAAAGGCGGCACCAATGAACTTCCCAGACGACCTCAACCCACAAAAACAAGCCCAAATCCTCCAGCCATGCGTCCGAGCAACCATCGACCTTGCCCTCAACCTCAAACAACTCCACTGGAATGTCCAAGGCCCAAACTTCAAACCCGTCCACGAGTTCCTCGATGAAATCATCGACCACGCCCGCAGCGCCTCAGACGAACTCGCCGAACGCATCGTCACCCTGGGACACCCCGCCGTAGGACAACGCGTCTCCCTCGGAAACGCCACCATCCCCACCGCCGAAGACACCTTCATCAAAGACACCAACACCCTCCACCACACCCACACCATGCTCGAGAGCGCGATCCTCACCCTCCGCAAAGCCCAGCACGACCTCGCGGACATCGACCCCGTCTCCGAAGACCTCGTCATCAGCATCCTCGCCGAACTCGAAAAAGACCACTGGATGGTCCGCTCCCACCTCAAATAAGCAACGCATCCAACTCCAACCTCCAACGAACTCAACGAAAAAGCCCCCCGACAGATCGGGGGGCTTTTCAAATGTTTAGATACTTCGGATACAGTCGCTTACTTGAGCTCACCCATCGCCGCCGCGAGAATATCGCACGCCGCCTGCAAGTCCTTCTTATCAATCATCTCGGTCACGGTATGAATATACCGCGTCCCAACAGTGATCCCGACCGCCTTAGCGCCCGCAGCCGCCTGCTGAGCCGCCGCCCCGTCCTGACCACCCGCACCAAGAATCGAACGCTGGTAGCTGATCCGCTTCTTCTTCGCGATCGATTCCACCTTCGACACCAGTTCGTAATCCGAGATGAAGCTGCTGTCCTTGATATGCAGCGCAAACCCATCACCCTGCGTCGTCACGGACTCATTCTTGGGAACGCCAGGCGTATCGCACGAAAGCGTCACATCAATCCCAAACCCAATGTCAGGCTTGACCGCAAACGCCGCCGTCTTCGCACCGCGGAGCCCAACCTCTTCCTGCGTCGTAAACGCAACCACGATCTCACAATCATGCGAAGACTTGGACTTCACCAGCTTCCGCACCGACTCAATCCCGAGCCAGCACGCCACGCGGTTGTCCATCGCCTTGGACACAAGCTTGTCACCAATCTCAATGAACGGCTCATCCATCACAATGTAATCACCAATCTGGATGTTCTTATTCACCTGCGCCGCAGTCATCCCCGTATCAACAAAGAACTCCTTGACCTCAGGAACCTTCTTGCGATCCTCAGCACTCGCGATATGCACCGGACGACCGCCCGGATTCATCACCGCTTTGAAGTCCCCGCCCTTGCCGCACACAAGCACGCGACGCGAGAACAAGTTGCGAGTATCAAACCCACCCGCCGGAGACAACCAGAGGAACCCGTTCTCATCAATGCTTGACACATAGAACCCGATCTCATCCATATGACACAGCAGCATCAACACCCGAGCGTCCTTCACTTTCTTCGCCGCACCATTGGCACCGCGAGGCTTCCGACGACAAATCAACGACCCCATCGCGTCCGTCTCCACCGAATCAAACAGACCCTTGATCTCTTTGGTAATCAGCTTCCGAACACGCTCCTCGCGTCCAGGCACTCCAGGGGTCTCACACAACTCAGCAAGCAGTTTCGTATTCAGGGCCATCGGGACGCTCCTTTGTTCATTTTTTGAGTAAAATCCTAACGGTAATAGTGTAGCGCCCTCCCCAGAGTTGCGTTCAAGAATTCTTCGCCCCCTACGATCCATACCCATGACCACCCACAGCCCACTCCAAGCCGTTCACGAGTCCGCAGAAGCCTTCTTCCTCAGCTACGGCCCACCCGAACTCCAAACCCCAATCGTCGAAACCTTCGGCGAGCTCGACATGGAATACGCCGCGCTCCGCAAATCCACCGTCGTCTTCGACGAGCCCCACATGGGCACCCTCAAAATCACCGGCACCGAACGCCACGCATTCCTCAACAACATGCTCACCGCCAAAGTCGACGACTTCAAACCCACCCAATCCCTCCACTCCTTCTGGCTCAACCGCCAAGGCAGAATCGACGCCGACCTCCGCATCATCGAAACCACCATCGACGACCAACCAACCACCCTCGTCCGCCTCGACCGCCACCTCTGCAAACCAACCGCCGATTCCCTCAACGCATTCATCTTCGCCGAAGACATCGAGATCACCATCGACGACTCCATCTCCTGGATCTCAATCCACGGCCCAACCTCTTTCACCACCCTCAACACCACCCCCTTCGATCACAACACCAACAACACCATCACCCTCAACGAAATCCAAATCCCCACCGACCGCTTCGACCTCACCGGCGAAATCGGCCTCTACCTCGCCGTCCCCAAAGACCAACTCGAAACCATCTATCAAACTCTTATCAACGAGTCCAAGTCAAAGCAGGTCAAGCCCACCGGCTGGCTCGCCATCAACACCGCCCGCATCGAAGCCGGCCACCCGATGTACAACATCGACTTCGGACCCACCAACCTCCCCTCAGAGACCGGCGTCATGGACTCCCGCGTCCACCTCGCCAAAGGCTGCTACCTCGGACAAGAAGTCGTCGCACGAATGCACGCCCGCAACATCCGCAAACAATCCATCGTCGCCCTCCGACTCGACGACCAACGCATCACCCTCAAAGAACAATCCGTCCTCCAACCCATGACAGGCTCCCAAATCTGCATCCCCGGACAAGAAGGACAAACCCCAGTCGGCGCCATCACAAGTTCAACCATCTCCCCAATGCTCGGCGCGATCCCCATCTGCTTCGCCATGCTCAAAGATGCCCAAACCAAACCAGGCACCCAACTCTCCGTCTGGGCCGAAGGCACCTACGCCACCTGCACCGTCAACGAATCCCTCACCTTCTGGACCAAACCCAAAGCCTAACTTCGAATCCCCACTCCCTACCTCCTACTCCCGGCAGAACGGGCTTACAGCCCGTTTCCAAAACCCACAAAAACCCGTGGCACAGGCGTCCCGCCTGTGATCTTCCACACGCCCCCCTCACCGCCGATAGTGCAAATGCACATCATCCCCAACCCGCTTCACCCGCCCAAGCGTAAACCGCTTCATCTGATCAAGCGACGAACACACCCGCCCACTCGCCGCAGACTTTGCCCCGTCGTCCCCCATCACCCCCGGCGCCACATGCACCACCGCCTCGTTGATCAAATCTTGATCCAACAACGATCCCAACAGCGTCGGCCCCGCCTCAATCAATATATTCGAAATCTTGCACTCGCTGTAGAGCAGCCGCAGTGCTTCCCGCAGATCCAGCCGCCCCCCCATCAACGGACATTCCAAAGTCCGCACCCCCGCCGCCGTAATCAACTCCGGATGGTTACTACACACAATCGTCTGATACGCCCCCGCCGTCTGCGCCAGCTTTGATTCGCTCGGCAGCCGACCATGCGTATCAAACACCACCCGCACCGCCGACCGACGGACCCGCCGCACACCCCGCGCCGTCAGCATCGGATCATCCGCCAAAACAGTCCCCATCCCAACCCCAACCGCATCCATCCGCGCCCGCATCCGATGCACGCTCGCCCGCGACCGCTCATTGGAAATCCACTGACTCGCCCCCGACGAAGTCGCGATCTTCCCATCAATCGTCTGCGCCCACTTCGCCACAACCCAAGGCAGCCCCTCCCGCACACCATGCACAAACGGATCACTGATCGACACAGCAAGAACAGAAGTTTCATCCAACCGGCACCGAATCCCCGCCGCTTCAAGAATCGCATGCCCCCCGCCGCTCACCTCCGCCGGATCAGGTCGCGCATACACCACCTCAGCAACCCCCGCCTCAATCAACGCCTCACAACAAGGCGGCTGCTTCCCATGATGACAACAAGGCTCCAGCGTGCAATACACCACCGAACCCGAAACATCAAACCCATTCGAGCGTGCATTCGCAAGCGCCTCCCGCTCCGCATGCAATCCACCAAACTTGCAGTGATGCCCAATCCCAATGATCTCACCACCCTTGACAATCACCGCGCCAACCAACGGGTTCGGCTCTGCATCCCCCCGCGCCCGAAGCGCCGCCCGAGCCGCCATATCCAAATAATACTTCGCCGATCGCCGATCACTCATCCCCAACTCTATTCCGCATCCCCACCAAAACCGGTGGCACAGGCGTCCCGCCTGTAATCTTCCAACCCGCCTCCCTCGCGCTTCCTTTGGGGGGGCCGGGGAGGTGCCCGAAGAGCGAAGGCGATCCTTCTTCATCTAGACACCCGGCTAATATCCCACGACCCACAATTTTCCAGCTCATCACACATCAAACGAACCAGGTCTTCTCATGCCAAAAAATGCAATCAGAATCACGGTTCGAATCGTTGACCGCCCAAACACGACCAAACCCGACCCCAGCAAACCGTATCAGCCACCGAAAGCACAAGTTTTCAAAGCGATCGCAGAATGCACACTCAACGGCAAATCGCTCAGCAGAAACGCCGTTAGCACAACCGAATCCCAAGCAAGGCTCGACGCCTTCGACAAACTCGCAACACTCGTCGCCAAACAAGGCGACGCCTTCCCCGTCAAAGGCCCCGGCGTCGAGGATACCCCGTAAGCTCGATGTATCGGACAAATCCCAGGTGCCCTTACTCGCCGTCTTCGGCGCAGTGAGGTCTTCTCATATTTGCAATCAACAATCCTGACTGCACCCAGGAAGGCGAGACGAGGCACCCGCCGAATGCCAGAGCGACCGGTCACTCATCCGCTCCATCCAACGCGCCGGACTCGCCAAAGGCGTGTAACCCAACTTCGCATAGACCCCGTGCGCATCGAGCGTTGCCAGCATCCATCGGCGCGTACTCGTGATCTCAGGATGCACATCCGCCGCCGCATTCATCCGCTGAAACACACCCTTCCCCCTATACGGCTCAAGAACAAAGACATCACACATATACGCAAAGGTCGCCCCATCGCTCACAATCCGAAGAAACCCAATCTGACTTTCGCTGCCGTCTTCATTCTGCAATAGAGCACTCACCACAAGCGATCGTTCCACAGCCCGCAACAACACATCTCTCCGAATCCCCTCGCACCAATACGAAGTACTCAAAAAGCCATACACCACTTCAAAATCAATATCAGCGTGTGCATACGAAGTACGAATACGAAGCGTGTCCATGTCACCACCGCCTACCTTGAACAAAGAAACAGAACCAACCCACTCAACAACACCCACCCGATTCTATTCCTATGCAGCGATGCATAAAAGCCACCAAAGCAGCCCTGTCCCCGGGTGGTGTGGAGGTGTCGCCCCCCCCATCCTCCACGATCTTGGTATCGGATTACACGCCAATGACAGTTTTGATGTCCAATCCATAGTGTTTTTCTTGTGAATGATTCTATTAAAGCGTATGCTTTAATCACCCCAATGATGGGACAGCCAGTATCTTCCAGAAGGTTCTATATGTTTTTCAAACAAAACTCCGTGTTGTTGTTCTTTTTTATAAACACAAGTCTCATGACGACAACTGTAAACGCCCAGGAATGCGACATAACTCAGCTGTACCACAGCCGTGGATACGAAGTAGGCAACAATCCACAATCACCAACAATTGCTGATCTCAACTCTGACGGGATCATGGATATCGTAACAGCAAATAACTTGAGCCAAAGCATCAGTGTATTAAAGGGAACCGAATTTGGAAAGTATCTCCCTGTTCTTGAGTACGAATCCGGCAATAGACCAATCGATACTTCAATAGCCGATTTTAATAACGACGGCAATCCGGATGTCGTTGTATCCAACTCTTTAGAAAATAATATATGCGTCATGCTCGGCAACGGGGCCGGTGGGTTCCATGCAAAAGTTTGCTACGCTACTGAAGACACACCTCGTGACATAGACACAGGCGACATCAACAACGACGGACTCATCGATATCATTGTCGTCAATAATCGAAGCGCATCTGTCAGCATATTTTACAATCTGGGAGATGGAACATTTCAAGTGGGAATTTCAGTCGAAACCGTCTTATTCCCAATTGTCGGCTTGCTCAAAGACATGAACAATGACGACCTCATAGATATCATAGTTACCCAAAGCAATGGCAACATCCAAGTCTTGCTGAACGACAACGCTGGAAACTTTGAAACAACTGAGTTTTCACTAACCACTTCAATAAGCGATATGAAGCTAGGGGACATAAATGGCGACGGCGAAAGCGACCTGATTTTCGCTTCGCGATATGAGCATTCGATACTATTTCTGCTCAATCGCGGGAACGGAGACTTTGGGACAAAGGAAACCGTACACCCAACAGAGTCATTCATCAGATGCTTTGATGTAGGCGACATCGACGGCGACAACGACCTTGATATCGTCATGACACTCAGCGCACCAGACAGACTCGCTGTACTCAAAAACACAGGAAGCGGCGATTTCGTGAGGTTCTCCGACTACCCCGTTGGCAAGGAAGCAAATAAACTTAAACTCGCAGACATCAATGGCGATGACATACTTGACATAGCCGTCACCGTTAAGTCAACCAACGAGGTCCTTCTGTACTACGGCACCGGCACCGGAACATTTGTTACAAGTTCCCAATATACAGTTGGCACAGATGCCTCTAGTGCCCAGCAAGTCAATCTTAATAACGATCAGTTCCCTGATCTTGCTGTGCCAGAACGCAACACCAACGGAATTACACTACTCATTGGACGAGGCGACGGATTTTTCACACCATTAGAAAAATACCAAGCACGCGCCTATCCCACAGGTCTTAAATTCGCGGATATCAATAATGACGAGAATGTCGACATGCTATATTGGAGCAACGGCCAAATCGCCGATCTTTATACCGACATAGGCCACGGAGATGGAACATTTACCCCCTACGCAAACTACGACCTACCCCGCCTAGATAGCTACTACTTACTTGGAGACATGAACAACGACTCCTACATTGACATTGTGTTTACAGAACGCTTTTCAAACACACTCACTGTTCTTCTGAATGATCAATCAGGAGCATTTATCGACTCGTACGACATCGACTTTGATTTCAGACCTACTTCATTTACTCTGGGAGACATGAACTCAGATGGGCGAATTGATATCCTCACAACAACCGCTAACTCCAATTTTTTTGATATTTTTTTCGTACGAAATGATGGAGATGGTCAGTTCACCAAAATACAAGCCACTTCTGACGATTTGCTCCCATCAACATTGGAAGCCAAAGACTTTAATAACGATGGATATCTAGATATTGGATACAAGCACTGGAATGAACAATCTGTAAGTGTATCGCTGAATCAAGGTAACGAAACTTTCGCGCCGCCCATCCACCATGTTCTCATCGACGACTGGGTGAGCGCTCGAACATTCGACTTTGATTCTGATTCTAACTTGGATTTCCTGTTTCTATCCTCTGGCGGCGGACTATCAGTACTCCGAGGAAACGGCGATGGCACTTTCACGGACCTCATATATGGCCTACCCTATGGCGCTATAGGCGACTTCGATCTTGATGGAGACCTCGATATAGCTTCGGTGTCTTCCTCTCAAAAAATCCTGACTGTGTACCTCGCACACTGCTTGGAATACACACCTTGTGATGCAGATTTAATCAGTGATGGAACGCTCAATTTTCTAGATATTGCAAGCTTCCTAGTCCTATTCGGCAGTCAGGATCTACTCGCTGATTTCTCAAGAGACGGAAGCTTGAACTTCCTAGATGTCTCCGCGTTCCTTCAGGCCTTCGCAGCAGGATGCCCTTAAACTCATGGTTTAATATCTTGATGTAGACCTAGCTAAGCAATCCGCACCAACCCCACCCGATCCCCATCCAAGAGGACCCCCTCCGCATCAATCAACCACCGCCGAGCATCCTGCACGTACCCCGCCGTAGGCTTGAGTTCAGGCAGCTTCGCCGACCAATACCGATTAAACCGCGCCATCATCAGCTCCCGCACATACTTCGCCGCCATCGAAGCAAGCGACACCGGGAAGTACCCATCGTCCGCCTTCGAAACCAGCAGCACCCCCACCTCATCCCCATTCGCCCCCCCCGCATACCGGCTCGCCCGGTCCGACTCTTCAAGAATCTCCAGCCCATCCCACACCCGCGAAAGCATCTTGCTGTAATGCGTCCGCCCGCTCTGCCGATCAATCACCACCCGCGTGTGCGTTGATTCGATCTCCCGAATCTCCATCAGATGCCCAATCAAAAGCTGCGCCGTCGTCGCCGCTTTCGTGCCGTGCTGCCGCACCACGCTGTTGTAGTCATCCACCCCAAGCGTGTGCACCTTCAGATCAACCACCCGAACCCCCGCTTTATCCATCGTCGCGCGAAGCTCATTCGCATCGATCCGCAGCAAGTCCCGATCCATCCCCACAGGCAGCTCAATCGGCTCCCCCCCAAACCAAGGCCGATCCTCCACCGTCACCCCAAGCACCTCAAACAACTCCGCATCCGTCCTAGGCACATCCCCCACCGTCCCAAGCATCGCCAGCACCCCACGCTCCAGATGCACCAACGGATGGTTCCGAACCGATGAACTCGCAAGCTTGAGCTTCTTGGAATCCGCAATCGCGATCCGCCCCTTTGCTTCTTTACGCGTTTTAGCAACCGACGCCGAGAGCAACGACCACAGATCCGGAACCCGCCGCGCTTCCCCATCCTCCCCGATCGGCGACCAATCCTCCACCCGGATCGACGCCCGCCCCACACACAAAGGCCCAAGCATCGGACCATACCCCGCCTCGTCGAGTCCTGAATAAATAAGTGTCATCGAGTCCACACCTCTCACAACCCGAGGCCAATCACATGCGCAGCCAAGCGGATCTTTCGGATTATAGGAGCTTAGAACGCGGGATCGGCACAGCCGTTCCAAACCCACTCTGCAGGAACGATAGAGCACATGCGGACTTTCATTCAAGTGCAATCGAACCGACTGAATGTACACGGGCTTGTTTGTTGAGCCCAACACCAATCGCAATCACCAATCGATTCATGAGGACTCACCCGTGCACACAGATCCAGCCCACAATACCGCCCGCAGTTTCCGCCGATCAGCCGCCATCATTTCACCCCTCGCCCTCGTGCTCGCCGCGGGATTGGCAGGGTGCCAGAGCGATTCATCGCTCACCCGGACCAACACCAACAACACCTTCTCAACACCAACCCGCGTCAGCGAAGCAAACCAAGCCACCGTCGTGATCGACCCATCACAAATCGAAGGCACCTTCACATCCAACTCCTACTCCAATGAAGGCGACCAGGTCGCCCTCCCACAGCAGTGGGTCTCCGAAGCCCGCTCCAGCACCGCAGAAATCCAAGCTCGCCGCGCCAACGCACAATCATTCGAAGTCGTCGCAGACTCGAACTTCAACGAAGCAACCGCCCAAGCAGACGCAGACCTCCAGAACGGCGTCGTCGGCCGCGACATCGGATACGCCGATGCACAACGCACCAGCGACATCCACAACGCACGACTCTCACAGATGAACAACCAGATCGAGTCCAACAAGTTCTCCAACGGCGCCAAGTGGAAGCGCCAAGAAGCATTCCTCACCGCATCGGTCAGCGAATGGCAATCAGAAATCGAACGCATGCGTTCAGAGTCCGAGCGTGACTGGTCCGATTCACTCGCAGAGCACGACCGCATGATGGCGTCATACGCAGCAGTCCAATCACGCGGCCTGACCGAAATCGACAAGATGACCAAAATCGCAGACCTCACCGAAGAGCGTGCGATCAGCAAGGTCCAGTCGCTCCGCACCGATGCACAAACCGTCGCAGACCAAGCGGACGCAGAAGTCAACAAGCTCAACCAGCTCGTCAAAACCACCACCGAGCAGACCAACGCGTCCTACGCCGAGCTCACCCAACGCGCACGCTCACTCGAAGGCGAAATGTCCAGCGAGATCGCGATGCTCAACGCACAAGCAAACCAGTTCCACGCAGCGGACGCAGACGCGAGCTTCACCCTCGAGGTCGACGCGGTCCAGACCAACTACACCACCACCATCTCCGAAGCCGAAGACCTCCGTCTGGACGCTCAGGAGCAGGACGAGCACAACAAAGCGTACATCGCACGCCTGAACTCAGACGCGAAGGCAACCTTCGAGTCCGCACAAACCAGCTTCGACAAAATCGAGCACTGGATCTCCGTCCAGTACACCAAAGCAACCGCGGACATCTCAGACACCCTCGCACAAGCCGAGCGTGCAGAGCAGATCGCTCGAGGCGAGTTCGTCAAAGCAGAAACCGACGCCCGCGTCGCCGCGCTCAAAGAGCAAGCAACACACGACCGCGCACTCGCCAAGAGCGAAATCGAACGCATCGAAGCCGAGTCGCTCGCAACAGCAACCGGTCTCCAAGCGAAGTTCGCCAAGGAGTTCTCCGATCAGATCCGTAAGGGAAGCTTCGTGATCCCAAGCCAGGACGAAGAAACCACAAACTCCACTAGCTCCGACGACAGCACCCCGACTTTCGCATCATCCAACAGCAAGACCCCAAGCGTCGAAGCCGACCGAATCGCAGCGTTCCGCATCGGACTCGCCAAAGCGACACAGTTCCGTCAGCAAGCAAACGCCGACCGCATGGACGCGATGGCATCGCGTGACAGCGAGTTCGCCAAGCTCAACAACTGGTGGAACTCCAAGCAAGCGGATCACCAAGCAACCCTCGCTTCGATCGATTCGTTCTCGCAAAAATCAAGCGCCGATGTCTCACGCATGCTGACAGACTCCGAGTCCATGATCGCATCCGCTGAAACCGAACGCACCCGTTCACTCGTCGACGCAGAGAGCGGCCGCACCGAAGTCCTCGCAACCATCGAGACCATCAGAGGCAAGTCCTCAACACTCAACACCAAGAAAGATGCACAGGTCAAGCAGCTCTTCGCACAAGCGGAAGCAACCAAGCGCATCGGTGAGTCAAAGGTCGCATCGCTCAATGTTCAGCGTGAATCCGTCGCCCGTCGCGGTCAGGCAAAGAGCACCCAGCTCCTCGCCGAAGCATCATCACTCGAGCAATCACAGCGTGCAACCGTCTCGCAGATGCGTATGGAGATCGCTTCAAGCCGTCAGATTCTCGACGCAGAACTCGCCCGTTTGAACCAAGCCGCAGAGAGCTTCTACGCTGTTGCCCAAGCGAACTACAACGAAGGCGTCGCGATGGCCGACGCATTCGAGCGTATCGCGATCGCCAACACCTCAGAGCTCACCGCCCGCCACATCGCTTCACGCAAGCAATCAGAAGCGGACATCGAGTACATGCAGCACCTCGCTTCAGCAGGTGAACTGATGCGTGACGCAGAGGTCACCCGCCTGTACGCCCAAGCCGACGAAGCACTGGGCATCAAGCAAGCACAGGACATCGCTACCCGTGGTCAAATCGAAGCGGACCAGCAGATCGCCCACGCATCATCCATCCGTGAGTTCACCGTCGCAAACGCAATGGAGACCGGCGTCCGCGCCCGCTTCGACCACCGCGTCGCAATGACCGAAGCCGAACGCAACCGCGCCTACGCTGATGTCTACGCCCAGTCTCAGCAGCAAGCCGCCAACACCGAGATCGCCGCCGCACAAGCAGCGACCTACTCGGAACTCTCCCAAGCAGCCCTCGCCCGCTTGAACACCGCTTCACAGTCGTTCCAGCTCACCGCCCAGCGGAACTGGGACAGCCGTCTTGCGATGCCAACCCAGTTTGCTGCACCGACCAATGTAGATGACCTCTACGAATCGTCAGAGCAAACCTTCAACTTCGGCGAGTTCGCAACCGTCCCAACAGACATCGAATAAGCACGAAGATACCCAAGCGGATACTGATCCTTTGATCAGTATCCACCAGCAATCCTCAAACCGCCCGGCTCCACGCCGGGCGGTTTTTCATTGGTTAGCGATTAATCCACATGCATCACCGATCCACGCGCATAAAAAAACCGGGATCGCTCAACGAGCGTCCCGGTCGGGAATGCGGATGAGAGGACTCGAACCTCCACGGGATTTTACTCCCACTTGGACCTGAACCAAGCGCGTCTACCAATTCCGCCACATCCGCATCAGATGCTTCGGTCGGGGATCATTGGCCCCCCAAGCGGGTGAGGCAACACAACACGCCAGATCAGATCACAGATCAGAACCCAAATCAGAATCAAGTCCCGGCCCTGCGATTCACTTCGCGGCCGCAAAGTCGGGCTGCTTGTCCTTCGCGCTCTTGGAACCCTTGACCACCACCTCAGCGACTTCCTCGGCGACTTCTTCAACCGCCGCCGCTTCGAGCTTCTTCCGGTCCGGGAGCCGAGCATCGAGCACGCCCTCGCGGATCTCCTTGAACAGGTCCGGATTGTCGCGTAGGAAATCCTTCGCGTTCTCGCGTCCCTGACCCAGACGGACATCGCCGTAGGAGTACCACGCGCCCGACTTGTCCACGACATTGTCTTCCACGGCCATATCAACCAGGTCACCCGTAATCGAGATGCCCTCGTTGAACATGATGTCAAACTCGGACTGACGGAACGGCGGAGCCACCTTGTTCTTGACCACACGCACGCGGACATGGTTCCCCACCGCCTCGTCCCCGACCTTGATGGTCCCGGTCCGGCGGATGTCCAGACGGACCGATGCGTAGAACTTGAGCGCGCGTCCGCCGGGGGTGGTCTCGGGTGAACCGAACATCACACCGATCTTCTCGCGGATCTGGTTGATGAAGATGACGGTGCAGTTTGAGCGGGCGATCACGCCGGTGAGTTTGCGCATCGCTTGGGACATGAGCCGTGCTTGGAGACCAACCACAGCGTCGCCCATCTCACCCTCGATTTCAGCACGAGGGATCAACGCCGCGACCGAGTCGACCACGACCACATCGACGGCGTTGGAGCGGACGAGGAGCTCGCAGATTTCCAGTGCTTGCTCGCCGGTGTCGGGCTGGGAAACGAGGAGGTCGTCGATGTTGACGCCGATCTTGCGGGCCCATGACGGGTCGAGCGCGTGCTCGGCGTCGATGAACGCCGCGACGCCGCCGTCTTTTTGAGCGTGCGCGAGGACGGTGAGGGCGAGTGTTGTTTTACCGGAGGATTCAGGACCAAACACTTCGACGATGCGGCCGCGGGGGATGCCTTTGCCGCCGAGTGCGAGGTCAAGGGAGAGGGCGCCGGTGGAGATGCCTGGGATGAGGTTGTAGGCATCTTCGTCGAGTCGCATGATCGAGCCTTTGCCGAAGGCTTTGTCGATCTGGGCGAGTGCGCGGTCGAGGGCTTGTTTTTTCTGTGCGTCACCGGAGGGGATTGCGTTGTACTCGAGCGGTTTTTTAACTTTGGCCATGATGTTTGCCTTTCAGGCTAACCACACGGGGCCTCGGGCGTTTTGGGATCGAATTGTTCCATGTGGAACATGACCGGATTTGTGCGCACAGGAGTGGTTGTTGCCACAGATTTGTGCGAATCACCGGATTCGACCCTCAGCCTTGTGGGCGTGCGGGGACCAGCACGGGTGCGGGGTGGTTGGTGTCCTTACTAACCTAGACTCGCCGTCTATATCCCGGTCGGGGGCGGTGCTGCTCGCGGGCCCGACGGGGCGACTGTACCAGACCCCGAACAGCTTGTCAATGTACGGGGTGGGTTCGGGGGCGATAATGTTTGGATTTGTCGGTGCGGTGGGGGAAAATCGTTGGAGAGACTAATCCTCACTGCGGCGGAGACGGCGAGTCGGGGCACCCGGCGAGTCGGATCCATCGTTGGCTTTGGAACGCTGATCGTGGAGGGGCTGAAGAGAGAACCTCTATGGCACTTGGCCAATCTGGCAGAACCCCCTTGTGGAATCGGCGTATAGAGAAGTCCCGTGATTGACGGGAATGATCGCGGGACTGCACTTATTTATACACATTGATTCCCGAAAAATTAGAAGGAGTTCAGAAATGAACTATTTGTCAAAGGCGCCGTTGTTGTGCCTGTTTTTTTGTACAGCGTTGAGCGGTGTGGCTGAGGCGGCGATTACGCCTATCAGTCAGAGTCATTCTGCGCGAGTGCGTCGGTTTCCGGTGGGCGGGCAATCGGTGCAGACCGTTGTGAGTGGTCAGAACTTTGTTGATTTTGACGATTCGGTTGTGGTCTTTGGGGATGGCGGGCCGGACGATCTTGTCACCGCGACTTCTGGAATTGCGATGAGCTTTGGTCTGAATGAGAATCTGATATCGATCTCGGGCAGTTCGGTGGGTGGGCTTGTTGGCACGACGGGCGATACCACACAGACGCCGTTGTATCGGGCCAGTTCGTCATCGGGTGTTGAGTTCAGTACCGATCACGAGGTTGAGATCAGTTTGTCGTACACCTATTGGAACTTGGGTTCGGCGTCTGGATTGGTATCGAGCGCGGTATCACTGTCTGACATCACAGACAATCCTGATGGTGATTACCTGCACTTCACAAGACGAGACAATGAGACGGAGGCGTATTCATATTCGGATATGTTGACGATTGTTGTTGGACCTGGAGATTATCATTTCGGAACGAGTTTCAGGGCGTTGGGGATCCAAAACGGTGACGCTGGCGTGGACTTTGAGATTGCGACTGGGTACTCGTATGAGTTCACAGTGCGGACGGTGCCTGCGCCTTCGGGGCTGGCTCTGATGGGCGTTGGCGGGATGCTGATTGGTCGGCGTCGTCGCGGGTGCGTTTGCTGAACACTGACCTCGTTTGATATTCAGAATTAGAGACGCATCGGCCTCGATTGGGGCCGATGCTTTCTTTTTGTTGGCTTTGCAGGGCAGGCTCGGCGAAGACGGTCACACTGTGTCACCGGTGACAAGATTCGGCTGCGGCGGAGACGGCGAGTCGGGGCACCCGGCTGCGAAAAAGGTAAATCGTGTCACTCGGTACAAATGGTGTGGGTCAGTTGGAGCGGATCTGACTTGTGGAGCGGGATCAGTCTTGGTTGTTGATCCAGCTTTGGTATTGCTTTTGGAGTACGGAGTAGACCTGTTTCTTTTGGCCGGTTTCGGAGATGAGGCCTTTGCGGTTGTACCAGTCTTGGATCTTTGCGAGGGGGCGGCGCGGGGAGCGGAAGTCTTTGAGGATCCAGGGGGAGAGGCCTTGGAGGAGATTGGCTTCTTTGAGCTCGTTGCACCAGGCGAGTTGGTCTTGGTAAAACCGTACGCCGAACTCTTCGGTCCAGATTTCGTTTGCTTTGCCTTGTTCGTTGGTTGATTCGCTGTGGAGACCTTGTTTGACACCCACTCCGAACTCGCTGAAGATGAGCGGTTTTTCCCATGCGGTTTGGAGTGGGAGATTGGTGAGCTGGTCGGTGGAGTCGTGGTACCAACCGATGTATTCGTTGATGGCGAGAATGTCGGCGTATTCTCCGAATGGGTCGTCTACGAAGACGCCGTTGAGGTTGCCGTCGTCTCCTCTTGTCATGCGGACGAAGCACGCGGCGGAGATGAGTCTGGATGGATCTGATGCGCGGGCGACGGCGGCGAGATCTCTGCGGAGTGCGGTCTGGATCTCGCTTCCTTGGTTTTCGTTTCCAACGGACCAGATGATGACGCTGGCGCGGTTGCGGTCTCGGTCGATCATTTCGGTGAGGTGGGTTTGGGCGTAGGTGCGGGTGACGGGGTTTTCGAAATCGAGCACCCAGTAGACTGGGATCTCGGCCCAGACCATGAGTCCGAGTTCGTCGGCGACTTTGAGCATGTGCTCGTTGTGCGTGTAGTGGGCGAGGCGGACATAGTTGCAACCGAGTTCTTTGGCGCTGCTCAGGAGTTTGCGTGCGTCGGCTTCTGAGTAGGCGCGGCCTTCTCTGTCTGGGGCTTCTTCGTGGAGGCAGATGCCTCGGAGGAAAACGGGTTGGTTGTTGAGGAGGATGTTTCTGCCTTGGGTTGCGATTGTGCGGAACCCGATTTGATCTTGCACTTTGTCGACAGATGCGGCTGTGATGTTGACCTTGTGGAGGGTTGGGCTTTCGGGGCTCCAGAGGGCGAGGTCCTTTGACCAGGGGATGCTGAGTTGTGCGTGTCCATTGGGGTCGGTTTGGACTGTTGTTTGGATTGAGGGGCTGTCACCGATGGCGATGGTGCATTTTTGATTTGATGCATTTGGGCCGTCGAGTTGGATCCATCCGGTTGCTTTGGTGGCGTCTTTGTTGAGCTGGACTTCCCATGCGCGGATGAAGGTTGATGGAGTTTCGAGGATGGCGACATCGCGGGTGATTCCGCCGTAGTTCCACCAGTCGGTGCGCATTGCGGGGACATCATTGGCGCGGCGGCGGTTGTCTACGCGGACGACGAGGGAGTTGTTTGTGGGTTTGAGTATGCCTGTGACTTCGAAGTTGAAGGGTGTGAATCCGACATGGTGTGATCCGAGGTATTGGCCGTTGATCCAGACATCGGCGTGTCGGTTGACGGCTCCGAAGTGGAGGAAGTGGCGTTTGGAGTCGGTCGATTCGAAGTCGAAGGATCGTTGGTACCAGAGTGTACCTTCGTAGAAGAAGAGGTCTTCGCGTTGGCTGTTCCAATCGCCGGGGACTTGGAGTGGCTGGGCGTTTTGGAAGTTGTATTCGATGCGTTGTTCTGGGGAGGTTCGTTGTTGGTCTTCCCAGTAACCTTGGTTGAGGGGTTGGCTGAGGTGTGTGAGGGAGCCGTTGTCGAAGGGGTCTGGGATGTGGTTCCATTGGCCGTTGAGACTGAGGGCGACGCGGTCTTGGGCGGAGGTGATCGGGGCGTGGAGGCCTTGCCCTTGGGGGTGGGTAATTGGATGGCCTGGGGGCGTTGGTTGGGCGATGGCTTGTGTGCTCATGAGAAGGATGACTCCTGCGATGAGTGTTGACAAGGTGCGGGACGGAACTGGCATTGCGTCGATCTCCGGGAAAAATTCTTGATTGGCGTGCGGATTTTAGTTCATGCTATGGCGCGCTGAGCGGCGCGTGGATGGCGTGATGGTGGACGAGGAGTCCGCCTTGGTGTCCGGTGTTGGCGAGGGTGAGGGCGCCGAGCGCATAGGAGATTGCGACGAGGGTGCTGAGAATAATTATTGCGGGTTTCTTTTTGGGCTTGGTGAGTTTGGCTCGGGCGATGGGGATGAGGGCGAAGAGGATTGTGATGGCGATGAAGAAGTTTCGGGCGGATTCGGCGAGTTCTTCGTGTTCGTGGATCGCGTGTTCGATTGCTTCGGAGCTGTGTTCGACGATGTCTTCGGTGGCTTCTCCGGTGAAGACGGCGGCGAAGGTGAAGGCGGTGCCGAGGACGAGCATGGTGAGGGCGGTTTGGATCCAGGCGCTGCGTCGTTTTTTGTCGATGAGGCAGAGGAGCATTGGGATCCATGCGACCATGAGGAGTCCGAGCGGGAAGTGGACGATGATGGGGTGCATACCTTCGAGGGGGGGGGTCGGCGGGAATGAGAACATGGGGTGGCTCCGATTTTATTTGTCTTGTGTGCGAGATGGGTCGTGGATTGGAGTGCTGTGGATGGTTGTGTTTATGGGGATACCGTAAGAGGATATGCGATGGCGTGCAAGCGAAGGAATGGCTTGTATGGAGAAGATGGATGGGGAAGATGTGGTGGATTGGCCCTATCCTCTGTGACCATGAGTGAAACTACTTCTACGGCTGTGCCGACATTGCGTGATCTGACTTCGGAGTTCCTGACTATTGAGGCGGGGATCAAGCTTGGGGGTGGCGTAAAGGCGATTGAGCGTCAGCATTCGAAGGATCGGCTGACTGCTCGGGAGCGGATTGATCTTTTGGTTGATCCGGGGAGTGTGTTTCAGGAGCTTGGGTTGTGGTCGGCGTACAACATGTACATGGAAGCTGGGGGCGCGCCGGGGGCTGGGGTGGTGACGGGGATTGGATCGGTGCATGGCGTTCGGCACATGATCATTGCAAACGATGCGACGGTGAAGGCGGGTGCGTTCTTTCCGATGACTTGCAAGAAAATCATCCGGGCGCAGACGATGGCGCAGATGGCGAAGTTGCCGTTGTTGTATCTTGTCGATTCGGCGGGGGTGTTTCTTCCGATGCAGGAGGATGTGTTCCCGGATACAGATGACTTTGGTCGGATCTTCCGGAACAACGCGGTGATGAGTGCGGAGGGGATTCCGCAGATCGCGGCGATTATGGGGTACTGCGTTGCGGGGGGGGGGTATCTGCCTGTGCTGTGCGACACGCTTTTGATGACGGAGGGGTCGGGGTTGTATCTTGCGGGTCAGGCGCTGGTGAAGGCGGCGATCGGGCAGGATGTTTCGGATGAGGAGCTGGGCGGGGCGGAGATGCATGCTCAGATTTCGGGGACGATTGACTTTCGTGAGCCGACGGATGAGGCGTGCATCGAGCGGTTGCGGTCGCTGGTGGCGAAGTATCCGGAACGGAAAGCGTCAATTGATGAGAGCGAGCGGAAGCGTCAGCATTCGCATCGTGCGCCAGAGGATGTGTACAGCATCTTTACGGATAAACCGGGTCAGCAGTACGATGTGAAGGACATCATTTCGTGCATTGTTGATACGGGGTCGCGGACGGTGGATGGGGAGCAGGTGCTTGCGCCGGACTTTGATGAGTACAAGGCGGAGTTTGGGCGGTCGTTGGTGTGTGGGTATGCGATGATTGGTGGGCATGCGTGCGGGATTGTGGCGAACCAGGGGAAGTTGACGGAGCGGAAGTTGCCTGGTGGGAAGGCGGGTCCGAGTAAATCGGTGAATATGCCGAAGGTGATTTATGATGACAGCGCGGATAAGTCGGCGCGGTTTATTCTGGATTGCAATCAGCGGAAGATCCCGATTGTGTTCTTGCACGATACCACTGGGTTTATGGTGGGGCGCGACAGCGAGCAGGGCGGGATTATTCGGAGCGGGGCCAAGATGGTGAACGCGATGGCGAACTGTGTTGTGCCGAAGATTGTGGTGATTTTGGGTGGGTCGTTTGGTGCGGGGAACTATGCGATGTGTGGTCGGGCGTTTGATCAGTTTGTGGCGATTGCTTGGCCCGGGAGTAAATGTGCGGTGATGGGTGCGGGGTCGGCGACGGGGACGCTTGCGATGATCGAGGAGCGGTCGCGGGCGCGGAAGGGTGAGGAGATCGATGAGGATGTGCGGAAGGCGATTCTTGATGCGGTCGGGGATTCGTACAATGAGCAGCAGGACATTCGGCATGGTGCGGCGCGGGGGTGGGTGGACCGGATCATTGAGCCCCACCGGACTCGGGAGGAGTTGATTGCTTCTTTGGATGCGGCGAATCAGGGGTGGGATTATTCGCGGGATTTGCGGACTGGTGTGTTGCAGGTTTGAACGAACCTCGGAAGGACGACGACATGAAAAACCAACTGGCTTGCTTGATTCTCCTAACGGCTGTGTTCATGCCTGGCTGTATTGTGCAGGACATTCATGATCAGATTGCGTTGTCCAATGAGAAGCTGACTCAGATTGACGAGAGCTTCGCGAAGGTTGAGCGGGCCAATGAGTTGCTTGCTCGGCTTGAGAAGCAGCTGGATTCGACGCTTGGGCCGATTGATGAGAACATGTCGAAGATCCGGGAGCGTTTGGCGAGCATTGATGCGAAGCTTGAGGCGATGGACACCAACATGGTGTCGATGGATGAGCGGATGGTCGCGGTGAATACGGATCTGCAGGCGGTGAGTGCGCATCTTGCATCGCTTCGCAAGACGATTAACAATCTTGATTCGACGATCCCGTTTTTGAAGTTCTCTGGGGATGATGATGAGGCGAAGGCAGGGCTTGAGGGTGGTGGTGAGCCGAAAACTGATCCCGCAGTAGAACCGGTTGGAGAAGAGAAGTGAGCGGGCGTGTTCGGATTACGGATGTGTCGCCTCGCGATGGGCTGCAGGCGGAGTCTGTGGTTGTGGATGCGGCGACCAAGGCGGAGCTTGTTCGCAAGGTTGAAGCGACGGGGGTTGATGAGGTTGAGGTGAGCAGCTTTGTGTCTCCGAAGTGGGTGCCTCAGCTTGGGGATGCGGCGGAGGTGTTTGATCTGATTGCGCCGACAAAGCGCGAGGGGGTGGTATACTCGGCGCTGGTCCCGAATATGAAGGGGTTTGAGGGGGCGATTGGGGTGAACCGAGATGCTCGGGAAAAGCATGGGGTGGAGCGGTTGATTGATAAGGTGGCGGTGTTTACGGCGGCCTCGGAAGGGTTCTCGCTTAAGAACACGAATGCGACGATTGAGGAGACGCTCGAGCGGTTTGCGCCGATTGTGCCTGCGGCTCATGAACAGGGGTTGATGGTGCGGGGGTATATTTCGTGCATTGTCAGGTGCCCGTTTGATGGGGACATCTCGGCGGCGCAGGTGGCGGATGTTGCGTCGCGACTATTGGAGCTTGGGGTTGATGAGATTGATCTTGGGGACACGATCGGGGCGGGGACTCCGGACACGATTGAGCAGGTGTTGATCGAGGTGATTGATCGGCTGGATGGGCGGGCGCACAACGCGTTTGGTGATCCGACGCTGACATTGCATCTGCACGATACTTTCAGGAATGCTGCGGAGTGTATTGAACGGGCGATTGAGGTTGGGGTGCGGTCGTTTGATTCTTCGGCGGGTGGATTGGGTGGGTGTCCGTTTGCATCGACGGCGACGACGCGGGCGCCGGGGAATGTGTCGACGCTGACCTTGCTTGATGCGGTCGCGGCGGCTGGGGTGAAGAGCGGGGTTGATCGCGGGATGATGGTTGAGGCGTCGGCGTTTGCTTCGGGGTTGATCAAATGATTCGTGTGACGATGGAGAACTCGGTGACGACGATTGTGTTGGATCGTCCGGAGAAGCGGAACGCGATGCTGCCGAGCATGCTTGAGGGGTTGGAGGCGGCGGTTCGGGGCATTGATGATCGCACGAAGGCGATTGTGGTGCTTGGTGCGGGGAAGGTGTTTTGTGCTGGGTTTGATCTCAAGGCGTGCGCGGCGGATGCATCGGGGGAGACTTTGCGGGCGTTGTTGACGGGGTTATCGAGGTGCGTTGTGGCGATGCGGGCGTGTCCGGTGCCTGTGGTGCTTGGGGTGCATGGGAGCGCGATTGCGGGTGGGTGCGCGATGCTTGGGGGCGCGGATGTGGTGGTTGCGGATCGGGGTGCGGTGCTTGGGTATCCGGTGGTGAAGATTGGGGTTTCGCCTGCGGTGTCGGCTCCGTTTTTGATGTCGGCGGTGCCTGCGGGGGCGGCTCGGGCGTTGATGCTTGATCCGGGGTTGATTGATGGGGCGCGGGCGTTTGCGCTTGGGTTGGTGCATGAGCTTGTGGATGAAGCTGGTGATATTGAGAAGCGGGCGATGGAGATGGGGGCGGTGCTTGCGAGCAAGCCTGGGGTTGGGGTCCGGTCGACCAAGGCGCTTGTGAATGAGATTACGGATGGGATTGCGGGGCGGGCTGGGGAGGGGCTGGGGGTTTCGATGTCGCGGGTGGGGTCGGATGAGGAGCGGGAGATGCTTGGGGCGTTGTGGGGGTGAGATGACTTCGCGGGACCCATTCAAGTTGCGTAGAGTTAACAATGTATGATTCAGAAGATTTCTTTGCCAAGCTTGAGCGTGAGGACCAAGAGTTTTTAGCTCTCATCAGCACGATGGAAGACAATGATTTATATGGCGTTCTGGATCTAAACGGAGCGGCTGGAAATGGTTTCAGAAATGGAACGGGACCAGAAAGAACAAGATTTAAGCTCGGAGCATGGAAGTATGGAGATGATAGTATCCATACTGACGAGTTATATGTAGAGATGCTTCTGAAGGACGGCCCAGCAACACCAATCTACCCATATCGGCTCGTTCATCTCCGGGCATGTGTTGCTCAGCATCCGAGAGGGGAGTTGCAGGCGTGGGCATCTGAGATTGTGAATGCAGAGCATGTGGACGAGGAACTTCGGGCATTTATTCGAGTACTCAAGGAACCGATCGAAATCAACGATCCTCAACTTGGCCAGTTCAAGCTCAATCGATCTGTAGGATGGTTCGAGGGGGCACTCAACAGACAAGTAGAGCTGAGTGTTCAAGCTAACTCGGTTACAGCTTTTTCTGCCTTACTTCCAACGACCAATCTCGTACTGGATAACTTGAAGCAGTGGATAGAAAGAGCAAAGGCGCTAGCAGTTGAAGAACTGCTCGATACATACAACGCCGGATGGCGCGAAGAATGTGCTCCGTTCTTGAATGAGGATCAATTCAAAGATGTGCTTCAGCTCTCATCGATATCCATTAATAAATGTGGTGATCTTTTTCAGTTTGTATTTGATGCGCAGGGACTATTTACTGATCACTCCATCTGTGTGCCATGTTCGTTAAAGGAAGGGTGTATCGAAGCCAAAATTTAAGAATGATTAAGTGCCCCCCTCGCCCCTGCCCTCTCCCTGGGGGAGAGGGAGGAAGAGAAGACCCGAAGGAGGATCAGAATCCTCCGTCGGGCCACCCGGATAGGATGGTGGTATGAGTGAACTTGCATTGCTGACAACTGAGGGACGGGTGGCGACTTTGACCATGAATCGGGGGGAGGCGCGGAACTCGATGTCGCTGGAGTTGCTCGATGCGATGCATGCTCGGCTCGATGAGCTGGTGGACTCGGAGTGTTCGGTGTTGGTGCTGACGGGGGCGGGGAAGTCGTTTTGTGCGGGGATGGATTTGAAGGCGGTGGTGATTGCGGTGTCGGGTGATCCGGGGCTTGGGGAGAAGTTGCTGACCCGGCTTGCGGAGTTGACTTTGAAGATCCGGTCGCTGCCGATGGTGACGGTGGCTTCGGTGAATGGGGCGGCGATTGGAGGTGGGTGTGGATTGAGTTGTGTGTGTGATGTAAGCATCTCGCATGCGGATGCGAAGCTCGGGTTTCCTGAGGTTGATCTTGGTTTGTGTCCTGCGGTGATTGCGCCTTGGGTGGTGGCGAAGATGGGGGCGGGGCGGGCTCGGATGGCGATGCTGATGGGCGGGATCATGAGCGGGACGCGGGGGCACGAGGTGGGGTTGATTGATTACTTGGCGGATGATCGGGACGGGCTTGAGGGGTTGACCAAGGAGATCGCGGATCGGTTGGCGAGCGGTGGTCCCAAGGCGCTGGCGGCGACGAAGGGGTTGTTGAATCTGATTGATGGGACGGTTGAGGGGGGGGCCGGGGTTGGGATGGTGATGAAGGGGGCGAAGCTAAGCGCGGGGGTGCTGGCGACTCCGGAGGCGCAGGCGGTGCTGATGGCTCGGATGAATCCGTCTTAATCGTGATTTGCGGGTGTCTAGGGGGTGTTTGGGGGTGGTTTTGGGTGTCAATTGGCATGTGGGTTGCATAGCATCTCGGACCGATGGAGCTGCGGATCCGTGCGGTGGTGGACTGGTTGGTCTGCCTACTCCTCCGCAAGAGTGAGACAATCCTGTGGTTCAAGATTTACTGCCGGTTGAGCTGAGCACGAATGCTGATGGTGCCGAGATTGCGGTGTTGACATTGGATCAACCGGGTCGGCCGGTGGTGGTGATTGATGAGTCGTTGTTGTCTCGTTTGGATGCGACGCTTGATACGCTGCCAAAGAGTCTTGGTGGGTTTGTGCTGGCTTCTTCGGCGCCTCGGGCGTTTGTTGCTGGGGCGGATCTGAAGGCGATCATGGCGATGGATGATGCTGAGCTGCATGCATACCTTGAGTATGGTGCGCGCGTGTTTCAGCGGATTGCTGATTTGCCTTGCCCCACTGCTGCGGCGATTCATTCGGTGGCGCTTGGGGGTGGGCTTGAGCTTGCGATGCATTGTGATGGGTTGGTGGGGTTGATTGATCCGGAGGTGAAGCCTTTCTTGATCGGGCTTCCTGAGGCGGGGCTCAAGATTTGTCCTGGGTGGGGCGGGACGAACTTGCTTCCAGCACGGATTGACGCGACGGATGCGATTGTGGCGACGGCCAATGGCCGGGCGATGAAGTCGGATCAGGCGGACGAGATGGGGTTGTTTGATGTGACGGTTTCTGCCGGGGATGAGCTGATTCCCGCGGCTCGCGCGTGGGTTGGGGCTCAGGAGACGCCCACTCGCAACGGGCGACCATCGCGTTGTATTGATGAAACGAATGTAGATGAGATGAAGGATGCGCTGAGCGATGCTCGCGAGGAGCTTGAGTCTGCGGAGCATACCGAGGCGGTGTGCGATGCGGTCCAGGTTGGGATCGACTCGGGCTGGGCGGCGGCGGTGCAATGCGAGCGGGATCATCTGGTTCGGTTGCGGCACACCGATCCGGCACGCGAGACGATCGGCGCGTTTCTCAACAAAGGCAAATAAACACACAGTTCACACACATCCGCTTGAGCATGAAACGGTTCAGCGAGATTTCTAAGGAGTACCCACAATGTCCAAGATCCAGAACGCAGACCTGAAGAACATGAAGGGCGTTTCCGAACGCGACCAGAAGATGATCGCTGATGCGGAAACCTTGCTCGGCCCGGAACCCAGCGAGATGGGTGTGGTGAAGAACTTCTTCTGGGGGAATCTCCGCGAGGAACTGCTGTTCCCGTACCCGCAGATGGACAAGGTCTCTGCAGACGAGCGGCGTGAGTGTGATGAACTGGTCGCGAAACTCAAGGTGTACCTGAAAGAGGAGCACCCTGCGGTTGAGATCGATCAAGAACAGTACATTCCTGAGTGGGTGATCAAGAAGCTGTTTGATCTGGGTGTGCTCGGGATGACGATTCCCAAAGATTTCGGCGGCTTGGGGATGGGGATTACCTCGTACAACCGGGTTCTTGAAACACTCGGCACGCGGTGTGGATCGACGGCGGTCATGGTTTCGGCGCACCAGTCGATTGGGTGCAAAGCGGTGATGCTGTACGGGACTGAGGAGCAGAAGAAGGAGTACTTGCCCAAGCTTGCACGCGAGTGGCTGAGTGCTTTTTGTTTGTCTGAGCCTCAGGTTGGGTGTGATGCGGGCGGGCAGGAGACGGTGATTACCGAGTCTGACTGTGGCGAGTTTTACATAGTCAATGGCGAGAAGAAATGGGCGACCTCGGGTGCGATCGCTGGGCTGTTTACGGTCATGGGCAAGCACATGGTTGATGGCAAGGAGCGGGTGACGGCGGTGATCTGCACGCCTGACATGGAGGGGATTGACATCTTCTCGAAGAATCGATCGAAGATGTGTATCCGCGGGACATGGCAGGCGCGGATCCGGTTCAAGGATGTGAAGGTGCCTAAGAAGAACCTGCTCCATAAAGAGGGTAAGGGGCTTGGGCTCGCGTTGACATGTTTGAACTACGGCCGGTGTACTTTGTCGGCGGGGATGCTCGGCGGGGCGAAGACGGCGATGGATCAGTCGATCAAGTGGTCGCAGACGCGGTTCCAGTTTGGTCGTCCGATTGCGGACTTTGAGCTTGTGAAGCAGAAGATCGCGCGGATGTCGGCGCTGTGTTACGCGATGGACTCGGTGCTGTACATGACGACGGGGATGCTGGATCGTCATGATGAGGACATCATGCTTGAGACGGCCGTGTGCAAGGTGTTCTGCTCGGAGATGGGCTGGCGCACGGTGGACAACGCGCTGCAGATCATGGGCGGTGAGGGCACGATGACGGAGAACGAGCTTGAGCGGATCTTCCGCGACTCGCGGATCAACACGATTGTTGAGGGCGCCAATGAGGTCATGCAGTCGTTCATCTTTGCGTACGGCGGCAAGCAGCTGGCGGAGAAGATGCTTGGGATTAAGGATATGGCGGACAACAAGAAGTTCACGCCGACGATGATCAAGGCGGCGCTGCCGCTTGGACGCGAGGTGTTCCTTGGGATTCGGAACAAGGCGCCGAGCATGACCAAGCTGCACCCGTCGCTGAGTCCATATGGGGCTCGGATGTGCCGATTGATTTCGGAGCTGACTTACCAGTTCAAGAACATTTCCAAGAAGAAGGACGCGGCGATTGTGACGGCTCAGGTCACGCAGGCGCGGCTTGCGGATGCGGCGATGTACCTGCATGCGTGGGCGTGCACGCTTTCGCGTCTTGATACGGACATCCGCAACAACGAGTCCGGGACCGAGTTTGATCGGAACAAGGCGAGCGCGATTCACTTCTTTGATCTTGCGGAGCTGGCGATCCACGATGCGTTCCGTGGTCTGCATGAGAATGCGGACGACACGATGCTGACGGCGGCGGATGCGGCGCTGGCGCATTCATCAACGCTTGACAACAAGTTGTTTGCGATTCCTGAGAGCTCGCCGAGTGATAAGGGGACGGGTCGTGTGCTTAAGCAGGATCACATCAAGCAGTTCCCTGGGACTGGTCGTGAGCATGTTGGGTCGACGGGCCGTGAGCATATGAGCGAGACGATTGAGCAGCTTGGGTAAGTGCTGATCTGGTTGTCTGTTATACGAATGATTCAATCGCTTGGGCTCGCGGGTGCGGTGCCTTGGCGTGATCTGCCGAGCGGTGGATTTGAACCTATACTAGAATCCCATCGGGGTGACCTCTGAACCGCTCGTCCCGGCGCTGATGAATCGACGGAAGCGCGGTGCGTGACGAGTTGTTCCTTGTGCAACCGATGGGTAGGAGAAGATATGCCACACCATACTGTGTATGAAGCGAAAATTGAGCACTTGCAGATCCTTGATGAGGATGGGAAGCTTGATAAGAAGCTCGCGAAGGACACGCTGAGCGATGATCAGGTTGTGTATTTGTATGAGCAGATGCGGGTTTGTCGGGAGCTTGATGAGATCGCGTTTAAGCTGCAGCGTTCGGGACGGATGGGGACCTATCCGCAGAACAAGGGGCAGGAAGCGAACGCGGTTGGGTCGGCGCTTGCGATGGTGAAGGGGAACGACTGGGTGGTGCCTTCGTACCGCGAGAATGCGGCTCTGTTTATGCACGGGATGCCGATGCATTATGTCATTCAGTACTGGATGGGTGATGAGCGTGGGTCCAAGTTCCCTGAGGGTGTGAACATTACGCCGCTGTCGGTTCCGATTGGGACGCACATGCTCCATGCGACGGGGATCGCGTGGTCGATGAAGGCGCGGAAGGAAGCGGACCGGGCGGTTATTACCTACTTTGGTGATGGGGCGACTTCGGAGGGTGACTTCCATAATGCGATGAACTTTGCATCGGTGATGCAGGTGCCTTGTGTGTTTTACTGTCAGAACAACTCGTGGGCGATCTCGCTTCCGCGCGAGCAGCAGATGAACTCGGCGACGGTGGCACAGAAAGCGCTGGCGTATGACATGCCGACGATTCAGGTGGATGGTAACGATATCTTTGCGGTGTACAAGGCGACGCAGGACGCTCGCAAGCGTGCGATTCAGGGCGGCGGGCCTTCGTTTATTGAGGGTGTGACTTACCGTCTTGCGGACCACACGACGGCGGATGATGCGCGTCGGTACCGCGATCAGGCGGAGGTTGATGCGTGGCTTGAGAAGGACCCGTTGATCCGTACCCGCAAGTACATGGAATCCGTCGGGGTCTGGGACGACAAGAAACAAGAAGAGCTTGAAGCTCGCGCTAAGCGGATCGTGAAAGAGGTTGTCGATGCGGCGATCTCGGTTTCGACGCCTACCAGTAGCGAGTTCTTTGACGATATGTATGCGGATCTTCCTGAGGATCTTCGTCGTCAGCGGGACACGATGCGGACAAGCTCGATCGGGCGTGATCCGTCGCAGATTGGTCTCAAGGCGCAGCATGCGGAGATCAAGGGATGATGGTGAAGATCGTTGACACCAAGGGCAAGGAACGGTATGTCAACGCCGCGTATGTTCGTTCGGTCAGTCCTAAGGGGGATGACAAGGCGGATATTGACTTTGGACACTGGAGCGGGGCGGTTCGCGTGAAGATGCCTGCGGATCAGGTCGCGGAGATTATCAACGCATCGCTCCCAAGCTCGTTTGACGAATACCTTGCTGCGATTGATCAGCAGGCACAAACCAACAACAACGCAACCGCCGCGACAACCATCGCGGTCATCGGTTGAATGGAGTTTCGTGATATGGCAGAACAAACACTCGTCGGAGCAATCACTTCGACCCTCGACCAAGCACTCGCGGCTGATCCCGATGTCATCCTTCTTGGTGAAGACATTGGTCTCAATGGCGGCGTGTTCCGCGCGACTGATGGACTCCAAGCGAAGCACGGCGTGGATCGTGTGGTCGATACTCCGCTGGATGAATCCGGGATCATGGGAACAGCGATCGGGCTTGCGATTGCGGGGATGAAGTCGATTCCTGAGATCCAGTTCGAGGGGTTCCTTGGACCTGCGTACGACCAGTTTGTGAACCACGCGGCTCGGATGCGGACACGCACGCGGAGTGCGGTGACGGTGCCGATGACTGTGCGGGTTCCTGTTGGGGGTGGGATTCATGCTCCTGAGCTGCACTCGGATTCTCCTGAAGCGATTTACACGCACTCTCCTGGGATCAAGGTGTTGATGCCTTGTACTCCATATGACGCGAAGGGGCTGCTCAACAGCGCGATCAAGGACCCTGATCCGGTGATCTTCTTTGAACCCAAGCGGGTGTACCGGACCTTTAAAGAGGAGGTCCCGGATGAGTACTACGAGATCCCGATCGGTGAAGCGAAGGTGGTCGCCGATGGTGATCACCTGACGGTGGTGACCTGGGGTGCTTCGGTGTTCCAGGCGCTTGAGGCGATCGATAACTGTCCTGAGGATGTGTCGGTTGAGCTGATTGATCTGCGTTCGATCTATCCGTTTGATATGGACACGGTTGCGGAGTCGGTCCGCAAGACTGGTCGGTGCGTGATTGTGCATGAGGCGCCGTTGACTTGTGGGATGGGTGCTGAGATCTCGGCGCGGATTATGGAGGAGTGCTTCCTTCATCTGGAGGCGCCGGTGCAGCGCGTGACCGGGTTTGATACGATCATGCCGTATTACAAGCTGGAGAATGCGTATTTGCCTGAGGCACCACGGATCCTGAAGGGGATTACGGAGTGTTTGGCGTACTAAGTGGCGACTTTGGGTTGTTGCGACGAGTTGACCTGAGAACGAATAGTATCCCCCACTGCCCATCTGCGAAGCGGGTGCAGCGAAGAGGACTGAACATATGGCTGGCAAAGTATCATCTGATCCGAACATCTTTATTCTCCCTGACCTTGGTGAGGGGCTTGAAGAAGCAGAACTCATTAAATGGGTCGTCAAAGAAGGCGATACCGTTGGTGAGTTGGAAGTGATCGCGGAGATGGAGACCGACAAGGCGCTCGTCGAAGTTCCTTCTCCTCGCGCGGGGACCATCAAGACGCTTCATGGGAAGGACGGGGACACGATCAAGGTCGGTGCTCCGTTTGTGACCTACGAGGGTGGTTCGGATGATGCGTCTGCCAAAGCAGCGCCGGCGGCACCAGTTGAAGAAGATGATCGTCCGGAAGATCAGGGGTCCGTGGTTGGGCAGATGTCGGACCACACGCCTGGGATGACTGCGGCGGATGGGAAGGCGATCGCGTCTCCTGCCGTGCGTCGTCATGCTCGGGATTGTGGGGTGGATATCAACTCGGTCGCGGGCAGTGGGATTGGTGGGCGCGTGACGCGGAAGGATGTTGATGATGCGAAGGCGTCGGGTGGGTCGGCTCCCAAGTCGGCACCTTCCAGATCAGCACCGGCGCCAGCAGCACACGCACCACGGCCATCGGCTCCGGCGGCTCCGGCACCATCACATGGACAAGCACAGGCATCGCGTCCTGCGGAGACTCGTCGTCCGTTGAATCTGCCGACGACGCAGATCCCGGCGGCGCATTCGCCTCAGCAGATGAATCAGGGTCAGTATCCTCAGGGTTATCCGCAGCAGGGGTATCCGCAACAGCAGATGCCTCCGATGGGGGCGCCGATGGGATACGGGTATCCGCAGCCTCCGATGTATCCGGGGTATGGGTACCCCCCACCGCCACCTCCACCGATGGGGTATGGATACCCGGCACCGATGCCTATGCCATATGGGTATCCGCAGCAGTCAAGCGGAGGGGTTCCGACCGCCCCGGGGTATCAGGGGCCTGCGGCTCATCGTCCGATTCCTGATCCGGCGCAGCAGGGTTTGGTGCAGCAGGGACAGAGCGAGGCGCGGATTCCGTTTAAGGGGATCCGGAAGACGATCGCCAACCGGTTGCGTCATGCTGTGGATACCGCGGTGCACTTCACCGTTGTTGATGAGGCGGATGTGACGGCGCTCGATGCGCTTCGCAAAGAGGTCACGGCTCAGACGGGCGTGAAGATGACCTTCCTGCCATTCATTTGTGCGGCGGTTTCGAGAGCACTCGCGGGTCGCTTTGGTGCGATGAACGCGATTGTGGACGATGAAGCGGCGGAGATTGTGCAGTATGGCGCGGTGAATCTTGGGATCGCGACGGATACGGAGAACGGGCTGATGGTGCCTGTGATGCGTGACGCGGACCGGATGAATGTTGTTGAACTGGCGCAGTCGATCGCGCAGATCGCGGCGAGTGCGCGGGATCGGTCGATCCCGCGTGAGCAGTTGATGGGTTCGAGCTTTACGATCTCGAATGTGGGTTCGCATGCTGGACGGTTTGCGACTCCAGTGATTAACTATCCTGAGGTCGCGATTTTGGCGATTGGTAAGGCGTACGACGGTGCGGTGGTCCAGAACGGCGAGTTGATGGTGGGTAAGGTGCTCCCATTGAGCTTGGCGTGTGATCACCGGGTTGTGGACGGGGCGACGGCGGCTTTGGCGCTTGCTGAGATCGTGGAATCGCTGCAGAACCCTGAGTCGTTGCTTTGAGCGTGTGATTGTTCTTACCCGGTCTCGGATGGACTGATCGCTAGGCCGATCATTGTACCGATCACCAACCAGAGCACCACTGCTGTTAGCCCAACGAGCGGGTTCAACAGCCAGAGCGACCATCGGGGAAGTTTTGAGC
Source organism: uncultured Phycisphaerales bacterium (assembly GCA_963976955.1). Taxonomy (GTDB): domain Bacteria; phylum Planctomycetota; class Phycisphaerae; order Phycisphaerales; family UBA1924; genus UBA1924. Next base: position 17,945 of record CAXBMD010000003.1, on the reverse strand, counting down.
CCACGAGCGACATGTTTATGGCAGCGGCAGCCCCTCCGAGCGCTCCACCAAGCATGCCACCAACAGCCATGAGGGCCAGGGGCCACATACAGGCGGCCATGACCAAAGGCGGAAGCTTCTCTTTTTCTGGTTTATCAGGATTTTGCTTCGATAACTCGCTCATTGTGGGCTCCATATGAATCCGAGCAGTATACCGATTCTCTTCAAGCTGGCAAGGAAATCTAGGATTGACTGGGGTTGGGGATCAGCCTATGCTTGGGGCCCGCCGGATGGAAACCGGTGTGATTGAAGGAATTACTATGAAAAACGACACCCACCCAACTTACTACCCATCCTGCAAGGTTTACTACAACGGCGAGGTCGTCATGACCGTCGGCGCGACTGTGCCTGAACTCAAGGTCGATGTGTGGTCGGGATCACACCCGTTCTTTACCGGTAAGGCGACCTTTGTGGACGCGGCTGGTCGCGTTGAGAAGTTCCAGAAGAAGTTCGCTGGCAACTACTTCAAATCCAAGAAGTAAGCGACCGGTTCAGCCTGACGGCTTGATTGTTGATATTCGATGCACTCTGCAACTGATGTTGCGGGGTGTTTTTTTGTACTTGGGTGAGGTGGGTTCTCGGACGGGTGTTTGGGGAGATCGAGGCAATCTAGATTGGTAGGAACCTGTGCAGTGTTAATTTCGTAAGTTCTTATGTTTCAGTGTTTACAGGACTGAGACGATCGGTTATTTTTAGGTGAGGAGCGTGCCATTCCACGGCGAGCGGGCACATCTGGAGAACTACGAAGGTCTTTGGAATGCGTGGAGATGGTCGAGCAACGGGATTTTTTGGATGAGCGTGTTTGAGAGCACGGCTTGTCATTCGCTTTATATGAAGGGTTTCCAAATTATGATACGGGATTCATGGATCGTGGCTGTGCTTTTGCCGGCTGTTTGCTTGACGACTCAATCGCTGGGCGCGGTGGCTGCTGATTCGAGCGGTGCTTGCTGCGGGAGTGTTATCTCCGAACAGGAGTGTGGGGCTTCGACGGATTCGATGTTTGTTGCTGACGAGGCGACGCTTGAGCGGTTCGCCGGTGTGATGCTCCCGATGCTTCCCGAGGAACAACAAGAGCAGATCCTCGCTGTGGGAGGACTCGGGGCGGCGTCGTTTGAGGCGAATGTGTATGGGCTGACGCGGTACTCCGGGGAGGGGACGCTTGAGGAATGGCTCGATGCGTCGCTTGCGAAGATTTCTGAGAACCCGATGACCGATCGGCAGATCGAGGCGTTGTATTCAATCGCTGATGTGGTTGAGTCTGATGGGGTGACGCCTGAGATGTGCTTTGCGCCTGATGCGCCGGGGTCGTATGTGTGGATGGTCCGCGAGTTGCTTGCGGTCAACAACCCGAATCCCAATGCGTTTCAGCAGCGGAACCGGTGGACCCGTACGGTAATGAGTGGCCAGGGTCTTGAGCAGGGTGATCCGACCATCATTACCTATTCGTTTGTTCCCGATGGGACCTTTATACCAAACGCGGGGTACGGGTCGGGGAGTTCGCAGCTTTTCGCGTGGCTCAATAGTGTGTATGGGGATACCGCGACCTGGCAGGGGATCTTTGCTCAGGTCTTTGATCGCTGGGCTGCGCTGACGGGGGTGAGTTATGTGTATGAGCCGAACGATGATGGGACTTCACAACGCGACTTTGATGGTGTGCTCGGAATCCGTGGAGATGTGCGCATCGCGGCGATGATTCTCGATGGGAACTCTGGCTTGCTTGCGTACAACTACTATCCCGAGTTTGGCGGCGAGATGGTGATGGATGCGTTTGACTCGTTCTACAACAACACCTTCGGTGATTCGCTGGGGTTCCGGAATGTGATTGCGCATGAGCATGGTCATGGTTTGGGGATGGGGCATGTGTGCCCGGTGTTTCAGACCAAACTGATGGAGCCGTTTGTGTCCTTTGCGTTTGATGGGCCGCAACTTGATGATGTGCTCAATGGGCATCGGCATTACGGTGATCCGCAGGAACCTAATGACACCGCGGCGGAGGCGACCGATCTTGGGAGCTTTGATGTCAATGTGGGGTTCGACTTTGATCTTGTGAGTATTGATGATCCGGACGATCGTGATTTTTATAAGGTGACTGTGGAGGTGCCTTCGCTGATTACCTTTATCGTGACTCCGGATGCGGATACCTATCGGCAGGGGCCTCAGACTGAGAACTGTGATTCCGAAGATGGCAGTTCGGTGCTGACCAACTACAACATTATCCATGATCTTCGTCTGAATGTGTACACCTCGGACGATCTGGTCAACCCGGCCTTTACATCGCTTAGTGGGCCCCCTGGGGAGAGTGAGATTATGGAGTTCCCGGCGTCTGCGGCGGGGGACTATTTCTTTGAGGTGTATGTGGTTTCGACGCGGGAAAATGTCCAGATGTACCGGATTGATGTCGGTACGGAACCGATTTTGGCGATCTCGGCGCAGACGCCGGCGTACCTTGAGCCCGGGTTTGAGAGGACTTTCTCGGTGACGCTCAATCCGTTTGACCAGACTATTGAAACGGGGACGGAGTCTTTGTACTACCGTTCGCAGCCGGGCGCGTACACGCGGGTTCCGCTTGTGCCTGCGGGTGGGTTGGAGTACACCGCGACGCTCCCTGGATTTCGGTGTAATCCTGATGCGGTGATCGAGTTCTATCTGGAAGCGAGCACGATCGGAGTTGATGAGCCTTACACACTGCCATTTGGCGGGGGCGATGCGCCGTTTGAGGCGTTGATTGGTTCGACCGTCTCGTTCTTTACTGACAACTTCCAATCGAGTTTGGGATGGACGGTCACGGGACCGATTGTGGGCCAGAATGCTGGTCGATGGGAGCGTGGGGTCCCTGCGGGTGATGGAACCCGGGGTGATCCGGCGGTTGATGGTGATGGCTCGGGCATGTGCTTTGTGACAGGCAACGGTGCTCCCGGTTCAAACTCCGATGTCGATGGTGAGGCAACGATTTTGAACTCGCCTTTGTTTGATATTTCGAATGTTGATCGTCCGAGTGTCTCGTACTGGCGTTGGTTTGACAACACCGGTTCCGGGGTTGGGGCTGGTCCTGGTGAAGATGATTTCACGGTCGAGATGTCTGACGACGGCGGGACCACTTGGTTCTTGCTGGAGGTTGTTGATGCGATCTCGGCGCAGGCGCGGGGCGGGTGGTTCTTTGTTGAGCACGATCTGGTGAGAGTTGTTGAGTCGTCGACAGATATCGCGGACTTTGACTTTACGACATCGCAGCTTCAGTTCCGTTTCATTGCTGTGGATCTTCTCAATACTTCTGTGATTGAAGCGGGTATTGATGGTGTCTCGGTCAGTGAGCTCGCGTGTGTTGACCCACAACCGATTATCTCGCTTGTTGAAGAGCCTGCAACGGAGATGGCGTCGGGTGATGACTTTGTGTTTGATGTGATTATTGAAGAGCAGAACGATCCTGTGGCTCCCGGCACCGCGATGCTTGCGTATGCGAGTGGCGAGGGTTTGTTTGATGTGACGACGGGTCTTGATCTTGAGTACACCTTGGTGCCTTTGGTTCACAATGGTGGCAGCAGCTACACCGCGACGATCCCGGCGCAGGAGTGCATCGAGAATCGGGATGAGCTTTTATCTGGATACTTCGATGTGTATTACTACCTTCAGGTCCAGGGCGTGCAGACGGGGGTGACCACATTCCCGAATGTTGATACGGAGTTCCCGTTTGGGATCAATATTGGTGAGCCGGTGCAGGTCATTGAGGACAGCTTTGAGCTTGATACCGGGTGGCTTGTTTCCGGGGGTGCTGTGGGACCGAGCAATGGTGCTTGGGAACGCGGGGTGCCTGCGGGTGATGGGAGCGGCGGTGACCCGATCTCCGATGCGGACGGGTCTGGGATGTGCTATGTGACCGGAAACCTTGGCGCGGGGATGATCTCCGATGTGAACTCTCTGACGATGCTGACCTCGCCTGTGTTTGATGCGGAGGATTTGATCAACCCGACGATGCGGTACTACCACTGGTACAACAACACCGGCGAGCCCGGTGTGCCGGGCAACGATGTGATGGAGGTTGGGATCTCGTACGATGGCGGCGCGTTCTATGAAACGATCGATATCTTCGGGCCCAATACTGGCGAGTCAATGGGTGGCTGGATCATGTCAGAGCTCAATCTCAATCAGTTCCAGTCCACAACCTCGACGATGCGTGTCCGGTTCTTGGTCTCTGATCAGAACGCGGATTCGGTGATCGAAGCGGGGATTGATGGCGTGACGATCTCGGGGCTGGTGTGCGAGTATGTTGTCGCGTGTCCTGCGGATCTGACTGGGGAGGGTTCATTGAACTTCCTCGATGTTTCCGCGTTCCTCACGGCGTATGGGAACCAAGACATCGTCGCGGACTTCAGCAAGGACGGACAGTTCAACTTCCTCGATGTATCCACATTCTTGACAGCGTTCGGCGCGGGATGCCCATAAGGACAGCACTTCGAAGCAACACGACTTGAGTTTCCCAACGCCCCCTCATATGAGGGGGCTTTTTTTGACTGGAGCGGTGGTTTTGGGGTGAGATCTATGTATAATCCGTTTATCTGGATATACGGAGATTGCAATGTCTGAACGCTCAAACCCACTTCAAACAGTCCCGGCTCGTGATTCCATTCTCGATCGCATGCGGCAGAAGCTGCTCGTCTGGGACGGGGCGATGGGGACGCAGATTCACAATCTGGATTTGAGCGTCGAGGGGGATTATCAGGGGTGCGAGAACTGCACGGATATTCTGTCGCTGACTCGTCCGGATCAGATTGTGGAGATCCATCGGGATTACTTCAGGGCGGGCGCGGATGTGGTTTCGACGAACACCTTTGGTGCGGCGGCGCATGTGCTGTCGGAGTTTGATCGCGCCGATGATGCTCGCGCGTTGTCGAGGAGTGCGGCGGAGATTGCTCGGGGGGCGGTGGATGAGTTTGCGACTGCGGAGTGGCCTCGGTTTGTGGCGGGGTCGCTTGGGCCTGGGACGAAGCTGATTACGCTTGGGCAGATCGGGTTTGATGATCTGCGGGATTCGTACGCGCAGGCGGCGATGGGGTTGATCGAGGTCGGGGTTGATGTGGTGCTCATTGAGACCTGTCAGGATTTATTGCAGATCAAGTGCGCGATTCAGGGGGTTCGCAAGGCGGCAAAGGAGCTTGGGCTGAGCGAGGACTCGGTGCCGATCTTTGTGTCGGTGACGATCGAGCAGACGGGGACGATGCTTGTGGGGTCATCGATTGAGGCGGCGATCGAGGCGCTGCGCCCGATGCCGATCGCGGCGATTGGTTTGAACTGCGCGACTGGGCCTGTCGAGATGATGAACCATGTGCGGACGCTGGCGCAGTTGTGGGATCGACCGATTACGGTGATGCCCAACGCGGGATTGCCTGTGCTGCAGGCGGGGCAGACGGTGTACCCACTGGATGCGGAGGGGTTCACGAAAGCTGTAGCCCCGATGCTCAAAGAGGGCTTGGTGGATGCGATCGGTGGGTGTTGTGGGACATCGCCGAGGCATATTGAGGTGCTGCGGTCGTATGTGGATTCGGTGGAGAAGGTTCAACGACCAGCGCCGGTGTTTGCGCCTGCGTGTTCGTCGTTGTATTCATCGGTGGAGTTTCGGCAGGATTTGTCGATCCTGATTGTTGGGGAGCGGTGCAACTCGTCGGGATCGCGGAAGTTCAAACGGCTGCTCGAAGAACAGGACTTCGAGGGGATCGTGTCGCTGGCGCGTCAGCAGGTGCGGGATGGGTCGCATGTGCTGGACATCAATGTGGATGTCGCGGGTCGGGACAACCCGGCGGATATGCACGAGGTGGTGTCGCGGATTGTCAAGCAGGTCGATGCGCCGTTGATGCTCGATTCGACGAATCCGAGGGTGATCCTTGCGGGACTCAAGGCGGCGGCGGGCAAGTGCATCATCAACAGCGCGAACTTTGAAGAGGGGGACGAGAAGTTCGATGAGCTGTGCGCGATGGCGAAGGACTACGGCGCGGCGCTGGTGATCGGGACGATTGATGAAGACATCGAGAACGCGATGGCTCGGACGGCGGATCGGAAACTTGAGATCACCAAACGCGCGATCGCGCGTGCGACGACGGTACATGGGCTCAAGGTGTCGGATTTGTTTATTGATCCGTTGGTGCTGCCGGTATCGACGGGGATGGATTCGGACCGGCGGAGTGCGTCGGAACTGGTTGAGGGGACCAAGCGGATCCGTGCCGCGTTTCCCGATGTGCAGCTGACCTGCGGGCTTTCCAATGTGTCCTTCGGGCTCAATCCCGCGGCTCGGGTGGTGATCAATGCGGTGCTGCTGCATGAACTGACGCAGGCGGGGATGACCAGCGCGATTCTGCATGCGTCGAAGATTACGCCGTTGCATGCGATGGACGATGCGCAGAAGAACGCGGCGATGGAACTGATCTGGGATCGTCGGGATGCTTCGGTTGGGGGGACTGGGCTTCCGGAGGGGATCAGTGATCCCAAGCATGATCCGTTGTCGCACCTGATTGAACTGTTCGAGGGCGAGCAGCAGGAGAGCAGCACCAAAGAGATCAAAGACTTGACGCTTGAGGAGAAGCTCCGGGCGCACATTATTGATGGGGAGCGGGACTTTCTTGATGAGACGATTGAGGAGGCGCTGGGGAAGTACAAGCCTTTGGAGATTATCAATGACCATCTGCTTGCGGGGATGAAGACGGTTGGTGAGCTGTTTGGTTCTGGGCAGATGCAGTTGCCGTTTGTATTGCAGAGTGCGGAGGTGATGAAGCGGGCGGTGTCGATGCTTGAGCCTCATATGGAGAAGGATGATGTGAGCTCGAAGGGTTCGATTGTGCTTGCGACGGTGAAGGGGGATGTGCACGATATTGGGAAGAATCTGGTTGATATTTTGCTGTCGAACAACGGGTTTACGGTGCACAATCTTGGGATCAAGCAGCCGATTGATACGATCCTCAAGGCGTTCCATGAGACGAAGGCGCAGGCGATTGGGCTTTCGGGGTTGCTTGTCAAGAGCGTGAATGTGATGGAGGACAACCTTGGGCATCTGAATGATGCGGGGATAACGGTCCCTGTGCTGCTTGGGGGGGCGGCGTTGACGCGGAGTTATGCGGAGGGGCATCTAACGAGTGTGTACAAGGGGGATCTGCATTACTCGAAGGATGCGTTTGATGGGCTCGACACGATGAACGCGATTGTGAGCGGGACGAGCGGCGTGCTCTTGGAGGCGGCACGGGAGCGTGCGAGCAGCCGAAAGAAAACGATCGCGGCACACAGCGAGCGCGTTGAGGGTGCGAAGGCCGCACAAACGGCGGTTGGTGTGTTGGAGCGGTCGTCGGTGGTGCGGGACAACCCGGTGCCAACGCCTCCATTTTGGGGGACGCGGGTGGTTGAGGCGATCAGTCTGCCGGATATTTTTGCGTACATCAATCCGACGGCTTTGTATAGCGTGCAGTGGCAGCTCAAGCGCGGGAAGCAGGAGAAGGCGGCGTACCAAGCGATGCTTGATGAGGTGGCTCGTCCGAAGTTTGAGGAACTTAAGCGGGCGTGTTTGGCGGAGCCGATTTTGCAGCCGAGGGTTGTGTATGGGTATTGGCCTTGCAGCAGCGATGGGGATTCGGTGGTGGTGTTTGATCCGGAGGATCATGACCGGGAAGTGGAACGGTTCGCGTTCCCTCGGCAACCAGCAAATAAGCACCTGTGCATTGCGGATTTTTATCGTGACCTTGATGAGTGCAAAGCGACGGGTTCACGCGATGTGATCGCGATGATGTGCGTGACGATGGGGGAAGAAATCAGTCGGCACACGAAGCGGTTGTTTGAGGACAATCAGTACCAGGATTATCTGTACTGGCACGGGCTCGGGGTTGAGGCGGCGGAGGGGCTTGCGGAGCTTTGGCACAAGCGGATCCGTCAGGAGCTGGGGTTTGGGCACGAGGATTCGAGCGTGATGTCCGAGTTGTTCCAGCAGAAGTATCGCGGGTCGCGGTACTCGTTTGGGTATCCCGCGTGTCCGGACATGAGTGCGCACACGACGATGTGGTCGCTGCTGGATCCGACGCGGATCGGGTGTCATCTGACGGAGAACTACCAGATTGATCCGGAGCAGTCGACCTGCGCGATTGTGTCGCACCATCCTGAGGCGCGGTATTTCAACGCATAAACCTATTGGCTTGCTTGGGTCGTTCGTTGCTTGAGCAGGAGCGCGAGGAAGACTGGGCCACCGATCAACGCGGTGAGGACTCCGATGGGGATGCGGCCGGCTTGGGTTTCGATGACTCGTGAGAGGACATCGGCGCCGACGACCATCGATGCCCCCACCACTGCTGATCCGATCAGGAGACCGGCGTGGCGTGGTCCGATGAGGACGCGGACGATGTGGGGGCTGACCAATCCGACGAATCCGATGGGGCCTGCGAGGACGATTGAAATCGTGGTCAGGAGACCTGCGCCCAGCAGTTGTGTGGTGCGGATGGGTCCGACGCGGAGGCCGATGCTTTTGGCTTCGTCGTTTGGGAGTGATCCCGCGTCGTAGGCGGTGGACTGGAAGAGACCAAGTGCGAGCACGGCGAGGGTGATGATTGTGGAGGCGAGCAGGTGTGGATTGGTGAGGTCTTGGCGGAGGTTGCCCATCATCCATCGGCTGGTGCCGAACCCTCGATCGGGCATCTGGGAGGCGACGAGCATGGTTGCGGCGCCGAGGATGACGGAGACGATGACGCCGATGAGGATCATGGTGACGGGGTCGATGATGCCTCGGCGTTGGGAGAGGGCGTAGACGAGGGCGAGGACGGCGACGGCACCAACGAGTGCGGGGATGGTCGCGCCTCCGACGCTGAGTGATGCGCCGGTTATGAAGATGGTGAGGGTGACGGCGAATCCCGCTCCGGCGCTGAGTCCCATGAGATCGGGGGCGGCGAGGGGGTTGCGGAGGAGTGATTGGAGGAAGACGCCTGCGATGCCCAGCGTGGCGCCGACGATTGAACCGGTCCAGACACGGTGGATGCGGAGGTTCATGATGGTGTCGTTGTCGGGGAATCCCCAGTGGTTGAGGTGGGTGAAGCCTCCGGTGCCTGCGGCGAGGCGGATGGTGGCGAGGATGAGGAATCCGAGCGCGAGCGCGAGCAAGGTGATGAGTGATCGTTTGTTCATCAACGCCCTTCTGCGATTGGATTGGATCAGAACTTCATGCGCTGGGACATGGCGCGTTGCATGTCGCGTTGGTTTTCGCGGTCGGCGATTGCGTGGCGTTTGTCGTGTTGGGCTTTGCCTCGCGCGACGCCCAGCAAGATTTTGGCGTGTGCTCCGGAGAAGTAGAGTTTGAGAGGGACGAGGGTGACGCCTTTGACATCGACGGAGCGGGCGAGTTTTTCGATCTCTCGTTTTTTGGCGAGGAGGATGCGGTCGCGTTTGGGGCGGTGGTTGAGTGCGCCGGCGGGTTGGTATGGGGGGATGTCGATCTGGTGGAGGGTCAGGCGGGGGGGCTCGAGATCGACGGTGATGAAGCCTTCTTTGAGGGAGCAGTTGCCGTCGCGGATGCTTTTGACTTCGGATCCTTCCAGAACGATCCCGACCTCCATCGTGTCTTCGATGAAGTAATCATGGCGGGCGCGACGGTTGTCGTACACCGGGGTGTTGGTCTTGGATTTCTTGTTCTTCTTGGCCATTGCTGTGGGAAGGATAGGGAGGTCGGGTGGGTGGATCACCTACTATTGTCGTCTATGTCGATGACTGTCCGTGTCATTCTGTGTGTGTCGCTGCTGATTGTGGGTGGTTGCACTCGAGGAGTCAACGCTCGGTTGGAGCTTGGCGCGATGCAGCGGACCCCCACTTTCCTAGATTCGGAAGCATCTGGATTGCCTGATCGGACGACCATGGAGCGGTCTCGGTGGGATACGACGGTGGTGATTGCGCCGGTGGATGGGGTGGTGCATGGGGCGGTGATGCGGCGGGTGCCATTCCCGAGAAAGAGTTATTCTCCGCGTCGGTATGGGCTGGTGCCGACTTCGGAGACTGCGCTGGAGTTTCAGCGCGAAGGTGGGATCGGGGCGAGTCTGGGGATGGCTTTTGGGGTGTGTGATGAGATTGGGTCGTCGTTGACTTGTATCTTTGATCCGTTTGAGATGCACTACGAGCTGAGCAATACACTCTGGAGTCCGATGCAGGTCTGGAAACGGACAACTCAGGAAGACAACTGGTCGTCGGGGCTCCCGATTCAACACACACAGGATGCAGACAATGAATGACAACCCTCCGAACTATCCGTTCAATGAATCGCTTGAGATCAGCGTGGTCGAGACGAATGAGAAGCATTCGTCGGGGGCGGATGATTTTTTGTTGCTGGATGTGCGGGAGCCGCACGAGCTGGCGATCGCTTCGATTGAGGGCGCGACGCATGTTCCGATGGGAAACATTCCTGCGGCTCTTGCGGAACTGGACATCGAAGAGGACACGCTGGTTGCGGTGTTGTGCCGAACTGGGAAACGGTCGCTTGATGTGGCGTTGTACATGCAGCAGCAGGGCTTTACCGGCGCGCGGTCGATCGCGGGCGGGATTCATTGGTGGTCGGATCGGCTTGATCCCACGATTGCGAAGTATTGATTATGAACAGTACCGATTGTATTGAACTCAGTTTGGCGCATTCTCCGGATTCGGATGATCTGGTGATGTGGTGGCCTTTGACTGGGATTACGAATCCGGATGGGTCGGCGATTGATGGGCCGCTCGGGAAGCCTCAGCTTGATACGGGTCCGTTCCGGTTTGATTTGGTGGCGCGGGATGTGCAGGAGCTCAATGAGCTTGCGATTGATCCGGGTGCGGGGGTGCCGTATGACATCACCGCGATTTCGTGCGCGGCGTATCCCGCGATTGCGGATCGGTATGTGATTACGCGCTCTGGTGGGTCGTTTGGGGAGAACTATGGTCCCAAGGTGGTGGCGCGGGATGATTCTCCGATGCGGTCGCTGGATGATTTGACATCGGAGACGGTGATCGGGGTGCCTGGGGTGAATACGAGCGCGTTTTTGACGCTGAATCTGATTACGCCGGGGTTCAAGTTTGTCCCGATGCTGTTCTCGGATATTCCGGATGCGGTGGTTGCGGGGGATGTGGATGCGGGGTTGCTAATTCACGAGGCGCAGCTGACCTTTGGGGAGAGCGGGCTGCGGCAGATTGGGGATATTGGTCAGTGGTGGCATTCGGATACGGGTGGGAAGCCGTTGCCACTTGGGCTCAATGTAGTGGCGCGGTCGCTGGATACTCGGTTTGGGGACGGGACCTGTCAGCGGGTTGCGGACCTGCTTACCGCGTCGATCGAGACGGCGGTGCGGGAGAAGGAAGCGTCGAGATTGCACCTGCAGATCAACAAGGGGGCGCGGACGGAGTGGGATGATCCGGAGTTGGTGGATCGGTATCTGGATATGTATGTGTCTGGGTTGACGCTGGATATGGGTTTGCGGGGACGCGAGGCGATTGAGCTGCTGCTTGGGCGGGGTGCTTCTGCTGGTTTGTGTCAATCGGTGGGAAGTGTTGAGATCATGTAAGGGTCGGCTCCTACGCTTTGGGTGGTTGCTGATTCTGGCTGATTCCTGACTGTGCTTTGATTGGGAGTTCTTATGACCCGTGCCGTGCATTTGCCCGTCTTGGATTGCTCTGTGGACGATCGCCCGAAGGAGGAGTGCGGGGTGGTGGCGGTGTGGAATCATGAGGACGCGGTGCCTTTGGGGTATCTTGGGTTGTTTGCGCTGCAGCATCGCGGTCAAGAGGCGGCTGGGATGGCGGCGAGTTCCAATGGGAAGATTCATGTCGAGCGTGGGCAGGGGTTGGTGTCCGATGCGCTTACGCCGGATCGGCTCGAACGGCTCAACACCTATTACCACAAGAATGATTCGACGAATCGAGGGGTGATCGGGCACACGCGGTATTCCACGGCTGGGGGTTCCGGGATTGAGAATGTGCAGCCTTTGGTTGAAACGATGTTCGATGGTGTGATCGGGGTGGCGCACAATGGGAACCTGATTAACTCGACGATCTGGAGACAGGAGCTTTCGCGTCGGGGGCAGATCTTCCATACCTCGTCGGACACGGAGGTGATGATCCACCTGCTTGCGTCTCCCGACACGCGGGACACGGCTGATCCGACGGCGGCGATGCTGCGGAACTTGCAGGGCGCGTTCTCGCTGGTGCTGTTGTTTGAGGATCGGATCGAGGCGGCGCGTGATCCTTGGGGGTTCCGCCCGTTGGTGCTTGGGGAACTTGCGGATGGGTCTCCGGTGGTTGCATCGGAGACGGTGGCGCTGGATGTGATGGGGGCAAAATATATCCGTGAGATTGAGCCTGGGGAGATTGTGACGCTGAGCGATGATGGCGTGCGGTCGCGGAAGTATGCGCAGGCGATGACGCCGCTGGCGAGGTGTGTGTTTGAGCATGTGTACTTTGCGAATCCCGCGTCGCAGGTGTTCGGCCAGAATGTGCTGGTGTCGCGTGAGGAGTTTGGGGTGCAGCTCGCAAAGGAGTCTCCGGTTGAAGCGGATATTGTAATGCCGATGCCGGACTCTGGACGGAGTGCTGCAAATGGGTACGCGAATGAATCTGGGATTCCATACCGCGAGGGGATCGTGCCCAATCGGTATGTCGGACGCACCTTTATCAAACCCACGCAAGCGGAACGCGCGGCGGCGGTTCGGCTCAAGCTCAATGTGGTCGCTGAGATTGTCAGCGGCAAGCGGGTGATTATCGTGGACGACTCGATCGTGCGCGGGACCACGACGCGGGAGAAGATGAAACAAATCCGTGCGGCGGGCGCCAAGGAGATCCATGTGCGGATCTCGTGTCCACCCATCACGCATCCGTGCTTCTTTGGGGTGGACTTTGCGACCCCGGATCAGCTCATTGCGCATGAGAAGAGCGTCGATGAGATCCGGGAGTTCCTTGGGGTGGACTCGCTGCATTATCTGAGCAGGGAGGGGATGCTCGGGGTGATGAAGAACGCGTCGAGCGGGTACTGCACGGCGTGCTTTACCGGTGAGTACCCGATCGATCCGGCGCGGCCGCTGGCGTGCGAGGTTTCGGCGAAGGCGATGTCCTAAACCTGCTCTTTGCCAAGCTGATTATTGAAGGAAGTCGCCTCGGGAACCGACGCTGGTGCCTGAGGTGCCGAAGGGTTGGAAGACGAACCCGATGCTGGTCTCGGCGTTGATGTTGTCGTAGTACACGGAGAGTCCGAGCGTTCCGATCTGGAAGCGGCGGTCGACTCGCGCGAAAAAGGTCTGGAAGTCGTTCTGGTCAAAGTTGTAGTCCGCTGAAGTGGTGATCGAGTATTTGTCCGTGAGGATGTAGGTCATGCGTCCGAAGAGGAAGCTTGCGTCCACGGCTCGGATGTCGCGGTATTCGAGGGAGCTTGAGAATCCTTGGTGGGTGACGAGGACGCCTGTGCTGGTGCGGGATGCTTTGTCGAGGTCGGTGTCGAAGATGAGTGATCCTGAGAACGCGAGTACATCGGTTGGGGAGAAGATGAACTCGGACCCGACATAGGTTCCGGGGTTGGAGAGCTCGGGACGCGGGGCGTAGTAGTGCGGGATGACGCTGGTGCCTGCTCGGTCGCTGGACCAGACATACTCGGTGTTGAGTTTGAGGATGTCCGCGTCGCGCCAGCGTCCGGGGCCGCCTCGTTTGGTTTGCCAGGTCTGATCGATCGCGGCGCGGAACATGGTTCCGCGCAGGAGGCCTTCGACATCGTCGTCGAAGATGGGGGTGTCGGTGACGGCGTATCCGGAGTCCGCTTGCCAGAGGGTGACTGAGGGTTCGACGATGTGGCGGATGCGGTGGATGTCGAGGAAGTCGTTGCTGGCTTGGTCGTTGACTCTCGTGAGTGTGGTCGCGACGGTGACACCGGCGGCCCCCCAGTAGCGGGCGTTGTCGGTCTGGTTTGGAGAGAATGTGTCGAAGGTGGTGTCGTAGGCGGTGAGGCGTCCGACGAGGAACGGGTTGATTCGGAGGGCACCCGCGTCGAATCTCGCGCTGAGTTCGTGGCGGGTGTCGAAGCGTCCGACGAGGTCTTCGTCGAGGCCGAGGGCACGCTGGGAATCGGCGAGGGACTGGGTTGGGGTGATCCCGAACGCGGAGTTCGAGAGTCCCGGGGTGAGGAATCCATATTCTGAAGCGGTGGGTTCTGAGAATCGCAGACGCATCGCGCCGATGGATGCTTCGTATTGGTAGTCGAACACGCCCGGCAGGGTGTTCTCGAAGGGGTCGAGGTAGGTTGAGACGAACTTTGCGTCGGGGAGTTTGTCGACCGCGTATCCCGGTGACTGGAGCAGGTGTTCGGAGGCGAAGAAGTCGTTGGGGTTTGCGGAGAGTTCGATCGCGAGTTGGGTTCGTTCTCCGGTGCGCTCGAGGCGGAGCATGGAGTCGAAGTCTGGGGTGGTGCGTCCGAGTTGGCGTTCGAAGGCGGGGATGTATGCTTCGTCGGAGATGTAGGTTGCTTTGGAGACGAGGGTCCAGGCGTTGTCGAACTCCCAGATGTCGTCGATGCTGATCAGGCCTCGGGTTTTACCGGAGCGGTCTATTTTGAGACCGGAGGACATGATGTCGGTGCCGTTGTCGTCTGGGACGAGGTAGGAGCGGAGGTTGCCTCGGTGCTGGTCGGTGTTCCAGGTGGAGTCGAGTCCGAATCCGATGCCGCGCTCTCCGTAATAGTCGAGTTGGAGACTGGATTTGACATTCGGGATTGGGTCTACGCCGAAGAGTGAGTAGGCGTCCCAGCGGGTGCGGATGCTGATGCCTGTTTGGTTGGAGTCACCGACGCGGATTTCTTTGAGGGGGAAGGAGTCGGTGTCGCCTTTGATTTGGGGGAGCCAGAAGATGGGGAGGGATCCGAGTCGGAGGGTGATGTTTTTGCCGTCGATGAAGACTCTGCGGACGAGGTCGGTTCCGGGTTCTGCGGATTGGTCTGCGATGCCGTCGGCGTTGTCGTCTCCTGCGAAACCTTGGAGACCGGCGCTGATGCCGCTGCTCAGGTTGCTGGCGAGTCCGAGGAGTCCGGTTTGCTTTGGTCGCTCGTCGCGGATGGAGACTTTGAGGGTGGAGACGCCGATGCTCAGGTCGGGCTCGAAGAACGCGCTGTTGGAGATGCGTGCTTTCTTCGCTTCAAACTCTCCGAGCGAGGTTTGGCGGACGGACTGGGCTCTGAGGTACAACGGCATGTTGGTGCGTTGGTCGGTCGTCCAGAAGACGGCGTCGAGCATAAGCATCTTGTCGTTGACGAGGTCGATGTAGATTTTGGGTGAGCGGACGGACCAGTCGGCGTTGCCCGCGAAGACGCCGCCTTCGAGGTAGATGCCTTCGATTTCCGATGCGTTGAGTTGGGTGGGTGCTGCGGTGGTGGTGTTGCCGTCGCGGAGGAAGATGACGACGCGTTGTGCTTCGAGGTCCATCGTTTGACGGGACGCGGCGTCTTGGTATTGCATGGTGACCCCGCCGTGGGCGGTGATGGTGGCGGGTCTTGATGCTTGGTTGGTGATGCCATCGATGCCGTCGATATCTTCGAGTTCTTCGATGGCTTCTTGCGGTCCTTGGACGGTGACTTTGCCGTTGATCGCGATGGAGAAGATGCCGGTGGACTTGAAGATGGGGGCTTGTTCTGGGCGTTCGGCGATGGCGGGTGTGGGGGTTGGGATTGCCGCGTCTGTTTGTGTCTGGACTGATGGCTGGGTTGGTTGTTGGACTTGTTGGGCTGGCTGTTGAATGGGCTGCTGGGTTGGCTCTGGGGCCTGCTGGTTGTTGGACGGTTGGTCGTTTGTTGCGACCGCTTGGGTTGGTGCGGTTGAAGATGTTGAGCGGGCTCGGGCGAGGGCTTGCTCGACTCTTGATTGCTTGCGTGCTGCGGTTGGGATCGGGAGGGACCGCGCAACTGTGCTTTGCTGTGCGGGCGTGGTTGGGAGTTCTTTGGGTGCCCAGCGGAGGGTGGTTGTGGGTGTTGGAGCCGGCTCGGGGGCTGGTTCGGGAGCTGGTTCTGGATTCGTGTCTGGGGAGAGGACTCGGCGTTGGTAGAGTTCGCTGGCGCGGGTCATGAACTCGGTCATGTCTTCGCGAGCTGGGGGGTGGTCGATGCGGGCGCCGAGACGGAGTTTGATGGATTCGTCGAGTTTGACAACTGCTCGAAGGGGGACGCGTTTGCCGGTGAAGCTGCCGTCGGTGTTGGCGAAGTCTTCGAAGACTGCGAAGACCTGATAGGTGCCTGATTCAAGGGGTCGCATCCAGAGCTGGGCGCGTCGTGCTTTGACTTTGGACCCACCGATTTCGACCTGGACATCCCTGTCGAGGACGATGTGGGTGGTGGCGCTTGTGGGGTTTCTCCAGACCCATCCGGATTCGGCGCTGAGGATGATGACGCCATTGATGGGTTCGATGGCGAGGTCGATCTGGTCGAAAGGGTCTGGGGTGGTTGCTGTTGATGGGGTTGGAGCGGGTTGAGCGTAGACGGCACCGGATGAGGCGGCGAAGGACGCGGCGGCCCCTGCGGAGAGGACGAGGCCGGCGAGAATCCGTTGGGCGGTTGTGCTGGCTGTCTTCATGGGGCTGGGCATCGGTGGCGGGTCTTCCTGCTCGCGATCGGGTGGCCGCGGGACCGAATTGTACTGTGCTTTCAACAACCAAAGTACGCGCTGGGATCATCAATCACAAGTCGATCACTACCCTAGGCATGGAACTCGGGCGATCACGCCTATATGCTCGTTCCATGAGCACACACACAAGCAGAAGAATGATCGCTGAAATGAACCCCTCAGAGCGGCTTGATGGCGTCTTTGCCATCGCCAACTCGCAGCAGGGGATGACCAAGAACGGCAAGCCCTACCTCCGGTGCCTGCTTGGGGACGCTTCGGGACAGACCGCTGGACGGATGTGGTCGATTGATGAGGCCCATTTCCAGAGACTCCCCACCGACGGGTTCGTGTGGGTCGAGGGCGAGACACAGGCGTATCAGGGTGAGCTGCAGATTATTATCCACAACATCGATGCGCATGATCCGACTCCTGAGGAGATCCGCGACCTGCTGCCTTCATCCACGCGTGATCCCAAGATCATGTTTGAAGAGGTCCTGGAACTGCTCAACACGCTCGAACATCCTGCGATGCAAGCGCTTGCCAAAACCTACCTCACCGACGAGCACCTGATGGACGCGTTCCGCTCCGCTCCCGCGGCGGTCAGACTGCACCATGCGTACCTCGGCGGGCTCCTTGAGCACACACTGACGCTGATGCAGATCGCGGACAAGATTTGCCCGCTGTACCCCAAGATCAACCGCGACATCGTGATGATGGGGCTGTTCCTCCACGACCTTGGCAAGACACGCGAGCTGTTCTTCGATCGTGGGTTCGGGTACTCGGATCGCGGCGAGCTGATCGGTCACCTTGTTGAAGGGGCGATCATGCTCCACGACAAGACGCAGCAGATGATGCTCGAGACCGGGACGCGGATGCCTGCGGGGGTCCTGACCGTGCTCCAGCACATCATCATCTCCCACCACGAACGACCAGAATACGGTGCTGCGAAGGTGCCGTCGTCTCCTGAAGCGGTCATGGTGTCGTTGATCGACAACCTCGATGCGAAGACCGTCCTGACACTCGCGGCGGCTCGTCCGGAACGCGAGAATATCGCGTTGGGTGGAAACTTCACCGAGAAGAACTGGGCGCTTGGGACGAAACTGTACAAGCCCGATCCGCTGGCGGACTGACCCCCCAAAGTAAGTCTTCCTCAAAAATGAGGTCATCGTAGTTTGCGCATTTAGTTTGCGCACCTAGTCTGCGCACCAAGGCACCCATCATCCCTGAGGGGGATGATGAGCTCCTGGGTGCTTGCTTGTTTGGTTGGTTGGTTGGTTGGTTGGTTGGTTGGTTGGTTGGTTGGTTGGTTGGTTG
>CAXBMD010000002.1:0-1089449 GCA_963976955.1 uncultured Phycisphaerales bacterium | reverse complement strand
TGGTTGGTTGGTTGGTTGGTTGGTTGGTTGGTTGGTTGGTTGGTTGGTTGGTTGGTTGGATCAGTCGATTTTTTGAGCACTGTTCCGGTCGAGTTGTTGTTTCATGTGTTGCATCATCGCGCGGATTTCTTCGAGTTCTCGTTGTTGGCGTTGGGAGTCGGCTTGGAGGGCGGCGTTCTGTTCTTGGAGGATGTCGTAGTTGGTTCGTGGTGCGGTTGTGGGTGTTTGATCGTCTGGGGTGTTGATGCCTGTTTCGCGGGAGACGGTGCCGTAGGCGGTTGGGATGAAGATCGCGGAGAGTTGTTTGTCGAGGACGGTGAAGCTCCCTGCGGTGCTGTTCTGGTCTCCGAGGAAGTAGTAGGTGTTGGCGCCTTGGACAGCGGGGAAGATCGCTTGGACGGTCACGGGGTAGTCGTAGCTTCCGCTCGCTCCGTTTCCATCCATGCGGAGTTCGACATCGCCGTTGGTTGGCATTGATGTGGAGAGTGCGGAGACCCCGAAGTTCGCCGTCGCGGTGCTGGGATTGGAATGACCGATGGTGACTTCAGCGGTCGCGATGACGAAGACATAGCCGGCGGTGGGCGCGTTGATCGTGACGGAGTCGAGCACATCGGTCACGCCGCTTGCAGGGGTGAGCACGACTGACAACGCGTTGGCGGTTTCTGCGACGCCTGCTTCGTTGTAGATTTCGAGTGCTTCGATCGCGTTGTTTGGGATCGCGACGCTGGAGTTCCCTGATGATCTGGTGTTGAGGAAGATGGACTCGGTTTCGCCGAAGATCGAGACGATTGCGGATTCGGTTCCAGCGGAGTTTCCTTCGAGAACGATCCCGAAGTCCCCAATATCGTTGCGTGTGATATAGGCAAATCCCCCACCACCTGCGGAGTTGTCGTTGTACATTCTGGAGGTGATGGTGTTCCCGTTGCCGTAGAGTGCGATATCACCTGCTCCGAATCCGTTCTCGAAGAACAGGGCGCGTGGGTCGCCGTTGGCGTTGTTGATTCGGATCGCGGCGTCTTGATCGGTGTTGCTGTGGAGTTCGAGGATGCCGCTACCAGGGGCGAAGAAGATCTCGTTGCCGTTGTCGAACGCGGCTTGGAGATCCGTTCCTGATCGCAGCGCGTAGTTTGCGAGCGGTGCGGGAGAGATGCGCTGGCGCGGGGTGATCTGGGTGTAGCCCCCGACTCCTGCGGGACGGATCGCGATGTTCAACCAGCGGACTTGATCGGAATCGAAGACGCTCCCTGTGACTCCGAAGTTGACGAGGGTCTCGAAGCGTCCGTTGGTGACCTGCACATTGGGGACGGTTTGCGCGCCGCCGACGACGATGCTGCCCCCGACCTGACTGTCGTAGACGATGAAGGAGATGTCGTAGAGCCCGTCTGCGGGGGCGCCCATGTCCATGAGCTCGCCTTGGTAGACGAACGAGTCGGTGTGGGCTTGGGCAAATGCGAGTGATGATGCTGTAAGGACAGCACAAACGGCGAGTGTGCGGATTTTCATGTTGGTTCTTCCTCTGGGATGGTTATGGAACACGAGTCTATCAATTTCCTACGGCAAACACAACTAAAAACAACTCACCATCGCCGACGATGTCGCCTTTGGCTCCTGCAGGTCTCTGAATGGACGAGCATGAGATCGTGGAGAATCTGAAGACGGCACCTACACGATTCTTGGATTCGACACAACACGAAGACATGAGGAAGCCGACCCCCAACCACGGCACCTACATGCCACCCGCCACCCGCAAATAAATTGCATGAAATTGGGTTGATTTTCGTTTTTTTTGTTGATCGATTCTTTATAATCATCGAACATCGAAAGATACAAGAACACACCAGCATCCGAGTAAGGAAAGAAGTTATGACCAGCAAATCCAGCATCACCAACTGTGTCGCGTTCGGCATCGCAGCGCTCATCATGACACCCATCGGTGTGAGCCAAGCACACGCAGGCCTCACCCTGACCGTTGACACCTTCACCACCAGCGAACTCAAGTTCAGCATCTCGGGCACATTTGACAGCGATGTCAGCGGAGACCAGCAGAACTGGCTCGCCATCAAGCATAACTGGTCAAACAGCTCCGGCATCAACACCGATTGGCTCGATGATTCCATTGGATTCAGTGGTGTCGACTTCGCCAATTGGACCGTCGTTGAGAACTCCATCACCATCGGTGGAGCCGTACCAATGGCGTCAAATGTAGCCGCCGATACGCAGACATGGGGGGACTCGATTTACTTCAAGAACTTCAATAGCGATCCGATCCTCGCGGGCACCGCGGTCTCCGGCTCGTTCCATGTGCAGGGCGCGAACCTGTTCACCGTGGTCTCGAATCTCGAACTGTTGTCGGGTTTCAATGACACAACGCAAGACTGGGAACGACTCGAAGCCACCGCCAATGTCCCCGCACCTGCATCGCTCGGTTGCCTCTTCATGGCCGCAACAGCATTCTCCCGACGCAAGCGGTAAGGAATACGAGAATACCGACCGACTCCTCATATCCCGCGCAGCCGATGGGTGGCGTGGAGGTGTCGTTGATGGGGGGTTTGATTCCTCCACGATCTCGGAACTCAGTGCGATTCGAAGACATGCAGGAGCCGACCCCCAACGACGGCACCTACACGACACTTGCCGAGAGAAATAACCACAGCACAAACGCCGCGATCGAGACGCCCAGGATTCCGGGGAGGATGCGCAAAGCGACATAGAACTTCCACATCGGCGTGCCTCGCTGGATCAAGCCCTTGTGCTTCAGGGTCGCGGCGATCGCGCCTGAGATGATGAGCAGCACCATCAGCACGGGAACGATCAGAACATACTTCATGTCAACTTCCATGGAAGCGAGTATACAGGGTCTTGCATGCTCGATCTTCTGAGACATGCATGAGCCACCCCCCGAAGACGGCACCGACATGCCACCCGCCAAGATGGACAAACCACTACCCAAGGGTTTGTCCACCTTGGGTTTTGAGCGAGGTGGGATTGGAGGGTGCCCCGACTCGCGTTCTAACGCGCAGTCGGGTCTTGGGGCGTGCGGGAAGTGCCCCGATCCCGACTGCGCCGAAGACGGCGAGTCGGGGCACCCGACTACGAGAGCAACTGATGCAAACCCCCTCCCCCCACTTGCGCCAGTTGGCCGTATGGTCATTAAATAGGTTTTTTAGTGTTCATATATACAAGTGACCAACCAACTGACGCAAACCCCCTTCCGGGGTTGCGTCAGTTGGTTGGTCCGTGAAGATGTGACCGGAGGGTGCCCCGGCCGGACCTGTCTATCACCTTAGCAACCATGGAATCAAGTAATAGCGAACAACGATATATCCAGAGCAAAGGGCACCAACAGTTGTGAATGGTCTAGCTGTGTTCTCATCATGCTCTAGAGCCATGAGGTTGAGTACAAATCGTGCAAATCCGTACGACGCAGACTGACCGATTTTGACCATCGCCAAACCAATCAATACAAGACCCAAAAGGAGCGTGGGAACCAATGCGGTCATACAAGAGAGATAGATCCATACAGCTACAGGGCCCGGACCTTCCAGAGCCCCTTCGCCCTGATCGACATACATCAACTGAATTTCGTATGTGAAGTAGAACGATATAAACACTTCACTCGCAGCAAGCAAAACCGCAATGAGTACATCTAGGAAAACAATCAGAATTGACACCCACGCCCCAGATCTGGCAACCATTCGGAGCAAGCGGATTGTAATCCACAAGCTCAGCGCATCCAACATCAATGACACATACACAACTGTAAATACAGAATTATTTGGCAAAACACCCAAGAAACCGAACGACTCAAGAAGTGGGGCAAAAACTAAAACAAACACAGATAATGCCAGAAAGAAAAATATTAAAGCACAGATCACCATGCATAAATACACTGGCACTACAAGCAGGAACCCCCAGCACAATCTAAATATAATCGGACGCGATTTAGTCATAGACAACTCATGAATTCGCGTGTTGATCCCGAAACGAATTTGACCTTCTGTCACAAACCACCGGGCAGTCATCTGCGGAGCTCGCCAAATCAGCCCAACAGTCAACCAAGTCAATCGCAATACCCCGGCACCACTTGCATCAGATTGAACAAATTCAAGTTCCCCAGATCTTGAAAACCTCCTAACTACATATAACGAGATCACAAACAATAAAAACCCATAAAACAAAACACGCATCGATGCTTCAAACTCAACTTCTTCGGGAGTCTTGAAGCCCAACAAATTTAACAACCCAATTGCCACCAAACACAGAATCGTCAAATACTTAATCGTGCCTAGGAAATAGCCATATTTGAATAGTTTGCAAGTTACAACAAATTTTGCTACTCGTCGGTGCAGATCAAACAAAGATGCATTAGCGAGTTGGTCCGAACTCTTCCTCAGCCTAGTCCACATAGCTGGCTGTCTTGCAGAGCAGTAGTAATCTAAGAGCATGCCCAACGACATCGGGGCCAAGATAGCCGCAGTAAATTCAACTAACGCATTTAAACTTTGACCATCTGACATCATTCAATCATACGATTCGATGTGCCACTATCAAGAATGTGCATCAGCTCAGTCGGCCCCATGATCCTGAACGAGTCTACAACACACTCCTCCGTTCATCACCACACGACCACAACCACAGAGTTCTATTCTCTAAAACCCATTAAACATCAATAGTACCAATACCGTTTACTAGGCATCTATTCGGTATCTCTCCCCCCCTCATAACCCCTCCCCACTCCTTGACATCCACCCCCTCCCCGCCTTCAATCCCTTCCCCTTGGGCAATGTGCCCGGGCCAATCCGCTGGACCGAAGACTCGGCCACCCAGCATGGTCGCTACACCCAGTAGCACCGCAGTACCGTCTACTCATAGACAGTCTCTGCGGACGGAAGAAAGGTAGAGCCGCTATGGCTACATACACAGGACCAAAGGTCCGTCTCTCGCGTCGCGTTGGTGTCCCCATTTGTGACACCCCAAAGCACACCTCAAAGCGTCAGCTCACCCCTCCGGGTATGCACGGCTTCCGTGGTCGTCGTCTTCGTGACTACGGCATCCGCCTTGTAGAAAAGCAAAAGCTTCGCTACCACTACAACATCCTCGAAAAGCAGTTCCGTCGTACCGTGGACGATGCCAAGCGCAAGCAGGGCAACTCGGGCGATATCTTGATGCAGCTCCTTGAGCGTCGTCTTGACAATGTGGTCCGCCGCACCGGCATGGTCCGCACGATCTGGGCATCTCGCCAGATGGTCGGTCACGGTCATGTCTTGGTCAACGGCCACAAGTGTGACATCCCGTCACGCCGTCTTGATGTAGGCGATGTCGTCACTGTCAAGCCTGGGATTGAGAAGCTCGTCCGCGAGAACATGGAATCCATGGGCGGCCACGAGGTTCCGGGTTGGATCGCATTCAACCCATCGGAACTCAACGCGAAGGTCGCGTCGCTTCCAACCAAGGATCAGATCCCATTTGATGTGAACACCAACCTCATCATGGAATTCTACCGCTAAACCCCAAAGTTTGGATCACGCCTGAGGGACGCACCTGCCTTTCTCAGGGTCGCGAATCAAGGCTTTGGAGAACCATGCAAACTCATGCGAATCCTCGGCCAACGCCGGGGATTTGCTTTTATGATCCTGATATGATCTACCCCTCTGCGATCAATTCCTGATTGCATCACATCGGAGCCGACATGCTCAAGTTCATCCGCAAGTACCAGCTCATCATCCTCGCCGTCGGTGGTTCGCTGCTTATGGTCGTGTTCCTCTTCCAACCGATCCTCGGGAAGCTATCTCCCGATCCGCGCAAAGCCGCGGTTGGGAAGCTCGCTGACGGGACTTCATTCACCGGCTTCGACTTCCAGCGTGCCAGCTTCGACCTCTCGGTCCTCAAGCGTGTCTACCCCCGCGTCTTCGCTCCACTGGACCAAGGCGGGCTTGGTCTCTCCACAGGTTCTGGTGATGAATCCGAGCAGCACTGGTTGCTGCTGACCAAGCAGGCACGCGACGCGGGACTGATCGGCGAATCTGGTGAAGGACGCGGATGGATCCCGATGCTCGCGCAGCGCGAAGCGGCCACCTTGATCCAGCAACAAGCACAGCAAGGGCTCTTCACATCACAAGAACAAGTGACCCAAGCCCTCGCGGACATGACCGATCAGGTCGAGAACGCACTGACGCGCAATGTCTCGCTCGCGACGGGCATGATGCGAGGCATCACCGTTGATGAGGTCTACCGCACGCTCGCTGCGGCACGCGGCGTGGAGCGTTTGTACCGCGTGTTCACCTCGATCCCTGCGTTCTCCGATCTCGGAGCGATGCACGCCGCGAAGGAACGCTATGACGCGATCGCGGTGGACGCGGTGCTGATCAAAGGCGACCTCTTCGCAAACTCCATTCCCGAACCAAGCGATGCAGAACTCCAGGCGTTCTTCGATCAATACAAAGCCGACGCACCGAGCGACAACGATTATCAGATCGGGTACACCCAACCCGCACGCGTCAAGATGGGCTGGCTGACCCTCGACAAACGCGCGATCGAAGACGGCGTGGTTGTTGACCGCGTCGAACTCAACAAGATCTGGCGTGCCGACCACAACCTCCCGGAGGGCAGCCGAAAGTACCCGGGTGACTTTGCGGGTGAACGCGTTGCAATCGAGCAGGCGTTCCGTGCGGATCGCGCGCTGGACATCATGGTCGAAGCGGACAAGATCCTCCGCTCCCAGACCCTCCAAGCCACACGAGGGCTGGCGAAGGACGGCGATTTCTTCATCCTCCCAGCGAACTGGAGCACCATCCATCCGACCCTTGAATCGATGGCACAGTCCATTGTCGATGGTCTCAAGGAACGCCTCTCGGTGACGATCCCGCTGCCGACCGTTGAGATCCATGCTGAGCGATGGCTCACCAGTGCTGACATCGCAGGATTCCCAAGCATCGGGTCCGCTGCCTACCGCATCGGGTCCAGATCACTCCCGGCGAACCTGCTGCCCCAAGCAACCGACTCCCAAGAAGCGACCGCGCTGATCACCATCCAATCCGGAGTTCCCATCGTGGACCCCGCTGCTGAAGATGCGCTGGGGAATCGCTACTACGCGATTGTCTACGAAGTGAACCCAGCGGGACCAGCGGACTCGATCGCTGATGCGGGACGCGAGAAAGTGCTCAAGGATTACAAGACAGTCAAAGCGTACGAGATGCTCAGCGCGAACATCGACTCGATGATCGCCCAAGCACAATCCGCCAACGACCTCGCCCCAGCGGTGACCGCTGCGATGGCACTCGGTGACACGGGCATCACCCGTCCGGGTGTGGCTCGCAACCTGCTCGTCCGCGAGCAAGGTGTTGCGCGTGGTCGTCTGGCAAGCTTTGTCGATCCGGGGCTCAACACCCCTGCGTTCCGCGATGCGGTTCTCGAAGCGACCAAGGGCCTCGACCAGCTCTCAACCCCTGAAGCACTCGCCGCGTCTCCGGTCTTTGTCGCGGCTGCGATCCCAAGCACCAAAGGCATCGGGCTGGCAAAGGTCATCGCACCACGACCGATGACCGGCGACCAGTTCCGCGCCGAGATGGACCGGATCGTGCTCAACGAGGCGGGCGAAGAAATCCGCGCTGCGCTCAACGAAACCGAGTCGTCGCCATTCTCACTCGACACCATGATCGCACGCTACGGCTACATCAAGCTCAAAAAGCGTGGCGATGAAGTCGAAGCCAAACCAGCGACAACCGAGTCGGACTCAGATTCAGAAGATTCTGAAAGCTAACGCTGGTCAGCTTACCCGCCACCGATCAGGCTGACGATCTCGACGCGTTGACCATCACGAAGCACCACATCCGCTCGTTCCCGTTTGGGGACGAGTTTTTGATCCACTTCTGCGGCACAGATCCCATCGCCCATCCCGAGCAACTCGATCAATCCCTGCACGGTCAGTGCATCGGGGAGTTCTTTCTCGGTGCCGTTGACGATGCAGTTCATTGGGAATCTCCTTCACCCGGGTCAAGCAGCGCCAGCGCGGTCAGCACGGACTGCGCACGGACCGCTTCGCGATCTCCATCGAACTGCGCCAGCGAGCATCGGACCTCTTCAAGGCCACCGATGGCGAGCGCGAACCAGACCATCCCGACGGGTTTGTCTTCGGTCCCGCCGTCGGGTCCTGCGATTCCGGTGATGGACACGCAGCGGTGGACGCCGAGGACGGACATCCCCCCCATCGCCATGTGCGCTGCGACCTGGGAGCTGACCGCGCCGTGGGTGTCGAGTGCTTCTTGCTGGACGCCGACGATGCGTTTTTTCATAGCATCGGAGTAGGTGATCAGACCGCCGGAGAACGCCGACGACGATCCGGGGATATCGGTGAGCGATCCGCCGACCAAGCCGCCTGTGCAGGATTCCACGCACCCGAGCGTGATCCCTTGCGCCGATGAGTTCTTGATCACGCGTCCTGCGAGTTCACGAATCTCGGTGTGGATTTCGTCGATCATGCCGCTCATTTTGAGAAGAGTCCATCGAAGAGTTCCGGGATGCCCTGCGCGTGGGTCGCGACGGTCTCGAAGATCGGGGTTCGTCCCGCGATCTCGCGGAGATCGCTCACGACGAGATCCTTGCCGTGCTGATCCGCTTTGTTGACGACATAGACATCGGCGATCTCAAGGATGCCCGCTTTGTCCATCTGCACCGAGTCTCCCGCGCCGGGGGTTAGGATGACGACGGTAGAATCCACATAGTCGCGGATCATCGTCTCGTTCTGACCAGCACCGACGGTCTCGACAAAGACTGTGTTGTACGCGAGGTCGCCTTCAAACGCGCCACCGATGAGTTCGACGGCTTCTTGCAGGCCGTGGTAGTCTTCGCCTCGGATTGCCAGCGAGCGGTAGAAGACATGCTCACCGATGGTGTTGAAGTCCACGCGGAGACGATCACCAAGCAAAGCCCCCGAAGTGATCGGGCTCTTGGGATCAAACGCGATCACCGCACAGCGACCGATACTCGGGTCTTTCTTCGCACGATTCGCGTGCTCGCGGACCATCTGCGCCAGCAGCGTGGACTTGCCAGCACCCGGAGCGCCGGTGAATCCGATGACATGCTTTGGACGGCGACGCACCGCGTCGGGACGCATTTCTTTCTCGTCGTGCATCAGCGTGATGTCCCGCGCGAGCTGTGCTGAACCATGTCCTGATGGGACGGTCTTGTCCTGCTTGCGAACATCCGCGCGAACCGCGTTGACGATGTCCATCAGCCCCGTCCCGGTCGGGAAGCATTCCTGCACGCCCATCGCTTTGAGCTTTTCAACATCCTCCGCAGGCAGAATCCCGCCCATCAACAGCGGGATGTCGCTGCGCCCAACATCCGCGAGGCCTTGGATCAGGTTCTTCCCGAGAACCAGGTGCGAGTTGGACATCATGGATGCCGCGATGACATCCACATCCTCGTCCCTCGCGGAGATCGCGAGCGACGCGGGCGTCTGCCAAAGCCCAGAATAAATCACATGGATCCCAGAATCCCGCAGCGCGCGAGCGATGACCTTGACCCCCCGGTCATGCCCATCGAGTCCCATCTTCCCGAGCAGCACACGCGGCCGATGGTCGAGATCGGCGCACCGATCCATTTTTTCAAACTCGCTGGTTGCTGATCCGAGTTGCTGGGCCATGGGTCGATCCTTTTTATCTACTGAGAAGCGTCTGCTGGGTCGCGTTGGGGAAAATCCGGAACGGACGGGATTCTATGCCTCAATTTCACGATGCCCACCCCACTGCTGGTATACCCAAATCAACTCCGCCCCTACGATCCTGACCCACTATGAGTGCAGAAACCCGCGAGGAGCATCCCATGACCAGCAAGTCCACTGACCACAACATCAAAACCCTCGGCATCATCGGTTCAGGACAAATGGGAGGCGGGATTGCTCAGATCGGAGCCGTGAGCGGGTTCGACACTGTCGTCTACGACCTCTCACCCGAAGCACTCAAAAAGTGCGAAGCGCTCCACAACAAACTCCTCGCTCGTGCCGTCGAAAAAGAACGCATGACCCAAGACGAGATGGACGCGGCCAAGTCCCGCATCACCTACGCATCCAACATGGACGCGCTGGCCCCATCGGACATCGTCATCGAAGCGGTCGTCGAGAATGTCGAAGTCAAGAAGAAAATCTTCGCGGACCTCGCACCACGATTCACAAGCAACCAGATCCTCGCGACCAACACCTCGTCGATCTCGATCACTGAGATTGCGACTTCGGTGGGTGATGCGGCGGATCGCTTCATCGGGATGCACTTCTTCAATCCAGTCCCGGTCATGAAGCTCGTCGAGGTGATCAACGGACTCGCAACCAGCCAAGACACCACCGACCGCGTGCTCTCGCTCTCATCGGCGATGGGCAAGGTCGCGGTCCCTGCGAACGACCGTGCGGGATTTGTGTCCAACCGGATTCTGATGCCGATGATCAACGAAGCGTTCTACACATGGATGGAAGGCGTTGCAGAACCAGAGCACATCGACGAGATCATGAAGCTGGGGATGGCGCACCCGATGGGACCGCTGCGTCTTGCGGACTTCATCGGACTCGACACCTGTGAGCACATCATGGAAGTCCTCGCCGATGGACTCAACAACCCGCGCTACCGCGCGTGCCCACTCCTCAAGCAGCTCGTCACCGCTGGTCGTCTGGGCAACAAGACCGGTCACGGCGTGTTCGACTACTCCAAGTAAACCCGAGTACACTCCACACATGCCTACACGCCAGCAAATCCAGAAGCTTCTCTCGCTCGAGCCCAACGATCCGTTCATGCTCTACGCGCTCGCAACCGATTACGCGAAGGAAGGCGAGCATGAGCAGGCCGTGGAGCAGTTCGCGTTGACGATCAAGGAAGACCCGGACTATGTGTACGCGTACTTCCACCAAGCCCGCTCGCTTGAAGCGCTCGAACGCATTGATGAGGCGAAGGCGGCACTGGATACGGGTCTGGAAGCCGCCAAACGCACCAACGACGGCAAAGGCATCAGCGAGATCAGTTCATACCGTACAATGCTCTGATGCCCTTCCCCAACCGCTCCAACGCGACCAACAAATACCCCAAGACGCGGTCCACCTACCGACCCCGCAAACCCCTCCCCAACGAAATTCCAACCGACGGCTCCGCAGAGATCACCTCCCTCCGCCCCTGCTCGGATCAACCCGACCAGCTGACCGTTCGGGTCAACCGGTGCCTGATGGGACGCATCAGCTTCACGACCAAATCCAAGCACCGACTCGCGATTGGTGACGCGTGGACGCAAGAACTCAAGGACGAGCTCCACACCGAACTCTCCCGCTCGCGCGCGTATCTCTCTGCTGCTCGCATGCTTGGAGCACGCGCCAAATCCGCGCACGAACTCAAGCTCGCGCTCAAACGCAAAGGCAACGACCCCGAAGCGATCGACTGGGCGGTCAGCCGTTTGCTCGAGCTGGGTCTACTCAACGATACCGAATACGCGGGAATGAAAGCCCGATCCATCATCCGCGCTAAACCCGCGGGACGACGCTTCATCGAAGCCAAGCTCCGCGAGAAGGGCATCGACCGCGCGATCATCAACGAGACGCTCGACGAGGAACTCGAAGGACACGATCCATATGAGGATGCACTCAAACTCGCACAGCGTATGACCCGCTCGCTGAGCAACAACATCGAACCCGAAGTCCGCAAACGAAGGCTCTCGGGACGGCTCGCTCGGAGGGGGTTCGAGTTTGATGTGGTCCGGAAGGTTGTCGAGACCATCGAAGCGGAACTCGAATCCGGATCTGATCTGTAAACCACTGACACCCTGACTGGGTGGCCCGACGGAGGATTCTGATCCTCCTTCGGGTCTTGGTCCACATGCGTCATCCGTCGTTCAAAGACCCGAAGGAACGGAAGCCCGTTCCGTCGGGCCACCCGTCAAAGACATGCAGGAACCGAAGACGGCACCTGCATGCCACCCAAAAACGAAGAACGCTCGGAGCATAACACCGAGCGTCGTTCAAGTGACCCCAGCGGGATTTGAACCCGCGTTACCAGGATGAGAACCTGGTGTCCTGGACCAGGCTAGACGATGGGGCCGCGTCCGGCTTCAGCAGGCAAATCCGAAGATCCATCCACCAAAGCCGGTAAGGATTCTAGGCAAGATCCTCGCGATTGACCGTCAACGACCCTAAGAATCAACCGTGAACAACACACCCCCCCACAATCCGATTGAGCGAGCCCACCACCCTGTATCCCTCCCAGCAGCGACCAAAGACGCGCCCGCGCGACTGTTCTTCGGCGGCTCCTTCGATCCCCCCCACCTCGCGCACACGCACCTCCCGGTCCTCGCTGCGGAACAACTCGAGATCACCCATGGCTTGATGCCCGGCGAGTGCCACATCGTGTATGTGCCCACCGCACGCTCTCCCCACAAGGACAACGAGCCCACCCCGGACCAGCATCGCGTCGAGATGCTCCGTCGAGCGATCAAAGACCTCAACCATCCCTCGACCGTCTGGACACAGGAACTCGCTGATGGGTTGCTCAACGAGGGACAACCGAGCTACTGGGCGGACACTTGGGCGATCGCCCATTCCATGCTGACCACAGGCATCAACCGGTTCCTGATCGGCGCCGACCAAGCACGCTCCATGCACAAGTGGCACCGGTACCAAGAATACTGGAAGGACGTGATCGTCATGCTGCGCGGGAACCCAAACGGACTCGACGAACCTCGCACCGATATCAGAGATCTCATCAACCAACTCACCGAGACCGAAGTGTGGAGCGCCGAGGATCTTCGCCACTGGGAATCCATCTGCGTCGAGACCCAGACCCTCCCCTACTCCTCGACAGCGATGCGACAACAACTCGCATCCATCCCGCGAGAAGGCGAACACAAAAACACCCGGATCGAAGGACTCGATCCGGGTGTGCAATCATACATTTTGGAGCATGGGCTTTATCTGTAACAGCCAGCGTTAGACCATGCAGGGTTCAGCGTTCTTGACCGCTTCTTTGAGCGCGTCCGCTTTGTCGGTGCGTTCCCAAGGGAAGAACCATGTGCCGTTCTTCTCGACGGCTTTGCGGCCGAAGTGACCATGACGCGCGGTCTTGCGGTAGATCGGTTTGCGGAGACCGAGCGAGTCGATGATGCCGCGTGGGGTCAGCGGGAAGATCTCGCGGACGGCTTTGGCGATCGACTTCTCGCAGACCTTCGAGGTCCCGAAGGTCTCAACAAAGATACTGGTCGGTTCAGCGACACCGATCGCGTACGAGAGTTGGATCTCGCATTCATCCGCGAGGTCCGCGGCGACGATGTTCTTCGCGATATAACGCGCCATGTACGCTGCGGAGCGATCGACCTTGGTTGGGTCTTTGCCGGAGAATGCACCACCGCCGTGACGACCGCGACCGCCGTAGGTGTCGACGATGATCTTGCGACCGGTCAATCCTGCGTCGCCGTGGGGTCCACCGAGCTCGAAGCGTCCGGTTGGGTTGACATGGATGGTGATCCCGGGGTTCCACCACTTGCCGAGGACGGGCTTGATGATTTCGTCGATGACTTGATTGCGGAGTTCGTCCTGACGGTCGTTCCATGTTTTGTCATGCTGGGTTGAGATGACGACGGTGTCGACGCGGACGGGTTTGCCATCGTCGTACTCGACGGTGACCTGGCTCTTGGCATCCGGACGCAGTCCCGCGATGATGTCGCCCTGACGGACTTCCGCTTGACGCGCCATCAGCTTGTGGCTGAGCATGATCGGGAGGGGCATCAGTTCTTCGGTTTCCTTGCACGCGAATCCGAACATCATGCCCTGATCGCCGGCACCTTCTTTGTTGACACCCATCGCGATGTCGGGGGATTGCTGGTTGATCGACACAAGCACGGCACACGATTCGGCGTCAAACCGCATCTCGCCATCGGTGTACCCGATCTCGCGGATGACTTCGCGGACGGTTTCTGGGATGTCCACATACGCGGTGGTGGTGACCTCACCCGCGATGACCGCCATGCCGGTCGAAACAAGGGTTTCGACGGCGACGCGGGAATGCGGGTCCTTCTCGAGCATTGCATCGAGGATCGCGTCGGAGATTTGGTCGGCCACTTTGTCGGGGTGGCCCATGGAGACGGATTCGGAAGTGAAGAAATGAGACTCTGGCATGTATGCTCCTCGTGTCTGTTGAGTTGGTTTCCGATTATACGAACAAATCCGGTGCAAAACACATTCCCGATGGCATCATTTCTTTTTACTCGACGGTCCCGATCGAGCTACGATCCACAATGCCCGCACCCACCAAGAGCTCGCCGCGTAAGCCCCGTTCCTTGACCTACGCCGGTTCCGGTGTCGATATCGCCGCTGGGGACAAGTTCGTCGGCTCGATCGGCTCCCTGCTCCGCAGGACCCACGGCCAGCGGGTGATCGACAATCCGGGTGGATTTGCGGGTCTCCTTCGGCTCGATTACAACGAACAGCTGTTTAAGCACAACTACCTCGATCCCGTCTTGGTCGCGTGTGCTGATGGTGTTGGAACCAAGGTCCATCTTGCGATCGAGATGGGCAAGCACGACACCGTCGGGATCGACCTCGTCGCGATGAATGTCAATGATTTGATCGTCCAAGGCGCTGAGCCTTTGCTGTTCCTCGACTACATCGCGGTCCACAAGGTTGATCAGGATGTCCTGCATGCTCTGGTCCGGGGAATCTCCGATGGTTGCCAGCAGGCGGGATGCGCGTTGATCGGTGGTGAGACCGCTGAAATGAACGACCTCTACAAGCCCGGGGATTACGACCTCGCTGGATTCAGCGTCGGGGTCGTCGAGCTCAAGCGAGCGACCGATCCGACGCGGGTCGAAGCGGGCGATATTGTGCTTGGCCTGGAAAGCTCGGGGGTCCACTCCAATGGATACTCGCTGGTCCGCTCGATCATCAAGCACGCGAAGCTCAAGCTCGACAAGGTGTACCCAGAACTCGATCCTGATCGCACACTCGGAGAGATCCTGCTGACCCCAACACGCATCTACGCTGACTCAATCGTCAAACTCCTCCGCGCGTACAAGGTCAAGAAGGTCATCTCAGGAATGGCCCACATCACCGGCGGCGGACTCGAGGGCAACCTCAACCGCGCCCTCCACGACAAAGTCGACGCGAGCATCAGCTCCAAAGCATGGACCGTGCCTCCTGTGTTCGAGTTCCTCCAAAAACACGGCGGTGTCGAAACCGAAGAAATGCGCCGGGTATTTAATATGGGCATCGGATACTGCCTGATTGTCCGCCCCACCTTCGCCAATGCGGTCGCTCAGCGATTGGAGAAATCGGGCGAAACCGTCCATGTCCTCGGTAAAATCACAAAGGGCAAGGGCGTCGTCAAAATCAAGGACACTTGAGACGACTCGGCATGCTCAATACCGAGCGATTGAGAATCTTCCAAATCAGACACGACAACTCGTAGGGAAATTGCACCAATAGATTGCGTGTTCTACTATACCGATGGGACACACTACAAAGCCCGTCTCCCCGGCGGGTTCCATTGCAACACAGGAGCAATCTCATGGGAATGATAAAAGAGTTTAAAGAGTTCGCCGTCAAGGGCAACATGATCGACATGGCCGTCGGCATCATCATTGGTGCTGCGTTCGGTCTGATCATCAAATCGTTGATCGCAGATGTGATCATGCCGCTCGTCGGAGTGGTGACCGGTGGAGAAGTTGATTTCAGCAACTTGTACATCCCCCTCAGCGACGCGGTCGCGAAGGGACTCTCAATCGAAGAGGCCCGTGCCGCTGGACCCGTCCTTGCGTACGGAAGCTTTATCACCATCCTGATCAACTTCCTCATCCTCGCGTTCGTCATCTTCATGATGGTGAAGATGGTCAACAAAGCGAAGAAGAACTTCGAGAAGGAACAAGCCGCGGCACCACCCAAGGCACCATCAGCGGACATCGTCCTGCTCGGTGAAATCCGCGACCTGCTCAAGAAGTAATCGCGTAGACATCATGACTCGTCAAAGCCCGGTCATCATGGCCGGGCTTTTTCATTCGTCAATTGGGTACACATCGTGTTCAGCGGGGCGATCGGCCGGGGCGACTCACTCCGATGAGTCCTCTGCAAATCTCTGCCACTGATCAGACTCGGCGAGTTCTTTGAGCACGCGGTTGCGTTCGACAAGGAACCGCTTCATGTACCACCCGAGCAAGACTTGCTCGATGATGATCCCCAAAATTCCGAGGGGCGCTTCGAAGAAGAGTTCATCGGTCATTTCAGTGCCGCCCTCAATCGGGTTGAACCGGTGGGTGTGCTTCATGGACTTGAAGGCACCGAATACCATTTCATCGGTGAACATGATCGGGCGTTTATATTCGGTGACCCGGACTTTGAGCCGTTGTCGGATTCCGAGGTGCCTCGCTTCCCAGGTGACGGTTTCACCGCTTCCGATCAACCCAGCGGTGACTCCATCGACGGCTCGTTCCTTGGTTTTACTCGTCGAAGCGGTGTGGGCATCGATGCTCCGGGCAAGATCGAAGACCCGCTTCTGGGGGGCATTGATGAATGTCGTCAAACTGATTTCGACCATGAAAGGATCGTATCCCATCCTTCGGGTGGTCCAAAAAGGCCGCCGCTCCCCAAAAACACCTAGAAGCGGTCAAAATGCTGAAATTTCAATTCCGGAACTTGACTTGTTCTCAACCTTGTCGGGTCTAGACTTAGGTGCATCGCCACGCGGCTTTGCAGTCGACGAAGAAGAAGCCCGGTTCTCTTACTCGATCTGATCTGACTCACGGGCATTTGGAAGACTGCAATGTTGAACCTGTACGTAGGGAACCTCCCTTACACGATGAACGACCAAGAACTCAATGAACTTTTCTCTCAGATCGGTGCTGTCCAATCAGCCAAGGTCATGAGCGATCGCGAAACCGGCCG
Source organism: uncultured Phycisphaerales bacterium (assembly GCA_963976955.1). Lineage (GTDB taxonomy): Bacteria > Planctomycetota > Phycisphaerae > Phycisphaerales > UBA1924 > UBA1924. Next base: position 1,072,555 of record CAXBMD010000002.1, on the reverse strand, counting down.
CTCACGCGGATTCGGTTTTGTCGAAATGGCTGATGCTGATGCAGGCCACGAAGCAATCGAAAAACTCAACGGCCAAGACTGTGACGGCCGTGCACTCGTTGTCAACGAAGCTCGTCCACGCGAAGAACGCCCACGCGGCGGCGGCGGTGGTGGTGGCTACGGTGGCGGCGGCGGCGGTGGTTACGGCGGCGGTGGCGGCGGTCGCTCAGGCGGCGGCGGTGGTTACGGCGGCGGTGGCGGCGGTCGCTCAGGCGGCGGCGGTGGCGGCAGCTGGTAAACCAGCCCGTTCGTAAGAACAACAAAAACCCGCTGGTTCGCCGGCGGGTTTTTTTGTGCGCTGATTCAAACAGCGTATACAGATCACAAAAAAGAAACGGCCCGTCCAGTGAACTGGACGGGCCGATCAACTCCTCCGACTGGACTCGAACCAGTGACCTAGCGGTTAACAGCCGCTCGCTCTACCAATTGAGCTACGGAGGATCATGAGCAAAAATCCTAGCCCTGCCAGCGTGGGTGTCAAGTCGGATTCAACGATCCGAGACAGATTCATTCACCCTGCTCAACCGGGCGGGGTTCTGGCCGTACACAACAGTATGGCCATCGACTTATCAGCCCTTCGGCTTCAACTCATCTTGGGTTTGATTTTGCTCGCTGTTTTGGTCTCGGGATCTGTTGCCGAGGACCCATTGAGGGTTGATGGCAGCCCCGCGACCTCGGGATGTCTCTGTATTGGTGAGCCCCTCCCCAGCCCACCCAATCCAGACCTCGCTGAGTCCCCGATGCTGAGCCAACTCGCGGGGATCGCGGGGATGCTCGACGCGCGGGATCTGAGCAAACTCCGGCGAACGCTCGGCCCCGAATCCAAACTGGATCAGGATCACGAGATCATCGGGACGCTCGTGTTGTCCCGAAGCGATGCAACCTCGACCCTTTCGATTGCTCGCCTCTCGATCGGCAAGCTCGCGTTGATCACGCCGGGATCAAATCTCGCGTCGGTGATCGATCCCAGTACACTTGCCGCACTGGAACTCGACCACGCGATGCTCGATGGGATTGAACGGATTGATTTGCGTGAACCCACTCGATCTCGAGCAGATGAACTCAAGCACTTTGAGTCTCCGATTGTCCTCGATTCCAAAACCAGACGCGCGCGGTTCAAACAGCTCTATCCGGAACTGACGCGTACCCTCGATGGTGAACGGATGCGGGTGCGGCTGCCCGCTCGCAGCGAGCATGATGGGCTGCCTGGGATTCTGGTGTGGGTCAGCCCGACACCCAATGGTGCGATCCCAGCTATTTTCAATCACGCGTGCGATGAACTGAACCTGATCGCGGTCGGCGTGGACAACAACGGCAACCAACGATCCCTCACCGATCGGCTGCAGATCCATCTGGATTCAATCACCACCATCCAATTCCACTACCAGACCGATCCCAGGCGGGTCTACATCACCGGTATGTCCGGCGGCGGACGCTGCTCGTCGATCCTCCAGCTTGCGTTCCCCGACATCTTCATGGGCGCGGTGCCCATCGTCGGGATGGATTCGTACCATCGCGCTCCGACTGGCAAACCCAACGAGTACTGGCCAGAACGGCTTGCACGCCCTGGGGCTCGCTGGATCCGGATGCTCAGGGAGCGACGGATCGCCGCAATTACGGGGTCGATGGATTTCAATGAACCCGAGATGACCATCCGCACGCAGCAGATGCTCGACGACAAGCTCGATGTCCGCTTGGATGTCATCGAGGGTATGGGGCACACCATGCCCAGCGCCGAGCAGTTTGCCGATGCGATCCGCTGGGTTGACGCATTGCAACAGAAACGGATCGAATCCGCAGCACGCGACGCACAGGAAAGTCTTGATTCGTACATCTCCCGGTGGGGAGCGGATCCCGCGACCGAAACGGTTGCTCAGAAGCTGCTGATCCAGATCACCATCGACGCGCCGTGGTCAGATGCGGCGTGGGAAGCGGCGGGATTGCTTGGGGTACAAGAATGACCAGCACGCACCTCGCTGCAAGCCGTTGTATCATGTGAGCAACATGACGCAACCAGAGATCCAAACCGCAGCACGATTCCAGCCCTTCGGGACCACCATCTTCACCACCATGACCGCGCTGGCCAACACGCACCAAGCGGTCAACCTCGCACAGGGGTTTCCTGATTTTGATGGACCCGACCTTGGGAAGCACGCGGCTCAACAAGCGATCACCGACGGCGTAAACCAGTACGCCCCCCTCGCGGGTCTCCCTGCTTTGAAAGACGCGATCGCGCGATGGTCCGCGGACTACAACCAACTCCCATGCGATCCCGCGAGTGAGATCACAGTCACCAGCGGCTGCACCGAAGCGATCGCGGCGACCTTGCTTGGGCTCATCAATCCGGGTGATGAGGTGATCTTGTTTGAGCCGTTCTATGACTCGTACCGCGCCGCGGTCGCGATGGCGGGGGCGACCGCGCGGTTTGTCACGATCAAGCCCTCTGCGTATGGGTTTACCTTTGACAAAGAGGATTTGGAAGCGGTGTTCAGCGATCGAACCCGCGCGATCCTCGTCAACACCCCCCACAACCCGACCGGGATGGTGATGACCGATGCGCAGCTGACTCTTATTGCTGATCTTTGCAAAAAACACGACGCGCTCGCGTTCTCCGATGAGGTCTACGAGCGGTTGACCTTCGACGGCTGCGTCCACCGATCCATCGCGACCATCCCGGGCATGCGGGATCGCACCGTTGTGATGTCGTCGATTGGCAAGACTTTTTCGCTGACGGGATGGAAGGTTGGCTGGACCATCGCGCCTCCAGAACTGACCGCAGGGATCCGATCGGCGCACCAGTTTCTGACCTTCTCGGTTCCGGGACCGATGCAGGTGGGAGCGGCGGCTCTGCTGGATAACGCACGCGATGAAGTCGAACGGATTTGCAAGCACTACACGCAGACCCGGAGCGTGCTGGGTGAGGCGCTGAGCGATTTGGGGTTCGGGGTGCATCTGCCTCAGGGGTCGTACTTCATCATGGCGGATCACTCGATGGTCACCGAAAGGCTCGGGCTCAAGACGGATGTTGAACTGTGCACCTGGCTCCCGGAACATGCGGGTGTCGCGGCGATCCCGCCGAGTGCGTTCTATGAACATCCTGAGCAAGGTGCGGGGTTCGTTCGATTCGCGTTCTGCAAACAGATGAACACCATCGAGCAAGCAATCAAACGGCTGCAATCGGCACTCAAGTTATGACCGCGATCACTTTGTCATCTTCGCTTAATCCCGATGTTCAACGCGTAGGACGCGAGCTGATTGGCGAAGTGCTTCGTGCGTGTGATCCCGGAGTGTTGGTTCGGTGGGCTGTGGATTTCGATCCGTTTGATTCGCCCACGCATGTCCTCGCGTTTGGGAAGGCGTCGGCCGGGATGGCTCGGGCGTGTGCTCAAGGACTCGAAGATCGGTTTGCGGGTGGGATTGTGCTGTGTCCGGATGCGATGATCCCTGAATCGCGGGATCAGCGGATTCGGTATTTCGGTGTCGATCACCCGTCCCCCACCGCTCGCAATGTTGAGGCAACCAGCGCGCTCGTCGAATACGCTCGGTCAATCCCATCGACCGAAGCGTGCATCGTCTGCATCTCCGGCGGCGGGTCCGCCCACCTCTGCAGCCCGCGATCCGGCGTGACGCTCGAACAGATCGTCCAGACGACCAAAGCACTCAACGCGAGCGGGGCGACCATCCATGAACTCAACCAAGCACGGCGATCGCTCGAAACACTCAAAGCGGGTGGTCTCGCTGACCTCCTTTCTGGAGTACAACGATGCTCGGCGGTTGTGCTCTCTGATGTGCTTGGTGATGACCTGAGCACCATCGCATCGGGACCGATGGTCAACCCTGCCCATCCAGTCGAGCACGCGATTGTTGGGAACCACGGCACCGCGCTCAATGCCGCGATCCGATTCTTTGAATCGACCGGGATTCGGGTTGGGTTTCAATCGGACATGGTTTCGGGGGAATCGGGTGCGCAGGGTCGGCTGCTTGCGGAGCGTTTTTTGGGATCGAACAGGTCGGCGTGTGTGATCGCTGGGGAGACCACGGTGGATGTTGGTGAATCATGCGGGATGGGTGGGCCTTGCATGGAAACGATGCTTGCGTGCGTGGTGTCGCTTGCTGAGTCGGGGGATTCAGACTGGGTCTGCATTGGGCTGGCGACTGATGGTATTGATGGCCCGACGGATGCTGCGGGAGGGATCTTGACTGGTGAAATGATGACATCCTTGGCGAACCAGCAAGTTGCCCGGAAGCTTCTTGCAGACCATAACACGCTGGCGTTTCTCGACACGATCGGAGGCACGATCCGGACCGGTCCGACGGGCACGAACCTCAATGACCTGTGTTTGGTTGTGCCGCGCGGGGTGTTCTTGGGGTGATCTACCCGTCCTCAGGGTGCATTTCACACCCAAAACACGCGGAGTGTGGCAAAAAACTCGATCTCATCGCAGGGTGCTGCGTATCCTTTCATCCACGACGGCCGGGGGTTCCGGACCGATCGGGGGTTGAATGGACTTTGGAGACCGATAGACATATGGCTAAGCAAGACGACAAAATCACTATGGACGCGATCGTTACCGAAGCGCTCCCCAACGCCATGTTCCGGGTCCGCCTGCCAAACGAGCAACAGACTGAGATCATCGGATACATCTCAGGCAAGATGCGGAAGCACTACATCCGTATCCTTCCCGGTGACACCGTCACCGTTGAGATCTCGCCATACGACCTAACGAAGGCGCGGATCACTTACCGCCGGTAAAGCGGATTTATATCAAAACGCAATGCGACCACTCGATCAACGGGTGGTTTTTCTTTAGAACGATCAGTCGAAGAACTCGACCTCGCCTGTTTCGATCGCGTACCGCGCTCCGACGACGAGCATGCCGTCGTCTCGCATGAGCTGCTGGACGACTTCGGATTCGCGGACGAGATGATCGACCGCGTTGTGCACATTCGCTTTGATGGCGTTGGACCAGATTTCGTTATGGTCGTCGGATGCTGTTGTGTCCACCGATTGACCGATGAAGTCAACAATGGTCTCCATGCCGGGGGAGAGCTCGGGACGAATCTCGCTTTGCAGGGCCTCGACAGTTGCTTGGACTGCGCCGCACTTGGTGTGACCCATGACGATGACCAAGCGGGGTCCGAACTTGAGGGCCGCGAACTCGACGCTGCCCAGTTCGAGCGGTGTAATGATGTTCCCGGCGACGCGGATGCAGAACATGTCTCCGACGCCATGGTCGAAGATGATTTCGGGTGGGACGCGGGAGTCTGAGCATCCGAGGACGATCGCGAAGGGTTCTTGGTTGTCCACGAGTTTGTGCGTTCGATGGATCTCGGCGGATTTCCCTGCGACGAAGCGGAGATTGCCTTCTTTCATTCGTTTGAGTGCTTCTCTGGCGTCCATGCAAGTGCTCCGTAGGTGTTCTGGCCATGATGATACCCGATTGGGAGCACTGCTGACCGGGCTTTGGTCATTCTGATCAAGATCAGAGTGGTGCATGAGCCGATACACAATAGAGACAAGATTGTCTGGGTTTCATGCACACGGAGTTTTGGATGTCCAACGAGAATCAGCAGATGCGCGAGTTATCGCCTTGGAAAGAGAAGCTCCACCTGATCATCTTCGGGACGGACACCAAGTCCGGCAAAGCGTTCGATGTCGGATTGATCATCGCGATCTTTCTGTCGGTGTTTGTGGTGATTCTGAGCACGCTTGAGTCTGCGAATGATGAGCCGTACAAGACTCTTTTTTATGCGCTCGAATGGATCTTCACGATCATGTTCACGATTGAATACATCGTTCGGCTCATGGTTGTTCGCCGGCCGCTTCGCTACGCGACATCCTTCTTCGGGATCATAGATCTGCTTTCGATCCTCCCCGCGTTCCTTGGGATCCTGCTGCCGGGATCGGGCAGCGAACGACTCATGATCGTTCGCACGCTCAGACTGCTGCGGATCTTCCGCGTGTTCAAGCTTGCACGCTACTTGTCCGAAGCGTCCGCACTCAAACAAGCGTTCTACATCAGTCGGCACAAGATCGCGGTGTTCATGACGACCGTGCTGATCGTCGTGCTCATCGCGAGTGCATTAATGCATGTCGTTGAGTATTCAGCGGGGAACGAGGATTTCAAATCGATGCCCAGCGCGATGTACTGGGCAATCATCACCATGACCACCGTCGGGTACGGGGACATCATCCCGATCACCGTGGTCGGCAAGGCAACGACCGCGGTGCTGGTGCTGATCGGGTACTCGCTGATTATTGTCCCGACCGGGATTCTCTCTGCGGAAATCGCGTCGGCATCCAAATCGCAAGCGACCAAGACAGATCGCGCGTGCCCATCCTGCGGCGGGCATGGTCATGACTTTGATGCTGATTTTTGCAAGAAGTGCGGCGGGAAGTTGTAACGAGTTCAGTTCATCTCGGACGGATCTTCAAGCTCAAACTCGCGTTTGTGCACTGTCGCATCACCGACCGGCTGGGTCGTATCCGGGAGTGCAGGCGATGGGTCTTTGACCTCGTCGATGTGGTTGAGCACCTGACCGGTCTGGTGCCAGGTCTCGAAGACATGCATCCCTGAGTTTCGGCTCAGGTCCTCGAACACCTTGATCCCACGCACGCTGTTGCCCCGCTCATCGACTGGAGGCGAGTAGACGCAGATCCCGAACTGGCCGGGGACCACAGCGATGATGCCTCCGGAGACGCCCGACTTTGCGGGGAGTCCGACGGTGTAGGCCCATTCACCCGCGTAGTTGTACATGCCGCAGGTGTGCATGACGGTGAGTACATCGCGGATGTATTCGCGTTTGACCGCTCGCTCGCCAGTCTTTGGGTTGACGCCGCCGTTGGCGAGTGTCGCGGCCATGGTGGCCATGTTCCGCGCGGTGACGATTACAGAGCACTGTTTGAAGTACAGATCGAGGATCTCCTCGACATCACGCTCGATGATCCCGAAGTTGAGGATCAGGTGCGCCATCGCGCGGTTGCGGTGTCCGGTGGTGCGTTCGGATTCGAAGACCGCTTCGTCGATGGTTGGTTGTCTTCCCATCGTCCGACCAAGAATATCGAGCATGCGCTGGAGTCGATGTTCGGGGCTGTCGCCTTCGATCATCGAGGTGACCGCGATCGCGCCCGCGTTGACCATCGGGTTGTGGGGCCGGTTGTTGGCATCCAAGCGGATGATGCTGTCGAACGAGTCACCTGATGGTTCGACCCCGACGCGTTGCATGACATATTCGCGACCACGATCCGCCAGTGCGATCGCATGGGTGAACGGCTTGGAGAGCGACTGGATCGTAAACTGTTTCTCGTGATCCCCGACCTCGTAGACCTCGCCATCCACGGTGACGATGCTGATCGCGAAGCTGTTGGGGTCCGCTTTGGAGAGTTCGGGGATGTAATCGGCGATCCGACCATCGTTGCAGTCCCGGTACCGCGCGTGCAACGCTTCGAGGGCCCCCATGACGCGTGAACGATCGGGTGCTGGTCCGTTTGGATGGGCGCTTGTAGATTGCTGTGTCATGCTGACCTTTGCGTTGGGAGTGGTCATTTTAGACGCAGCAGATGCCCAGTTCTCAGCATGATGGCGAGCGTTGTGCAATGTCCTTTACGGATCGGCCGTTGGTGTATTCTCTTTTTTAATTCGTTCGATTGCTGCGGCTAATGATTTCCAAATGACATGACCCTCGGATTGACTGCTGACCCTGATGTGTACGAATGAATGCTCCTCTCCATCAGCAACCGTCTCGATCAACACGCGGATGTCCCTGGGTTCGAAAGTCGCGAACGCATCGATGAGATGCATCGTCGCTTCGTAGTGAGCTGGCTTGACCTGCTTGATCACAATCTCGGCCGGTTTGATGAGTGATTCTTTGTCTTTGCTTGATGCGAACACGGCCATCAACCCGTCGTAGTACAGTTCCAACAGTCTTTGAACACGCTGAATACCGGGTGCTTGCTCGTCGATCGACATCACGAACGCGTACGACCAGAAGTTCTCGGAATCGGGGTCACGCCAACCGGGTGGGAACAACAACGATTCGGAACCACCAGGCAGATCGGGTGCGAATCCGGGTGGGAGCGCGAAGGTTTCGGGTGCCCAATCGTCAAGATTCAATGGTGCTTTGGGAAGTTGAGGATTGTTCTTTGTGAAGTTGATGAATCGCTCGCCGTCGAAGTGGTACACGCCGGTGGTGGTTCCGAACCACATGTTCCCGCTTCGGTCTTCGCGGATGCTCGGAACGCCTCCTGCGCCCAGTCCTTTGTCTGTTGACATGTATTCGAACGAGTTTCCGTCGTAGCGGTAGACGCCGCCGCCTTGTTGTGAGACTCCGAACCACACATCACCGTTTCGATCTTCATGGATGCTCATGAATCGGCCCCAGCCGGTGTGTTCTGAGAACTCTTTGTTTCTCAGGTGCGTGGTGAAGGCTTTGCCATCAAACTTACTGAGCCCTCCATTGGAGGTTCCGAACCAGAAGTCGCCGCGCGAGTCTTGGAGGATTTCGCACACATTGTCGCTGCTGAGTCCGTTTTCTTTCATGGTGTATACAACGGTTTTCTCGCCGTCATACCGGACAACCCCGGCGCCGTCGGTCCCGAACCAGAGGTCGCCCTCCCTGTCTTCATATATGCAATACACCATGCTCGGCGCGAACTCAGATTTCTCCTTTGGTGCGAGGGCAGGCATTGGGAAGCGGACAAACTTTTCTCCGTTGTGCTTGAAGACGCCGTCTAAGGTCGCAATCCAGAGATCATCGTTCCGATCGATGTGCACATCCCAAATTTCCCGATGATTCCCGTAATCACTCCAGCCCCGCGTGATCGTGATCGGTTCGTACTCGGTCAGCGTTGTAAATGATTCACCGTCATATTTGGTCAGTCCACCACTGGTCGCAAACCAGAGCGTCCCATCTTCGGCTTCGATCCTATCACGGATCATGTCGCTCCCGAGACCATCCTCTTTGGTATAGGTCACAAACTCGCTGCCGTCGAACCGGATTAGACCATTGAGGACTGTACTAAACCAGAGGTTCCCGTGCTGATCTTCGAGTGGTGCACCGGGGTACTGCGCAAGTTGAACAGGGGCAACATGCTCTGTTTCGACCTGTGCGTTCGCAAGACTTGAAATGACAGCGACAAGAGCGGATGCACAAACAACTCTATAAACTCGTTTCATATGATTCTCTCAAACTGGTTTGCGTAGAGACGCCATCAACCAATACTGCGCGGAGAGTTCCGCACAAGGTTCAACACACAAATCACTCATTGGTTGCATGTATCCCGAGATTGAACACCATACGCATCCATAGCGTTTGAAATCTGGTCCTGCTCGGTGGTCTCAGGATACAACCGATACCGGGGGGCGAGGATTTCGTGGACTTCCTCGGCCATTACGCGGAAGGCCGTTTTGAACGGAAACTTGCCTTGGGTGATTCCCAGCAGAACTCCCTCAATCTCAACGTATCCGTCATCACCATTCCCAAGACACCGAGCGGCACCCTTGATCTGGTAGCCCTTCTGCGTGAAAATATTCACGAAACTGACGCACGCAATTGGGTTCTCTCGGATGTTTCTCGCTGAGTTTGGCGAAGCGATGTTCGCGATAATGATCGAATCGTTGTTGTAGATCGCAAAGACTTCCTTCGGCGAGACACTCGGCTGCCCAGACACAGAACTCGTCGCGAGCCAGCAGAGGACGCTCTCATCGGCGAGTCGGAGTACATGCTCATCAAGTGTCATTCAGACCTCCGGTTCATCGCAAAGCAATGTCTTCCAATCATGAGGAATACTTCAGGTTGGTATACTCATCCAACCGCCGGGGGTTGCCAGAGTTCGACTTTGTTGCCTTCCGGATCCATAACCCAACCGAACTTGCCAAACTCGCTGTCTTCGACTTTTTTGTCCACTTCGCAGCCCTCTTCACGCAACAACTCGAGCAATGCGTCGAGGTCATCGACCCGGTAGTTGATCATGAAGCTTGATGTGCTTGGTGCGAAGTAGTCGGTGTCTGCTTTGAATGGGTTCCAGGTTGTTGTGCCTGAGCCGTCGGTGTTGTCATCAGACCAACGCAGGACCGCGCCGCCCCACTCTTCGACATTGATGCCGAGGTGCGCTTTGTACCATGCTCCGAGCGCTTTGGGGTCCTTTGCTTTGAAGAACACGCCGCCGATTCCTGTGACTCGTTTCATGCCGATCTCCTCAATCAAGAAACAATGAGCTGATGCTTCGAAATCTTTACATTTTGACTCAGCGTTGCATTCTACATCATCCGTCCAAGAATCACGCAAAATTTAGTCACAAATCCCCGGTCCAGTTCAGACTCAACACACCAGTGGATCGACTCTGGTTCTCAGATCGCGTACTGTCCACTATGAATATGTATACACCTACCCGATCCACACCATCGTTGCTTGTCATGCTCATCGCCGTTTGCTCGCTTTGGGGTTGCGCTTCGACGGACATCAGGGACTCCTCGGTTTCCTCGGCTCCCTCTGTCACCCCATTTGATTCCGAAGGCACCGGCTACCAATACCCATACCCGGTGAAGTACTACAAGTTTGAGAGCCAACGCTCGGATGTCCGCATGGCGTATCTTGATGTCGCGCCTGTAGGCAAGAGCAAAGACCGGACGGTCGTGCTCCTCCATGGCAAGAACTTCGGCGCATTCTCTTGGAAAACGACCATCGAATCCCTGTCAAATGAAGGCTACCGCGTGATCGCTCCAGACCAGATCGGGTTTGCCAAGTCGAGTAAACCCGCTGCATATCAGTACAGCTTTCAGCAGCTTGCCGCCAACACCCGCGCTCTCCTTGAATCACTGGGGATCGACCAATCCGTGATCGTCGGGCACTCGATGGGTGGCATGCTGGCAACCCGGTACGCGCTGCTCTATCCCGAAGCAACAGAAAAACTACTCCTCGTAAACCCCATCGGTCTGGAAGACTACAGCGCATTGCTTCCCGCACCCACTCCCGACGAGTGGTACGCCGGGGAGCTCAAGCAGACACCCGAAGGCATCCGTGCGTACCAACGCAAGTTCTACTACGACGGCGTGTGGAAACCCGAATACGAGGCACTGACCGTGCTTGCATCGGGAATGACCCAGCACCCTGACTTTCCCGTGGTTGCATGGACCTCGGCGCTTGTGTACGACATGATCGTGACGCAGCCGGTCGTGCACGATTTCGGTCGCTTGCGTGTCCCGGTCCGGTTGGTCATCGGCATGCGTGACAAGACCGCGGTCGGCAAGCCCCTCGCAAAGCCCGAAGTCCAAGCAATCATGGGCGATTACACACAGCTCGGTAAAATCACACAGCAAGCAATCCCCGGCGCAGAACTGATCGAGTTCCCCGGCATCGGACACTGCCCACAAATCGAAGCGTTCCCGCAGTGGAATAAGGCGTTGCTCGATTTCGTCAAGTAATGACCGATTCGTCAAAGAACAGCGGCTTTGGGACAGCTCAGACTCTTTTCGTACATCCCGGTCCGGTCGAAACAGCACGGACGGCGCTTGCCGTTGGTAAGCATGTCCCACGCTTTGTCGTGCAGCGCGTCATGTGAAATCTGTGAATGATGATCAATCCAAGCAATGCCGATTCATGAGCAGCAGCATACGATCCCGACTGGTTCATTCACAATGCCAACGACACCAAGAAGGACACCATGCGACGCGAACTCACACTCCACAATCTCGATGAAACGGTCGCAGAATGCGAGAGGCTGATCGAAACCGGGTATCAACCCACCGGTAACTGGAACCTCGGCCAGATGTGCAATCATCTCCGTCTCACGATGGAAGCAAACATGCAAGGCTATCCGACATGGATGACCACGCTCGGAATGCCACTCCGACCAATATTGCGGAAGTTTGCGCTGCCTCGATTGCTTGCGGGCAACTCAATCAATGGCATGAGGACCGCGGGTATGTTCGTGCCAAATGGCCATCTTGATGATCGCTTGGAACTCGATGAGTTGAAGAAATGCGTTCAAGATTTCAAGCAATCGACGAGCCCGCTTCACCCGCATCCGGGATTTGGCAAAATGACACGCGATGAGTTCAACCAGTTCCACGCCGCCCATGCAGCGCATCACCTGAGTTTTCTTACCCCTGAGTTACATTGACGCAGACAGATAAGCAGTACATTCCCATTGTGAACCCAATGCACAGCGGCTCACACTCCCCTATACACGCTTTGAATCGGGGTGACAGGGCTCCAGTTGAATTTTCGCGACTCAGATCGGTCTCTGGGGGCCAGAAGATGGACTTTGGTTTCGCAAGAAGCTAGTCTCCATTATCTAAACTATCGGTACTTTCTTGTACCATCCGAGTGAACACTAGCAACTCGCCCCCGTCCTTTTCCGCCTCAAGTGATATGCCCGAATCATCGTGTTTCACGCGAACGCGGGCCGTGATCTTATCAGCGGACCAATCAAAGCTCGCCAGCATGTTTTCGCCAATCCACGCGAACGGTTTGTCCGCGAAGATCCCCGGCCCTTTCAGGTCAAAAATCTGCAGCTTTCCATTGGTGATGATGACTTGCAGCTGCGCCGGCGAACGCTCGTGATCGAGTGCAAAGAGCACTTCATATGAATCAGTATCGATCATCCTGGCCCCGAGCGTTTCGACGCTCTGGAACTTGCCGTGCTCGCGTACATGCGCCGGCCAGATGTGTGTGCAGAGCGTGCTCGACCAAGATCGCGGAATACCTGGCGCGAGATGATCGAGGATCTCCTCGGGATTGGAAGCAATCACTGCATCCAAGATAGAACTGGCGAGTGCAAGCGCCGTCGAAGCGCCCTCGCCACTCGACTCCGGTTCGACAGCTGACATTGCATCCACACCGACCGCACCGATGCGTAGGGACGAACCTATTGGATGCACAACAAGTCGACTGCCGTCAACAGATTCGTACTCCCCGACAAGATTGCTGAAATCGATCTTATGATCAAAGGACGGCGGCGGTGGCGTGCGCATCGGTTGGTCAAACACCAGCGACTCGATGTTCCACGCAATTTTCCAGACCGGCACATCGTCGGTGTTCGAGAGCACCACGATCAATGTATCCTCATCAGGGAAACGCAGCAGATAACAGTGAAAGCCCTGCACATCGCCACCATGACCAATCCTCTGCGTGCCCCGATCAGTCTGGGTGATTGCCCACCCAAATCCATACCAACCGTCAGCCGGCGTCTCCATCTGTTGGACCGTCTCATCCTGAAGCAGTTTGCCGCTTTCATAGGCATTCACGAATTGGTGCAGATCATTCAGACTGGTAACCATGCCACCCATGCCCTTGTAGTGCCAACCGTAACTGGCGTATGGATGGTCCGCTGCTGTACGCTCCGCGATCATCCCGTTATACCCGGTGGCGAGTGAATGCGCTTCGAATGCTTGGCCGGTGAAACCGCTCCTCGTAAAACCAGCGGGCTCGAAAACTCGACGCTCGCAAAAACGCTGATAAGTCTCGCCGGAAACTCGCTCGATAATCCCCGCGAGCAGCGCGTATCCCCCGTTCCAGTATTCGCTTTGCTCGCCTGGTGACGATGACGGAGGACCAGATAGATAACCACCGACTGCCAACTCCAAATCTTCACCCCCGCCGCCGGGCCCGAACCGTGGCATACCCGATGTGTGCGTGAGCAAATGACGGATGGTGATGCCCCGCTTGTCTTCAGGCACCCCCGGCAAGTGAGCAGCGATCGAATCATCCAACCCGACCTTGCCCTCTTCCACGAGCGACATCACAGCGCAGGCGGTGATGACCTTTGTGAGCGACGCGATCTCAAAGAGTGTCTCAGGTCCATTGGGCAAACCCAGTTCTCGGTTGGCGTGTCCAAAGCCCATGTTGCACAGAACTTCACCTTCATGAACGACAAGCACAGTACCCGACCAGCCGAACGCCTCGCATCGATCAAGATACGCGGCTACATCCGCCGGCCTGTCCTGCTGAGCCATCGCAAGCGAGCCGAAGAACGCAAAGACTGTCACCACCAAAATATCAACAAATACCCTCGTCATATTCAGGTGTACTGTGGATGATCGATTTCGTTGCATCACCGCATGGGGGATGCTCATGAAAAACATTCCCTACTCGTCGTTGTCGAAATCGGGGTGACAGGACACCAGTTGAACTTTTCATCTCCCAAATTGGTCTCTGGAGCTCAGATGCCGTGTCTTTGTTCTACGAGTGAATCAAAGACAATGCGAACCAACGGACAATACCAGCGAGAGTTGAGTGAAGCCGGCCTATCGGATAGACTAAGCAACGGCTTGAAGACGCCCCCGGACCCGCGGGAAGGGTTGAACCCACTTCCAACACACAATCAGATCCTGCACGCTTCTTCGTGCCACCTGAATGCGGGTCCAGGTGAGTTGCATGGAGAACCGTTATGAGCAAGCCGCTCCCCCACCGTCCAAATCTTGATCACCTTCGGCGTCAGGCCAAGACACTGCTCGCGGGTATCCGATCCGGAGACCCCGAGTCGGTACAAATCCTGACCGAGTACTTGCCCTCCGCGAAGGATATGTCTAACGAGGCCGTTGCCGCTGCGGGCTTCCGACTCGCCGATGCTCAGTTCGCGATCGCGCGAAGCACGGGCTTCGGCAGTTGGCCCAAGCTGGCGCAGCATGTCGAACTGCTGCGAAGTCTGGAGGGGACTTGGGCCTTCGATTCCCTCGAAGTTGATGGCAACCAGATTCCTTCTGCGCACACCCAGCATTCACGCATCCTGATCGACGGTGATCTATTCAGAACCGAATCCCCCGACGCAATCTACGAAGGTGTGTTTAACATCGACGCTGAAGCGTCGCCTCAGCACATCGATATTGAGTTCTTCGCGGGCCCGGAAGCAGGAAACTCGAACTACGGCATCTTCAGGATTGATGGCGATCGCCTTGAGATATGTCTCGATATGAACGGCAACCCGCGACCGAAAGAGTTCGGCACCGCGCCCGCCCGTGGGCATGCGTACGAAGTGCTCAGACGCGAATCGGCCATCGCATCACACACTCGAGACAACACAGTAGATCGCACATCCTCCCTGTGCCGTAGCCCTGAGGAAACGCCCCCCGCACCGTCGGGTTGTCGGTGCATGGCATCAGTCAACCGGCTGGTCCCATTCGTCCATGTCCAAGATGTCGAGGCGTCGTTGTTGTTCTACTCGCTGCTTGGTTTCACGACGGTAAACTCGATGAAGGACAACCATGGGAAAATGTACTGGTTGCTCGCACGCAGTGAAGCCGCGGAGATCATGCTCGCTCAGGCATCCGGGCCGATCGATCCTGAGCAGCAGGCGGTGCTCTTCTACATGTACAGCCCAGACCTGAGCACCCTTCGAGCAACTTTGATCGAAGGTGGATTACGAGATGCGGGTGTATATCGCGGAGCACGCAGCCCCGATGACACGACACGAATGGTACACGAGATTGCCCATCCTAATCATATGGATGGGGGCGAGATGCGTGTCATTGACCCAGACGGCTATGTGATCCTCGTCGGTCAGCGGACTTGATGATTCTAGATTTGTTTGAACAACAAAGATCGAGTAGGTTGTAAATCTACTCGATCTTCAAGTAAATCGGGGTGACAGGACACCAGTTGACCTTTTTGCGGTTCAGATCGATCTCTGGAAGCAGAAAGACCTCGTTGACATTAGCAATGCCTTGTGCGTGCTAGATATGTCGAAACATCGCCGGTCAACTACCGGCATTCGCTGCTCTTGAAATGCCACCCCGACTGATCCCCTAAGCCAACAACCCTTGACATCATTCATATATCCGGCAGGCGCTCAACGGCGAATCCAACAAACACCATCGGAGTTCGATGTTCACCAGCCCAAAGCCCTATCACCTGCGTAATTATTAAAATTTGTTCGATATACTTGACATCGCGTTATGCCTCTTTAACATGATGTTCGCAACACGTGACATTTCAAACCCCGAATCCGAGGTTCCACGCCATGAGTAATCAAGAACGAGCAAGCATTGTTGCCATCATCATTTCCCTCCTGCTCAATGCGTATGTCATCGTCAGATTGGTGCAGCTCTTCGGATCGGGTGCGCTTTCGGGGGAGCATGCAACGACGGTCTGGGCGCAAGCAATTGTTTGGGTTATACCGGCTGCCATTGTGCTGACGATCGTCTTGAACTGCCTGTTTGCGATGGCATCCAAGGACAGGAACCAGAGGAACATCGTTGATGAACGCGATCGTCTGTTTCAGTTGCGTGGCTTGTCTGTCACGCTCATCTCGATTGGGATTGGGTATATGACGATGATCGTGATGCTTGCTGCAGGATGGACGGCTGTTGTAGGACTCACGGTGCTCTACGCGTCCTGTGCAGTGGGCGACCTTGTCGGGAACACTGTTCGGATCGCTAGCTACCGGATTGGTGGGTGATATGGCCAAGCTTCAGATTACCAACACGATTCGTCGGCTTCGATTCGAGATGGACGAGATGACGCAACAAGCACTCGCTGACAAGGTCGGTGTCACGCGACAGACCATCGCGGCGATCGAGAAAGCGAGATACTCTCCCAGTCTTGAACTGGCGATCTTGATCGCTCGGGCGCTTGGGAAGCGACTCGATGAGGTCTTCATGGCTGAGGGCGAGAACGAGTCGATTGAGCTGACGCGCGAGTCAGAATCGGACACTGGCGGATGAAACGCCGGCTTGCGTATATTGCGTTATTTTTGACTTGCGTAGTTCCCGCCGCGGCTGGTGTGTATCGCGCATCGACTCTTCTTCTCGAGTGGGCTTGGTTCCCAGAGTTCCTACGCGATCATGTTGACAATCTTCCGCTCTTGATTCATGTGGTTGGCTCAGCGGTGTTTTATTGTCTTGCTGCGGTGCAGATCTTGCCTCGTGTGCGGAAGCGGTATCCACGATGGCACCGGCTTGCGGGGCGAGTCGCGGTATTCGCTGGGCTCGCGGGCGCGGCTACGGCTACATGGATGACTCTGATTCATCCGGATGCGCGTGGTCCTGTGCTCTATTACGGACGGATTGTCTTTGGTCCGCTGTGGATGTTTTTTCTCATCATGGGTGTACTTGCAATCCGGCGACGAGATATCTCGATACATCGCGACTGGATGATCCGCGCGTTCGCTGTATCGATGCCTGCAGGGACACTGATCTTTATCATCCTGCCGTTCATCATTGTCATGGGCGAAATCTCTGAAGTGCTTGACGAAAGCATCCAATCTTGTGCGTGGGTTGTGCACCTCGCAGTTGCTGAGTATCTGATTCGTCGAATTCGATCACGGAAACCAAAGACATTACATGGAGAACAATACTATGAGAACGATTTGTATGTGGACCGGAATGCTGACACTGAGCCTTCTGATGCACGGGTGCGCATCCCAGAACTATGACTTTGGTGCTGTCGTCAATGAGCCGTCACGAATCGCGCGACTTGTGGATGATCTTGAAAATATTGAAGGAGACGGTGATGCTAAGAGCGAAGAACTGTACGACATCCGCATTGTTCCATTGGTTCATTCGCGATTGCATGTCTTCTCTGAAGCGGACGATGAGGATGCGCCGGCTGGGTTTATCGAAGCGGATATTGAATCGTATTTCCCCCTCTTTGGCTTCGTCAACGGAACGGTCAGTCAGTACGACATCGATAGTCAGCTCATCACGCGGCACAACTTTGATTCGAGTCTCTGGGGCGCGTTTCGTAAAGAGCGGGAGCTTATTGTCACTCGATCAGGTCATCGCGAGAAAACCCGCCATACATTCTTGTGGCTCTTGAGTTGGTGGGGTGAAGAGAAGTGGCATCCTGCGGCTGAGGTTGCTCTCGGCAACGAGGTAGAGCCGTGAGCAGCCGAGGACATGGGTAGTTCTAATCGGGGTGAGAGGATTTGAACCTCCGACCTTCTGACCCCCAGTCAGATGCGCTAACCAAACTGCGCTACACCCCGGAATCGGCCTGTGTATCCAGACCGAGATGAAGCATAGTCATCCAATCGAATGGGGGCTAGACCCACCCGGGCGATTCACACCCCACCACCAACCATCTCAAACGCAATTTTGACAATCCAGATGAAGAATACAATGAAAATCACGGCTGGCACCCACAGCATCCAGCTTGGGATTCGGGCGATAATCGATTTTTTCTCTTTCGACATAAAAGCACCTCAGAACTTGGGCAAGATGAAATCCATACCACCGGAAGGGTGATACTCGTCCTATTCTACTCGTATGCCGAACAACACATCAGACCTGCCAACGACCTCATTGATCCTGATCCGAGCCGCCCGTGTTATTGATCCTGCATCTGGGATGGATCAGATCGCGGATGTTGGGATAGGCAATGGGACGATCCGGGAGATTGGCCAGAATCTGGACACCAACGGCTACGACCGGGTCATCGACGCAGATGGGATGATCCTCGCGCCGGGACTGATCGATCCCCATGTCCACCTCCGCGAGCCGGGACAGGTTCATAAGGAAGACATCGAATCGGGAACCAGAGCCGCCGTCGCTGGTGGGTTCACAACCGTCTGCTGCATGCCCAACACTTCCCCGGCACTCGACTCCCCAGAAATGGTCGAGTTCGTCCGATCCCGCGCCCAGCAGGTCGGGCATTGCCGAGTCTTCAGCGTCGCGGCGGCGACCAAGGGCCGCAAGGGTGAACGGCTTGCAGAGATCGGTCTATGTCTCGACGCTGGAGCGGTCGGATACTCAGACGACGGCGATGTCATCGAATCCGCGTCCATGATGCGGAGCGTCCTCCAAGCGGTCCAAGCAACAGGCAAGTGCTTCATGCAGCACTGCCAGGAACTGACGCTGACCAGCGGCGCAGTGATGCACGCTGGAACCGTATCAGCGAAGCTTGGGCACAAGGGGTGGCCTCGTGAAGCGGAGGAGATCATCATCGAGCGTGATCTTCGTTTGAATAAATCGATCGGGTGCCACTACCACATCCAGCACATGTCCTCAGGCAACTCCGTCGAGATCGTCGCTCACGCCCAGCGCGAGGGCATCCCGGTCACCTGCGAAGCGTCCCCCCACCACCTCCTGCTGACGCACGAATCCATCGAAACCCAAGGCACCATGGCGAAGATGAACCCGCCACTCCGCGAGCAATCGGACATCGACGCGCTCAAGCAGGGCATCGCCGATGGGGTCGTCACGATCCTCGCGACCGACCACGCGCCGCACACCAGCGACGAGAAACGCAACACGATGTCCGACGCCCCCTTTGGGATCATCGGACTCGAATCAGCGTTGGGTTTGTACCACAAAGCCCTCGTCGAGACCGGGGTCATCGAATGGCCCAAGCTGATTGAGTTGCTCACCATCAACCCCGCAAAGCTCTGTGGCTTAGATGAGCAGGGCATCGGTTCAATCGCAGTCGGGGGACCCGCGGATTTGACACTCATCGACCCATCCCACGAATGGACGCTGACCGATGAAGATCTGGTAGGGAAGAGTTCGAACACGCCGTTCCTGGGATGGACCATGCAAACCCGCGCGGTGTTGACCGTGGTTGCGGGAAATATCCGATACGAAAAGATCGCGTGCACCAACGCATAACGCTCGCAACGGAGAACTGATGGGCTTCCTCAAACTACTCTGGAACAAGCGAGAGATCACCATCGCGATCATCTCGATCGTGACGATCATCGCGCACCTAATCCTCCGCTTCGGGATGGACGCGACTCCTGAGACCGCTCGGATTCCGCTGTATATCTGCTTGGTGCTGGGTGGGACGCCGTTGGTGTTTGAGCTGATGATGAAGGCGTTCCGCAAGGAGTTCGGATCCGACCTACTCGCGGGGATCTCGATCGTCACCGCGGTGCTTCTCCACGAACACCTCGCGGGATCGATCGTGGTCCTCATGCTCTCAGGCGGCGAAGCGCTTGAGGAATACGCGGTCCAGAACGCATCGAGTGTGCTCAAAGCACTCGCCAAACGCATGCCCTCGGTCGCGCACCTCAAAACCGATGGCACGCTCAAGGATGTCCCGCTTGACGATGTAAAGATCGGCGATCATGTCACCATCTTCCCGCACGAAACCTCCCCGGTCGACGGCGTCGTGATTGACGGTCACGGGGTGATGGATGAGTCGTATCTGACGGGCGAGCCATACATGATGTCCAAAGCGCCGGGGTCGTCCGTGTTCTCCGGTGCGATCAATGGCGAATCCGCGATCACCATCGAAGCGACCAAACCCGCGCAGGATTCCCGCTACGCAAAGATCATGCAGGTCATGATCGACACCGAGCAACGCAAACCCCACATGCGCCGTCTCGGGGATCAACTCGGCGCGTACTACACACCGATCGCCGTCGCACTCGCGATCGGCGCGTGGCTGGTCTCGGGTGATCCGACCCGCTTCCTCGCGGTACTGGTGGTCGCGACCCCTTGCCCGCTCCTGATCGGAATTCCGGTCGCGATCATCGGGTCCATCTCGCTGAGCGCCAAGCGCGGGATCGTCATCAAAGACCCCGGCGCACTGGAAACCATCGGGACCTGCAAGACCATCATCTTCGACAAAACAGGCACCCTGACCTACGGCACCCCCACCGTCACCGAGATCCTCCCCGCGCCCGGATTCTCCGCAAACACCATCCTCGCACGCACCAGTTCCCTCGAACGCTACTCGAAACATCCGCTGGCAAACGCGATTGTCAAAGCAGGGAAAAAGGCGGGCGTCTCGTGCTCGGAGCCTTCTGAGGTTTCCGAGAAGCCTGGACAGGGGCTCTCTGGACTCATTGAGGGTTCGAAGATCCTGATCACAGGACGCGGGGCGATGAAGCGGCTGGACCCCGACAGCGAATCCATGCTCCCCGAAATCGCGGCGGGTTTGGAATGCATCGTTGCGATCGATGGGAAGTACGCCGGGACGATCCGGATGCGGGATGAACCCCGCAAGGACGGCAAGCTCTTCATCAACCACCTCTCGACCAAACACGGCTACGAGAAGGTCATGCTCGTCTCGGGAGACCGGACCAGCGAAGCGGAGTACCTCGCGGAGATGGTCGGGATCACCGAGGTCCTCGCGGAACAAACCCCGGAACAGAAGGTCGAGATCGTGCGGGAAGAATCCCTCCACGCGCGGACCTGCTTTGTTGGTGATGGGATCAACGACGCGCCGGCGCTTTCGCTCGCAACTGTTGGGATCGCGTTCGGTCAAGCGTCGGATATCACGACCGAAGCCGCTGGCGTGGTGATTATGGACTCGTCGCTCGAGCGGGTGGACGAGTTCTTCCATATCTCGCGTCATATGCGACGGATAGCACTCCAGTCCGCGGTCGGCGGGATGATCCTGAGCATCGTCGGGATGATCCTCGCAGCGATGGGCTACCTCCCTCCGGTCGCGGGCGCGATCGCGCAGGAAGTCATCGATGTCTTCGCGGTCGCCAACGCGCTCCGGGCGGCGTTCCCCCCCAGGGTCCTGTCTGATATCCGCGACTAGACCGCTGGACTTGCTGACCCGGAAGTCCCATCGACCTAGAGTGATTCTCAACAGTTCAACCATTGCCCAATCATGGGCTCACCTGCCAATGCAAAGGACGGAACCAGCATGAGCATCAAAATCGGAATCAACGGATACGGACGCATCGGACGCTTGGTCCACCGCATCTCAGCCAACACCCCAGGCATCGAAGTCGTCGCGATCAATGACCTTGTCCCAGCGGACAACCTCGCGTACCTCCTCAAGTACGACACCATGCACGGCCGGTTCATGATCGACCACAAACCAGCAGAACTCTCCGCAACCGAAAACTCCATCACCGTCAACGGGCAGGTTGTCAAGACCACCGCTGAGCGTGATCCGTCCAAACTCGCGTGGGGTGATATGGGCGTGGACTATGTCCTCGAATCCACCGGGCTCTTCACCCAGCGCGACGACGCGCAGAAGCACATCGACAACAACGGGTGCAAACGCGTCATGATCTCCGCGCCGACCAAGACCCCGGACACCGTCCCGACCTTCGTCCACCGCGTCAACTGCGGGAAGTACAACCCAGCAACCGACACCATCATCTCCAACGCGAGCTGCACGACCAACTGTCTTGCCCCGATCACCAAGGTGATTATGGACAACTTCGGTCTGGTTGAAGGCTTGATGACCACGGTCCACGCAGCAACAGCGACCCAGCCAACCCAGGACGGTCCTTCCAAGAAGGACTGGAGAGGCGGACGCAACGCGTACATGAACATCATCCCAGCATCGACCGGTGCCGCCAAAGCCGTCGGTCTGTGTCTCCCAGAAACCGTCGGCAAGCTCACCGGCATGTCGTTCCGCGTCCCGACCGCGGATGTCTCGGCAGTGGACCTCACATTCCGTACCGAGAAGGCGACGAGCCTCAAAGAGATCAGTGCCGCGATGAAGGCGACTTCAGAAGGCAAGATGAAGGGTGTCCTCGGATACACCGAAGAAGATGTCGCATCATCGGACTTTATCGGCGACCCACGCTCATCCATCTACGACGCAGGCGCGGGCATCGAACTCAACGAGCACTTCTTCAAGATCGTCTCGTGGTACGACAACGAAGCAGGCTACGCGAACCGCTGCGTGGACATGTTCAAGATGATGGGCGGACACGACGGGCTCTAAGCCAATCCAATCAAAGCTCTGTACACAAGCCCTGTCCGACAGGGCTTTTTTATTGGTGTAGATCAAGGGACATCATATTGCCGACGCTGGATCTCCATCTGCTTCAAACCGACCGCTTCGACCGCGGCGAGGTGTTCGTTGTATGAATCAATCGCTTCTGCTGGGACGTCGTCACCGAAGTAGAACTTGCCATCGTTCGCGTTGCCTGAGGTTGCCCAGTACTCCTTCACGATCAGCAAGCTCTCTTTCATGTGCGGGTACGCTTCGCGATCGAGTGCACGCATTTGCTTTGCGATCTCAAGCTGCTGTTTCCCCTCCGGGGTGTCTGAGCCGGTGATTTGTTTGAAGAGGATGGGGAACCGGATGTCGATGCGATCGTTGGCTTCGATGAGTCTTTCGATCATCGCGACGCGGTTGTCGATATCTTCAATGGAGCTGAGGGTCGAAGGATCGGTCCCCCCGAGGTCATAGAACTCGTTGTTGGTGGCCAGGTACGGGTCCATCAGGACTTTGAGTTCCTTCATGATGGACGCTTGGGACTTGAGCTGGGCCGCGAGTTCAGGGGAGACATTTTTGGACGCTTCCTCGACCATCTCGACATATTCGTCGATGGAGTCGGTCGATTCCGGGAAGTACGCGCCTTCTGCTTCGATCTGCTCTGCGATTTTGTCGCTGTGCTTTTTCCCGAGCTCGGTGAAACTGTCCGCCGCGGCTTGGTCCGCTTGGGCGTGCTGGTCCGACTTGGAATCACACCCCCCGTGGAACACAAGAAGAGAAAGCAGGGTTACGGCGATCATGGAAGGGTTCATCTGGGCTCCTCGTAGAGATCAAGTTTCATGCAAAGACCCGAAGATTCGGCCCGTGATTTACACCAGAATCATAGCTTGAACCATCGCTTGAAACACTAACGAGCGTACCCTTACTCATGCGATACAAATGGACCATCCTCAGGGCTTCACGATTCCTTCTCGACGGCGGCGGCATGTTCGGGGTTATCCCGCGCGTCGTCTGGACACGCGCCGTCGAACCCGATGAAAAGAACCGAATCGAGCTCTCGCACAACTGCGTATTGCTCGAATCCGAGAAACCCGATCCGATCACCGGCAAGCATCACCGCTACCTCATCGAAGCGGGTACCGGTGACAAACTCGACGAAAAGATGTCCACCATCTTCGGCCTCGACGGTCGCACCGTCGAATCCGAAGTCATCGCGGCGGGTGTCGATCCCGCGGATATCGAAGCGACCATCGTCACCCACCTCCACTTCGACCACGCCGGCGGACTGACGCGCCGATGCCGAGAAGGCGAAGAACCGGACTGGACCGCGATCAAACCCGGTGCCGCGTCCGGTGACTGCAACGATGTGAAGTTCACCTTCCCCAACGCGGAGCTGATTGTCCAGCGCCGGGAATGGGTCGATGCTCGCAACAACGACGCGGTGATGACCAAGACCTACTACCGCGACCACATCCTGCCGTTCGAGGATGACAAGAAACCATTGAGCGATGGTCGTCCACGCCTGCGTTTGATCGATTCCCCTCGCGCCTTCCCACTCAACCGGAAACCCTCGAAAGGCGAGCTCCCGAAGAGCCCGATCCAAGAACGGATGACCGAGGTCCTCCCCGGCATCCGCACCTTCCTCGTCCCGGGTCACACCTGGGGACAGCAAGCGATCCAGTTTGAGGACACAGACGGACGGATCATCGTGTTTACACCCGATGTGCTTCCGACGCATTACCACCTTGGACAGGCGTACTCGCTTTCGTACGATGTTGAGCCGTACACCTCCATGATCACCAAAAACTGGTTCCTCGCGGACGCTGCGGAGCTCGACTGGACGCTGCTGCTGGATCACGAGCCGGGGAATCCGCTGTTTAAGGTCAAGAAGACCGAATCGGAGTGGTATGAACTCGTCGAGGAACCTGTGCTGAGTCCCGCTGGGATCGAATGATCGATCTATAATCCACCAAGCCGTATGACCACTGACACCACACAGCCCAAGTCCGACCAGTCCAATGACGCCCGCGCGTCGGATGCGGACGCTGTGGATCTGGTGTCTCAGACCGAATCCCCGGCCCCGGAACAGGCATCTGATTCGACCCCAGAGAAACCCGCGAAGGTCAAGCGGACCTTGTTCGAGCGCGCCGAGGCGTGGATCTCGAAACTCTCGAGCCGAAACAACTTCTGGAACCGCGTCTGCTCGATGATCTGGCTCCCCTACGCGTTCCGGTCGGGCATCAAGATGTCGCTCGACGAGAACACCTACCGCGCGACGCTCCCGTTCCGTCGGTTCAATAAGAACTGGTACAGCGCGATGGCGGGCGCGGCGCTCCTCGGGAACTCCGAGATCGCGGGTGGCAACTATGTCTTCTCCGTCTGTGGCGGGGACTACACCGTTGTCTGCAAGCAGCTCGAATACAAGTTCCTGCGTCCGTGCCATGGACCTGCAGAATACCGGATGACCCCGCTCGAGGACATCCACGCGCTCGTCGCGACCGGAGAAGAGTTCAACATCACCATCCGCATGGACATCGTCCAGGTGCTGGTCCCGCTGAGCGAGAAAAGACTCGCCGATGAGGTGGACGATCCGAACGACAAGCCTGCGAAACCCAAGCGGGTCGGGCGCTGTACCGCGACCTTCCATGTGACCCCCAAAGCACACCATAAAGCGAAGAAACTCCGCGGGACCAAGAACGCATGAGCAGTTCAAGCGAGCAATCGCATGCCCCGTCCGGACAACTGACCACCAACCCCATCCTCTGGGGCGCGTATCTCGGGTGTTCATGGACTTGGTGCATCGGGATGTTCTTCCCAGTCCTGCTGCTCCGAGACTTTGGATGGGCCGGATTTGCCGCGTTTGCGATCCCCAATGTGCTCGGCGCGGCGGCGATGGGATGGGTCCTCAAATCACGCGAATCCTCGATCAGTTTCGTCGATCGTCACCCCACCGCGGTCTGGTGGTTCTCTGCGATCACCGTCGGATTCCATATTTTCTGGATCATCTGGCTCACCTCGTTCCTCCGCGATGCGTTCCCGATGCCCGAAGAATACCTGTTCGGCGCTGGCGCGATCGCTGTTGCGTTTGCGATCTCCTCGGGACGACTGGTCAAGTTTGGCAAAGCGCCGCAGCTCGCAATGCTGCTCTGGGTGCTGAGCGCTGCGGTGCTTATCGCGTTGGTCGTCATGCCTGATGCCAAACCCGCGCTTGATGTGCTGATCGAATCTCCACCCGCCGCGAGCGGGGTCGAGTGGTTCATCCCGGTCTCCATCTTCGGCTTCCTGCTGTGCCCATACCTCGACATCACCTTCCACCATGCTCGCCAGAACCTGACCACGCAGACCTCGGGACGATTGGGGTTCACCATCGGGTTCTGTGTGTTCTTCGCGCTCATGATCATCCTGACGACGCGGTACGCCGGTGTCATCGCGAGCGGCATGCGAGGGGATGGACACCTCCTCGCGATCACCACCCCTTGGCTCGCGGCGGGAGTCCTCGTCCATATCTTCTGCCAATGGATCTTCACCGTCCGCGTTCACCTCGACCGAATGGCCACCCTCACCCCCCACCGCTTGCTGGGGCAGCGAGCGATGTTCATCATCGCGCTGATCTCAGCACTCGCGGGATTCGCGGTCCCCGGTATGTCCGACCACGCTGGAATGACCGCAGGCGAACTGGTCTACCGCTGCTTCCTCACCTTCTACGGCTTGGTCTTCCCGAGCTACATGCTCTACCGCGTCATTCGCTCGCACTCAACACAAATCCCGCTCCAGCGATGGATGATGTGGCTCGCGATCGGTGTCGCCGCTCCGATGTTCTGGATGGGATTCATCGAACGGCAATCCGTCTGGCTCGCGCCCGGAATCATCGTCGCGTTCTGCGGTGCGTTCGTGCTCAAAGGCAAACAAGACGCGACTATTCAGGTGTAACGCCCTGGTTCCTCGCGACGATCCGTGCATTGCGTTGCATCATGTCGAGCTTGGCGCGTTTCATTGCTGAACCAACAAACGCCTCGCGCCGATCTTCTTCGTTCCATCCGTTGACTTCGAGCAGATCAAAGCGATCGCGATCCGAGTTGTATACCGGATTGGCCTTTGCCGCTTCGTCCCGCAGCGAGTTGTGCGGACAGACTTCTTGGCAGATGTCGCAGCCATAGATCCAGTCGCCGATTTTGGGTTCAAGCTCAGGATCGATCGAGGTCCGGTGTTCGATCGTCAGATACGAGATGCACCGGCGAGCATCCACCGAATACGGCGTGATCGCATCGGTCGGGCACGCATCGATGCATCGTGTGCAGGTGCCGCAGTGGTCCGGTTCGACGCGCTGGGATTCGGGTTTGGCAAGCTGGAGTGTCGTGACGATCCCACCCAGCAGCATGTACGACCCCGCTTGCGGATGGATCATCAGCGTGTGTTTCCCGGTCCATCCGAGCCCAGCACGCTGCGCCAGCTCGCGCTCAAGCACCGGCGCGGTATCAACGAACACCTTGAAATCCGCCTCAGGATGATCGATCCGCAGCTGATCGGCAAGGTCCATCAGCCGTTTCTTCATGACCTTGTGGTAATCCTTGCCGCGTGCGTAGCGAGCGATGCGCCCCTCACCGGGTTTCAGTGGCTCATCAACATTGTCGCGACGACTCGCGTACAGATCCGCGACCATTAGCACCGATCGCGCATCGTCGATCAGCTGATCTGGATTCTTCCGCAGGTCCGTGTTGCGGTCAAGCCACGCCATTTCGCCGTGTTTGTGCTGCGCGAGCCAATCGCTCAGCTCTTCGCTCCATGCGCTGGATTCGACACCTGCGATTCCAGCGAGAGCAAACCCTGAATCGAGGGCTCGCTGGATCAACCGGGTTGAATGGGTTTCATCCACGAGGGATGTTACGCGGTCGCGCAGTCGCAGCCTGCTGCGTCGGACTCGCACACTTCTTCATCCGCTTGCATCCACGCGTAGAGCGTGTCGCTCGCGTGCTGGAGGACCGCACGCGGATCGCGTCCATCCTCGACGACCCAGAGTTTCGGGTAGTCGTAGACGATCCAGCCGCCGAAACCCATATTGTCGAGTTCCGCGACGACCTTGCGGTTGGGGAGCACGCCTTGACCCAACAAGACCGGGTTGTGCTCGTCGTCCACATCCGAGAGCTTGACGCAATCGAGGTACTTCTTGAGCAAACGGACCCCCTCGACGGGGCATTCCCCCGCGAGCTTCGCGGCGTTGATGTTGTAGCAGACACCGAGCCATTGGTTCGGACAGGTTTCGATGAGTTCAAGCAGGTCGGTCGCGCGTGCGAACGATCCGCCGTTCTCGATGACGATTCGGGTGTCGGTGTTGCGTGCGGTCTGGGACGCGAGCTGCAAGCGATCACCGATCCGGCGAATCCCCCACCGGTGTGGTTCGGAGGCTGGAAGCTGGTAGCCGAACACGCGGACATAGTTGATGCCAGCATGATCAGCAAACTCGACAAAGGCTTTCGCTTCTGAAACGCCCTCTTCTTCGTTGACGAACACATGACCAATCACCGGCGGGAAGATCGGTTTATCAAACCGCACACCGGTCGCGAGCGAGACCGCGGTGACGCCTGCGCGATCAAACTTGGAACGAACATCGCTGGGGTCAAGACGCATCGGATCGCACATCATCGCGTGGTCCGGGTCGAGGAACGAACGCATCTCAAGACCCAAGAAACCGAGCTCCGAAGCGGTGTCGATCGCCTGATCCAGGGTCCATCCGGGGCATACGGTTGTTGAAAATGCGATCTTCATATCGGGTTCCTCGTGCGGCACAACTTGGGTGCAAATCCGTTCCATGAGTGTATCGTCGATCCCGCGCCGGAGCGACCACACACGATCAAGATCCGCTAGTTCTCGGGCATGGGCTGGGCATGGAGCACGATCGAGAAGTCCGATCCTTTTCCCAGTTCCGAGTGGAGTTCGAGCGATCCGCCGTGGGCTTCAACAATCCGGCGTGCGGTCGGGAGACCCAGCCCGGTTCCGGATGCTCGCGTCGTGAAGTATGGATGGAAGATCCGCTCCTGATCCTCTTGAGAGATCCCGGGACCGGTGTCGATGACATGGATGGACGCATCGCCGCTGGGATCGGTGGAGACCCTGAGGATCAACTCCTTGCCCGATTCACTAGAATCCTTCATCGAGTTTACGGCGTTGATCATCAGGTTCAGCACCGCTTGCTTGATGTGGTTGGAATCAATCTCAAGCGTCACCGGCAACGGTGATGGGTCCAAACGGATCTGCACGCCGCTGGACTGGGCTTGGACATGGAAGAAATCCCCGAGCTGCTCGATCAGGTCATTGAGCTCCGTTGGACGGAGATCGAGCCGAAGTTCTCCAGCGTACTCAAGGAAGTCTTCGAGGATCCCGCGCAAGCGGTCGGTCTCGCCGCGGAGTGCACCAACGCGCCGGCCCATCCGCCCCTTCTCCTGTTCGTCGATCTGAAGATCCGCGATCGCTTCACCAAGCAGCTGCGCGTTGAGGCCAATGGTCGAGAGCGGGTTTTTGATCTCGTGCGCCAGACCCGAGGTCATCGATCC
Source organism: uncultured Phycisphaerales bacterium (assembly GCA_963976955.1). Classification (GTDB taxonomy): domain Bacteria; phylum Planctomycetota; class Phycisphaerae; order Phycisphaerales; family UBA1924; genus UBA1924. Next base: position 1,043,399 of record CAXBMD010000002.1, on the reverse strand, counting down.
GATCTCCGCGAGGCGTTCAGCGGAGCGGGCTCGTTTCGAGAACACCCTGGCGCGAGCCTCTGCTCGGCGCACTGCGACGCGGGCAACGATTGCAGAGAGCATCGCACCGATCACACATCCCAAGACTATCCAGATCAGATTCGACATGCCATGCTCTCAGAGAACCATCGGAAACGACAGCCTACAGCATAGAACCCCGAACCAGTGTACCGACGGCGACCACAACCAACACATGCATGGATCGAGAAGAAGTTTATCGACGCGGCGTTCGCGAATAGGTCCGCTTGGGCACGACCACTTCCGCTTCGGGTTCGGAGCCTTCGGCGTCTGCTTCGTCGGATGTTGGCTTTCCAGCATCGATCGCGACGACCTTGGTGGCACGCCAGCCCTTGTCGCCGTTGGCGGCGCTGTAGATCACAGGCGAACCATCGGCGAGTGCGCGGAATCCATCACCATCGATGACGGAATAGTGTACGAAAATATCCTGCTCATCCGGACCGACAATAAAACCGAACCCTTTGCGGGGATCGAACCATTTGACTGATCCTTGAATATCAATGAGCTCGCTGCTTGTATTATCCATAACGGTCCCTGAACCAATGACATTGGTTTCCTTCACCGTTGAGGACGCACCACCCACAAGTACTGGAACGCATCAACGGAGTCCCGAACGGTGTGAGGCACCCTTCGCGATACCAATAGCATACCAAACTTTACCCATCCGTCAAACAGCCCCGAACAGAAACCGGTTCTGTTCGGGGCTGGAATGTATCCTTACGGAGCTAAATCAAGGTATTTCGGGCTTATTCAGCCGAGGAGCCTTCGGCGCGACGACTGCGACGACGACGGCGTGGCTTGCTGTCGCCCTCGCCTTCATCATTCGAGTCGTTGGAGTTGCTGCGTGATGGGCGGTCTTCCTTCGCGGCCTTTGCCTTCTCTTCCCAGTCCGGATCAGCTTGCTTGATCGAGAGCTTGATGCGACCCTGGTCGTCAACCAGAAGCACCTTGACCTTGACCTCGTCACCAATCTTGACGACATCGGCGACGGACTCAACATAGCCGTCAGCGAGTTCCGAGATGTGGCACATGCCGTCGGTCCCAGGAGCGATCTCGATGAACGCACCGAAGTCCTTGGTCGAGACAACCTTGCCGTCGTAGATCGTGCCCGCTTTGACATCTTCGCAGAGTGCGGAGATTTCAGCTTCGGCCTTCTCAACATTCATCGCGTTGGACGAGGACACGATGACCGAGCCGTCGTCTTCGACATCGATGTTGACTGAGTACTTGTCTTGAAGAGCACGGATGGTCTTGCCACCAGGCCCAATGAGCTTGCCGATCTTCTCTGGATCGATCTTGAGCTGGAGCAGACGCGGAGCGAACTTGGAGGTTTCGCCGCGTGGTTCTGCGATGACCTTCTCCATCTGATCGATGATGTCGAGGTATCCTTCGCGTGCTTGCGCGAAGATGACTTTGATCTGATCGAGGTTGAGGCCGCGAGCTTTGAGGTCGAGCTGGATGCCGGTGATGCCATCGCGTGTGCCCGAGACTTTGAAGTCCATATCGCCGAAGAAGTCTTCTTCGCCGATGATGTCGGTGACGAGGACTTCGTTCTGATCGTTCTCATCTGAGAAGCGACCAACGGTGATGCCTGCACAGGTGTTGGTGATGGGAACACCAGCGTCCATGAGTGCGAGGCAGCCGCCGGTGACGGATGCCATAGACGATGAACCGTTGGATTCGGTGATGTCCGAAACAAGGCGGATGGTGTACGCGAACTCTTCTGGCGATGGGAGAATCCCGAGGAGCGAACGCTCAGCGAGTGCCCCGTGACCGAGTTCACGGCGACCAGGGCCCATGATGCGACCAGCTTCACCAACCGAGAACGGTGGGAAGTTGTAGTGGAGGTAGAACTTCTTGGAGTACTCTGGGAGCAATCCATCGACGATCTGCTCGTCGCGACCGGTCCCGAGGGTACAGGAGACGAGCGACTGGGTCTCGCCTCGTTGGAAGAACGCTGAGCCGTGGGTGCGTGGGAACTGACCGACCTGCATTTCCAGCGGACGGATCTCGGTACGACCACGACCGTCGGCACGGATGCCCTTCTCAACGATGAGCTTGCGGGTGATCTTCTTCTCAAGCTTGCGGAACGCTTCGGACGCTTGACGGTTTGCGGCTTTGGTTGCTTCCCACTCAGCCGGGGTGCCGCCGTCGTTGATTGGGAACTGCTCCATCATCGACTTCTTGATTGCAGCGACCTTGTCACCACGCTCGTGCTTGCTCTTGATTTGGCGTGCAGCGGTGAGGTCTTTCTCTGCGATCTTGGTGACCTTGGACATGATCTCATCTGGGATGAGGTTCATGTGGTCGCCCAAGCGGGGCTCAACGCCGACCTTCTTGACGAGTTCTTCGATGAGTTCGAGGATCGGCTTGACGCCTTCTTCGTACCCGAACTTGATCGCGGCGTGGATGTCTTCGTCTGGGACTTCAGCAGCCCCGACTTCGATCATGTTCACGCCGTCTTTGTGACCCGCGATGACGACATCCATATCGGAGTAGTCGAGCTGGGACACGGTTGGGTTAATGACGAACTGTGCGCCGTCATCGGTGAAGATGCGAGCAACGCGGACGGTTGCGAGCGGGCCTTCGAATGGGCAATCGGAGATCGAGAGTGCAGCAGCAGCACCGGTGCCTGCAAGCACATCAGAATCGTTCTCGCCGTCGTGGCTCATGACCCAGCACTGCATCTGGACTTCTTCGATGAAGCCGTCAGGGAAGAGTGGGCGGATCGGACGGTCGATCATGCGCATGGTGAGGGTTTCTTTTTCGTTTGGTGCACCTTCACGCTTGCGGAAGCCGCCGGGGAACTTGCCGCCTGCGGAGAGCTTCTCGCGGTAGTCGACCTGCATTGGGAAGAAGTCGAGACCCGGACGCGGCGTTGCACGCATACAGGTACACATGACGGTGGTGTCCGCGTAGGAGATGAGGAGCGCGGAGGTCGCGAGCTTTGCGATGCGACCAGTTTCGATCCGCATCATGCGGCCGCCGATTTCCTTTTCGACGATGATGACTTTATCTGACATTTTGAGTACCCCTTTGTGGGTGTGGTCGGGTGCGAGGTGCCCGCGATGTGTGGAACGATCTCGCGCACAGCGCCGTGATCGGTTCCCGTCTTGATTGAGCCCTGTCCTCGCGTCTCAAGAGGCAGAAGGCGGAAAGCACTCGGGCGTATTACACCAGTGCCCATCGCCGACTGCCGCTCTCTGAACAGGATTCGTGATCTAACAACAAAAACCCGCGTGTTGTTTCCAACACACGGGTCGTGATTCGTTTACTTGCGGAGGCCCAGACGCTGGATCGTATCGAGATACGCATCGCGGTTCGTGCGTGCAAGGTAGCGGAGCAAGCGGTTGCGTTTGGCAACCATCATGACCAAGCCACGGCGGTTGTGCATGTCCTGCTTGTTGTCACGCAGGTGTGTTGCCACCTGCTTGATGCGAGCGGTCAACAACGCGACCTGCACTTCTGGGCAACCGGTGTCGCCTTCGGTGCGTCCGAAGTCCTTGACGATTGATGCTGTTTCTTCTGAGGTCAATGGCATGGTTTCATGTCCTTCCGTCGCGGATCGGTGTGTGGTGCATACGAGCATCACTCTGCCGACCGCCAAACCAAGATGTAGAGTGCTCAATGCGACTCTGGGGAATCATAGACCGCTTGGCTCAAATGTCCAAGATTGCGTCCGATTTGCCCACCCACCACCAACTTAAATACGCCTTTACGATGCCAAAATCGCTATTTTAACGATTTTACACCCAAACCAAAATCCAAGCCCACGATTCCGGGGACAGTATCCATGAGATGCACCGGACCCAATCCACCATCCTAAGCGAATTCCTCATCCTCGATGCTCATAACGGCAACGAAGACGCCCTCGCTCAACTGGTCACCCTTTGGACACCCAGACTCACCCAGCGAGCGTTCCGATTGACCGGCGACGCGGATGGTGCGAGCGAAGTGATGCAGGAATCGTGGATCGGGATCGCCAAAGGCCTTCGTACTCTCCGGGACCCTTCAAGGTTTGCTGGATGGGCGTATCGGATCGTTCAATACAAAGCCGCGGACTGGATCCAGCAGCGGATCAGAGACCGCGATCTCAACACGAACCTGCATACCACCGCCGGCTCACAGTCCGATTGTGACCCACCCGAGAATCATGCGGAAGTCATCCGGGCCGCGATTGCGCAGCTGGATCCCAAACTCCGCGAGGTGGTGTGCTTGTTTTTCATGGACCAATGCACGATCGAGCAGATCTCGATTGTGCTCAATATCCCCGTCGGCACCGCGAAGACCCGTCTCTCGCGTGCCAGATCAATTCTCAAATCCAAGCTCGAAAGGAGCACCCAATGAACAACCTCGATGACCAAATCCGCAACGCGCTCAGTGCCGAGGACGCCCAGATGATCGGAGGCCCGGACGATGGACTCCGGATCGATCAGCTCGTGCTCTCAACTTTCCGCAGCCGAAACTGGCTGATGACCATCCCGATCGTGATCGTGTCGATCGTCGTCCTCGCGCTGTCCATCTGGTGCCTGGTCCGGTTCCTCAACGCGACGGAAATCCAAGACATGATCGGCTGGGCGATGGGCGTCATCGTCGGGGTCTTCATGGTCAGCTTCATGAAAATCTGGTTCTGGTTGGAGATGCAGCGAATTGCGATCACGCGCGAAGTCAAAAAGGTCGAGCTGCTCGCGGCGATGCTGCTGGAGCAAGCCCGTAAAGCGGACTGAGCTCTGCTCAGTAACAACCAAGCGATAAGAGCTCAAGGCACTCGCTGATGTCCATAAAGTTGTATAGCCCGTTCTGATCCAGATCCGCCCTCTCATCTTGGTCACGAAACAGATCAAGGAACTCCGCGATGTCTTCGAAGCTGTACTGAGAATCATTATTGAAATCAGCAAGGCATCCGATGTTGTAGACGAACACAGCACCCTGGCCTGATTCGTAATCTACCTCGAAACGATGTTCTGGTGCTCCGACATAGAGGCGGTCGTTGCTGATCGCTAATGAAACTCCAAAGTCGTCTCTCCTGAACGCATGCCCCTCCTCATTTCCCATCCGATATACAAGGTCTGGGTTTTCAATAGAAATGAGATACACAGATCCTTGAAAGATCGACCCGACAGCGACATAGCGTTCATTCATAGCGATCGAGGTGGCGCCCAATCTCCCTAGATATGAACCACGCATTGTGTCTCTTGGAGTGAATCTCCAAACTCGTTCTCCATTGGAGCGGTCATAGAGATCCACTGTGCCGACTCTCGTGTCATATTGCCCAGTAGGATCAATGTACCCAGCCCCATCAAACCCGGATGCAATCGCTACATACTCACTGTTGAGATCAATACTCATCCCAAATGTCCCAGAGTCTACAGCCGGGCGGATGGCGTACTGGAACTCAAAGGAGTTCATGTCGTAGACATCCACTTGTGCATGGAAGCGGCCTGGCTCTGAGTCTGACTCAACAAAATTTTGAACGAATAGCTGTTCATCATCAATCACAACACTCTCGGTTGATGCATCAGCAAGGTTAAAATGACGCCCATTCACATCAAACCGACCCAGCTCTTCTCCCGTCCCTGAATCAAAAACAACTGTCGTCCTAGTCTCGGAGTTGGTTAAGAACTGGATACAGGCAAAGCGGCTCGATTCGCTCGAGCACAATGCAAATCCCTCAATGTCTGAGTTTGGTGTTAGACTCCCGGCGCGAGTGCCGTTGTCAATGTTGTACAGATCAAACCTGTATGGACTCATTGACCCTATCCAGGCAAGCTCACCAACCCTCCCCATCCCATAGCCAAAATTCGAGTAAGTTCCAGATTCTGCAGAATCGACCAAGCTGAGCATCTCTCCGGTTTGGGAATCATACGAGACTACGACCCCGCTCTTGTCGGAGCCGTTCTTTGATGCCGAGTAGTACAATGGAGCCCCGACCAGTATTCGATCTCCGTGCAACACAACCTTTGACCCGAACCCTCCGCCGTCCTCAACATCCAGTACCAATGAATCAATCATGTGCATCGGCTTGAACACCGGATACTCGAGCTGATACAAAGGGGCTGTTTCGAAGTCACCGATAGCTGTTTGTGCGTGTGCGAGAGAAGAGCACAGAACTGCAGCGAGAGATACAAACTGTATATTCATACACGGCTATTCGGATATACCGCTCAACGGTTCCGGACCAGTCTACGATTCAGGAGCAGCGTGAACACAGGGGTATGCCATGAACACCGAATCCAAGACCGCACTTACACTCTCTCGCAGGGTATCCGAACTCAAACCCTCGATCACCGTCTCGCTCAACAACCGAGCCAAGGCGATGAAAGCCGTGGGGGTTGATGTCCTCGGATTCGCGGCTGGTGAACCCGACTTTGATACGCCCCAACCGATCAAAGACGCCGCGATCAAAGCGCTGCTCGACGGACAGACCAAATACACCCCCACCCTCGGCGACATGCCGACCCGCGAGTGCATCGCCAATAAACTCACCGCCGAGAACAACATCAAGGGTCTCACCGGAGAGCATGTCGCGATCGGTGTGGGCGGGAAGCATGTGCTCTACAACGCGATCCAGTGCCTGTTCGATTTCCCAGCATTCGGTGAAGACCCGTGGGAGATGCTGCTCCCCACGCCAGCGTGGGTCTCGTATCGTCCGATCTGTGAACTCTCCGGCGGCGTGGTCAAAGAAATCGTCGCGGGACCGGAAGCGGACTTCTGCATTACGCCCTCACAACTCCAAGACGCGATCACCCCACGCTCGCGCCTCCTGATCCTCAACTCCCCCTCCAACCCCTGCGGCACGATGTACTCCGAAGCACAAATCCGCGACCTCGCAAAGGTCATCCACGAAGCAACCGAAATCGCGCCAAACCTCGTCGTCCTCACCGACGAAATCTACGAAAAAATCGTCTACGGCGAGCACCACCACTTCTCCATCGGATCCATCCCCGAAATCGCAGACCGCGTCATCACACTCAACGGCATGTCCAAGGCGTATGCGATGACCGGATGGCGCATCGGGTACGCCGCGATGCCGGGAGAGTTTGGCAAATCGCTTATCAAGGGAATGGGCACGCTGCAGGGTCAGATGACCACCAACATCACCAGCTTCAACTACCCTGCGATCCGCGAAGCACTGACCAACAAGTCCGTCGCCGGAACCGTTGAGGAGATGCGACAAGCGTTCGCGAGCCGAGCGAAACTGATCCAGTCCCGACTTGCAGAAATCCCAGGCATCACCTGCCCCACCCCGACCGGTGCGTTCTATGTCTTCCCGGATGTGTCGAGTCTCTTCGGCAAGACCACACCCAAAGGCACCAAGATCACCGACTGCCCAACCTTGTCTGAAGCGATGCTCGACGAAGCCCACATCGCCTTCGTCCCCGGCAACGACTTCGGCGGCTGCGGCCCAAACCATGTCCGCATCTCCTTCGCGTGCTCCGACGAGCAGATCAACGCGGGGATGGACCGGTTCAAGAAGTTTGTGGAGAGTTTGGCGTGAAGCAAACTGCGTTTGCCATCAACACACCACCCGAAGCAAATGGGATTGAGTTCCGAAAATTCTCAAACTCTGGAGTTGAATGGATTGTTCCGCATACAGATGGTCAACCTCATTGCCCCGTTTGTGGATGTGGACCTGATACCGAAGATGTCTATCAGGACCTCGAATGGGATCTTTGTCCTATATGCAAGTTTGCCTGGGGAGAAGACGCATTACCTTACAACGACTCGGTTGATTCTGAGTTTGGTGGTCAGTTCGGAATGTACAGAAAAGAGTGGTTGAATCAGTCTGGATGGCAGAAAACCGATCTTCAACAAATTGAGCATGTATTTCAGATCAGTACGCAAGACTGGCCACGGGAATAAAATCAAGTTCAACTTGGGATCTGGTTCAGCCGATATAACTGCATGGACTTAGACGCCGACCAATCTGCACCATTCCTCCGACTCGTCGGTGACATCGAGCTCAAGCTCTGCTCGACTTGCTCGGGCGTCGGCCATGTCCCGTGCCCGCAGACTGTTGCGGTCCGCACGATGGGGCTCAACGCGGTGCCTTCACTCCAGCCATCGACCGGTCACCCGATCCCATGCCCATCGTGCAACGGGAAGAAGATCGTCACCAACTTCGGCTGAGCCCCCACTCGCAAGTCTTATCCGAGCACCATCACCACTTCATCGATCTCTTCACCCCGTCCATGCGCGAACCCGCGTTCCTCGGCGATAAGTTTGAACCCGCACTTCTCCATCGAACGGATCGACGCGATGTTGTCTTTCGCCGCGCGTCCATTGAGCGGACGCGTGCGTTCGATCTCGATGAACTGCTTGAGCGCAGCCGTTGCGATGCCCTTGCCCCAGTGGTGGTGATCGATCCAGTAGGTGATTTCTCGATCACCCATCATGTCAAAGCTCATGATGTGCCCGACCAGTTCGCCATCGAGTTCGATGCTTTGTTTGAGGATCGCATCGCTGTTGATCAACTTTGACCAGTGTGCATCGAAGTGTTCACGGTCGCTCGGGTCCTCATGCACGAACGCCGCCATGTGTTGTGCGGGTTTGTGCTGTTGGTGCACATAGAACACGGGAAGATCAGCATCGGTGATTGGTCTGAGTGTGACGATCATGGTTTACTCTTTGGTTATGGCCTCGCAGGCAAGCGGACCGGGCTCGGCGCGTCGATCTCCACCAGGTCCTTGTTGAGGTCCCACAGCAGCGTGCGTGCAGAGACCGGCGTGGGTTCCATCGAATCCCGCAGTGTCACCAGACGGTTTCCATCGGCGTACGCGAAGAGCGTCCCAGCCGCCGCGTCATACACGGCGTAATCCGAGAGCAGCGTCCGCTCCAGATCGCTGAACCGGACCCGTCCCGATGCGTCCGCCCGTTGCAACGCGATCGCGCCGACCTGTCCCGCGCTCTCCATGTCATTGTCAGGAGTCGAGAAAGTCGCGTCGATGCGGTCACACCCGAGTTGGGAAATCCGTCCCGTCGCGAGTGATTTGTGACGGATATTGACCTCATTCAAGACCAACGCATGACCACCGATGCGGTCGAGTTCCATCGAACCGAGCCAGGTCATCCGTGTCAATCCGGGTCCCGAAGTGCTTGGCATCACACTCGCCGAATCATCGGCCGGAGTATCCGCGCCATCCTCATTGGATCGGTCCATCAGCACCATCATCCCGGGAGCGGGAACGCGGAGGATCTGCCGTTGATTGTCCGCGATGATGCTGGGGCCTTCGAGATACATCACCCCGATCGCGCGTTCCGGTTGTTGGGGGTCGTAGGTGCGAGATTCAACACTCGCGGGGATCGATTCACTCCCCGGCACCGCTCGTCCATAAGCGCGAGCAGAAAGCAGCTCGCGTGTGACTTGGTCATCCTGAACAACGGCATCGGGACTGTGTACTTGGTCAGTCTCACCGGTCGGTGTCAGATCGATTTCGAGCCGATCCGCTTTGAGCGTGTCGGTCGTGTACGCATCCGGTGTCGAGAGCGCGACCACATCGCCGGCACATTCAATCGAACCAATCGCGTCATCGAATCGCATCGATTCGGTCCACTTGACATTCAGATGCCCGCCCGTCGCGACGCCGTCGGTGACGATGTCGTGGTCGAATGTCCCGGGGCCGTTGACCTGAATCGAGCGGGATCGCGTGTTGATCCAGATGTCCTCGCCTTGGATGATCGAGCCCCCCTGTCCAGCGGAGCCCTTGTCACCGCGCGTGCCGATGATGTGGACCATGTCGTTGTCGGTGTTGAGCTCGACGCGTTGTCCGGATGCTTGCGTTTGATTTTCGCCGAGGAACTCGGTTGACCCGATCGCCGTCGCGCTGCGAACGCGGGTTTGACCGTCCATCTCGCGGACGAGGATCGCATCGAGCTGATCGGTCTCCACGCGTCCATCGACAGATATCCCGAGCACCGAACCGTCCGCATTGAGTGTCGAAGGCGAGACCCCGGTGCTGTAGTGCAATGGGACAAACCCGATGGTCATCGCATCGCTTGTCAATGATCCGGAATCCGACCGCATCGAGCCGTTCGTCAAGGTGATCGAACGGAGCGAGGATTCCATCGGCCCATCTTCGTCGAGTGTCGCGAGAAGCGTCTCAGTCTGCAGCACCGCATCGGCGCGTGTCCCGAGGACCGCGCCTTCAAATCGTGCCGAACGCAGCCGCGAGGACAGTTCCCCGTCCTCTGTCTGAACCAATGCAAACTCCGCGCCGGTGCCCCAGTGGATCCGCGCGGGTGGTTCGGTTGGTGATGGTACGGATTCGAGCATGCCCGGCGAGTCAATGGTGATGATCCCGGTCCCGAGCTGCGCGTGCAGGGATTCGGATTCGAGCAATCCTGTGTCATCGGCAATGATGCTGATCCGCGAGTCCCGCGTCCCGACAAACTCGACGGTGCCGGTGGTCGCGCCGTAGCGGATCGAGTCCGCTGAGCCGTGGACGCCTTGAATCGAAGCATCAAACGCAACTCGGCTCGACGAGGTGAACGCGATCGCGACTTCTTCGGTCGCCAGCGCGGTGGACATCGGGTCCTCAACCGGACGCATCACCAACGGCCCATCCCAAGTAATCACCACCTCCCCATCCTTCGCAGCAGTCTGCGCAGGCGCAGGGTTCACTGGTACAGGAATTGGCTTTGGAGTCGTGGCGGGTGCTGGAGCGGTTGCTTTGGGTTGAGCGGACTGAGTCTGCGATTGCTGGACCGGAACCGGCTGTGCTGGCTTGGTTGACTCATCAACCTTTGCAAACTTGAACTGCTTGATCGCATCCGGGCTCAACGCCCCATCAATCAGCATCGCCCAGATATCAAGATTCTCCGACGAAAGCGTCCCCGAACCAACCATGTTGACCAACACCGAATCCTGAAACTCAATATGGTACGGCGTCTTCTTCGACTCTTTGACAACCGCTGCTTCCTCGACATCGCTGTCATCGGCGTCGCTGTCAGTAGTCTCTTGCATGGGAGCATTGATCGCAATGCTCGGATACGCCACGGTGGTGATCGTGTACGCCGATGCTCGCGGCGGCGCGAAAGTCGTCTTGGTGTCTTTCTTCGCGTTGGGACGCAGCACCAGCCGCTCGCCTTTGCGGACATCGAGCAGCTCGATTCGTCCCTGCACCTCGTTGAGCATCACTGTCAGCGTGTGACCAATGAACTCGATCTCGGGAGATTCAACCGTGAACCGACCTTGCGAGGTCAGCCGTTGGTATCGGCGTTCAAACTCCACCGGCTCATCAAACTTCGCGATCAAGGTCGGAACCTGATCCGCGTTCATCCCCATCGCTTCATTGAGTGGATCGACAGACACATCCGTCGCGGCGTAGGACTGGATGGTCACATCGCCTTCGAGCGTTCCCGAATCGGGTGCTTCATTTGGATCGGGCATCATGACCACGCCACGATCTGCGGTGATGTGGACGCGCCGTCCATCACGCATGTTGATCCACGCATCAGGATTCAGCAGTCTTCGTTGACCGCCTCCGATGGGCTGAAACTGATCCGCTTCGAGGGTCCCCGCGATCCGGGTCGGATCGTCCCGGTCCACGATGGTCACGAACATCCGCGCGCCCTGCTCAAGTTCCGTGATATCGGGAATCTCTCCCGGATCGGTCGGGAATGCATCCCCCGATCCCGGCTGGTGTTTCTGCATCGATCCCATCGACCACCAGATGATGAGCGAGAACACGACCAGCATCACCGACGCGAGCGTCAATCCGATCATCCGAGGCGAAGGTCCACTGGGTCCAGGCATACCCAATCGTAGTGCGACCCCCCTACCGTTGCTCAATGACCACCAAAACTCTCCATTGGACACCATCAACCCAATCCATCACCGATGAATCCGGCTCAGTGGTCGCTCAAGTCTCAACATCCGACATTGTGAGTCTCGCAGAGTCTTGGCCAACCGATCTGGACGCGAAGACACTCATCGTTCCGTGTGGACAGCATCTGGGTGCTGACCCAGAGCCATCCGCCCAGCTCCTCGCGCGATGGTCGCAGGATTCGTGGGAGCCGTTCAATGAAGCCGTCGCGCAAGCACAACAACTTGCAGCAGATGCGGAAATCGAACTCGTCCTGCTCCCCGGCGCAGGGGGTCGGCTCAGCGACGCGATCTGCACGCTCTCATGGTCCGCCGCCCATCCCGAAATCTCGCTCCTAATCGATCCTGCACGCTGGTTGACCCCTTCGATGCTGACCGATCTCACGGACCACCTCATTCGCTCGACGAGTCTCTGCGAGGAACTCCCCAATATCTGGGCCGTGTCAGTTCGATCGATCGAATCAGACACCCAAGGCCAACTGGTCCATTCGCCCATCGGAGAGGGACTGATCAGTCCAGAACTGTTCGACCGGACCATCCGCACGATCCCGTCGCCGCGCTGGATCGAGTGCCGATGAGGGTGTAAATCCGGTGTGAATCGTCTACACTTGTGCCATGAGCACCCAAGCAGTCGACCATCCAACATTCGCACTCGTCAAAGCCGCGTTCCCCAACTGCACCTTCCAAGCGACGCAGTTCCGCGACCAGCCAAACCTGATTGTCGAGCCCAAAGACTTCCACAAGGTCATGAGCTTCCTCAAGAACGACGAACGCTGCGCCTACGACTTCTGCTCCGATGTCACCGGCGTGGACTACCTCGACTATCCCTCCAAAACCAACGGCCGGTTCGCGGTCATCTACAACCTCTGCTCGTACTCCCGCACCGACCGCTTCTTCGTCAAGGTCTACCTCAACCCATCCGTCCCGACCGATGGCATCGAGAACGACCCCGCGCTCGTCATCGACTCGGTATGTGACCTCTGGCCCGGCGCGGAATGGACCGAGCGCGAAGTCTTCGACATGTACGGCATCCGCTTCGCAAACCACCCCGATCTCCGCAGAATCCTGCTCTGGGAAGAGTTCCCAGCACACCCACTCCGCAAGGACTACCCACTGCGCGGACGAGGCGAACGCGAAAACTACCGCATCGTGGACCGCACCAGCTCGTAATCGACAAATCAGCTGCTAAGCAGGTTGATACAGCCCTTTGGCTTTGAGCAGATGCGCGATCGCATCGCGTGCCGCACCGCGCCCACCCTTATGGCTCGACACAAACGCTGAAATTTTGACAACCTCCGGCTCCGCATCATGCACCGCCATCGGGTACCCCACACGCGTCATCGCGCACAGGTCGGGCCAATCGTCGGCGAGGTACCCGATCTTCTCGAGTTCGATTCCGGTCTTTTCGATGATCACATCGAGCGCCGCGGATTTATCGCGTGAACCCTGGATAACCAGATCAGGATCGATCTTCAGCGACTTGACGCGATGCTTGAGGGCTTCGCCGCTGCGTCCGGTGATGATCGCGATCTGGTAGCCCGCGTTGAGCCACAACCGAATCCCATATCCATCGCGGACATTGAACCGCTTGGTTTCTAAGCCGTCGTCATTGATGTTGATCGTGCCGTCGGTCAGGACGCCATCGACATCGAAGACGATGAGTTCAATCTTTGATGGATCACTGAATTTCTGTGTGCTCATGACGACTCCCTCACCAGTTTCATTGCGATCAGGTCCTGCACATCCAGCAGACCCATCGGCTTCCCATCGCAGTCCACAATCGGGATCTCGTCGGCACGGAACTCGCGGAACATCGTCACCGCATCGCTCGCCTTCGCATCCCCCTGCAAACAGCGAGGACTCCGCGACATGGCCTCGCCCATCGGTCTTTCAAGATCATCCGGATTATTCAAGATCAATCGGCGCAGGTCCGAGTCGGTGAATATCCCAGTCAGCTTGCCGCTGTCATCGGTCACCAGCAACGCGCCGGGACGCCGAACGACCTTCGACGCATCCTTGAGCGCCTGACTGACCGTATCCGACTCATTCGCGATCGGGAGATTATCCCCTGCAGTAAACCGCACCAGTTCCATCGCGGGACGGAGCAGCGATCCGAGCTGACCACCCGGATGCCTCGCGTGGAAATCCGCGTGACTGAAGTCTCTCCGTTTTGCTGCAGCAAGCGCGATCGCATCACCAATCGCAAGCGCCACCGTCGTCGAGCTCGTCGGCGCGAGGTATTCGCCATCCCCCGCTTCACCTACAACACCCACCGCGAGGACCACGGTTGCCAATCGCGCAAGCGCCGATTCGGGTGATCCATCGACAACCCCTCGCGTGATCGCGATGATCGGGAGTTTGTCTTGACGGAGGATCGCCGCGAGGTTGACCAGTTCTTCGGTCTCACCGGAATGGCTGAGGCAGATCACGACATCTTGTTTGCGGAAGCGTCCGAGATCGCCGTGCGCCGCTTCGGTCGGATGCACCGCGTGGGACGGAATCCCGAGCGATGCGAGCGTCGCGGAGATCTTCGCGCCGATGTGCCCGCTCTTGCCCAGCCCCGAGACCAGCACGGTCCCGTCTTGCTCGGCGCACCCCACGATCAAATCCACGGCTTTCACAAACCCCTCGTCCACCCGCTCAGCGACCCGCGAGATCGCGTCCGCTTCATGGATCAGGGCGCGGGCCATGAATGCTTGTTCTTGAGTGCATGTTTGGTCAGTCTGTGGACTCATGCTCCAAGGATAGGAGACATGAGCGTTGGGAACCCGCTACACTATCTATATGAGCGATTTCTACCGCGTACAACTCGATGCTTTCGAAGGTCCGATGGACCTTTTGCTCTACCTCATCCGCAAGCACGAGGTCGACCTCCACGACATCCCGATGTCGATCATCACCGACCAGTACCTCGGATTCCTCGACGAGTTGGACACCATCGACATTGATCTCGCTGGGGAGTTCCTTGTGACCGCCGCGACGCTGATGGAGCTCAAATCCCGGATGCTCGCTGCGGGGATCAATGAAGACGACGAACCGGGTGACGAGAAATCCAAAAACCCAGAGCAAGACCCACGCGCCGAACTCGTTGCGCAGCTCCTCGCGTACAAAAAATACCGCGACGCCGCGACGATGCTCGAAGACCGCAAGTCCGAGTGGGAGCGACGCGCCCCGGTCCACAGCGCCGCGATTGATGATGAATCCGTCCGAACCGCGATGGAGGACATGGGTGAACTTGAGATCGAGGACCTGGACCTGACCGATCTGGTCAACGCGTTCCGAGTCATCGTCGAGAGCGTCAACTTCGACCGCCTCGGCGAGCACGAGGTGATGTCCGACGACACCCCGATCGAGGTCTACGCGAGCGACATCGTGGATGTCCTCAACACCAATCTTTCCACAACCACCCCCACGACGCTGCGTGCACTCATCATCAACAAACCCCGCCAACAAATGGTCGGCCTATTCCTCGCGCTGCTCGTCCTCGTCCGCGATCAACGCGTCCTGATCAACATGGATGGCGACGAACCCATCATCGGACTCAATCCCGACTACGACTCTTCAACCGATCCGGGTTCGCCGGACAACGCGGACCCCATCGCGGACTTTGTCTAAACCACCCAGCTTGACAATCCGGATTCATGATTTGACGAATCGGCGAATCCTGCGCCCGCCGCGCACGGAATTGTAGGTCCGTGCGCATTACACACTCATCAACTCAAACGAGTTCCCCCGATGTCAGGCAAGCACCACCGGGTACAGAAGGATCTTGACCCCGGCGACAAGCTGCACAAATGAGCGAGTACGGAGACTCACCATGGCCGATCTATTTTCCATCGCACGGAGCAACCGCCCCGACACCAAATCCAAACGCGAACCCCTCATGCAAGCACCTCCCGCGGCTCTCACGCGTGAACAGGTCGTTGACGAGATCATCACCGTCAATCCATCCGCAACCGCAAACTTCCTCGCACAGTTCGATGACCAGCTCCTGAGCAAGTACCTCGATCACCTCCGCTTCACCGCTCAACCCCGCAATGGGAAGTCGAGCTGGGACCGTCCGGGTGATGCGCCCGCGATCATGGTCCGCCGTCGCGTGGTCTGATTTTCACATCCATACCTCTATCTGAGAACCGGCGGGCCTGTGGTGGGGCTCGCCGGTCTTCTTTTTTGATGAATCTGTTCCAGACCCCCAAGAACAGACCCCCACACTTCAAGTCTGATACCCGACCCGTCCGATAAAGGCAGTTATCAGGCACTGAACAATCTCTGTTCAGTCGTCACTCACAGTGGGATCCACGGAGGGATCCACCACAACAGACGGCTCGAGCCGGGCGGAGCCCGTCGATCCAGAAGATGACCGCATCTCCTGCAATGCAGGGAAGTGAACGGAGTCCACTCGATGTTCGACAGCTCAAACACCACCATCCGCCCGATCCTGCTCATCGCTCTCTCAGGAACGATGCTCACCCTCCCAGCATGCGCCAAGCGTGTCGGATTCTGGAATCGCACCCAGCAACACGAATCCGAAAAGCAGGCACAGCAATCCACACAGAACACACGCGCCAACACCTACTTCTCACCGGGTCAATCAGAAACAGGCTCCGCAGTGCAGAACACCGCGCAGTCCACGAGCACCGCTCCTACCCAAAGCCAGACCGCTCAAGCCAAGAACCAGCCCGCGTTCCCCCCTGCTCCTGCGCTCAAATCAGGTAGCTTTGCCGCCAACTCCACCGCGTCGATCACCACCAGCGCGACTCCTGAAACCGTAGTCTCCAGCACACCGGTCACCAGTGCCGCACCGGACCCTTACGCCCCGATCCCCAAACCCGCGGCCAACTCCGTCGCCGGCGGTGACCTGAGTGCGTGGATCTACTCCAACGCGATGGGCATCGAGCTCCCAACCGAATCCACCACCCCAGCGACCCGCGCGACGGTCAATGTCCGCAAGATCACCGACGCGTACGCCGGTTCAGATTTCGACCCGATCGTCACCCCGGACGGCCGAAACCTGATCTACGCGTCCACCCAACACCGCCCGACCGCGGACATCTACACCAAGTCCATCCGTGGCTCGGTCGTCACACGACTCACCGACAACCCTGGTCAAGATGTCATGCCTTCCATCTCACCCGATGGCTCGACCATCGCGTTTGCAACCGACCGCAACGGATCATGGGACATCTTCCTGATGCCTGCTGAAGGCGGCAACAAGATCCAGATCACCAACGAAACCTCCCACGACCTCCACCCATCGTGGTCACCCGACGGCACCAAGCTCGTCTTCTCCCGCCTCGGTCAGCAGACCGGCCGCTGGGAAATGTGGGTCACCGATGTCGCTTCAGACCACGGCGCTCAGTTCATCGGGTTCGGACTGTTCCCGGAATGGTGCCCAGTCGCTTCGACCGGTGCCGATGGCGCCGACAAAATCCTGTTCCAACGCTCACGCGAGCGTGGTGATCGTGCGTTCAGCATCTGGACCATCGATTTCACCCCGAATCCAGGCACCGCGGGACGCGAGACCGAGATCGCATCGGGTGCCGACCAAGCACTCATCAATCCAACATGGTCCCCAGACGGACAGTTCGTCTGTTTCGCGGCGGTCCCATACTCCCAATCATGGGTTGACTCCAAGACCGCTCGCCCGGATATGTCCACAATCTGGATGGTTTCGATCAACGGCACCAACAAGGTCAAGCTGACCGACGGCTCGTCAGTCGATCTCATGCCGGCATGGGGGCGCAACAACAACATTTTCTTCGTCTCCAATATGGATGGTCAAGACCACCTTTGGTCGATGGAACTCTCACCGGCTGTCCGTGCGGCGAGCCTGAGAAATCCCGAGTTTGAATCCACCTTCGCCAATGTCAACACCGACAAACCAACACCCGGCGAATAAACCAGTATCCACCCACCCGGCGGTCGTGTCGAAAGACACGACATCGCCGTTTCCCGTTTCCCATTGCTGATCTGATCACCTTGGGGAGCAACAAGTTATGAACGAGCATGGAGGCTCGTTCGAGATTCGGCAAGGACGCCATGACAAGTGCACAGACCATGCTTGCTGTATTGCTCTCATGCATCCTCTTGGGGACGCCGGGGTGCAATACCACCGACAAACGCGACCGACTCGATATCCCCGGCGTCATTGTGGCGCCCTACGACACGAGCCGAGGCGAAGTCCTCTGGGCGGTCATCCCGCCGAGGAACGAGTCCGGTGTCTCCAGCGTCCGCGAGGATGTGATCGGCGACACCATCGTCGCCGCCGTCCAAGGAATCCGAGGCGTCCGCTGTCTCCCGATCAACCGCACACTCGAAGTGATGCGAGCGACCGGGATCACCCAGATCACCTCATCCACCGAAGCGATCGCACTTGCCAACGCTCTGGGAGTCGATGGCATCATTGCCGGTTCAATCACGGCATACGACCCGTACGATCCCCCAGTCTTGGGACTCGCCCTCGCGTTGTATTCCAAGCCGGGCTCGATGGAACGCGCTCCGCACACCAACCTCGATCCACGCGCCCTGACCATGGCGTACACCGACTTCGGTGATTCCAGTACTTCCAGATTTTCAGGTGATCCAGTCAACTCAGTTTCCCAGCATCTCGATGCTCGGGACCACGCGGTCCTGATGGATCTCAAGCGATACGCCAGCGGACGCTCCGACAGCAACAGTGCGTTGCGATGGCGCGTCTACACAGCGAGCATGGACCTGTACACACAGTTTGTTGCCCACCACACGGTCGGGAGACTCATCGACGAGGAATGGCTGAGATACGCCAGGACTCGGTAGTCCCCCGCTCCCCGGTGAGCTCGCTCGATCATTCCGATCGGGTGCCGGAGGACGAGTGATGAGCCAATCGCAGACACCACGCAACAACCCACACAATCGAAAGCCCCAAGAGCAGGGTCCGGATAACGGATCAACCGACGGATCGTCAAACGGCGCCGAGATGGTCTGCGTGACCTTGCAGCGTCCGCCTCATTTCTGGCGATTTGCGTGTGCCGCGGGAGATTCGCGTGATTTGCTCGAAACCCTCGCGGATCTCGCGGACACTGAGGATTCCCCGCTGACCTGGGATGATGCGGAACTGATCGCATCGCAAATTGTTCTGCATCATGGGGGTGATCGGACTCAAGCCGACCCCGAACACGCCCGATAGTCCTCTTTCAGAGACCGAATAAACAACCCACCATCTACCCCGACCCCAGTGTCCATATATGTTTGGAGAATCACGGATGACCACCCTCCCTATCACCCAGAGCTTTGCGAGCTACCTGACCGACGAACGCCACTTCAGCCCGTACACGGCTCGTTGCTATGGCGCGGACCTCCGTCAGTTCATCGAGTATCTGGTGGATGAAGCCGGTCAACCGATCGACCAAGCAAACGAAGAACTCGCGTTCAAAGCACGCACCGATTCCAGCGCCATCCAGATGGTCAAGGGTTCGACGCTCACACAAACCATCTGCGAAGCGGACGCCGATCTCATCCGCGCCTACCTCGGATTCCTCGGCGAACAAAACTACTCACCCGCAACCATGGCACGCAAAATCGCGACCCTCCGCTCGTTCTACAAGTGGGGACACCGCAACGGGTTTGCAACCATCAATCCGATGACCCTGATCCGCACGCCGCGCCAGTCCAAGCGACTCCCCAAAGCGATCACCGTCGAGCAGGTCGAGCGTTTGCTCTCGGCACCGACCGAGCACGATGTGCTTGGTCGCCGTGACCGCGCAATGCTCGAAACACTGTACTCCACCGGTATCCGCGTCTCCGAGCTCGTCGGGATCAACTACAACG
The DNA here is from genome assembly GCA_963976955.1 of uncultured Phycisphaerales bacterium. Classification (GTDB taxonomy): domain Bacteria; phylum Planctomycetota; class Phycisphaerae; order Phycisphaerales; family UBA1924; genus UBA1924. The sequence continues at coordinate 1,023,712 of CAXBMD010000002.1, read as the reverse complement.
ACATGGACATCGAGAACGAAGCGATGCATGTCCGAGGCAAAGGCCGCAAGGAACGCATCGTCCCACTCGGATCGCACGCGATCCGCTCGATCGCTCGCTACATCGAACTGCTCTCAGCAGATCCAAAGTTCGGACCGATCTGGGCAAACCGCGCCAACACCGAAACCCCGCTCCCGCTCTTCCTCAACAAGCACGGCAAGGGACTCTCATCCCGCTCGGTCCGCCGAAAGCTTGACAAGTACCTCGGGATGGTGGGTCTGGATTCGTCCATCTCCCCACACACCCTGCGTCACTCTTTTGCGACCCACCTGCTCGAGAACGGTGCGGATCTCCGCTCCGTCCAAGAGCTCCTTGGTCACCAGTCGCTCTCGACCACCCAGGTGTACACGCACCTCTCAACCGCTCGCGTAGAGGAAGCGTACAACAACGCCCATCCCCGCGCCGAAGCCGGGTGAACTGAAGAAAGCGATCCGCAAAACAATAGACCTAGCCCGCCCCGCCGAGTGCCTTGAGCAACTGGCGGGGCGTTTCGTTATGGATTGGGAGCATCAGATCCGGCGCGATCTCCGCGAGCGGCACCAGCACAAACGAACGCTCGTGCAGTCTCGGGTGCGGCACCTGCAGACCCGGTTCATCGATCACTTCATCACCGAACACGATCAGATCCAGATCCAAAGTCCTCGGCCCCCACCGCTGCTCGTTGCTCCGGTCCCGGCCATGATCAGTCTCAATCCCGAGCAACGCATCGAGCAACTCGCGAGCACTCAGCGTGGTCCGCACCTGCACCATCCCATTGAGATACGGCCCCTGCTCGATGTCACCATACGGCGGTGTCTCGATGATCGACGATTGGCACACCAACTCGATCGCGTTGTGCGATCTGATCGCGTGGATCCCGCTGTCGATCGTCGCGTGACGATCGCCGAGGTTTGATCCGATTGCGATGTAGGCATCTGTACTCACGCACCACTCAAGGCCACCCCCCTGCTCGAATCCACCCCACCACCCACACCCAGCCAATAAAGAAGCCCGTCAAACGAACGGGCTCTGAGGAGAGATCTTGATTGGAGCTTCGAGTGGAAGCTTTACCGCAAGCTATTTACAGGCTTACTTCATCGGCTCAAGCTCACGCATGCGGTGCTGCATCTGTGCTTTGAGCCTTGCGAGGATCGAGGAGTGCATCTGGGAGACGCGCGATTCGGAGAGGTCCAGGGTGGTCCCGATCTCCTTCATCGTCATGCCCTCGTAGTAGTACAGAATGACAATCAGACGCTCGGCTCTGGTGAGCCCCTTGGTCATCAGGTCCTTGAGGTCGTTCCGCTGGATCACCTTAACCGGGGCGACCTGCGAGTTGTCGCGGATCACATCGATCTCGCGGAGCTCGCGGGAACCGTCGGACTGGAAGCATTTACGGGTGATCGAGGTCACGGAGACCGCGCTCGAGTCGCGCTTGAACTTGACGAACTCGTCTTCATCGACCTCAAGCTTCGCTGAGATTTCGTCGTCGGTCGCTTTGCGTCCGACCGCCATCTCGATCTGCTGGCGTGCCGCTTCGACCTTCGAAGTCCGGTGACGGACCAGACGGGGGACCCAGTCCATCGAGCGGAGCTCGTCGAGGATCGCACCGCGGATACGAGGGGCGCAGTAGGTTTCGAACTTGACGCCGCGAGCGGTGTCGAACGCGGAGATCGCGTCCATGAGTCCGAAGAGTCCGGCGCTCATCAAGTCTTCGATATCCACTTCGTCGGGGAGCCGTTGGTAGATACGCTCGGCGTTGTAGCGAACGAGGTGCAAGTACTTTTCAACCAAGAAGTTCCGGAGGTCTTCCGTGTACTCTTCTTTGTACATGACCCAGATGTCAGCCATTTCAATGTCATCAAAGCGCGTAGCAACACCTGACGGCAAGGCATGCCGAGCGGTGGCGCGTGAGGACATTCGTGTTCGAGATCGAATCGCTGTCATTGGTCGACTCCTTGACCCTTTGACTGGTGGGTTGTCATTGCTGATCTCTGAAACACAATGTCTGATAATGTGCTTGCTGAATCGCAACTGGTGATGGGGGCAGTCCTTGCCCTGCCCCAGAGTATATCAAATCCCTTGTGCAGTTGTGGTAGTGTTTCAATAGTTTTTTCTGAACTTTTTTTCATTACATGGACCGCTTGATTCTGTCACGGAGTTTTTCATCATCCGCGCGTGCTTTGTACAGTCGCTGGAGTTGTTCGGGAAGCACAGGCATCGGACGCGCGAGCTTGTAGTCGCTGAGGAACTCTCGCACGCAACGCTCCCCCACCATGCCGATCAGCCGTCCTACAACGGCGCAAACCGCCATTGCGAGCAGGGCGCGGAGCACGATGATCACGCCGGTATTGCCCACAACAAACCCGACCATCAGTGCGGTGAAGAATCCCATGAGTCCCAGCACACCTGAAATGAGGCGTGCAGGGACATCCTCTTGAATATCCCCATCCGCATATTTTGTTTCTTCAACAATCTCAACATCACTCACGGGACACTCCGATCCACATTCCATTCACACCCACCCATCGTGATGCGCAGAAGATGCGCACACCAGGGATCTGCCTTCCAACCGCACATTCCGCGCCAGTTGGGGATGGTTGTGTAATGCCCAGGATCAATGCACAACCAAATCGGCTGCGACCGCTGCACTTTCGTGCTCGGTCACGACCGATACATCGGCTGATCTGCGTGATGCGTTTATCGTCTTGAGAAGAATCGCTGCTTTGTTCCCGCAGCGTGGGCCCGCCCCTCGATCCCGGCCCACTCGGTGAGTGATGCCGCCAGTCGGGTCATGTCTTTACCCGCTGGACTCTTTGGGGTCTCGATCATGTACGGCGAGCGTGCCTTAACCGCTTTGACCACGCGCTTGTCCGAACGGATGTACCCAAGCATCGGGATCTGGTATCCGAGGAAACGATCGCAGACCCCCGCCATGCGTGAGTAGACCTGATTGGCTTCCTTCTCGTTGGTCGCTTGGTTGATGATCATCGCGAGTTTGGGCCGCGGACGAGCGACCTCACCTTCTCCTTGACCATCAGCGCCCATGATGAGCACCTTGATGAGTGCGTACGCATCGGCAACACTGGTTGGCTCAGGGGTCACCACGATCAGCCCAAAGTCCGCGGCGTGCACAAAGGTCGTCACCGAATCTCCGAGACCCGCGCTCGTATCAATCATGACCACATCGTTGTGTTCTTGGAGGTCTTCGAGTCGATTGAGCAGGGTCAGTCGCTCGCGTTCGTCGAGTTCCCCCACCCGTCCGATGCCGACTGAGCCTGGGATCAAACGGAACCCACCCGGGGCGTCGATCGCGAGGTCTTCAAGCGACGGGGTTTCATTGCTGTCGATCGCGGTTTCGAGTCGAGCTTTGGGCATCAATCCGCACAGGACATCCGCATTGGCGAGTCCGAGGTCCGCATCAAGGAGACACGCGCGGCGGTTCTGGCGGGCGAGTGCGATGGACAGGTTCACTGAGGTTGTGGTTTTCCCGACGCCCCCTTTGCCCGACGCGATCGCGATGACGGGGATGCGCCTGCGAGGAGGGGTCCAGCCCGCGGTGTTGGGTTGGGGCGCTCCACCCGCTTCATCGTCGCGTTCAAACTTGGAGACAAGTTGACGCAAACGCGACGCTTGATCGTCGAGTTCAGGCGCGGAACTTTCGGTGTTGCGCGAAGTGTCTGATGCGGAAACAAACTGAGTCATCAATCAACCTCTCCAAACAACAACGGGTCCTGGACCATGAATCTCTCGAAAGAATATCTGTAACAATGGTAGACACTTAGGTACTGGGAACATTCGACCCCGGATCAACCGACCCAGGAACCACGGCACCCGGGCCATCGAGCACGGCCCGCGCCAGACGATCCGCTCGCGCGGGCAAGATGTCGTCGGGGACCTCCTGACCCACCGTGACAAAGCTTAACGGCAATCCGATCCGCTCGCTCATACCCGCGATCATGCCAGTCGTCACCGCCTCATCGATCTTGGTGAGGATGCACCGATCTGGACCCAGCGACATAAATCGCTCAGCGGTCTTGCGGAGGACATTGTCCCCAACTGTTGATGAGAGCACAAGATGCGTCTCATCCGGACGAGCGGCGGCGATGAGGGCTCCGAGTTCATCGAGCCGAGCGTGGTTATTCTGTGAGCGACCCGCGGTGTCGATGACAACGAGGTCGATGTCCCGGAGGGAATCGATCTGGCTGGAGATCTCTTCAGGGGAGTTGGCGATCCGGAGCTCGAGACCGATGATCGACGCGTAGGTCTTGAGCTGCTCGATCGCCGCGATCCGGTAGGTGTCCGAGGTGATCAGCGCGACCCGCTTGCCGTGCCGAAGCTTGGCGGTCGCGGCGAGTTTGGCGACGGTCGTCGTCTTCCCAACCCCGGTCGGACCGATCAACGCGAGCACATGCGGGCGGTGCTGGGTGCCCGGCGTGTGGGCTGGTGCTTTGGTCAACAGCGATTCGGACACAGTCTGGATCGAGGATTCGATCTCGCGAAGCAGCGCGTGCCTGACCACGGTGCGGTCATTGAGTTCGTCGGCGTCGAGGCGATCACGAACCGCGCCGACGAACCGCTCAGCGAGATCCAAAGGCACATCGTTGTCGATCATCTCCGAATAGAACGCATGAAGCGGCGCGGACATCTCGACTGCAGGAAGCGGCCCGCTCGGGCTCGTCTTGTTGACCGCGACGGCGGTGCGCCGCGTGGTGTCGAGCACCTTGCCCATCATCTTCTGGAGCTGCTCGATCTGCGCTTGGAGTGCTTGTGTTTCAGACGGGGTCTCTACCGAACTCGAAGCGGGTTTGATCTCGACCACTTCGACAACCTCGGCTTTGGTTTCGTACAGTTCCGCTTCGAGTTGGTCGAGCGAGGGTTCGGGCTTGCGTGGTGCTGGCTCTTCGACGAAGGGGGTCATCGCAAGTTCGAACACCGGCAGGTTACCGTGCGGCAAGAGTTTGGAATGCGTGGGTTCATCCGTTTCAACCACTGCTGCCGGCGCGGTTTTTTGTTCAAACACTGGTTCAATAGCCGGCTTGTGCACTGGGTCGGGAACCCGTTCTGGTGTCTGCTTGGGCGTCTCGGTAAGCCCTGCTTGGATTGTCCGGAAGGTCATGGGCTCGAAGCCTTCATCTTCGATCGGTTCGGCTTCGATTGAATTGATCGTGATTTTCTTGATAGGCTCCTGCACTGTTTCGTGGTTTCCTTGTCGATCGCGTGCACCGACACCGCCCATCAGTCCCTGCAAGAGTGCGGCTCGATCATCCACCATGTATTCGCGCGAAGCAGGTTTTTCTGTTGGTGTGCCGCTGACGCGCTGCGCGACGCGGCTGCGCTGGACCACAATATCCGGCTGTACCTCATCACTGGCTGCGACAAGTTCTGAGCGATCATTCGATGATGACGCAACAGGACTCATGGTGGTTGATCGCTTCGCTCGGCGCGATTGGCGTGGTGATGAAGGTTGAGGGGTGGAGGCGGTGATCTCGACCATCGGCTTGCCGCCGAATCCGAGCCATGACCCGGTGCGGAATGAACGCGTATGGAGGATCATCGCGTCTGATCCCAAGTCCTTGCGGACCTGCGCCAGTGCTTGTGCCATCGTTTGAGCGGTGTAGGTTTTGAGTTTCATATTCGGCCGTCCTGGCAGCTTGTGGAAAATGTGGTTCACCGTAATGTACCGCCCCCACTCGGCTTTGACCACTTATCGACAAGTTGTCCACAACGAAACGGTATTCGTTTTACGCCGCCCCGACCGGAATCCCAGCACCATTTGATTGCTGCTGCGCTGTCTGCTCTCTGCTTTGCGATCCAAGCGGGCCGATCAAACCCACGGATTCCACATCGATCCCGCTCACAACCTCGTTGTATCCCAGCACCGCGACGCCCGGAATATGGGGTTCGAGGATCTGCCACATCGCGTTGCGGACCTGCGGCGACGCGATCACGACCGGCAGTCGGCCGCGTGCCATCACCGCGCCGAGTTCATTGCTGACCACCGTCGCGATGTCCCGAGCAACCTTCGCAGGGACATTGAGCACCGTTCCCGCGGCCCCTCTATCTATATACGCGCTGACCTGATCTTCGAGCCGAGGATCGAGCGTGACGCAGACGAGCGAGAGCTTCCCGTCGTCATTGGTATCCGCATAGAGCGAGCAGATGGTTCTTCGGAGCGCGTTGCGTGCGTACTCGACGAGCACATCGAGGTCCTTGGTTTTGGTGCCCCAGTCGGCAAGGGTTTCGAGGATCGTTTCGATGTCGCGGACCGGGACGCGCTCGCGGAGGAGTGACTGAAGAACTTTCTGGAGTTCCCCGACCTTGATGATGCTTGGGATCGCTTCCTCGACGAGTTTCGATGCTTTCTCTTTGAGGCCTTCGATCAGGTTGTTGACCTCTTCACGCGTCAGCAATTCGTCGGCGTAGGTCTTGACGAGCTCGGTGATGTGCGTCGCGAGCACGCTTGTCGGATCAACGACGGTGTAATTCATGCTCTCAGCGCGCGTGCGGACACCCGGATCGATCCACCACGCATCGAGACCGAACGCGGGTTCGACGGTGTGGACGCCATCGACTTTGCCGGTGACGAAACCGGAGTCCATCGCGAGCAGTCGGCCCGGATCCGCTTGTCCGGACGCGACGGTGTTGCCCCGGATTTTGACGCGGTACTCGTTTGGGGGGAGCTGCATGTTGTCGCGGATGCGGACCGGTGGCATCACCAGACCGAGTTCCACCGCGAGTTGACGACGGACCGCGCTGATGCGGTCGAGCAGGTCCCCGCCTTGATAGGTATCGATCAACGGCACCAGCCCATAGCCAACTTCGAGTTCCAGCACATCGACCTTCAGCAGGTCTTCGACCTGTGGTGGTTCGGGCGCGATCTCCCCGGCTTCAGACTGCGCCTTCTGCTTCTCGACCGTCACCTTGTCCTTCGCAGAGCGGATCATCAACCATGAAAGCACGCCGAGCCCGATCGCGATGGTCAGCAGCGGAAGTGTTGGAAGCGGTGAGAACGCGAGGGCCGCGAGGAAACCCGCAGTGATGATGAGTCCTCGCGGTTGGGACACGAGCTGACCAGTGATCTCGCTCCCGAGGTTGCCCTTGTCGCTCGACCGGGTGACGATGAGCGCTGCAGCCATCGAGATGATGAAGCTGGGGATCTGGCTGGTGAGACCGTCGCCGATGGTCAGCTTGGTGAAGATCTCTGCGGTCTGACCCGCGGGCCAGCCCTTATCAATCGTACCAACCGCGAAACCACCCGCGATGTTAATCAGCGTGATGATGATGCCCGCGATTGCGTCGCCTTTGACGAACTTGGACGCACCGTCCATCGCACCGTAGAAGTCCGCTTCGCGTCCGATCTCTTCGCGCCGGGTGCGTGCTTGGTTCTCGGTGATCATGCCGTTGGAAAGCTCGGCGTCGATCGCCATCTGCTTGCCGGGCATCGCGTCGAGTGTGAAGCGTGCCGCGACTTCCGCGATGCGGCCCGCACCCTTGGTGATGACCATGAACTGAACGATCATGAGGATCGAGAAGATGATGACGCCGACGAAGAGCGAATCACCCGCAACGAAGACCCCGAACGCGGAGATCACTTCGCCCGCAACCCCGATCGCTTCTTGTGGGGTCGATGCGTCCGCGGTCAAAATGAGGCGGGTCGATGCGATGTTGAGCACCAGACGCAGCAGCGTCGTCGCGAGCAGCAGCGACGGGAATACCGAGAACTCAAGTGCTTTTTGCATGTAGAGCGTGGTCAGCAGGATGATGACCGCGAGGGAGATGTTGAAGGAGATCAGGATGTCCAGCGCGATCGGTGGCAGCGGGAGCAGGATCACCGAGAGCATCAACACAAACCCGAGCGGGACGATCAGCGTGCGGTATTGGCTGACCCGATCAACCCATGCGGGGAGGAGTGTGTTGGACGCTTCTTTAGCCATTGGTGGTGCGACTATACCTTACTTGACGGTGACTGTGGACATTACTGACTTTGGATCTGGGTGACGGGTTCGAGTTGATTCATTTTCTTGTGCGCTTTGCCTTCGAGCCGGTAGACATACGCGAGGAGTTCGGCGACGGCTTCGTAGTGCTCAGCGGAGATTTCTTGACCTGCTTTCACTCCCCAGTACAACGCACGCGCGAGCGGTGGACGCTCGACGATGGGGATTTTGTGATTGCGAGCAATCTGCCGAATGCGGAACGCCATGAGGTCCGCACCTTTGACGGTGACCTTTGGAGCACCCATGCCATCGGAATCGTACTTGATCGCGACGGAGAAATGCGTCGGGTTGGTGACGATGACATCCGCTTGTGGAACCTGATGTGCCATCTGCTGCATGATGATCTCACGCGCCATCTGCATGCGTTTGCCTTTGAGCTGGGGATCGCCTTCCATCGTTCTGCGTTCGTCCTTGACCTGCTGCTTGGTCATCTTGTTCTCTTGCATGTGCTGCCAGCGTTGGAAGATGTAGTCGATGACCGCGAGCATGAGCAGGATCACGATCAGGATAAACGCGATCATCACAACCATCCGCAGGATCGCGGCGGTGGCCATCAATGCGGTAAGCATCGGGAGCGTGGAGATGGTGTCGATCTGCGAGCGGATCACCAAGATCGACACGATGATGAGGAGTGTGAGTTTGAGTGTGTTGATGATCGCTTTAGCGAGCCCTTTTTTGCCGTAGATCCGCTTGACCCCACTGATCGGGGACAGCTTGCTGAACTTGGGCATGATGGGATCGGCGCTGATCAGGAACCCGACCTGCATGAACTGCGACGCGTACGCGACGACCATCACAATCAAAAGCACCGGGAGCATGACGCGGAAGACCTCGTACATCGCGAGCATGGATGTTGCTTTGATCGAAGCCGTGGAGAGTTGATCGACGCTGATGTCGCCACCCAGCATCGTGCGGAGAATCCGCTCGAACATCTCTGCGATCATCGGCGCCAGCACCATCAGCGCGATGACACCACCAAGCATCAGAACCGCGCCCGACAAGTCCTGGCTCTTGGGAACCTGGCCCTTCTCTCGCGCGGTTGCGAGCGCCTTTGGGGTTGGGGCTTCGGTGCGTTCACCCAGATCATCCATCGCTCAGCCCCCCCGCTGCTTGCGCGTGTGCTGATTCGGTTGCGAGACTCTGGATCCAGATCGCGAGCCCGTCCATCACGCGGTCGATCTCATCGCCCGCGACGACGCTCATGACATTGATCATCAGCATCAGCAGGATTAAGCCGGTCATGATCTGGATCGCAAACCCGATGCTCATGATGTTCACCTGAGGCATCGTCTTCATCACCAGACCCATCGCAACCTGCGACATCGCGACGGCGGCAATCACAGGCGACGCGACACGGATCGCGAGTTCGAATCCGGAAGTGACCACCTCAACAAACATATCCAACGGCACATCACCAGCGGTAAACATCCCGATCGGCGCGGTGTGGAACGATTCAGCGAGCGCGAGGAACAACAGCTCGATCCCACCGAACCCGATGAATACGAAAACCGCTAAGTAGAACAGCAGCAATCCGATGACCGAGCCGTTGGAATCCAGTTCCGCGTTGTAGGACTCTGCAAGCGATAGACCGACCTGATACCCCATCACGAATCCACCCATCTGCATCGCGTATAAAGGCATCGCGGCGATGAGACCGATCGAGATCCCGACGAGCAGTTCAGCGAATAGCAACGGCACCAACTGGACCGTATCAATCGTGACACCCGGATCAAAGTGCGGCACCGCGGGATACAACGCGACTGCAAACATGAACGCGAGCACCGCTTTGAACGAACGCGGGACCGTCGCTGAACGCAGCAAAGGTGTAAACAAAAACAAACCCGTCAACCGAGCGACCACCAGCATCAGCGGCAGCACATGCACCAGCATGGGGACGATCATTTCCATCAGAACAGCTTCATCATCTCTACGGCGTATTCACCAAGAATCGTCAAAATCCAGGGCAGCAAAAGCACCACGACCACCAGCAATGAGATGATCTTGGGAACAAAGGTCAGGGTCTGGTCTTGAATCGAGGTCACGGACTGGATCAACGAAATCACGAGACCCAAAATCATCCCGACCAGCAACAACGGGGTCGCGATCAGCAGCACAATGTGCAGCGCATCGCGGATCATCTGGATCGCGGCTTCGTCAATCACAGCAGCCCCCGTTCAGTCGTTTCTTGACCTTGCCCTTCTCAACAATCTTGACCAGCATGAACAATGGGATTGCCGCCGCGGCGGTCGCGCTGAGCCGAGAACTGTTGCCTTCCTGCACAAAGCTTTCGAGCAGCGACCCAACGATCAGCGTCCATCCATCGACCAGCACAAACAACATCAGCTTGAACGGCAGCGAAATCAACACCGGAGGGAGCATCATCATGCTCATTGAGATCAGCAGCGACGCGATCACCATGTCAATCACAAGGAACGGCAGGTACACCCGGAACCCCATCAGAAACGATACCTTAAGCTCGCTGAGCATGTACGCCGGGATCAGGGTCGTTGTGGAGATGTCCGCGCGGGTCATGCTTTCGGGTTCGGAAGTATCCACGCCTTGGTAGTTGAGGATCATGTACAGCGACGACCAGTTGTCGGTCGCTTCGATCTGGTCGAACATGAAATCACGCATCGGGTTCGATGCACGCTCCCAGAGCAGATCCATATCCCGGATCTCGCCGTTCTGGTATGGAACCACCGCGTCCGTCCAGATCCGGTCGATCGTTGGTTTCATCACCAACATCGTCATGAACAACGCGAGACCCGTAATCACCTGTCCCGGCGGGAGCGACTGCGTGCCCATCGCTTGACGGAGCAGCGCGAGGACCACCATGATGCGAACAAAGCTGGTCGTCATCAGCATGATCGACGGGACCAACGCGATCACCGTCAGCAGCAGCATGATGTTGAGCGTCACCGACAACCCGGATTGTGCGGATTCATCGGACGATTGCGATTGCCCGCCTTGGATTCCGCCACCGATCGAGCTGGCGGCGTTGATCGCTGAGCCGGCGTCGTTAAGCATCTGGAGCGGATTGAACGCGTCGCTGGATGACTCAGGTGTCGATGGTCCGAGCTGTGCGAACGCGCCGGTTGAAAGCAACCCCATCAGCAACACACACAGGATGGAACGAATGAATCCCACGGCTCAATGCCCCCTCCGCATTGCACCGAGCCGACGGCGCAAGACCTGCGAGGCGGCGGGTGAATCGTTCGACGATGTCAGTTCGAGCCGATCGCCCTCATCGTTACCCACAAACCCAGGTGCGATCCGGCGCGGACGCTGGACATGCATCCCAGGTGCGGGCTGGTACATCGCTTTCTCGATTTCTTGATCGGTCGCGTTGCCCGCTTCGTGCAGGGCACGCTCGAAGGATGCGGAGATCGAATCGCCCGCTTCGTCGCGGACCTTTCCGATGATGGAGGCAACATCTTCGATGCCGTCGACTTCGCACAAGGTCTGCATGGTGCCTGCACCGCCCACGCCTTTCTTGCCTCGGCTGGACCCGGCGTGCGAGAGCAGCAGCACGCGACGATCAAACCGGAGCACAACAAGCGTCATCCCAGATGAGATCGGGTAGCGCCCCAGAACCTCGACGAGCCCCGCGGGTGCTCGCCCTCCAGCGCCGAGCTGCCCGCTGAGTCCGCCTCGCGTGCGAGCGAGTCGTTTGTAGAACTGCGCCAAGCCAAAGATCAAGAGCAGTACTCCACCGAGTGCCGCGACGGTACGAACAAAGTCATTCCCGAGCACCAATGGCGTGGTCACTTCGTCGCTTGCAATGGATTGGTCTTGCTCGCGAGCGCGAGGCATCCCGAGTGGTTTGGATTCGCTGGTTTGCGGGATTGCCGTTTCGACTGGCCGAGCGGTCGGCGTTGTGTGTTGTGGAACTGGAATCGCATGACTGGCAACAGTTGGCTGCTCAACAACCACCGGCTCAATCGCAGCAGGTGCATCAGTCGACACATCAACCCAAGGCCCATGCTGAGCGATCGCGGTGTGTGTGAAAATCAGAAGCGTGATCAGGGTGCTCAAGCACACCCGCTGTCCCATCCGCATATCGCCATCCTGGCCTTTCTCTCAGACGGATCCTCCGTCTGGTCACCTTCATTCAATCAATCAGCCTTCACGGAGATCGATGATCTCGCTGATACGCACACAGAAGCTGTCGTTGAGCACGAGGACTTCGCCGCGAGCGACCTTGCGGTCGTTGACAAATACATCCACCGGATCCCCAGCGAGTTTATCGAGCTCAACCACAGCCCCATCACCCAAACGCAGCACATCCTCGACGAACATCCGCGTTCTGCCAAGCTCGATGCGGACATTCATGTGGACATCGGAGAGCAGTTCCAGATCACCGCGTTGGCCGGATGACAAACCATCGCCAAGTTCTGGGGAGACAAAGGCATCACCCTCGCTCGCTGATGGTCCCGGCGTACTCGCTTCGTTGATCTCTGACATTGCAGAGGTGAGAGCCGCGGCATCGTCGTCGGACATATCCGCGCCGTCCTCGGCTTGCGCCGCGACATCACCAGCGATCGCGGACGCGTCCTCGATCGCCTTCTCCGCATCAGAGACATCCCCTACCGGATCGGTCGGGGTTTCGGATGCATCGCTCGAAGGCGATTGATCTTCAGGTTGTGTATTTTCGGCTTCGTCGGCCATCGTGGATTCCTTCGGGCTCCGCCCGGATTTGGCAAGACGCACCGACTCCCGGCGCATGTCCACATATCGGACGATCGTGCCGAACGAGTCCAGTCTTTGCGCTCAGGCGCAGATATTGCTTGAGGTGGTGGAATCCGATGCGATTGATCGTTGTCGAGGATCAGGTATCCGAACGGAAACCCTTGCACTCAGGGATGATAACGCGATCCACGCGGGGCATTCCATCGGCATCAACCCCGAACACCTCGTTGACATAGGTGGTCAGCTGACGCGTAATGGTCTCAAGCCCAGGCTCGCGGAGGTGCCGATCTTGCGCTCTACGGAAGATCAGCGCGACGCCTTCCTTCAACAGCGCGGCGTCTCGCGTCTTGATGGTTTCAATATGGGCCGCGTTCTTCTGACGAGCACGGAGCACAATTTGCACGCGCCATTCCCAGACATGCCCTGTGGACATGTTCTGGAATCGATCTTCGACGAGTTCGAGTTCGACTGGAGCATCCTCACCGGTGCCTTCGAGCATCGCCATTTCGCTCGCTTCAACACCGCTAGGACCACCCATCATGTTGACCAAGAAGTAGACCCCGGCGCCTTCGACGACCATGATCACCGCGATAATGATGATCATCTTGAGCCCGCCCCCCTTGCTCTCGCTGGAGGCGTCGTCGGTTTTCTGGGCTTTGGTATCTTCGTCGGCCATGACTTGCTTCCTCGCTCGGATGTCCGAGTGTTAGTTATCCGCTCCGGTGAAGTTCGGATCTGGATGGGTCTGTGAGACCGTCCGCCCGGTTTGGTACACCTGTACTCGACGATTCGAGCCCCCGCCTCCGCTGGAATCCTGCGACAACGACATCGGTTCGGTATCCCCGGCCGACTCAACCCGCAGGATCGCCCCATCCACACCACATTCCCGGACCAAGAAATCCTTGATCACCTGAGCGCGTCGATACCCAAGCTCATCAAATCCCATCCCGGACCGCTTCTCTTCGAGACCCCATGCGTGTCCCACGATCGGGCAGATGTAGTTGAGGCCTCGGATTTTGGGAGCGACGCTGTCGCGGATCATGTCTTGGTTGCGCTTTGAGAGATCAAAGCTCCCTACCTCAAACATGATCGATCCACCGATCGCGTGCCGAGCACCCTCTTGGACGATGTTCACCAGAGTCTCCCGGCCTTGGATATTGGAGTCGTTGTTGACATCGGTTGATTTCTTGTTCCCATCACGCTTGGCGCGTTCTTCTTGGTTGGAAACCATCGAGTTGTCCGCTTGTTCGAGCAGGTGCGCCAGACCCATACCGCCTTTGAACCCCATCGCTTCGTTGACCGAATCGATGACCTTCTGGTACTCGCGTGGTTTTTTCATCTCTGAGAACGACACCAGTAGCACGAAGAAGCACAGCAGCAGCGACATCAGGTCACCAAAGGTGACGACCCACTCGGGGACCTCAGCTTTCGGTGCTTCCTTCTTTTTCGCCATCGCGTGCTCCTTTCACCCGCTCTTATGCGGCTTGTGCTTCGAGGAACGCGTCGCGCTGTGCAGGTGGGAGGTAGGTGAGCAGTTTGCTCTCGACCACGCGTGGGTTGTCACCGGACTGGATTGCCATGACGCCCGCGATGACGATGGTCTTGAGCCGGGTCTCGTCTTGGTCGTTGGAGTACAGCTTGTCGCCGATCGGTCCAGCGAATGCGTTTGCGATGATCGCACCATAGAGCGTGGTAATCAGCGCGACCGCCATGGATGGGCCGATGGTTGAAGGGTCTTCCATGGAGCCGAGCATGAGGATCAGACCGATGAGTGTCCCGATCATCCCGAACGCTGGTGCGTACTTGCCGAAGTTGTCGAGGACCATTTTGCCCTGCATGTGCCGATCCATCATCGCTTCGAGTTCGGTCTCCATGATGACGCGGATGAGTTCAGGGTCTGTACCGTCCACGGCCATCTTGATCCCGCGGATAATGAACTCGTCGGTCATGTCACCGATGTGGTTTTCAAGCGAAAGGATGCCTTCACGACGAGCGATCTCTGCGTACTTCACGATGTCCTTGATTGTGTCTGCAGGATCAGCGACCGTGCCGAAGATGGATTTCATAACGAGCTTGGGGAGTCCGAGCGAACTTGCGAGCGGGAATGCCGCGATCACCGCGCCTGCGGAACCGCCGAACACGACGATGACCGACGGGATGTTGATCATCGCGATCGGATTCCCGCCACCCAAAAAGATGGCGAGAAAACAGCAGATTGCTGCCAGAGCGATTCCACCTACTGTTGCAATATCCACGCGTCGTCCTCCAAGCACCACCCGTCCATGGGAGGTACACGGAGACTATCGACGCTGCAGCGGGCGAAATTCAGGCGTGATCCGGTTTTATGAGCGATCAAAGCCGGTGGGGTTGGATTATGTGGGCTCGGTGAGTTTCCGGAGGTGCCTGCCATACTCGATGGTCCGCTTGACGACCTCGGTCATGGATTCTTTGACCACAAGATGCTCCCCTGTGAGCAGCGTGATGATCGTGTCGGGGTTCTCCTCGACTGTCCGGATAATCTCCGCGTTGAGGATGAATTTTTTATCGTTGAGTCGCGTGACGCAGATCATGACCATCTCCGAAACCAGCCGTGTTATCAGACCGGCTGAGGACTGTTATCGTCCAAGCACAAGGAGTTGCTGGAGCAGTTCATCGGTGGTCCGGATCACACGGGACGAGGCGGAGTATCCCGTAGAGGTCAGGATCATCTGCGTGAACTCTTGTCCCAGATCCACATTGGATGCTTCGAGAGCGCCAGAGACGACGGCACCCAGACCGAGCTGGCCGGGAGATGCGATCGCTGCGGGACCCGAGTTTGGACCCGTCCCAAACAGGTTACCCCCCTGATCAATCAAGCCCGCAGGGTTCGAGAACTTCGCGAGGACAACCTTGCCCATCGTCCGGATCGCGCCGTTGGAGAACCTGCCAACGATTGTGCCGTCGTCACCGGTCGCGAAGTTTTCAAGCGTTCCCGGAGGCAGACCGTCGCTGGTCAACCCGATGATGTTCGATCCGGTCGCGAGTGATGTGGTCTGCCCAGAATCCGCGAGGAAGTTGAGATTGAACGACAAAGGATTGTCCGCACCGGTGTTGTTCCGGTCGATCGTCACCTGCACGGAGTTGTTGTCCGGATCGATCTGCCCTTCGGTATTGAACTGCAGGGTTCCGGTTGCGACTGAGATGTCCAGGTCGGTGTCCGCATCGGATTCGATGAAGTATCTCCAGACCGGTCCGGTGTTCGGGGTTGAGTCGAGCACCATCACCACATCAACCAGCACCGAAGTCCCGAGCGAGTCGAACGCGGACACGGTGGTTCGCACGCTCTCGCCGTCAGCCTCCGCGACCTGATTGGTTTCAAACGCGGCTCCCAACGAAGTCCCATCGGAATCCACCAGACGGAGATCGCCGGTTGAGATCTGAATATTGTTTTCGGTGCCGACATTGCCGACAATCGAGATCACCCCGGTCGTTGGATCAACGGTCACGCCAGGGGTTGAGCCGTCGGGGTTGGGCCCGCCGGTGTCCTGGATTCCGAGCGCTTGCTCGAGGAAGGTCATCAGGTCTTGGACGGAAGTTGTCGCGGTGATCGGAAGGTCTGTTTGGGACAGCGACCCGCCGCCTTTGGTCGCGTCGGAGGTCAGACGGATGGTTTGCCCTGAGCTGAACTGTGATGTCCCGGGGCTTGATGGATCATCGATGTTGGTCAGCAACGAGGTCGAACTGATGAATCCGCCACCGAGGATTGTGGGACCTGAAAGGGAGGAAGCCATCAACTCGATGGTCGAGCCTTGGGTCGGGATATCGCCACTCTTATCAAGGTTCCCGACGATTGCGATGTTGCTGGTCGCTTCGGCGATGGTCTGTCGTCCGATCGGGATATTGATCGGGACGAGTTCACCGGTGATGAGATTGAAATCTTCATCAACGCCGTATCCCAGCAAGCGTTCGCCGGTCGCGGTGGTCAGGTTGTCCTGTGTGTCTTGTCGGAAGGAACCCGCTCTGGTGTAGAAGGTTGAGCCGTTGCTTTCGACCATGAAAAATCCGGACCCGTCGATCGCAAGATCGCGGAGGTCTCCGGTCGCGTTGATGGTGCCGTTGTTGAAGTTGCGTTGGATGCCCCCGATCCCAACGCCGTTTCCGATCTGGCTTGGGTTCACGCCGCCGGAGTTTGCTGTGGGCGCAGTCCCGAAACCGAGGTTGGTTTGGAAGAGGGTCTCGAACATGATCCTCGAACTCTTGAACGCGGTCGTGTTCACATTGGCAATGTTGTTGCCGATGATGTCGAGCTTGCGGGAGTGGGTATTGAGACCGGTCAGACCGATGAACAATGAACTTGTTGATGCCATAGAAGAAACCTCATCTTGCTCGCGATTCGTTCATCGGAGCATTGGTCAATCACGGCGTGATCGAAGAGAGCACATCCGCAAGCGACTGGTTTCGCACAACGCGTGCCGAAACGGATTGGATCGGATGAACTCCCGATTCTGCGCCGACTTCATCGCTCTTGATTGGTCGCATCGACACATACCCATCGATGCCCTCGACCACCCCACCATCGCTCGGCTCGAACTGCGCCTCGATCACGCGATTCCGCACATCCACGCGCACGAACGACTCGCCGAGATCAACCAACGCTTGATTGATCCCTTTGACCACCGCACGATCTGATGCGATCCCCACGCGATCACGCACATCGTTCGTCATGCTTTGCGGCGACACACCCTTCCCGATCTTGACCCCCAGCTCGCTCGCTTGTCCGTTCTGAACGCGACGAAGCACCTCGTTGAAATCGAGGTGCGTGTCGTGTTTCTGCGCGGACTGATTGCTCGCATCGAGATTGCCGCCGGGAAGAATCCCCGATCCCAGAGCCGAGAGGAGTTGGTTGCCTGAAATGGTCATGAATGAAAGCTCATCAGACAGGCGACACAACCTGCCGGGTTGGCGAGTCGCTTGGCGAATCTGAATGATTCAGATCCGGATCGAGTTGCTCGACATCGGTCAGAACCGGAGCGGTGAGGTCAATGCCCGTATCGGTGTCGGTATCGGGATCGGTCGGGATGTCATCATCTTCATCGCCATCTCCGTCCGGATTGACATAATCGTCAATCGGTCCCGCGATCTCATCGACCTGGTCGAAGAACATGCGGCTTCCACCAAAGAGGTTCAGAACCGGGCCTTCGGAAGTCTGCGAAACCGAAATGACCATGTCCGCGGTGCGCTGGTTGTCCAGCGTGATCCCGGACACCAACGATCCAATCAACTGCGATGCCGCGGCAAACTCGTTCTGAGAGACAAGACTCTGCAACGAATCCACCATCTTCGTGTCCGACTCGATCGAGCGAAGCGACGAGAGCTGGTTGAGCATCGCTTGCGAATCCTGCGGCTCAAGCGGGTCCTGGTTCTGCAACTCCGTAAAGATGATCTGCAAAAACTCCGCGCTCGATAGCGTGTTGAACGCATCGTCGGTGGAAGACGCGGGGTTGGTTGTTGAGAAATCACTGATGGCACTCATGTCGTCGCCCTTTCATTACGCGATCGCATCCAGACCCAGCTGGGTCCAGATGCTCTGCGGCTGATTGCTGGTATCCGCCTCGACTCCGGCTTCTGATCCATCCGGATCACCGTTGCTCGATGCGTTCTTGGTTTGGTCGTTGTCTGATGCGGACCGGTCGCCCGATTCGTGTTGTTGTTGGTCGTTGCTCTGATCGGATTGTCCCAAGAGTTGTTCGAACCCGGAGCGTTCCTTGCTGTCAACGGTGAGCGAATCGACCGTCGCGCCGCGTGCTTCGATCGCGCTGCGGAGTCCTTCGAGCCCATCCTTGAGCATGTTCTTGGTCTGCTCGTGCTCCGCTTCGATCTTGACACTGACATGACCGTCCTTGGTCATGAGCTGGATGTTCACCTCTCCGAGGTGCTCTGGGCTCAAGCGGATCTTCATCGTCCCGCCTTTGGTGTTCATGATCGATGCGAGCCCGCGCTGCACTTGTGCGATGACCTCTCGCCGCTGGAGTGCTTGGTCATCTGTGGATTTGGTCTGCTGGAGAGATTTCGTTGCTTGTTGGGATCGATCCCCAAGATCAAGCCCGCTCTGACCCTGACCCGATTTTCCGGAAGATTCGCTCCCACCAACCGCTTTCGATTCGCTCGCCACTCCATCAACCTGACGGATCGGTTTCACCCCATCCGAACGCTTCACGGCTTGGTTCTGATCCATTGCTTGCGACTGCACCGCTTGAACAACCTCTGCTTTGGAGGGCTGGGCGAGTTGCTGCGGAGTGTGATTCTGATCTTGTTTCGGTGCCGTTTGATCCTTTGGAGCGGCGGTGGTTTCCGCAGATGCCCCATTCGTCGCGTGGGCTACCCCCTCTTGCGATCCCCCACCCTGTTGTGGTTGGACACTTGTGACACCGAGTGATCGTCCAACCCCTTGCTTAGCAAGCGTGGAAAACGGTGAGTCTTCTGCGGTTGTCTTTGGCTGTGTGGAGACCGGGGATTGATCGCGGCTGACGGTCTGGGAATCAGTCTTTGCCGTCGATGCCTGTCCTTCAAGCTGCTTGGTTGCCAGATCCGCGAGATTGATCGACGCCGCGTTGGTCAGAACCCTCGACCAATCCGCAGAGGATTCAACCTTCGGGGATTGCTCCCCCTTCGTCTCTGCAGTTCCACCTTCAGCAGTCTCGTATACAGCAACTTCGCCCGATTCCGCGTCCTTCGCGCCGCTCTCATCGGATTTGGATTCGCTTGTGGTGGAGCTTTCCTCGTCGGCAGCGGATTCATCCGTCGATTCGGAATCCTCCGTTTGATCGACGGCTTCATCGGGTTCGACCGCTGTGAACGCGCCCAGAACATCAGCAAACCCACCGGTATTGGGCCGCGCAAGCGTTGCGTTTGATGCGATGGTTTGTGCGCGTGCAGCGACAGAATCTGCGCTGCGTGTGTTATGGACCGAGTGTGTTTGGAGTGTTGTCATCGCTGGTACCGTCCGCCAGCGCGGTTTCCTGGCCGCGCATCCGGATAGACTCCAGCAAACCCGCTGCCAACTCAGCTTCATCCGCTTTGACAAACTCCGCGATCACTTCAGTACGGATGCCGTTGCTCAGAGCGCTCAGGTAGGTAACCACCTGTTCACGCTTTCCTTGAGCGATCAAGACGCTCAGCATCGCCATGGAATCCTTTGGTTTGGACTCTTTGAGCACCGCGAGCGATTTGGTGAACTGGTCCGACCCTTCGATCTCCGCGATCCGGATACGCATCGCTTCAAACGCGTCACGCTGGATCTGGAAATCCGTGCGTTCATTCGCGAGCAAAGCCCGTTCTCGTTTAAGCGTGTTCTGAAGATCAGTAATCTCCCGCTGCATCCGTTCCAGGCGCGCGCGGTCGATCTGGGTCAACTGCAAACGGATGCTGTTGAGTTCTCCGGAGTTCATCGCGAGTTCGGGGAGACCGACCTCCTGCTCTGCGAGCGCCGCCGCGGCTTCCGCCTCTTCCGCTTTGATCCGGGTGTCCCGCCCGATCGTGGTTTCCTCGAACAGATCGACCACCTCCAGCACACGCTGCTTGTCCATACGCCCCGACGCGAAGATCCAGCCCACCCCTGCGAGCACAGCGAACAGGTTCAGCACCGCAACAACCATCAACGCTTTGGTGAGCTTCTTCATAGGATATTTCCTTGTCGTCTGGAGTATCGCATAACGGACATATCGTCCAACTCGATCGATTCTCTACGCCTTTGTTCGTGTTCAAACGCTTCACGCTGACGATCCCGGAGCAGTTCGACCGCTTTGCGCCGTGCCGATGCTTCGACCAGTTCGCCGCGAGCCCGTTCCATCCGGTGGTGCACCCCGGCGAGTTCAAGCACGGCACGCTGCGCCGAAAACCGGTTCGAGACCGCCGCGTTCGCTTGCAGACGCGCGCCGCGAAGATCAACCCCGCCCTGGGTCCCCAGCATCTGCGCCAAGCTTGATTGCTCAGTCTCGATGTTCCGCTGGTACCCCCGGATTCGGTTCTCAAGCTCCATCCGCTCGCGTTCCAGCTCAACGAGCGCGAGTTTCTTCTCGCGTTCCTCGCGTTCCCGCATCTCAAGGACCGGCTGGAGTTTGAATCGGAAGACCGCCATGATCGGTTACCCCCCCACCTTGCCAGATGGAGGTCCAACCGACGCGACGGGTGCTTGGTTCTGCGACTGCGCGTACGCCTTGCGCTGGGTGATCATGTCCCCGGACTGCAACGCGAGCTTGACCATCATGTCCCGTGCGGGTTCGAACGGCGCGAGTTCATTCGTCCGCTGACCCAGCAGCTCGTTGATCACGGGATTGAGATCGATCGAGGTATCCGCTTCAGGATTCGCGCCCGTCGCGTACGCGCCGATCTGGACCAGGTCCTCGATCTCGCGGTACTTCGCGATCATCTTGGAAATCTGCTGGCGCGACGCTTTATGACCATCGTCGATCACATCGTTTGCAACGCGGGAGACCGAATCGAGCACATCGACCGCTGGGAACTGTCCCATGTGCGCCAGCTTCCGCGAGAGCACCACATGCCCGTCAAGAATCCCGCGTGCCGCGTCGGATACGGGCTCGGTCATGTCGTCGCCTTCAACGAGAATCGTGAACAGACCGGTGATGGACCCGCCCCCGACGCCGTCTTTGGGTTCGATGGTTCCTGCTCGTTCGAGCAGTTCTGCCATCGACGAGAACACGCTGGGTGTGTAGCCCTTGGTGGTTGGTGGCTCGCCCACGGATAAACCGACCTGACGCTGCGCGTGCGCGAATCGGGTGATCGAGTCCATCATCAACAATACATCGAGCCCTTGATCCCGGAAATACTCGCTCGCGGTGCAAGCAAGCTTCGCGGCGCGAATCCGGAGCAACGGCGACTCATCCCCCGTCGCCACAATCACCACAGACCGCTTGAGCCCTTCTTCCCCCAATGCGTGATCGATAAAGTCGCGAACTTCTCTCCCGCGTTCGCCGATCAGTGCGATGACATTGACATCTGCATCGGTCCCGCGCGCGATCTGTCCGAGCAGGGTTGATTTGCCGACACCGGGACCCGCGAAGATCCCGAGGCGCTGACCGCGCCCGATCGGGGTCATCAAATCCAGCACACGCACCCCGGTCCTCAATGGCTGATCGATCTTCCGGCGCTGCATCGCGCCGATCGGTGCTGGATTGATCGCTCGTTGTGCGGTTTCTGCGATTGGTCCGAGCCCATCGATTGGTCGTCCCAATCCATCAAGAACGCGACCGAGCATCCGATGACCGACCGGCGCGACCTGATGCACCTGCTGCATGGAGATCACCGATCCGGGAACGATCCCGGTGGTTGGCGCGAGGAGCATGACGATCGCTTCGCCGTTGTCGAACCCGACGACTTCTCCCGCGATGCGTCCGTTGTCTTGACTGTGAATTTCGACGAGTGATCCGATAGGAACAGGCAAGTCCGTCGCAAGAATCGTCATCCCGCGCACCGAACGCACGCGCCCGCTCACCCCGACGGGTGAGACGCGTCCAACAAGCTCCATTTCGCGAGGCAACAGTTTCACGCCGCGTCGCCCTTGGATTCGGTATCGTCCTTGCGTTCGTCAGATTGCGTATCTTCTTGGAGCTCGTCGTAGTCAGGTCCGCGGTGCGCTGGGAGCAGCGCCGCGACGACGCGGTCAAACTGCTTCGAGATCGACGCGTCAATCACCCCGCCGCCTTTGGTGGAGACCACGCACGAACCGGGCGCAAGCGTGCTGTCCTCGACAAGCTCCGCATGGTTGCACGAGACGCACTGATCGATCATCGCGGGCATCACCCGCGTGAGCAGTTCCATGTCCCCAGGATGCACACGCACACGGATGTCCGTCGGTGTGACAAGTGTTTCGAGCACCGCTTCGAGCTGATCGACCACAACTTCAGGATCCAGATCGATCACGCGTTTGATGACGCGCCCCGCGATGTGGGCCGCGAGCTGAACCACCTCGGTCCGAGCGCTGAGCATCAGGTCGTTGCGTTCGGTGTCCCATCTTTCGAGTGCCGCGCTCCAGTTCTCGATCAGCGTGCCCAAGCGTTGGTCGTGCGCGCTGATCGAATCCTCGGTCCCTTGCGTAATCCCATCAGCGAGCCCCTTGCTGTGACCTTCCTCGTAGCCCTTCGCGTTCCCAACTTCGGTCGCGTCTCCCAGCAACCGATCGCGCTCCGCTTGCGCTTGTTTGAGGATCTGCGCCGCTTCGTCTTGTGCCGCTTTGATGACCGCTTGGCCGCGCCGATGGAGATCATCGAAATCCAGAGGCACCGCATCGCGCGTGTACGACTCCAGATCCGCTCGTTTGATGATGCCCATAACACTGCCTTTCTGTGGTCATTCGATCCATTCAGGATCAGACGACCATCTCGCCTTCCCCGCCTCGACCCTCGATCATGACATCGCCCGCTTCTTCCAGACGACGCACGATGTCCACGATCCGCTGCTGCGCGGTCTCGACATCCGATACGCGGACAGGTCCCATGAACTCCATATCCTCCTTGACCATCTCTGCGGCACGCGCGGACATGTTGCTGAAGATCTTCTGAGCCAACGCCTCGCTCGCGGTCTTGAGCGCCACCGAAAGCTCGTCGTTCTCGACCTCTTTGAGCACCGCTTGGATGCCCTTGTCGTTGACGAGCTTGATGTCCTCGAACACGAACATCAATCGGCGGATCTCCTCGACCAGATCCGGATCGTCCGACTCCAGACCTTCCATGATCGTCTTCTCGGTCGCGCGGTCCGCGAGGTTGAGGATCTCAGCAACCGTCGGCACGCCGCCCGCTTTCTCCATGCTCTGCATCAGCATGTTGCTCAACCGGCTCTCAAGACCGATCTCGACTTCCTTGATGACCTCGGGATTCGTCTGCTCCATATTCGCGATGCGTTTGATGACCTCGAGCTGCTTCTCCATCGCGAGCCCAACCAGAATCTCCGACGCTTTGTGATGGGTCAGGTGGCACAGGATCAACGCGATCGTCTGCGGGTGCTCTTCCTGAATAAAGGTCAGCAGGTTGTCGCTCTCCGCACGCTGGAGAAAGCTGAACGGGGTCTTCTGCACCTGTGTCTGGATCTGTCCGAGAATGCGTTCCGCATCACCCGAGTCCATCGAGTTCTGCAGGAGTTGCTTCGCGTACGACAACGACCCCTCGTTCGCATGCTGTGCCGCGACGGAAAGGTTGTAAAACTCTTTGACTACATCGTTCTGAAGCGCATCTGGGACTCGCCCAAGCGCGGCCAGTTCGCGTGTGATCTCTTCAACCTTCTTCGCAGGAAGACGCTTGAGCACCGCAGCCGCTTGGTCGGAACCGACCGAGAGCAAAAGGATCGCCGCCTTCGAGACGCCCTCGAGTTCGCGTATATCCGTCGGCAATGGTTCATTCATCTTTCGTGCCATCACAGACTCCTATTCCTCGATCTCAGCCCAACGCTCGACCAATCCCGCGGCACTGTCTGGATCAGCAGTAATCAGCTCGCCGACCTGTTCCCGGAGTTGACGAATCTGCACCATCGCGTCTTCGATCTCGATACCGGTCATCGCCGAATCGGACTCATCCGCCTCTCCAATCATGTCATTGGCACCCTCAAGCTGAGGAGGCAACCCAACAAGTTCTTCTGCGGAGGGGAGTTCGATGCTCCGACTCGACCGCTTGACCATCATCAGCATCATCAGTATTGATACCGCCGCAAGCACGCCCACAAGCACGGTCTCGACGAGGTTCCCGTTCCCGAGCATTACGGAGCTCCCGCCGCCCGATCCCATGATCGATCCCATAAACCCAGCGGATTGCATCTCCCCGACGCGTCGGTACGAATCCCCGATCGGTGCCATCGATACGACCACATCCCCCGCGATCATCGAGCCGTCGGGAGCTTGCCCCATCAAGTGCGGAGCAACCTGCTTGACGATCAGCGATTTGAATCCGGAGTTGCCATCCATCCCCTCGAACTTCTCACGGATATCCTCATCCGTCACAGGCTCAGGCTCACCCTCCCCAGCTGATGCAGACCGGGAGTTGGTCAGCAACTCGCGGATGTACTCCTCAGGAACCATAATCGACGCGCGGATATGCGTTGGCATCCCGCGCGGATCCACGGTGTTCTTGGTGATGTACCCGAACTGGTTGTCGTATTCCTTGATCGTCTCGGCGGAGTTCGACGAGTTGCCCGATCCGCCGCCGGTGTTGATGCTCGCGGTCTGGTTCGACCGAACCCCAGGCTCAGCACCACGCGACGCTTGCTGCATCGTGTCTTCTGCACTCCCGGTGGATTTCACCGCTGAGATCGATCCCTCATCGATCTTGGAGTACGCCTGCTCGATGCTGTCCACCCGCGTCACATCCACCATCGCGGTGACCGACACGATTACGCCTGGGATATGACCGAGCATCTCTTGGATCTGGTGCTTCTTCCCATCCCCGACGGTTTGCGCCTGATCCAGATACTTGGATGACAACCGAGAATCCGCCGACGACACCGTCCGGGGCTGCCCGGTCGATCCATCAATCACCTGTATGTTCTTTGGACTCAGCCCCGACACCGCACCGATGACCATCCCCGCCGCGGCGTCAACCGTGTCCTGCCCAAGCTGCGAACCACCATTACTAAACATCGTGATCGACGCGCTGGGGACCCGAACCGCTCGTCCCAATCCAGAGCTTTCAGGGATATCCAGAATCACGCTCGCTTTGTTCACAAACCGGAACTGCGTGATCGTGCGCGAGAGCTCGTTCTGAAGCGCGATGGTGCGGGACTGACGATGCTGTTCCTTGGACGCTTTCCAGTCCTGCGATCCGATCAGGTTGTTAAAGAGCAGCGTCGTGTCGCCGGGAAGCTGGCCGGCTTGAGCGAGCACCGCGATGGCGCCGCTCCGCTGGGATGGGGGGACCTGGATCTTCCCATCGACGACCTGCGCCTCAATCCCAGCGGCTCGCAACGACGACATCGTCATCGTGTCGCCGGTTTCAGCCATCAAATCTACAAGGGTGGGTTTGGAAGCGTATTGCGAGACAAGGAACATGGTCATCGCCGCGATCACCGCGAGTGATCCGAGCAGCAGTTTCTGGGACGCCGTCATCTTTCCGATGTAGGTCCCCGCGTTCTCAAATATCTTGCGCAGCTGGTCCATTGAGTCCTCGGCCTCCATGCCGTATAGAGCATCATCCTGACGCCCACCATCCTTGATCAGAATGGTTCAAGAGAACATCGGACGATCAGGGCGCAGAACATGACAACCAAACGCATGTTCTGCGCGGTGTTTTTTCAAGTCCTGTACTTTGTTGCGCACCACCCGAAACCCCGAACCAGCTCCCCAGCCAGATCCTCAGCCAGATCAGACCCGCATCTGCTTGACCTCGTCATACGCCTGCATGACCTGGTTCCGCATCGCTTGGAGCATCTTGAACGCGGTGTCCGCTTTGTCCGTCGCCGCGATCACACCTTCAATATCATCCCGCTTGCCGGTGATCAAATCCTCGGCCGCCTGCGTCGCATCCTGTTGCAACGCATTGACTTCCTTCAGATTCCCCATCAGCACCGACTTGAAGTCAGGACCGTTCCCGCCCGGTTTTTGAGTAGACCCACCGATACCACCGGGCATCTGCCCCATGCCACCCGCTGAACCAATGAGTCCTAATGGATCACTCACAATCAATACTCCATACGAGCACTTGCTCTATTCCGAAGCGTACCCGATCAAGCCAAGAGTCGCAACGCCTGTGCCATCATATTCTTGGTGGTCTCCGCCGCGACGATATTCGCTTCATACGCCCGCGATGCTTGCAAACCGTTCACCCATTCAACCGTCGGATCAATGTCAGGCACCTGAAGATACCCGCTCTCATCCGCAAACGGATGCTCCGGACGGTACTCAGGACGCGTCGACCCTTCCTGGATCTGAATCTCCGAAACCTCCACCCCCATCCCCACGCCATGGCCGCTAGAAACCGGGGAGAACATCGCCGCTCTGCGAAGGTACGGCTCGTACTCTCCGCGATCATTCTCGATCGTCCCCGCGTTGGCGATGTTGGACGCGATAACTTCCATCCGCGTCCGCTGAGCAATCATGCCGCTGGTTGATACATCTAGTGCGCCGTACATGGACTAATCCCTTTCCTAGATCACTCGCTGAGCGATCGCGTTCTGTAGCTGGTTGCGCTGACTTCTCAGCAAATCCGCGGCCACACGGTACGCCGTCGCATTTTCGACCATATCTTGCATCATCCGCTCCAGATCCCGGTCGTTCCGGTCATGGTGCAGGATCCCGCCTTGGCTGCTTGTCGGATTTAGTTGAAAGTCATTCCCGCGTCCAATCCGCTTGATCTCGTTGGACTCTTTCCATTCAAGAGCCCCGAACGCCCCACCATTCTTCTTCCGGCGCTTGCCGATCGCATCCCCCAGCATCTCTTGGAATGCCTGCGGATCAACATCTTTCGTCTGGAAGTTGGGCGTATCGATGTTGGCGATGTTGTGCGCGATGATCTTCTGTCGCTGTCCAGCAAACTTCAGCAGCATCTCCGCCGCTGGCATCGCTCCCGAACTTTCCAGATTCCCGATCAACATTTCGCATTCACCTCACTGCACATCTTCGCACGCCCTGTGCCACCCGATCACAGGTTTGGGGACACCAGACTGTCTTCTTTCCACTTCTTGAGTTTCAGGCCCAGCGTCCGCACACCGATCCCGAGCGCTTTGGCCGTCTTCTGACGATGCCCATTGAACCGCTCGAGCGTCGCAACGATCTCCTCGCGTTCGATCTCGGAGAGTGTTTTATCGCCTGGACGGTAGTCCATTTTGGGTTCAGCGAACGACGACATATGCGTTGGCTGGGTGTACGCCGGGGTCGGTGCCGATACATCCTGCATGACGCCGTTGGTTGTGGTGTGTGCCGGAGCACTCCCGCTCGAACGCAGCGGCATCGCTTTAGGTGTCGGCCTTGATTCCATCAGCCAAGGCTCAAGCATCGCTCTGCTGATCTCGGTTGCCTTCGGATCGGACAACACCACCGCACGCTCGCAGATGTTCTGCAGCTCACGAACATTGCCAGGCCACGCGTACGACCCCATCAACTCGATCGCATCGGGAGTCATCTTGATCATCCGGCGACCATCGCGAGCGACAATCTTGTTCACAAAGTACTCAGCCAAAGGCTGCACATCCTCGATCCGGTCCCGCAAAGGCGGGATCACGATCGGCAGTACATTGAGACGGTAGAACAGGTCCTGCCTGAACTCGCCCATCGCCGCGGCTTTGGGGAGGTCTCGGTTGCTCGTCGCGATCACACGCACATCAACCCCGATCGTCGTCGAGGATCCGACCCGCTCAAACGCACGCTCCTGAAGCACACGAAGCAGCTTCGCTTGAATCTGAGGCGAAACCTCCGACACCTCATCAAGCAACAACGAACCGTTGTCCGCAAGCTCAAAGCGTCCCTTCCGCATCTTGTCCGCCCCGGTAAACGCGCCGCGTTCATGACCGAACAGCTCCGATTCCAGCAAACTCTCATTGAGCGCGGCACAGTTCACAGCGAGGTACGCCGACTCATGCCGTGGACTCAGATCATGCACCGCGTGGGACACAACCTCTTTACCAACACCCGATTCACCCGTAATCAGCACCGTCCCATGACTCGACGCGACCGCACGCACCTGCTCGCGGACCTTCCGCATCGCAGACGACTTGCCGATGATCCGATCCAGACCGAACAATCCGTCCGGGGATTTGGACGACCGCGCGTGTGCCTTAAGAATCGCGTTCTCTTTGAGCACCGAAGCGTGCGAGATCGCGCGTTTGACCGCGATGATCATCTCATCGCCCTCAAATGGCTTGGTGATGTAGTCGTACGCGCCGTTCTTCATCGCTTGCACCGCGGTCTCAACCGTCCCGAACGCGGTCATCAAGATCACAGGCAGGTCATCGTCGAGCGAGCGGATCTCCCCAGCAAGATCGACCCCCGTCATGCCGGGCATGTTCAGGTCCGTCAGCACCACATCGGGGCGCTTGGTCGCGATCTCTTTGAGCGCGGACCGCGCATCAACCGCGGTCCGGACCGTGAAGCCCGCACGCGTGAGCGTCGACCCGACCGAATCGCGCATCATTTCTTTGTCATCCACAACCAGTACTGACTTGATACTCACGCTACTTCCCCTTGAGCTGCAGGCTCAATCACATTGGGCGCACCATGCACCGCAGTTCCAATCTCGACCCTCGGCTGCGACATCCGCCCAGCGCGAACCACAATCTGAGGCTGCCCATCATCAGGCGCCCGCTCACTCACCCGGTCCGGAATCAGCAGCGACACCGTCGCCCCTTGCGTCCAGCCCGAATCATCTGTTCTGTTCTCGACCCGGACCGACCCGCTGTGCGCGTCCATAATCCGGTGCACAATCGAAAGCCCAAGCCCTGTCCCCGCGGCTCGGGTTGTAAAGAACGGATTGAACATCCGCTCGATAATTTCTTCATGGATCCCCCCACCGCTGTCTGCAACCGCGATCTCGACCCCTGATCCAGCACCCTTCTGTACAGAGATCGTCAACTGACGCCCGCCGTGGTCTTTGGTCGCTTGCGCACCGTTGCGGATGATGTTGATCAACGCCTGATGGACCATCGAAGGATCGCAGTTGATCTCCTCGCACCCGTCCATGACTTCAGTCTTCACATCAAGACCATCAAGAATCGCAACACACGCACACATCGCATCCTCGATCACCATCGAAGCACTGGTCATCGCGGGACGCACACGCATCTCGCGTGAGAACGAGAGCACATCGCCAACGATCTGATCCAGCCCCGTCACCGCTCGCCCGATCTTGTCGACGATCGAGCATTGCTCAGGCATTTCTGCGAGGTCATCTTGCAGCATCCGTGTGTATAAGCGAATTGATCCCAGCGGGTTACGGATCTCGTGGGAGATACCCGCCGCCATTTCACCGAGAGCCGCGAGTCGTTTGGACCGCTGGAGCGCCTCATTCGCTTGGGTCAGCTCGGTGTTGAGCCGAACGACCTCTCCACGCAGCTGCGTGTGGGTTTGTTCGAGCTTCGCAGTGACTTCGTTGAACGAGCTCATCAACTCCGCGAGATCACCCGCCGAGAGCGAGGGCGTGCTTTGTAGCTGAGACTCTTCGATATGTGTTGCGTGTTCCACGATCAGCCCTTCCGATCCTGGAGTGTTGGGTTGGGTGAACGCTTCCCGCCGCCGTACGCGCGCATCGCGTTGCGAGCGGTTCCGACCCCGGACAGCTGCTTGGAGAGTTCACCGCGTCGTTTTTCGACGACTTCGTGCTGCTCCGCGTCCCGCTTGAGGATGACCTCAACCATGACCGCCATCTCCGCAAGCTGGGCGCGCGCAGATTGCACCTGAGCGACCCCAACCCCATCGGAGTCAAGATAGCGTTCGACCAGTTCCCCGGCTTGAGCGAGCGATTCGATCTTCGGATTTCGGCTGTTGAGCGAACTGACGAACTCTTCGAGCATGTCCTCATCGAGCAGACGCTGCTGCTCGACCCCGATCGCTTCGATCTGTGTGCACAGCATCCGCATCTGCGAGAGCAGCGCGTCGATGCGTTCATCTTGCGTACCAGCTGGCCGCGTGTTGGTCATCCATGACCTCCATTCCCTGACGCTGGATCCATCCAGCGTGCATCACCAATCGATGCAGGAATAGTTATCGGCTGTTTGTGCGCACCTCTCCACAATCCGCGCAAGTTCACCACCCAAGATCCGTTTTATGGATTTGTCACGCCGCTGAGCAGCATCGCGCTCGAGTCGAGCCAACGCTCCCAATCCGCCCGATCCATCGGCAGATTCGGATCGTCCCAGACCGCATCCGGGATCGATGAGTAGAACCGTCGCGCCCGCTCATTTGCGGTGCTCGCACGCCCGATCTCGTCCTTCGCAACATACGAGTTCACAATCTGGACCATCGCGACCAAGGACGCGGGGTCATCGGAGTACCGGTCCCGCGCGATGTCGTAGTAGCGGATCGCCTCGTCGTAGTCATTGAGATCAAACGCACAGTCCCCGAGATAGAAATACGCGTTCCGCAGCGCGATGGACTCGAACATCCCCATCCGGCTGAGCCGCAATGCACCCAAGGCACTGATCGCACCTTCGTAATGCTCGATCGCGCGCTCGCGATGGGATCGCATCTTCGCGACCCGCTCGTTCCGCTCAACCGCAGGCATCGCATCACCGAGCGATTGCTCGATCCGGTCGCCCAGTCTCCGGTGTGCTTCGGCCAACCGATAGATGACCACCGCCGTCTCCGGATCACCCTCGTAGCGGGCAACAAACTCCTCGTACCGCTCGATCGCACGCTCAGCACGACCTGTCGAGTCGTAGTGACCCGCCAGTTCGAGCAATGCTGTCCTATAGAGGTTGGTTTCGGTTGAGACCTTGGTGCCGTTGAGTGCGGTGAGCAAGAGCTGCTCCGCCTTCGCATCGTTCTCAGGATCTTCATCGTACAAATACGCCTGCGCCAAAGGCACAAAGCTCGCGTCCGCAAACGGTCCAATATCCGCTCCAAGCACGCCCTCGCGGTCCTGGATCAACTGTTCATACACCTCGGCGGACTTCTGAAAGTCCCCCACGGCACGCAGCGATTCCCCAAGACGGAACAACGCCTCGGCGTATCTCGGATCAGAAGGCATCGAGTTGGCATAGGTCTGGAACGCGATGATCGCTTCGTGCTGATCCCCCGCGCGGTCATACAAATCCGCCGCGGTCCAGAGCGACGACGCGTAGCGAGGCAGATTCGACACCACATACCGCTCCGCGTGCATCCGCGCGTTGGTCGCGGCGGCGATCAGATGACGCTGCACCGATGACCGCGTCGAAGGATCAAGACGCAGCAGCGAGCGCGATTCTTCCAATGGACCACCAAGCAGCTTCTCCCCCATCGCTTTGTGACCATCCATCAACATCGCGAGGATATCCGCAGGGAGGTTGTCGCCGTCGAACAATCGTTCTCCGAGCATCGTGTACCGGAGCGTGTCTTCAGGAACCCCAGCCGCGAGCGAATCACCCGCTCGCGCCAGCAGCGATTCCAAAACTTCCTTTCGGCTCGGTTCGGATTCGATCCCCAGCGAGTCGTAGTTCCCGACCAGTGTTTCGTATGCCTGGATTGAAAGCTCGGCCTCACCGATCCCCGCTTGCGTCTCTCCGACCCCGACGAGCGCCCACGGATACACGCGATCGCGCGAATAGTTCTCGGAAATCTGCGCGTAGAGGTCACGCGCTTCGTAGAGGTTCCCCTCGACATCTTCCAGCTGTGCGTTTGCGAGCAGTATCTCGGAGTAATGCGGATCACCCGCACCCGACTGGTCGTACGCGTGCCCGATCTGCTTGCGAGCAAGATCGTTGGCGCCCAGTTCGAGGTATCCGCGTGCCAGCAGCAGATGCAGACGCGACCGCCCGTCCGCTTGCGCGCGTTGCAGTCTCGGCATCTCGCGGAGGATCCGAGTAATCGTTTCGTCCACAAACCCCTTCTCAAGGGAAATTCGTGCCTGGCGTTCCATCGCCCACACGCGCTGTTTTATCGGGAGTTCGGTGTCCGCGAGCATGTCGGTGAGCACCTCTTCTGCTGATTCAACTTCCGGCGCGGCACGATCCAGCAGATTGTCAACAATCTTGTGGTTCAGCTCGTCGCGAAGGTCGCGGCGAGCGATCGGAATCTGCATCACGCGGATCTTCGCGTTCTTGAGCTCATCCCGCGCCAGATACACCCGCGACATCGCGGCAAGGTCCGGCGCTTCAAGCACCGCGCCCAGACGCTCCGCTTCGAGGTATTCACGCAGGATCGAGACGAAGTTCCGGTCGTCCTCGAACCCCGCCGCACGCTGACCGCGATCGATCGCGCGTGCTTTGTTCAGGTGGTAATGGATCCGGTCGCTCGTCGTTGCGCCGTCGGGGGTGCTCACATACGGATACACCTTCGAGTTGAGCAGCTCGATCGTTTGTTCATATTGCTCCGCTTTGAGCAGCGCATCGGATTGCTTGAGCACAGGAGAAAGCGACGCATCCGGTTTGGTCGAGATCGTGAACGCGGCACCAAGCAACAGCACACCAGCCGTCGCGAGGAGCGCGGGAGTCTGCCACAAGCCCCGCCAGTTTCCTTTGACGGTCTCGACTGGATCAGACTTGGGTCCGGTCTTTACCGGCGCAACCTCAGCAATCGGAGCAGTCTCTTCGGTGCCAGCATCTTGTACAGGTTCGTCGCTCACGCAGGTCCTCACACACAACAGCCCACACCGAGATCGGCGTGCAGCGGTGGATACCCCTTATGTCGGCATAAATTCGTGATCGCATGAAGTTCTCGGACCCTAGAGCCCGATTTTCATGGATTCTCTGGTGACGGATTCTCTGATGGCTGATCCAGATCAATCGTCTCATGCACCCGATACGCACGCGCCAACCGATCCGGGTTGTACACCATCGGCTTGATCTCACGCTGCGACGGCTCAGACAACTCGATCCGCACATACTCCCCGCTCAACCCCGCTCGCGAGACCTCCACCTTCCCCGGCACCTTCACATCGGTCTCAAGCCGTTGGTCATCGAGCAGCGATTTGTACCGTGAAAGCTCAGAAACCGCGATTTCCTCGCCATCCCCGCCCAGCGACACCACCCGCATCACAAGACCCGTCCCAGGATCAAACCAGTACTCATTGACCCCCCACCGCGATGGCATCGAGAGCACAACCTGTTCCTCCCCAAGTTCCCACCTCGCCCCGATCAGATGCTCCGGATCGATCGGCTCAATCCCGAGCGACGAAATCAGATCCCCCGGATGCACACTCAGCCCAATCTCCCCCGCCCGCTCAGCGGTCAGATTCCCGATCGCGCCGACCAACGCGACGCGTTGGTCGGAGTTGGACAGATCAAACATCCAATACCGCTCGGCATTCGATCCATATGCGAAGTAAGTCTCTCCGAGTTTCCCGATCGACAGCGACACAGAATTCGGCTGCGTCACCTGCAGATGCCCCTCGCCCTGTTCTTCGAACCCCTTGCCTTGGGAATCGGTCCCCTTGATCCTGACAGAAACCCGCGCCCACACACGGTCGATAAGCGCCACGCGTTCGTTGTGATGCTCAACAATCGCGTCGATCAGCACATCATTCACTTCCGTCGTCCGGATCTTGCTCGCGGACTTGCATCCACCTGCGACCACTGCCGCCGCGACGAGAATCAACCCCAACATTCGATACACAGCCACACCCATCACGCCCCCGGCTGTTCGAAGTTCATCACTTGACCCAGTTCCTCGATCGCTTCACCGATCGCCTCGTCGTCCATCTTGGGATCGATGACATCAAACACGGGACCGCCGCCGCCCTTGATCCGCTGGCGGACCTTGAGGATCGCGGGATTCTCCGCGTCTCCAGCAACCATCCGCTCCAGATCGATCTTCTTCTTCCGCATCAGCATGAGCGCCAGCAAATACCGGAACCCGATCTGCTTCTCTTCCGTCGCTTCCCCGAGCTGCTCAAAGAGATCAAAGATCTCATCATCCGAAACCAAAGGTGTCTTCTTGCTCTCCCCCGGCTCAGGGACTCGCCGCTTCCAGAATCCGAAGAGCGTCGATCCTTCCGGGAACTCCACACCCGCATCCCAGACTTCCATCGAGTACAGCACCCGGCTCAGCGTGGTCTCGCCGGCGGTTTCCAAGAGGGCCGCGATGTGCTCCTCCCCAATCGCAAGCTCGCGCCCCGATCCGGTGCAGGAATCTTCTGATCTCGAAATCTCATACGGCGATGCTGAACTGCTCATGCACAGAGTATACGCGATTCAATCCGGACCAGAATCAGCACAAAACAATCATCTCGAACCCGTTCGCACGAATCTACGAGCAAGACACATTGAAGAATCGCTGGTCGGTCGCCCCGTCCCCGCTCCCGACACGGAACCGCATGCACTGGGAACACTTGACGCACCGCGCCATGTATTCGGTCCCCGCCGCGTTCCGGTAGACGCGCTGGTACTGGCCGCTGCAGGTAAACCGCACACCCAACCATGGACGCTCGTTGGGTTTGGGATGGACAACGCCAGGCGGCGGCACACTCGGGACGGCTCTCAGACTCATACCCAATCTATCGTCACCCTCGCACAATCATCTTGACTCAACCGACCCAAAAAGCCCCGTCTGGACCCCATACTGAGCATCTGTTATCAATTACTGGTAGAATCCAGATACCAATGGCCGGCGTTCTTTCCATCCTGCCCGATCCCCCACCCGCTCCCGCACCCATCGGACTCATCGCCGGAGGTGGTCGGCTCCCCATCCTCGTCGCTCAAGGACTCCGCGAAATGGGGCATCCCGTCCATGGCATCGGGATCCACCGACGCTACGACTCCACCCTCCCAGCGATGTGCGACACCTTTAAAGAAGTCGGATTGTTCCGATTGGGATCCTGGGGACGCAAGCTCCGATCTCGCGGCGTCAAGCATGCGATCATGGTCGGACATGTCGACAAAGCGGAGATCATGCACACCCGCTGGAGACTGCTCAAAAATATCCCCGATCTGACTACTATTAAAGTGGTCCTGACCCAGCTCAGACACGACCGGAGATCGCACGCTGTGCTGCGTGCGGTCGCCGAGGAACTTGATCGCAAAGGAGTGTCGCTCATCGACTCGACCATCCCCATCCAGTCCCAGCTCGCCCAGCCCGGCGTGATGACCCTCACCCAACCCACCGCCGCACAACAAGCGGACATAGATTTCGTGTGGCCCATGCTCACCGAACTCCTGCGACTGGACATCGGACAATCCTTGTGCGTCCGCGATCTTGATGTCATCTCCGTCGAAGCCGTCGAAGGCACCGACCGCATGATCCAACGCACCGGGGAGCTCTGCAAGAAGGGCGGATGGACCCTTGCCAAAGGCGCCCGCGCCCAGCACGACCGTCGGTCCGATGTCCCCACCGTTGGACTCAAGACCATCGAGAACCTCGCAAAGCACGGCTGCTCGTGTCTCGCGATCGCCGCGGGAGATGTGATCATGCTCGACCGCATCGAGATGATCGAACGCGCGGACGAACTCAAAATCGCTATCGTCGGCGTTCCCGTCTCTCACCGACCACTGACCACCACCTCGACCACTGAAATCCAACAGTGACCGAGCCCGACCCACAACCGATCGATCCCCAATCAACCGACACCCCAGCGGACGCATACACCTATGTCTCCCGAGGCGGACTCAAACTCCACCACGCACTCAGCGAGTTCAAGCTCGATCCGACAGGACTCCTCTGCGCCGACTTCGGATGCTCCACCGGCGGATTCACCGACTGCCTCCTCCACCATGGCGCATCCCATGTCCACTGCATCGACACCGCCTACGGCGAGCTCGCGTGGAAACTCCGACAAGACGATCGCACCACCGTCCACGAACGCTCCAACGCGCTCCACACCGAGCCACCCCCCGAAGTTGTTGAAACAAAGGGCGTGGACCTGATCGTCATGGACCTCGGATGGACCAAACAAGAAAGAGCCCTCGCCGCGGCACGCACATGGCTCAAAGACGACGGCAAGATCATCTCCCTCGTCAAACCCCACTACGAAGCGACCAAAGAAGAACTCAGCGAAGGCATGATCCTCACCGAAGACCTCGCACGCGAGATCGCCGAGCGCGTCCGCCAGACTCTCCCCGACATGGGATGGCAAGTCCTCGGAT
Organism: uncultured Phycisphaerales bacterium; assembly: GCA_963976955.1. Classification (GTDB taxonomy): domain Bacteria; phylum Planctomycetota; class Phycisphaerae; order Phycisphaerales; family UBA1924; genus UBA1924. The sequence continues at coordinate 987,332 of CAXBMD010000002.1, read as the reverse complement.
GGACCCAATCCCCAATCCTCGGCAGCGCCCGAAACAAGAAACGAAAAAACAAAGGCAAAGGCAACCCCGAATGGCTCGTGTTGCTCACGCCTACTTTCCAATAAAAAACCGCGTCCATGCAGACGCGGCTCGTTCGTTCAATCTTATGAAACTCAACTCACGCGACGCGGAGGCAATGCCCGGTCGTCAGCGAGCGGATCAATCGTTCGCGGTCTCCCGCGCGATCAAAGCGGGTGATGACCATCGCCATCTTGCTCGCGCCGGGTTCTTCGAGGTCGCACCAGACGACATTGCCCGTCATGAACACCGCTCGGCCCGGCCCATGGTCGATGCCGTTCTGGGGAAGGTCGATCCGGACCGACACGGTCTGACCCGGAGCGATCGGGCGGTCGAGCTCAAAGCAGATCCCGCCTTCGGAGATGTCGTAGACATGCCCCTCAAGAGCGAACGATTCTTCGTCTGGGTGCAAACGCAGCGCCATCGAGGTGTACCCCGGATTGACCTGGAACCGTTCGTGGATGCGGCGGTTGATCGGATTGCTGGGAATGTTCATCATGACGCAAGCTCCTGTATCGTGCGGATCAGTCCGGTTTATCGGCCTGTTGCCCCCCCACCTTGATTCTCAGCACCCGATCCAACCAGAATCTCCCGATAATCGTGCAGACCACCACCCCGCATCGCGCCTAAGTCCCGTGCCCTACATACCCTTCCTTCCCATGTTTATTGATCGCGCACGAATTCAGGTCTCCGCCGGCGACGGCGGAAACGGTAAAGTCTCCTTCAAACGAGCCAAAGGGATGCCCAAAGGCGGACCCGACGGCGGCAACGGAGGCAAAGGCGGCGACATCATCCTCCGCGTCGACGAAGGTCTCAACACCCTCATCGACTTCCGAGGCATCTACGAATGGAAAGCCAAACCCGGTGACATGGGTGGTTCCAAACAATGCACCGGCGCCGACGCCGACGACCGCGTCATCCGCGTCCCAGCGGGAACCGTCGTCCACGACGAAGCGACCGGCGAGCAAATCGTCGACCTCGGACCGGGCGACACCTTCGTCATCGCCCACGGCGGGCGAGGCGGGTTCGGGAACGAACACTTCAAAAACTCGGTCAACCAAGCACCAAGAACCGCAACCCCCGGCGAACCCGGAGAGATCAAACAACTCGTCCTCGAGCTCAAGGTCATCGCGGAAGTCGGACTCGTCGGACTCCCCAACGCGGGCAAGTCCACACTCCTCAAAGCCGTGACGCGCGCTGAGCCCAAGATCGCCAACTACCCGTTCACCACGCTTTCGCCGCAGCTCGGGATCGCGATGCTGGATCAATCACGCCGGATGGTCATCGCGGATATTCCGGGTTTGATCGAAGGAGCCGCGGAAGGTGCGGGCCTTGGTCACTCGTTCCTGCGTCACATCGAGCGGACGACGGTGATCATCCATGTCCTTGATGCGTTCCCGGATGACGATGTCACCCCCGCCGAGCACTACACGACGATCCGTCAGGAACTGATGGACTATTCGTCGATGCTCGCAGAGAAGCCGGAGATCATCGCGCTCAATAAGCTCGATCTGATCCCGGAAGAAGAGCACGCGGAACACATCGCCAATCTCCGCATCGCGCTCAAGCTCGATTCCAAGCAAGAGGTCTTCGCGATCTCCGCCGCGACCGGTCAGGGGACCGACGAGCTGCTCCAAGCGGTCTGGCAGATGCTCCACAACGCGGACTACATCCCCGCTGGCTGGTAAAAACCATCGCAACGCCCCTGAATCCTTGAATACCCCCATCTTTTCCTCTTGACTGGCACAGCTCTTTATGGGACGATGCCAATTCGGTGCATCTGTCATGCACACTCAAGAGGGATTTCATCATGTCATCATGCTTCCACGCTTTCGTAGCCGCACTCTTCATTCCTACGAGTTTCGCAGCCGCCCAAGCGATCGACTTCGAAACGCTCCCCGGCGGCGGATCAACCACCGACCAAGAACCCATCTCCGATCAGTATGTCGCCGACTTCGGTGTCCGCTTTGATCTTGTGGACCCCATCACCCTCGAATCGATCGGCTCGCCACTCATCGCAAAGGTCGGCGCCCCGCAAACCGCATTTGCGGGTTGCGGACCGGACACCCCACTCGATGGAGAAGGGGTCGGCTTGTCCCTACTCACCGACGACAATGTCATCTCAAACGAAACCGGAACACTCCTGCTGACCTACACGGATCCTGTTGCCCAAGCCGCAGGTGTGGTTCTTGATGTCGATCGTCGTACCGGGAATGCATACGAAGAATGGACCGTTGAAGCACTCGATGCATCCATGAGTGTCATCGACACCGTAGTCCTCATCGCCCCCTTTGGATCAAGTGCCTGTGGAAACGCGGGGCAAGGATCAGGAGATGGACGCGCTCTGGGGTTCCTCTTTGATCATCCCTCCTCCGATATCCACTTCATCCTCATCCGATACACAGGAACCGCAAACTCAATCGGGCTCGCGTTCGACAACTTCTCGCCCACAACAATCCCACCCGCTCCGACAGCGACAGCATCGGCAGACATTGACCGCCCATGCGCAGGCGATCCCATCACCATCACCGCACACACCGAGTTTGGACTCCCAGGGTTCTACTACCAATGGCAGCAAGCATCGCCGATGGGAAGCTTCACCGATATCCAAGGCGAAACCAACCAAACACTCATCGCCCCCGCGCTCACCGAAGGCATCATGTACAGAGCGGTCATCACCGACGCCCTCTCGCGCCAAACCATCACCAACCCCGTGACCATCAACAACGCACGCCCCCACGCGTGGGCGCTCAAAGTGGAGACCGCTGTCGGCAGCGGAATCTTCGACACCATCACCACCAACATCGTCCCCTACATCTTCGACGAGAACATCACCACCACCTACGGCTGGACGAACAGTCAAGAATACTACCACGGCGAGGAACCACCACTCCATCTCGACCGCTCCCACCTCTTCATCGCCATCGCGCCGGGTGGTCAATCACTGATCACCGTCCACGATGCCGCAGATCCAAACACCGGAGGACGCGCGGAGATGACCGCGAGTTTCACTGGCGCCACCCCGGACTACATGTTCAAAGACGACCCGACCGGTGACAGCTACATCGGAGGCGGGACAAGTCTCCTCCGCATGCGGCACAGCTGGTCCGCTCCCAACACCGACGGCTGGGCCGTGGGACCATTATCCGAGTCATGGACCGCATCGGTGCAGTTCACCGACACCTTCTCCGGAGCCCCCACCATCGACGGGCTCAGCGAGTGGTACTTCCACTCCGCCGATGGCTCAACCTACGAACTCCCGCTCGAAGAGGACCGCATCGTCATGATCGAATCCATCTGCACCCCATGCCCCGCGGACCTCACCAACGACGGGAACCTGAACTTCCTCGATGTGAGCGCGTTCCTCGCCGCATTCGGAGCCCAAGACCCCATCGCGAACTTTGAACCCGACGGCAGCTTCAACTTCCTCGATGTTTCCGCGTTCCTCGCCGCTTACGGAGCGGGGTGCCCGTAAGAGATTGCGAATCCGAATATATACCGAACAAAATCATTGACAACGATCATTTGTTCGGTATATTTTAGGAATGATCCTCTTCCTCGACCTCAACTCCTTTTTCGCCTCCGTCGAGCAGCAGCTCCAGCCCCACCTGCGTGGCCGTCCCATCGGGATCATCCCCAACGATTGCAACTCAACCTGCTGCATCGCAGCGAGTTACGAAGCAAAGCACTTTGGGATCAAAACCGGCTGCGGCGTGCGAGAAGCGCATGAGAAATGCCCCGGAATCACCCTCGTCCTCGCGCGTCCCGACGAGTACATCAAGGCGCACCACAAAATCCTCGAAGCCGTGGACACCGTCTATCCCGTCCAAGGCGTCTACTCCATCGACGAGATGAGCTTCAAACTCACCGGACCCGACCGCGACATCGACCGCGCAAGAGAACTCGCGATGCAAATGAAACGCGCCATCCGCGACATCGCAGGCGAATACCTCCGCTGCTCGATCGGGATCGCCCCCAACCGCATGCTCGCCAAAACCGCGTCCAACATGATGAAACCCGATGGGCTCGTCGTCATCGAACGCAAGGACATCCCCGAAAGACTCCACGCGCTCGACATCACCGACTTCCCAGGGATCGCCGACGGCATCCGCAACCGACTCCACCGCTACGGCATCCACACCACACAGCAACTCTGCCGCGCCTCCAAACCAACACTCAAACGCGCGTGGGGCGGAGTGCTGGGAGAAATCTGGTACCACTGGTTGAAGGGCGACGAGCCCCACATCGCGACCACCAAACGGCGCAACTGCGGACACCAGCATGTCCTCGCGCCCGAACTGCGAGAAGCGGAGAAAGCACGCTCCGTCGCGATCCGTCTGTTGCACAAAGCCGCGGCTCGCATGCGCTACGAAGGGTTCTGGTGCACGAAACTGACGCTCAACATCAAACCCATCGAAGCCCCATCGTGGGTCGCGTATGTGAACCTCGAACCGTGCCAGGACACCGTGCGATTGCTCCACCACCTCGACCAACTCTGGAAACCCCAGCCCCACGCGTTCATCTTCTGTGTCGGCGTCACGCTGGGAGGACTCGTCAAGAACTCACAAATCGAACAACCCCTGTTCGAGCAAGACCGCAAGCACACGAACCTCGCGCACACGATGGACCAGATCAACCGCAAGCACGGCCACGCATCCATCTACTACGGCGCGATGCACGCCGCGAAGGACAGCGCCCCAAGACGCATCCCGTTCACGACCGTCCCAAACCTCGACCTCCCCGACACCGGAGGCATGGGCGCGTTCAAACAAGACCCGTTAAAACTGAAGCAAGCGTAAGGCGAGGGCGCGAGAGCAAACATTGAACGAAATCAGATCACAACCGCTTTCCCACAAGCGCGACGAATAGGCACAAACTGTCCCGCGTGCATCATGTTGTGCGTCGCGACGATGATCCACACCGCACCCTTCGTCGGGAACATCGGCTGGAACATCGCGGGACCTTCCTCATCGAGCTGTGCTTCGGTGGTCTTATCCAATACCGCAAAGGTCGCTTCTTGGACTCGATCAAAGAGTTCCAAGTACGCCGCAGTGCTCAAGAAATGGCTCGCATCGTTGTCGCCTTGCGTCTCTCTGGAATACTGCTCCGCAAACCCCTCAGGCAACGCGAACGCATCGCCGGGAGACAACTGCTCGATAAACAGACACTCCGAAGCGATCAAATGCCCCAACTGCCAAGCAAGGTGGTTGCACGCGTCATGAGAACGCTTCATCAAATCCGCATCGGAAAGATCCGAAACATAGCTCTTGAGCACCATCCGGCTCGTGGTGTACGTGGAACGAAGGACATCAATCGCGTTCATGGGAATCTCTCAATCAGGGGGACAACGGACAGAGGGGTTGATGTTACGCGCCCGACCCCGGCGATATCCAAGAGGACGAACTGGGGCATCTCCCGCGGTTAACTTGGCAACTCTTCAGAATCAAAGTCTGTATTAAGCAAAGTATCTTTTGCCAAGAGAAGCAACTGCTCCTGACGCCGTTTTGGTTCTAAATAGCGGGCAATCATACTAAAAACGCTGTCTGGATCTTTAAGAATCTCATCCGTAAAAGTGACAACCGGTATATTCTGATTTAAAAAATAATTCCGCAATTTCCGAAACTCTTTTTCAAAATTTTTCTTTGCCTCGTCATTAATCTGGCTTTGTTTTTTACCTTTAGTTCCAGTCAGCTTTCCATGCGACGACCACGGCGACAACTCAATCCCCACAGTATTGAAATTGTGAGAGTCAACAATAGCAAAGTCGAGGCGATGCTCATGCTTCTTCTCCTTGCCTAAGTAACGCAACTCTGGAAGCAACAACGGAACTCGTTCTGGATTGTCGTGATTGGAAACAAATTCAACATACCTATCCGCAACATTCGACTGATGCACAGACGCCGTGCCTCTAACCAGAACAGATCTAAAAAATTCTAGATATTGCTTAGCAGTTTCAAATTCGATTCTTTGATCTTTGTCCGGTACACAAAGCCCACTTGATAACACATGACCGACAGTGTAGTAAACAAACCTAGCTTTCCGAACCTCACTCTGATCATTCTCCCACACTTCGAGCACTTTGTTGTATCGTGGAGTAATAAGCAAGCCATATTCAGCATTGTTTTGCCCCAGCCAGAGTATTTTTTCCGGATGCGGCTTAGGTCTAGAATAGTGATCAAAATGTTTTAGAAACGAAGACTCTATCGCATTATCAACATACTCCTGTAATTCGACATGCTCTTGATACTTCTTGCAGAAAATGTAGGCTGACATTTCGAATCGATCCGGCGGCTTCCTGCTCAAAGCATCTAGCCTAAGGCTTGTCATGTACTGATTGAAGATTGCCTCATGACTTGTATATTGCCTTCGTTTGACATCACAGTACTCTTGAAACCTGTGACCAATAACCGCGTTTAGCGATGCCTCGCTATCATAACCAGTAATTTTGAGTACATCCCCGACATGCTTTCTTCGCCATTCCTTCAGGTCTTTAACCCGCCTATTTCTAGCAGTTTTGTTTGGATCCCGCTTTGCCATACTCACTCCACAATGAACACGGTGAAAGATATAGAGGACGGCACGTCCCGATTTGAAATATCAATAACCGCTTACATATTACACTGATTATGTTTACAAAACACCCCCCAAAGACAAGGCAGCTCATTCATTCCCCGGCCAATCCGGGTTCAGGAACTTCCCATCCTTGTGAATCACTTCCCCATCCGCGAGAATCTCGCCACCCTCTCTCAAATCACACACCATATCCCAGTGCAGCGCCGATTCATTAAATGACCCCGACTCCGGATACCCCATCCCGACCGCGGCGTGGAAAGTGCCGCCGATCTTCTCGTCAAACAGCGTGTTCTTGCTGAACTCCTTGATGGAATAGTTCGTACCGATCGCAATTTCACCCATGTTGCGTGCGCCCTCGTCCTGATCGAGCATCGCAAACAGGAACTCCTCGTTCTTGGTCGCGCTCGCGTCCACAACACGGTTGTCCTTGAAGACCAGACGGATCCCTTCGACCTCGCGTCCGTTGTAGACGCCGGGGAAGGTGTAGTTCACATGCCCGTTCGCGTTCTGAGGGCCGCAGAAGACCTCGCCGTCCGGGAAGTTCTCGCCTCCGGAGCAGTTGACCCAGATCGACTTGCTCTTATCGACATCGACAACCAGATCAGTCCCGTCGTGTCCATTGCGAGCGGGTGCTTTGAAGTGCAGCTCGTCTTTGGTCTGCAAGAAATCGCACACGCGTTGTTGGCGCACATGGATTTCTTCCCACGCCGCGACGGGATCGGGGAGGTGCAGGAGTCCCGCTTCAAACACAAACTTCTCGTACTGCGCCAGCGACATCTCCGCATCCTGCGCCGATGCGAGCGTCGGGTATTGAGTCCCGCACCACCGCAAGTTCCCAGCCGCGGCTCGTTTCAAAAAGGTATCCATGCGAGGCCCATTGGCCACCCGGTGCATCGCGAGCTTCTTGGAATCCACGCGTGAGAGCGACTTGGTGTTCACATCCGCCCAAAGCCCGATGCTCACATCAACCGTCTCCGTCAAAAACATCTCGACGGGATTGAGAAACTTCAGTTGCTCCTCAGAACCATGCTCAAACAAGATGTCCGCAAAGGTGGAGTTCCGCATCGACCAGAACGGATTCCCGCCCGCTTTGAGCACAGCTTCATACACCGCCTCGATCATCGGCAGCGCGACGGGGTCCGCGCCGATCGCGACCAGATCGCCCTTCTTCACCTTCGTGGAATACCGAACAATCACATCTGCGAGCTTATCAAGCCGTTGGTCACGCATATCACATCCTTTATATCAACAAATAGAACAATCTTACGAGAAATCAAGGGTAGTCATCCTCGAACCCCTCGGCCCGTGATGCGTACACTTCTACTCATTTCAAACACACACAACCCTCCAAACGGAGCACACGACATGACTTCCAACCGTTCATTCCCCATCGCAATCCTCATCGGCGCATTCATCATCGCCGGTGCCATCTGGGCACAGCCCGCCGCGGGCACCAAAAACCTCACCATCGGGCAAGGAGAGATCGGCGTCATCGATATCTACCACCTCGTGGACATCCTCATCATGTCCGATGACGCAAGCAACGAACGCGCCCAGTTCGAAGCCGACGGCAACGCACAAATCACCCAGTACGAACAACAGCTCATCGGCATCCAAACCCAGATGCAAGGCATCTCCCAAGACGACCCCCGTGCCGCCAAACTTATCAGCGATTACCAAAGGGTGAATCAGCAGATCCAGCAGGCAACCAACCAGATCAACAGCACCTACCAGCAGCTCCTCGCGAGCCAGATCGCCGATGCGTATGTCAGCATCCACACCGCGACCAATGAAGTCTCCGATGAGCAGGGATACACCTTCGTGTTCTCCACCCGCCGAGGCACAGACCTCGTCCAGACCTCAACCCTTACAGGCGTGACCCAAGAAATCCTCGCACGCCCGCTCGTTACCCCACCCAGCGCGGTCGACATCACCGACGCGGTCCGCATCCACATGGGTCTGCCAACACTCGAAGAGATCACCGCACAGATCGAAGCGGAGCAAGCCGAAGCTGCGGCAGCCGCTGAAGCCCAGAAGCTCAAAGCCGAGTTCGACGCCGCAAATCAAGCAGCCAACCAAGCAGAGCAAACCGAGCCAACCCCAGCAACCGAGATCACCGACGAGTAAGCACACGCGAGCGATCGCTGTGAGATAAAGTCAAAATCTACTCAACATCCCCAAGCACCTCGAGCATCGGCCCGAGGTGTTTTTCATAGTTCTTCCACCGCTGCCGACTCGTCTTATACAACGGCTGGCGCACCTGCCCCGCGCTCGCGGTGTGCACCGATGACTTGCTCTTGTGATGCTCAAGACACGCCTTGTTGAACTCAAGGCCGATATGGTCGAGCATCGCCCGGACCCTCGGCTCAGGATCAGCGGTCAACTCCTCATACCGAGACTCAAAGATCGGCACATCGAGCGTCTCCTCCCAGTGCTCCATCATCTTCAGATACCCAAGGTACTGCTTGGCGCACACTTCCAGATCGTTCGCATACCGCAACCCGGGACCAAACCGCTGGAAGTAAATCGACAAACAAGTGTCTCGCGCATCACGCGTGCAATGCACGATGCTCGCCCCCGGAAGCATCCGCATGATCGACCCAAGGAACAGGTAGTTCTCAGGCATCTTATCAATCACACGCAGAATCTTCGGATCAGGATACGCCGCCTTCAACGACGCGAGATACCGCTTCCCACCCGCCGCGATCAACTCATCACTCAGATCATCAGGCCCCTTGGAGCCAAAGATCTCGTTCATCACCGGGCTCTCCCCGATCCCTCCCGCTTGCGGGTGCGCCCCGATGACCTGCTCGGTCAGCGTCGTACCAGATCGAGGCATCCCCACCACAAGCACGCTCCGAGATCCATCAATCGGCTGAACCGCAAACCGATCCAAGGCTTCCTTGGACCACCGCCCGATGTGCAAATCAAAGTCCACCGATGTACCCGGATCATTCATTTTGTTCGCGGTATCAAAAGCCGCGAACGCATCGTCATACTCGCCGACAGAGTCCAGCAGATGCCCAAGCGAGAACAACAGTTCGCTCCGTCGTACGCGCTCGACCGAAGAATCTTGGAGCGCTACGCGGATCAGATCAATCGCAGGCCCCTGTCGTTTGAGCTCCCGCGCCAGCGTGCCATAGATCATCACAATGGCGGGGTCCTTCGTAGAAATCGCGAGCGCTTTCTCCACAATCTCCATCGCCTTCACCGATTGCCCGCGTGATTGGAGCACCCGCGCCTTGAGCGCAACCGCACGGCCGTTCCCCGGATTCACGCTCAGGATCTGATCGAGCGCCTTGTGCGCATCCCCCAACCGATCCAAACGACGGTACAGCATCGCAAGATCGCACAGCGTATCAGGATCACCCGGATTCAGTTTATCCGCAAACTCCAGATGACGGACCGCTTCAGCACTGTTGTCAAACAGCATCAACGCATACCCAAGCATCCGAAGCACTTGCGGGTCCCGAGGCGTCTTCTCAAGCTGCTCACGCAACATCGCAATCGCGGTGCGATACTCAGACGCCGCGAGCAGCGAACGCACACGCTCGATGATCCCCGCACGGTTTGACATTGGCAGGTCTGACATTGGCTGGCTCGACATTGGATTGCGAAAGGAACTCATCTTCAAAGACTCCCGTCCAGTGAACCACGACCCGCCATTACACCATCGGCATACGGTCCGAGTGCCTCAAGCAATGGTCCTAGATGCTTCTCATAGTTTTTCCACCGCTGCTTGCTCGATTGATACACCGGTTGACGCACCTGCATCGAGCTCGCGGTATGCACATGCCCCCCGCTCTCATGGAACCGCAAGCACGCCTCGTCAAACTCTAGACCTATAAATTCGAGCAGCTCCCGCGTATGCCGTTCCTGATCGCTCACGAACTCCTCGTACACACTCGTAAACACCGGGATCTCAAGCCGCTGCGTCCAATAGTCCATCATCTCGCGATGATGCACATACTGCGTCCCAAGCAACCCCAGATCACGCGAGTACAACACATTGGATCCAAAGTTCTGGAAGAACGCGCTCAAGCAGCAATCCCGCGGATCACGCAGCGCATGAATCACCTTCACCCCGGGGAGCACCTTGCTCACCAATCCAAGGTCTTTCTCCGTCCCCATGTGCTTATCGATCACCCGCAGCGCATCGGTCCCTGCGCGATCATCGAGCAACGCAAGGTATTCCTTCGCGTACGAATCGATCCGGTCCTGATCCAGATTGCTCGCCATCGTTCTACTGAGCATCTGCAGCAGCAGCGGACACTCCCCAACACTCGCCCCGCGCGGATGCGAACTGATCACCCGCTCGGTCAAGGTCGTCCCAGACCGGGGCATCCCCGCGATCAACACCGGACGCTCATCATGAATCGTCGATTTGGGAATCCCCGCAAGCACCTCGGGTGACCACGCGCTCTGCACCGATTCGCTGTGCACCGTCTTGCCCATGTTGTGCGCACCATTCGCGGCTACAAAGCATTCAAACGCGCGGTCGTACTCTCCCATCTTGTCAAACGCATTTCCAAGCTCAAACCGCGAGGTCCGCTTGTAGTCCGCGCCCGCCTCAGCATCCGCGATCACCCCTTCGAGCAGGCCCACCGCTGTGCCGTAGTCTTTGGTCTCGCGAGCAAACCGAGCGCGAGCGATCACCACAAGCACATGCGGCTCAGAAACATCCTCAACAGTTCTGAGCAGCTCCCGTGCCTCATCAAACAATCCAGAATCCAAATACGCATTGATCTTCGCGATCAACGAAGGCCCGTGACTCGGATCACGCGAGAGCGCCTTGGTCAGCGTCGCGTGCATCCCGTCCAGATCCCCCACCGACAACTGCGCCTGCGAGAGCAGCGCCAAGGTCTCCAGATGGTGCGATCGACGCTTCGCCGCTTTTTTAAGCACCTCGATCGCCTCGTCATAAAAACCGGACATCACCAAAACATGACCGAGACGAAACATGATGTTCGCATCGTTCTTATCCAGCGAGTGCGCCCTGCGGTACAGCATCAGCGCCGACCCATAGTGCTCCTGACGAGTCGCGGCATACGCCTGTCGCATCAGATTCTCGAGCTTTGCAGAAGATTTCGCCATGCCCCCACTTTAGTGCCTTCACCAACAAGATTCACAAGCCCACCCAAGATTCAAGCCATCACCCCGTCCGCATACGGCCCAAGCACCTTGAGCAACGGCCCCAAGTGCTTCTCATAGTTCTTCCACCGCTGCGTGCTCGTCTTGTACACCGGCTTGCGGACCTGCATCGAGCTCCGCGTATTCACATGGTCCTTGCTCTCATAGAACTTCAGCGTCGAATCATCAAACTCAATCCCCAAGAACTCCAGCAGCGACCGCGTGCTCCCCTCCGGATCAGCCACAAACTCCTCGTACACACTCACATACACCGGGATCGACAGATGTTCCTTCCAATAGTCCATCATCTCCCGGTACACCACATACTGCCGCCCCATCGTCGTTAGATCACGCGAATACGACACATTGGATCCAAAGTTCTGGAAGAACGCGCTCAAGCAGCAATCCCGAGGATCACGCAGCGCCTGAATCACCCGCACCCCAGGCAGCACACAGCTGATCAACCCCAAATCCTTCTCCGCGCCCATGTGCTTATCAATAATCCGCGTCGGTCCCTCACCGACGCGCTCATCGAGCAGCTCCAGATACTCCCTCGCGTACGAATCCACCTTCTCCTGATCCAGATTCCCCACCATCGTCCGCGCATACATCTGCAGCATCATCGGACACTCACCCACACTCGACCCAAGCGGGTGCGCATTGATCACCCGCTCCATCAGCGTCGTCCCAGAACGGGGCGTCCCCGCGATCATCACCGGCCGCTCATCATGGATCGTCGAGCGAGGCAACCCCGCGATCACCTCCGGATTCCATACGCCCTGGATCGACTTCACATCGTCCACCTTCCCCGGAATATGCCCAGCATTTGCTCGCGAGAACAGTTCGAACGCGCGGTCATACTCACCCATCAGATCCAGCACATACCCAAACTCATACATCGCCGATCGACGACAAGACTCTGAAGTCCCCGGCGCTGCGACCAGCTTCTGGTAAATATCAATCGCTTCCCCATACGCCTTCGTATCCCGCGCAAACCGCGCCCGCGCCATCCAGACAAACTCGTGCGGCTCACCCACATCCGCCAGCGCATCGAGCACCGCCTTCGCCTCGTCGGCCTTCCCCGAATCCAGATACGCCTCCACCTGCGTCAGCACCACCAGCCCATGGCTCCGATCCCACGAACTCGCCTTGCTCAACGACGCGTGCATCCCATCGACATCCCCCGTGAGCAGCTGAGCCGTGGACAGCAGAATCAACGAATCCACATCCCCCGGCTTCTTCTTGACCGCTCGCTTGAGCACCTCGACCGCCTCTTCCCCGAACCCCGCTGTGACCAAGACATGACCGAGCCGGAACATGATCCCGTGGTCGTTCTTGTCCATCGCATACGCCCGGCGATACAAAATAAGCGCCGCCCCATACTGCTCATGCTGCATCGCCACATGCGCCTTCTTCATCATCACATTGAGTTTTGCTGCTGATTTGCTCATTGAACAACTCTAGAACACCACCCAGCAAGATTCACCCATCCACGCCGCGACCCCCACGAACAACCTAGAATACCGCCGCCGGCCAAATCCATACTGGAGCCCAATTGAGCACCCTCTTCGAATCACAACGCTACCTCATCCCCTTCCGGACAGGGCTCTTGCCCCAGATTTTCTGCGACACCCTCGTACTCGGATCCGGAGTCGCGGGACTCCGCGCCGCGATCACCGCCGCCGATTCCGGGGAGGTCATCGTCTGCACCAAAGACGAGATCAACACCACCAACACCTTCTGGGCGCAGGGGGGCATCGCCGCGGTCCTCAAAAACAAGAACACCTACGAAGACTCCATCGCCGCCCACATCGACGACACGATGACCGCAGGAGCGGGGATGTGCGATCCCGCCGCCGTGAATCTCATCTGTACAAAGGGTCCAGACCTCGTCAATGAGCTTATCGAGTGGGGCGCGAGCTTCGACAAAGACAGCACCAACACCCTCTCACCCGGACGCGAAGGCGGACACAATGCCAACCGCATCTACCACGCCGGGGGTGACGCGACGGGAATCGAAATCCAGCGCACCCTCACCAACAAAGCCCACCAGCACAGCTCCATCCGCCTCTTCGCTCACTGCTTCGCGATCGACCTCCTCACCCCGTCCAACACGCCCGGCGCTCCCGTCCTCGGCGCAATCACCTGGCACCCAAAGCACGGCCTACAAGTCATCTGGGCACGCACCACCATCCTCGCCTGCGGTGGCGCAGGACAAGTCTACCGCGAAACCTCAAACCCCTCCATCGCCACCGGTGACGGCATCGCGATGGCCTACCGCGCCGGAGCAACACTCCAAGACATGGAGTTCGTCCAGTTCCACCCGACCACCCTCTACATCCCCGGTGCACCACGCTCACTCATCTCCGAAGCCGTCCGAGGCGAAGGCGCACACCTCCTCAACGACGCGGGCGAACGCTTCATGCCCGCGATCCATCCGCTCGCAGAACTCGCGCCCCGCGATGTCGTCTCCCGCGCCATCTCCCAACAACTCGCCCTCCAAGGCGGCAAACATGTCTGGCTCCACTGCCAGCACATCCCGAACTTCAAAGAACGATTCCCAAGCATCTGGTCCACCCTCGACTCCTTCTCGATCAACCCAGAGACCGACCCGATCCCGGTCCACCCCGCCGCCCACTACCAAATCGGAGGCATCAAAACAACACTCACCGGCGCGACCGATGTCCCCAACCTCTACGCGATCGGCGAAACCTCCTGCACCGGTCTCCACGGCGCCAACCGACTCGCGTCCAACTCACTCCTCGAAGGACTGGTCATGGGCGCGATCGCGGGACAGCACGCCGCGGATCGCAGCGGCACCCCGCCAACCCCTTCGACGGTCATCTCCTCCATCCAACCCAGCACCCACGCGCAGCTCGACCTCACCGATGTCCGCTCCTCGCTCCGATCCACCATGTGGTACAACGCGGGAATCTCCCGCACGCGAACCCAGCTCGCCGACGCGTGCGACATGTTCGACCTCTGGGGACGCTACACCCTCGACAAAGTGTTCGACACCTCCGACGGATGGGAAGTCCAGAACCTCCTCTTCACCGCACGCCTCATCGCACGAGCCGCCCTCAACCGACCCGGTTCGGTCGGCACACACTGGATCCAGCCCACCATCGAATCCGAAGCCGCGGACAATCCCACCACCGATCCCGCCCTCCACGCGTGCTGGTCGCGACATTCTCCCGAACCAACCTACATCACCGTCGAACCGCTCGCAACGACACCCGTATCAGAAGAACGATGATCAACCGTTTGCTCGACACATCATCCTCCCGCACACGATTCACCATCGCCATCCTGAGCGGTGCCCTTCTGATCGCCTATATCTCCTCCTGCGCCGAGTACCGCACCGAAGTCAACCGGACCGGACTCCTCTCCAAACTCAAAGACAAACAAGAAGGCAACCGCAAGCCCATCGACCCCGACAAGATCCACCCCGTCTTCGGCGTCCCAGGCGGTCAGATCCGCGTCGAGGACGATGACGGCACCGTCACCCTCTACGCCAAATCCATCAAGCACCTGATGAACCACATCATCCATGCGCTCGAATACGAAGAACGCGACCTCTTCGTAGAACAGATCCTCTCCGAGATCACCGTCGATGAGTTCGAACAACGCGGGCTCGATCCCGGCGTCGCCTTCGATGAACTCCTCGTCCGCAAGCGCGAAGTCTACCGACTCTTCCACTTCATGCCGATGGGCGAAAGCACCCCCGGACTCTACCCAACCTCCGTAGGCACCAATATTTTCCGCCTCCAAGTCTCCAAGGTCGGTCGGGAACTCCTCTGGAGCGGGATGGATGTCTCCTTCGAGCACGGCAACTACAAACTCCGCTGGTTCGTCCAGTAAACACGACTAACATTCCCGCATGACCACCCAGACGAATCAAACCCAAACCCAGTCCCAGACCAACCCCTCCCCGACCTCCATCAAAGCACTCAAGCAGCTCACCACCGAGCAACTCATCGCACGAATGCGCATCGGCGTCGAATCCATCGACCCACGCATCTTCGATCTCTCCAACGAACAACTCGATCAAGCATGGACCCCAGACGCCAACATCGGTCTCTGGCCAATCCGCGTCGTCCTCGGACACCTCGCGGATGTCGAGATGGTCTTCGCGACACGAATCCGAAAAATCTACGCAGAAGACAGCCCCACACTCGCGATCTTCGACGAGCACGCCTTCGTTGATTCAGCAATCTACGGCTGCACCCAAGGTTCCACCATGTCACCACCAATCGGTGGTGATGTCGCAACCATCCACACCCTCAGGTCCTGGCTCATCGCGTTCCTCTACCAACTCGAAGCGTCCGACTGGGAACGCACCGGCCTCCACCCAGACCACGGCCCGGTCTCCATCCAAACCCTCGCGGTCTACAACTGCTGGCACCTCGAACGACACGCGTGGTTCATCAACGCAAAGACCGAACGCTTCCTCGGACCACGCCCCATCGCCGAAGCATGCAGCGACAGCGGATGCAGCAAACCCGGTTGCCAGTGCGGCCCACAAGAATAATCAGAAACTGAAGTGGCTCAATCAAGCGTCAGCGAAGAACTCGCGAAGCATCTTGTTGGCACTGCCGTACTCTGAAGCGTGCGATCCCGGCCCCTTCGCAGGAGCCCCTTCAAGACCCGCGGTCATATCGTCGCTGACCTCAACACCCAGCGCCTCACCAAGCTGACGCAGCACCGCCGCAGGATCATTCTTCACCTGTTCGTACTGTACATCGATCACCTTCGCGCCAACGCGCTCATCGTTGAGCACCTTGATCCAGTGGTCCATCATGCGGTCGCAGTCCTTGACATACGCCGCCGCCGCCATCAGGTCACCCGCGTACGGATGGTTCCCCGCCATCTCATCGCAGTAGATCGCCAGCGCATGCTCGATCGGATCGCGCCGACAGTTGATGATCCGCACCCCGCGCAGCCCCGCCGCCACACACCCCATCAGTGGCAGGTTGTGCGGATGCGAATCAATCGTAATCATCCCACCGATCCGCGCCGCCGCGTCGCAGTGCTGGCTGTAGGTCCCAGCCAGTTTCGCAAGCTGATCGCCACGATGCCCGCTGGGTGTCGGAACAACCCCACGCAGCACACCCTTCGCAGAGTTCATCCCGGACATGCAGATCATCCCGAGCGATTCAATCGGTCCAACAGCAATCGCGTCGGGAAGCCGTTCGAGCAACGCTTCAACCTCAGGCATCCCAGACTTGGACGACCCCGCGAGCAGCACCCGCCGAGCCCCCATCTCGCCATCCGGACGGACCAGTTTCGCGATCCCATCGGCGGTCCATTGCTCGATAATCTTGCTGGTAATCTTCGCGTGCATCTCGGGGTTGTACCCGCCGCGACGCAGCTTGGCCGCCCTGCGGAACGAGTTGTACGCCTTCGTGTAGTCCCCGATCCGGTCGCACATCGTGCCATGCGCCCGGAGGATCGACATCAGTTCACCCGCCCCGAGCCCGACTTCATCACACATGATCCCAAGCTTCTCGCTGCACGACTTCAAGCGTGCTTCGTCCGCTTTGGGCGACGCATCAAGCACCTTCGACATCCCGATCATCAGCGGGATCTCATCAAGCTTCCGCGCGAGTCCGTCCTCAATCAACGCGACCGCCTCATCATGCTGCCCCATCGCACAGAGCAGTTCCGCCTTCGCGCTCACCGTATCCGCGCGGTCCGGGTCCATCGCGATCGCAAGCTCGATCTCATCCATCGCATCCTCGAACTCACCAAGCGCGGTCAACGAACGCCCGATCTCCGTCTGCAGATGCACATACTGATCCACCACACGAGGACGCGATTGATCCTCCTCATCCCCTTCCTCCAACGACTGCAGCGTCAGCTTCGAGGACTTCCGCATGTCCGCAATCGCAGGCCCATGTGCGCCAAGCTTGGCAAGCGTGAACCCATGAATCGCAAGAATCGGTGGCTCTTCCGGGAAGTGTGCCCGCAGCTTCCCCGCACGCTTGGACGCTTCGAACACATCACCGACCGAAAGCAACCGCTTCGCCTGCTCAAAGAAGTCCTTGGGAGTCGGTTGTTGTTGCTGTGTATTGGGTTGCATGGAGTTTTCTCGCTTGTCTATTCAAAGTGCCGACGCATCGGCCTGGTTATCAATCATCTACTTCGTCGCCGGCTCATCAATCATATCGCCCAGCCCCTCGACCAACGCATCAAGATGCCCAGCATAGCGTTCATACCGCTTCGTGGATGTTTTGTAAATCGGTTGCCGAACCTGATCATTGCTCAAGGTCAACGCCACCCGTCCGCTGTTGTGGAAGTTCAGGCACGCTTCATCGAACTCCAGCCCCACAAAGTCCAGCAGCGCCCGCGTCTTCCCCTCCTGGTCCGCGACCGTGTGCTCGTAATGGTTATCAAAGATCGGCACCCCGACCCGATCATCCCTCAGCACCTGAGCATAGTGGTCCGTGATCTCGCGGTAATGCCGATAGAACCGGCCGCAGTTCCCAAGATCAAAGCTGTACGAGTGACCCGGATTGAGCGCCTGAAAGAAGCACGACAAACAGTTGTCCCGCGGCTCACGCTGACAATGAATAATCTTCGCATCCGGAAACGCAAGAGCGATCATCCCAAGGTACCAGAAGTTCATCGGCGCCTTATCAACAATCACCTCAACCGACGGATTCTCCGCCATCGCCATCGTCTCGCGCCGGTAAATCTTCGCAAACTCCGCGATCATCTTCGCGTCGTATTCCTCAGGACCAGTCTGGTACGGATTATCAGGATTCGGAGCAACCTGACGGAACAACTCCGAAATCAACCCAAGCTCGCCCGCACCATACGCCAGCGGATGCGCATCGAGAATCTGCTCCGTCAGCGTCGTTCCAGACCGGGGCATCCCCACAATAAACACCGGCCTCGGCGTCCCCGTCCCGGGACGCTCCACACCCTCAAACCGCTCAGCGGTCCATGATTTCTTCAGGTGCTGCACCTGCGCCGCAATCTTGTCATCAACATACTGCGCCGGAACCAGATCATTCGCTTTGGTAAACGCGACCATCGCATCGTCGTACCGCTTGGCGCGATCGTACATATGCCCCAGCGCGTTGTACGCCTTTCCATCCGAAGACTTCTCCCCCGCCCCTTCCACTTCCAGCAGCCCCTCGATCAACTCGATCCCCTCATCGAGCCGATCCGACCGCAGCACCGCACGACCAAAGATCGACGCCATCGAAAGCGTCATCATCCCCCGCGCCTTCGCCTCCTCAACAAGCGCAATCGCCTCATCCTTGTGATCCCCAAGCAACAGCACATGCCCCAACCCCGACACCAAGCTCGGTTCATCAGGCTGACGCACAATCTCATCCCGCATCAACTCGATCGCATCCTCAAGCTGCCCCGTCTGCGTCAACCCCTCGCACAGCGTATTGAGCACCGCAACCCGGTGCGGCTTATGCGTGATATGACGAAGCGAACGCCGAGCAATCCGCGTCCCCTCCTCCGGTTTCTGCAGTCGCAACAACACACTCACATGCAGCGCGACGATCGGCGGGAAGTGCGGGTTCTTGTTGTACAGCTGATTCGTGGTCCGGTAAGCCGCGCGATACGAACCCTGTTCGTACAGCGTCCGCGCCTGTTCATACGCATCCTTTGTACTCACAACCGGCATCACGACCTCCAAACACCAAACAAATCCGACCAACAACGCCATGCTCAAGACAAACCCAAGCCAGACAGACGCCATCAACCCCAACCATCGACCAATCCCCGGCATAACCTTATACCTATGCGCCAGATCACGCTCATCTCAACAGGCGGAACCATCGAGAAAACCTACGATGAACACGCAGGAACCCTCCTCAACCGCTCATCCGTCGTCCAAGATATGCTCCGCCTGCTCCGATTAGAAGACACCCAGGTCAACACCCTCCAGCTCATGCAGAAGGACTCCCTCGACCTCACCGACGCCGACCGAGCACGAATCCTCGACGCCGTCAAACTCGTCATCGGACCCGCCACCGACGACCCCATCGTCGATCCCAGCGCCTGCCGAGGAGTCGTCATCCTCCACGGCACCGACACCCTGTGTGAAACCGGCAACTGGCTCCACAAAGCCCTCATCGAAAACGCCGAACCAGACCAACAACTCACCGTCCCCGTCATCCTGACGGGCGCGATGCGTCCCTTCGAAATGAAACGCTCCGACGCCCTCCAAAACCTCAACGAATCCATCTTCGCCGCGACCATCCTCGAACCGGGCATCTATGTCGTCGCCCACGCCAAAGCCCTCAAGTTCCCCGGCCCAATCAAAGACCGCGAACGAGGCACCTTCGTCAAGGTATAACTTGATATGATTTAAAGAACACCTCGACTCGCATTTTGAGCACAGTCAGGTCATTCGTAGTTTGAAAGCTTCGATCCAGACTGCGCCAAAGTTGGCGAGCCGGGAAACCCAGCTAGCCAACTCGTTGAGTCCAAATTGACAAAGCTCAGTCGCAGCCGTTCCCGTACATCTGTAGGTACAAACTCACATCAAGGAAGTTGAGTGAGCCATCCCCATTGAGATCCGCAAGACAAGGCTCAACGCGTGGATCATCGACCACACGAACGCGGTACTCAATATACCCGTCACGGCTCAGCACCACCCCCATCGAGCCGAACTCATTCATCTCAACAGATTCATCGAAACCAGCTATTAAGACCCGAACTCTAGAATTTATCGCGTCCGCGCTGACCAAATAGTCCTCTGGATCGTCAGGCAGTGTCATCACCGAAGGGTCAAGTTCAGGCCCGGTACCAATTATGAAAAAATGGAATGTGGGACCTGCTGCGAGCCCAAAATGTAACATTTGGGGTGTGGTCTCAGACAACGTGATACTTGGGGAAAACATATCCTGGATAGTGTAGTGTACTTCATTGAGTACTGGATCCGCAGAACCCGCGAAATCAGAACTGCTGCGAGTATGTAAAGAATACTCAGCATCAATCAGATCAAAGCTATCAACTTCATTCTTACCAGCACCCGCATCAAACACGATGCGTGCATGGGCTATCGACACACCAAAGTCATCTTCTGTGCTTGCATCAACCTCGATCTCTATGAACGGCTGAGCGAGAGCAGTGGATGACAAAAGAGCGATGCACAAACTCATAAAAACGATCAGTACAGATTTCATCTGGGTCCCTTTCCCTCACGAGCGCCCAAGAAAGAGCGCAATCAAGACCCAGACTCTACCATTTGTCATCCTGTCAAACAAGAACAAACTCGCCCATCGCCTTGGAAAAATACACCAACAGCGATGAATTCGAGAACACCCAACCCATCCGTCGCTCCATAACCCGAACGCGAACCTACCCCTCACAAACCTCTTCCACACTCGGACACGAGCACACCAGATTCCGATCCCCATACGACGGGTGGCCCGACGGAGCCGACTTCGGCTCCTTCGGGTTCATGCTCGCGCCAACTCATTGAACACCCCAAAACCCGAAGCACCCCAAAGCCGTTGCGCCGGGGCACCCGCTGGCATTCATTGCCATGTGCCGACAACAACAACTATGTGATCACTTTTGTTACTCTTCAACTGGCTCGATCAACAAAGTCGATTTGTTTCGAACATCTGCGATCCATTCAACACCAGACAACGCTACGGCAGAATCAATCTCCGCTTTCTCTGATTCATTCGCATAAAAATAATCAAACCAGAAGAAAAAAGGATACTGTGCTGCACTAAAAATATCGTTCGACTTTAAAACTTCCCAGCCGGGAACTTCCCCACTGACAGTCACCAGAACACTATTGCTCAACACCTGAATGCCACTATCATCGCCACCGCCATCAAGCCCAATCGCCCACGGCGTATACACGGCATGAACCTCATACACTCCCTCTGTAGGAAATGCGTATTCATAATCGACGCACCCACCCTCAATAGGACAACTCGCGAAGAGAAATGTATCAAAGTACATCGTCTTATCTGGAGTAAATGTCGATGCATATATTTCTTCATAGCAGGATGCATCCCATTGAGATTTTAACAAAATAGGATCATTCACTTGACCATCATCAGATTGCAAAGCAGCATATATCTCGATTTGTATAAGATCACCCATAAGCTCAAACGGGTATTGCCCAACCAAATCTTCATCCCCATTCCAAGTTAGCCCGAGTTGAACAGAAGCCAGGTCTCCAATTCTCAAGTGAATCTCATTGCTTGTGGGCGCGTCATGAGAAACAACCGATCCATATCGAATCTGGCTATCCGTGTACAGCTTGAGGTCAAGTTGATACTCATGGACCACTTGAGATAAAGCTTCCGAGGATCCGAAGACACAAAAAATCGCAACTCGAATCGCATGAACGGATCTGTATCTATCTTTCATATCACTGCTCTCGAATTATTTTGATCGATTTCGGATTTAACCGAATACGGTCTCTTTTTCTATTTCGGGTTCGCCTCACCCCTCACAAACCTCAGCCACACTCGGACACGAGCACACCAGATTCCGATCCCCATACGGATTATCCACCCGGCCCACAGGCGACCAGAACTTGAACCGACGCAGATGCGCCGCGGGATACGCCGCGACTTCACGCGAATACGGATGCGTCCACTCATCAGCCCCCACCGCCGCGATCGAGTGCGGCGCGCCCTTGAGCGGGTTGTCCTCGCGGCTCATCGCCCCCTCCTCAATCTGACGAATCTCCTCGCGGATCGTAATGAGCGCATCGCAGAACCGATCAAGCTCCGCTTTGGATTCCGACTCAGTAGGCTCTACCATCAGCGTCCCGGGAACAGGCCAGCTCATCGTCGGCGCGTGGAACCCAAAATCAATCAACCGCTTCGCGATGTCATCAATCTCAATCCCGGCTGATTTTTTAAACGCCCGACAATCCATCACAAACTCATGCGCCACGCGACCCTTCGATCCACGGAACAAAATATCGTAATGCCCCTTGAGCCGCTCGACCATGTAGTTCGCGTTGAGCATCGCGATCTGCGACGCATGTTTCAATCCACGCTTACCCATCAGCGCGATGTACACCCACGAGATCGGCAAAATACTCGCCGATCCTTCCGGAGCCGCACTCACCGCCCCAACCGATCCACCGGTCGCAGGTTCCCGAACCGGATGCCCCGGAAGGAACGGGCGAAGCTTGCTGTTCACCCCGATCGGTCCCATGCCCGGACCGCCACCGCCGTGCGGGATACAGAAAGTCTTGTGCAGATTCAGGTGACACACATCCGCACCATAATCCCCAGGCCGACAAAGCCCAACCTGCGCGTTCATGTTCGCCCCATCAAGGTACAGCATCCCCCCATGCTCATGCACGACATCGATCATCTCGCGGATGTTGTCATCGAACACGCCGCAAGTCGACGGGTAAGTAATCATCGCCGCCGCGAGTGTGTCCTGATATTTTTTCGCCTGCGCAACCAGATCATCAAACACAATCGCGCCCGTCTCATCAACCTTCACCCCGACGACCTTCATCCCCGCGATCACCGCCGACGCCGGGTTCGTCCCGTGCGCACTGTTCGGGATCAGACACACATTCCGCTGTAAATCCCCTCGGCTCTCGTGGTACGCCTTGATCGCAAGCAACCCCGCATACTCCCCCTGCGATCCCGCATTGGGCATCAGCGAAACCGCTTCAAAACCAGTGATCTCCGCGAGCCACGCCTCGAGTTGCTTAAACAACTCAAAGTACCCGCCGCACTGCTCCGCAGGTGCAAACGGGTGCATGTGCGCAAACTCTCGCCAGCTCACAGGCACCATCTCGCTCGTCGCGTTGAGCTTCATCGTGCACGATCCCAGCGCGATCATCGAATGCGCCAGCGACAACTCACGCGACTGAAGCTCCGAAATATACCGGAGCATCTCCGTCTCCGAGCGGTGTGTATTGAACACCTCATGCGTCATGTACGAACTCGTCCGCGCAAACGCAGGCGGGATCTCCATCCACGCCTTCTCGCTGATCGCTTCGAAAGTAGCTTCTGCGCCACCAAACGCCGCGAGCAGATCCATCACGAGCTGCTCATCACCCGTCTCGTCCATCGTGATGCCAACAGTGCCATCCTTGAAATCACGCAGATTAATCCGACGATCCCGCGCCCCCTTGATGACCGCATTCGCATCACCCTTGACCTTCACGCGGAGCGTGTCAAACACCAGATCCTCACCAATCTCATGCCCCAGTTCAAGCAGCCCAGCCCGAAGCGTCTGCGTCAGCCTGCGAATCCGCTGCGCGATTTCCTTCAATCCGTCCGGCCCGTGGTACACGCCATACATCGAAGCGATCACCGCAAGCAGCACCTGTGCAGTACAAATATTGCTCGTCGCGCGGTCCCGCTTGATGTGCTGCTCGCGCGTCTGCACCGCAAGCCGCAGCGCAGGATTCCCATGCGAATCCACCGACACCCCGACCAATCGACCGGGCATCTTTCGCACATGCTCCTCGCGCGTCGCCATGTACCCCGCGTGAGGCCCACCAAACCCCATCGGCACCCCAAGCCGCTGCGCCGAACCCACCACAATATCCGCACCCGTATCCCCCCACTCACCCGGAGCTTTCAACAGCGTCAGCGCCAGCAGATCCGCCGCCGCAACCACCATCATCCCATTCGCGTGCGCTTCGTTCGTCAGCTTCTCGTAGCACTCCACCCGACCATCCGTCGTCGGATACGAAACCAGCACACCCGCCGCGTCCGGATTCATCAAATCAAACGAATCAACCGAACCCACCACAATCTTCACGCCAAGCGAAGCCCCCCGCGTCTGCACCACCGCGATCGTCTGCGGGTGACAATCATCCGCGACATAAAAAGTCTTCCGCTTATCACGCAAGATCGACACGCACATCGCCATCGCCTCGCCCGCGCTCGTCCCCTCATCAAGCATCGACGAGTTCGCAAGAGGCAACCCCGTCAGATCACACACCATCGTCTGGAAGTTCAACAACGCCTCAAGCCGACCCTGCGCCGTCTCTGGTTGGTAAGGCGTGTACTGCGTGTACCACTGCGGATTCTCAAACACATTCCGCAAAATAACCCCAGGCGTCACCGTCCCCACATACCCCATCCCAATGCACGAACGGAACACCTTGTTCTTCTCCGCGATCTCCCGCAGATCCCGAAGCAGCACCCGCTCGCTCCGTGCCGCAGGAAGCTCAAGCTCCCCCTCCATGCGGATCGACGCGGGAACCACCTGATCAGTAAACGCATCCAGATCCGCCGCCCCCACCGCCGCAAGCATCGCCGCAACATCGCGCTCATCGGGACCAATATGACGACCCACAAAGCTCCCCAGTCCAGCAACACCAGATTCCGCAGCAACACCAGTCATCGACATTTCACGCTCCAAACAGTGGGTCAGCACCGCACAAAGGATCAACAAAAAACCCGGTCCGAATCCCGGCCCGAATCCCAGATGAAATCATAGACCCACCACACCCCATCCCCCGAACCAAGCAACCCAGAACTCAGCCAGATCCCAGCCCTCAAATAGCCCTAGTACCGCAGCACCGAATGCACATCCCCAAATGGCGTCAGCCGATCCCGTCCATTCAAGAAATCCAACTCAATCAAAACCGCGATCCCCGCGATCTCCGCCCCCGCCCGCTTCACAAGCCCGCACGCCGCCTCCATCGTCCCACCGGTCGCCAGCAGGTCATCCACCATCAGCACCCGCGCGCCCTGAGGGATCGCGTCCTGATGGATCTCTAGCGTATCGGTCCCATACTCCAGCTTGTACTCCGCCCGATGCACCGCCCCCGGCAACTTCCCAGGCTTCCGCACCGGAACAAACCCCGCCGCCAGCGCCTGCGCAATCGCGATCCCAAAGATAAACCCACGAGACTCCGCACCGATCACCAGATCGATCCCCTTCCCGCGATACGGATTCGCCATCAGCTCCACCGAGAGCGCCAGCGCCCCCGCATCCCCAAGCAAAGGCGTGAAGTCCTTATACACCACACCCTCTTTCGGAAAGTCCTTGACATCCCGGATCAACTTCTCCAACCGACTCACCGCATCAATATGCATCATCGAAATCTCCGTATAGACCCCCCATCCTACACGACCCCACACCGCTCTTGTGAACCATCCCGTTTTTCAGTATCATCAAAGTCTCATTCCACCCATCAACCTCCGGAATCCACACTGTGCAACTCCCACCGATGCGTCCAAAGTTCGATTTCGAATTCCCCATCGAGCAGCCCCGCGCCCTCGATCTCCTCAAATCCATCATGGACAACACCGACCACCCCATCGAAGGCCGAGCCGCAGGCAACCACCTCATGCTCGTCATCCCCACCAAACAACGACACTTCTGGTCCCCTTGGCTCAACCTCGAAGCCACCACCGAAACGCCAGAATCCACCCACATCACAGGACGCTTCTCACCAAACCCCGCCGTCTGGACCGGGTTCATGATGGTCTACGCCTCTCTCATCGTCCTCGCGTTCCTCACCATCATCTTCGCCGTCTCCCAGCTCATCATGCACAACAACCCTTGGGCCCTCCAGTTCCTTATCCCCATCATCCTCATCGCCGCCGTCATGTACTGGTCCTCACTCATCGGCCAAAGAATAGCTCAAGACCAAATGCAGCTCCTCTACCGCGTCACCCTCGAAACCCTCGCCCATGGCTCAGGAATGGACTCCGTCAACCACCCAATTCCGTAATCCACCGCCGTACCATTGAATATGCGTATCCAACACCTCATCGCGACCACCGTCACCGCCCTGACCTCAACCATCCTCGCGACAGCGATTCTCACAACCGCAGGATGCGAAAACGCAGACCGCGACCAAGAGCTCATCCGCATCGACGCCGCCCCACACGCCAACATGGTCAACCAAGCCAAAGAAGACTGGTCCTGGATCGAAGGCACCACCTGGGTCGCCACATCCATCGAAGGCCAAAAACCAATCGAAGGCACCCGCCTCTGGATCCGCTTCGAAGGCAAATCATGGATGTCCGGATCCTCAGGATGCAACCAACTCTCCGGAAGCTACGAACGCCGAGGAATCGACGGCCTCCAAATCTCAAAGGTCGCCTCCACCAGAAAGCACTGCCCACAACCCCAAGGCACCATGCAACAAGAATCCCGATTCCTCCACATCCTCTCCAACACCGACGCCTACCACGCCGAACCCAACACCCTCACCCTCTCCACCAACGCCGTCACCATGCTCACCTTCAAAAGAGTCGAAGACGAATAAGCTCACCCCGGACGACCCTCCGGATCAGACCCCGGCCCATGCAACCCATGCGAAGGCTTCGCGCGCAAAGTCGAAGCCCGCGTCAACGCATGCTTCCCGAACTTCGTCGTGATCGCATCCGTCGCCTGATCAATCGCCTTGTTGGTCTCGCTCGATTCCGTCTCAAACAGCCCACCAACCGCCGCACAATCCGTCAGTCCGGACAAGCCCACCCCAATCAACCGGACCGGCCGGAACCCCCGCGCCCACACATCGAACAACGCCTTGGATTCCCGATGAATCACGCTCGTTTCATTCGTCTGAAAATCCAGCGTCGTGGACCGCGTGATCGTCTCGAAATCCCCAAAACGCACCTTAATCGTAATCACCTTCGCAAACCGTCCATGCTTGCGAAGTCGTGATGCAACATCCTCCGCCTGCCGCATGATGATCGCGCGAACCTCATCAGCATCTTCGAGATCCGTCGCAAAGGTGTGCTCATGGGAGATCGACTTCGCTTCCCGGTCCATCCGCACCGGACGATCATCAATCCCCCTCGACAACCGCGACAGCCGAAGCCCATGCTCCCCAAGCTTCGCGCTCAGCAACTCGACAGGCATCTTGCGGAGCTGCTCAACCGTCCGCACCCCAATCCGCTCAAGACTCGCCTTCGCCGATGGACCAACCCCCATCAACCGATCCACAGCCAGCGGATCCAAAATCCTTTGCGCATTCTCCGTCGTAATCACCGTGTACCCATCGGGCTTGTTCATATCCGACGCAAGCTTCGCAAGAAACTTGTTGGGCGCAATACCGACCGAGCAAGTCAGCCCCGTCTCCGCAAGCACCAATCTCCGAATCTCAATCGCGATCTCCGTCGCGCTCCCAAACAAATGCGTCGATCCCGACACATCCAAAAACGCCTCATCAATCGAGATCGGCTGAATCGCAGGCGAGAACCGCTCCAGAATCCCAAACACCTGCCGCGACACTTCCTTGTACACCCCCATCGACCCCTTCACAAAAACCGCATGCGGGCACAGCCGCTTGGCCACGGCAGATGGCATCGCCGATCGGCACCCAAACACCCGCGCCTCATAACTCGCCGCCGCCACCACCCCCCGAGGCCCATACCCACCCACAAGCACAGGCTTCCCCCGCAACTCAGGATGATCCCGCTGCTCCACAGACGCAAAGAACGCATCCATATCAATATGAAGAATCGAACGCTCCATCCCCCATTCTAAGCCATAAATCCCTAAAAACAAACAAAATCCAAACCAGTGAATCGTGACATCTCCAGCAAGCCATCGCCATGCTCACCTTCATCAGAGCCGACGAAGAATAAGAACTATCGCTTTCTCCGTGTAATGAGACACTGTGCGAACCCCATTACCATAAAGACCCCCGGCGAGGGAATCGAAGAAGCCAATCGCAGCCCTGGGATCCCATGCGACAGACCGGCCTGCGCACCAGTCCCCCAGCCCAGCAAATCGTCTGCGAAGAAATCGCCGTAGTTCGAAGTTGAGTACCGAGTCCCTAAAAGGTACCGCTGATTGGGATCCCCCCTTACCATGGACCCCGACCATTCAGACACTCCACCTGCCAAATCCATAAGACCCCACGGACTTGTGATATCGGGGAATGAGCCAACATCAAGGGGGAACTCGTCGCCCTGACCTGCGTTGCGTTCCAATCCTGGAATCAGTTCTGTATTTGAACCGTCAGGGAACTGCCAGTAGCCACCTTCTCCATCGTTCAGTTCTGGATCCCAATAGCCGGCCTTGGTCCATTCATCGCGCGTAGGGATCCAGAACTTGGCATCTGGATTGTGCGTTTCCTGATGGTTGTATGTGCCATCGGGATTTTGTGTGAATGTTGAGGTGTCATAGACACCAGTCTCGAAAGCCCATTCCTCATTGACTTTGTCGTTGTGGAGCCAGTTGACATAACGGGCTGCGTATTCCCAGCCCATTTGAGCGGCTCGGTTTTGCGATACACCGTCTCGGATATGTGTTTCACCAAAAGCAACACGGATCAGCCCGCCGGTGAAATCGGAGAGGCCGAGGACATTGCCGGTGTTGGCGGTGAAGTACGGGTGATATTCTTGCACAAACTCGAAATACTGACCAACGGTGACCTCGGTTGTTGCCATGCGAAACTCGTAGTTCACCGCTCCGACATGAGGGTTTGGAAAGAAATCGAAGGGGTCGAATATCTCACTGTCAAGGGTTGCACGGTTTCCTGCATCACCTATCGTTGACCAGTTGAAGCTGTAGTCTGGGGGGACGGGGCTTGCAAGTGCAGCCGAGGCGAGAATCGTGCCTGCAAAGAAAACAATGGGTGTGTGTTTCATGTAAATCTCCGATTCCGGATGTTCTTGCCGGCCTTTCATATATTGTCGGTTCATTCGGTATTCTGGGAAGAATGACCGAATATCACCATCAAAACTGGCCCCATCAAAACCAACACCCGCTCAAAATGAATCAGAAAATCCACCTAAACCTGAAACCGCTCCGCTTACTATGCTGTACATAGTATAAGACACCTACTATAACCCCAAGCCCCCCCAAAGGTATCCACCCATGAAACTCGAACGCGAACTCATGCGAGGCGCCGGACCCACCGCCGTCCTTCAACTCCTCTCCTCACAATCCATGTACGGCTACCAACTCGTCGAAACACTCGCCAAACAATCCGGTGGCGTCCTCGCAATGGGACAGTCCACCCTCTACCCCATGCTCTACAACCTCGAAGCCAAAGGGCTCATCGAAGCCGAGTGGCAAGAAGCACCCAACGGCCGCAAACGCAAGTACTACAACCTCACCACAAAAGGCAAAAAGAAACTCCGCGCCGACCTCGACGCATGGAAAAAACTCACCGGAGCAATGACCAACCTCGGCATCCTCCCCGGCAACCCAGCCGGAGGAGCAATCGGAGTCTCCGCATGAGCCACAGTCAAAACAGCAGCGATTCCACCATCGCCCATCTCTGGCACTGGTCCATCGAAAACTCCCCCCTCCTCCACCTCACCCGCTGGATGATCCATCGCGGATACCCCAACCTACAAACCAACGAACTCCTGAACGACACAGATCTCCCAGAACAACTCCGCGCCCTCATCCACACCACCGTCCACAAAACAAAGCTCTGGAAGTCCGAACGCATCGAGATCACCCAAGAACTCATCGCCCACACCCAAGACGCACTCCAAGCCGGACGCACCCCAGACCAAATCACCCAATCGTTCGGCAACCCAAAGAAAGTCGCCAAACTCCTCCGCCGATCCACCAAACGCAAGCGCCCCCTCTACTGGCGCACCCTCCGCACCATCAGACGCTCCATCACCACCGTCATCCTCCTCATCTTCATCACCTACGCAGGACTCGCCGCCCGCTTCTACATCGGCAACCCCAACATCACCGAGAACTACATACTCACCATCAACGCCCAAAACGACCCCTACACCGAAGACCAAAAAGCGTGGCCAATCTACAAAGAAGTCCGAGAGTTGTGGGAAACTCATACGCAAGAAGCCACGGCCAGCCAGATAGCCAGAGAAGAAGCCACAGAGTTGGAAAATCGGGTCAGTGTCGGCATTCTGAACATCCCGCAAATCCCATTGGACCACCCAGACTACGAAGAAACCGCTCAACTCTTCCGCGATTTCGCGCCCCAGTTCGAACGCCTCCGCCAAGCCGCCCACCGCCCAATCATCGGGATTGAACTCGGTTTCAAATTTGAAAAAACTGAAAACCAAGAATGGTCTGAATTCACCCCGATGATCCCTCCAAGTAACAACCCAGTAGAAAATCCGAGCATGATCAGCATGCTCCTCCCACACCTCGGAACCCTGCGCAGATTCTCGAATGATCTCTACTTCGATGCCCTCATCGCCGCACGCGATGGGGACGGAGAACTCGTCTACCAAGACCTCTCCGCAATGCTCGCGATGTCCCGCCACCCAAACCACGAGGGCACACTCATCACCGACCTCGTCAACATCGCAATGATCGCCAACACCACCCAAGCCCTCCAACAAATCATCCGCGAATACCCAGACACACTCGCCCGCGAACACCTCGTCGCGCTCGCGCACGAACTCGCCCTCTGCCGCCCCGCCCTCGACTACTCCTACCAAGGCGAGATCATGATGTTCGATGACCTCCTCCAACGCGCCTACACCGACGACGGCCAAGGCAACGGACGCATCACCATGACAGGCATGGACATGCTCGCCGAATACGCCGGGATGCAAGACGACTACTTCCAGATCGCCAACTCACCCATGCGATACGCCACAGGACCACTCTCCCTCGCCGTCACCCCAGACCGCAAAACCGAGTACACCCGCTACCACTCCATGATGGACACCATCCAGCGCGTCGCCAAACTCGGTCCACAATACATGCCCCTCAGCCAACACCAAGAAAACCTCCTCAACAGACAAACCAAGATCATCCCAGGCGTCCAGTACTCCCTCGTCGACATCATGATGCCCGCCCTCGGAGCCGCCCTGAACCGATCCTTCCAAGCACACATGGACCTCGACGCAACCCTCACCATGCTCGCCATCGAGATCTACACCATCGACCACAACCAACTCCCCGAATCCCTCGCAGACCTCACCCCAACCTACCTCCCCTCCATCCCCAAAGACCTCCACAACCCGGGACACCCCCTCATCTACAAACCCATCAACACCTCCGACTCAACCGGATACATCGTCTACTCCGTCGGGGCCGACGCCGACGACGATGGAGGCACCGTCAACCCAGACGAACGCACCCACACAAGCTTCAGACTTCGCTTCCATCCAAGCTACGACAAAGACAAGAACCTCCGCATCGACCAAGCCGGAGTCCCCATCCCCGACGAACCACGAGGACCCGACGGCGACTGGATCCTCATCGACATCACCCGCCCAACCACAAAAACAACCACAAAAACAAAAGAGCCGGACCAAAGCCCGGCTCTCGAAAGTCTCAACTAATTCCATTCCATATTCGGAATGATTATTCGAACCCGTCCCGTGTCTGAATCTCGAAACTGTGGATCGAAGCAATGTCCTCACTGGACTTGCCCCCAAGATCCTCAAATCGAGCGACGACCGGTGACGGGTTTTCAAACGCCAGCTTCCCAAGCAGGTTAAACTTGTGCGCCAAAATCCCCTGCAGATCCGCCTCGGTGTTCCGAGCGTGCCCGCCCGGATACATCACCATCCCGGACTCAAACTCCGTCCCGTCGGTGTCTTCAATCACCACCGAAGTCGGAATCCCGTCAGGGTACCGATCGTCGTACTCCTTACCGCCATGGAAGAACTCAATCTTCTCCATCAACGAACGAGTCCGCTCATTGACAATCGCCTGAGGCGAATAGTCATAAGGCTCAAGCATCAAATCAATCCAGCTCGCCTTCTGCTGACTCAGCGCCTTCCGCAACAGCGTCGCGACGATGTACACCATCGAGTGGTCCGCGCTCTGTCGAGTCGTCGGGTTCCGCTTCGCCGGATCACCAATGATCCCAAACGCCGGCTCATACGCCGTGATCTTGATCGACTTGATCTTCGACCCGGTCTCATCATCAAGCAGGTGCGGCGCCTTCTCAAGCAGATCAAGCATCGCCTGAAGCGCGCCCGCGCTCTGATGCTCATAGAGACCAAGCTTAAAGTGCATCCCCATCACCGCAAAGTCATCTCCGCCCTGCGCCAGCACAAGCTGGAACGGCGAAGCATCAGCGTCCTTCGTGTTCGCTTTGTCCGTACCAACCTTCTCGAACATCTGACCGGGACCTTCAAAGATCCGGAAGATCGCTTCAGGATTCCGGAAGATATCGCGAGGCCCCATGAACCCCGACATGCTTCGGCGCACCGACATGATCGCAACCTCAGTCGAGATCGCCGCACTCGCGCCCTTGGAATCCGAAAGCTGCTTGCCAGCCCGGATCGCGCGGAACGGGATGTAGTGCGCCACGACCATACCAATCGCGCTCTCGATCTGCTCCGCCGTCGCCCCGAGCATCGCCCCGAACACCGCCGCAGAACCAATCGCACCGTGCACCACATGGTCAACTTTATATGTCTTCAGCGAGAACACCTCGGACAAACGACCGCGGATCTCATCGAGACACACCATCGCTTTAAGTGCGTACGCGCCATCACGCTCGGTCATCTGAGCACCAGCGATGCACACGCCATAAAAATCGTTATGCCCAAACTCACCCGCGATGTTCCCGAGCTTCGGGTTGTACCCAAAGTTGGTGCCGTTGGAATCCCACTCACGCACCGCAGAGCCATTGGCAAGAATCGCCTTCTCAGGCTGCACCTGCACATCGCTCCCAAACACCGTCGCCCCGCGCTTCACCGCACGCCCAACCCGGCGCGTCGAATCCGACACCACATACTGAAGCGCCTCTTCCCGCAGAACCGTCGGCGCATTGGTCTTGAGCGCAAGAGCCGACAACCCACAGATCACCGCATCGGTAAAGAACATATTGGTCCGTTGCAGAACCGCCGCCGATGGATCCCCCCGCTTGGATGGATCATCGCTCAAGAAATCGATCGCGTACTGCGCGATCCCAATCGCCTGGTTCGTATTTGCGGGCAAAGTCACATGCGTATCAGCAGCAGTCGTGGGCATTGAAAGTCCTTACAGATTCAGGGTCAATTTCAGCGTCATCCGGGCGAATTACCCGAATTCCAGACCCAATCATAGCCACGATCTCACGCCACCGAACCGATCCCCGCGATCCCGCTTATCCGCTCTTTTCCAGCGACCACGGAAGCATTTTGGACCCATGCCTGGTCATCTTGTCAGGTCCAAACCCATCAAACCCCGCCGCGTGTGAATCAAACTCATGAGCCACCGCAGCGGAACTGCGGAGCAGTCGCTCATCATCACCAAGGGAGTTCATTGCCCGCATAGTCCACAAACCGACCGCTGTCCGCTTGCGTGAACTTCTCGATCGTGTCAAGGATCGATGAAGTCGACTCATCGGTCGACAAATCCGCATGAGGCCCACCCATATCCGTCCGTACCCACCCCGGATGCATCGCCACACAGGTAATCCCCCGAGGCTTCAACTCATGAGCGATGGTCGCCGTCGCCATGTTCAACCCCGCCTTCGAAACACGGTACCCCAACGCCCCCTGCCGGCCCGTGCTCGCATCAGCGATGCTCCCAAGATTACTGCTGTGCTGAACCAACAACTTCCGCTCCGAACGCTCAAGATGCGGAATCAACGCCCTCGTCAACAGCAAAGGCCCAAGCGTGTTCGTCTGAATACTGCGCAGAAACGATTCATGATTGAAGTCTTCCAGCTCATCACAATCATGCAGAAAAATCCCCGCGTTGTTGACCAGCACATCAATCGCCTCACCACCCAGCTTCGCCGCCAGCGCCTTGCAAGACTCATCAGAGTCCGTCACAAGCCGCTCAACGCGTGCCCCCGTCGCCTTGAGCTCTTGAGCGGCATCCGGATCGCGTGCCGTGCCAATAACCGAGTACCCGCGTTGCGCAGCATGCTGAGCAATGCCCAACCCAATGCCACGATTCGCGCCAGTGATGAGGAGAGTAGTCATATTCGATCCTAGGCGACACCCACATCGCACAACAAAAAACGCCCCCACACAGGAGGGCGTTCTGTATTCATTTCAACATGAAGTTGAGCAAACAGTTCAGCACATCTCAATACAAACCGCAACCGAGTTCCCGCCACCAAGACACAACGCCGCAACGCCCTTCTTGCCGCCGGTCCGCTTGAGCTGGTGAATCAAAGTCACCAGCACGCGAGCGCCCGATGCACCGATCGGGTGACCAATCGCCACGCCGCCGCCACAGATGTTCAGCTTGTCTTCGCTGATTCCAAGCGCCTTGACATTGCACAGCAGCTGCGCCGCAAACGCCTCGTTGATCTCGTACAGATCCACATCATCAATCGACCAGCCCGCCTTCTCAAGCGCCCCCTGCACACCGGTAATCGGAGCGGTAAAGATATCCTTGGGATCAACACCCGAAGTGTTGTACGCCACGATCTTGCACAGCGGAGCCAGTCCAAGCTCTTTCGCCTTGCTCTCGCTCATCACGATCGTCGCCGCACCACCATCAGAGATCTGCGACGCGTTGCCCGCCGTGATTGTCCCATCCTTGGTAAACGCGGGACGCAATCCCGAAAGCCCCTCAGCGGTCGAGTCGCCGCGGATGCCCTCGTCGATATTAATCCCACCCTCCGCGCCAGGATTCTTGCGATTCCCAAGCTGCTCGCCCGTCAGTTTGACGACCTCCGCATCAAAGTGCCCCGCCGCCCACGCCGCCGCGGCGCGCTGGTGCGACTGCGCCGAGAACCGGTCCTGATCCTCGCGAGTGATGCCGTGCTCGCCCGCAGTGTGCTCCGCCGCGTTGCCCATCGGCCAGCACTCAAACGCACAGCGCAACCCGTCATGCGCCATATGGTCTTCCATCGCACCCGCCCCGTACTTGATCCCCTGACGCACATGCGCAAAGTGAGGCGAACCCGTCATGTTCTCCATCCCACCCGCAACCACACACTCGTTGTCCCCCGCCTTGATCGACTGCGCCGCCATCATCACCGCTTCAAGACCCGAACCACACACCTTGTTCACGGTCTTCGCGCTCAAAGTATTCGGCAATCCCGCCTTCAAACCCGCCTGACGAGCCGGGTTCTGTCCCAACCCCGCCTGCAGCACACACCCCATGATGCACTCATCCACATGATCCTTCGCCGCCGGAGCGTCCCCAAGCACCGCCTCGATCGCAAACGCCCCAAGCTGAGGCGATGGAACCCGCGAAAACGATCCAAAGAACTTCCCAACCGGAGTACGACGCGCGGCAACAATAACTGGCTGATTCGACATATGGCTTCCTCGTTTTTGAACCGACACCCACTCAGTGAGAATCAGTGAATTTTCCATTTTCTGTGGGTCAATATCTTAGGGACCCAACCCCAAAATACCCACCGCCCCCACACCCTCAGGAACCCATTTTGACCCAGCCTTATTCCACAAACCCAAATCCCCAACCCCCGCCCAAGCCCCCGCTCCCGGCCCCCTTCAACACCAACACATGGCTCTGGATCGAATGGACCTTCCTCTACATCCTCGTCCCGCCCCTCATCGCCGCCCTCACCAAGCCCCACCTCGCCGCCGATCTCCTCACACGCCTCGGCCTCAACTTCATCTCCTTCGACACCGGACTCCCGTCCGCCGTCTTCATCTTCCCCCTCCTCCTCTTCACCTTCACCACCATGCTCATCTACCTCCGCAAAGACCCCACCTTCGACAACCGCAAACTCTGGAACCTCCAAGACCTCAAGAAAGCCCTCCCCAGAATCCTCACCACCTTCGCCATCGCCGCCCCCATCATCCTCTTCGCAAGCTGGTACCTCGCCCACCACACCCCACTCCTCCCAGAACACGGCTTCCTCCGCCTCCCACGCGAGATCCCCCTCCTCCTCCTCGCCATCACCATCTTCTACCCCTGGATCAGCGCCTACCCACAAGAAATCACCCACCGCGCCTTCTTCTTCCACCGCTACGCCCCAATCCTCGGCTCCTCCCACCGCATCCTCATCCTCAACATCCTCACCTTCTCCTGGCTCCACATCACCATGTGGAACCCCATCGCACTCATCATGACCCTCCCCGCAGGAGTCATCTTCGCCCTCACCTACCGGCGCACAAACTCCGCACTCGCCGCAGGATTCGAGCACGCAATCCTCGGCATCACCGCATTCGCCGCAGGACTCGGATACTTCGTCTTCGCCGGAGCCGTCAACTAGCCCACTGTCAACGAACCCACTCTCAACAATCCCTCACCCGCTCGGAAGCACCATCACCGCCCCGTTCTCAAGTGCCGTCTCTCCAGTCACACACTCCACCACCACCCGAGCCACTTCATTAGGCGAGAGCGTCTGACTCGATGGCAACTCCGATTCGGGCATAAACGCACGCAGCATCCCCGTCTCGATCGCACCCGGACAGATCGAATACCCACGCACACCCATAACTCCGTATTCATTCGCCACCGCGATCGCGAGCACCCCCATCGCCCCCTTGGTGCACCCATACACCCCAAGCCCATCGAACGGATCCATCTGCGCAATCGATGAAACATTCACCACCACCCCGCTCCCCCGCTTCGACATCCCCCCAACCACCCGCCTCGCAAGATCCACAGGACCAATCGAGTTGACCGCAAACATCCCCTCGATTTGCCCAATCGACATGTCCCCCATCTTCGAGAACACCCCGCCCCCCGCGTTGTTGATCAGCGCATCGACCCGCCCAAACCGCTCAACCGCCGCATCAACAATCCGCGCCCGATCATCGTTCACCCCAACATCCCCAACCACCGCCAACCACTCCCCATCCAAATCCCCCCCCACCCGATCCAGCTTCTCTTTCGTCCTCCCCACCAACACCACCCGGTATCCGCGCTCAACAAGCTGGATCGCAACCTGCTCCCCAACCCCAGAACCAGCCCCAGTCACAATCGCCACCAAACCCTGTTCACCAGCCATACCAACCTCCATCTTTCACCCTACCCTACACACATGTTCCCAGAAATCGAACGCACACTCGTCACCAAACAGCAAATCGCCACCCGCGTCAAAGAGATGGCCCAAGAGATCATACGCGATCTCGAAGCCGACCTCGCAAAAGACGGCGACTCCCGTCTCGACGAAGACCGCGTCATCATCATCCCCATCATGACCGGCGCCATGATCTTCGTCGCAGACCTCATCCGAGAACTCCCCGTCAAACTCTCCCTCGGACTCGCATCAGTCAAGTCCTACCCCGGCGCATCCATCTCCTCAAAAGGCGCCCACCTCGAATCCGACCTCCCAGACAACCTCCAAGGCAAGCATGTCATCGTCCTCGACGACATCCTCGACTCCGGACAAACCCTCGCACTCGTCAAAGCGATCATCCTCAAACAAAAACCAGCTTCACTCCGCCTCGGAGTCATGCTCGATAAACAAACCCCCCGCACCATCGATGTCAAAGTCGACTACGCAGGATTCGAGATCCCCGACGAGTTCGTAGTAGGCTACGGCCTCGACTACGACGGCTACTACCGAAACCACCCCGAAATCGTCATCCTCAACCAAGACGCCATCCCAAAGCGGTAAGCAAAGAGTTTGAGTTCAAAAACGACTCACCGCCGACGCCGTCCAGCAACCAACCCGCCAAGCCCCAGCAACGCCATCCCAGACGGTGCCGGGATCACTTGCACACTGGCAGAACCAAAGTCTGGTTCGAAAGGATAGAAGTTGCCTTCAGTTGCTGGATGTGCGGCAAAAGTCTCAAGTGTCGGATTGATTCCATCATGCAAACCAACCAATGCCCAATCAATCACGCCGAACGATCCAGCAGCAATCGACACAGTGAAGTTGGCAAGCAATACAGGACCGCTTCCAAGCGCTGAAGCAGGGTCAGGCGGAATGAACGGCGAGAAGATGATCTGCCCCAAATGAATCCCATTGTGATTTCCATCCCCACCGTCACCCAAATCCTCCTCGCCCAACACACCCCACGATGCGACAGCCCCCAGAGCAATGCCATCAACAACACCAGCACCGCCTGTAGCCGAAAGACCGAACCGAGCGCTGGCAATGTGAGTGCCGAGATCCGCATCCCCATACACCGCAAGCGTGATGCTCGTCGAAACACTCGAATCAACAATCGTC
The DNA here is from genome assembly GCA_963976955.1 of uncultured Phycisphaerales bacterium. Taxonomy (GTDB): domain Bacteria; phylum Planctomycetota; class Phycisphaerae; order Phycisphaerales; family UBA1924; genus UBA1924. The sequence continues at coordinate 948,682 of CAXBMD010000002.1, read as the reverse complement.
TGCGACGCCACAATACTCAACGAAGCCGTCTGCCCCAACGCACCCGACGCAAACCCAGCAACCGCAAGCAGTACACAACTCTTCATCATTCGCCTCCAAACCAAGTGCTGATAACCTACATACAAGATACATCCATTACCCCACAAAACAACAAAACACCCGCCGGAAACCAGCGGGTGTTTGATATTTGAAGTCTGCAAGCTGCTTTATCGCCGCCGGCGTCCAGCAACAACCCCAGCAATGCCAAGCAATGCAGCCGAAGAAGGTGCCGGGAAAATAACCATTCGAGTAGATCCGAACTCTGGATCAGCAATCTGAAAATACTCACCCGGAGGATTGCCACCAGGATTCCCATTCACATCAATCACTTCCAATGCGAAGGTCCCAAGACCCCCACCAACAGTCCAATCGACCACCCCTCCCTGATTCGCAGCAAATGTCACCGTAAACGAACCCAAGAACACCGGACGGTTCCCAAGAGCCGATGCCCCGTCAGGCACGATAAAAGGCAAGAATGTAACCTGCCCCATAATCATCCCATTGTGATTCCCCGCGCCACCATCACCCAAATCATCAAACCCGAGTGACCCCCAAGACGCGTGCGAGCTAATCTCAATGCTCTCGACAAGCCCCAGCCCACCAACCGCAGACAAGGTATAAGCCGCGCCAGTGATGTGAGTTCCAAAATCAGCATCCGCATACACCGACAAAGTCGCCGTCGGATTCAGTCCGCCAATGGGAATAGTACTCGAAGCGACAATGCTCAACGAAGCGTTCTGCGCAACAGCCCCAGAAGCAAGACCGGCAATAGCCGCCAATACAATAATCTTCTTCATTTCTCAATCTCCTACAAAACCAATAAACCCCTGAAAGCACGAATACGAAAAGTTTACCTGATATAGAAATCAACCGCAAGTAAATTCAAATCCACAATCATTCCAACAAAAAACACCTGCTCGGCGAACCGAACAGGTGCTGTTCTCTCAAAAACGAAACTCTTGCCCAATCAGGCAGAACCAGATTACCGCCGTCGACGACCAGCAATCAACCCGCCAAGCCCGAGCAAACCGAGCGCGGATGGAGCCGGAACGACGCTCACTCTCAGCGATCCAAAGTCAACATCAGTGATCTGTGTATAAGTGCCAGGAGGACTCCCACCTGGATTCGTGTTCACATCAATGACCTCGAGCGCGAAGGTGCCGATCCCACCGCCCAAAGTCCATTCATAATCAAGATAGGTATCCACAGCAAGGTTCACCACAAACGAACCAATATAGACCGAACCGTTGCCGAGTGCTGATTCAACTGATGGTGGGATGAATGGGAGAAACACAATCTGGCCCATGATCATCCCGGAACTACCGTTGCCATCATGCCCCTGGTCTTCGAACCCGAGCCCGCCCCACGCCGCGCCTGATGCGGTCATATCAGTGACCAAACTACTTCCAAAACCGTTGATGGTGAACGCCGCACCCGTGATGTGGGTCCCGATGCTCGAGTCCGCGTAAATATCAAGAGTCAACACAGTCGTCATGGTTGTGTCGATCGTTGCTTGCGATGCCACAATGCTCAACGATGCCGTCTGTGCTGCAGCCCCAGATGCAATCCCGGCAACCGCCGCCAATACAATGCTCTTTTTCATATCTCTATCTCCTGTATAAAAGTCCTGAACACCAGAACAACTCAAGTTTACCGAATACCGGAAAGTCCCGCAAGAAAATTAAGAACTTAATCAACACCAAAAAGAACACCCGCCCGGCGAACCGGGCGGGTGCTTTGCTTTATGCTTTCAGTTGATCATCCCGAAAGATGATCAGTCCTGAGTCATAATCGCTGCGATTAGCGGCGACGACGACCAGCAACCAAGCCACCGAGACCGAGAACGGCCATAGCGGATGGAGCAGGAACGATGTTCACTGAAACACCACCGAAGTCGAATGCACTGTCACCAGCGCCACCGAGTGGGCTGTAAGTACCGGGAGGGCTGCCACCTGGGTTGGAGTTTACATCGATGACTTCGAGAGCGAAGGTACCGATACCGCCAGCGGTGGACCAGTCGATCACGCCGACCGAGTCAGCAGCGATGGTCACTGCGAACGTGCCGAGGAGAACTGGACCGTTGCCGAGAGCTGAAGCAGCGTCTGGCTGGATGAATGGGAGGAATACGATCTGGCCCATGACCAAGCCGGTGTTACCACCGCCGGTGTGACCCTGATCTTCAAACCCGAGACCGCCCCAAGTCGCTACGCCAGCGTCAGCAACCATGTTGGTTACCATACCGCCGCCGGATGCGACCATGTTGAATGCAGCACCAGTGATGTGGGTGCCGACTGAAGCGTCACCGTACACCGAAAGGGTGAAGGATGTGGTAAGGGTGGAATCGATAGTGTTCGATGATGCAACAATGCTCAACGAACCGGATTGTGCGGCGGCTGCGGTAGCGATACCGGCAACAGCTGCGAGCGCAATAGCGTTCTTCATTTCAAATCTCCTCATCTGGAAACAGTTAATGGTTTTCTAACAGAAATACCTAGTTTGGAAACGAACGACTCGTTCCTGACCCACAACAACAATAATCCAATTTCAGGGCTCGTGCAAGTAGAATGTCCAATCGAACTTGTCAATTTTCGTGAAAGAATCTAAATACACCCTTCCAAACACCAATCATTCCCGCATAAGCCCCCATTTGGGCCAAATTCAGCCGCCCCATTTCCCCCGTCAATTCACAATTTTCAGCCAAACCCACTCAAATTTGATCGCACTCCCACCCACACCACACTCAATCCCGCCGCCACCACTCAATTGTAAAACCACAACTGTGCCGATCATCTGCCCCATGCACCTCCGATCGCTCAAGCCCCCACTCCTCACCCAACGCATCAAAGGTCACATTCCCCACCGCCTCACAATGCACCCGCGTGCGAACCACCACATCCGCAAGCCCCACCGACTGCCGATAAATCTCTCCACCACCCGCAATCCAGATCAACCCCTTCCCATACGCCGCATCCGCATCCCGCGCCACCGCAATCGCCTCATCCAAAGACCGCGCCACCACAACCCCCCACTCCTCACCCTCATCCCGCTCCTTTATAGATAGCGAAGAAGACACCACCACATTCAGCCGCCCACCCAAAGGCTTCTCCAACGACTCAAAGGTCTTCCGCCCCATAATCACCGCATGCCCCTTGGTCGACCGCATGAAATGCTTCAAATCCTCAGGCAGCCGCCAAGGCAGATCCCCATCCACCCCGATCACCCCATTCTCGCTGCACGCAACAATCAACCCAATCTCAACATGCTTCCGTGTATCCATCCCCAATCCTATCCCATCAACCTCCGACCCTTCGTCGTCATCGACCAATCCCTGTCATCGCCGAATCAATGCAACCGAGTTCTCCCCGTGCAGCGTCCCCCGCCTCCACTGCACACTCACCACATCCCCAACCCCATAACTCCCAAGCACCCGGATCAACTCATGCAGATCCCGCGTCGCCCGCCCATTGATCCCCGTAATCACCGACCCCATCCGCAACCCCGTCCGCCGGCGTGCCTCCCCGCTCAACTCCGTAATCACCACCCCATCCCCATCCCCGCTCGAAATCGAGATCCCAAGCGTCGCCTCCAGATCCGATCCCGTCTCCGCCACCTCCTCAAGCCCCGCAACCCACTCCCGATACACCCGGTCCATCTCCTCCCCCTCCAACCCCGTCACCCTGGTCAACGCGAGCAGCCCCGACCGGTCCTCGCCGTAGGTGTCTATATATGTATGATAAAACGCCCCAAGCTCCCCCCGCTCCATCAACCACATCAACACCGTCCGCGCCTGCGCATACCGCGCCAAAGGCCTGCGTCCGGTAAAGGTCTCCAGATCCATCCCCGCCAAGTCCGCAATCCTCGGCAGCTTCCGCGCCTGCTGCAACCGCTTCACCATATTCGTCCGCCAAGACGCCACAGGCACCAGCCGCCCCCCCACCACATCAAAGTCCTCCACCACAGAAGCCAACCCCTCCTGAATCCACGCCGAATGGTTCTGCCCCAGCCGGGACATATCCCGCCAGTGCAACACATGCACAAACTCATGCCGCAAGGTCGCCCCCAAATCCTGCGCCACCAACCGACGCTGCTGATGCTCATACGCCCCCCCAATACTCGATATCCCCGACCGCGCCCCAGGCCCAAACACCCCCACCGCCCACTTGGTAAACCCACGCGTATCAGGAAGCCCAACCATCACCCACGCCGAATCGCTGCCCCCACCCATCCCGATCGACCGCCCCAACCCATCAAACACCGCCCCCTCCGCCCATTTCGTAATCAACTCCAGTTCCGCCACCGCTTGATCCGTGGACACCGGATCATGCGCACTGACCACCTCCAGCCGAAGCCCATCAATCGTCCGATGCTCCATCTTCTTCGCTTTGACCAGCGCGTTCATCTGCGCCAGATCAATCCCCCGCCGCGTCTGAATCGTCGCGTCCCACTGATCCATCAGCTCCGAAAAATACGCCGTCTCCCGAAGCGCCCGCAGATCCCCATCCCGCAACAACTGCCCCCGATCCACAAACCCAAGCGCAATCGCCCGGTCCAACGACTTCTCCGCCAACCCCAACTCCCCAACTCGGCACAGCACACTCGCCAAATTATAATGCCCCACATAACTCCCAGGCTTCAACTCCACCAACGCCTCAAAAGCCCCCCGAGCCCCATCCCAATCCCCACGGCGCATCGCCTCAACCCCCCGCACCTCAATCTCCGAAGCCGATTCCCCATCATCAACCCACCCAATCACCGCATCCCCAAACCCAGCGCCAACCCCAGCACAAGCCCCCATCGGGGTCACCCATCCAAAGCCCACCAACCCAACCACCACCGATACAACCATTGAAGTGTTCTGCATACCAAGGTATTCGACCAAACCCACCCCCGCGTTGCACACATCAAACCCTGAACACAAGAACCACTACAATCCAATCATGAAAAAAGCATTCCTCATCATCATGCCCATCCTCCTCATCGCCCTCCTCGCGACCGGAATCTGGACCTACAACGCCTTCTTCACCTCCAAACCCCTCTCCCAGTCCGAGCTCACCAACCTCACCCCAGACTACACCCCCGTCACCCAAGGCAACTGGTCTCCCTGGTACACCGACACCACAGGAACCACCACCTGGAACCCCACCGCAAGCTTCAACGCCCACCTCGCCACCATCCCCGAACAAGACAAAGCCTGGCCAGTCCTCATCGACCTCACCCTCTCCAACCCCGACCTCTTCAAGAACAAAGACCTCGCTCGCTACCCAGACGAAGCCGAAGATTGGGACGCCCTCGCCGCCCTTCTCCAAACCCCCGAAACAACCGAGGTGATCAACCAACTCACCCAAGCCCTCAACCGCCCAGTCCTCGGCTGCGACATGCACGCCTCCACCGACACCTACGAACACCAAGCACGAATGAAGAACGGCCTCGAAGACAAAAACTGGGATCCGAATCCAAACCCAAACCCAAATGCAATGGACATCCTCCTCCCCGCCCTCGGCAAAGCCCGCAACGCCGCCCAACTCCTTAAGTCCGCCGCGATCCTCGAACTCATCAACAACGACCCCGACCGCTTCGTCGAACTCGTCAACACAATGTACGCCTCAGCAAGTCTCGCCAACCAGAACCAACTCATCCTCAGCCAACTCGTCGAACTCGCGATCCGATCCGTATCCAACGACCTCATCATGTGGTCACTCGAAGAATACCCCGGCGCCTTCAACGAACAACACCTCGCATCACTCGCAACCACCGTTCACAACGCCGGCATCCAAACATTCGTCTGGGAAGGCGAAGCCCTCTTCTTCCGCGACACCTTCCGACACATCGCCGACGCGTCAGGCAATCTCAACCCCGCAAGCTTCCAAACAATGAACAGCGGCGGCGGCGTCCGCACCATCCCCACCAACCTCCCCGATGCACAGCTCGACAAATCCCTCCAACGCATCTTCTACACCCACCAACTCATCGTCACCCAAGCACACCAACGATCGCTGATCCCCTGGGACCCAACGCTCCAACCCTCCGACGACCTCTACGAACAAGAAAAATCGAAACTCAACAAAGTCGGCGAACTCCTCATGGGGATCCTCATCCCCGCCCTCGACAAAGCCGCCGCCCGATTCCAAGCCGGTGCCCAAGAATCCATCGCCGTCCAAACCCTCATCGCCCTCCACCGACACAAACTCCGACACAACACCTTTCCCACAACCCTCGCCGACCTCGACCAAGACCTCATCACCCACGCCCCCACCGATATCTTCACCGGCACCAATCTCCACTACATCCCCTCCCCCACCAACTACCCACAATCCCCCCTCCTCTACGCCCTCGGCCACGACCGCGACGACGACCAAGGCCACTACAACAAATATGTCAAATCCGTCACCATCCCAACCGACGCCGATTGGCCAATGTACTCAGACCATAAACTCAATCAACTCTACCCCGAAGACGAATAAACCCTCCCCAAACGACAGAACCAAGAATGGAAGTGAATTTTTGTCTTCGAGTTCTAGAGCGTTTGCTCTATACTGCGGTATGCATTCATTCATTCATATCGCACTCCTCGCCTGCATCACGCAGTGCTCCATCGCAGCCCAACAACCCGTCCCGGTTCAAAAAATACCGGTTCGCCAGGCCGACCAGATCAACCTCCTCAACCACACACCTCCCCAGGTCTATCAAGACCAGCTGGTGCTCAGAGTCGAAACCAGCTCCGAGGCACAACTGCAATCCATGCTGAGTCTCGTCGAATCCGTCTGGTCAGAAGCCACAGGCATCGGCCCCCTCGACATCCAAATCAAACAATCCAATCTCCAAGCCCTCGCCGATCTCGACATCCCCTTCGAAATCCTCATCCAAGATCTCCAGTCCTACACAAACACCAACTGGTCCCAGATCGTCGACATCGAGCGAGCCACCCCCAAGCCAAACCAACTCGGCGCCCCCATCCACGACGACAACTGGTTCGCAAACTACAAACAGCTCAACGAAATCGCAAGCTACATCGACAACATCGTCGCCCTCCGCCCAGACCTCGCCTCAACCAGCATCATCGGCCAATCCTGGGAAGGCCGCGACATGTTCGCCGTCACCATCTCCGCACCAGATTCCCTAGAAAACCCACTCGCCGACCGCCCCGCAGTCTTCCTCTTCAGCACCGTCCACGCCCGCGAGTGGATCGCCCCGATGACCACCACCTACTTCGCATCAAAGCTCACAGAAGACTACGACACCGACCCACGCGTCAAATCCATCCTTGACTCCACCCGCATCGTCATCGTCCCCGTCGCCAACCCCGATGGCTACCTCTACACATGGTCAGACCAACGCTATTGGAGAAAGAACCGCAGAGAAAACTACGGCGTAGACATCAACCGAAACTGGGGATATGAATGGGGAGGACGAGGTTCTTCAGGAAGCACAGGGAGCGAAACCTACCGAGGAGAAGCCCCATTCTCAGAACCAGAGACCGCCGCACTCAGAGATGCCGGACTCAGCTACGGCGACAAACTCATCGCCCACATCGACTATCACTCCTACTCCCAACTCATCCTGTACCCATTCGGATTCAACAGCAGCATCAGAGCCCCCGAGCCAGACCGATCCTACTTCCGAACAATGTGTAGAGAACTCTCAAGCGATATCCGATCAATCCATGACGAATACTACTCATCAGGACCAATCACCAGCCTCTATGAAGCCGCAGGCAACTCCGTCGACTGGTTCTACGGCGAACTCGGAGCCAACAGCATCACCTTTGAACTCCGCACAAATAACAGCTTCAATCCAGATCCAGATCAGATCCTCCCAAACGCACAAGAAAACTACTACGCATTCCAGCGCTACGCCGAACGGGTCGTCGAACCCATTGGATTCTGGTTTACCCCACCAGAGCGTGCGATCTCAAACACACCAACATTTGTGAAAATCGAAATCCACGATGGACTCGCACCCGAGCAACCCACCCCGCCCTTGCTCATGGTCCGCATCGCGCCCGACCAAGACTATGAACCAATCACCATGTCCCCAAGAAACCAAATCGGGCAGTACGAAGCAGAACTCCCCGCAAGCACATGCGACACGCTCATCGAATACTACTTCCAAACAACCCGCGCCGACGGATCGATCCACGCCTACCCACCAGACGCATCCCAAAGCCCACTCACGCTCCAACCCGTCGAACTCGTCGTGGCACACGCAGACGACTTCGAACTCGATTCCGGCTGGATCGTCGGCACACCAGATGACACCGCAACCGAAGGAATCTGGAACCGCATGGATCCGGAAGAAACAAGCTTTATGGGAGTCGAAATATACCAACCCGAAGACGACCACACCCCCTATGGCACTGCCTGCTGGGTCACCGATGGATTTGCAGGCGATGACCTGAACGCAAATGATGTCGACGGCGGGTACACAACCCTCACCTCGCCGGTCTTTGAGGCGCTAAATATAGACATCGATCCCCAAGTCAGTTTCTGGTATTGGTGGATTACTTCGAGCGGATCGTCAGGATTGAACCTCTACCTCTCCAATGACAACGGACAAACATGGCAACAGAGTGGCATCCTACCCACCACCCCAAACCGCCAATGGACTCAGTACACATTCCGAATCTCCGACAGAATCCAACCCACCAATGAAATGCGCTTCCGGTTTTTAGTTTGGGACAACACCACCATCGGCACCGTCGAAGCCGCCATCGATGATCTCAAAATCGAGTTCCTCGGATGCCCCAGCACAAACCCCGCAGACCTCAACAACAACGGCATACTCGAATACGCCGATGTACAAATATTCCTCAACGCCTACACCGCAGGAAACCCCACCAGCGACCTCAACAGCGACGCCAGCCTCAACTTCCTCGACATCTCAGCATTCCTCACCGCCTTCACCCAAGGCATCCCCTAACCCGCCCCCAAACTCACCGACCGATTCACACTCCGCAAACACCCCCCACCAACGCAAACACCCGCGTTGATGCTTTCGCTCTCTCTAGAACCCTCCACCACTACAATCTCCCATGAAAAAAGCAATCCTGATCCTCGCCGCCCTCTTCATCCTCGCCCTCACCGCCGCGGGAATCTGGACCTACACCGCCTACTTCTACACCAAACCCCTCACTCAACAAGAACTCACCGACCTCACCCCAGACTGGACCAAAGCAACCCAAGGCAACTGGTCCCCCTGGTACATCGACCCCACCGATCCATCAGCAACCAAAGAATGGAACCCCACCGCCAGCTTCAACGCCTGGCTCGCCACCATCCCTAAAGAAGATAAAGCATGGCCGGCACTAATCGACATCCACTACACACACCTGGAACACCTCAAAAACGAATTTGTCGGCTTGACAACAAACGACGAAGATTGGGACCAAACCGTTGCGTTTTTAGAAGACCCAATCACCAAAAAAATCATAAGCCAAACCCAAAATGCCCTGAGAAAGCCATTCATGGGCTGCGGCTTATACAACGGAAGCTGGACATATAGAGCCGGAACCCCCCACCCATCCGCACTTGAAACAAGGGACCCGGATGAATATGCAGCAATGTTGAATCACTGCATCGAGAATGTCAAACTAGTCGGAAACGGCGTACCAAATCTTGATCTTTTTTCCACCGGACAACCATACTTAGGGAGACTCAGAAGCGTTGCAAACCTACTCAACTCGCAAGCGCATCTTGAACTACAAACAGGCAACATAGTAAGATTCATCGAGTTGCTCGAAAGCATCTCGTCGTCAACAAAGTTCTGCCAGGAATACCCTACCCATTTCGACGAACTCGTTGCTCGCGCCATCGAATCTCAGGTGAACAGAACCATCCAGTTTGCACTGGTACAACAAACACCACTCACCGATGATCAACTCATCAAGCTTGATCATCTACTGGCTCGTCACCAGCATCGCAATCCCATTTGGGAAGCTGAACTGCTGATCTTCCGCGACACCGTCCGAAGACTTGTCAACTTCAAAGGCCAAATCATTCGACAAGACTACACAAATCAGCTCAATGATTTATTCAGCCAACAATTCAACGGAACACATTCAGAACTTGCTCCAGATGCACAAAGACTTATGCTGGTATACGACACCACACACAAACTCATCATCAACACTACTTGCACAGGCGACAAACAGGCTCAGGAACAACTAGAGATACGCATAGACACCAATACGCCACTCCTATCAAGAAGGGCCGCACTATTGCTTGCTCACAGAGAAAGCTCAATGGCCTTGGTTTTTAGTGACTTTCAGAAACATGTCGATGATTCTGAGGGTTTGAGACTCCGCATCGCAATGATGCGTCACACACTCCGCCATGGCACGCCACCGCAATCCAAATCGTCGATAGATTTCGACCTTCTTCCTAGTTAAACGGAAGGGCCGGACGCTACGCCGCAATCGGGGCTTCACCCAGCCCCATCAATCACCGACTGAATCGCGCTCGGAAGACAATCACACTCCAGCGCAAACACCCGATCCGCAACATCCTCCGCCGAGTCCTCATCGCCCACCGCGCACCGGCGCTGCTCAATAATCGCCCCTCGATCAAACTCCTCATCCGCAAAGTGCACCGTGCATCCCGTCTCGGAAACCTTCCCGAGCTTCGCCGCTTCGACAACCGCCCGGTGCACATGCATCCCGTGCATCCCCTTGCCACCAAACGCAGGTAAGAGCGATGGATGAATATTGATCACCCGCCCCCGCACCACATCCGTCATCGGCACCAGCTTCAAATACCCCGCCAAAATCACCCAGTCGGTCCCATACTCCGCGCACACCCGATCAAGATCATCCCCACCAATCCCACCATCAAACACCAGCACAGGAATCCCCGCCGCCTTCGCCTTCTCCACCCCGAGACATTCCCTCGACCCCACCACCACCGCGATGCTCGCGTCAAGCGTGCCCCGCTCGATGTGCTCAATCAAGTTCTCAAGCGAGCGTCCAGAACCAGACAACAGCACCGCAAGCCGAGCAGCTTTGGTCGATCCATCACCCACGCTCAACCCTTCTGGTCTTTCGAACCAGTCTCGGAATCCGGACACGGACTCGGACACTCCGCATACGGGAACGGCTTCCCATCCCGCATCCCCACCAGCGTCATGCTCGCCGTCGTCACATGCACTTCCTCGTTCGTATGGAACCGCTCCACGCTCACCTCGATCCGCACATCCAGACTCGTCCGTCCGAACCGCGTCGTGTAGCTGTAGCAGTTGAGAATGTCCCCAACATGCACCGGCGCGTGGAACTCAACACGATCCATCGCCGCCGTCACCCAATCCAAATCCCCATGCCGACGCGCCTCGACGAACCCCGCTTGGTCAATGTAGCTCAGAATAATCCCACCAAAGATCGTCCCATACGGATTCGTCTCCTTCGGCATCGCCACCACACGCATCGCAAGAATCTGCTCATTGAGCGCACCGTCCGTCGAGTACTGTGTCGTCGATTTCGCCATCACCATCAACTCCTCTTGACCACTTCCGTGCGCACACATCCGGTCGTAAGCAACCGCAAACCCCCGCCATCTACTCAGGAGGTCCATCCGCGCCGAACGATCCCAATTGTTCCACATGGAACAATCGCAGCCGCTCAAAAACAGATCCCGGCACATACCGCTCCACCACCGACTCCCACCCATCAGGACCAATCATGCCCTTGACAAAGCTCGAGCTCAACTCACACAACGCCCGAGGCGGCATCAGAAATACAGTTGTCAAATCCGGATTCAGATCCGAGTTCACATACCGCATCCCGCGCTCGTACTGGTAATCATCCTCGTGCCGAATCCCGCGGATCACAAATCGCGCATCGACCCGTTTGGCATAGTGCGCGAGGAACTCGTTTTGGATCGACGCGACTTTCACATTGTCGTGCCGGTCGGCGATTTCTTGGAGCCATGCGAGGCGTTCTTCGATTTCGAAGGTGTACTCTTTTTCGGGATGCTTCGCGACCGCGATGATCAACTCGTCGAAAAGTTGCGCGCCCTGTTCGATCATCCACACATGCCCGTTGGTTGGGGGGTCGAAACTTCCCGCGTAGACGGCTCGGCCGTTCATCTTTGTGGTCATGAGGGGACCGCCGCGGATTGGACGGCGTTGACCGCGCTGGTGAAAATACTGAGTCCGGGGGTGGGTCCGGATTTGGTCGATGCATCGAGTCTGGTTGCGAATGGGTGGCGGTTCCAGTCGAGCATGCGTTCTGGGTGGGGCATGAGTCCGAAGATGAGTCCGGTGGGGTCGCTGATGCCGGCGATGCGGTCGGTGGAGCCGTTGATGTTGGTTTGGTAGCGGAGGGTCACACGATTGGGGTCGATTTGGTAACCATCCTTGAGAACGAGTCTTCCCTCGGCGTGGGCGTAGGGGAATCGGCACAGTTCTGGGTCTTTGAACGCTTTGAGTTCTTGGGTCCAGACGCAGTTGGAGTTTTCGTTGAGTTCCATGACGGCCCAGTCGTCGATGAACCGGCCGTGCTCGTTTTGGCAGAGGGCGATGGATGGCTCGTTGGTTCCATCGGGAGAATCACCGGGGAGGAGTCCGAGTTGGACGAGGACTTGGAATCCGTTGCAGATCCCGATGATGGGGACGCCGCGGTCTCGGGCGGCGATGAGCTCTGGGAGGAGGTGTTGTCGGGCGTGCATCGCTTTGATTCGGCCGGAGGCGATGTCGTCGCCGTAGGAGAATCCACCGGGGAAACCGATGAGGTCGAATGATTTGAGGATGCTTGGGTCGTCGCACAAAGTGTCCAGATGCATGGACTTGGGCGAAGCTCCGGCCATTTCAAAGGCGCGGACGAGTTCTTGATCGCAGTTTGTTCCTGCGGTGCGGATGACGAGAGCCGAGGGGGATTGGGGGGTGCTCATGGAAGATCGTAGACCGGTTGGAGGCGTATGATCGGAGAAGGTCAACCCTTCGGACATGGGTTGATCGGATGATGTGAATTGTTGAAAGGATCTCCATATGCCTGCTGTTTATCCGTTCTGTGCTGTCGAATACAACCAAGGTGCTGGGGATGCTTCGGGGGTGATTGCTCCGCCTTACGATGTTTTGGATAAGGCGCAGAAGCAGGCGCTGCTTGATGGGGATGCGAACAACATTGTGGGGATTGATTTGCCGCATGTTCCTGCGAAGGAGCTGGGTCCCAAGTCGGCGTATGAGGCGGCGGGGGCGGCGTATCGGGGTATGGTTGAATCGGGCGTGTTGACGCAGCGGGAGGTTCCCGCGATGTTTGCGTATCGGCAGAGCTTCGCGTTTGAGGGCAAGTCGTACCAGCGGTGCGGGATGGCGGCGACTGTTGAGACGGTTGCTTTTGGTGAACGCGAGGGCGGGGGGATCTTGGCGCACGAGCAGACCTTTGGTGGTCCGAAGGAAGACCGCAAGGCGCTGATGGAAGCGACGGCGTGTCAGACATCGCCGATCTTTGGGCTGCATCCGGATGAGGACGGGGCGGCGACGGGGATCGTTCGGGATGTGATGGCTTCGCGCGAGCCGGATGTGACGGCGAAGATGAGCGATGGGGTGCTGCAGGAAGTGTGGGCGATTGATGATGACGCAACGATCAAGTCGTACCAGGATGCGCTGGCGGGCGAAGATGTGTTTGTTGCGGATGGTCATCACCGGTATAACACCGCGCTGAACTATCTTGAGTCGTTGATCGAGAAGGATGGGGAGGTTGCTGCGGATCATCCGGCTCGCCGCACGATGATGGTGCTGGTATCGATGGCTGATCCGGGATTGGCGATCGGGCCGACGCATCGGGTGCTTGGTGGGATGAAGGATTACGACATTGATGCGTTCCAGGATGCGTGCGCGGGATTGCTGAACATCGAGGCGATCGACAACAACCCGAAAAACTTCCTTTCGCAGATGAACGATCTTGCGGAGCGCGAGAAGACGAATGTGTTCGGGATTTATGATTATGCGACGGGGCTGTGCTTTGGGGCTTGGCCTGCGATTGCTGATCCGCTGGAGGACAAGTTCCCGGATCAGTCCTCGGCGTGGCGTCATCTTGATGTGGCGATTATCCAGCACCTGATTGTGGATGAGATTTGTTCACCTGAACTCAATGGCGGGGAGCCTGTCAAGTGGGCGTTCCCGCATTCGATCGACGAAGTGCTTGCGATCGGTCGCGGCGATGAGACGGGGAGCTCGATTTCTGGCGGCGGGAAGGCGCAGGTGGCGATTATTGTTCGTCCTACGCCGCTCGATGCGGTGCGTGATATTTCTCGTGCTGGGGAGTTGATGCCTCAGAAGAGTACATTCTTTTATCCGAAGTTGGCTACGGGGTTGTGGTTGAACCCGCTTGGTTAAGTAAGGGATTCGCCACAAGCCATTGGCCACTGGGGGAAGAGGTGGTTTGTGGGCGGGTGTGTTTTTGTTTTTGATTTGTGATTCCGACTGCGCCCAAGGGGGCGATTGGTGGGGTCCTGCACACTTTGTGAAACACATGAAGACCCCCTCCGTCCGCGAAGATGCGGACGCCTCCGCCGGAGGACCGGGGTGGTGGAAGAGGAAGACACTACTGCGCCGAAGCGGCGAGTAGTGGCACCCGTTTGGGATTGTGATTCGGTTGATTGAAAACAGCACCCGAATTGTGTTGATCCGGGTGCTGCGAGTGTTTGAATCAGGTGTGTGTCCGATTCAAAAGAAAGAGCTTGGTTGATTTAATTTAGAACGCTTCGGTCGGGTCTTCCGTTCAGGAAATGACAAGATCGCGGCGGGTTGCGCGCGGTTCTTTTTTTGTGGGTGCGTAGGGGTTGGTGTGTGCTTGATTTATGACGCGCTGCGTTTGATGGTGTTGGTTTGTGAAAGAATGGTGAAGGGGTTGACCGCGCGTGTTGCGTCGGTTTAGAAGTCGAGTTTTTTGGCGTAGGGGGAGTCGGAGTCTTCGGTCCAGCCTCGGGTTCTTTGGGGGGCTTCGATGATTTCGCCTTCGAGGGTGTGGACGGTCATGTTGGCGCCGCGGGCGCGGAGTTGTTCGAGTTGTCTTGAGCCGATCTTGGTGCGGAGTTTGACGAACTGGTCGATGTACTCGCGGTTGGTGACCTCGGTGCGGTTCTCGATGGTGTGGATTGTTTTGGAATCCGATAAGGGGACGACGATTTCGAGTTCTTGGATGTCCCCGATGGAGTGGCGTTTGACTCTTGCGATGAGTTTTTCTTGTCCGAGTGGTGCTTCTTTGGCGTCTTCTTTGGCGGGGAGTGCGCAGAGGGGGATTGAGCCTGGGATTCTGGATTGCCAGTAGAGGAGGTCGGCTTGGTCGGTGAGTTTGTCGGCTTTGTTGAGGAGGACGAGGTACTCGGGGCGCTGGTAGTGGTGGTATTCTTTGCCTTCGCGTTTGGATTGCTCGGCTTCTTTGGCTTCGCGTTTTTCGACTTCGGAGAAGAGGTCGTCGAGGGTGTTGAGCACGGTTTCGTAGTGGAGTTCGATGGAGGGGTCGGAGATGTCGAGGAGGATGAGGATGAGGTCGGCGTGCATCGCTTCTTCGAGGGTGGCACGGAAGGAGGCGACGAGGTGGTGCGGGAGGTCGCGGACGAATCCGACGGTGTCGGAGAGCATTGCGTTGTGTCCGCCTCCGAGGTCCCACTGTCTTGTGCGGGTCATGAGTGTTGCGAAGACCCGGTCGTCGGCGTAGGCGCCGCCTTCGGTGAGGGTGTTGAAGAGGGTGGATTTGCCTGCGTTGGTGTACCCGACGAGTCCGACGGTGAAGTGGTCGGTGTTTCGTTTTTCGACGGCGCGGCGTTTGCGTGCTTGGATGTCTTCGAGTTCTCTTTGGAGAATTGTTTTGCGGCGCTGGACGAGCCTTCGGTCGATTTCGAGTTGTTGTTCGCCGGGGCCTCTGGTGCCTACGCCTCCGATTCCACCTGAGCCGACGATGCGTTCGAGGTGGGACCACATGGCGCGGAGGCGAGGGTAGGTGTATTCGAGCTGGGCGATTTCGACCTGGAGTTTGGCTTCGTGGGAACTTGCGCGGGAGGCGAAGATGTCGAGGATGAGCTCGGAGCGGTCGAGGATTTTGCAGTTGGTGATTTCTTCGATTTTGGAGATCTGTCTTGGGGAGAGGTCGTGGTCGAAGATGATGGTTCCGGCGTTGAGCTCTATGCAGGCGGCTTTGAGTTCTTCGAGTTTGCCTTTGCCCATGTAGGTGCCTGCGACGGGGCGTTGCATTCTTTGTTCGGATTCACCCACGACGACCGCGCCGGCTTGGGCGGCGAGCTCGCGGAGTTCTCCGAATGGATCGCGCTGGTCGTAGGTGGATTCGGGGAGGCGGACCGCGGCGAGCATGGTGCGTTCGGCTTGGACTTTGATTGTTTGGCGGTCTTTGGGTTCGGGCATGGGTAGAAAGTGTAGGGGGGAAGAAGGGATTGGCTAGTGGTCAGTTATCACTCAGAGGATGTGAAAGGTGTTGTTTTTTGCTTTGTGATGGCGTGGAAGCGGATGCGTTTGCAGTTGACGCATCGGCGAACAGTGACTTTGCCGTAGGATTTGGCTCCGATGCGGATACCGTACTTCCCCCATGGTTCGGTGTAGCCGCAGCGTAGACAACGAAGGATCCATCCTGGGGCTCTGGATTCGTAATGGGCGCGTTGTTCTTCTTCTGTCAATTGAGTCACCTTTACACATCCATTCAATCAGCGGCTCTTCTTTCATATCTTGTTCGAATACTAGCATTCGCAATTCCGCTTCTAGAACACAGGCGGGACGCGTGTGCCACGAGTTTTTGTGTTTAGGACTTGAGGGGGTGGAGGTGGTGCTCAGCTCGGTTTTTGTTGAGCAGGACCATTGCGGGGGGATGGGCGGCGAGGAGTTTGAGGAGTTGGGATGAGGTGCACTCAAGGCGGAGGGCGGCTTTGGAGGGGTCGTGCTTGCAGGCGTCGAGCATGTCGAGGGCTTGGGCGAGCATGGAGGGGTAGTCGTCGTGGTTTGGAGAGCACGCGATTTTGTTGTTTTTGCAGCGGATTTTCCAGAGGTCGGAGCGGGCGTCTCCGAGCGGGACTGCGTTGCGGATGGTGAGGGCGAGGGTGTGGCGGAGGCGGGAGATGGCGACTTTTTCGTTTTCGGCGGCGCTGCGTCGTTCGCCGGCTTGGGCGGTGGTTCCGGTTGGGGTGTGGGTGATGGTGATGTGTGTGGAAACTTTGTTGCGGTGTTGGCCACCTGGGCCTTGGGATCGGCCTTTGGTGATGGTGCAGTGTTTGAGGAGTTGGTCGGTTGGGATGGATGCGGGGTGTGGTGGCATGTGTTGGGTGTGGTTGCTTGGGAATGAAGTCATCACAGGCGGGACGCCTGTGCCACGGGTTTGTGTTAGCAGGCGGTGGTGGGTGTTGCTTGGAGGGTGAGGTCGTCGGTGTGTCCGGACTGGTAGAGGACGGAACCGAGGGCGGCAATCATCGCGGCGTTGTCGATGCAGTATTGCATGTCGGGGATGTGGAGGGTGAGGTTGTTCTTGGTTGCGAGTTTGGCGAACTCGGATCGGACGCGGGTGTTTGCGGAGACGCCGCCTCCGATGATGATGGATTTCAGATCGGGGTTTGCATCGAGGGCGCGTTGGGCTTTGATGGTCAGGGCGCGGACGGCGGCGCGTTGGAAACTTGCGGCGAGGTCTCGGGTGCGTTCTTGGGTGAGCTCGGGTGCAGGCTCGGAGAAGCGTTGGGGTTTACCTGCGAGCTTTGGGGGGTTGGGCTTGCCTTTGGTTGCGTAGAGCATGGCGGTCTTGAGACCTGAGTAGCTGAAGTCGAGGGAGTCTTTGGCGAGTCTTGAGATGGGGAAGTCGATGAGGCGGTTGTTGGCGTTTGGGTCTTGGGCGAGCTTGTCGATGTGGGGACCTCCCGGGTATGGGAGGTTGAGGATTGATGCGGCTTTGTCGAAGGCTTCTCCGATGGCGTCGTCGATGGTCGCGCCGAGGCGGGTGAGTTTGGTTGGGGAGTCCATTCGGTAGAGGGAGGTGTGTCCGCCTGAGATGACGAGACCGAGTGCGGGGAAGGTTGGCTTGTTGGGGGTTTTGTGGTTTGAAGTCATCACAGGCGGGACGCCTGTGCCACGGCAACTTGTGCTACTGGAACTTGGGCTGCTGGAGTTTGAGAGGAAGGGGGCGTAGAGGTGGGCGTGGACATGGTCTACGCCGATAAGGGGTTTGTTGAGTGACCATGACAGGGCTTTGGCGGCGGAGAGTCCGACCAACAGGGACCCAACGAGTCCGGGGCGGTGCCCCACTGCGATCGCGTCGAGGTCTTTGAAGGTGACATCGGCTTCGGCGAGTGCTTGTTTGAGGACGGGGAGGATGTTGATTTCGTGGAGGCGTGAGGCGATTTCGGGGACGACTCCGCCGTACTCTGCGTGGGTTGTGGTTTGGGATGCGACGATTGATGAGCGCACGATGGTGGCGTCTTGTACAACGGATGCGGCGGTTTCGTCGCATGAGGACTCGATGCCGAGGACGATCACTGGTCGGAGCTCGCTGGTTCTGGTTCTGGTTCTGGTTCTGGTTCTGGTTTGGGTTCGATGACCTTGACATCAGCGTCGATGAGCCAGCGTTCGAGGTTTGGGCCGGTGATTTCGAGGGTGGTGACGAGGTTGCCATCGGCGTCTTTGACGATGAGGCTTCCACCTGCAACCTCGCGTTCGTCGTCCCAGAGGTCGAGGGGATCTTTGTCGTTGTCGACGACGGTCTCGATCGCGGTGACGCGCTTGTTGATGCGTTCGAGTTGGCGGAGGATGCGTTCCTCTTGGAGCTTGAGAGCGACGAGTTCTTCGTAGGCGGCGTCATCGGGTTGGTTGGACTCGATGCCTACGGGTTCGAACTTGCCTGTCTGGATTCGGTTTGTGAGGACGGACATCGCGGCGGTGAGCTGGACATCGTCGAGGGCGGTGATGATTTCTTCGGTGTTGATGAGTTCGGGGGCGTCGGTTTTGTGGATGACTTCATTTGTGCGGCGTGCGGTGAGCATCGCGGCGCGTTGTTGGTCGGTCATGGAGAGGTAGTACCCCGGGGTTGGGTCGACGCCCCAGATGGTGGAGTCGTCTCGGCGGTGCAGGAGTCTTCCTGAGGGGAGGTAGTAGTACTGCTCGGTCATTTTGAGTGTGCCCGCGCCGGATTCGAGCGGGCGGACGGTTTGGACGGAGCCCTTCCCGAAGGAGCGGGCGCCGATGATGATGGAGCGGTTGTGGTCGGAGAGTGCGCCGGAGAGGATTTCGGATGCGGATGCGGAGTTGGAGTTGATCAGGGTGACCATTGGGAAGTTTGGGAGTGTTCCCTTTTTGTGCGCGGATTCGGAGTGGTCTTCGTGGGCGCGTCCTTTGGTGGAGACGATGACGCCCTTATCGAGGAAGAGGTCGGCGATCTTTACGGCTTCGTCGAGGAGACCGCCTGGGTTGTAGCGGAGGTCGAGGACGAGTCCTCCGAGCTCTCCACCAGCGTTTTGGGTTGCGGTGTCGATGGCGGCTTTGAGATCTGCGGCGCAGCCTGGGATGAACTGGGTGAGGCGGATGTAGGCGATGTTGTTGGAGTCGTCGATGAGGTATCGCCAGGGGCCTTCGCCTCCATCGGATCTCATGAAGCCTTTGACGGCTTGGACTTTGATGTGGTCGCGGACGATGGTGATGTCTTGTTCGATGGCGTTGCGTTCGACGGTGATGGTGACGGGTGTGTTTGGTTCGCCGAGGAGTTTGTCTATGGAGTCGTTGATTGTGTAGCCTTCGGTGGAGACGCCGTCGATTTTGGTGACTTTGTCTTCGGCCATGACTCCTGCTTTCCATGCGGGGGAGTCGTCCATTGGGGAGGCGATGGTGAGCCAGCCGTCTTTGAGGATGACTTCGGCGCCGATGCCGACATATTGGCCTTTCATGTCTTTGTTGAAATCTCGTTCGAGTTCGGCGGGGATGAAGACGGTGTAGGGGTCACCGAGTTCTTCAAGCATGCCTTGGATGGCGCCGAGTTGGATGTCTTCGTCGGAGGGTTCGGTGACATAGAGGTGTTCGATCATGGTGTGGACATCGACGATGGGGTCGTAGAAGCCGTAGTCGGTGGTTGTGCGTGCGGCGTTGGTTGTGACGGCGACGACGGAGCCGAGGACGGCGACGGCGAGGATTGCGATGAGTGCAGTGGAGCGATTGTTGAACATGATGGATCCGCCTCTGTGTTTGGCATTGGTCTATATAGGTGACAATACGCGTTTGGATCGTGTTTGTGGGCGCAGGATAGCTGCTTGCTGAAGTTCTATACCGGCAGGAATGCGGTTTGGTTCAGGGAATCAGGATTTGGATGCGAGGTCTTTGATGCGATCGAGGTATCCGGAGGCGGATTTGTTTCCGGTGAACTGGCCGAGGACTTTCCCGTCTTTGATGATGAGGGTGGTTGGGTAGGCGTTGACGGGGAGGAGGCGGATTTGGTCTGGGTTGGTGCTTTCTTCGAGGTAGACGGGGACCATGTTGTCTTTGACCCAGTTGTTGACTTTCTCGTCGGCGAGCGCTCCTTTTTTGAGTGCTTGGCAGGGTGGGCACCAATCGGCGGTGACGAGGATGAGCATGGGTTTGCCGGTGGTTTGGGATTGTTGGGTGGCTTGTTCGATTGAATAGCCTTGGGCGAAGATGTTTGGGGTGGGCGCTGGGCCTTGGATGATGCTGAGGACTTTGGGCGCGATGATGAAGGCGATCAGTGCGAGGAAAACGATTGAAAGGAAGTGTTTTTTCATGATGCGGGGCTCCTGATTGGTCAACCGGGCTGGGCGGGGTTGTATTCCCGGTGGTCGTTTACCAATCGTGGGTTGTCGCGATGAGGGGTGATAACAGGTCCTTGCGGGTAATGAGGCCGACATCGTGACCGGAGCGGGTGACGATGGCGATGTGGGCGTTTGCGGTTCGCATCTTGGTGAGAGCTTGGCGCATGGGGACTTCGGTGTTGAAGCGTTGGATGGGTTGGGTGAGGTCTTGGATGGTGCTGATTGGGTTGATGTAGAGGTCGATGCCGTTGATGCAACCGATGACTTTGCGTTCTTCGTTGATGACTGGGTAGCGGGTGTGGTTGGTTGCTCTGATTTTTTCGAGGGAGACTTCGCGTTTGGTGTTGGTTTTGACTTTGATGACGCGGGAGAGGGGCACCATGACGGTGCGGATGGGGGTTTGGTTGAGGGTGAGGGCGCGGTCGATCATTTCGGTTTGGGATTGGGTGATCTGATCGTCGGCGTGTTTGACGAGGTCGGCCATGTTCTGGCGCGCATCGCGGATGGAGCCTGTGAGGTCTGCGCCGAGGAGTTTGGAGATCGCGGTGGCAATGAAGGTGATGACGGGAACGATGGGGATGATGGTGAGGGTGTATCGCATCGCGACGATGACGCGGACGAGGCGTTCCATCAGGGAGCTGGCGCGGGAGCGGAAGAGCTCTTTGGGGATGGACTCTGCGAAGATGAGGAGGATGGGGGTCAAGACCGCGGCTTGGATGACCATGATGAGGGTGTCGCTGAGGTTGGTGGCGCTGAGCAATGCGGTGAAGGCGAGGGTGGCGAGGTAGTTGAAGGCGTTGTTGTAGACCAGCAGCGTGGTCAGGACGGGGGCTGGCTTTTGGAGCTGGGCGTGGAGGACTTTGGCGCGGGGCTGGTCAACGGAGCGGACGCGGGTGAGGACTCTTGAGACGGAGTAGAGACCGACTTCGAGACCGGAGCAGAGGGCTGACCCCACGATTCCGAGGAGGGCGAGGATGATCCAGATGATGATTTCGGGGGTGGACATCAGCGCTGTCCTCCCTGTGCTTTGTCTGTAGGATTGGTTTCTAGGTTGAGCGTGACTTCGACGGTTTCGACGACGAGGTCGTTCATCGAGAGGACTTTGAGGGTGGCGGCACCGATGTTGATTTCGTCTCCCGCGGTTGGGACTCGTCCCAGTGTGTGCATGATGAGGCCTGCGAGGGTCTTTGCGGGTGAGCTTGCTTTGGAGTTGGTTGGACCGAGTCCGCCGAAGAGTGCGGACCATTCGTGGACGGCGAGTCGTCCTGGGACGGACCATTTTGCGGGACCGATGAGGATGATGTCTTGTGCTTCGACGGACTGGTGGCTGGCTGTGCCGCTGAGGAGTTGGTCGGCAATGTCGGAGAGTGTGACGAGACCGACGACGGTGCCGTGCTCGTTGACGATGAGTGCGACGGTTTGTGCGTTGTTTCGGAACTGGGTGAGGAGGGTGTCGAGGGTGGCTTGTTCGGGGATGAAGAGGAGGGGTGAGAGGGTGTCGCGGATTGGCTTTCCGGCGAGGACTTGTTTGGCGTCGGTCATGCCGAGGGGTTTGCCATCGAGTCCGTTTTCGAAGACGGGGAAGTGTGAGACTGGGGATTGCTTGCAGGCGTCCAGGACTTCTTGGTAGGTTGCGTCCGCGTCGATCCAGATGAAATCGACGCGGGGGCGCATGATGTCTTCGACGGAGCGCTGGGAGAGCATGACGATCGCGGCGAGGAGGTCTTGCTCGGACTCGTCGATCAAGCCTTCGGTGGTTCCCATCGCGAGGAGGGTGGACATTTCTTCGGGGGTGACTCCCGGCGGGGGCGGCGGATCGGGGACGAGGAGGCGGGTGCCTGGGAGGATGCAGAATCGCTCGAGGAACGCGATGATCGGGCGGAGTGGCTGGCGGAGGACGATGTGGAGGGGGGCGATGAACCGGAGCGTGAGCGTGGAGAACGCGACGGCGGCGAGTTTGGCGAAGACCTCACCGATCAGGATGATCGCGAAGAGGGACGCGATGGAGATGACGATGCGCTCAGAGGTGGACTGCGCGCGGAGCGTGAGGATGGAGGTCGCGATGAAGTACCCGACATTGACGACCATGTTGAGGAGGAGGACCTGGAGCAGGAGTTGGCGGGGCTTGGCGAGCAGGCGGTCGACGGCGAGGGCGGTGGAGGGATGGGAGTTGCGGAGTGCGGCTCGTTTGGAACGGGAGAGTCCGAGGAGTGCGGTTTCGGAGGCGGAGGCGATTGCGGAGCAGATGAGGAGAATTGCCATCGCGATGAGGAGCGGCGTTTGCGAGCTTAGGGATTGAACAGCTGGGTCCATAATGGTCTATCGGCGGGTCGGTGCCTTTTTGGTTGGGCTGATTATGTGTTGGGCTGATCTTGGAAATCGGCACTTGAAGGATCGTAGGTTGGATCGAGCTGTTCGATGAGGCGCTGGGTGTAGCGGTGGGCGTTGAGGTGGGTTCGGATGGATTGTTTGAGTTCGTCTGGTGATTCTGTTGATGACTCGGGAGATTTAGATTCGAGTTGTTTGAAGATTTGGGTGAGGGTTTGGATGGTCTTTGTGCGCTCAGCGTTCGCCCATGCTTGCCAGCGGGTTCTTGCTTGGGTGTGGTCTGGGTTGGATGGGTCGAGTTCTTCTTCGATTTGGGTGCGGAGTTGCATCATTTCCATGAGGAACCCGTCGGGGAGGGTGTGGTCCTTTGGGGATGGGCCTTGGAGGTGTTCGAGCATGAGGTTGGCGCGGGCTTCGTCGTTGAGGAGGGTGTCGCGGGCGTGGTTGAGGGTTGCTGGGTCGAGTGTTTGTGCGGATTGTCCGCTCAAATCTGGGTGTGAGGCGGAGAGTCTTTGGAGGTAGGCGCGCTGGACCTGATCGGGGGTGATCGAGAAACTGGGGGCGAATCCGAGGATTTCGAATGGGTTTGTGGACTTTGTGGGGTCGTTGGTCATGGATAGAAGTATAGGTTTGACAGGGCTGGCGGTATCTGGGATGATGTGGTGTCTCTGTTGCTGTGGTTCGTGCTCGTGGATTGAAAGGATTTGATTTGACTAAGCACATTGGAATCGTGGCGGTGAGTCCTGAGGGGGCGGCGAGTTGTTATCGTCAGTTGTTCCGTCACGCGGCAGTGAAGCTGCCTGCGGATCGGCATCCGGTGGTTTCGATTTACAACATTCCGCTGGCGCTGTACATCCAAGCGGTGCGGAGCGACAACTGGAGATTGGTTGGGCAGATGCTCCGTGAATCGGCGCAGAAGCTCGCAGATATCGGCGCGGAGTTCTGCTTCACTCCTGACAACGCGGTGCAGCACGCGGTGCAGCTTGCGGATGTGAACTCTCCGATTCCTTGGATCAAGATGACAGACGCGGTGGCGGATTCGATCGCTCGTGATGAACGCAAGATTGTCGGGGTCTTGGGGACCAAGTATGTGACTTCGGGGTCGGTGTACCAAACCGACCTTGGGATCAAGGGGATCAAGCTGGTGCGTCCGAGTGATCTGGATGCGGAGCTGCTCGACACGATCATCTTCGAGGAGCTGATCTATGGCGGGATCTGCGATGACTCGCGATCCAAGGTGATGGGGATCGTGGACCGGTTTGTGGAGCAGGGGTGCGAGGGGTTGATCTTGGGGTGCAGCGAGGCACCGTTGATGATTTCTTCGACGACCTCGCCGTTGCCTTTGTATGACGCTTCGGACATTATTGCGGAGCGGGCGATGGACTTTGCCAGCACGACTTGATGTTGAATGCTGTTTTTGTTTGCACGGTTTGGTCAAGTTGTGGCACTTGAGAAGAAAGACCCCCTCCGTCGCTGCGCGACACCTCCCCCGGTGGCCCGGGGAGGAGAGAAGCCACTACTGCGCCGAAGCGGCGAGTAGTGGCACCCGGCAGATTTTTACATATTGTTGATGAAGTTTTGGATGGCGGTTGAGGCTTGTTTGGTGAAGTCTGGGTTGGTCCAGATGTTGTTGTGTCCGGCGTTTTGGATTTCGATGAGTGTTGCGGTGGGTGCGGTGGAATGGATGTGTTTGGCGTCGGTGAGTGGGCAGACGGGGTCTTGGGTGCCGTGGATGAGGAGGAGGGGGACTTGGAGGTCTTTGGCGATTTGGTCTCTTGCGAAACCTTTCCATTTGGGTCCGATGCCTTTGAGGATTCCGATGAGGGCGATGGCGGGTTTGAGGTTGAGTTTGGTTGGGAGGCCTCGGAGGCGGATGACATTCTTTGCGGGGGTGGTTGCGTGGATGTAGGGGGATTCGGCGATGACGGCCTCGATGTTGTGTTGGTCTTTGTAGTCGCGTGCGAAGCGGAGTGCGATTCCGGCTCCCATGGACCAGCCGTAGATGATTGTGGGGCTTGGGTTTTCAAGTGAACTTAGGAGTGTGTTGAGGTCGGTGTGTTCGCTAGTGCCCATTTGGGAGGTGCCGGTGGATTCGCCGTGTCCTGGGAGGTCGAGGGTGATGATTTGGGAGGCGTGGTTGGCGAGGTGTGGGATTCGTTTGAGTGCGCCGATGGAGGAGGAGCCCCAGCCGTGGATGAGGAGGATGCGGGGGGCGGCGGGGTTGAGTCCGGTGATCTTCCATGCGTGGAGGGTTTGGTTGTTGGATTTGAAGTTGATGGTTTCGTAGTCGAGCGGGGTGTCGAGTTCGGAGGGGTCCCCTGCTACTCCTCGATGGAGCGCCCATGCGTAAGTTCGCTTGGGTGGGTGGAGGAGGGACCATGCGGTGTGGAGGACGGTGATGATCCAGAATCCGATGGCGCCGATGGTGAGGAGTTGGAGGAGGCCGAGGATTGGGGGCATGGGGGGTCCTGTGGGGGAGAAGAGAAAGAGAAGATCACAGGCGGGACGCCTGTGCCACGGGAAGAGGGTGTGTTAGAAACCTACGAGTGATTTGATGTCGTTGAAGGTGACGAGGAGGAACATGGAACCGATGAGGAGGAGTCCGGCCATGGTGACGGCGTTTTGGACGGCGACGGGGATGGGTTTTCCTCGGATCCATTCGTAGATGAGGAAGAGGAACTGTCCGCCGTCGACGATGGGGAGGGGGAGGAAGTTGATGACGGCGAGGTTGATGGAGATGAGTCCCATGAAGAAGAGGACTTTGATGAATCCTTCGTCGGCGATCATGGTTCCGATGTGCGCGATGCCGACTGGACCTTTGAGGTGTTCGACTTTGACGGTGCCTTGGGTGAGTCGTAAGAAAGTCAGGTATGTTTGGAGCATGACGCGGCGGGATTCTTGGAATCCTCTTGCGACGGCGTCGATGGGGCTGGTGGCTTTGTCGATGGTTTGGGTGGGGAGGAAGAGGGTGGACATGTCGGGTCCTCCCGGCCAGCGTTTGTGGAGGTGCTGGAGGCGGGCGAGTTGATCTCCCGACATGGTGAGGAATGCTTGGGTTGGTTCGGCGGCTGGATTGTTGATCTGGGTGTATTCAACGCTGAATGGTTGATGCGGGCTCGATGAGTTGAAGCCGCTTGGGGTTGCGCTGATGAGTGCGGCGACCAGTTCGTCGAGTGTTGTGATTGGGGTGCCTTCGACTGAGACGATCTGGGATCCTTCGGGGATGTCTGAGCGGAGTTGGTAGGTGACTGCGGGCGAGAGGGTGACCATCGCGTTGGCGTAGGTGGTGGTGTCGGGGTAGAAGCCGACGGTTCCTTGGTCGGAGACTTGGGCTTCGAGGTTGACGGTGCGCTGCACTCGGGTTTCATCGTCGGTGCGGAGGACCTCAATGTCGATTGGGTTGCCGGCGTTTGCTCGGATGGCTTTGATGCCGGCGTCGAGGGAGGGGTATGGGATGCCTGCGATGTTGGTGAAGATGTCACCGGGCATGAGTCCTTGTCTGGTTTCGGAGGCGGAGACATCGGGGTGGACGCGGATGAGACCGGTGAGGCCGAGGATGTGCTCGATTTGGAGTTGGGTGTCGTCGAGATCGACGAGCTGGGTCATGAGTTCTTGCTGGGCGGTGATGGTGAGTTCTTGTGCTTGGCCTGCTGGGGTGGTGTAGTTGATGAGCAGGTCGGTGTGGTCTTCGGCGATGCGCTGGATGTCCACGGTTGTTTCGACGGGCTGGGTGTTGATCGCGGTGATGGTTGAGCCGGGCGGGATCTGGGCGAGTCCATAGTCGTCGGCTCGCTGGTTCCAGAGGTCCATGTCGTCGGTGAGGATGAGCTCGGTGGAGCGGAGGGGGGTGATCCCGAGGTCGAGGAGGCCGAGTTGTGCGCCGGGTTTGAGGTTCGCGTTGTATTCGATGGGGTGGTCGATGCCAGCGCGGGTGATGATGATGGTTGCGGGTCGGGATGCGCTGGACATCGCGGCTTCGGTGGCGATGTCGCGGAAGGCGCGGACGGGTTTGTTGTTGACGGAGAGGACGGTGTCTCCGGGTTGGAGGCCGATGGCGTATTGACTGTCCGATGGTGTTGCGAGTGATGCGGGGCTTGATGGGAGGACCTGCCCCACTGTTGGGGGCATGATGTTGAGGCCGACGGAGAAGACGACGATGAACAGGAGTGCGGCGGTGATGACATTGACGACAACACCGGCGCTGATGACGACGAGGCGTTTGGGGATGGGGCAGTTTTGGTAGGAGTCTGGCGCTGTTGAGATTGCGTTTGGGTTGAGGTCTTCTTGACCGAGCATTTTGACATAGCCGCCGAGGGGGAGCCAGCTGAGTCTGTATTCGGTGGGGGAGATGTCGAGCTTGGTGTGGTCGCCGTTGTGGTCGCGGACGAGTTTTTGGTAGGCGGGTTCGGAGGACCCGGCTTGGAATCCCATGCCTTTGCGGAAGGAGCAGGCGACTTGTCCGAAACCGATGGAGAAGGCGAGGACGCGGATCCCGGCCCATTTGGCGGCGAGGAAGTGACCGAGTTCGTGGACGAAGATGATGGACCCGAATCCGAGTGCGATGATGAGGAAGTTGACGAGGGTGCCTAGGGGGCCGGGGATTTCGAACATTGGGTGCTCCGTGAGCGGATCGGTCTGGCTGGTGTGTTTGTGTACTTGAGTGTATCGGTCGGTTGGGGCGGGGTTGTGGTGTATTTGTTGATGGGGGTCAGGTGATGAAAAAACCCGGTCTGGGACCGGGCTTGTTGGGATCATGTCTTTGGATGATTGACTTATTGCAGACTGCTTGGATTAGTCGTACTTGATGCCGCAGCCGTAGGACTTGGTTTCTGATTTGGTGACGGCTTTGCCTGCGAGGAGTTCAGCGAGTGCGTTGGCGACATAGTTGACATCACCCGGTGCTGCGGCGTCTGAGCGGTTGTCGATCCCGCCTTGGTAGGCGAGGGTTTGGTCGGCGTTGATGATGTACATGTCTGGGGTGCGCTTGGCGTTGTAGCTTTTGCCGACTTTGCCTGTGGTGTCCATGAGGATTGGGGTGGTGATGTTCCAGTCCTTTGCGGTTTCACGGTTGAGTTTGAGGTCAGCGGTTGGGTGCTGGCCGTAGGCGGAGTTGATGCGGAGCCAGACGATGTTGTCATCGGCGTGGTCGGCTTGGATTTTGGTCATGGTGCCGGTGTCTGAGCGGTAGTGCTTGCGGACGAATGGGCAGCTTGGTGAGAACCATTCGAGGACGACGATTTTGCCGTCGTTGGTGTAGTCGGAGAGGGTGTGCTTGTTGCCGTCGAGATCGGTGAGGGTGAAGTCTGGTGCTTTGTCACCGATTTTGAGGGCGGCGGCGGATGTGGTTCGCGCGGCGCCCATCATGATGGCAACGGTTGCGATCAGTGCGATGAATGCGGATGCGAGTGCGATTTTTTTGAGCATGGTCATTGGGTCTTCTCCTGCTGGTTATGGGTTTGAACCCTCTTGTACAAAGTGTATATTGAATTCTTGCCAAGTGTCAAGAACTTTTGCGCGGATGCGTCCAGAGAGGACTGCGGGGGTGGTTGGGTCGTCCTCGTAGCTGCGATCGAAGGTGATGGTGAGGACCTTTGATTTGGTATCGCCTTCCTTGATGAGGTTGGCGGGCTGGGTGCAGTCATCGCTGGGAAAGAATTGATAGTGGGTTGCGCCGGGGATGCGGAGTTGGGCTGCGTCGCGGGTCCACTTGGGGGTGACGCTTGTGAGATCGGTTGGGCGATCGTTGTAGGTGTCGATCGCTTCTTGTCTTGTGAAGGTGTGATCGGTTGGGTTGATGACGGCGAGCATGAGGGAGATTGCGTCGGATTCGGGGATGCAGATTTGGTTGCAGACGAGTGCGTCGATGGAGGCGCCGACAGCGAATCTGGTTCCGGGCTGGGCATCGTCGGAGACGGTGTAGGGGATGAGGACTTGGAAGGTTTCTTCGTAGATGTGGTCGAGGATGTTCCCGGCGGCGAGGTGTCTTGTTGGGGTTGGGTAGAAGGGTTCTCCGAAGGTGAGATGCTCGGAGGGGAAGGGTGTGACGGAGAGGCCGTAGCCGGTGTCGTTGATTCCGGGCCAGTAGGTGTGCCAGTCTTTGTCGACGGTGATTTCGATGATGAGGAGGGCGTCCTCGCCTGGGATGGCGAGGGTGGAGGTTAGGGCGGTGGCTCTGAAGTGCTTGATTTCGGATGCTGGTTGGTTGGCGGCTTGGGTGGTTGTGGAGGCGCATACGAACGCGATCAGCATGAGGAATGCTGAGAGTCGCTGGAGATTTAATGTCTGATTGAACTGGTGAATCATGCCTTGAATCATAGTGGGA
This sequence comes from uncultured Phycisphaerales bacterium, assembly GCA_963976955.1. Taxonomy (GTDB): domain Bacteria; phylum Planctomycetota; class Phycisphaerae; order Phycisphaerales; family UBA1924; genus UBA1924. The sequence continues at coordinate 919,267 of CAXBMD010000002.1, read as the reverse complement.
TGGGCTTGCATAGGATTTACGGCGTCGTCCTGAGTGATAGAACAGCACTCAGAGGTCAATATTGCACGCATAAAGGGAATTTGACACAATGGGACTTATGACTCAGCGATCGGCGATTTTTGGATGGTTCTTTGCCTGCGTGGTGATTCTGGGGCTTGGCGGCTGCAAGGGGGACCTTTCGGACAAGAAGATCGAGTTTATTGATCTCAACCGGGCGATGGAACTCTACGACGAGGGCAAGGGGGACTCGAAGGCGGTGCTGTTTATTGATGTCCGCAAGCATGAACGGTTTGCGGAGGGGCGGATCGAGGGGGCGCGGAACATCCGGGTCAATGAGATTGATCTGCGGTACGACGCGGACCCGGAGCTTTTGAAGTACGACAATCTTGTGGTGTACGGAGAGAATCCCGGATCGGCGAGTGCTCGCGCGATGGCGAAGCGGATGATTCAGGGCGGGTACAACACGATGCTCAAGGATCGGGTTCGGCTGTTCCTTGGGGGGTGGGTTGTGTGGGAATCGACGGGGCTTCCGTTTGATGTTGATCCGGATGTTGAGTCGGACGATGCTGACATGACTGGGGAGGATGAGTGATGGGATTTGTGCTGCCGAACTCCCCCACTGTTGATGGGGTGATGGTTGATCGCCGTGCGGCTTCGTTTACGACGCGGTCGATCAAGAAGGCGTCGAAGCTTGCGGCGCTTGAGCTTGCGGTGTCGATGATTGATTTGACGACGCTTGAGGGCGCGGACTCTCCGGAGAAGGTGCGGAGCTTGTGCCGAAAGGCGGTTCGGCCTTGGGATCGGGATGAGGAGTTTTTGGGGAGACGGCTTGGACCTGTGGCGGCGGTGTGTGTGTATCCGTCGATGGTTCCTTATGCTGCGGAGCTGTTGGATGGGACTGGGGTGAATGTGGCTTCGGTGGCGACGGGGTTCCCTTCGGGGCAGTATCCGCTGGATATCCGGATTCGTGATGTTGAACGCGCGGTGGCGGATGGTGCGGATGAGATCGATATGGTGATCAATCGCGGGGCTTTTTTGTCGGGGAAGTATGGTGTCGTTGCGGAAGAGATCGCGGCGGTTGTGCAGGCGTGCGGCAAGGCGCATCTGAAGGTGATCCTCGAAACGGGGGAACTGAAGACCTACGACAATGTGCGCCGCGCGAGTGATATTGCGATCGAGTACATCCGTCCGGGGGATTTTATTAAGACCTCGACGGGGAAGGTTGCTCCGGCGGCGACGATGCCTGTGACGCTGGTGATGCTTGAGGCGATCCGGGATGAGTACCGCAAAAGTGGGAAGAAGATCGGGATGAAGCCTGCGGGTGGGATCCGGACCGGCAAGCAGGCGTGGCATTACCTGTGCATGGTCAACGAGACGCTTGGGGAGGGGTGGTTGAGCGGGGAGTGGTTCCGGTTCGGGGCGAGCTCGTTGTTGAATGATGTGCTGCGGAGCATGCAGAAGCTGCAGAGCGGGGCGTATGCGGCTGGGCATGATTTTTCGGATGCCTAAGAAACCTAAGAAAGCCGTGCGCATGCGTGTTCGGATTGCTGTGTGTATCTTTTTTGGTTTGTTGATCAGTTTGTTGACTGCGTTTGTGCCTGCGGTGTTTGGGAATGTGGCCTATGTTGGGTTTGAGAGTTCCACTTTCTATATTGAGTGCAAGAATCCACCAAGGTATTTGGGGGACTTGATACCGGAGTTTCGGGCTGCGGTATGGTGTGCTCCGAATGAGCCGCGGTATGGGTGGCAGAACTGGTTGGATTCGAGCATATCTTATGAGGTGTATTACTATGGCGAGCCGTTCATCGAATGGGACAGAACGGTTCACGGAGACATCCCGCCGTATTTTTCCATCCGGCGTGGTTCGTTTGGATTCCCTTTCAAGTGCATGTACGCCGATGAACTTGGAGTCGCCAACGGTGCTGGCTCGTACACACTGACTTTCTTTGACAACTGCAAAGCACGGAGCGGGCTTCGGTTGGGAGTGCCAATCTCGGGGTTGAAATCACCGATGGTTGATCGGATTTTGCCGATGACCTTCCACTGGGGAGGACTGTCGTTGAATGTGCTGATCTACAGTGGGGTTTGTGGTTTGTTTTTCGTGTTGCCGACTGTGATCCGGCGTATGTGTCGTGATCGGGATGGGCTGTGTGCTGAATGTGGGTACAAAATTGAAGAGTTGTTGGTGTGTCCGGAGTGTGGGCGTGCTGCTTGTTTGGCTGTGGATTGAAGACATGGTTTGCCGAAGACGGTCAAACCATGGCACCCGGATCGATGCGCCCAAGATCGCGGCTCGGGGCACCCTGCATTTTGTGATGAACACAGGCGAGACGCCTGTGCCACGGGTTCTTGGGTTTTTAGGCGGCGGTTTGATCGGGTTGTTGGTCTGGACCGAAGCGTTCGTCGTAGCGGGCTCGAAGGGTTGGGTCTTTGAGGATTGAGTAGGCTTTGTGGAGTTCTTCGAAGCGGGCGGGGGCTTCGGGGGTTTTGTTCTTGTCGGGGTGCCAGTGCTTCACGAGTTTGTGGTATGCGGCTTTGATCTCGCTCCCGCTTGCGTAGGGATGTACGGCGAGGATGTCGTAGAGGTTGATGTTTGGCGTGCGGCTTTGTGAATCGGTTTGGCTATCGGCGTCGGGTTGGTTGCTGATGAGGAGTTCGCCTTGCACGGCGAGGCGGACGAGGGCGTCGCGGATGGAGGGGGAGAGGTCGATGAACTCGATCCCGATCTCGGCTTTTCGTGAGATGACGGAGCCTTTGCGGACCCAGCGGACGGTGCCTTGGATGGTGAGTTCGTGCTGGGTGTCTTGGTCGGTGAAGGTGTAGGTTTGGGTGGCGCCGATCTCGGGGAGTTTGGAAGCTGGTGCGGTGAGGCGCATGCCTGTGCCGGTGAGGTCGGCGACTCGGATTTTGGTGGAGTCTTGGGCGCAGTGGATGCCTTTGGTGTCGATGCGGACATCGTTCCGTGAGATGAAGTCTTGCGGGTTGTCGCGTGTTGGGTGGGTGCTGTCTTTGGGATTGTCTTGTGTGTTGTCGTTGCCCATTGGGTACACAACGGTTTGATCGGGGTTTGGGGCGAGTGAAATGGGGTGGAATCGCTTGGATTTGGGTTGGCAATCGGTATAGGTGGCGGCGTTGTTGGGTTTGAGGCCGTAGAATGGGGCATGAGCAGAACGATGAATAGCGAGGCAAGGTCCGATCATTCTTCGGAGTCGGCGGCTACTGGAAATCAGGGCGGCGGGCGGTTGGACTTTCGCGGCGCGAGCGGCGGCGGGATCTTTGATTATGACCCCGCGCCTGAATCGGTGAAGGTGAACATTGACGACTCGTACGGGTTGTTTGTGAATGGGGCGTTTGTTGAACCAGCGAAGGGTGCGAAGTTCGCGACGATCAATCCGGCGACTGAAGCGACGCTCTCGATGATTTCTTCGGCGGATGCGTCGGATGTGGATCGTGCGGTTTCTGCGGCGCGGGATGCGCTTCCTGGGTGGAGTTCGCTTCCTGGGATTGTGCGTGGGAAGTATTTGTACCGGATTGCTCGTCGGATTCAGGAGCGGGCGCGTGAGCTTGCGGTGCTGGAGACGATGGATGGCGGGAAGCCGATCAAGGAATCGCGGGATGCGGATGTGCCTTTGGCGGCGGCGCACTTTTTCTATCATGCGGGATGGGCGGACAAGCTGGAATATGCGCTCCCTGGTCGGAAACCTGAGCCTGTTGGGGTGTGTGCTCAGATTATTCCTTGGAACTTTCCGCTGCTGATGGCGGCGTGGAAGATCGCTCCGGCGCTGGCGTGCGGGAACACGATTGTGCTCAAGCCTGCGGAGACGACTTCACTGACCGCGCTGCGGCTTGCGGAGATTTGTGCTGAGGTTGGATTGCCCAAGGGTGTTGTGAATGTGGTCACTGGTGCGGGGGAGACGGGTGCGGCGTTGGTGAATCATCCCGATGTCAACAAGATCGCTTTTACGGGATCGACCGGGGTTGGCAAGGCGATCGCAAAGGCGACGGCTTCGAGCAACAAACGATTGACGCTTGAGCTTGGTGGAAAGAGCGCGAACATTGTGTTTGAGGATGCGTCGATTGATCAGGCGGTTGAGGGGATTGTCGAGGGGATCTATTTCAATCAGGGGCATGTGTGCTGTGCGGGATCGCGGGTGTTTGTGCAGGAGAGCATTCTTGATACGGTGATCGGCAAACTCGAGGATCGGCTCGCGTCGCTCCGGGTGGGTGATCCATTGGACAAGAACACGGATCTTGGTGCGATCAACTCGCGAGAGCAGCTTGACACGATTGAGAAGTATCTAGAGACCGGGACCAGTGAGGGTGCGGTTCGGCATGATGTGAATCCTTCGGAGTTGCCATCCAAGGGGTTGTGGTGCAAGCCTTGCTTCTTTACGGGGGTGCAGCCGAGCCATGCGATTGCTCGCGAGGAGATCTTTGGTCCTGTGCTGGCGCTGATGAGTTTCCGCACTCCGGACGAGGCGATTGCTCGCGCCAATAACACGCCCTATGGGCTCGCGGCGGGTGTGTGGACGGACAAGGGGTCGAAGATCTTTGATATGGCAAGCAAGCTGGATGCGGGTGTGGTGTGGTTGAACACTTACAACAAGTTTGATCCGGCTTCGCCGTTCGGTGGGTTTAAGGAGTCTGGGTTTGGCCGCGAGGGCGGTCGGCACGGGCTGGCGGCGTATTTGAAATAATCCGTATTTGATTTGATTGAAAGGGGCACGCGATGTCAGCGACACCTGGAACACAGAGCTTTGAGATTCGTGATTTGACACCTGAGGACAAGCACTGGGCGCAGCGCGTGCTCCAGCAGTACTGGGCCTCGACCGAGCAGGTCACGCGCGGGAAGAAACTCAAAGCGGATGAACTCCCGGGGATCGTTGCGGTGCGCGATGGTGCTGAGGTCGGGTTGTTGACTTACAACATCGAGGGCGATGCGTGCGAGATCGTGACGCACAACTCAATGGCGGGGCACGGCGGGATCGGTTCGTGCTTGCTGACGGGGGTTCGCAACAAGGCACGCGAGCATGGGTGCAAGCGGTTGTGGTGCGTGACGACCAATGACAACACGCCTGCGATGCGGTTCTATCAGCGGCGGGACTTTGATATTGTCGCGTTCCACAAGAATGCGGTGAATGAGGCGCGGAAGCTGAAGCCTGAGATTCCGGATGTTGGGCTTGATGGGATTCCGATCCGTCATGAGATTGAGATGGAGTACATGCTGTGAGTGATGAGCGTCTACCGATCATGAAGACCTACAAGTTGTTCATCGGCGGGAAGTTTCCGCGGACCGAGTCTGGGCGTTCGACGCTTGTGCAGGAAGAGTCCAACGGGCTGACGGCGCATGTGTGCCATGGGTCGCGGAAGGATGTTCGCAATGCGGTTGAGGTGGCGCACTCGGCGCACACGAACTGGTGCGGATCGACCGGGTATCTCAAGGGGCAGATTCTGTACCGGCTTGCGGAGATGATGGAAGGCAAACGCGGGGAGCTTGCTGAGTCGCTCGGCAAGGATGGCATGAAGGAAGTGGATGCGGCGATTGATCGCGTGGTCCACTTTGCGGGGTGGACGGATAAGTATTCATCGGTGATGGGCGGGGCGAACCCGGTGAGCGGGCCTTACCACAACTTTACGATTCCCGGGTCGATGGGTGTTGTGGGGTGCGTGTGTCCGGATGAGCCTGCGTTGCTTGGGTTGATCTCGATGATCATGGGTCCGGTTGCGATGGGGAACTCGGTGGTGGCGCTGGTGTCGGAGACGAATCCGATTCCTGCGATGATTCTTGCGGAGGCGCTGGCGACGAGTGATCTGCCCGGTGGTGTGGTCAATCTGATTACGGGATTCCGTGAGGAACTGGTCCCCCACTTTGCGACGCATCGTGAGGTGATCGGAATTCATGCGGGGTGCGTGAGTGAATCGCAACGAACTGAACTGCGCGAGGGCGCGGCGGTGAATATGAAACGGGTGTGTCTGCGGGATGATTCGCTGGATTACTTTGACGACGCGGCGTGCAGCGGGCCCGGTTGGCTTGATCCGTTTGTGGAGTTCAAGACGATCTGGCATCCGAGCGCGGTTTGATTGCTCGCGTTGGATTGAACACGCTGGGCTGAGATTGAAATCGAGTTAGACGCCTGCGGCGAGGCCGGTCTTGAGGGACTCGTCGAGCTCGATGCGGGGTTGTTCGTGGGTTGCATCGGTGGACCACTGGATTTCGAGGGTGATGTCGAAGAGCTTGGCGATCGAGTTGAGTTGACGCTCGATGGTCTCGCGGGCTTGGTGGATGTAGCGGTCGTCGTTTTTCTCGAAAAGTTCCGCGGCTTGGTCTTGGGCGGTTCGCATGAGTTCGTTCTGGCGTGCGGCGTTCATGTTGATGACATCGATGAGTCCCAGGACTCGTCCTTGCTGGATGTCGTAGGGTTCGACATCCATGAGGCGGAGCGTGCCGACGATTGGGGGGAGGGTGATGCGGTAGTGGCTTTCTCCGAGATCGGTGACATCGGATTGTTTGAGTCCGCCGAGCTCGATGGCGTATTGCTTTTCGAACTGGAAGATCATCGCGATCTTGGCTTGTGAGAGCAGGATGGGGGGCAACCAGGAGAATCCAGAGGTTGCGGTGGCGATTTCTTTGGCGTGGACTTCGAGGCCGACGAGTTTGCCGACGGCGCGGACGCGTTCGGTGATGATCTTGAGTGAGATTTTATCGATGTCCTTGCCCGCTCTTGCACGCTTGAGTGAGGAGAGGAGGTAGAAGACGATGCCTGCGCCGACGATGGCGGCGAGGGATAGGGCGATGATGAGCAGGATGAGATCGTTCATGGAAGTATTGTTGGGGGCGAGGGCGGGAAGATTTTAGAAAACGCACTCAAACACCGGTTATTGGGGTGCATTTGGTGTTTTTGATTTGGATTGATTGTGTTTATTGGGCTTTGGATGGCGTGGGTCGGCCGCTCTCGTAGGCGCGGATCATGAGGTGGCCGGCGGCGGAGATGAGGACGATGAAGAAGAGTCCCAACGCGAGACCGACCACGGCTTGGAGCGCGCCTGAACCTGAACCGGCTTCAAGGGCGTTGTTGATTGCGGCGCCGGGACCGATGTCGGCACGCATGATTCCGGCGACGACGACGATGGGCAGGGCGCAGGCGGCGGCTTTGACGATGTAAACGACTGATTTGGAGTTTCGCGCGAAGACGGCGATGGATGCGAGCGTGAAGAGGGCGGCGATGATCGCGGCTCGCGCTATGAGTGTGTTTTTGGCGAGGGGGTAGAGGCTTGGGAAGTCTGTCTTTCTGGCCATGATGAAATCGACATAGAGGCCGAAGACAAGGGCGACGAGGATTGATCCTGCGATGGCGGTGACCCCGATGGCCCAACCTTGTTTGAACTTTCCGAGTCCGAGGAGGACGGCGTAGACACCTGCGAGGACGGTGAGGAGTTCGAAGCCGAAGAATCCCCATGCGAATCCACCGAAGTGACCAAGCGTGTAGTACAACCAGGGGAGTGTTGAGAGGGCGACGAGTATTCCGAGGATCGCGACACCGATGCGGCACATCGCGGGGGGGGCCGGGAGTTCGGGGGTGGTGAGCGAAGTCTTGGGTTGTGTGGTGTTGGTGGTCACAGTGATGATTATCGCCATTTGGGGTGTTTGGATCGACGAAAAGGTGAGATTCTCGGATGTTTGACCAGAAACTGACCAGTATTTTGGGTGGTGTAGTGGTGCAGGATATGCGCTTGATTGGTGAATTTTACCACAGTTGGCGCAGGGATGGTCCGATTGTGTAGGTGTTGATCCGGGATTGGGTTGGAGTTTGGGCGTGTTTCGAGCGTCTGGGCTTGGATTGCCGATACTGGATGAACAGCCGATGCTCATGGATGAGCGGGGTTTGTGCGTGACGCTGGTCGAGGGATCGGTGTCCGAGAAAGGATTCGCTATGGGCGGTATCACCACGGGTGTAGGTCTGTTTTCTGGGATTGATACGGGATCGTTGATCGAGCAGTTGATCTCGATTGACTCTCGTCCCAAGGTGCTCGCGCAGACACGGTTGATCCAACTGCAGAGCCAGCAGGCGGCGTACCTCTCGATCAACTCGCAGATGAAGGCGATCGAGAACCTTGCCAAAGCGTTCCGGACGGACAATGTCTTTAAAAACAAGAAAGCACTGGTGTCCAACGAGTCGCTGCTGAGCGCGACGGCTTCAAAGGATGCGCTTCCGGGTAGTTACAACTTTGTGGTCGATCGGTTGGTCTCCTCGCAGCAGATGCTCTCGCGTGGATTTTCAACCAACAATGCGGCGGCGGGTCTCTCGACGCTGACCTTTGAAGGCGCCGAAGCGCGGCTCGACCGGGATACGCAGCTCGCGGATCTCAACAACGGGGACGGGATCAAGCGCGGGACCATCAAGATCAACGGCACCAATGTGGACCTCACCTCCGTTGGGACTGTGACGGAAGTCCTTGATGCGATCAACGAGGTTGATGGCGTGTCGGCTCGCGTGGAGAACGACAAGTTTGTGATTGATGGGGTGAACACAATCTCCAATGTCGGTGGACGGCGGGTGCTTGAATCGCTTGGTCTTGATGAATCGATCGTGGACAACACGGTGACCGGGTCATCGGTGTATGCGCTTGGAACCAACACCTCGCTTGAGTCGATCAATGATGGGCGTGGGCTTGGGGTGCGGAACACTTCGGGTGCGGGTGTGTGGGACATTTCTATTAAGCTTGATATCAACAATGACTTGCTGTTTACAAACAATGATGGCCCGGTGAATCCGAGCAATCCCGACGAGGTGATCCAGATCCGCCTGGGCGATATCGAAGAGCTCGTTGATGTAGATGGAGAAGATGTACTCACGGTCACCAGCAGTGCGGTGACCACCATCGGCGGTGTGTTGGGTCGAATCAATGATGCGATTGAAGCGGCGGGACACGCTGCAGAGTTCGAAGCTTCGGTGAATCCCGAGACTGGCGCGGTGCAGATTGTTGATCTTCAAGGTCTTGGCCGAGGGATTGAAGTCGCGGACAATGCGCCGGCGTCGGGCTCTCGGAGTACCGCGGCGGCGGATCTCGGGTTGACCGGTTTGCATCTTGGTGGGAGCACCAATGGGTCGCGGATCTTTGCGGGGATGAACACGACTTTGGTATCGAGTCTCAACGGCGGGACCGGATTGACCGGGACCGACGGCGAGATTGCCTTTGCGTTGCGAGATGTGAATGCAGATTTTTCGGTGAATGTCGCGGGACTCGGTGACATCAACGATGTCATCAACGCGATCAATAACCACGCCGACAACGATGACGGCAACGGGAATCAGCTTGTGACCGCGACGCTCAACGATGCGGGCAACGGGTTGTCGATCGTGGACAACACCAGCGGTGCGGGGACCTTTACGATCGCGGGGACCGGCGGTCTTGATGCCGCGGCGGCGCTGGGGCTTGCGGGTTCGTACACCAGCGGGGTTGCTGGGGGCAGCGATCTTGATCTGGCGTACATGGGGACGGCGACCAAGCTTGACTCGTTGTACGATGGGGACGGGATCGGGTCGGGGACCTTTGAGATCATCGATTCGGACGGGCATCGTGCGTCGTTTACGATTTCCGACAGCGATGAAACACTCGCGGATGTGATCCGGCGCATCAACCAGAGTTCGTCGGTCTCGGTGACCGCTCGGATCAATGACACCGGTGACGGTCTTCTGATCGAGGACAATGGCGCTGGCGCGACACTGCTTGAGATTAACGATACCGAGGGGACGGTTGCGTCGAAGCTGAAGATCGAGGGGAAGATTACGCAGGAACAGTTTGATGCTGGGGACAAGTTTATTGATGGGTCGTTCGAGACGACGCTGGAGTTTGATCCCAACGATTCGCTGACTGAAGTTGTCGCGGCGATCAATGCGTCGGGCGCGAATGTGAGTGCTTCGATTCTCAATACCGGGACGGGCTCGACGCCGTTCCGTTTATCACTCGCATCTGAGGATTCGGGGAGCGCTGGGCGTTTCCTTGTGGACTCGGGCGGGTTTGATCTCGGGATGAGCACGATTGATGCGGGTGATGATTCGCGGGTGTTCTACGGTTCGACCAATGCACAGGACGGCGTGCTGATCAGTTCGTCGACGAACCAGCTCGATGGGGTGATCCAGGGCGTGACGATTGATTTGCTCTCGACGAGCGATGAAGCGGTTGAGATTTCGATTTCGCAAGATACTGAATCGATTGAGTCCAAGATTCAGGAGTTTGTGGACGCGTTCAATACAGCCATCGAACAGATTGATTTTCAGACCCGGTACGATCAAGAAACTGAGGCAAAGGGGACGCTGCTTGGTGACGGTACCGTGATCGGTCTTCGGAACTCGTTGTTCTCGCAGTTGCAACGGGAGAACAATGGGTTCACCGCAGAGTTCAGCAGGATGAGTGATATTGGGATCAAGGTGGGTTCGGGATCGGTGCTCGAGTTTGACGCTGAGAAGTTCCGGACGGCGTATGACGAGGACGCTCAGGCCGTGGAGGATTTGTTTACCCGGCGGACTGTGCTGGTTGGTGATGAGGATGAAGAAACCGATCCGAACGCGATTATCGAGCTTGAGTACTCTGAACAGGGCGTGATGGTGATGTTCGAGCAGTTCGCAAACAACTATACGGACTCGCTGACGGGCATCCTTTCGGGGCGTGACAAGGCGTTTGATGATCAGATTTCGCTGCAAGAATCGCGGATCGAGTTCATTGATGAGCGGCTTGAACGGAAGCGGGAAGTCCTTCAAAGACAGTTCCTTGCGATGGAACAGGCGATCGCGGGATTCCAGACGCAGGGCTCGGCGCTCTCCCAAATTTCATCCATTGGATAAAACACGATTGAAGTAGCCCTTTGGCAGGACCGATAGCCCTGAGCATGAACGATACCAATACCTCATCCACTGCCAACGCGTACCTCAAGACCAAGGTCATGACCGCGAGTCCGGAGGAACTCCGGATGTTGTTGCTCGACGGCGCCCTCCGGTTTGCCAATATGGCGAAGTTCGGAATGGAAAACAAGGATCATGAGAAGATCTACGAGGGGTTCAAGCAAGCCCGCGCGATCATCCTTGAACTCACCGACACGATCGACTCGAGACACGATCCGGTGCTTGCCCGGTCGGTGCGTGATCTGTATGTGTTCATCTATGGCGAGCTTGCAAAGGCGAGTCTGAACAAGGACATGTCGAAGCTTGATAAAGCGATCGAGATGATCGAGTACGAACGCGAGACCTGGATGCAGTTGCTTGAGCAGCTTGCGGCGGATCGCAAGGCGGGGCTTGTTCCGCCGGCAAAGACTCCCAACGCGCAGCACCTCGATACACCGTCGCTGAGTATTCAGGCGTAAGCTGATTTAGGCGTACGAGCCGACTTAGGCGTACGAATGGATCTGTTCTGAGAGACCCGCCGCGAGGTGGTCCATGACAAATCTGAGTTGCACATTGGTGTTGAGTTCGTGCTGTGCGCGTCCGACCATGTCGATCGCGTGGAGTGCTCTGGGTGCCTTTGAAGCCACGGTGAGTTGTTTGCGGTATCGGCCTGCGATCAGCGCGAGCATGTATTGCGTACCCAGTTGATTCGCGACGAGTTTGGATCGGTTCTCGCCGATCTTTTCGCCGGCTTTGACCCAGTCCTTTGCCCAATCATCGACGAGCTGGTTCATGCGTGGGCCGAGGGTGAGGGGGTAGCGTCCTTGGTCGCATTGCATGAAGAGCGGCTCGAGGTCTGTGGACCATTGGTAGATTCCTGCTTCGTGTGCTTCTTTGTAGCGGCCGGGAGAGCCGTTGGATGTGGAGAGGAGCCACTGGTGTTCTTCGGGTGATGGCTGGAGGGATGTTGAAGATATCCATGCGCGCATCGCGTCGTCGTCGAGAGGGGCGAAGGAGACGCGCTGGCAGCGAGAGCGGATGGTTGGGAGGAGTCGGTCTTCGTTGGAGGTGACGAGGATGATGACGGTGCCGGGGGGTGGTTCTTCGAGGGTTTTGAGGATCGCGTTTTGGGTTGTGGAGTTGAGGAGTTCGCTCTCGTCAACGATGAAGACCTTTGCGACCAGCGATGTCGTTTTCATCGATGCGGCGAGGGCGGCGGGGTTGATCAGGTGTTCTTCGACGATTGCTTTGGGGATGCTTGCGAGTTTGGCGTCGCGGACTTTTTTGTCGTTGTGGTAGCGGGCCATCTCTTTGCGGATGATGTGAAGATCGGGGTGGGTTCCCGAGCGGATGAGTTGTTGGGTTGACGATTCGGGATCGGGGATGATGTTCCCGGAGAGGTCGGGCGTTGAGCTTGGGTCGAGGATGGTGCTGGCCCATGCGATGGCTGAGGTGAACTTTCCTACACCGGTTGGGCCGTGGAAGATCCATGCGTGGTGGACGCGCTGGGATTGCATGGAGCGGTTGAGGATGTCCATCGCGTGGTGCTGACCGATGATCGAGGTCAGGGGGATCTGAGGCTCGTAGGTCCGCATCGCGGGCGCGGATTTCTCGCTCGGGAGCTTTTTGAGGACCGGTTTCTTTTTGGTGGTGCGTTTGGCCATGCACCTTGAGGATAGGGGCTCAGAGGACGCGACGGCGGCGGATTGCGGTGAGCATTCCTGCGGAAAGGACCAGAAGACCGGATGGCGCGGGGATGACGGAGTTGATCCACGCGTTGTAGTCGCTCAGGCGGGTGTAGGCGGACATGTCACCGTAGTCGCCGTCGGGGTTGCCGTCGATGGAGTTGATGAAGGAGGTGACCCCTGCGAGGTAGAACTGGCCGTTCTCTTCGACGAAGAGGGCGCCACCGGAGTCTCCGGGGGCGACTTGGTATTCGAGGTCCGTTGGGATTGCGGAGCCGTAGGTGGAATCGGATTCGCGGAGGGGGTTGTCGAAGTCCATGAGCAGGATGGACTCGTCGAAACCGCGTGCTGAACCGAGGACATCGATCATGTTGGTCCCGGCTCGTTTGTATCCTTGGGTGCCGGGGATTTCTCCGGAGTTTCCGGTGCCTGAGCGACCGAATCCGACGCCGTATCCGAGGGCGCCGAGATCATTCGAACCTTGGTAGAGCATTGCTGAGTTGAGCTCGGTGATTGGGGTGGAGAGGTGGATGAGCGCGAGGTCGCCGCCAGCGGTGTACTGGCCGGGGGTCCAGTCTGGGTGGATGATGACCTGGTCGGCGATGTTGAATCCGCCGGAGTCTGGGAAGGCGAGGGTGAAGGGGTTGTTGGTGCCGTCGAAACAGTGGGCGGCGGTGATCATCCATTCTGGGCTGATGAGCGTCGCGGAGCAGATGCTGGTCCCGATCTGGAGACGCGCGACGGATGAGAACTGGGACTCGGCACCGAGATTGAGATAGAGCTCGTCGGCGCGGTCGTGACGGCGGATGCCTGCGTTTGCTTCGGTGGGAATTGTGCTGATGACAGTGGCGGTGAGCAGGAGCGCGGCGGTGGCTTTGGTTGTGGTCATTTCTTCATGCTCCTGATGTGCCGTCGATAGAAGAACCGGCTTGAACGAAGGGGCTCTGCTTAAAGAGACCCCGAGAATGGGTTGATGACCAGTAAAGTCGGGGGTTTGTTGTGTTCTCGGACGGATTTGGGTGGGGTTTGGGCGGGTCAATTGGTCGCTGGCGCGTACTATGGGTGGAGCCGAGCGTTGGGAGCTTGGGTTTTGTCCTTTAGATTGGAACTGTTGTATGTCTACCACCAAGTCGTCTGCCACCGCTGCTCAGATCCGGACTCAGTTCATTGAGTTCTTCAAGGAGCGCGGGCACACCTTTGTTCCATCGTCGACGACTTGTCCGACGAACGATCCGTCGTTGCGGGACACCTTTGCCAACGCGGGGATGAATCAGTTCAAGCCGATCTTTCAGGGGACGCTTGATCCGACCTCTCCGTTGCATGGGGTGAAGCGTGCGGTCAACTCGCAGAAGTGCATCCGCGCGGGGGGCAAGCACAACGATCTTGATGATGTGGGCAAGGACACTTACCACCATACTTTCTTTGAGATGCTGGGGAACTGGTCGTTCGGAGACTACTTCAAGGAAGAAGCGATCGGGTGGTCGTTTGAGCTGTTGACCAAGGTTTGGGGGATTGATCCGGATCGGTTGTACGCGACTTACTTTGAGGGGAATCCGGATCAGGATCTGCCTGCGGATCTTGAAACCAAGGCGATTTGGATGAAATACCTTCCTGAGGAACACATCCTTCCCGGGAATATGAAGGACAATTTTTGGGAGATGGGGGACACGGGGCCTTGCGGGCCTTGCTCGGAGCTGCATTACGACCGCATTGGTGGACGGAATGCGGCGCACCTGGTGAATATGGATGATCCGGATGTGCTTGAGATCTGGAACAATGTGTTTATTCAGTTTGATCGTCTTGAGGGCGGCGAGCTGAGTGTGCTTCCGGCGCAGCATGTGGATACGGGGATGGGTTTGGAGCGGATTGTGTCGGTGCTGCATGATGTGCGGAGCAACTACGACACGGATTTGTTTGAGCCGATTTTTGCGAAGATTCAGAAGCTGACGGGGGCACGCGCGTACAGCGGGAAGCTCGGCGCGGAAGATGCAGGTGGTGTGGACGAAGCGTACCGCGTGATCGCGGATCATATTCGTACGCTTGTGGTGGCGATCACCGATGGGACGGCTCCGAGTAATGAGGGCCGCGGGTATGTGCTGCGTCGTATCTTGCGGCGTGCGGTTCGGTATGGTCGTCAGAAGCTTGATGCGCCGCAGGGGTTCATGACGGACCTGGCCCCCACTGTTGTGGAGCTGCTGGGTGATGCGTTCCCGGAGCTGCGGAACGATCCGAAGCGGGTGTATGAGATTATTGCGGATGAAGAGGAGAGCTTTGGGAGGACACTTGATCGGGGGATCAAGATGTTTGATGACCTTGATACCGCAAGCGGAACTGTTTCGGGCGAGGACGCCTTCAAGCTCTACGACACCTACGGCTTCCCGATCGACCTGACGGAGATCATGGCGCAGGAGCGGGGGCTTAAGGTTGATCTTGCTGGGTTCGAGCAAGCGATGGAAGAAGCGAAGGAACGCTCGCGGCAGGGTGGGAAGAAGGATGATGGGGAGCGGGTGGTTGAACTCCGCGCGGAGCAGATCGCGAAACTCGGCGTGATGAACATCAAAGCGACGGACGACTCGCACAAGTTTGATGGACGCGAAACTCGCGCAACGGTCAAGGCGATCTGGAACTCCAAGAACTTTGATGAGCACGCGGACACGACGATCGCTGGGTTGCACCGCGTTGGGATCGTGCTCGACAAAACGAACTTCTACTCGGAGATGGGCGGGCAGGTCGCGGATATTGGCGAGCTTCGGTGCATGAAGTCTGGGGGCGTGTTCAAGGTTGAGGATACCAAGAGCTTCGGCGGGTTTGTGCTGCATATCGGGCGCGTGAGCAAGGGGAAGATTTCGTGTCACACGGATGTGGTGTGCCATCTCAACGCGCCACGGCGCGAGAAGGTTGCGAGCAACCACACGGCGACGCACCTGCTGAACTTCGCGCTGCGTGAGGTGCTGGGTGACTCGGTGGATCAGCGCGGGTCGCTGGTCAACGACGAGAAGCTGCGGTTTGACTTTGTACACAACGCGCCGGTGACTCCGGAGGAGATTGCGAAGATTGAATCGATCGTGAATCATCAGATCGAGCAGGATTTGACGGTGTTTGGTGAGCTAGCACCGCTGGCTCAAGCGAAGGACATCGCGGGACTGCGTGCGGTGTTTGATGAGACTTATCCTGATCCGGTGCGGGTCGTATCCATCGGGATCGAGGTCGATCAGTTAATCGGGAATCCAGCGAATGACGCGTGGCGCACCGCATCCATCGAGTTCTGTGGCGGGACGCACATCCCGTCGACCGGGGTTGCTCAGCGGTTTGCGTTGACCTCGGAAGAAGGGATCGCGAAGGGGATTCGTCGGATCTCTGGATTGACCGGAGCGGCGGCGGTGGAGGCTTGCGCGAAAGCGGATGAACTGGAAGCACAGGTGCAGCAGCTTGGGTCGATGGCGTTTGGCAAGCTCAAGGATGCGTTCCAAGCGGTTGGCAATGAAGTTGACGCGCTCGAGCTGCCGGCGGCTCGCAAGCACCAGTTGCGCGGGCAGCTTGGTGGGGTTGCTAAGAAGCTCAAGGAAGCGGCGAAGGCGGACGCGGCGGCGAAAGCCGGGGAGGCTCAGGAGCTTGCCAAGGGCATCGCGCTGGCGGCTCAGGGGACGAGCGAGGACATCGTGATCGCGACGCTTGAACTTGGATCGGATCGCAACGCTTTAGAAGCGGCGGTCGCGACGATTCTGCAGGCGGTTCCCAACAAGGCGGTGATGGTGTTGTCTCCGGATGCGGATTCTGGGCGTGTTTCGGTGATGGCGACGGTCAGCGAGCCGATGATTGGGCGGGGACTCAAGGCGGGCGACTGGATCCGCGAGACGACGGCGATCATGGGCGGGAAGGGCGGCGGTCGTCCGAACAGTGCGCAGGGGTCTGGGACGGACATTTCGAAGGTGAAGGAAGCCGCGGAACACGCGAGAACTTGGGCGTTCCGTCAGGTGCAGGGGTAAACGGATGAATCCACCACCAGAAATCCCGGAAGAGTTGCGGATGCGTGAGGAATCGGTCCCTGAGTACCATGAGCCGAGCGAGAATGAGCAGCGCGCGAACCGGACTCGGCAGGCGAAGGCGTGGTCGATCGCGCTGGACCCGGTCTATGGGTTGATTGGGATGGGTGTGGTCGGGTTTATGATCGATGCGGCGGCGGGGACGGGGAAGACCTGGACGATCACGCTGGCGATTCTGGGGCTTGTGGGCGGTTTTTACCTGTTTATCAAGGAAGCGATGAAGCTCAACAAGGAACAGACTGGGTCATCAAAACGCACGGATGGTGATCCAGGGACTTGAATGGGTTGGGGATTGACTTGTTGGTGGGCTGGTTGAGGGCGGGGACTGGTCTGGTGGGGGTCAGAAAGCGGGAAGTTTCGATTGAAATATGGCTCACAGAGTCGCCGTTTGGGTGAGTGAACGCTATCCTTCTGCCCCCACTGTCGGGGTTGGTATCACACGCACAGGTATAGCAATCCATGGCCGATCTGTCATCACAACACACACTCGAGTCGACTCGGCTCCCGATCCTGAAAATGGCGGGTTTGAGCGTGTTGGTGTGCGTACTGGTTGGGCTTGGTGGCGGTGCGATCGCGACGACTCGCGGTGGTGAGATGACCGACGGGCTGCTGACCATCGCGGTCATGTTCCCCGGCGTGATTGCCACGCTCTTGGGTCTCAACATGCTCCCGGCTCGTCCGGCGGGGATGTGGGGTGTCCCAGTGCTGGGCGGGACGATGCTGCGGGCGGGGATCGTCGCGGTGGTTGGTCTTGCGGCGTACATCGCTTTGGAACCAACGAAAGAACTCTTTGTGCTGACCCTGTTGATCTCATCGCTGGCGGTGCTGGCGATTGATGTGTTGACGGTGTTGGCATTGGTCAAATCTGTAGAAGTAGTCAACTCAGCGGACGAATCGACCATGTCGGTCGTCCCGGAGGGTCAGGCATGATGTCGAGCATTACTCTTGCTGCCGATCCGGTGCAGCATGTCATCAACCACGCGTTTGTCGTCAACGAGAACGGCTACTGGTTGTGGTCCACGGCACAGACCAACATGGTCCTGACCGTGATCATTATGCTGGTCGGTGGTTTGTTTGTTGCCAAAGCGGTTTCGACCGGTGAAGAGGGTCAGGGGCACGCTCGCTGGGTGACCAACAACCGCTTCGCTCACATGGTTGAGGTGATCTGTGGGTACCTTCGCGAGAATACTGTCCGCCCGCTGATTGGGAGCCGGACTGAGAAGATGATGCCGTTCCTTTGGACGATCTTCTTCTTTATCTTGATCAACAACCTGCTGGGTCTGATCCCATTGCTTGATATCCAGAACATCCTTGCGGGTGCGATGGGTTCGGACATGGTTGCTCAGCACCGTGCGTTTATTGGTGGGACCGCGACCCAGAGCATCTGGGTGACCGGGGCGTTGTCGCTCGCGGCGGCGATCGCGATCAACGCTGCGGGGATCAAGGAGTTGGGTCTTGGGGGTTACCTGAAGCACCTGACCGCGGAAGCACCGATCTTTGTTTGGCCGATCATTATCCCTATTGAGATCATGGGTACCTTTATCAAACCGATCGCGCTTGCGATTCGTTTGTTTGCGAATATGACCGCGGGTCACATTCTGGTTGCGGTGCTGCTCGGCTTCGCGGCCGTTGATGGGTTTACCAATGACAACCCGCTGCTCGGATTTCCGATCGGTGTTGTTTCATCGCTTGGCGTGATCGCGATTTACTTCCTTGAGTTGTTTGTCGCGTTCTTGCAGGCGTTTGTGTTTATGTTCTTGACGACCGTGTTCATCTCGTTGCTCGCGCATCACGGTGACCACGATCACGATACGGCACACGAGATCGCTGAAGCGGGCCTCGCGTGATTTGATAAGTAGTCAGGCCTGGGGCTCCGCGGGGCGGCACCCAAGGCCATTGCGATCCGAGTTGGATCGACAGTGGATGCTCCCCGCAGTTCAGTGGTTCAGGCCGAAACATTACCTCCTCGGCCTCTGAAAGGAATCGATATGAAGCTCATGAAGAAAATCGTTCTGGCAACCGGCGCAGTCGCGCTCTTCGCTCCAGCAATGGCAATGGCACAGGCAACCGGCGGCGCAGGCGCTCCTGTCGAGAACATCGGCAAGGGTCTGGCTGTCATCGGTGCTGGTCTCGCTGTTCTCGGCGGTGGCCTCGGCATCGGTATGGTCGGCAAGGGTGCTCTCGAGTCCATCGCTCGTCAGCCAGAAGCATCGGGCACCATCGGTACCAACATGATCCTCGCGGCTGCACTCATCGAAGGTGCAACCCTGTTCGCGATCGTTGTTGCGTTCCTCGCCTAATAGCTACAAACTTCCCGGAGCGTGTCTGAAACACGGCACGCTGCGGTTTCTGGAACTGGCTGCTCGGACTGGATCCGGTCAGCAGCTTCCCTGAACACACGGAGAATACGCGATGAACCGTTTCGCATTGTTTACTGTTCTGATTGCTCTTGCCTTTGCCCCACTGACCGCGATGGCTGCCGCTCCAGATGACCATTCTGATACAGCCGCTTCGCATGTGGATGACGCAGTACATGCTGCCGATGGACATGGCGATGGGCACGGCGGTGCTGCCAACCCATTGGCATCACCAAAGGAAGGTTTCGCGACCGGCCTCACCGCGATCATCTTGTTTGTGATCGTTCTTGGCTTGCTCTCGACGATGGTTTGGCCGAAGATCGTTTCGGGTCTTGATGAGCGGAACGACAAGATCAAGGGCGAGATCGCTGCTGCTGAGGATGCTCGCAAGCAAGCGAAGGAAGCACTCAACGAGTACGAGAAAAACCTCGCAGAAGCTCGTGCACAAGCACAGCAGATGCTCGAAGAGACCAAGGCGACCCAGAACGAACTGGCGGCACAGCTCAAGAGCCGTGCTGAAGTTGAGCTCAATGAGATGCGTGAGAAGGCGAAAGCTGATATCGACGCGGCGAAAAAGCAGGCACTCAACGAGCTCTACACCGAGTCGGTGAACCTTGCGACCGTGATGGCGGGCAAGATCCTCAAGCGTGAAGTGTCGATCAACGACGAGCAGCGTTTGATGGATGAATCGCTTGCTGAACTCAAGACTGTCAACTCGTAACCCCCCTTCCGAAACACTCCTTGTGGAGATGAAATCATGCCTTTGATTGAAACAAAGCCCGATGCGCTCGCCAAGGTCTACGCCCGCGCGGTGTTTGAGGTTGCTGAAGCGACCGAGGGGACCAGTCCTGAGGGATTGCTGGGTCAGCTCGAGGACCTGCTTGAGATCGCTCGTGACAGCCGAGGGTTCAATGAACTGCTCGCTTCGCGTCTGATTGATGGCAAGAAGCGTGACGATTCGCTCGTCCGCATGCTTGATGGGAAGTGTGACCAGCTTACGCTCAACTTCCTGCGTCAGCTCAATGCGAAGGGGCGTCTGGGTCATCTGATCCCGATCGTCGGCGCACTGGATGAACTCGTACAGGCACGGTTCGGGCGCATCGAGGTTGATGTGTTCACCGCGACCCCGATGTCTCCTGACGCTCTGGACTCGATCAAGCACAAGCTCAACGAGTCGCTTGGCAAGGAAGTCATCATTCATCCGTACACCGACTCTGAGATGCTCGGCGGGATCAAGATCCGGATGGGCGATCAGCTCATCGACGCTTCGGTCCAGGCGGATCTCCGCTCGCTGCGGGACAACCTGCTCAAGAACGGCGGGGCGAAGGTTCGCGGTCAGTCCAACAACTTGCTTGATAACTGATTCAACTTGCTGGTTTGAGCAGTATGAAGAATGAACGAGCCGTGGCCTTTGGGTCGCGGTTTTTTGTTGTTTCGCACCTAGAATCTTGTGTACAAAGTCATCACTATTCGGAGGTTCATCATGGCAAAGCAATCAATCGAAAACACGGTCGTCGCGGGAAAAAAGGTTCTGATCCGTGTGGACTTTAATGTGCCTCTGGATGGATCGAAGATCACCGATGATCGGCGGATCGTCGCGGCTCTCCCGACCATCAAGTCCGTCATCGACCGTGGTGGCAAAGCGATCCTGATGTCCCATCTGGGACGACCTGAGGGCAAGGGATACGAAGCGAAGTACTCGATGGCACCGATCGCCGCTCGGCTCTCTGAGCTCCTTGGGAAGGATGTCACGATCCCTGCGGAGAACTGCAAGGACCCCGCGATCGCGGCTGCGGTCGATGCGATGAAGGACGGGGATGTGATCCTGCTTGAGAACCTCCGATTCCACGGCTGCGAGAAGCGGTGCGATTCAGATTTCGCGTCCCAACTCGCGGCGCTGGGTGATGTGTATGTCAACGATGCATTCGGGACTTGTCATCGTGAGCATGCGTCGATGGTCGGGGTTCCTGAAGCGATGGGCAACAAGCCGAAGGTTGCGGGGTTCCTTGTTGAGAAGGAGATCGCGTACCTGAGCGATGCTCTTGCGAAACCCGCTCATCCGTTTACGGTGATTCTGGGTGGCGCGAAGGTCAGCGATAAGCTGCCTGCGATTGAGAACCTGCTTCCCAAGGCGGACCATATCTTGATCGGTGGCGCTATGGCGTACACATTCTTGCTTGCATTGGGACACAAGGTTGGCAAGTCGATCGTTGAGGATTCGATGGTGGCTGAGGCGAAGCGGATTATCGAGCTTGCTGCGGAATCCAAGACGGATCTGCACTTCCCTGAGGACCATATTTGCTCGACGGTGTTCGCGGAGCAAGCCGGGGATATTGAGGTGTTTGACGACCAGATCAAGGACGGGTTCATGGGATTGGACATCGGTCCAAAGACGGCTCATCGGTACTCGGAGATCATCAAGAGTTCGAAGACCGTCATCTGGAATGGTCCGATGGGTGTGTTTGAGTGGGCACCGTTCAAGATGGGCACAAAGCTGATTGCTGAAGCGGTCGCGGATGCGACAAGCTTGCACGGCGCGGTCACCATTGTCGGTGGTGGCGATTCGGCGGCGGCGGCGGAACTCTTCGGGGTTGCGGATCGGTTGTCGCATGTGTCCACCGGCGGCGGGGCGAGTCTTGAGATGCTCGAAGGCAAGAAGTTCAAAGCCGTCGAGTTGCTCGACGAGGCGTAAACATGAGCG
This sequence comes from uncultured Phycisphaerales bacterium, assembly GCA_963976955.1. Taxonomy (GTDB): domain Bacteria; phylum Planctomycetota; class Phycisphaerae; order Phycisphaerales; family UBA1924; genus UBA1924. The sequence continues at coordinate 897,601 of CAXBMD010000002.1, read as the reverse complement.
AGAAGGCGTACTTCGGTCTGACTCCCGGTCGTGTGCTCACGCGGAACTACCGCGTCGATCGTCTGCTGGGTATGGGCTGGGAGGGCGAGGTGTACCTGGTCAGCGAGCGGCTGACGGGGGTGCAGCGCGCCGCGAAGTTGTTCTATCCGGATCGGAACACCAAGGACAAAGCGGCGACGCATTATGCGAAGAAGCTTGAGCGGCTGCGGGATTGCTCGATGGTGATCCAGTACCACCATGCTGAACAGATTCGACTCAAGGGGCAGCCTGTATCGGTGTTGATCTCTGAGTTTGTCGAGGGTGAACTACTCTCGGACATGGTGGATGGGTATCGCGGGAAGCGGATGCCGACCTTTGAGGCGCTGCATCTGACGAGGACGATCGCCGCGGGTCTTGCGGAGATCCATGAACGCAAGGAATACCACGGCGATCTGCATTCGCACAATGTGCTGGTGCGTCGGCGCGGGATTCACTTTGATTGCAAGCTGGTGGACATGTACGATCGCGGGCGCGCGACCAAGGCGCACATCAGCGAGGACATGTGCGATGTCGTGCGGATCTTGTACGATCTTGTGGGCGGGAAGAAGCATTACGCAACGCAACCCGAGGTTATTAAGAAGGTTTGCTGTGGACTCAAGCGTTCGCTCATTGAGCAGCGATTCCCTACGGCGTGGCATCTTTGTCGGCATCTCGACACGCTTGAGTGGTAGTCGTACCTGATTCAATCGCGTTGTTTTGCTGAGTATATCAGATCCTCGCTTGTTTTTCTAAAAAATATCTGCTCTTAAACCATTGTCATTTCTTGGCTTGCGGCGATCCGTGCGAACTTAAGTTGTTTTCATCGTGCCTTCACGGTTGTTCAACATTGCCCTGCGATATTGCACTATCGAAACACCGGCGAGGACGCCGGGCAAACCACAAGGAGAATGTCATGAGCAAGGTTATTACAGCAGTCTTTGAATCGCACAACAATGCAGCCGGCGCGCTGGAATCGCTTGCCGACAACGGATTCGCGAACTCGGACATCAGTCTGGTCGCGTCCGAAGATTTCCAGAGTGAGAGCTTCGGGATTGAGACACACAGCAAGATCGCTGAAGGCGCTGCGATCGGCGCGGGGACTGGCGGCGCAATCGGTGCGGTCATCGCGGGGCTGACCGCTGTCGGCGCGGTCGCGACCGGCGGGGCGGGTCTGGTCGTTGCGGGTCCGCTCGTTGCGGCACTCGCGGGTGCTGGCGCCGGCGCAGCTGGTGGATCGGTGCTGGGTGGATTGGTCGGTCTTGCGATTCCTGAGCACGAGATTAAGTACTACGAAAATGCGATCGATCGCGGCGATGTGATGATTGGTGTTGACTGTTCCAGCGATGAATCCTGCGATCGAGCAAAGGATATCTTCGAGCAGTTCAATGCATCCAAGATTTCGCACGCGTAATCATCGAGACATCCAACATACATACATCCCCAACGAAAAGGAGTACACCCATGTCACTCAAACTCAACGATCTGAACCGCGTCTATGTTTCGCAGCTCAAAGATATGTACAGCGCCGAGAATCAACTCATCGAGGCGCTCCCCAAGATGGTCAAATCCGCGTCCAACGCGAAGCTCAAGAAGGCGTTCAGCGATCATCTTGAGGAAACCAAGAACCATGTGACGCGCCTCGATCAGATTTTCAAGACGATGGACTTCAGCCCAGGCGGGCACAAGTGCAAAGCGATGGAAGGGCTGATCAAAGAGGGTGCGGAGATCATCCATGAGGATGCGCACGAGGAAGCACGCGACGCCGCGTTGATCTGTGCCGCTCAGAAGGTCGAGCACTACGAGATCGCGACCTATGGCACGCTCCGGGAGTTCGCAAGGACACTTGGGAACACTGAAGCGTACGACCTGCTCACGAAGACGCTTGAGGAAGAGCGGAACGCGGATACTTCGCTGACCGATCTTGCGGAGAGCACGATCAACCAGCTCGCGCTTGCGGGTGCGGATTCGTAGAACCCGAAAGAGACCCATGAACCGCAAGACTCCGCGGTTCATGTACACATACGGCGCGCTCACGGGTCCGTGAGCGCGCCGATTTTTTTGAACTCGTTGCGGCCAACGATCAGTCTCTGGTCAGTACGATTCGATAGCGGGCTTTGCCAGACTCCAGATGTTCGAGTGCTTCGTTGACCTTGCTCATCGGGTAGGTTTCGACGATGGGTCGGATCTGGTGTCTGCCGCTGAACTCGAGCATGTCGGCGATGGTCGCGGCGCTTCCGACGGGTGAGCCTGAGATACTGCGCTGGGCCATGATGAGCGAGAACGCGCCGACGGGGATCGGTTCGAGGACCGCGCCGACATTGTGGAGCTTGCCCTTTGGCGCAAGTGCGTTGATGTATGCGTCCCAGTTGAGCGAGACATTGACCGTCGAGAGGATCAGGTTGAAGCGGCCCGCTTCTGCAGCGAGTGCTTCGTCGGACCTTGAGTTGACGGTGCGGTGGGCACCCATTGCTTTGGCTTCCGCTGCTTTTGAATCGGTGGAGGTGAACGCGGTGACTTCGCACCCCCACTTGCTGAGGAACATGAGGGCCATGTGTCCGAGTCCACCGATGCCGATAACTCCGACGCGGTCGGTTGGTTTGATTCCGAGTTGGATGAGTGGGTTGAAGACGGTAATCCCGCCGCAGAGGAGGGGGCCGGCGCTGAGGGGATCGACGGACTCGGGGATTGGGATCGCCCATGCTCCCGAGGCGCGGACGGTGTCAGCGAATCCGCCGTGTCGTCCGACGATGGTTTGTTCTGCGGTTTGACAGAGGTTGTGGTCGCCGCTCATGCACTGGTGGCAGTGCATGCAGCTCCCGGCGTGCCAGCCCACGCCGACGCGTTGACCGATCTCAAGATGCGAGACCGCGCTGCCTTTGGCGGCGACGGTCCCGACGATTTCGTGTCCTGGGACGAATGGGTAGGTGGTCATCCCCCACTCGTTGTTGATCATGGAGAGGTCGGAATGGCAGATGCCGCAGGATTCGACTTTGATGTCAACCTGGTCGGCGCCGAGTTCTCCGAGCTGGTAGGTGAAGGGCTGGAGCTTTCCTGATGCTTCGGTTGTTGCGTAGGCGTTGACGGTGGTCATATGCGTGTCCTTGGTGCGTGGGAAGAGTGGCTTGCTTGTGAATGATCAGAACGAGTCGGTGATGACGACTTCATCGAGCGGGAGTTGTCCGCCTCTTGGAAATGCTTCTTCTGATTTTTTCCCGATGACGATGATCATTCCCAGGACATGATCGTCCGGGAGGTTGATGATTTTGGCGAGTTGTTCAGGGTCGTAACCGACCATCGGGCAGGTGTCGTATCCGAGCGAGGTCGCGGCGAGCATGAGGGTTTGTCCTGCGAGACCAACCGAACGCATCGCTTCATCGCGTTCGAGTTGCGGGTTGTCGTGGTAGAACTTTTTTATGGATCCCACCAGCATGTCGGCGGTTTCTTTTTCTGCGTTGACCCAGTACCGCTCGGTGTCCTTGTTCCACGCTTTGAGGTCCGCCGTGAGCACGACGAGCATGGAAGCGTCGGTGAGCTGGGGTTGACCCCATCCGATCTCGCGGATCTTGGCGCGTTGGTCGGGGTCTTTGACATTCACGAACCGCCAGTTCTGGATGTTGAACGATGTTGGGGAGAGCAGGGTGTGCTCGAAGAGGACATTCTGATCCTCGTCGCTGATCTGGGCCGACGGGTCGTAGCTCCGGACAGATCTGCGTGATTCGATGGCTTGGAGTGTGTTCATTGGGTGTCCTCGTGGGTGATCGAACAACAATACCACTCACCGTGCCCGTATTCCGCCGTTTCGGAACATTCGTTTAGAAATTGTACTCGAAGCAAGCCCGATCACACCCATGCGACATAGCGGGGCAACTCCGCGGCTGAACGGCGGTGTGATTGTTAAGGGCAGGGAGTTGTGAATGCTTGGAGGAAATCGGAGATGTCGAGGAAGTTGTAACTCCGGTCGCCGTTCATGTCGGCTTGCGGGTTTTGTACCGCGAAAAGGGCGAGGAACTCGGACACATCAAGGAAGTTGCGGGCGTCGTCGCCGTTGTAATCTGCTCGGATGCATGCGAGATGGTCGTAGATGAGCTGAGTGAAAAAGATCGCTCCCTCTTGGCTTGGATGAGGCCCACCGCCATCGAGAAGTGCTGGATCGATCGCGTAGAGGGATGTCCCCAGTACAGAATGCAAATCGATGTGCCCCCACCCTCTGCGAGTTGCAATCTCTGCAAGCACCGCGTTCTCTGCTATGAATCGGACGGCGGGGTACTCTTCTTCTGTTGCAAGCGGTGGTGTGATCAGAATTGGCATCGGGAGTGAAGTTGCACCGGAATCGATCGCGGCTTGGAGAGCGATATCCGTGATGGCCTCGATCCGCTGCCCCCATACAGGTTGAAGTTCACCGTTCCATTCGTCGGTCTCGGAGTTTTGCCCCAGCCAGATCAGGACTGTGTTGTATGGTCTTGGTGCTGCTGCGAAGTAATCGTCGAGAATCATGGGGTCAAGGGTCTCGGCGTGGTCCTTGGCGGTGTACCCACCGATGGAGATGCTGTCGAGGTACAATCCCCGATCATCGGAGGCGAGTGCTTGATTGAAGAGCGAGTGATGCGACCATGCGAGGGACCTGCCTGATTCATCCGCGTCGTCGGTGTCCAGGTCGCCTGAGAACGAAACCCCGAAGCGTGCGTTCTTTGGATTGACGATGACCGAATCGAGATACTGAAGCCCGAAGCGATCGTTGTCAAGTTCAACATCGATCTGTCCAACCCTGTCAAACAGGCCGACATTGTTCCCGGCTGAACCATCGTAATCTATGATTTAGGACATAGAGAACCGGGTGATTGTGGAGCCGTCATTGGAGATGAAGAACGGTGTTCGAAGGACCATCGTGGAGTCTTCAACCCATTGGTCTGCGTTTGCTAAAATCCCTTCGAGATTGACCAACCCAGAGGCGATGAATCGTCCGACCGACGAGAGCACGCCATTCTCGAGCATTGTCAACTCAGCGCGATAGCCGGGCGGCGAATGCTGCGTTGTTCCGACATTGATTTCTTGCGAGAGGTTTAGAATTCGTCCGTTTTCGAGCTGGTCTGTTGAGCCGCCGGACATAAAGATGTAGCCGTTGACACCGGTGTTGCCTGTCGAACCTGATACACGGAATCCACAGAACTGGATCGACTCGGGCCGAGTCTGGACGAGCCCCTCGTAATAGGTCACGAAGCTCCCGGCGCCTACGGGTTGGGTGGTCGAATCTCCGATAATGAGTATCGATGATCTTGAAGCGTAGAGATCGCGCGCGAACTGGGCATTCACGCCAGCAACAGTGCTTCCGGCAACTGCATCAGTGCATGAGATCATCCCAATAAGTACCGAGGCAATTCTATAGTTCATTGAGTCCCTTTCGTAGCACCCAATGTACCAGCATACATCCCTGATACAATACAAATAATTGCCGTTTTTTAACAAAACTGTGATTACGCTACCTTAGTTTCAGCGTCGATCGAAGAGGCGTTCGAGTTCGTCGATGGTGAGGCGGACGGTGGTTGGCCTGCCGTGGGGGCAGGAGGCGGCTCGATCGGTGGTGTCGCGGAGGGCGATGATGTCCGCGAGTTCGGTCTCGCTGAGTTTGTCACCCGCTTTGATCGCGGCTTTGCACGACATCATGTCGAGGATCTCGTGCAGCGCTTCTTCCTTGGTCGGGACGAACCCCTCGCGCTCGACGCGCTCGAAGAGTTCGTCGAGGAATGCGCCGGGATCGACATTTCGGGAGAGGAGGAATGTTGGGACGCTGGAGACGCCGACGGATCTGGGTCCCATCGGCGCGGCGCTGATCCCGATGCGTTCGAAGAGTTCTTGGAGGTCGTCGAACTGGTCGATGATCGCGGGCGCGACCTCGACGACGATCGGGGTGAGGAGTCCTTGTTGTTCGAGGACTCCTGAGCCGGTGACGCGGGAGAGGAGCGTGTTGAACATCATGCGTTCGTGGAGCGCGTGCTGATCGATGATGAGGATGCCTTGCTCGTCTTGGCAGACGAGGTAGCTGGAGTGGACCTGGAGGACTTGGACGCTGTTGACGATGGGTGGGAGCAGGCGTTCTTCTGAGAGAGTTTGTATAGGTGGCGGTGGTGCGAAGTTCGGAAGATCAGGCGTGCGAAGAACCTCGGTCAGCTTTGAGCGCAGATCCGATGGGCTGCTCGATGCGCTTTGATTGGTGTTCAGGTATTCGACCATGCGGTCAACCTGTTGCTCGACAGGTTGCTGGGCTGGTTGTTGGATTGGCTGATAAGCCGATGGCATGATCGCGGAGGGGCCTCCCGCGTTTGGGAGGCGGGAGAGGACGGTTGGGGTGACATCCGCTTGCATGAGCGCGTCGCGGACGCCGTGGTAGACGGCTCGGTGGACCATGGACTGGTCGCGGAAGCGGACTTCGAGCTTTGCGGGGTGGACATTGACATCCACAGCACTCGGCGCCATCTCGATCATCAGCACGGCGGTCGGATGGCGCCCCGGTTCGATGAGCCCTCGGTACGCTTCACGGATCGCATGCTGCACGGTGCGGTCGCGGATGGTTCTGCCGTTGAGGAAGACATGCTGTGCTTTGGAGGTTGCTCGTGCGATGGAGGGGAGCCCGACGAGTCCCCACATGAGGACGCCTCGCGCGTTGTCGAACTGATCGACATTGACCTCGACGAGCTGGGATTCGAGTTCTTTGCCGACGATTGCGAGGGCGCGTTCGCGTGGGGATTGGTTGGGGGGGAGATCAAGCTTGACCTTGTCGTCACCCAGACAGCGGACACTGATGCTGGGATTGGCCATCGCGAGATCGCGGAGCCACTCGAGGCAGCGGGTTTGTTCGGTCGTTGGCGTTCGGAGGAACTTGCGGCGTGCGGGGGTGTTGAAGAACAGGTTGCGGACTTCGATGCTCGTCCCGACCGGGCACCCGGTCGGTTTGGGATCGTTGATCGTGTCCCCCGCGGCGTGGATCTCTCGGCCCTCGTCGTGGTCGCGGGTTCTGGACTGGATGGTGACGCGAGCGACCGATGCGATGGACGCGAGGGCTTCTCCTCGGAATCCCATCGTGGAGATCCGATCGAGGTCGTCGGACTCTGTGATTTTGCTGGTTGCGTGGGGCGCGAGGGAGAGTTGGATTTGGTCGGGGTGGATGCCGTGGCCGTTGTCGGTGATGCGGATGAGTTCGATGCCGCCTTGCTCGAGTTCGACGGTGATCTTTGTCGCGCCGGCATCGATTGAGTTTTCGACGAGTTCTTTGAGGACCGATGCGGGGCGTTCGATGACTTCACCCGCGGCGATTTGGTTCACCAGCAGCGGCGGGAGCTGGCGGATGATCGGGTTGGCGAGGGTCGTTTGGGTCACGCAAGATCATACGCGTGGATTCAGGCAGGCTTGGGGATGATGCACTAGGATGTGGGCATGAGTGACTCCATTTTTTCGAAAATCATCCGTGGCGAAATCGATGCTCACAAGATTTACGAGGACGATTTCGTCATCGCGATCCTTGATATTGGGCCGTTGTCTGAGGGGCACGCGTTGGTGATCCCCAAGGAACCTGCGGCAACGATTGATGAACTTTCAGATGACCACGCTGCGGCGCTGGGTCGGGTGCTGCCTCGGATTGTTCGTGCGATTAAGAAGGTGACGGGGGCGACGGCTCTGAACATCCTCCAGAATAATGGAGCTCAGGCGGGGCAAGCCGTGGATCATGTGCACTTTCACATCATCCCTCGGTATGTGGATCGTCCCGATGGGGTCGGGCTGCTGGTGGACTGGAGAGCGGGATCGCTTTCGCAGGACGAGGCACTCGAGCTGGGCAAGCGGATCAAGCGTCTGCTCTGATCTAGTTCACTTCTGATATCAACCGGGATTGTTCGACGGGGAGATTGATCTCGCCTTCGGGTGTTTGCATGCGGATGGTCTTGAGTGGATCGATGCTCAGGACTTGGCCGGTGTGTGGGGTGTTGTTGTGAATAAATTTTTGTGTGGTGCCGAGGAGGGCGTCGTTGGTTTTCCAGTGGTTTCGCACTTCGTCTTCCGATGCGACGGCGAGCCAATGGTGGAGCGATGCGATGAGCGAGCACGCGAGGTCGATTCGCGCAACATCGCTGCCGAGCTGATGCAGTGAGATCGCGGAGTGTTGGATGCTTGGGTGGAAGTCGGATTCGGTTTGCGTGCAGTTGATCCCGATCCCGATGACGATGGAATCGCGGGAGTGTTCGATGAGCACGCCTGCGATTTTGCGCTGATCGGAATCCCCCACTTCCACAACGATGTCGTTGGGCCATTTGATTGTGATGCGATGATTCGGAGCCGATTTTTGCACGGCGTCGAGAGCCGCGAGTCCGGCGCGGGCGGCGAGATTGGGGTTGTTGAGATTCAGAAACTCGGGACCGATCGCGAGTGAGCATGGGAGCGTGCATCCCGATGCGTCGTACCAGTTGTTGGCGCGTTGTCCTCGTCCCATGGTTTGGTTGGACGCGACGACGAGTGTTGGTGGGTGGTCTTTCGGAAACCCAATGCACGCACGCGCGGCGGCGTCTTGGGTGCTTTGGGTTTCATTCAGAACGATGACGCGATTGATGATCGTGCTTTGAGCCTGTGATTCAAGTCGATCGGGCCACGCGGTGATGTTTTCGGTTGTGCTCACAGCGTGTCGAGCCCGATGTCCAGACTCACGGCTTGGTGGGTGAGTGCGCCCATTGAGATCCGATCGACGTCGGACTTGGCGACTGTTGGGAGTGTGGTGTCGTTGATGCCGCCGGATGCTTCGAGGAGGAGGTTTGGGTTCGACTCGTTCCGCATCGCGACGGCTTTGGCGAGTGTTTCGGGAGGCATGTTGTCGAGCAGGACGATGTCCGCGCTGGTTGCATCCATCGAGAGGATCCATCCGAGTTGTTCGAGTGTGTCCACTTCGACTTGCACGAAGCTGAGATTGTGTGTGCGTGCTTGCATGCTCGCGGCGTGGATGCGTGCTTTGAATGCGGATTCGTCGAGTCCCGCGAGGTGGTTGTCCTTGATGAGCAATGCGTCGTGGAGTCCCATGCGGTGGGAGGTGCCTCCGCCGCAGCGGACGGCGTATTTTTCGAAGACGCGGAGGCCGGGGGTGGTCTTGCGGGTGTCGCAGATCTGCGCGTTGGTTCCCTGGACGAGTTGGACCGCGTGATTTGTTTTGGTCGCGATTCCCGACAAGCGGGAGACGAGATTGAGGAGTGTGCGTTCAATTCGAACGAGTGCGATGGAGGACCCGGTGAGGGTGCCGAGGGTTGTCTTTGGGGTGACGGCTGTGCCGTCGAGGATGTTGGGCGACCAGTCCATGCGTTCGTCGGCATGGATGAATGTTTCGATGATGTCGGGGACGAATGCGAGGCCGGAGACGATGCCTTGCTCGCGGATGACCAGGTTTGCGGCTGATTGTTGGTCGGGGGTGAACATGAGTTCACCGGTCCAGTCGTGTGGGTCGTGATCTGGTGACGACATGAGGTCTTCGTCGCGAGCGAGTTCGATGAGACGACGGATGTACCCTGATTCTCGGAGTTTTGATGCAAAGTCTGGTAGGGAAAGTCCTTGGGCGCGGTTTGTTGTGCTTGAACCGGAATGATGTTCGTCGGAAGGGGTCATGGCGAATTGTAGACCGCAGATTGAACCTATCATCCTATCTGATTGAAGCAGGCGGTCGGCGTGGCTATAAATCGTCTGCAATTGATCGTGAAAGGATCTGATTTATGGGGCTTCTGGACGGCAAAGTTGGGCTGGTGGTCGGCGTTGCGAACGATCGTTCGTACGCGTGGCACATCGCAAAAGAGATCATCGCCAACGGCGGCCAATGTGCGTATGCGCACATCCCAGGCGAGAAGAACGCCCGACGCACCATGCGTGCGGCTGAGAAACTCAGCCCCAATCCGATCCTTTATGAATGCGATGCGGGCAGCGATGAAGATATCGAAGTGCTGTTCAGTGACTACGCGAAGGACCACGAACGCCTTGATTTCTTGATCCATTCGATCGCGTACGCGGATCGGGACTGGTTGCAGATCGGCAAGTTTGCAGAGACTCCACGCAAAGCGTTTTTGGAAGCGATGGACATCTCCGCATACACACTCGTCGCGATGAGCCATCGGGCCCGTCCATTGATGGCCAAGAACGGCGGCGGATCGATCATGGCGATGAGCTACTACGGTGCTCAAAAAGTCATCCTCGGATACAATGTCATGGCGGTTGCCAAGTCCTGCTTGGAAACCTCCACCCGCTACCTCGCGGCTGAACTCGGGGTGGACAACATCCGCGTCAACACGATCTCCGGCGGATACCTCCGCACGCTGGCAAGCTCAGCGGTCGGTGGGACCGATGATCTGGAAGAACGCGCGGCAAAGAAAGCTCCGCTCCGCAGAACGACTTTGGGCTCCGATGTTGGGAAGACCGCGGTCTACCTCGCGTCGGATCTGGCGAGCGGCGTGACGGGTGAGAACCTGTTTGTGGACTGCGGCGTCAATATCATCGGTGCTTGACCGGGGCCTGATTTCAGGCAATAACGCTTTACGCACCCGAACAAACACTAAAATTTGTGGATTGATTGTGGATTTCGCTGGCGAGTTGCGCCGGGTGAATCCGATACTATTGGTATGACCGGAGCAATCAACAACCTGGCTTCAAGTCTTGCAGGGGCACCGGCTTCCAGCAATATCGCGGCTCGCAAACAGCAGGCTGAGGATACCGATAAGGCGCGTCGTCGCGGCAGGGTCCACGACAGTTATCAAGCGGCCGTGGACCAAGTCGAGATGATCGATGCGGTGCGGAGTTTGGCGGACGCGGACCAAGAGGAAGCGAACGAGGATCGTCAGGAGCACCAGATCGGGTACACCGCGAAGGGTCCTCAGGGACGACGGGAATCCGATCAGCCCCGGCTTGATCTAAACGCATAAATGAAAACGCCTCCTTGATGGAGGCGTTTGTGTTTTTGAGTTGGTTTGGTTCACTTGCCTGTAAAGAACTTCTTAACGCTGTGGACGGTCGCGCTGCGTCCGATCGCGGCGATGGACTCGGTCAGCGGGATGCCCTTTGGACAGACCTTGACGCAGTTCTGCGCGTTGCCGCAGTTCTGGATGCCGTCTGGACTCATGAGGGTGTCCATGCGTTCGTCCTTGAGTCGCTTGCCAGTGCCGTGCTCGTTGAAGAGTCTGGCTTGGGAGATCGCTTGTGGACCGATGAAGTTTTTGTCCCAGTTCTTGGGGTCTTCTTCCTCGGCGAACTGTGGGCACGCGTCGAGGCAGCAGCCGCAGGTCATGCACTCGGAGAGTGCGTATCGCATCTGTTGGTGGTCGTGTGATTCTTGTGGCCCTGGTCCGAGGTTGTAGGTGCCGTCGATGGGGACCCACGCTTTGACGCGTTGGAGTGCGTCGAACATGCGTGCGCGGTCGACCCAGAGGTCGCGGATGACCGGGAATTTTTCCATCGGCTCAAGGATGATCTCATCGCCTTCGCGTGGCGCGTATTCATCGACGAGGCACGAGCAGGACTGACGGACTCTGCCGTTGATGACCATGGTGCACGCGCCGCAGACTTCTTCGAGGCAGTTGGAATCCCACACGACGGGCGTGGTCTCTTTGCCATCCACGGTCACCGGGTTGGCGGCGATCCAGTTGAGCGAGGAGATCACATTGGATCCGGGTTCGGTGGGAACCTTGAAGGACTCCCATCGCCAGGGCTTTCCGGGACCATCACAGCGTTTGATTTTGAAGATCACACTGCGACCAGCGACGGCGGCCTTTCGGTTGGCCTTGCGTTCGTCTGATCCGATGATGCTTGCTTGGGCGGCTCCCATGATTCAATCCTTTATCTCAAGAAATGCGGCTTGGTCTGCGATGCTTGTTGTAAGCGATCGCGTTACGCATTGGCTGTTGCTGGTGTTTCGGTCTTTTCGGGTGCGGTCTTGCCATAAGTTCGTGGACGGAGCTTCACAAGACCCGCTTTAACGGGGATGAACTCGATGTCGGACTTGCCTGTCGATGGGTTGAACTTGGCGAGCGATGCTTTCCAGAACTTGTCGTCGTCGCGGTCTGGGAAGTCCGTGCGGTAGTGGCTGCCTCTGGATTCTTCGCGGAGGAGGCCGGCTTTGGCGATTGCTTCTGCGAGGATCAGCATGTCCCCCACTGTTCGGGTGAAGCTCAGGGACTGGTTGGTCCACATCGCGCCGTCGCCGAGCTCGACATTCTTGAATCTCGCGGAGAGTTCATCGAGTTTGGCGAGGCATTTCTCGAGTCCCGCTTTGGTTTTCACCACGGTGGACTGGGCGTTCATGATCTCGCCCATCTCGAAGGCGATCTGGTATGGGTTGTTGGCTTTGTTGCCGGTGCCCTTTGCGGTTGTCGCGAGGAGCGCGTCGTGCTTGTCTTGCTCCTTGCGAGCGGCGGCGTCGTACACCGTCTGCGAAACCTGCGAAACGGGAACGAAGTTCTCATCGCGGATGTAGTTGACGACGGAGACGCCGTTGCACAGACCATCGAAGATGCAACTCAGCAGTGCGTTGGCACCGAGTCGGGTGGCGCCGTGGTAGGCGAAGTTGACTTCACCGAATGCGTACAAGCCGGTGATGTTGGTCATCGCGTTGTTGGTCGCGCCCTTCTTCAGCCCGTGACCGATCTCGGTTCCAACGGGAATCTCCGCACCGGGTTTGTGCTCGGTTCGTGGTTCGTCGGGCTGGTAGTCTCCCGCGGTGTAGGTGGTCCACATGCCACCCATCGAGTAGTGGACCGCTGGGAAGATTTTCATTGGGGTGAAGCGTGGGTCTTCTCCTGCGAACTTCTCGTAGATATCGAGGATGCCACCGAGTTTTTCGGTGAGGTAGTCGGGGTCCATGTGTGTGAGGTCGAGGTAGACCTGGTTCATGCCATCGACACCCATGCCTTCGTTGACGCAGACATCGAAGATCTCGCGGGTCGCGATGTCACGCGGGACGAGGTTGCCGTATTTGGGGTAGCGTTCTTCGAGGATGTAGTAGCGTTCGTCTTCCGGGATGTCCTTCGGTTTGCGGGTGTCCCCGATTTTGGAGGGGACCCAGACGCGTCCGCCCTCGCCGCGAGCGGACTCGGACATGAGTCGGCACTTGTCAGCGCCGGGGATCGCGGTTGGGTGGACCTGGATCATCTCGGCGTTGCCATACCATGCGCCCGCTTGGAAGCAGCGGGACGCGGCTCCACCGGTGCAGATGACGGAGTTGGTGGACTTGCCGAAGACCAGCCCGCATCCGCCGGTCGCCATGATGACCGCGTCGCCTCGGAAGGAACGGATCTGCATGGTCCGCATGTCTTGTGCGACGATGCCGACGGCACGGCGGTTCTCGCCTTCGCCTTCGAGGATCGGGTAGAGAAACTCCCAGTAGCAGTACTCGGTGACCTTGCCTTCGGAAACATATCGGCGGGTTTGCTCGTCGAGTGCGTAGAGGAGTTGCTGTCCCGTGGTTGCGCCGGAGAAGTGGGTTCGTTTGAAGAGTGATCCACCAAAGAGGCGGAGGTCGCGGTAGCCCTCTGAAGATCGATTGAAGGGGACGCCCATGCGGTCGAGGAGGTCGATGATTTTGGGTGCCCAGTTGGTCATCTCGAGGACGGGGTGCTGGTCGTTGAGGAAGTCGCCGCCGATGAGGGTTTCGTCGAAGTGCTGGTATTCGGAGTATCCCTGCTGCCTCGCGACCTCATTGCACGCGTTGATGCCGCCTTGGGCGCAGACGGAGTGTGAGCGTTTGACGGGGACCATCGAGAAGAGATCGACGGGGACGCCTGCTTCGGCGATGCGGATCGACGCGGCCAGTCCTGCCAGTCCGCCTCCGACGACGATGACTCGTTGCTCATTCATTGCTTATCCTCAGTTCGTCTAAGTCTGTAGTTCTTGGTTCGTTGCACACTGGAGTTCGGACGCGGGTTATCCCTCGGGATCGATCGCGCTGGCTTCGAGTGTGATTTCGTCGGACAGTTCTTGGTTGGTCAGTTCGTGATCGATCGCTGGTGTCGAGTGTCCATTGATGATGGACGCTTCGATGGCGCGTGCGGTGTCGTGGTCCAGCAGCATCGCGCTTCCCAGTGCGGACCATGCGGCGAGCATCAGTCCCGCACCCAGTGCGGCACAGACATAGCCCCACCGCTTCTGAGCGTGCTCAGAGACGGTCAGTCCCCAGGTGATCGCAGCAGTCCACACGCCGTTGGCGAAGTGGAAGACGAGGAGCGATACACCGAGCAGGTAGAACAAGGACACAAACAGACCGGCGGTGGTCCATCCTTCGGTTGATCCTTGCAATGCTGCGGCGAGTGTTGAAGCGCTGTATTCATGCGACCACGCGGTGCCTTCCGGGATCAGGAACGACCATCCCCAGCGGAGGGTTGCGACATGGTAGAAGATGAAGAAGATTCCGAAGTATCCCGACCATCGCTGGAGGGAGTAGCGGAAGTTGTCCTGGTGCTTGTAGTGCTGGAGGTTGCCCTTGCCGCCGGTCGCGTAGTAGAAGCCGAGGATGGAATGGAACGCGATCGCGAGCCAGAGGGTGACTTCAATGAGGAACAGGTGCGGGACCTGGGTACTGATCCAGGTGACCTCGTGGGCGAAGTACTGGACGCCGCCTTCGCTGACGCTCAGTCCGTCGCCTTGGTGCCGTCCCCGGAGCGCGAACCATCCCCACGCGAGAGATGAGTTGGTGACGAGGTGGACGATCAGGAAGACCCCGATCGGGAGGATGCCGGTCAACGAATGGAGTCGGCGGATCAGGAACTGGTTTCGTTGCATGAAACTCTGCTGAGTTGCGGTGTTGCTCACGATGGAACTCCGGATGTCTTCGTGGTCTTGTCTGTTTGATCGATCGATGTCGATCTGGCTGGTCAATCAGCCCTGTCAATCACTCGTATCGGCTCAACGGGGCGAATTTCGCCATTGAGAGAACGGATCAGGTGATCTTCAGGTCTGGACCAGCGCCCGCGATTGGGGGTGTTTGTCCCATCTGCTCAAGCGTCCCGTCCTGCGCGGCTCGCGCAACTGCTTGCGAGACCTCGACAAACTGGTGCTGAAGCTCGACGATCGCTTGAGTGATCATCGTGGATTCTTCCTCGGTGAGATTGCCCTTGGTTTTCTCTTCGACAACCGTGAGCAGCTCGATGTTGAGGCGAGCGACATCCATCGAGACCATCGCTTTGCCCGACTCGTCTGGGAACGCGCCCATGTACATCAACGCCTGGGTCGCGAGCATGGAGACGAGCTCTTTGAACCCGAGTTTGTCAGGTAATCCCGGGATATTGCCCGATTCGGCGGCTTTCGCGGCCTTTTCTTGCTCTTGAGCCGCGAGTTTGGCTTTCTCGGCTTGTGCAGACGACTTCCAGTCGTCATCGATGATAATCTTTGGTTGTTCAGCGTCGGTCATGGGTGCATCCTTTTGTTGGTGTATGCTAGGACATGAAACGGAGTTTGAGGTTGTATCACAGTATGGATGGCATCAGGAAGTTGACAGTAGAATCCGAGTTTCGGCGGCAGGTTTCGCAGCGTTTGACGCTCGGACTCGCAACGATCATCATCGCCGCGGGCGGGATTTCGGGCTGCACAGGAAACAAGGTGCTCGGAAACCAGAGCGATAACACCACCGAGATCCAGATCGGGGACTTCAAAGGTGATCCCAACGCACCAGCGGTCGCCACACAGCCGACCCAGCAGGAACCGACCGAAACCGAGCCGAACCCAGAACTGGACAACAACGGCGATCCGGTTCTGATCACAGGGACCAATCCATCCTCGACCCGCCAACCCAAGATTTTCAGCGGCAATGACGGGCTCGAGTTCCTCGATGCGAAGGTCGGGGACATCAGCGGTCACCCGATCTATGTCTCCAGCTTCTTTGAACCGATCAAAGACCGCTTGACGACGCTCGGACAAGAAAAATCACTCTCCGACTGGCGGATTGATGCCATCGACATCGTCCGCAATCGGCTCGACGGGATCATCTACGACGAGTTGCTCCGCGCCGAAACCATCGCGGCACTGACCCCCCAACAACGCGTCGGGCTCCAGTCGTTCCTCAAAGACTTCCGCTCCAACCTGCTCTCCGAAAACCTCGGCAGCGCGCAGCTTGCCAACCGGCGGATCCTCGAAGAACAAGGTGTCACCCTCGATGAAGCGCTGCGCCAAAAAGAACTCGACACATTGGTCGGGCTGACGCTCTATCAAGAGATCAACCGCCGGATCAACATCTCATGGCGCGACATCAAGCAACGCTATGAACGGGACATTGAGAAGTATCAACCGAAACCGATCGCGACGCTGCAGGTCATCCGGGTGATGGAACCCGAAGGCGAACAGGTCGATTCGATCACCGCTCGGCTCAACGCTGGCGAAGATTTTTCAGAAATTGCGAAATCCATACCAAACAACTTCATGAAAGAGAATGACGGCAAGATCGAACGCATACTGACCGACGACTTCAAGAACACCGAGTTTTATCCGATCGACAAGATGAATGAAGCGGCGTGGACGCTGGGTGTCGGGGAATGGGCCGGCCCGGTTTCGTTTGGGAATGCAAACTTCTGGATCAAATACCTCAGCAGAACTCAGGATTCCAAGTCGCTCTACGACGCGCAGCTGCAGATCTTCCGCGAGCTCACGCAGGAGCGTCGTGACAAGGAACGACAGGACTACCTGACAGAGTTAATCGAGCGGGCGCGGGTTTCGAGCCGCGAGGAGATCCTGTTCAGGTTGATCTACATCGCTGAGCAACAGTTCGGCCCCGCGAGATGACCCAGTTCTGCGGGAACATCTACGGCATGATCTTCCGCAGCTTTCGTAACAACTCCGTATGGAAGCGCGGCGAAGATGCAGCGGCGAAGCACATGAAACAGAACGGGTGCAAGATTCTCAAGCGGAATCTTCGGCTCGGGATGGGCGAGATCGATCTGTTGTGCGAGGACACCAGCAGCGGGACAATCGTCGTGGTCGAGGTCAAGGCTCGGCTTCGTAAAGTTGGCGACCAAAGACGCGTCGATCCGGAAGCGAACATCACCGCCGCGAAGAAACGCAAACTCCGCACGCTCGCTTCAGCGGTCATGAAGAAAGACCCGTACCGGGGTCGTCCGATTCGGATTGATGTGATCGCGGTGGTGTTTGAATCGGGGAAGAACTCGCCTGTCGAACTCAGGCACTTTCAATCTGCTGTTTGATCGACGGCTTGATTCGTTGCTTGTTCAACAACCACTTTGGGGGCTTGATCAAGAGCGTTTCCGTTCTCGCTCGGTGGTCGCATCGAGCTTCTGAACTTCGCTTCGAGTTTGGTTTCTTCGAGCAGATCGGGGTCAATCTTTGATGGCAGGATCACCGAGAACATAGACCCCGCGCCGATCTCGGAGACGAGTTGGATCTCGCCTTGCAGGAGTCTTGTGAGTTCAGAGACGATCGCAAGACCAAGACCCGTCCCGGCGTGGACGCGGGTGTGACCGGAATCGACCTGCTGAAACTTGTCGAAGATTCGTTTCTGATCGTCGGACGCGATGCCTTGCCCGTTGTCGATGACCGAGACGCGGAGGCGGTCGGTTCCCGAATCGTCGTCCGGCAGCCGTTCGGCGCGGAGGGTGATCTCGCCTTGTGCACCCGTCGAGCTTTCACCCGTGAACTTCACGGCGTTTGAGAGTAGGTTGAACACGATCTGCTGGAACTTCTTCGCATCTGTTTCGACCAGCGGGATGTCATCCGCGAGATCGAGCAGCACCTTGATGTCTTTCTTCCGCGCCAACGGGTGGATCAGTCCGACCAATGCTTGGCAGGTCTCTGTGATGTTGATCGGCGCGATATTGAGTTCGACGCGTCCCGCCTCGATCTTCGCCATTTCCAGGAGCGACTCGATCATCTCCAGCAGCGTGCGCCCTGCGGAGACGATGTTCACCAGATACCGCTCGCGCTTGGACATCTCCTTGGGGTCGAACCCTTCCGGTGGCTGTTCGTGCTCCGCGGCGTCGGCGATGTCCCCACGCACAATCTCCAGCAACAACTCGGCGAATCCGATGATCGCGTTGAGCGGGGTGCGGAGCTCGTGGGACACGCTCGCGAGGAACTCGCCTTTGAGACGAGCGGATTCGAACAACGCGACATTCGCTTGCGCCAGTTCCGCGAGCTTGATATCCATCGCGGCGTTCGCCCCACGGAGCTGATCCTGCTGGCGCTGGAGCTCGGTGAGCATCAGGTTGATGGTCTCGGCGAGTTCTTCGAACTCATCGCCCGTCGCGATGGACGAGCGGGTCGAAAGGTTGCCATCGCGGACCTTTTCAGCGGTCTTCTGCAAGGACAGCACCGGACGGATGATCAGTCGCTCGGTGATCCATGCGAAGACGACCAGCGCCACGGCGAGCACGACCACACCCGCCGCGACGACATAGAGGAGGTTGACGACCATCAACCAACCCGCGCCGGGGGATTTGTGTTCGAGCATGAACACCGCGTGGGGTTGGGCGTTTTCGTCACGCAGGACATGCGCGAAGCTGTAGAGCCGGCTCCAACCGACCCAGTCGGCGTCGAAGTATTCGGATTTGGACCCGGATCGCTCGAAGCTCTTCATCGCTCGATCCAAGAACGGGTGCTCGGCGCGTTGAGCAGTTGCTTGGTTCCATGTCAACGGCGTGATGATCGCGCCATCGGCGTTTGAGGGTTCACCAGAGAGGGGGTGATTATCGAGCATCCAGGTCGCGTAGACGGATCGGGCGAGTTCGCGTTCTCCCGACCCGACGAGGCCGTTCATTCTGAGGAGGGGAAGGGACAGGGCGATGGTGATGATCAGGGCTGATGCGGCACCGAACAGCAGCAGGCACTTGCTCGCAAGCGCCAGGTCCGCAAACCAGGCCCGGATGTCGTCGATGGTGGTCACAGGGCGAGTGTATCACCGGATCGGTTTGATTGCCGGGTTTCAGAGTCATTCAAGGCGTACACTCCGGGACTCATGCCAAGCAAATCCGTGTATTTAGAGACCTTTGGATGCCAGATGAACGAGCTCGACTCGGAGCTGGTTGCTGGTGCGCTCGGATCGCTGGGGTACCAGTTCACCGCGAATCAGGACCTCGCGGACATCGTGCTGTACAACACCTGCTCGGTCCGCGAGCGTGCGGAGCAGAAGGTCTGGTCGCGATTGGGCGAGATGAAGCACCGGAAAGCGAAGCATCCCGATCTGGTCGTCGGCGTGCTGGGTTGCATGGCCGAGCGGGACGGCGAGGACCTCATCTCGCGGATGCCGGTCGTGGACATCATGTGCGGCCCATCGGAACTCGACAAACTCCCCGAACTCCTCGACAACGCGGTCCGGACCAAAGCATCACTCGCTGAATCCGACCCAGAAGTTGCGATCCGCAGATCCGCAAATCAGGTTGCTCTGCAGGGGAACGCATCACGACGGTCCTCGACACTCGCGGCTGCGGGAGACTCGCTGGAATCGCTCGATCTTGGTCGGATGATCTCGCCAGTCGACTTTGACGGGCGACGCTCGGCGTATGTCCGCATCACGCGCGGGTGCAACAAGTTCTGCACCTACTGCGTGGTGCCTCACACACGCGGTGCTGAAATCCACCGTCCACCTGAACACATCATTGATGAGATCAAAGCACTCGCGGATACCGGGGTGCTGGAGATCACGCTGCTGGGTCAGACGGTCAACCACTACCGCTTCGAGCACGACGCTGCGGTGACGCTCGAAGGGATTGTCCAGCCTCAAAAAGGTCGGACTTATAAGGGTTCGCACAACCGCGATGCGTTTGCTGGCGCGAACACGACGACCTTTGCGGACTTGCTGTACCGCATCCACGAGGAAGTGCCTTCGATTCAGCGGCTGCGGTTTATGACAAGCTATCCGCGGGACTTTGGTGATGATGTGCTGCAGGTCATCCGGGATTGCCCACGCATCTGCCGGTTTATTCATGTTCCCGCGCAGACCGGGTCGGATCGGATGCTCAAGATGATGAACCGGGGTCATTCGATCTCTGAGTATTACGAGTTTATTGATCGGTGCAACGAGTACCTGCACCAGCCTGAGATTGGCCGTCCGTTGATGCTGGGTGGGGACATCATCGTTGGGTTCCCGACGGAGACCGACGAAGATCACGAACTGACCAAGGAACTGCTGACGCGGAGCCGGTACAAGAACTGTTATATCTTCAAGTATTCTCCGCGTCCCGGGACCGTCGCGAACGACAAGATCCCGGACGACATCCCAGATCCCATCAAGCGTCGACGCAACAACGAACTGCTGGATCTGCAGACCGAGATCTCCGATTCGATCGCGAAAGAACAGATCGGTGGCGAGTTCGACATCTTCGTCGAAGGGCTCTCGCGTCATGAGCAACGAAAGCGCGGCACGGAAGTCAAACCGGGTTCGGGCATGGTCGGGATCACCATCGGTGGCAGCAGCCCACAGTCCGACACCGCAGTCCTCGACCCGGCAATCCAAGGCCCGACCGTTCAGTTGTCAGGCCGGACGGATGGCGATTTGATTGTGTTCTTTGATGTGCCAACCGATGCGGTGAAGCTGCCGAGCGAGTACATCGGGCAGATTGTTCGCGCGCGGATCACCGCTGCCGACAAGCTCACGCTTGCGGGCGAGCTTGTCTAAACCAGATTCTGAAACTGATTAAGAATCATCCATCCGCTCGCGGGCTCTTTTCTTCGCGGCCATGAGTGAACTGAGTTCTTCGAGTTCGGAATCATCTGTTTTTTGTGTTGCGGTGGGTGCGGTTCGCTGCCGGCGGACCGGCTGGGATTCGATGTGGATCTGGGGCTCGGATTGCTTGGTCTTCTTTTTCAGTGCGTCGAGCTGCTGGGCATTGACCGCTCTGGACACCGCGATCGTTTCCGCACGGGCTTGCGCGATCCAGCGGTCCCACGCGACCCTTCGCGCGCCGAGATCAACCAGGAACAGGATGAACCCGAGCAGGAGCATCAGTCTCCACATGGATTCGTAGCTTGAGACTTCCGCAAGCCCATCACGCGAGAATAAATCCGCGGCTTCCGACAGCGACAACACGCGACCACCGGAACGCGACGCGATGGATTCAAGCGTCGCGCGGTCCGAGCGGAGCGTGTCGTACTCGGTCTGGTCATCGACATGCACCGCGCCAATCGTCGGACGGATCGGTTGCCCGTCGCGTTTGGGGGTGACGACGACGACATGATCTCCCGATGGAACCGAATCGAGTTGGGCGCTGTACTGGCCGGGACCGGTCTGCACGAGATTCACGGTTTGCGATGTTCCGTCGGAGAAGACTTTGGACGCGATGGTCAAGCCATCAATCGGGACGCCCGCGTCATCGATCGCGGTGTAGTCGATCTTGAGTCCGCCCGATGCGTTTTTGAGCGAGCGATTGATCGACAGTTCCCCCACTCCCGGGTCTTCCGCGCGTCCCGCCCACTGAACAAGGTGAGTCCAGAAGCTGGTGAATGAAGGCGAACCGGTCCAGTCCCCCGCCCACTCCGATGCGTCGCTCGTAAAGACCGCGACGCGACCCAGTTCGACCTGGTGTCCCGCGAGGATGGGTTCGCCTTGGTCGCTGACGATCGGGACCATGACGCGTGGGTCGTCGGTTTTGTGTTCGGTCAGCACCAACCCACCCAGCATGGGGATGCGGAGCGTGCTGGATTCAGTGAGCATCGGCGAGGTCGGCTCGACCACGACCGGGCGGATCTGGCCTTCGCGGACCATCGGCCTGCGGAGCACGCGGATTGCTTTGAGGAAAATGCGTGGGAGCACGGCGGGGTTAACGACGCGGTAGTAGACACCGCCGCTATTGGTCGCGATGAGTCGCATAGTTTGCTCGTCGGCGTCGTCTCCGATGGTGATCGTGGAAACTTTGATTCCTTCATCGCCGAGCATCTGTGCGAGTCCGGGGAGAAGGTTTGCGTTCTGGGATTCGCCGTCGGAAAGGACGACGATGTGCTTGGTTTTGGATTCCACGCTCCGGAGTTGTTCCGCAGCGACACGCAGCGCCGGAGCGAGGTTGGTCCCACCACCCGAAGCGATGGATTTGATTCTGGCTTGGATCTTCTCTGGATCGTCGTTCTTGGTGATCGGGACGATGAGGTTGGGTTGTCCCGAGAATGAGACCACGGTGACCATGTCCGTTGGGTCGAGGACCCCGATCGCGCTTGCCGCGGAGTTGTTGGCGACCGATTGCTGCGACCGAGAAGACCCCATCACCGATCGCTGCATCGAACCCGACGAATCCAGCACCAGCGCCACCGCGGCGTGCGTCGTCACGACATCGTCCGGGATCTCGAGATTAACCGGGAGTAGGTTCGCGATCAAACCCTTCTCGTCTTCCCGTGTCTGCAGGTCCGGCGCATTCCACCCGCCGGCTCCGAGTGCTTCGTATCCACCAACGAATACCAATCCACCACCAAGATCACGGACATAATCATCAAGCGCGGCCTCGATCCCCGGCATCAACGCATCACGCGGGGTGTTGACCAGCACAATGAGGTCGTATGGCTCAAGTCCGAGCAGATCCGTCGGGACTTCGGCGGGGTTGGTCGATTCGATGATCCATCCTGCGGATTCGAGCACGCTTGTCAGCGGTTTGGCCTCTGTCTCTGGACTGGAAGTCACGATTAAAGCTCGGCCGTGATCGCTGGTGAGTGTCAGGGCGCTGGATTCGTTGTTGAGGGTGTTGGTGTCGCTGATGGGTGTGCCATCATCGGAAAGTTCCGGTTCCCAGATCGCGCGGACTCGGTGGACGCGGCCGCTGCCGATCGGGACGCTGAGCGCGATGGGTTCGGTGCCTCCAGTGAGGGCGAGGGGGAGTCCGCCATCGGTGGTGTTGGGGGTGAGGTTGATGGTTTGTCCATCGACGATGAGCTTGAGTCGGCCGTTGGCTGGCGCGGTGGATCGCATCGTGACGCGGACGGGCATCATCGAATCCTGTACGACGCGCGCGGGGATCTCGACAGACTGGACAAGCACTTCTTTGGTGACGCTGTACTCGATCGGGACGATGTCGATCGGTGTGGTCAGCACGACGCTTTCGAGAGAACCCGTTGTTGAGACCCCATCGGAGATGAGGACGATGCGCCCTTTGGAATCCGCAGGAATGAGCGACTGCGCACGCGTGAGCGCCGCGGCGATGTCCGTCCCATCGACCGGGTTGCTTTCGAGCGAAACATCGTTGATGAACCCGACTTCCCGAGGCGGGAGCGTGACCGAACTGTGACCATCGAACGCGATGATCCCGAGCCGATCCTCGTTCTGGATGGACCGCGTGTTCCCGAGCAGAAAACCGATTGATGCGTCTTGGATGGTGATCGGATATCCGAGATCATCGGTTCCCAGGTTCGCGAAGCCTTGGATGGAACCGGAGGTGTCGATCGCGGCGATGACCGTCAACCGATCCGAGTGCTGAACATGCTGAAGTCCTGCAATCGCGAGCGCAAAGCACATAAACGAGACGAATCGTGCGCCGACGATGATGATGCGGCGAGCGGTTGGGAGTCCTCGGAGGAGTCTCCAGCCGAAGATTGATGCGAGCAATCCGATCGCGATGACGCTCATCCAGATGGGCTGATCGAGGAGGAGATTCATTCGCTGGCTTGCTCCGCGGGAGCTGGTTTTGGTGACGGCGCATCTGTTCCATCACTCGACGGTGCGAGCTTTGATGCCCGCTGGTCGAGCTGATCGAAATATTGACGGATCACATCGCGGTACTTGCGAGGGACACGCCGATCGTTGATCTGGTCGCGTGCTTGTTTAGAAGCGTCTCGGAATCGCTTTGCGGTCTCGGATTGACCAGTGGGCGAGGGCCGATCTCCATCCGGGTTGTACCACTGACCAACGGGCGCGGACGATTCATCCGCACGCGCGTTCTCATCCGCGGCTTGAACCGGCACGAACTCTTGATCGGGTGAACCATCATCAGGTTCTTGCTCACGCTGCTCCGATTCCTGACTCCCCGGAGCGGAACCTCGTTGATCATTCTCACTGTTGGACGATGGCTGCGTTTTGGACGAATCGGGCGGAGTCTCCTGCGAGCGATCGAGCTGCTCGCGCAGTCGCTCGGCTTTGGACCGGTCCTGCTGCGCCCCATCGGACCGACGCTGGGCTTCTTCGAGTTTCTCGCGAAGCGTGCGCTGGCCGTCGGACGATTGCTCTGATCCCGGCTGTGATTGGGGTTGCGATTGGGGTTGCGATTGGGGTTGCGATCCCGGCTCTGATCCTGGTTGCTGCTGATCGCCTTCGTTCTGCGGTGATTGTTCTTGCTGTTGGTTTTGCTGTTGCTGCGAACCTGAATCGCTTGGTTCTGTTGGTTCTTCGTCCTCGGTTTGCTCGTCCGGTTGTTGGCCCGGCTGCTCTTTGGGCTGCTCGGTTGAGTTCTCGTCAGGTTTTTCGCCTGGTCTTTCGCTCGGGCTTTGGGCTGGTTTCTCTTGCCCCGGTGTCTCTTTGGATTGCGGCTCTTCCGACTGCTGGCCTTGGGTTGGCTGCTGCTTTGGAGTATTGCTGTTGCGGTCTTCCCGATCCCCCGGCTTGTTGGGATCGGACTGATCCCCGCCCTCTTTGCCCTCGCGGGAGCTTTGATCTTGCTTCTGATCCGCGTTGGGTTCTGACTCATCCTGATCTGAATCATCTTGATTGGGCTTCTCTTGCTCAGGATTCGATTCGGATTTGGGTTTTCGGATCTCTTCCGCTTCCCGTTCGAGTGCCTCTGACAGGTCTTTCGCATCGTTGGGTTTGGGTGAATCAGATTCAGAACTCTGGTCCTGCTCGGGCGGCTGCGGGTCTTGGGTCTGTGGCTCTTCTCGCTTCGGCTGCGTTGATTCCGGTTCAGATGGAGGCGATGGATCGGGCTTGATCGCATCCGCAATCGCATCCATGTCTTCCGCGGCTTGCTGGCGCTGCTCGTCAGTCATCGAATCCAAACGATCCTTTATCTGATCCAGTTCTTGGATCGCTTCTTCGTATTTTCCCTCAGCGAGCTGCTCGCGGAATCGTTCGAGCTGAGATTCGTTCGACAGCGATTCGGACTTGAGTTTGTCGAGCTGTTCGCGCAACGCTTGCTCTTGGAGTTGTTGTTGCTCGGCTCGTTTGTCGAGTTCTTCTGCGAGTTGTTCGAGACGGGACTCCGCCATCGCGGATGCGGATTCGGGGTCCGGTGGCAACTGGTCTGGATTGTTCTGAGTGCCGGTCTCTGTCGTGGTGAGTTCTTGTTCGAGAGCCGCGAGGTCTTTGAGGGCTTGGTCGATGAGCGGGTCTTGGTCATCGGAGAGGGCCGCGAGTTCTTCAAGGTCTTGCTGTTGTTCTTCTATGTGTGCTTTAGCATCCGCAATCGCGGCGGGAGAAGGCGTAGGAATCGTGCTGCCCCCGATGGACTTGGTCGGCATGAACATTCCAGCAACCACAATCAGCACCAAGAGCACGCCGGAGAATGAGAGCTTGGATTGCTCGCGTTGCAGAACGGACTGGTTGCTGGGAATCTTGGTCGACGCTGCGGTCGCTTCCGCACGCTCCACGGCAAGAATAGCAAACGCTTGGTCCGCGTTGGGAGCCCCGATCAGTTCGAGCGCGGAACGGAATCGGCTCTGGGTATGCGCGGATTCATCCAGCCATCCCGCAGCGGTGCTCAAACTCGCTCGGCGGGCCCACGCGCGAACACCCGCACCGATCACAACAATCCCGACCAGCACCAAAGGGATCCCCCACCACCACGCCTCGTCGATCCACCAACGCTGAGCGATCACCAGCAGCAATCCAACACCCAGCGCTGCCGGGAGCGAAGCGACGCAGTATCCGATCCATGCGCGAACCAGCAGCGATCGAGCAACGCGGGACGCGATCGCGGTTGTATGGGATGTTTGATTGGATGGGCCGACGCTCATACCTCATTCTACAAACAACCAGCGGCGAAGGTTCGACCTATCGTCCTCTATGGATCACTTTCACACCACGATGTCCACGCTTCTGGACCAACAAGCACTCGATCAGGCCACCAGCTTCGGCGTGCTCACCGAGATTCTGGAAGGAAAGCTCAACGAATCCCAGATCGGAGCGGTCCTCGCGCTGCTCGCGATGCATGATCCAACCAGTGATGAACTCACCGGCGCCGCTCGCGCGATGCGTCAGCAGGTGACTACGGTCTCCTACCAGCAACAGCCCGGATCGATCCTCCTCGACACCTGTGGCACCGGTGGTGCCCCAAAGACTTTCAATGTCTCGACGGCCGCTGCGATCATCCTCAGTGCCGTCCAGCCTCCACTGAACTGTAAAATCCAGCGTATCCAGGTCGCAAAGCACGGCAACCGCTCCCGTACCGGTCGCGGCTCCGCAGAAGTCCTGAAGGCGCTTGGTGTCCATGTCGATGCATCGACTGAGACGCAAGCGAAGTGTTTAGCGGAAGCGGGTGTGTGTTTCTGCTTTGCGGTCAATCACCACCCTGCGGTGAAGCACGCGATGCCGACGCGGAAATCGCTCAGGTTCCCGACGATTTTCAATGCGATCGGGCCGTTGACAAATCCAGCGGGCGCGGATTATCAACTGATTGGCGTGTACAAGGACGAACTGGTTGTCCCGATGGCGCGGGCGCTGTTGGAACTCGGCGTGAAGCGGGCGATGGTTGTGCATTCGGAGGACGGGCTTGATGAGCTTTCGACCACGGCACCGACGCGCGTGGTCCATGCCGTGAATGGGCAACTCGCGGAAGAGATCGTGGATGCGGCTGAGTTGGGATTGGCTCAGGTCAGCATTGATCAGGTTCGTGCCCGCGATGTTGAGCACAGTGCGGAGATTCTCCGGTCGATCCTGCACAACGAGCCGTCTGCGTTTGCGGATATGGCGACGCTGACGGTTGCGGGTGGCTTAGTGGTTGCTGGTGTCAGCGAGGACTTTGCAGCAGGACTTGAGCTCAGCCGCGAAGCGATCGGTTCAGGGCGTGCACAATCGGCGCTCGAATCGCTGATCTCGATCTCGCACTCAAGTTAATCCGCGTATGCCGAAAACCCGTTGTTTTTGAACAGCGTGAGGATTGTTGAAACCGCGTCCACGCTGATCTCTTGGGTAGTGTGGAAACCTTCGGTGACGAGGATGTAGATTGGATCGGTGGACTCCGGATTCGTCGTCAGCAGCATCACCGCATCGATGTTCTCATGGCCACTTATCCAATCCCTTGTGCGGATAATCAGCGTGTCTGAATCGCTCGGCACCGCACCGATCGCGTTGCGGTACTCCGCGAGGTGGATGATGTCGGTTTCCGCTGGGTGTCCGCTCAGGTCGCCGAGCGTGTGCAAGCCGCGGTCACTGAGGAGCGCGAGACCCGCTTGGATTTCTGGAGTGATCGCATCACCCAGATCCGAAACCACCAGCATCGATGCGTGGACCATCGGCAGGTCTTCAACTGCAGGCATGACCACGCTGGTCGCGACCGCTGGTGGATTCGGTGGCGCGGGGACCATCGATCCATTCTGCGAGAATGCAGGGAGCAACAGCGCCCCGATCACCGCGAGCCCGCCGAAGATCACAGCCAACCCGAGTATTCCTGCAAAGATCACACCTGCGCCGGGGGTGTTCTTGTATTCGTTTCGTTTGTTACGCACCGATCCACGCCGAGCCGACGCGCGGCTCCGCATCGAGTTCGCACGCTGACGCGCGTCGCGCACCTGATCCTTTGCGGACTTCCGTTGATCAGTAGGCACGATTCGACTCAGCGGGTCGGATTCGAAGTCCCGCTGAACACGCGCAAACGCGCCGTCCTTACCGATCCCCGCGGTCGCGACAAATCCCTTCTTGCCCTTCTGATTCCCCGGTTGCGTACCACCAGACACCGCGTACTTCCCGGACCACCATCCAACAAGATTGACATTGGGGCGCCCCACACGACGGCCGTCCGTCGCGGGTGGCACCGGTGAACCAGCTTGTGATCGAACGGACGCACCGACACGCTGCGCCGGAGCGGCACCGTATTCAGGCATCGGTTCGGGGATCGGCATCGGCGAGACATCATCCCCGATCTTCACGCTTGGGAGATCCGCTGGTTTGACCTTGAACGGATCGGGCGCGGTCATCACGACGCGGAGGTCCGCGAGCATCGCCGCGGAGCTTGGGTAGCGGCGGTCGTACTCAGCCATCGAACGGCGCACGATCCAGCGGAGCGCGTCGGGGCATCGCTTGGTGATCTGCGAGAGACCGGAGTGCGCGGGAAATGAGTTCTCGATCATTGAATACAGCACCGCGCCCGCGGCGTAGACATCAAACTTCGATCCATCAATCTGATGGACCTTCACGCCTCGCAGTGCTTGGCGCACCAGTTCGGGGTCGCGGAAGTATTCGGTGCCGTGTGTTGTCAGGGTCATCGCGGAGCGGAGGGGTGTGACAAGACCGAAGTCCACGAGGTGGGCTTTGGCGCTCCCGTGCTTGCCGTCGATGATGATGTTGTCGGGTTTAACATCTTTGTGCCAGAGACCGGAGCGGTGGTAGGTGTCCAAAATGGTCAACAGGTCGTCTGCGTACCCGATCGTGTGCTTGAGCTGGGTATCGTCGAGCCCATCGCGTGGGGACAGCGAGTGCATGCGTTTGGTGACTGCGGAGAGTGATTCGCCTGGGACATACCGCATGACATAGAAGAACCGGTCTGCGGTCAGTTCGTGCTCAAGGACCAATCCGAGCTTGCGTGCCGCGTCGAGCGCGCGAGACTCCCGCACGATCTGAGGCATCGACGATCCATCATGGAGCGAGAACACCTTGATGACCACCTGATCCGCATCGATCCCGCGTTTGGTGAATGACGCTTGTTTGATCTCGTTGGGGTCTGCGATGTAGAGCTTGCCACCGGAGCCACCACTTTTGAGTGAACCGACGATGGTGTAGCCTTCAAACACGCCGACGCGTTTCTTGTTGGGTTTGTCGCTTGTCGGTGCTGCCGCCATTGCTTCGGGGACACGCTTCTCGACGCCTTCGAGTGCTTTGGAGAGTCCGAGCAAGCGAGCGGGGTTCCCGATAAACAAACGGTAGATGCAGCTCATCGCGGAATGGCATTCAAACGAGAACGCGCTGGCGAGGTGTTTCGAACGCGACCAACGACCAACCACGATCGCGAGGATCGTGAGGGGCGCGAACATGAGTGCCGCGAGGATCGAACCGACCAAGCGGAGCGTGTCGGTGACGGTCGCTCCGATGAAGGTGAAGATGTTGGTGAAGATCATCCCGATGACGGTGAAGATGCCTTTGAGTGCTTTGAAGGTCAGCCCGAAGATCGTGCTGAAGAGGAACACGACCGCCGCGAGCACGAATGCTCCGACAAGGATCGCGAAGATGATTCCAAAGAGTGTTGCGACTGACATTGGCGGTTGCCCCGTTCTCTCAGGCGTTCAAAGCAGGTTCTGCTCGTCTTCAGCCCGAAGCTCCATCTGCCGGTGATAGATGTCCCCGATCGCTTCGTCAAACGAAACATCCGTGGACTTGTCCGCGGGTCCGGCGTCCCCGCTGCTATCACTGTTGGGATTCAGTTGCAACCCGTTTCGGGATGCTTCATCAAGTTCGTCATTCGTGAACGAATACACCGAGATCACCTCCTGCAATCGGCTGCGGAGCATATCTCGGACCTTGCTCAATCGACGAGAAACCGTCGGCTCAGAGACCCCCACCGCTTCAGCGACTTCCTTCCCGGACTGTCCATCAAGAACACGCATCCGGTAGATCGAGAAGTCCATGAAATCGCATTCGGATTCGACCTTCCGGATTGCCGCTTCGACCTTTGCACGGAAAACGGACGCTTCGTATTCTTCGTCGACCCCCATCGCGGCGTCCGCGATCATCCAGCGTTCGTCGAACTCCGCGTTCGCTTTGCCGCCGCCTCGTTTGAGCGCCATTCTGCGGTCGATCTCGTCACCGAGCACATGCTTTGCGATCGCGAGGAGCCATGTGGAGAAGCGTGCGCCGCGTGCTGGGTCGTAGCGTTCGATGGATTTGGAAAGGGCCGCGAGTGTTTCTTGGGAGAGATCGCGCGCGGTCTCGACCCCGATGCGTCCTTTGCCCCAGCGCGTGAGCTGGATGCGGATGACGGGGCCGAAGGTTTCCCAGAGTTCGAACCACGCGGTTTCGTCGTTGTCACGGAGCCTCGCGATGAAGCTGGTTGTCATATTGGTAAGCATGAGACCCTTTCCTGCTGGAATCCCTTATTCGGCGAATGCACTGGTGGGTTTCACCCTCAAACTATCTGTAGAAGCATACCCGGACGGGGTGGACCAGCGTTGCAATCTCCCGGATTGAACCGCGATTGTGGGTCTAAATCGGTGTTTTTGTGATTTTTCTTTCCCGACCTGAAATTCAAGGAGCGGGAATCCCACTCACCATCTGTCGGGACATCTCACCGACAACCAAGGAAATCAACCGGCTCAACGACGAGCCGAACACCACACACGCCGGAATGGTCCGGCACAAGAGTCTTTAGGAGATTGTCATGGGATGCTGCTTTGGTAAAACGATTGTTCGAGGCGTCGTGATCACCGCCCTGGCCGGCGGCGTACTGGTTGCTGTTGCTGGACCTCAACGGGTCGGTGCAATGGTCCACCAGACCCGCTCTAACTTCATCAGTGTCATCGATGACAACATCGAAGACCCCATCATGCTGCGTGCTCAGATCAAGAATCTCGAAGCGCAGTACCCACACAAAATCGCAGAAGTCCGCTCGGACCTGACGGAAGTGCAGACCCAGATCGCACAACTCGATCGTGAACTGCAAGTCGCCACCAAGGTGGTCTCGCTCGCAGCGATGGATCTGGAAACCGTGTCGGGTCAGCTGACCCAAGCACGCTACACCCAGGAATCCAACCCCGGTGCGATCGTCCGTGTCTCGTTGAACAACCGTGCGGTTGATCTTGATGACGCGTACGCCAAACGGAATCAGATCCAGCAAACCCGCGACATGTACGCGGCTCGTGCAACCGATCTGAGCACCGATCTTGGATACCTCAACGATCAAGAACAACAGCTCGCGGATCTGCTCGAACGACTCGAATCAGAACGCTCCGAGTTCCAAGCGAAACTGTTCCAGCTCGATGCTCAGATCGACACGATCGCACGCAACGAACGCTTGATCGACATGATGGAAGATCGTCAGGACACGATTGATGCCCACTCGAACTTCCAAGCCAACTCGCTCGACCAGCTCAACGGCCGCCTCTCAGGCATCCGGACCGAGCAGCGTGCACGATTGGAAGCAATCGCGGGACGCGACAGCGACAAGAACTATGTCGATGAAGCGGAGTTCCTGATCGACCAAGAGGGCCTCGTCACGGAGTACGAGAACTCGCAGAAGTCAATCGCTCCATCACAAGTCCGCGGATTCACGATCGACCCACAGGTCATCGAGATCGACCCACAGGTCATCGAGATCGCTCCGCAGACCAAGAAGCCCGCACAACCTGCAGGCCCGGTTGCGAGCAACTGATTGATCCATAACTCCTCGTCAATGGATGCATAATCCACACCATGCATGCCGCCCGTTGGAATCCGGTCCAACGGGCGGTTTGCTTTTTGGGTGCTTAGGATCGATGCCTTGGAGTTCACCCACGCATGCGATCAAAGAACCAATCCCGACTCGATGACTCCACGAAGCGGAGTTTGGCGCGGATCGGCGTGTCGCTGCTGATGCTTGGGATTTCCAAGTGCTTTGGGTCTGGAACCCGGAAAACGAAGAAAGCGGAACGATCGACCACCGGTTCGACCCGATCTCGCCCATCCAAGCGGATACCCAAGCCCCGGGCAAGTCGAGCAGAGAAGCAAACCACCCGAGGCCTCGCCCAGAGCCAAGCGGATCTCGTCAAGCTCGCGTCCATGCGCCAGAGCGGTGCGATGGTCCGGTTTGACGCCCGCGTCATCAAGATCCTCGGCGATGACCTCGAAGGCGACCGCCACCAACGGTTCCTCATCGCCGTGGACTACACCCCCTCCCCGATCGGCACCGTCCTGATCGCGCACAACATCGACCTTGCGCCACGCGTCCCGATCCATAAGGGAGCGATTCTCAGTTTCTATGGCCAATATGAATGGAACGATCGCGGCGGACTCCTCCACTGGACGCACCACGATCCCTCGAACTGGCGCGAAGGCGGCTGGATCGAATACGGCGGCAAGCGGTACGAGTGAGTGGATCGCTCAAAGAATGCCGAGCGTTCAGAGGTTCCCGCGAACGCTGGATTTGCGCTCCGGAATGGTCATCTCAGAAATCCTTCTCAATTGGCCCCGTTGGAGTCAATTTTCCGATACTCTGAAGTCTATCCTCACTCTACTTATAGCCCGGATGATCCTTCGTCCGCGCGATGGGCCAAAATGCCCAGGGAGACAGTGCATCAGTGTGGTATGAACGATTTTTAGGACCGCTCGGCGTTGATATGGGTATCGACCTGGGGACATGCAACACACTCGTTGCCGTCCGCGGGCAGGGGATCGTTCTGAATGAACCATCTGTGGTCGCTGTCAAGAAGGGCACCAACCAGGTGCTCAAGAACGGGCAAGCCGTGGGTTGGGTTGCCAAAGAAATGCTCGGCAAGACCCCCGGCTCCATCACCGCGATCCGTCCGCTCAAGGACGGCGTGATCTCAGACTTTGAGATCACCGAAGCGATGCTCAACTACTTCATCACCAAGGTCACCGGACGCGTCCGGATGATCGGTCCACGCGTGGTCATCTCGATCCCGTCGGGGATCACCGCGGTCGAGAAGCGTGCGGTGTTCGATTCCGCTGAACACGCCGGTGCTCGCAAGACTTACTTGCTCGAAGAACCCATCGCCGCTGCGATCGGCGCGGGACTCCCGTTCGCGGAAGCAACCGCATCAATGATCGTCGATATCGGTGGCGGCACAACCGAAGTCGCGATCATGGCGCTCGCCGACATTGCCAACTGTGAATCCATCCGCGTCGCGGGCGATGACATGGACGAAGCGATCATCGCGCACATGAAACGCAACTACTCGCTGATGATCGGTGAGCAGACCGCTGAACGCGTGAAGATCCAGATCGGTTCCGCAGCACCAACAGGCGAAGAATCCGAGATGGAAGTCCGCGGCCGCGACATGGTCTCTGGTCTCCCACGCAAGACCACCATCACCTCGCAAGAAGTCCGTGAAGCGCTCTCTGAACCGATCACCAATATCATCGAAGCGATCACCCGGACCCTCGAAAGAGCGGAACCCGAACTCGCGGCGGACCTTGTTGATAACGGCATCACCCTCGCCGGCGGCGGGGCTCTGCTCGCAGGCCTCCCGATCCAGATCACCAAAGCGACCGGGCTCGATGTCACGCTCGCCGAGGACCCATTGACCTGCGTCGCCCGCGGCACCGCGATCTACCTCGAAAATATCGATGTTTGGAAAGACACGCTCGAGAACAACTCGGACATCTAACCCCTCGCCCAACCACCACATCGACTGCGCTGATCGTGTATGCTGTGGTGAGTCGTCATCGTTTCCTAGATTGGGAGTCCCGCAATGCATCATCAACCCGCGTTTGTTCGTTGGTCGATGCCGCTGTGCGTGACAACTTGCATCATCCTGTGCATGCTCCCCTCGGCGTGGCTCGACTGGACCAACTGGTTCGGCGCCCAAGCACGCGTGATCATTTCCCCGATCGCCCATCCGATGACGATGGCCAAGAACTTGGTTATCCCACAGTCTGTAGGCAACCCCAACGCGACCCAGCGTGAGCGGACGCTCCAGTCCGAGCTCGACCGCTACCGCTCGTTGCTCTATCGCGAGCAGCAAGTGAACGGACAGCTCTCAGCACTCGTGGACCAGCTCTCATCGGGGGCCGCGCTCACACCGGACATCGCCGTCACCCAGATCCCGCGTCCTGTCACCGGGATCTCTCGGGAGTTCTTGGTCATCCGAGCGGGTGGTCATGAGCGGGTGAGCCGATCAACCGTCGTCGTGGTCAATGCGGTCCAGCTCTGCGGGCGCGTTGCTGAATCCGACGACCGCACCGCGCTGGTGCTCCCGATCACCGCCAAGGACGCTCAGCCGCTGCTTGGAAATGTGATGCTCGACGACACCGGGACCAAGACCGCGCGTTGCATGCTCTCTCCGATCGGCAAAGGACTCCTCGAAGGCGATGTGACCATGCCCGCCGGTGGTGCGGACTCTGAAGATTCGATCCAGATCGGTATGGAGGTCCGTCTCCTCGATGACCAATGGCCCAGACACGCCCAGATGCTGCTGATTGGGCACATCGAACGGATCGCACCCTCCCCAAACCAGCCGCTGCGTCAACGGATCACGGTCCGTCCGAGCGTGGATCTTCGGAGTGTCCCTGAAGTCTTCTTCCGCGTTCCTGATCTGGCGGGAGGCAATCCATGAACTGGTTTGTGCTTCTGTTCTTCGCGTGGGTTGGGTTCGGGCTCGAGATGGCGTTGCTCCCGGTGTTTGATGCTGGCGCGAGTGGCGTGCATCCAAGCGTGGTGCTGCCTTTGATGGTCTTTGTCGCGCTCCATGCACCGCGTAAACACGCGCTGTGGTGCGCCCTCATCCTCGGCGTCGCGATGGATCTGCTCACCCCGATCAATCACGACAACGGCGGACCCGTCACGCTCATCGGTCCCTACGCGCTGGGATACCTCCTCGCGGCCCAGTTCATCTTCTCCGTCCGCGGCATGGTCGTTCGCAGGAACCCGCTCACCATCGCGTTCCTCTCACTCATCGCATCGCTGATCGCGGAGATCC
Organism: uncultured Phycisphaerales bacterium; assembly: GCA_963976955.1. Classification (GTDB taxonomy): domain Bacteria; phylum Planctomycetota; class Phycisphaerae; order Phycisphaerales; family UBA1924; genus UBA1924. The sequence goes on along the minus strand of CAXBMD010000002.1, from coordinate 862,897 downwards.
TCGTCGTTGCGATCATCACCATCAGAGCACTCGCCGGGGACAACATCGCGTGGGATCCGAAGGACGCGTTGATCGTCCACACCCTTTCGTCGCTGTACACCGGCGCAGGGGCGTTGTTCCTCTCGTTCATTTTCTTCTCGCTGACCCCCGCGTTCGGGTTCCAGACCACGATCCCCACGCGATTCGCTCGGCACATCAAGTAGCCAATAAACCGCGTTCGATGCCTACGATTCTCGCGTATGAGCCCATCACGCAAATCCATCATGTTCAACGACGCGCACGCCAATCTCGGCCCGCTCGCTGACCTCCGTCCGCCCCACGCGATCCGCACCGGCGCGCTCACCACCGCTGAGCGTTTGACGCGTGCGTTTGATCTTGAACCCATCGGGATCGTGGTCCCCAACGAGCTCAAAGAGCTGACCCAGGACCAGTCCGGGATTCCGGTCAATGAACCACCAGAAGAGTCCGACGAGCCGATCCTGCTCATTAATGGACGATGCCCGCTCCCGATCGAAGCGATCCGAGATCTGAAACTCGGTGAGGTGCTCATCGAAGCGTCCACCAAAGACATGGTCGCGGTCTGTTTGACCAGCACCAATGTCCGCCTGCTCCTCAGCGGCGGCAATCCCGAGATGAAAGCGATCGAGATCGACGACACCGTCCTGATGCGCACGCCTTGGGATTGGAGAGCGTTCCGCGATCGCTGCTTGGACTACGACCTCAAAGCGATCATCCCGACAATGAAGACCGTCACCGAACCCCCCACCGGCGTGATGATCTTGGGCGCAGAAGGCGTCGCGATTCATCCCGACGCGGTTGTGATGCCTGGGGTGATCCTCAACTCTGAGCTTGGTCCGATCGTCATCGACGAGAACGCGACCATCCGTCCCGGCACGATCATCACCGGACCCGCCTACATCGGACCGGGATCAACCGTCCTCGAACAATCCAACATCAAACCCAACACCGCGATCGGTCCCGTGTGCAAAGTCGCGGGGGAAATCGGCGGCACGATCTTCCAGGGATACGCGAACAAAGCACACGCCGGGCATCTGGGTGATTCATGGATCGGTGAATGGTCGAACCTCGGCGCGGACACGACCAACTCCAACCTGCTCAACACCTACGCGGAGGTCACCGCACGCGCTTCCAAAGACTCCAAGATGGAAAAAACCGGCCAAACCTTCCTCGGCGTCACGATGGGCGACCACTGCAAAACCGCGATCGGCACCCGCATCATGACCGGCGCGATCGTCGGGACCGGGACGATGTTCGCCGCGAGCGAAGCGATGTCGGGAACCATCGACCCGTTCTCATGGATCACCGACGCGGGCACCAAATCCTTCCGACTCGGCAAGTTCGTGGACATCTCGCTGGCCGTCATGGGACGACGCGGCATCAAACAATCCCAGGCGTACTCGCGGAGATTGACCGTGCTGCACGAACAAGTGACAGGCGTGAACTCTGGAATGAACTGGCCGGGGAAACCGATGGAGCATCTGGTAAATCAGGATTCTTGATCCCGAATCTCAATCGCATTTTCCCACGCTGCGCGTTCTCGTTGCTGAATCATCTCCAAGGATGGTCTGAACGGGCGATAGAGCAACGAATAGAGCTCGATACAGTTTCCTTGTTCATAGCGCGATCCACATTCTGGACAAACCCCTCGCTCTTCGAGTCCATCCAGCCCGTATCGGCACCAAGGGCACAAAAAGTAGCCGTTCCGCCTTGCTCGCTTACGGGCACTGGCCCGAATGTTGTATGGAGCAAGCCAACTCAAGAGTGTTGCGCCGATCATGAACACTGTTAGAATCCAGGTAAACCTTGGGAGTAATCCGAGTCCCCATATCCACCAACAAGCTACTAAGCCAAACACACTCCCCCACCGCACCCACGATAAGTGGGTGTAAACCCCCTGCCTCGGATCAACCGTCCGAGTCGAGAGCAGTTCAAGTTCACTTTGCGTGGTCATTTTCATTGATATATATTATAACCGATCGATCGCATATGTTTCGCTGTGAGAACACTCTACCACATCGACGGCTTCGCCCAGCTCTTCCGTGCTTACCACGCGATCCGCACTCCCATGTCCTTGCCGATGTCCGGCGTGAACCCGTGCATGAACTGGCCAGGGAAACCGATGGAGCATCTGGTGAATCAGGATTCTTGATCACGAATACGAACCGCCTCGGTCCACCCTTCGGTTTCTCGCTCCCGGAGTTCGTCCTTGCTTGGTCGGAAGCCGCGATATGCATTGAGATACAGCTGTTCACACGCCCATCGACTGAACTTTGACCCGCAACCGGGACAGATGCCCACTTCGGGAAGGTGACTCAAACCGTGCCTGCACCACGGACAGAGGATGAAGTTGTGTTTCCGGGCCTTTGCGTAGGTGCGTTTCCGAATCCCGATTGGTATGAACCAACAGATCAAGAACCCGACAAACGGCACGATGTACACCAGCATCCATTTGAATACGCCAGGTCCATTCAACCTATTGGCTGGGATGATGCCCCAGTTCATAATGAAGAACAACGAGATCGCAAGAACCAAACAAAAGTACTTGATGCTCCCCAGCATTCGCCCGACCCCCTTGCGTGGATCAGTCCGGCGCAATACAAGTTGGTCGATCTCGTACCGTTGCTCTTTGCTTGGAGAGAACACTGGTGCATCGACAACAATTTTGATTACCGGTGGCGGCGTCGGTTGGACCAGTTCCGGATGCTCACGGAGCTCAATCGCCTCGCGCCACGCGGCGCTCTCGCGCTTTCCGAACTCCTGCGGACTCGGTGTATATTTCCGATACGCCAATCCAAAGAGTCGCTGGCAGAGCTCCTTCCGGTATCCCGCACCACACTCCGGACAGTGCCCATCATCTCCGAGACCTGTAAATGGGTAGCTGCACCAAACACAAAGAAAACCATCGTGTTTGTTAACGCGTTTCTCGATGCGTAACTTCACAAAGCATCGTGTGTACGCCCAACTGAGCGTGAGTACGAAAAGAGTTCCATAACTGAGAACAATTCCAAAAATCTGAACCCAAGCAGTCGCTGAACTGCGTGTAAAGACAGCAACGAAGAACCCGATCACAAGCACTACACCAAGTGCCCACTCAAATCGACCCTGATTCTTCCCCATCCCCACGCGTGGATCCCACCGCCGGCTCACGAGTAACTTCAGATCATCATGTGCCGATTTATCCATCCCAGAATCATAGCACAACCCCCCCTATCCTCAGACTGTGAAAACACTCTACCTCATCGACAGCTTCGCCCAGTTCTTCCGTGCTTACCACGCGATCCGCACTCCCATGTCCTTGCCGGTGTCCGGCGTGAACCCGTGCATGAACTGGCCAGGAAAACCGATCGAGTATCTTGTGAATCAGGACTTCTAAACCATGCGTGCACTTGCACTACTCTTTGTTCTTAATGTGATCCTCTTGGGAATCTTTCCATCTACCACTGTTCGCTATATATGGAGTATCGGGCTATTCCTATTCGCAATACCTTGCGTAATCATGAACACAGGGATTCCCGTATGCTGGTATTACAACAAATGGATTCGAAAACAAGAAATTAACCTTGGTTCAAGAGTCCCGTTTGTAGGTTCAATCTGCCTCTTCCTTGGCGTCTTGCTATTGCCAGCTGATTTGCCTGCGAACCGGTTTTTGCTTGCCTGTTTAGTAGCTTGCTTCGATATCTCGATTATAGATGTTCCATTATTCTGGATAATCTGGCTTCTGCGTGGAAGGCCCGAACTCGACACCTACCAAGAACAAATCGACAAATCAGAATCATAGCATAATCCCCCCTATCCTCCGCTGTGAAAACACTCTACCTCATCGACGGCTACGCCCAGTTCTTCCGTGCATACCACGCGATCCGCACGCCCATGTCCTCGCCGGTCACTGGTGAACCCACCAACATGACCTATGGCTTCGTCGGGATGCTCCTCAAACTCCTCCGCAACGATGGTTCGCATCTTGTCGGCGATGGCGCGGTGAGCTACCTTGCCGTCGCGCTCGATATTGGGGGCGACAAGGGCACCTTCCGCACGCAGCTGTATCCCGAGTACAAAGCGAACCGCGATGCTCCCCCTGAAGACCTCCGACCTCAGGTGGATCGTGCGCTGTCGCTGCTTGAAGCGATCGGGGTTCCCGTGATCGGGTGCGCGGGGTTTGAAGCGGACGATGTGCTCGCGACCATCGCGACGGATTTTTCCAGTAAGCATCCTGATGTCCGCGTGCGGATCATCAGCAAGGACAAAGACCTCAAGCAACTGCTCGGAGAGGGTGCCCCCCCCACCGAGATGTACGACCTGCACAAGGACGAACTCATCACCGAAGCGGACCTGATGGAGGAACTCGGGTTGCGTCCCGATCAGGTCATCGATCTGCTGACGCTGATGGGCGACACCGCGGACAACATCCCGGGCGTGATGGGGATCGGGATCAAGACCGCCGCCAAGCTGCTGGAGGAGTATGGCGATCTCGAATCGATCCTTGCCGCCGCGGACGCGGGCACGATCAAAGGCAAACGCCGCGAGAATCTCATCGCGAGCAAGGCGCATCTGCCACTCAGCAAAGACCTCGTCACGCTGCGTCACGATGTCCCAATCGAGCTTGATTTATCCAAAGCCGCGGTCGAAGTGATCGCGCTCGACAAACTCCTCCCGATCTGCAAGGAACTCGGGTTCAACCGGTATCAGGACGACCTCAAGAAGATGATCGGGATGGAATCCACCCCCGATACATCTGAGGCACCGAAGAAAGAAGCCGCGCCGGGGTTTGGTTCGTTGTTCGATCAAGCATCATCAACCGCCGTCGAAGTCCAAGGCGAGTACATCACCGTCCAATCCAGAGCGGACCTCGACGCGATGCTCAAAGCGATCAAGAACGCAACGCTGCTCGCGGTCGATACCGAAACCACCAGCATCCGCCCGATGCGTGCCAAGCTCGCGGGGATCTCGCTCTCCCACAAAGAAGGCATCGGGTACTACATCCCGTGCCTCGCTCCGGACGAAGACGACCATCTTGATTCCAAAACAATCATCGCCGCACTCAAACCGATCCTCGAAGACGAGTCGATCGCGAAGGTCGGTCACAACCTCAAGTACGATCTGACCGTGCTCAAAAACGCCGGGATCGACATGCGGGGTCACCTCCCCACCACAAAGCATCCCAAAGCGGGCGATTCGATGATCGCGAGCTTCATTATTGACGCCTCCCGGTCGAGCCATTCGATGGACAACCTCGCGCTGGCGCTGCTTGAGCGCACGAACATCTCCATCAAGGACCTCATCGGGACCGGGAAGAACCAACGCACCTTCGATCAGGTCCCGCTCGCTCAAGCGGGGCCGTACGCTGCGGAAGACGCGGATGTCACCCTCCAACTCAACGAGGTCCTCGCGAAGCAACTCGCGGCGGAACCCTCGCTGACCAAACTCTACCAAGAACTCGAGATGCCTCTTGTTGATGTGCTCGCGACCCTCGAACAGAACGGCGTCATCGTCGATCGCGACGAACTCGGAAAGCAAGAGTCCAGACTTCAGACCCGCATCGATGAGCTCATCGAAGAAATCAACGCCGAAGCGATGGACACCATCGGACGCACCTTCGATCTCAACAGCCCAAAACAACTCTCCGCGGCCCTCTTCAATAAGCCCGACGACGAACTCGAAGGGTTCGGGATCAAACCGATCAAGAAAACGAAAACCGGTTTCTCCACCGACGCGGAAGTCCTCGACAAGCTCGTTCTCGATCCGGACATCACCACCCCGATACCAACCTTAATCCTCGAATACCGCCAGCTCACCAAACTCGTTTCGACCTACCTCAAAGCACTCGCCGACGACATCCATCCGGAGACCGGACGCATCCACGCGAGCTTCCACCAGACCGTCGCGTCCACCGGTCGTCTGAGTTCGTCGGACCCGAACCTCCAGAACATCCCGATCCGCTCGGAGATCGGACGCGAAATCCGCAAAGCGTTTGTCGCTCCCGAGAACCACCAGCTGATCACCGCGGACTATTCGCAGATCGAGCTCCGCATCCTTGCCCACTTGTCCGAAGACCCCGCGCTCATCGCCGCGTTTGAAGCGGGTGAGGACATCCACCAAGCGGTCGCGGCACAGATCAACGACATCCCGCTCGACGAGGTCACCAAAGACCAACGCTCCGGCGCGAAGATGGTCAACTTCGGGATCGTCTACGGCGTCACCCCCTGGGGACTCGCGCGACGACTCAAAGTCTCCAACACCGAAGCGTCACAGATCATCGACGACTACAAAGCGAAGTTCGCCAACATCACCTCCTTCCTCGAAGAGTGCGTCGCGTTCGCAAAGACCCATGGCTATGTCGAGACGATGATGGGTCGCAGGAGACCGATCACCGAGATCGACGCCCGCAACCCCCAGCGGAGAGCACTCGCCGAGCGGGTCGCGATCAACTCCGTCGTCCAGGGTTCCGCAGCCGACCTCATCAAGATCGCGATGATCGATCTCCACCGCGACATCACCGCCGCCAAGCCGGGGTCCGATCTCGACGGCACCAAGATGATCCTGCAGATCCACGACGAGCTTGTTTTCGAGGTTCCCGACGCGAAGACCGCCGCGGTGATGCCCATCGTGACGGCTCGGATGGAGGGGGCGATGGACCTCAAGGTGCCGCTCAAGGTCGATGCCCAAACTTCGAAAGACTGGTTCGGGGGCAAATAAGCACTATTTCACGCGGATCGGATACACTACACGCGTGCCACCCGCGACCAATCAAACCTGGACCTCCCGCGACCTGCTCGCATGGATGAACGATGCCTTCGTGAAGAAGGACCTCGATTCGCCGCGCCGGATGGCGGAGATGCTTTTGGCGCATGTGTTGGGTGTCGAGCGGCTCAAACTCTACATGGACCCCGACCGTCCCAGCACACCCCTAGAACGCGACTCGCTCCGTGGACTCGTCAAACGCGCTCTTGATCACGAACCCATCCAGTACCTCGTCGGCGAAGAAGTGTTCTTCACGATGATCTTCAAAGTCGACAAACGCGTGCTCATCCCAAGGCCATCCACACAGACCATCGTTGAAGAAGTCCTCCAGCACGCTCGGAAGAATCCCGACGACAACACGCTCCGCGATTCAGACGCGGGACGCGGGATCATGATCGCGGACATTTGTACCGGGAGCGGGTGCATCGCCGCGGCGCTGGCAAAGCACCTCCCCGGAGCACGCGTAATCGCGACGGATTTATCCGCCGACGCGCTCGCGTGCGCCAAGGCGAACATCGAGCTTCACAAACTCAGCGACCGTGTCGAGCTGGCGCAGGGGAACCTGCTCGAACCGATCCAGAATCATCCGGTCGCGGGCGGTGCTGGATCGCTGCGGTACATCGTGAGCAACCCGCCGTACATTCCCGACAGCGAGTGGGGTTCGGTCGAACCCAATGTCAAAGACCACGAACCCACCATGGCGCTCCGCGCCAACGACGACGGCATGGAGTTCGTCACGCCCCTGATCCAAGGCGCACCAAAGCACCTGTCTCGAGGCGGCTTGCTGCTCATCGAACTTGCATCGATCAAAGCAAAGGACGCGCTCAAACTCGCGATGGATCACCCGATGCTCACACAGCAGCACATCGCCAAAGACTCCGATGGCCTTGATCGCGTACTCATTGCAACTCGAAAATAACTGATTCGCTATCGCGCTTCTGAAAAAGCTTCGCGCACCTGCGTCAGCAGCAGCTCGATCTCAAACGGCTTGAACAGCACGCTCTTGAGACCTTCCTGAGAAGCACGCACGATCGAGTGGTGCGGGTCGTACCCGAACCCGGTCATCAGGATGACCTGTGTTGCGGGGTTACACCGACGCACCGCGCTGAACACCTCGTAGCCATTTCGATCAGGCATCTGGATATCCGACACGACCAGATCGAATGGCTCGGTCCCGTGCGCTTTGATTTCTTCGAGGATCTCGATCGCGCGGGCGCCGTCATTGACAACGGTCGTGATGCATCCACGATGGGAAAGCACATCGCCGATGATTTTGCGGATGTTCGCGTTGTCATCAACCACCAAGACACGCTTGCCGATCAGCAGCGGATCTTTCTCGCGTTGGATGAGTGCCTCGTCGACTCCCAGCAGGTTCTGTGGGCCTTCAGAGACACAACGGACGCGGTCCTTGATCGAAGACACATCACTCAGGATCCGATCAATGTGCCGGCTCGTTTCGGGGTCCACATTCTTTTGGTGTTCTCTCAGCCAATCAATTTCGTGGACAATGTCGTCGAGCGGCGCGTTGATCTCGCCCTCGAATCGTCCAGAAACCGTCATGTTGGTGGTGGTCCGTTCGGTGACCAGAAGCTGAAGCATGTGGAGCGCCATCGCGATGTAGCGACCAAAGATTTCCGCGAACTGTCGATCCTGATCATCAAACGCACCGGGTTGTTTGGACTCGATGTCCATGATCCCGATCACGCGGTCGCACACCCGCAGCGGGACCGTCAAGCTCGACCGCGCGCCGCTGAGTCCCGGGAGGAACCGCGTGTCGGTCAGCGTGTCGTAACAGATGTAGCTCTCGCCAGTCTTGGCAACATGCCCCGAGATCCCGGAGCCTTCGGTTTCGAGATACAGATCAAGGTCCTGGATCTCCAGAGGCAAACCGGACTGCATCACCGGCTGCAAGCGGTTGGTTCTTTGGTCCGTGAGGAAGATCACGAAGTGATCCGAACGGAGCAACTCATGGGAGTATTTGATCACGCGTTGTTCGAGCAGCTGAAGCCGTTCGAGTGCGTTCATTTCTTTGATCTGATCGACATCCATCCGCACAAGCTCGAAACCCGCGCGATCGATCGCATCCATTTTCTGCTGAGTCCGCTGAGCAATGGTCACATCACGAACAATCGCGGCGATGCGACCCGTCTGGATCTCGTTGCCCTCGATCCGAGCGATGCCGGTGATATACACATCGAAGGATCGGAGACCTTCATCGGTTGAGACACGGTGCTTGGTGACCATCGCGCCGCCCGCCCCGCCCATTCCACGATCCGACGAATCATGCATCGAACCCGGGATCGCATCCGCGGCTTGCACGCACAACGCGTACACCCGGTCCCGGACCGATTCATCGAGTGTCTCAAAGTACTCATTGGACCAGAGCAACTCGCCTTCAGGATTGACAATGCAGACGCCCTCGCCGAGGGCTTTGAGCACCGCCGCGACGCTGGACTCATCGGGCTGAACGACAATCTCGTAACGATCGCCCAGCATCTCTTTGAGTTGCGAGGTTTCCTCCGGAGAGGCGCCGACTAACACGAGTTTTGGTTGTGTCTTGACCATCGAGAACTGCAATATACGGACCCGGAGAGACGAATGCCTCGAATTGTAGACCGGTTCTGAAAACTGTATTCGTATGTCAGCCCCTACGGGTCCACCAACATCGTACCTTCTTTGCAGCTAGTATCGGATTGTGCACGATGGAGCCCATAGAACTCTATGATTTTGGTCCGAGAAATCTCGAAAACTTTCGGCCCTCTCCGCGCGGTCACCGATGTCTCATTCGAACTCGGTGAAAACCAAGTCGTCGGGCTCCTGGGACCCAACGGAGCGGGCAAAAGCACCACTATCCGCATGATGACGGGGTTTTTGGCTCCAGACTCGGGAACCATCACCATCGCGGGATACGACATCTCCAAGCAGCCCTCGCTTGCCAAATCCATGATCGGATACCTCCCGGAGCAAGCTCCGATCTACCCCGAGATGTCCGTGCGAGGATACCTCAAGCACCGCGCGAAACTTTTTGGGGTCGAAACACGAGAAATCAAGCCCGCGATAGACCGAGCGATGGATCTGTGCCACATCACGCAGGTCTCCAAACGACGCGTCGGTCAGCTCTCCAAAGGCTACAAACAACGCGTAGGACTCGCAGGAGCGTTGATTCACGACCCGCCGGTGCTGATCCTCGATGAACCCACCAACGGCCTGGACCCCTCGCAGATCCGTGAATCCCGCTCCCTGATCCGAGACCTGGCGCAGGACAAAACCATGCTGGTCTGCTCGCACATCCTCCCCGAAATCGAGCGGGTGTGCGACCGCGTGATGATCATGAACCGAGGACAAATCCAAGCCGACGGCTCTCCGAAAGACCTCATCAACTCCATCCCAGGCCCGATCCGCTACACCGTCGAGATCCGCACCAACCCGACCGCCGGCATCGCGCACGCTTTGCGCGTCCTCGCAGCGGTACCGGGAGTCGATTCAACCATCGCCGACGAATCCCAGCCTGGCGATGCAAGCCGAGGATGGTGCCGAGTGATTGTCAACGCGATGCCCAATGAGCGTGATCTGCGTGAAACGATTGCCGGAGCTGCGGAAGACAAAGGGTTGTTCATCCGCGAGCTCAGCCAGCAGCGCCAGACTCTTGAATCGATTTTCATGTCGCTCATCGACAACCCCGGCGCTCATTTGATCGGTGCCAATACAGCCGGGCCCAAGCAAGCCGGGGTCCAAGCATGATGAGCACGCTGCTGACCCAGCTCAACACCGCGTGGAGACTCATCTGGACCATCGCGGTCCGCGAACTGGTCTCGATGTTCCGCGTCCCAGCGGGATGGATCATCATCGCGCTCTTCGCGTTCTTGTCCGCGGTGCTGTTTGTCAACCAAACCTTGGTCCCGGGACAACCCGGATCGATGCGGTACTTCTTTGCTGCGTCCGCGTGGTTGTTGATCCCGATCGCGCCCGCGATCTCGATGCGATTGATGTCCGAGGAGTACCGGACCGGGAGCTTTGAATCATTGCGGACAACCCCCGCCGGGGACTGGGCCGTCGCGTGCGGCAAGTACCTCGGGTCCACCCTCTTCCTCGCGCTGATGCTCGTCCCGTCGCTCGTGTACCCCATCATGCTCGCGATGCTCAGCGATCCGATGCCCGATCCGGGACCCATTTTGGCCGGCTACCTGATGCTCTTGCTCGTCGGATCGCTCTACCTCGGGATCGGACTCCTCGCGTCGTCGATGACCTCCAGCCAGACCCTCGCGTTCCTCGGGACGATGATGGTGCTGGTGCTGTTCATGGTGGTCACTTCGGTCCTCGCGCCCAGCGCCGGGAAGCTCAGCCCGATCCTTTTGAAACTGTCTGTGATCTCGCGTGCCGGGGAAATGGGCAAAGGGGTCATTGATTCGAGCACCATCCTGTTCTTCGTCATCGGGAGTGTTTGGACGGTCGCGCTGACCGCAGGCGTCCTCGAAGCCCGTCGGCTCGCGTCCTCGCGGTTGTCGCTGATCTTCTTTGGGAGCATCTTCCTGCTCACCACCGGGACCGCAGCGGTCTTTGCGGGAGTCCTCACCAACGACCACCGCTTCCGCTTCGATGTCACTTCGACGAGCGCCCACAAGCTCTCACCCCGCGCCACCAGCATGGTCAACGCACTCACCGGCGAGACCCGCATCGTCCTCGCGATCAACACCACCCAGACCGATCAGCTCGCGCTCGACCTCGTCTCCGATGTCATGGAGACCTACGACCGTGCATCGGGGTCGCTCAGCGCCCAGATGATCGACCTGTCGACCGTGGATGGCGCCAGCAAGAAAGCGACGCTCATCGCGGATCTCCGCGAGCGGGAAGCGGCATCCATCGCCAAGAACTCCCAAACGCTGACTCAGGTCGGTCAGGTCATCCGCGAAGCATCACAGTCGCTGCTCGCCGCGTCTCCCCAGCTCGAATCCATCCGCGAAGCGATCGACCCCGCGTCCACCAACGGCTCGACCAACCGCGCCTTCTTCCAACAACGCGCCACCCTCGTTCGGCTCGGCGCTCAAGACCTGAGCACCGTCGCGGCCTCCCTCGACGGCCCGCAACGAGTCCAAGGCACACAGCTCATCCGCTCCCAGCTCGGGCAGCTCGAAGAACTCCGCGCCCAGCTCGATGCGTTCGCAAAAGCGCCCGAGATCGCGCCGGTCCCTCGCGCCCTGTCCAAATCACTGGGAACCAAGCTCAGCGAGATCATCGACGCGCTCTCCATCGCGATCAATCGTCTCGATCGTCTCATCCCGATCGACGCGGACCGCGTAGAACTTGCACTCGAAACTGGGGAAGCGTTGCTCATCATCGGCCCACCCGATATCGGGGTCGCCGCGGTGGATCTCGAAGCGCTGCTCCCACCAACCGAGGTCCTCGAAAGCGCCGGGATCTCTCCTGCAGGGGTCATCGGCCCTCGCGCTCAGGAACTCATCGCGTCCGCGATCGGCCAACTCGTCATCAAGTCGCATCCGATCGTGGTGTTTGTGCATGCCGGGAATCCGGGCGAGCTGCTTGGTGCATCCAACCTGCTCACCAAAGCACAGAACCGGTTCCGTCAACAAGGGACCCAGTGTATTGAATGGGCGCCCCTCCACGAACCGGACCGACCATCGCTCACCGCGATGGATCCGCTCAACCAGCGTCCGGTCGTGTATGTCATCCTCGCCGCGGATTCTGCCGCAGGCGGCGGAGACACCGGGATCACCGGCGCACGGCGCGCCACCTCGCTCGCGAGCGTCGCGGATCAGCTCTTAAACGAAGGTCAATCCGTGCTCATCAGCATGAACCCTTCCATCTTCGGTTCCATCGGCGACCCCGACCCGCTCGTCAAAGCACTCGACCCATTCGGGATCGTTCCCGACCCAACCCTCACGCTCCTGACCCAGCGCCTCTCCGGCGCCAAACGCAACGCGGACCCCGCAACGATTCTTCTCCCTTCGGTTAACACAAACGAAGCGTCCAACATCCACCCGATCGGGTCTGCGATGAGCGGACTCTCGACCGTCCTGCCTTGGTCGGTCCCCATCTCCATCGACTCTCGCGTCGGGACGATCACCAAACCCATCCTCACCATCCCAGGCACCAACGAACTCTGGGGAGAACGCGATTGGCTCAAGCTCTGGTCCACACCCGCCCAGTCGCGCCAGTACCTCAGCGACCAACCGATGTTCGATGAATCCAAAGACATCCGCAGGGATCAATGGATCGTCGCCGCGGGCGCGGAGCGGACGCGGGATCAAGAAACACAGCGGGTCGTGGTCGTCGGATCCAACTCATGGATCTACGACGCGGTCACCTTCAGTCAGGGACAGCTCGTTGACGGGCGCATCACCACCGCGTTCCCGGGAAACCTCGCGATGCTCGAAAGCTCCATCGCATGGCTCGCTCATCTCGACGACCTCATCGCGCCGGGGATCCAGGCGCGTCCCATCGCGACGATCTCGCCACTCACCCCATCGCAGCTCTCAACCTACCGGTTGATCCTGCTCGCGGGAATCCCGGGACTCATCCTCGTCCTCGGTGTTGGTTCCAGAATCATCTTCGGCTAACCCGGTTTCCAACACGATCCGCCCATCGCGGACAGCCCTCCAGTGACGCGCGACCAACGCGGTGCAGATCAATCCGACCGGGACAACAACCAGAGTCTCCGCGGCTCGGTTGATCAGGTCCCCCGCCATCGCCGTCCCCATCGCGTGACCGCCCGCAGACGCCATCAACCCAACCGCCCACTCGCGGAACCCGATCCCTGATCCAGTCAAAGGCATCAACGACGCGAGCTGAGAAACCGCGCTGATCACCGCGATGTCCCCGATGCTCACATCCAACCCCAGCACCTCAAACGCGAGCCAGTACCGTCCCAACCAGACGATCACATCCAGCTGCCGATACGCGAGTGCAAGGACGATCAGCTTCTTCTTGGGTCCCGACAGCAGCATCGACACTACGAACGCGACCACCACCGGAACAAACGGCAGCAACAACGACCATCCAGCGTTTTCTTCGGGCACCATCATCATCACAAACGCGATGGGGAGCATCAAGCCATTGGCGATCCCCGCGAGGATCCCGGACCAGACGGACGATTCGAGCGAATCACGAAGACGGATGTTGTTGATCGATTTGTGGTACCCGATGCGTCCGATCAGTCCCGGACGCATCGGCATGTAGTTGAACAACCACGCGCTGCCGACGAGAACATACATCTCGATAAGCCCGACCTTGCCGTGCCGAGACTGGAGCGCCTGCAAGCAAAACGCGACGGACACATGGTTCCCCATCGGTCCAAGAACAATCAGCACGATCATCCACCACGGCGCGGACTTGATCGACCCCCACACGCCATCGAGTCCATCGGTCGCGGAGTACACGAAATACCCCGCGCCGACGAGCAGGATCATGCTGACGACGAACATCACCGCTGAGCGGGTCTTGGATCCACCCCGGCTTGCCGTTGCGATCGAACTGGGCATGTCATCAGGAGTCGATTGATCGGGTGTGGGGCTCTTGACCATGCGTCTCCTCAAACCGACTGTGCGAAACCTTAGTAGCCTGATCCCTGATCGGGCAACCCGGTGAATGTCTCAAACGGACGGTCAGTCCCCGTGAACATGGGCTCAACATTTGTAATCCGCTTGGCAATCTGTTCGGCAATCCACCGGACGCGTTCATCAGAATGTGACCGAGCAACATCAAACATAGGCGAGCTCATCGATTCCACCCGGGTCAGCAGCGTCATCGCGACGAGCACCGAGGGGAGGTCCGAATCGAGCAATGAGTCTGCCGTGAGTGTCTGCTGGACTTGATCGTCGAATGATTTCATCGGCGGGCTCGCGACCCTTGTCGGGAGCACACCAAGCATCCAGACCTTGGTGGAAGTATCCGAAGAGGCGAATCGTTCCCAGAGCGCGTTGACGAGCCTGCTGTGGTCCTCCTCCAGAAGGTCGGGCCTGGAGTTGGGCTTGTACAGGATCGCCCCCGCTGCTCGCACGCAGCGCAAGACTTCGTCTGGGTTTGATGATCCGATGCCATCAACGATCACATCGATCGACGCTGAAACTTCCGGGAGTACCCTGCGTTCAATGAGGGGAGTCTCGCTCACGAGAGCGAAGGGTGAGTTGACAATCCCGCCACCCGGGAGCGGTTTGAATCCTTGCAGCGCACGCCAGCGCTGGCGAACCACACTCTGCGGCTGTGTCTGGATCAACCAACGCGTCTGGATCGAATCGGGTTCAATCTCAATCTCAAGTTCTTCGAGAGGCATGAGTCTCAATCGTCGTCCCAGGTCCACGACCTTCGATCGACCCGTCCCTTTGAAGTTGCTCCCAATCTCGCGGAAACCGGGGACAAAGAGCAGATTGGAATCGATCGGATGCGAACTCCCGATCGAGAGCGGGAGCGTGGAGAGGTTGGTCAGCCGAACCGTCAATCTCGATTGCTCGCCGGCTTTGAAGCTTGTTTTGGTTGGAGAGATGCTCAGCGCCATCGTGTTCTCAGGCTGGACAATCATCTGATCCAACCATGTAGGAACCTCATTGGCAATATCCCGCATCTTCATCCCTTCGGGGGTGGTCTGGTCCGCGCCATTGGTCAGCTCTTCCAGCCGCGACCTGGCCAATGCCCCGGTTGCTTCAAGCGGGTAATCCAGTGTCAACTGCGTGTACAGGCTGATCGCTTCCTGGGTCTGCCCAAGTTTTTCACTCGCCAACGCGATCAGCAGATCACGCGGCGCAGAGGGTGCGAGCTGTTCGATCGCGCTGCTCTTGGCTTCAAGGTATTCTCCGCCGGCAAACTGGCTGAACGGTTCAAACGGGCGAAAGAACTTCTCAAGCTCCGGCGCGTTGGACACGATGCTGTTCATGTCATTGCGGATCAACTCCGCATCGACACCCACAATCGCACGCATGGTCTGGAAAGTCACCACCTCGTTGAGGTAGGAGCCCAGCAACGCACCACGATTGGCGCCGCGAACCTGCGTCTGTTCCTTCGTCGCAGCGTAGTACGCGATCAAACTCCGCTGCAGATCCATGAGTACAGAATCGACGGTGATCTGATCGTTCAGAATAAACGCCGCGAGGAGTCGGATCCGGTCGGTCCCCGGTTCATAGCGGATGTCGGTTGGTGGTTCCAGATCATCATACGGCTCATCGGCCGCAATCCGGGATTCAATCTGCGCTTGACGCGTGGCACGCTCGTCGGCGAGTGTTGGATTCAATCGATCGAGAATCGCTTGAGGCCCCTCATACTGCCACAACATCGAGAGCTGCTGCTCTTGCAGCCGCGGGGGCACCTTCCCTGAATCGATCCTGAAAATCGCGATCCCGGAATTGAGGAACCTCCACGCCGCGTCCGTCGCCCCCTCCGCGGCGCACATCCGCGCAATCGCGATGTGGATGTGCGGGTCCAGCGGGTCAGCGTACAACACACGCAGCTGCAAACGCATCATCGTGGATGCGTCATCAATAACCTGTGAATAATGCTGGACTACAAGCGACTGCGCTTCTTTGTTGGCGGGGTCCATCTTTGCCGCTCCTCGCAGCGCCGACAAGAACCCCGTTTCGTTGCCGCGCTCGCGTTCGAGCAGCGCCATATCAAGCATCAATCTCGACCGCACCGAAGCGTCGATCGGGCTGTCTCCATCCCCGATAAAGCGTTTGTATGCTTCGATCCGTCCCTCAACTGTCTGGTCGCGGTTGACAATCGCGCTGATCAACCGAAGCTGCGCCACCGTATCTTTGGGATCGTTCTTGATCACCACGCGCGTCGCGCGGATCAGTTCTTCGTGCTCACCAGCCAACCACGCGGCTTCAACAACCGATCGCGCCAGATCCGCATCCTTGGGATTCAGATCCATCGCCATCCCCAGCAGGTGCATAGCCAGTGTGTAGTCCGCAGGAGTCACCGGCTCGTTGAGCGCCAGATCCAGACCCGTGACGGTCTCGATAGAGTCCGCCGCCAGTTCGTTGGACGCCTGGGCGCTTGCCTCCATCGAGGACACAAACCCAACCAATACCCCGCTCAGCAAGAGCCCACATATTCGAAGCTTGCGATCCATCACGCACCTCCCGGAAAGATTCGAGCACTCGCGAACACCACAAAGCACACCATACCAATCACACACAGCACCCACTGCGACACAAGGGTCACCCTCCGAGGCGTCCGCACAAACACACGCTCAGCGACAAACATCAGAAAGACCAACTGCCCGCCCGCCAACATCCCAACGCCGACCAGCCCGCGTTCGATCAAAGACAATCCGGTCAAGAATCCCGGGAGCACAGGCTCAACAAGCACCCACAAGCCGATGACCGAGAGCGAAAGCCCCCAGATCCCCGCTCCGAGCATCAGGCAAGCGGATTTGAACCATGCGCGTGCAACCTGGACATCCAGGATCGGGCTGTGTTGCTGAGGCAAACTTGACATCAATGCGGACTCCTGACCCGTTGTGTTCACCGAGCATCATACAAACACGATGCGCCGGCTACAGAGTGTACCACACCAACCCATCAAGGGTTCGTTGCACACCCGGGACGATCTAGCTCAGCGCCATCGCCATCAGGAACTCAGCGTTGGTCTTGTGCTTGCCCAGTCGTGATTTGAGCAGTTCCATCGACTCGACCACATTCATGTCCGAGAGCACCTTGCGGAGCCGGTACACCAGTTCGAGTTCTTTGGGGTCCATCAGCAGTTCTTCGCGGCGAGTACCCGACGCCGCGACATCGATCGCGGGATAAATCCGCTTCTCGACCAATCGACGATCCAGGTGCAGTTCGCTGTTACCGGTGCCTTTGAACTCTTCGAAAATCACCTCGTCCATCTTGGACCCGGTATCCACAAGCGCGGTCGCGATGATGGTCAGTGAACCACCACGCTCAATCGCGCGAGCGGCACCAAAGAACTTCTTGGGACGCTGGAGTGCGTTGGAGTCCAGACCGCCGGTCATAATCTTGCCGGAGTGTGTGATCTCCGAGTTGTACGCACGCGCCAGACGCGTGATCGAATCGAGGAAGATGACGACATCTTCGCCGTACTCAACCAGACGCTTCGCTTTTTCGATGACCATCTCAGCGACGGCAACATGCCGGGACGATTGCTCGTCGAAGGTCGAAGCAACCACTTCAACACCCTTGGCGACATTCCGCTTGAAGTCAGTCACTTCTTCCGGACGCTCATCGACCAGCAGCACAAAGACTTTGGTCTCTGGGTAGTTCGCGGAGATTGATTTAGTCATCTTCTGGAGCAGCACCGTCTTACCAGTCCGAGGCGGAGCAACAATCAACGCACGCTGACCCTTGCCGATCGGGGCAACAAGATCCACGATCCGGGTCTCGATCGAGTCCGCTTCGTTCTCAAGCAAGAAGCGTTCCTCAGGGTGCATCGGGATCATGTCCTCGTAGTTGACGAGGTCGTGGATCATCGCCGGATCACGATCGTTGACCGTCTCAACCTTGAGCAATGCAAAGTACCGTTCCGATTCCTTCGGCGGACGAATCGCGCCACGCACCGTCATCCCGCGACGCAATCCAAACCGACGGATCTGCGACGGAGACACATAAATATCATCCGGACCAGGCAGGTACGAAAGCTCAGGGCTCCGCAGGAACCCGAACCCGTCGGACATGACCTGCAACGATCCCTCACCAAACATAATCCCCTGACGCGCTGCACGGATCTTGAGGATCTTGAAGATCAGGTCCTGCTTGGGAATCTGGTGGAAGTCCTCGAGCCCTTCCTTCTCAGCGACCTCGAAGACCTCGTCGATCTTCATCCGCTGGAGATCATTGAGCGAGATGCCCTCATCCACCATCGTGCCATCGGATGCGGCGATGATCCGTTCGAGTTCCTCTGCTTCGCGTTCGAGCTCTTCATCCGATGGGAGCACGCCATAGTTGAACGAAGTGCGCGATCGGCTGCTTGGTCGGTTGCTCTGTTGCGAACCGCCGCCGTTGCCTCCGCCGCTGTGCCCGCCACCAGAGCCGGTGGAACCGCGTCGTTTTTTGCGTTTGCGTCGGCCGCGTGCGCCGCCGTCGCTGTTGTCCATGTTCTGCGACCCCTGCGAGCCGCCATTGGAACCAGTATTGGATCCACCACCGGAGTTGTTCGAGTCTCCGCCACCGGACGAGTTCTTCTCGGAGGAAGTCCGTTCACCCGAGCCATTGTCTGATCGGCCCTTGTCAGATCGCCCCTTATCCGAACCGCTCTTGTCAGCAGCCGCGGATTTGCTGGGTTTGCTCTCCGCTGATGACTTGGCGGCTGATTCAGACTTGGGTTTGGATTCAGCTTTGGGTGCCGACTTAGGGGCACTCTCTTCTGAACCGCTCTTGGCTGCAGTTTTTTTGGTCGTCTTTTTCGCCGCCTTTTTGGTGGCTTTTTTCTTCGACGACGCGGGTGCTTTCGCGCCCTTCTCTGCAACTTCGCTTGCTTTGCTCATATGGATTTATCCTGTGCGCTCAACCATCCGGTGCTGCCGATCACTCAACCAATGAGTACCGGGACCCGGGGCATGAACTGGACTTTCAACTGTGACTGGAAAGTGGAATACAAATCAGAAACGACCAACAGAAACTTTCTTGGATAGGCCGTATTTGAATATCAGTAGGAAGCGTGACCTCAAGCCCCATCCGAATCCGTCAACGATCCTTCGATCTCATCCAGAATCCGGGCGACTTGCGGTGGCAGTTCGTCGTGCGACCCGCCGTTGGTCACTATATGATCGGCCCGTTCTCTCTTATGTTCAAGTGACAGCTGTGCTTTTTCTCGTCGATCCAGCTCCGATTCGTCCCAACCACGCCCCTCAAGCACCCGCTGAGCCCGAATTCGCTTGGGAGTCTGCACAAAAACCACCGAATCGCATTCCGAGTCCACACCCGCTTCAAACAGCAACGGAGCATCCACGATCACCGCCCGGATTCCCCCATCGGAGCGTGCAGATTCGATCATCGCGTGCCTCGATTCGTGGATGATCGGATGCACCAGTTTTTCGAGCCGAACCCGCTGTTCTGGGTCCCTGAACACGATCTGAGCAACTTTTTTCCGATCCACAGCTCCAGAATCGTCCAGAATCGCATCCCCCCACCACGACACCAGCTCGATCACAACCGCTGGCTGCCGAAGCGCTTCAGCCCCCGCTTTGTCCGAATCCGAGACCACGCACCCCAGGTCCTCGAATGCGCGAGCGACGGTCGATTTGCCCGATCCGATCCCCCCGACCAGTCCGATGATCGCCATGCGTTTTTTCTTGCTTACTCCCCCGCCGCTCTCGCTGATCGTCGATCGGATCAGCTCCCGCACCCGCTCAGGTTGCTCGACCCCGCGCCAAACCAGTTCGACGACCCCGGTCCCCGCGCTGCTGATACCGATAGACCCGATCCCGAACAGCCGTTCGACGAGCGTCCGCACCACCACCAAGTGCTGCACTCGTTCCAAAGGCATCTCCGTGCGGACCGTGCTCAGAATCCCGAATCCCGCGATGATCCGCCGATCCGTCATCCGCTGGATCCGCACCGCACGATCAATCGCGGCATAAATCACACGCAAAACCACCAACAACATCACGACCCAACCCCAGTACACCAACCCATATCCGGGTAGCTGACCATCGAGCCAGATCATCAACCCCCACAGCAAGACCCCAAAAACAATCCATCTCCAAGACTGCGTGACAACAAACACCGGATGAGGCAGATCGTCATAGACCACCTGCTCCGCCGCTCGCCCTGTCTTGCTTGATTGTGTGGAATCCTTACCCATCCTCCAATTGTACCGCATCCCGACCCGCGGCATACGCTATAGCCATGCTCACCATCGAATACGCCAACATGCTCGCCTCCCGTGTCGGACCTCACGGCCTCGACGAAGCCCGAATCGCCCCCGGATCAGACGCCGCCGTGGGAATCAAAGCGATGACCGCCGACCTCGCCAAGACCCGAGGCACCGGATGGGAACGCTGGCGCCAGCTCTGGCACGAACCCATGCGCACCGAGCATGTCAACGCGATCAAACCCATCGCCAAGGACGCTCAGAAGTACGAAAACCTCGTCGTCCTCGGCATCGGTGGGTCCGCACTCGGGAATATCGCGCTCCAAGCCGCACTCAACCCCGCGACCCACAACCTGCAATCCTCGAAGGACCGCAACGGCCCACGCGTGTTCGTCGTGGACAATGTTGATCCCGTCTACCTCGATTCGATCTTAAAAATCTGTGATCCGAAGAAAACGCTGTTCAATGTCGTGTCCAAATCGGGAGAGACCGCGGAGACCGCGGCGCAGTTCATGATCATCCGTCAGCGCCTGCAAGACGCGCTGGGCAAGAAATGGGCGAGCCATGTCGTCGCGATCACCGATCCCGAAAAGGGCACCATGCGCACCATCTGCGACGAGGAAGGCATCACCACCCTCCCGGTTCCCGAAGGCGTCGGAGGCCGATTCTCATCGCTCTCACCGGTCGGATTGTTCAGTGCCGCCGTCGCGGGCATCGACATCGACGCGATGCTCGACGGCGCCAAGGCGATGGACGAACGCTGTTCCAACGACGACCTCCACAAGAACCCCGCGGCGATGCTCGCGTTGCTCTTGGTCGAAATGGGCACACAAAAAGGCAAACCCAACCATGTCATGATGCCGTACTGCAACGCGCTGTATCTCATGGCGGACTGGTACCGCCAGCTCTGGGCCGAATCGCTCGGCAAAAAATTCGACAACAACAACGAGATCGTCTTCGCAGGATTCACCCCCATCAAAGCCCTCGGCGCGACCGACCAGCACTCACAGGTCCAGCTCTACAGAGAAGGCCCGAACGACAAGGTCTTCATGTTCCTCGAGGTCGAGGAGTTCGACACCGACATCACGATTCCGACAGGGATGGGTGTGGACGCGATCAGCTACCTCGAAGGCCAGTCCATGTCCACGCTTCTCAACGCCGAGAAGCGCGCGACTGAGTTCGCGCTGCTCGATTCGGTGCGCCCAAACCTGACCATCAAGTTCCCGAAGGTCGATGCACACCACATCGGCGAGTTCATCGCGCTCTGGCAGATCGCGACGGCGTACGCCGGGCGGATGCTCAACATCGATGCGTACGACCAACCCGCCGTGGAAACCGGGAAGAAAGCAACCTTCGGTTTGATGGGTCGCGAGGGGTATGGGGAGTGGTTGACGAAGGTCAATGAGGCGTTGGGACAGACTGAGCACAAAGTATGAAGCAAAGTAGAAATATGATTTGAGCTATCGAAATCAAAAACAAAAAGCTAAACTAATTCTCGAACGAGGCAATCGCTTAAAGCTAAATCCTTCTTGCCGAATTTTATCACTCGCAAAAAAAGTTCTTGATACTGGAAGCAACCGCGACCCAGGACAACCCGGTTATCAGGAACTTGTTGAAGCTCTCTATGAACTACCGGCATGGGCGTACATCTTCGATCATATTGACGACTCAGAGTTCCGAGGCGGTTGTGCTGAAATGCTAAGCCTAGCGACTAAAGACTCTGTGCTACTCAAGGACAGCATCAGCAATAAAGGGCGAAATGCACAACTTGAGCTACTGATATACGCAACGCTGAAAGAGGCGAGGTTATCACCGACTCGCAATAAAACTGGACCAGATTTTAATTGCACAGTACTCGGGCAAACATATTCAGTAGAAGTCAAAAGAATTACATCGAGCAATCCAGATAAAATTATTGAAGGTATCAAAACAGCAAGAGCACAGATTAAAAATTCTAAGAAACCAGGCGCGATTATACTAGATTTTTCTGCTAGTTCAAATCCGACGAATGAACCGCTCAAAGCCTTCTTGCATCCTACAGAATATCGAAAAATAGTAGACGAATACGCCATAGACACTATGGAAAGGTTCATCAAACCTAAGCAAGAAAACTTGCTAGACGGATCCGTGTTCAATGTGATTTTGCGATGCTACCACCAAATACCAGCAGGCAAAAATGCTGATGAATTTTACCCCTGGACTGTGCTTATTCGATGGCACACAATGAACACTGTCCCGGAAGGCGGACGCGCACGTGAAATTAGCGAATATTTTGAAACTTCATTGATCAGCAAACTGCCGACATAATTAATTTCTATACATTCTTTGTATCAACTGACACAATCCACGCCCCACCAAGCACCCAGCTCGGATCATCCGCATCATACATCGCCAGCGCCTGCCCCGGCGTCACCGCTCGCTGGGGTTCATCAAACTCCACCTCAACGCCGCCGCTTCTTCCCGACGCGCCCCCCGCGTCCATCTCCACGAACCGTACTCGCGCTGGAACAGGGTCCATGTTGTACCGGTGCTGCACGAGCATCCGCTTCCAATCACGGATCTCCTCGGCGTCAATCAACAGGTTCAACTCATTGGCAACACACCGCGATGAACGCAGCGCCTCGTCCGTCCCCACCGTAATCGTGTTCGCTTCGGGATCTTTCCCCACGACATAGATCGGGTACCCCAGCGCGACCCCCACGCCTCGCCGCTGACCGATCGTGAACTTGTGCTGCCCCTGATGCTCGCCAACGACTTCGCCCGCTTCATCCAGAATCTTCCCATTGACACGAAGCTCGGGACGACGACGCTCAACCAACCCCGCGTAGTCATTGTCGGGCACAAAGCAGATCTCCTGCGAGTCTGGCTTATCAAACACCGGCAGATCATGCTTCTCCGCGATCGCGCGGACCTCCGCCTTGGTCGCGTACTCGCCTATTGGCAGCATCATTTGATTCAACCGCAGCTTGCTCGCGCCGAACAGTACATAGCTCTGGTCCTTCGCGTCATCCAGACCCCGCAGCAGCTTGGGTTCATCCCCACTCCGATCAATCCGCGCGTAATGACCCGAAGCGACATACTCCGCGCCGATCTGCTCCGCGTACTCATGAAGCTTGCCGAACTTGAGCCAGTCGTTGCAGCGCACGCAGGGATTCGGGGTGCGACCGTTCGCGTACTCATCCACGAAGTAGTCGATGATCTTCCCGAAGTCCTTTTTAAAATTGCAGACATATAAAGGAATGCCCAGCGCCGCCGCGACTTGTCGCGCGTCGTGTGCATCCCCAACCGAGCAGCACCCCTGATGCCCGATCTTGACCTGCGTCGGATCGCACGACACCCCCGCGCTGTCATAGGGCATCAACTCATCAATCGTCTCCCCAGGTGATCCCAGACGCATAAAGCACCCCACCACCTCGTATCCCTGCTCCACAAGAATCGCTGCGGCTGCGGACGAATCCACACCCCCCGACATCGCGACGAGGACTTTGCTACCGGGTTTGGGAGTGGATTCAGGCATCGCGTATTCTATCTCTTTATTGCACAAGGGCTTATCTGAAATCAGCCAATTATCCGCGTTTGGGAGGGGTGTAGTACGGATCATCGCCCGTGTCGTCCTCCGGATCGTCAATCTGCACGCGGATCTGGTCGAGCATCTGGTAGAGCCGATTCCGATCCTCCTCGCTCAGCTGCTCCGCGACCGCGAGCATCCCCTCGATGGTGAGCTGTTTCTTGATATTGCTGCCATCGGGGAGCCGCCGCATCGCGGTTCCTGGAGTTTCCGACAAGAACTCCGGATTCTGATCAATCATGTCCGCGATCTTCCGAAGCATCTGCGACGCGGTCTGCGATCCAACCCCGTGCCCGACCCGCACCCGAACCGGCGCGATCGAAGGCTCCGAGTCCGGACGGTTGATGATCGTCCCGGTGATCACATGCCCATCCTCGTCCGCTGAGGGGTCATCCTCGCGGTCGATTGCTGATGCGTTGAGTCCTGAGAAGTACGCCGCGAGATTGGAGGGATCGTGGGTGAGTGGGTCCTGAGAATCATGCATACCCAAGTGTAGGCCCGTTGATAATCCTCACATTCTCCGGGATTTCTGCGCCTTCTCCAATCTGGCACACCATTCGCGTATGTCCATCGACGGAAGGAGTCCGACTATGTGGCGATGGATTGTCACCCTCATACTTTGCGCAACCATGAGCGCGTCCACTGCGCAAGCAGGCAAGATTCTGCGCGACATCAGCCGCGTCAAGGGTCAAGGTGCTTCCATGATCCAAGGCCTCGGCTTGGTCGTCGGTCTCAATGGGACCGGGGACAGCGGGAGCGAGCTCGCGATGGCGCGTCCGCTCGCCGCCGCGCTGACCAACATGGGCAACCCCGTCAGCATCGACGAGCTCGAGAGCACCAACTCCGCGGCCCTCGTCCTGGTCACCTGCCACATCCCCCGCGACGGTGCCAAGTCCGGCGATGAACTCGAGATCACCATCTCCGTCATCAACTCCGCGCAGTCCCTCAAAGGCGGCATCCTCCTGATGACCCCGCTGAGCCCACGACCAAACTCCCCGGTCTACGCGTTCGCCAACGGCCGCTTGAGCATCCCAGAAGACGACAACCCAACCGTCGCGACCATCGGGAAGGGCGCCCAGATCGTCCGCGATGTCAACACCATGCCCAGCATCGAAGGCTCATTCGACATCATCATCGACTCCCCCTTCTCCGGATGGGGTTCCGTCGCGTCCATGGCTTCAGAAATCGACCAGAACTACCGCCTGTCCTCCGATCGACTCGGTGACCCACTCGCACGCGTCATCGACCCACGCACCATCCGCGTCACCGTTCCCATCAACGAACGCTCCAACCCCGGCTCATTCTTCGGACATGTCATGGAAACCGACATCTCCGGCGCACTCCGCAAACTCCCAGCGCAGGTCATCTGCGACACGCGAGCAGGCATCATCGTCATGACCGGCGATGTCGAAGTCTCCCCCACCGTCATCACACACAAAGACCTCGTCATCACAACGCTCGTCGATCCGCTCGCGCTGCCACTGCAGACGGATTCAGAGTTTGCCGCACTCCAGACCAACTCCGGTGTTGATACGGATTCAACCACCGCCAAACTCCAGGACCTGATTTCCGCGTTCGACCAGCTCGATGTTCCACCGGTCGAGCAGATCCACATCCTCAAACTTATCCACGACGCAGGCAAGCTCCACGCTCGCCTCATCGTCGATGGCGTGGGATAACCCACAAAACCCTAGAAAGCACACCAAATGAGCTCTATTGACAGCACCAACTCACTGGGTATCCAACAGATCATCAACGCCGGAAAGCAGATCTACACCGGCGGGCCGCTCCGCCCGGCGCACCCGAACGAAACAGCACGCTCAGCAGGAACCCCACTGCCTGAGGGCAAGGTCATCCCAGACCCGAACCGGAACCGGCTCACGCGAGCTCACGATAGCACCGAAGCCACCGCAACCAAAGACGGTACCGGTAACAAGGTGTCCGCACAAGAGCTCAAAGCCCTCGACACCGCGCAAAAACTGGTCTCCACAACTCTCATCAAACCGATCCTCGCCCAAGCACGCGCCTCACGCGATGCACCAGCGCCGTGGGGACAGACCCAAGCGGAAAAACAGTTCGGCGCACTCCTCGATAACCGGATCAGCGACGACATCGCCAAAGCGTCCAACTTCCCGATCGCCCAGCGCATCGCGGACCAGATCATGCGGAACACCCCGATCGACAGCACCGCACTTAACCAACCAACACACACCCCAGTGGATCTCTTCGGATGATCAATACTCCAGTTCAAAAATCAGCCCGACAATCAGCCCGTCCCTCGATCGGATTCGACATCGACAAACTCGATGCGCTCCTCGTTGATCTTGAAACCGAGCACCACACCCTGCTCGATCTCGCGGGTCTCCAGCGCGAAGCGATCGTCAAAGCGGACCCCAAAGTGCTCGGGAAGGTCGTCGAAGAGACCGCCCAAACCCTCACCCGCATTGCGGGGATCGAACGCACCCGCCAGCAGGTCATCAAACGACCCGACGGCACCGTCCCAACCGTCAACCAGATCACCGCTGAACTCAAAGACCAGCACGATCACGAACATGCTCGCACGCTGACATCACGCTCCGCATCACTCCGCGAGCTGATGCACAAGGTCAAAGAAGAACACGAAGCGGTCCGCGTCGCAACGCTCGCGCTGAGCAACCACATGAGCGGACTCATGGAACAGATCAGCGCCAAGCTCTCGCACTCGGGAACCTATAGCCGACGCGGATCGGTCAACCCCGGTCGATCACAAGTCGTTTCCAGTCTGGACACCGTCCAATGAACGCTTGTCACCAAGAAAGGAGCCAGGCATGAGTCTGACATCAGTCCTTCAAATCGCCAACTCGTCGCTGTCCGCTTCTCAAATCGGTCTGCAGGTCACCAGCCAGAACCTCGCCAACGCCGCGACTCCGGGATACACGCGCCAGATCGCGATGCTCCAAGCAATCCGAGGCAGCGTCACCGATCCATTCATGGTCGGATCGGGTGTCGGGATCGCCGAGGTCCGCCGACAGATCGACAACGCGCTCCAGAGCCGGCTCTGGAACGCGAACTCCGCGGAGTTTGGGCAAGCACAGCAGCTCAATGTCTTCAACCAGCTCGAATCCATCCTCAATGAAGGCACCGAGTACGACCTCTCCTCCGAGCTCTCATCCTTCTTTAATACATGGTCCGAAGCGACCACACTCCTCGATTCCTCCGCGACCCTCGTCAACCAGGGACGCTCGATCTCCACATTCATTCAGAACATGCGTGAAGACCTCGTCGCTCAGCGCCGCCAGATCGAGGACCAGATCGACTCCCAAGCAACCCAAGCCGACGCGCTCTTCAGCGAAATCGCGAACATCAACGCGACCATCTCCAGCAGCGAGATCGGACAAGCCGAAGCGGGCGCACTGCGTGATCGCAGGGACCAGATCGTCACCGAGCTCTCCCAACTCATGGAGATCACCGCGATCGAAACCAACCAAGGCGGATACAACATCTATGTCGGGTCCACCCCGATCGTTCAAGGAAACTCCTCTCGCGGGATCACCATCGACCGCCAAACGGTTGGCGATACCGTCAGCGTCACCGTCAACACCGCGGACAACAACGACTCGCTCCGCGTCACCAGCGGCTCCATCGGAGGGCTCCTCCAGTCCCGCGATGGCGCGATCGACGAGACCATTGAAAAGCTCGATACCGTCGCCGCGAATCTCATCTTCGAGGTCAACAAAATCCACTCAACCGGGATCAACGAGGATTGGTTGACCACCGCGCTGGGTACTTTGCAGGTCAGTGCCGCAAACCGATCGCGCCCGCTCAATGATCCAGCAAACACCGACCTCAGCAGTCTCCCCTACGCACCAAGCAACGGCGGATTCTTCATCAACATCCAGAACAAAGACACCGGATACTCGTCAAGAGAATGGGTCGCGGTCGACCTCGACGGGATCGACACACTCGGAACCGCATCGGTCGCCGACGATACCAGCGCAGAGGATATCCGTGCAGACCTTGATGGTTTCAGCGGAATCTCCGCATCGTTCGATCCCTCCGGAAGACTCCAAATCACCGCAGAAAACGGGTATTCCTTCGCGTTCTCCGATGACTCCTCCGGCGCCCTGGCAACCCTCGGCGTCAACACCTTCTTCAAAGGCACCGACGCCACGAACATTGGTGTCCGCGATGATGTCCAGGTCATGCTCGGACGCCTTGGGGAAGATGGACAGTCCTTCAGCGCAAACGCCAACGCAAACCTGCTCAGCGAGATCGGAAACAAAGCCGTCGAAGCACTCGGTGGACAGACCATCAGCAAGCTCTGGAGCATCCAGACGCAAGATATCGCGGTCCTCGCGAGTTCCGCACGAACCCAAGCGGACTCCGCGTTCCTCGTCCGTCAGAGTCTTGACGGCCAACGCGCCTCCGTGTCCGGAGTCAGCATCGACGAAGAATCCATCAACCTCCTGACCTACCAGCGCCAATACCAGAGTGCCGCACAGGTCATCACCATCGCACAAGAAATGTACGACACCCTGCTCAGTCTCGTCTAACCCACAGTCAACCCCGTTCGTTCTCACACCCGAGATCCACACCATGTCCAACTTCCCAACCTCATACTCACGAGCCCCATCGCTGTTATTTACCGCGCAGAGTTTGAACAATATCAACTCATCCAACATCGCTCTGGGAAGACTCTCCAACCAGCTCGCATCGGGACTCGACATCCTCCGCCCATCCGACGATCCCGTCCGCAGCGCCGCGATCTCGACACTCGACGGACGCATCGAACGCACCACGCAGATCCTCCAAAACCTCGACTTCGCAGGGAGTTCTGTAGGTACACTCGATCAGATCCTCGCCGATGCCAAGTCGCTCGTCGACGAAGCAAGCTCGATCGCGTCTTCCCAGATCAACTCCGATCCTGATACACGCAAAAGCCAAGCGATCATCATCGATTCATTGATCCAATCGCTCTTCTCAATCTCCAACCAAGAATCACTCGTCGGCCATGTCTTCGGCGGATCAGCACCCGGCCGCCAGCCCATCATCTACGACCGCGGCGCGTACCGCTTCGTCGGAGAAGTCGGAGGACTCACCGCAGCACTCGGTTCAGCGAGCAACATCCCCCTCACCCTCGGCGTCGGAAGCGCCATCGGGGAACTCTCAAACCGCATGGAAGGCGTCGTCAATCTCGACCCGGACCTCACCGAAAACACACTCCTCGCAGATCTCAACGGCGCAAACAATGTTGGCACCAACGCAGGTGTCCTCCAGTTCAGTTTCAGCGGCGGACAAGTCGCCCAGGTCGATCTTGCCGGAGCCGTCACCATCGGGGATGTGGTCGATCGTCTCAACGCCGCCGTCCAGCAGTACGAATCCGATAACTCCGTCACCGTGCTCGGCCCAAGCGCGTTCTCCATCACCGGCTCATCCATCACCGCGGATATTCCGGGTGGAAGCCTGGAGTTCTTCGACATCGCCGGCTCGTCCACCGCATCAAACCTCGGTCTGGTTACCGATCCCGCGACCCCGTTTACCGCAGGGAACCCCAACGGCGTGGACCTAGACCCCAAGCTCACCCTCACCACCCCCGTCTCCGCAATGGCCGGGCTTGGTGGAGCATCCTTGGGATCAATCCAGCTCAAAAACAACGGCGCAACCCACACCATCGATCTCTCCGGTGCCCAGACCTTTGCGGACATCAAAAGCGCGATCGAATCCGGGAACACCGGCGTCCGCGTCCTGATCTCTGACGACAAGCAATCCATCAACATCGTCACCGAGAGCGCAGGCACCCAAGCTCATGCACTCTCCATCTCCGAAGTCGTCGGAGGCGGATCAACCGCTGAACTCCTCGGAATCCGCACATTCGTAGGCACCACCAAGCTCAGCGACTTCAACGACGGCGATGGAGTCAGCGTCGTCTCCGGACGCACCGATCCCCTCACCGGAATAGTCGATCCATCGCTCAATACGGACTTTGAGATCAAGCTCGCCGACGGATTCAGCATCAGCATCGATCTGAGTCCATCGGATATCAACAATGTCGACACCCTGGTTGCCGCGATCAACTCACAAGCCAACACCCAGCTCACCGCCGCGGGACGACCCATCACGGACTTCAATGCCAATGTCGGCGCCATCTCCAACGGCATCGAGTTCAACCAATCCGCAGCAATCGCCGCGAGTGGCCCGATGTCGATCCGCCCCGTGAACAACTCGCAAGCCGCGGAAGAACTCGGTCTGATGGACGCAAAGAGCGGCGGAGGCAACACATTCATGCGCTCCGAGGACCGCGCCACCATCCGTGTCAACAACCTTTTCTCCCATCTTCTGGACCTTTCCGAGGCATTGAAGAACGACGACACCTTTGGCATCGAAATTGCGACAAAGAGACTCGGTGAGAGTCAGGATCATGTGATCCAAGCTCGATCCACCGTCGGCGGCTACGCACGACGGCTCGACGACGAAACCCGTCGTCAAGAAGATCGGATTGTCTTCGATGAAGCCATCCGTTCACAACTCCGGGATGTCGACTACGCAGCCGCATCTTCTGAGTTTGCACAGCTGCAACTGCAGCTCCAAGCAGGTCTCTCTGTTGCGGCACAAACGCAGCAGCTCACCCTGCTCGACTTCCTCGGCTAACCCCGAGGACACGCAGCCCGACCCGGTGAAAGCCGGGAACGGAGATTGGATCGAGAACCCCCCCACAGTCGGTCGTGAGGGGTGCTCAAGACAGGATGTCGCCCGGTATGGATACCGGCGTCGATCCGACTTGGTCAGACCGACAATCGGAGCGCACAACAATGGAAGTGCGAACGACAAGATTTGGAGTAATCGACATCGCGGAGGACCGCGTGATTACTTTCCCCGAGGGTCTCCTGGGCTTCGGCGACAGAAACCGCTTCTGTCTGCTGCAACCGGGTGACGACGCATGTTTCTTCTGGCTCCAGTGTCTGGACGATCCGAACCTCGCGTTCGTCGTCACCGACCCGACCTTCTTCGAGCAAGATTATTCAGTCCCCATCCGCCCAGAGCAGATGACCGGACTCAATATCGCCAAGCTCGAAGACGCGCAGGTCTTTGTCATCGTGAACAAAATCGATGACCAGCTCACTGGAAACTTCCAGGGGCCGTTGATCATCAACACCCTGGACAAACTCGGAGAGCAGATTGTTCTCTCAGACAAACGCTGGACCACCCGCCACCCGCTCATGCGTGTCGCGGAGACTTCCACACAGACCGCGTAAGCAAACACGCTTACGCACGGGGTACCCATACCACAGACGCGCCCACCGCGCCGAGTGTGATCGGTGTACCAACATCATCCGGGATTTCAGTAGTTCATCTCGGAACCAGAAGACTCTTCCGCTTGGTACATAGAGACCAGCGCGGATTCGTGTGCAAGGAGTTGACGCATGCTTGTGCTCTCAAGGCAGCGCGACGAGACCATCATGATCGGGGACGAGATCGAGATCTCGATCGTCGATATCCGGGGCGACAAAGTCCGCCTCGGTATCAACGCCCCGACCAGAATTGCGGTACACCGCAAGGAAGTCTACGACGCGATCAAGAGAGAAAATACCGACGCCTCGCGCCTCGGGTCCACAGACCTCGACACGCTCGCCCAGACCATCAAACCTGGACCAGCGCGACGAGGACTCAGGACAACAAATCTCCTCTCATCGTCGGCAGCAACCATGCTGCCCACCACAAAGGTCGGGTCCCCATTGGATCTCGCCCCAACCAATACAAAGAACGATTCATCAATACAGGATACCGCATAACACCTCATCCCACCCCAGCACCCGCGAGCGACTTCGCGGGACCGCAACAAGCAATCACGGAGGATTGCCATGACACGGATTAACACAAATGTTCCCAGTATGATCGCCCGCCAGCGCCTCAATCGCTCTGGCGCCGATCTCCAAGTTCGACTCGAACGGCTCTCAACAGGGTTGAGAATCAACCGAGGCAAGGACGACCCCGCAGGTCTCATCATCTCTGAACGCATCAGTACCGAGCTCAAAGGCATCGAGCAAGCGATCTCAAACTCAGAGCGAGCAAGCTCTGTGATCGCGACCACGGAAGGTTCGCTGACCGAAATCAACGACCTTCTCAACTCGATTAAAGCACTCACCGTTGAAGCCGCCAACTCCGGCGCCATCTCCGATGAAGAACGCGATGCGAACCAGCTCCAGATCGATTCTGCAATCCAGTCCATCACCCGTATTGCCAACACATCGACCTTCGGCGGACAGAAGCTCCTCGACGGATCCCTCGGGTACATCACCTCGGGTATCGCGGTCTCGACGATCACCAAATCCAACATCACCGCCGCGAGTTTCATCAATGCGGGGTCGATCAATGTCTCCGTCGATGTCATCGCATCGGCACAGAAGGGCTCGCTCTACCTCAGTGGCGATAACAGCGCCCTTGTGGGACCGCCCGCCGATGGTACCATC
Organism: uncultured Phycisphaerales bacterium; assembly: GCA_963976955.1. Classification (GTDB taxonomy): domain Bacteria; phylum Planctomycetota; class Phycisphaerae; order Phycisphaerales; family UBA1924; genus UBA1924. The sequence continues at coordinate 830,341 of CAXBMD010000002.1, read as the reverse complement.
GTCTCGGCAACAACCATTCAGGTACGGGGCCCACTCGGTGTTCGAGAAATCGACATACTCAGCGGAACAACCTTCGCAGCCGTCGCAGCAAGTGTCAACGCGCTGACCGGGCTCACAGGTGTCACCGCAGAACTTGTATCAGCCAGCAACTCTTCATCAGGACTTGTATTCAAATCTGAAGGGTACGGCTCAGGCAACTTCGTCTCCGTAGAACGCCTCGACAAGCCGGCAGATGCGACGGTTGACAACTTCAGTCTTGTCAAAATCGACGCAGACGGCGATGTGCCCGTAGATGTCTGGACCGCAACACTGGTCTCCGCAACGCGCGACGAGGGACGCGATGTCTCCGCCCTCATCAACGGGAATGTAGCCAGCGGCGACGGACTCACCGTCTCCATCGGCTCCCCTTCCCTCGCGGTCAAGCTCGACCTCGCGGAGTCTTACGCGCTCGATCCCACCCTCGCCGTCACCACTTTCGACATCACAGGAGGTGGTTCACTCTACCAGCTCGGTCCGAGTGTCACCGCTCTCCAGCAATCCAACATCGGGATCCAATCCACCGCGGCAGAAGCACTCGGTGGCATATTCAAGAACGGCGTTGCAAACTACCTCTCATCGCTCCAGACAGGGAAGTCCAACTCCCTCGCATCAGCAGACGCGAGCAGAGATTACTCAACCCTCTCTGAGATCGTCGAAGCGTCGATCGACGAGATCTCGATCCTCCGTGGACGCTTGGGTGCGTTCGAGCGAAATGTGCTCGATGCAAACTCCCGTTCGCTGCAGGGCGCCTTCGAGAACCTGACCGCATCGCAGAGTCTGATCCGTGACGCGGACTTCGCGCTCGAGTCCTCCGAACTCACGCGTGCCCAGATCCTCCAATCCTCAGGCACCACAGTCCTCTCGCTTGCCAACCAGCAATCGCAGCAGGTCCTCCAGCTCCTCGGCTAACCTTCTATACACGCAATCTCAACCACACAAGCCCCTCGAAAGAGGGGCTTTTTTCGTGCGCCATGCTTCAACCGTGTTTCTTATTGGTCCAAATAACAGCCAATGCCACAAAAAGGACCCTTTCTCGGCGACACAACTAAATTGGGTACAAATCTTCGCCGATCCGTGATCCATCATCAGGGTGTGTACCCAGATGAAAGGTCAGCATTGCGATTCACCATCGCAATCACGCCGAGCCGGAAACACCGGCGGAGCACAACGGACGACTAAGGAAAGTCGCCCGATCAATGGACCTCGGACACGCGCCGAGGATTACACGGAGGTTGTCAGCCAATGACACGCATCAACACAAATGTTTCATCACTCATCGCACAGAATGTGCTCGGACGCAATAACAAGGACCTCGGCGTCGCGCTCGAACGCCTTTCCACCGGTCTCCGGATCAACCGTGGTAAGGACGACCCAGCGGGCCTGATCGCTTCGGAAGCTCTCCGCTCTGAAAAAGCAGGCCTCAACGCCGCGATCAGCAACGCCGATCGTTCAGAGCAGGTCGTCAACATCGCCGAAGGCGGTCTCCAGGAAGTTTCAAACCTCCTCGTTGAACTCCAAGGCCTCATCACCACCTCAGCAAACTCCGCTGGTCTCTCGACCGAAGAGAAGGAAGCAAACCAGCTCCAGATCGACTCGATCCTCCAGACCATCGACCGCGTCTCAGGCGCAACCGAGTTCCAGGGCACAAAGCTCCTCAACGGCAACTTTGACTACCAAACCACCGCAGTGAGTGGCAATGTCACCGACTTTGAAGTCCGTGGCGCGAAGCTTGATGGCGACACCAACCTCGCGGTTGAAGCGGTCGTCACCCTATCCGCTCAGCAGGGCGGGCTCTACCTCTCCCTCGGCGCAGGCGGCATTATTGATCTGAGCTCTTCATCTGCGCAGTTCGTCTTCGAAATCGCAGGCTCCAAGGGTTCACGCGAGTTCCAGTTTAACTCGGGTGCAACCAATGCCCAGATCACCGCAGCGATCAACTCGTTCTCCGATGTAACCGGCGTCACCGCATCTGCGGGCACCACTGGTGTGAAGCTGGCAACAGAAGGGTACGGTTCAAACGAGTTTGCCTCCGTCACCATCGTTGACGATGGTGCTCTCAACACCGCAGCAACCACCGCTGGTATTTACAACTTGTCAACAACCGACTTCGATGTAGTCGATGTATCCCCAGCAACACTCTTCAGCGCTGCGGCTGCAGAAAACGGCGTCCGCGATGCCGGCCAGGATATTGCTGGCAGCATCAATGGTGTCCTCGCCGTGGGTAAAGGCCGCACACTGTCGATTAATACCGACTTCCTCGATGTCAAGTTCTCCCTCAACAACACCGGGGCACAAACTGTCGGTGCGGTTTCCGCATTCACAATCACCGGTGGTGGTGCTGACTTCCAGCTCGCATCCGATGTGAACATCGCAGGCAAGGTGTCACTGGGAATCGGTGACCTCTCCGCTCGTAAGCTCGGAAACTCAGCCGATGGCTTCCTCGATGACCTCGCTTCAGGCAAGTCCTTCAATGTTGTTGATGGCGACAACCTGGATACCGCACAGAGCATCGTCAACGAGGCAATCAACCAGGTCTCATCGACTCGCGGTCGTCTCGGTGCGTTCCAGAAGAATGTGGTCGGTGCAACCCAGCGTTCACTGAGCACCGCTCTTGAGAACATCACCGCTGCAGAGTCCGTCATCCGTGACGCAGACTTCGCAGCTGAAACCGCAGCATTGACCCGTAACCAGGTCCTTGTCTCGGCATCAACCAATGTTCTGGCACTGGCAAACCAGTCGCCACAGAATGTTCTTGGTCTCCTCGGCTAATCCCGAATGACCACCCAAGGCTGATGCCTTCAGAGAGCTGACCCTCGACGCCCCAGTCCTTTCCGACTGGGGCGTTTTCATGCGCCCACACCGCTTCACCCGATGAAAACCCAGTGCCGACCGCCCAAAACAATCGTGTAGACCAGCTCTCAGAGCCCAACCAACTGGTCCGCCGTCGCTTCATCAACTTCATCCGCATCGAGTGCGGCCTCCTCCCCGCGTCCATCGAAGCGTACTCCCGAGACCTTGAAACCCTCCTCATCAACCTCCAAACCCGAGGCGTCAACGACGCGCACAACTCCCTCCCCGAGCACCTCATCGCCCACATCCGATCGCTCACCAAAGAACGCGGATACGCCGGAACCACCGTCTCGCGCCACATCGCGACCATCAAGGTCTTCTACCGCTGGCTCTACGCAAACGAGAAAATCGCAGACAACCCCGCCGACCACCTCGACCAACCCGCCAAATGGAAAAAACTCCCCGGCGTCCTCTCCCCAAACCAAATCAAAAAACTCCTCAACGCCCCTCAGCCCCCAGCAAAGCCCAACGGCCAACCCCCCCTCTACCTCCGCGACCGCGCAATCCTCGAACTCATGTACGCCTCCGGACTCCGCGCCAGCGAGGTCGGGAACATCACCTTGTCCGATCTCAAAGAACGCATCGGGGTCATCCGAGTCTTGGGCAAAGGTGACAAACACCGCATCGTCCCGATGGGAACCCCCGCGATCAAAGCACTCGATCAATACCTGAGCGAATGCAGACCGATGCTCATCACCGCAGAACGCGCCGCCGAGAGACGCGATCAGGGACGACTGTTCCTCTCGCGTACAGGCAGACCCATCGAGCGCGTCCGCGTCTGGCAGATCGTCAAACACTGCGCCAAACAAGCCGGACTCGACAAGGTCCATCCCCACATGCTCCGCCATTCCTTCGCAACCCACCTGCTCGCTGGAGGCGCGGACCTCCGCATTGTCCAAGACCTCCTTGGCCACGCGGACATCACAACCACCCAGATCTACACCCATGTCGATCGCAGCAAACTCCGCGAAACCATCAAAAAACTGCATCCCCGCGGCTAGTTCCCGCTACTTTATTGGTCCGAATACAAAACTTGATGTAGACTTGAACACCAGTGAAGCCCAACCGCCTCATCCTGCTTGCGACCACGATCCTCCTCGCCCTCAACGGCGCGGGTGTCTTGCGTGCTGTCCACAACCTCTCACACCACGCCCAACCAACAATCTCGCAATCATGCGATTCCGCTGCTGATCACCAAACCCCTACAAAGCAAGCACCAAAGACTCCTTCAAATCAGCCGACCGACCAAGACTGTGATCTTTGCCTCTCCCTCCACTCGATCACCCCGACGCTCGCTGAGCCCGCACCCCTGCCGCTCACGCTTGAGACCATCACCTACATTCCAGCACAACCAATCTCGGTCGTGCCAAGCCTCTACACCCTCTCCGACCACCCCACGCGTGGCCCCCCGCTGTCGTAATCGACAGTCGATCTGCATCTTCACATCATAAAGATCATGTCACCGCTGCGCGATTCATTTCACGCAGCGGGGGAAGGACACCATGCGCATCCGATCGGGTTTCACCCTGATCGAACTGCTGGTCGTCATCGCCATCATCGCACTCTTGATCGGTCTGCTCCTACCCGCTCTTGGTAAAGCTCGAAACAGCGCCAAAGCAATGGTCGACCTCTCAAACATGCGACAGCTGGAGATTGCCCACACCATGTACGCCGAGGACAACGACGCTCGCTTGATCCAAGCGAACCTCGCCCACGGCGGCGTGACACACGGCAACATCGACCCGTGGTTCGAAACGCTCCGCGAATACTACAACGCGGACCTCATCGTTCATTCACCGCTCGACCTCTCACCACACTGGGGACCCTACCCAGACGGAGAACCGGTGCCCAGCGCACCAGTCGAGCAACGCCGAGTCACAAGCTACGGCATCAACAACTTCCTCGACACGAACACCGTGCCCTGGGGACCCAACTTCCGAATTCCATTTTCGGGATACAAGATGTACACCGTCCCCAGACCAAGCATGATCGTCCACTTCCTGCACATGGCGCAAGAAGGCGACTACGCCGCGGCTGACCATCCTCACATCGAGAACTGGATCAACCACCCGTCCCCCGCCTTCAAAGCCCAGCAGCAAGCGCAGATCAACGCCGTCGCCGGAGAACCCGGAACCAACAACGCCCAGTCCAACTGGGGGTTCCTCGACGGACACGCCGAATCACTCCGATTCGACCAAGTCCTCACCAGCATCGACAAGAACCGTTTCGACCCCGATGCCAATCCGTAATCATTTTCAATACACAACCCTTCCAACAAAGGAAATCAATCATGAATACCAAATCAATCATCACCCTCGCCGCCCTCTCAATCGCAAGCATCGCATCCGCACAACACGCGGACCTGCTGCTCATCAGAGACAACGCCGGCAATCTCCTCACAGGTCAATACGACTTTGGAACCAACCAACTTGTCAACACCAACACCCGCGTCTACGAAGGTGAGTTCGACGCGTTCGGAACCTCCGACGAACCCGGATTCAACGCGCTCAGCGCCTCAAACATCCCATCCGGATTCCAAGCACTCAGCGGCAGCACCCCGGTCAGCTTCGATGCAAACTCGTTCCAGATCGGTGGACAATCCGCAAACCTCTACCACTGGGACGGCGCCGGAGCGGTCAACTTTACCGCATCTTCAAACGCGTTGACCATCTCCAAATCACCATCCGCGATCTTCTCCTCATTGCTTGATGGATCAGATTCGGATGTCAACGGCTTCGATATCGATACCACCAGTTCCGATGGGTTCCTCCACAAGCACATGGACGCAGGACTCTCGAGCATCTCGTCAAACGACTACGGGTTCTACCTCTGGTCGCTCACCCTCAATGTTGGTGATGCAAGCACCCAACCTGTCTTCTTTGTCCACGGCTTCGGTCTCGAAGACGAAATCGCACACGAAGCCGCGATTGATTGGGTCAGCGCCAACCTCGTCCCCGCACCAAGCACCCTCGCGTTGCTGCTCGGACTCCCAGCGATGACCGCGCGCCGCCGTCGATAAGCAAAATCCACAGCTTTCATGGACCCCGGTCATTCGTGCATTGCACAATGACCGGGGTTTTTTCGTATGGGTTGCACTCACCCGCTCCATCGCGTAGGGTGAACACTCCCCTTCTTCCAATGTATTGAGGTGTCCCATCGATTCCAGCACAATCATGAAACTCGTCGCCGTCGCGCTCTACGCAGGAATCCTGATCCTCATCGGGTACTTCGCATCCAAGAAAATGCACACCATCCGCGATTACTTCGCTTCAGGAAAGAACCTCGGATTCTTCAATGTCGCGTTCTCCGCGCGAGCGACAGGCGAATCCGCATGGTTGCTCTTGGGACTCACCGGCATGGGATACGCCGTGGGTGCCAAAGCGTTCTGGGTGGTACTCGGAGAAATGATCGGTGTCGGAGGCGCATGGATCCTCATGTCTCGCCGATTCAAACGACTCACCGACCGATACGACTCCGTCACCGTCCCCGACTACCTCGAATCACGCCTGCGTGACTCTGGTCATTGGTTACGGCTCATCGCCGCGGGATCACTCGTCATCTTCGTCCCGATCTACGCCGGCGCGCAAGTCTTCGCGACAGGCGGCGCGTTCCACGCATTCCTCGGCTGGGACCACTATGTCGGCGCGGCGGTCGGATTCGGTGTCGTCATGCTCTACATCACCCAAGGCGGATTCACCGCCGTCGTCTGGTCCGATGTCTTCCAAGGCTCACTGATGGTCATCGGTCTCGTCGCCCTCCCCCTCGTCATCCTCAACCATGTCGGAAGCTTCGATGGGATCACCACCGCCGTCTCAGCCGTGGACCCACACCTGCTCACCTTACACGGCCCAGGTCCAGCGGATGCAAACGGGATCATCACTCCATCCACAGGGGGATGGACCACCTCAACCATCATCTCCATCATCGGACTCGCCGCGATCGGGATCGGGTTCTTCGGATCGCCGCAGGTCTTTGTCCGCTACATCTCGATGAAGAACACCAAGCAGATCCTCCCCGGCACCATCACCGCACTCACATGGACGCTGCTTGCAGACTCAGGTGCGGTATTGGTCGGACTCTTCGGACGAGCGGTCTTCACGCCCGAAACCATCGGAGGCATCAACGACGACATCCTCCCCCACGCCGCACTCACCCTCCTCCCCGCGTTCTTCGCAGGGATCTTCATCGCGATGGTCTTGTCGGCGATCATGTCCACGATCGACTCGCTCCTCATCGTCGCCTCCAGCGCGGGTGTCCGCGACTACTGGCAAAAGACCCGCCATCCGAACATGTCCGACGAGCGGCTCATGTCCTTGTCCCGCAAGGTGACCATCGCCCTGTCATTGGTCTCGTTTGCGATCGGGATCGGGATCATGCTCTACGACAAAGAGAAAGGCGTCTTCTGGGTCATCATCTTTGGATGGTCCGGGATCGCCGCGACCTTCTGTCCGACGATCATCCTCTCGCTGTTCTGGAAGAAGCTGACCTCGATGGGTGCCAAGTGCGCGATGATCACAGGTTTCCTGTGCGTCCCGCTCTTTAAGTTCGCGATCCCACCACTGCTCAACAACACCGGACACGAAGAACTCGCAGGATACCTCGGAGACCTCGATGTCCTGCTCCCGAGTTTCATAATCGGATTCATCGTCGCGATCATCGTCTCACTCCTCGACAAGCAAGGCCAAGCCAAGCTCATCGGCATCGACGAAGATTTCCACTACGCGAAGACAGGCAAAGACACATGAATAGGCGAGGGATGAATGTATTCGAGCTTGTTTGGGGGCTCGCTGCACTTGTTGTCTTTCTCTTGTTGTGTCAATACATCTCAAGGCTGCTCGAACTCAATTTTTTCATCACAGTCGCCTTCGCAGTATTCGGGGTTTACATTCTGTTCTATCTCACTGTATTGATTGCCGATCGGAGAAGAACCAAGAGCAAAGACGACGCGGAATCACTTCCGGACTAACGCTCACTCTCCAGCCAACACGAGCCGTTCAACACCACGCACCATCGCGCCCACAGCGCTTTCACAATGCGGGAAGAACAACGAAGGTTCAAGCATCTCAAGCTCCCCAAGCACCAACTGACCACCATTGTCAGGCATCACATCCACGCGTGCAAACAGCGCATCCTTCCCCGCCGCAGAGATCACCCGCTCCACCATCCCCCGCATTTCATCGCTGATCACCTCGCGCAAAAACACCTGCTCATCCTCATCATCAAACCGAGGACGCTTCTCGACCCCATGCGTCAGCACGCCATCGATCACAACCAGCGAAGTCTCCCCCACCGCTTCAACACTCTCCATAAACTCCTGCACCATCATGTCTCGCTGCGCAACCATCTCATCAAAGTACCGCTGAGCAGCATGCCCCTCTTCAGCATTCAAATCAAACGAGCGAGTCCCAAACGACCCCGCCCCAACCGTTGGCTTGATCACAATCCGTTCCCACCCGCGTGTCGCGCACAACAAAAATATATTCTCTGCACCACCCGCTTCAAAGAAAGCAGTGGGCACAATCGGCACTCCCCCCGCTCGGAGTTCCCGCAAATACCCCTTGTGCAGATTCCACTTCATCGTCGCCGCCGGATTCAACAGCGTCGTCAACCCATCCACCCGATCAATCCACGCCCGAAACGCATCCAGATGCTTGATGTAGTTCCAGGTCGCCCGGACCACCGCGACATCAAACCCAGCCCAATCCACCGCCGGATCGTCCCACGCGACCACCTCCGCATCGTGTCCCGCAGCAATCAGCCCATCAATCAACGGTTTCTCGTCATGATCGGGCTCCGGAAGCACCATACAGCTCACATACGCAACCTTCATATCCGGCTCCAAATCCGCCATCAACCGCTTCGACGACCTACAATTGACGAGCATTCATGACCAGAAAGCATATCCCATGACCATCTATCAACCACTCCCCGAGCACCCCAACCTCGATGCCAACGATCCCGGTCTCCTCGCCGCGATCGCCCAAGGCCAAGCCCGCATCACCCCAGAACAAGCCCTCGAACTCCTCACCTCAGCCCCCCTCCACACACTCGGTCGCTACGCCGACGCACGCTGCCGCAACATCCACGGCGACAACCTCCGCTCCTACATCATCGACCGCAACATCAACTACACCAACATCTGCACCGCCAAGTGCATCTTCTGCGCCTTCAAACGCGCCGGTCACGAGGACGATGCCTACACCCTCGAATACGAAGAACTCTACCAAAAAGTACGCGAACTCTCCGACATCGGAGGCACCCAGATCCTCATGCAGGGAGGCATGAACCCAAACCTCTCCCTCGACTGGTACCTCGAGCTTCTTAACGGCATCCGCGAACGCTTCCCGCATGTCAAAATCCACGCGTTCTCCCCACCAGAACTCATCGAGTTCGTCAACTTCTTCGATCCCCCCGGCGCAACTCTCATCGACAAAATCCGCTGGGTCCTGATCAAACTCAAAGAAGCAGGCATGAACTCGCTTCCAGGTGGTGGCGGTGAAATCTTCGCACCCGCCGTCCGCACCAAGATCGGTATGGGCAAGTGCGACATGGAAGCTTGGCTGAGTGTGATGTACGCCGCCCATTCGCTCGGGATGTTCACCTCCGCGTCGATGATGTATGGACACATCGAGGGATACGCCGACCGCATCCACCACATGCGACTCGTCCGCGAATGGCAAGACAAAGCGATCCGCGACTTCGGCAACGGCAACCTCCCCGACGCCCTCGCTTACGACCCCACCGTCAAAAACCCAGAAACCGGCGGACACTACCTCGGTTTCCACGCATGGCCCTTCCAACCAGACCACACCGCGCTCGGTCGTCTCCCAACATGGCCAACCGCTGAGGACAAAGCACAAGGCCTCCCATTCCCCGGAGATGTCGTCGCCAAACTCGATGGATCAGGAACCAAAGACGAAGATCCAAACTTCGGTCGCCGTCTTCGATTTGCAGGCGCGACCGAATACTTGCGCACGCAAGCCGTGTCGCGTTTGATGCTCGACAACATCTACACCATCGGCTCAAGCTGGGTCACCATGGGACCGCTCGTCGGACAAACCGCCCTCTTCTACGGCGCCAACGATATGGGGTCTGTCATGATGGAAGAGAATGTCGTCTCCTCCGCCGGAACCACCTACTGCCTCGACGAACCCGTCCTCTGCAACCTCATCCGCACCGCAGGGTTCACCCCCGCCCAGCGCGATTCCCACTACGACCTCATCCGCACCCACTCGGGACCCAACTCCCCAGACCTGCTCGTCAAAGACTGGTCCAAGCACCGCACCAAACGCCTGCACATCCAAAGCGCCGAAGAAAAAGCAGACATCCTCGGCACCGCACAACTCACCGTTGGCGCATCCGACAACTAAGCGATTCACACGCATGCGCGGTATACTCACCCCGTGCCACTCCGCGTCCTCCAGATCATCCTCCCCTCAGATCGCCACGATGATCTCTGCGCCATCCTCGACGATGCAAAGTGTGATCAGCGTTGGATCACCCCCCTCGACAACGACCTCGCGATGACCTCCGTCGTCCTCCGCTCCGAATCCGTCGAGCCCATCACCGACACCCTCCGCAATAAGTACAACCACACCGACGGTTTCCGCACGATCCTCCACGACATCGAAGCGACCTACCCGCCGCTCCCCGAACCCGAAGAACAACCCAAACCCCAAACCGAGTCCGACACCGAGCACACCGGATGGAAGACCCGCTTTGGTCGCGTATCGCGCGAAGAACTCCTCGAAGACATCAAGGACTCCGCGAAGGTAACGCATGTGTTCATTATCATGGTCATCCTCGCGACCATCGTCGCGTGCGTCGGTCTGATCAAAGACTCCCCCGAAATCATCATCGGCGCGATGGTCATCGCCCCACTCCTCGGTCCAAACACCGCGCTCGCATTGGGTACAACCCTCGGCGACACCAAACTCATGCGCTCCGCGATCCGCTCCAACCTCCTCGGACTCGGGACCGCGCTCATCGTCGCGCTCCTCTTCGGACTCCTCGCCGCCCCCGATCCGCTCACCCTTGAAATCACGAGCAGAACCGCCGTCGATACCGGAGACATCATCCTCGCACTCGCCTCAGGTGCAGCAGGAGTCGTCGCGTTCACCACAGGCGCGTCCGCAACCCTCGTCGGTGTCATGGTCGCCGTCGCCCTCCTCCCACCAACCGCCGCGTGCGGCATGCTCATCGGATCAGGACAACCCGCCGAAGCCGCGGGCGCTGCGGTCCTCGCCGCGACCAACATCGTGTGTATCAACCTCTCCGCCGCCGCGATACTCCTCGCCCAAGGCGTCCGCCCAACCACATGGTACGAAAAAGGCAAAGCGAAAAAAGCAATCACCACCGCGCTCATCACATGGACCATCGCCCTGTCCATCCTCGCCGTGCTGATCCTGTATTTCTGGTAAGCACCGATCGATCTCAGACCAAGCGAATCAATCTGTGACAATATTCCGTTCGCGCTGATACACAATCTTGATCGTCACCTCTACAAGCGACTCGGGATCAGCCCGGTCCAACTCATCAATCTGCTTGCCCTTCGCTTTCCACTGATAAATCGCGTTCAAGAGCGGCTCATCCACCCCCACCACACCCGACGAATACTCCACGCGACCATCCTTCAAAAACTCCGCTTTGCGGACCTTCCCGAGCGCATCAAACCAGATCACCACGATCGGATTCTTGGGGATCGCCGACAACCGAACCGCCGAGGTGTACCTCGGACGGACGGTGATGATCTCCAGCCCCTTGCCCACCACCGGAGCGTTCGCTTTGTGCGGATCCATCTCCAGCGCCTTCTTGATCCGCGTCGCGATCACTTCCTTCGGCGACAACACCCCAGCAGTCCCCACCGGAACCGGTGCCGGTTTCGGAGCCATCGCTTCCTTTGCCTCAACGGGTTGAGCGGCTTCAGGTTGATTCGCAGTCTGCTCTTCCACCGGCTCAAGCAGAACAATCGCATCGTCGATCATCGAATCAATCGTTTCGAGTGGTTCAATCAGCCGCTCGACCGATTCCTGCACCAGTTCAGTCGCATCCTCAAGCATCTGCTGTACTTCTGGTGTTTCAACCAGCTGCTCAAGCGTTTCTTCAACCGGTACTGTTTCTTCAATCGCCACCTGCTCCGCCGCCGCCATCTCCTCGCTCTGTCCAATCGCGAGTGTCTGCGCCGCTTGATTGGTCTCCGAAATCTCTGCCTCCCCATCGATCGGTTCTGGAGTATCAATCCCAAGCCAATCAATCGAAGCCGAGCTCGCCGAATCAATCCCCAACTTCAGTTCTTCCTCTTGCTCAACCGGAGGCAAGACCTTGTCACGCGACTCAACACGATTCGAAGTATTCCCCATCGGGAGACCCACCGAAAGCACCACCGCCGCGCCCAGAAGATGCAGCAATACGCTCACCACAATCGATCCCGAAAGCACCCCGCGCCGATCCTCTACCAATACCAACGCCATCAGTTGTCCCCCCCGTCCTCCACCGATGACTTCAACGCAGGATCAGCCGCCGCACGCTGCCCCAGAATCGCGAACGATCCCAACCCGCCACCCGTCAGCCGATCCGCAAGCTCAATGAGCACCCCCGAACTCGATTGCACATCCACCGCAAGCACGATCGGCGCATTGGGAGATTCCTCCCGCAACCCGGACACCACATCCACAACCGCATCCATCGCCGTCGCTTCGCGATTGATCAAGATCTCTCCATCACCCCCCACCGCAATCGTGATCGGCTCCACCCGCTCCGCAGGCACCCCGGACGCAAGCTCCGGAAGCTCAACATTGAGCACATCAGCCCGCACCATCATCACAATCGAAAACACAAAGAAAGTCAGCAGCAAAAACACCACATCAATCATCGGCGTGATCTCAATCCGAACCTCATCACTATCGCGGCGCAGCCGTCTCATGATCGCCCCCCATCCGCAACCGGACGCACATACGACTTCCCGCCCCACACCGTAGGCGTCCCATCCTCAAGCTCCCTCCCCGCTTGACGAAAGATCCGCCCCACAAAGAACGATCCAACCGCAAACCCCGGAATCTGCCACAACGGCGCATGACTCACCCGCAGCATCGCCCCCACACCAACCACCCACGCCACAAACCCAGCACCCCCAACAAACCCGCCCCACACGCGCGTCGCCGAATCCCCCATCGTCACCGCAAGCACCAAACACGCGATCGACATCGCAGGCAGCGCCGCATTGAGCACAGGCACCCGCAACGCATACCGCTTCAATCGGCGTGTCTCACGATTCGCCGACTCCGTATAAATCCGCTTCCACCCACGCACGAACTCCGCCCAGCTCCCATACATCCCGCAACGCAAAATCCCATCCGCCATCAACAACCCGCCGGCTTTGCCCGCGTATTTCAGCTTCATCGCAAACGCGATGTCTTCCAGCACCGCATCCTTGACCGCCTCATGCCCACCGATCTCCCGGTACGCATCCGCCTTGAACAACATAAACTGCCCATTGGCAAACGGCCGCTGCCTCTCCCCAGTCATATTCACCCGGAACAACGGGAACTGCCGAGCCAGCTCAAACGCCGCCGCGGGTTGCACCCACCGCTCAAACCACCGCTCCCCCTCAAGCGTGCTCAGCAAACTCAGCATGTCCAATCCACGATCGTTCGCAAGCGCCACCGTCGCGCGCACACACGCGGGATCAAACCAGGTGTCCGCATCACTAAACAGCAGCACCTCCGCATCCTTCGCGCCATTGGACCGCGTCACCCCGCTGTGCGCCGCGTGGACCTTCCCCGCCCATCCGTCAGGACACTCCGTAATCTCCACAATCTCGAACCGATGATCCCCGCCGATCGCTTCGATCGCAACCCCCTTCGTGTCGTCCGTACACCGATCGAGCGCGAGCACAAAGTTCAGCCGATCGTAATCCTGCCCCTTGAGCGACTCGATCAGTTTCGCGATGTTCCCCGCCTCGTTATGCGCAGGCACCACCACGCACACCCGCTCCCCAGGCGCATTCAAATCCGCGATCCGGATCCCATCGCGAGCCGTAGGCAATCTCCGATTGGTCACCATGATCACGATCGCAACCGCCGACCAATACGCCATCGACACCACCGCCGCAATCAGCAGCACAAACATCAGGATATCCAACGCCAAAACGGGCATACACAATCCTAGGGCCATCCCACCCACAACACCCCCCTATAATGATTCAACCGACCCCGGGAGCAATCAGCCATGCTGGTCCAAATGGAACTCTCCAGAATCCTGATCCACGAGCGCAAAGCCGAGCAACTGATCGAGCTGCGCGAACTCGATCCAAACCTCCAATCCCCCCGCTCCTTCCCCATCGTCATCGGCATCGTCGAAGCCGCCGCGATCGGTCGCCGTCTCGAAGGCATGGAACTCCCACGCCCCATGACCCACGACCTCCTCGCCAACACCATCGAAGGACTCGGCGCCACCCTCGAAGCGATCACCATCACCGACCTCATCGACGGCGCCTTCATCGCCCAACTCTCAATCGCCCGCCCCGACGGCCACCTCGTCCACATCGACGCCCGCCCCTCCGACGCCATCGCCCTGGGAATCGCCAAACAAGTCCCCATCTTCGCCGAAGACTCCGTCATCGAAGCCGCCTGCATCACCACCCCACCAAACAACGATGACGACGACCACTTCAAAGAATCCCACCGCCACTAATCCAATACATCCACAGCACTTGATAGTCGGATATACTCAGAACAAGTGAAGCATTCAACTCCCAAAATTCTGGTGACATGGATCTGCCTGCTGTCTTTCGTGATTCACGCAGCACTTCACATCGAATCTGTTTTTTCGCAGCATCAAGCTCATTCGCATCCCACTACGAATCCGCATTCCATCCACGGCGATCTGGAATCAATAAACTCACATCTCACGCTGATTGAATCAAAGTCGGCACAACATCACGACAAACTTTCAGATGCGGATCACGATCACGCACCAACCGATCACGCACCGAAGAACGACGAGCACGATCCGACACACCACTTGAAAATTCAATACAGGGTCACGAATCAGACATTTTCCCCTACCATTGTCACAAATCTACAGCAGCAAAAACTCTTTGACTTCAGATCCAAATCGCATCAATTCTTCACGCCAACTCAGATCGATGGAACAACCGATCTGAATCATTATCTAAACAGCATCAGGCTAACCTTATAAACCTCCGCATCTCCGACAGTTTTTCATACTCAATCCATAAATCCAGATTCGAACCCGCTTAAACAGTGAGCATGGCTTTGGCTGCACAAACTGCCAACACACCGTGCCACAGTTGCGCACATTCGAACAGACACAACACCAAGGAACCGTTCATGAAACGAGTGAGCCACCTGTTTTCCTACCGTTTTTTCGCGATCATCATACTATTGATGATCCTTTCCCCCGAAGCCCTCGCCCACGGCGTCACCGCAGGCGACAAAGGGTACATCCAAGAATCCTCAGGCATGATGCCAATCCCATTCATGTACCTCGGCGCCAAACACATGATGACCGGGTACGACCACCTGCTCTTCCTCTTCGGCGTCATCTTCTTCCTCTACAAACTCAAAGATGTCTCAATCTATGTCACGCTCTTTGCAGTGGGTCATGTGATCACGCTGCTCTCAGGCGTGCTCTTTGAGATTTCAGTCAGTGCATACATCATCGACGCCATCATCGGATTCTCAATCGTGTACAAAGCACTCGACAACATGGGCGCGTACCAACGATGGTTCGGGTTCCAACCAAGCACCAAAGCCGCAACTCTCATCTTCGGTTTATTCCACGGCTTCGGTCTCGCTACCAAAATCTTGGAATACGAAATCTCACCCGACGGACTCCTGATGAACCTCATCTCGTTCAACATCGGTGTCGAAATCGGACAAATTCTCACACTCGCCGCCATCCTCATCATCATGGGATACTGGAGAAAATCAAGCGGATTCATGAAGCATGCCTATTCAGCAAACACCGTCCTTATGACCGCAGGATTCGTCCTCGTCGGCTATCAACTCACTGGTTACTTCGTCGCCTAACCAAACATCATTACAGAAAGTACATACCAATGCATAACGAAAATATCCCAGATTACACAGAACTCCCATCGAACAAAAGACTGTTCAAATCAACAATCATCGCCATCGTGTCCGCCGCAATCATCCTCGTAACCATCGTCCTCCCCGCCGAGTATGGTGTTGACCCAACCGGCATCGGTTCACTCACAGGACTCAAGCGGATGGGAGAAATCAAAACCTCACTCGCCGAAGAACTCGAAGCAGATCAATCAAGCCAAGTCATCGTCGATGAGGAAACAGTTCCCGACGAACTTCCTAGCAGCAATCAACGAAGATCCGAAACCATGAGCGTTACCCTAGATACCGGGGAAAGCACCGAAATCAAAATCACCATGCAAAAGGATTCTTCCGTAGACTTTAACTGGTCATCAAACGCCGCCCCCGCTTTCTACGACCTCCACGGCGATTCCAAAGACATCAGCTACCACATCTACGAAAAAGGAACCGCAGCATCAAAGCAAGGCACCCTCGTCGCCGCATTTGACGGCAACCACGGCTGGTACTGGAAAAACCGCTCAAACACACCCATCACAATTACACTGACCGCGACTGGGAGCTATCAAGACATCAAAGAAATGAACTAACTGGATACCAAATTTCATACTGACCAACTCGGAAAGTGCCCTGCTCTCGCGATGCGTAAGCAGGGCACTTTCATTTAGCATGAACTGAGATCCTACAATCCCCTCCCATGCCCCCCACCACACCAACACACGCCCTCCCCCCTTTCAACGCTTCAGTAGCCGCCCCCGTCTACCTCACCCGTGACACCCCAGGCATCGGGGGCACCATTAAAAACCGACCCGAGGACTTCCTCGTCCAAGAACTCCCCCTCTACCAGCCCGCCGGGTCCGGGGAGCACATCTACATGTACATCGAAAAACGAGGCATGTCCACGCTCCAACTCCGCGACATCCTCGCGCGTCATTTCAAGGTCCACCGCAGATCCATCGGACACGCCGGACTCAAAGACAAGTACGCGATCACCCAACAAACCTTCTCCATCCACACCCCAGGCAAAACCCCAGAAGACTTCCCCTCCCTCCAACACGACAAACTCACCGTCCAATGGGTCGACCTCCACACCAACAAACTCAAGCGTGGCCACCTCGCGGGGAACCGCTTCTCCATTCGGGTCCGCGATGTCGATCCCACCGCCGTCGTCCAAGCGAACCGCTCACTCCAGCAACTCAACAAGCAAGGCGTCCCCAACCGCTTCGGACCCCAACGCTTCGGACTCATCCAGAACAACCACGAAGTCGGACGAGCGATCATCATGGGGAACCCCCAACTCGTCATCGACCTCCTCTGCGCCCCCCACGACCTCGCGCCAGAAAACCAACACGACGCCCGCGAGTTTTACGCGGCAGGAAACTTTCTCGCCGCACGAGACGCGATGCCCCGAGTCTTCAAAATCGAACGCCGCATCCTCAGCCAACTCGCCAGCGGCACCGAACCCGCCAAAGCCGTCGCCGCGATCGACCAGACCGCCGCGGGATTCTACATCTCCGCGTACCAATCCGCGATTTTCAACCAGGTCCTCAACGACCGCGTCGAGTCGGGGACCCACGACCAGCTCCTCGCCGGCGATCAGGCATTCATCCTCAACTCGCGCCGATTGTTCCATGTGGAACAATCTGAGCTCGAAAATACCCAAACCCTAGAACGGCTCCAGAGTGGCGAAATTTGTGCCTCAGGCCCAATGTGGGGCACAACCATGTGTCGGGCGACTGGGGAAATTGACGCGAATGAACTCCAAGCCCTTGCCAACACTGGTGTATCGATCAAAGATTTAGAATCGTGCGAATCACGCGACCGCTTCCCGATGATCGGGGGCGACCGCAGGCCGCTCCGAATCCCGGTGATTGATCCGGAAGTCGAAGGCGGCGTCGACGAACACGGGGCGTACATCCGGTGCGCGTTTGAGCTGCCACGAGGGTCGTTTGCGACCACCGTGATGGACGAGATTATGAAAGTGGCACCCGGACCTACAAGTTCCGACGACGAGCAGGAGAACGACCAATGAGTGATGACATCCGGCACATCTGTTTCGACTGGGGTGGTGTCATACTCAAAATCTGTCGTACCTGGGAAGAGGGCTGCACCCAAGCTGGTGTGCCCAAACAACCTAAGAAAGTTGGTACCGCGTGCTACAAGAAGATGCGAGCGATCGAGCCGCGCTACCAGACCGGGCAGATGAGCGACAAGGCGTTCTTCCGTTCGATCTCCAAGGCGTGCGATGAGGTGTACAGCATCGAGGAAGTCGAAGCGGTGCATCACGCGTGGTTGCTTGAGGAGTACGATGGGGTCGGGGAACTGATCGAGGAACTCAACGAGTACGCGGATCTGACGACCGGCTTGCTGTCCAACACCAATGCGCTGCATTGGGAGCGGATGGAAGAGGATTCACCGAGCGCTTGGAGCATTGAGCACAAGCATGGGAGTCACTTGTTCGGACTTGCGAAGCCGGACGAGAAAACTTTCGCGGCGTATGAGCGTCGGGTGAATGCGGCTGGGCCTCAGGTGTTGTTCTTTGATGACTCGATCGAGCACATCGAAGCCGCACGGGCGTTTGGCTGGAACGCGGAGCAGATCGACCATACCAAATGCACGGCGACTCAGATTCGCGGGCATCTTGAGCGGCTGATGATTCTTGAGCCGGGCTCTGTTTAGAGATTGCTCTTACTGATTTTACGCGAAACTCTGCTTTTTGCGCGGTTGTACTATTCATTTTGAGGCTATGTAATTCCAGACACTGGTGAGTTCTCAGACCAATACCACATGTTTTTACTAGTATTTGAGATCGCTTTCATGTAGACTCGGATTTCGATGTTTGCATGAAAAAATTTTAGAGATCTCAAACGATGAATATCAGTATTTACACTCGGTTCACAGTTGTGTTTTGTAGTACCGTCGCGTTGTCGTGGACAAATGCATTTTCACAAGCGATTGAATGGGATCAGCCTATAGATGGGTTCTGGGGCACCGCGAGCAACTGGGCAAACGGATTGATACCTGATAGCGAGTTTGAGAATGCAGTGTTTGGATTGGAAGGGGCGTACAGGGTCACATCCATCAACGATCTGATTCTTGGCGGATTTTCGATCCTGAATCCGGATGTCATACTGATTTTAGATCCTCCTTTTTCAACTCAGATCGTTGGGTCCCTTACCAACGAGGGCCGTGTTGTTCTTCAATCGAGTACTACAGATAGCAGCAGTTTGCGTTTCTTGCTCAGTTCCTCCATCGTTGGCAATGGCTCTTTGAAGCTTGCGGCAACAGATCAAGTTCAAAATGCATCTGTTGTATCTGAGGCCCAGACATTCACCAATGGATCCGGGCACACGATTCATGGGTCGGGATTGATCAACGGCCTCATTCAGAACAATGGGGACATTCTTGCGAATGACCCGGGGGGCGTGAGCCTCATTCTTTCTGGGTCGATCAGACAATCCGAATCCGGGCGTATCGGGGCGATCGGTGACACACTCATCTTTCGGTCTGGGACCAGCGTTACGGGGGGTTCGCTCTTTACAGAGAACGATGGAGAGTTACTGGCGCTGGCAACGCTCACTCTTGAAGATGTGAGCAACAATGGAACGCTAAATATCCCCGGGCAATCTCGGAGTGTTCAGTTATCTGGCACGATGAATAACAATGGGTCGATCAATATCAACAGCAATCAAGGCACAGATCATGCCGAGGTCCGCATCTCTTCAGACACAACAATCGGGGGGGATGGGAGAATCCATTTACAGAGCACGGGGAACTTCATTCGTCGTGCTCAGGTTGCGGTTGAATCCGGGGCGACATTGACTCTTGGGGATGGCCAAGTCCTTGATGGCTCGGGATTTGTTGAGGTTGAACCGGGTGGGCAGATTGCTATTCATGGATCGCTTATAGGAACTGATCCGAATACTCCGTTGATTGCCAATGGAGAGTTCACTGGATCGGGACGGTTTTGGGCAAAGGGCGGAAGGCTTGAGGTTCACGGCCTGTTCCCGTTTGACGGGGAGTTCTTTGCCGACGACGGGGTATTGATGTTGAATTTAAACAGGGAAGATATTGAGCATGACCCGATTACTGAGTTTGTTTTCGATACCACTGAGAGCGGTGTGATCGAACTTGCGGGCGCTGGTTCTTTCGAACAACCCATATCTG
The DNA here is from genome assembly GCA_963976955.1 of uncultured Phycisphaerales bacterium. Lineage (GTDB taxonomy): Bacteria > Planctomycetota > Phycisphaerae > Phycisphaerales > UBA1924 > UBA1924. The sequence goes on along the minus strand of CAXBMD010000002.1, from coordinate 810,200 downwards.
GATTTCACAATCGAGGTCATATGCGGATTCGAGCTTCTGCATATTCACTCACATTTCTAGACACCTTTGTGAATGACGGGATATTAACACTGGATCCCGATTCGTTCTCTTCGTTCTCTGGGCGAATGTACTTCGGTGGAAACGCTGTTATCGATGGGACAGGTGAAGTCCGCATCATTGGGGATTCATCTTCTCCTGCCGGGTTGTGGACCCGGCCCGACTCGAGTCTGACAATTGGCGAAGAACAAACGGTGTCTGGTGGAGGGATCATTAACGGCCGAATCATCAATAATGGCTTGATCCGCTCGACTGAAGGTGAGTATATGCGCCTTTCTGGAGACTATGGCGGAAGCACAGGTGTGTTCAAAGCTGAAAGCGGATCGTCTTTGCATCTGTATGGGCAAGAAATGACCGGCTTGCGATTTGAATCTTCGGGCAACGGCTTTATCGAATCGCGAAATTCTGTTACTATTTTGCGGGACATCACCAGCAGTGCTCGCTTTGCCGTCCAGGGGGGTCGCGTTCTGACTCTCGCTGGGGAGTTTGTTAATAACGGCCGGATTGAGATGCGGACATTGGTCCAGGATGGGACCGCTGTGGTTCGGCTCGTCGAGGATGTCTTCATCAGTGGAAGCGGATTCATCGAGTTTGGGGGAACCGCTCCTGTGCCGGATTCACAGTTTATTGCGATGGAGGACGCCTTTGTCACAATCGGGCCGGATCAAGATCTTTTCGGGAGCGGAATGATCTTGGGCGATGTGTTACTCAATGGCAGTTTACGACCGGCTGGCGAGCTTCGGTATTTTGAAGTAGACGACTTTGAGTTCGGAGACACTGGACGATTGACCATTGAAATCAGCGGAACAAACAACAATGAGTTTGGTCGAATCGTTTGTATTGGTTCACTTGTAGTAGATGGCACATTAGAAGTCACGATCGACAATGGGTACTCTCCAAATCTCGGAGACTCTTGGAAAATCATCGCTGGCGATCAAATTTTTGGGGTCTTCTCATCCTATGAGTTTCCAGAGACGGACTCTCCACTCGCGTATCGGGTCTTCAAGTATTCCGATTACTGGAGTCTTGCGCTTACCTGCAAGGCGGATCTGTCAGGTGACTTTCGTGCTGATCTGGCTGATCTGTTTCTGTTTGTTCAGATGTACGAGCAAGGGGATCTTGCTGTGGATTTCAACTCTGACGGCACTCTCAACTTCTTGGACATCCACACATTTTTACAAGAGCTTTCAAGCTGTCCGTAGACATACTGGCGGCTCACTCGAGATTTTCATAGACGGCTTGGATTGGATAAGCCTGTGGAATAACGGTGTCTTGCTGGGCGTTCTCTATTGTGTCAGAAGATGACATAGGAGAATAGCAATGACAGTACAAACACAACTGAAAGTATGGGATGGATCGACGCGTGGGCGGACGGAGATTGGGTGGCTCAATGGGTCGCACTCGTTCTCGTTTGGTCGGTACTTTGATCCGGATCGGATGGGGTTCCGGTCGTTGCGGGTGATCAATGATGATGTGATTAAAGCGAGCCGAGGGTTTGGGAAGCATCCGCATAGCGAGATGGAGATCCTGACCTGGGTGCTTGATGGGAAGATTGTCCATGAAGACAGCACCGGAACGAGCGGCGAGATTGTCCCCGGCGATTTGCAGCTGATGTCGGCGGGGACCGGGATTCAGCACAGCGAGTTCAACGGGCTTGATGATGCGCCGACGCACCTCCTGCAGATCTGGATTGAACCCAGCGTGGCTGGGGTTGAGCCGGGGTATCAGCAGGCGTCGTTTGATCTTGCGGGTCGGACGGACCGGTGGCAGTTGCTTGCATCACCAGAGGCACGCGACGGGTCGCTGAAGATTCATGCTGAGGCTGAGGTTTCGGTCGCGGTGCTCAGCGCGGGACGCGAGCTTGATGCGGTGATTCCTGCGGATCGGCATGGGTATTTGCATGTTGCACGCGGGAAGGTAGAGGTTGATGGCCGTGTACTCAGCAGCGGAGATGCGGTGTCGTTTTCGGGCGATTCAACGGTGTTGATCCGCGGGCTTGAAGCGAGTGAGTTGATGTTGTTTGATTTGGGGTAGTGGACTCAGTCTGACAACTCACGAGATTGTTCTGCGGCGTCGGTATGATTGTCGAACAACTGAGCCAATCGGGCTTGGATATAGGGAGCATGGACATGTCAGAGCATATCGCAACGATCGAATGGAACCGAACCAGCGACGATTTCGCATACGCGACATACAACCGGGAGCACACTTGGAAGTTCGAAGGCGGTGAATCCGTCAGGGCTTCTGCGGCACCCGCGTATCAGGGAGATCCGTCGTGTGTCGATCCTGAGGAGGCGTTTGTCGCTTCGCTTTCGTCTTGCCATATGCTGACATTCCTCGCGCTGTGCACGAAGGAGAAACTCGTCGTAGATTCGTACATCGACGAGGCAATCGGGTACATGGCGAAGAGTGACGATGGCAGGATGTCGATCGCAAAGGTCGTGCTGCGACCGAGCATCACATTCGGCGGTGACGGTGCACCTGCTCAGCAAGTGCTCGACGATCTACACCACGAAGCGCACAAGCTTTGCTTTATTGCCAACTCTGTGAAGACGGAGGTTCTGGTTGAGGCACCGGCGGAGGGCTGATCTTGCTTGTGTGTCAGTGTCAGCTTGCGAGTTCGTCGTAGACGGCGTTGATGGCTCGTTCTCGGATGGATTCGAAGCCGAGGCCTTTCATGAAATCCCATTCCATCGACGCGGTGTCTTCTTTTGAGGTTCCCGCGTCGATTTGTTTTTGGACTTCGATGAGGATCTGGGTGAGGTAGTCGATTTGGTTTTGGATGATGGTTCGGTCGCCAGGCTCGCCGTGGCCTGGGACGACGATGGTGTCTTTGTCGCAGAGTTGGTAGAGGACGCCGACGGCGACGAGCCAGCCCATTGCGGAGACGCCTGCGGTGGGATCGAAGTATGGGTGGAGTCCTGAGAAGACGAGGTCGCCGGTGTGGATGACATTGTCGTCTTTGAACTCGACGACGAGGTCGTTGTCGGTATGTCCCGGTCCGAAGTGATGGAGGGTGATGTCGGTGCCTTGGATGTCGGTGGCTTTGGCATCGACTGCGGTGGTTGGGGTGACTTCTGTGTTGGTCCATGAACCCGAGGCATCGGCGGCTTGTTGGGCGAGGGCTTTGAGTGCTTTGGAGTCGCTGAATCCCTTGATGCGGTCGACGGCGTTTTTGCCGGAGTCTTTGGTGGTGTCGAGCAGGGATTGGATTCTTGGGATCGCGTTTTTGTGCGCGTAGGACTCGTCGGCGTGGGGGATGATGAGCGGGTTTCCGGCGGTGTGGTCGCCGTGATGGTGGGTGTTGATGAGGATGAGCTTTGGAGAGCCATTCTTTGAATCGGCGCGGGTGAAGGCTTCAGCGTCGGCTTTGATTGCGCCGGCGAGGTGCGGGTATTTGGTGTCGATCATAATGATCGCGTCTTTGGTGGTGCGGAGGAGGACATTGCCTCCGGTGTTCAGATCGACGAAGGCGTGGAAGTTTGGTTTGAGCTCGGTCCATGGGAGGAGGGGGTCGGACTTGGCTGGGGAGTGGAGGATTGAGGCGAGGGCTGGGGAGGTGAGGGAGAGGTACCCGGTGGTGGCGGCGATGATTTTGAGCGAATCGCGGCGTGTGATGGATTGGAGGGGGGTTTGGTGCGGGGTGGATTGGCTGGTCTGGATAGGCATTGGGGGCATCTCCTGTGTGCGGGCGTCCGATGAGGATATGATAGGGTCGCTCTGGGAATGGTCTCTGGGCGTCTGAACTTGTGAACTCTGGTCGCCAAGCGATCATTCCCGGGAATCTGTATCTATGAAAGCAAACGAAATTCGTCCAGGCATTGCTCTGAATCTGAGCGGGAAACTGTATGTTGTGGTCAAGATCGGGCATGTGAAGCCTGGGAAGGGTCCGGCGTACATCCAAGCGAAGATGCGTGCGGTGGACGGATCGGGGATGAAGGAACAACGGTTCTCGGGTTCGGAAGTTGTTGATGGAGCGACGCTGGATAAACGCTCGATGGAGTTCTTGTACCCCGATGGCACTGGCGGTGGGACCTTCATGGACATGGAGAACTACGACCAGGTCGAGCTGACCCCCGACCTGCTTGGCGATACTTTGCTGTACATGTCAGCGAACAGCACCTGCGAAGTGATGTTCCATGAGGGGACTCCTGTTGCTATTGAACTGCCTTCATCGGTGACTGTTGAGATCACCGACACCGCGCCTGGCATCAAGGGTGCGACGGCGACCAACCAGCTTAAGGAAGCGGAATGCGATACGGGTTTGAAGACTCGCGTGCCTCCGTTTATTGCGATTGGCGAGAAGGTGCGGGTTTCGACTGAGGACGGCTCGTACATGTCGCGGGTCAAGGAAGATTAACTTGCCAACGCTTGGTCCCAATCTGGTTTTGATTGGGCTGCGCGGGTCGGGGAAGTCCACGCTTGGGGCTCGGGTTGCCGAGGATCTTGGGTGTGGGTTTGTTGATTTGGATGATGTGACTGCTCGAGTGCTTGGGTGCGATGGCGCGGGGGACGCGATCGCTCAGCATGGGATGGATGCGTTCCGCGCTGCGGAGCGGAGGGCGCTTGAAACTGAACTGGGCACGCTTGGTCGCGTGATTGCGCTCGGGGGGGGGACCCCCACTGCTGATGGGTGTGATGCTTTGCTTCGAAATGCGCAGCGTGATGGGCGGTGCCGGGTGATGTATCTGAAGGCATCGCCGACAACGCTGCGGGCGCGGCTGGAATCATCGGACAACTCGGATCGGCCTTCGCTGACTGGTGGGGATGTGCTTGATGAGATCGAGACGGTCTATGCGCAGCGGGACCCGTTGTATATGGATCTTGCGGAGTCGGTGATTCATGTCGATCAGGTTTCGCTGGACTCTGTGCTTGCAGCGGTTGTTGCACTGGCAAAGGCCGGGGTGTAATCAGCTTGCGTCTGCGGCGCGGACGGCGGCGCAGAGGGCGGCGATTTTGGCGTGGTCTTTGATTCCGGGTTCGGATTCGATGCCGCTGGAGACATCGACGGCGAAGGGGCGGAGGGCTTTGATGACCTCACCCACATTGCTTGCGTCGAGACCTCCCGCGATGATGATCTTCTTTGGGTAGTCCACGATGAGGGGGGCGAGTTTGGTCCAGTCGAAGGATTGGCCTTGTCCTCCATCAGATCCATCGAGGAGGAGGGCGTCGATTTCTTCGACTTTGGCCCAGCGGTTGAGCTGGGATTGGATGGTGACCTCTTCGTATTTGAATGCTTTGATGACGCCGGGTCCGCATTGTTTGACGAGTTCGAGGGGTTCTTTGCCGTGGAGTTGGAAGGTGTGGGCGGGGCAGATTTGTTCGATGGTGCAGAACTCGTCGATGTCGGTGACTTGGACCACTCCCACTGCGGAGACCATCGGCGGAAGCTCGAACATGATCGCGGCGGCGTCTGCGGGGTCGATGAATCTTGGGGAGTCTTGGACGAAGACGAATCCGATCGCGTCGGCGCCGTGATCGACGGCGGCTTGGGCGTCTTCGTGGTTTGTGATGCCGCAGATTTTGATTCGGGTTCGGGCGTGTGTTGTTGGGGTCATTGTGGTGGGCTTTCGAGTGTTGCGAGTTCGGACTTGGCGAGGGCTTTGATGTCATCGTCGCTTGTGGTTTCGATGAGGTGGCTCAGGATTGAGCGGGCGGCTTTGTGGTTGTTCAGGTCGTTGGCGTTGATGCGGGCGCGGAGGATGCAGATGACATCGCGTTCCTTGTCATGCGGGTACGCCTTGATCAGGGCTTGGTACGCGTCGAGGGCTTCGCGGCGTTGGTTGGTTGCGTAGAGGTGGTTGGCGATTTGGTACTGCGCATCGCGGTGCATGGTGGTTGGGTAGTCTTCGTCGTCTCCGAAGTAGTCGAGCATGGCAAGATAGCGGGCGGCCGCGTCTTCGAGGTTGCCTTCGGTGAGTCGCTCGGAGATGCTGGCTCGGCGATGGGCGAGTTCGGCGACTTTGGGGTTGGCTTTCTTGGATGGATTGCGCGGGCCTTTGGGGGCGGTGTTGGTTGCGGCGATGAACGCACGCTTCCGGTGTTTCTGCTTGAGGATCGAGAAGAGGTCGTATTGCTCGCGGGCGAGGACTTTGGTCCAGAGGAGGATGAGGGCGACGGAGATCCCGAAGGCGTACCCGCCGAGGTGGGCGGCGTTGGCGGTGCCGTTGTTGGGTTGGAAGGTTTGGGAGAAGAGGTCGATGACGATCCAGAGACCGATGAGCCACCAGGCGGGGGCCATGAGGATCTGGATGAGGATGAAGAACCAGAGGATCTTGATTTTGCAGTTGGGGAACAGGACGAGGAACGCGCCGGTGACGGCGGCGATCGCTCCGGATGCGCCGATCGCGGGGTAGTCTGAGACGGCGGCGTGGATGAGTCCTGATCCGATGCCGCCGAGGAGGTAGAAGATGGTGAATCCGAGGCGTCCGAAGCGGTCTTCGACGGGTGGGCCGAAGACGAAGAGGGCGAGCATGTTCCCGGCGAGGTGCATGAAGCTGCCGTGGAGGAAGGCGGAGGTGATGGGGCCCCAGGGGGTGAGGTCGCGTCCCCAGACATGTCCGAAGTCGAGGAGTTCGCTGGCGAGCTTGGGGTCTTGGGACTGGAGAACGATCTGGACGACGAAAACCGCGATGTTGATCGCGATGAGAACCGGGACGATCCGGGTCTTTCTGGCGAGGGGGCGGTTTGTTCCCAGGGGGATGAGCATCGGGGATGGTACCCTTCCGAATTGCGGGGGTTGGTTGTTGGGGGCGGATCGTCGCTGGAGGGGTGTCTGGCCTATAGTTGGGTTCTCGCGTGATGCTGGGTATTCCTCTCAAGGTTGACCGGTGTTCTGGCGAGAAATGAAGAGCCGCATTGAACTCGAAAGGATGCCAGATGAGCACCGCGCAAAGTACTTTCTCCAAGGGTCTTGAGGGCGTTATTGCCGCACAGACTGAGATGTCGTTTATCAATGGGTCCGAAGGGATCCTTGAGTATGTGGGGATCGCGATCGGTGATCTCGCTTCGCAGAGTTCATTTGAAGAAACCGTGTTCTTGCTCTGGAACAAACGGCTCCCGACTGCTGAAGAACTCGGCGCGTTCACGACAGACCTTCGTGCCAACTATGGATTGTGCGATGCGCTCAAAGAACGGATCAAGGCGTGCCCGATTGATGCGGAGCCGATGCATGTCATCCGCACGATGATCAGCTCGATGGCGATGGACGATTCGTCCCCCAACGAGAACTCGGTCGAGGCGGCACGCGAAAAGTCGCTGCAGATTCTGGCGACCGCGCCTGCGATCGTCGCGGCGTTTGATCGTCACCGTCGTGGGCTTGATATTGTCGATCCTGATCCGTCACTGAATTTTGCGGGCAACTTCTTGTACATGCTCAATGGCGAGAAACCGACTCCTGCGATGATCCGTGCGTTCGATATCTGCATGATCACGCACGCGGATCACGGGTTGAACAACTCGACCTTCGCGGCACGCGTGGTGATCTCGACGCTTTCGGATGTGTACTCCGCGATTACCGCTGCGGTTGGTTCCCTTCGTGGACCGCTTCATGGCGGGGCGAACGAGGGCGTGATGAAGATGCTCAACCAGATCCCGAATGTCGAGGATGCGGAAGAGCATGTGATGAACATGATCAAGAACAAAGAACGGATCATGGGGTTCGGACACCGTGTGTACAAGTCGAAAGATCCTCGCGCCAGCGAGTTGATGACGCTTGCGAAGCAGCTTGCCGAAGATACGGGCAATATGGACCTGTACAACAAGTCGCACGCGATCGAGCTTGTGATGGAGCGTGAGTACGCGTCGAAGGGGATCTACCCCAATGTTGATTTCTACTCCGCGACGACTTACCACTGCATCGGTCTGAAGCTTGATCTGTTCACACCGATGTTTGTGCTCGCACGCATCGCGGGCTGGGCGGGGCATGTGATTGAGCAGCTCGGTGACAACCGGTTGTTCCGTCCGACGACTGATTATGTTGGCCCGCACGATGTGGCGTATGTCCCCATCGAGAAGCGATAATCTTCGATCTTAAGAGCGGTTTGTCTTTCCTGTCGATGATTGAACACGATGCTCGGATCAGAGTGTGCGGTATCAGTTTGATATTGTCGCAGCGGGATGCTTTGGGGCTTTGAGCTGCGTTGCAATGACACGGACGACATGCTTTGGACGCAGGGCGAGCGGCTCGTGGTGCATCGCTCTTTTGGCGAGCTTGATCACCTGATTCTTTGATTCTGTTGAGGGTTGCTTGGCGTGGTCCCGGACGGCTCGCCATGCGTATTGGCTGAGGATGTGGCGGAACTTTCGTTCGATCCGCGATCGGTCGGTTGGGTCTAGATTCTCGAAGAGTGCTTTGTTTTGCGTGTAGATCCGTTCGAGCACATTGCTGTGCCCCTCGTGGTGGGATCGGTGTACGCATCCGTTGTGCAGTCGGTATCCATGATTTATTTGATTGACGACGACGGCGTTCATGGATCGCGAGAGGTGCATCACGATGATGAAGTCCTCATAGAGGATAAAGCCCTGTGCGTGTTTGGTGGCTTCGATGAGTGCGCTGGTGTTGGTGAGTGGGCATCGGCATTGGATGCCGCGGGGGAACTCGAATGCGATCAGGGGTTCGAAGACATTGCCGACCGGTATTTCTTCGGGGTTCGTCGCCCATGGTCGGATCAGTTCTCCGGCTGAATCGATCAGGTTGAAGTTTGAGTACACAAACCCGGCGTCTGGATTGTCGGCGAGGTGTTGTTCTTCGAGTCTGAGTTTTTCGGGGTAGTAGAGGTCGTCGCCGTCGAGGTAGGTGGTGAGGTCGCATCTGGATTCTAAAACCCCGAGGTGCCGGTTGGTGCCGTTGCCTTGGTTGACTGCGTTGATTTTGATTGTGAAGAGCGTGGGGTATTGGCGTTGGTAGCTTTGGAGGACTTCTGCGGTGTCGTCTGACGATGCGTCATCGATGACGATGATTTGGTCGGGCATCCGGGTTTGGGTGAGCACGGATTCGATTGCTTCGACGAGATACGCTCGTTGATTGTACGAGATGATGCATACGGCTATGGTTTTTGGGGGCACACCAGAATCCTCCGCGCGCTTGAAAGTGCCGCTGGAAGACTAGACGCGAAGCGTGTTTGGGTGCGATGTTTTTTTGATTCGCTTTGGAAAAGCTTAGATTCCGAGTTGATTGAGGATCGCGTCGAGGACGAGGCGGGTTCGGGATTCGGAGTCTGGGTCGATGTTGATGGTGAGTTTGACGCCGCCTGAGGGTTGGGTGGAGGTGTTGATGTGGATGCGGGAGTAGGGCGCGTCGGGCTGGGAGAGGGCGAGGAGTTTGCCGCCTTGGGGGGAGATGTTCTCTTTGTCGATGATGTGTCCTTGGCGGAGGAGTTCGGCTTTGGCGGCCATCAGGACGGACTCGGTGCGGATACCGGGTGGGATTTCCGCTTCGAGGGTTCCCCAGAGGTAGGAGGCGGAGATGGGGGTTTGGCCTTGCCATGCGGTGGATTTCCGCATCGCGGGGACGGATTCGCAGGCGGGGAGGAGGGAGACTGAACAGATACCGATCGCGAGTGTGATGGCTTTGAGGGTGGAATTCATTGGCATTGCATCGGTGATGTTGGGGATTGGGCTGCAGTTGTGGGAGGAATTGGGGTGGTTGGGGGTGTGGATTGCTTGACCGCTGGGGGGATGGTGCCTTTGATAGGGGCCCTGCAGCGAGTGTTGCAGTTGATGTCCTTGAAGAGAATGGAGCCCTGATGGCAATTCGGATCAAAACCCGCGGTAACGAGAGCGCTGAGCAGATGATGCGTCGGTTCAAGAAGCTTTGTGAGAAAGAGGGTCTTGTCAAGGATGTGAAGCGGAAAGAGTACTACGAGAAGCCTTCGGAGCGCAAGCGTCGTGCTTCCAAGCGTGGTCCGATCCGCGACTGATTGGTGTTGCTGGATTGAATCCGGCGATGCGTTGAAATTGATTTGAATGCCGTCCTGAAAATGGGACGGTTTTTTTTGTTGAGATTGGGGCGTGAATGCCGTTTTTGAGTATAAGGCCCGGGCTTTTCTTGTAAGCGGGCACTAGAATCGCGACCCCCGAATCGGGGATCAATAAAGTTGTTTAAACAGTAGTAGTTAGAGTCTTTCCTGTCGCTGAGTTGGGTGATGCACAGGAAACGCAGGAATTCCACCACCACCCAGAGGCACGCACACTATGAGTATGCAACTCATGCCAACATTGGCTTCGATGTCGGGAATCACCCCGGCGTATTACCTTGCACCGATCGGCGGCGTTCTTGCCCTGATTATGGCCAAGATGTTCCAGCTCTCCGTCATGAAAAAATCGGAAGGCGACGAGAACATGATCGAGATCGCTCAGGCGGTCCGCGACGGTGCGATGGCGTACCTGACGCGTCAGTACAAGGTGGTCGCGGGCGTGTTCGTCCTGCTGATCGTCTTCCTCGGGATCATGTACGCGATGGGACTCCAGTCTTCGTTCACCTTGATTGGTGTGCCGGTTGCTGGTCTCTTCTCGGGACTCTGTGGCTGGTTCGGCATGAAGATGGCGACCAACGCTTCGGCACGCACGACCTGGGCCGCGAAGTCTTCTCTGAATGAAGGCTTGACCGTTGCGTTCCGCTCCGGTGCAGTCATGGGTCTGAATGTTGTGGGCTTTGCGCTCATCGACATCTCGGCGTGGTTCTTTATCTTTAACCACTTCGAAATCGGTGGCGACATCACCCAGATCACAACCATCATGCTCTCCTTCGGGATGGGTGCATCGACACAGGCGTTGTTCGCTCGTGTTGGAGGTGGTATCTACACCAAGGCCGCGGATGTTGGTGCGGACCTTGTGGGTAAGGTTGAAGCTGGTATTCCAGAAGACGACGCACGCAACCCTGCGACCATCGCGGACAATGTCGGTGACAATGTCGGCGATGTTGCGGGTATGGGTGCTGACCTTTACGAGTCGTACTACGGCTCGATCCTTGCGACGATGGCGCTCGGTGCTGCTGCTGCGATGACCCTCGCGAAGGGCGATGCGGCTGCTGCGTTTGGTATCAAGCTCGCAGTCACCCCGATGGCGCTGGCTGGACTGGGCATCTTCTGCTCGATCCTCGGTGTCTTTACCGTGAAGGCGAAAGAGAACGCGAACTTTGCTCAGCTTCTCAAGGGTCTGCACAAGGGTGTGTATGTTGCTTCGGCACTCATCGTCCTTGGCGCGTTTGGCCTGCTCTGGTACATCCTCAAGGATGCGACCGAACTCGAAGGCATCACCACTTGGTGGGGCTTGGGTCTTTCGATCTGTTCGGGTCTGATCTCGGGTCTTGTGATTGCTCACGCGACCGAGTACTACACCTCGTACGAGCATGCACCAACTCGGCGCATCGCTGAGCAAGCGTTGACCGGTCCTGCGACCGTCATCATTGCTGGTATTGCTGAAGGCATGAAGTCCACATGGGCTTCGCTGCTGACTGTTGTTGTTGCGATCATCGCGGCGTTCTCGTTCGCGGGCGGCGGCGACTCATTCCTCATGGGTCTCTACGGCGTCGGTATCGCGGCGGTCGGTATGCTCTCGACTCTTGGTATTACACTCGCAACCGATGCGTACGGTCCGATCGCGGACAACGCTGGTGGTAACGCAGAGATGACCGGTCAGCCAGCATTCGTGCGTGAACGCACCGACATGCTCGACTCGCTCGGCAACACGACCGCTGCGACTGGTAAGGGCTTTGCGATTGGTTCAGCGGCGTTGACCGCGATGGCGCTGTTCGCGGCGTACATCCAGATCGTTCAGGTTCAGATCGGCACACAAGCCGAGGACTTCTTTGATGGCGGTTCGTATGTTGCGCCAGCGGATGCCGATTTGGGATACGCGGTGTACCAAGGCTACGGCAAGTTTGCTGTTGCAACCGGTATGGGCGAAGAAATGAATGTAGACGGCGGAATGCTCCTGGATGTCCGTATGACAGACGGGTCGCACGGCGTGAAACTTCACGGTGTTGAAGCCGGCGATACCTTCGCGATCACCGGCGATCACGATGCTCGCTACGACATTGCTGGCGAAGGTTGGACTGCATCACTCGCGTCATCTGAACGCGGGATGATTCAGGATGTTCTTCGTTTCTACAATGTCACCCTTGCGAACCCCAAGCTTCTTGGTGGTATCTTCATCGGTGTGCTTCTTGCGTTCCTGTTCTGTGCGTTGACCATGAACGCGGTAGGCCGTGCGGCTTACGCGATGATGGGTGAGTGCCGTCGTCAGTTCGGATTTATCCGTCAGGCGCTTCGGAACCAGGGCATGTCGGAAGCGGATGTTGCCAATCCGGACAACTGGCCTATGAAGGGTGTCGACCTCGATGGTCATCACTACCCGGACTACGCTGAGTGTGTTTCGATCTCGACGACCAGTGCACAGAAGGAAATGGTCATCCCATCGGTTCTGGCGATTGTCGTTCCGATCGCGGTTGGCATGACCCTTTCGGTCGCTGGTGTGATGGGTATGCTGGTTGGTGGCTTGACCTCGGGCTTCGCGCTGGCGGTGTTCATGGCCAACGCTGGTGGTGCTTGGGACAACGCGAAGAAGTTGCTCGAGTCCTACGGTGCGACCACCGCTCAGGAAATGGTCAACGGCACGGGCAACTCGTCCAAGATCCCATCGACTGTTCGTGACGCGATCATGTCTCGTGCGAAGGACGCTGTTGCTGCTGGCAATGTTGACTTCATCGTCTACGGCAAGGGCTCAGACGATCACAAGGCGACTGTTGTTGGTGACACCGTTGGTGATCCGTTCAAGGATACCTCGGGTCCTGCACTCAACATCTTGATCAAGCTGATCTCGATCGTTTCGGTTGTGTTTGCTGGTTTGATTGTTGCGTACGGCGACATCCTCAGCGGCATGCTCGGAATCTGAGTCGTTTGACTGATTGATACTTCAAACCCCGGCGTTTCGGCGTCGGGGTTTTTTTGTGCGCGGTGGTCAAGAAGTATGAAGACCCCCTCCGCCGCTACGCGGCACCTCCCCCGGAGGCCCGGGGGAGGAGATCTAAGAATGAATCTGTCCGAAAAAAAGCCACCCCCTTGTGGGAGGTGGCCGTAGGATGCTGAGTTGTCTCAGCAAGATTTCTGCATGGACTACGCCGGAGCATCAATGTTCTCCGTCGAGCATGTGCTCATCAGAGGCGTAGCCCCTTGGTACAGACTGAATCGTTCACTGAATCACCTCCTTTGAGTACATTGTTTGTCCCGGCCGTCGCGGATCAGTTGGCCGCCGCTGGGTTTCCTTTCCCCTTGCCGTCGCTCGGGGCTCATCGCCCGATCTCGTCCTGAGAGCGGTCGTCGTGGTGCGTTCCGGATTCACTCTGGGCTTTTGGCGAGAGCGGCGCCCGGATGGCATTCACGATTGAAGTATCTTGGAGTATTTTCGGTCAAAGTGCAAATGCGGATGCAGCAAAATACCGTACCCGGCTCAAAACCGGGCTGGCTGCGTCAAAAACGATGATTCTGATTGTGGATTAGTCTTCGAACTCGTCGAACGCGCCGCGTTTGGCTTGGTCGTCGATGTACTCTTGGAAGTCGCCCATTTTGTAGGAAACGAAGCAGAAGACATGATGGAGGGTGAGCCATTCGATGTCGGACTTGTCTTCGTCGAGGTCTTTGCGGATGGTGTTGAGTTCGGCGAGGAGGGTTTCGGCTTTCATATTCGTAAACTCCGTTCAGGATCGGATGGCGATGGTTTTGATGATGAGTGTGATCAGGTACATGATGCTCTGGGTGAGCACGATGGCGGGACCGACGGGGAGCTCGGCTTGGATGCCGATGAGCATTCCCAGCGCCGCTCCCGTGACGGCGATGAGCACCGAGTAGGTGAATGCGGGTCTGAGTTTGGCGGAGATGTTGAGTGCTGCGGCTCCGGGGAGGATGAGCATTGCTGCTGCGAGGACGACCCCTGCGATTTGCATGGACATGACGATCGCGATGGCGAGTGTTGAGAGGAAGATGTTGGTGAGTCGGTTGGAGTTCAGGCCGTAGGCGTCGATGACGGGTTCGTCGAATGCCCAGAAGATGAGCTTCCTGCGAAGTAGCCAGGTCAGCGTGAGGATCGCGATAGAGACACCGATCGCGATGGATGCTTTGGTCCAGTCGGTGTTGAGGATGTTTCCAAAGAGGATTTCTTCGATGATGTGGTGTTCGTCTTCGTGACCGAGTGCGGCGTGGCCATGCTCGTCGTGGGCATGGCGGGATTCGGCGAGGGTGAAGAGGACGAAACCGAGAGCCATGGATGCGGAGAGGACGACCCCGATCGCGGTGTCGGTGCGTCCTTTGTGCGAGCGGGAGAGGGCGGCGATCCAGAGGGCGGCGAGGATGGAGAACGCGACGACGATCAAGAGTTGACCGATGGTGCCGGGGGTTGAGACGCCGTTGACGCCGAGGATGAGGGCGATCCCGACACCACCGAATGCGGCGTGTGAGATTCCCTGACCGATGAACGCGAGTCGTTTGAGGACGACGAAGATGCTGAGCGCACCACCCATGATCGAGATGACAAGGGCGGCGATGATTGCGGGAGCGAGTTGGTTCATGATTCCCCCCCTCTGTTGTCGGCAGTTCTGTCGGAAGTATTGTCACCGCATCCGCAGTCGTGTTGACGCTGGTGGTCGTGTGCTGGGTCTTGGCAGTCGTCGGCGAGGTGGGCGTCGATGTGGATGTCGCCGAAGACTCCGGCGACATCGTGGGCGAAGACCTGCGCGAGGACGGCGGGGGTGAGTCCTTCCGGGGTGTCGTGGAAGTGGAGTGTGCGCGAGAGGCACGCGACGCGGTCGGCGACGGCGGCGATCGCTCGCATGTCGTGGGAGACGACGACGACGGTGAGGTCGAGTTCTTTGTGGAGGGTGTCGATGAGTTTCCCGAAGCGTTGTTGCCCCGCGATGTCCACGCCGACGGTGGGTTCGTCGAGGACGAGGAGTTTGGGTGATCCTGCGATGGCACGGGCGATCATGACGCGTTGGAGTTGACCGCCTGAGAGCGAACCGATGGGGCGGTCGATGAGGTCGGTGAGTTCGACAAGCTCAATCGCTTGGTCGATCGCGGCGTGGTCTTCTGGGGCGAGTTTCTCCCAGGGTTTGAGACGGCAGGCACGGCCGAGGGCGATGGTCTGGTGGACGCTGATGGGCCAATCCCGGTCCGCTTCGATGCGTTGGGGGAGGTATCCGATCAGTCCTTTGCGTCGTGCTTGGGTAGGGGTGTGTCCGAAGACGCGGAGGGTTCCTGCTGTGGGTTTGAGGATGCCGAGGATGAGTTTGATGAGCGTGGACTTTCCTCCGCCGTTGGGGCCGAGGATTCCGAGCTTGGTGTGCTGGGCGATGGAGAAGTGGACATCGTTGATCGCGGGGTTCGCGGCGGTGCCAATCCCTGCCGAGGGATAGGTGTAGGAGACATGGTTGATTTCGACGGCTGGTTGCTCGGCGGGGGGCATTGTGGATTATTGAGATCGGTCGCAGGAGAAACAAGCGACGGGGCGGTTCAGCGGGGTGAATCACACAATCGACTCACCGAAACACCATGCGTAGAATGCGCTGATCGGGGCGGTAGCTCAGCTGGTAGAGCGTTCGGTTCGCAATCGAAAGGTCGGGAGTTCGAATCTCCTCCGCTCCATTGAGG
This sequence comes from uncultured Phycisphaerales bacterium, assembly GCA_963976955.1. Lineage (GTDB taxonomy): Bacteria > Planctomycetota > Phycisphaerae > Phycisphaerales > UBA1924 > UBA1924. The sequence goes on along the minus strand of CAXBMD010000002.1, from coordinate 794,502 downwards.
TTTCAGGCGTCATTCTTTGTGGTGACGCTTGCTTCTTTTTTGTGCTCGGTTGGGGTTTCGTCGTCGTCAAAAACGGCGCGAAGGGCTGGGGTGTCCAGATCGTCGAACTGGCCCTTTTTGGCGGCGATGATGAACGCGCCAACGCCGAGGGCGGCGAGCAAGAGGGCGGCGGGGATCATGAGGTAGATCACGGACATCAGCGGGGCTCCGGGGTGTGCGTCGGTTTGATGCGGCTGCCTGCACGCGTGCAGATCGCGACGACGGTGAGTGAGCTGATCGGCATCAGGATCGCGGCGATCAACGCGTTGATCAATCCCATCATCGCGAGGGTCGCGGCGAGGGTGTTGTAGCATAAGGAGAAGATCAGGCACAGGCGGATCGTGGACATGGTTGAACGGGAGAGATCGACGAGTTTGACGATCGGGGCGACTCCGGGTTCAACAAGGTAGACATCCGCGGCTTCGAGGGAGGCTTCTGCGCCGCCATGGACGGCGATCCCGACATCGGCGGACGCGAGGGCGGCGGCGTCGTTGACGCCGTCTCCGACCATGACGATGGGGGTGGATGGGTTGGTACGCGCAGCTTTGAGGTCCGCGACGCGCTGGGATTTTGCTTCGGGGGTGACCCCACCGACATGGGTTGGGATGTTGACCTGTCTGGCGATGGACTCGACGATCCGCGGGTGGTCTCCGGAGCAGACTTCGAGGCTCCATCCTCGGCGTTGGAGAGACGCGATGGATTTCACGGCGTCGTCGCGGAGTTGGTCACCGACCCCGATGAGTGCGACGCGGTTGGACGGGGAGGCGTGGATGAGGATCGGGGTGAGTGCTCGGTCGAGGAGGCGGACGAGTTTGGGTTGGAGGTCGTCGGGGACTTGTGTTGAAGCGTGCTTGGTGACGAAGCTGACGGAACCGATGGTGATGGTTTCGTTGTTGACGGTTCCTGTGATGCCTTGGGCGGTGGTCTGGGTGATGTTGGTTGCGGCTGGGAGTTCGGTTGGTAGATTGGTTGGGAGGTCGAACGCGTGTTTGGCGATGGCGCGGGCGATTGGGTGGTTTGAGGATTGCTCGATGGCGGCGGCGGCTTTGAGGAGATCGGGGTCGCCGTAGGTGTCGACGACGGCGGTCGCGCCTTGGGTGAGGGTTCCGGTTTTGTCGAGGATCATGGTGCCTGTTGAGCGACCGGTGCGTGCCATTTGCTCAAGAACGGCTGCGGATTTGATGAGCATCCCGGCGCGAGCGGAACGCCCCAGCGCGACGGACATCGCCATGGGTGTTGCGAGTCCCAGGGCGCAGGGGCAGGTGACGATGAGGAGTGCGGTGGCGTGCTCGATACCGACGGAGACGCTGTCTTTGATGGTCCAGATCGCGAAGGTTGCGATCGCGAGGACGATGACGATGATGACGAAGTATCCCGCGATGCGGTCGGCCATGCGGACTACAGGGGATTTGTGTTCGGACGCGCTGGCGACGAGTTGCATGAGTTTGCCGACGCGGGTGTGCTCCCCCACCGCTTGCACGCGGACGGTGACGGGTGAGCTGAGGTTGGTTGCGCCGGCGAGGGCTTGGTCGCCGGGGATTGATTGAATTGGTTCGGATTCTCCGGTGAGCAGCGCGTTGTCGATGGTGGTTGATCCGTCGATGATAATGCCGTCAGCGGGGAACGACTCTCCCGCGGCGACTCGGACGGACATCCCGGCCTGCAGGGTCTCGATGGGGATGCGTTTGGTGTTGCCTTCGTCGTCGATAACCGTTGCGCTGCTTGGGGTGAGCGTGAGCATGAGCTCGACGGAATCGGACGCGGCGCGTTGTTGTCGGTGCTGGATCCAGCGTCCGACGAGGAGGAGGAAGACGAGGACGGAGACGGAGTCGAAGTAGATTTCTCCGACGCCTCGGATGGTGTTGAGGGTTCCCCAGAGACCTGCGGTCAAAAGCGCGAGTGCGATTGGGATGTCGAGATGCGCGGTGCGGGTGCGCAGCGCGGCGAGGGCACCGGTGAAGAAGATGCGTCCCGGCCAGACGAGCACGACAATTCCCAACGCCATGGAATACCAGCGGAAGGTGGTGCGCCAGGTTTCGGTGATTCCTGAGAATGATCCGCCGTAGAGGGCGATCGCGAGGAGCATGATGTTCCCGGCGAGTGCGCCGGCGACGGCGACGCGGATCAGGAACTTGCGGTCTTCGCGGAGTCGGATCTCGCGGGCTTCTTTCCCTCGCGCTGGATGCGCGGCGTATCCGAGTTTGTCGAGGGACTGGGCGACCTGCGAGAGTTTGGTGTGTTCGGGTTGGTAGCGGACGCAGACGGTGCGCCTTCGGATGTTGGCGCGTGCGTCGATGACTCCGGTCGCGACTCTTGGGAGGCGCTCGATGAGCCAAACGCATGCGGCGCAGTGCATGCCTTCGAGGAGGAGTTCAACTTCTGCTGTCCCGTCGTCGGACTGGGTGACCCAGGTGGTGGTGAAGGCGGGGTCGTCGAGTTCTTCGTAGGAACCACCGGTTGACGCGGCGGGTTCGGCGTTGGTGTTGATTGAGGATTTGATTTTGTAGTAGTTTTCCAGACCGGAGCCGTGGAGGATGGTGTAGACGGCTTTGCATCCGTTGCAGCAGAACTGGTGCGTTGCATCGGGTTCGATGAGTCCTTGAGGGACGGGGAGACCGCAGTGGTCGCAGGTTGTCTGGTTGTTTGCTGCGGGTGGAGAAGGCATGGGTTACGGATCTTTGGGGGTATCCGTGTCGGTGTCCATCGGGATGCCCGCTTCGCAGAGTGGGCAGGTTTCGTCTGGATTTGTGGGGACTGCGGAGGGATCGGTGAGGCCGAGGGTTTCTTTGGACATCTCGGGTGCTTGGAGTCGTCCCATCGCGGTGAATGCGCCGACGAGGACGACGGCGGATGCACTGATTGCGGGGATCTTTGCGTGGAGTGGTCCTGCGAGGAGTTGGATTCCTGCACCGAGTGAAGCCATGACGGGGAGGGTTCCCAACCAGAACACGGACATGGTGAGTCCACCCCAGAGTGGTGAACCGGTTCCGGCGGCGGTGAAGGCGAAGGCGTACAACCAGCCGCAGGGGAGGAGGGTGGTGAGGAGTCCGATGGCCATGGCGCGTTTGAACGGTGTGAGCGCAAACGCGCGGCGTTGACCGCTTTCGACCGCTCTTTGCATGAACTTGGGGGCGCGGACATGCTTGATGTGGATGCCTTTGATGCGCAAGAGTGCGACGAGACCGAACCCGATCATAAAGACACCTGCGAAGATCGCCGCGGCGCGTTGGAAACCGACGAATGAACCTCCGAAGTCGAGGGCTTGTCCGATGGTTCCGGCGATGATTCCCAGGAGGGTGTAGGTGAGGAGGCGTCCGCCGTGGTATGCGGATTGGAGTTTGAGTTTGCTGGATTTGGTTTGTTGTGTGCCGTCGGCACCGAGTGCGAAGAGCATGAGTCCGCCGCACATTCCGGCGCAGTGGAGCGATCCGACGAGCGATGCGGTGAGAACGGTTCCGATCAGGATGAGCATGGGGTCATACTGGATCATGGATCATCCCTCCAGCTCTAAAGATTCGATGACGAGTGCTTGTTCCCCGGCGTGGCGGATGGAGATCCGGAACTCCCAGAGACCGGTGGTGTGCATGCCTTGGATTCGGGCTTGGTATTGACCCGCTCCGATCGAGGGGAGGACCTTGGTGAAGGGTTGGTGCGCGTTGGCTTGGGAGAAGCAGACGATCTCGACGAGTGAATCTTCGATTGGATTGGTGTCTGCGTCGACGAGCATCACAGAGACATGTCGCGTTCCGACGGGGTCCACGGTCGGGCTTGCGGAGATGCTGACGACCCATCCGAGTCGATCGGCGGTGTTGAGGCGGTCTTTTTCAGCGTCCCAATCGATCGAACGCGCGTAGTAGTCTGGCTCGACGGCTTGTGATCCTTTCCCAGCGCCCATGATCGCGGTGGTGATGACGAAAGTTGCGGAGACGAGGAAGAGGCATACGAGACCGAGCGGCCAGTGGAGTCCTCGCTCGAAGAAGGTTCGTTTGTCGGGAGCTGGGTTGGATTGGGTTGGATCAGTCATCGGCGGGGACCTCTTTGTACTTCCGACCCTTCATCTCGAAGATGGTGTCCTTGGTGAACCCCTCGTTGTCGGTGATGCGGATGGTGATGTGGATCTGGCCGCTGGTGAATACTTGGGGTGGGGCGATGATCGCGAACTTGGTGGATGCTTCTTCGCCCGGTTGGACCGTCAGGGAGTCTTGTCCGTCTCCGAGCACGATGCCTTCGGGTTCGACGATCGAGATGGTGTAGGTTGTTGGGGTGTCTGTCCGGTTGGTGATCCGGGTGCGGAGCTGGTTGGTGATTTCCCCGGTTGGGAGAGTATAGAACGGCAGACCGGCTTCGCGACCGATCCAGATGTTGGTGTCGTTCTTGCTCATGAGCACGGCTACGAAACCAGCGAACAGCAGCAGCAAGATGAACGGATAGATGAGCACGCGTGGACGGAGCAGGTGTTGTCCTTTGTGTTCAACAGCGTTCTCGGATGAATAGCGGATCAACCCGCGCGGGCGATCGATCATGTCCATAATGGAATCGCACGCGTCGATGCACTGGGCGCACCCGATGCATTCGAGCTGGGTTCCCATGCGGATGTCGATCCCGGTCGGGCAGGTCTGGACGCACATGGTGCAGTCGATGCAGTCTCCCAGCACTGGGAGTGCGATGGTTGGGGAATCGGCTGATTCGTGCTTGGGGGTGCGGCGTTTTTTGCCTCTTGGTTCGCCGCGTTCTTTGTCGTAGGTGATGACGAGGGAGTCTTGGTCGGTCAGCGCGCCTTGGAGGCGTGCGTAGGGGCAGACGACGCAGCAGACTTGCTCGCGGAAGAACGCGAAGTCGAACATCATCAATCCGGTGGTGGCGATGACGATGGTGAATGCAACCGGATGATCGATCGGTGAGCCAAAGATCCAGTCGTTGACGACGCTGGTTCCGACGAAGTAGGAGAGGAAGGTCTGGGCGAGGTGGAGGGAGATGATGAGGTAGGTGACATACATCAAGACTCGGCGGAGGCCGATGAACTTCTTGGGGGTCTTGCGTCCGGGCGCACCAATAAAGAACCGCTCGATGGGTCGGTAGAGGAACTCGAGATAGACCGTTTGTGGGCACATCCATCCGCACCAGATGCGGCCAAAGAGTGCGGTGACGAGGAAGATGGTCAGGAAGACCATGATCATGAACAAGCCAAACAACAGCGTATCTTGCGGGAGGAAGGTCTTTCCGAAGAGGGTGAACTCGCGCTCCATGATGTTGAAGAGCATCGCGGGTTTGCCGTTGATTTGGATGAAAGGGAGGAGTGAGTAGAGCAGGATCAGGAAGTACGCGACGACTCGGCGTCGTTTCCAGAAGCGACCGGGTGAGAGTTTGGGTTTGAGCCAGCGGCGGGTGCCGTCTTCGTTAAGGGTTGAAAGCACTCGTTCGTTTGGTTTGAGTAGGGATTCAGACATCTAGACTCCCGGGTGTTTTGATCCCGTCCTGCCGGCGGGATCACGAAGCGTTGTGGTGCTGTTTCCAGCACCACAACGGGTTGGCTTTGTGTATCAACCGCCTTGGTCGGCGGAGAGGGGTTCTGGGAATGGTGGGATTTCTTCGCCTTCAGGACCCAACTCATCGCGCGGGCCCGAAAGGTTTTTGCCTCTGAGCGAAGCGACATAGCCGACGACCAGTGCGATCTCGTTTTCGGAGAGCAGGTTCTTGTTGGCGGGCATCGCGCCATTGGCGGCGCCGTTGGTGACGACATTGACCATGCCATCAAGGTCAACGAGGTTCTTATAGAAATCGTCGGTCAGGTTTGGACCGATGAGTCCTTCGCCGCTTTGTCCGTGGCAGAGGGTGCAGGTTCCGGAGAACACCGACTGACCTTGCGCGAGCCAGTTCTCGTCACCCATGATGATGCGGACTTTCTCGATGTTGTCGTCGATGGTCATGAGAGCCGCGAACTGTTTTTGGACGGCTTTGGCTTGCGTTGCATCGTGCCGTTCTGCGTATGTCGGGATCAGCGGGGTGAGGTGCCAGACGAAGACATAGATGACCGACCAGACGATGGTGCCCCAGAAGATGAGGTGCCACCAGCCCGGGGTGGGGTTGTCGTATTCTTGGATGCCGTCGTAGTTGTGTTCGAGGATCTCGGGTTCGTTGCTGTTCTTGGTTGGATCAGCCATGGCTCACCCCCTTGCTTTCTTTGTTCGATGACTCGATGTGCGCGGCGTCGTCCTCGAGCGGCAAATGCGCTTGGTGGGTGCTGATCGAGCGGGGTGTACGGAGCACGCCCCAGATGATGAGCGAGAATGCGACGAGGAACAGGACCAACGCGATGATGGGATAGATCTGAAGATTCATGTTGGACATGATGTCGGTGATTTTCATTCTGAGACCTCCTCTTCAACCGCTGGGGCATCTTTGTACAGATCAATACCGAGTCGTTGCAAGTACGCGATGACCGCGATGACTTGCTTCTCCATCGTCTCGGCCATCGGTGGACCGCCTTGTTCTTCGAGTTCCATCGCGATGGTCGCAGCTTGGAACTGAGCGGCTTCGACGGCGTACCCAATCCCGGTCTCGGTATTGTATTTGACCATCTCGCCGTAGGGAACGCCAAGCATTGCGTTGGCGTCTACGCGTCCTTGGATCGCGGGGAAGTTGATGTTCTTCTCAAGCAGCCATGGATAACGGGGCATGATCGAACCGGGCGAGGTGTCCGCGGGATTCTTGAAATGCTCGTAGTGCCAGAGGTGGCTCTTGCGCCCGCCTTCGCGCGCTAGGTCGGGACCGATGCGGCGAGAGCCCCATTGGAATGGGTGGTCGTAGATGAACTCGCCCGGTTTGGAGTAGTCTCCATAGCGTTTGGTTTCCCAGTAGAACGGGCGGATCATCTGCGAGTGGCAGTTGTAGCAACCCTCGGCGACATAGATGTCTCGTCCGGCGAGTTCGAGCGGTGTGTACGGCGTGACCGACGCGATGCTCGGGACATTCGATGAGATCATGAACATCGGGATCGCTTCAACCAAACCACCGATTGAAACGGCGATGAGGGTGTAGACGGTGAACCGAACAGGTTTGCGTTCCCAGTTGCGGTGCCAGTTGCCTTGGAGGAACTTGTCGCCCTTGTGTCCGAACCCGGCGTTTGCGGTCAAGCGTGATTTGGCGGGTGGATCACCGGCGTAGTTTCGCGACAACGGCGCTGCGTAATGGACGGTTTCTTCGTACTTATCTGGACGACCTCTCCAGGTCATGTAGAAGTTGTACAGCGCGAGGATCGCACCCGAAAGGTAGAGCAGTCCGCCGACGACGCGGATCCAGTACATCGGGATCAGGATGGTGACGGTTTCGATGAAGTCTGGGTATGCAAGGCGACCGGTCTCGTCCCACGCGCGCCACATCAAGCCTTGGGTGATGCCTGCGGTGTAGATCGAGAAGATGTAGAGCAGGATACCGATGGAGCCCATCCAGAAGTGGGTGGATGCGAGTTTGGTGGAGTAGAGCTTGGTTTGGAAGAGGCGGGGCATCATCCAGTAGAGCATGCCGAAGGTCATGAACCCGTTCCATCCGAGGACGCCGGAATGGACATGCGCGATGGTCCAGTCGGTGTAGTGGCTGAGCGAGTTGACGACTTTAATCGAGAGGAGTGGTCCTTCGAAGGTGGACATGCCGTAGAAGGTCACGCCGACGACGAAGAACTTGAGGATCGGGTCACGGGCGACGCGGTCCCATGCACCTTTGAGGGTGAGGAGGCCGTTGATCATGCCACCCCATGATGGCATCCAGAGCATGACTGAGAAGACCATGCCGACGGTGGATGCCCACTCGGGGAGTGCGGTGTAGTGGAGGTGGTGAGGACCGGCCCAGATGTAGATGAAGACAAGTGACCAGAAGTGGATGATGGAGAGCTTGTACGAGAACACCGGGCGCTCGGCGGCTTTGGGCATGAAGTAGTACATCATCCCGAGGAACGGTGTGGTGAGGAAGAACGCGACCGCGTTGTGCCCGTACCACCATTGCATGAGCGCGTCTTGTACACCTGCGTAGACGGGGTAGGATTTCATGAGGAAGGTTGGACCCGCGAACTCGCCGGTCTTGATGAGGTGGACGAGTCCCGCTGGGATCCAGATGTTGTTGAACACATGGAGCATGGTGACGGTGACGATGGTTGCGATGTAGAACCAGAGCGCGACATAGAGGTGACGCTCGCGTCGTTTGATGAGTGTGCCGAGGAAGTTGCCTCCGAAGAAGACGAGCCAGACGACCGCGATCGCGAGGTCGATGGGCCATTCGAGTTCGGCGTACTCTTTGCCTTGGGTAATCCCTAAAGGAAGGGTAATCGCAGCGGCGAGGATGATGAGCTGCCAACCCCAGAAGTGGAGACGCGAGAGCAGGTCGGAGAACATGCGGGCTTTGCACAGACGCTGGGTCGAGTAGTAGACCGCCGCGAACACACTGTTTCCCGCAAACGCGAAGATCGCGGCGTTGGTGTGCAGCGGACGCAAGCGACCGAAACTCAGGAACTCAATCCCGAATCCCGCGGCGGGGAATGCGAGCTGAATCGCGATGATGACCCCCACCAAGAGTGCAACCACCCCCCAGATAATGGTTGCCCATGAGAACATCCGTACGATCTTGTCGTCGTAAACGAAGGATTCGAGCCCTTGCTTTGACGAGTCGGTTTGAACCGCGTGCTCAGTCACTGTGATTCTCCAGATTCTGTGACTCAGTAGAAGCTTGGGCACCGTGCCCGTGTTCTCTCAGTGTGGTTGCCGTCACATTGCTTTTGGGTCGGATTTGGAACAGTTATTCCGAATGCGACCTGATTATCTACAATAGGAAAAAATATGGTAGAACAGTATTTATTCTGAATCGACCAATTGCGGCAATATTTGATACAAATATCCGTTTTACATGAAAACCAGCTGATTTGGGCTATGAATGGGGTTTTTGGGCGGTTCTCGGGTTGTAGAGTCTGGATATTCGGATTTGTGGGACCTTGTCGTCCTGCGACACCGGATGATGGCTCAGAATCCCCGTTCTATCGCCGATTTGCAGTGTATGGATGCACACACACCCCCCGCTTTCCCGATCACCGCGACCGATGCCGGAGTTGATCGGCTTGATTCGTCGCCGTTGACTGAAATCCAGATGCGGATGCTTGGGTCGAGCGTGCAGACTGCCAAACCGATCCGCAAAGCCGCGGGGTATGCGAGGGCTTCGGGATGGATGACGCTCTTTGCGGGTGGGTTGAGCGTGTTCTTTTCGTTGGGATCATTCCCGGGAATGGTGCTCGGGATTCTGCTCGCGGGGATCGGGATGCGTGAGCTGGGACTGGCGCGTCGGCTTGATGCGCTGGATCTTCGCGCCCCATCACAACTTGCGATCAATCAGCTGGCGCTTGGTGGCGCGTTGATTGTGTACGCGATCTGGAAGATTGCGATCTACGACAGCGCGAACTCCGTGCTTGCGGGCTCGCTTGCTTCGGATCCGACGATTGCGTCGATGCCTGAGATGGCGGGGACGATCGAACAGCTTGGGCAGATCGAGTACCTGCTGAGCATCGGGGTGTCGGCGGTGTTGATCGTCTGCGCGTTTGTCATGCAGGGCGGGACCGCGCTGTACTACTGGCGTAAGAAGAAGAAAATCCAATCACTGCACCGGCACTCACCGGGGTGGGTGCTTCGTGTGCATCAGGTGATGAGCGATCCCAAGTCCAGCGATTCGATTCAGCGGGCGGCTTAACTTGCGACTGGTCTCAGTCGGATCGGCCGTGGACCCGGACAGGGCCGTTGGTTGTTTTGACTGCGGAGATGGTATCGCTGTGACCGAGCTGGATTTCGAGCGAGTTGTTTGAGGATTCGATGAGGTTTGTTCCGACGAGTCCGTCGGTGCTGATGCGCCCGTTGGTTGTTCCTACGCGGAGGATTCCTTCGTATCCTTGACCGAGATCAAGCTCGATGCGTCCGTTGGTGGTGCGAATGCGGATGGGGCCTTTCGAGTCGTCGGTAGTAGAGACATAGACATTGCCGTTGGAGGTGTCGCCTTCGACGAGTCCGTCGGCGTTGGAGACGAGGATTCGTCCGTTGCTGGTGTCGAACTTGAGATCTCCGAAGGAGTCTTCGACGCGGATCGGGCCGTTGGTTGTGGTGATGTCCATTGGTCCGTTGTGATCTTTGATTTGGACTGAGCCGTTGGTTGTGCGGAGCTTTGCGTTTCCTGCGAGACCCATGATGACGATGGTGCCGTTGGAAGTTTTCGCAGCGACACCTTCTGCGTCTGGAACAAAGAGTTCGATCTTCGCACCTTCGTGGTCGAGTCGTTTGCCTCCGGGCCAGTCGATCCAGACTCGGAGGGTGTTGTCCCCTTGACGATCCGCGTGGACGGTCGCGAAGCTCAATCGCTCGGCGTCTCTGCCGAAGAGATCGACTTCGATGGAGACATCGTTGCGTGATTCTTGGATGGCGCGGATGGAGCCGTTGGCGGTGACGATGTCCAGTGGAGCATTTTGCACATGACGAACCTTCATGACGCGCTGGTCGTGGACTTTGGGGCTGAGGGTTTCGCATCCGGTGAGAGATGTGATGGCGGTGAGACCGAGGACGGCGAGTGCATTGAAAGCTGGCATGGGGTGCTCCTGTGGATGTCTGTCAACGATAGCGTACCGCATCAATTGATACCGGCTGACAGTTGGTGGGATTCAGGATGTTGAGATTTCGCATGGAATCGAGCGGGATGGGCTCAATCGCTGCTGGATTACATGATCTCGATGATTTTGAAGCGTTTGACGCCTCTGGGGGCGTTGACGCGGACTGTTTCACCGACGCGGGATTTCATGAGTGCTTCACCCATCGGGGAGGTCGCGGTGACTTCGATGATGTCGCCGTCGATTCCGCCGGAGGCTTCTCCGACGAGTCGGTAGAGCTCGAACTCGTCTTCGTCCTCGTCTTCTTCGAGGAGTTTGACGGTGGAACCAATGAAGACCACGCCGTCGGCGAGATTGGATTCGTCTACGACATGCGCGGACGCGAGGCGGGTTTGGAGGCGCTTGATCTCGGCTTCTTCCATGCCTTGGAGTTCGCGTGCGGCGTGGTACTCGGCGTTCTCTTTGAGGTCACCAAGGGCGCGGGCTTCAGCGATGCGTTCGGTGATGACGGACCGGTTGGCGATCAGCGCATCACAGCGTTTCTTGATGTTGTCGCGTTCATCTGGGGTGATGACATCCATGGTGAGCTCCGTCTTGTTGAGTGCTGGCTTTGGTGCGGTCTACTCTTGGCCGCGTGTGTGAACCAGTCATTCTTTCCGCTTGGGTACATCCATGCGCAAAGAATAGTTTAGGGGTCGATCCTGCGTCGTGCCACCCATTTTGCGTTCTCTAAGGCCCTTCCGAACACCAAGAGTGCCAATCCCACGCAGGCAACGGCGGCGATGATCCGAAAATGGTCCCGGAACACCATCGCGGGCTGACCCAGCACGCTCCGGTCGGCGGTGATCTCCATGATCCCGGTGATCGGGGACAGCATCCAACCCAGGTTCGCGTGGGCCACGCTGAGGGGGGCGCCTTTGAGCGAAATCAGTTCAACCAATGGGACCAGCACCACGACGGCGATGGACGCGAGGGTGACGAGGGCCCGGGTTCGCGCGTGGTGGTTTGATCCAGCGATGAGAATGGATCCGACCGCGAGCACCCCAGCAGTGACCAGTCCCCACGCGGCGGAGTGAAGCACGAGCGCCAAGACGACCTCGGTGGACCATCCACCCAGCACGATCAGTCTCTGCGGCCAGAGGATGGCTTGCATGGGGACCAAGATCACAAACAAGTCGCGGACGCTCGCGCCGACGATGCTTGGGGGTGCGATGGTCTGGGAGAATCGGGCCATCGGCCAAAGGACGGTCATCCCGAAGATAACGATGACCAGCATCTCGCGGGATGCGGGACGGGAGATGGATGGGGAGATTGAGTATCCGCTGGCAAGACTCGAGAACATGAGGGTGGTCGCAATGAGCAGATAGATCATCCACAGCAGCGCCAGCACGCGGGGTTCGCCTTTGCGGTGGGACCAGTCGATGAGATCCCCCGGAGGTTCCTTTCCCAGCAGATCCCGCTCACGCTTGGTGGGTTGCGTGGGGAAGGGGTATGGGCCGGGATTGAACTGTGATTCGCTCACGCGGGAGTTTATGCGCCGGGAGCGGTGCTCGCCGAAAGACCGTTTCTAGTTCTCACGGCGTTGCATACTGATTTCTGGGCCTCGGACATCGAGGATCATCCCGCCGGCATCAATGCGTCCGGTTTTGTGGAGGAGGGATGCGAGGCGATCGATCTTGACGGATGAAGGCATCTCTGCGGGGCGCGAGCGTCCGGGTCCTCCTCCGAACATGATGCGTGCGTTGTTGTCGGTGAGGAGTTGGAGGATGCCGTGCTCTTGCTGGGTTCCCAGGTCGATCCCGACGATTTGGGAGAGGAGGTCATTGGATTGGAGCTCGCCGAAGAGTTTGAGCGCGTCGCGGATTTCGGGTTCGTTCCACTGGTTCCCGGTTCCCGGGAATGGGAGCGCGGGGTTGTGGATGATGAGTTGGTTGCTCTGGTCCGCGGCGTACTCAAGCGGGAGGACATTGGCATCGAAATCGATGATGTAGTCGCGCCCGTTCTTGCGGACTGCGGCGGCGGGGACGCGCCAGCTTGCGTCGATGATGATTGAGCCGTCTTCGGTCCATCGCGCGGTGGGCTGGCCGTTGACCCATCCGGTTGCTTGGAGGGCTTTGGACGCTTGGTAGAGCGGGTGCCAGCTGAGTGCTTTGCTGTTGGTGAGCGACGCTTGGACTTTGCTCTCGATGCGGTCGCGTTCAGCGATGGGCATCCAGATGTGCCCGTTGCCGCCTTGTCCCCAGTTGATTTGGACTTGTGGGTCTTGATCGGTGACGAGTGTGGCGGCACGCTGGTCGAGGGTTTTGATGCCCATCCCGGCGCTGACGAAGACGCCTGCGGTTCCGAGGACGATCGCGCTGATCAGTGCGATCTTCTTGTTGCGCTCGGTGGTTTCTGGGTTGGACTTCTTCTTTTTCTTCTTGTTCTTAGCCATGTCTATCGCTCTCTATCGGGTCGGTGCGGTCTGGTGGGTGCGCAGTGCGGCTTCCACCAGATGCTTGCAGAGTTGTGGCATGCTCAGTCCATCGGCGCTCGCGGCTTTGGGGAGCAGCGAGGTGGCGGTGAAGCCGGGCATGGTGTTGGCTTCAAGGAGCCAAGCGTTTGAGCTGTCATCAATCATGAAATCGACTCGGGCGAGGTGCCTCACACCGATCGCGTTGCACAACGACAGCGACCAATCCTTGAGATTGGCTACCAGATCATCGGTCAGATCCGGGTTGACGGTGTACACGGTGTCGTTGCGTTCGTATTTCGCTTGGTAGTCGTAGGTCCCTGATGCGGGGGTGATGTTGATGATGGGGAGGGCTTTGAGGGTTCCGTTGCCGTCGTCGATGACCCCGATGGTGTACTCGCTTCCCTTGATCATGGGTTCAATCATGGAGATGGGCGGGTTTGGGGTTTTGGAAATGGAGGTGAGGGCGGCGGTCCATGCGTTGTGGTCTTTGCATATATAGAGGCCACAGCTTGAACCATCGGCGACGGGTTTGATGACCAATGGCGGGAGGATCGGGCAGACGGCGTGTTCGGGATCGTTCACCGCATCGGGATCAAGGATCGCGGCGTGGGTGGTTGGGATTCCGAGTTTGGCGGCCCAGAGCTTGGTCGCCATCTTGTCCATCGCGATCCGCGCGGCTTGGGCTTGGCATCCGACATACATTCGGTTTGCTTGGGTGAGTCGCATTTGGAGTTGGCCGCCTTCACCGAACTTGCCGTGGAGAACGGGGAAGATGATCTCTGCATCCCATGATTGGATATCTTCGACGCTTGGTTCGTCGACGATGAGCAGCTGCGCATCAAGTCCCGCGTCGAGGCACCCTTGGTGGACACCGGTCGCGCTGGCGATGGAGACTTCGCGTTCGGCATCGGGTCCGCCGCCGAGGATGAGGACCTTGGTCATGGTCTCGGCTCCTGATCGCGGGACCAGACGACGACCTCGTTGTCGAGGGTGACTCCGAAGGCATCGAAGACGCGGGAGCGGACCTGGTTCATGAGCTCGATGACATCGTGGGCTTTGGCATCGGGCGTCGTGGTGATGAAGTTGGCGTGGAGTGTGGAGACCGATGCACCGTGGTGGGTCATGCCTTTGCATCCCGCCCGGTCGATGAGCATCCCTGCGCTGACGCGGGTGTCCGCTTCTCCGATGCCTTCGATGGACTCAACAAGTGTTGGGTTTTTGAAGGCGCACCCGGCTGATTTTTCATTCATAGGCTGGGAGTCTTTTTTGTAGTTCATGCACTCTACCAGTTCCGCTTTGAGTGTTGCGGTGTCTGCGGGTTGGAGTTCGAAGATCGCGGAGCAGATGAGCAGGTGGTTGAGACCGGAGTGGCGGTAGCTGAAGTCGATGTCGGATTTTTTGAGCCCGTGCATGCGACCGACGCGGTCCATCGCGTGGACTTCGATGAGGTGATCGGAGATCGTTCCGAACTTGCCTCCCGCGTTCATGATGCACGCGCCGCCGATGGTTGCTGGGAATCCGGCGAGGCCTTGCAATCCTGAGAGTCCCGCGTTGACGGTCTGGGTGATGAGTCTGGGGAGTGCGACCCCGGAACCGACGAAGACCAATCCTGTAGTTGGGTCGATCTCGACGCTTTTGAATCCCTCGGTTTGCATCGAAACCACGAGACGCTCGACTCCGGTGTCATCGACGAGCAGGTTCGCGCCTTCGCCGAGGACGAGGGACTGGTCGTCGAGCTCGAGGCATTGCTGGAGTTGTTCGCGTGACTCAGGCGATGCGAGGCGGTCCGCTCGTCCCCCGATACGAAACCATGTGGAGATGGGGGCGTCGGATTGGATGTTGAGGTGGTCGGTGGTTGTGGTCATTGATTCTTTCCCGCGTCAAGGAATCCTTGACCGACTTGCCAGACCGGACCGGCACCCATGACCACGAGCAGGTCTCCGGGTCGGCACATGCCTTCGAGTTGTTCGATGATCGCTTCGAATGGATACAAGTGCATCGCTTTGACCTTGCGGGCGCGGAGGCGGTCGACCAGATCCGAGGAGTTGACCTTGTGACGCTCGGCTTCGGAGTCGCGGACAAAGTAAATGTGGGGCACGATCACGACATCCGCGTGCTCGAAGCTTGTTGCGAACTCATCGAGCAAGAAGCGGGTGCGGGAGTGTTGATGGGGTTGGAAGACGCAGATGAGTCGTCCGCCGTGCTTTGCGGGGTCTTGGGAGGTGCGGAGGGCGCGGAGGGTTGCGTCGATCTCGGTTGGGTGGTGTCCGTAGTCGTCGATGACGCGGACTCCATCGCGTGTACCGAGGTGCTGGAGTCTGCGGTCGAGTCCCGCGAATGCGTCGAAGGATTGGGCGAGGAGTTCGGGATCGCCTCCGACGGATCGTGCGAGCGCGAAGGCAACTGCGGAGTTCATCGCGTTGTGTTCACCTGGGAGGGAGAGTGTCCACGAATGGGTTTGTCCATCGGGGGATTGGACGGTGGTCACGCCATCGGTGTATCCGACGACCCAGTCCGCGCCGGGGTTGAATCCGATGGTCTCGACATCGCAGGTCAATCCAGCAGTCACCTCGCGGCGGTACGCGCCGTCGTGTCCGATGATGAGCTTGCCACCCTCTTCGGCGCTGGGGATGAGCTGGGCGAACTGCGTGAAGGATTCGACGACCGCGTCGAGCGATCCGTAGACATCAAGGTGGTCCGCTTCGATCGAGCTGATCGACGCGATGGTTGGGTGGAGATTGTGGAACGAGCGGTTGAACTCGCACGCTTCAGCGACGAGGAGTCCCGGTTTGCCCGCCCACCCCCCAAAGTTGGAATCGGACGGGATCTGTGATCCACCGACCCGGCATCCGACGCGTTGGGTTGGCTTGGACAGTGCGCCCGCTTCGAGTTGTTGGCAGGTCGCGCCCACGATGACCGATGGGTCGAGCTTTGCGTCGGTCATGGCGCATCCGAGCATCGCGGTGGTGGTGGATTTGCCGTGGGTTCCTGCGATTGCGATCCCGGTGCGTCCGGTCATGCACGCGCCGAGGGCTTCGGGGTACGACAGGACGGTGAGTCCGCGGTTGATCGCTTCGAGGACCATCGGATGGTTCGGTTTGACCGCCGCCGATGCGAGGACGATGTCCACATCTTCCGGGAGTTGATCCGCGGCTTCATCGAAAGTCACTTTGAGACCAAACTCAGAAAGCGCGGTGGTGACGGGTGAGGAACTGGAGTCGCATCCTTGCACGCGGAGTCCTGCGCCGCTGAGCATGCGCGCCAGTGCGGACATGCCGCAGCCACCGATCCCGATCATGTACGGCGAGGTGCCCCCGATGTTGAATCCGGGGGTTGGGCGAGAGTGATCGGCGGAAGTGCCGGGGATTGGGGAGGAATCGTGGGTCATCATCAGGCACAATATCGGCTTGATCGGTCGATGAACACCATCAATCGCGGGATTCGATGTGCTTGATTCCTTGTTGGCTCAGCAAGGCGGCGTGAGGGCGGTTGGGCCGAGGGTTTGGATGGTGACTTCTCCGAGCGTGCGACCACGGAGGTATTCGTTGAACAAGTTCAGGTCCACCGCATCGATCTGCTCTGCGATCTGCGCGAGGGTCCGGGGTGATCCTCGTTTGACGATGTCCGCGATCAATGAGCTGGCGCGGGCGCCGGTGGATTCGCCGCTGAAGATGACGCGGCTCTTGAGACCGATGCGGGCGCGTTCGAGTTCTTGGTGGGTGACATCACCCGCTTGCATCGCGAGGAGTTGTTCGTGGAGGACATCGAGTGATTCCTGTGCGCGTTCCGGGGTGGTCCCGACATAGCTGGTGACGAGGCCGTACTCTTTCTCGGCGCGGTAGCTCGCGGAGACGGAGTAGCAGAGCCCGCGCTTCTCGCGGACTTCGGTGAAGAGTCGTCCGGACATTCCACCTGAGAGCACGCTGACGGCGAGGAGTTCGTACATCTCGTGGTCGGTCCCGGCGGCGGGCGCGTCGTTGACGATGATGATCTGGACTTGGTTGGTGTCGTCTTCTTCGTGCGCGTATCCGCGTGGCGCGGCGGTGTGGATGACGGGCGCATCGGCGTGTCCGGACCACTGCCCAAAGTGTTTAGTGATGAGTTCGATGCCTGTTTTGGGGTTGATTCCACCGGCGATGGAGACGATTGCGCCGTTTGGATTCGCGTAAGTCCCCCACCACTCGCGGGTGCGTTGAGCGGTGAGTGACGCGAGGGAAGCTTCGGCGCCGTAGGTGCTGCGGTTGAATGGTTCTGGGTTGTGGCGCTCGCGGGCGGCGAGCACCGCGCGTTGCTGCGGATCATCGGCAAGCGACGCGAGGGCGTGCTGGGCCATCACGCGAGAGGCTTCGAACGACTCGTCGGTCATCGCGGGGTTGAGTGACATGTCGGCGGTGAGTTCGATCGCGTCCTCGAAGAGATTATCGAGCGTGGTCATCGAGACACCGATCGAGCGAGCGGATGGGGACGCATCACGGACCGCGCCGGCGAGGTCGAACTGATCGGCTTGTTGCTGCGAGTTGCGAGACTTGGAACCGCGCAAGAGGAGCTCCGCGCAAATTGATGCAATTCCGAGTTCATTTTTTTCTTGGTGGATAACTCCACTCGGAATCATCAAACGCAACGCGACCGAACGCATCGAGTCGTTGGGTTCGATGACGATTCGGAGTCCGTTGTCGAGTGTTGTTTGCGTGATGGTCTCGTGTGCTGTGGTCATGGATGGTCCGGTTCTTGGTGGATGTTGAAGAGCGTGGAATGGGAATGATTCTTCACACGCCACGATGAAAAATCTTTCAATCGCAAAAATCGCATCCTGCGTTCTTTCGCGAATGCGCCCCCATTGCGCAACGAACTGCACCGATCGTGGTGCGAATTCTGGAATTTAATCATCTGTTTCCATATTGCGTCTTGAGCAACGGCCACATCGACAACTGTGATTGAGCTTGACGATGTGACGCGCTCTTCCCGGTTCGCTGCGCCACTTCGTGATCATGATGTGGATACCAATCGCGATGTGATTCGATGATGTTTGTTGAAGATCGGCGCATGTTCATCGAGATCGGCTGGTTTCAGAAACTTGAAATAATGCGCAGACAAATGACTGTTGATGTATGATGATGGTGAGCGAAGTGTGTGCTGTTGGCACGGTTCGCTCAAGTCGTTGACCTTGCGGCTCCGATGAGCATGTAAGTGTCAAATAACGGAATGTGGTCCCGATCTCGAACACTCGGAACCACAACACAGCATTTGGGTTCGAAACGGAGAGCCACCATGGCTAAGAAAAAAGCAGCCGCTAAAAAAGCGACGAAGAAAAAAGCAACTCGTAAAAAGGTAGCCAAGAAGGCAACCCGCAAGAAAGCAACCAAGAAAAAGGCCACCAAGAAGAAGGTCGCTAAGAAGGCAACCAAGAAAAAAGCAACCCGTAAAAAGGTAGCCAAGAAGAAGGTCGCTAAGAAGGCCACCAAGAAGAAAGCGACCAAGAAAAAAGCTACGAAAAAGAAAGCTACTAAGAAAAAAGCCACTAAAAAGAAGGCTACAAAGAAGAAGGTAGCCAAGAAGGCGACCAAGAAGAAGGCTACGAAAAAGAAAGCCACTAAGAAAAAAGCTACTAAGAAGAAAGCGACCAAAAAGAAGGCCGCGAAGAAGACCACCACCAAGAAGAAGGCAACCCGCCGCAAGGCGACTCGCCGGTAATCCGGTTCTGGGTCGATCAGAAATGATCAGCCTTGGACCGTTGTCCCAATGCCATTCCACGGAGCCGATGTTTCATCGGCTCCGTTTTTTGTTTGGAATGGGTTAGGCCGCGGGAGGCCTGCTCAGGAATCGATCCATCATTGCCGAGTCCACGCCTTCCATCGGATAATGCATCGAGAGACCCACTTCCAGCGCGTGGTGGTCACAGATCACAAACGAGCAAGGCTCTTCGACACGCCAGCCCACGAACCGTAACGCGCGAGCGAGGCATTCGATGGAGGTAACGCACACGACCCCGTCGGCGTGGCGTTCGATTGGGATGAACCCGAACTGCCACGCTTGCCTGCCTGTGATGACGGATTTCAGGTCATCGCTTGGTTCGATGGTGCAAGGATCCACGCGTGGACAGATCATCGCGAACTGGACCGCCCATGCGTGCTCGATAATCCCAGGATCGATCCCGAAGAGTTCCTCGGCGAGTAAACCAAATGGACGCGGATTGGTTTCCTGCTCCTGTATGACCAGGTCACGCTGATCTGGGGTGAGGACGCCGTACTGAACGAGTAGATCTCCGAGTCGTAATGCCATTGTGTGTTCTCCCCTGTGATGGGTGCCCGAGTGGGCATGGTCCAACTGTGTGCTCGAATCAAGCGTGGTGGTCTGGAGTCACCTCGGCGGCGACGATGTTGAGAGATCGACGAACGATCAGCTTGGATCGACAGCGACCGCTCGATTTTGCGCGGGGTTTGCGTTCTTGGTCGTCGCGGTTGTTCTCAGCGATGCAGACAATCGCGTGCGGTCGAATAGTCAGAAGAAACTGGAAAAATCGGTTGCAAGCGAACGGATCGTATTGGAACGAAACATGCCGATAATCGGTTACTTCCCGACACAGAAAGTCGCGAAGACTCTCCCGATGACATCATCGGGGGTGACCTGTCCGGTAAGCTCTCCCAGCGAATCTAGGGCATCGCGGAGACCACTCGCGACGAGTTCGGGCGCATCGAGGGAGGGGGCGCCTTGGGGGATCCATTGGAGTGCCGCGTGGATGCCTGTGATGGCTTGGGTGATCGCACGCCTGTGTCTGGGGACGAACGCGCCGACCCCCATCTGCGTCCGATCACTCACGGCATCCGCAATCGCCCGCTTGAGTATCCCAAGGTGGTGACCATCGAGAGCGCACACGCTGATCGAACTGGATTGACCGGTCTCGCCGAGCATGAGATCCGATTTGGTTCGAACGCGGATGATCGGTTTGCCCATCGTCTCGAATCCGTCTCGATCGGAGAACCGTCCGCTTGGATCACACCAGAGCAGGACATCAGCATCCCGAACCCGCTGTCTTGCGATGTCCTGTGCTTGTGCATCGATCGCGTCGATCGCGTGGTCCGCGAGTCCCGCGAGGTCGATGAGTTCGATCGATCCCGCGCCTGGGATATCCGCTTCGAGGTTCAGGGGTTCGCTGATCGCGTCGCGGGTGGTGCCTGCGCGGTCGCTGACGACCGCTCGCTGTCGTCCGATGAGCGCGTTGAAGAGTGCGCTCTTTCCCGCGTTGGGGACGCCACAGATCACGGCGTTGGGTTGGGTTGCGTGGATGATCGAACCCGCTGCACTCCCGATCTCGGCGATGAGCTGGTTGTTGAGTTGGCTGAGTCGATCCGCGAGATCGTCTGGCGCGATGGGGACGACATCGTCTTGGTCGGTGAAGTCCACACCGGATTCAACGAGCGCGAGGAGCAACGCGAGTTCTTCGGCCCATTGGTTGCAGCGGTCGCCTTGGGATCCATCAAGGAGTTTGGCGGCGGCGCCAAGGGCTTCGTCCCCCACCGCGGCGATCCGCAGCGCGACGCCCTCCGCTTGGGCGAGGGTCAATCGGTCATTGAGATACGCACGCGCGCTGAACTCCCCCGGCTGGGCGCGGTGGAGTCCTGGGATTGCATAAATCCGATCAAGCGTTCGCTGAAGGATGACCGGATTCCCGACCAGCACCAACTCGGCCACATCTTCTCCGGTGTAGCTGCGTGGGCCGTCGAACCAGATCACTTGGCAGGGGAGTGCGTGCCGGTCGTCGATTCGGATCCGTGCGTGGTGGATTCCTCGCGTCAGATCAGTGAGTGTGGTGATGGATTCGATACACTCGCGTGCGTCGGGTCCTGAGATCCGGATGATGGCGCGGGCGCTGTGACCTTGCGGGGTTCCGATCGCTGCGATGGTTCCGCCGGTGGGCATGGTGGGTTACTTGTGCTTGCCTTGGTTGCGGCGCGAAGCCGGGTTGGGGGCTTGGGGGCCTTTCTCCATCAGCTGCTTTTTCGCTTCCGCGGCTTCGTTCATGCGTTGCATGAATCCTGGTCCCTTTTTCGCTTTCTCGGCGCGGATGTTCTCGATTTCGAGCATGCCATGCTTTTTCATGTGGGCGCGGATCCACTTGTTCTCGATGATTCCCATTGTTGAGTTGGTGAGGAAGTAGAGCGCGAGTCCCGATGGAGCGGTGTACATCATGACGGGGAACATGA
This sequence comes from uncultured Phycisphaerales bacterium, assembly GCA_963976955.1. GTDB lineage: Bacteria > Planctomycetota > Phycisphaerae > Phycisphaerales > UBA1924 > UBA1924. Next base: position 773,183 of record CAXBMD010000002.1, on the reverse strand, counting down.
CGACCATCATGACCTTCATCATCTTCTGCTGGGACTCTTGTTCTGGGGTCAGGGTCGCTTGGGTTGGTGGGGTGAGGTATTTCTGGTGCGCGAAGAAGACGACGCCGAGCAGGAGCGGGAGGACATTGATCGAGGAGACATTCCCCCAGAGCGGGAATGAGAAGTGCATGGCGGTCGGTAGGGGTATGGCGCCGTCTGCACTGGAGAGGTCGGAGAGGAACATCCATGATCCTCCGGAGATGGTCTGGAAGATGCCGTAGAACGCGGGTTCGTGCTTGAGTTCAACCGCGAAGAAGAGCGTTGCGTAGAGCGCGATCCAGACCGGTGACTGGAGCATCATCGGGAGGCATCCGAGCATGCCCATCGGGGAGATGCCTTCTTCGCGCCAGAGCTTGGACATTTCTTGCTGCATCCGCTTTGGGTCGTCCTTGTACTTTTCGCGGAGTGCTTTTTGCTTTGGTGCCATGGATTGCATCTGGACACCGAATCGTTGCATGCGGATCTGCGACCAGCGGGTGATCGGGTGCAGGCACGAGCGGACGAGCACCACGAGCAGCAGGATCGACACGGCCCAGTCGCCTGAGATGGAGTGGAAGATGCGGAGGACCGCGATGAGGATGTTGGTCAACCAATCGAAGGTACATCCGGCACAGAATCCACCGATGTTGTACACGACCATGTCCGGAAGATTCAGCGCGGCAAGGATTGGATCGGCGGCGAACACTGGTTTGGTGCGTGGTCCGGCGTAGACGCCGTTGGTGATGGTCGCGGTATCGCCCGGTTCAACGGTGAACTCTGGGCTGATGGTCCCGAGGAGCATGGTGGTGTCGGGCGCGGTGTCGTAGGTGCTCAGGAGCATTCTGCTGACGGATTCGATGGATGAACCAAGGAGGCGGTCATCGGGATCGGTGCTCATCGGATCGAGCATCGGGTGGAGGACGACGCTGAAGTACCGATCCGAGAACGCGATCCAGCTCAGGCGGGATCCCCTCTCGATGGTTTTTTCGGTTGGCCAAACGACCTTACCTTCTTCGTAGTGCTTGTTGCCGTTCGCGTCTTTAACCTTTGAACCGAGGAGTTTGCTTCGGTTGGCGAGTTTCTCATCGACATTGACCTTGACGGAATTTCTCTGTTGCTCTGGGGAGAGGAGCGTCCCGTAGCGGACTCGGCGGCGGTCGCCGGCGTAGCCGTTCTTTGCTTTGGGCATATCGACCATCGCGGTCGGGAGGAAGCGGAAGGTGTGGGTCTGGGATGAGAGGTTCTCGATGGACTGCGTGATGGTGAACGCGTGGGCGGTCTCACGCATTTTGTACCGGCGTGTGACCTTCGCGACTGGTGTTCCATCCGCATCAACGACGGTTGCTTCGAACACGCCGGGGCTCAGCTGTGTCCAGACATTCTGCCTTGAACCGGAGATATCGACATCTTGATCGTCGATTTTGATCCACGCGAGGGAGAATGGGACTGCGGAGAAGTGGTTGCTGTTCTCGACGCGTTGTTGGAGGCGGATATTCTCTACGAGTGCGACGGTTTCGAACTCGTCGAGGAGGATGAGCTCTTCGATTCCAGCGCCAAGTTTGCTGAAGACGATCTCGATCTCGCCGTGATTGTCGATGAGGGGTTCCCATTGCTCATCGTTCGATACGGGGAGCGCTGTGAACTGCACCGTGCTCGGCGCATCTTGTTGGGTCTGTGGAACTGGATCTGCTTGAAGGGTCGGCTCCTCGACCTGATCGTCCTGCATCGCGAGCGATGGGTTGACCAGCGTCATGAGAGTCAACAAGATGGAAAGACACGAGATTGATAGGGTGGAGTGGCGCAACTGCTGTCTCGCTGTACTCAGACTCTTGGTGCCTGAGGATTCTTGGGATGGATACGAACTCGATTCAGCGGCCTTCGAACAGGCGGTCGCCGAGCCAATCGTGGAGTTGGGGGATGGATTTGATTTTATCAGCGGTCTGCTTGATGTCGTATTCGACACGCACAAACTCGACTTGTCCGGGTGAGATGATCGTGTAGCACGCACGCGGGTCGTGGTCGCGGGGTTGACCCACCGACCCGACATTGACGATTGCTTTCTCGTCTTCGATGAACCGGAACACCGGTTCGTTCCCGATCTCGGAGGGTGGGTAGAAGTCCGGCTCGTTGGAGAACACGCCGGGCTGGTGGGTGTGACCGACGAGGGCGATGTTCTCGACGCGGTCGAAGATCGCTTCGAGTTTGTCGGGTGCGTCGCTCGCGTCTTCTGGGAAGATGTATTCGTTGATCGGTCGTCTTGGGGACGCGTGGACGGAGAGGATGGTGGTCCCGTTGCCCATCAGGTCTTCGACGGCTCGGACCCTGAGTGATCCGAGGAACTCGAATCGGCGGGTGCGGGTTGCTTCGTCGGGTTCGGCGTCGAACTGGTCGCGTGTCCAGTATGCTGCGGATTCTGCGGGGGCGTTGAAGTTGGTGGGTTCGTAGAAGACGGCGAAGTCGTGGTTGCCCATGAGCGCCCAGGCGCATTTCTCTTGGACGAGATCCACGCATTCGAGGGGGTCTGGGCCGTATCCGATGATGTCTCCGAGACAGACGATCTGGTCGATCTCCCGTTTTTCGATGTCGGCGAGCACGGCTTTGAGCGCGACGGCGTTGCCATGGATATCACTCAGGACTGCGGTTCGCACGGGGTCGTCTCTTTTCTCAATCATCCCTACCTTTATAGGGACACGAAATTACGGATTCACACAGCCCGATCGTAGGGCGTGAACTGTAGAAACCTATGGCTTGTCTGGCAATGAATGCGGGTGATTTGGGACCCTGATGATGGTATTGGTGGTACGAAATGGACGAATCAGGAATAACGGGAGACCGGGATCTGTTTTTCGCATTGAATAGGCAGCGAATATCATGCTCAGAGCGTCGATTTCCGATAGATATACGGGAATCAGCCCGGTTTGCTGGGTATTGATAAGGTCCGCCGGACCTCCCTATTTTTACTCTTGACTCATGTCAGGGAACGACTTATGGCCTCAGCTTCAGTAAGTTATCAACGGACCCGTGAGATGTCGATCGACGAGCTCTTGCTCGAAAACCGGATCGTGTTCCTCATCGGTGAAATCAACCAAGCCTCGGCTTCGCGCGTCATGATGCAGATGCTGTATCTGGAGAACCAGCGCCGGAACCAGGAAATTAACTTCTACATCAACTCCCCAGGCGGGGCGGTGGATGACACCCTCGCATTGTACGACACGATGCGGTTCCTGAGTTCACCGATCGCGACCTACTGCATCGGCCGTGCGTACTCAGGTGGCTCGGTCCTGCTGACTGCTGGGACCAAGGGCCGTCGGTTTATCCTCCCGCACGCGAAGGTGATGATCCACCAGCCGTACGGCGGGATCACCGGTCAAGCGGAAGACATCCGCTTGCAAGCCGAGCAGATCATCAAGTCCAAGCAGACCATGATCGACATCCTCGCAGAAAACACCGGTCAGTCGAAAGAACGCGTCCGCGAGGATTCTGAACGCGACAAGTACTTTGACGCTCAGGAAGCGAAGGCATACGGGTTGGTCGATGAAGTGCTCGTTGAACCACCCAAGGACCTGAACACCATCGCCGGCAGCTAATCAAGATCACTCATTAAGACCCCCACACCCATACAGGTGAAATACATATGTCCAACCCAAGCGCCCATCTGGTCCCCATCGTCATCGAACAAACAGGTCGAGGCGAACGCTCGTACGACATCTTCTCTCGGCTCCTCAAGGACCGCATCGTCTTTGTGACCGGGGGTGTCATGGACGACATGGCCAACCTCGTCGTCGCGCAGCTGCTGTTCCTTGCCAACGAAGATCCGACGGCGGATATCTACATGTATGTCAACTCCCCGGGTGGCTCGGTCACCGCGGGATTGAGCATCGTCGACACCATGAACTTTGTCAAACCCGATGTGTGCACCTACATCATGGGGCAGGCGGCTTCAATGGGTTCGGTGATCGCGGCATCGGGCGCCAAGGGCAAACGCTACGCGCTCAAGAACGCACGCAACCTTATGCACCAGCCTTTGATCTCCGGGATCATGGAAGGGCAAGCGACCGATCTTGAGATCGAAGCGAAAGAGATGCTGCGTCTGCGTGACCGTCTGTACGCGATCTACGCGAACGCGACGGGTCAGGACCAAGAGAAGATCCACAAGGACTGCGACCGCAACCTTTGGCTCGACGAGAAGGAAATGGTCGAATACGGGTTGATCGACGAGGTTCTCGAATCGATGCCGGTCAACGCGGGCTGATTCTCAGTCCAATCCAAACCAACGAAAGCCCGGTCATTGACCGGGTTTTTTCGTGCCTGACCAGAATCCGAAGACATTTGGTATACTGGGATCAGCACACAACTCCTACAACGAAAGGTGGACAGCATGGTTGGTCTTGCAGAACTTTGGATGCCGGTACTCATTTCAGCGGTTGCGGTCTTTGTTGCCAGTTCGGTCATCTGGATGGCGCTGCCGATCCACAAGGCGGATATCAAGTTCATCCCCAATGAGGATGAGTTTACGAGTGCGATCAAGCCTTTGAATCTCAAGCCGGGGTTGTACATGTACCCGAACTGTGCCAACTCGAAAGACTATAAATCCGAAGCGTTTATGGACAAATGGAAAGCGGGCCCTTGGGGGATGATTACGGTGATGGGTGCTCCACCGAACTTCATGATGAATCTTGTCAAGTGCTTCCTGTCGTACCTCGCGATCACCGCGATGGCGGGGTACCTCGCGGGGATCGGGCTTGGGCCGGGCGCGGAGTACATGGATGTGTTTCGGGTCGTCGGGACGGCGGCGATTCTTGGATTCTGCATGGGATCGTTCGCGGGGGATTTCTTCCTCGGAAAGCCCACACGCTTCATCATCACCAGCTTTATTGATGGCGTGATCTTCGCGCTGATCACCGCTGGGATCTTCGCGGCGATGTGGCCCGATCTTGCAACTGCGATTCCTGCGATCCCTTGATCGTGCGAACTCAGTCCATCTGAATCAGCACACCGATGTGCTCGGGTTCCATAGAGGCACGCATGCCGCTCATGACTTCGTCGAAGCGGACGCGTTTGGTCACTAAACCAGACAGGTCCACGCGCCCCGACTGGAGTGCGGCGATCCCGTCGCTGATTTGACCGCAGCGGGAGCCGTAGAGGCGGAGTTCGCGTTCGATGATGAGCGAGAGGTCGTCGTGGGCGATGTGCTGTTCTTCGATCCCGATCGTCGGATGGCTCTGTAAAATGAGTGCTCCGCGCGGACGGACCATCCTCAGCGATGTCGCGATTGAGCCGGGTTCGGACATGGTGTTGATGACGATGTCCTGATCCGCTCGTCGTCCGACTTCCCCCAAATTCCGATGCTTGACCCCCCACTTGGCGCAGAGTTCTAAGCGGTCGGATCGTCCGGTGATCATGCGGACGGAGGTGTTGAGTGTTCCCATGATCTGGGCGCAGAGGAGCGCCATGAGGTCTCCGCCGAGGACGGTGACGAAGGCCTTGCCCTCGACGCGCTGGACGCGGGAGACATGGATCGCGGCGGCGAGCTGGGCGGCAAACACCGCACGCTCGCTCTCGATCTCGTCTGGGACGATCATCAGGTTCCGATCCGGGATGACGAACCGGTCGCAGAGGCAGCCGTCGAATCCGCGCAAGCCGAGGATCTTGCGCTCTGGGTCGTGGTGACCGAGACCACGCTGGGCGAAGGTGGATGCTGGATCGGTGATGTTGACATCCGCGACAACGCGTTGACCGATGAGCGACTTCGTGTCAGAGTCTTCAACGATCCCAACGAACTGGTGACCCATCACGCCTTGGGTTTCGGGGTTGCGAGCAACGCCCAGATCTGCGGGGGTGATCATGACGAACAGCGGGCGCACCAATGCGTGTCCGGGTTGCCGGACAGGATCGGGGTGGCCATCAGTGAGGACCGGCTGGTTCTGGATGAGACGGAGTGCACGCACCATTGAAAGATCGGTTTGATACGATCAGAATGCCAGCATGGGTCGAGAACCGGATGATTCTCGGACTGTAGAACGCCGATTGTGCGTGCTGGGGCTTGTCTGGATCACTCTTGGACGGGATTGAGTCCGACCGGGGTCGAGGTGGTCTCGTTTGGGGGGGTCCCCATAAACGGGAGGTATTCGACGATCTTCTTCTTGCGATTGAAGACCGGGTAGGTATAGACCTGACCCGCTGCGAAAAGATCCTTGGTCGATGTGTACCAGTTCTGCCACGCGGCGTGGTCGACCCCGAAATCCTGACCCGTCATGATCATGAGCGAATGCTGGACGCGGTTGTTGACGACGAGACGGCTGTCGCGGAGGGCCGCGATTAATGCTTGGACGACATAGGGCTGACGGTACTGACCGAGTGCATCGGCGGCACCGGCGCGGACATCCGCATCGGGTTCGTTTGCTTCTTTCACCGCTTTGATCAGTGAAGGGATCGCATCATCGGTGTGGACACGCTGGAGCGCACGGGCGGCGGCGATGCGGACTTTGCGGTCGGTGTCGCTCAGGGCTTCGATCAGGTATGAGGCGTGGGCCGGGTCGCCGTGGCGTCCGAGTGCTCGGATGCAGGTGGCGCGGACGCCGGGGTCTGCGTCGCTGGTGCCGTCGATGTAGAGCTCGAGGTAGATCGCGTCGCCGCCGAAGGGAGCAGACGCGAGCATGGTGGTGCCACGGTACCGGTTCTCGGCGTTGTACTCGTCGGTCGCGAGGATCGCGGCGGTGGTTGGGGAAGTTTGCGGTGCGATGATGTCGCGGAGACTCTTGGCACCACGCGGGGCGTTGCCCATCGCGCCGCAGCCGGAGATCATGAGCATACCCGCTGTCAGCATCGAACCGACCGCGACCGCAATGCAATGCACTCGACGGGATGGTCGGCGGGTTGTGTGTGTGGGTTCAATAGACATCATGTGGAAGTATATCGCATTCTGCACCGGGTTTGGGTGCTATTCAAACGAGCCCCATCGGGTTTGCATTGGGCGGCCGGAGACCGATGGGTTGGCTGAGCACTTCTTTAGCGATCATCGCACGCTTGAGATCGGTGCGGATGAAATCGCGGATGCTTGAGTTTGAACCGATCTGCTTCTTGGTGATTGAGCCGTCCATGATCGGGGTGTTTGTCTTTGCTTTGATTGCGGTTCGCGAGATCCGACGGCTCTCATCGATCTGCTGCTGAGCGATGGGCGAAACAATCGCGGGACGCGCCCGCTGGCGGGGCGGGGGTTGCTTGGCGATTGGTTTGGGGCTCGATTGCTGTAGGACGCGCGATTGGCGAGCGACCGGCTGCTGGATTGGCTGCTGGGCTCGGACGGGCGCGGGTCTGGGGGTTGCTCGCGGCGGGGTCACACGCGGGGCGGCTTGGGCGATCGGTTGGACTGCTCGCTGATGCGGGGTCGCGACGGGTGTGGATGACTGCACCGGCATGGGGGATGATCCCCCACTGCGCTGCTCGCGGAGTTTTTTGAGTTGATCGACGCGTTGATTGCGGAGTTCTTCGATCCGGTCGCGGCGGAGCTGTTGGTTGTTATCCCAGTTTGCGTTCTTGCTTGAAGCGAGTGGCACCGGTGCTGCTTGCGAAGAATCAGCGCGGACACCAGTGCGGAGTGAATCTTGGTCGGCTTGCCTGCGCATCGCGATGGCGCGTTTTTTCGCTTGCTGATCTTGTGCGGATTTGATCATCCGCCCGAATGTTGAGATGGCACCAACAATGATGATGAACCCGAGCGGGCTGGTGAAGAATCCGATGATCGACTGGAAGTTCATAGGTGTAAAGTATATCAGCTCTGGAGCGTGGTTGTGAGCGGGAGCAGGACGGGATGTCCATGTATATCGCCTGAAACGAATGGGGTTTCGAAGATTCGCGTGAGATTCTCGGGATTGAGTGCCTCGGATGCAGGTCCCTGTGCTTCAACCGTGCCGTTGCTGTTGAGCAGAATCACGCGATCCGCGAACCTCGATGCGAGAGTTAGGTCATGGGCGACCATTGCCACGCCGACCCCTCGTTGGGCGAGTTCTTGGAAGCTCTCCATGGTGTCGAGCTGGTGCTTGGGGTCCATCGCGCTGGTGGGTTCGTCTGCGAGCAAGTACACATCGGTGAGCCCATCAAGCTGCGCCCAGGCGCGAGCGAGGGACACGCGTTGCTGTTGTCCTACTGAAAGCGTCCCCATCGGTTTGGATGCGAGATCAGGAAGGTCGAAGCGGACGATCGCCCGGTCCACCGCTGCGGGATCGTTTCGGAGTGCCAATCGACCAAACGACACGACGAGCCGAGTGTCGAAATCGAACGCGAGGGATGAACGCTGAGCGATGTACGCGAGGTGGTGGGCGCGGTCTTTGGGGGGCATCTGATGGATAGGTTGCTGGTTGAGTTGGACTGAGCCAGTGTCGGGTTTGGAGAGTCCTGCGAGGATTCGGAGGAGGGTGGACTTTCCCGCGCCGTTTGGGCCGACGATTGCGGTGATCGCGCCTTGCTCGATGGAGCAGTTGACCGTGTCCAAGACCATCGGGGATCGTGGGTAGGCATAGCACAGATTGGTTCCAATTAAAGGCATCGGGGGATGATATGAACAAGATCGCGCTTCGGATGCGGTTTGTGCCGTCATTCTCCCCGGCTGGTCGATACAGTCCCACTATGCCAGAACGCTACCGCCCACGATTAATCGCTCATATCTCGCACTCGTCTTACGAGCCTGTCCAGATTCCCATCCTTGCTCGCGACCTCAACATCGAGGATGTTGAAGAGTTTGGGGCTGCTGTTCGGCACCTTGCCGCTGAAGACATCGTCCATATAGACGACGCAGGGAAGGTCATGCTCCCGTTCCGTGAGGATGATGGGGAAGCGATCGGGGAGTTCCGATCCACCAAGAGCGGGTTCGGGTTCTTCTCTCCATCGAAGGTGACGCATGGCGGGGATGTGTTTATCCCGGCGCACTCGACGATGGGCGCGCTCGATCGGGACACGGTCAAAATCTACTACCAGCGCGACCAACGACGCGAGCGGAAGCTCGGGACGCTCGAGCGTCAGTATTCTGGTGAGGTCATCGACATCGTCGCGCGGAAGCGGTCCGCGTTTACAGGCGAAATCGACAAGCGGGATGGACGCTGGTTGGTGTATCCCGACGGACGCGAGATCACCGATCCGATCATTATCCGAGATGCGGATTCGAAGAATGTGAAGCCCGGCGATAAGGTGGTTGTTGAGATCATCGACTATCCGGAGGGCGAGTATCTCGCGGAGGGTGTGATCACCAAGGTGCTTGGCGCTGCGGGTGATCCTGATGTGGAAACGCAGGCGGTCATCGCGGCGTACTCGCTCCCGAGCAATGACTTCCCTGAAGCGTGTGTCCAACAAGCACGCGAAGCGACGCAGCGGTTTGATGAAGAGATGGCGCTGTATGAGAAGCTTGGGATCGAGGCGCTGGACATGCGCCGTGATCTGACGGCGGATCTGATCTGCACGATCGACCCGCCTGACGCGAAGGATTACGACGACGCGATCTCGCTCAAGCGGTTTGAGAATGGGGATTGGGAGCTGGGCATCCACATCGCGGATGTGTCGCACTACATTGATCAGGGGACAGCGCTCGATGAAGAAGCGGCGGAGCGTGGGAACTCGGTGTACCTGCCTCGATTGGTGATCCCGATGCTTCCCGAAGTGCTGTCCAACGGCATCTGCTCGCTGCAAGAGGGCGTGCTGCGGTACGCGAAGACCGCGATTATCCGCTACGACAAGATGGGGAATGTCAAATCCCGAGGCGTGTGCCAATCGCTGATCAAATCCGCGAAGCGCATGACCTACCTCGAGGCGCAGGCGCTGATCGATGGGGACATGGAAGAAGCGAAGAAGAATGCGAAGACGGATACGCCGCACACGCAGGACATTATTGATGTGTGCAAGGATATGGACAAACTCGCTCGATTGATCCGCGCTCGTCGCGAGAAGGCGGGGATGATCCATCTTGATCTGCCTGAGGTTGAGCTGGTGTTTGATGAGGATGGCAAGGTCATCGACGCACACCAAGAAGACGACGCGTTCACGCACACGATCATCGAGATGTTCATGGTCGAAGCGAACGAATCGCTCGCGACGCTCTTCGAGGGTATGCGGGTGCCGGTCCTCCGGAGAACGCACCCGGAACCAACCCCAGGCGATGTCGAAGACCTGAAGAAAACCGCGATGGTTGCTGGGTTCCGGATTCCAAAGAATCCATCACGCGAAGAACTCCAGACGCTGCTCAACGCGACGGCTGGGACCGGCGCTGCTCGCGCGGTGCACACCGCGGTGCTGCGGACGATGACCAAAGCGGTCTACTCCCCAGCGCTCATCGGTCACTACGCGCTCGCGTCCACGGCGTACTCCCACTTCACCTCCCCGATCCGTCGGTACCCAGACCTCACGCTCCACCGTGCGCTCCTCGCGTACCTCAAGCGCACGAAGAACGGCGAGAACTTTCCCAAGAACGACGACGCGAAGGTCGCGCTGGGCAAACAACTCCGCGACGATCCCTTGTGTCCCGATGAACAGGCACTCAAAGAAATCGGGAATACCTGTTCCAACACCGAAGTCAATGCGGCACAAGCCGAGCGAGAACTGCGTGCGTTCCTCGTGCTCCAGCTGATGGCTGAGCACATCGGCGAAGAGTTCGAGGGGTTCGTGACGGGCATCACTCCAAAGGGTGTGTATGTCCAGATCGAGAAGTACCTCGCGGACGGGATGATCGCGAAGCACGATCTTCCTGGTGATACGACGCGGGACAAGCGTCCGCCATCCTTTAAGATTGATGACCGGACCGGGGCGCTCGTTGATATCCATTCGGGACGCAGCTTCTCGATCGGCGACCGCGTCACGGTGACGGTTGCGCAGGTGGATTTGTCGATGCGCCGGATGGATCTGCTCATCTCGAACCCGGATCGTCGAGCGGCGGGCAAGGCGAAGGGCGGGCTTGGGGTGGGTCTCAAGCTCGGGAGCGACACCGCTGGTGGTCTTGGCGAAGCGGAAGGCGCGGGCGCTGGTTTCAAGAAGGCGCCGGGCGGACAGCGGCGGAGCCAGAAGTCCAAATCACGCGACAAGGGCAAGACCGATTACCGTCGCGACGCGGCGGGTAAAGCGGGTCCCGGCGAGAAGAAAAAGAAGAACAAACCCAAAACAGGCGGCAAGGGTAAGGGCAAGAGCAACGGCAAACCCAAGAATCCGTAGTCCCAATCTTTCCAGAACCCTTTCCTCATTTCGTACAACAGACAAGGAACCATCATGGCCAACACGCAACACTCGTTTCTTACAAAGTCACTCTTGATTTCTGCATCAGTGATGCTGCTGACGACGGCGGCGGCGTGTGGGAAGTGGCAAGGGATGTTCAAGAGCAATGACTCGAAGACGGCCGAAGAAACCCCGGCGTATTCGATGAAGGACAACAAGTTTGCGTGGAACAAGAAGGCACGCCGACCTTCGCTTGGGATGTTGCGGTTTGAGCAGCACCTGACGGGGTCATTCTCTTCGCTGAACCAGGCGCAGGATGATCCTGAGTACTACGAGATCGAGTTGCACATGGTTCCAATCTGGACGGACCGGACCGATGGGCCTTGGATGTATGTTGAGCAGGCGGCGGCGGGGTTTGCGGATCAGCCGTACCGTCAGCGGGTGTATCACCTGACGCAGACCGGGGAAAACGAGTTTGTATCCGAGGTCTACACCTTCGAGAATCCGCAAGGCTATGTTGGTGCGTATATGGAGCCGGATCCGCTCGCGTCGCTGTCGCCTTCGGATCTGAGTGTCCGTCAGGGGTGCGCGATCACCGTCCGCTGGGACGCGTCTGAGAAGGCGTTCATCGGATCCACCAACGGACGCGACTGCGAATCGGCACTTCAAGGATCCACCTACGCGACCAGCGAGGTGTATCTGCATCACGATCGATTGATCACCTGGGATCGCGGGTTCAATGATGATGACGAGCAGGTCTGGGGCGCTCCCACAGGCGGGTACATCTTTGACCGGATCAACAACTGATCGGGTTCGTTTAGTGATCCCATCCCATGCTTGAGGCGTCGTGATGCTTCCCGTGCGGATCGATGATGATCGCGCCGGGGTGTTCGTTGTTGTTGCACGATCGGCAGGTGCCGATTAGGCCTTGCATTGGCGGGTTCATGCTTGGGATGGTTGTGGTTGGATCGATGCACATGAGCAGTTCGTAGTCTTCGCCCTCGCTCACGGCCTCACGCCAATCCTTGCATCGGTGATTGATTGGGAGCTTGGTAGCATCGATCTCGATGATGAGTCCGGATGCTTTGGCGATGCGGTCCGCGTCGCGTCCGACTCCATCGGAGAGATCCATCATCGCGTGGACACCTGACTCTGCTGCCCATTGTCCCGCTTGGAGCCGGGGCTCGAAGAGGAGGTGCCAACCTGATGCGAAGCTCCCCCCCACTTGTCCCGTGACATACAGCTCATCCCCCGGCTTGGCTCCGTTTCGCAAGACGGGCTGCGTGTTGGGTACCATGGTGCCTCCGACGGTCACGGTGAGGGTGAGCGGGTGGTTTGTTGATGCGTGGGACGCGATGTCGCCTCCGATGAGGGGGCATCCCCAGTGGAGCGCCCACTTGTGCATCGCGTCGAAGAGTTCGTTGGCGTGGGGATAGTCTTTGGGGAGCACCCCGGTCCCGAGTGACCACGACGGCACCCCACCCATCGCGGCGATGTCGGACACGGAGCGTGCGATCGCTTTGCGAGCAATGAGATCGATGCTGGTGCTTGGTTCGAAGTGGCGACCCTCGACGAGCTGATCGACGGTGATGAGTGTCAGCTCTCCCGATGGGGTTTGGTACACGGCACAATCGTCTCCCGGCCCGACGATGAGTTGGTTGCCACCCCCGATGGTGAGATCAGCAGATCGGTGGTAGATGTGGTTGTGGAGCTGGGATTCGTTCATGTGGGTGGATGGTGCGAACAAGCGGGTATACTGGTCGTGATGGAAGAGAGACCCCTGCAAATCGAGTTTGAAACCGAGTTTCTTGAGCGGTTCGAGATGATCCGCTCTGAGCTTGGACTCGATTCTATCCGACCCAAACTCCGTTCTGAAAGACGGACGGCATTGATCCTAGGTGGGCTGTTTCTGTTGGTATCCCTCTCGGCATCCTCGCTGCTTCTCACGCTTCTCGGTATCCCACTGACAATCCCATTCCACGCAATCTATATCGCGACGATGCTCATTTGGGCCTTCCTCTGGCTCTACCGGCATGTCATCGGGGGGAGTGCCCATCAATTCTTCATCAAACGCATCTTTGAGTTCTCGTGCCGCTTAAAGGGCCCGGGTATTGATGGGATCAGTTCCGTAGAAGTTTCTGACGATGGGTTCTTCATCAATACCAAGCACGCTTCGTCGCTGTATCGTTGGCCGTGCGTATGGGATGTCCGGCGGACGAAGGACTGGACCGCTTTGAAGCTCATCGATTTCAAGTTGCAGATCATCCCGAACCGTGCTTTCGATTCGGATGACGATTACAACTGGTTCATTGATGAGATTGAACGCCGGAATGCTGAAACGGGCGGTCCGACGGGGATCATTACCGAGTTTCTCAAAGAGAACACGCTCAACTGCCCCAAGTGCAAGTATCCGCTGCACCAGACGCCGCAGGCGCTTTGTCCAGAATGTGGACGGGACATCGTCTTGGCTGATTTCAGTTACAACACCAGTGAACTCGCAATCATTCCCGATGACTTGAAACACTACTTGAATGGATCTTGATCAGTTCACGCCAAGATGCTGACTCAGAGTCCATCGATCCCGAAGACGGTGTCGCTCGGAAGGTGGATGTTGAACTTGGTTGCGAGGACTTCGAGCAGTTGGGTGGTGGATTCGATGTGCTGTTCATCAATCACATTCCCGTCTTGGCGGTGGGTGTAGTGTCGGTTGCCGAGGGTGTGGCGTGATCCATCTGGGTCTGCGATCGCGGACATGATGCTCTTCCGGAACTTGGAATCGGGGTTGGTGCTGGTCCACCAGTTGGCAACCTCGCGGTCGATCATTGGCATCGACTCTCCCGTAAACTCGCAGACATCGTTCCAGTGCTCACCGAGTTGGACCTGATGGAACCAGTTGCCCGAAGCGTCGTCCAGAATGACCCGCCGTGTGTCGTGGGGTGAGCTTTGGGGATCTTCGGTGTCCATCCGGAACGGCTCGGTTGGGGATAGACCCCCCACGCCTGCGTCCACAACATACGGGATGCCTTCGACGGTGACCTTTGCGAACAGGTGCGTTCGTGGAGGCGTGAAATCTCTGGTTGCGGAGAAGCGGACGCGTGCGGATTGGGACTCGACCTCGAATCCGAGTTGGGTGAGGACATCGATGAGCAAGCCGTTCTGCTCGAAGCAGTACCCGCCTCGTCCGTCAAAAATGAGCTTCTGCTGCACGCTTTGACGATCGAGTCTGATCGGTTTGTCCAAGACCGCGTCGAGGTTCTCGAAGGGGATGCTGCAGACATGGCCGCGCTGGATCGCTCGGAGCGTTTCGAGCGTTGGCGGCGTTCCTTCCGGGCCGTCGTATCCGATGCGATTGAGGTAGGCATTGAGGTCAATCTGGACCTGTGTATTGCTCGGATCTTGGGACATCATCGGCTCAGGCATTGACCTTTGAATCTTCGAGCACGCGATTCGCGTAATCGTTCATCGCGTCGCGGAGTTGTTCGAAGCTGTCGAGAACATAGACGATGTCTTGGAAGTGGTCGATCTCGAACGGGGTTTCGATCACGCGTTGCATGTCGAATGGCCTTCGTTCGATCTGTCCGTTGTCGCGTCCGCCTTTGCCTTCGGGAGCGTTGAGCGCGTATTCAGATTCGCCGTGCGAGGAGATGGTTCCTGAGCCGTAGACTTTGAGCTTGTTGTCTTCGGAGACCAGTCCGAACTCGACGGTGAACCAGAAGAGGCGTGCGAGTGCTTCTTCGTGTTCTGGTCCTGCGAGGAGTGCTGCTTTGCCGTAGGTCTGGAGGAAGTCTGCGAAGACGGGGTCCGCGTGGAGGGGGACATGCCCGAAGACATCGTGGAAGATGTCGGGCTCTGGGAGGTAGTCGATTTTGTCCATCGGACGCATGACGACGGTGGACGGGAACTCGCGCCGGCTCAGGCAGCTGAAGAACGCTTTGGCGGGGAGGTATCCGGGGACACCTCGGGATTGCCAGCCGGTGAGTGGGCGGAGGTACTCGTTAATGCCTGTGATGGTCTTGGAGGGGTCGTATGGATCGGGGACGGTCCCGAAGAGCAGAGGCACGCGGTCGGGGTTCAGGTTGATCGCACGGAGACCCGCGAGGTAGGTGTTGGACGCTTGTTGCTCGAGGACATCCCAGCGTTTCTCCCAGAGGATTTTCCAGACATCGTGGTTTTCCTGGCTGTACTTCTCGTAGTTCTGGGTGATGTAGAAGGACTCGGTGTCGATCTGATCCGCAGGGAGTCCAGCGGAGTCGTCCGCGGCTTTCTGGGCACGCTCGAACTCATCGCCATCGATAATATTGTTGTAGAGAATGTCGGCTCGCATGGTGGGCTCCTCATGTGAAGGGGGACCGGGCCAGTCCATTGGTTGGTCCCGCTGGTCTATTTTACGACTCGTAGGTCCGAAGAACATCCCCGGAGCAAGATTCTGGGACGGATTCCTGCGATCAGTGCGAAACTGCCCCCCTTGACGCGTGACCAATGGGGCTTTGCGGGGTATACTCGTGACCCGAGGGCCTGTAGCTCAGTTGGCTAGAGCGCACCGCTGATAACGGTGAGGTCGACAGTTCGAGTCTGTCCAGGCCCATTAGACCTGTTCTGCAAGGAATGGCAACGAGATGAAGGGACCGGCATAAACGCTGGTCCCTTATCTATTTGCGCACCATTTTCGCTCGTGTTGCCAGTCGTTGCCGTTTGCTGCTGCGACGCGTTTTGCGACACAAGTGCGCCGCAATTTGCGCCGCTTTCAGAACCACTCATTCCATCAGTTCCACTCGCCGGCGTGGTTGCAGCTTTGGCGAAATCCTCATCGCGCACCATGTGGTAATGCGCTTCAGCTACGGCTTGGGTATGACCCATCCAAGCGGTGCAAACTGCTGCTGGATACTGAGCCGCGAGTTCGGTCGCTCGGCTTGCACGCAGGGCATTGAAGAGACGAGGCCACGCGACCATCCCGGCTCGTTCAATGATCCGGTTCATCTGAGTCCGCAAATTCACAGAAGCATCCCGATATTGATTTACCACAAACTCCGCCCCTTCTGGAGCTAAATCAAAGGCATCGATCAACACCTCCCTGAGTTCTGGAAACAGCGGGATCACGCGTTCAGCTTTGCCTAGGTGCCGTTCAGTCTTTGGTGAGCGAACTCTCAATCGGTTGTTTGCCCAGTCCACATCGCCCCAGCGGACACCCAGCACTTCAGACGGGCATCGCAGTCCTCCAAACCGAGCGAGTGCGATGATGCACCTCCAGTCGCTGCTTGGAGCCGCGTCGATGAGCTTGTGAGCGTCCTCTGGCTTCAGGTAGAACAAACGATCCCGGTTGGTTTGAGAGCCTGCTTTGACCCCTTCGAATGGGTTTGAAGTGATCAACTCCCAGCGGACCGCCTGCTTGAAGAACATCCGAGCGATGGAGACTTCTTTGGATACCTTTGCATCCGCGTACCCCTTTGCGACGATATCCGCACGCCACTGATCCGCATCCCTCGGGGAGATGGATTCAAGCGATCGACCTGAACCAATTAGCTCCAAGAGAAGCCGGCGGGTCTGCATATACCTGGTCCGCGTTGAGTCTTTTACGCTCAAAGTAGCAAAGTACTCCTCAAGCAACTCGCCGAGCGTGTGTTTCGATTCCGCTTTCCTCGGCTTCGCGAGATCGACAGCGACGAGCTTGTTGAAGGTATCATCGGGAAGTTCTGAGAGCCACTGCGTGGTCTGTGCATCGAGTGAAGTCCCGGTGCGTGATGCATCGATAAGACGCTCGACTCGCATGAGGAACGCTTCAGCGGTCTTGACATTGATCTTGCCGAGCCTGATGGTGCGTCGTTTGCCTGTTGGATCCATAAACATGATCCGCTTGGTGCCGTTCTTGTCCTTTGAGAGTGATGCCATTGGTATGTACCTTCCTTGGATAAATTGTACCAGTTGTGAATTCGTGTGCGAGAAAAATCGGTGGGAGTTGCAGAGGTTCTTCGAGTCGTCGGCGACACCTTCCCTCTTAATGACCGCTTAAAGGGGCAAAGTGTCGCCGTCGCCGCAGTCTGGGTTCCTAGTCGATTAGTGAGAATCGCATAACGCGCCCGCCGTTGCTCGATTCCCATCGACCAAGTCCGATGCAATGGAGTTCGTCAATCGCGGCTTGGGCGGTTGCTGTATTTCGGTACGCCCTCGGACCTCTGCTGAGATCCCGAACGGTCGTTGAGTTCCCTTGTGATCGGATCCACGCAACGAGTTCTAAGTTCGCGCTGGTCATGGACAGTGCGGATTGGCCCAGCAGCATCGCGTAGACACGATTGGCTTCGTTTGCGAACCATCGCATCAGGGTGATCCCGGCTTCCAAACTCTCCAGGTCTACGAGCGTCGGATCCTCGATCGACCGATCCCCGCTGGCGATCCGGGTGAGGTGGAAGATCAGTGCAAAGCGAGCGGCGTACCCTTCGAGCTTCGACCAAGCCGCTGCTTGATCCCCCACCATCCCCATTTGCTCCGAGCCATGATCGTTGACGAAACGGATAAACCGTTGCTTCGCGGACACACTGAGCGTCATGATCCTCGGCTCTGATTCACTTTCTGACTGGGGGTCTGACTGGTGGTCAGAGTCGCGAGCGGAGTCCAGCGTGTACAGCGTGCTGAACATCCGCTCTACTGCACGCTCAATGGACTCGTCGATCTCAGTGTCCGTCCATCGCTTCTGCATGCGTGGAGGCATCGCAAAGAGCAGACGCGCGAGGAGGCCGTTCTCGCGGTTGGTTGTTGTGAGTGACTTGCGGAGGATTTCTGGCTGGATGCCTCCCGCGATGCTGACTGATGCGCGAGGTACAAACTCCGTATCGCTGGTCTTGCGATCGACGATCAGCTCGCGTCCCCCGAAGAGTTCGAGCCATCGCGCGACCTCACCCCCACCCTTGCCCGAGGAGTAGCGATCGAAGCTGAACCATCCTGCGAGCTCATCCCGGACCATCAGAAGACCACGCGGGTTCTCCTTGAGCTTTCCAACCAACGCTTCAATCGTCGCGTCGTCGGTCCAGGTGCGTGGGCAGGTCGGGCGGGATGGCTCCGGGATCGGATCGACCTGCTTGCCCCTAGACGCGTCCCGCTTCCACTGCGATTGTTTCGCATCCCAGATCGCGTGTTCGTTCTCCCAGAGAGTCAGTTCGTGCTGATACACGCGCATGTCTGCGATCTGTCGATCGCGCACAAACTGGACCGCGAGCTGGATCGCTGGACTCTTGGCGGTCCCGGACTCGCCAACCACAGCAGTCCACACAATCGCAGGCTCGGTCCATCCCTTCTTGAGCTGGATCAGATGCGTGTTCCCGATCGCTGATGCGAGTGCAGCAAGCATTGGCAGTGCGATGAAAGATGCATCACACCCGATCGCGGCGGCTCCATCAACGACATAGGTGCGGACGGGTTCGGGGAAGCACTCGATCGGGAAGGGCGCAAACGCGAGCGGATCGGTGATGGGTTCTGCATGTTCCACGATCTCGTCGTTCTCATCTATCACCTCACTCATAGCAACCAATGTCTCGATCCCAGCGCAGACCGCTTCGGTATCGCCTCCTTCGATCTCCAGCACATCCGCCAGATCTCCGCCTTCCTGTAGACCGCCCCAGCGATCCCCAAGGTTGATGATCTGCACAGACGCAGCACCGGAATCGAGCGCCAGTCCCAGCACATCAGCCGCGTAGGCCTCCCCCGGATCATCGTGGTCCGGGATGATGATGACCCGTCGTCCCCTCAGCGAAGACCAGTCCGCTTTGGAAGCACTCTTGGACCCGTGCGGGCTCGTCGTCGCGATCAATCCACACGCGATCGCCGCGTCACACGCTTTCTCCCCTTCGCACACATACACCGCCCCAACCGAATCGATGATCTCCCGAAGCGCGTAGAGCGGTCTGGGCGAGGGCATCCCGCCGATGATCCACCCTGCCCCGTCGGCTGTGCGCGAAACGGGACGGATGACCTTGCCATCAGGACACTCAAACCGAAGAATGAGCCCAACGAGTTCCCCCTGTGAATCGTGGTACTCCCATCGGTGTGCAACAACCCCGATCCTGCGTTCGAGCGTCCGCTGCGCTTCATCAGGATCAGGGTACAGTACCCGGCCCGCATCCTTCGTTTCATTGCGTTTGACATTGGCGACGGCGACACTTTGGGGCTTCACGCGTCCAAAAACGCGGGAAGTGTCGCCGGCGACGCTGAACAAGTCGCGTTTCTCCAGCCTGATCGCACGCATCACCTCATCGACTGCGCACCCCGCATGACAATGCACGAGCGCCTGCCCTTCCGATCCCTCGCTGATGCTCAGACTTGGATTCCGGTCATCGTGTGCCGGGCATCGCGCCGACCAACCCTTCCCAGAACGCGTTGCGTGGTTCCCGCACTCTTCGAGCGCATCGAGCACCCGCTGTGTTGGATTCATGTGTTCATTGTTCATCACTGCCCCCCTTCCCCTTGTTGTGCGCCTGCGTGTCCAGCCGCCTGCCCCCCGGCAAGCCGCTCTCCCGATGCAATCGTCTCAACCTCCTCCATCTTCGATGCGATGAACGCTTCCAATCCCGCGATCGGGATCAGCACTGCTCGATTGAGCTTTGCGTGCGGGATCTCTCCTGATCGGATCAGCGACCGGAGCGTCCGTTCCGAGACTCCCAGCGCATCTGCCGCTTCGCGTGGTCGCAGTGTCATCCGTTGGCTGTTCTGTTTCGATATGTTCTGTGTTGTTGTGTCCTGTTTCAAAGTTCACCCCCTTGCATGTCTGATGCATTCCCCACATCCCGCAGCGACACGATCCGCACCAACTCTGATGCAACCCGGTCCACTGTGTCCTCGCTGTAGATGCGGGCGATCCCCGCCCTGCCGATCGGCTCGATCCCCCTGCTGTCGAGCACATACTCCACCCGATGCCGCTGCACCCCGAGGTGCTCTGCGATCCGTGCGACTGTCCAAATGAGCGTTCCGTCATGTGTCTGATTGTTCTTCGCCATCTTGGCCTCCAAGAATCTCAGGCTTGTGCCCAGTACTCAGTACCAGAAATCGCACAAGGCCTTTGACCTAGGAAATGACCGCGCGCACACTCCCTGGATGGCCAATAAACCACCCTAATCTCACTGAATCAATGATTTTGGTTACTGAACCGTGCACGACCCCGTGCGCGCACATCTACAGCGCACGCGTTGATCGTGCGTCTTTCTTCTGAGCCAGAATCAACTCAGCAAGCTCAGCATCCACGGTTGGCAGGGCAACTTCATCTCGTTCGTAAAGGTGATGGAGTTCTTTCGAGTTATCGATCGCTTTCTTCATCGTGTGCGGACTGCAACCGACCTTCTTCGCCATCCTTCGAACAGAAGGCTTCCCATTCCTGCGAGGCCACCCATCAGATCGCGCCTTTGCCAGCGCCTTCAAAGTCGCAACCTCATAACTCATTGGCTTTCCTACTGGCTGAACAGAGAGAGTCGGCATCGTCTCTATCACGACTTCCGGAGTAGCCTGCAACAGATCATCTCCATCCTCATCCAAATACAACGCCAACGCTTCAAGCTGCTCCTGAATCGGTCGCACCGCCTCACGCACCCGATCGCGTGGATAGTTGCTCACCAGATACCGATCGTCCTCACGCCGAAACCCCAGCACGCTCAATGGACGCACCAACAAATGATCCCCAAGCATCTCGTGGGGCAAACACATCAACGGCGCACCAAAGATCGCATTGAGTTTCGCAAGACACCGGAGCGTCTCGGCGTTCATGTCCTTGAACTCAGGACGCTGCACATTGGGAATCGCATCCCGCACCCGTTTGACCGCCGGCTCCCAGGTCACCCACCACTGCCTTGTGTAGTCGAGCAACCACTCCCGCTGTTCCTCAAGCTTCTTGACAAAATCATACTGATGTGTCTCCAACCACTGCGACGCGTTCCCTTCGAACACAGAGACATGCCGAACCAGATCCCAAAGCGCCCTGTGCAACTCATCGTGCGGATTCAACCCCGGTTGATCACACGGACGACCATCCCCGCTGGAAATCAACGATCCTTCGGCCGCGTTGGTCCCTGTGCGAACCACACCCATCGCCTCCTCCAGCAGATCAAGCACGCGTGGAGAAGGGTTGTCGCGATCGTCCCACCCACGCTCAAGCCAGCTGATGTCATCGATCCCAGCAAGCCAAGTGTCGGAACCCATCCGACAATCTCCTTCCCATGGAACGGTCGCAAACGAACACATCTCCTGACTGATCGCCCTGGAGGCATCAGGATCGGCTGAGAGGATGATTGCTATCACGACCAATCGAGCCGCCCGTTGCCTTGCAGCAGCGTCTCCTGCCCTCCTGAAGTCCATCAGCGCCTGTGCATCCCAGTCCTCATCGCGAATCACAGTCCGACGGGCAATATCCAGTCGATACTGCAGCTTCACCCCAGCCGATGCAGATTCAAGATGCGGGACCTGCTCGATGAGGTATTCCTCACTGAACAGCGTTTCGAGTGTCCTGCCTGCCTCACCAAACTGCCGCTTGTCCGCATTGATAAGCCCACGCGCCTGAACAAACAAAGTGTCCCGACGCTCCGCATGTTGTGCATCAACCATTCCCCGTTGCCTTCCTGAGGCACCCAGCGACCACCCAATCCCCTCCGATCGAGTACCCCCGCCGAGCATCGCCGGCCAATTCCGGCTCTTGCCCCGTACTGCATGACATGATAGTGCGCAACGGCAAGTTGTGAACCACAACCGACAAGTTGACCAGTGGTAATTTTGTACTCAATATGCACAACTACGCGTGCGCGCGCGAGGTCAACAAGATGCAGGACGGCGAATGGGCCGCAACGCATGCTCCAGCGGCCATCATGTTGCCTATTCTCACGATCGCAAACGATCTTTGCCCCAGTCTTCCTAGATCATGAATAACAATGCGATGAATTATGACTCAACCATAGATTAATTGGCTGCAATTGCACTCGAAATACCCTAAACTGGTCCTCCTTATGACAGGATCAGATCTCATATCATTAAACCGGTCCGCTGCTTATCTTCACCAACTGGCGGCTACGCGATCCTTAATTGAACTGGCTCAAAAGTGTAGAGATACCGAGAAGCAAAGCAGGCGACTGTGGAGTGACAATGCCAACTCCTGAAGAACAAGCACGCGAAGTCATTGATGCAATGCTCACCAGAGCTGGCTGGGCTGTGCAGTCATATCGTGACATGAATATTGGCGCGGGAATCGGGCTGGCTGTCACCGAGTTTCCTGGTGCACACGGTCCCGCTGACTATCTACTCTATGTTGACGGCAAAGCCATCGGGGTCGTAGAAGCAAAGCCCGTGGGTCACACGCTCAAGGGTGTTGAGGGTCAATCAGCAAGTTACAGCGATGGGCTTCCTGAGAATCTCCCCGCATGGCGCAGGCCGCTCCCATTTCAGTATGAATCTACGGGTGAAGTAACGCAGTTCACAAACTGGATGGAACCCCACGCTCGAAGCCGAGACATCTTCTCGTTTCATCAGCCTGAGACACTCCAAAAGATGGTTCAGATTGGCCAAACGCTCAGGGGTGGGCTACGAGAAATGCCTCCAGTTCCAGTCGCAGGATTGTGGCCCAAGCAGCACATCGCGATCCAGAATCTTGAGAAGTCCCTCGCGCTCGGTAAACCCAAAGCGTTGATCCAGATGGCGACTGGTTCGGGTAAGACTTTCACTGCCGCCAACATCGCCTATCGCATGATCAAGCACGCCGGCGCTCGCCGTGTGTGCTTTCTCGTGGATCGCACAAACCTCGGGACTCAGACACTCAAGGAGTTCCAGCAGTTTCAGCCGCCAGCTGAACGCCATACCTTCGACAAGCTCTACAACACGACATTCCCACAGAGGAACCACTTCGACCCGGTCAATCGTGTCGTGATCACGACAATCCAGCGGCTCTATTCCGTACTCACCCAGCAAGCACAACTGGCGGATGAGGATGAAGAACGCTCAACTTTTGAAGGACCTGGCGCATTCAAGAAGCCACCTGTCCCGATCACCTACAACAATGCACTCCCCCCAGAGTTCTTTGATGCAATCATCGTCGATGAATGCCACCGCTCGATCTACAGTGTCTGGGGTGATGTCTTGAAGTACTTCGACGCTTTCATGATCGGGCTGACCGCAACCCCGAGCAAACAGACCCTAGGCTTCTTCGACCAGAACTTGGTCATGGAGTACACACACGAACAGGCGGTCGCGGATCGCGTCAATGTGCCGTTCGATGTGTACCAAATCCGCACGCAGATCACGACAGAGGGTTCATCCATCGACGCGGGGTACCATGTTGGCAAACGCAGCAGGAAAACCCGAAAAGAACGACTCGAAGAACTTGACCAAGATCTTGAATATGGCGCGGACGAACTCGATCGAGCAGTGGTCGCTGAAGACCAGATCCGAACAGTCATCAAAGCCTTCCATGATCGGCTGTTCACAGAGATCTTCCCCGGACGCACCGAAGTACCAAAGACCCTCATCTTTGCCAAAGACGACTCTCACGCAGACGACATCGTTCGCATTGTCCGCGAAGAATTCGGCAAAGGGAACGACTTCTGCCAGAAGATCACCTACCGAACCGGCACTCTGAGGTGCACCCGCAATGTCACCGACCCAGATGGGACCCAGCGTGAAGAGGTGTACTACGAGAAACTCAAGGGCAAGACCGGCGAAGATGTGCTTGTCGCGTTTCGCAACTCGTTTAACCCACGGATCGCTGTCACCGTGGACATGATCGCGACTGGCACCGATCTCAAGCCCGTAGAGATCGTCTTCTTCATGCGTTCAATCAAGAGCAGCAACTACTTCGAGCAGATGAAGGGACGCGGTGTTCGCGTGATGACACCCGATGCCATCAAGGGGGTCACCCCAGACGCGAAGAGCAAGACACACTTTGTGATTGTCGATGCTGTGGGTGTGTGCGAGCAGGCCAAGAGCGATAAAGGGCCGCTCGATCGTGAACCAAGCAAGACCCTGAAGCAAGTGTTCGACTACATCAAAGCAGGCGGAACAGATCCTGATGCCGTTTCAGCCCTTGCAGGAAAGCTCACCCGCCTATCTGCTGAGATGTCTGACAAGCAGCAAGACGAGGTCCGCGCTCACGCCTGCGGTCAGTCAACTGACGAACTTGTCGCTGGACTCGTGAACGCGCTCGATGCGAACAATGTCGAGAACAAGGCGCGTGTACTGAATCCCGGCATCATCGAGCCGAGCGAAGAACAGCTCAAGACAGCTGAGCAAGAGCTCATCAAGGACGCAATCAAGCCGTTCTACGACCCGAATCTCCGAAATCTTCTCCTCCAGATCAAGCAGGACAACGACCAGACCATCGATCGAATCAGCCAAGACCAACTGCTCGCAGCCGGATACTCACAAGAGGCACTTGATAAGGCTCGATCGAAGATCGAAGACTTCAAGAAGTTCATCGAGGATCACAAGGACGAGCTCACAGCACTCCAGGTCTTCTACGGCATCGCAACGCCCGATCGCCTTAAGTTCCGTGATCTCAAGGACCTCGCGGAGCAGATCCAGCGCCCACCCGTCTCCGCAACAACCGAAGAGCTCTGGCGTTGCTACGAAGCACTCGAAGCCGCGAATGTGCAGGGCAAGGGCGGTCAGATCATCACCGATCTTGTCTCACTTATTCGTCACACACTCCAGCCGGGTGAGCCACTTACACCATTCGCCGATGTTGTTCGCCAACGATATTCCCAATGGCGCGAGCAGCAGGTGTCCGCCGGTGTATCCTTCACCTCGGAGCAAGAGCAATGGCTCGACAAGATGGCCGAGCACATCGCGACAAGTCTCGCAATCGAGAATGACGACTTCAACAACGGATGGTTCGCAAGCCGAGGCAACCTCGGCAAAGCCTACCAGCTCTTCGGTGAACAGCTTGAGGGCATCATGAGTGAGATGAACAGGGCATTGAGCGGATGAGCAAATGGCAAAATGATTTTGTATTGCCGAGCGGCTGGGCAAAAGCAACGATCAGCGAAGTGATCCAGCCGTTTCAGAACTCTGACCCCGCGAAGTCAGAGCGTGATTCATTCCACTACATTGACATCAATGCGATCGACAACACTCTCCATAGAGTGACTGAGCCGAAGTTTCTCCCAACCGATAAAGCTCCAAGTCGTGCCAGAAAAATGGTGCGAAGCGGTGATGTTCTCATTTCACTCGTGAGGCCATATCTCAAAAATATCGCCATCGTGCCTCAAGAACTCGACAATCAATGGGCTTCAACAGCCTTTTGCATATGCAGACCTCACGAAGGCATTGACTCTAGATTTCTCTACTACCTCTACCTGCACAATGATTTCTTGAATACGATCCCGACTTACGGCGACAGTCCGCCTTCAGGTCACGATGATGATTTACTTGCTACTTCAATAGCCATCCCTCCTGAGAAAGAACTATCGCGCATCGTCGATCGCATCGAAGAACTCTTCACCGATCTCGACGCGGGCATCGCCGCGTTGGAACGCGTCAAACGCAACCTCTCCCGCTATCGCGCCGCGGTGCTGCACGCCGCCGTCACGGGTCGCCTGACCGAGGAGTGGCGGAAAGAGCACGGCCCACCCGAAGAGCCCGCGTCCGAACTCCTCGAACGCATCCTCGAAGAACGCCGCAAACAGTGGGAAGAGAAGACCCTCGCGGGATACGAGGCGAAAGAGAAGAAGCCGCCGAAGAACTGGAAGGTGCGGTATAAGGAGCCAGTACCTCCTAAACCACTAGAGGAGGGAAAACCACTCCCCCCCTTGCCTCAGGGGTGGTCGTGGGCGAGTCTAGATCAGTTAGCTGATGTAACAGGCGGTATCACAAAGAACACGAAGCAAGCTGGCCAGCCTGGGATGCGCGATGTGGCATACCTACGGGTTGCGAATGTTCAGCGGGGCTATCTTGATCTCACTGAGATCAAGTTCATCTCTGCCAAAGAGAAAGACATCAATGAGTTACGACTCCGTCAAGGAGATGTTCTTTTCACCGAAGGTGGAGATAGAGACAAACTAGGCCGTGGTTGGGTGTGGGAAGAACAGATCGAAGAATGCGTACATCAGAATCATGTGTTCCGCGCGAGACCTTTCCTGTCTGAGGTCAACTCTGAACTAATCTCACATTCTGGCAACAGCTATGGGCAGGTGTGGTTTAGGACCGGTGGGATCCAATCCGTAAACCTGGCTTCGATCAGCTTAGGCGTAATCAAGTACTTCCCAGTGCCCCTAGCACCATCTGAAGAACAGGATGAGATTGCCTTCTCCGTGAATGAGAAACTCACCCAAATTGACGCATTGGAATCTGAAGTCAGCCGAGGTCTATCGCGAGCTAACCGCCTCCGCCAAGCCATCCTCAAAGCCGCCTTCGAGGGCAAGCTCGTTCCCCAGGACCCCAACGACGAGCCCGCGAGCGTGCTCCTCGAACGCATCCGCGAGCAGGCTTCCAAGACACCCAAGACCAAACGCAAGACCCGCAAAAAGAGCTCCCGAAAGGCCGCGACCACATGAGCAAGAGCAACGCCAAAACCTCCGCACCCTCCGCATCACAGATCGGGCAGCGCGTCTGGGCATACGCGAGCGTGCTCAAAGACGACGGGCTCTCGTACATGGCCTATGTCGAGCAGCTCACCTTCATGCTCTTTCTCAAGATGGCCGACGAGCTCACGAAGCCCCCGTACAACAGGCCAAACCTGATCCCTTCCGGCAAGGACGATGGCGGCACCTTCGCGTGCGACTGGCCGAGCTTGCTCAAACTCGACGGCGCAGAGCTCTACGCACACTATCGTCGCATCCTGTCGGCGCTCGGTACCCAGTCAGGGCTGCTCGGAGTGATCTTCAAGGAAGCCGAGTGCAAGATCAAGGATCCTGCAAAGCTCCGCCGGCTGATCGTGGATCTGATCGATCGCGAGAGCTGGATCAGTCTCGATCTCGATGTGAAGGGCGTGATCTATGAAGAACTCCTGAGTCGAAGCGCGTCAGAGAGCTCGGGCGGCGCTGGGCAGTACTTCACCCCCCGCCCGATCATCCAAGCCACAGTCGAGGTGATGCAACCGGGCCCTGAAGACACAGTCATGGACCCCGCGTCCGGCACCGGCGGATTCCTGACGATGGCTTACGAAGCGGTGCTCAAGCGGCACGGCAAGGAGATGGACAAAGACCAGAAACAGCGGATCAAAGAGGATCTGGTGCAAGCACAGGAGCTCGTCCCCGATACCGCCCGTTTGTGTGCCATGAACCTCTACCTGCATAGCATCACGGGAGGCAAGGACGAACTCTCCACCCCGGTCATCAGTGGCAAGAGCAGTCTCGATACCCCGCCCACGACGCTCTATTCGATGGTGCTCACCAACCCGCCGTTTGGCACGAAGGCAACCCTCAGGACCGTGAATGAAGTGGGTGAGCTTGAGACCGAAGACGAAGTCATCGTCCGACAGGACTTCTGGACATCGACAAAGAACAAGCAGCTCAACTTCCTCCAGCATATTTTCAATCTGCTCAAGGTGCACGGGCGTGCAGCAGTCGTCCTCCCTGACAATGTCCTCTTCGAAGGTGGTTCCGGTCAGAAAATCCGCGATCAGTTGATGAAGCAATGCGATCTGCACACGATCCTCCGCCTCCCTACCGGCATCTTCTACAAGCCGGGCGTGAAGGCAAACATCCTCTTCTTCGATCGCAAACCGCCACAGGAGAAGCCCTGGACGAAGAAGCTCTGGGTGTATGACCTGCGTACCAACCTGCACTTCACGCTCAAGAAGGACCCGATCAAGCGATCAGACTTCGATGAGTTCGTCAAGCTCTACAAGCCCGGCGCGATCCATAAGCGGAAGCCAACATGGAGCGAGGATAACCCTGAAGGCCGCTGGCGCTGCTACGACTACGAGGAACTCCTCAAACGCGACAAGCTGAGTCTGGATCTCTTCTGGATCAAGGACGACAGCCTTGAAGACAGCGCCAGCTTGCCCGACCCCGATGTGTTGGCGGCTCAGATTGTGGAAGATTTGCAGGACGCGCTAGAGCAGTTTGGGGGGATTGCAACTGCGTTGGCTGGTTCCCAAGGAAGTGCCATTTATTCGAATAATATCTAGGCTCTGACCAATCAAAGTATTGGAGTAGGCATTGGAAGTAATTTTATCTATTCTCGGTCTCGCAATAGCAGCTTGGGCCATCATTGATGCCAAGAAACAAGAACATGTTCGCGTCAAGGTCGCCCTAAATGTTGAACCGTTACTTGAATGCTTTGTATGTGCAGTTGCACTTGCAGTCTTGATCCCAGGTATCCAAAGCTGGATACCCGATAAATACGCCGGCTGGGAATCACTTGCTGTAATTGGCGCTCAGATTCTGATTCTCGCGTGTGCATTCCGTGCAGTTACAATCATATATCCGAACGAGAATTGGAATCACTTTGAACTTGAACAGTTTGAACCGAGAATCGAACGCCTTTTGCTCACTGGGTCCGCCACTGTTGTAGTTGATGTACTAAGCGAAGCATTTCCAAAGTCTCTGCCGCCTAGAGGGCCTGGACTCCCGATCCCAGATTCGCAATATGCTAATCGTTACGACCAACTACTTGAACGAGCTATCAGACATGAAGAGTTCTTGCGTGCTGCAGCAGTCCAAGATCGCCAATATTTGTCTCAACTTTTATCAAGAGAGTCGAATGCTGCATTCTGGAATGTCGAGAAGATTCTAAATGAGTTGATGTTTGGCAAAGAAAAAATCCTCCGAAGGGAGCTCAGACTCTGCACAAATTTCGGCGACAAAACGCTTGGACACTATTATCGAATACCTGATGAGTGTGTTGTGCTGCATGCCATTTTTGATCATATACCAATTGCATACCAAATCCACGCTTGGAAAGCTGTGGGAGAGGGAGTGTTACGATATATATCGACTGCAAAGAATACGGAAAAACTGGATCTAGAGCAGTTACCTTTTAACGATGGCGAAAAACCCGAAGATGTGCGATGGGACTCTGACATTGGTGCATCAATCTGGTTTTTTCGGTTGATGGCAACCAGCGCTGCAATTCAGGGCACTACTGCTCATATGTGGTTGCCATACCTTCGTTATTTTGTAAAGGGCATCGTTGGGATTGCTCAAGTTCCGGACCATGAACCATGGGAAGAGTACCCAAATCGGTATTGCTATTGGATCAGGGACTGTCTGGAATGCCTTGAAGATGTGATTTCGATGACCAGCAAGATACAATCTGATAACCCAAACTATCCCACTCTCCAGCAAGATAGCAGTGACACGATTATAACTTGGAGCCTTCAACTAACCTCAGATTGCTTGCGCACACTTTTCAAGTCAGATCACATCCCTGAAAGCACAAAAGAAAACGCTGCTCTGAGCCTTTGTCTTGAGTATGAAGATTGGAAAAGTCACGATTACCCAACAATCATGCCTGAGTTTGCTATTAAGCATTTATCCCGAAGCTTGGACTCAGACCAACTTATTCTCATCGTGCAGTATCTGAGTAAAGTAGTGGATAACAATATTTATCGGGATACATACAGGGAACTCCGAGACAAACTCCTTGAGCAAGCTAACCAGAAGCAGGCGTTATAATTTTGTTTTTATGGCCTTCACTAGCAACTCATATTCTTCAGATTTGAGTGATTTGATTTGACTGAGTATTTGACGAACTGCCACAGGTACTTCTACATGAACTGCGCCTCATTCTGCGCTTTGATTAGCCAGAATCAACGATTCTGAGCTGGAATCACTGTCAGTTCGAGTCTGCCAAGGCCCATTCCCGTCATTCCGATGTCTGCAAAGACCGGGGTGGCACCAAGCAAAAGGGACCGGCATACACGCTGGTCCCTTCTCTAATTGCATGCTGTTTTCGTGCCTGTTGCCAGTCGTTGCGGCTTGCAGTTGAGTCAAGTCGTTGGCTTACACGACTGCTCTCTCACAATAACGACTCATTCGTTCCTAAATTCCTACGCCCTTTGCTCGAAATCGACTTTGATACGCTATCGATGCACCTACGCAGAAGGCTCTTTATCT
Organism: uncultured Phycisphaerales bacterium; assembly: GCA_963976955.1. Taxonomy (GTDB): domain Bacteria; phylum Planctomycetota; class Phycisphaerae; order Phycisphaerales; family UBA1924; genus UBA1924. The sequence continues at coordinate 742,965 of CAXBMD010000002.1, read as the reverse complement.
ACTCTCGAAACTTGAGTCGTTCAATTTTCATGCTGATTGCCCGAAACTTTGATATCCACAGCTGTAGAGCACGAAGTGTTTGGATCACAGAGTGGGCGGATCAGGTCTTGATTGTTAATGAGATCTGCGATTGATGTTGAGGCAAATACTGATACAACAGACGCGGTCTGTTGATCGATCAATCGGTGGAGCGAGCAGAGCTGGGTGTGCCCCGTGATTCCGAGCGGGCAGCGTTCAATTCGGCTTGGTCCTGAATCGCATGCATTGAGGACCTCGAGCACGCTGATCGCTGAGGGGAGTTTGGCGAGCTTGAATCCCCCACCCATCCCTCGTTGAGCAGTGAGCAGGCCTTGCTTGGTCAGCGTCCGCAATATTTTCTGTAGATATGCCTGTGGGACCTTGGTTGCTTCCGCGATATCGCTCGCTGAAGCTGGCTGAAGACCATCCCGACGAGCAAGATGGACAACGGCCCGAAGTGCATATTCGCCGGCTTGGTTAATCATCAGAGTTCAGTTTCGCGGAATACTGGGTACATTTATCCACTATACCAGGCACGGACCAAAGAGTCAAGGGTGTGGCTCGGAATCCAATATCACTCACGAAATCGGTTTACGACGATTCAAACCTCAATACAAATCATTCTCAGAGGGGTCACGGAGAGTTTTTATTATAGATAGTGGACTCTACTATCCATTTGTATACACTTCCACAACAGCTCCCCCACAAGCAACAGGAGTCTCAAGATGGAATCCAATCGACAACCCCACGAACTAAACAACGCCTCTCTCAGAAACGCTTCTCCCAGAACGACTTCTCTTGGTCATGATCCAAACAAGTGGCCTTCCTTTGCTGTTGGCGCGATGATTCTGTTGACGCCGATCATCGCGATCTCAGCCGTCCTTGTTGGAGTTCCAGAGCCGACACGACCCACAGCGAGTTCCACATCGATCAGCACCATTGGAGGCGTCCCCACCCAACTCGTCTCAGGCGAAACGGTGTACAAGAACACATGCATGCTCTGTCATGGAGCGGACGCGCAGGGCTCTCCTCACCTTGGCAAACCCCTGCGCAACAGCGCGTACATCCAGAACAGCACCGATCAAGAACTCATTGATGTCATTACCAATGGGCGATTCCCAGATCATCCCCTCAACACGACAGGCGTGCTGATGCCTGCCCGCGGAGCGCAGAACATCAGCGACGAATCGATCGTCAAAGTTGTTGGGTTCCTCCGCGAGATCCAAGATCCTTCCGTGCCGACTGTGTCCATGGAAGACTGGGTCGTTGAGCAGACGGCAAGCAGACCAACGACTGACCCCGCTCTCCTGGATCATCCTGGGCGCGAAGCGTTCCTCGCATCGTGCTCCGCTTGTCATGGAACAAACGCGGAGGGGATCGAGGGGCTGGGCAAATCCTTCATCACCAGCGAGTTTGTCAGATCGAGTTCTGACAAGGACCTCATGACCATGATCAAGATGGGGCGCCCTGTCTGGGATCCTGCAAACACAACAGGTCTGGACATGCCTCCCAAGGGAGGCAACCCAGCGATCACCGACGACCAGCTTACTGACATCATCGGATACATCCGTTCAGTCTCCGCCAACGACGATTAACGACTCATTTACAGATCAGACCAAGCACAACCGCTCATCGAGCAATATGCAGGAAAGGAAAGACCATGAGACTCAATGCATTGCAATCGAAGGTGCTCCTGACGACCACGCTTCTCGCGATTGGTTCGGGAAACACGCATGCACAATCCATCAGCGAGGTCCAAAAGATCGCAAAAGAAAGAGGGCTCAGCACAACTGACCTTCTCGCGGCTGCGAAGACCTACACCCCCACTGGTATGAAAGACGAGTATGTCATCTTCTCATCTGGTGGACACTCAGGGCAGGTCTTCGTCATCGGCGTGCCTTCCATGCGTATTCTCCGCACCATCGGTGTGTTTACTCCAGAATCTTGGCAAGGCTGGGGCTACGGAGTCGGGAACGAAGTTCTCGATGAGGGCAATGTCAGCGGCAGAGAAAACCGCTGGGGAGACACACACCACCCAGCACTCTCCGAAACCAACGGCGACTACGACGGTGATTGGCTCTTCATCAACGACAAGTCCAACGCACGCATCGCGGTGATCGATCTCAGAGACTTTGAAACCAAACAGATCGTCAAGAATCCACTGTTCATCAACGACCACGGCGGCGCGTTCGTCCCACCAAACACCGAGTACATCTTCGAGACCGCTCAATACAATGTGCCTTGGGGTGCGGACCATGCTCCGATGTCGGAGTTTAAAGAGAACTTCCGTGGCGCGGTGACCATGTGGAAGTTTGATCGCAAGAAGGGACGCATCGACAAAGCAAAATCCTTCGCGATCGAGCTCCCCCCATATTGGCAGGACATCGCAGATGCGGGCAAGCTCGCGAGCGATGGGTACTTCTTCCTCAACTCGATTAATACAGAACTCGCAACCGGCGGGTTTGGGGTCGAGGGCGAGAAGAATCCGCCGTTTGAAGCGGGCGTGAGTATGAACGCGACCGACTATCTTCACATCATCGATTGGAAGAAGGCTGAGAAAGCCTTTGAAGCGGGCAAGTACACAATGATCAAGGACTTCCCGGTGATCTCGCTCAAAGATGCGATCGCTGAGGGACTCCTCCACCTCACTCCAGAACCACGCTCACCCCACGGCGTTGATGTTTCGCCAAAGGGTGACTTCGTGGTCGTCTCAGGCAAGCTTGATCCGCACACCACGATTTACTCTGTAGACAAGATCAAGAAAGCAATCGCGAACAAGACCTTCTCAGGTGAAGACGAGTTCGGCGTCCCGGTCCTCGACTTTGACAGCGTCATGGAAGCACAGGTCGAGGTTGGCCTTGGACCGCTACACACCCAGTTCGGTCCTGATGGATACGCATACACCTCACTGTTCCTCGATTCAGCGGTCGCACGCTGGACACTCGGTGGCGACTACGGCAAGCTCAACCCTGAACCAGATTGGACACTTGTCCAGAAAACACCTGTCCACTACAACATCGGCCACCTCGGTGCTGCGGAAGGCGACACGGTTGACCCTGATGGCAAGTACCTTGTTGCGTACAACAAGTGGTCGGTTGACCGCTTCGTGCAGACCGGGCCGTTGATGCCTCAGAATTTCCAGTTGCTGGACATCTCTGAGCAAGGGACCGAGATGACTGTGATCTACGATATGCCTATGGGAATCGGTGAGCCCCACTACGCACAGATCATCAAAGCGGACAAACTCCATTCATGGTCGGTCTATCCAGAGGTTGGTTGGGATCCGACGATTCAGGCCGTGAATCCATGGGCGCCTCGTCCCGAGTCCGAACGCATCGAGCGCAAGGGCGAGCACGAGGTCGAGATCTTCATGACCTCGGTTCGGAGCCACTTCACTCCTGAGCATGTGACCGTCAAGCAAGGCGACAAGGTCACTTGGCACATCACCAACACCGAGCGTGCGATCGATGCAACCCATGGCTTCTCGATCCCAGTCTACAACATCACGCTGAGTCTTGAACCTGGTGAATACGCGAAGTTCGAGTTCATCGCGGATACCGCGGGGACATTCCCGTTCTACTGCACCGAGTTCTGCTCGGCGCTCCACCTTGAAATGATGGGCTACCTTATGGTTGAGCCTGCTGAATAAGTGATGTTCTGATCTCCCTCTTGCCGGTGTATCGGTCAACGCCGACACATCGGATTCCCGCCTCGCCAAACCGAGGTCACACAACTCAGTCCATTGGAGACGACATGGCTTCATTCATCGATCACATCATCGGACCACGCATTGAACACGCCGATCGTCATTCGCACGCGATCCGTTACGGGACTCCGGGATTCCTGCTGCTCTTGGCGCGGGTCATGCTTTTGGTGTCGCTCTTTGTGCCGTTCTGGCACATGGAACTGGTCGCGCCCCAGTATCCGGAGAACCTACATCTGATCGCGTATGTCAACCACTTGACTGGGGATGTTGCAGAGATCGATAGTCTAAACCACTACATCGGCATGCGACCGCTTGGAGAAGCGGCTCAGATCGAGCGAACCGTCGGCGTGTATGTGATGATCCTCTTTGTGCTGATGATCGAACTGGCAAGCTGGGTCCACAGCCGATGGGCGGTACTCCTCGTACTTCCAGTTGTGCTCTTTCCGGTGGTGTTCTTGGTGGATCTCCATTTGTGGATGAGCCACTTCGGTATGAACCTAGACCCTGATGCACCACTCTCAAACTCAGTCGAACCGTTTGTCCCACCTGTGCTGGGTACAGGAATGGTTGGTCAGTTCAAGACCGTCGCGGCTCCGGGGTTGGGATTGATCTTGTCATCGATCTCATCGATTGTGATCCTGGTCGCGTTGTTCTTCCACCGGAAAGCGTACTTGCCCCATTTCAAAGCGATGAAAGCTGAGAAAGCTGGATAACCAATGCTCAAGTCACGCATTCTCATACTGTTGATCTCGATAGGCGTGATTGGATTGGCCACGCCGGTCAGCATCGCCTCGGACCAACCTCAATCTGTTGATGTCATCGCGGAGCTCATTGATCAAGCGGATGATGGCGCAACCGTCACCGTTCCTGAAGGGGTCTACCAAGGGAATCTGGTTGTGAGCAAACCAATCACGCTGCTTGCAAACGGCGATGTCGTGATCGACGCGCTTGGCAACGGGACTGTCATAGAACTTCGCGCTGAAGGGATCACACTGCGAGGATTCACGGTTCGCGGATCAGGATCAACCGTTGATCACGAACCCGCTGGCGTGCGTGCGTTTGATGGGCCGGTGACTATTGAGGACAACACATTCGAGGATGTGTACTTCGGAATCGATCTGCGCCAATCTCCGGAGACCATCATCCGCAACAACCACCTCGTCGGGAAGGACCTCGAACTCGGTCGGCGAGGCGATGGCATCCGTTTGTGGTGGAGCCATGGGTGTGTGATTCAAGACAACACCGCGATCGACCTCCGGGATATGGTCTTCTGGTACTCCGAGGACCTGATTATCGAGCGGAATAAGGTGTCACAGAGCCGATATGGGTTGCACTTTATGTACAGCCACAACACGGTGATGAGCGAGAATGAACTTACCGACAACTCGGTCGGAATTTACTTGATGTACTCCAACAACATCACCCTCAAACACAACCGCGTGGTGAACAACCGGGGTTCTTCGGGCTACGGCATCGGACTCAAAGACTGCGACGACATCGTCATCGAGGACAACGCGCTGCTTGCGAATCGAGTCGGTATCTACATCGACAACAGCCCATCCTCGGTAGATGCGGTTGGGCTCATCACACGCAACAGTCTTTCGTTCAACGAGATCGGTTTACTGGCGACACCAATCACGCATGACAATGTCATTACAGAAAACGCGTTCGTTGAAAACGAAGAGCAGGTAGCTGTTCACGGCGGAGGCCAGCTCACCCTCAACTCGTTTGAGAAAGACGGACGCGGAAACTTCTGGTCCGACTATGCTGGGTTTGATCTTGAAAACGATGGGATTGGTGATCTGCCGCACGCACCACGCTCGCTGTTCCGGAACCTGCTGGCGCGGGAACCCAACCTTCGGATCTTTGTGCATAGTCCTGCACAACAAGCGATTGAACTCACGGCTCGCGCGTTCCCTGATCTGAGTCCGCAGCCCATGTTCACCGACCCGAGCCCATTGAGCAGTGTGCCGAAGCTCCAGCTCATGCCCAGTTCTGATTCGACGAATCCTTGGCCGATGGTTGTGCTCTCTGCAGGGTTGCTTCTTTCCGGTCTTTGCATTGGCTGGCTCTTTGTATACACGCCAGGCGAATCTGACGCCCAAGTTCCTCATCACCCCAGGAGGGTTGACGCATGATTCATGCGAAACAAGTTGTCAAAAAATTTGGTTCAATGTGTGCCGTGGATGATGTGAGCTTTGAGCTTGGCGCGTCTGAATCACTCGCGCTCTGGGGAAGCAACGGAGCGGGGAAGACCACGCTCATCCGTTGTTTGCTGGGCATCTTTCCGTTTGCTGGTCAAGCAACCATTAATGGGCATGATGTTCAGCGAAGCGGAAAGCTCGCGCGTGCTCTGGTTGGGTATGTTCCGCAAGAGCTCTCGTTCCATGATGATGCGCGGCTCGGACGCTCGATCCAGTTCTTTGCCAAACTACGCGGCAAGAGGAAAGCCGACGCGACTCGCGTGCTTGAGATGGTCGATCTGCAGGGTCACGAATCGAAACGAGTCCGTGATTTATCGGGAGGCATGAAGCAAAGACTCGCGCTCGCGATTGCACTCATCGCAGACCCACCCATCATCATGCTCGATGAACCGACCTCGAATCTTGATGCTTCGGGTAGGCAAGAAGTTGTTGATACCTTGAGCAGATTGCGTGAAACAGGGAAGACACTGCTCTTTGCTTCTCACCGACCTGATGAGGTCCACACACTTGCGAGCCGAGTTCTTGTGCTAGAAAGAGGAAAACTGGTTCGGGATGTGACTCCGAAAGAACTCTGGCCAACCCACCGCTCATTGCAGACCATCCGTCTGCTTACCAATGAGGACAACGACGATCAAGCCGCGAGTGTGTTGCGACAGGCGGGGCTGACCGTGAATCTGAATGGACACGGGCTTTGTGTCTCCGTGCCTCATAATCGAAAAGGTGAGCCGATGACACTGCTCGCTCAAGCATCCATCGGGGTCCGTGATTTCGAGATTCTTGAAGAACTCAAACCCATTGAATCCCACGACTTCGCCGGTTGCCCAATGAACACTTTGACTACCAGCAATAAATCCCATGGAGACCAGCCATGACCACACTGTCAACAGATCACAATCTAGGACATGAGATCCGAAGCCACGCTGGTCCTGGACATACTTCGAGGATGTACTGCACGATCGCGTTTGCGAAGCGAGAGTTCTTTGATGCACTTTCCAGCAGATGGTTCTTGTTGTACACCGTTGCGTTTTCCGTGCTCTCGATTGGGGTTTCGTACATGTCGCTTGCGGGCTCGGGTTCTCAAGGATTCGCAGGCTTTGGGCGAACAACAGCCGGGCTCCTGAACCTCATCATGCTCGTTGTGCCGCTCATGGCTCTGATCGCTGGAGCGGGTTCCATCGCAGGAGAACGGGAACGAGGAACATTGTTGTACCTTCTTGCTCAGCCCATCACACGTACCGAGCTCTTGATTGGCAAATATATCGGGCTGGGTGTCGCAATCTGTTGTTCAATGGGAATCGGATTCGGGCTCAGCGCCGCGGTCCTTGCGTTCAATGCAGGCGGGGTTGGCTTGGGTTCATTCTCGATGTTGATCGTATTCACCTGTATGCTCGCTCTTGCGATGCTTTCGCTTGGGATGCTTCTTTCAGTGCTCTCAAGAAGAAGCGGGATCGCAACCGGACTTGGGTTGTTCAGTTGGTTGACACTGGTCTTTCTCAGCGACCTCGGACTCATGGCTGGAACGGTACTCTTTAAACTTCGTGTTCAAGAGGTCTTCGCCATCGCGATCATCAACCCACTCCAAGCATTCAAGATGGGGGTGATCGTGAACATGAACGCTTCGCTTGATGTACTCGGACCAGTCGGGAGTTATGCATCTCGCACCTTTGGAGATTCTCTTTCATGGATTTTGGCCCTGACCCTCGTGGGATGGATCGTATTCCCACTCGTGCTGGCGCTCATACTGTTCCGCAAACGAGGAGGAATCTGATGAGGACACCGATGCGCCGATTACTTCCCACTGCTTGTTTGCTTCTGACCATTCCATCATGTGGACGCAACGATGTTGATGCCCCCCCACCGATTGTGCTCGGGGATTCGACATGCCAAGAGTGCGGCATGATCATCAGCGACGAACGGTTCGCTACTTCGACAATCATCGAGAACGAACGCGGCTACCAACCACTCCTGTTCGATGACTTTAACTGCCAGATCAAGTTTGAACGCAAGTTGAAAGATCTTAAGATCGTCAGTCGTTGGTCGCATGAGTATGTAGAATCGACATGGATCAAATCTGAAGTTGGTTGGTTCGTCTATTCCACGCAGATCCGTTCACCAATGGCATCAGGCTTGGCGATGTTTGAGACAAAGTCTCAAGCTGAGGCATTCGCGGAGCCACTAGACGCTGAGGTTCTCAATCAAGAATCCTCGTGGCAGATCATTGAATAATGCTCTTTACTACACCGGCTGTACCCTAAACACAATTTCATAACGATCGAAACCATGAAGATTCAAGTTCATCCGAGTGAGGTATGATTCGACATGTCCTCCCAAATCATCTATAGACACTCACTCTTGCTTTTGTGCTCGCTCTTCCTCGCTGGTTGCAAAGAGAACGCTGTGCAGGAACAACGCATTGAGAAAGGTATTGAACAAATCCCCAGCATGGTCCCAACGGATAGGCCTGTACACAATTCGGCCCAATCTGCACAAAGCGATCCTGTCGAAACACATGATTCTTGGATGGTCCCTGAGAGATGGGAAGTTGATACAACGCCTCGCTCTATGCGGCTGGCGACTTTCGTAATCCCTACCGACGCTGGTGGCCAGGAAGTCGCGATTACTCGTTTCCCAGGTCAAGTTGGAGGTACGCTCGCAAATATCAACAGATGGCGAGAACAGATGGGCTTGGAACGAATCGACCAATCACAACTCGATATTTTCATCCAACGATTCACTACTCAGGATTCCGAATCAGAACCCAATGGGTATCAAGCTCGGATCGTATCTGAGCAAGGTGTGATGATTGCTGTCGCACTGTATGACGAGATCAATGACCAAACATGGTTTGTGCGCACGACACTCCCAACGCTTGAACTCGCCGATGCGCTTGAAGCGGAGATTGTCGAGTTCGCTCGTTCCATTCTTCGATAAGACAGGAACCGGCTATGTTGAAAAAAATTCTCTCAATACTCGCATCGCTCAAACTCACCGTGGCGCTACTCACGCTAGCGATGGTTCTTATTTTCGTAGGGACGCTTGCGCAGACCCAATTGGGTGTTTGGCAAGCGGTGGACACCTACTTCCGTTCATGGATCGCTCTGATAGATCTGGGTCACCTAACCGGAGGAAGTACACGCCAAATCGGCATCCCCTTCCCTGGGGGGTTATCTATATCCGCACTGATGATTGCCAATCTCCTCTCGGCTCACATCATCCGATTCAAAGCCAATCGCAAACGCATCGGGATTCTTGTGCTTCACGCAGGACTCATCGTGCTGCTGCTTGGTGAGTTTGTGACCGGGTTTCTTGCGGATGAGGGAATGATGTCGATCGACGAGGGACAGCAGTCCTCATTCCTCGAAGATATCCGAGAAGTCGAAATCGCGATCATTGATCCGAGTCACCCAGATCACGATCGTGTTGTCTCGATCCCGATGAACATGATCATCCGTGCGTCGCGTTCGCAACAAACCATTACCAACGAGCGATTACCATTCTCCATCCGAGTGGATCAATGGATGCCCAATGCGCAGCTGTTTCAAATCCAGCAGCACCATCCTGATCAGAATCCCGCAACTGCAGGCATCGGCCTCGAAGCACTCGCCGAGGGCACTGCTCAGGTTTCGGGTGTTGACGCGAATAAGTCCGATGCACCCGCGGCTTATGTCACGCTCCTCCACAACGACGAACCGATCGGGACCTGGATGCTCTCGTCAATGCTCACTGATTTGCAGCGGATCGAGCACAATGACCAAACCTTCGGCATCGCACTCCGATACTCCAGAACCTACCTCCCCTTCCAGATTCACCTCAGCGACTTCAGCCATGACACATTTACAGGCACCTCAATCGCGAAAAACTTCTCCAGCGATGTCCGGATCATTGATCCATCGCGTGGCACCGATCGTGAAGCACGCATCTGGATGAACAACCCGCTCCGGTATGCGGGACGGACTTTCTACCAAGCGTCCTACAAACCCGACGGGACCGGGACTGTACTCCAGGTTGTTCGCAATCCGGGATGGTTGATGCCGTACCTTGCGTGCATCCTTGTGAGTGTGGGGATGATCTATCACTTTCTCCAATCCATTACCGCATTCCTCCGAAGGAGATTGCGGGAGGGCTCTGCAGCTCTGGATGCGTCATCTCCTAGACCCGCCGTCGATCGCGCCTTGCCGATTCTTGTCTTTGGTTTGGGTCTCTTGATCGCGTTCAGTTCGGGACTCAGACCTCAACCTTCAAGTGAGCTGAATACCCAACGATTTGCGGAGCTTCCGGTGTCATCTGGAGGTCGCATCAAACCCATGGATACTGCGGCGCGATCAATGATGATGATCGCTGGAGGGAAACAGACCACCGATTCAGCGGAAGGCGAAGTCTCTGCGGTCCGTTTCATTATTGACCTGATCGCGAATCCAGACCGAATCAGAAACCTCCCGCTCATCCGCATAGATCATTCCGATGTGCTCGCTCTGATCAATTTGGAACCTACACGGAGTGGCCGCATCCCGCTCGACGAGATCGAACCGTTCTGGCAAGAGATCACGGATCAAGCGAGCCATGCGCATGCTGTGGAACCGAAAGATCGCGATGGATTCGAGCGTGCCATCATCCAACTCCACGATCGCGTGAACCGCGTGCTTTCGTACGCGCAGATGCGTCAGCCATACGCGATCCCCCCACTCTCACCCGATGGACAGTGGCAACCATTCCACGATGCATTTTTGGACGATCAAACCTCCGAGATTCCGCATCCAAGCGTTGCGTATCTGACCTCGATCATGAACGCCGCCAATGTTGGTGATGCGAAGGGATTCTCGGAAGTGGTCGATTCGTACACCGATCTCCTTGAAGATTCGATGCCATTCGTGATGCGCAAGATGCGGCTCGAAGTCTGGTTCAATCGTGCATCATTGTTTACCACCACAACCGCGGTCTACCTCCTCGCGTTCCTCTGTGTGTGCGGCTCGTTTATCATCCGCGCCGGATCACAAAGTACCTTGCTTGCTGATCGGCTCCGTTCAAGCTCTTGGATGCTCCTCATCGTCGCGGTGCTCGTGCACACCTTCGCGATCGGGATGCGGATCTATCTGCAGGATCGCCCGCCAGTCACCAACCTCTATTCCTCAGCAATCTTCGTCGGATGGGCATCAGCTCTCGCGGGACTCTTCATCGAGCGTTTGTTCAAGCTTGGAATCGCGGTTCTGGGTGCATCAGCTATCGGCGCGACAACCCTGGTCATCGCACATAACCTGGGGAACGATGGCGACACGATGCAGATGATGCAAGCCGTCCTCGACAGCAACTTCTGGCTCGCGACGCATGTCATCGCGATCACGCTTGGGTATTCCGCAACCTTCCTTGCAGGCACCATCGCGATGATCTATCTGCTGGCGCGAGTTCTCACCAATGCGGTCACTCCTGAACGGGAGCGCTCGATGATCCGTATGGTCTACGGCGTCGTGTGTTTCGCGATGCTGCTGAGCTTTGTAGGAACTGTGCTTGGTGGGATCTGGGCGGATCAGTCATGGGGTCGATTCTGGGGATGGGACCCCAAAGAGAATGGCGCGGCGCTGGTTGTGCTGATCAACGCGATCATCCTCCATGCTCGATGGGGAGGCATGATCCGAGCAAAGGGAATCGCGGTCCTTGCGGTTGCTGGAAACATCGTTACGGCATGGAGTTGGTTCGGGACCAACATGCTCGGTGTCGGCCTGCATGCCTATGGGTTCATGGACTCCGCTTCGATGTGGCTCGCAATCTTTGTAGCCTCGCAAGTCATGCTGATGCTCACGGGATTGATTCCAAGAAACCAGAACAAAATCACACCCACTTGATTTGCATAAACAGACCCGGATATCTATTATTGTGTATCACACCCTCTGATTGCGAGACGCACAATGAGCAACGCGACGGGTACAACAGAATCGAAACAACGGAGCTTGATTGTTCCTGCACTGCTCTGCGCCTTAATGCTCGGTGTCCTGGGTGGGCTTGGTGCCTTTACCTTTGGATACGGCGAGGGCACAGCGTACCTTAAAAACGACCCAGCATCGTGCGCCAACTGCCATGTCATGCAGACCCACTACGACACTTGGACCAAGTCGAGCCACCACGGCGTCGCGACCTGCAACGATTGCCACCTTCCGCACGACTTTGGCGGAAAGTGGCTGACCAAAGCCGACAACGGCTTCTTCCATTCCCTCGCATTCACGACGGGTGATTTCCACGAACCAATTCAGATCAAAGAGCGGAACCGGCGCGTTACACAGCATGCGTGTCTGTACTGCCATGACGATTTTGTCGATCACATGCTCCCATCGAAACCCAACGGCGAGATGCAGTACTGCGTCCATTGTCACGGTGATGTGGGACACGCCGGACGAGAATCCGGATTCGGCAAGCGAGACTGATTCACGCATTCATCCCTTGAGAGGACTCACGCACAATGAACACCACAACATCTACGACCTTAAAGAATCGGCTCCGGAGTTCAAGAAACGGGCGTGTGATCTTGCTGATTCTTGTGTTTCTTGTCGCAGTGATCGCAACACTTGCGGTGACTTGGGTTCTGGTAACGATGTTCGGACACAAGCAGGACGCCCGCACGCCGTTTGTTCGTGTGACTGATGTCACTGAGATCAGTACCGATCCAGAGCCTTGGGGTCAGAACTGGCCTCATCAGTTTGATGGATGGAAAGCAACCGCTGGTGACAAGTTCTACGGCGGTTCAAGCGCGCTCCCACACAGCAAACTCGATACATACCCCTGGCTCACACGCCTCTACGCCGGCTACGCCTTCAGCATCGACTATCGCGAAGCACGCGGACACGCGTACATGCTCTATGACCAAGGCGTGACGGAGCGGGTGACCAAAAAATCGCAAGCCGGCGCGTGTATCCACTGCCATGCATCCAACAGTGTGATGTATCGCAGGATCGGTATGGAAGCGATGGGACAGGAAGTTACGGAAGAATCGCTCGCTGCGGACTTCAATATGCCAGCGGTCATCCGTGGGTTCCAAGAGGTGAGCCAGTTGCCTTACGACGAGGTCCTTGCGTTGGTCATGCAATCACCTGATGGCACTCCCGGAGAAAATGAGCCTGCGGTTCCACAAGCACCGATCGGCGGATTCACAGGCGAGTTCAAAGGGCAAGTGGTTCCTGAAGATCACCCAGTCTTTGAAGGCGGAGAAGCCCACCCTGTATCGTGCATCGACTGCCATAATCCAAAGACCATGGACATTCGTGTCACCAGACCGGGATTCGTTCTCGGCATTGCGGCCCTCGCAGAGAGTGATGAGCCTACCCCGCATCTCCCGAGTATTGAACGCTGGAGACGCGGAGATCGCAAGGTCCCTTACGATCCCAACAAAGACGGCACCCGACAAGAGATGCGTTCGTTCGTCTGTGGACAGTGCCATGTCGAGTACTACTGCGCCAACAAGGACACGCTCGAGTTCCCGTGGGGCAATGGACTCAAGGTGGAGCAGCTCGAAGCACATTGGGAAGCGAAAACATTCCCCGATGGATCAGCGTTCTACGACTACAAGCACGGCGAAACGGGGGCAGAGATCTTCAAAGCCCAACACCCCGAGTTTGAGCTCTGGAGTCAAGGCATTCACGCACGCAGCGGTGTGAGTTGTTCGGACTGTCATATGCCGTACCAGCGAGAGGGTGCGATGAAACTCTCGAGTCATAATGTGCAGAGTCCGCTTGCGAACATCAACAACGCGTGTCAGCAGTGTCACAACGATGATGAAGTCACGCTTCGCGAGAAGGTCGAGACCATTCAGGGACGAACCCTTGCTCACATGGATCGTGCGGCGGTCGCGATGACTGACATGCTCGACGCGATCCTTGAAGCGAAAGCCGCGGGCGCTTCTGAGAGCGAACTCCAACCGATCTATGACCTTCAACGCAAAGCGATGTGGCGATTGGATTACATCAGCAGCGAGAACTCACGCGGCTTCCACGCGGATCAAGAGTCCGTGCGGATTCTCGGCGAGTCGATTGACTACAGCCGACAAGCACAGGCGCTTGCGGTCCGATTGCGTGCACCGGAAGCACCCAGCACGGATGACTTGCCGATTGATCCTGTGCAAGGGGTCACGCAGCCAGAGGGGCAGCGTCCATCCGGAAACCAATAACCATCTGCGGAGGCTCGTGGAAACGCGAACCTCCACTTTGATTTGTCAACAACAACTTGGAACTCAAGATGAAACGATCACACTTCTATCGTGCTGCGTTATTGGTATCACTCGCATCCAGCGCACTTGCAGAACCCACTCCTGAATCGAATGCTGATGACCAGGCACCAATTGAGCAAGGAGAAAGATTCCCGCTTGGTTGGTTGTCGGATCCCGATGAGCCGGCGGATGATCTCTTCGATGCGCTTACATCAGGGAAGATCCATCTCGATAATCGTCTCCGTTTTGAACACGCAAACACCACCGGTAGCCGATCCTCCGCCGCGGTCACCAATCGACTTCGGCTGGGGTACGAGTCCAAACCCATTGAGGGATTCAGTGGATTCATCGAGATGGAAAATGTCTCCACATTTGACGGCGATCGCTACTTTGTGCCTGCAACCGGCGATGGTGATCCCACACGAACGGTCATCGCCGATCCGATTGGGACTGAGATCAACCAGGCCTATCTGCGCTACAACCCAAAGCACTTCAACGACTCTGATCTCTCGCTGGATCTCAGAGCTGGTCGTCAACGGATCATCCTTGATGACTCACGATTTGTAGGCAATGTCGGCTGGCGACAGTTCGAGCAGACTTACGACGCGGTGAGCATCCGAACAAACTTCGGACTCGAACGCTTCAGCGCTTTCTATGCTTATATCTGGGGAGTACAACGGATCTTCGGCCCGGATGGGCTCAACCCAGAATCCGAATCGCACATCATCAACACGTCTTATCGAGTCGCGCCGGAGCTGAGCGTCACTGCATTTTCCTACCTACTCGATTTTAAGAGTGACCTCCCTGCGAACTCAAGTGATACCTATGGCATTCGGTTCTCAGGAAAGCTCTTTGATGACCCCAACGAGACCGACGATACAATCGCAGAATATGAACTCACTTATGCAAACCAATCCGACGCTGGGCGCAATCCAACAAGCTACGACGCAGACTTTTACGCAGCACAACTCAAACTGACTCAACCAAACCTCGGATACCTTGTTGCTGGATACCAGTTTCTCGGGAGCGACAACGGCGTCTTTGCGTTCCGATTCCCCCTAGGTACCAATCACAAGTTCCAAGGATTCGCAGACAACTTCCTCACCACACCTGCAGGCGGCCTGCAAGACCTTTACTTTGGGATCGGTGCGGACCTGCCTTGGGGAATCAAGGGGGGTGTGACCTACCACCAGTTCTGGTCGGACCAAGGAAGCAATGATCTTGGATATGAGATTGATGTGGTCGCATCCAAGGAGCTTTCTCCCAACTGGTCGGTGCTCGCCAAATACGCATACTTTGACGGCGATAGGACACAGCCTGATATCGAACGCGTGTGGTTCATGACCACTTTCAAGTTCTAACCGCCCCTGGCAATAAGTCATCGTCATTCATCCATGTTGTCAGGTTTGAATCCTACTAACAAGTCGAAAGAATCGTGGAGAGATTCCGCAAGCCATTTCCGTTCTTCTAGTTTCAGATGAAGTGCATGCTTCATCACTTCCTCCAGTTTGCAGAGAGCAACCTTGAAATCTGCGCCGCATTCTGCGCCGCGTAGTTCAGAAATCGGTGTTTCTGTGCTGATACGCGGGCATGTTCGAGTCTGTCCAGGCCCATTCCCGTCATTCCGTGTCTTGAACATGGGGTGGCGCCAAGCAAAGGGACCGGCAAATACGCTGGTCCCTTCTCTGTTTTTCTGATTAGCCATCTCGTTTATCACGCATGGCATCTCTTGCGACTGTGACTTCTTCTAAACACATCGAACTGGAATTCAGAACCGTCAAAAATAAAAAGACCGCTCGACCGAGGGGGACATACTCGGCCAAGACGGATCTTCTCTCAATCGTTCACACGGACTCCGATTGAGCCCACGAGTTGATTAGCGGCGACGGCGTGAACCGACGAGACCACCAAGACCAAGCATCGCAAGAGCGCCTGGTGCTGGAACAACGGTCATCGAAGTGATCAGTGCACCGCCACCGATTTCACCCAGCGCGGTCGCTGAGCCATCGGCGAGGTTGATCTGCCAGAATGTTGAACTTGAGAAATCGTCGCTCACCACGGTGGCGTATGCGAAGCCGCTGGCGCCGGAGATGTCGAAGCTGAGGGTGTCATTCAGATCGACGCCAATGCTTCCCACAGTCATCAGTGTGCCCGCGCTGTTTGCTTGGGTCACCAAGATATCAAGACCGGTGTCGATCCCGTAGAGCTGGGTGGACATCGCGCCGGCGTAGCTGTTGGTGTATGCGGAGCCGACGATGTTTGGGTCCATCCCGAAGTTCACATCGCCTGCGCCGAAGAACAAACTGGTGACCTGGGTTGAGGTGCCATCGTTTGGATTGAGCACGAGGTTCTGGTTCGCATCGCTCACGACACGGATGCGGTCGATGACCGGGTTGAAGTCGAACCCGAAGCTTGAGCCGTTGGTCGCTGGAGCGAATGGACCCGAACCAACCTGGGTTGCGGCACCGGTGACGGCATCGATTGTGTATAGATTGTTGAAGCTGCCCATCCCGTAGAGTTGTCCGGTCGCGGGACGGATATCGATGCCTCGGATCTGCTCGTTGTTCTGGAGACCTGAGATTGCGACGCCCGTAAGCAGGTTCGACGAATCGGAGGAATCGAAGGAAACGAGTGTTTGCGTGTCGGTGACGCCGTAGACCAGTTCAGCCGCGGCGTTGGTTGAAACCGCTACTCCGCATGCGATGACGACCATTGCTAAGCCGCGTCCTGCGACACGAGGGCTCGTATTGTTACCATTGTTGTTTGTGATAGTGTTCATAATTCCAATCTCCTCAGATTTGAAGCATGTTTGTGCATGCCGGTAGACACGGAGATGTCCCGTCCAAAACTCTGGATCGTTCAGTCACTCCGCCGCAGTTCTTTCGGGGGCGGTTGGCGGGGTGTTTTTGAGATGAGAAGATATTTTGAATCAATCTGTGATACACTCCGGAACGAGTCCAATGAACCGACTTGAACCACAGAACGGAGACCTCTTTGTCCTCAATCCTCCAACGCATCACAGCCGGCGATCAAACCGCCGCCGAAGACTGCGTTGCTGAGTATGGCGGTCTCATCTGGCGATTGGCCAGGCGGTATCTTGATCGTGCGGAGTCTGAGGTTGAAGACGCGGTTCAGGATGTCTTCTTGGAACTGTGGATTCATGCGGACCGATTTGATCCGAGCAAGGGGAGCGAAGCCGCGTTTGTCGCGACGCTTGCACATCGGAGGATTATCGATCGACAACGGAAGATCAGCACCCAACGCCGCAACGAGCACCGGGCCGTCGCTGAGCTTAAAGCGACCGTTCTGAAAATCCAAATTATTTCTGGCGACGAAGCGGGCATCCAGCAAGCCCCGCTGTACCGCAAAGAACTCGCACGCGGCTTCCACGAGCTCCCCAAGGACGAACAGACCGCGCTTTGGATGTCTGTCTATAGAGGATTGAGCCATAGGGATATCAGCGAAATCACCGATGTCCCCGTTGGAACCGTCAAATCTCGTATTCGACGCGCAATGATCCGGATGACCAAAAGCCTTCTCGGTGACTCAACCGATCTTCAATGCGAAAGGAGTCCATCATGAGCGATTCGCATGACAACGCTGAACGATTGATCGAACTCCTCGCAGCGCAGCAGCTCGGCGATCTATCCCCTGCCGAACACGATGAACTTGCTCTTCTCGCGTCTGATCTTGATGTGCTCCCTGATGAGATTCTGGGCGAGCTTCTGGTCATGTTTGATCAGCATTCCGAGAACCAAGAACAGCTCCCCAAAGCGCTCGCTGATTCACTCAGCAAGAGTGGGCAGGCGGCAATCTCGATCCGCAGCGGATCAGGACCGATCAACTTCCAACAAGCAACCGCTGAGAACATTCCGCAATCATCGGAATCTGGCGCATGGCGCTGGATCTCTGTCGCCGCGGCGGTCATCGCGATCGGGGCGACGGTGTTTGGTGTCTCGAACTACTCCGCTCGCAACCAAGCGCGTC
Organism: uncultured Phycisphaerales bacterium; assembly: GCA_963976955.1. Classification (GTDB taxonomy): domain Bacteria; phylum Planctomycetota; class Phycisphaerae; order Phycisphaerales; family UBA1924; genus UBA1924. The sequence continues at coordinate 724,862 of CAXBMD010000002.1, read as the reverse complement.
AACAGTTTGAAACCAAGCTCGCCTCGCTTCAGAGCAAAATCAACGACAACGAGACACTCCTGACAAACAGCCGAATTGCCGCGGCTCGGGCACAAGAGTCGATCAAATCGCTCGAACAAGAAAACCAACTCCAAGCGACCGAACTCGCTCAACTTGAGAGCACGAAGCTCGACCTCGCGAGCCAACTCGCGGAAGCAACATCTTCGCTCGACAACGCGATGGACCGGATCGCGGTCTACGAAACCCCGCTCGATCCCGCACAGCTTGCCGAGAATCGCAGACAGCTCTTGACCGTTCCCGACAGCGTGCAGATCGCTTGGCAGCCGTTTGATCTCCCCGATGCTCCTGCGGAACAGCAGGGTGTCCAAGGCGATGTCATCTGGAGCGATTCGCTCCAAGAAGGGTACATCCGGTTCGTGGGTCTTGAACCCAACGATCCGAATATCGAGCAGTACCAGATCTGGGTCATCGACGAACGCGGACTCGAACAGAAAGTCAGCGGCGGTGTCTTCAACGCATCCGCTGAAGGCGAGATCATCGTCCCGATCCATCCCGGAATTGATGTCGGACGCGTCGCACTCTTCGCGATCACCGTCGAGAATCCGGGCGGTACCTGGGTGCCCGACCTCTCACGGCGCGTGGTCGTCGCGCCGCGTGACGGCTAATCCAAGCCCGTCCGAGGATACAAACAGCCAATATATAGAATCAATAGGGTTCGGCCGAGAATCATCTGTGCTTTGGCTGATATATACAAAAACTCCTTTGATATGCTTGTACTATTGGCTGTCCTGACCCCCCACTAATGAACAACTCTCGCCCATTTTCTCCATATTCACATATTTATGTCCAACTCAACGAATTTTAGCGTGTTAAGGATTGAAGCTGATGGACTTTTCGTATAGATTTGCTATATCGTTCACGATAGAGTGATCTGGGACGCATTGAGAACGCATCCTCAGAGTAAAGAGAGAGAACCCCCAAGAGAGAAGAGGAGACCGTCTCAATCGAGTTCAGTTGCTCAATGGGATGAAGGTCTACGGGACATAATCAACGCAATGGGATGCCTGGGTAGGTTCATTCTGTAGAGTTGATATCAATCCCCATACACTTTCGAGCAGCGTGTAAATAAGCTTGAACATATTGAATACAAACTCAAGTCACTGATCGAACGATCGATTACCTGACTCTTTGAAGTTGCTCAATACATATACTCTGACCAGAAGCCCAGAGTCTTCAAGCCGCTTTGTAATCAGACGATACACCTACCCAAGACAAATGACCCGAATTGCCGGCGGCCTACTCATTCGAGTAGAACATGCCCACCACCTACCAACAACACGATGTCGCAAGCTACCCGGATACGGGAGTTGCTCAAGATGCACCGGGGAGCCCTGCCAACCTTGACTTTATTGATGATTCTGAGATCGGACAGATCGCGGCATCGGATGTGACGATATTGCTTGGTGGAGAGACCGGATCGGGCAAGGGACGGTTTGCACGCCAACTTCATCATCAGAGCACACGGGCAGGCGGGGCGTTTGTAGCCGTGGATTGTGCGGCTCTCCCAGAATCATTGTTCGAATCACAGATGTTCGGTCACAAGAAGGGCTCGTTTACCGGTGCAACTTGCGATCGGGTTGGCCTGATCCGGTCCGCAGACGGCGGGACGCTGTTTCTTGATGAGATTGGCGAGCTTGGGATGGAGCAACAAGCCAAGCTGCTGACCTTTATCCAGGAACGGACCGTACTCCCGGTAGGCGGCGCGGAGCGGGTTTCGTGCGATGTTCGGCTGATCGTCGCGACACACAGGGATCTGTTTGCGATGGTCCAGCGGGGTGAGTTCCGTGAGGATCTGTTCTACCGGATCGCGGTGATCGAGTTAAATCTCCCCTCGCTCCGGGAACGGATGCATGAGATTCCCGAGATTGTTGGTGAGTTGATTGAAGTCAAGTCCGAGCTGCTCCATGTCGAATCAAGACCACCGAGTGAGCGGTTTATGAAACAGCTGATGGAATACCACTGGCCCGGAAATGTGCGTGAGCTGGGGAATGTGATCGAGCGTGCGCTTGTGCTTTCTCGCGGGGAATGCCTCCAAGAACACACACTCCCGCAGCGTGTCCGAGGCGTGGCCACGGGGTATCGGCCTGAGCCCACCGGGCCGAGAACCACACCACGCAGCGTGCAGGTGGCTCTCGGTGACTGCGATGGCAACAAAACCGAAGCGGCCAAGCTGCTGGGGATCAGCCGTCGGCATCTGTACCGGATGATTGAAAAGATCGATGTCGAGGCACGCGAATCGAGATCTCAACAGGTTTAATCAATCCGTATCAATCTTTCTGCAGACTCAGATCACTTCGGTGATCTTTTTCTTTGTATTCATGTGCTGGCTAGAGCATGAAATCGTTGATGTCACACACAAGTGTGACCTTGCGTGTGACATCGGGATGGACTGGTGTGCAAGCGTGTGACATGTTGTGACATGTTGTGACATGGTCTATCTGAATACTCATCGAAATCAAAACGCACTATGATCACCCTTTAAAAATAGTGCAAATGAATGGCACGAAGTGTGTTCTTTACTCGCACCTGACGCACAGGCTTTCAAAAGTTTGGCACGGAGGTTGCAATACCTCCTCTCATGCGAAGAACCACTCACCAATCAAACTCAGGCCTGCTACTTAGTCATGGGCGATGCTCCGATGAGCTTCGCACACTGGCGGAAAATCACGGCTGGCCGATTCTTGAAGGTGTTGATCCGATACGCGGGATTCATGCGTGTGTCGCGATGGAACCCAAACGCGTGTGCGTTGAGTACACAGAACCAATCCGGACAGCTCCGAATCTCATACAACGACTCGCCGCGCTGCAGTCGATTGATCATGTCGCCTGCTATGTGCCTTGTGTCTCGCCGGCACTCGAGCAATCGTTGGCTTCGCTTGGAGCCCAGGCATTGACCTCGGCAAGCGACTTGTCTTCTTGGATGGATCTTCGCGAGCAAGCGTTCACGGAATGCACCGCACAGGGTCCAGAGCGTCCGAGCCCGTCTCAGCGGCCTTCCCCAAGAATACAGCGAGTCTCACGACGGATTCACAAGATGAGCAAAGGAATGGAATGACGAAGATGAACACCACACACCAACACAAAGACCAGCAGGACATGTCCAGACTCTCAGGCGAAGCCCTCCTGATGCTCGCGATCCGTGGAGCAAAGAACGCTTCGCTCAAACGCAGGATCAACTCGGAGCTTGACACCCGAGGACACTGTGCTCGATCCGAAGAAAGCCGGAGCCCGTTCTCCTACCTGAACGGATGTCTCACGCTGATCCCAAACTGACCTCTCTCTCACTCGTTGGGCTTGTACCCAGGCTCGATGGGATTCATACGAAACTCTCTCTCCTCACACTCGCTGGGTGTTTAGCGGCACCCATCGAGATTCAAAACAGGATTCTCTCTCCTCACACTCGTTGAGCGTCGACCCATGCTCAGCGGGATTCAAAGCCAGAACTCTCTCTCCTCACACTCGTTGGGCGTTCAACAACACCCATCGGGATTCAAATCAGAACTCCCCCGTGTGCTTGCCTTGTGGTGTGCTTCGGGTTTCCGTGGCGCGTCGGTACGCCAAGAACGACGCTACCCATTCCTCACACTCATTTGGCACCAACATTGGAGGCATTTCCCCATGCGTACAAACATTCTTCTTCTCAGTATCGTATCAGTCGGTCTTTCCGGCACCGCACTCGCGGCCCCACACTTCGAAGGATTCGAGGATCCATCCTGGACTCAGGGTGGAACCAACTGGAACAACTTTAACTCCGACATTATGCGTGTCTCGTCGGGCAACGCGGGGATCACTTCCGCGACCGGAAACGGGCACGCCATCATCACAAACCTCGGTACAGTACTTGATGTCTTCGGCAACCCATCCGTTGGTGGCGCTGCAACATACACCCAGTTCGGTGGCTACAGCTCAACATTCGGAGCCGGATGGACCACCTCACTCGATATCTACCTCGATGCAGACAACTGGACCGACGGACAGGGTTTCGACTACTCCTCTGCAGCAAACGGTAGCGACGGCAACCACCAACGCGACTTTATCTTCAATGTCGGTATGGTCGGAGGCGAACTGCTCGTCAACGGATCAAACAACTCTGATATCAGCTACAACGACTACATCATCACGACCGCAAACGGTGGCGACTACCACACCGTTATCGACTCTGGCTGGTACACATTCGAACATGTCTTCAACAATGTCGGCGGCGTGCTTTCGGTTGATCTCAATCTTCGGGACAATCTCGGAACGCTCCTCCACTCCATCACACGGACTTCTGTCGCCGACACCATCCCAGGCGAGGTAGGCGGAAACCGCTATGGATACTTCTCCTACAACAACATCGATGGGCTCGCGATTGACAACACCTCGCTCTCAGTCGTTCCTGCACCAGGATCTGTAGCCCTGCTTGGCTTTGGTGGTCTGGTTGCCACCCGTCGTCGTCGTGCATGATCAACTCTGAATCACCTCGTGTGCAATCGAAAGACTGCACACGGGATTCGGTGCCGCTCATCCGGGAGAGCGGATCACACCTTCCTCACACCCCACCGGAATAAGAAAAGGAAATACGCATGAAAACCACCATCACCACAATCGCATTGCTCGCCATCACCGCGGGTACCGCATCGGCGGACTTCAGCTCATTCGTGATCCGCGACGGAGCGAACGGCTCCCCAGATATTCTGGCCAACAATGCTTACGGCACACCGGCGATCGAGTTTGTGATCGGCGAAGGCAGCCAGAAAGCCGGTCTGGGATCCAACGGCATCAACGGCTCAAGCATCGGTGACATCAATGGTCTCCAGATCACCCGCCACGATGACTCAACACGCTTCGCAGGTGGCTCAGGCCCAGCGGTTGCTCCATACTTCAACATCTGGGTCACTGATGGGATTGGAAACTACGCCGTCATCGCCAACGAACCATCCAATGGTGCGTTCCAAGCACTCAAGATCGACAACGGCAACGGCAGCTTCAGTTACGACCTGGATTTCTCAGACCTCTCCGACAAGGTCGCCAAGGTATACGAGACCGCTGGCGCAGGCGACGGCACCTCATGGGTTCACTCATTGATCGGAAACTCTGGTCCCCTGACCTTTGCTGATCTTTCTGGACTGATGATCGCGCCTCCACCCCCCAGCTACATCGCTGGCGGGAACGGCGTTAGCACAGGTGCCCCTCGCGAGCTTGGCACAAACGACGCCTACGGCTTCACCTGGGTGTTCGGTGACACACTGAGCAACTATGTCTCCGGTGCAGAAGGCTATGTGGTCTCGGGCTTCCAAGTCCCGACCCCCGGTGCACTCACCCTGCTCGGGCTTGGTGGCTTGGTCGCCAACCGTCGCCGTCGTGCATGATCAAATCTGATACACCTCATCGGGTTCCCAAAGGGATCCGATGGGTTTGGGACTCGCTGTTTGGGGACAGCGACAAACCCTACCTCACACCTTCCCCAACCACTCAGATAGGAATATACAAATGAAAACCACAATCACACCAATCGCATTCCTCGCACTCACCGCTGGCGCCGCATCCGCATCGCTGGTCACCATCAACGGCCTGTCGTATGACCTCAATCAGTTCGACGGCGCGGCAGTCACATACCGAGCCGATGCCGGATCAACCGTCACTTTCGATGGCAAAAAATGGGACCAGGCCGCGGGTGTTGACGGATACACACTCGGCGAACTCGCTTCAGGGCAGTACGGCAGTGACCCAGGCGACCAGATTTCGCTCAATAACCGGGTCGATCCAGACTGGTTGCAGCTCAACTACGGCTCCCCCTTCACACTGACCTCCGCCTCCAACCAACTCGTCATCCACGAAATCTCGAGCTACACATCTGTCGATCCAGAAGGCTTGAGCTTCAACATCCGCATCAACGGCGGAGGAATCATCGCAGCGTCCGCCGCGACCGCGACGAACTACTGGGCAGGCATGGGCGCAGACGGGGCTGCTGAAGACGCAAACCAACTGGTCTTCGATCTCTTCTCGCTCGGATTTTCACTCGGTGATACGATCTCGACAATCTACATCGAGAACACCGACACCGGATCGCAGACATCAGACCCGGACTTCATCTTTGCAGGCATCACCGTACCCGCTCCGGGAGCACTCGCTCTGCTCGGTCTTGGTGGAATCTCCGCGACCCGTCGTCGTCGCGCGTAATCAACAGTATTGAAACACCTCGCCGGGTTTAGAAATGAACCCGGCGGGATTCGGGCTTCGCTGATTTGGGAACAGCGGATCAGCCCTCCTCACACACCTCCCAACACGAAAGAGAAAGTATTATGAAAGCTACATCAACCATCGCAGCAACCACACTCCTGACCCTCACCGCCGGCGTCGCCTTGGCGGCCGACGGGGGCTTGGTCTCGACCGACCGCTTCGGATACGAAGGCACCATCACCCGCTACGGCTCACTCATCGACGCTCAATCCAACTCCAACAGCATCGAAACCCTCAACATCATGAACCGCGACCTGTCGCTCTATGTCGCCAACAACGACTCCACCGAAGCCGACTTCAACTACATGGGCGGCTCGTGGTGGTACACCACCGACGCAAGCGGCACCGCAGGATTTGGCAACACCACCGGCAACACCGGTGCTGGATTCATGCAACTCTACGATGACGACGCATCCACCGACACCAGCGTCTCCATGGACTTCAACACCTTCAACGGCACCCACTACACCCAGTTCGACATGAGCGTCGAAGGTGTCGGCGCTGGCGCCGCGGATGCCGCCCGTCTCTCGGCATACGACAACCTCAACGACGGTGGGATCTGGCACAGCTACGCCATGAACATCTCTGCTACAGGTCTCGAGGGCGTCATGACCGCACCCGGAATCATCGAATCCACCAACGAGCCTGTCGGTGTCAGCGGCACCATCACCGCGATCTTCGAGATCACCGAAAACCAGACCAACGGCGACAGCATTGGCTTCTACGCTGTGAACTTCACCCTCAACATGGACAACTGGGCATTCGCAAACAGTGATAACCTGACCGGCGCCTACCCATACGCGACCAGTGTGTTCCGCGTAGTCCCAACCCCAGGGTCAGCCGGTGTGCTGGCGATGACAGGGCTCTTTGCCGCCCGCCGTCGTCGCGGTTGATCGCGGGGTCCCGTTTCTCACACGACGCATGATCCGGGCATGCATACAAACCACAGACGAACGAGTGTGAGGACTCTCCTGCCCAGTGTGAAAGCGCTGGGCAGGCTTTTTTATGCAATGCGGATGCACAGCAACTGGTCTTGCAAATGATCATTCAGAGCTTGGCTCAACCGCTGCTTGGCAATGGTACCTGCGGCAAGCATCTGAACGGAAATCCAAATTCTTCAGTTCGATTCCAGCTCATCGCTCGCGAGCTTTGCGATCAGATCGGGGTTCGATGAGATGATTTTCGGATCGACCTCCTCGCCGGGCGCGAGCACGCCGGCGGTGATCACAAACCGGAGCGCTTCTTCGACGGACATGCTCATCTCGATCGCTTGTTCTTTGCGGACATTGATCGTGAATCCGGTGAACGGCGTCGGGGAAGTCGGGATGAACACAGACACCACCGTGCCACCAGCGGACTTGTCGATCTGCCTCATGGAGTTCCCCGTCAGGAATCCGACGGTCCAGATGCCTTCCTTTGGATACTCGACGATGACGACTTTGGAGAAGGCCATTTTTTTGTCGCCGAGGATCATGTCAACGACTTGCTTGACATGCGGGTAGATCTGTTTGAATCCGGGGAGTTGTGTGATGAGTCGTTCGAGCCGAGAGTAGATGGTTCTGCCGACGATGTTCCCGAGCAGGACGCCGGAGAGGTAGATCAGCATGATTGCAACGATGAATCCGGAGAGGTTCAGATACCAGTGGTCGTTCCAGAACTTGCTGAGATACTGTGTTCGGATTTCTCTGCGGAGTGCGGGCTCCGAGATTTTGCCCTGGCTGGGATCCCGCCCACTCCGCGCCAGAATAAGCTCTTCGTTGGTGACGCTGAACCAGTCTGGGAGTTTTTCCTCGCTGAGCGCCTGGGGCACAACCCAGATGACCGCGAGTCGCGTGGCGCGGTTGATGGGCTGAGCGACATTGCTGTAGACAAATCCGAGCGCCTGCCAGAGCAGCCAGAGGGTGACGGCGGTGGGCAGGAGGATCGCGAGGCCCTTGCCGAAGAAACGCTTAAAATCGCTACCAAATGATTCCGCCATGAAAGTCTGGGCTCCTGCAATGACCCCGGGATCGGGTGCCGACATCCATTGTACCGTATTGTGCCACCAGAATTTCACCCCAGCGGTTCTATCTGCAACCGTCCAGCTTGTTCATCCGTCGCGTAGTATCACGCATGAGGATACTGGTCACAGGTGGAGCGGGGTACATCGGTTCGCACGCGTGCCAACGGTTGCTCAGGGACGGTCATTTCGTGGTCGCGCTGGACAACCTGCATCGCGGTCATCGGATTCCGATGGATTTGCTCCAATCGGCGTATCCCGACGCATTCCGGTTTGTCCATGCAGATTTAGGGGATTCACAGGTCGTTCTTGAAACCCTCAACACCCACAACCTCGACACTGTTCTGCACTTTGGAGCGCTCGCGTATGTTGGGGAATCGGTCGAGCAGCCGCTGCTGTATTACAAAAACAACATCGCAAGCGGGATCGGGCTGCTCCAAGCGTGTGATCAAGCCCATGATGGACACAGGATTACGCGGTTCATCTTCTCATCCTCCTGCGCAACCTACGGCAACCCACCAGCAGACATGATCCCCGTCCCAGAACACTGCCCCCAGCATCCGACCTCCCCCTACGGCTCAACGAAGCTCCACATGGAACGCATGCTGATGGATTACGCGAAAAAGCGCACACTGGATGGCAATCCCATCGCGCTGACGATCCTCCGGTATTTCAATGTCGCTGGTACGGACGCAACCGGAATCCTCGGCGAAGACCACACGCCCGAAACGCACCTGATTCCGGTCGCGATCAACACCGCATTGGGACTCCGGGAATCCATGACGATTTTCGGGACCGACTACCCCACTCCTGACGGCACCAACATCCGCGACTATGTCCATGTGGACGATCTCATCAACGCGCATGTGCTTGCGATGAACACGATCCAACCCGGACACTGCGAAGCGTTCAACATCGGGATCGGGAAGGGGTACTCGGTCCGTGAAGTCCTCGATGCGATCAAGCGGGTTTCTGGTGTTGATTTTAGGATCATAGAGGCTCCACGCCGCGATGGGGATGCGGTGGCGCTCTACAGCGATTCAGCCAAAGTGCGAGATATGCTCGGATGGGAACCGGAGTTCACAGAAATCGACGCGATCGTGGCGACCGCGTTTGCGTGGATGCAATCACATCCCGATGGGTATAAAGAACCGTGAATCCCGCAGCGCTTACTCGTCGAACTGACGAGGCGAAGCGCTCGCGATCAAACGGATTGTCGGGACCTCGAGTTTCGTGCTGATCGCGACATCCTGGATATCGTCGGGCTGAATAATCAAATCCACCGTCACGCGGCGGAGCTTCGGACCGACATCGTATTCCATGCTGAACAGCACCTTGTTGAGACCAACCAGCAGCGGCGCTTCGGAGCTGGACACAAAGTCGCCGCCCTCAAAGCTGCTCACGACATACCACAGCTCAAACGGCCCTGTTCCATCCGCACCATCCCGGCGCTCAAGCCGTGTCACGCGGTGGTTCCCGGTCGCGGGGTCGCGGTAAGAAACAAACTCCATCCAGTTGGACTCGATGCTCGGCGTCGAGATCGGATTGACCGGGTACGGACCAAAGTCTTCACCGGTGCGGACCATCGAGGTCACCCGCTGCATCACGATGCGCGCGACCACATTGGTCGAAGCACCCTCGGTGGTGATCTTGTAGCTCTTGAACGACGCGTCGAGAGCCGCCATGGTCGCCGTCAGGAGTGTGGAGGTGATCGTCATCGCGATGAGGACTTCGATCAGACTGAATCCACGCGCACTGCGACGCGAGACTGTCCGCTTCGAGTGATTTGAGGTTCGTTGTTGGGCGATCATTGGATCGATCCTTCCTGGTAGCTCCCGGAGACCGGTGGCATGGACAATGGCAGCATCAAACCTGATGGCAGGCGCATGTTCGGATCGTGCCTGATCCGGATTTTGCCGTAGCCGTTGAACGGGACGGGCGTGGACCCTGGAGGTTGTGCTTGGGTGTATGAAACATCCACAAGACCATCGCCGGTGGTGTCGTACCCAACGATGGGCACGCCTCCGACGATTGGCAGTGTGGATGGGTCAACAGATTCGAAGTCGCCATCAGCGCCACCGAAGTATCCCAGCGAGGTGTTGAAGCCTGCGGGGTTGCCGATTGGAGCGCCCGTGATGTCGATCAGTGGTGCCTCGCCGTACTCTGGATCGAAGGTCAGCAGCAGCGCACCGAAGATCTCGGTGTTTCCGCGTGCATCGAGCACGCCCGCGATGACCGCGCCGTTGAGCTGGATGTCCTGCTCGGGTGGTGAGTTGAACGAACCCAGATCCACCGAATAGTTCGGGAGCATCATCGAGCTGGTCTGGATGTCTTCCAGATCACCCGAGTCCGGGTTCATGTACGGATTCTCAGGCTCGTCGGGATGTACCGTCGAGAACTTGGTCGCGCCGGTAAACTGGATCTTGTTGCGGAGCTGTGTGTAGTTCACAGGACTGTCCGAGACCACCGATCCGACAAACAAGGTGTCGTGGAACCGGATGTTGTTGGAATATTCCTTGGTGTCCACAACACGGAGACCGCCAATCACCAATGGCTCGGGAAGCGTGTTGTACGCCGCGCCGTATGAACCGATCTCGGAGTTGGGCACATCACCCTTATCAATCGGGGACGAACCCGGATCGATCATCATGATGTACTGGTTCGGCGGGACCGCGGACGATGGAAGCATCGGCGGCGCGTTGGACGCGTCTTCCCCGGCATTGTCGCCATAGACGATACGGATGTACTTGGGAATCACATTCCCGCTGCCATCAAGCTTGTTAAGCCCGTACTCCTGCCAGAGCGGGTGGGTGTTGTCGGTGTGTGACCGGATGTAGGTCGAACCGACGAAGGTACAATCGTTGAACAACCCATTGAGACCCATCGGGATCTCAACATTCCGGAACACCATATTGGTGAACACGGGTCTCCAGTAGATATCCGAATAGCTTGGCGAGTTGAACGGCGCATTCTCGTGGTACGCTTCGGCCCAGTTGTCGGGCCTGCCATCATAGTTTGCGTCGTCATACACCGGGATATACTGCGGATCATCAGCATTTGCTGAGTTGTCCGCAAGGGTCCAAGTGTTGAGTGAACCGACCGAAGTCGAGAGTTGATCCGCAACCTGCTGCCAAAACGGATCGCCATCTGCGGCGGCAATCAACGCGGTCTCTGTATCCACAAAGCTTGAAGAATCAATATTAGGCAGCTCTGTATCATCCGCGCCAAAGACCATCGCGGATTCACCCTCTGCAGGATCGATCGGTCCTTGGATTCGATCACCAACCGGGCCTTGATTGGATTCCCAGTCGGAGAGCCCAACCTTGAAGACCATCGAGCCGCTGACCTTTGAGTACCGGTCCATCAGGTCGATGTATCCATCGCGCCATCCAAGTTCAAGGTCGGACCAGACGCCATGGATTTCATCACGGTCGAGTGGATTCTCCGTCGCTGGTTCATAGATCCCGTTGTTATTGAGATCGACGAATCCAGAAACCCCGTTTTTGTTGCGGTCAGCGGTGCTCGAATCCATCAGCAGCGCGAGGTCCTCGTCGATCCCTTCGAACTCCGGCGTTGACCCAGCGGTTTCCGCGGGGGTTCCGGCGATCAGCGCGGCCGAGAGTGTGACGCGGTTGTCGCCGTTGGTGTCGTAGTGACGGATGAAGATGTCGAACTCGTCAAGGTAGCCATCACCGGTCGCATCGTTGAACGCGCCGTCGGGAACGCTGTCGCCATCAAGATCCACATCCGATGGGATGTTCGCGCCTTCGGTTGGGTGCCCGATCCGGAGGCGGTTGTCCATGTCCACATCGCCGGCTTGGAGCGATGCCCAAAAATCCTCGAGTTTCGCATCAAGATCCGGATTCAAACCATAGAAATCCGACCGCATCAGCACCGGATCACCATAGTTGAACCCCACCTCGTCGTAGCGTGTTCCCAGATCTCCCTCGATGCTGACATTTTTGCCGATCATGATCTTGGAGTGCGCGAGGATCGCTTGGTTCACTGATTTGGTGACCTTGTAATCACGGATGATTGTTCTGCGGATCGGCTGGCTGTTCCGCTGGAGGTCATAGACAATCCCCTCGACGATCACGCGGATGTATTGACCACCCACGAGCGGGGCGTACCGGATCTGGTACGCCGGAGGCGGGTTGGGCATCTCATCGGTGTCCCACCCGTCGATCATCACCGCTGGTGTGTTGACCCAGTTGGATGATGCGTAGACGGAAGTATCCAATCCACCCGGCGCGGACTGGAGCTCGGGAGATTCGAGGTACCCGAGTCCCGCGATGTAGTTTGTGTCGGCGCTGTGGATATTGATCAGCGCCTCAGCGATTCCGCTTGGGAGTGTTGATTCAGCGTAGCCCAGCCGTGGTGGGAGAACTTGGTGCGTCCCGATATCCGACCCGTTCCCGGTCCACAATCCCCACGCAACCGTGCTGTCGATCTGGCTCTCCGCGATGATGAACCTGGAGGATGCTTCGTGGAGTCGGTGCTCAGCAACCGATAATCCGGTCTCTGCTGCACTCAGCGCACGCATCACCTGCAGGTGCATGTTCGCGGTGCGAATATTCCCGGTCGAAGAAACCGCCATCGCGGCGATCAGTGATCCAAACAGCACCAAGAACATCATCGCGAGGACCGATGCGATCCCTCGGCGGTGCGAGCGGAGTGCTCGGATCATGCGTGCACGTGTACTCGTAGGCATACTCATTGGTTGGGTTCCTTTGCTGCCGAGCATTAAGGCACGATCCACATCACCTCGGTGACGAGGTCTGGCTGGATCGCGTTGGCCGCTTGATAGAAAACCCGGACAGTGACGCGCAGTGGGTAATCGTCCACCTCGCGTCCCGGGAAGTCGTTGAGAGGTTCTTCAAAATAGTTGTCGGCATAGACGGTCGAAGGATCAAACGGATCGATTTTCTGAACGGTGACCTGCTGCGACCAGCCGTTCATTGCTGTTGCGGTAAAGACGCCTTCGGTTGTGGTGCCCTGTTCTGTACCATCGATGCTGATGTCGGGGATGATTTCCCCGTACGCGTTGATGGGCCCCGGGAGATCGCCGTCAATGAAACCTGCGGTCCCTTGGAATGAGAAGGTGAGTCCGTCGAAATCGTCGATGTCGTCAAAGTCATTGACCCCAAGCTCCCCCGCATCCGGACCCCATCCATGAAGCACACCCGCGTTGCCGTCGTCTTCGATGAAGAGCCCGATGACCGGATCGTGCTTGGGGAGGTTTCGCGTCATCTCCCGGATCTCATTGGCAAGGTAGGTCCCGCTCGCGGCGTGTGAGGACCACGAGTTGGAGGTGATAAAGGATGTCTGCGCATCCACCATCGCGAGCACCCCGACACCGATGATGACGGTTGCCATCGCGGATTCGATCAGCGTGAAGCCGCGCTGGTGCTGCGTGCTGAGCTTGGACCCGAGTTGGGTTCTGGCTTGGGTTGTGCGTCGCGTTGATCGCATTGACATCGTGTGCTCCCTGAAGCAAATCCCATACAAACGGGGTTCTCTCACTCCATATCTTCGATTACGAAACGATCTGGCTCATCTTGAAGATTGGGAGAATAATCGCCATCGCGATGAATCCAACGACTGAACCCATTAGGATGATCATGATGGGCTCAATCATTCCGGTAACCATCTTGATGTGGTCTTTGAGCTGCTGCCCGTAGTAGACCGATATCTCGTCGAGGACCTCGCCGAGCTTGCCCGACTCCTCACCTGCGGAGATCATCTGGACGACCGACTTGGGGAGCATGGTGGTGCTCTGGAGCGGTTCTGCGATCTTGCGGCCCTGCTTGACCGAGCCATGGACCTTCTTCCACATCCCCTCGAACAACCGATTGCCTGAGATGTCACCGGTGATCCGGAGCGTGTCGAGCATCGGAACACCCGCGTTGATGAGCTGTCCCATCGTTTGGAGCGAGCGTGTGATGTAGAGTGAGCGGAACAGGTTCTTGAGGACCGGGATCGAGAGCTTGGATCGGTCGATCCAAAACGAACCGACCTCGGTCTTGGAGAATGCGAAGAACGCACCCGAAAGCACCAGCAACCCACCGACCAAGAACGGCCACTGAGAGCGGAGCACCTGCGAGAGCATCATCAGGAAGTTGGTTGCCCAAGGCAGCACATCTTCCTTGCCTTCAAACACGGTATAGAACTTCGGAAGCACGAAAGTCATGAGGAAGATCGTCACCGTCACCGCCATACCACCGATAATCGCGGGGTAGATCGAAGCACCGATGACCATCTTGCGTGTCTCGATCTGCTGACCGATGTACCCAGCAATACGGACAAGCATCTCGGAGAACGAACCTGACATTTCAGAAGCGCGGACCATGTTGACATACAACGGGGAGAACAGCTTGGGGTGCTTGGCGAGCGCCTCGGAGAACTGCTTACCGGATTCAACATCTTCCTTGAGTTGGACAATAATCTTGCGGAACATCTTGTGATCGGTCTGATCAGCGATGCCGTCGAGGGCGGCACGGAGATTGATACCCGCTCGGATCATCACCGCGAGCTGGGTGGTGAAGTCGAGCACATTCTTCTGCGTTGGTTTCTTGGAGTTGAGATCATTGAGGGTCTTCATAAACCCAGATTCAGCAAACCCGTCCTTCGCTTGATCCACAGACATGACATGCACGCCCTGGTTTCTGAGGACCGCCGCGGCGGATGCCGCGGTATCTGCTGACAAGAAACCTGTGCGGACCTTGCCGTCGGGAGCCTTGACCTGGTATTTATAGCTGGGCATTGATAATCTCCGTAGGTCTATTCATTCGGCCTACTCCTCAGTCATTAGGCAACCAACTGACGCTCGAGCTTGTCTGGGAACACCGCTTGAGCGATCGCGTCTTCTTTGCTGATCGTGCCGTTGAAGTACAACTCCGCGATCGACGAATCCAGCGAGCACATGCCGATCGCTCGGCTCGTCTCGATCACATTGGGGATCTCGAAAATCTTGTTCTCGCGGATCATGTTCCGCACCGCTGGGGTACACAGCAGCGTTTCAACCGCAGGAACCATCCCGGGACGGTCACAGCGGGTGAACAGCGTCTGGGAGATCACCGCTTGCAGCGTCGTCGAGAGCATTGATCGGATCTGGTTCTGCTGCGTCGAGGGGTACATATCAATAATACGAGACACGGTCTGCGATGCGTTCACGGTGTGAAGTGTCGAGAGAACAAGGTGACCCGTTTCCGCCGCACTGATCGCGAGTGAAGTGGTCTCGAGGTCACGCATTTCGCCCACGAGGATGATGTCCGGGTCCTGACGCAGCGCGTGCTTGAGTCCTGAGGTGAACGAGGCCATGTCTCGGCCGAGCTCACGCTGCTCGATCAGACACTTGTCTGAGTCGAACATGTATTCGATCGGGTCTTCGAGGGTGATGATGTGCTTGGAGTAGCGTTCGTTCATCGCTTGGATCATCGCCGCGAGCGTGGTGGACTTGCCTGAACCGGTGTCGCCGGTGACGAGCACCAGACCACGCGGGAGGTAGGTCAATCGCGCGATGACCTCGGGCATCGAGAGTGCTTCCAGCGGCGGGACCTTGGTCTTGATCGCACGCATCGCAAGGCCCATCGTGCCCTTCTGGAGGTGGGCATTCACACGGTAGCGTGCGAGTCCTTCGACCTCATGGGAAAAGTCCGCGTCGCGTTCTCTCTCGAATGTTTCGCGCACATGCTTGTTGGCAATGCGTTCAAACATCGCTGAAACCACTTCTTGGCTCAGCGGGGTTTCAGAGAGCTTGGTGATCACCTGGTGGATCCGAACCATCGGCGGCTCGCCGGCGATGATGTGAACATCCGAAGCATCGACCTCATGGGCCTGACGAAGTATGGCATCGAGTTCCACGGCGGTATCTCCCGTTGGGTGTGACAGAAAGCAGCGTTGAGCGGGCACGGAGCACCGCGATCAACCAAATCATCGGCTTTATGGGGCATCCGATTGATCGGAGTGTGAATGGAGTATGGGAAAGCGGGGCCGTCTGTGCGGGCAAATCAATCTATACCTGATCCTACGACCCAGTACACACCGGAAACTCGATCAAACAACACCCGATAAGCATTCCGGAATTGGGAGAACAACCGGATTTGACCCGAACGGATTATCGACGCGCAACCGCTTCGCGTGCTTGGACCGCGAGATCGTCCACCCGCTCGTTTTCGGGGTGCCCGTCGTGCCCTCGCACCCAGTGGAAGCTGATCTGATGCTTCTTGCGGAGGTCGTCGAGCTGCTGCCAGAGATCGACATTCTTGACCGGCTTTTTCGCAGCGGTCTTCCACCCCCGCTTCTTCCAGCCGTCAAGCCACGCTTCGAGACCCTTGAGGACATACTGAGAATCCGAGTACAGCTCGACGATGCTCGGAGCAGTGAGATCCCCGAGGCCCTCGATCACGGCTTGGAGTTCCATCCGATTGTTGGTGGTATCGGGTTCGCCGCCGGACATTTCTCGGGTCTTTCCGGTTCGCGGATGGACGAGCAGATACGCCCAGCCCCCCGGACCGGGATTGCCTGAGCAGGCGCCATCGGTAAAAAGATTCACTTTGCTCTTCGGTGCTGTCTTGGAAGTCTCGCTCATCGCGCGGATCATACACCCCTCATCCCCAAAGCTCCGTCCGATAGGTCTACGATCGTGGATGAGCAACGCATCCGCTACAGCTACCCGTGTTCATCGCATCCAGATTCACCCAACAGATCACGCCGGCGACCCACGCGCCAGCGAGTTCATCCATAGGGCGGCACTTCTGGGAACCACCATCACCAAAGCGACCAGCGCGCGGATCTATCTGATCGAAGCGGATCTTTCCGAAGATCAACTCGACGAGGTGGTCACCAAGCTGCTCTGCAATCCGGTTGTCGAAACCGTCCAGGTCGGGACCTCGACTCCAAACAGTGACGCAATCCTCGCGGAGATCCATCCGCTCCCCGGCGTGATGGACCCACCAGCACAATCGACCGCCGCCGCGATCAAAGCGCTGACCGGCGTTGATGCGATGGTCTCGACGGGATACCGCTACGAAATCTACGGGCTCGATGCTGATGAAACCGAATCCATCGCTGAACGGGTGCTTGCCAATCCGATCGTGTCATCAGTCCACATGGACCCATACTTCCCCGACGAGCTCCCCAAGGGTCACGACCACGGCTTCACGCTCACGCATGTCCCGATCCGCGAGCTCAACGACGATCAACTCGAAACCCTCTCGCGCGATGGCCACCTGTTCCTCGACCTCCACGAGATGCAAGCGATCCGTCACGAGTACCAGGTTCTCGGACGCGAGCCGACCGACATTGAACTCGAAACCCTTGCACAGACTTGGTCCGAGCACTGCGTCCACAAGACCCTCAAAGCAACGATCCACTACACCGGCCCTTCTATAGAAGGCATCGATTGGTCGAGCCGACCCCACCACGAGGTGCATGATGATGGATCGGTGACGATCCACAACCTCCTCAAAGCGACGGTCGCTGCGGCGACCTTCGAGCTGATTGAGGAAGGACTCGACTGGACGCAGTCCGTATTTGTCGACAACGCGGGGATCGTCAAGTTCGACGATGACCATTCCGTGTGCATCAAGGTCGAGACGCACAACCACCCCAGCGCGCTCGAACCCTACGGCGGCGCGGCAACCGGGATCGGCGGATGCATCCGCGACATCATGGGCACAGGACTCGCTGCCAAACCCATCGCGAGCACCGATGTATTCTGCGTCGCGCACCCCGATACGACCAACATCCCGGATGGATGCCTGCACCCCAAGCGGATCTTGTCGGAAGTCGTCGGAGGAGTCCGAGACTACGGAAACCGGATGGGTATCCCCACCGTCAACGGCGCGGTGTCGTTTGATGACCGCTACATCGGCAACCCGCTGGTGTACTGCGGGTGCATCGGGATCATGCCGAGCCATCTGATTTCTGGAGACGCGCAGCAGGGCGACCGAATCATCGCTCTGGGCGGACGCACCGGACGCGATGGGATCCACGGGGCAACCTTTAGCAGTGCGGAACTGACCGACACCCACGCCGACGAGTTCAGCCATGCGGTGCAGATCGGCAACGCGATCGAAGAAAAGCGCACACTCGACGCGATCCTCCGCGCTCGGGACTTCGAGGGCGGACCATTGTTCACCTCGATCACCGATTGCGGCGCGGGCGGGTTCTCTTCTGCGGTTGGCGAGATGGGCGAGAAGATCGGCGCGGATGTCCACCTCGATCGCGCCCCGCTCAAATACAACGGCCTTACCTACGACGAGATCTGGATCTCCGAAGCACAAGAACGCATGGTCCTCGCGGTTCCCGAAAAACACCTCACCCAGCTGCGCCAGATCTGCAACGAAGAGCATGTGGAGATGGCGGACCTCGGACACTTCGGGACCGAGGGCGCGGAACTCATCCTCAACTACCACAGCACCGAAGTCGGCCGACTCCCGATGTCCTTCCTCCACGACGGCATCCCGACCCCGACCCGCACCGCAACTTGGGAACCATCGCACCAAGAAGCCCCCCACTCGCTCCCAACTGGTAGAGTCGATCTCAACGACGCGCTCACCCAACTCCTCGCGCATCCGAACATCGCGAGCAAGCACTGGATCATCCGTCAGTACGACCATGAAGTGCAGGGGAACACGGTCGTCAAGCCTTTGATTGGTCCGCGTGGGATTGGTCCGAGCGACGCGTCGGTTGTTGAACCTGTCCCGGGAAGCGGACAAGGACTCTCGGTCGGATGCGGTCTGGCAACCGGACTCAGCGATGACCCATACCAGATGACCCTCGCGGCGATCGACGAGTGCATCCGCAACCTCGTGTGCGTCGGGACCGACCCAGACCGGATCGCGATCCTCGACAACTTCTGCTGGCCAAGCTGCAAGAAACCAGAGAACCTGGGTTCGCTCGTCCGCGCGGCCCACGCATGCTACGACGGTGCGAAGGCGTACAAGACGCCGTTCGTTTCTGGGAAGGACTCGCTCAACAACCAGTTCACCACCAAGGACGGCACCACCATCGAGATCCCCCCCACTTTGCTGATTACTGGGATGGGGATCGTCCCGACGCTCGACCGAGTCGTCACCAGCGACATGAAACGCACCGACTCCGCGCTGCTATTCATCGGCCTTGAGAACCCCGGCGGACTCGGTGGCAGCACCTACGAGCAACTCTTCGGCGTGCAGAAATCCCGCACGACCACACTCAACCCAGCACTCGGCGCGTCCATCGCACGGTATGTTGCTTCGAAAATCGCAGATGGCAAAGTCCGCGCAGCGCACGATGTCTCTGATGGCGGGCTCTTGTGTTCGGTCGCGGAGATGCTCATCGCGGGATCATCGACGGATCAACCGATCGGTGCCGAGCTTGTCTTTGATGACGAGCGGGACGCCGCGGTCTTCGGGTTCAACGAAGCACCGTGCGGGTATGTGCTCGAAGTTGAGGACACCAATGATTTCCACGAGTGGATCAAGGACCTCCCGACCGGTGCTTGGCACTACTGCCTTGGTCGAACCAATGGTTCTGGCAAGCTGACTGAGAACAATCTTGGGCTTGACGCGTCTGTGGAAAGCCTGACCAACGCATGGCGAGGGACGCTTGACTGGTAGTTTCGATACAGGCTACGCCGCTCCGGATACAGGCTTTGAGAGCACACTGATCCAGTGACCGATGTTCTTTGAAAAATCGGTCTTGGAGATGCAGTTCGAGATGCCGAGCGAGCTGCTCTGTTGGGTGGTTTCGTTGCATTCGTCAGAAGTCAAGACGACGAAACCGATCGAGTCCGCCAATCCGTAGCTTTCAAAGCGTTCGTACACATCAAACCCGGAACACCCCGGCAGATTCAGATCGCAGATCACCAGATCACATGGACGCTCGGATTTATCCGCACACGCTTTAAAGTATTCGCATGCCTCTGACCCATCCTTGATCCATTGGATCTCGATCTTCATTTTACGATTGAACAGGGTCAGGACAAGTGTTGCCGCCAGCGCGTCGTCTTCGACGAGCACGAGTTTCCGGATCGTTCCGTCACCCTCAGGCACCGATGCCGGTGTTGAGTTCTTTATTGATGGCTGGGTCTCGCACGCCTTCTCGCCCCACACCTGAACAGTGTTCCGTCCTGCGGCTTTGGCGGCGTACACGCCGGCGTCCGCTTCGCTGACAATCTGCATCGCTTTGGTCAACCGATCCACTTTACCCGCATCGACCGCGGAGACACCGATGCTGACCGTAACAGCCAACTCATCCGGCCCGTCATCAAGATCGCGGATATCGAACGGTTGAGCTGACATTTTCGCGCGGATTCGCTCAGCAAGCTCCGCTGCTTTGACAGCATTGAATCCGGGGAGAAAGATCGCGAACTCTTCACCGCCGTACCGGCACACGGTGCCATCGTCTCCAACGGTATCGGTAGCTCGCCGAGCGAGTTCGATCAGCACCGCGTCACCAACCGAGTGGCCGTGGGTGTCGTTGACGATTTTGAACTTGTCGGCATCGAGGAAAAGTATTGCAAACTCGCTGCCGTTCTTCGTGTACTCTTTGAACCCTCTTTCGACTTTGTTGTCAAACTCTTTGCGATTCGGGATGCCGGTCAGGCCGTCGGTGAACGCCTGTCTTTCGAGCGACTCGGCTTGGCGTTGCATCGATATCTGGTGTTCGAGTCCTCGATCTTGTGCCGCGGACATGAGCTGCTGAACATCCTTGAGGTCACCGATTTCAGTATCAAAGAGCGTCGCGAGTTCTTTCGCGGCTTGGTTCACTTCTTCAAAGAGTTCGGTAATACTGAATTTTTGTCCCGGGAACCATTTGCAAATATCAGTCTCGATACGCTGCATTGCTTCAGCGGGTTGAGTCACGCTCAACGCTTCAGCGACGCGTGTACCCAGCGACACAGCGCGGATCATCTCGATGTCCCCGTCGGTTGCGGATTCCGGGGAGTGGTGATACCTGATCGCATTTACGATCTCGACTGGGAGTTTCCACTGCTGTGCGAGCCTTGCTCCAACCTCTGCATGGGAGAACCCAATCGCCGATTCTTCAACTTCTGTGAGTTGGGTGTGATCGATATCCTGGATGACCTCGATGTATTCATCCTTCAAGCTGGTAAAGATCGCGAGCATGCCCATGTCTTGGAACAGAGCCGCGGAGAAGACTTCGTCCTTGTCGGAGAGCCGGAACTGCTGGGCAAGGATCCGTGATGCGGTCGCGCCCATCAGTGTGCGTCTCCAATGCGCGACCATGTCGAACCCGCCTTCGTCGATGCTCTTGGTGGTTTCGACCAGCGAGAATCCGAGCACGAGCGATTTGACGGTGTTGAGTCCGAGGTATCCCATCGCGCGATCAATCGACCCGCAACGACTGGAAAGTCCGTAGTAGCTTGAGTTGACGGTCTTGAGCACCTTCCCGGCGAGCGCTTGATCCTGCTGAACAGTCTTGGCAATCTCGCTGATCTGCACATCGGGGTCGCCGGTGAGTTCAATCAGTTTCGCGGCGACCGCTGGAAGCGAGGGGAGCGATGGACAACTGAGTACAGTGTCAATTGAAATCTTGCTCATAGGTTGTATTCCCAATTCGAGTCTGTCATACCAGCCCTCTACAACCGAGCTCGTACACACCGTATTTCGGATGTTTTGACATCTGAATCGAGTTTGAACACACCAAAAACACGGTAAAACCACCTAGAGAGATACTTACCTGTCTAAGTTTGCTTTTTTGGATGAGTTATGGGACAGGTACCTTGCGATTAACGCAATCCGTATTCATTGAGCTTTCTATAAAGAGTCCGCTCACCAATACCCAGCATTTTGGCCGCCTGCTCGCGGTTTCCAGCGGTCAGCTTCAGCGTCTCGCGGATTGCTTGACGCTCGAGCTGCTCAAGACTCGTCCCGGCGAGAGATCCAATTGAATACGAACTGCTCCCAGATGCACCGTCGCTTTCTCGCACCTCATCGGGGACATGCTCGACACCCAGGACCGAAACACCCGAACTCATCACCACCATCGTCTGAATTATGTTCAGGAGCTGTCGCACATTGCCGGGCCAATCAAACGCGGTCAATCGGAGCATCGCGGCATCCGACACATCTGGTACCGGTTTCCCAGGATTGAGCTCGCTTGCAAACCTGCTCACCGCGTGACGCACGATCCGAGGAATATCCTCGCGGCGGTCGCGGAGTGCGGGGAGATGCACCATCGTGCCCTTGATCCGGAAATACAGGTCCTGACGGAAGCTGCCGTCCTTGATCATCGCTTCGAGATCTTTGTTGGTCGCGCTGACCAGACGCACATCGACTTTGCGGAGATCGTTGGACCCAAGCCGCACGACTTCACCGGATTCGAGCACACGCAGGAGCTTCGCTTGCATGGTCAGCGGCATGTCCCCGATTTCATCGAGGAACAGCGTTCCGCCGTTGGCGTATTCGAAGACACCCTCGCGGTCTTTATCCGCGCCGGTGAATGCGCCGCGGACATGACCGAACAGTTCGTCTTCCAGCAGGTTCTCCGCTTGACCGGCGCAGTTCATCGATTTGAACTTCTTCCCATCCCGCGATGAGTTGCGATGCACGGCTTGTGCGATCAGCTCTTTGCCCGTCCCGCTCTCACCGGTCACCAGCACCGCGATGTTCGAGCGTGCGACGGTGCGGACGGTGTCGATGATCTTGCGCATTGATTCCGCGCCCGCGATGATCCCCTCGAACCCTTCGTGCTGCACGAGGTCCTTGAGTTCCTCGGATTCGCTCCGCAGCACCGATTGCTCCGCGGCTCGCTGAACCACCGACCGCAGCACGACCAGATCCAACGGCTTCTCGACAAAGTCAAACGCGCCGTGCTTGAATGCATCGCGGGCGGTCGGGACATCGCCGTGGGCGGTGACCATGATGGTCTCCGCGTCGGGTTGATACTCGGCGGCGAGTTCCAGGACTCGCATCCCTGCGTTTGATCCGTCGCTGTTGACGCCGTGGACTCCCGCGCTTTCTGGCATGCGGAGGTCGGTGACGATGACATCGAACTTGCCTTCGGTGATCTCCTCGTACGCACGCTCGACGGTGTGGACGGTCGTGCAGATGTGCCCGGGACGACGCAGGGCATCGACGATCACATCCGCGTGCTCAATCTCGTCTTCGACGATGAGTACCTGAGCGACAACGGGTTCGTGTTTGGAGTCCTTTTCAGTCATTCTTGAATCATAGGTGCTCAGATCGACAGCACCCCGAGTTGGTGGCGACGATGGGCGCATGCCGCGATCGCGAGCGCATCAGCAAGATCCGCGGGTTTGGGGAGCTGCGGGAGATTGAACATGGATTGGATCGCGAGCTGCATCTGCTCTTTGGTCGCTCTCCCCGATCCCGTCGCTGCTTTTTTGACTTCCGCCGGTTTGAGCTCGATGACCTCGACCCCAGCCGCACGAGCGGCAAGCAGGATCACGCCGCGAGCGTGCGCCATTTTGATGACCGTCCCGGGATGGTCCTTGTGCGCGAACATCCCCTCGATCGCGACCAGATCGGGTTTGACGCGCTCGATGAGTTCAACAACATCCTGATGCAGTTCGACCAGACGATCCCCGATTGGAGGCACGGGCTGACCCGATTTGGTCAGTCGGAAGACCCCCGCTTCGACGATGGATGGGCGGATCAGGTCTCCGGTGACGCAGCCGTAGCCGGTGATGGAGAGGCCGGGATCGAAGCCGAGGACACGCATGGGATCAGTATAGTGGATTGATCAGGGCTCGGTGATCAGATCAAACGGGATTCGATACGCGGGAAAAACAAAGAACTGGTGATCGAACTTCCTCTCTACACCATCGCTCTCTATCAAGAGATCTCCAGTCCCCTTTACAATACCCACCAGCACCAGTGTGCCATCTTCATAGGTCCCGATCAGCGGACTCCCCGACAAATAAAAACCTTCATGTGCCTTTCCGGGCAAATCGACGAGAATGTACCGAAGATCCTTTACAAAGGAAACCCTCTTTGCCAGCATCGCTTCCACTTTGCCGGTCTCAACTCGCCGTGTCACTAGGTATAGATTACGGAGCTCGTCGGCACGCTCATACTCCAACGGCACAAGCTGAGCAATATCCGAAAATGACTCGGTTGCTTTCAGGAGTAAATAATCCTCCTGAACATCATTCATCTCTGCGGGCTTATCTGCAAGATCCTGATCGCTGCGGAGTCCACCCCAACCATCAGCAATGATGGTGTACTCAATCGCTCGGCCATCAATCGTGATCTGGTGATCGGAACTCGGCTCATCCGCAAAGGTATGGGCGACGGTCAATACCGTATGCTCCCCAATCACAACCCCGGTCAATGTGTTTATGTGAAGAACAAACTGGTCAGGATTGTCCCCATCCCGCACTTGCGTGTTCTTGATCTCAACGATCCCCCGAGTCGCACCCGCTGGCGGCGCGTGCAAACACCCAGCAAGCGGGAACAGGCACAACGCCAACACGGCATTACAAAGAGTTCGTTTCATAAAATCGCTCAGGGATGGGAACTCATCCGCTCGATGGTATGGACAATGGTCTTGACGGTTGCGTCCGCTTCGATATTCACGCCATCGGCTCCGGTGCGGTCTTGGAGATTCGTTCTTGCGAGCGTTTCGGGGATCAGGGTGACCTCGATCCATTGTTCGTCTTGGTTCAGGTCCGCGATGGTGAGGGAGGTGCCGTCGATTGCGACGGAGCCTTTGGGGATCATCCATTTCATGTTGAATCCCGCAAGACCGATGCGGACGCGGTATTCATCGGCTGTGGACACGCTGAGAATGGTCCCTACGCCGTCGATGTGACCTTGGACTTGGTGTCCATCGAGACCGTCTCCCATGCGGAGGGAGCGTTCGAGGTTGATGCGTTGTCCCTTGGTCCATGTGCCGATGGTGGTTTTCATGATGGTTTCGGGGATCGCGTCATAGATCCAGATTGGCTCACCGTCCGGACTATCCTCGATGGCGACCAAAGTCAGGCAGCATCCGTTGTGCGCGATGGAATCCCCCGGCTTGGGTTGGTGGTCCCAATCCCCCGGATTGATCGAAACGCGGAGCCCGCTTTCGGTCTTTGTGGTCGAGTGGACGGTCCCGATTGCTTGCACAATGCCTGTAAACATGCAGAACCCTAGGAGCGGATGTGCGGATGGGCTGATTGAGTCCACAAACCGGTCTCCAAACCCCGAAATTGCCCATTGCCCGCGCTATCCTACCCCACGCCTGTCGTCGCTGAGATGGGCCCATTCAATGGAGATGGACCGAATGAAGACTGATCTGATCCGATGCTGTGTGTCCGTAGCCGCTTTGAGTTTCGGCGGGGCTGTGTCCGCGTGCTCGACCACCCAGAGCACCTCGAGTGCCCCCAAGAAGGCATCGTCCCAACAAACTACTCAAACCGCTCAGTCATGGAAGATCGACCACGACGCGTGGCACGAGCTTGGATACCGCTGGGAATGGACCGGGTTCCCGCTCATGAAAGACGGCGCGGAACTCACCGATGCGGTCGCGTACGACGATGTCATCGTGACCACCGCATCGGACACCACCGTTACTTGCCTCGAAGCATCGACGGGCAAGGTCCGCTGGGCAAAGCAGCTCGACCGTCCAACGACCCAGCTCTTTGAACCAACCCGCGTTGGCGACACACTCTTCATCACCTCCGACACCGAACTCCACGAGATCAGCATCAAGAACGGCAACACCCTCGACCGCGACTCGGTCGGCGCGATCATCAACACCAAGCCGTTGATCAAAGACAACCTCGCGCTCTTCGGGACGACCCGAAACGAGCTGTTCGCGTTTGAACTCCAGAACGATTTCATTCACTGGTC
Source organism: uncultured Phycisphaerales bacterium (assembly GCA_963976955.1). GTDB lineage: Bacteria > Planctomycetota > Phycisphaerae > Phycisphaerales > UBA1924 > UBA1924. The sequence continues at coordinate 698,771 of CAXBMD010000002.1, read as the reverse complement.
CTACGGCTTCGATGGCGAGATCGAATCCCCAGCGATCGATGTCGATGAGAAGTCCATCGCGATGATCTCCGCGGGGGGCGACCTCCGCGTATTGGCGGTGTACGACGGATCATCGCTCCTTAAAGCCAACATCGCGGGCGGCGCGATTGCGGACATGATCGTTGATCAGGGCGCGATCATCATCCCTTCGACCGACCAATCGATCTACTCGTTCTCGCTCGAAGATGGCTACCGCTACTGGCGCAAGCGGACGAGCGAACCAGTCACCGTCCAGCCCGTCATGCACGACGGTGTCATGTACGCATCGACCGCGGATGACGGACTCGTCGCGATTGATTCGATCTCAGGCGATGTGCTCTGGAGCAACAAGACCATCGCGGGCTGGGTCGTCTCGATCGCCAATGGCGACGAGTTGATGGTCTGGACCGGACAGGTACTCGCGGCGGTTGATCTGGACACCGGTGAAATCATCGCATCTGCGAACCTCAACGGGGCCGCGGGCGTTCGGACCGATTCGTTCATTGATGGCAGCTTGTATGTGATCTCCCCGACCGGGTCGATCGCTCGCTTCTCGCTCCGCTAATCACCCCAGTTTCATACACACAGGCAAGGACCTCACCCCATGATGACCGCCCACGCCAAAGACGCCTCCGATTCGGTGGTGCAAGTCACGCGCGCCCTGATTTCTGTCTCCGACAAAGCCGGGATCGTTGATCTCGCCCGCACGCTTGCGGATCTGGGAGTCCAGATCATCTCCACAGGAGGAACCGCAAAGGCAATCGCGGACGCTGGAATCGCGGTGACCGGGATCGAAGAAGTGACCGGGTTCCCTGAGATGATGGACGGGCGTGTCAAAACGCTCCACCCCAAAATCCATGGCGGGCTCCTTGCACGACGCGATGATCAGTCCCATCTGGACTCGATGGACTCACACGACATCCTCCCGATTGATCTGGTGTGTGTCAACCTGTACCCATTCGAAGCGACCATCGCTCGCGAAGGGGTCACTGACGAAGAAGCGATCGAGCAGATCGACATCGGTGGACCTTCGATGGTCCGCTCCGCGGCGAAGAACCACCAATCCGTCGCGATCGTCACCGATCCATCGCAGTACCCCGCACTGCTCGATGAACTCCGCAACAACAACGGCTCGACGACCATGGAACTCCGCAGGAAACTTGCGGCGGACGCATTTACCGCAACAGCACACTACGACGCGGCGATCAGCGCCTGGATGACCAAGGACAGAACCGAACTCCCTGAGAAACTCTCGATCGGGATGACCAAGATCGACACACTCCGCTACGGCGAGAACCCCCACCAATCCGCAGCGCTCTATCAAACCGGACAGGCACTCCCCGGGACGCTGATCAACGCGAAGCAGCTTCATGGGAAGCCGTTGAGCTTTAACAACCTCAACGACGCGAGCGCGGCCCTCGAACTCGTCCGCGCCCTCAAAGGGGCCTCTCCAACCAAGCACGGCGCGTGCGTGCTCAAGCACACCAATCCGTGCGGCGCTGCGTGTGCGGATACGAACCACGACGCGGTGGACGCCGCGATCGCAGGCGATCCAATGGCGGCGTTTGGTGGGATCCTCGCGACCAACACAACGATTGATCTGCAAGCCGCGGAGCGGATCACTGCGGACGGGACTTTCTTCGAAGTGGTCATCGCGCCGTCGTACGATGCTGATGCGCTCGAACTGCTCAAATCGCGTTGGGTGAACCTGCGGATTCTGGAGGTCGGTGATTCGGTTCCCAGCATCACACGCGAGATGAAATGGATCCCCGGCGGGATGCTGGTGCAGGATCGTGATCTTGTGGTTCCCGATCCGGGATCGTGGGTGCATGCCGCGGGTCCGAAACCGAGCGATGAAGTGCTCAATGCTGCGGCGGTTCTTGAACCGATGTGCACCGCGCTCTCTTCCAACGCGGTGTTGATCGGTGGCTTGGACAATGGTCGCGTGCGACTCTTCGGCGCGGGCGCGGGTCAGATGGACCGGGTCGCTTCGTGCTTGGGCGCGGTCCGCAAAGCGGGAGAGCATTCGAAGGGCGCGATCGCGGTGTCCGATGCGTTCTTCCCGTTCAATGATGGGCCTCAGATCTTGATTGATGCGGGGGTCAAGGTCATTGTCCACCCCGGCGGATCCAAACGCGACGGGGACACTTTCGAGCTTTGCGACGCGAACGGCGTGACCTGCTTGACGACCGGCGTTCGCCATTTCAGACACTGACTCGCTCATTATCGGCTGGATTTGAATGACCTGATTGGATTGAGCGAATCGATCTTCACCGAACTTTGACGCGATCGGTGCGTATAGAGTTGTGGTTGTACCGAAAAACTGGTATAACGGATTCAACGCTATGCCCAAAAGACCCAAGAACAAATCGAGGCGGTCGAAGGCCCTCCGTGCAGGGCGTGGGCAGCGTGCCGAATCAGTTCCTGGGATACTCAGCGGCATCGGTCCCCACACCGGTGCCGCGGCTCTCGAATATTCCAATCTGCTCACCGGTCTGGATTCCAAAGTCCTCGTCCTCAACAAACTGTACATGGCGGTCCGCGTGATCACCGCTCGCCGAGCGTTTGTGTTGCTTTCACGCGACAGCGCGGAGGTCATCCACGCGGATGACGGTTCGTACGCGAACTACAACCTTTCGACATGGACTGAGCTTTCTGAACTCCGCAAGGAGTATGAACCGGACCAGCACGAGTGGGTGAAGACGGTGCGATTTGACATCGCGGTGCCCCGGATTATCCGGCTGGTCGGGTACGACAAACTCCCGAAACAACGCGTCAAACTCAACCGACGCAATCTGTTCGCTCGCGACCACAACCGCTGTCAATACTGCGGCAAGCACTTCCCGACTTCGGAACTCTCGATCGATCATGTGCTCCCTCGCTCGCAGAACGGCCCGGACACATGGGAGAACCTGGTGTGCGCGTGCGTCGGATGCAACTCTCGCAAGGGTGGACGCACACCCGTGCAGGCGCACATGAAGCTCATCAAAGAACCGATCCGTCCCAAACGGAACCCGCTGATCTCGATGCGTCTGAACCACGAGCGCTACGCATCGTGGAAAGCGTTCCTCGATGAGGCGTACTGGTCGGTTGAACTGAAATAATCGTTGCCGGATTGAGTGCTTAGACCATCGCGTCGACGGTGCGCGCGAGCTCGAAATCTTTGTGAGTGATCCCGCCCGCATCGTGCGTCGAGACGGTCAGGGTGACCTTGTCGAAGCGGATGAGGATGTCGGGGTGGTGCTGGACCTGCTCGGCGTATTCAGCAATCCGGTTGACGAACGCGATCGAATCATCAAAGCTATCGAATCCGAAAGTCCGCTGGATCTGCCCGTTGAGTTCTGCCCATTCAGGGAAGTTCTCGAGCTGTGCGGCGATCTGGTCATCGCTGAGCTTTCCAAGTGCTTGTTCTGCCACACGCGTCTCCTTGACACTCGAATTCACCATCAGTCAGAAACCATACATCCCCGGCTTGCCTGACACCACCAGTGTACACACAATCCCTCGTGCATACAACGCCCCCCACAGACTCAGGAAGCCAACAACCCGATTTATCGGTCCAGAATCACACTACGCGGATCGCTCCCTCGCCAACCGGGGCACTTCACCTAGGGAATGCACGCACCTTTCTCATCAACTGGGCGATCGCTCGTCAGCAGAACTGGTCAATTGTTTTGAGGATCGAGGACCTCGATACGCCTCGCGTGAAACCTGGCGTGATCGAGCGGACGATTGATACGCTCGCTTGGCTGGGTCTGGACTGGGACAGCGGGCCGATCATTCAATCTGAAAATCTCGCTCGTCACCACGCCGCGATGGAATCGCTTGCCGAACGGCGCATGGTGTATCCATGTTCGCTCACCAGATCGCAGATCGAAGCGGCACCGAGCGCCCCCAACGAGGGCGATCACGAATCTCGATTCGACGCATCGCTCAGACCACAATCCATTCCCGATGAGTTCCATGACGCAGGGACCAACTGGAGATTGATCGTCAACAGGGGCGTGGTGGAGTTCGACGATGCATACTGCGGCACACAGTCCATCGATCCATCAAAGACCATCGGCGACTTCGTCGTCTGGACGCAGCGGTCGTGCCCGAGCTATCAACTCGCGGTTGTCGTCGACGACCACCACGAAGGGATCACCGAGATCGTGCGTGGGGACGATCTACTGGACTCCACCGCTCGACAGCTCACGATCCTCAACGCCCTTGGGTACACCCCCACTCCTCGGTACACGCACCTGCCTTTGGTGCGCGGTTCGGACGGTCGGCGGCTCGCTAAACGGCATGGGGACACCCGGATCGACCACTACCGCAAAGACGGCACCAACCTAGAACGAATGATCGGGCTTCTGGGTTATTGGAGCGGGATCACCGATACACGCACAGAGATGTCCACCAGCGACTTTCTCGGAGCGTTTGATCTCGATACACTCCCACGCGAGGACATCATCTTTACACCAGAGGACGACCAATGGCTGACATCGTAATGCACGCTCCGATCCGTCGAATGTTCCTGACCGCGATGGCGCTGTGCATGGTCGCGCTCGCGTCGTGTTCCAAGCCGACGATTGTGGATGGGAAAGCGGTCGTCAAACTCGACGACACCGACTACTCGCTCGACATCGTCGCCGACGACGCGACGCGCGAGCGTGGTCTTGGGGGCGTCACCGAACTCCCAGAGCATGGCGGGATGCTGTTCGTCTTCCCCGACTCGCGGCTGCGCGCGTTTGTGATGCGGGATTGTGTGATCGACATCGACATCATCTTTCTCGACCCATCGGGACGCATCGTCGCGATGCACCACATGCCGATCGAAGAACCAAAATCGGACACGGAGTCCCAGCTTGACTATGAGCGTCGCCTCAAGCGATACTCGAGCAGGTTCAGCGCCAAGTTCGTGATCGAGATCGCGGGTGGTCGGCTCGAAGAGATGGACCTGAAAGAAGGCGAGCAGATCAATCTCGATCTGGAGTACCTGGCATCAATCGTCAAATAGCACGCGGATTCCGATGCTTATCGGTCGATTCGCGCTGGTCATCGGACGCTGTGGCCGGTTTGGGCGACTGGTCGCGAAACTCAGATGCCACCGAATGGTGCTGAATAGAAATCCTCATGTACATCAGACCGATTCCTTCGTGGGGTGATCGTTTTTGATCACACTCGGAGGACTCCCGTATGTCGATTCGTCTGACAGGTACCAGCCACAGCAGCTCTTTCGATGGGCCAATGGTCATCGGTACGGGATTCGAAGTGATCGATCAGGTGTACCCCGGTTGGTCCAAATCACTCCACAAAGAACTCGACAAGCTCGGGCTCGGTGTGCATTCGATCGAGCTTGAGGACCTCCTCAATGCTCCAGAAACAACGAGCGTATCCAACACGCCGGCAATCATTGTGCTTGCGGCGGATGTGACCGATCGGGTTGTAAGCCAAGTAATGGAACGGCTTTCGCAGTCGCTCGCGGCGGCGCTGGTCATCTATGACACGCAGGAATCCAGGGTTCGAGCGTTCATGAATGCCGAGGGGATCATGTGCGAACCGATGACCACCAATCCTCACGACGCGGCGATGATCCTCAGCACCCTTGCGCAGCGACAACCAGCACTCCAGCGTTTGAACACCGATCTCCGTCTCAGCGAGATGAGCATCAACGGCGTGCAGTCCGAAGTCGCCAAACTCCACGAAGAACTCCAATCCGCGGCGAGCATCCAGCGGGAATACCTCCCGAGCGGTGTCCCGGATATTCAGGGTGTCGATCTTGGGATCATTTACCGACCCGCGTCGTATGTGTCGGGGGACATCTACGACATCACCCAGCTCGACGAGAACCGATCCGCGTTCTTCCTCGCCGATGCGGTGGGACACGGGGTTCCCGCTGCACTGATGACCATGGTCATCACACAGGGACTGCGGAAGCTCGATGGGTCCGGTTTGGATATGAAAGTCATCGAACCAGCGGAGGCGCTGCGTCGTCTCAACAACACGATGTCTACACACTCGAGCGAGGTTGCGCGGTTCGCGACGGCGATGTACGCCGTGTATGACAAATCCACCAACGAGGTGACCATCGCTGGCGCGGGTCATCCACCCGCGCTTGTCGTCCGCGCGAAAACCGGTGAGACGGAGATGATCGACTCCCAGGGACCTCTGCTTGGGATCTTTGCGGATGTGGAGTTCGGGCAGACCACCGTCAAGCTCGATGAGGGCGATGTGCTTGTGTTCTATTCCGATGGATTCGAGGTCGCGTTCCCCAACGGCGGGGACGACGAGCACGAACGCAAGCGTCCGACGCAGACCTACATCGCTCGTCTATCTACCGCTGGGAATGATTCGGCGAACCTGAATCAATCCGTCCGGATTTTGGAAGACAATCTTGATCTGCAGATGGGATCGCTGCATCAACCCGACGACATCACCGCGTTGTTCATCGCGCCGTCTTCGAAGCGGTCTGCGGCAACCGACGAGCTTGTCAGCGATCTTCGTGAAGTCCAAGCACTCCAATGATCGCGTCCTGATGCGTGATTCGCATGGACAGCGATGGGTGTTTCGACGAAACTGGATGGGGTTGGGGTGTCCCGATCTGTTCGCTCAACAGAAGTTAGGCGGGGGAATCTTCGATCTGAACGGATGCGATCGCGGTCAATGTGTCTGGCGCGAACGAGAAGATTTTGTTGAGGCCCGAGACGATCAGCACGGACATCACCTCATCGGTGACCGAGCACAGCACCAAGCGATGACCGGTTGCTTCGAGCACCTTGCGGATGCGAAGGAGTTGGGCGATGTTCGACGAGTTCACATAGCTGACCTCGTGGAAGTCGAGCACGACATGCGGCGCGTCCTTCGAACTTTCAACCTGCTCGATTTGCTCGATCATGGACGCGAGCTCATCAGACAACGCCGGCTCGTCGGCGAGGTTGGCGATCGCTATTTCAGCTGACCAGTCAATAGACATCGGAACTCGTCCTTCCTGAAGCGTTATTCCGCGGCACCCGGGTCCGCTTCCTGTGCATGATCGCCATTATCACCGGAATCGTCCGATTCTTCAACCCGAGCAGCGGCGATCACACGATCATCGCCCTTGAGACCCACCACACGCACGCCCTGCGTGCCTCGACCGATCCGTGAGATCGATTCCACGGCCATCCGGACAAGCAGTCCACCACGAGAGATCACGACGACATCGTCGCTGTCGTACACACCCAGTGCGACGACCGAGTTGCCGTTGCGTGCGGTTGTTTTGATGTCGCTGCGTCCTTTGCCGCCTCGCGATTGGCTCCGCATCGGACCATTTTCAGGAGCGACGCGGTACTCATCGACCACGGTGCGTTTGCCGTAACCGTTCTCGCAGATGGTCAGCACACTCAGCCCTCGATCGATGGCTTCTTGTGCAGTATGACGGACCTCAGAATCATCGTCATCGGCGACCATCGGGACACGCATGATCCCAACGATTTCCGCGCCCTTGCCGAGCTCAATGCCCTTGACACCTGCCGCCGAGCGTCCCATGAGACGGACATCCTGCTCGTTGAAGCGGATGGACATGCCGTTGGATGCGATGAGCATGATGTCGTCAAGGCCAGTAGTCAGTCGCACATTGAAGAGCGCGTCGTCGTCTTTGAGTCCGACGGCGATCAGACCCGAACGGTTGACATTGCGGTATTCCTTGAGCGCGGTGCGTTTGACGATGCCGCCTCTGGAAACGAAGGTCAGGAAGTGTGATCCGGACTCGAAGTCCTTGATGGACCGGTACGCACAGGTGCGCTCGCCGGGCTTGAGATCGATGTAGTTGATGATCGGTCGGCCTTTGCTCGTCCGCGTCATCTCGGGGAGTTCGTAGACCTTGAGTTTGAACACTCGGCCCGAATCTGTGAAGCACAGCAGGTCGTCGTGCGTGGACGCGACGAAGAGGTGCTCGATGAAGTCATCGTCTTTGGAGTCCGATGCTTTGATGCCCTTGCCACCACGCGCCTGGGCGCGGTAGGTTTCGAGCGGAACGCGTTTGACATAGCCCTGGTGGGAGATGGTGACCGCCATGTCCTGCTCTTGGATGAGTGCGGCGATGTCGATATCCCCAGCAGCATCTTCGATGGAGGTCAGGCGGTCGCGACCGAACTTCCCTTTCATTTCTTCGCAGTCTTCGACGATGATGTCGAGGATCATGCGGTGGTTTGCGAGGATTGCTTCGTAGCCTTCAATTTCGATGACGAGCTCGGAGTACTCCTTGACCAGACGCTCGATCTCAAGACCGACGAGTTGGATCAGTCGCATCGCACCGATGGTTTCCGCTTGGATTCGGCTCAGGACCGTTCCACCCGCACCATCCGCGTTGCGGACCATATTCATCAGTCGTTGCGGGATCACCGCGGCCGAGGGGTGATCGCTCGGGATCGAGTACTTGCGATCCATGAGTTTCTGGATCGCTTCCTCGCGGGTCTTGGACGCTTTGATGAGCTTGATGATCTCGTCGATGTCCACGACCGCGTAGATCATGCCTTCGAGGACATGCGCGCGTTTCTTGGCTTCGCGGAGCAGGTGCAGCGTGCGGCGGGTGATCACCTCGACGCGGTGGTCGATGTAGCACTCCATCATCTGCTTAATGCCCATGGTCTTGGGTTGACGGTTCACCAGCGCGATGTTGATGATCGAGAAGGTCTGCTGGAGCGGGGTGCACTGGTACAGCTGGTTCTCGACGACCGCTGGATCCGCACCACGCTTGAGCTCGATGACGATGCGGGTCTGCGCGTTGCGACCCGACTCGTTACGAACATCGGAGATGTCGGTGATCCGCTCGTCCTTGACCGCATCGACGATCTTCTCAACGAGCGAGTTCTGCACGAGCGAATACGGAATCTGATCGATCACGAGCTGATCGCGTCCCGGCTTGGTTTCTTCGACATGGAGATTGCCGCGCACTGTGACGCGTCCGCGTCCGGTGGTGTACGCCTCCATGATGCCCTTGCGGCCGAGGATGCGACCGCCGGTCGGGAAGTCCGGACCCTGAACGCCGCGACGGACGACATTGCCGTCGTCGTCGAGCTCGTCGGTCATCAGTTCGAGGAGTTCGATGTCTGGGTTGTTGACCAAGCGGACGATCGAATCGAGAATCTCGGTTGGGTTGTGTGGTGGCAAGCTTGTTGCCATCCCGACTGCGATCCCCATGCCGCCGTTGACGAGGAGGTTGGGGAACTTGCCGGGAAGAACGGTTGGTTCCATCAAGCGGTCGTCGTAGTTGGGGATGAAGTCAACGGTGGAGAGTTTGAGGTCCTGCATCATGTCCATCGATGCGTGGGTCATGCGTGCTTCGGTGTACCGCATCGCCGCGGGTGGGTCGCCGTCGATTGAACCGAAGTTTCCCTGCGGCTGGACCATCGGGGTGTTCATCTTCCAGTTCTGCGCCATGCCGACCATGGTTGGGTAAATGACGGACTCGCCGTGCGGGTGGTAGTTGCCTGAGGTGTCGCCACAGATTTTCGCACACTTGAGGTGCTTCTTGTTTGGGCGCAAGTTGAGATCGTTCATCGCGACGAGGATGCGGCGCTGGGATGGTTTGAGGCCGTCGCGGACATCGGGGAGCGCCCGGTCCATGATGGTGCTCATCGCGTAGGTGAGGTAGGAGTCCTGCAGTTCGCGTTCGATGTCGAGATCGAGCACGATGCCGCCGGTCGCGGGGACCTCGGCGGGAAGATCGGACTCGGGCAGATCAGCATCGTTGTTGGGTGAGTTGGTCCCGGTGTCATCGCTCATAAATCACGGTCTCCGCAGTCGCCCAAAGCATCCAGTAGCAGGTCATCTCCACCCAGATCGAGTCTCGATTTTGGCTGAATTTTTGGGTCAACAATGATAGGCGCACCCCGGAAACGAAACCCTCACAGAGCAGCGATTTACACGCATTTGGACCGCACCAAAACCGCTGTATTTGCAGTGATTTACAACAACTGAACAACTGGATTTATTCAGGCATCAATCCCGGCACTGGGCGGGTACCGATTGCCTTGATTGAGCGGTCAAACTCGATCGCCGCGAGGAGTGCGATGGCGCTGGATGCGGGGCTGACTTCCCATTCCGAGAGCGAGGAGCGGATGCCTCCGATTGTGCGGTCTGGGGACCTGCTCAGGAACCCGCTCGCATCGCTCATGACGAGCTGGTCCACAAACCGCATCGCGGCGGCGCTGTGACCGATCTCCGACGCGATCCCCATATCCGCGATGGTGCCTGGGGTCAGGCGGGGGTCTCCGAGCATGGTGCAGATCATCGCGATGGGCCGAAGGTTTCGGCTCGTTGGGAGCCCGCTGGTGCCTTTGGTGAACACCACGGCTCCAAGGTAATCCCGGTCCTTCCAATCAAGGTCCGACGACACCAGTTGGTGATCCCACATCCTGGATCGCATCTGGTTGAGTGCCGTCGCTGCGGGGACCTCGCTCGCCTTTCCCGCAAGCTCAAGCTCGGCCCATCCAAGGAATGGCATCTGGCTCACCAGCTCACCCTGCGGGGTGTCCCGGAACACGGCACGGACCGCGCTGCTCGCGTACTTGTTCCCAGATCGGACCAATGACCATGCGACGAGTCCTCTTGCTCCGGTCGGGACTGAGTCTGGGAAGCCGTCGATTGGTGTGTAGAGGGACTCCAACGCTTTGGCGCAGCGTTCATTGAGTCTTGAGAGATCCTCGTCGGATTTGATCTGCTCCTGATTCAAATAGGAGAGCGCGATCAGGGACGCCGATGCGTGGATCCCGATCCAGGGTTCGGGCTCTCCGGGTTGCACGGCTCCGAGGTCTTGCAATATCCGGATCGCTTCGTCGCGGCTCCGCGTATGGATTGGGTTCTTCCCTTGTTCGCTGAATCGCAGGAGCGCGGTCGCGACCATCGCTTGTTCGTAGGGGAGTGCGACCTCAGGATTTGCTCGGCCGCTGACGATCTCGCGTGTTCCGACGATCCCGTACCGCTCAGCACCGGGCCATCGCTGCGCAAGCAGGTACCCCGCGATCCGCTCGCTCATCGCGCGGACTGAGTTGGTTCCGACGCTGGATTCTTCGATCATGCGTGAGCCGCGGTCGAGGAAGACGCCGCCTTGGTCTGCAGCACTCTGCGCGATCCAGATGGGTTCACCACGCGAGAAGGAGTATCCACGATCGATCAGTTCCTTGACGGATGCGAGCGCCATCGCGCCGTCGCTCGAGAGCGTGGTCGCCATGGAATACGCGGCTTGCTCGATCCCCATCCCCAGCGAGATCATCTCGTCAGGGGTCATGACCTCCGCACGCTCGCCGAGGTGCATCACCAGTGCTTGAACGCCGGGAGAGAGTCCCATAGCCGGGAGTCCGAGTTCGGTGTCGCTCATCGGGACGATGCGGTCGAGGAGTTCCACGCTGAGCGTGACCCGGCTTGCCATGGATTCCCAGAAGTCTTGGGTGGGTTCTTCATCGACTTTGGTGCGGACCCATGAGCGGGCTTGTGCGATCGCAACCCGCGTTGCCAGCGCGACGCTCTCGGAGTTTGGATCCGGGTTGACGATCTGTCCTCGGCCGATCACGCGTCCATCAAGACGCAGCGTGACGGACACGCACGCGAACGCGGGTGTTGATTCGCCGGTGATCTGCTCGTCCTCAACCTCCCACTGACGGACCCAAGAATCGATGGTCCGGTAGACATCCATCGCATCGGGTGCGCTGAGCGTTTGGGCGCTGGCAACAGTTGGTCCGAGAACCGAAATGAGTAGCAACGCGATACGCGACAAAAAACGGGTTGTTGCAGTTTGAAGTTTGACCATCTTACCGAGACGGTATGGTCCATCCGGTCCGAGAAGTGAAACTTGCGATTTGGAACGCGAAGTTTGTTCAGAAGGGTGCTTTGTCCTTGCACATATTCTGGCTCGGGGTATCTTTTGTCTAGACAACCAAAAAAAGGAATTCAAAATGAACAGCATCGAACTCATCTTCGCCATGAATGACCTCCGCAAGCGTGTCGCCATCCTCAGTCTCCTGTGCTTCGTCGCACTCTGCTAGTCTGCAAGGCCTTCACGCCAAGAACGACAACCGTTCACTGTTCAAATCAGTGATGCCCTCATTGGGGACATGCATCACTGATCTTTCGATCCTTATCATTGTCTTCAATATCCGTAGCCGCTCATGAGCGGTTGCACCACGAATCACATCCCGCTGGGTACTCAAGAAAACACCCCGGTCCATTGCTGGCCGGGGTGTGTAGGTTTTGGGATGTTTTCGTTCTGGGAACGAATAGATACTGACCGCTGTGAGAGCGGATCACGCTGCTTTACAGCGAGATCTTGTCGGTACCCATGGAGCCGTGGTCGTCCATGCCGCCGCGGGATGGTGAGCCACCACCCATGCCGCCCATTCCGGCGCCGTCGGACGAGCCGCCGGATTCGCCCAGATCGCCTGAGTCGCCCCACTGTGCACGCTTGAGTGACAGGCCGATCTTGCGATCGTCGATGTCCACGCGGAGGATCTTGACTTCAAGCTCTTCGTCGATCGCGACCACATCTTGTGGGTTCTCGATCTTGTGATCAGCGAGCTCGGAGATGTGGAGGAGGCCTTCGAGATCGTCTTCCAGCTCGACGAAGACGCCGAAGTTGGTGATCTTGGTGACCTTGCCCTTGACGACCATACCGGGTTGGTAAGCACCTGGGATCGCGTCGACCCATGGGTCCTCGGTGAGCTGCTTGATACCAAGCGAGATGCGCTGTTTGTCGCGATCCACTTCGAGGACAACGCACTGGACTTCATCGTTCTTGGAGTACAGCTCGTTGGGGTGGGTGACCTTCTTGGTCCACGACATATCGGAGATGTGGAGGAGGCCGTCGATACCGGGTTCGATTTCAACAAACGCGCCGTAGTTGGCGAGGTTGCGGATCGCACCGGTGACGATGGTGCCGGTTGGGTACTTCTCGGAAACGAGTTCCCAAGGGTTGACCTCGACCTGCTTCATGCCCAGCGAGATTTCCTGCTTGTTCTTGTCGATCTCGAGCACAACCACATCGATCTCATCGCCTGGATTGACGATTTCCGATGGGTGGTTCACGCGGCGGGTCCATGACATCTCGGAGATGTGCACGAGACCCTCGATGCCTTCGTCCAAGCGGATGAACGCACCGTACGACATGATGTTGACGACTTCACCCTTGATGCGTGAGCCGACAGGGAACTTGGCTTCGATCTCTTCCCAAGGGGAGGACTCGGTCTGCTTGAGACCAAGCGCGATCTTTTCCTTCTCGTGGTCGATGTTGAGGACCTTGACTTCAACCTTGTCGTCGATGCGGAGCATCTCCGATGGGTGGTTGATGCGGCCCCACGACATGTCGGTGATGTGGAGGAGGCCATCGATGCCACCGAGGTCAACAAACGCACCGAAGTCGGCGATGTTCTTGACGGTGCCCTTGACGATCTGGCCTTCTTCGAGGGTGGACATCAAGCGGCGCTTCGCGTCTGCACGCTCGGTCTCGACGAGACGACGGCGTGAGATGACGATGTTGCGACGCTCGGTATCGATCTTGAGGATCTCAGCACGGATCTTGCGGCCGACAAACTCATCGAGGTTGTGCGGACGACGGATATCGACCTGTGATGCTGGGAGGAAGACGGGGACGCCGATATCGACGAGGAGGCCGCCCTTGATCTTGCGGAGGACCATGCCTTCGACAACATCTTCTTCTTTGGTGGTATCGACAATCCGCTGCCAAGCGATCTGGCGATCCGCTTTGCGCTTGGAGAGTTCGATGATGCCTTCGTCGTTCTCGATGGACTCGAGGAGGACATCGACTTCGTCGCCGATCTTGAGCGAGGGCATGTCCTCGAACTCTTCGCGTGCGATAAGACCTTCGCTCTTGAGACCGACATCGACAACGACATCATCGCCGGCGAATCCGATGACGGTGCCTTTGATGAGTTTGCCTGAGGTGAGGTCCCGAGCTTGGTCGGAAAGAATCGAATCCATCTGGGTTTCGGTTCCGGCGGCATCGCCGAACGCTTCTCCCAGAAGTGCCATCGTTTCATCATCGTTGATCCCGAGTGAAGCGATTAGATTTTCATCGATCATATTGTGCAGTTCCTTCCCTACCCGCGAGCGGGTAGATTGATCGGGGTCTTGGAACGCTGGCCGAGCGATCCTGTCCTCGATCACCGCGCGAGGTGCTTACGAATGAAGCGTTCGCGTGGGTGTTTCCGTTGGAAACAGTTTGGGGGTTGAGTTGTCACCCGAACAGACCATCTGTTTGGGCACTTGGCCATTCCGCAAGGACAGCATGTCCGTTTGGTAGCGGGAGAGAAGGATAGTGCCTCTGCAGGGTACAGAAAACCAGTCAGGGCATTGTTTTAGACAAATTCAGAGCGTCTGGACCAGACGGCGGGCACGATGGTGGACTCAGCGGGGTTTGGGTCTGTAATTCAACATAATTTTGTTGAAAGATTCACGCCCGAAAGGTCCGTAGAAAAGAGTCAAAAGTGGTTGATGAAGGGTATGATTGACATCCGGCGGCATGCGTTTTTCAGCTGCCCGGTGACGATGGGCAGCGCGTCATCGGATCTGTGCGATCGGGAGGCTGCGTCACACCGGCGATACAACGCCCGCTCAGTTTCCCTGAGCGTAAGACTGGATGCAAAAAAACCATGACTGCAACAGCAACCACCGAACTTCCGCGCGGATCGGTCATCAGCGAACTCGAGTTCCCGGATGATCCAAATAACCTCTACACCCAGACCGTCAACACGATGCTCGAAGCTGCTGAGAATATTAATCTCAAGCACCGCACTCGCATCATTCTCGCTCAACCAAAGAACGAGATCATGGTCCATTTCCCAGTCATGATGGACGACGGGCACCACAAACTCTTCAAGGGCTACCGCATCCAGCACAACAACGCGTGTGGTCCATACAAGGGCGGCTTCCGCTTCCACCACGATGTCCATCTCGACGATGTCAAATCACTCGCGCTCCTCATGACCATGAAGTGTGCGGTTGTCCGCATCCCATTCGGCGGCGGCAAGGGCGGCGTCAAGGTCAATACACGCGAACTCTCCGCGGGCGAACTCCAACGACTCACACGCCGCTACTGCAGCGCGATCATCGACCAGATCGGTCCGGATGTTGATATCCCGGCACCGGATGTCGGCACCAACGCACAGATTATGGCCTGGTTCGCAGACACCTACATGATGTCTTCTACGCACCAGCACCACGACGCGCTCCGCGTTGTGACTGGCAAGCCCGTCGAGTTTGGTGGCTCCGAAGGCCGTCTGAAAGCAACCGGACAGGGTGTCGCTGACACGCTCGCAGAAATGCTCCCAGGCGTAGGCATCTCCATCAAGGACATGAAGATCTCGCTCCTTGGGTTTGGTAATGTGAACGGCTGGGCCGGTCAGATTCTCCAAGACATGGGCGCCAAGATCGTCGCGGTCATGGACCACACCGGCGCGATCCGGAACGACAATGGCATCGACTGCAAAGCGCTCTACGCTCACAACATGAAGACCGGCGGCATCGGCGGCTTTGAAGGTGTTGACAACATCCAAGAAGAAGATTTTTACCGGACAACGGTCGATGTCTTTATCCCGGGTGCTCTTGAGCAGATGATCAAAGAGAAGCAGGCCTCTTGGCTCGACTGCAAAGTCATGGCCGAAGCGGCAAACGCGCCTTGTGATCCATCAGGCGAACGCAAGCTCGACGAGAAGGGCATCGAAGTCATCCCGGCGATCCTCGCGAACGCGGGTGGTGTAACCGTGTCCTACTTCGAATGGGTTCAGAACAAGAACGCAGTCACCTGGTCAGCTGAGCAGGTCGACCGCGAACTCAACCGCCATATGGTTGTCGCGGCACAACGCACGCTCCAGCGTCGTAACGAGCTCAAGTGCTCACTCCGAACCGCAGCGTTTGCATCCGCGCTCGATCACATCGGTGATGTCTACAAGGTCCGCGGCATCTTCCCGTAAACGACTCCTTTACAGGACGATCGAATCCAGAAATCACACCCCTTGAAAGAGGGGTTTTTTCTTGTACTTGAATGAATCCGGAAGTAGACTGTGCGTATTACGCACTCGAACGCAAAGGACCACCAATGAAACTTATCCCCGCGATCCTCAGCATCGCAACACTTACATCCGCCGCGACGGCATCCGATGTGTTGATTGTCTCCGCCGGCTCCCCCACCACCGACGCGGCGCTGGTCGCGGGTTTGATTGCTCAAGGACACACCGCGTCGATCGGCCCCAACTACTGGGAGTTCGATACGAGCTTTGATCTTTCGCCGTACGATGTGGTCTACATCCAAGGCAACGGGAACTGGACGCAGAGCGACATGCCGATCGATGCGCAGACCATGATCCTTGACTACGCGCAGCAGGGCGCGGGCGTCGTGTTCTCCGAATGGGTCGTCTGGATGGTCCAAGCTCGCGGAGTCTTCCAGGTGCTTGCCGCGAGCATGCCTGTCGTACCAACAACCACATTCCGCTCGACTTCAACCATCACATTCACGGAGAACACACCCGACCCCATCGTTGGCGAGGGGCTCCCAGCAAGCTTTGACATGCCACTGAGCTCGTTCTCGGGTACAGAAACTTTCCTTGTTCCCAAAGAGAACGCGACGGTGTTCTACGACTCGGACTGGGTGATCGGAGAGACCACCGGAGCGGCTATTGTCGGCTGGGACATCTGCGGCGGACGCGTCGTCAACTTCTCAACCACCAACGGGATCAACCAAATCAACGACCCAGAGTTTCAAGTCCTGCTTGGAAACCTCATGGAATGGGTTACCCGATCCGTCCAAGACAACGGCTGCCCCGCAGATATCGCGGCACCCTGCGGCTTCCTCAACTTCTTTGATGTCAGCGCGTACCTCGCACGCTTCTCGGCTCAGGACCCTCGCGCGGATCTGACCGGGGATGCACAGCTCAACTTCTTGGATGTTTCACAGTTCCTAAGTGTGTTCGGCTCAGGCTGTCCGTAAACTGCCCCGAAGCGGCTGCTCAATCCTCTGAACCCGCCGCCTGGTTGTAGCGGCGGAGCAGTTCGATAATCTTCGGCTGCTGACGCTCGATGCGGAGCGAGCGACGCATCGCGTCCACCGCTCGTTCGCGCGAACCGCCGTCGGTCTTGCCGTTCCAGAGGTAGTTGTTGAGTTCGCAGACCGCGATGCCGTTGAGTCCGGGGTAGTAGTTGGGATCCAGTTCAACCGACGAGTTGAACGCGGAGAGCGCATCGTCGTAGCGACGCAAACGGAAGTACCCCGAACCGAGGCGTTCATACGCGACCGATTCGGGCTCGATGAGCACAAGCTGTTCGAGAGTCCCCACCATCTCCGCGTACCGCTGGAGCTGGTTGAGCGAATCCGCGAGATTCAGCAGCAGTCCCGTGCCCGGTGTTTCGAGCATATCCGCGGCCTGCTGATACTCCACAATCGCGCTCTCGTGCTGATCCATCGCGGCGTACACATTCCCGAGATGCATGCGTGCTCGCCCGCTCGGTGGATCGGCGCGGACCGCACGCTGTGCGTACGAGATCGCTTGCTCCGGGAGACCGGATTCGAGCTGGACGATCGAGAGACCGAGGTTCGCATCAAAGTCCGTCGGTCGGATCGACAACGCGCGGAGGTACGCCCGCTTGGATTCTTCAAGTGAACCGAGCTTGTGGAGCACGCTCGCGTGGCGGTACTGCGCCATGAAGTTGCGTGGCTCGCTGCGGACCGCGGCGGCGAACTGACGCTCCGCCTTGTCGTATTCCGCGAGTTCCATGTAGATGTCACCCGATTCGATGTACGCGCGCGTGAATCGTGGGTTGATCGCGATTGCCCGCTCGAGCTCGCGGAGCGCGGATTCGAGATCGCCGCTGGCGTAGAGATCGACCGCTTTGGACAGGCTTTCCTCTTCGCGTGTCTTGGGCGAGGGGAGATCAATCATCGGCTCAACGCCGCGGCTGGTTTGGCTTGACCGGTTCGCTTGGTTCGACGCTTGCTGATTGGAAGCTTGTTGGTTTGATCCATCGGTGGACGATGGTCGCTCGTCGATGATTTCCATGACGACCTGATCCAGTGATTCGGATTGCTTCGTGCTGGTCGGCGCGTTGTCCTCACCAGTGCGTGGACGCCTGGTCTCGATCCATTCGGAGGGCTGGGTCTGGGGCGGGTTCTGGGCTGCCGGCTGCGTCCGGTCCTGCGACTGATCCGACTGCATCGCTTGAATCTGCGCCGCTTCGCGCTCCGCGGCTTTCTCGGCGCGGTGCTTCTGAACCGCTTTGCATCCGCCCGCGCTTGCGATGAGCAGCGACGCTGAAACCGCGATGCTGAGGGTCCGGAGTTGCTTGTTCAGGTTATGTGTTGTATGCATTCTGTGCGTCATGCTGTCATCCTATTCGTTGAACTCGCCGCGTACACTGGATCGAAGGAGTTCCCCTGTGCATTCATCCAATCCGACCCATTCTCGATCCAACGGCCCACTGGATTCCCGTATTGCCCTGATCACCGGTGCTTCCGCTGGGATCGGGTATGACTGTGCTCTGCTCCTTGCTTCGCTTGGTGCCCGGGTGATCCTGAATGCCCGCCGGGAAAGCAAACTTGCTGAACTGGCCCAACGGCTCAATGATCAATATCCGATGAACGATGGATCCTCCCGATCCGTCACCGTCGCCGGTGATGCTGCAGACCAGTCCGTTATCGACGAGATGATGGGCGCATCCACACAACTGGCACCGAACTCGGCGCAAACACCGGATATTGTCGTCGTCAACGCGGGCCGGGGGCTCAATGGGTCGGTCATGACCTCTGATACGACCCAATGGGAGGAGATGGTTCGCGTGAATCTGCTTGGAGCCGCGAGATTGATCCGGACGGCGGGCAACGCCCTGACCTCCCTTCAAGACTCCCGAGAATGGCCCGATGGCGGAGCTGCGGACCTGGTGGTGATCGGTTCGACGGTGGGTCGTCACATCTCACCATTCTCCTCGATGTACGGCTCAACCAAGTTTGCGGTTAACTCGCTCGCAGAAGCCGCTCGTCGGGAACTGGGTCCCAAGGGGGTCCGCGTGTCGCTGATTGAGCCCGGGATCGTCAAATCCGAATTCCAGCAGGTCGCTGGGTATGACGAGGGCAAGTTTGGGAATCTCATGGACACCATCTCCCCCGTCCTGACCCCGATGGACATCGCGCGGACGATCGGATTCATTGTGTCCCAACCGGCAGGCGTGCACATCTCCGACGCAGTCATCAGACCAACACGGCAAGAGTATCCGTAATTTGAACAGACTTTAGCGTCCGAGGAAGTGCGCCGGCACATCGCCATGGTCGGCGCGGATGACGGAGCGGATGCCCCCCCGCCCCTTCCAGTTGGTTTCGATCTGGAGCCATTTGGGTTCGATGACATTCACAAGATCATCGCGGATCATGTTGGTGACCGCTTCAAAGAACGCGCCCTCGTTGCGGAAGCTGTGGTAGTAGAGCTTGAGTGATTTGAGCTCGATGCACTTGCCGCCGTCCTTTGCGGCGACCGGTTGGTAGCGGAGGGTGACAATCCCGAAATCCGGATGACCTGTGATCGGACACACGCTCGTGAACTCCTCGGCGATGTGCTCGATCACAAACGGGGAATCCGACGGGGTTTCAAAGACTTCAAAGAGTGTTGCATCAGGCATAGACCCAGCGTAGGCACGCAACCGCTTGGACACAAAACCTCGACAAAAAAAGGGCACCCCGTCAAGGGTGCCCTGTGTTTTATGGATCAATCAGCGGTCCGATTACTCGGCGCTGGTCTCTGCTGGGGATTCGCCGACGATGACATCGCGGATCTCAACTTGTGGCTTCTGATCGTCTGAATCCGCTCCGACAGCCGCGGACTCGAGTGCTTCTTGCGCGAGGATCTCTGCTTCGAGTTCCTCGTCGTAGTACTCGTCGTCCATGGAGTCTTCGAGTTCCTCCGGGCTCACCAGCGTCTTGACGCGGATGTCCTGGTACTTGCGGAAACCGGTACCCGCTGGGATCAGGTGACCCAGAAGGACATTCTCCTTGAGACCGATCAGTTCGTCCTCGGCACCGCGGAGCGATGCTTCGGTGAGGACCTTGGTCGATTCCTGGAAGGACGCACCGGAGAGGAACGAATCGCTCGAGAGTGCCGCCTTGGTGATACCGAGGAGGAGGGTCCGAGCGGTTGCTGGACGCGCCCGCTTGGTCTTTGCGATCTCGCCGCCCTCTGCTTCCGCTTTCGCGTTGACTTCCTTGACCTCGTCCTTGGGGTACAGCTCGTTCATGCGGAGCGGGGTGGTCCCGACATCCGTTACTTTGAGCATGCCCGCGATTTCGAGGTTCTTCTGACGGAACTTGTACTTGTCCACGACATCGTGAGGCAGCATATCTGTGTCACCGATGTTCTCGACGCGCACCTTGCGGAGCATCTGCGAGAGGATCAGTTCGATGTGCTTGTCGTTGATGGGCACGCCCTGAGCGCGGTACACATTCTGAACCTCGTCGAGCATGTACTGCCAGAGGACCTCTTCACCCTTAATACGAAGGATATCGTGCGGGATCTGTGGGCCTTCGGTCAGCGAATCACCCGCGGTGACAAAGTCACCGGCGTGCACAAGCAGCGCCTTGTCGTTGGGTACGTGATGGTCCTTCTCGATCCCCGAATCGGAGACGATGCGGATCGTCATCTTGCCCTTGCGCTTATCAGAGTAAATCTCGATCACACCCGAGATTTCTGCCATGACAGCAGGTTCCTTGGGCTTGCGTGCTTCGAAGATCTCGGTCACACGAGGGAGACCACCGACGATGTCCGCTGAACCTGCCGCGGATCGTGGCTGACGAGCGATCATGTGACCGGATTCGATGACTTCGCCATCAGCGACTTCAAGACGCGCCTTTGCGGGCAGGTAATGGAAGTCGAGGATGTTGCCATCCTTGTCGACGATGTTGATCTGTGGGTGCTTGTCGCCCTTGTGCTCGATGACCACAAGCGCTTTCTGTCCACGACCGGCATCCTCTTCACGAACGGTTTCACCGATCTCGATGTCCACGAACTGAACCGTACCAGGCTTCTCAGCGAGGGTCGGGGTACGGTGCGGGTCCCACTTGAGCATCTCGGCGCCGCGTTTGACGACATCGCCGGTCTTGATGTACATGAACGCACCGTAAGGCACCTTGGTCTTCTCGAGTTCCTTGCCGGAATCATCGAGGATCGCAAGTTCACCGTTCCGCTTGAGCGAGACGCGGCAGAGGTTGCCGTCCTCGTCCTTGACCTCGACTTCGTTACAGTCGCGGATCTCGACGGTACCGTTGTTGAGCGCACGATATTCGGTATCCATGATGTCACGGGTACCGATACCACCGGAGTGGAAGGTACGCATGGTCAGCTGGGTACCGGGTTCACCAATTGACTGGGCACCGATGATACCGACGGCCATGCCTTCTTCGACAAGCTTGCCGGTGGACATGTCCATGCCGTAGTCGAGAGCCGAACACCCGGTGGATGACTCGGAGGTCAGCGGCGAACGGACGAGGAGCCCGTCCATGCCGATCTCTTCGATCCGCTTGGATGCTTCTTCGGAGATCATCTCGTTCGCATCAACGATCTTGTCGCCGGTGACGGGATCCATGACTGCGTTGACCGAAACACGACCGAAGATCTGGACATTCAGTGGAACATCGATCTGCTCGCCCTTGTAAATCGCACGCTTCATCAGACCGCGGCGTGAACCACAGTCGTGCTCGCCGATGATCACGGACTGAGCGATGTCACAGAGCTTACGAGTCAGGTAGCCGGAGTCCGCGGTCTTGAGTGCGGTATCCGCCAGACCCTTACGAGCACCGTGGGTTGATGAGAAGTACTCAAGAATGTGCAGGCCTTCACGGAAGTTCGCGCGAATCGGGGTCTCGATGATTTCACCCGATGGCTTGGCCATCAGACCACGCATACCAGCGAGCTGCTGCATCTGCGAAACATTACCACGAGCACCCGAGTCACTCATGAGGTACACCGGATTAAGGAACGCTTCGCCTTCTTTATTCGGGATGCTCGCGTACGAACCGTCTGGGTGACGGCGGTCGTGCTTGAGAGTCTCGATCAACTTGACGGTGAGTTCTTCACGACAGTGCGACCAGATATCGAGCAGCTGGTTGTAGCGTTCGCGTTCGGTGATGATGCCTCGGTCGTAGTTCTTCTCGACGCGGGTCACCTTTGATTGTGCATCGTCGAGGATCTCTTGCTTCTCTTCCGGGATACGGAGGTCGGTGACCGAGAAGCTCAGGCCCGCAACGGTGGATTGCTTGAACCCGATTTCCTTCATGTTGTCAAGGATATCGATCGTCGCGGCGCGTCCACAGTACTCGTAGGTGTCGTCGATCACGCGGGCACAGCCCTTTTTACCAATCGCACAGTTGTAGTACGGCATGCCTGGGCCGAGGATCTCGGAGAACAGCACGCGACCGATGGTTGTGATCAAGCGGCCGTGTTCTGGCATTACATCAACCGGGCCGGTTTCCTTCTTGACGAGCTTGTCAAAGTCACTGAGCCGCACACTGATGGGCTGGTGGATTTTGATTTTTCCGCTGTCGTACGCGAGGAT
This sequence comes from uncultured Phycisphaerales bacterium, assembly GCA_963976955.1. Lineage (GTDB taxonomy): Bacteria > Planctomycetota > Phycisphaerae > Phycisphaerales > UBA1924 > UBA1924. The sequence continues at coordinate 676,193 of CAXBMD010000002.1, read as the reverse complement.
CGCTTCGTGGCGGTCCTTGAAGCGTGGGATGTCTTTCTCGTTGACTTTCATCACATCTTCAAGAGTCGTGGTGATGAAGTACACACCCATCACGATGTCCTGCGATGCGTTGATAATCGGAGCACCGTTCGCAGGCGAGAACACATTGTTCGTCGACAGCATCAGCACATGCGCTTCGGCTTGCGCTTCAACGGACAGGGGCAGGTGGACCGCCATCTGGTCGCCGTCGAAGTCAGCGTTGAACCCACCACAGACGAGCGGGTGCAGACGGATCGCGTTGCCTTCCACAAGGACAGGCTCGAAGGCCTGGATACCCATGCGGTGAAGCGTCGGTGCACGGTTGAGCATGACCGGATGCTGGTAGATCACTTCTTCGAGGATGTCCCAGACTTCCGCATCGCGGCGCTCGAGCATCCGCTTGGCGCTTTTGATCGTGTCGGCGAGGCCGTGCTCTTTGAGCTTGCGGATGATGAACGGCTGGAAGAGTTCGAGCGCGATCTTCTTGGGAAGACCACACTGGTTGATCTTGAGCGAAGGTCCAACGACGATCACCGAACGAGCGGAGTAATCCACACGCTTACCAAGCAGGTTCTCGCGGAAGCGGCCCTGTTTACCCTTGATCATGTCGGTGAGCGACTTGAGTGCTCGGCTCGAAGAACCAAGCACCGGACGACGACAACGGTTGTTGTCAAACAACGCGTCCACCGCTTGCTGAAGCATGCGCTTCTCGTTGCGGATAATCACTTCTGGAGCGTTGAGGTCCATCAGCTTCTTGAGACGGTTGTTGCGGTTGATGATGCGGCGGTACAGATCGTTGAGATCGCTCGTCGCAAAGTTGCCCGATTCGAGAAGAACCAGCGGACGCAGATCAGGTGGGATCACAGGGATCACATCCATCACGAGCCATGCTGGATCGTTGTCGGAGTGGCGGACCGCTTCGATCAGCTTCAGGCGCTTCGCGTAGTCCTTGGTCTTCTGCTTCGAGCGTGTCGCGGCAAGACCGGCACGGATTTCAGCGGCTTCTGCATCCAGATCGAGCAACTCGATGAGGGTACGGATCGCTTCAGCGCCCATCTCGGCGCGGAACTCGTTGCCGTACTCTTCGAGCGCGACGCGGTGTTCGTCCTCAGTGAGGACCTGCTTGAAGGTCAGCGCGGTGTCACCGGGTTTGGTGACGACATAATCTTGGTAGTAGATGATCTTCTCGAGGTCCGAGGTCTTCATCCCAAGCAGGGTTCCAAGGCGCGAAGGCATGGACTTGAAGAACCAGATGTGGACACCCGGCGAGGCGAGGTTGATGTGCCCCATCCGCTTGCGGCGGACGCGGGAGTGGGTCACCTTGACACCACAACGGTCACAGATGTATCCCTTGTACTTGGTACCCTTGTACTTGCCACAGGAGCATTCGTAGTCACGCTCAGGGCCGAAGATCCGCTCGCAGAACAACCCGTCCTTTTCAGGGCGGTAGGTTCTGTAGTTGATGGTCTCAGGCTTCTTCACTTCACCATACGACCACGCACGGATGTCGTTGGGGGAAGCGAGGGTGATTTTCACACTCGAGAAGTCGTTTACACGGTCAAAGACGCTTTCGCTCATATCAGTTTCTCCCGTCAAGGAGTGAATGTTCTTATTCAAACAACACGATTCGTGCGGGCGTCATGCCCGCGTCGGGGACTGCTCTTTAGAGCAGGCTTCCGCCTTCGAGTTGCTTCTTCTCCAGTGTCAGGTTCATGCCCAAGCCCTTGAGCTCGTTGCAAAGCACATCAAACGCGACCGGCATACCGGCTTCGAGTTTGTTGGTACCCTTGACCATCGACTCATAAATCTTGGTACGACCCTCGACATCGTCGGACTTCACTGTCAGGAGTTCCTGCAGGATGTACGCCGCGCCGTATGCTTCGAGTGCCCAGACTTCCATCTCACCAAATCGCTGACCACCGGTCCGTGCTTTACCACCGAGCGGCTGCTGGGTGATGAGCGAGTATGGACCAGTCGCACGGGCGTGGATCTTGTCATCAACCAAGTGGTGCAGCTTGAGCAGGTACATGAACCCGACCGTGGTGCGTTGGTTGAATGCCTCGCCTGTGCGTCCGTCGTAGAGCTGGATCTTGCCACCTTCAGGCATCTCTGCCAGAAGCTCGCGGTGATGAGGCCAGGTGCCTTCTTCTTCGCACTTCGCCCAGCGATCGCGGCAGTACTGATTCGCTTCCTTCACGGTCGCGATCATTTCCGCTTCGGTACACCCGTCAAAGACAGGGGTGACCGCTTGGAAGCCGAGGACCTGAGCTGCCCAGCCGAGGTGTGTTTCAAGAATCTGACCCACATTCATACGCGAAGGCACACCCAATGGGTTGAGCATCACATCGACGGGGGTCCCGTCGTCCATGAACGGCATGTCTTCCTCAGGAACCACGCGTGCAATCACACCCTTGTTCCCGTGACGACCCGCCATCTTGTCACCAGCGGAGAGGGTCCGCTTGGACGCGATGTAGACCTTGACCATTTCGAGGACGCCGTTGGGAAGCTCGTCACCACGCTTCATGTGCGCGATCTTGCGTTGCTTCTCAGCTTCGACGGCTTCGATACGAGGCCAGTACTGACGGTAGGAGACTTCAGCCTTCTCTTTGAGCTCTTTGGACCCCTTGATCCACTTCGCGTTGAAGGTCTTGATCTGCTCGTTGATAACCTCGGGGATGTCCGAAGCACCGACCTTCTGGCGGGTCATCGGGTCAACCATCTCGGTACCAACGATCTCGTTGATCTCCTCGGTCATCTCCTTGAAGAGCTTGATCGCATGCGCGTCCTGCTCTGCTTCGTACGCGGCCATCTCGGCTTTGAGTGCCTTCTTCTGCGCCTCGTTCATATGAACACGGCGGGAGAATTTCTTGGTTCCGATGACGATGCCGGAGGTACCAGCACTGACTTCGAGAGAGTCGTTCTTCACATCCTCGCCCGCACGACCGAAGATCGCATGAAGGAGTTTCTCTTCTGGGGTGAGTTCGGTCTTGCTCTTTGGAGAGACCTTACCGACCAGAATATCACCAGGGCCGACCTTCGCACCGACGCGGATGACGCCGGTCTCATCGAGATTGCGGAGCATGCGTTCGGAGACATTGGGGATGTCACGGGTGAACTCTTCGCGTCCGAGCTTGGTCTCGCGGACCTCGACATCGTACGAGTTGATATGGATACTGGTGAACGCGTCGTCCTTGACGAGACGCTCGGAGATGACGATCGCATCCTCGAAGTTGTAGCCGTCGAAGGTGTTGAACGCGACGAGTGCGTTCTTACCGATCGCGAGTTCGCCGTTCTGTGTCGAAGCACCGTCTGCGATGACCTCGCCTTCCTTGACCTTCTGACCCTTCTTGACGATGGGCTTCTGGTTCTGGCAGGTACGCTCGTTGAGACCGACGAACTTGCGGAAGACATACTCGTCCGCGTTGTCGATCACAATCCGCTGGGAGTCAACATAGGTGACCTTACCGGCGCGCTTCGCTTTCACGAGCATGCCGGAGTATTGACCGACTTCCTTCTCCATACCGGTGGCCACACATGGTGGATCAACGCGGATCAATGGAACGGCCTGACGCTGCATGTTCGAACCCATCAGGGCCCGGTTCGCATCGTCATGCTCAAGGAACGGGATCAGTGCAGCTGAGATACCGACGAGCTGCTTGGGAGACACATCGACATAGTTGACTTCTTTGGGCTTCACTTCAGCGAGTTCGCCGTCCATGCGTGCAAGGACATACTTGTCGCGGAACTCACCCTGTGGGTTGAGAACATCTGCAGGAGCGAGCACCGAGCGGATTTCTTCGTCAGCGCGGAGCTGGACGATCTTGCCGGTGAGTGCGCCGTCTTTGACTTCGCGGTATGGAGTGCGGAGGAACCCGTACTCATCGACGGTCGAGTAAATACCCAACGAAACGATGAGGCCGATGTTGGTGCCTTCGGGAGTTTCAATCGGACACACACGCCCGTAGTGCGAGGTGTGCACATCTCGAACTTCAAAGCCTGCACGCTTGCGGTTGAGACCACCAGGTCCAAGTGCCGAGAGACGACGCTCGTGAACGAGCGAGGACAACGGGTTGGTCTGGTCGACAACCTGCGAAAGCTCTGAACGACCGAAGAAGAAGTCGATCGCGGAGCTGATGGACTTGGAGTTGACCAAGTCGGCAATCTTCGCGACTTCTTCAGGGTCCTTGACGCTCATGCGTTCTTGGACGGTGCGACGCAGCTTGAGGAGACCCTTACGGATTTCTTCAACCGCGAGCTCGTCGAGGGTACGCAGACGGCGGTTGCCGAGGTGATCGATATCATCGATCAACGCGACCGGACGCTGGGTGTCTGGGTCCAAACGGTTCGAGCGGAGGTCCAGCATGTACTGGATGACCTTGAGGAAGTCCAGACCAAGCAGGAAGAGTTGGTCCGGATCGATGTCCATATCAAACTTGCGGTTGATGCGGAATCGGCCAACGCTGCCAAGACGGTAGCGGTTGCCATCGAAGAACTTCTCGTGGAAGAGCTGCTTCGCCTTCTCGACCTGTGGCGGGTTGCCCGGACGCAGACGCGAGTAGATCTTGAGCATCGCGCGATCGTAATCGCTGGTCACATTGGGGACCTCGTCGAATGCTTCAAGGTTCTCTTCAGCGATCGTGTTGAGGATCAGCGAGTCCGATGGGTTCTGGACCACGCGGATGGTCTTGAGCGCCGATGCCTTGATCGCTTCGGCGGCTTCTTCACCAACCTGGCAACCGACATGGACGAGCTCTTCGCCCGATTCGGTATCGATGATTGATGCTGCAGCCCAGTCTTCTGGGTGGACATCCTTCGCTTTGATTTCCGCGACCTCGTAGAAGAGGCCGATGATCGCATCGGTGGATGCGACGGACTCGTCGAGACAGCGGAGGAAGGTGGTTGCCGCGAGCTTGGTGGACTGGTCGATGCGCATCGCGAGCACATCTTTCTTGGTCACTTCAAGCTCGATCCATGAACCACGCTCTGGGATGATGCGTGCGGAGTGGAGCGGACGGTCTGCCTCAGATGAGACGATCGAGAAATCCACACCGGGTGAACGGTGAAGCTGGGACACGATCACGCGCTCAGCACCGTTGACGATGAACTCACCGCCACCCATCATGATGGGGAACTCACCGAGATAGATATCTTCTTCTGGGAGGTCGCCATGGGTTTCGCGCTTGAGGCGAAGACACAGCTTGAACGGGTGCCCGTAGGTCAACCGGAGTTGACGGCACTCGTCGGAGGTGTAGCGTGGTTCGTCGAGCGAGTAGCTGACATACTCAAGCTTCATCGTCTCGTCGTATGATTCAATTGGGAAAATTTCCCGAAGCAGCGACTCCAGACCGTACTTGGTCTCGCGCTCCTCAGGATCAACTTCTACTTGCAGGAAGCGGCTGTACGCGGCTTTCTGTACCTGCCAAAGATCTGGGACTTCCGTTGCATCGCCTCGTTTGGCGAAACTCCGAACCAATCGCTCGCGCTCCATTTGGCGCACTTTGGTCGCTGCCATCCATCACCTCGTTTTGGTTCTCGACACACACACGCCGTCGTAGTGACAGCTCGCATGTGAAGAACTCTATAAATTGTGGTATGCCCCGATTGCCGGCTGATGCCAAAGTCTAGTCACACAAAGACCTACAAACCAGTCCCGATCTGCCAAACCCCTCACAAGGCCTGACAAATCCTGTGTTACTGCACTTCATTGTGCATCAAACGATCAACAAAGACTCCCAACTATCAACACCCAGTTCCAATCAACGATCGTCCATCCGAACGATTCTGATCCGCGTACCCGCACAAAGCCCGATCACTGAAGCCTCGCATGAGAGAATCGGGCGTCCCGAGTACCCGGGACGCCCGACCTTTTTTTGTAGACCCAGGATCACGCGGCATGGAGCCGAGCGATTCCCGAATCAAATATCCGATTAGGCGATTTCGATCTCGGCGCCAGCTTCTTCGAGCTTGCCCTTGATTTCGTCTGCCTCGTCCTTGGAGACGCCTTCTTTGACCTTTGCGCCGGCTTCTTCTGCAAGTGCCTTAGCTTCTTTGAGTCCCAAACCGGTGATCTCGCGGATCGCCTTGATGGTCTGGATCTTGTTGCCGCCAGGGCCCTTGATGATGACATCGAACGATGTCTTCTCAGCCGCTGCTGCTGGAGCGTCGCCGCCGCCAGCCATCATGACTGCGCCACCAGCGGCGGCTTCGATGCCGTAGGTGTCCTTCATGTAGTCGCCGAGATCAACGGCTTCCTTGAGGGTGAGGCCTGCGAGTTCGTCGCCGAGCTTTGAGATCTTTGCGTCAAATGTTTTGGTTGCTTCGTCAGACATGGTCCAACTCCTTCTTCATTAATGCACATGCTCTGATGTGCCAGACTCGTTCACCCAAGAGGGATCGAACCGCTCGATTCTTTAACCCTGCTCATCAAAGAGCCCAGGGCCAGTCGGGTGACTACGGGTTGTTTGATTCACCGATGACCCGAAGGCCAACGGATGTACGCTTCATAAAGCGACAGAGCAACACGCCCTGCCACAGATTGACAAGCCATTCACGCCGCCATTACAGCTTTGCGATTGCCTCGCCCTTTTCCAGTTTCTCTTCGATGCTCTTGAGAATACCCGCAAGACCCGAACCCGGACCCTTGACGGCACCAACAAGATTGCGTGCTGGGCTGAGGATGAGGGTGACCGCCTGAGCAATCGCCTCGTCGCGTGTTGGGAACTTGCTCAGTTCCTTCACGCCCGCAGCACCTTCGAACAGCATCCCGTCGAGAACCGCGCCCTTGAGCTCGATATCGGGGAATTCCTTGAGGAGGCCAACGATCTCGCGAGCGACATCGACAACCGACTCAGCACCGTATGCCAGTGCGCTTGCACCGTTCATCACACCGCTGAGTGGAGCGAGGGAAGTCTCGCCAAACGCTTGACCAAACAGGTTGTTCCGCATGATGGTCACACGGATTTCCTTTTTCGCCAAGCCGTCACGGATGACATTGGTATCGTTGGAGCTGATTCCACGAAGACCGATCACGAGCGCGTCTTCGGTCTCGCCGATGCGCTCGATGTAATCACGGATCATCATTTCTTTGACTGGTTTACTCATCGGATGACCCCTTTATTCTTCGTCGCTCACGATGGCAACGCGGACCCCTGGGGTCATTGTGCCACTGAGCGTGATCTTCTTGACATACTGACCACGAACCGTTGAAGGACGCGCCTTCTCGATGGTGGTCACGAAATGGTTGTAGTTCTCGAGCAAGTCAGCTTCGGAGAAGCTCATCTTGCCGAGGATCGCATGGACATTGCCGCCCTTGTCAGCACGGTACTCGAGCTTACCAGCGGAGAAGTCCTTGACCGCTTCTGCAACCTTTGGGGTCACGGTGCCGTTCTTTGGTGAAGGCATCAGACCCTTAGGACCGAGCACCTTACCGAGGACCGACATCACACGCATCATGTCAGGGGACGCGATGGCGACATCGAAGTCGAACCAGCCGCCCTTGACCTTGTTGACGAGTTCGTCGCCGCCCGCTTCGATTGCGCCGGCTGCGAGTGCGTCCTTGACATGCTCAGGAGCACAGAACGCGATGACCCGCTTGGATTTGCCGATACCCTTTGGGAGTGATACCGAGCCACGGACCATCTGGTCTGCGTGCTTGACATCAACACCGAGGAGCATGCAGATCTCAACGGACTGGTCGAACTTGGTTGCTTTAAATTTTTTGACTGCAGCGAGTGCTTCCGATGCTTCCATTGCATCAACTGGAACGATTGCTGCGTCTGCTTTCGCGCGCTTGGTCATCGCCATGGTTTAGCTCCCCACCGTAATGCCCATTGAACGGGCAGTGCCTGCGATGACGAGCATCGCGGCATCAAGGTCATGTGAGTTCAGGTCTTCAAACTTCTCTTCAGCAATCTTGCGACACTGATCAGCAGTGATTGAACCAACAATGTTCTGTGGTTCTCCCGAACCCTTCTCCAAACCCGCGGCTTCTTTGATGAGAACCGAAGCCGGGGACGACTTGATCTCAAACTCGAAGGAGCGGTCGTTGTACACCTTGACGATGCAACCAACGACCTTGCCGTTGAGTGCGCCGGTCGCGGCGTTAAACTGCTGGATGAACTGCCCAGGGTTCACACCCTTTGCACCGAGAACAGGACCCAGAGGCGGAGCCGGCGTAGCCTGCCCTCCCGGAGCCATGATCTTAAACTGCTCAATTAATTCTTTAGCGGCCATTTGATCTCCACCTCCCACTCGCAGCGATTACCCGATCCTGGCAAGATCAGCACTTGAGTGGTTCTTACGGTTCACAATGATCCCGTCACATCACGCGATGCGCCGGGCCACGACTCTAGACATCGCCGATCGGTCAGTCCAGAGCAACTACGCTATTCACCTGTCAATTCAGTAGTTCGGGCAGCAGCTCGGCACAATCCCGCGAGACCCAAACACCCTCCAATCAAACATCAATTGAGAGCCGAAGTCATCTCCCGCGCGATCGATTCATCCAGCCCAGCATCTACAGCAAGCTTGAGCATCTCTGCCGCCCGGTCTTTCCGCCCCTCGCCCTGCATCAGCACCGAAACCAAGAACCACCGCTCGGCGGAAGGATCCCGATGAGCCTGCTTGACGCACCGGACAATCAACTCCCGCAGTCCTCGGTCATCAACCCCCAAAAATTTCATATCTATTGGTACGAAAGCAAGTTGCGGGTCATTGAGGTACGCCGTGTGCATGACCTCTGTCGCGATTTCCACATCCCGACTGAGCCCCACAGCAAGCGCAAACTCACGCATGACATCCCAATCCTCCGGGAAGTGTTCCAAATACTGCCCGTACGACCCCACCGCCCAGTTGGTGATTTTTTCATTCGTCGGATCCGCGGCGGCATGAGCCAGCTTCTCATACGCACACTCCGGGTTGTCGCATTCGTGGAGCGTATAGACATCCTCTTTCATAGATCGAGGCAACCCCCGCAACTGATCGCGCGCCCGGCGCAGCGTGTCATACACCACCTTCCGCGTATTGGGATGCCTGGGCTCATCACCGTCGGAGTTGACCAGTTCACCCGGCTGGCCAACGACGGGGGATAGATCGCGCGGCTTGAGAAAGACAATCCCATTTTCTGGCCCGCGCGTGAAATTGAAGTAATAGGTATATGTGACTTTGGCCCCAGATGAAGTGTAAAAATATCCTGATCCGCTCACCTGCGCGGACGCGACATCACACACAACCGCAGCCAAGAGTATCAAACCCGCAACCACTTGCTTCAATCCGATCATTGCAACGCCTCTTTCATGTGTTCAGCGACCGTTTCATCGAGCCCAGCTTCCATCGCGCGATCCAGCATCTCTGTGGCACGCTCCAGCCGTCCTTCGCTCTGCATCAGCACGGCAACCATCAGCCAGCTTTTGGCCAACCCGTCACGGTGCGCCTGCTTGACGCTTTTGACAACCAGATCCCGCGTCATCCGCTCATCAATCCCCAGAAACTCCATATCGATCGGTTCAGCGGCAAGCCCGGGATCATTCAGGTACGCAATGTGCATCACTTCAGTAGCGATTTGTAGGTCATTGAAGATTGAAGCCGCGATCGAGAACTCCCGCATCACCAACCAATCTTCAGGATTGCGATTCAAATATGTGGCATAAGTCCCAATCGACCATCCCGCGACCCTTTTGGTGTATCCAGCCTCAGCGATCTCTTTGCGATACTCAAACTCGCATTCCGGATTGTCGCACAGGTGGATCGACCAACTCTCACTTTGTGGCCGGAACAAACCACGAAGCTGGTCGCGTGCCTTGCGCAGTGTGTCATACGCAACCATCCGAGTGTTCGGGTGCCCTGGCAGGTCCCCATCAGAGGTGACCAACTCACCCTCCGCGCCCTCGATGACTTGCTCTCTTTGAGGCTTCTCAAAGTACACCGTTGAGTTCTTGATCCGGTAGTAAGTCGATACCCGCTCCCACTGAATCAATCTCCCATCATCCGTCAGGAACTCCCCGGTTTCAACAGTCGTTTGCGCCTGTAGATGCCCGCTCAATGCGCACACCATCAGCAGCCCCAAGATGCTTACTTTCCATCGCCCGTCCATGTCAACACACCCTTTCCACCGACGACTCAATCCGGCTGATCACTTATAGATCCGCTCATCTCACCCGCCCGGTTGCATCCCAATCCCCCCTACCCCCTTCACATACCCTACAGTCCCGCATGAATCTTGTCCATAGCAAACTTCTCGCCGTCCTCGCTGTGCTTTCCTCACCGATGGTGTTGTGCGGATGTTCAACGATCGGATTTGGTGGCTCGGCCGGTTCAAGCACCACACGCGACACCGCAGGACTGGAGTTCTCCGCACAATACCCGACACGCGCGTACCACTACGACGACAAAAACACCGCTGATGTCTACCTCACCGACCTCAGCGACGACGAACTCTCCGCGTTCTTCACCCAGTCGGGAGACTGGTCACAGATCACAGGCACCATCGCCCAGGTCCACCTCTTCCTCAACCCCAAACCGGGACGCACCCCGATCGAACCCACCGCCGCTTCGACCGCGATCCGCTGGATCGTCATCACCCAAGGCGAGATCGGTGTCTACGACGGTGCCGGATTCATGCTCCCGGGAGGCAAGGTCACCAAGGGGTCCATCTCCGGCTCAATCCGAAACGCACCGCTCCGCTTGACACGCAAGACACCGGGTTTCTCCGATCCGCTTATCACCCCCGAGATCGACATCAAGTTCGGGACCAAGCACGACAAGCAGAGCGCCGACGAACTCGCCGCACGCGTCGAAGCCCTCGCCGGCAGAGCCGCTCCCGTCACCGACTGATCCAGTGATCAAGAACCACTGCAAAAAAAGCCCATGCGCGAGACACGCATGGGCTTATGATTTGTATTGACCGATTCTTACGGGCAGCCCGCTCCGAACGCTGCGAGGAACGCGGACACATCGAGGAAGTTGAAGTTGCCGTCCTGCTCAAAGTCCGCTTCAGCTTCCTGATTTCCGAATGCCGAAAGGAACGCGGATACATCGAGGAAGTTCAGATCACCCTCACCGGTGAAGTCGGCCTGGCAATCGCTTCCATCGCAGATCTGTGTGGAGATGCTGAACCCGTCTACCCCGCCCTCGACGAGCGAATCAGCACCTTCATCGCTGATGGTGATCCGAACCTTGAAGATCGCGGTTGGATCGGTAAAGTCTGAAATCCGGTACCGCTTGATCTCCCAGCCATTGGTGTCGTCGATCTCGTCAACCGGGTACCAGTTGATCCCGACATTCGGGGAGAACTCCACGATCATCCGCTCGCTGTCTTCGGTGTTCACCCATGCCCAGAAACTCACGATGGGGTCTTCGATGGTGGTCGTGTCGTAGAAGTTGGAAATGATCTGCGTGGTCCCGCCGTCAAGATCTTCGAAGATGCCCCGTCCGGTGATGTAGCACACACCCGATCCGTCCGCGTCTGCGGCTGGACCACCGTTTTCTGTACCTGAGAGTGGAGCGAGCCGCTCAAAGTTCCCCGCCGTGACCCCTGAGTTGGATTCGGTCCATCCCGCTGCGGTCTGGAAAGTATCGAGCACACCAATCACCTGACCATCAAGCGCGATCGTGTAGAGCGGTGACGAGTCGCCGCCCTCTGGATAGGTCGTCGTGTTCCCATCGGTATCCGTGATCTGGAAGTAATACGACAAGTCCGCACCACAATCCACGGCTGGAAGAGCCGCGGAGAATGTGGTTGCGTTGACCATCATCGCATCCGTTGGATGGTATCCCGATCCGCTGTCTACGAACAAGATCGGCGAACCAACGATCGTCCGCCCGTGGAAGTTGGAGATGACCAGATCCACAAGCTCCCCACCATCAGGCGATACATAATCAGGCGCGGGCGAGGGTTGACCCTGAATCGTGCGTGGACCCGCGATCCCTGTCGGGTTCGCCAGCGCGTTCTGGAGACCCGCGTTGAACAGATTGCAGCCGTTGTTCCACCCGCCACCAGTCCCACAACCAGCGTTGGTGTGGATACCGATCGCGATGTTGTTGTCTTCATCAAGGATCACCGATCCGGAGTTGCCCCCGGTCGTGTCGGTGGTGTAGCGGACGACATTCCCGGAGTATCCCTGGAACGGGCCGACATGTGTTTTCTGAATCCCGTTCCATGTTGGAGAGATCGGCGATGAAGTCGTCCCGTACCCAGTGATCCGGATCGGGCGACCATCATTGGGGATCGTCGAGGTTGCCAGCGTGTGCGAATCACCTTGCGCCGCAAGCGGGGACAACCCGGTCCCGGTGTTATCAAAAGCTCCAAAGAACCCCCAGTCGTTACCAAGCGTAATCGACCCCGGCGTTACCTGAGTCGATGCACCATCGACCACATACTGATCCTGAGGCGACGGGTTCTGGTACCCACCGCCAGCCGAAGAGAGTGGCACATTGAACTGCACCACATTCCCGCCAGACGGACTGCAGTGACCTGCGGTCAAGAAAGTACTCCCATGATCAGAGAACAACCACGCCGAACACCCGATCGGCATCAATCGTGCATCACGCGGATCACTCGAAGGCACGCGATCATCGACCGACCCGCAAATCGATGCAGGACTCACCGATGGCGATGCCTCGACTCCTGCAATCCGAACCCGGTCGGCACCGATCGAATCGGCGGACGCCATGATTTCGACACGGACCGCGTTGCCGTTGAAATACGCGCTGGTGTTCCCCCACACTTGCAGTGCGTCAAAGTCGAGGTACTGCTCATACCCATCGAGCAGCGAGGTCACACGGAGGTAGCTCTCGCGCGATGAGTTGGTCGCGGCGGACAAATCCACTTGAGCAAACTCAAGGCGCAACCACGCCGCATCCTCTACGCGGACGACGGTGGACCACACCGCTTCTTGAATATCAGTGTGTCCCAGTTGCTTCTGGTTTGAAGTATTTCCGAGTTCAACCGATCCGATCACAGGACCCGAATCGACCGGGATGCTGATCTTTCGGATATCCGCTTTGAGTATTTCCACCGGCGTGCTTTCCAATGCGGCGATGTGTGTTGAATCGAGTTCCGCGCCGTGTGCGCCCAAGGCGACTCCAGCGATTGACAGCAGTGCGAGACATGAACGCATAGAGACCATCCTCCTGTCGCGGCGCTTCGAGGCGCTGCGAGCGAAATGAACCGAGTTGTGAACAACACCACCAACCCCACGATGGATGATGCGAGCGTGTGAAAAACGACAGGCAGAATACCTGTTCGAGTAGTCCGGTACAAGCATAGAACTCGAACTGTTCCATTTAGATCGCGTAATGAACGCAAATTGAACCAGTTCTTCCCGATCAAGCCCCGTACCACTGATCGAGCGTGCCTTCGCACGCGCCTCGGTACAGGATCCTCAATACAGACTCAGGAAGTCCGTGCCCATGCAATGCTGGTGCACTCATGTCATCGTACTGATTGGGATCGCACATTTTGAGATCCGGGTCCGCGATGTTGGACTCGCCACGGTAGTTGGTCTCGAACATGGTCCGCAGCGCCCAGTAGCGTGACGCGTAGAGCTCGAACGCTTCGTGCTCGCTGTTGGCAAGCTGGTTCCCGAACGCAGGATTGTTGGGATCGCTCGATTCGAGGTGGTCGTCATGGGTCACGATGTCGGAACCGAAGATGATCCGTCCCTCGTACTTGGTGAGGAACGCGAGCAGCTCATCGGTGGGCTGCTTGCTCAGCTCGCGAACCATCCACTTGGTCGCGCTGGTGTCGAGGATCAATCCGGGGTGACGATCAAGAAGCTGGCTCAGGAATCCGAGGTCTTCGGGATTCCCACCCATGTGCGCCCCAAGACACCGCATACCGGTTTTGTCGAGCAATCGATGGAGCGATTCGTACTGATCATGCTTGGTGCCATAGACGGACGAATCAGCGTAGTTGGTAGAGAACCAGGTGTCTGGGTCCGCGACATGGACCATCAGCGACATCCCGAGTTCCTTGGCGCGATGCGCAATCTTCAACCGCCAAGGCGAATCAAACGGCACCGTCTCTTCAGGTGAAAGTCCGATCGCTTCGGAGAAATCACGCAACCGGGGCGCGCCCCAGAACTTGACCATCCGTGCCCCCATCGCATGCCATTTTTCGAGATTCTCTAAAAACCCTTCGGTAAACGCCCACGCGCGATCCTCGTGCATGTACTCCGGGATCGCAACGAACCGCACGCGATCACCGAGCACCTGTTTGACATCCGTCGCATGCGCGAGCTGGGTCTGCGAGTACACCCGCTCGATGCCGTAGAGATCGCAGACCTCCTTGTACACCTTCGCGGCTTGCTTGCCGTTGATATGGGCATGCCCATCAATGATCGGGACGACCGGCTTTCCCAATCGCTTCGCTTCCGCTCTGTAGTCGAGCCCGAGTCGATTCGCCGCCGATATCTGGGTTTGTTCAGCCATCCGTCTATCCTCACTCGTAATCAGTCACGATCCTGCCAAAAGCATAGACCCAACCGAACGGTTAGTTATTCCCCAAATGACCCCCCCTGAACCCAATTCGAACAGGAATCTGACCGTCGCGTTGGCGCACGATTGGTTGGTCGCTCGCCGAGGGGGAGAACTGGTCCTCGATGCGATTGCTTCGCATTTGCTCAACAACGGGACCCGCATATCGCAGCTCTACACAATGTTCGATTCAGATCAGCCGATCACGCCTGCAATTGATTCGATTACTCGAACCACCTCGGGACTCAACCGGTTCCCCGCTCCGCTCCGCAGATGGCTGCTCCCTCGATACCCGCTGGCTGTCGAACAACTCTCCCGCCGGCTCGTATCCGATCACCGCTCGCGTCCCATCGACCTGCTGATCTCAACATCATCGGCAGCGATCAAAGCACTCGCGCCACCCGAGTCCATCCCACACATCTGCTACTGCCACGCGCCCGCTCGGTACCTGTGGTCGCAGACGGATCAGTACACGACGCAGCCGGGAATCAAATCCAAACTCAGAGCCGCGGGATTGGATCGGTTCGGGGACTCGCTCCGCGACTGGGATCTGCGAACCGCATCGAATGTCACGCAGTTCATCGCCAACTCGCATTTCATCGCGAGCGAGATCAAGAAGACCTACAACCGCGATGCGGTCGTCATCCATCCGCCAGTGCGCACCGACTATTTCACCCCTCCCAGCGATCCCGATGCGCCGCGCACGAATGAACTCCTGTTCGTCG
Organism: uncultured Phycisphaerales bacterium; assembly: GCA_963976955.1. Lineage (GTDB taxonomy): Bacteria > Planctomycetota > Phycisphaerae > Phycisphaerales > UBA1924 > UBA1924. The sequence continues at coordinate 660,978 of CAXBMD010000002.1, read as the reverse complement.
GCGCGATCGAGCCCTACAAACGCGTGGATCTCGCGATCGACGCCGCGATCTTGCTCGATCGCCCGATCAATATCGTCGGGACCGGGTCTCACGCTTCGGCGCTCATGAAAACATACAAGAACAAGCCCAAAGTCAAGTTCCATGGGCATATCCCGGATGCGCAGGTCCTCGAGTTGTTCCGGACCAGTGCCGCGCTCATTCAGCCGCAGGTTGAAGACTTTGGGATCACCGCCGTCGAAGCGCAGGCGTGCGGGCTTCCGGTTGTGGCGCGTCGCGCGGGTGGTGGGTTGGACTCGGTCATCGAAACCAAGACCGGGACCTTCTTTGACCAGCCAGACGCAACGGAAGTCGCTCGCGCATTTGATCGGCTTCCAACACACGAAGGCATCGCGCGCGATTGTCGCATCAATGCTCTGCGGTTTTCATATGAATCGTTCTGGGCAAAGCTCGATGCGGTGATCGCATCGGTACTGAATTGAACCCGCTACCGCTCCGCTTGGGCATCGCTTGGCTGTGACCGCTCGACCACGACCGATTGCCCACCGTGCCGGACCGCGACGACGGTCCCCACGAAGTACTCGTACGCGTTCTCCAGGTCCACACGACGGAAGACCTCGCAGTCGATCCATGTGGGACACTGCGAGAGTACCGGGCTTCCCGTTACTAACTTCTTGCTTTCGAGGGTCTCGAAGGGATCAAGCCCTTCGACATAGATCGCTGAATCTGCACCGTTGAGCCGTTGACCGAATCGTCGTGTGATGAAGCGGTCGTCCTCCGGGATGAACCCGATCGCGAAGGAGCGGGAATCGCGGATCAGGGGGTCGATTTCGTGTCCCTTCCGGACCGAGACCCCGATCAGCAGCGGATCACCCATCAGCCACTGCACAGATTCGACCAGCACCCCGGCTCGCGAGCCGTCGTAGCTCGCGGTCATGAGATACCGACCACGCTTGATCTGCGCGACCATCTCCTCAATCACTCGCTGGCTCGATTCATTCATCGAGTCACACTCCAAGGCACCAAAGAACTCTCAAACGACGCTGATACCCAAGTTCGACCCACGATGCTCTGAACTTCTCCATGTTCTCATAAATTCACAGTTGAAGGCAATCTGGACCTGAATTACCCGCAAGATACTGTCTTTATTCTACTTATAGATAGCGCCGAACAACAAGCAGTGTGTATAGACCTCGAATCTATCCACATTCAATCCTCAAAATGGACGACTGTGGGTGAAGCGGGTTGCGTTGTGGGACGAAGTGGGACATAATCCCATTCATGAACCCTACCGAGGCTCCAACCCGTGCCATTTACCGGACAAGCCAATGCAACGATCGACGCCAAAACTCGGCTGGCGATCCCTGCAAAGTTCCGGAACCGCTGGGATCCCAACCAGGACGGCGCGACCTGGTTCTGCATTCCTTGGCCTCAGACCAAGACTCTTCGGCTCTACACCCACGCAATGTTCAACGAACTCTATTCAGCAGGCCGGAGATCTCCGTCGCTGACACCATCACCGGACCAATCCGAGCTGGATGCGATTCTGTACTCAGCGGCGGAAGAAGTGGATGTGGATGCCAACCACCGTATCCGTTTGCCCGCATGGCAGGTCGAGACGCTGCAACTCCCACGCGACATCGTGGTGATCGGTGCGGGGGATCGACTGGAGATCCGAGACCGCGAATCCTGGCAAGCGTCGTTCAACGACAAGCTCGCCCGTATGCACGAGATTGCTGAGAAAATCAGTAGTCTCCAATAAATCACGCCTGAGGGTTGCAAAGACGCACCCAATGGCACAAGCGTCGGCTTCAGTGGTACCTGCCAGTCCACGAGAGCCGAGACAATCCGGACCGAGTTGAGGAAGGTGAGGGGTTTATCCGTTTCCCCTACGCCCCACCAAGGATGGGACCCCGGCGCAAGGATGCGCCAAGGTCAGGGACTGAACCACGGCAGTGGACACCCCCAACACTCGGAACGAAAAAAATGCCCTCCCGACCACCACCGGGAGGGCTTTTCAATTGTGCAGATCCATGGGCTCAGCGACCCGACGGCATCAGTGTTTGCGGATAGTTAACACCCTGCAAGCCGCCGAGGGTCCAGCGGAAGCGTTGGTTGAGCAGGGTCTCATCTCCAAGCCCAGCGAGTGGGATCGGGAAGGTGTCGAGCGGGACATACTTCTGTTCCCAGACGAACTTGTCGCCGTTGAGGTAGTCGTCTGGGCTGACCGATGTCTGCGCAAGCCCACTCATCGCTGTGTTGATCGAGCCGTCGAACATCAGCTTGGCTGATTGCGCGTGGTCGTACGCGAAGTACGGCGACTCCGCTTGCTCGCGATCGAACTCTTCGAACATGTGCACCTTGGCCGACGGGAAGCGGACCTCGTGGAAGCGGCGATCGCCGAGTGGAACTGGGCCTGGCCCCTGGATAAACAAGTGCGGTGTCGATGCAATCGGTCGATACTGATTTCCAAAGTCTTGCATCCACGCGTGCGGAACTACCTGATAGCTTGATGCGAATGGCCAGAGCTGCTGAATCGTGATATCCAACCAGTTCCCATCGTCGTCGTAGCCCGCTTCCGGGGACCCAAACGCATACGGGATTCCAGATTTTTGATACCCGTCAGCGTTAAACGGCTGATCGATCTGCCAACGCAGTTGATTGGCATCTGCTGGATCCGCCCACATCGGATCGACCACATTCCCCCCCATGTAATCGGCCAACACAAGGTGCGAATACCTGCGATGCATCAATCGCTGACCGGGAGTGGCGATTCCGCTTTCTCCAGAGATCCGACCCGTCGCACGGATAAGAATGTCCTTGACCTGACCAGCTGCGGCTTGTTGGTCAGTCCCGTAGATCCGTGGATTCCCTGTCGCAAGATCGACATATGGAATACCCCCACGCCAGGTGAATGAAAAGATCCGATCGTCATTGTCGACTCCGTACATCGCGCCGATCTGACCGATCGTTGCAAGATTCCCCTCGCTCGTCACACCACGCATCTGCGTTCGCATGCGGCCCATCGCTGGACCAAGCACGGCGGTCACACTGATCGACATCACAAGCAGCGCGATGAGTTCGACGAGTGAGAACCCTCTCCGGATCGGTTTGTGCATTCGTTCTCTCATGGCATATTTCTCCACACAACTTCGCATGCGTAATCAAAACTCATCGACCGTGCCCCGAATACAGTGTTTGGGGATAGTTGACACCCCGAAGACCGCCGAGCGTCCAGCGGAAGCGTTGGTTGAGCAGGGTCTGGTCACCGAGTCCGCCGAGCGGGATCGGGAAGGTTTCAAACGGGACATATGTTTGTTCCCAGACAATCTTGTCACCGACGAGATAATCCTCTGGGCTCACCGAACTCTGCGCCAGCCCACTCATCGCGGTGTTGATCGAACCATCAAACATCAACTTCGCTGGTCGAGCGTGGTCGTACGCGAAGTACGGCAATCCCTCCTGCTCACGGTCGAACTCTTCAAACATGTGGACCTTCGCGGATGGGAATCGAACCTCGTGGAATCGGCGCTCGCCGAGTGGGACACTGCTGGAAATCGATTGAAACAAATGTGGTGTTTCGATGACCGGGATGTACTGGTTTCCAAAGTCCTGCTGCCACGCATGTGGTACGACCTGATAGCTCGAGCCGAATGACCAGAGTTGCTTGATTCTCGCGGATAGCCAGACTCCGTTATCGTCGTATCCGCGTGGATCTGGAAACCCGTCGCTGTATGGGATGCTGTTGTCATCCTCTAAGTATTCCAATGGATTGAGCTGCCAGTTCAATAGATTTTGATCCGATGGGTCAGCCCACATCGGATCGGTCACATTTCCTCCAAGGTAATCTGCAAGGACAAGATGAGACCATCGACGATGGACAAGGTGATCGTATGGAGCGAGAATTCGACCTACGCCGTTCAATCGTCCGGTGGCACGCTGGAGAATATTCTGGGCTTGCCACCCCGCTGCTTCCAAATCTGTATCAGGAAGGTAATACCGGCCATCTCTCAGATTCATAAACTCCACATCCCCTCTCCATGTGTATGTGAAGATTCGATCCTCATTGTCCACGCCGTACATCGCGCCGACCTGACCAATCGATGCGAGATTTCCCTCGCTCGTCACGCCGCGCATCTGTGTTCGCATGCGGCCCATCGCTGGACCGAGCACGGAGGTGACACTCGCCGCCATCACGAGCACCGCGATGAGTTCGACGAGCGAAAAACCGCTCCGAAATCGCGTTCTCTTTGTATCAATCATGGGATTACAGCCTTCTATTGACTTGGACACGGATTTCATCGGCTGAAAACCTTTGGCATGGGCTGCGGGTAATCAATCCCTTGCAAGCCGTTGAGGGTCCAGCGGTAGTGCATGTTGAGTTCGGTTTGATCCCCGAGTCCACCGACGGGGACGGGGAACTTGTCGATCGGGAGGTAGCGCTGGGTCCAAGTAGATCCGCTTGTGAAATTGATTGGACTCACCGAATCGTTCGCTGCTCTGGTGACCATCGTGTTGATCGAACCGTCGAACATGAGCTTGGCGGGGTTGGTGTATCCATACGCAAAGTACGGAGCGCCGACGCGCTCGCGGTCGAACTCCTCGAACATGTAGACCTTCGATGATGGGAACGCGACCTCGTTCTGGTAGCGATCACCAAGATGGGGTGTGCCACCAGCGCTCAAGAACAGGTGCGGCGTATCGGAGATCGGCACATAGCTCGGGAGCGAGTCACCCATCCACGCGTGCGGGATGGTCTGGTAGCTGGACCCGAAGCCCCACATCTGCTTGATCGAACTTGAGGTCCAGCTCGATGAGTTGTCGTACCCTGCGGACGAAGGCTGACCCTGCCCGTAGGGGACAAACTCATAGAAGGTCGGGAAGTCTTGCCAGACCGCTTGATTGAAATCATTGGGATCGACCCAGACGCGATCGGAAACACTCCCCATGTAATCCGCGAGGATGAGGTGCGAATACCTGCGATGCACCAGACGCGAGGATGGAACCAGGATGCGGAATGATCCGCCAGTACGCCCCGTCGCGCGGTAGAGAATGTCACGGGCTTGATACGCCGCGGCATCCGCATCGCTCGACGGGATGAACCCCGTACCGTTGGCAAGGTTGATGTAGGTTTCCCCGCCGCGCCATGAGTAGGACGCGATCCGATTGTCGTTGTCCATCGCGTACATCGCGCTCGCTTGCCCGATGGTCCAGAGATTGCCCTCGCTGGACATCGCTCGCCCCTGCGAACGGACTTCTTTGAGTGACGGCCCAATCATCGCACCCATGCTCGTTGCGAGCACGATCACCACAGCCAATTCGATGAGTGTAAATCCGGATGATCGTTTCTGTGTCAGATTCCAGTTCATTGATGTCCCTTTCGTATCAATCACAAATATATAGGTCAAGCCATGATACTTGAGCGAGGCTCAATCACCAAGACCGAATCGCGGATTGGATAGAAAAGTTTGTCCAGTACATCATAAAAGAACACCCCTGAACAATCTGGGGTGTCTCGTGAGGAGTCTTTGGAATCAATAGAGTTTAGCGGCTGCCCATCAGATTCCGAGGGTAGTCGAGGCCCTTGAGCCCGCCCGAACTCCAGCGATAGCGGAGGGTGATTTTGTCATTGAGGGCGAGCGGGAACTGATCGAGCGCGATGTAGTTCTGGTAATACGCGTTCAGCTCTCCATTATCCTTCTGGTGGAGTTCTTCGGCTGGATTGACACCCAGCGTTGCTTCGCCGGTCAATGCGGTGTTGATTGATCCATCGAACATGAGCTTTGCGGGTGCCGCAAAGTCATACATGAAGTACGGCGTCCCTTTCTGTTCCCGATCGAACTCTTCATGCATGAAGACCTTCGCCGAGGGGAATGCGACTTCATTGAAGTACCTCTGAGCAACCGCTCCTTGTGGGCCAGAGAACTGGGAATAAAGGTGCGGCGATTGGTAGTTCGGGATATAGGTTGCTCGATCGTCGAACAACCAAGCACTCGCGACCTGCTGGTAGCTCGATCCGAACGACCAGAACTGGCGAACCCCAACATCATCCCAGCCTTGGGATTGGTCATAAAAATCAGACTTTGGATACCCCATGCCGTACGGGATTGTGTTGAATTCTTCCCGGTATTCGAGTGGGGTTTCCTGCCAATACAAGAGCTGTGCGTCTGCGGGATCGGCCCACATCGGATCAGCAACATTGCCTCCCATATAATCCGCAAGCACGAGATGCGAATACCGTCGGTGCATCAGTCTTGCTTGTGGGGCAAAGATTCGACCTACACCATTGATGCGCCCGGTCGCGTTCCAAAGGATTTCGCGGGCTTCGTACGAAGAAGCTTCCGCGTCACTGACAGGCGAGAGTGTGTTTCCGTTACGGATATTCAGATACTCATTGCCCCCTCTCCAGCTGAATGTAAAGATCTTCCCATCATTGTCCTGCCCAAACATCCCGGCACCCTGACCGATCATGTGCAGATTGCCCTCGCTGGTGACGCCTTGCATTTGTGACCGCATCTTCGACATCGCGGGCCCCACCACCGCACTCGTCGAGACCCCGACCACTACCAGCAGTGCTAATTCAATCGCTGTGAATCCGTTTCGAACTGAAATTCGCATAGAGTGTCCCTTCTATCCATATGTAATATGTGCCACACGCACAATGTCCCAACATATGTTCGTTGGATACATGCATCGGATTCAAAGAATACGCAAATGGATGGGAATTCAGGGGTTCAACCGTGTTGGCCGCGTTTGTGCTTTGCTCGTGCGATCGCCCAATCCGTGATCCCGGGGAACGCGACGGATGCCGCGAGCGCAAGACGGGTCGGCACGCTGGTCCAGACCTCGCCTTTGGGTCTTTGTAAGCACCGGACAATCGCACTGGCGACCCGTTCTGGTGACTGCATAAAGCGTTCGCTCGATCCGGTCAAACCCAGTTTCCCACCCGATCGTTTCGCGGCTTCATCAAAGAACTCCGTTTTGGTCCCGATCGGATGCACGCTCGACACCGACACCCCCGTCCCTTTGAGTTCATGCCGCATCGCTCTGCAGAAGTGATCCTGCGCCGCTTTGGTGGCGCAGTAGGTGCCGTATTCTGGAAGACCGATCTTGCTCAAGCAGCTCGACACCATGATCGCGTGTCCTTCGCCGCGTTCGATGAACCCGGCGAGTGCGGGTTGGACAAGACGGAGCGAACCAAAGAAGTTCGTCTCAAACATCGCTCGGATCTCTTCGCTCGATGACGAATAACAGGGCTTCTCTTGACCGTACCCCGCGTTGGCAAGCACCGCGTACAGCGGACCAAACTCCGATGAACACATCTCCAGTGCACGCTGGCAATCATCATCCGAATCGACCGAACCGACAATGACACGGCATCGGTCATGCCCGATTTTCACCGCGATCTGTTCAAGCTTCTCTTCGCGCCGTGCCATGAGTCCGACGCGCATCCCTGCGTTGGCGCTCGCGATCGCCGTCGCGGCTCCGATTCCCGAAGACGCGCCGCTGATGAGGATCGATTTGTTCTTGAGATTGATCACCTGGGTGAACACAATCGTGTGATCACTTGCTGTTGGGATCAAGGGTATCGGCGGCGGAGCTGATGTCCTTCCCGATTCCACGAACGGTGTTGCACGCGGTCATCGCGAGGACCCCGCCGGCAAAGAGGACCGCGAACAGGAGTTTGGCTGTGCCGCGGAGTGTGTTGCGTTTCATCGGTTATGCTCCGTCGTTGCCGTCCGTTGTGCTCGCTCTTTCCGTAGAGCGGGCTCCGATCCAGCGGAGTTCTTGCATGCTCCAGACTATCGACCAAATCAGGTAAAACGCTGCACCGATCGCACAAATCACCAGCACGCGGAGCAGTTGCATCGACCAATGCGAGGGCAGTTCCCACATCTGCGCCACGCCGAAGATGCTCAATCCCATCAGCATTGATCCCACCAGCATGAGTCCGACAGGACGGATGAATGTATCACCTAACTTCTTTCCTGAAGAATGTTTGCGCGTCGATGCACGCGCGAGCCAGAGGGATTGAATGATCGCGCACGCCGCCGTGGACCATGCGAGCCCCGCTTCCCTGAACCACCAGATCAGCGTGCAGTTGAGGGTGATGTTGATCGCGACCATGACCAGCGCGATGTTCATCGGCGTCCGGGTGTCTCCCGTCGCGTAGAACGCGCGTGTGTAGAGCTGATTGAGCGAGTACGCCCAGATCGCGACGCTGTACCCAATCAGCACCGAGGTCGCTCGGATGATCCCATCCTCGGAGAACCCGTCCCCGAATCCCGAATACAGCACGCGGATCAATGGCCCCCCCACCACCAGCAGCCCGATACTCGCGGGGATCCCGATGTACAGACTCAGCCGCAACCCTCGGCGGAGCATCTCGCTGAACCGCGACGGATCACCCGCAACGCGCGAGAGCGCGGGGAACGCCGCGGTCGCGACCGCGATCCCGAATACACCGAGCGGGAACTGGTACAGCCGCTGCGCGTAGAACAGCACCGCGTTGGAGGACTCATCGAGCGGATAGTCGCGCCCCATCAGCGTCGGCCCGATCCAGTTGGGGTACATCGCGATGAGCGTATCGACAAAGGTGTTGAGCTGGAGCGTCCCAAGACCGATCAGCACCGGGACCATTCTTCGGAGCATGGTGCGTGCTTCGGTTTGCACCGCGCTCACGCCTCGCGTCCATCGGACCTTACCACGCAGCGCCCAGATGGACCAGAGTACTTGTAATACCGCTGAAAATACAGCCGCGATCCCGATCGGATACGCCCACGCCGCAGGGTCTGCACCATCAATAAAGAAATACGGGAGGGCCGCCGCGATGATGCACAGGTTGAGCAGGATCGGTGCTGCCGCCCATGGTCCGAAGCGGTTGTGCGCTTGGAGCATCCCACCAAGGATCGCCGCGACACAGATCATCGGCATGAACGGAAGCATCACCATCACGAGTTTGAGCGAGTACACACGATCCGGATTGTCCGACGACATCAGGACCGCCGCGAGAAGTCCCAGCTCGATCAGCACGGTGATGATCCCGGTCACCAGCGCGAGCAAACCGATTGTGAGCGATGCGAACGCATCCGCTTTGGATGGATCGTCATCGCTGAGCTTGGTGTATTCCGGGATGAACGCTGCGGACAACGCGCCCTCTCCGAACAATCTGCGGAACATATTGGGGATCGCGAACGCTGCTGCGAATGCGGACCCCACCGCGGTATCCCCGAACACGCGGACGGTCACCAGATCGCGTGCCATTCCCAGCACGCGAGACACGAGTGTCAGACCCGCAACAGTGCGCGTGTTGCGGCCAAGCGTTCGATCGTGCTCATGATCAGGAAACTGTGCTGGTTGTGTTGGTTGAGGATCCACTGGAATCAAGATCGGGTTTCGGGGTCGGGTTAGGCCAGTGTTTCAGGAGTGTGTTGATCGTCACGATCAATCCGGCACCGTCCCCCGTTGGACTTGTACCAGAAGAACATCAGCACCAGACTCGCAAGAATCGCTCCGACAGCATCAGCCGCCAGATCGAGCAGATCAAAGACGCGATTGAACATGGGCTGGGTGGTTTCGTCGAAGATGCCGAACGCGATCCCGATCAGAGCGGCCATCAGTGCTTGCTTTCGGATGCAGGTCTTGGATTGCACCCACCCCGTCACGCCCAGCAGCAGCGTCCACAGCCCGAAAGCCCCTGCGTGAATGATCAGGTCGGTCCTGCTGAACGGCCCCTTGATCGCTAGTCCGGGCCAGTGCGTCGCGGTCAGCAGCGTGAGCGTGTACAGCACGAAGACCATTTGCGCTGCATCAATGTACGGATTGGCTCGGGTTGACATTCTTATTCGCCTTGCATCGAGTCGGATGACGCTTGCGCAGGTTGGACAGGGGCCGAGGACCCACGGAGGACATTGATTTCCGCCTCGCTCAGATCCCCGTCGGCGTTGTTCGCTTTCATCGCGGTCAACGCGCGATCCCATTCCGCGACGACCGACGCCCCAAGCTGCCCGTAGTCCTCAGCGCCGGGGGCGCTGGGCTCGTACTGGAAGATCGTCTGTCCAAAGCTGGGACACTCCGCGAGTTTGATGTTCCTGCGGACCGGCGGGCGGTACACGCGGGCACTCGCCCATGCGCTGCCCGAGTCTCTCCCTGATTCAAAGAATCGCTCAAGATCCGCGACGACCTCGCGGGAGTGTGTGGTTTGTTGTTCGTGCATGCACAGCACCACCCCCGCGACGCGGAGTTGGGGGTTGACCTGCTGGCGGACGAGCCCCACTGTTTCGAGGAGTTTGCTGACGCCCTGGAGCGCGAGGAAGTGCGCCTGCATCGGGATCAGGACTTCGCTTGCCGCCGCGAGTGCGTTGAGGGTCAGGAGCCCGAGCGCTGGGGGACAATCAAAGAGGACGAACTCATGATCGGTATCCCGCACGGCGAGTGCTTGGGCGAGTCGATTGTTCCGGTCGCTCGCTCCCGAAAGCTCGGTTTCGACCGCGGCAAGGTCGGTCTCTGCGGGGATCAGGTCGAGGTTGTCGTCGATCGAGCGGATGCACCCCGCGATGCCGTGCTGGGGTTCGAGGAGCAGGTCGTAGACCGTCGGTTCATCGTCTTGTTCGGTTCCGGGTTCGACTCCGAGGTGCAGCGTTGCGTGCGCCTGGGGGTCCAGATCGACGAGCAGGACCTTGCGTCCGGTCCGGGCAATCGCCGCGGCGAGGTTGACCGAGGTGGTGGTCTTCCCCACGCCCCCTTTTTGATTCATGAGCGCGATCGTGCGGACGGGATGGTCGTACTTGTGATCCATAGCTCGCAGTATATCAGAACCACCCCACCAAAGTGACCGTTGAGCGGGGGAATCCGGGTTGAGATCCGCAGGGATCTACTGAATCGTCAGTTCCACAGGGAGCCGAACCGTGATCGGCGCAAGGCACTGGGTGTCATTGCAAGGCTGGAAGGTGATGCCGAGGATGGGTTTGCCGGGGGTTGGACCGATCCCGTCCGCTTTCTCAATCGCAACCTCGAACTCGATGCGTCCGTGATGGACGCGGATCATCGCGTCCGCTTCGCCGAACGATTCACCATCGGGATACTCCGCGTAGACCGCGATCCCATGACCCTCGATCAGCCCGACCCGCAACGGCATCAGCCCTTTGGCGGCGTCCGAAGTCCCCGGATCACCCGCAACGATGTGGTACGGCTCGTCAATCTCAAGTGCAACCGAGAACGATCCGGGACGATCTTCGCTCACCGTCACCGCATCCTCAGACACAAAGACCGCGACGGGACCGGTCGGGGATTGCTTGGGTTGAAGTTCCGCGGCTCCCGCAAACGCGTACTTGTCCCCGATGCGTTGCTTCTGCGTCATCATCTCGATCAACGCACGCGTGGAGTTGGAAACGCTGATCGGGTTGCTCCCGATCGCAGCAGAAACACCTCGCAGTGCTTCCACGGCCCAATCAATCCATCGTTCCTCTTTAGAAATCGCAACCATCCGCGCCGTCACCAGCGTCATCACCCCCACACCCGAAGGCGTCGCGCCGTCGTGGAGGGTTCGGGGACGGATGAACAGATCCGTTCGTCCGTCGCGGGTGTCGTGGAAGATGCCCGGAGCAGACTCAAAATGTTTGCGTGAAGTGATGAACAGCCGCTCGATGGAGGTCCAGAGCGTGTCATCGTTCTCGGCGATCGCAAGATCCATGATCGCGCCGATCATCAGAGCATGATCTTCGAGTCCCGCGGGGATCTCGCTCTTGTGTTCCCTGCGTGAACGCGCCAGATCACCATCCGCGGTTTTCATCGTGTCGAGCACAAAGTCGATGCCGTGGCGCGCCGCTTCGAGGTATTCACGATTGTCCAGCACGACACCCGTTCTGACCAATCCAGAAATCAGCATCGCATTCCACGCGCAGACGACCTTGTCATCCGTCCCCGGCTGATCACGCAGCGAGCGTGCTTGGAGGAGTGTGTCGTTGAGCGGATCGAGCTTTGCGTGAAACGCCTCGGTGGTCATCCCGAGTTCCGCCGCGATGAGATCGGGGCGTTTGTCCAATCGCAGCACATTGCTTGCTGGTTCGTTTGGATGGTGTGGGTCTTGGAAGTTGGTTCCCGCATCCAGACCATACACACGGATCACAAAGTCCGCGTCGTCTGCGTTCCCGATCGCGTCGCGGATCTGCTCCGGTGTCCAGAGGTAGTTCTGGCCCTCGCGGTGGTTCACTTCTGCGTCTTGCGCACTGTAAAAACCGGTGGTTCCTGCGTCGGTGCTTGGATCGCACATCTCGCGAAGCACATAGTCCGCTGTGCGCTTGGCGATGCGTTTGTAGAACGCATCGTCGTAGACCTCCCCCGCTCTAGCGTACAAATGCAACAGCTGGCCGTTGTCGTAGAGCATCTTCTCGAAGTGTGGCACCAACCAGATTTCATCGGTCGCGTAGCGGTGGAACCCGCCCCCGGCTTGATCGAAGATGCCTCCGGTCCCCATACGATCGAGCGTCATTTTCACGCTCTGATCGATCGCGGCTTTCGTATCCGCATCAACCAACGGCCTTGCGTCGAGCAGCAGTTCGAGGAACACCGGTTGTGGGAACTTGGGTGCGCCACCGAATCCGCCGTTGATGCGATCGAATCGGCTGAGCAATCCCGACACCGCGGCTTGGATGTGCTTGATTCCGACCGGAACGGGTTCTTGATCCGTCGCGATCTGCTCACCAACCGCGCCAGCAAGGGCCTGGCTCTGTTCGATCACCTCGTCGCGCTTTGTTTTGTATGCATCGGAGAGTGAATCGAGGACTTGTGGGAATGATGGCCTGCCATACATTGGTTCGGGTGGGAAGTAGGTCCCGCACCAGAACGGTCGGCGCTGGGTCGGTTCGAGGAACACGGACATCGGCCAACCCCCTGAGCCGGTCATGATGGTGGTTGCCGCCATGTAGATCTCGTCGATTTCGGGATGCTCCTCGCGGTCGAGCTTGATGCACACGAACTTCTCATTCATCAGCGACGCGATGGACTCATTTTCAAACGACTCCCGCTCCATCACATGACACCAGTAGCAGGTCGAGTACCCGATCGAGAGGAACACAGGAACATCACGGTCGATCGCTTCTTGGAACGCTTCGTCGGACCACATCCTCCAGTTGACCGGATTGTGCGCGTGCTGAAGCAAGTAGGGCGAAGTCGAGTTGACAAGTTCGTTGGTGTACTTTGCGCTGGTCTGGGTGGTCGTTGGTTCCATATCCGAGTCTAGGGTGCACGCACCTGGAATGGACTTTTTTTAGCGGATATCCATCTGTTCTGGTTCACGGAACATCGCCGCGACGATGGTGTGCCCGTGCTGGAAGATGGTCTCCCCGACCGGCCCGATTTCCCCCGCGGCGAACATCCCCGCGAGCGGGATGCCCTGATCCGGCGCGTTGAGTTCTCTCCCCGCTTTGGCAAGCTTCGCCCCGTCGATCGGTGGATCAAACGCGTGACGGATCGCCCGCGCATCATGCGCTGGTTGACCGAAGAACTCCTGCGTGCGCCCGGTACACGAAATGACCATCGCGCCAGCGGGACGGTCGTACAGACGCTGGCCATCGAGAAGCAACGACAGGTCCTCGCGCGCGGTCCGCTCGTCGTGCAGGTGGGGCTGGATGGTCTGCCCCGCTTGGACGAGATCCGCGATCGCGATCGCGCCGGATTCCTCGTCCCCACCCATGATGTTTCGGATGAGAAAGTCGCCACGCCCGAAGCGGGATTGTTGTTCGTTGATGACGCGACCGATCAGCAGTCCTTGATCGAGCAGTTCGCGATCCTCTTCACCGATTCCTTGCAAGGACTCACGAATCGCTTCGATTGCAGGCATACCGGAGAGTTCGAGGATCAGGTTTCCGCGTGCTTTGGTGACGACCATCGGCGCACCGATCGGTCTGCACCCCTGCGAGACAAGCGTATCGACTTGTAAGTTCCCGGAGAGCGTGATCCCGATTGCGCCGAAGTTCCGGATCTGTCCGTCAAGAAACAGCGTGTTCCCCCCCGGCTCGGTCGCGGCGGACGCCATCCCGCCGAGGATGGTCCCGATACGGTGCAGATTCTTGTGCTGGTCGGTGTACTGGACGCGTGATGCGGACAGCGCGGGAACCAGGTTCACCAGCGGCACGGAGTACGGATCGGCAAAGAAGAACGACGCCGCCATTGTTTCCGATGATCCAATCGCGTGGCTCACTTTCGCGGCGCGTTCCAGCGGGTCCATCGAACCGAGCGTCGCGTCAAAGACATAGGGGTGCATCTCTACGCCGGGGAGGACCATCCCCATCAGGGAGATCGCTGGACGACCAAGAATTTCGTGATCACCCGACATGATCCCGGATGCGGAAATCAGGAGCAGGTGCTTGGGTGAGACCTTATCGCGGATCGCGTCGGCGATCATCCCGACCCGCTGGGCAAAGGGCGGCGTGATGAATCCGATGACCAGATCGACTGAACCGTTCAGTGCTTCCTTGAGCATCCCCGCCGCTTGTGACGCGGCGTCGACCGGATCGGGGAGCGTCGACAATCCAGACGCGATCGCGAGACCTGAGCCTTCTTGCGAATCGCTCTCCGAATCAGTTTTGGACGACGCTTCGCTCATGGATGCCTTGCTGAAACTGGAATCAACTCACTGTCCCGGCATGAGATCAACACGCGCCGGCTCAAGCACCATCAGCGACAACGCGTCGTCGCGGACCGGGTTCCCGACCACACCAACCACCCGACCCAGCAGGTGACGGAAGTCTTGATCCTCGCGCGGAGCGATGTACCCGATTGTTTTCTCGATACCGGTCACACGATCCGGTGCACGCAGGCGGTACATCAAGGGCAGGTGCTCTCCGGTGTATACCCCTGAGAGCATCATCCGACCCACCATCGAGTACACACGCGAGGAGTTCCACGCGTCCATCTTCTGGCTCAGCTCGATGGACTGCGTATCCGCACTCGCGAGCGCCTGGGCAATCGCTCGGCGTTGATCACGGGTCTTGATCCGGATGTTGATCCATTCGATGCGCTGATCCAACGAGGTCTGGACAGACTCATCATCATCGCTCGCGGCGTCGCGCGCTCTGTTGAACTCTGCGAGCAGCTCTGGGAGCGCCTCGTCGAGCTGAGCACGCGGCATCGAGCGGGCGTTGGTGAACGACGCTTCGAGTGCTTCGAGGCTCGATGCGGTCATCGTTGCGGGTGAACGCTTGGTGTTGGAGTTGCTGACGCTGCCCGATTTTTCGGGTGAGGTCACGACGGGCACCGTGTTCTTGATGACTTCTGGTTGTGCTGCGGGCTTGGTTTGTTCTGCTGCAGGGGCGGTGTCGCCGCCCTGGCCGCCGGTCTTGCCTGTAACGGGTTTGTTCATCGGCTCGCGGAGGTCGGTCAGCGGCTCGGTGTTTTTGGTTGTGGAGTTGTCCGTCGCTTTATTTGGAGTGTTCTTTGAGTTTGGGTGAGCGGGCATCAGTGAAGGCTGGCCGGTCGTGATTTGCTTACCGCCTTGATGGGATTTGATCTCATCTGCGGTCGCGGGACGGAGCGATTTGGTGCGGATGTACGCGTAGGGGTAAGCCCCCGATGCGGGTGGACGAGGAGGCGCGACGCGGTACCCAAGCACCTCATCCGACGCATCATCGCGGATGATCTCCAGCACCATCATTTCGGTGTCCACTTCCAGCGGCTCCTCAAAGACCGGGCACCACGATCCCTCCAAACCACGAAGCATGGACGCGGCACTCAGCTGGGACGCGTTGGTCAGACGGACAAACGAACCCGCTTTGATGCTCTGCACATCGCGTGCTGGGACAAATGCGCCCAGCTTTGCGGGGTATCGGACCTTGGAGTAGTCCCCTGAGACCCCATCCACAGCGAGCATGGTGCCCCGCTTGTACTCCTCGATGGTGTAGTAAATTTCCTGATCCCCGCACCGGACCGGCTCGGTCTCCGATTGGACGACAAACCACTTGGTGTCTTGGGTGGCACTCGTCTGAGCGACCAGCGGCGAAGAAAGACTGGCGAGCACTGCCGAGGCAATGATAAAGAATCGGTTCAGATGGAGTTTGGAATGCATGACGGTCTCCCGATCTGTGGAGGTTGGGGGTTCTCACTATTGTATTCGCTCAACTGCGGAAAGGCAGGATGGAGGTGTGGTTGGATGCAACCTCTGGATTCATCCCCTCCTACTGTTGGGAGATGACTATTTCTCCACCAAACCAGCGGCGTTTTCAGTTCGGTTTCTCGGTCTCAGCGTTCGCATTGATGCTCGCTTCCGGCGGCTGTCAATCCCCGTTTGAGAAACGCACCGAGGGACAGCTCCGCCAAGCAATGGTCCATTCGGTGCAGCGTGAAATCAACGCGGCCCGAGGTGATTCTTCTACCCCCAGCGCGATCGAGCTTGACAGCACCACCGACCTGACCAAGCTCGAAATCCGCCCAGACCATCTCGAACAGATCCAGCGCGAGTTCTCCACCGATGGGTACGCGGAACAGTTCCAATCGCAGAACGCCGACGGCGGCGAGACCGATCCAATCGCAGAACTGATCGGTACCGACCTGCTCGGACGCACGACCGTGCTCGTCCCCGTCTCGCTCCAGAGCGTTGTGCAAGCGTCGGTTCGCGGGAACCTTGATGTCGAGTTTGCGCAGTATGGTCCCGCGATCTCGCAAGCCGAGCTTGTGGAAGCGGAAGCGGCGTTCGACTGGACGCTCTTCGGGAGCGTCCAAGGGCAGGACTCGGCAATCCCCCAAGCGAGCGCCGGCGCGTTTGGGACCGGGGTCGTCCGCAACGAATCCGATAGCATCACCGGAACCCTCGGCGTGCGCCGATCCCTGACCACCGGCGGCTCTTTGAGCGTTCAGCATGATCTGGGATACACCAATGTCGAGTCGTCGTTCTTTGGAACAACCAACCCCAACCCGTCCAACTCGTCCAACTTTGTAGTCGGATATGAGCAGCCGTTGCTCGACGGGTTCGGACGCAGCCGCGTGCAAGCGGGTGTGTACCTGGCGCGGAACGCGGAACGATCCGCTGTTTCCGATCTCAAGAGCCAACTGATCGCATCCGCATCGGACACCGAGCGGGCGTACTGGCAGCTTGTCCTTGCGTACAAGCAGGTCATCATCCGCGCCAAGCTGCTCGATCGTGGGATCGAAGTCCGCGACGACATCCGCGCCCGGCGCGTGCAAGACGCCCGGCAGGCGCAGGTCGCCGATGCGGTCGCACGCGTCGAGCGTCGTCGCTCGGACCTGCTGATCGCGAAGACCGCGCTCCGCAACGCGAGCGATCGGCTCAAGCAACTCATGAACGACGACCGGATGCCGGTCGGTTCGGAGATGCTGCTTGTGCCGGGTGACAGCTCGGCGGTTGAGCCGTTGTCGATCTCGCTTCTTGACGCGATTGATACGGGGATCTCGAACCGTCCGGAGGTCGAGCGGTCGATCCTCTCGATTGATGATTCAACGATCCGCGAGAATGTCTCCAAAAATGCGCGTCTCCCATCGCTCAACCTCATCGCGCAAGCACGCTTGCTGGGATTGGATGACTCGATCAGTGACGGCTACGACGATTCGGTCTCAAACCGCTTTGTCGACGACTGGTTGGTTGGCTTGACCTTCGAGCAGCCGCTGGGAAACCGGATCGGTGAAGCGGGGTTCCGCAAGGCGCGTCTGGCGCGGATGCAATCGATTGTTGGATACCGGCGCACGGTGCAGTCGGTTGTGCTGGAGATCAAGAACGCGCTCAACGCGGTGGTCACCAATCACGCGCTGATCTCCCAAGGCACGCTCTCCCGCGTTGCGCAGGGCGAAGCACTCCGCGCGCTGATCGTCGAGAAGGAACTCACCAACGCGGGATACTCCGTCGAACGCCTCAACCTCGAGCTCAACCAGCAGGAATCGCTCGCGAGTTCCGAGCTTTCCGAAGCATTGGCGACCGTCAACTACAACATCGCGATGGTGGACCTCTACCAAGCGATGGGCACCACGCTCAACCGGAACCGGATCGACTTCATCGTCCCCGATGCCAACCAGCTGACCCCGGGTGAATCGGTCGCGGAATACGACACCGATTCTGAAAGTGATGCTGATACGGATGCAAACTCAGGCCAATCCGATGACTGAGATTCTTGAAGGTCCAGAAGCAATCGTCGCCGCGATCGCACGGCTCGGACTCGGGCAACCCATCGCGTTCCCAACCGAGACGGTCTACGGGCTCGGCGCTGATGCGCTCGATCACGACGCGGTTGAACGGATTTTCACGCTCAAGGGACGACCCGCGAGCAACCCGCTGATTGTGCATGTCTCCGGATGCGAGATGGTCGATGACCTCGTCGAAGAGTGGACGAGCGATGCGCAGAAGCTTGCTGATGCGTTCTGGCCCGGTTCGCTCACGCTGGTGCTCAACAAATCCGAACTCGTCCCGGACATCGTCACGGCGGGCGGGCCGACCGTTGCGATCCGGTGTCCATCCCACCCGATGGCGCTGGGACTCATCGAAGCGTACGGCAAACCCATCGTCGGTCCGAGCGCCAATCCGTCCGGATGGATCTCCCCCACCACCGCGGATCATGTCGCGAGAGGATTTCAAGGCAAGGATGTGCTGATCCTCGAAGGCGGCGCGTGCCGAGCTGGGATCGAATCGACCGTGGTTGATCTCACCGGCGATGCACCGGTCGTGCTGCGCCCCGGCGTGATCTCGACGGATCAGATCAGCAGGGCATTGGGCGTGGATGTGCAGATCAAGCAGGATCAAGACGAACAGATCACCCGATCCCCTGGAATGACCGGCCCGCATTATCAACCAAGCAAACCCACCGTTCTCAAAGATTCCACAGAACTCGCCTCGGCAGGTCCGGATATTTATGTCATCGCATGGTCTGTCGCCGCTTTTGATGAAACCCGATCCAGCACGCTGCCAAAGGATGCCGCGGGGTATGCACGAGGTCTGTATAACGCGATGCACGAAGCGGATGCTTCCAATGCTTCTGCGATATGGATTGAGCGGCCCCAAAAAACGGACGATGAGAACGGTACAGTACCCAACGAGGCACCGATCTGGCACGCGGTGATGGAACGACTGAATCGGGCCTGCCACCCTACTCAATAGAGAACCCACGATGCTCACCCAAGACCAAGTCTCACCAAGCAAGGTATCCAACATGTCCAAGAAGATCACCATCGCGCTCGCTCCCGGCGACGGAATCGGTCCTGAAATCACCCGCGCCTGTCTCCATGTGTTTGAAGCCGCGGGCGTGCTGGACCATGTCGAGTTCACCGAGGTCGATATGGGCAACAAGGTCTTCGCAGACGGCGATACCCGAGGCATGACCGACGAAGCGGTCGAGACCATCGAGCAGACCGGCATCCTCTACAAAGGACCAATGGGCACACCGATCGGCGGCGGCGGCAAGTCCATCAATGTGACCCTCCGCAAGACCTTCGGCGCGTTCGCAAACCTGCGTCACTTCCAATCACTCCCCGGCGTGGAAACCGTGTACTCCCAAGCGGGTGTCAAAGTAGATTTTTATGTCGTCCGCGAGAATGTCGAAGACACCTACGGCGGGATCGAGCATCGGCTCACCCCGGACTCCTACTGCGCCAAGCGACTCATCTCCACCCCGGGATGCGACCAGATCAACCGCTTCGCGTTCGAGACCGCAAAGGCATTCGGGATCGACAAGGTCACCTGTGGTCACAAAGCGAACATCATGAAGATGACCGACGGCACCTTCCTCGATCGCTTCAACTTCCTCTCGCAGGACTACCCAGAAATCGAGACCGAAGAAGTCATCATCGACGCGCTGTGCATGAACCTCGTGCTGCGTCCGGACAAGTACAAAATGATCGTCCTGACCAACCTGCAGGGGGACATCGTGTCTGACCTCGCAGCGGGTCTTGTCGGTGGCCTCGGGTTCGCGCCGTCCGCGAACATCGGTGACCAGATCAGCATCTTCGAAGCGGTCCACGGCACCGCTCCAGACATCGCGGGACAAGACCTCGCCAACCCAACGAGTTTGCTCCTGTCAGGCGTCATCATGCTCCGTCATATCGGGATGCGCAAAACCGCAGCGATCATCGAGAACGCGCTGCTCTACACGCTCGAATCCGGTGTCCACACCGGCGATGTCAAAGGCACCGGCGATCCGGTCGGGACCAAAGCGTTCGCCGAAGCGATCGCGTCGAACCTCGGGAAGATGCCTGAGACCATCGAAGGATGTGTCGTGCCGCCGAAGGACGAGATCAGCCACACGCTACCAGTGCGCCCGAGCGTCAACAAAATGATGACGACCCACGAACAAGTCCAGAGCACCGTCTGCGGCTGCGACATCTTCCTTGAGAACACACTGATCCCAACGGAACTCGCTGCCAAACTCCAGCGTGTGTGCGAGAACACCCCGTTCCAACTGACCGTGATCTCCAACCGAGGCACCCAGGTCTGGCCGACCGGTTCGCCGTACACGGAACTGGTGAACGAATGCTGCGTGCGTTTCGAGCTTCGCGAAGGCACCGTCATCGGTCAGGGACCGACCGTGCATCTGCTCGCGAAGGTCGCTGAGAAGTTCACCGTCACCGACTTCATCCCGATCCGGATGTACGACGGCGTGCGTGGGTTCTCACTGGCGCAGGGTCAGTAAATCCAACATCGACAATTCACGGTTTCATCGACCTCGGCTCGACTGTACCGACGATGGATGCCGCGCGCCCGCTGAGAAAAGCATCGAGTACACCTTCTGAGATTTCTTGGTGGGTGAGCGAGCGACGAGGTGGATGTGGTATCCGAGTTCAAGAAGCTTCGTTGTGCACGCGGCAAGCATCCCGGTCGTCCCGATACAGACGATGGTGCCGAGATTTGGTGCGGGCGGTATTGATGGGGGATCGGTAGGCACTGAGGATCGTACTCCTGCCAGTCTGGCAGCCCACCGCCGAGGATCGCCCAGAATCCACCCCCCGAGCACTCAACCCCAGCAATTTGACACACTGATAGACGCTCAGAATTGGCACGGGGGTTGCAAATACATTTCATTACATAGAACAAAGCAATCTCCCTGAGGGTCCGCCTTCAGGATCATGAAAGGAGCACAGCAATGGGCAAAATCATCGGAATCGACCTCGGGACCACCAACTCAGTGGTCGCCGTCATGGAAGGGGACTCGCCGAAGGTCCTCATCAACTCATCGGGCAACCGCACCACCCCATCCGTCGTCGGATTCACCGACAAGGGCGAGCGATTGGTCGGACAGCAAGCGAAGCACCAGCAGGTGACCAACCCACAGAACACGGTCTTCTCGATCAAGCGGTTCATGGGTCGTCGTCACTCAGAAGTGGGCAGCGAAGAAAAACTCATCCCATACGAACTCACCGGAGGCGACAGCGACTTCGTCAAGGTCAAAGTCCGTGGCGAAGAGTTCTCACCACAACAGATCTCCGCGATGATCCTCAGCGAACTCAAACGAACCGCTGAAGATTACCTCGGCGAACCAGTCACCGAAGCGGTCATCACCGTGCCGGCGTACTTCAACGACGCGCAGCGTCAAGCAACCAAGGACGCAGGCGAGATCGCGGGACTCACCGTCAAACGCATCATCAACGAACCAACCGCAGCAGCGCTCGCGTACGGTCTCGAAAAGAAAACCAACAAAAAAATCGCGGTCTTCGACCTCGGTGGTGGTACATTCGATGTGTCCGTCATGGAAATTGGTGACGACGGCGACGGCGGGTCCGTCTTCGAGGTCCTCTCGACCAACGGCGACACCCACCTCGGTGGTGACGACTGGGACCAGCGCCTCATCGACTTCCTCGCTGAAGAGTTCCGCAAGAAGGAAGGCGTGGACCTGACCAAGGACCCGATGGCGATGCAGCGACTCAAAGAGTCCGCTGAAAAAGCGAAGATCGAACTCTCGGGATCGCAGGAAACCACCATCAACCTGCCGTTTATTACCGCAACAGATACGGGACCCAAGCACCTCCAGGAAACCCTGAGCCGCTCGAAGTTCGAGACCTTGTGTGCGGATCTCTTTGATCGCCTCAAGGCACCTTGCCAGAACGCACTCAAGGACGCGAAGATCGACATCTCCAAGATCGACGAGGTCGTGCTTGTTGGTGGATCGAGCCGCATGCCCAAGGTGCAAGAGATCGCGAAGGAAATCTTCGGCAAGGACCCATCCAAGTCCGTGAATCCTGACGAAGTTGTTGCACTCGGTGCCGCGGTTCAGGGTGGCGTGATGAGCGGTTCGGTCAAGGATGTCCTCCTGTTGGATGTGACCCCGCTGTCACTCGGTGTCGAGACTATGGGCGGCGTGATGACCAAACTCATCGAACGCAACACCACCATCCCGACCACGAAAACCGAGACTTTCTCCACCGCTGCTGATAACCAGCCATCGGTGCAGATCCATGTTCTCCAAGGCGAACGCGAGTTTGCCAAGGACAACCGGACGCTCGGGATGTTCGAACTCGCGGACATCGCTCCTGCTGCACGCGGAACGCCTCAGATCGAGGTCGCGTTCAAGATCGACGCCAACGGCATCCTTGAGGTCTCCGCGACCGACAAGGGCACCGGCAAGAAAGCCGACATCCGGATCGAAGGCTCGGGCGGTTTGTCCGAAGACGAGATCACCAAGATGAAGGCGGATGCGGAAGCACACGCCGACGAAGACAAGAAGCGTCGCGAGCTTGTGGACCTCAAGAACCGTGCTGACGGGATGGTCGCACAGACCCGCAAGTCCCTCGAAGAGCACGGCGACAAGGTCGATGCGGATATCCGCTCCAAGATCGAGACCGCTGTTTCAGCACTCGACGACAAGATCAAGAACGAGCACATCACCAAGGAAGAACTCGAGCCCGCACTCAAGGAACTCGAAGAAGCATCCATGGAACTCGGGAAGGTCATCTACGAGCAAGCCGCCAAAGACGCGCAGAACGCAGCACCCGCTGAAGAAGGCGCGAATGTCGAAGGCGATGTCATCGACGCGGACTTTGATGTCAACGAAGACAAGTAATCTGTTCTGACTCCAAATCAAACCCGTCCCGCTTGGGGCGGGTTTTTTAGTTGGGTTTGGGCAACGCAAGCCCGTCCTGAATCCAGAGGTTCGACAGCGGGATCCGGCTCCGCGCTGGCAGCGCCATCACCACGATCCGACGCGCCACCATGCGACCGATCCAAATCCCAAAGCACGAGATCAGGAACATGTACCCGATGAACACCGGACCGATTACCGGCGCGTACAAATCCTGCGTCAATCCTGAGACATAGGTGTAGTTGTAATCTGGCCGGCTCATCCCGATCAGCACCATGCACGCGATCAAGCATGCAACAAGCGGCACGATCAACGCTTTGCGTCTTGTGCCTCCGAGCAATGCAACGCTCCAGAAGATCCCAAAGAGTGTCCCGACGATGGTTCCGGGGATCAGCATCACGAGGAACTGTCGATCAATGTTCTCGAGTAGTCCACCGCTGTCGTCGATGACTTGTTGGAGGTACGCATCTCCCCACCCTTGAGAGAGCCATACCCAGTTGTACTGACCGGATTGGGTCGGACTCAGCGGCGTGGTCGGAACGATAGTGCCGTTGACCGTGGTGACCCCGTTGCTGGTGACGATGGTCGTCGTACCTCCGAAGCTCAATGGGTCCGGAGCGGGAACGGGAACTGCTGGCTGGACAGCGGCCTGGCCCGTTTGCTTTGCAAGCTCGCGTAAACGGTCCTGCTCCTGCGACCAGATGTGATGCTCGTGACCGATGATATCGCCCAACTTCTCGCCTGCAAGATTTGCGGTGCCTTGCGCCATGCCGGTGATGGACATGGTGCATGCGATGAAGATCCCCAGCAGTGCGATGATCCATATCGCGGCGATCAGCGCCCTGAACCGATTGACCCAGTGTGACATCACCGGATAGCTCTGCAGAGCCGCGACGGTCCCGCATTCGGGGCATTTGCAGATCGCCAAGCCGTAGTGCTCTTCTTTGGATACCGGCTGGGCATAGAGATTGAATCCGCACCCGATGCACGCACGGTCGGCGCGGATCTCGCTGAAATGTTGGGGTCCCTGTGCGTTGGTGTCAGTCATGCGTGCGTCTCTGCTTTCTGCGTTTTTTCAGGAGTCTCCGGAACCGTCTGCGTTCGCTTCGATCCACGATCCCACCCAACAACACCGCTGGGATGACCCCCAGTAGCGAACACGACCCAATCATTGCGAACCGCATGAATCGGCCTGTCATTTCCGAGTTCGATGGATACCGCTCGCTGGATGTGAAAGCAAATAGATCCGCTATGGCGTGCTCGATCCATACGAATGTGTAATCGATTGTGAGGATGAACAGTGTCAGACCCAGCATGAGGATGATGCCGAAGAAGATTGAGCGATGCCGATACAGCATGACAACCGCCATCATCAACAGGGTGCTGGATCCAAGGATCAACAACGCACTCATTGTCATCTCTGGATCGCTGCTGGTGAATGGGTATTCTGGCGAGAACTGCCCCTCAGCGTTGAACATCCGGTTGCTAAGGACCACGAACAAAGCAATGAGCGCGGCGCCGCCGATGGTCAATCCAAGCCGAACCGTTAGATTCCGCATCGCGCTATGGACGCGCCGGAAGCTTCTCCAGAACTCGATGTCGGGATGCCTCTGCCGAACGGTTGCGAGCGAGCACGACGGGCACACGACCACAGGCAATCCGTAGTGCGGATCGGGCACCGCGCGGATTCGTCCGAGTTCCGTCAAACAGGATGGGCAGGTATGGGATCGGGGCACGATTCTCATTGTACGGAAATCCCCAACTCGCGTTGCACACACGGTTGACATCGTCCGCTCACGCTCCTTTGCTCTTGTCCCGGTGGGGACCCCGGAACGAACGCAAGACCACGCAATCCTTTGGAGGATCCAGCTATGAACATCACCCGAATCTCCGCCATCGCTCTGCTCACACTCAGCGGCTCAGCGCTCGCAAACGACCGCAACGACGCGATTCAACGCGTCGAAGCCGCTCAGCGTGCACTCGAACTCGCACAAGCGGAGCTCGCCGCGGCTCAAGTGGAAGCCGCGAGCTACACCCAGACCGCTGAATCCACTTCCGAATCTGCCTCAGAAACCGCTCAGTCCCAACCCGAATCCGAGGATGGCGAAGCGGCTTCGGAAGCCGCGCAAGAACTCGCGTGGAACGAGGGTTGGGAATACAGCTTCAGCGCCGGGATCTCGGGAACCTCAGGCAACAACGAGAACTTCTCCGGACGCGTCAACCTCAAAGGCGACCGCAAAACGGACTCTACCGAGACCCACGCGTACGCGTCGTACCTCTACTCCACCTCCGACGGCCAAGAATCCGCTTCCCGAGGCGAACTCGGATTCAAAAACGATTGGCTCCTCGATGGACCCTGGCGCTACTTCGCTGAAGGCAAATACGAGTACGACGAGTTCCAAGCATGGCAGCACCGCTTGAGCGGCGCGGTCGGTGTTGGGTACGAGTTCATCAACAACGAGAAAACCACCCTCATCGGTCGCGTCGGTGTGGGTGCCTCCTACGAGTTCGGATCCAACGCGGATGAGAAAGTCATTCCGGAAGGACTGTTGGGACTCGACTGGACCCACCAACTCTCCGACAACACAAAGCTCTTCGCAGGGACAACCTACTACCCAAGCTTTGACGAACTCGGCGAGTTCCGCTGGAACTCCGCTGCGGGGATTGAGGTCATCCTCGATGCCGAGACCGGGATGACGATGAACGCGGGTGTTGAACATCGCCATGACTCGTCGCCAGGCAGCGGGATCCGCCCGAACGATGTGGACTACTTCATGGGCATCGGCTGGAAGTTCTGATTCGATCTGAAGTCACTGGCTACAGCGGTTGGCAAACACCCCACGCCTCCTATCATCGATGATGAGCAAGCAACGATCATCGTCTAAAGAATCCGAGCACCCAAAGCGGCTCACACCCATCAACTGGGTGCTGGCGATTGCTGCGGGGTTGCTGTACTCGATCGCGCTCAAATACTTCGTCATCCCAGCAGGGATCATCCTGACAGGAAGCGAAGGGATCGCAGTCTCGATTTCATATTACTTTGAGAACTCAACAATCTTCATCGTGCTCTACGCACTGTTCCAAACCCTCCTGATGGCCTTTGCGTATCGAAAAATCAGCAAGACCTTCGCATACCGCTCGCTCATCGTTGTCGCGACAGTCATCCTCGCGTTGCTGTTCCTCCCCGAGTTCCACATCACCCAGCCCGACGCGTACAACGAGCGGATCATGCTCGTCCTCTTCGGCGGCATCCTTGCGGGATGCGCCAAAGCGGTCGCGTTCAAAAACCGCGGATCCACCGGCGACGAGGATGTCATCGCCGCGTTCTACGCGATGAAATACCTCAAACCCGTCGGATCCATCGCGATCATCGCGGGCGTCGTCTCCACCGTCTTCGGTCTCGCGCTCCAACTGCTCAAAACCAACGACCTCGCGCTGATCATCAACACGCTGATGTACACCGCGCTCTACCTCTTCGTGAGCACCGAGACACTCAACACCCTCTACCACAAGTTCAAACTCACCATGCTCGCGGTCATCCACGAGCACCCCGATGTCATCGGCAATGCGATCCGCAAAGCATCCCCCCACCGCACCTACACCATCCACCCCGGCGTCGGCGGATATGAAGAAAAGAAACTCTCGATGATCCGCACCATTGTCACCCTCGAAGAACTCCCCAAACTCATCGCGGCAATCAACAAAGCCGCCCCCAACGCATTCTACTACCACCACGAAGTCGAAGGCGTCTCACGCAAGTTCTACATCTCGCCGATTTGATAACAAATCCCCTATCACATTGATTACAAAATATGGTATCATCATCGAATGATTACCATTGAATGTAGACAATGTAATGAAAATCTTGACGCACCAGAGTCAATGGTCGGCGAGACGATCGAATGCCCAAAATGTGGCACCAACTCCCGTGTCACAAGACCAGGCTCAACTACGCTCCCAGATATACAAGCACCCCAAAGTGAAAGACGAGAACAAGCAAAGCATGGCATGTTCGATGCCATACTTGGAAATGCGTCCTCGATTGATCCCGCACATGCGGCACCAGAAGTCGATCACATATTGGTACCGGATGAAAAAATTAATCTTGCTTTCAAGCTGGTCCGTGATCTCATAATTTTCACAAATCTTCGATTGCTACTCATCGACAAGCAGGGCATTACCGGAAAGAAAATCGAGTTTCATTCCATACCCTACAAGAGCATCATTCATTTCTCTGTGGAAACAGCTGGAACCCTAGACCTTGATGCAGAACTCAAAATTTATGTCTCTGGAAATCCTGTGCCTATTTCAAAGCAGTTTCGAAAGAAGGGTGCCAATATTTTCGAAGTTCAGAAGGCACTCGCATTGAAAATCATTGGGTGAACTCGCCACCATCAATCCTCTGACACTGACCACGCATTCCCATCACGCTCCACCCGCCGGTACAGCGTGTCGCGTTCAACCGCTTCGTAGCCCGCTTCGTTGATTGCTTCGATCAGGTCGCGTTCAGTAGTTTCTTGGTGGGTACCTTCGCCCACCGCTTTGGTGATGTCGTACCACACGACCGTCCCATCTATATCATCGGCCCCCGCTTCGAGCATCAGCTGCGCCATCGGGAGGGTCTGCATGATCCAGAACGCTTTGACATGCGGGAAGTTGTCGAGCATCAATCGCGTCACCGCGATGGTCCGCAGGTTCTCGAGACCCGCTGGTCCGCGGAGATGTTCAAGTGCCGATCCATCAGGAAAGAACGGCAACGGCGTGATCGTCTGGTAGTACCCGCCTTTAACCTGCCCCCCCTCGGACATCGCAGGGGTCGGAAGCACGGCGTTCTCTTTATTGAGCGTGATCACCGGCGCGGTGATCTGCTGGGATTCTTCGATCCCCTCAGCGATGTACGCGCCGTCTTCACCTTCGTATCCCAGGCGCGCGAGTGCTTGGTCTTGGGATCGGCGTAGGATCTCCATGTGCCGCAAGCGTTCGCGTCGTTTGTCCACATGCCCGTAGAGCATCGTGCAGTTGGAGTTCAGCCCAACCTCGTGCGCGACAAGGTGGACATCGAGCCATTCGTGCGCGCCGATCTTCGTCTTGAACGCTTCCTTGTGGACCCGTTCGTCGAAGACTTCCGCGCCCCCGCCTGGGAGTGAACCCAGACCCGCTTCTTTCAATCGCTCCAGCACCCAACGCACACCCGCTTTGGTGTCGTCCTTTTTATAAATCTTCGCGATCCGCGCGAGATGGACGAGTTCGACGGCGGTAAACGCTTTGAGGTGGACATTGGGCGCGACCTCGGTCAAGACCTTGAGCATGTCGGTGTAAAACTCGAAGGGGAGGTACGGATTGAGACCCCCGACGATGTGCATCTCCGTCGCGCCCGACGCCGCGGCTTTGCGTCCTTCTTCGCGGATGTAGTCGAGATCGCGGGTGTACTCGCCGTCCTCGCCCGCTTTGCGGTAGAACTCGCAGAACTTGCACGAGAGCGCGCAGACATTGGAGTAGTTCAGGTGACGATTGATGTTGTAGTACGCGACCCCGGGATGCATGCGATCGCGGACGAGCTTCGCGAGTTCCAGAACCGTCCACAGGTCGGGGGTGTTGTAGAGCACCCAACCATCGTCGAGCGTCAGACGCTCGCCGCGCTGGACCTTCTCAGAAATGGATTGCAACGCGGGATCAAGATTCGGAAGCACGGCTGTGGTCATGCACCATTCTAGGTTCCAACACGGTCAGGATCAGGCTACTTTCGTGCTGGGTTCAGGCTGGATTCAGGGAAGCAATCTGCTCGATCATCCCCCGAACAGCGTGTCCCCTGTGGGAAACCGCGTTCTTTTCGTCCGCTGAGAGTTCCGCACTCGTCCGCGTGAAGTCATCGCCGACGAGGAAGATCGGATCGTATCCGAACCCGTTCTCGCCTTGGATGTGGTCCCCGATGCGTCCCTCGAAGGTGCCCTCGCTGGTCGCAAGGATCGAGCCATCTGGATCCGCGAGCACCATCACGCACTTGAAGCGTCCGGTGCGGTCTTTGGCTTCGACTTCTTCGAGTTCCGCGAGCACGCGTTCAATGTTGTGTCGATCGCGTTCTTGTCGCGTCATCGTCGCCGCCCTTCCTTCGACCTGACCATCAAACGCGTAGTGCGAAGAAATCACTCCGGGCCGTCCACCGAGCGCGTCGATCTCGAGTCCCGAATCATCCGCGAGACACGGCAGACCAGTGCGTTTCGCGTATTCGATCGCTTTGATGGTCGCGTTGTCGATGAATGTCGCGCCTGTTTCATCCGGTTCGGGGAACGAATCATCGAGATCGGATAAGCCGAGGATGTTGATCGGTGATCCCGCGAGGAGAGAGCGGAGTTCGTCGACTTTGCCTGGATTTTGGGTTGCAAGAACGATGGTATTCATGCCGGATTGTATGGGCCAAAACCGGTCTATGCTTGGACCATGAACACCAGCCGAACCGATCTTGCCAACCAAGCCGCCGACGCAATCGAAGGCATTGATCCGTCCTGTCCGATTCACGCGCTGGTTGGGTTCGATGGGTTCATCGATTCGATCATCCATGTCGTCAACCAGCGCCACTCCATGGCTCCAGACGACTACGACCGGATCAAGACCATCCCCGAGTTTGCCGCTCGATGCGGCGCCGCCGCGGGAAAGAGCGCGAATCTGGAGATGGTCGTGCAGGATGTCCGCTTTGGGGGCAACGGCCCGCTCCTGTCTTCGGCGCTGGGTTCGCTTGGCGCGACGGTCACCTACATTGGAGCGGTATCCCAAGAAGACGATTGGTACCGCGTCGATCCGATCTACAAACCATTCGCGGACAAATGCGAGCGTGTGATCCCGATCTGTCCTCCCGGACGCACCGACGCGCTCGAGTTCGAGGACGGCAAGATCATGCTGGGCAAGCCCGAATCTGTCCAGCGCGTCACCTGGGAACTCATCATCCAGACGCTGACCCTCGAAACCCTGATCGAGATGTTCGAAGCCGCGACTTTGCTGTCGGTCGTCAACTGGACACTCGTTGCCGGCGTCGAAGGGATCTGGCAGGGACTCTGCGACGACATCTTCCCCAAGCTCTCTCCAAACAAAGATCGACGACTGTTCCTCGATCTTTCCGATCCCGCAAAGCGCACCGACGCGGACATCGCTCGCGCCATGAAACTGATCCAGCAACTCCAGCAGCACATCCCGGTCACGCTGGGACTCAATCTCGCTGAGAGCGGGCGTGTTGCGGATGTCGTCGGGATCAACGCGTACGACGATGAGCACAACCAGTCGCTCTCGTCGATGGTGCCCCAAGCCGCGGCTCGACTCCGCGAGCATCTCGGGCTCACCTGCATTGTGATTCATCAGCACACCGGAGCGGGTGCCGCAGACGACCAAGGCGACTCGGGCTGGTTCGCGGGTCCGTACACACGCAGACCTCGGATCTCGACCGGTGCCGGGGATCACTTCGGAGGCGGGTTCAGCTTCGCGCAGAATGTTGGTCTGAATCTCGGCCAGTGTCTTGCCGCCGCGTGCGGGGTTGCTGGCGCGTATGTCCGTGATGCTCAATCACCGAGCCGGGATCGGCTCATCGAGTTCCTCCGCGACCTTCCCGCACCGGAATAAACGAGATTCATCGCCTACCCTCCGTCCATGGCACCCAAAGGCCCACAAGCACTGTTCACCGACGCGCAGAACCTCGAAAAAGCCGGGGACATCGCCGGCGCGATCAAGGTTTACAAAACATTCCTCTCCAAACACCGTACGCACCCCAACGCGCTCAAGGTCCGGAACAGAGCCGCCCAGTTCAGCGTGATGATTGGTTTGCATGATGATGCGATCCAACTCATCGAACGCGCCGGCGGCGCTGGAGAACAAGATCTGAAAATGATGTACACGCTTGCGCAAGCAAACGCATACGCTGGACGACTTGACGAAGCGAATGCCGCACTCAAGAAAGCCCTTGACATCGATCCCAACTTTGCCCCCGCGATTGGTCGGCTCGCGACGATTCTGCAGTACGAGGGACGATCCGACGAAGCACTCGCGATCCTCAACGATGCGCAAGCGCGTGGCATCGATTCATGGGATCTCGATTTGACGCTCGGAGAACTCGCGCCCAAAGCGGGTCGCGTGGACGAGGCGGTCGAGCGCATCGAGCGTCGGCTCACCGACTCCACGATCAAAGCCGCACCACGCATCGAGCTCGAATACCTGCTCGCATCCCTGCTCGAAAGACAGGGAAACTACACCGAAGCATGGGCCGCCGCGTACCGGGGTGGCAACATCAAAACCAGCGACGGCATGGGTGGTTACGCTGTTCAGGGCGCTGCCAAGACCAAACCCAACACCAACATCGACAAAGATATCGCACGCATCAAAGCGATCATGGACATCTTCAGCGTCGAAACGCTCAAATCGCTCGAACCCAACGATTCGGGACCTGAGCAACGCGAGCACATCCTGATGATCTCGGGAATGCCCCGGTCGGGAACCACACTCATCGAGCAGATCCTGTCATCGCATCCACTCGCGGAGAGTGCTGGTGAAGCACCATTCCTGATCAAAGCGGCGTCCGAATGCAAGTTGTACCCCAATCCGACCGCGCAAGCGTTGTCGCGGATCTCCCGCAACAAACGCACCAAGCTCGGAGGCCAAGTCCTCGATCAACTCCGCGAGCTTTCCGGGAGCTGCGAGTATGTCGTCGATAAGCATCCGAGCAATGACGAGCAGATCGGGTTCCTTGCCGCGATTGCGCCCGGCGCGAAGATGATCCTGACCCGACGAGATCCACGCGACATCGCGCTCTCGTGCTTCTTCCGAAACTTTGCGCGAGGCCACGGCTGGACCAACGAGTTTGACGCGATCGTCGACATGATCGAAATCCGATTCCAGATGCACGAGCACTGGCTCAAGGTCATCCCGGAAGCCGCGCCGTGGATCAACTTAACCGTCGGCGACTACGCGAAAATCGTCAACGAGCCCGAAGCGGAAACCCGGAGACTCGTCGAGTTCGCGGGACTGCCTTGGGACGACGCGTGCCTGAACTTCTCCAAACGCAAGCGGATCGTCCCGACCCTCCAGCCCCATCAAGCGGCACAAGGGGTCTACAAGGGATCACTCGCCAAATGGGAGCCGTACGCGGAACTCATGGGGTCATCGCTGGATCGTCTCAACGCGATCTGCGAAAAACACGGCTACCCCGTCTAACTAGATTGAACTTTGTTTAGTCTTCGACAGCAGGACGGTCGAGACGCTCGATTGTTCCATCGCTCATTTCGATGAGGATCGTGTCCGCTTCGTCGATGAAGAGTCCGTGATCAATGACACCCGGGATGTCGTTGAGTTCGAGCGCCATTTCCAGCAGGTCTTCGTTGCCGTGGATGGTCGCGTCGAGAACGAGGTTCCCGTTGTCGGTGAGGAACAGGCGTCCGTCCATGTCCTGACGGATGACGCCGTTGATCCCGATATGGCGGAGCGCTTTGCGTGTCGAAGCGACGCCGTAGGCCATCACCGCGATGGGCATGGCGCACAAAGAACCAACCTGTGTTTCGGAAACCTTTTTTTCGTGAACCATGAAGATTGTGTGCTTGGATGCCCAGCACAGGATGCGCTCTCGGGTCATTGCGCCGCGCGATCCCTTGAGCACGACCATCGAACGGTCCACTTCGTCAGCGCCGTCGATGAGAACATCGATCTCTTCGAGCATCGCAAAGTCCACGATTTTCAGTCCCAGCGAGCGCGCGAGATCCTCTGCACGCTCTGATGCCGCGACGCAGTTGATGTCCAGTCCCTCGTCGATGACACGCTGCGCCAGTGCATGAATCCCACGAGCGGCGGTGAGTCCCGCACCAAGACCAACGGTCATCCCGCTGACAATCTCGGCGACCGCAGCGCTGGCTAACGAATCAACGGTAGTCGTTTGCTTATTCAAAGCGGATCCCCTGTGCAAGTGTGAGCTCATTACCATAGTTGATTGTACAGGTCTGACGGCGCATGTATACCTTCCACGCGTCAGAACCTGACTCGCGTCCGCCGCCGGTGTCTTTTTCGCCACCGAACGCGCCGCCGATTTCTGCGCCGGAGGTCCCGAGGTTGATGTTCGCGATGCCGCAGTCTGAACCCGCGCCGGTTGGGGCGAGGAAGCGTTGGGCGGCGTTTGAAGATCCGGTGAAGATCGCGGAACTGAGTCCCTGATCGACCGAGTTCTGCATGTCGATCGCTTCGTCGAGGGTCTTGTAAGTGAACACATACATGATCGGCGCGAAGGTTTCTTCGAACGCCATCGGGAGCTGGTTTGATGCTGGGACCTTGATGATGGTTGGTTTAACGAAGTGTCCCCCGCTGAGATCCCCGTCCAGCTTCACGCGCTGGCCGCCCGTGAGCAGCGTCCCGCCTTGCTTGACCGCTTCGCTGACAGCGTGCTCGTATTGCTTGACCGCAGACTCCGAAATCAATGGGCCCATCAGCACGGACGAATCCAGAGGATCACCGATATTGACTGTCTCGTACGCTTTGACCAGTTTCGCAACAAACTCATCAGCAATCGACTCATGAATAATCATGCGGCGCGTCGAGGTACACCGCTGACCAGCGGTCCCGACTGCACCAAAGACTGTTGATTTGAGCGCCAGATCAAGATTCGCGTCCGCTTCGATGATCACCGCGTTGTTGCCGCCGAGTTCGAGCAGGCACTTGCCCAATCGACCCGCAACCACCGCACCGACCCGGCGTCCCATTCGGCACGACCCCGTCGCACTGATGAGCGGGTACCGACGATCCGCGATCATGGTCTCCCCAACGACATCATCGGTCCCGATGACGAGCTGGAAGATGTCTTCGAACCCCATGTCCGCCGCGACTTTCTCCGCGATCATGTTGGTCGCGATCGCGGTCAGCGGCGCGAGCAGTGAGGGTTTCCAAACAGTCGTGTCTCCCGCGATGGTCGCGAGCATCGCGTTCCATCCCCACACGGCGTTAGGGAAGTTAAACGCCGTAATGACCCCGACCGGTCCGAGCGGGAGCCATTGTTCTTTCATCGTGTGTTCTGGACGCTCCGATGGCATCGTGATGCCGCAGAGTTGACGGGACATCCCGACCGCGTAGTCCGCGATGTCGATGGTTTCCTGAACCTCCCCGATCCCCTCGGCTTTGATTTTGCCCATCTCCAGCGAGAGCAGTGACCCCAAGTCTTCGAGGACTGTCCGGTACTCAGCTCCGATCCGCCGAACCAACTCGCCG
The DNA here is from genome assembly GCA_963976955.1 of uncultured Phycisphaerales bacterium. Classification (GTDB taxonomy): domain Bacteria; phylum Planctomycetota; class Phycisphaerae; order Phycisphaerales; family UBA1924; genus UBA1924. Next base: position 626,752 of record CAXBMD010000002.1, on the reverse strand, counting down.
CGGTGTGGAGCGGGAACGGTGCGGAACTTCTTGAATGCTGCTGCTGCCTTTGCGGTGGTCGCTTCATACGAAGCCGCATCGTCTAGGCGAACCCCAGCGAGGGGCAACCCCGTCGCGGGGCTGCGGACGACGATGATCCCGTCCTTCTCAGGGGTTTCATTGCCGGTGATGTCCATGACCACGCGAGGGTGATCGGTCAGACCAAGTTTGATGAGGAGCGGGTGGGGCTGTGTCGTGGTGGTGTGTGTCATTAGGAGACAATACGCAGAGAATCCGGGTATATCACGAATCATCCACGCTGTCGAACAGTTCCCGCACGCACTTCCCAAGCACAGCGACCAATAGGCGGGTCATCGATTGCATATGCTCGTCAGTGACCCCTCCAAAGGACCAAAACCCGGTTCCCAAACAGAATCCAGTGCCCGCGGCCCCAGTCGCGCATTTGCTTGCATTGGCACCCCTCGATGTCTGGTTGCGGATGCTCGTTGGAACACGCATCCACCCACGCTACTGGATCCGCCTCTTCGGGATCGGGTTCACCAGTCTGGTAGGCACCCTCTGGTCACTCCCGGAACGGATCATCTTCGCAATCTGCTGGAAACTTTTCAAAAAGAACCCTGAACAACTCGATCACCCCCCCGGCGTGCTGGTGATCGTGGGGTACTACCGCTCCGGAACCACGCACGCACACAACCTGATCGCGTGCGACCCCGAGGCGGTCACGCCTCGCTGGTACCAAGCTCTGCTCGGTCAAGGATGCTGGTTGAGCTGGGCGGTCACCCGCTTCCTCTTGGTCCCGTTCCTCGGCGCTTCGCGTCCACAAGACGGCGTCGGGTTCGGACCGATGTGGCCCGCCGAGGACGACTTTGCGCTCGCGGGATGGGGTGCGTGCTCAACGCTCCCGGGACGCTTGATCCTCCCGAGCCGATGGTCGAAATGGAGCAAATGGAACACACTTGAAACATGCACCGATGCTGAGCGTGCCCGCTGGCGCCGCACCCTCGCGGGATTCGCGTGGAAGGTCACTCGAAGGCATCCGCAGAAGATGCTGGTCCTCAAAACCCCGAGCCACGGCGCGCACATTTCCGAACTGGTCGAAATCTTCGGCGATCACGCCCGCTTCCTCCATGTCTCCCGCGATCCAAACAAAGTCATCGAATCCAACATGCGGATGCACGACGATCTCGCCTCGCACCTGCTCCAACAACCGCTCGATCCATCCACGCTCCGCGACCGGATCGTCACCGAATACCGTGACATTGAGCACGCGACGATCGCCCAGTCCCAGTCGCTCGACGAGGGACGCATCGCGTTCATCACCCATGAAGCGTTGATCGCCGATCCGCTTGGACAACTCGCGACGGCCTACCAAACCCTCGGTTTGGAACACAGCGCGGCTCACCAGAACGCAATCACGCAATACCTCCACGACCTCGGCGCGTACCAGCGTCCATTGCATACTGCAATTGATCTCGGAACGCCCACGCCGACAGAATCAGAGACGATAGCACAACTCCGCGCGTTGCATCCATCGAAGCCGACTCCGGAGCGGGTCGACCTCCCACCCGCTCCGTATCCTGCTCGGACATTCAGGCCACTCTTGGGATTGAGCAGCGCGATCATCGCGGCGGTCGCTTGGGGACTCCTCTGGATCGGGGTCATCTGGATCATCAAGCAGATCAACCCCGACATCAAACCCCGGCTCGATCAACTTGTGTGGATCGGGGGGTCGGCCGTGGGTCTTGCAGCGGTCCATTTCGCGGGTGCTGGTTCGAAACGACTCGGATACATCGCGGCTGGATTGACCCTGCTGGTCTTTGTATCCATCTCGTTCCCGATCACCGTCATCAACTGGAACTTCGCAGCGGAAAGCACGACGAGTGACTTCCTCTACCACAACTCCAAAGGCGCCCTCCACGGCATTCTCGCGCCCTCCTCGATCGCGTTTGCGGTTCTTGGAATGCTCACGGCATGGAGACACGCTTCGAGTACCGGTCCAAGAGCACCCGGCACATAGACTTTGCTACACTCAAGTGGTGTTCATGGACACATGCGTCCGACGAAAGAAGACAACCATGCTCAAACTCATGCTGGTATTTCTTGGAGGCGGACTCGGATCGATCAGCCGGTATGGAATCGGCCAACTCGTCGCGCGATTCACCCCGACCGATCTTGAACCCCCCCACTGGTTGAACCTGTATCCCTTCGCGACCATGCTCGTCAACATCATCGGGTGCGGACTCATCGGTCTCGCATGGGCGTACGCGATCTCCCGCGACCAGCAATCCTCCCCCGCGATGGTCTTCCTCATCGTCGGCATCCTCGGCGGATTTACAACCTTCTCCTCCTTCGGATGGGAAACGCTCGAACTTATCCAGAACCAAAGGCTCGGGATGGCGAGCGTCTATGTCATCATGTCGCTCGCGTTTGGACTCCTTGGGGTGTTCGGCGGATACACCATCGGGTCCGCCGCATTCTCAACAGGAACCCCGGCATGATCGTGTACCTGATCCGTCATGGACAAGCCGAGGATCTCTCCGAATCTGGACACGACGCGGATCGCGTGCTTGTGCACAAGGGACACGAACAAGCCGCAGCGATCGCGGAGTTTCTTTCGGACCCCGCACAGAGTTCCCCAACCATCGTCCTCGCATCCCCCTACACACGCACCACCCAGACCGCGACTCCGATCTGGAACGCGCTGGGACAGCCGGTTCAGCATGAACCCCGGATCGCTGCGGATCGGTTTGCCGAGGACATCATGTCGGTGATTGAGGAAAGCGATGCGCCATCGCTCGCGCTGGTCTCGCACAACCCGTTGATCGGGAGAGCCGCGGATATCTTGGTTGCGGGACCGTCCGCGCCACGGCTCCATTCGATGCGTCCGGGTCAGTTGTATGGGTTCAAGGTTGACCGCGAGAACCCGATCGGAAGCGCGCAGCTTGTTGCCAAGTTCCGCATGGACGACGCGTTTTAGTCTTCCCCGATCACCTGCTCGCGGACCCATTTTTCGATCTTCGTCGTTTGAAGCGGGAGTCCCGCGAAGATCAACTCATGCCCGACCGGATAGACCCACCGCTCGGGTTTGCCGAGTGCTTCAAAGAGCGCGTCTCCTGTGGATGCGGGGACCGCTTTGTCCGCGCTGCCGTGGAGCATGAGTATGGGAACGCCTTGCATCGACTCAGCGGTGTGCAGCGAATCGAGCTTGGACATGGTCATGTACAAGTTGCTCAGTTCTTGAAGCTGCGCCTTCTCCGGCTTCTGAATTTCAGGCTCCGACGGATCCGCATCCAGATCAATCGCATCAATCCACTGCGCGTAGTTGGAGCGGATGTTGATCTCGAGGAAGTTGCCGCCTCCCGCGATGAGGACCCCGCCGCTGTAGAGCCATGGGTCGAACGAATACACGGTCGGGAGGATCATCGCTCCGCCGGACATCCCGAGCAGGACGACTGGTTTCTCAGCGTCGTCTGGGTATCTTTCGTGCACAAACCGCGTCGCAGATGACGCGGCGTACGCCGCTTCTGCGGTGCGGGTATCAAACATTTCCGCGATGCGCTGCGCGATGAACGCCTCGGATCCCGGGGGGACCCCGAACTGTGTGCGTTCTGTGAACCGTGATGGATGAGAGAGCATCCGAAGCACCGACCAACCGCGCGATCGGAAGAACCGCTCGACGCCTTCGACGACAGGCTCTGGTGTCCCGAACATCCCAGGCATCAACAGGATCGTCCCGATCGACTCCTGCTCAGATCGAGGCGTGCGATAGGTGAACCAGGTCCGCTCGAGTTCCAGTTGGTCCTCGTCGCTCGTGCTTGGTTTCGTTGTTGGCTGCGCACTGACATACTTGAAGAAGAGTTCAGGCTCTCCGTCTTTCGACGGCTTGGGTTCCTCCCCATCCACCGGCGGCGAATGCACGAACAAATAACACCCCGGCCCCTCGGCTTGGAACTTGTACGCGTGATCGATCCCCATCCCCGTTGCCAGCGCGTTCATGTCCGAGTATTCGGTGTCCCCCGTCCGGAGCCGATGGAAACGCGAGAGGTGCGCTGGCGCAAGTTCGGATACGGGATGATCCAACTCAACGATCACACCAGCCCGATCCCCAGGCTGAATCGTGTCGGCCCCCCATCGAGCGGGCCAAACCGAATCCGCCGCTGTGTTGCTGTTTGAGATGAACTCGCTGGCACTCTCGCTCTCGGTGGCTTGGTACCCAAGCGACTGGAGTTGCACGCTCCGGCACGCAGGAATCACGCACAGCATCGACGCAAGGAGTGTAGAAAGCAGCGGGGTTTGTCCGATTCGTTTCATGTCAAAGCTCACCCAATCCTCCAGTCAATCCCCCAATCAATCTGAACACCATCATACCGCAGATTGACCATCCACCTGACCTATCGTCTCCCCAACATATGAACGACACACCAAAGACACAACCTGAGACCGACCCAACCCTATCCGAGCAAACCCCCGTTCCGGTTCTCCGATGCGTCCTCGGCGGGGTGCTGATGGGGCTCGCAAACCTCGTCCCCGGCATCTCAGGAGGCACCATGCTCGTCGCGTGCGGGATCTACACCCGATTCATCGACGCGATCTCCGAGATTACCCGCTTTCGCTTCACCAAACGCAATATCCTCACGCTCGGATGCGTTGTCGCAGGCGCAGCCGTCGCGATCGGTGGACTCGCTTCGATCATCCACCACGCGCTCGTCTACAACCGCTGGATCATGTTCTCCCTCTTCATCGGACTCACCCTCGGCGGCGTCCCCATCCTCTACGCGATGGCGCGACCCATCTCACGCAAAGTTATCATCGGCGGGATCATCGGCGCCCTTCTCATGGGCGCACTCGTCTACCTCCAAGAAACCGGCGCGGATTCATCCGGACTCAGCGGCCCGCTCGGACTGGTCCTCGGCGGAGCCGCGGCGGCAAGTGCGATGATCCTCCCCGGCATCTCCGGCGCCTTCCTGCTGCTCCTGCTCGGAATGTACGAGACCATCATCGGCGCGATCAAGGACACCATCAGCGCACTCAAAGACGCGGATGTCTCAGCGGTCATGGATCAGATGTCCATCGTCATCCCCGTCGGAATCGGGGTCGTCCTCGGCGTGATCGTCGTCAGCAATGTCCTCCGCTGGGTGCTCCACAAATACGAACGCGTCACGCTCGGCGTGCTGCTCGGACTCATCATCGCAGCACCGGCAGGTCTCTACCCGTTCCGCGCTGGTGTTGTGCCGGAAGTTGGAGATACGATCAAAGGCGAACTCGTCACCGCTGAAAATCTGACCGACATGCAAGCGAACGACAACGCGAAAGACTGGCAACAGCGTGCGTTCACCCCGTCATCTTGGCAGATCGCGGGATCACTCGGGATCATTGTGCTTGGATTCGGTGCGACCCTCGGCATCGCCCGACTCGGACGCGAGCGAAACTGAACGACGGCCCCATCCGCCCATCACCACATACTTCGATCGGTGCGCCACAATCAGCGCGATGACCCCGACGATCAGCATCAGCAACGAATACGCCTGCCCCCTCGTCATTGGGCCGAACTGCGTGACTCCCGCATCTGGAAGCCGTACAAAGTCCATCGGGATGCGTCCCAGCGCGTACACAATCAGCATCCAACCGCCCAGCACGCCGACGCGCCGGGGTTTGTATGCGATGACCCAGACCACCACGAACACCAGCAACCCATCAAAGAACGCTTGCATCAGCTGCGTGGGATAGCGCGCAGAAATCAAAGGCTCAAGCTGCGTCCGCAACGAATCATTCCCGCTGCGGATCAGGTCCAGAATCCGCATGTACCCAAGCCCCCAGTCCTGCTCACCCGGGAGCATGTACTGTGTCGAGAGACCGATGATTTGGCCCAACTGCTCCGGAGTCTGAGGCAATGAATTGAGTGGGCGTTCAAGAATCTCTTGCGGATACCGCACGCCGTACCAGGGTGAGTGCGCGCCGGGGAGTGCGACGACTTTGCCGAGGAGTTCGCCGTTGATGAAGTTGGCGATGCGTCCGAGCATCAATCCGAGCGGCCCGACCATCGCGCACATGTCCATGACATGCAGCTTGGGGCACGCACCGATTCGGTTACCGTGCTCGTCTTTGAATCCCCTTGAAATCCAGATGCATGCGAGGATGACCCCCGCGAATCCGCCGTGGGACGACATCCCGCCGTTGGTCAATCGGAACACCCCCCACCACGGCGGCGAGCTTGTAAAATCAACCAGCAGCGCGGGATCGTACAGCAGGATGTACCCAAGACGACCGCCGACGATCACCCCCGCGACGAGCAGCATCATCGCGTCGGCGATGCGGTCTTTCGGGATCGGGGTCACACCGCGTGATGCGAGCCAGCGGAGTAACAAATACGCGATGACAAACGCGAGCAGGTACGAGAGCCCATACCAACGGATCCCGAAATCACCCGAGATCCGCCAAAGGTAAGGCGAGATCGTATGAAACCAGCCTGAGTCAGCAAGCACCAGATTCACGGTGAGGTTCATAGGATGCTTTCCAATTTTTCTGCGGCGGGTTTGGGCACGGTGATGCCGTAGAACGACTCGGTGTTCGCATCAATCTGCTGATGGAACTCCGTGAAGGACACGCCTCGGATCTTGGCGAGATATTCAGCGGTGTACCGCGCGTATCCGGGCAAACAAGGACGCTTGCCGCGCATCGGATCGGGTGACAAGAAGGGTGCATCCGTCTCCACCATTATGCGATTGCTCGGGACGAGCATCGCCGCTTGGGCAACTTCTTTCGCGTTGGAATAGGTGACGACCCCGGTGAACGAGATGCTCGCGCCAAAGTCCAGCACCATCCGCGCCTCGTCGGGGTTTCCTGTAAAGCAATGGAACACAAACCGGTCCGCATCGAGCTTCGATGATTTCAAGATCGGGATCAGATCTTCAAACGCCTTTCGGCAATGGATCACTATCGGAAGCTCAAGCCCGTCGTCCCAGCACGATTCAATCGTCGCGAGCTGCTCCGCGAGCACCGAGTGCTGGATCGGTTTGGGTGGTTTGTCGTAGTGGTTGTCCAGACCAAGCTCGCCAAAAGCGACGCACTTGGGGTCCTTCGCATGCTCGCGCAATACATTCCAATCGTGCGGCCCCTTGTCCGAATACAACGGGTGCACCCCAACGCTGCACCACACCTGCTCGTGCTCGCGCGCCAGCCGGAGCGTGTCGAGCGAGTCCTGAGTTGTCGTTGCAATGCTGATCGCGCCAGTGACTCCGAGCGACGCGGCGTCCGCGAGCACTTCGTCGATCCGACCAGCGTAATCGGGGAATGTCAGATGGCAATGGGTATCAATCACCCCAGAATATAGCGCGGCTATCCCCTCCACAGCCCCCACGCACGCATCAGATCGTCAACAATACCGCATGGACACGCCGAGACTCCCAAAGCTCAAAGCACGCAAAATCGACGGCCACAAGGGCACCTTCGGGACTGTTGGCATCTTCGGCGGATCGAATGGCGATGCCCAGTCCCAGCAGCCCCGCATGATCGGCGCACCGGCGCTTGTCGCAATGGGCGCGAATCGCGTGGGCTGCGGACTCGTCAAAATCGCGGCCCCAGACTCGATCCTCAACGCCGTCCTCACCCTCGCGCCGATGGCGACCGGCTTTCCGTATATTTCTGAAGAAGACCGAATCGCCGTGCTGGATCGCATGTCCTCGGAATGTGATGTGTTGGTGATCGGTCCGGGACTCGGAACCGGCGCGGACACTCAACGCTTCATCGCAAGCGTCACCGCGCTCACACCGACCAATCGGTGCAAGTGCCTTGTGCTTGATGCCGATGCACTCAATGCTCTGTGCACGCTCGAACCATTCCCAACGCGTTTCACCCTCCCCACGATTCTCACACCTCATCCCGGAGAAGCACAGCGGCTCCTCGATGCACTCGACATTGACCACAATCCTGCAGGCAATGCATCCCAACGATCGCTCGCGTGCCGATCCATCGCAGAACGACTCCACTGCATCGTCGTACTCAAAGGCATGCACACCGTGGTCTCCGATGGTCATCGCGAATGGGTCTGTCAACACGGGCACCCCTGCCTCTCGACCGGAGGCACAGGCGATGTCCTCGCGGGGATGATCGGGTCACTCGTTGCCCAGTGTCTGAATAATCCTGATGTCGATGACTTCGGCGTCGCGTGCATCGCCGTCGATACCCACGCCCGCTGTGGAGAGGTCTGGTCGCAGAGACACAATGCGGATGCCGGTTTGGACCCCAGAGATCTCATGCCACTCATCCCCGAACTGCTCCAAAGATTCAGGAATCTCCCCTTGCCCCGATAACCTGATCACTAACACTAGGGATGAGTACCTAAGTTGTACAAATAAGTGCGTTTATAAACATTGATTCTACCACGAAGCTTAAATTCGTTCGATGAGATAGTGCTTTTTGCCGACAAGTTCCAAGACAGAACATTCGTCCTTATTATCTGGAACTTCGGCATTCATGGCTCCCAACAACGACCCCCAACTCGAGGCTATCCGCGATCAGAACTCGAGGGAGCCCATTGATGCGCCGTTTGAGAGTCCCGACCTCAAGCACCTCTCCAGATCCTTCGCTGGGCTTCGGCTGCGGTTTGCATTCTCTCTCTTGGTTCTGTTTTTAGTTTTCTTGATCGATCAACTGGTCAGCTCAAACCTTCTCTCTCATACAGAGAACGATGCCGCAATCATCAACACATCCGGTCGGCAGCGTCTGCTTATACAGTCCATCGCAACAAACGCGTACCGAATTGATAAAGCGTATAGCCAACGCGACTGGCCTCAGGTTGAACAAGCGGCTCTCCGATCAATACGAATGCATCACCGACTCGAAGAGGGCTACGGAATCATTTCCAGTTACATGATTTCCGGGACAATGCACAACAGTCTCGATGATCAGTTTCAGAAGCTCCTCGAAAGAATTTCGTTGAAAATGGAATCGTATATCGCAGCTTCAGAACAGGTTTACGAACTCGCGATGCACGAACCCCGGGGCTCCATCGAAACCAAGATCGCTTTGCAAAAACAAATCGAGCGGCTCGATGAATCAGCCGGATTGTATATTGCCGACTTTGATCAATGCACCGCGATGATCGCACAGAGCTCGATTCTCGACAACCACAAATCACGAAATCTGGGCAAGATAAATCTGACAATCATTGGTTTGCTCATACTCTGCACGCTTTTGTTTGTGATCGAGCCGGGGGTGCGTGCAAACCTAAAGGTTCTCAAGCATTCCAGAGCGATCGCGGACCAGGCGATGAAGGTCAAGCATGAACTTGGGGTCTACCACAAAGCAGCCAATCAAGCCTCCATGGTGCTGACCACAGACCCATCAGGAATCATCATTTCCGTCAACGACGCCTTTTGCACAATCAGTGGCTACTCCAGAGAGGAACTCGTCGGGAAGAACTGCCGCCTCCTGAGCTCCGGCTACCACCCTCAATTGTTCTTTAAAGACTTGTTCACGACCATCGGGTGCGGCCAGTTATGGAATGGAGAAATCCGGAACCGACGAAAAGATGGTTCGCTCTACTGGGTCGACACCACCATCGTGCCGCTCTTTGATAAACAAGGCGAAATCGAGCAGTACTACTCGCTCCGCGTGGACATCACCCGACAGAAAGAAACCGAACTCGAGCTCCAGGCTATTCTCGATGCGCTCCCATCGATGATTATTTACAAAGACGAAAAAAACAACCTCCTCCGTGTTAACGCCTCGCTCGCAGCCACATTCGGACTCAGCCCGGAAGAAATGGCAGGACAACAATCGGGAGCCTTCTTTTCAGGTTCCAAAGCGCTTGCCAATGATGAAACCGATCTGGAAATCCTCGCCAAAGGCGTGCCTGTGAAGGGCCGCATCGAGCCTGTCACCCTTCCTGACGGGGTTCAGCGGACGATGCGCATCGACAAAATACCACTCATGGGTGCATCCGGATACTTTTCCAGAATCGTCACCCTCGCGACCGACATGACCGAGATCGTTGAAATGGAACAACGCTTCGCGCTGGCGATCGAATCGGCCAAAGCCGGGATCTGGGACTGGGACATGGAGCAAGGGACACTCTATACCAATGAGATGTACTTCAAAATGCTAGGGATCGAATCGATCCCATGCCCATTCCCTGTAGAACACATCGTTGACAGAATCCATCCCGAGGATCAAGGACGAGTTGAGGAGTTCATCGGCAACTGTATCGAGGCTGACAAATCGATCTACACCATCGAGATCAGGATCATGCACCAGGACGGTTCGTACCGCTGGATCCAATCAACCGGGAAGGTCATCAACAAAGATCAGGATGGCGCCGGTAAGCGGATGATTGGACAGCACCTGGACATCGATTCTTCCAAACGATTGGATATCGCGATCCGCACAGCGCTGGAACTGAAACCCGAGAACACGCAAGCCCAGACACTCACCAAGCTCTGCGCAGCATTGAGCGAGACGACCCAATCAACTTTCGCAGGAATCGCCAGACTCATCACAAAGGACGGAATTCCGTACGCACGCCTTGTCGCAGGATCAAACCAGGGCAAAGCGGTCGAACCATTCGAATACAAACTCGACGGAACCCCCTGCGGGGACGCAACAAACCAGAAATTCTGCATACACACCGATTGTGTCGCTGAAGCCTATCCGAGCGATACGCTGCTCACAGAAATGAACGCACAGGGATACGCAGGTCTTCTGATCCAGAACAGCATGGGTGAGGATCTGGGCATCATCATGATCATTGATACCAAACCCATCAACTCCCCGGTTGATCCACAAACCGCGCTCAAGCTCTTTGGTGCGCGAGCTTCGGTTGAACTCGAATACAGCGACACACAAACCCGACTGACGGAAGCCGCGGATCTTGCGGAATCACTCAGCCAATCCAAGAGCAACTTCCTCGCCAACATGAGCCATGAGATCCGCACACCGATGACCGCAATCCTCGGCTTTGCAGAACTCCTCGAAGAAAGCGACACCAGCGAGTTCTCCAATGAACGACGAAGCGAGGCGATCAAAACCATCCGAAGCAACGGCGAGCACCTCCTCTCGATCATCAACGACATCTTGGACATCTCCAAAGTCGAAGCCGGGAAGATGACCATCGAACGCATGACAGTCAAACCGATCGAAATCATCCAACAAGTCGTGACACTCCTCAGCGATCGGATCAGCAGGAAGGGACTGGACTTCCACATCCAATACGCCACCCCGATCCCAGAAACCATCCAATCGGATCCCACCAGGTTCCGTCAGGTTCTCCTCAACCTCCTCGGAAACGCCATCAAGTTCACAGAAGAAGGCAGCATCATCGTCCGATGCTCACTCACCGAACTCCCCAATCCGCAGCTCCAGTTCGAAATCATCGACACCGGGATCGGGATGACCGATGAACACTGCGAACGCGTCTTCGACGCGTTCTCACAAGCAGACAGCTCGACGACCCGACGATTCGGTGGCACCGGACTCGGATTGAGCATCTCCAAATCCATTGTCGAAATACTCGGGGGCACCATCTCAGTCAAATCAGCGATCAACCGAGGAACCTGCTTCACGATCACGATTAACCCAGGTGACCTCAAGGGCGTCCCGTTGCTCGATGCCCCAGAGCAGACGAAACCAAAGCAGGATTCCAACAGAACCCAAGAGTTCACGGTGTCCCATACACCCGATCAACTCAAGGGCCGTCGGATCTTGCTCGTCGAAGACGGACCTGACAATCAGCGTCTGATCAGTTACCACTTCCGCAGAGCGGGCGCGGAGGTCGATGTTGCCAACAACGGCCAACTCGGGATCGATGCGCTGACCAAGCGGGGCGCGCCCCACTACGACCTGGTGTTGATGGATATGCAGATGCCGGTGCTCGATGGGTACGCCGCGAGTTCTAAACTCAGAGAACTCGGATTCACACTCCCCATCGTCGCACTGACCGCACACGCGATGTCGGGGGATCGCGAAAAATGTCTCCGCGCCGGATGCGATGCGTACCAACCCAAACCGATCAACAAGCTGTCTTTGATTGGTGAGTGCGCCCAACTGATCAACAGCGGGCACCAATGGAATGGCCCCGAGAGCGATTCAACGCCGCAAGCCGCGTGAGATTGAAAGCACCCTTTCTGAAATTTTTACAACACTCCGCTCATCTAAAGCCGGGATTTTAGCTCAAATCCATCCTCAGTGGCTTAAATCGGTGTTTTTTGATCCTTCAAGTGTTTCTGAAATTGTTATTGAAACAATAAGAGAAACATGTTAATCTGCCTTCATGACGGATACTCAGCTCTCGATCACATCCCCTGACAAATGCTTTGAATCAGAAACCATTCGGGTTGTTGGGTTTACACGCGATGCGTACGCGAGGATCATCGAGCAGAAATGCCCCGGCTCAAAATCCGTCACCTCTGTCGCCAAAGCGTTTGGAATCCACCGGAAACTCGCGTGGCAGGTGATCAAAGTCGCGTATGCCGAGGACCCCTTTGTCGCTGCCAAGCACATGCCGACTCCCAAAAGCGTCAAAGTCTGGTCCGATGCGGTCCAAGAGCACGGCTTCGCAGCCCAATACCTCGATTCAATCCGGACCTCTTCCGAGCAGTTCCAATCCCTCATCGCATCGCACGCTTCCACCAGATCCGAGTTTGAGATGTTGATCGAATCGTGCAACAAAAGCGGCGATCTCCATGCAGAAGAACGCTGGAGACAACAAGCATTCGAGGGCAACAGCTTTACTTGGGGCGCTCACTGCAACACACTCCTCGCGCTGTGCATCCTGATGCCTTCGGAAGATCGCGAACACTATTTCCACGCGGCCCAAATCAAAGGCATGATGGGATTCCGTCAGACACGCCCAGATATGCGATGGGTCGTCAATCAATCCGTCGCCGTCGATGACGACATCAAGCACGAGCAGGCGATGGAACGCCAAGCGATCGATCCCGCCGCCGCACTCGAACACAACGGCGTGCCCGTTCTCCCAGAATACTGCTCAAACCCAATGCCCAAACTCGTACGCTCACGCACACACGACGGCATGATGCAAGACGAGTTCCTGTCTTCAGAGGTCGGACTCCAAGGACAGCGAACCCTCCTCACCGGAGAAATCCTCCGCAACATTGCTCCAACACACGCGATGCCCAACGACAAAATCGCCCACTTCGGAAGTTCTGTGCGTACCCCAACGGAGATGTTCCACTTTGATCTGTTCGTCAAAGCCGGGCTCTTTGGAAAGGTGGAACGCGAACTCAAAGTCTTCTCGGATATCGTCGCGTCCATCACCTTCTCGTCAGCGGATGAACTCACCATCAGTGATTCAATCAGCCGCATGGGACGCGGGATCTCGCTGGCCCACGCGCCCGACCTCCCCGGATACCACGATCTCGCAGCATCGATCTTCTCGCGCCTCTCGCTGGATCCAGAAGAGTACGAACTCTACCGCATCCGCATCGCGTACCCACCGTTCCCCAGCACCATCATGGTAAAGCACGAACTCCTGCCTTTGGAGTCGTTTTGAATCATAGTTGTTTGGCCGCTCGGCCAGTTTGTTTATGAAAGTCCAGTCCACTCACTTGAAGATATAGGAGATAGAAAACATGAAAATCACAACACCAGCACTCATCTGTGCAATCCTCGCAAGCGGCGCGTACGCCGGTATGAATGTCAGCACCTACGACGACCTCGCAGAAGCGTTCTACGGCGACTCGTTCAACTACGATGGGGTCACCTACTACGATGTCAACAATGTTGACGGTGTCTTCCCAAGCGGTGATACATTCGAAGCCGGCGGCGGCATCAACGGACTCGGCACGACCGTGATCGTTGAAAACGCAGCCGTACTCTACAACGACTTCCCAACATGGGGAAGCGCCAACAACGCGCTCACCTTCGGAACTTCGTTCGTCACCGGCAACAATGTCTCCCTCGGTGCACTCTCCACCGTATCGATGGCATTGGACAACAATGCGGACTTCGCATCCGTCGAGATCGCGTACTACGAGAACGGCCCTTGGGGCGGTATCCAGTACCACCTCGAAGCCTACCTTGATGGTGCGCTCGTTGATTCGGATTTCTTTTCCATCTCCGATCTCGGTGGCCGCGACAACATCGCGTTCAACACACTCACCGTTGAAGGCGGCGTGTTCGACTCGATGCGTCTCTTCGCCACCTTTGGAGAAGACTACTCCGGCCCCCGCGCCCTGCTCGACAACCTGACCATCAACACCGTCCCAGCACCAGGCTCCATCGCTGTGCTCCTCGGTGCTGGTGGACTCATCGGTCGTCGCCGTCGCTAATCCAACACACTGATCCATTCGTTTGATCAGAATTGCGACCGCCTCCCAGAATCTGGGAGGCGGTTGTCGTTTTGACCTCAAATGTGCATGTTTTAGACCCGGATAGTGCGGGTCCTGTGCGTGGTGAGAACACGCGATGAACGGATCGGGAGGGATTCGAACCCTCGGTACAGGTTTACCCTGTACACCGGATTAGCAATCCGGCCCCTTCAGCCTCTCGGGCACCGATCCAATAGCAAGCAGAACATCTGGCTCGCAGCCCCGAAGCGTAGACCCCGGAGCACAAATGAACAAGGGATCCGAGCGCATGAGTGCCAGAATCCCTTGATCCGTTTCCCCCAAACCCGCGTCAATCAAGCACCCCGCTACCCACCAGCGGGGTGCCCAATCAACACGGTTGTTCCTGTCTTCAGTTGCCTCACATCAGGTCCACATGCCTGATCCATGAATCAATCGAAGTTCAATCAGTCCGCACCCTCGTTCTGACCAGAGTCCGTTTCGAGCATGTTGCGGAGGTATTTGTTCTCCCGGCGGGTCGCTTCCAGATCAAAGACGAGGTACTTGACACTCAGTCGAAGGTGATCGAGCGAATCCTGGAGTTCAACAATGGTCTTTTTCATGCGTTCGTGGCGGCCTTGGGTCTCAGCAGCGAGCTTGGCGAGCTTCGGTCGCTGGTCTTCTGGGAGTGATTCGATCTGTCCGAGGAGGGTCGCGAGTCGTGATTGGAATTCGTTTTCGGTCATGATCTGTCCTTTCGTCTTTGTGATTGTGCCGACCAAGGCGTCGGTACCACACACAGATGCACACGCCCGGCCAAAACAGCCGATCGAGCGTGCCAAATCTACGAACGCCCCAAGCGTCCGAAAAAATCCCATCCTGGGATCGAGCCAATCCGTTTTTTGACATCCATGACGATTCTGGGACGGGTCGCGTCCTTCGCGACTGAGGTCCGGCTGTGCCGGATGTTGCCCAGAATCAACGCGAGCGGTGGAGCCGCTGCAACGCTTGTTGCCCCGCGAGCGGGGCCGAATCCCGGATCTGGACCAACTCAGCGGCTGGTACATCCCGGGCTTCCTTCACTATCTTACCAAGATGCTTCCACAGAATCTTCTCAAAGAACCCAAAGAAATCCTCGAGCTCGTGCCTGGTGAACTTGGTCAAGGGATCGCTGAGACCGCTCTGCATGACCGCCCAGTCGATCAATGGCCCTCCTGAGCTCGTAAACCGGTACAGTGAGAGCGTCGCTTTCAGACGCTGGGCAGGGGTCGCGAAAGGATCGCTCGCGGCGTCTGGAATCTTCAGCATGATGTCCTGCAACTCGCGTCCTGTTGCTTTGAGGATCGGATTCGCAGCGCCGTCGTCGCGTGCTTTGATCGATTCTTTCTCCGTCACCACCCCAACCCGGTCCCCCGCCATTTCGATCTTTGCAAACGCGGTGGAAACCGTTTTGAGTCCGGCGCGGTCGAAGCGGATGACGAGCCGTTGGCATGGGACGCCTTCGTGGTCTCCCATCGAAGTGGTCGCAACGATCCCGACCCCCCACTCTGGTTTGGAGCTGTGGACGACGCGGTCACCCATCTGGAATCGCTGCATATCTGTCGAGCTGGTCGGTTTCACGGAAATACCTTCAGTTGAATCGGTGGAATAGGTCTGTCAGGGGTTTGGGGGGAATGGGGATCTGAATCATCCCAAATGGTTGTCGCCAAACCGGTTGGATTGGCCTAAACTCTCCCCTGCCTCGCATCGGGGGCTCCAGCCAACGATGACACACTCTTGGCACCCAAGAGTGTACGGGCGTTCCGAATCGTTCCCACCGGCGGCATGCCAAAGGATAGCAGATGATCGAAGCGTTGAAAAGTGATGAAATCGTTGAGAAGGTTGGCGGCAAGTTCAAGCTCTGCGCCCTGATCCAACGCCGACTCCAGCAGCTCCTCGACGGAGCGCGTCCTCTCGTCTCACGCGACGGACGCACCGACCTTGAACTCGTCATCGAAGAGATCATGCAAGACAAGATCACCCTCGAGTATGTCCAAGATCAGGACGGCTCGAACGCTGCACCCGCTGCAAGCGAAGCACTCCTCTAAAACGGCTCACCATGACACCACAGTCCAGCCACCCTGAGTTCAAGAACACAGACGACTGGCTGAATCCGAAGAAACTTGCCGCCGTGTTTGGTCCTCAAGGGGACCACGCCGAAGGCAAGCGTATTTTCATCGGAATCTCAGGCGGCATCGCGGTCTACAAAGTCTGCACCGTTGTCTCGCGCCTCGCCCAAGCGGGCGCACTGGTCACCGTCGCGATGACCGAGAGCGCGACCAAGTTCGTCTCCCCCATCACCTTCCAAGCACTGTCGGGCAACCCGGTCTACACCTCGTCGTGGGATCACCTCGAATCCTCAGACCCCCAGCACATCTCCCTCGCGGATCGATGCGACGCGGCACTGATCGCACCATGCACCATGAACACGCTCAGCGCGATCGTCCATGGCCAGACCGATTCGGTCGTCGCACTCATCCTCAGCGCGATCAACCGCAAGACCACCCCCGTCCTGATCGCTCCAGCGATGAACGACGCGATGTGGGCGCAGCCTGCGAATCTGCGGAATGTGGAACTCGCCAAAGCCGACGGCAACACCATCGTCGGCCCCGGCACCGGGTGGCAAGCATGCAGGCACGACGGGACCGGTCGGATGAGCGAGCCCGCAGACCTGATCCAGGCCCTCGTGATGTCGATCTCGGGCTGAATCCTCTGAGCCAAACCGACGATTTTTCCGATTGACGATCTGCTGAGGCAGAGGGTCGAAGCGGTGAAGATCGCCTACACTATCCATCCGAACCGCGGCCCAGACCCCAATCTGAGCCCGATCAATACCTGGAGAGGTGGCTGAGCGGTTGAAGGCGCACGATTGGAATTCGTGTGGAGGAGTAATCCTCTCGGGGGTTCGAATCCCCCCCTCTCCGTTATTTCAAAGGCATACGAAACGGCGTCATTAATCCGACGCCGTTTCGCCTTTTTGGGTGCTCAACTTGTTGGAACCCCACGCCTCTGATAATGCGTGCCGACCAGATTATCAAGGATCTATTTAAAGTCCGGGATCGGTCGATTCTCCGCTTCGGTTGGGCTGTGGGCGATGCCGTTAGCGCGGATGTCGGCGATGAGCCATTCCATTTCTTTGATCTCCTTGCGCTGCGCTTCGATGATCGCATCGGCGAGTTCCCGTACGCGTGGGTCCTCGATCTGGGCGCGTTCACTGGTGAGGATCGCGATGGAGTGGTGCGGGATCATCCCCTCCATGTAATCCGTATCACTCACGGTAATCTGGCTGCGGACCAGACCGATCCCACCGGCGATGAGCAGCAATGCGACCATGATGACGACCGCGTTCTTTGCTTTGCTCTTGTACATGCCGAGCATGAACAGAAGCATGACGATGATCATGCCACCACCCATAATCATGGTCATGAAGAAACGGGTCTCGCTGAACCATGCATGCTCCAGCACTTTGTATGAATGAAGATACATCAAACAAAACATCACCAGCATCGATGTGAAGATCATGATCGCGAAGCGGGTGTACGGCGATCCCCCACCGTGCTGATTCTGCGTTCTGTGTTTCATGCTGTGCTCCGTGTCTAAATCGAGAAAAAGAAGTGAAGTTCGACTGGGCGTGGATCAATCGATGTCCCGCTATCCATGTATCTTCTCACCAAAGAGTGAAACCGGAATGAGACGCAGATGAATTGTCGTTCATCATCGCGGATCGTGCCTCTATCATGGGCAACGAGTCATCTTCTTGGTGATAAACACCCTAGTGGCCTTCAGATCAATGGCCCGACCAACCGCGCCGCGTTCTCACAGAACTTGCGAGTCCATGGCCGTCGTTCCCAGATTTCCAGATCGAACTGAACGGAGTCTTTGAGGTACGATTCTTGCAATGCGCGGAGGGTCGCAGTGAACTCCGCGTCATACACAAGCAGCGAGATTTCGAAGTTGAGCCAGAGACTCCGCATGTCAAGGTTCACCGATCCGAAGATGCTCGCGGTGCCGTCGATGGTGATGCTCTTGGTGTGGAGCAGTCCTCCCTCAAACCTGTAGATCTTGACCCCCGCCCGCATCAAGTCCGCGAAGTTGGATGCGCTTGCATACCGCGCAAGTATGGAATCCACACGAGCGGGCACTATCAGCGTCACATCCACGCCTCGGAGTGCGGCGGACATCAACGCGGTCTGGAGCGAATCATCCGGCACAAAGTACGGCGTCGTCAACACCAACTCATGCTGCGCCGAGTAGATTGCTGTAAGCAGCACATGATGGATCGCGCCGGGATGGTGATCCGGTCCAGAAGGGAACACCTGGATCACCGCTCCATCCGAATCCTTCTTATCCACCGATGACGCGATGGGCAAGATGCATTTGGTCGATTGTTCCACCGCCCAGTCCAACTCAAACACGCCTGCAAGGGTACACGCGCTGGGTCCCGTGACGCGCGCGACCGCATCAACCCATTCTCCAACACCAGAATGACGCTTGAAAAATCGGGGATCGACCATGTTCTGGCTCCCGATGTACGCGACCTGACTGTCAACGATAATGAACTTGCGATGGTTTCTGTGGTCACGACGCACGAAGAGTGTCCGGATCGGTCCGGTTGGGAGTGATTCGACCAGTTCGACCCCCGCATCACGGAGTGCGTTGGCGTGCTGGCTGCGCAAAAATTCTCGGCTCCCGATCGCATCGGCCATCGCTCGGCACTGTACCCCGCGAGCCGCGGCATCGACCAGTGCTTTGGCGACCTCGAGCGTTCGTCCGGTATTCTCCCAGATGTAAAACACCGCATCGCATGTGTACTGCGCCGCATTGATCTCCGCGATGATCGCATCAAAGCTCTTGTCTCTCCCAGAAACCAACTCGATCCGGTTGCCAGACTGTGCGGGGTATCCGAGCAGGTTCCGCGCATGCCGACGGATCGGATCGGTGGTGTCGTTCGGATCGTCGATGAGCGACTCCACTCGGAAGGGCAGCGCATCCTGCCACTGCTGGATCAGCTCAAACTGATCACGGATTCGACCCATCCGCTCGCGACCAATCCGGCGCTCTCCCACAAGCAGATACAACACCGCCCCAACCAACGGAAGACTCACGATCACCGCGAGCCACGCGAGCGCAACCCCAACCAGTGGCCGCTTCATCAACACACGCACAGAGAGCGCGGAGATCAGCGTCCAGTGGAGAATCAACAGAACGGTGCTGGGAATCAATAAGTTCAGATCGGTGATATTCATGGTGAACGCGATGCTCGGTCGTAGTGTACAGCATCATCCGTATGTGTGGGTAGATCAATCATCCCCGATCCTCTTTGCTGGGGCATCAGCATTGAGCGGGTCAAAGCGATAGAAGCCCGCGAGTTGATCGTACAACTCTGGGGCATGCCGCTTCATCGCCTTTGGTTTCTCGAAGAAGAACTCCGTCGCCACCGCGAAGAACTCGGGAGGGTTCGTCCCGCCGTATGGGTCCAGAAGGGTGCGATGCCCGAGGTGAATATCCCGGACAAGCTCCTCGTACTCGTGACCCAGCACCCGCGCCCACGCGCGATACCGATCGGCGCTGGGGAGCACCGGGGCACCTTCGACTGATCCGGATTCCGAATCGAGCTGGTGTGCAAACTCGTGAAACACCACATTGTGTCCATCGTCCTCATCGGCTGCGCCGCGGACCACATCATCCCACGAGAGCACCAACGATCCACGAAACCACGATTCCCCCAATCGGGTTTGGGCCCCCTCCGTCACGGTCCCGTCGGGGTTCACTTTCTTTCCAGGCGCTCTGTATGCGTGTGGGTACACGAGGATCGTCCGCAGCGTCGGGTAGTATCGGGTTGATCGGTGGAGCAGGAGCACCGCCGCTTGGGCTGCGATGGTCACCCGGATCTCGTCGGTAATCTCCAGACCGGCGCACCCTTCGAACCGTTTTTCGTGCAGCAGGATCTGGATACTCGCTCCGAGTTCCTGTCGATCCGACTCGTTCATCTTCCGAACCATCGGCACGCGCCGATCAATAATCGACCACCACTCCTCAGGAAGCGGGATGCCCATAAGCTTCTTTCGTTTGCGTGCTTTCAAGAATCTCAAGAGCATGTGTCGTTCTCTCAATCACGGATCGTTCACTTGTGATTGCATTGCAATGCCGTTTCCACTCGTCGTGTTTTCTTTCACCCTCAAGTATATGAGTACGAGACACCGTACAATCGATCGATGCCCAAACGAACCACCACCGCACCCCCAGCGACGGACGAGGCCCAGCTTGTTAAAGATGCTGAGGAACCCCAGAGCAGGGCGAGGTGGTGGAGAATCGCCAAGATCGCACTCCAGATCGGGATTCCCGCGATCGTGGTCTATCTGGTTGCCCATGAGATCCACTCGCTCAACATCCATCAGGTGCGTGGGGTGGTCGCTCAAGCTGATCGGGAGCTAATGCTCCTCGGGACCGCGGCCGCGTTACTCGCGGTCTGTGTCATGGGGTTCTACGACGCGATCGCGTTCCCGCGCGGAGCGTCGGGGACACTGGGTTTCTTCAAACGCTGGATGATGGGGGCCGTCCTCTTTGGATGGACCAACTTCGTCTCAATGGGACCAATCGGGGGTCCTGCGATGCGCGTCTTTGCCTATCGCAGGAGCGGGCTCACCGCGCCGGAGATCACAAGAGGGTTCGTCGGACACTACATCGGATCCATGTCCGGACTCCTGGCATGGCTCATCGCCGTCTGGATTCCCGGGTTGCATGGTCCCCTCGGGTACGGCTCGCGCGCCGTGATCGCGCTTGTCGGATCCATCACCCTTTCCACCGTCGTGGGCCGATTGGGGATCCGAATCATAAGGAAGCATTCGATCGGTACCGAGCTTGCCGGAGTGCCGCTGGCGCGGCTTGGGCTGGTCTCGTTCGTTGAGTGCGGCTTAACCCTGCTCTCGTTTTGGCTGCTCACCAAATCGGTCGGGGTGTCGCTAGACGCGGTGAACGCCGCTCGCACAGTGTTTACCGGACAAGTCGCGGGGATTCTGAGCATGATCCCGGGCGGGATCGGGAGCGCCGACGCGGTCTGGTTCCACGCGTACCGCTTGCTCGACATTCCGCATGATTCCGCCGCGGCGGGGATCCTCATCTTCCGCGCCGGGTACTACCTGATCCCGTGGTCGATCTCGTTTGTCGCGATCTACATCGTCCTTGCGATGAACTCCGAGTTTCTTTGCAATTGGCAGCGCCGGCTTGTTGCCGGCGCTGTGATGCTCAACGCGATGCTCCTCTTGATCAGTGCCGCGACCCCTGCGGTCCGCGTTCGCTTGGACTCGCTGGCGAAGTTTGTACCCCTTGGCGCGATCGAGGTTTCCCACGCCGTCGCGACGGTCTCCGCGCTCATGATGCTCCTGCTTGTCCGCGGCTTGCTCCGGGGATATCGCAGCGCGTTCCTGCTCACGCTGACGCTGCTGGGCGCATCGGTCATCGCGCACCTGCTCAAAGGCGGGGACTTCGAAGAATCCGCTGTATCACTGGTACTGCTGCTGATGCTCCTCGGTGTGCGCGGCGCGTTTGTCCGCAAGGGTCGAATCCCGGTCGGATGGGAACTCACCCTCGCCGCGTGCATCGGAGGGCTCTCGCTGTTCCTCATCTCCGGATTCGCAGCGTTCGATCGCGTCCATTACCACCCCGAACTCTGGACCGACTTTGCGGAGATGGCCGAAGCGAGCCGGTTCCTCCGAGCATCCGTGCTGCTCGGGTTTGTCGTGGTGGTCGCTCTGGTCCGCCAAGCCATGCGGCCTGTGAATCTTTGGGTGGTACCCGAAGCCGAGGATGTCGAACGCGCAGAAGCCTTCGCTCGCGAGTTTTCCAACTCTGCGGACCCGCTGCTGGTCGGCGCGGGTGACAAGGGCATCTGGTTCTATGAATCATCGCCGGGGACCATCGCCGCGATGATCCTGTACCAACGGCATGGCGACAAGCTGATTGTGTTCAAGGACCCCGTCCTGCGACCCGGTGAAGACCCAGCAAAGATCATCAACGCGTTCCTCCGCTATGGAGAAGAACTCGATGTCGATGTGGTGTTCTCGATGATCTCTGCGATGTGGATGAGTCACCTGCACGACTTCGGATACCGGTTCCTGAAAGTCAACGAGGAGGGGATCGTCCCGCTGACCGGATTCACGCTCCAAGGCGG
Source organism: uncultured Phycisphaerales bacterium (assembly GCA_963976955.1). Lineage (GTDB taxonomy): Bacteria > Planctomycetota > Phycisphaerae > Phycisphaerales > UBA1924 > UBA1924. The sequence goes on along the minus strand of CAXBMD010000002.1, from coordinate 604,261 downwards.
ACACAACGCGGGATTCCGTCGAAACATCCGTGAGATGGACAAAGCGGGGATCAAGTACGAAGTCCTCGCCCCGCCGTTTGACCAAGCGACGATTGATCAACTCCGGGTCGTCAGCGATACATGGATTGACGCCAAGGGCGGCCGCGAGTTGCAGTTCAGCGCCTGCTACTTCTCGCCCAAATACATCCAGAGGAACCCAATCGCGATCGCACGCGACTCCGAAGGACGGATCATCGCGTTCGTCAATATCCTGACCACGCGCGTGGGAGGACCAGCGACGCTCGACTTCATGCGGTACATCCCAGGCGTGGTCGACAACATCATGGATTTCCTGATGATCCGCACGATGGAAACTCTCGCCGCAGAAGGCTACACCTCATTCAGTCTGGGTGGCGCACCGCTCAGTGATGTCGGGGTCTGGAAAGGTTCGAGGATCCCAGAGCGGATGATGCATATTTTCTCGACCAAAGCCGAGCGGTTCTACAACTACCAGGGGCTGCTCAAATACAAAAACAAGTTCCACCCCCAGTGGGAGCCGCGATACATGGCGTATGAGCAGCCTTGGGATTGGGCGTCGTCACTCTACGCGAGCACACGACTCGTCCAAGCGCGGAGCCGAGCAGACAAAGCACGGATCGCGCAGGCGCGCCTTGGAGCGGATCATTGAGGATCATCAAGCGATTCCCGTTCACCATCTGCATGGGCATCGTCGTCCTGCTGATCGGTCTGATGAGCGCGACCGCGTGGGACAGGATCGATTCCACAACCATCAAACTCTTCGGCCTCTCTCCAAACCATGTCTACGCGTTCAATCTCTACCGCTTGATCACCAGCGCGTTTCTCACCCACGGCGGGATCATCTTCTGGCGCGCGTGGACCATGCTCTGTGCATGCTTGTTCTGGTGCGAATACACCGCAGGGACACGCAAATCGCTGACCGCGTTCTGGCTGGGTCATGCCGCGACGATCCTGCTGGTCTCATGGGTCGTGGTCCCGATCGTGCTGCTGGCGCGTCCTCAAGCGGGTGACCTGATCGTGGTCGCGTCGGATGTCGGCCCATCCGCTGGATACATCGCGTGCCTCGCGCTGGCGGTTGTATCCATCCGCTCAGCTCGCGATCGAATGCTGGTATGGAGCGTGATCGCGTCGGTATTGGTGGGATTGATCCTGATGCGGACCCATCTGCTGCAGACCAAACCCGCGTTCTGGCTCGCGGATGTTTCACATCTGGTCTCGTTCTTGATCACATCCGGATCGCTCTTTGCATGGGATTTCTTGAGATCAACCAAAGCCAACCCCAAGCGATAGCTCATGTCTGGACGCCTTCACGATGCCGGAGGTTGGTGTCCGATTGACTCTCCAGTTCGACTATCGGTCCTGACTTGGACGCTGAACATGAAGATTTATATAAAGCATTCCACCCAGTTTTCTCATGGTCATTTCTTCACACAACCGTGAACCACGACCTACACACAAAAACCGACCAACAATCGGACAATCCCTTGTTTTTTGATTGCTCCGTTGAGCGGCGTGTAGTATCCTCAAGGTTGCATTCTGAACCATCATTTCCCGCAGCTGAAAGCTGGAGTCTCCACCCATGCGTTTGTCATCATTCATCCTTCTCTCGGCCATCACCTCCAGCCAGCTCATCGCAGCAACCCAAGACAACATCGTCGAATGGGACGGGCTCAGCCACGCCCAGTCCTATGACCGCACGCCCCGCGTCCCCATCAACGGCGAAGCGTTCGCCGTCCGATTCCAGTCCTATCAAGGCGACCTCACCGGAGCGCAGGTCCTCTGGGACGACGGCTCGCCCCAATCCTCTCCCGCATCCATCATCGCACAGCGCGGGCCGTACGACATCTGGGAAGCGTCCATCCCCGCGACCGTCGCAACCTCGATGACCTATACCATCGAACTCCAAGACGGCCCAGACATCGACTACCTCGGACCCGACGGCGTCCGCGATGACCAAGCGGGCACCGCGTTCGTCATCGACTCCACCACCTTCGAGCACGCACCACGCGGCGTAACACTCGTCACCGGCGGCGCGGTCTTCAAAGTCTGGTCACCCAATCAAGCAACATGCAAAGTCCGAGGCGAGTTCAACGACTGGTCGCTCCTCAATCCGATGAGCCGCGTCGGCGAGGACTTTGTTGCGTTCGTCCCCGGCGCACAAGCCGGCCAGATGTACAAGTACTTCTTCGGCACCTCCACATGGAAACCAGACGCCAACGCGCAGCTCCTCGTCCCATCGGACAACTACAACACCATGATCGTCGATCAGGACGCGTATGTCTGGAACACCGAGGGGTTCAGCCCCGCTCCATTCGAAGAGATGGTCATCTACCAGCTGCATGTTGGTTCGTTCGCAGGTCGCAACGACCCAATGGGCACCGCCCCGAACCCTTCACGCTACATCGATGTCGCGGCACGAGCGGATCACCTCGCAGACCTTGGTGTCAATGCGGTCATGCTCAACCCAATCAACGAGTTCCCCGGTTCACATTCTGGCGGCTACAACCCCATCAGCTCACACGCGATCGAGAGCGCACTGGGTGATGTGGACGATTTCAAAGCAATGGTCGATGCACTCCACGAACGCGGGATCGCGGTCCTCCTCGACATCGTCTGGAACCACTTCGACGGCAACGAGAACTACCTCTGGAACTACGACAGCTCGCAGATCTACTTCGACAACCCGGTCGTCGATACCCCTTGGGGCGCGCAGCACGACTACAACAACCCACAAGTCCGCGAATACTTTCTCGACAGCATCAACCTGTTCATGGGTGACTACCGGCTCGACGGATACCGCGTCGATGCCGTGATGTCGATGGTCGATTCCGGATGGACCCCGCAGTACCTCGCGGGACAGGTCATCATGCGTGGGATGAACGACCTGATCAATCAACGCTACGCCGACAAACACACCATCGCTGAAAAATACGACGACGACACATGGACGGTCGGCGACACCTCCTTCGGGATCGGGTTCGATGCTCAATACCACAACGCGTACAAAGACTCCATCCGCGGCGCGATCTTCGCGGAAGGTTTGGGCGGGAATCCGAACATGGGTTCACTCGCCGCCGCACTCGACGGCACCAACGGCGCAACCGCGGACAAAGCGTTCAACTACTTCGAGCTCCACGACGACGCATGGCCCCTCAACAATCACGAACGCGCAGTCCGTCAGTTCGATCCCGTCCTCCCAAGCAACAACGACGAAGCCCGCGGACTCCAAACACTCGGAAACGGCATCACCATCATGTCCAAAGGTGTCCCAGGGATCCTCCAAGGCACCGAATGGCTGGAAGACGACGGCTGGGAAGCGAACAAAATCGACTGGTCACACAAAATCTCCAACGCCGGGGTCTTCGCGTTCTACCGCGACCTGATCACACTCCGCACCACCAAACCCGCGTTGTTTGCAAACAGTGCGATCGACATCTTCCATGTCAACGACGGCGTGGATGTCATCGCATTCGAGCGTTCAGGCGATGACGGCCGTTCGTATGTCGTGATCGGGAACTTCTCCGCAAACACCCTCAACGAATACACCATCGGCCTCCCACGAGCGGGGGACTGGGGTGTGCTCATCAACAACGACGCGGTTGAATACGACGGCAACGGACTGGGAACCGCGGGCACCTTCCAGAGCGAACCCATCGCTCGCGACGGGTTCGATCAGCAGACCACGCTGCAGATCCCAGCGTACGGATTTATGGTCCTCCAGCACAATCCGGAGATCCCGGGTTGTTCGGCCGCGGACTTTGCCGAGCCGTTGGGGACGCTCAACTTCCTTGATATCAGCGCGTTCATCGCGGCGTTCAGCGCCCAGAGCCCCAGCGCCGATCTCACAGAAGACGGATCGTGGAACTTCCTGGACATCAGCGAGTACCTCAGCGTCTATGGCGCGGGTTGCCCATAAACCAATCTGCGAATCTCGCGGCTTGACACGATAGGGGTTGATACCATTCCCACCCCACTCCTATCCCCACGCCAGCCCCCATGCGAGCACAGTGATGAGCCAGATCGACCCAACCAAGAAACGGCTCACCCGGATCACCTGCGCCGAGTATGTCACCCCGTTCCTCAAAGCAGAGGTCGAGGCGCTCGGATTCGAGATCCAAGAAGAGGACCATGTCGCGGTCCATATCGGCGCGAATCTCGAAGACTGCCTGCGCCTGAACCTGCACCTCCGCACCGCGCACCACACTTTGTGGTTGCTCTCCCGATTCCGCTGTCCTTCGCTTGACGCACTCGCAAAGCAAGCGAGCGCGTTCCCTTGGGAAGACCTGATCGACAACGACTCCTACTTCACGATCACTTCCAACATCGAGCACCACAGCGTGGACAACTCGATGTACCCCAACCTGCTCCTCAAGGACATGATCGTCGATCGCATCAAAGACAAAACCGGCGCACGGCCCGACACCGGACCCGACCGCTCATGCGTCGTCATCCACCTCATCTGGAAGAACGACCGCGCGTGGATCTACCTCAACACCAACGGCATCCGCTTGTCGGATCGCGGATACCGCAAGATGCCCCACGACGCGCCGATGAGGGAAACCCTCGCAGCAGCGGTGCTGATGGCGGCGGGGTACGACGGGACGACACCATTTGTAAATCCCATGTGCGGATCTGGTACCCTCGCGATCGAAGCGGCGCTCATCGCCTCGGGTCGCGCCCCCGGATTGCTCCGCAGCGATGCGAGCGCTCTGCACACCGCGCTTGATATTGATGATTCCTACATCGCAATGCGGAAAGAAGCACGCAAATCCAAGCCGATGACTCCAGAACCGATGCCGATCATTGCGACGGACAACGATCCCCGCGCGATCCAAGCCGCACGCAAGAACGCGCTGACCGCGGGAGTCGAGCACCTGATCGACTTTGAAACCTGCGACTTCATGGACACCGAGATCCCCCACCTCGACGACGACCAATCAGGTCATGTCATCCTGAATCCCGAATACGGGCTGCGTCTTGGTGATACGGGAAATCTCGAACAAACCTACTCGGACATCGGCGATTTCTTCAAAACAAACTGCAAGGGCTACATGGGTCATGTGTTCACCGGGAGCAAGGTGCTGTCCCATGAGATCGGGCTCAAAACTTCCGCACGCCATGTCTTCTTCAATGCACAGATCGAATGCCGACTCCTGAGCTACGAGTTGTACCAAGGTTCAAAGAAACAATCCAAGAACCAGAACCCCGACCAAGAGCATTCGTACAACCAAGATGACCAATCAAACACGCTATGAAATCCTCGTCGGCCTCCATGTCAACAACCAAGACGGGTACAACCTGTACCGCGCCGGGATGACCCCGATCCTCAAAGACCACAACGGATTCTTCCGCTACGACTACACCATCGACACGATGCTCCAGGGAAACGCAGACCACCCACACAACCGCGTCTTCGTGCTGTCCTTTCCGGACCAAGCGACGATGGAACGGTTCTTCAATCATCCCGAGTACAAGAAGGTCCGAGCGGAGCACTTCGAGCCCGCCGTCACCTCCGGCGGGATCCTCGCGGCCTACACCTGCGAGATCCCTGCGTAGCTCAAATCGGGCTCATCGCTCGTGCGTGCCTACCGTAGTTCATGAGTGATGCCGCCAATATCTTGCCCGGAATGACCGAGGACCCTGCGAACAGTGCGCTGCCGTACAAGCTCGCGTGCTTGTGCGATCTGCGCGACAAGGACGGGCGCATCCTGCTCCTCCACCGGATCAAAGCGCCCAACAAGGGCCTCTGCTCCCCGATCGGGGGCAAGCTTGAAATGCACCTCGGCGAATCCCCCGCCCAGTGCGCCCAGCGCGAGATCATGGAAGAAGCGGGGATCCATGTGGATATCAACGACATCCGCTTGGTCGGACTCATCGCCGAGACCGCGTTCGAGGGCAAGACCCACTGGCTGCTGTTCTACTACCGCGTCATGGTCCCCGTCGAGGTCGTCGATGGACACATGAACGAGGGCGAACTCGTCTGGCACGAACTCTCCGAACTCGATTCACTCCCCGTCCCCAACACCGACCGCGAGATCATCTGGCCGATGGTCAACAAGCACGAAAGCACCGGAACCGACGGCGGCCCCGGATTCTTCTGCATCCACATCGACTGCCGAGGTGAGAAGCTCAGCTGGACCATCGAGCAAGAGTCCGAATCCAAATGACGGAACACAATGACACAGACACCAAAGAAACCTGATTACAACAGAGACCCCATTGTGCTCATTGTACAAGGAATATTTGTTGTCTTGCTTCTTCTGTTTGTACTGAACAGCTGCTTGCTTCCAGGTGGCGACATTGGACGCGGCGGTTCGCCATTCCCGGAAGGTCCATAATCAGAACTTGAACGATGCAATGATCGCACATAAAAACACCCGCCGAAGCGGGTGTTCTCATTTAAACTGAAGATTGCTGACTTAGCCAGCAGCTGCGGCGGCTTTGTCAGCCTTCGCACGCGCGTCGTCCAAGGTACCGACATACATGAATGCCGATTCTGGGAGGTCGTCGCCTTCGCCGTCACACAGACGCTCGAACGAATCGATGGACTCTTCGAGCGAGGTGTAGATACCGGGGAAGCCGGTAAACACTTCAGCAACATAGAACGGCTGGGACAAGAACCGCTCGATACGACGGGCACGGCCCACGATCTGCTTGTCCTCGTCGGAAAGCTCGTCCACACCAAGAATCGCGATGATGTCCTGGAGGTCTTTGTAACGCTGAAGAATCTTCTGCACGCGCTGAGCAACCGCGTAGTGACGCTCGCCGATGATACCCGGATCAAGAATACGGGAGGTCGATGAGAGCGGGTCAACCGCAGGGAAGATACCCTTTTCAGCGATCGAACGCTCGAGAACCACGAACGCATCGAGGTGAGCAAACGCGGTCGCTGGAGCTGGGTCAGTGAGGTCGTCCGCAGGCACATAGATCGCCTGCACGGAGGTGATCGCACCCTTTGCAGTCGAAGTAATGCGTTCTTGGAGCTGACCCATTTCGGTGGACAGTGTTGGCTGGTAACCCACCGCTGAAGGCATACGCCCGAGGAGCGCGGACACTTCTGAACCCGCTTGGGTAAAGCGGAAGATGTTGTCCACGAACATCATGGTTTCTTTACCGGATTCGTCACGGAACTCTTCCGCCATGGTGAGGCCGGAGAGTGCAACGCGGAGACGCGATCCCGGAGGTTCGTTCATCTGACCGAAGACCATCGCCACCTTATCGATGACATACGCGGTCTTGCCTGATTCTTCGGTGAACTCTGCTTCTGACATTTCGCGCCAGAGATCGTTTCCTTCGCGTGTGCGTTCGCCCACACCACAGAACACGGAGTAACCACCGAACTCGCGAGCAACGCGAGCGATCATTTCCTGAATAATAACGGTCTTGCCCACACCCGCACCGCCGAAGAGGCCGATCTTACCACCACGCACAAACGGGCAGAGGAGGTCGACGACCTTAATACCGGTCGGAAGGATCTCGGTACGAGGGTTGAGTGAGGAGAACTCAGGCGGGTCGCGGTGGATTGGCATCCGCTTCACGCCTTCGAGTGCTGGTTTGTTGTCGATCGGGTCGCCGAGCAGGTTGAAGACGCGTCCGAGGACCGCTTCACCAACCGGGACGGACACTGGACCACCGAGGTCGGTGATCGCCATGCCGCGTGAAAGACCGTCGGTTGTACCCAGAGCCACGGCACGGACGCGTCCGCCGCCAAGGTGCTGCTGGACCTCACCGGTCAGCTTGACCGCGTTTCCACCGAGTTCAAACTCGATGTAAACCGCGTTGTAGATATCGGGCAGGTCGCCCTCTGGGAACTGTGCATCGAATGTTGATCCGATGACCTGCGTGATGGTGCCCTTTGTTCCAGCTGCCATAGCGCTTTCCTTTCGGTGAAATCGCGTGATTCGCTCTAATCCGAGGCCCGTTCCACACGCGCCCCGTTGGGCCCAAACGATAGGGCACCCGATCGTCCATTGCCTAGCATGAAGGCGTGATGAATCAAAAAACCCATCGAATTCCCGTTCCAAAACTCGCAATCTGGACCCTTGTCCTGTTCATGGTCTCCGCCGCTTGGTTGAGCCCCGCGTTTGCTCAAGACGCCGCGACTGAACACGCGGATTCCCCGCACGAATCGACCCCAACCCCCGAAACCGGGCTCGAATCGCCTCGTCAGACGCTCCATACCTTCCTGACCGGGATCACCACCCCCCCTGAGGGGCTCAGCGACGCGCTCCGGAGCATCGATTTCCCTCCCGGATTGCTCGATTCTGCAAAAACAACCGCTGCGTTTGAGCTTTACGAGGTCCTCAATCGCTTGGAGTTCATCGATTACTCGGATCATCCCAAGTCGCTGACGGACTCGGACACCTACATCTTCTACCCCAACACCACCCGCTCGCTCCGTCACCTCGCGTGGTCGCAGAAATACGACCAAGCCGAGATTCTCATCACCAAAGACGACGAAGGGTCCTGGCGGTTCTCCCGCTCAACCATCGAGCACATCCACTCGTTCTGGATCGCGACCGAGAATGAAACCCCGGTCGTGGACTCCGAGACCACCCAGACCCTCAGCCAGCGGATCAGAAGTCAGGTCCCCAACGCCCTCAAAGGCGAGCTTTTCCTCTGGATGGAACTCTGGCAGTGGATCGGAATCCTGATCGTCATCTTCATCGGGATGATCGCCGACCAGATCGTCCGAGGCATCCTCCGGACTGGTTGGCACCGCTTTGAGACCAAACGGGGCAAAGAGGTCGAGAACGCATCGCTCGGCCGAGCCGTGCGTCCTTTCGGGCTCCTCGCCGCGGCAGGAATCTGGTACCTCGCGCTCGATCAAGGCCTCCTCCCCACCGCCGTCGTTCCGGTGTTGCTGGTTGCGGTACGGTTGTTCCTGATGATCTCAATGGTCTGGGCCGCGTTCCGCGTCACGGATTTGATCGGTGATTGGCTCTCCGCAAAGGCGTCCAAAACAGAAACCAAGTTCGACGATCTCCTCATCCCGATGATCAAGCGGACCGCGAAGATCTTCCTCGCCGCGATCGGTCTGATTTACATCGCCAACGCGTTCCAGATCGAGATCATGCCCCTGCTGACCGGGCTGGGGATCGGCGGCCTCGCGGTTGCGTTCGCGGCAAAGGACACCATCGAGAACCTGTTCGGGTCCATCGCGGTCATCCTCGATCGACCATTTGAGATCGGGGACTGGGTCGTCGTCAACGACACCGAAGGCACCGTGGAGGACCTCGGGTTCCGCTCCACCCGAATCCGCACCTTCTACAACTCGCTCGTTACCGTTCCCAACGCGACGCTCGTCCGCGCGACGGTCGACAACTATGGACGCCGAAAGTACCGACGCTTCACCACCAAACTCAATGTCACCTACGACACCCACCCCGACAAGATCGAAGCGTTCTGCGCCGGCATACGCGAGATCGTCAAGCTCCACCCCTACACCCGCAAAGACTATTACCATGTCTGGCTCAACGGCTTCGGAGCCCACTCCCTCGATGTCCTCGTCTACATCTTTTTCGAATGCCCAGACTGGTCCATCGAACTCCGCGAGAAGCACCGCTTCATGCTCGATGTCGTCCGTCTCGCTGATCGGCTCGGCGTGGAGTTCGCGTTCCCGACCCAGACCCTCCATGTCGCACAGCTCGACCCAACCGCTCAGCACACCCCGGAAGCGGTCCCCGATACGGATTCGGAGCGCCGATCGGTGATCGAAGGACGCAAGATCGCACGCGAGCTGACGAGCAATCAGCCTTGGAAAGAAGAGCTCCCCGGGCCAGTGTTGTTCGCAGAAGAGTTCGAATCCGAGTACGAAGCGCGGGGCGACGGGTAAGCAGTCTCGATCACAAACAAAAAGGCACACCCCCGTGCGGGATGTGCCTCGGAATGAGTTTGCATTTCGACAGCTCTTGCGAGCGGTCGTTTAGCGGCGACGGCGGGTTGCGAGCATGCCACCCAAACCAAGCACCGCCATTCCCGAAGGGGCTGGGATCTTGTTCGCGGTGAACAACCAGTCCTGCGAACCAGCGCCGGGCATCGAGCCATCGTCGTTGGTGGTGACCCACCCGCGACCAACCCAGCTGGAGCTGTCACCCAAACGGTGGCCGTCAGCGAGCATCGCAAAGACGAGTCCGGCGCCGTTCTCTTTGGAGTAGAGCTCGGTGACCGCCATGGTGTCAAGATTGATCAGCGTGCCTGTGTTCCCGGCATCAAACCCGTTGACTTCCCAACCATTCCCGGCGTCGGAGACATTGATCGCGTAGGTGAAGTCCACCGCGTAGCTCTGTGCGTCGACATATGCGTTGCCGCTGACAGCACCGCCGTAGAGCGTGCCGGTGATGTGCATGGAAAGCTCACCGTTGTCCTCGATCACGCTCAGGCGTGTGTCACCGAAGTGGTTCATGCTCAGGGTAACGACACCCGGCGCAAGGATGTTGTCCAGACGAAAGCCGTAGTACGGCAGCGCGACATTCCCGTCCGGGTGATCACCGAGCTCAAACTCAGCGATGACCAGACCACCAGCACTCGCGGACGAAACCGCGACCATGCCTAGGGCGAGTAAACCGCCGGCAACTTTCAAAAGTTGTTCTTTCATTTGTGTTCTCTCTCTCGTGTACAAAAACAAACCAGGCAATCAAACAACGACCGCCCTTCTCTCTTGAATCCAATATAAGCAACTCCCATCACAATCCCTACCGAATTGTGACCGACGCGCCTGCTTTCATCGGAAAACTGGCCACCGGCGGGCTTATGGGACCGAACTCGAGAGTTCTCGGAATCACACAATCGGTCTCAGCTACGCAATGAATATCCAACGCGAACAACCTCATTCGAGGGCGTCCGTTCTTGACAAAGAAACCTTAAACTGTTCGCGTCATCCAAAATCAAGTCACGAAGTCCGATTAATCAATCGCAAACATCGCCTCTACGAACCGTTCAGGATCAAACAGCTCGACATCATCGGGGGTCTCGCCCAAACCAATGAACTTGACCGGGATCTTCGTTGCGTCCCTGATTGCAACCACGATCCCCCCTCGCGCGGTCCCGTCGAGTTTGCTGAGGAAGATGCCCGTCACCCCCGCCGCTGCGTTGAACTCCTCGGCTTGACGCAGCGCATTCTGTCCACTCGTCGCGTCGAGCACCAGAAGTGTCTCATGCGGACCACCCGGAATCTGTTTATCGATCACGCGACGGATCTTCGAGAGCTGATCCATCAACCCCGCCTGCGTGTGCAAGCGGCCCGCGGTATCCAAGATCAGCACATCAACCCCACGAGCGACCGCAGCGCTGCACGCGTCGAACGCGACCGCTGCTGGATCTCCGCCCTGCTGTCCCTTGACGACTTCAACACCCAATCGCTCGCCCCAAATCTCAAGCTGCCGCACGGCTCCGGCGCGGAAGGTATCGCACGCGCCGAGCAATACGGTCTTGCCTTCGCCGGTGAGTTGTTTGCAGAGTTTGGAGATGGAAGTCGTTTTGCCTACCCCATTGACCCCAGTCATCAGGATCACCATGGGCTTGGTGTCCGTCGTGTTGAGCGTCCGGTCCTGCTCGGGCCACATCGATTTGAGTTCGGTCTTGAGATACTCGATGACATCCTCACCCTTGGTGAGTGTCCCCGCTTTGTAGTCCGCTTTGATCCCGTCGATGAGCTTGCGTGTCGCGCTGACGCCGACATCGGATTCGATCAGTCGTTTTTCGATCTCGGAGATCAGCGCGTCATCGAGCTGCTTGCCAGAAAGCACCGACCGGAGCGACGACACAAAGGTCTGGCGGGTTTTGCCGAGCCCTGCTTTGAGTTTATCGAGTGTCTTTCTGAAGATCGCCATGGACCGGTCCCCTCTCAGTGCTCTGCAGATCCCGCAGCAGCTTGGTCCGCTTGCGCCAGCACTCGTTTGAGCACCTTATCGAGCAAGCCATTGACGAATCCTGGGGATTCAGCGGTCGAGAACTGCTTGGCGAGTTCCACCGCTTCGTTCACGCTCGCTTTGGGTTTGGGGTCCTCAATCATCGTCATCTCGTAGTGCGCCATACGCAGAATCGCACGGTCCACAGCGGGCATCCGGTGCACGGACCATTCTTCGGAGAGGCCGTTGAACTCCGCATCCGCGACCTCGATATTGGCATACGCCCCCACCGCCGCTTCAAACGCACGGTCCCGGTCACGCTCGCTGAGCTTCGATGCTGGGTCCGCAAAGCTGAGGCCTTCGCTCAAAAAAGTGTCCGTGTCGTCGAGCGAGCTTCGGATCAGTTCGGTGTCGAGCCCCGCTCGCGCGTCGAGCTGGTAGAGCGCCATCAGTGTGAGTCTGCGGATGTCTCGTGGTGAACCCATGCTTTACAATCCCTCGCTCGCAGCCGAAGCTTTGTCAGGTACTTCGAATCCCGGAGCGTAACGGAACCCCGGTGTCTTCGTGTCTTTCGCTTTGTGAATCTCAGCAATCGCTCCCGCGGCACCAAGCACCGCGGTCATCGCTTCAGCGCCCTTGTTGCCAACGCGCCCACCCGCGCGTTCGATCGCTTGCTCGATGGTGTTGGTCGTCAGCACCCCGAACGCGACCGGCACCCCGGTCTTGATCGAAATCTCCGCACACCCATTGGCGACGGCACTGGAGATATGGACATCGTGGGAGGTCTCCCCCTTGATGACACATCCCAGACAGACGACTGATTCGTACATCCCAGAACCCGCGAGCACACTTGCGATCGAGACGAGCTCGAACGCGCCGGGTGCTTCGAGAACCGCGAGCGAATCGGGGGATCCACCCGCATCGGTGTACGCGTTGACCGCGCCGTCGAGCATGACAGAGGTGATCGTGTCGTTGTACCGAGACACCACAATGGCGCATGGGCCGGGGAGTCTGGACTGATTGCAAGCATCTGTAGACATGGGAGGGAATGGTAGACCCACCCGATGATGGAATTGCTACCATTGGTCGATGCTCTACTGGGTTCGAAAAGCCGCGCCGATGCTCAAACTCACCCGGGTCACGACCGGGTTTGGTGCTGTGGGGAACCTGTGGTTCGTGATCCTCTGGTCCAGAACCACCCCAAACGAACATCTCCCAGCATATCTCAGTCAAGAACCACTCTGGGCGGCGCTGACTGGAGGCCTGCTCGTCGGGCTCGGTCTCTACGCGTTTGGGGCAGCACTCAACGATCTGCTGGATCTGCACAAAGACCGAGCGCTGGGGACTCCGGGACATCCGATCGTCGATGGTTCCGCATCGCTCGAACTCGCGATCTGTGCCGTCGCTGGGGCGCTGATGATGGCGATCCTCGGCGCAACCTTCTTCGGCACCGGCGCGATCCTCCTCACCCTCGTCCTCGCGATCGCGATCCTGATCTTCAACGCGCTGGGGAAATATGTCCCTGGGATGGGCATGGTCCTCCTGAGCGTGATCTACGCGGGACACATGCTGATCCCCAACATCTGGATGCGTTTCATGCTCCCGGTCTGGCTCGTGATGACCCATGCGATGGTTGTTGTGGCGCTGGCGCAGTACCTCGGTCGTCGTTCACCACCGATCTCTCGCCGTGCCGCGATCTTTGCGGGGGTCGGGTGGGGCGTGTGCTCGCTATTACTCCTCGCGCTCGCGTGGTACCGCAAAGGCACCGATGGGCTTTGGCCAAACGCGGTCCCGATGACTGCGCTCTTCTATCCCGGTCTCTGCGTGATCCTCTTTACGCTCTTCATCTTCCGCAGAACCAAACGCCACGGCACCGGCGCCAAGCTCGGAGAACGCATCTCCCGCTATGGCGCGATCTGGCCAACCCTCTACGCGGTCGCGTGGTTGTTCGGTGCGGGTCATGAGTTTGAAGCGTTGTTGATGGCAGGACTCAGTGCCGTGGGATTCTTGTCCATGGCGAGTCTGCGTGAGTTCTATGGATTGATCGACCAGCCCGTCGGATACCGGCTCTGAACCCAACGAGTGCCGAACTTGCACCAGATCAGAACAGCTCAAGAGCAAAGAAGATCGCGGTAAATACAAGGTCAGCGATCACAATCGCGACGATGCACTCGACAACGGTATAAGTCGTCGCTCGACCAACGCCCGCGGCACCACCGGTCACGCGCAGCCCGTTGGTGCACGCGATGATCCCGATGAGCGTCCCGAACACGCCGCCCTTGGCGACACCGGTCCAGAAGTCGACCTGCTTCGCTTGCATCAGCATGTTGTCCATGTAGGTCTCGTAGGGAATCCCGAGGACCATGATCGAGATCACCATCGCGGAGACAATCGCAGCAAAGCTGGACATCACCCCGAGCATCGTCATCGAGATCGTCGATGCAATCACGCGAGGCACCACAAGGAACCGGATCGGATTCAGCGCGTGCGCTTCGAGCGCCTCGATCTCCTCAGACACGACCATCGTCCCGATCTCCGCAGCGATCGACGCGCCGGCGAATCCGGTCAGCACGATCGCGCCGATCAAAGGCCCAAGCTCGCGGAGCACCGCAACCGCGATGATGTTGGCGACCTTGTCCTTGGACCCGAACTCTTCCAATGGCGGAGAAAGCTGGAGCGCGAGGATCAACCCCACCGCTCCCGACACGATCATGACAATGAAAATCGAACGGACACCGATCCGCACAATCTGCGAGATGATCGCGTTCTTCCCCAAACGGTACCGTTTGAGGGTCAACCCGCGCCAGAGCCAGCGGGTCGCTTGGGCGAGCATGTGAAACACCTCGCCGGTGTGCGAGACAATCCCGAGCACACGCCGTCCGAGCATCGCGATTGGGTACGCGATGAGAAAGACAAGCAACGGGAGCTTGGTCTCGGTTTCGTCTTTGGAGGTGGTGCTCATTGGTGATGGTGTCGCTTGTTGAACCGGGATTGTCCAATGGATATAAAATCGTTGACTCACCAGATCATCGGATAAAATGCTCGCCCATGATGAAGAACAGGGTCAAGAACAGAATCAGGAACAGGGTCAAGAAAGCCCGCTCAGGCGTCCAACGCTTCTTGGCGCGTGTCCTTGATGCTGAAGAACGCATCGAGACGAGCGATCTCGAAGATTGCCCGGACCTTTGCGGTCATCGATGCGAGGTGGAGGGTCACCGATTGCGTTTTGGCGATCCGCATCGCTTCGACGAGGGTTGCCAGTCCTGAGGAATCCATGTACTGGACGCCGGAGAGGTCGATAATCAGTCGTTCACACCCCGGTTTGAGCTCGGATTTGATGACCGACCGCAGCATCGGGGAGCGGCTCATGTCAATATCCTCGCTCGGGATGACGACGGTGACCCCTTGCGTCGGTGATTCTGTGCGTATGAAATCGTTGTCTGAAGCAGCCATCATGTCCCTTCACTCTCCCCGCCCATTGGTTGCTGGTTCACGCTGGTCATTGTGTGCTGTTGATTCAGCAAGCAGACCAACACAAACACCGACCCACACCGGATCGGCCGCATGAATAGGGAGTTCTATGGATGGTATCAGGAAACTTGGCGTTGTGTATGGGTTGAGCCGGACGATCTTTGTCCGATTCTGGGTTCTTCATCGGGCCGAGGAGCGGATTTGCTCATCTTGAGCCGCATCCCTTTGCCTTCCCGCTTCTCGAAGACCACCGAATCCATCACTTCGCGCATGATGTGGACACCCAATCCACCCGGTTTGATGTCTTCCAGGTCCCGCCCGTGGATCGTGTCGGGATTGATCTGCTTCGCTTCATCTTCGATGATGATGTCGATCCCACCGAAGCACGACTCGTCTGGTTTGTGCGGATAGATGGTGACCCAGATGGGGCGATCGGTCGCTTTGTCGTAGCCGTGCCGGATGACATTGCACATCGCTTCATCGAGCGCCAGCGCGATCTTTGAGCATTCCATGTCCCCGAATCCCACACGATGGGCAATGCACGACACCAGCTCACGAGCACCGCAGAGGTACATCGGGTCCGAGACCAGCTCGATCTTGATCGGTTTGACATTGCAGATGGGGGAATCAGATTGTTTGGAAGCATGTTTCATAGCGGTGATGAGCTTAATCTCGTTCATTCCTTGTGTAGAGGGTCTCGCTGGCTCGTTCTCAGGGTGTAGTCTCTCAGTAGTTGGGGGTTTCTGATTCTTGATCTTTCATATACAAGAACCTGTCACTTGGATTTCATCGGCAAATCAGCAGAATCGTCATCATCGTCCGATAAGCCGATGTATTCGCGCCATCGGTTGATTGCTTCGAGCCGCTCCCATTTGGGGGCCGCGTGGTCGTAGCCGAGGGTGGTCCCTTCGCGTTTCTCCAGAGCGCGGATCGCGAGCATGCGTTCGCTTGGATCAACGGAGCTGAGTGTCTTGACGAGTTGCACCAGTGATTCTTGATCATCCTCCTCGGCGGCGAGTGCTATTGCATCAAGCCGTTTGTTTGGAGCTGGTGAATCAAACCCGATTTTCGGGCTCATGCATCCGACGCACACCAGCGCCACTCCTGAGAGTGTCCCTATCAATCCCGCCATTCGCAACCCACGATCGATTCTCAACATGCGACAATGGTATGCCCAGAGCGACCCATACAGTCCAGATGACCTATTCGGACCAAACTCTGCCCCAGTTCCATACCCCATCGTGATTCGGTGAGTGCCTAGACTGGTCCCTAGCTCTCCAAAGAGCCCAAATGATCCGTTATCGGACCAATAATCGGAGCCGAACATGCATATCCACGACGAAACCGTCCCAGTTCTCGACTTTGGTGGCCAAACCGCGCAGCTCATCTGCCGGCGTGTCCGCGATGCTGGGGTCCACTCCGTCTTGGTCGCTCCGAGCATCACCGCCGATGAACTCAAAGCGATGAACCCCAAAGGCATCATCCTCTCGGGTGGTCCCGCTTCGGTCTCCGACGACGGCGCGCCGACGATGGACCCCGCGATCCTCGAACTCGGGATCCCGGTGCTGGGCATCTGCTACGGGATGCAGTTGTGCTGTTATCTACTTGGCGCAAAGCTCACGAAAGAAAACCACCGCGAGTTCGGACGCGCGATGCTCAACATCAACAACACGGATGCAGGCCTTTTTAGCTCCATCCCGGAATCCACACAGGTCTGGATGTCCCACGGCGACCAGGTCTCCCAGCTCGACAACGCGGATCTTGAAATCATCGCGGGCACCGACACCTGCCCCACCGCTGGGGTGCGATCGACCAATCCAAATCACAGGTTCATTGGTCTCCAGTTCCACCCCGAAGTCACCCACACCCTCCACGGCCCCGACATCTTCCGCAACTTCTTGTACGAGATCTGCAAATGCTCCGGGCTCTGGAAAATGGCGGATTTCGCGGATGAAGCCGCTCGGAAAGTCAAAGAAGCGGTTGGTGACAAGCGTGTGATCTGTGGATTGTCGGGAGGTGTCGATTCCTCCGTCGTCGCGGCGCTCTTGCACAAAGCGATCGGCGATCAACTCACCTGCGTGTTCGTGGACAACGGGCTCCTCCGCAAAAAAGAACGCGACCTTGTCGAGCACACCTTCAAGGACCACTTCAGCATTGACCTCCGTGTCGTGGATGCGTCCAAAGCATTCCTGAGCGATCTTGCGGATGTCTCGGATCCGCAAGAAAAACGCCGACGCATCGGACACCGGTTCATCGAGGTCTTTAAAGAAGCGGCACAAGATATCCCCGACGCGGACTTCCTCGCGCAGGGAACCCTGTACCCCGATGTCATCGAATCCGGGCACGGCCACTCCGGCAACAGCGCCAACATCAAACTCCACCACAATGTCGGCGGTCTCCCCGAAGAACTCGGATTCAAACTCATCGAACCAGTCCGCGAGCTGTTCAAGGACGAAGTCCGAGCACTCGGAACCGTGCTGGGCGTACCCGACGCGATTGTCTGGCGTCACCCATTCCCAGGTCCAGGACTCGCGGTGCGTGTGCTTGGAGACATCACGGAGGAGAAGCTCGAGATCGTGCGCAATGCGGACGAGATCTTGCTGGAAGAAATCGTCGCGGCGGGGCTCTACCGCAAGACCAGCCAGGTCTTCGCGGTGCTGCTCCCGATCCAGTCGGTCGGCGTGATGGGTGATGGACGGACTTATGAGCGGGTCATCGCGCTGCGAGCGGTTGAAACGCAGGACTTCATGACCGCGGACTGGGCACGGATCCCGTTCGATGTGCTCGCGCGGATCTCGACACGCATCATCAACGAGGTGCGTGGCGTGAACCGCGTGGTCTACGACATCTCAAGCAAGCCGCCGGCGACGATTGAGTGGGAGTGAGCTGAATACCGGATTGGTTTTTTTCTATATAGTTAGCTTGATCGGTTTAGTCGATATCGGCTTCTTGAGTGCTCGCTTATCCCATGAAAAAAGTCGCTTGTGGTAAATAGTTGTGATCGCCATCGACTCAGCTAGATCTTCAATCGTAAGCCCAGTTTCAAGTGATACAACCTGGGCATAATCGCGTGCCAAATCAAGCGATCTCAATACGCCCAGCACGACCCAACACGATTCTGTTTCTACTGACACACACCAATACTCGATGCATTTGGTCTTCTCGTCGTAAACCCCACACACAAAAAGCGATGCATCTGATACCTTAGGTGAATCAATCGCGTTGATTTTGCTCGATCGAAACTGAGCTTTGCTTGTTAGAGTGTCTATACAAAGCTCACCCTTTGTTCTTGAATGCTTGATCAACCGAACTCCAAAATAAATCAACACACATCCAGCGACAAAGAGTGAGAATCCACCGAGCGTGAGTTTCACGCCGGCGTTCGGCCACCCGAGGGGAATAGAAAACATTATGAATCCGCCACTTACACACCATGGCACCCCGAGCATGGACATTGCGATCCCTCGGACACCCTCGGGCTTTGATCCAGTAAATGTGTAGGTAATCTTCGACTCAGATTGCCCTGATGGCGCAACAGTAAATGGCAACGGATCGCTTAATGCACCGACTTGAATATATCTCATTTGCTCAATCATCTACAACCATCTCCCCTTGTCATCGCCCACCGCTCATGATCTTCCCACACGCCCTGAACTTGGGGGATACTGCTCCGGGGTCCGTGCAAAGTGGAACACTATATCAGCACAATTGAAAAACGCCCGTTTCGCAATGGGCGTTTGTGATACAAGAATCGAGTTACGGGCAACCCGCTGAGAACTCGGCGAGGAACTCGCTCACATCCAAGAAGTTCAGTTGGTTGTCATTGTTCATGTCCGCAGTGAATCGGCGATCTGCGTAGGCGCTGAGGAACATTGACACATCCAAGAAGTTCAGTGAGTTGCTGCGATCGGCGTCTGCGCTGCCGCAATCTTGGGGAATGACATATGGCGTATTGGGTTCGGATTCATACCCCCAGCGCACCGCGTAGTACTCGCGATCACTGGTGTCGATCGAGCTGACATCTTCGAACTCGGCAAAGCCGTAGTGCATGCCGTCGTCCTCGGCGATGATGACCCCAACGATGATCCGCTTTGGCATAAACCAGTAGTCGTCAAATCCTGCTTCGTCGGTTGGACTCGCAGCGGTGAAGACTTTCAAGACGCTGTCCTGATCTGGTCCCACAATATCCCCGGCTTGAAGCTCTGCTGGCGCGAGAAATTCCAAAGTCGTATCGGGCTCGGATTGCGAATGTACGGTGTACATGATTCCTGAGACGATGGACACATTGGTGTCCAAGCTCAGTTCACCCCCGATTCCATTCCATCCGATGTCGCCCGATGCTTGCGAGGCACGGAAATACAATGAGATACAGTTTTCAGGGATAGAGCCGATGAAGTCCTTCGGGGCTTGCTCAGCTGCGGAAAGGGAAATGTCCAACGGGGCAACTTCTGCGAACCACGGGAAATCGGCTAGAAACACCCCCATGTCGTAGCTGAGATCGAAGTTGGTATGGACGACCGGTTCAGCTGTTGCAAGCGGCGAAATCATCGCACAAGCGAGTAATGCGGAGTTCATGCATTGTTTCATCATCGATTATCTCCATTCTAAATTGTGTAGATATATCCTGACCGAATAACCAATCAAAGTATACTCGAGTTTTGATATGTACCAAAGAATTTATTCAACTCCGCAGGCGCACACCTTGTAAGTACTGACTTGGCTGCACTTTACACAAAGCTGCTGGCCGTCATCCCCCACCGCTCATGATCTTCCCATTTCCCCTGAATCTGCAGGTAATTCTCAGAATACCCCTCCTTCACTAAGCCCACACGCTCCAGCACCCTTCGTGACGGTGTATTGCTCGGCATGATGTTGGCGCAGACGCGGTGCAGGCCCAGTCCGCCGTTTTCGGGCGCTGTGAACGCATGCGTCACCGCGAGCGACAGGGCCTCGCTCATCAATCCTCGGCCGGTATGCTCCGCGCCGATCCAGTACCCGAAGCGGCCGTTCTGGAATGGGCCACGCTCGATGTTCCCCAGCGCGATGCGTCCGACGATCACGCCGGTGTCTTTCAGACAGATCAACCAGCGTTGCTCGGTCGGCGTGTTGTGCGTTTCGAGTTCACGATCGAACGCTTCATTGCTGTACAGATCCAACCCTGACGGCGGGATCGGTTCCCAGCGTTCCAGATGCTCGCGGGACGATCTTCGCAACGCGACAAACTCGTCTCGGTCGGTATGGCTCGGATAGCGGAGCAGCACACGCTGGCCGATCATGATTGGGATGGGAGGGTTGAAATCAGACACCGGGCTGAGTCTATTCATCGGGGCGGTGGTAGACTGATCGTCTTGAAAGGCTGTCCATTTGACCCAGATTACCAGACCGGTATTCAAAGCTTGGTGAAGACAGACATTACGAATTTTCTCTTTTCTTTCCATCCATCTGGATGTAGAATACGAGAGGTGCACAAATATGTTTCATGACGACGGTCATGATGTGGACCATTCACACCCTCGCGTGGGATTGAGACCCCTCGCTGAGTAAACATGAGAAAGAGAAAAACATGAAATCAATCATCATCCCTGCACTTGGGCTCTTGGCGGTTGTCGGAACTTCAGCATCCGCAGCATCCCTGAACATTTCCGGCGACATCAACACCAGCAACGGCGGCACCGGCAGCGCGTTTAGCGGTGGAATGGAATATGTCTTCAACAGCGGAAACACCGGGACCCTCACCGTCTCCCTCACCAACACCACCAGTCTATCGATCGGCGGATACCTCACCGGATTCGTCTTCAACATCGACAGCTCAGACAACGCCGCGTCCGCTTCGTTGTTCTCCGCGACCAACGCCAACTTCTTGGACACCGGCTCAGAGAACGCCGCCCCGTTTGGGTCATTCGATGCTGGTGCAGCACTCGGTGCCAACTGGACTGGTGGCGGCAGCCCATCAGCGGGTATCGCAGTCGGGATCACTGAAAGCTTCGTATTCACCATCACCGCAAGCGACGCGGGGTCATTGAACTCCATGAGCTTTGTTGGCCTTGATGGAACCGACTTTGCCGTCCGTTTCCGTGGTCTTGACAACGGCGGATCCGACAAACTCCTCGCCACCATCCCAACACCAGGAACAGGTGCACTCGCGCTGCTCGGCCTCGGTGTTGCGACGCGTCGTCGTCGCTGAGTTTTCACTCAAACAACTGAGAACCCTTGAGCACGCTCCCGAATGGAGCGTGTTTTTATTCGTATTCCGCGTATGGGTCGTATCCGTTGTCGGAACTGGTGCCGTTCACGATGAGGTCGTGCTGGTGGTACGACAACGCCGCGGCTCCACCAAGCAACACAGCAGCGATCCCGGCGCGAACGAAGATGTACCGCATCGCGGACTTGCCGTCGTAGCGGATCAGGCCCGTCCCGACCGCACCGAGCATCAAAATCGCTGCTGGGAGTGAGCGGAGTTCAGAATGAACCGCTGAACCGATCATGACGATCAGCACCACGCCGACGAGCGTTGTGATCGCGCCGCGTTGGAGGGTGAGCGGCTTGCAGATCAATCCAACCACCGCCGCGGGTCCAAGCACAGCGAGGACTCCGGGGAGAACGGTTGATCCGGTGGCGCTTCCGTTGAAGAAGAGCGTGGGCATCATCCCTCCAAGCACAAGCATCCAGCATCCGCTGTCGATCCATCCGGGTGTTGTTTCTGAGGATTGTTCGTGGAGCGTCGCGAGCAATGCTGGGATCAGCCCCGCGACGGCCATCCATCCGAAGTACGCCCAGTCGTCTGCAAAGACGATGTCGTTCCCACGATACCCCGACGCGAGCATACAGAACACACCAGCAAAGACCAGCACGCGGAGCACGAACATCGGGACGAGCGACAATCGGAACACCGCGCCGACCAATCCGAGCAGCCCCACCAGCACCATCGCGTGCGGGAGGCGGTACGAGTTGTCCTTTGGCCAAAGATCAAACGATGGGAACTGCGCGCTGACCGCACCGATAAACCCAACCGCGATCAGGATCGGCATCAACCACACCGGACCGAGCTTGGAATTCGCTGGTTGATCGTCCCTTTGTTCCCCCGCTTCTTCCTCGGTCCACATCGCTTTGCGCGTGTGGATCGACCAGAAGATCAGGAGCATGACGATCGCGAGCCCGGCGGGAAATGCGCCGCCCCAGATCATGAGCTGTTGCTGGACTTGTGGATCCATGGTGTCCCTCAGTTGTATCAGTCGAACTGATTATCCAGCGGCTTCGATCGCGACGATGATCTCGACGGTGTTGCCGAGTCCGCCGTTGTCTGAGAGGTCGTCCGCGAGGTACTTGGTGATGCCGTAGTCTGAGCGTTTGATCGAGAAGCGTGCTTCGAATCCGAGGACTGGTTTCCCGCGGGATTCACCGGTGCGAACATCGATGAGCTGTGCGGTGATCTCTTTGGATTCGCCGTGGAAGTTGAGCGTGCCGTGGAGTTCGTAGACGCCTTTTTCCGAGGTCTCTTTGATGGAGCTGGACTCGAAGCTGATCTCTTTATATTGACGAGCGTTGAAGAACTCTGCGTTCTTGATGTGGTCGTCGCGGTCGTTGTTGTTGGTATCAACGGACGAAACCGGGATGGTGATGTTGATCGAGGAGTTGGTGACATCGTTCTTGTCGAACTCGATGTCGCCTTCGATCTTGTTGAATCGGCCGTAGAAATTGGCGACTCCGCTGTGACGGATTTTGAAGAGGACATTGGAGTGGACCTGATCCACGGCGTAGGTTGTGGTCGCGATGGATTCGTTAGCGATGACAGCGGTGGTCGCGGTCGTGGATTCGGTCTTGAGACCGAAGCCGGCGAGTCCCGCTCCGAGGGCTGAGAGTGCGATGGTCGAAGCGAGCAATGTCTGTGAACGGTTCATATGTGGACTCCTGTGAGGAATTGGGTTCTTGTTGATCTGGATGAGGATAGCAGAACCGCATTCAGTCAAAGAGTATTTCAGAGGGCCGACAGGAATTTGAACTTCCTGTCATTCAAGACTGTTTCATCCCGTTTGCTCAATGCTCGGACAGCATCGCCGCATATCCTTGGGAATGATCACCAAACTTCTCCTCATGATGCTCCTGACCATCCCCGGCTGCGCCGCGACCCAGCTCAGCGATGAGCCTGCAGCGAGTACAAGTTCGACCAAGAGTGTCCCACCGGCACAGATCATCCTTGATGGTGATCTCTCGGATTGGTACGGACAGACCGGCATCCGCGCGGACAACGATGAGGTGTTTGTGTGTTTCGAGTCGTACGACGAAACCCAGGCGATTCAAGCCGCGGACTTTACGACCCGCATCCGCATCGACGCTGATGGCGACCAAAGCACCGGGATGCGTTCGATGTACAACGCGGACGATCCCAAGTCCGGTCAAAAGATGATGCTCTCCCAAGGCGTGGACCTGACCATCGACATCTCTCCCGAAAGCGAAGAGGTTGGCGAACTCAAGGGTGGATCCAACATCCGTATGCACACCGACCACTCGACCTCGCGCATCAGCCACGCGGATGTCGGGTTCTACTTCCTCCCGACGCACAGTTCGCCGCGCTATGAGATGCGACTTGATCGTTCGACCATGCCATTGCTTCAGCACGACGGCCCGATCAGCGTCGTCGTCGAGCATCGCGCGATCGGCGGCGATGTGCTCCGCACACAATCGTTCACCACCACCCTCCCCCGCTACGAACCGAGCAAGCCGATCAACGATCCGATTGCCGCCAAGCCCAAAGAAGGCGTGCGGGTGATGAGCACGAATGTGCTGTATTCATCGCCGCTCAAAGATCCGGAGCCGTTCGCTCGCGTGCTCGATGCGATGAATCCGGACGCGATCCTCTACCAGGAATGGTTCAAGACCACACAAGAAGATGTTCGCGGATGGATCGACGAACATCTCGGCAAGGACTGGTCGCTCATCATGATGGACGACCGAAGCGGCGTCGCGATCGCGACCCGCCTCAAGGTCGTTGAATCCATCACCAAACCCATCATCGCCCACGGCGACAAATATCCCAGCCGGGTCGTCGCGGCGGTCGTCGAGACCGATCACGGCGATCACCTCATCCTCATCTCACTCCACCTCAAATGCTGCGGCGGAGCGGGCTCGGACGAAGACGCCAAACGCATCGCACAAGCACACCAGATCCACGGCCTCATCCTCGAACTCCGCGAAAAATACCCCGACACCGGCGTCGTGATCGGCGGCGATTTCAACCTCGTCGGAACACGCACCCCCCTCGAAATGATGAGTGAGGGCGCGGGCATCGATCACCAAGACCTCCTCCCTGTTCCCACAACAGTCCTCGGTACCCAGTCCATGCTCACATGGACGCAGGCAAAGAGTTCGTACACGCCGGGACGGCTCGATTGGCTTTTGATCGACGATCATGCGTGGACACCGGTCAACTCGTGGAGTTTGGACACGGCACGATTGAGCGATCATGTGCTTGAGGAATCGGGATTACAACGCGACGACTCCCGCGCGACGGATCACCTGCCGATCGTGGTTGATCTGGTTCCGAAGTCTGATTGAATCATCATCAACGGCGTTCACTGACCAAGGTCATTCCACCATCGGTCATTCCGTCATCAGTGCTTCGCCGTCATCGTCCATCTCGACCACGCCCATCGCGTGGAGCGCGTTCATCGCCGCTTGTTGCTCGGCTTGTTTTTTGGACTGCCCCCAGCTTGGTTCGAAGTTCTCGCCCTTTACCTGAACACCGATCTGAAAGAGCTTGTCATGGTCCGGCCCCTTCTCCTCGATGATGTGATACGAGGGTGAAACGCCGTGGAGTTTCTGGACATGCTGCTGGAGCACGCTCTTGAAGTTGTGCTGATGACCGGACTCAACCGCGGCGTCAATCAGCGGATCAATCAAGGGTTCCAAGAACCGCACGACCGCTTCCATCCCGCCGTCGAGGTACAACGCCGCGATGACGGACTCGGTGATCGCGGCTGCGAGTGACGAGGGCAGGTTCGGCTGGGACTGCATCCCCTTCCCAACCCGGATCAGCTGGTCTAGGCCAACATCGATTGCAAGCGTCGCGCAGGTGGCGCGCGAGACCGCGTGCGATTTGATTTTGGTCATCTCGCCTTCGAGGTATGACGGGTATCGTTTGAAGATTCGTTCGCACACGAACATCCCGAGGATTGCATCGCCGAGGAACTCGAGCCGTTCGTTGGAATCGAGCCGGGAATCGGTGACCGACGCGTGGACGAACGCACGCTGGAGCAGATCGCGATCCGCAAAGGTGTGCTGAAGGATGGACTGTGCTTCATCGAGTTGATCGTTGCTCAACATGGGCATCTCCGCAAAGCGACCTCAGGCAGCGGATGCGCCACAATAGCATCATCCGAACACAACCCGAGTACCGGAGCCGATGCGTTTTCCAATCCAACGATCACTCGCTCACCGTCCAGCTTATCTGAGCATTTTGGACGACGAACGAGTACCCGCAGGGATTCTGCATGCGCTCACTGCTCTAGTATCGCTGAATTCCGGATCAATTACCAGTCCCACCCTCAAATTGTGTATCCCCAATGGATTCGGTGCTAGACCTGTCATGGAGCGGGGTCTACAGTCGTGGCCCAAATGGAGCCGCACACAGGTTTGCAGCTCGCTGATTGATGGAGATTTACGATGGCAATTCACTACCCAAGACGAGTCAGCAACATCAAACGCCGCCGCACCGTGGGCTTCCGAGCACGCATGGCGACCAAGAGCGGTCGCAAGATCCTCAACGGTCGTCGTCGCATTGGTCGGAAGATCGGCTGCAAGTAAAGAGTCTTCGGTCGATCTCGCAATCGATTGCTGGTTCGGCCTTCGTCTCTGATTTTCGTCTGATATCCTATAGACACCAAAGTTCGATTTGAAGCCCCGATGAGTCGGGGCTTTTTGTGTGTCTTGAGTTTGATTGTTCTGGATTCTTGATCCGATCCAATCCTTGCGGAGATTCCTTCAGTGCGAACACCTTACCATTTCAGCATTTTGGACCCGGTCCGGACTGGTCAATTTCAATGGGTCGCTTCTTGCATATCTCGAGCCATGACTTCTTTACGCCCGATAACCAATTTATAGGGCAAAATATTTAGGTCACAGTTTCCCGGCACACTCGAGCAACTGAAATACGGAGTGCCGTCATTTCATCTGTATTCAGGCTAAATTTCGACTCTTGATGTGAACTTGGAGAGATTTGATCCAAAAATCGAGGTTATTAGGACAAAAAAGCCCGCTCGAATGTTCAGAAATCATGCCTCAATTCTCTCAAAGGCTATTGACAGTTCCTCGATTTCGTTTATCCTAGTGGGAGCGTTGTAAGTCTGTTACCCAATACAGCGCCGCACAACATCCGTTCCGTGTGTTCCAGAGAGAAGAGAGAACCCACAAGAACAACTTGATGTGCCGCCCCTTTGTGGGGTTATCAACGGGTTTGTGTCAAGAACAGGTGTGTTGCCTGCTCTTGCGAATGTGTTTGATTCAAACGAAAGAGAGAAATACAAATGAAGATCGCAATCACTGCTATCGCTGCAATCGCTGGTGCTGCAACCGCATCACCTTACTTCACCGGTGCCAACGGCTACGAAAGTGTCGGCTCAGCTCCTGCTGGCGCATTGTCAACCATCACCGTCGACCTCTCAGGTGTCGAAACTTGGGACGCTTACGCTTCAGCACTCAACTCCGTGATGAACATCAACATCGGTGCTGGCTCACATGTCGTGGGTATCGGCTGGGATGTAAACCAGACCTCGTTCGGCGCATCATGGCTCTCAGAAATGTCCGTCGCATTCGAGAACAGCGCACAGGACACCGGCGTCTTCCTGACCACCTCGGGCACCGGCGCTCCTGGCACCTCCGAGTCCAACAGCTCAGGCGGCATCCTTGACCTCACCATTTTGGCAACCCCACTCGACTTCTTCGTCGATGGCGACGGCCTCCTCCGCTTGGAGTTCTTCGAAGGCTTTGATGATGTCACCGGCGCTGCTGACGGCATCTTCAACTCCGGCTCAAGCGTTCAGGTTCAGTACATTGCTGTACCTGCTCCAGGTGCACTCGCAATGCTCGGCCTCGGCGGCATCGTCGCTGGTCGTCGTCGTCGCTAATCCGACGATGGATACACCCTTCTTCACCGTTGGGACAGTATCTGATTTGTGACTCGAACTTGACCCGCCGGTCGTATACCGGTTGTTCGATAAACGAACACTCTCAGGCCCTCAGCTTCTGCTGAGGGCCTGTTCTTTTTTGAACACTCTTTTCTCGATTACCCCCCCAAAAAAACAAGGGTGCCTGAGCACCCTTCGATCAATCGATCATTCTGTTCAACAACCTCGCGGTTCAGGACTGGGTCAGACCCACCGGCTGAGGATTTACCGCGTGGGTTGGCTGGACGACCACGCCGAGCGGTTGACGCTTGCCTCCCTTGGGTGGCATGCCTTCGGAGTCGATGTGCCGCTGGATCGCCATGATGCCTTCAAGGAGCATCTCAGGACGCGGAGGACATCCCGGGACATACACATCGACGGGTATGAACTGGTCCACGCCTTGTACCGTCGCGTAGCTGTCGAACACGCCGCCTGTTGAAGCGCACGCGCCCATCGAGATCACCCATTTGGGTTCGGGCATCTGCTCGTAGATCCGCTGGAGGACCGGGAGCATCTTGACGGAGATCCGACCCGCGACGATCAGCAGGTCCGCTTGACGAGGGGAGAACGCCATGCGTTCCATCCCGAAGCGGGCGATGTCGTAGCGGGACGATGCGGTCGCCATGAGTTCGATACCACAACACGCGGTCGCGAAGGGCATCGGCCAAAGACTCGAGCGTCTGCCCCAGTTGACGATATGCCGGAGCTGTGTCGTCAGGAAGTTATCAGTTGGGATGGCGGCTTCAATACCCATGGATCACCCTTTCAATCATGCTCGGAGTAGATTGAGCATGATACTGCAAGTGTACGCATCGCGTCGAGGATTTGAGCCGAATCACGCGGCGGATTCGCCCGGTTGATCGTCGATCACTTCGGCAGCGGGCCAATCCGCTTGATCGATCAGATCCATCGCGCGATCATGCTCATCAAACCGGAACACACAGACCGGGCCTTCGATGCCGTCCGCTGTTGGGATGAGGTAGCAGTAGCGGATATTGATCCGGTTGTCCGCCATCAAGACCGAGAGGTCTCGGATCATACCGGGACGGTTCTCGACACCGACACCAACGACCGGTGCTTCGACGACCGGACCGATCCCCGCATCGACGAGTGATTCGCACATGGCGCGGAGCGATTGTTCAGGAGTGCCGAGCAAACGCACGCATCCGCGATCCTGATATTCGGTTGTTGATATAGAAGAAATCTGCACGCCGGCGGCCTTTGCCGCGTCGAGCACGCCGGCGAGTTCGCCTGGGCGTTGCTGGAGATATACGCTGAATTCGGACATCTGTATTCTTTGCATAGGAACCTTGATTCTAGGCATAAATATGCGTCTGTTCCTCATGCAAATACGAGAAACGGCCCAATAGGCGGGCCTATCTATACCCATCGGATAGCACATCGGTTCGGTTCGATCTGAATCAGTTTCTGACCAAAACTCAGCGGAGAAGTTCGGATAATGTTTGCTGCCCCATCGACGCACGGGCGGCACCCAGGAAAGAACCCGGGATTTTGGCACGGGTCTGGTCGCGGAGACGGTCCAGATTCGATCCAGCGTTCAACAAATCGATCAGCTGGATCTGATCCATCGGACGAGAGAGCGTGTACGCATCGTCGGCGTCCTCCCCCTGAGCGATCAGATTCAGCAGCCCGGCTTTCTGCAAAGCCCCCATGAGAATCGCGGCAAGAGATGGATCAATGTCGAGCCCGGCTGCGAGTTGATCGGCGGTGGTGGTTTGCCCGTTGGCAAACCGCTGACCGATGTGCCCCCCCACCGCGATGAGGATCAGTGGATCGAGCAAGACATGCTTGTTTGATTCGGATTCGCCGCTGAGAGCCGCGAGTCCGGAGTTGACCAATCGGGTGAAATGCTGGAGGCCGTGGGTCATCTGCATCCCGAGCAGGACGATGACCCAAGTCACATACACCCACAGCAAGAACAACGGCAGGATCGCCAGCGACCCATAGAACTTGGTGTACCCGGTCGCGGATCGGAGGTACATCGTGAACCCGGACTTGCCAAGCTCCCACATGATCGCAGCGATGAACGCGCCAGCGAGCGCGGGGCGGATCTTGATCTTGGTGTTCGGGATCGTCAGGAATGCGGTGAGCAGAAGGATGGTCGAAATCAGGACCGAGACCCCGAACCCGGCCATCGCCGCCCCGATCGCGCCCCCGTTCCCTTCGTTGCCCGAGACGGACAGAATCCAATCCGCAAGCGAATCCCCGACAATAAAGGTCGCGGCGAGCAGGAGCGTCCCGAGCGTGAGCATCGTCCAGTACAGCATCAATCGTCGCAACCACGGCCGTCCAGACGGCGCGGCGCACAGCTGATTGAACGACTTCTCGATCTCGATCAGCATCGACATCGCGGCGTAAATCAGCACGACGAACGAGGCCATCGCGATCCATCCCGTCGGGACATTGCGGATCGAAGTGTTCACGCGGATGATCAGATCCGAGATGAGCTGCTCGATGTTGGATGATGATTCTTGCTCATCATCCGCTGGATTCATGACTCCACCGGGATCGGCTTTCGTTGGAACAACAGCAGGATCGGTGGTCGGAGGCGTGTCGTTATTTGAACCCACGGTGATCTGCGAAATCCCGGCAAAGTCGAGCACCCGCCGAACTCCGGAATCGACTTCTTCTTCGGACACGAATGATCCGAAGATCAGGAGCCCGATCGCCATGACCGGGATGATCGAGAAGATGGTGCGATAGGACATCGCCGCCGCCATGCGTGGAATCTGTGAACGGTACAACCCACCAAACCCGAGACGGCAGACCGCAACCAGTCGTTGCCATTCATCGCCCCAGCGATTGGACATCGGATCGACCTTCGGCTCAACCGATTGCAAATCCGTTGGCGAATCCGCTGTCGAATCAGGCGGTAAATCAGGGCCGGGGGTTGTCGGGTTGGTTGGTTCGGTGCTCAGCGTGAATCTTTCCTACTTGACCCAGACTCTGGACCCAGAATCGAATCTTACTGGGAATCCTTCGGCGGGCGTCGTTTGGCAGCCGTGGATCGTGGGCCTCGGCTCGCGTTGGTGATCCCGCCGCTGCCTTTCCCGTCTGGTGATTGGGAAGCGCGGTTGATCGCGTTCTTGATCGATCGACGGCGGACCCCCTGTGCAGGACCCGAACGCGGATCGACATAGGGTGCTTTCGGCGCGTTCCCGCCCCGCTTTGAGGGGGATTGCTGATCTTCGCTCAGTTTCATCGCAGCCGCCTTTTTGAGGGCTTTGATCTCATCGCGGGTCAGTTCTCTCCAAGCGCCTCGTGCAACGCCTTTGAGTTCGACGGGGCCCATCCCGATGCGTTCGAGCTTGCGGACCGGGAATCCGACCGCCGCGAGCATGCGTCGGACCTGGCGGTTGCGCCCTTCGCGAAGGGTGAGCTCCATCACGGTGCTGTCGCGGTCTTGTGCGATGAGCTTGATCTCGACATGAGCGGTGCGTTTGGCGCCGTGGGTCTGTCCCTCGCTGCGCTGCGCCAGGAAGATCCCTCGTTCGAGTTCTTGGATCGCTTCTTCGTCGAGCTTGCCTTTGACCGTCACGCGGTAGGTCTTGGGGACCCCGTAGCGAGGGTGGGTGAGGCGATTGGCCATCTCGCCGTCGTTGGTCAGGAGGATCAGACCGACGGTCTCGTAGTCCAGTCGTCCGACCGGGAACAAGCGTGCTGCTGCTGGGTGATTCACCAGTTCGGTCACCGTCCGGCGGTCGTAGCCCGGCTCGTCCTTAACAGAGCTGAGCGTGCGGGGCGGCTTGTTGAGCATGACATACAGCAGCCGTTCGGACTGCGGTAAGACCTTTCCTTGCACGACAATACGATCAATTGACGGGTCCACCCAGATCGGGAGGTTGGTCTCGATTTTGCCGTTGACGGTCACTTCCCCGGCTTCAATCAGTCCTTCGCAGGTGCGGCGTGATCCGACCCCGGCATCAGCCATGACGCGTTGCAAACGCTCGCCCCGGCTGGCGTCTCGGAGATCGGCGACCTTCTTGGATGGTCGGGCATGCGGCTTTTGGTGTTGGTTGCTCACCCAAGAGTGTACGCAGCGGGTTGATCGTGTTGGCGATTCTTGTATGGAGCACCTCAATCTATCGCGCTTGATTTTCGAGTTATTCGGTCTTTAACGCCGAAGTAGACGGCTACGCGCGTGTTCACACCCGCGACTCCTGACGACTGAGGAACCGATATGCAGACCCCCACCGCCGCTTCCAATCCAACCCTGACGCACGGCAAAGCCGAGATGCTCGCGGAACCACACCCCAACGGGACGCGTGCTGCGATGCCGACGAGCGAGGACATGTTCTTGTCCCCTCGCGTGATGGATGCGGGAACCTTCGCTCGGTACTCGGAAATGCTCAAGTCCATCATCGCTCAAGCGACCTCGCAGGGCCGCACGCTCGAAGACTTCTCGGCGGACGCCGAGGAAATGATCCGTCGCGCTGGTGAATCCAGCACGACCCTCGACAAACGATTGCAAGCGGGCATCCGCATGATGCGGATGATCGACGAGCGCGTCGACCGCACCGATGCCGCTCTCGACAAAGTCCGCGAGATGCTCCCCAACGCCGACACGATGCGTCGTCAAGCCGAGACCATGATGAACACCGTACTCGACAGCGCCCAGGTGCAGCTTGATGCGATGGTCAAGGACGCGGACATCCGGGCGCAAGCCGCGGAACACCGGGCGCGGGTTGCGATGCAGCGCGCCGATGAGCAGACCAAGAAACTCGATGCGCTCAACGCGGATCTTGATATGCGGATGAGCGCGATTGAGGAGCGGATGCGCGAAGCCGAGGATCATGGCGGGCAAACCATCGGGATCATTGACCGTCGTTTGGTGTCGTTCCAAGAAAATATCAACACGCAGATCGAGCGGGTCGTCGAGCACGCGATGCTGACCACCGCGACGATTGAAGAACGCGTCGAGCACGCGAGCACGCTCACCGATCAACGCGTCCAGTCGCTCAGTGAATCCATCGAACCGGTCAAAGCCGCGGCTGAACAAGCGATGCGTTCACTCGGGATCGACCCAGAAAACCCTCGTTTTGAAGACTCTCCGCTCTCTCGCATCGAATCACTCGTCGAGCGTGGCGAGTCGCACATCGCGGGTGTCGATCGCGTCTTGCGTCAACTCAACGAACTGCGGAACCAAGCCGAGGGCGTCAAGGGCGAGTTCGGGGTGTGGCTGATTGACTCAGCAACCAAACTCGACGAGCTCGAAGCACGCAAGGATCTGCTGCAAGGCCCGATCCACGACGCGGCGGTTCGCATCGGAGAGATCAGCCCCGACCTCGAAGACAAGCTCGAACTTGCATCCAACAAACTCGAACACCTCAACACACAATCGGGCGACCTCAAAGAGTCCATCAATGCGTCCTCCGCGCTCGCTGAGAAAGCGACCGACAAACTCACCAACCAAGCGTCGCAGCTCCAAGCCCTCCTCGACGGATCGCTCCACCGCTTGACCCAGCGCGTCGAACAAGCAGGGGTCTGGCTCGGATCACTCATCACCCGCGCCGAGCAGGTCGGTCACGATCTGGGTGCCGACCCGACCACATCGGTCTCTGAAGTGCTCAAGAGCGTCGAAGAAGTGCAGGCAAAGGTGCTTGAACTCAATACACCCACCGCCACTCAACCAGAGACACAACCCATCGTTGAGGCCGCGGCCCAGACCGAGATCAAACATCCAGTTCAATCGGATCAGGTCCCGTCGGCGATGATCCCCCAGCGGCTCCCGATTGATTCGATCTCGTTCGAAGGGTCGAAGGTCGTCATTGAGTACGACGACGGGATGCAGGGCGCGGACTGAGCGGGGATATTCTCGGATCATCCAGCCTCATTTGATGTTGGTTGATGATTTTCTGGAAATCGAAGCGGATCGAGCAATCCGAACCCTTGGCGGTCGTTGGATACTGTGGAGGATGACGGCGTTCGTGCTCTCCATGTTCAAAAATCTGTAAACTATTGTTAAATATGAATATACAGACTTTTGCAGCCGCCGATTGCTCTTGAGGACTGAAAACAAGATCACGCCATCATCCGGATCTGGATTGAAAGAATGCAATGATTGCCGCGACAGACCAGATCAAACTCACGGCACACCTCGACGCGCTCCGAAAAGAGTGTAGAAAGCGGCGATTTTCGTCGGCGTGTCTAGGATCCACCCCGGAACCAACTCCGGGTCGGATTCACCCAATGGATACAACAGCGAATCCGAGATTCGAATGGAGTACGGCCTGTGATTGAGCTACGAGACATGATCCGACACACCGCCCAAGCGATGCTCCTGACCGGGCTCCTGTGCTCATCGACCACGCTCGCGCAGAGCGGCGGCGAACCGGCAACCCAACCCAGCCAAGAAGATGTCGAAGCGTTGTTGGACTGGGGGAACGACCAGCCGATTGCTGCCGAGGAAACCCAGCAACCCGAGCCCACCCGCAACACGCTCAAACCCCCAAACAAGCGGACCGCTTCAGAACCGACCGTGTCGTTCGGGGCGTTCTCTGAGCCGATGGAACTCAACACACTGATTGATTATGTTGGCAACGCGCTGAACATCAACATCGTGGTCAAGGGGCAACCCGCCGGCGAGGTGATGTTCAACGCGCCGCTGAGTGTTCCCAAGAGCAGCCTCATCGAGCTGCTTGATGTCATGCTCGAGCAGTACGCGTTCACGATCTCGCACGAGCCGGTCTCTGAT
Source organism: uncultured Phycisphaerales bacterium (assembly GCA_963976955.1). GTDB lineage: Bacteria > Planctomycetota > Phycisphaerae > Phycisphaerales > UBA1924 > UBA1924. Next base: position 570,050 of record CAXBMD010000002.1, on the reverse strand, counting down.
TTTTGGATCGTCCAACCGATCACGGATATCCGCGCTGGTGGAGTGGGGTCCAAGCGATCGAGCACCGAGATCATCCCGACCCCGAACATCAAACCATCGCTGATCGTTCCCGCGCTCAACTCGTTGCTTGGTACCGCATCAAACTCCGCCCCCGGCGCCAAGGGTGGTCCTTTGCAGCCGATCGACGAACTCGGTGTACTGATCGTCAATGCACCGCCACGGGATATCCAGCGCGTTAAATCGCTTGTTGCCCAGCTTCTAAAGATTGATGACAACCAACGATACATCCGCTTTGAGCTCGAGCACCTCGCAGCGCCCGCGGCACTCGAACGAGCGATCGGATTGGTGGGCGGGAACAGCTCGAACCAGAACCGGGTCGTTCAGAACCAAGGCGGGAACCAGCCCAGCATCGGGATGACCTCCGCTTCGCTCTCGAACATGGCGGACCGGATCACGACCGACCCGCAAGGCAACGCACTGATCTTCAAAGGCACCGACGCAGAGATCGCTCGCGTGCAATCCGTGCTCGATGTCATCGATGTCCCCAACACACTCGAACCCAAAAACTACTTCGCGGGATCTTCCGCGGCCCAGATCGCGGACATCGCAAAGAGCCGAGGACTCGGAGAAGTCATCTCCATCTCCAATGAATCCCAGAACCCGTTCGGTCAAGGCAACATCCGCATCAACAACCAGGGCGGATTCCAATCCCAACAGGGCGACAACAATGTCGGTGGCCCCGTCATGGTCGTGGACACCACGCGCGGGAACATCATCTACTACGGCACCGCAGCACAACAGCGACAACTCAGCGACCTTATGAAAGAGCTCGGAACCGAAGACGAACGCGTCGTCATCAAGGACTATGTCCTCAACCACTCCGACGCGGAAGTCGTCGCGGAACTCATGACCGCGATCATCACCGGCGAACAACAAACCGGAACCTCGGACTTCCTTGCAAACACCTCCAGCGGACGGGGTGGCAACAATGCTGATGTCTTCCGTCTCTACGGCCAAACCAACAGCGGCAGCGATGTCACCGCGGCGTTCGACCCCAACATCGTCTCGGTCATCGGCGATCCCGACAATAACCAGGTCATCGTCACCGCGCCGATCAAGCAACAAGACGCGCTCGAAAAGCTCATCAACCGTCTGGATCGTCGCAAGCCACAGGTGTTCTTGCAAGCGATGATCGTGTCGGTCTCCGATACCGAGAACTTCAACTTCGCGATCGAGTCTCAGCTCAACGCGGGACAGTTCGGGGTCGTCACCGGAAGCACACTCTCCGGTGCCGGTGCCGGATCAAGCTTCGGCGACATCCGGAATGTGAGCACCGGTCTTGCAGGATTGACCTCCGCGGTCATCATGACCAACCAGATCCCCATAATCATCAACGCGAGCCAGACCAACTCGGATGTCCAGATCCTGTCGACTCCACAACTCCTGGTCAACGACAACCAAGAATCCGAAATCGTTTCGCTCTCCGAACAACCCTATCAAGAAATTTCACAGAGCGACAGCGGGAACAATATCCAAGGTTTCGGCGGGTTTGCCGAAGCGGGCACGACCCTCCGCGTCACCCCATCAATCTCCGATGGTGGGTTCCTCCGTTTGGATTACTATGTCGAACTCTCCAACTTCACCGCAGCATCAGGATCCGAGGGCTCGCCTCCTCCCCGCGACCGCAATACTGTCCAAGGCACCGCGACCATCCCGTCGGACTCCACCATCGTCATCGGTGGGATCACAGTGGACAACACTCGCGACACCGTCATCAAGGTCCCGCTGCTTGGTGACATCCCGCTGCTCGGAGAGTTGTTCAAGAACACCACCAAGGTCAAACAACAAACAAAGCTGTATGTATTCCTTACCCCACGGATCATGACCGACCCGAACTTCATCGACCTCAAGCTCATGAGCGAAGGGCCGTATGCGGACATGAATCTTGATCCACTGGTTCCAGACCTGCAGAGCGTGACGATCACCGCGTCGCCATCGCTACAAAAACCAGCCGAGCAAGATCCATTCTTGGTCGATCCTGAGCAACTCCCCGCGGCACCCGATCCACAACAGACCCCTTCGCTCTCACCCGTGATGATCGATCCAAACGAGACGATGGACTAAACCGATGGCCAAACGCAACGGACTGGCAAAGCGAGGAAAGGACGGCGGAACGCTGTCGCGTGCAAGCGATGCGGCGCCCGTTGTTGTGGATGCATGGGACGACGCGTCCCGCGCGCTTGGGCCGCTCAAACTCAGCGGGGACCAGCTCAGAGCGTTCGCATCCATCGACGGCTCGGACGACGAGCCTTGGGATGTGATGCTCCAGTCGCTCGCGCTCGACGAGACCAGCGCCCTCAAGCTGCTCGCGCAACGAACCGGGCTCGCGTTTGAGCCCGAACCCAAGCTTTCTGAATCCGCTTCGCGGTTTTATGAACTGATTGATCCGACCAAAGCACGGAGCGTGCAGGTCGCGTGCATCGAGCGGGATGGGCCGGTGTTTGTCATCGCGACCTCGCGTCCGATGCAGCCCAGCGTGTTCTCGATGCTCGAAGACGAACTCGACGCGCCAATCCGCATGGTGCTCAGTCCTCGCTCAGCCGTCGCGAACCTGATCAATCGCGGGTTTGAACAGCGTGGTGATCTCGTCACCGAGATCGTTGAAGACATCCCGCTGGATCAATCCGCGATCGAGAGTGCCGCGGGATCGATCGGGAAGACGACCGACCTGCTCGCTCAGGCGCGCCAGACACCGGTTATTCGACTCGTCAACATGATCCTGTTTGAAGCACTCCGGCGCGGCGCGTCGGATGTCCATGTCCATCCGATGGAAGAACGGCTCGCGATCCGCCTCCGTATCGATGGCATGCTCGTCGACGCGTTCTCACCTCCCCAGACCCTCGCGCCCGCGATCTCTTCGCGTCTCAAGGTCATGACGGAGCTGGACATTGCCAACCGCCACTCGCCTCAAGACGGTCAGACGACGGTGCGGATCGGGTCCAAGAAGATCGACATCCGCTTGTCCGTCATCCCGACCATCTTCGGCGAACGGATCGTTCTGCGTCTGCTCGACCAGTCCAACCAAGAACTCGACCTCGACGCGGTCGGGATGGCCAAGAGCATGCAGACCAAGCTCATGGACTGCGTCGAGCGTCCCAACGGGATTCTTCTCGTGACCGGCCCGACCGGTTCTGGTAAAACCACGACGCTCTACGCGGCGCTGGGTCGCATCGACCGCGCCAGCAGAAATGTCATGACGATCGAAGACCCGGTCGAGTACCATCTCGACGGCATCTCCCAGATGCAGGTCAATGTCAAACGGCAGGTCACCTTCGCGACCGGCCTGCGTTCATTGCTTCGCCAGGACCCCGATGTGATTCTCGTCGGTGAAATCCGCGATCCAGAGACCGCGCAGCTCGCGATCCAAGCGTCGCTGACCGGCCACTTCGTGCTCGCAACCCTCCACACCAACGACGCCCCAAGCGCGATCCCTCGTTTGCTGGACATCGGTGTTGAGCCGTACCTGGTCACCAGTTCGCTGCTTGGTGTGCTCGCCCAGCGCCTTATGCGCCGCCTCTGCGTCAAGTGCCACGGCACGGGGACCATCGATGGCACCAAGTGCGAAACATGCTTCGGATCCCGATACAAGGGACGACTGGCGGCCCACGAGCTGATGCTGATGAACGACACCCTCCGCAGACTGACGGGCGAACGCGCCGACGGCGTGACGCTGTATGAAGCCGCGGTGGATTCTGGGTTCCAACCGATGAAGATCGACGCGATGGAGAAGGTCCGCCAAGGACTGACCGATGAAGCGGAAGTCTTCCGCGTCCTGCACTAAACTTGTGCATGAGCAACACAACCGACTCGATCAACCCCATCCAGCGACTGAAACCGATGCCGATCCAGCCGATCACGCTGTCCAACGATGTGGTCACGCTTGAGCCGCTCTCGCTGTCGCACTGCAACGACATCACCCAAGCGATCGACCCCGATGTATTCATGTACATGCCGATGCGATCGGCGGTCGTGACGAACACTCAGGTCCGCAGGTACATCGAGTTCCAGATGCAGCGCGACAACGCGGTGGTCTTTGCGGTGATCGACCACGCGACGGGACGCGCGGTCGGATCAACCAGCTACATGAATATCCGCCACGAGCATTATGGTCTGGAGATCGGTTCGACCTGGATCTCCAAATCTTCCCGGGGCACGAAGATCAATCCATCGATGAAATACCTCATGCTCAAGCACGCGATCGAGGACCTCGGCGCGATCCGTGTCGAGTTCAGGACCGATGCACGCAACTCGCATTCGAGAGCCGCGATTCTCAAGCTCGGCGCGAGCTACGAAGGACTCATGCGGAACCACATCATCATGCCCGACGGCCACTTCCGTGAGACCGCGGTGTACACGATCACCCCGGAGCAATGGGACGATGTTTCCCAGCGATTGCTCAAACGGATCAGCAACGCAACGATCTAAAAAACAAGTCTCTTAGAGATGTCTATAAAAACATGCTCCCGTCTGTTTAAAAACAGACGGGAGCACTGAGGAGCATGGCGTCAAACCCGAAAGCGACGCCACACGAGAGAGAGCGTTTGTGATCCGCTGATTCACAACACACATCACATACTGTGTAAGATTCTCAGATCGACTCAGCAGATGACTTTGAACCATCAATCAGTCGTCTATTCACTCGTGAATCCGAGGATTCGGCAGGAAATACCCGCATGTTCGCACCTCGTTCGTACTCTATGGGTTGACCTGCCTACAACGAACCCGCTCCTATCGAGCACGCCATTTGGACGAGAACCCAATGAACACAATGATGAAAGCCGCTGTCTATGAACGCTACGGACAACCCGAAGTGGTCCAAATCAAACAAGTCCCCAAACCAACGATCAAACCAGACCAGGTGCTCATCAAGGTTCATGCAACCTCCGTATCCACCGGAGACGCGCGGCTGCGAGCGTGGGATATCCCCTCTCCCCTGTTCTCCATCCCTGCAAGACTGATAATCGGCGTCTTCAAACCACGCAACCAGATCCTCGGCACCTCAGCCGTGGGAATCATCGAAGAACTCGGTTCAGAAGTCGAAGGGCTTTCGATCGGTGACCGCGTGCTTGGATCCACTGAATTGAAAATGGGTGCGCACGCGGAATACATCGCGGTGCAAGCTGAGGGAGCAACCGTCAAAGTCCCGGAGCAGATCCCAACCGATGTCGCCGCAGGATTGACCTTTGGTGGTTCGGCGGCTCTCTACTTTCTCCGTGATCTCGGAAAGCTGCAACCAGGCCAACGCGTGCTCATCGTTGGTGCTTCTGGTGCACTGGGGAGCAGCGGTGTTCAACTTGCAAAGCATCTCGGTGCCCATGTCACCGCGGTCTGCTCCGGAAAAAACCACGAGTTTGTGCGATCTCTCGGCGCCGATGAAACCATCGACTATACCAAGGAAGACTACACCAAACGCACACTTGATGAACACCAAAGATTCGACGCGATCTACGAAACCGTCGGCAAATCAAGCTACAACCAATGCAAGCACCTCATGACCCAGCGAGGCGTATTCCTCCCAGCGGTGATGCGCCTCCCCGAAGTCCTGCAACTCATTTGGACCCCGCTGTTCTCCAAGCGAAGTGTGAAATCAGGTGTCGCGATGATCAATCACGAAAGACTGACCACATTGATTGAACTGATGGAAAGCGGTGCGATGACCCCCGCGATCGACAGCGTCTATCCGTTTGTGGACATCGCGCAGGCCCACCGTCATGTAGACAATGGACACAAACGCGGGAATGTGATCGTCCGAATTTCCGATGACTAAAGCGGATTAGGCAATCACGGTGCTTGGATCATCCGTTGGATGGTCGAGCGGGAGCGTGCGTGCGACATCGAGGAACGCGTCGTAGTTGCCTCGGGTTTCGATGACGCTGTCGCCGCCGAACTTGTCCATGAACGCGGACGCAACCTCGAACGCGATCACATTCTCCATCACCACACTCGCGGCAGAAACCGCACAGATATCGCTCCGCTCATACTGTGATTCCTGCGGCGTCTTCGTATTGAGATCCACACTCGGGAGTCCTTTGAGCAGAGTCGCGATGGGTTTCATTGTGCCGGTGACGACGATGGGTTGGCCGTTGGTCATCCCGCCTTCGAGTCCGCCCGCGTTGTTGGACGACCGCACGAATCCAAGCGACGGCGTGTTGATCTTTCTCGGATCGAATGCAATCGGATCGTGCAGCGCGGACCCGAGCCGCTTTGAGCACTGTGCACCCAGCCCGATCCCGACGCTCTTGAACGCTTGGATCCCCATGACCGCGCCGCCGATGCGTGCGTCGAGTTTCTCGTACCAGTTCATCGACGAACCGATCCCGGGAGGGCAGTTGAACACATGGCACTCGACATCGCCGCCGACGGTGTCCTTGTCGGACTTGGTCTTGCGGATGATGTCGCATTGATGTTCGGTGGTCTTTGCATCAAGGGTGTAGGTTGCCGATTCATCGCGCGCCGCGATGAGGGATTCCATCTGTTCGTGTGAGACTTCGACATCGGTCTGTGCATCGAGGATCGAGCGGACGAACCCGAAGACCTCGACCTCGAATATTTGTTTGAGCATGAGCCTTCCGATGCAGCTCGCCGCGACGCGTGCCGCGGTCTCGCGGGCGCTGGCGCGTTCGAGTGTTTCCCTGCAGTCGGTCGTCAGCCATTTGATTGATCCCGCGAGGTCCGCGTGTCCCGGTCTTGGACGGTATACCGCGGGTGTCCGCTCCAGATCATCTAGACGAGAATCACGGTTCTTGATGAGCATCGTGATCGGTGAACCGATGGACTTGCCCAACCGAACGCCGGTGAGGATCTCGACGGTATCGGTTTCGAGTTTCTGCCTGCCGCCTCGTCCATACCCGCCTTGACGGCGTGCCAATTCTCGATTGATGATCTCGGTGTCGATCTCAACACCTGCAGGAACACCGAGAACGGTGGCCACGAGTGCGGGGCCGTGGGATTCGCCGGCGGTCTGATAAGTCAATCGTGTTGCGTGCTGAGTCATCTGATTATCCGATCGGCGTGTTTGGTGTTCCGATTGATGCTATTTGTTGAACACGGAGAGGATGTTCGAGTATTGATCCGTCCACATGCGGACTTTGTATCGCTGCTCGCCTTCTTGATACATCCCGGCATCCAAGAGTGCCTGGGCACTGACCGGGCTCTTGGTCAACGCCATCCATACTGATGGGAACCAGTAGTCCCGTATGTGGTCTGGGATCTCGTTGCCTTGCTGTTCGTACATCATCACGAATGCTTTGTGATCCACACCGAGCTGATACACCAAGGGCTGCAGATCCAGGTGCCGGTTTGAAACATGAAGCAACACGATCCCATCGTCGGCGAGCCGATCGAAGTACAGATCGATCGCTTCGGTCGTCAGCAGGTGGACCGGGATGGCGTCGGAGCTGAACGCATCAATCAGCACCATGTCGTACACCGGCTCGCCTTGCGTCCGCTCGTCTTCGAGCAAGAGTCGCCCGTCCCCGAGCGAAACGCTGATCGGACAGTTGGACTGGCTGAGGTATGTGAAGTATTCCGGGTCCTCTGCGATGCGCGCGACCTCGGGATCGATCTCAAAATACCGCACGCTGTCCTGCGGGCGCGCGTGCGCAGAAATCGCTCCGGATCCGAGTCCCACGATCCCATAGCGTGCCCCATCGGGCCTGATCTCCTTGAGTGCCCGGATTGCCATCCCGCACGGGCCCTCGATGTGGTAATACCCCAGGGGCACATGCGCGAACTCCGGATCAAGAAACTGCACGCCGTGGTTGGTCGTCCCGTGCATCAGAGTCCGGACCTTCATCATCCGTTCGAGATCGGGATCGTAAAACTTTTTATCGACGACACTCAGGATGCCGTAGAAAGTACGGCCCCTGAACTGAATCTTCGGATCAGCCAGGTCGTCGTACACCGATGCTCCCAGCGGAACCGCGAGAACAAGCATGCACGCGATCCCATCATTCCATACAAGATAGATCATCAGCGACGGGATGAAGATCATCATCCCGAAAAGGAGAATGGGTTTGTTGGAAACCCCAATATTGATCGCGTCCACAATCGAACCCGCGTACAAGCCCATCACCAGCATATACACCAAGCTCAGCAGCGGGATACCGATGCGGATCAGCATCGCCTTCTTCCGAAGTTTCGAATCGGTCATCTCGCGGATCCGCTTCCAAGGAAGCAATGCAATGGCGCACATCAGCGCGATCTGGTATTCCAGTGTCGTCTCAAAGACCAGCGGCGCCACGATGCCGTTGAACAAGCCACCGAGCGCCCCGCCGATTGACATGATCAGATAGAACTCGGTCAGGTGCGACGCACTGGGCCGATCCGCGGACAGCATGCCGTGCCCCATCAACCCCACGACCCCCAGCACCAAGAGCTGAACCGCGACGAGGGCTTTCAATGGCGCGTAGGCCTGCGCCTCGGATGCGAGCACCAGAATCGTCGCCGCGATGATCGCGATGACCATCGGCCTGCGGAGCGATTCAACCAGCTTCTTCGAGTCCACCGCAAACGCAACAATCATCGTCAGCAAGTACACCGCCAGCGGCAGCACCCACAACAACGGGAACGACGCGATGTCCATCGAAAGGTGACTCGTCACCCCAAGCAGCATCGACGATGGGACAAACGCGTAAAAAGTCCACCGGAGTCTTCGAACCCAATCAATCGGCTTGTCATCTGCTGGTCCGCTGTCTACATCCCCCGATGGCGCGAGCACCTCTCCAGACGGCGCGTGCGGATCAACGCGCGAGCCCTTCTTCGTCATCAAAATCGCCCCGAAGCTCAGCACGATGAACAAAGCAAACCCACCGAGCCACAACGAACGCTGGTCCGAAAGACCCAGATTCGGCTCAATCAAAAATGGATACGCGAGCAACCCAAGAAAGCTCCCCGCATTGCTCGCGGCATACAAGAAATACGGATCATGCGCCCGCTTGTGTCCCGTCCGAGCAAACCACCCCTGCACCAACGGCCCCGCGCTCGAGATCATAAAGAACGGCAGACCCGACACCAATCCAAGCTGCAGAATCAACCAATGTACCGGGAAAGTCGATGCGTTCGGAGGTGGGCTGGGCGAATCAAACATGTACCCCGCGACCAGCGCGATCACCAGCATCCCGATATGACCGAACAACTGCACACGCCGAGACACCCGCTTCATCACAAAGTGTGCGTACAGGTATCCGAGCAAGAGCACGGTCTGGTAGAACAGCATGCAGGTTGTCCAGACGGATGAACTCCCACCGAACACCGGGAGCAGCGACTTGGCCACCATCGGCTGAACCGAAAACAAGAGCGTCGCAGAGAGAAAGACCGTCATAATAAAGTAGAGAACCATCAAGACTCCAGATCGCTCGAATTCCAGCACACAATGCCCACATACAATAGCACAGACAGGCCCCCCACCTCAAACGGAGCGATGAGCATGAAACCAACCGATGATGTCTGCCTGTGCTTCCATGTGCCTCTGGTCAAGATCAACAGCTACCTCGCGCGCGAGGACCCCAAGGTCGCGTCGCTGATCTCCGAGTGCCTCGGCGCAGGAACCGGGTGCGGCTGGTGCGTCCCGTACCTCAAAGACCTCCACACGCAGCACCAGAACGGACAAACCCCGGACATCCCGGGAACCGCCGAGGACTACACAGAAGGACGGCTTGCATTCAAGAAATCGGGCAAGCGGGACAGCGATTGATTTCGATCATCAAAAAACCGGGCAAGCCCGGCATTGAAACTCCAGTGAGTTGATAGGTGGAACAGATATCTACATCCGCCGTCTCGGCATCAGATCCAGCGGGAACGCTGGCGATGACAACGGTCGGAGCGCCAGCGCGAGCAATGCAAGCTCGTCGTCGTCACCTGCTACTCGGTTGGTGCGGAGCTGACCGCACCCGCCGCACTTGTGGATGACCACCCATTCCCCATCGCCGCGAGCGGCGATCGAAATCGGTTCCATCGGTTGTGCGCACGGCGATCGTCGATCACCCACGCGATCATCCACATGACGCGACCACAAACACGCGGGACAGTGGTTGCGCTGATTGGTGCCGAACGATTGATGCGATACGAAATCCTTGCAATGAATGCATTGAAACCCGCCCTGCTGGCGAGCGTTCTTGTCTTGATATTTCAATTGTGAATCCTTGTCGGATAGCCGAGCAAATCACTTGCTCAGCTCCGATACCCGGACGCTCTCAGTCGGAGCGCCGCTGTGCTTCAGAAAAGACACGATCAGGATTTAGACAATGGGTGCGTTCATCAGCCCGGATGATACTGAAATCATTGAGAGAATGCAAATAAAAACCCCGGGAAATCCCGGGGTTCATTTCGAATCAATAACTGTCTCTTACTCTTCGTCTTCGATAATCCGGAGCGACAGACCGAAGTTGGTCAGACGCTCATGGACTTCGACGAGCGAGGTCGAACCGAAGTTCTTGACGCCCATGAGTTCAGCTTCGGTGTGCGAGCAGAGGTCGCCGATGCTCTGGATATTGAGCATTTGGAGCGCCTTGCGTGCACGAACGGTGAGCTGGAGTTCGGAGACCGGCTTGCCAAGAAGTTGCTCCTTGCCCGAACCCTTGAGCTTCTCAAGGATCTGCCTACGAGCAACGCGGTGCGCGTCCTCGTGTCCCTGACCGAGCTTGAGACCCTTGATGCTGAGCATCCGCTTGATCTCGTCGAGTGATGACTCGCCGAAGTTCTTGTAGCTCATCAGCTCTGATTCGTTGATGCGGATCAGATCACCGAGCGTGCGGATGTTCATCTTCTTGAGACAAGTACGAGCACGCACCGTGAGTTCAAAGTCGGTCACAGGCGTATCAAGCAACGCACGACGCTTCATCACATCGCGTTCGTTCTCTTCCTCGACCATCATGCCCTTGGACGCGAGCACATCGGTCATGAACAGACGCGCGCGGGTGTGGTTCGGGTTGGTGTCAAGAATCTGACGCAAGCAACGCTCGGCACGGACATAATCGCCCTGATCCTCGTAGAGGACCGCGAGGTTCATGAGCGCGTTGATCGGTGCTGGTGAATGCTCGCACACACGCTCGTAGAGCGAGAGTGCTTCTTCTTCATCACCCGCGAGATCGAGCTGGTACGCGAGCTGGAACGCGATGTCCAGATTCTGCGGATCCGAGCCCATCGCTGATCGCATTGTTTCGATACCTTCGGCGCGTTGGCCGTTCTGAAGCAGTTCCTTCGCTTGAGCAAAGAGCTCAAGGGCGGTCTGAGCGTCGGCAGCGGCGGCTGAGGCGCCGACCACCATGTCCATGGGATCGTTGGTCATGTGTTCTCCTGGTCAATATGCCCGAATTCTCCTTCGAGCGGTGGTAACTCTAGGCTTGTGAAAAGGTAAACGCAACCCACTGGACCCCAACGGATTAGCTTCCTGTCAGGGTCGGGTCCGCCAGCAGGTCATCAAACGGGTCCAGATCGGGCTGAGCGTCCGGATCAATCAGCGTCATCGTCTTCCATTTGCCTTGCATAAACCGGAAACTCAGCGCGATTCCGAGCGTGATAATGAACAACGACGCACCAATCCAAGGCCCGATCGATCCCAGCGAGGGCACAAACCTCACCAAGCCGTACCCGACCCCGATGATGCAGACCCACGACAGCACAATCGTTGCAACCCCAGGCCAGAGCGTGTCGCCCGCGCCGCGGAGAGCCGCGGAGGTCGTGATCGCCATCGCGTCAAACACCTGGAACACCGCCGCCGCGATCATCACTTTCGATCCGATCGCGATCAGCGTTGCGCGCAGTTCCGGAGGCGTGTCTTCGTTGATGAACACATTGATCAACTGACCCCTGAACAGCACAAAGACCAACGCACAGGTCGCCATGTATCCAACAGTCACCTTGAGCGCCAGCTTGGTCCGCGCCATCGCGATGTCGGGACGCTTCATCCCCATCGCTTTCCCGACGACCGCTTGGGTCGCAATCGAAAGACCCACGGCAGGCATGAAACTCAGGTGCATGTACTGCAGCGCGATCCATCCCGTCGTATTGTGCCAGACCGGATCATCACCGATTGCCTTGCCGCCCATCGGGACGAGCCACGCCATGAGCAGCGCCCAGCACGCCATCTCGTTGACAAACATGAGCCCCGGCGCGAATCCGACCTTGAGCAACCCAGCCATGCACTGCTTGGAGAACTTCCACGCTTTGCGCGTGCCGTAGTTGATCGCGTATTTCGGGCTCAGGAACAGCACCATCGGGATCATGAACTCAACCAGACCGCCGCAGACCGTACCGATCCCCGCGCCGATGAGCCCGAGCTCCGGTGCGCCCAGGTTCCCGAAAATCAGCATCCAGTTGAGGAAGACATTGGTGAGGTTCCCGCAGATCGCGCTGACGAGCACGATTTTGGGATGGTGCATGCCGTAGAAATAGTGGTGCAGACCCCTGCTGAGGATCGTCCCGATCCCTCCGAGCATGATGACCTTCGCGTACTGGGTTTCGAGGGTCAGCAGATCTCCATTATGGATCGTCCCAAAGACCGCAGGTACAAAGTACGCGCAGGGCACCATGAACAGGATCCAGTAGATCGCCCCGATCCACAACCCGTTCCACGCGTACGCCGCGCCGCGTTCTGGGGTCCCCGCGCCGAGGTTCTGGGAGACGAACGAGTTGATCACGCCGGTGAGACCGAGCACGAAGGACATCATCATCCACGCCATCATCCCGCCGTTGGACTGCGCCGCAACATACACCGGCTCAGGACCGATCTCCTTGACCATCAGCTTGTCGACAAACTGCATGATCGTGTACGACGCCATCGTCGCGACCGAAGGCAATGCGATCGCGATCATCTCGCTCAGCGCGTGATCCTCATCAAACTTGATGGTCTTCTTTGGTTTCTTCGGCGCGACCTCATGCGTCGGGACGGACCGATCAACCGAAGTTGGTTCGTGGACTTCTGTCATCTTCAATATCCAGTTGTGCTGTGTAGCTGAAACTCTTGTACCGACGCTCACCGCAGGCAGGTGCGGGATCGTTCACTTTTAAGTCAATAAATGACGGATCGTGATGTCAGCAGGTGGGCTTCATAGTGAGCAATATTACACCAGAATCCGAGTACAAGTCAACTCGGGGTTTGTGAATTCACCGGCGGAACATGCTGATGCATCCGCGCCGAGCTGAGCTTGATCGCAAGATCAATCGCGTGTGCCATCGAGCCGGGGTCCGCGATCCCTTTGCCTGCGATGTCAAACGCGGTCCCGTGATCAGGGGAGGTGCGGACCACATCTTCGAGTCCAAGCGTGATATTGACCGCCAAATCGCGCTCAAGCAGCTTGATCGGGATCAGACCCTGATCGTGGTACATCGCGACCACGAGGTCATATTTCCCCTCCATCGCGGGACGGTAGATCGTGTCCGCCGGGAAGGGTCCATCGACATGGATTCCCGTCCCGCGAGCAAGGTCGATCGCGGGTTTGATGAGCCGTTGCTCCTCGTCGCCCATCAACCCGTCTTCCCCGGCGTGCGGATTCAATCCACACACCGCGATCCGAGGACGCTTGATCCCCAGATCCAGACACGCCTGATGCCCCAGATCAATCGCGGTATGCACCTTCCCGATGGTCAATACATCGCGGATGTCGTTGAGCGCAATATGGACCGTCGCAAGAACCACGCGGAGCTTGTCGCCGACAAACATCATCGCGAACCGCTTTTGCTTCAGTGTTTTGGCGATCAGTTCGGTATGACCGGGATAGTTCTTCCCCGCCATCGACCACGCGAGCTTGTTGATCGGTCCGGTGACGATCGCGTTGGACCTGAGCGGATCACCAATCGCGCGCATCGTGTCCTCGGTCGCTTGCATGACCCAATGGAAGCTCATCGCGCCCGAAACCCGGTCCGCTTTGCGAGGGGCGCGGAGCTCGATCCCCTCGTCCTTCATCTGCGGATCGGTGTCCATCAGCACGACGCGATGGGAATCGAGCGTACCAGCGAGGGGGGATCTCGCATCGACCTGCCACCAGAATGGATCGATGCCACACACTTCCGCGGCTTCATGCATGACGCGTGCCGAGCCATGGATCTGATAGCGTGCGTGCTTGCGTCGTCCGTTCTCGGCGAGCGCGCGGATCAAGACCTCGGGACCCACCCCGCCGGGGTCGCCCATGGATACCGAGATGGTTGGGAGCGTGCTCATCAGCACAACTGTACGCGAACAAATCCAATCCGGGTGCGACGAGAAGACCACCATCTCCAAATCAGCCCCGCTCCGATCAACTGCAGTAATACAATCTGGACTCAGCCGCTCCCAGGAATATCAATCCCGAGACCCGAAAGCACATGGGAATAGGCAAAGATGGTGAGCAATCCGAAACCAACGACCAAAAGAATCTTGTGCTTGAATCCATGCCGATGATGCTTCTTCCGCATCGAGTGCGAGGTCACATCAATCATCTCGTCCCCAAACCAGATCGACAACATCGTGCCTGCAAGCGAAATCAACAGCACACTCCAGTTCGGCCAAGGCGTGGTCAAGATCGAATACAGCACATCGGTCAGAGCCGTCTGGGAGTAAGCCTTTGGAACCACAGACACCGCGACGATGTTGATCACCAGCGCCACAACCCACACAACGATCTGCGTCGTCACCATCCGCGTCCCGAAGAGCAACCGAACAGGAAACGCGACCACAAACCCGCCGTCAGCGATCGGCGTGCACAGCACAAAGAAACTCCAACTCAACAGCGCGAGCAACGCCCCGGTCGAAGCGTCAAACTTCCAGCTCATGTAGCCGAAGTACCCAACGAGCAGCAAGAGCAGAATCAGAAATCGCCAGAGACTCTCGCGATGCGTCTGGTGCTCTTTCGGCTTCAGCTGTGTGGACATACGCACATTGTATGCGGATCAGACCGATCGCTGTCAAAGAATCCGCTGCGATCGCGGGAACGACCCCAGCACATGGATCTCTTTGCAGTGCACCTTCGCATCCTTGAGCGCCTTCTTCATCTCCGGATCGTCCCGGTGACCGGTCGCATCAATGTAGAAGGTGTAGTTCCAGTTCTCGCGTCCGGATGGTCGCTTGTCGATATGGCTCAGGTTCACCCCAGCATTATGGAACGACTGGAGCACCTCAACGAGCGCACCGTGCTTGTCCTCGGTCACAAAGGTGATCGCGGTCTTGTCGTCACCTGTCCGTCCTGCTTTCTCTTTCGAAATCACATAGAACCGTGTGATGTTGTCCGCATTATCCTCAATCCCCTCAAACAAGCAAGGCGACCCGTACAACTCACCCGCAAGCTCCGATGCGATCGATGCGGAACCCGGATCAGCACCGATGGATCGCGCGGTCTGGTTCTCCTGCAGCGCCGTCTGCACCGCTTGGCTCGTAGAGACATCCGGACACAGCGCCGCGTTGGGGAACTGTGCGCTCAGCCACTGCCTGCACTGTGCAAACACTTCTGGTTTCGAATGGATCCTGCGGATGTGCTTGGGGTCCGCATCGCTCAGGAACATGTGGTGGATCGCGATCTGGATCTCCGCATACACGCGGACCTTCCCCGCGTTCTCCCAGAGTGCGTCCAGAGTCTCGGTGATCCCGCCTCCGATGGAGTTCTCGATCGGGACAAGCCCGTAGTTCGCGTGTCCTCTCCGGACCTCAGAAAACACCGCGGCGATCTGACGCAGATCGGTGTACTCAACGGACGATCCGAACTGCTTCACCGATGCTTGGTGCGAGTACGAACCGGGAGGACCCAAGAACCCGATCCGCAGCGCCCGCTCGAGCGCGAACGATCCCGACATCATCTCGCGATAAATCGCTTCGATCGTCCGGTTCGGGAGCGGTCCTTCGTTGTTGTCCAGCGCTTTCTGCAGCACCTGCGCCTCGCGATGGGGCGCGTAGATCGGGGTATCGGAACCACGCTTGATCTCCCCCACCTCCACGACACACGATGCACGCTCATTGAGCATCGTGACGAGTTTCTTGTCGATCCGGTCGATCTTCTTCCTCAAATCGTTGAGCGCGGCGGAGTCCTTCGCGGACTCAACACCCACTTTGGTGCTCTTGGAGGGTGATTTCTTCTTGGTGCTCTTTTTCGCCATAGATACGACCTTATCGCCTATCCGGTCACGGATCGTCAATGAACCTGTGTGATTCGTGTATGATTGTCCGATATTTCATGCTTCTTGGCGCGTCAAACAGCCCAGCCGTGGGTGGTGCGCTCCAGAAAGCACCGTCCCCGAATCCCCAAGAACATCCCATGGACCTACACACCATTTCAAACTCAACCTTCACACTTGCACAGTCGCTCCCAGAGGGCGGCTCGGTCCCGCTCTTCTTCCTCCTCGCAGGAGGGCTCATGCTCTGGTTGTTCGGCGCGCAAATCGTCAAGCCCGTCTTCTTCGTCTTCGGACTCGCGATCGGCGCCTTCGTCGGCACCACCGTCCTCCCCCTCACCGGTCTCCCCGCGTTCCAAATCGGAGGCGTCACCATCACCCCAGGCATTACCGGGTTGATCGTCGGCGCGATCATCGGATCGCTCGTCATGCTCGCGATGTTCCGCATGGTCATCGCGTTCACCTCCGCGATCGCCTTTGCCGCGGCGGGTTTGCTGGGCGCGATGGTCTTCCTGCATTTCAACCCCACCACCGACACCACCCTGACTCCGACCGAATCAAGCATCGTCGAGAGCGGGGACGCCGCAACCAACGCATTCAACAGCGGCGCCGACTCAGCGGCACGCGAAGCCGCGGAGCGATCCGTTAACATGCTCAACTCTGGGTCCAATCAGCCATTGATCGATGAAGAGACCAAGAACCACATCCTCGACGCCGCGGAACGCTCGCGTGCGTTTATTACGAGAGTTGTCGATACGGTCAAAGCGGACCTCGATGCTCGACCGGCACGCGACAAGATGATCGCGTTCTCGTCCATGTTCGCAGGACTCGCGCTGGGACTCTTGATCGGTGTCGTCATGCCGACCCGCGCCTCGGCGCTGGTGACCAGTTTGACCGGATCGGCGGCGTGGATCGGCGCAGGAACAGCACTGCTCACCGCTCGCAACGGCGAAATACCAGAGTTTCTGGATCAATCCGCTGTGGTGTGGGCAATCGTGTGGATCATCATCGCGATTCTGGGTTTGTTCGTACAACTGGGGTTCTTGGACAAGAAAGGAACGAAACATTCACGATCCAACGCGGATGCTGACGACGATGATTAAATAATGCGAAAGAAGCGCAAAGATTGTCCTTGGCAAATAACACCCGATTTTCGGGCATTTACGGCCCATTCCAAAGCAACTTCGTGTGGACCAAGCGACCCTATTTGACTTTGAGCACTGAAGATGCGACAATTACCCCTGCGACACTGACCGATACCACTGGGGACCAAGTGGAGACGACGAGAAGAGAGGCACAATGCCAACACACGGAGGCCGCATGTCAACGATTGCCAAACCCATGAATGCTTCATCGATCGCTTCATCTATCCTGACCACCGCTCCAGCTGCCGCTGAGCGTGAAACCAACTCCCTCGACAAACGACAGATCCTTTCTCAGACCACCCACCGCCGGGACGAAGCGACCAAACTCCTTGAGTCGCTCCTCGATGCAAAGAAGGTCTCCGAACGCAACCTCGTATCCATCAAGCAGGACGACCTACTCAAGCGAGTCACCGGGAACTCCTCGATGGACAACGCGATCACCTCGACCCGCCGGCTCATCGATTCGTTCAACCGCGTCATCGACGATCTCCGCCGAAACCTGGGTGACGACGAGCTTTCCCTCATCTGACGCGGATTCCAAATCCCACCCCCATGCCTATCCTCCCGGCATGAGCAACGCATCGACACCCCCACTTCAATCATCCCCTGCTAGCGGCCAATCCGTCGCGACCGTCCGGTTCATGAAACTCGACGATCGCGCGACCATCCCACAGTACCAGACACAGCTGGCCGCGGGATTGGACCTTGCCGCGTGTCTGCCCCGCCACGATGTTCCTGAAACGATCACGGTTGAGCCGGGGGATATTGTCAAGATTCCGCTTGGGTTTGCGTGCGCCATCCCCGCTGGTTTCGAGGGTCAGGTCCGTCCACGCTCCGGACTCGCGACCAAGCACGGCTTGTCCGTCCCAAACGCGCCGGGGACCGTCGATGCGGACTATCGCGGAGAGATGTTCGTCGCGCTGATCAACCTCGGAAGAAATCCCATCGACATCACCCACGGCATGCGGATTGCCCAGCTCATCATCGCGCCGGTGAGTCATGCGACGATCGTTGAGGTCGATTCACTCGAAAACACCGACCGAGGGGCCGGTGGATTCGGTTCCACCGGGCTCTAATCAGTCCGGTGAATCTATGAACTCAGGGCGTGGAGCCGAAGAGTTTACTCGATGATATTGTTGTGCTCAGTTGCTGAAGCTGATTTCCCACGCACGGTGATGATGCTTGTGCCGAGTGATTGACCGCGTCCGCCTGAGACACCAGGAGCTGACGAAAGCGCACCCGCTCCTCCACCGCCGCCGCCGCCACCACCGCCGCCGCCGCCGCCGGCACCACCGCCGCCGCCGCCAGCTACTGTTGAGGCGTATCCGAACCCAGCTTCGCCATCGTCGTTTTGCTCGTCGGATGCAACATTGATATCTATATCAGATCCTTCATCAGCGATCGGACGAGGCATACCCAAACGGAGCCGATTGACCGCAGTCTGGAACATGACCTTATCACCGGTCATGGGGATCAAACCTCGATCCATGTACTTGTGCATGAGCTCGATTCGGTACGACTCTGGGAACTCGTCATAATCATCCGTAATCCACACGAACAATCGGGTATCGTCTTCATCCAACGGGAATGCGTCGAAATCATTCTGGTTGATAGGCCAGTGGTATTCGATGTTGGAATCGGTCGCGATCCACGCCATTGAATCGATCGCATGCTGATTGAAATACGGAGCCCCATCACTCCCCCGTGCCATCCCACCGCCTACAGCACCCTCAATAGGGTACCCCTCGCCATAGATCGCGAGGTTAAAGGGTGGCTGATTGAGTTGCTTGAATAGATTGATAAAGTGTTCGCGTTCATTCGTTGGTGCGGAATGGTCAATGGCGATGCCCGAAGCACCTGTAGAAATCCAACCACCGAGCGTCGTGCGTGTTGAAATCAACTGTTTCCAGTTGTCGCTCTGACCAATCTGGAAGTACTGGTCGCCTCGGCTTTGAGACCATCCGAGATTATCACGAGGATCTCTCAGATCCGAACCGATGAACCACACAATATTGACTTGATCTTCGAACTCATCCAAGAGCGCGTCGGTGAGCAGCCGAGGGAGTTCCTCGCGTTTTTGATCATCAATAGTCAGCCAACTCGCTGCAGGCACATGCCCCGACAAGAGTGTTCCCATCGGACGGTTGATAAAGAACCAGCGTGCTCCAGCGTTGTACCCGATACGGATCCGACCCAAAAGATTGTCCACCGCGTTCTCGCCCCGCCACCACCGCGCCAAACCAATTGGATTGTCTTCGGGATGAAAGCTTGTTGATCGTTCGCCATTCCCGGCGCTGATCATCCACATCGGCTCGCGAGGCACACGGTCCTGCCAACGATCGCCATGCCAGTGATCGTTGGTGCTTACCGTCCCCCGGTCGCCCTCGCGGGCGGTGTTCGCTGATGATGCCATGCTTGGCATTGTGATCAGTGTGGAGCAAGATACAAGTGAACATAGAGTGAGAGCAGAGGTAATACTCATCGTGAAAACTCCTAGAAAGTGCGAGCGGTGTAACAACTTGGTTGCGTGGTTCATGCGGCATTGTATGGCAACCACACCCATACCGTTTTATCGACGAATCATTTCTGAACATTGATCCCAAGCTAAATATCCATTCACGATTGACGACGAACCAATCGTTTAACCGGTATTTGGGGTACAGATAGCGGTTGTAGCTCATGGGGTACTCGTATCGTTTGCAACGAATAGGAGCGATTGGCTGATATAGGACCCGAATCCACTCCCCCAACCGCTTCACTCTCGTTAACCGGGGCATTCCACCCAGTTGATCATCAAGAACCGAATCCAACTGATGAATCCTGAGTTTCTGGTTTTCAGAATTTGGCAATCAATCCTCAACGACAATCAGCGCTTCGATATCGAGCACACGCATCCAACTGGGCTGGGTCTCAAAGACGCCGTTCATACTGATGTCCCATGTGAAGGTAAGCAAGTTCTTAGGATCGGTCAGCACCACCAGCACGCGGGCACGCACTCTAATTTCTCTTGCTGAGATCGGTATAAACGAATATATTGGCGGTGTCATTCCTTCTCGATTTGGTGGCAACATATCCCCAAAATCATAATACAGAAAACTCACAAGCCGGTGATGAGCGTCGCCCTGATGCGCCTCCGGATCATCATCGATCTGAAATCCCGCAAAGTAGTAGTACACCGTAAATGCGTGTGAAGGCAAGTCCGCTTCAGCAGAGATCAGACTAATCTCGATTTTCTGACCAACACGAACTGGCCCATTGGGCACCCGAATCGAAATCGGAGGCACACGCTCCATCACTGCTTCGATCTGTGACTCAGACAGCCCGCCCGCTTCATACACATCACCAAGCCATCGGCTTTGCGGGTATCCAAGCTCGCCGCGTCTTGATTCCTCAAGCAACGATTCGATCAGCGTCTGGGTTTGTTCCGGTGTCATCGGGGAACCGGTCAGTTGTTCAAACGCGTCCCGGTCCTTGACCGCCATCGATCCGAGCACATTCTGCGGGAATACCTTGTAGAACCTCCCGGGATTCGAGAATCCTGTATATGCAATGAGGAGCCCCACCAAAATCATCGCACCACCAATACGGAGAAACCAAGGCGAACGCACACGCGGGAAGTCGGTCGTATCCGTCGCTTCAAGCAATGACCGCCCGCACTCCGGACAGATACACGGCAGCGTGAGTCCGACCAACGGGTATGAACATTCTTTGCAGCTGATCTGCCCCGGCTGACGAGCCATCCTCCCCAAGATCACCACCACCATTCCCCCGATGCACATGTTGATCCCTGCGAACGCGAAGACAAAAATTAGACCACCCGGCATCATCATGGTTGAAACGCCGATCACCATGCCCCACGACAACACTTGATTGATCGAGTGATCAACAATCGGGATATCCCAGCGATCCGGATCAGAACCCATTCCCGGCTTCTTTCCAAACCCTCCTTCGAGGAGTTTCTTTGGTCTCAGCAGGGGCATGATCCAAAGGACCATCGTCACACCGAAGAAGATCATCATGTACTCAAGACCAAGCGAAAGCACCAATCCAACCGCGGACATGATCAAGATCAGAACGATGCACACCCCCCACCACTTGCTCAGTGATCGCGTCAGCCGCAAGCGGGGCTGATTGATCCTCGGCTCGATCTCAGGGATCGGCTGACCAACCACGATGTCCGGATGCGCGTTCTTCATTGGCAAAGTATAGTTCAAAACAAAAACCGCCCACACTTCCATGCGGGCGGTTGTCAACATTCAATTTACTTTGAAATCTCTTTAGAGCTTCAGGTCGCCGAGGCCCATGCCCATGCCGCCTGAGCTTCCCAAGCCGCCGCCCTTTTGGGAGCCGCCCTTGTTCTGCTTCTTCGCTTGCTCGCGCATACGGCGGAGTTCTGGGGTTTCCTCGCGGACCATCGCTTCGTCGCGTCCGCCGCCTCGTCCGCCGCGACCACCGCCGCCGCCGGCTTGTTGTGGGCGATCCTTGAGCTGCTTCATCGACAGCGAGATCTTCTTGTCCTCAGGATTCACCGCGAGCACCTTGACCTGTACGACTTCACCTTCTTGGACGACATCGCTGACCGCGTTGACACGCTTCCAGTCAAGTTCGGAGATGTGGACGAGTCCTTCAACACCCGGAGCGACTTCGACGAACGCGCCAAAGTCCATGATCTTGGTGACCTTGCCGGTGACTTCCGCGCCCTCGACGACTTCCGATGCGACCGCGCTGAACGGGTCGTCTTGGAGCTGCTTCATCCCAAGGCCAATCCGGTTCTCGTCCCAGTCGAGCTTGAGGATCTGCACGCTGACCTTCTGGCCCTCGCTCAGGAATCGTTCGATGTTCTTCGCGCCGTGGTTGATGCGTTCGTGCGAGAGGTCGTTGATGTGGATCAGTCCATCGACACCACCGAGATCGACAAACGCGCCGAAGTCCATGATCTTGCGGACGGTGCCCTCGAGCGTGTCCCCGACCTTGAGCGAATCTTTGAGCGATTCCATCGCCGACTCGCGCTCCTTCATCAGAATCTCGCGGCGTGAACAGATAATATTCCCCGCGCCACGGCGGTCGATCTTCTGGATCGTGCAGGTAATCTTCTCACCAACAAACACACCCAGATCCGCGATGTGGTTCACATCGACCTGCGATGCAGGCATGAACGCACGGTGGTTGGCGACCTCGAGTTCGAGCCCGCCCTTGTTGGTGCCGCTGACGCGGGCTTCAACAACCTGACCGACCTGCAGCATTTCCCAGTCCGCTTTCTGAACCGAACCCGGGAGCACACAGATGTACAGCGATTCGCCCGCGTCGTAGCGCTGGACGACGACTTCGAGCTGATCGCCCGCGTTTGGCTTCTCTTCCTTGAACTGCTGGATATCCACGACACCGAGTTCCTTGGGACCGAACTCAACGAAGACATCGGTTGCGCCAACGGAGACGATCTTGCCGGTGCGGTGCTCGCGTCCGCCGCGCACTTCGCGTGGGCCTCGGATTTTACCTGAGGTCTTCGGGGTGTCCGCACCACCAAAGTCCGAGAGATCGGACATCGCCGCTTCGATCTCCGCTTCGGTCTGGGCATCGAGTTTGGTATCAACTGCAGCAACGGGTTGCACAACAGGTGCCATCACCTCTGGTGCGGGTGGTGGGTTCTGTGACGGGGTCGTGGCTTCAGGTGCCTGGTTTGGCGTATCGGTCATGGGTTGGGAATCCTGCGTGGTCTTGGAATGGTGACTGTTTGAACTGGACGGACGATGTATCGCGTTGGGTAAGTTCCCAACGGGATCTGGTTTGGGTTAGGACAGTGCCGCGTGCGACGACGCGCCTTGTGAAACATGGATCGCTGCGACGATCCGCTCAGCGGTCCGCACATTGGCGAACCCCGCTTCGGCGTCGATCGCGGGCTGATCGCCTGTGCGAACAGCATCGAGGAACGCTTCAATCTCTTTGACGATGGGTTCCCCATCATCAATGGTCAACGGCTCAAGATTGATCAGCTCGGTCCAGTCAAGATCCGTCAGGTCATGACCGGAGCTGAGCTGCTCGCGGACTTCACGCATCTGGATCTCATTGGCGGTCTTGCGGATCATCGTGCCGGTCTTGGCGGCGTAGTCGATCTTGATGTAGCCGCCCTCGCCGGTAATACGGGTCACGCGTTCGGTCTTCATCGCAAGGCGCGACGCGGTGATGTTGGCAACGCACTGGCCGCCCCCATCACTCTCCGGGATGTTCCAGACCAAGCGGGCGTTGCAGATGTCCTCGAACTCGGAAACAACCGCGACACCGGACGCTTGGATCTCGTCGGGCTCGCGTCCACCCATGAGCATGAGCACCACATCGAGGTCGTGGATCATCATGTCCATCACCACACCGATGTCCATCGAACGGAAGGTCATCGGGGAGACGCGGTGGACTTCCATAAAGCGAGGCATGATCCGCTCGCCTGTGCTTACCGTCGCGCTCTGCATGGCGCGCATGATCGGGTTGAACCGCTCGATGTGCCCCACCATCAGACACGCGTTGTGTTCTTCGGCGAGGTGCTTGATCTTCTCCGCTTCGTCCGCATCACCCGCGAGTGGTTTCTCGATCAGGCACGCGATCCCCGCTTTGAGGAAAGGCTCAGCGCTCTTGAGGTGGAAGGTCGTCGGGACCGCGATCGAAACCGCATCCACACCCGCATCGAGGAGTTCTTGTTCGGTTGCGAATGCTTTGCAGCCGTGCTTCTTTGCGATTTCTTGGGCGCGATCAAAGTTCGCATCCACAACACCGACCAGCTCGATGCCTTCCATTTCCGCGTACACGCGTGCGTGGTGTTGACCCATGCGGCCGACGCCGACGGCCCCGCATCTCAGTGGGGTGTTTGGTGTAGTCGTCATGAACTCAACTCCTCGCAGTGTTCAGAATAGTGTTGTTGATAGCCATCTGTATCGCTTCGTGTGCAGCCGCTTTAGACCAGCGCGTCCATCGCTTCGACGATGTCTTCTTTGCGGGTCAGTCCGACGAACTGCTTGGCAACGACGCCGTCTTTGAAGATCAGAACCGTTGGGATCGCGCTGATGTTGAACTTCATCGCGACTTCTTTGTTGTTGTCGATGTCGAGCTTCCCGATCTTCGCTTTGCCCTCGTAGGTATCGGCGACCTCATCGATCGTCGCCGCGAGCATCTTGCAAGGCTGGCACCACTCGGCCCAGAAATCGACCAGCACGGGCTGCTGTGCTTCAAGCACATTCTCGCCAAAGTTTCCGTCATTGAACTCGAGGGTATTTGCACCGGCCATGGGTTCGTGCCTTTCGTTGGTCGTCAATATG
The DNA here is from genome assembly GCA_963976955.1 of uncultured Phycisphaerales bacterium. Classification (GTDB taxonomy): domain Bacteria; phylum Planctomycetota; class Phycisphaerae; order Phycisphaerales; family UBA1924; genus UBA1924. The sequence goes on along the minus strand of CAXBMD010000002.1, from coordinate 545,467 downwards.
AAGTCGATTCCGTCTCAATCATTCACCGGCCATCCAGCCGGAGTGCGGGAATCTTCCGCAGGCCCAAATCGTAGCACTTCCCGCCGTGAATTACTCCCTCAAACCAGCGAATCCCCATTCAGATCGCCGCTGAGCGCCGCCCATGCCGCGTCCAACGCACTCCGATGCTCGGCAACATCATGAACACGGAAAATCCGCGCCCCGCTCAAAAGATGAACGACCGACAACCCCACCGTCGCGTGAACCCGCTCCGAAGGGTCCGAATCGCGTCCCAGCCCCATCCGCCCCACGAAGCTCTTTCGGCTCAAGCCACTCATCACCAGACACCCCAACCCCACAAGCTCTCCAGTCCGACGGATAAGCAAGATCGTGTCCTCGACCGACTTCCCGAACCCCAGACCCGGATCGAGCACAATCCGATCCATAGGAACCCCCGCATTGACCGCGTCGTCCCGCCGGCTTGCGAGAGACCGACAGACCGCATCGACAACATCCGTATACACCGGTTCTGATTCATACCGATCGGAATACGAATCCTTGTCGGAAGTCGTCAACCGATGCATCAGCACGATCCCGCAGCGACGATCCGAAGCGAGCGTCAGCATCCCAGGATCCTCGGTCATCGCGGAGACATCGTTGATCGCGTCCGCGCCAGCGTCAAGCGCACGAGCGGCGACTTGGGAAAGCGTCGTGTCCACCGAGATCGGGATGTCCATCCCCGCTTTGCGGATCGCTTCGATCACAGGCACGACCCGCTTGATCTGCTCCTCAGCACCAACCCGCTTCGCGCCCGGCCGCGTGGACTCCCCGCCAATATCGAGCATATCCGCGCCGTCGTCGATTGCTCGCTTGGCACGATCGGTCGCGCCTTGTGTGGTGTTGTACTGCCCGCCGTCGGAGAATGAATCGGGTGTGGTGTTCACAATACAAACAACACACGGGCGATCGAGGTCGATCGCCCGTGTGTCGGAGAGTTTCCATTGACTGTGTGGGTTCATGTGTGGGCCGCGGCTCATGCCTGTATTGTGCCCATCGAACCGCTGAGATCAACAAGATTCGGATCAGAACGACATATCGTCGTCGCCCTCTTCCTCGTCCCAGTCGTCATCGCCGCCGCCACCGAACATGTCCATCGCATCCGCGGGAACCATCTTCATGATCGCGCTGAGTGTATCGAGCGGCATCACGGTCCGGATCATCATCCCGCCGCCGTCAGCGGTCGCGCCGAATGCGAGCGGGGTGAGCCCCTCGGTTGGTTCAAACTCGGGGATCAGACCGAACATCATCAGCATCGGTCCAGCGGTGTTGAGCATCTGCCCCGCGCCCAGGTACGCTTCCATAACGCGATTGTCAGGAAGCATCGACGATGCCGCCGCGATCCCCGCGTTCTTCATCATGGTGTTCTCACCGTTTGCAGCAGCGACTGATTTGGTCAGCAGGTCAGCATTCTGGGAGAAGGTGTAGACCATCCCGTTACCCGCTTTGGCGGCGTACCCGGAAGGCCCGCGTGATGGGCCATAGATGATCTGCATGATCATCGCTGGATCCGGAGCACCGAATCCACCGCCTGCACCACCCATTGCGTTTGGATCAATATTGAAGGACATGGAGTGCGTGTACGCCTGGATGCCGTTGACATCGATCGGCTCATCCGCGAACGACGCTGCGATGGACACGCCCGCCTGATCCGCCCCTTCGATCTGCGCCAACGAGCCATACATTTTCTGCATGGACTTGATCGCGTCCTCGGCATCAGCACCCTCGGTGTACATCACCGAGTTGGCGAGCAATCCGGTCATCCCCATGATGTCCGACGAGCCGACGACCATCGCGCCGCCCTTGAACTGCTTCATCATGTTCGGGAGATCAAAGCCCCCCATGATCCCCTCAGCATCAATGTCCCCGATCATCTTGAAGTAGCCGTCGAACAGCTTCTGGATGCCCTCGCCACCCATGTCGAACGCTTGTGCGTAGAAGAAGTCCATCTGAGGCACTTTGTCAAAGTACGAATCCGCGTGCCCCTCGTTGTTGAAGTACGACGCGGAGCTGCTCCCCTCGGCAAACTGCAGACCGAAATCCATCGCGAACCCCTTCTGGGGATCGAAGTTCACGCCGGTGACGACGGCGTGCCCGTCCTTGATCGCTGTTTTGTACGCGTTGAGCATGGTGTCGAAGCCCTGAGCGGCTTGTGGGCCGGCCATCATCTCGACCATCTCGCCCTGCTTTTCCATCTCGACGATTGATTCATCAAGCATCGGACGCACCGCTTCAAGATTGAGGTACACCATCAAGTCGTTGGAATCCGCGACGCGCGACCCCGCGGTCCCCAACATCTGCTGCGCCTGCTCGGCGGTGTTGGACGCGGGACGGAACCCGGTCAGCACATCAGTATCATTGCTCATCGCGGCAAACCCGCCGCCGATGTCGCGGTAGTAGATTGGCTGATCACCCATCGGGACCTCGACAAGACCATTGACCGCGGCACGCCCCTGCGTCAGATCATCAAAGCTGCTGATCGGGAGCAGCACAACCGCGTCCATATCACCGGAGAACTCGCCGTCGATATCAAGCACGATCGCCGCGGATCCACCGAGGTTGATCCCAGGCATCCCGCGGACCATCGAGGTCATCATCATCAACTCGGGCTGACCCATCGCGCCCATCATCGCGTTGACCCGGTCCATATCCCCAAGCAACTCGCCGAGATCGGGGATCACCACCACCAGCTCGGAATCTTTGGGCACCATCGTCAGCGACTGCGGCGTACCAGCAAGCGCCGGAAGCGAGAGCACCGCCAGCGATCCCGCAACGGCCGTGGAACGGAGGAGTGTGGTTGATTTGCGTGTATTGATCATCGGGATCGGTCCTTTCGTGGAGCGAACGGGGGTGTGCGATACTGACAGACCGATCCGTCCCTCGAACCAGCCGTGCAACTTTATCTATTCTATTTCTATAGGAACACACCCACCCGAGTTTCATTCAGAAACAAATTTCTGGACGACAACCGGCCACGCCAACCCCCCAAATCTCCTAATCCGACCAGCAAACCTATTCTGGACACTCAGGAGGGCGATTTGGCGAGTTCCTCTTCTTCGTACTCGTCCTCGGCTTCTTCCTCATCTTCTTCGTCGTCCTCCTCTTCGCCCTCGTCGGCTTCATCTTCGAGCTCGTACTCGTCGTCGAGGTCCTCGGGATCGATCGGATTCCCATCCTCATCGACATACTCGTACTCGACTTCCTCTTCGTCTTCTTCGTCTTCTTCCTCGTCGCCCTCATCGAGCTCGTCTACTTCGACTTCCTCATCCTCGTCTTCTTCATCTTCCTCGTCGTCTTCATCCTCGTACTCATCATCCTCATCTTCCTCGTCCTCTTCCTCGTCAATCTCCTCCTCGATCTCTTCGTCTTCTTCGTCCTCATCTTCGTCGTACCCGTCCTCGACGAGCTGGTCATCGTCCTCGCCTCGACCCAGTACCTCGACCGCGTTCTGGTTCACGCCCACCTCGAAGGGAACCTCATCCAAATCCGAATCCGACGCCTCGACCCCATCCTCATCGTCGGCATCCTCTTCATCCGCGACGAACATGGTGGTTTGGTGCGCATCCTCTGGATCGGTGCCATAGGTTACTTCGCGTTCAGCATGCCCGCCTTGCTCCGCTTCCATGTCCGCGGCCATCTCCTTCATCAGGTCCCATTCCTCGACCGAGATCATCACGCTGCGAGCTTGCGAACCGTTGTGCTCGGAGATGATCCCCGCGATCCCCATCAGATCGATCAGGCGCGAAGCGCGTGTGTACCCGATCGCCAACCGGCGCTGCAGCAGCGACACCGATCCACGCTTGGTTTCCAGCACGATCTCGACCGCACGATCGAACAACGGGTCTTCCTGCGCCGCCGCGAGCGACGCCGAGGAGTTGTTCTCGGTCGCGACCAAGCGATCCTCGTCGCTGCCGCCATCGCCCTTGACCTGCATAAGCGAACGCTCGAAGCTCGGAGCCGCGATGTCCTTGAGGAACTTGACGACGCGCCGGATCTCCTTGTCGTCCACCAGCGTCCCCTGCGCACGCGAGAGTTTGTGACTGCTCGGCGACAACTGCAGCATGTCGCCCTGACCCAGCAGCAGCTCGCCGCCCTTCTGGTCGAGCACAATCCGAGAGTCCATCCCCGACGCAACCTTGAACGCGATGCGGCAAGGCATGTTCGATTTGATCAAACCCGTCACCACATTCGCCTGCGGTCGCTGGGTCGCGAGGATCAAGTGGATACCGACCGCACGCGCTTTCTGCGCAATACGGATGATCGAACCCTCGACCTCCTTGTTGGTCATCATCAGGTCCGCGAGCTCATCAATAATGAACACCATGTACGGCAGCTGCTTCGGAGTCCGTGCTGCTTTTTCTTCCGTCTTGATTTCGAGCCGCTCTTTGAGCTCGTCCCATTCCAGCTCGTTGTATCCCGCGATGTCGCGCACGCCCGCCGCCGCGAGCAGCTCGTAGCGTTCGTCCATCTTGGTGACCGCCCATTCGAGGATCGCCGCCGCCTTTGGCATCTCGGTGACCACCGGACACATGAGGTGCGGGATGTCCTTGAACTGCGACATCTCGACCATCTTCGGATCGACGAGAATCAGCTTGAGCTCGTTGGGTTTCTTGGTGTAGAGGAAGCTCATGATGATCGTGTTCATGCACACGGATTTACCCGAACCCGTCGTGCCCGCGATCAGCATGTGGGGCATCTTGGTGAGGTCCGAAATCAACGGATCACCCGACGCATCTTTCCCAAGGAACATCGGGAGCTTCATGTTCTCGAACTTGCTCCGGTTGCTCATCAGTTCTTTGAGGCGAACGCGTTCTTTGGTCGGGTTCGGGACCTCGATACCGATCGTGTCGCGCCCTTCCATGTTGGAGACCACACGGATGTTGACCGCTTTGAGCGACCGCGCAAGATCGCTCTCGATCGCGTTGATCTGCGCGACCTTGGTGCCGGGAGCAAGGCGGATGTGGTACAGCGTGATCGCGGGACCGGACTCGATATCCACAACCTCGCCATCGATTTTGTACTGCGTGAGCGAATGCTCGAGCGCCTCCGCTTGACCACGCACGAGTGTTTCCAGCTTCTCGTTGAACCCAATCTCAGGCTCTTCGAGCAGATCCATCGTCGGGAATCGGTACCCTTCGAGCGACTGCGCGTTCTGGAACTCCGCGAGGTCCTCGTCAGTCGCCATGGATTTGTTGTCCTGCGCAAAGCGGACCGGGAGCGCATCAATCTTCTCGCGGAGCTTGTCGCGATCAAACACCTGCGGCGCGCCGACGACATCATCATCGTCCTCGTCCTCGTCAATCTGCTGTGGAACCGGGGTCACCACACGCTTGGGCTTCTTGGCGCGGACCGGCTCTTCAACCTCCGACTTCACCTCGATCATCTGGTCATCAATATCATTGATCCGCACCATGACGGGCTTGGTCTTCCGCATCAAACCAGCAAGACCACCGAGCAATCCGCCACCCGCTTTGCGAGTGCTTGAAGACGCGACATCCGCAACGCCATTGGCGCGAGCCGCCGCGGTTCCTGCGAGTTGACCCGCACCCCGACCTGTAAAGGATAGAGCGGGCGCAACCTTGTGCCACACTGCAACCGGGACTTCCCACAAGTATTTATCACAGGTCACCAGCAACCCGATCACCGTCAGCACACCAACCCACACCAGCGTCCCCGGCACCGCAAAGCGTGGAACCAGTTCACCAGCACCAACCCGACCGATCGTTCCCCCACTCATCCCCGGGATCGCGCCCAGGTTCGGGAGCGTGACCCCGAGCAATGTACAGAGCGATGCCGTCAACACCAACGCGCCGATCGCGCGGATGCCCGGTTGGGTCATGGGTCGGCCAATGATTTTGAGCACGAGCATCACCAGCGCGAAGATCATGGGAATCACAAGCCCGAGCCCGAACACGCGGAGCATGCCGTAGGACACATGCGCCCCGATGGGACCGGTCCAGTTCTGCGTGATCGCGTTGTGCGGATACACCGTATGCGACGGCGCATCGCCGGCATCGAAGCTGATCAGCCCCACAAACAGGAACAACCAGACCGCGCCCAGCGCGAGCCAACCCACCCGACCCAACAAAATCCGGGACTCGGACCTCGCTTCGGACCGGTCCTTGACCTTGTAGGGCTTGCTCGATTTCCGCTTCTTCGTAGATGGTGCCATAACGGTCCAGTATCGACCAGACCCCCCGAATTCCCTCACAATCCGCTCAATATCGTCTCATGGACCATTCCGACCCACCCCGGATTCCGGACCCAAATGACTGGTAGACGGCATATTCCGACTTTTTTCCCCAAACCGCACAACCGGAACTCAAGACGCCCCATAAAAGTTGTCGATGACTGCAGTGCCAAGGATGGCAGCGTAAGCCGACGGATTCGGCGACAACCCACAGCAATCAACACCCCCGAAATACGGAACCCTCCGTATCAGGCGATCGGTGTGCACCGTGTCCATCAAGACACACAATCCCAGGGATCGGGAGGAACTTTACAGATGACCAACCAACAGTCAAACCAGCAAACCAATCAACAGCCCATTCAATCAACTTCCCCAGAGTTGACCGTCATCGGGACCGACACCCGCATCAAGGGCGAGATGTTCTTCGAAAAATCAGCCAAAATCCTCGGCGGATTCGAAGGCAAGATCACCGCACAAGGCGAAGTCCAGATCTCCAAGGGCGCCAACTGCAACGCCGCGATCGAAGCCCAAAGCGTCATCGTTGATGGACAGGTCACCGGACCCATCATCGCCCACGGCCAGCTCACCCTGACCGCAAACGCACAAGTCCAAGGCGACCTGACCGCAGGAACCCTCGTCGTTGCTCAAGGTGCAAGCTTCGTCGGTCACTGCAATGTCGGCCCAGCTGCTCAAGACATGCTCAACGGCAACCAAACAACCAGCAACTCAGCACCATCGACGACCCAAGAACTCAAGAACAACCTGACAACCAAGGTTGACCTGACCCCACCTTGGGCAAACCAGCAGGTGCCACAGACCCAGTCTGCATAAACACCAGCGATTCCAATCCAATCAACACGGACCACCCATCCCTGGCCGGTCTCGGTCAACCCCGAGCCGGCCGTTTTTATGGCCACATTCTTCAAGCCACCCCGATTCCTGATCCGCGAGCGCGCCGCGCCGCGTCAGGTGTCCAACACCCCCATCGAAGTCACCTGCTACCGCTGCGCCAGACCCTCGACCCATTCGCCGTTCGCTGAGACCGCGTCGTGCCCCCACTGCGCTGGCCGCCTCCAGATCGGTGATGTCCACATCGAGCACGGACACTGGGGAACCTCGATCCAAACCACCGGGTCCGTCGTCATCGACCAAGCAGCGCAGGTCCACGCGAACCTCATCATCTGCTCCGGAGACCTCCACATCGCGGGCAAGGTCCACGCGATGTGCATCTGCGGCGGACGCGCCACCATCAGCGAAACCGCCGATGTCCAAGGCGGGATCCGCACCTCGCAACTCGTCCTCCAACCCGGAGCGGTCATCCGAGGTTGCCTGATCGAGACCCAGTCCCGCGCACTGGGGAAGATCGATGTGGACCACGCGATGCGATCCGCTCCCGGAAAGGGACAAGCGGCCCAAATCGAGCTCAAACCGACGACCTCAACCATCGGCGCGAACACCGACATCGCCGCACGAATCTACCCGAGTGCCAAAGGTCCGAGACAAGCGCAGCTCCGCGTTGTTTCTTGACCGTATACAGATCTTTGCGGAGGTTGCAAGCCCTCCCCAGCGGATATGGCGAGTTCTCGGTCTCGTTCCATGCAGTCGTTAGCACCCAATTTGCAGCGTCTACACCGCTTTTACCGTTCGGCAAGTAGTGCCGCAACACGATTGAACCGATCGTTCTTTTTATGTATTTCTACGCGCTTGCTCTCCAAAACAGCCGCATGGTTCGGCCCGCCTTCTCGCTGATCGAACTGGTTATCGTGGTTGTCATTATCGGAATCATCGGTTCCATCGCAGTCCCGCGAATGTCCAGCTCCGCAGAAAACGCTGCGGCCAACGCGGTCATTGCGGATCGCAACACACTCCAGCGTGCAGTGGACCTGTACGAGGTTGAACACGAGGGCGTGATGATCCATGTCGATGCAAAGAATGAGAAAAACTTCTACCTGAGGCTGCTCTCAAACTCGGACCTCGATGGAACGGTGAATAAAGGAGTCGGTAAAGGAAAGAAGAACGCTGGAATCTACGGCCCGTACATCGCGTCAATCCCCGCAAACCGACACAACGGATTGCCCACCATCCGCATCGACGGCGATGCCGCGGGTACCAACACCCACGGCTGGCGCTACGACTCAAACACCGGCGCGATCGAAGCGGACCACCTCTCAGGAACGCGGACCTTCAAAGCAAACGAAGGTGTCGTCGACTCCGTCACCGGGAAACTCAAGAAACTGACCAGTTAACCGACCCAACAACGAACCAGTCGCTCCGATGATCCACGCACAAGGCCTTCAGGCACACTAGAATCAACCATGAACTCGCCCGATCCGATGCCGGCCTACATCTACTACGACGGCTGGTGTAGCGCGTGCGTCAAGTCCGCCAAACTCTTCACCAAGCTCGACAAAGGCCGCGGACTCGTCGTCTGCATCGATTTCAGATCCGACGACTCCCGCGTCAAACTCGCAGGCGTTCCCGCGGATCAACTCGCAACCTCGATCCATACCCGCACCCCCGACGCGACCCTCCACTCCGGACCCGAAGCACTCCGACAAGCATTCACCATCCTCGGCCATCGACACTCCGCATCGTGGACCGCGCTCCCGATCATCCGGCCACTCGTCGACGCGTGCTATCGCGCCTTTGCGCGAAACCGATTACGATGGTTCGGGAAGCACGCGTGCATGGAAGGCACCTGCGCCGTGAATCCGAATACTCCATCACATCACGACGAGACCTAAAGACCACACGCCTTGCGTGCCTTGGGATATGTATCTCGAAGAAAGAAAAACATTGGGTGCATAAACGGATCCCACGGAGTGCTTTTCCCAATGATCTCCATATGCGCCCGTGCCTCGTTTATATAACCTGTTTGCCAGAGCATATACGCAAAGAACGCGCGAACTCTCGGGGTCACCATGCTCATGCGATGATCGCGGAACGCTTTCTGATTGCCACGAAAAATATCCGCTCGAACCTCAGGCTGCGCAAGATAGTTCTTGAATCCGTTTTTTTTGTCTCTCTCTTTCCATGCACCCGCGATCTCGAAGTGTGCGTGCCCGATCACCGCGATCGAGGGTGATCCGACAGGACTTGCATCGAGCCGTTCTCTTGCAAACGCGATGCACGCCTCTTCCGAACCACCCCACTTGGGTGTCACAAAGTCGTAATACATCCAGTGCGCTGCATGTAAATCTGGATGCTCCTTGACAGCGAGATCGAAGTACGAACGGACCTGCTCCCTGTCTTGCTGAAGCCCCTTTCCCGCATAGATCTTCCAAGCATGTGCCGTCGCGTTCTGAGCATCGATCGCGGTCGCAAAGTCCAACGCATCCATCGCGTCGCTCAGCAAACCCTGAAACTCCGGATAGTTCTTCGGAGTCCAACCACTCCCACGCTTGACCCATGCCTGCTTGACGAGGTTGATCCCGCGAACGGTGTGCGCCTGCGTGCTCTCAGGACTTTCCGTGCACCACTGATCTATCCAATCCTGCGGCTTTCCCCAATCTGATGACGCTTCATAGATACATGCGGTGTCGTTGATGTTGGTTGACATACCGAGCGCTTCAGGAACCACAAGAGTATCACCCACGATTATCCGCTTGCGCAGCGCCTTGGTGTACTCGGTATCGCAGCGCCACTCCATCGCGGTCATCGCGCTGTAATCTCGATACCTCGCTCCCCATTCCTCTCCCTCTGGAGCGATCGGATGATCGAACGCGACATGCTCGACAGACGCTTCCTCAAAGTCCTCAACCGCATCGAGCTTGGTCCCAGGGAGCTTCGCTTGTGGATCAACACGCTGGATCCACTCCGCGAGATCAAGAATCTCATCGAGTGAAACACGCTTTCCATACACAAGCCGTTTGCCACTGATCTCAGTCTTCCGGTTGTACGCTTCCGTATACAGATCCGCAACCCGGCAGCACTTGCACGCGCGGACAACAATCTGAATCGAGCGACAATCGTCTGGATCATACGGAGCGGGTTTGAGCATCAACTCATCCATACTCGTAATCCCATCGACCCGCCCACGATCAAAGTTTCCAACGATCGATTCCCACCGAATCTTCCACGCGGCTCGCTTGCAATGCTGACAGAATGTCCGCTCCCCCTCAGTCATAAACATGCCGACAAACAAATACACAATGATCACCACGCGCACGCTATAACACAACGCCCACAACCAGCTCTTGATCGCAAAGGACCCCGCCCCGAACAACTCGTACCCTATAAACCATCGGCCGCTGAACCAATCCAGAACCGACACCTGCTCGACAAGCGTCGCGCCAAGCATCTCACCCACAAAGTACCAAGGCATCAACAGCAAGCCATACACAGCCCCCCCGCGCTCCGTGCTGATCCGAGCAAGCCGACCGATCCTCGGCAGCAACTGATCAAACACCACAAACAACACCGCAAAGATGATCGGCGTCGCGATCCCCCACGAATGCGTGCTGTTCGAGATCGAGAACCCCAACCCCATCAATAACGCGATGACAGCACCAACCGGATACACCACCACACCAATTGGATTCATCCGCTGAGAAGATTGTTCTGCCAACTGTGAACTCCGATCCATGAACCAAATCGTGATATAAACCCAATAGAAACTTGCTCTCACGATACTCGATCACGGATTCAGATTCAATCCTCGAGCACTGACTCAACCTGCAAGCCATTGGTGATCGTCTTCTGCACCGGACACGCATTGGCAATCTCTTTCAATCGCGCCCGCTGCTCATCGCTCAGATCACCGGTAAAGCTCAACGAAATCTCAATCAGCTCCGGCTCACCCCGCCCGTTGGGACGCGAGTGCTCCAGATCCAGACGCACCGATTCCAAAGCCCACCCCTTCCGCTCCGCATACATCCGTACCGTAATCGCTTTGCACGCGCCCAGCGATCCCAGCAACAGCGCATACGGATCAGGCGCGGTATCACCCCCACCCAGCGAGCCCGGCTCATCCAGATAAAAAGTATGCCCACCCGAAACAACCTCAGTCCGGTACGGCTCGATCCCAATCTTCACAGTTGCAGTTGTTGTACTCATACCATATTAAACGCAGCATCGACCGGATTATTCGACGGATCGTCCGGATCATCCAGTTGCCCGATCAACTCATGATCATCAGCAATCGATTCACCCCGCATCATCATCCCGATCGCCTGCTCAACAACCGGGATCAGTTCAGTCCGGCACCGGAACCCGCCGCTGAGCAGCACTTCTCGTTTGCCGCGTTCATCAAAATGCACAAGCTTCATCGACGCCCACACCCGACTCACCGGCTTGACCATCACCCCCGGCTTCACCCCGTCCCACGCGCGAAACTCCCGCGCCGCGTTCTCCGTCCCGGTCGGCCAACGCGAGAACCCGCTCCGTACAAAGGTGAAGTACTCCGACCCCGCACCCTTCTTGTTGGGACTCGATAATCATCGCGAGAACACCCGCAACGATCGCAAGAAAAATCACCAGCGCCATCCAAGGCAGCGTGAAGATCAGTACACCGATCACATTGAAATACAGGAACGAGATGATCGCGATCACAATCCACACCGCGCGCCGCCACGCGGGACCGCCAGATTTCTTCGCGACCCCCGCGATCTGCAAGCCGCTGAATTGGTCGTAGAACTCCATCCCGCATTCAGGACACGATCCGGGCGCGGGAATCCCGTCGAGCGGATACCCACACCCGAGACACGCCTCGGGTTTTCCAAGCAGCCGAGGGAACGGCAGCAGTTCCTTTTTCTTCTTCGCCATATGGAGTTCAGTTCAGCGTCAAGCCGCTGCAGGACCTTGATATTCCGCATCACCAAAGCCGAGGATCGGGATAAAGATAAAGCTGAGCAGGATCATCCCGACCGCGAACCCGATGCTCTTCCCGAACGATTTGGCAAGATCAAGCATCACGATGATCCAGAAGATCAAGTTCAAATATGGGATCAACAGCAGGACCACCCACCACCCCGGACGACCAGCGATCTTGCACATGATGTACGCGTTGTAGATCGGAACGATCGCCGCCCACCCAGGCTGACCCGCTTTGGCAAACATCTTCCAGAATCCCGCGAGGATGACAATGAGAAAAACCAGGTACAGGATCAAGAAAATCCCAAGCCCGATCATGCCCCCCGCGTTGCCCCCGCCTTGTTGTGCCAGTGTTGTAAGCATCCTGTGTCTCCGTGTCGTCCAATCGATACCAACCGTGCCACACCGGCACCGGTATTCAAACTATACCAGATGTCAATATCGGTTGCATCACCCACCAGCCAACCAGTTTTTATGCCTCGCCCGCATCAGATCGCCCACGATCTCGGCACGCGCCCGACAATCGACCGCCGATCATGATGCCCAGCACGCCGAGGATCGGGTTCGAGATGTTCACCCACATCGGGGACCGCGCCTTGCCCATCGCTTCCATGCTCGATGTCTGCGAGGTCCGCACCAAATCCTCCGCCGCGGGAGTTTCCGCGTTGCTCATCGAGAACGCATACAACCCACCCAGCACCACCACTAGCACCATCAAAGAAACCACGGCCCGCTTCGACTTTCCAACCATCCCACACACCACCCCACCAACAACCCCCGCCCCCAGCGTGACAAGAGCCCAAACCACCAACCACGCCGAGGTGACCTCATACCCCCTAACCTCAAACGCCCGATCCGCCCCCATGAGCATGTACGCCCCGGTCAAGCACCCCATGACGACGACAAACATCGCCACATACCCAAGAATCACGGCCAGAACTGTGCGTCCCATGAGAGGTCTCCATATTAGAGTTTGCTGAAAATCCCTTTAACTAAGCGTACAAGTCCTGAAAAACAACTTCTTCAAGCCCAATGGACTCTGGCGCTTCGAATGCGATACCCATTTTAAAATCGCTATTATACTTGATCACTAGATCAGCATTGTATGACACTGTGCACTCGCCAGTAGCAGAGCAAAATCCATCGCTTTCAATAACATTGTCGTCAATATCAAACCATTCTGGCTCACTGCCTAAATCCAACGCGTGAATCCATGCATGAATGACACAGTCCACATCAAATGAAATCGGAACTGTAAAAATTCCCTCACCGATTGAAGCAGCCAACTCCCACAAATATTCGACATTTCTTATTTGTTCAACCTCTGCTACTTCCGCGGAAAGCACACTGTTCGGGAATGTATGGTGTGAGAAGTGCGAGTTTATTACAGAATCGAATACAGAACCTTCGATTGCAACCGACAACTCTTCTTCGCGGCTACCCAGCCACTTAAGAAGTTTGCCAAAATTGCGAACCCACCACAGTGCGTAGTCTCTATTTACATTCAAAGCCGAGACCCTTGAATGCACTAGCAACTCCTTGAGTCCCGGAACAGTTTCAACTCCTATCGAATCAACTGCATTCTGTAACTGCTTGTCAGCAACGACCACAATACAACCAATCCTGCTCGATGACAGTTGACGAATCTGGCTCAGAATAAATGCATCAGGAAAGTCTTCTCTAGACTTTGCATTTTTAAAAGGCGGATTTCCAGCAAAATAATCTTCTAGAATTGCTAATGCGTCTTGATTGAGCAACTCAATTTTTTTAAACCCCAACTCCCTTGCCATACCCATCGTGTCGCCGATACAAACTTTTTCGAAAGTGCATAATTCCTTAATAAGGTTATCGCATTGACCTACAATCCTTGCGGAATACATTGAGTTTGTTAGCCATGGCCTACTGCTCAATTTTTGAAGTGATTTTACCGATTCACCAATTATTTTCTCGTAATTAATCTCTATCTGACTGAACCACTCTTCCCAGACTACATGTGGTATGATTAATTCTACTTTGCCTTGACTCGACAGGTCAGAAAGCAAACGAACTTCAGCTGGCAAATTAAACAAGCTGATTTTACGTAATGCAGATGTGTCAAATATTATTGATTGGCAAGTCTTTGTCATGTACTTAAATTAACCGATCCTCACGCGAAATGCCATGAGCCGGAGCGGTATTCAACTGCACCAAAACCGTCCCCTGCTTCTCCAGAGCCGCGTCGTCGTCCACATAGTCGGAATGGCACGACGCCTTCCCTTCCTCCGCGCCGACCGCTTTCTTGGTCTTGGATGCGAGCTTGTGGATCTCCTCAGGAGGCAAATACCCGCGCTGCTCGAGGATCTTCTGCTGCTCTTCGGTCAACGCCGCGGACTTGACGGGTTTGCCCCGCTCGAATCCCTCGGCTTTCCCGGACTGGAACTCCTGGATCTCTTTACTGATCCGCACGCTGCACCAGTCGTGCCCGCACATCGCGCAGAAGTCGGTATCGACATCCATATCCTCGTCGTGGTACGCGCGAGCGGTGTCCTCATCAAACGCAAGCTCGAAGTGCTTGTTCCAGTTGAGCGCCGCACGCGCCTTGGTCAGCTCATCGTCCCAGTCCCGAGTCCCGGGAATCCCCAGCGCCACATCCGCGGCATGAGCCGCGATCTTGTACGCAATGCACCCCTCCTTCACATCACCCTTCTTGGGAAGCCCGAGGTGTTCCTTGGGCGTCACATAGCACAACATCGAAGCGCCGTGGTACGCGATGCTCGTCGCGCCGATGCAACTCGTAATGTGGTCGTACCCCGGGAACACATCGGTCACCAGCGGCCCAAGCACATAGAACGGCGCCCCGTGACACAGACGACGCTGCAGCTTCGCGTTGTACTCAATCTGATCAAACGGCACATGCCCCGGCCCCTCAACCATCACCTGAAGACCAAACTTCCAAGCACGCTCCGTCAGCTCCGCGATCACCTGCAACTCCGCAAGCTGCGCAAAGTCCGTCGCATCCGCGAGTCCGCCGGGACGCAGACCATCACCGATCGAGAACGACACATCGTGCTCACGCATGAGCATGCAGATCTCGTCCCACATCGTGTACATGATGTTCTCTTCGTTGTGCACCAGCATCCACTTGGCGAGCAGCGACCCGCCACGCGAGACGATCCCGATCACACGGTTCTTGACATATTTCAAGTGCGCCCGCTTGATGCCCGCATGGATCGTGAAGTAGTCCACCCCCTGCGCCGCTTGTTTGTGCAGCGTTTCAAGAATCAGGTCACGATTCAAATCCTCGATCTTCTTCCCGATGATCATCGAGTAGATCGGAACGGTCCCGATCGGAACCGTCGAATGCTCAATGATCGCTTCTCGGCACGCATCGAGATCGCCGCCGGTCGAAAGGTCCATGACGGTGTCCGCGCCCCACTTCTCCGCCCATTGCAGCTTCTCGACTTCCTGATCCGTCCCAGACGAAATCGGCGAAGCGCCCATGTTCGCGTTGACCTTCGTCTTGCTCGCTCGACCGATCGCCATCGGATCAAGGTTCTTCGCAAGGTGCGCGCGGTTCGCAGGGATGATCAATCGACCCGCCGCGATCTCATCACGGATCTGCATCGCCGTCAGGTGCGGCTCGCGCTCCGCGACGCGTTCCATCTCGGGAGTGATGATCCCCAGCCGCGCCGATTCCATCTGCGTGATCGGCGAGAACCCCGGAGGGGTCGTCACGCGCCGCGTTACTCCCAGCGCATCGGTAAACACATGCGCCTCGTATCCGCAAGGCGACGACGCCGCGGGGGCAACCTCGCCATCGACAATCTCGACCGACCAATCGTCAGGAAGGAAATCCCACGCGGTCTTCTTCGAAGGCGCGGGCATCCCAGGGGTATCGGGAGACGAGAACGAATACGCCCCGCCGATGTCCGCCTTGTGCGCAAACGACCCCGGCGTCGGCGCACTCGCATCCGAACCCGGATCAAACGCGCCATGAATCGGGAGCATGAACTCCCCCCCATCAATCGCAGGCCCCGCCTGAACGGTGCGCAGCGACGCACGCATGTCCGCCGAGGATTTGTACTTCATCGTCAACGACGCCGCCTTCCCAGCGGGGGAAGTGATCGAAAGATGATCGGGGGTCGATTTTGGGTAGGTGGATTGCTGTTTCGAGGTCATGACAACTCCCTAAGTGTGAGCACCGGGAGTCCGCGCGACAGTCCATACAAATCGACCATCTGCATTCCCTCCGCCGGTGCGAGCCGGATCAGGTTCTACGGGTCCATCTCAGCGGATCATCAGACCCGCGCCCCGAGCAGTGGTGCATTGTAGCAGTTCAAGTAGGACGGCGAAGCCCGTCAGAAGTGGCGTACCCAACAACAACACAATCACCGGCATCGTGTCCACATGCAATCGGATACTCACTATGTTTCCTTCGACCGAACAGGCCCCTTTTGAATCCCAGAACTTCAGAAATGATCTTTGCATGATTCACTGCAAGCGCGGTAACAAGTGAGTTAGACAGTGTAAAGCCCGCTTGATTCTCACGGAACGGACACAGCTTTCCAATAAGTTCCAATTCAGGAACATTCGGGTATCGCGAATTGGGTTCCCAATAACAACCACATGCCCATTCGCCCTCATCATCAACTTCAAAACGATCCGCACCGCTGATATACATTTGTTGCCATTCATCATCACCTGGTCCATCTGATGTGTCAAACATACCAAACCAAAAAGCGAATACACGCATGGGCGGTGGTTCAGTCTCCAATACATACCTTATCCATTCTTCAGATTGAACTAGGACTGTTCCGAAATCGATTTCTTGAAGCTGTATATACGACTCATCGCTCAACCCCGGCTTAACAACCTCAATCGCATCACGCATCGCAATCTCAAGCGGTTGTTGCTCAGAAATAATTCTCTGAATCAAATCGCATTGAATTTCATACTCATCCCGCTCGCCAATCATCTTTGAATCCTTTCCTTTAGAACACCTTTCGAGCTATTTGCCCCCAGCCTTCAAATACCGCTCAAAGAACGCAATCAAATCCGCCTGCGCCTCAAGATCCCGCTGAATCAGCGAGTTGTGATCCCCCGGATAAGTCTTCACCGTCACATCAATAAA
Organism: uncultured Phycisphaerales bacterium; assembly: GCA_963976955.1. Classification (GTDB taxonomy): domain Bacteria; phylum Planctomycetota; class Phycisphaerae; order Phycisphaerales; family UBA1924; genus UBA1924. The sequence goes on along the minus strand of CAXBMD010000002.1, from coordinate 528,320 downwards.
CGAATCCTCCGCCGACGATCGGATCTCCTCGGCGTGCTTCACATCCACAATCGCATCCCCAGTCCCATACATAATCAGATACGGCCGAGTCTCCAGTTTCCGCGCCAGATCCACCGGATCAAGCCCAGTCGGAATCAACACACTCGCAATCCCCGCAGCATCCGACGCGACCCCGCGCCAACTCGAATAGGTCGACACCGTCACCACCGCTTCCACGCGAGGCTCATCGATCGCCACATCAAGCGCAAACGGCCCACCAAGACTCACCCCCATCACCCCCACCCGATCCGCATCCACATCCTCCCGCTCCATCAAGTACGCAAGAGCGGCGCGTGTATCGATCGCCAAGTTCTCTCGATTCATCGATCCCTTGTCCGAACGCCCATACCCGCGATAGTCAAACAGCAGCACATTGAACCCCGACATCGTCAGGAACGACGAGAACGATTCGTGATACAACACATTCCCCGCGTTCCCATGCGCATGCAGAATCGCAGGCCCCTGCTCCCCCTCAGGATCCCCAACCGCAGGCATGAACCATCCATGCAACCGCTTCCCGTCCGCAGTGTCGATCCACACATCCTCATACTGCGCAGGAGTCTCAAACGCATCGCGGATCGGGAAGTAAAACAGCCGTTCCGCGTACCCCGTCACCCACAGCACGACTATCCCAATCAACGACACACACAGATACACCACGAGCATCCTGAGAAGTCGCTTCCCCAGACTCCGCTTTGGTTTCTTCTTGCGTGATTCGTTCTGCCCATCATGTTGATCATTCATTGTGAATCATCGTAGCAGAACTCAAACCTTGCTGATTAATCACTCAGCGATGCGATCCAACCCCAAACCAACTCAATCTCCGCCCTCGTCAAAGGCTCCCCATCCTCCTCCGGAGGCATGATGTCGGGATCATCATGAGGCAGATCAATCCGGTACACCAACTCGCTCATGCCCGGATCATCCCGCCGAATCATGTCCGCCGCTGGATCGAGCACATACGCGATCGAATCCAAACGAATATCATCTTCCGCATCATCTGGACCATGACACTCAACACACGAGTTCATGAAGATCGGCAGGATCGTGTCGTTGAACGAATCGAGCGACGCCTGCGAGATATTGAGCGCTTCGAGATCAAACTCGGAGATCACCGCCTCCTCCATCCCAAGCATCCGCTCCAAAGGCTTGGTCACGAACCCCGCCCCATGCGTAAGCTCGCCACCGAAATGACCTGTCAGCCCGACCCCCGCCGCGCTGACGCTCAGCAGCCCGAGATACACCAACCCCCCACGCGACTGCGGACGCATTGCCCGAACCAACGCGATCCCAGTCATCAACATCAATACGCCGCTGACAATCCCGAGTATGCGATGCAGGTCCACGCGCTGACCGCCGTCGAATCCGAGTACCAATCCAGTGGACACCGACACCACCGTTCCAAGCAACGCAAACACAAACATCAAGCTCGCCGCAGAACTCGGACGGAACGGCTCACGCTTTGGCTCGCGCCGAATCTTGGGCGCGATGGCGCGCGACACCTCCACCACCGCCGCAACGATGACCAACGCGATCGGGAAGTGCAACACCACAAGGTGCGTGCGACCAAAGAACTCGATGAGATGTTCAAGCATGCGAAGTCGCTCCGGCCCAAAGCTTATTCATCGTTGATGAACTCGTCGTGTCCTTCTTTGCGTTCCTTGCGCAGCGATCCATAGAGCGAGACCGCCTCCTCGTCGTTGCCCATCAGCAGCGCACGCCCCATCGCGTTGGCGGCGGACACCGCGCTGGTGAGTTTGATCCGCAGATCCTTATCGAACCGCTCCTTGTCACCCCCGTACTTCGCTTCCGAACGCACCGGGATCGGCGCCTGATCCGCGACCATGACGCATTGCGCCAGCAGGATCGTCACCTGATTGGCCAAAAACGCCGCTTCATCGCGCGAGCCCGTTCCATCAAGATCCTGCATATACCCCCGCATCGACTTGAGATGCTTGCCAGCTTGTTCCATCAGCTCATGGAACTCCATGCCCTGATTCATGTTGATCGCCGCTTGCCCACCGCGCGCCAGTGCGATGGAAGGAATGGAAATCGCTCCGACAGCGAGGAACGCTCTGCGTTGCATGGTTGGGTTCATGTGTCACCGATCTGCGCCCACAAGCGCCTACAAGAAAGTGCTTTACGAGCGTGTAGAGAACGCGCTCCAGATTTCATCAGGAGCTATACGAATAAACCATCCCTTTATTGCACATCCCCAACAAGCATCCACTCCATCACGCTACTCATCGGGAGTTTCTCGACCCCAAGATGCCGCAGCATATTCAAACACTGCGCCCGGTGGTGCATCGAGTGCGTCATCACATGAGCCAATATCCCACCAACCGGGAAGGTGTACGACCGCTCTCCGCGATCCCGATGGATCATCACCTCAAATCCCTGCCGGTACGCGGCCTTCTCAAAGTCCGCCGTCACCGATTCATGCATCGCGACGATCTCATCGAGCGTGTACTTCCCCTCCTCGAGCCGATCGCGGTTGGGCACCTCATTCAGCACATCCGTCCACCCACGCATCGCGCCCAGATTATGAACTAAGTTGTCATGCAACGATCCCTCACCCATCTCAAAACGCTGGTGGAACCGCTCCTCGCTCAACCCTCGACACGCTTCATACATCAACCCATTGGCCCACCGGTCATGGGCAATCATCACCGCGTGCGGATCACTGATGGTCATCATTCGTCTCCAATGTGAAAATCAATATTCGTTACCCTTTGAACTGAGCAAACAACGCCCTGACCGCGCTCTTCGCTTCGTCCTCAGGAACCGGCGATCCGTTGTAGCTCGCAAGCCCCGATTTGGTGATCATCAACAACCACGCCGCCTGGTTCGGATCAAGGTCCGCGCGAAACTCCCCGCTCCGCTTGATCCGCGAGATCGCATCATGGAACGCGCCGTGGAACCGGTCGCGCGCCTGCTCGACCCTTTTCCGCGCTTCTTCATCCACAGCAGCAAGCGAGATCGCCGCCCGCTGCATCATGCAGCAAGGAGAGCACTCACCCGAATGCTGCGATTCGATCATCATATAGAACATCGCTTCAAGATCCGCGAGCGTGTTGATCCCGTTCACCCGCTCGACCATCGCACCCACCACATTCTCGGAGTACGCATCGAGCGCCTTCAAATACAGCTGGTGCTTGTCCCCAAAAGTGTCGTAGAGCGAGAACCGGTTGATCCCCATCGCCGCAGTCAGATCCGAAATACTCGCGGCATCAAACCCCTTCTCCCAAAACACACCCATCGCCTTGGCAAGGACGGTATCGGGATCAAAGGACTTGGGACGCGCCACAGCAGAGACTCCTAAGCAATTTCAAACAGTGCCAGTATACGCCAAACCCCTTGAAATACCGAACTATTCGAGCATTCCAAAAACAAACACCAGACGGATGTCCTATGGGAGCGTGATCGCCTTATTGAACTGGATGCTCCTGCCGGGGATTTGCACCCGGATCACGACCTCGTCCCCGCTCACCAACCGATCAAACACGAACGAACGCTCCCCGCTCCCCATCGGCTCGATTGAACTGATCGACGATTCCTGCCTCGCGTTCTTGGGTGCGATCGCTACGACCTCCGCAAACATCGGCTCATCGGTTCGATTCGACACCACCGCGACCACCTCGATCTGACGGGTGGGCAATCCAGATCCGTCGTCCACATGCTGGAACCGCAGGTCAACCTCGATGACATCCGTCCCCAGTTCGATCTCCCGCTCCACCCGCATCAACCCATAATCCTCATCCGCGGCCAGCTCGACATCAAAGACCAAATCCTTCATCCCCGCAAGATTCGCAGACGAATACGACACATCAAGCTCCACGCGATCTTCAAGACCGCCAGTAATCGCAAAGTTCACCACCCGAGGCTTGATCTCCCACGCCCGATCCACAGTGTTCGCACCGGGAACCGAATACCCACCGGGTTCAACGATGTACACCCTACCACGGATTGAGAACGGCCAAGGATTCTTCATCACCAGCTCGTGCTTGTGCATCCCCGTCGTCGCTTCAAACCGATCCGGACTCAGCCGAATGCTCGCAAGGAACTGCACCAACTTCGTATTGACCCCAGTAATAATCTGAGGCGTCCGCGTCACCTCCACTCGATGCACAGGCAGATTCAGCTCAGTCTCATACTCGAGCTCCACGCTCGACACATTCCCGAACAAATCAACCACCTCAACACCGCCCCGGCTCAGAGGCAACTCGATCATCGTCGTATCAAGCATCGGTTTATCAAGCCACACCACCAACGCACCGTTGGACGATTCATCCCCACCCTCCATGCCCGAGCACAGCAGCATCCGAACGCCCGGCTCAAAGCTCAGCTCTTCAACCGCAGACCGTCCACCCAGATAATCAACAAGCGTCCGCCACACCAGCAGCTCCGGACCAGGCATCACCCGCCCTCGCTGACCCTTCTCAACCACCCATGGGTCGCTCAGCACAATCTCCATCTCGTCATTGCCCGGGCTCATCAGCTTGCTCGCCCACCACGAGTTGATCGCGCGTCGTCCAAGCCACCCAACCCGTGACCACACCGACTCGCTCCCCGTGCGCCCCTCGTCGATCTGGTACGCGCGATGCACCACACTCAATCGGCTCGAGTCCACACCTTCTGCTTGACCCATGCTCCCCCGCGCCTGCGACCACTGCTCGATCATGTCCGGGATCGCATCATCCGGGAAGCTCGCGTCATCTTCAACCAAGAGCCGCACCGAGCTCTTGAGCACATTGGATTCAAACGGACGGTCCATCGCCCACCCCACGCCAAGGACCGCACCCGGGATGTAAGGATCAACAAGCGAAGCGATCCCCTCGATCTCTCCGACCAGCCGTTCGCCATCATTTTCATTGACCCCGCTGCCCAGCCGCCAATCCGTGATCTGCTGACCGTACCGGTCCATCAACGGCCCAAGCAATGGCATTACGATCGGTTCATGCTCAAGCAACAGCTTGAAGATCGCGTCCTGATCAATCGCCGCTTGGTCTGCGAGTTCTGCCGGGACTTCACTCAGTGAAAAACTCAGCTCGATCCCCATCCCGATCGCGCGATCGATCGAGTTCAACAGCACCGACCCCTTGAGCATATCCTCAGCAACCGATTTGCCGTCCCACACGCGCATCTCGACATGCTTGACCCCCGTCATCTCAGCAAGATCTGGAAGACAGGTCAACAAGTTGGGTTTCATGCTCGACGAACGGAGCACAAACAACGATTCCTCGGGAACCATCCGCTTGGCCCCAAACCCCCCGACCAGTTCCCCCCGAGACTTGGGTGGCTGCCAGATAAACGCAAGCTCACGCCGACCAACCAAAATCGAACTCTCCCCCTCACCGGACAACACATCAAACACCGCATGGTACCAACCAAACCCGGAAAGCGCCGGCGTCCAAGGGTCACCGAGTTTATCCGCGCCGCCCACCGCACCACGCTGATCAACCAGCTTCCCAGACGCATCAAACACACGAACAAACGAACGGAGATCATCCCCCGTCAAATCCCGCACCGTCATATTCAGCGTCGGAGGCACTTCACCCGAAACCACATTCCCCGCCGTCCCCGTATCCAACCCGATCATCGGGACCTGCGCCACAACGACATCATCGAACCACGCCCCACCATCAAAGTCCTGCTCCCACACCGTGAACGGCTTGGGCTTCCGCACCCTCGGTTGCTGCTCCGGTTGCAACAACTCCAGTTCCACACGCACGAACGCCGCGCTGGGTTCCGTCCCCTCGACAAACACATTCACAAGGTCCCACGCCCCAAGCGTCCGCACCAACTTCGTGGAGACTTCCGAACCCGGAATATCGTTCCCCGCCCGATCGATCAGCGTCGCGACCATCCGAGCTCGAGCGTGCAGGATCCCCTGCGTCCGCACGCGCGCACTGATCATGTAATCCGCATTCGGAAAGACAGTCAGCTCCCCATGCCGAAGGATCAAACTCGTCGATCCACCATTGGTCGGCAAGTACACCGACCCCTGACCCGAATACGCGGGACTCTCGTAGTCCAGCACCGCACCATTCCAGATCGGAAACCCAGGACGATCCCGAGGCACTTCCGGATCATGCTGCGCCCGGATCCACCCCTTGGGCACCGGGAGCGGGTTCGTGTACATCTCCTCAAAATCAAACGCACGCGTGATCCGACCCGAAAAAGCGGGACGCGTGATCGTTCCCCCATCACTCGAATCCTTGGTCTGCATACCAATCGACAGCCCCGCCGTCATCGCGACGACCGAACCCCACACCAGCGGGGAATACCGAGATCTCATTCGCGCGTTGGTACCCATCTCCCCAAAACATCGGCATTTGGAGCCATCCCAGTCCATTTCCAACGCCCCCAATCACTCCCGATCCCCCATGAATACCATCCACCCGACCCATTGAAGAAAGCACGCCTCTCATGAACGACCCAAACACCACTCCAAACACCTCCCAGCAGCCTCCACACTGGACCCCGCTCAACCCACATACGCCCGAAGGCACCCCGCTCCAAGCCGCGACGGAATACTACGAGTTCATCAAGAAACGCCGGACGGTCCGCCATTTTTCAGACAAGCCCATCCCCAGAGAAGTCATCGAACAGGTCCTCCTCGCCGGCGGGACCGCGCCGTCCGGAGCCCACAAACAACCCTGGCGCTTCATCGCGATCTCCGATCCCGGAATCAAGCACCAGATCAGGATGGCCGTCGAAGAAGTCGAACGCGAGTTCTACACCGACCGCGCCTCCAACCGCTGGCTCGAAGACCTCGAACCCTTCGAGACCAACCCCGACAAATCCTACATCGACACCGTCCCCTGGCTCATCATCGTCATGGCCCTCCGCACCACCGACGCAGGCGGACAGGTCTACTACCTCAACGAATCCGTCGGGATCGCGACCGGGATGCTCCTGACCGCCGCCCACGCCGCGGGACTCTCCACCCTCACCCACACCCCATCCCCGATGAAGTTCCTCCGCGAGATCCTCGATCGTCCCGAGCACGAACGCCCCTACATGATGATCCCGATCGGATTCCCCGCCGACGACTGCAAAGTCCCCAATATCGACCGCAAGTCCCTCGACGAAATCAGCGTCTTCGTCGAATAGTTCGACATGAAAAAAACGCTCCATTGCTGGAGCGTTCTGTGATCTGTTTGGATTCAAACCTATTCCAGAGCAGCCGCGCCCGAGATGATCTCGGTGAGCTCGGTCGTAATCTGTGTCTGGCGCACACGGTTGTACTGGCGCTTGAGCAAGCCGCCCATCTTGCCAGCGTTGTCCGTTGCCGCTTTCATCGCGACCATCCGAGCGATGTGCTCAGATACGACCGCGTCGTTGAAGCTCTGGAACAGCACCGCTTTGACCGCCGCTGGAAGCAGTGAGTCGAGCAGCGAATCCGCGTCTGGAGAGAACTCGTACAAGTCCTGCGTGCCCGATGCGTCGGCATCACTCTCAACGACCGGCGCTGAGAACGGGAGAAGCTGCATCACTTCTGGACGCTGACGACCCGCGCTGAAGTACTTCATGTACACCACGCGAACCGCCGAGACTTCGCCATTGACAAACATCTCGATAAACCGATCAGCCAACCGCTCGATATCCTCAAACGCCGGCTTATCACCGATATGCGTGTGATGTGTAAATCCGGAGTAGCCATTGAACTTGAGCGCCGAAGCACCCTTCTTGCCTACCACTTCGATGATCCCGTTGCCCGCTTCTGAGCTCCCCTTGAGGTGCTTGAGCGTGGTGCGGACCATCGTGCCGTTGTATGGACCACACAACCCGCGATCCGCTGAGATCATCAGCGTCAGCTCGTTGGTGTCCGCCGAGGGTTCGGTGAGCAGCGGGTGCCCCTCACCAACACCAGCCTCCGCGAGCTTCGCGACCAAACCGAACAAAGTGTCGGTGTATGGACGAGACGCCAGCGAGGTCTGCTGCGCTCTGGCAAACTTGCTCGTTGCGATCATCTGCATCGTGCGGGTGATCCGCTTGATGTTCCCGACCGCTTTCATCCGCTTCTTGATATCGCGTGCATTACCCATAGGAGTGGATCGTAGGCACCCCCCCAAAGTGCGTCACCACACAACCCCATGAGCAACAATCGAATTCGCCAATTCTGACCCCCCACCCGGCATCAAGCCCCCAAATCCGCCGCTCAATCCTGCCCCGCTCCCAGATCAGTTCAAGCCCCGGCTCGACCAACCGGGCTCATGCCGAAGCGGTGCCCGATCCTCGCCCATCCGGTGCGGGCTGGTCTGGGATGACGATTCAATCTCCATCGGGAACGCGGTCGACAACCCCGTAATCTGAGGCAGCTCAACCTTCTCAGGCAGCGCGCGTTGGTGGGAATCCGACGATTGATGCATATCAGCCATACCAGACCTCTCTTCAGATGTACACACCCGCCGCGACTCAAACAACGATGCCACAACGCGGGGCTCTCATCCCAGAGAATGCCACCGATCACACCCCCCGCCACCCAATTGTCAAGAATCCGCCCCATCTCCCACGATCAATCCGTCATACGCCAGTTCAATCCCGTCGGCCAACGCCCGAGTAGTCGCCGCGTGCCCAAGATCGTGCGTCATGTGCACAAAGTAGGTCCGAGAAGCCCCGATCCGTTCCGCCTCCACAACCGCCTGCTCAACGGTAAAGTGCGTCGGGTGTGGACGATCCCGCAACGCATCGAGCACCAAAGTCCTCACCCCAGCCGGTGCCTGTTCAAGATACCGCCGAGAATCTTCCGGGATCTCCACCACATCCGTGCAATACGCCAGCGGCAGCACCCCCGCCGGATCGTCCACCGCCCCCTCATAGGCGGACTCAAACCGGAACCCCAGAATCTCCTGCACCCCATGCATCAACACCATCGGCGTGATCGTCATCCCAAACAACTCGATCGCCTCCCCCGCCACCAGTTCCCTCGGCACCAAATCCGCAACAAACGACTTCTGGATATTCTTCTCTTTCTCAAAGATGTGCTGGTACACCCGCCGCAACGATTCGTGCGTGTGCGAATCCGCCCACACCTCGATCGGCTGCTTCATAATCTCATTGAACCGACGGACCTCATCAAGCCCCCACACATGATCCACATGGTTGTGCGTAATCAAGATCGCATCCACCCGCGTCATCCCCTCCCTTAGCACCTGCTCGCGCAGATCAGGAGACGCATCAATCAGAATCACCCGCTCCTGACCCGTCGCATCCACAAACTCCACCGTCGCACTCGTCCGCGTCCGCGTGTCCCGAGGATCAGTCGATGTACACACCGCGCACCCACACGCAATAATCGGCACCCCCGCCGAAGTCCCAGTCCCTAAAAAGCGAATACGCATACCCGAATGATACACCTAGCATACACAATGACTGATCCTGCAATTGATACCATTCAAAACGATGAAACGATCCTCATCCTAAAAACTCGTGTTTTGGCGTGGATCTTCCTGATCGCAATCTTTGCCGGTGGCATCTTCATCATCATTGATGAACTGAAAAATACCCAACCCCCACAGGCAACCATAATCCTCATCGGCGTAGGAGTCTTGATTGTCCCATTGATCGCTGGGGCAATCTCGTTCGGACACCGCGTCCATGTCTACGAAGATCGCATAGTCTCAAAATCAATCTTCGGCACCCATCAGGCGCTCATCAACGAAATCACCCGAGTGGATCGATCACTCGATTACATGCACATTCGACACGCAGACAAGAAGCTCATCATCGTTCCAACATACCTTAAAAATCACTACAAACTCAGCAAGCATCTAAAGCAGATCGCCCCAAACGACCCATGATGAGACCCACTACAAATACACCTTCCGGTTATAAATCCACCACTCAAACATCATGAATACCAGCGCCCCGATCAACAGCCAAGGCCACCACTCCTTCAACCTTGTAATCTCACCCCGCCCGCTCGCGCTCACCACCCGGTTCGACAAATCCAGCGACTCCGAGGTCCCCAGATCCGACTCGGGCGCATCGAGCAGGTTCGCCGCGTAGAACCGCAAGACCTTCCCGTCGTCCTTGACATCACCCACCCCCGCGCTCCCGGTCCATTGCACGCTGTACACCCCGGTCTCGCGGATCGGTCCGTAGACGATCCTTCCGTCGGGAGCTGCGATGACTTCGCCGCTGATCGATCCATCGGGAAGCTTCACGCGGATGTTCCCCGCATCGGTCGGCACCCGATCCGCAAGCACAAACCCAGGCACAATCTGCCGAGCGTTGACATCCACATCCACGCCCACCTGCGTCCCCAGATAATCCACCGCGCTCGCAAGGAACACCACAAAGCTCACATCAAACGGCCAGTTGGAAAACGCCGGATCAAACCCCACCATCACCGCACGAACATCCCCCGTGCTCATCTCCACAATCGCAGGCCCCTCAGTCGTCTCCGCAAGCGACACCAGCTCCGACCCCTCCGGGATCTCAATCGTCCGCGACTTCCCAATCACCACCGCGTCAAGCGTCAGATCCCGCAGCAACGGGTGCGTCCGCCTCCAGTTGATAATCTGCGTCCCGGGACCATCCCCCTTGTCCACCACGCCGCCGGGACCGGTGTACACATCCCCCACAACCAAATACCGCCCCGGTTCAAACACCACCCCACCGTCGCCAGCCTTGGGCATCGCGCCGTCAAACACAAACAGATCGATCGCCCCTGCGTCCCCCGCGTCGCGCATCGTTTCATACTGACTCGGCGTCATAATCTTCAGATCCGAGATCGACAACCCCCGCAGCGCTTCCTGCAAGAACAACGACCCCGTCGTCACCAACGCCACCGTCGATTGTTTCGCTGGAGGCACAATCAGCGTCCCACGATTGTCCGTCGCAAGCACATCCAGCCCCGCCTCACCGAACCCAGTCGACAACCGAACCCCCACAACCACGCCGTCGGGTTCATTGAGCTCGAACACCACACCCCCGGTGCTCACTCCGCGCGCCCCGGTCTGCGAATCAACCTCCGCACCCTGCAGCACCACCGACCGCACCGACACCACCGCACCCCCAACCAACAACTCCGCATCCACCGATCGCGGGTTCGGGTCCGTCGACTGCACCCCGACAAACACGCTCAGCTTCGTCGGATCTTCATAATCCCGCTCGGCGCGCAGTGCGTTCAATCCAACACTCACCGACGACGCTTCCCCGATCGCGTGGTATTCAAAGCTCGGTGCCTCCGCGACATCCTCATCGGCACGCACAACATCCAGATCCGAAATCTTCCCATCGCTGAACAGATGGAAGTAGTACGCATCCCCGCCCTTGATGCCCTCGATCTCAACGGGATCGGTCCCCTCACCCGTCGATCCTGTATCAATAAACATCCGGTTCGGACGCTGCGATTGCGCCAGCCGGTACGCCTCTTCGATCGACGAAGGCCCATCCGTCTGCACAATCCCGTTGATCGCGTTGATCAGCGATTGCTTGTCGGATGTAAACTGCGACACGATCTCCGCAGACCGATCAAACGCGATCACCATCGCCTCGTCCGACTTGTCCGCTTCTTCAAACAACGACGGAGCCGCAAGCCCCTCCACCAACCCAATCGCCCGCTCCTTGGCAACCTCAAGCCGAGTGATTGGCGTGCTGCGAGCAGCATCCCCATCGACCGCTCGCATCGAAGCGCTGCGATCAATCAGGATCACCAGCTTCCGACCAGCAGAAGCCGTCGCCGTCGAGCGCGGCTGCGCCAACGCCAGCAGGATCAAACCCAGAATAATCAACTGCAGAAACAGCAACAGATTCCGCCGCAACTTCTGGAACGGCGCGTTCGCCTGCAGATCCTGAATCGCCTTCTTCCACAACAGCGTCGAAGAAACCTCACGCGGCACCCTTCGCAGCTTCAAAAAATACAGAATCACAAGCGAAGGCACCGCAATCGCCGCCACCAATCCCGCCAACATCGGAGTCGCCCAGATCATCTGTATTCACACTCCAATCAAGAAGGATTCATGCACCCACCAAAGTATACAGCAACCACACTCCCCCCGATGCACACCAACCGCACCTAAAAAACAACGGGCCATCAACGGCCCGCTGTGCAACAACAAATCTATCCAATCAAATCACCGCCGGCGACGCCCCATCGCAAGCCCGCCCAGCCCCAGCAGCCCGAGAGCGGAAGGTGCAGGCACCACGCGAGCACTGAACCCGTCGATCCCAAGACGGGTCGCCTGTGTTCCGATGTCTGTGTGGTACGACGCGTTGCTGCCAAAGTCGAAGCTCACGACCGAACTCGTTGCGGTAAACACCAGCGACTGCTCAACCCATTCGTTGAATCCATCAGCATCCACAGCGTCATTGAGAATCGTCGAGTCCCAATCGCTAATATCCGCACCGACTATCGCCACATCGATCGCATCGTCATTTCCAGTCCATCCCGAGAACGAGTACGACACGATGGTCGCAAAGAAGTCCAAGCTGTAGGTCTGACCGATTGTGAACCCTGACAATGAAAGGCGTGCCACTTCGTTGGACACCGCCGTAGGACTGGATGGATCAAACTGGTTGAACCACATCGCCGCATCGTTGTCCACGCCGGACAACGAATCGGTCGGAACAAAGAACACATCATCCCCAAGATCAGGAGTGGCACTGATCGTCGTCCATCCCGGAAGAAAGTTCCCCGCGACCCCCGTTACATCCGTCGTCCCAAAGTCCGACCAGCCCATCGTGGTGTAATCAACAGTCGCCTGCCCCCAAGCCATCCCAGCAGCGCACGACAACACAGCAATACCAAAGCATACTTTCATGGATATCTCCCTCTCTAAAACTGTTCTTCTCTCTCATCAGCCCTCAGAACAAAGGCTTCACGCGATTATACAGGAAACCAGGCATTCTCGTTGCAAATTACCAAAAAACAACGGGCCATATAGGCCCGCTGTATCTCAATCAACTTTTTTCATCAAACTTACCGACGACGACGCCCCATCGCAAGCCCGCCCAGACCCAGCATCGCCAGACCCGATGGTGCTGGGATGACACGCACAGCAAAGCCGTCCATCCCGAAACGGGTCGCAAACCCGCCCAGCTGAGGACCGTCGGCCCCTTCACCAAACGCAAAGCTGACCGTGTCCGATTGCGCGGTAAAGACCAACGACTGCAGATCCCAAGTATTGCCCTGTCCAACCGCCGAACTCAAAATCTCCGAGTCCCAGTCGCTCACATCAGCGCCATCGATCCCCACATCGATCGAATCCATATTCCCGGCCCAACCGTTCGAAGTGTAAGTCAGGATGGTCGCGTAGAACGAAAGCTCATAAGTCTGACCAACAGCAAAGCCATCGAGTGAAAGCTCAACAATCTCGTTCGCTCCCGCCTGAGGCGACCCCGCTTCAAACTGATTCAACCAGATCGCGGCATCATCCGGATCACCAGTCAGCGTCACATTCGACGCTGAGAACAAACTCGAACCAAGATCCGGAGTCGCAGCGATCGAAGTCCATCCAGGCAAAAAATTCCCTACGACACCGATGACATCGGAAGTTCCCAAATCAGTCCAGCCCATCGATTCAAACGAAACGGTTGACTGACCAAACGCAACACCCGACGCAAGCACCAATGCTGCACCAGAAACATACATCTTCATTGGATTCCCTCAACAAACACAAAGTTGACCGGCCTCGAGCGGGCCGTGAATCCTGAAAATACCTCAAAAAATCGGACCCTGCCAATCAAATCGGCATTATTTTTCAGCGCTGACTACCTCAAAAGCCCCCGTTTTCGGGGCTGAACATCCAACCCCGCCAACATCGGTGTCGCCCAGATCATGCGGAACCTCCAGTAAGGCCTAGCCAGTCAAGAGTTTCGCCAATGGTTGAGACAACTCCTGAAATCCCACAAATCCATATCAATACCAAGACGAGAGTATTCCCACGAATTGGTTTGTTGTTCGGTTGATTGATCATCCGATCTCGAAAAAGTGCGGCCATGAACATTCCCATTGCACAAACAAAAACGACAACAATTAGCCCATCTACATTGTGACGCGAATCTTCAAGTCCCGTAAACCAATAGCGAATAGTCTCAAATGCCCAGGTGACACTGAGGAAAATACATACAGCCCCAAGGAGGGCCAACAGGCCATCTGATATACGAACATTTCCATGTTTCGCAAGAAACTTATCACACTTATCCAATCTCCCGCTCACCGCAACAACCCCCGCTTCCGCAGATACTCCACCAACAGCGTATCAATCGGGGTATCCGATTGAATCGTCAACCCCGTAATCTCCCGCCGAGCACAAAAATCCCGCAGCTCCTGGCAGTACGCCGACAGGTTCTCTTTGTACTTCTTGAGCAGCGGCGCCGAGATCGTCACCTCCGCCATGTCCCCATCCTCAACATCCCGCAACTGCAAGTCACCCGAAATATCCGGATTCACTTCTTGAGGCGACAACACCTGGATCGCAAACACATCGTACCCACGACCAACAAGCATCCGAAGCCCCGTCTCGTACCCCTCCTTCATCAAGAAGTCACTCAGCACAATCATCACACCCTTACCCCGGCGTGACATCGCGATCCGCTTGCACGCCTGCCCGAAATCCGTCCCGCCCTCCGGAGTCATCGAGCACAAGAACCGCGCCAGATCGTGCGTTCTTCGTCGACCGCGCAGATCCCGGATCGTTCCCGCGATGGATTGGTCCCCACCCGCAAGCACCAGCTCATCGCGCATCCCCACCGCCGTCACCGCGACACGATTCAAATTCAGCAATCCGATATACCCAAGCGACATCGCGACCTGCTGCATGTAATAAAACTTGTTCGGCTCCCCACAATCCGCAGAAGCACTCGCATCGATCACAATATGCAACGACAGGTCCTCCTCCTCCATGAACAGCTTCATGAAGAACCGATCCAAACGAGCATAAATATTCCAGTCGATATGCCGAAGATCATCCCCCGTCGCATACGGCCGATGATCCGCAAACTCAACGGACTCGCCCCGCTTCTTCGACCGGCGCTCCCCCTTGAGCTTGCCCGCAAAGATCTTCCGCGACGACACATCCAGATGCGAAATCTTCCCGATCAGTTCAGAAGACAGCAACTCTTCAATCGTCGCAGGCCGGGTTGGATTCTCAGATCTCAGCATCCGCTCACACTCCTTCAGGATTCATCCGATGCAAAGTCCGCAAGAAACACGCGCCGGAACGAACGCCGCCGACCATTGCTCTCCAGTTCGTACAACGAATGCACCCCGTCATCACCATCCCCTACCTTCTTGATCCGCACCCCGTCCCCAAGCACCAAACGCTCGTGCCCCGTCAGCCCCCCGTCCTCATCAAACGAAAGCACCAGCACACTATCCGCTTCCAAAGGCCAACGATGACACCCCGGCTTGGTCAGCATCACCCCCACCGTATCGAGTCCATCTTCCTCCCCTTCCATCACCGCTAAAAACAGATGCCGAGGATCAACCAGCCCCATCGCCGTGAGCAACCGATCCTCGCGCCCCATCGGATGAGCAAACGCTTCGGTGATCTTCTCCACGACTTCATTGTCTGAACTCTGGCTGTGCACCTCCGACTTGTTGCACACACACCCGCCCATCCACACACAAACCGCGCCCAGAGAAATCAGACGCACAAGCTGGTTGATCCGATGCTTCATTGATCAATATCCCGGATGACCTTGTCGATCGCTTTATCAATCTTCGTCTCGCTCGACTTCGCCTGACCCGGATGATGCGCATCAACCGTCAGCCCCTTCTTCCCCACCACTTCCTTGTAGCAACCACCCGCGCCGCTCAGCACCGTGAGCGTAACCGCCGCAACCAGACCCATTCGCATTCTTTCTACGCCAGTTCGCAAAACGGTCCGTTTCATTGATCGTTCCCTTCATCCCGCCCAGTCGTACGCTCCGCTTCCCACCGTACGCGAACCATCCCCTTGCTCCCAAGCTTGGGAACCGTCACAAACCCCGTCTCCAAAGGCTCATCCACAACCACCCGAAACACAAACCCATCATCCCACCCTTCGCGCAGTGCATCCTTCCCTACGCCTTCCGCTTTAAACGAAAGCAAACCCACCAATCCAGCATCCTTCCCCCCATCCGCCATCATCGCATACGGCACGCTCATCCAATCCTCATCCCGCTCGCTAAACACCACAGGCCCAACCACAAACTCCGCCAAGCTCCCGTCCTGCTCCGACTCGCACAAATGCGTATCCCACCCATACCCCCGCTGCTCTGCGACCGCGGATCGCGCTCGATCCATCGACCCCGCATCATCCGAAACCCCCACGACCCAGGTCTCGCTGGGACCGCGCGATTGCCCGCCACCCATCGAGCACCCGCCCAGGAATGCCCCAAAGCAAAACAAGCCAGCAATCAAAATGGAACCGAACCGAATCACGACCCCACCATCGCCGTCGGCTGTGTCGGGGTCAGCTTCAAAACCTCGCGTACAAGATCGTCCGCACGCACCCGGTCCGCCTCCGCTTCAAAGTTCATCAGCACGCGATGCCGAAGACAAGGCATCGCGACATCCTGAATGTCCTGATAGCTCACATGGAACCGACCATCAACCAGCGCACGAACCTTGCCCGCAAGGATCAACGCCTGCGCACCGCGTGGAGAAACCCCGCAACGCACATACCGATTCGTTGGACCGTTGGGACCACCCGCCGCCGTATCCGATTCCGGATGCGTCGCCAAAACCAGACGAGCCGCGTACTGCTTCACATGCGGCGCGACGACCACCTGACGCACAAGCTCTTGGTACTCCCGAATCTTGGGACCATCAATCACCTTGCTCGCGACCGGATTGTCCGCGCCGGTCGTGCGATCAATGATCTCCATCAAGTCCGCAAGCCCCGCGTACCCAACATCAACCTTGAGCAAGAACCGGTCCATCTGCGCTTCAGGAAGCGGGTAGGTCCCCTCTTGCTCGATCGGGTTCTGCGTCGCGAGCACCAAGAACGGCTCAGCCAACTTGTAAGTCTCCCCCGCAACCGTCACCGAATGCTCCTGCATCGCCTCAAGCAACGCGGACTGAGTCTTCGGAGTCGCACGGTTGATCTCATCCGCAAGCACCACCTGCGCAAAGATCGGTCCCTGCTGAAACTCAAAGCTCCGATGACCCGTATCCGGATTCTCCGAAACAATGTTCGTCCCGATCACATCCGCAGGCATCAAGTCAGGAGTGAACTGAATCCGCGAGAACGGCAGATGCAGCGTCGTCGCAAGCGTCCGAACCAGCAAAGTCTTCCCCAAACCAGGCACACCCTCAAGCAGCACATTGCCACCCGCGAACAGCGACACCAGCACCGCATCGACCACCGCCTGCTGACCCACCATCACCTTGCCGATCTCAGATCGAAGCTGTGCAAACGACGCGCGGAACGCATCGCATTGTGCCTTGACTTCAGCCGGGGTCTCAAGATTCTCATTCATGCTCATGATTCAACTCCTCGCCGATCCTCTCGGCACTGGATACTACGCGATCTCTATTCATTCCCATCAGTCATTCCCGTCATACTCATCCCGGGCCCGCTTCTTCGCAGCCCGCAGCGCACTGAGAGCATCCATCGTCTCGTCTTCCTTCAATTCAACCTTCTTCGGTTTACCAATCGCAGGACCCCCGGTTCCAGAAGAGCTTTCCTCTTGCCCAGAAAGCGCTACTGGTTCACTGGAAACCGCGATGGATTGGTCCGCTTCAAACTTCCGAGCTGATTTCTTCTCAGTCCCGTCCCGGCGATCATCCCCCGTCCGAGATTCGGTCCGCACGCGTGCTGCGCGCATCGCCGCCGTCGCGCCCATCGTGCGATCGGCTTCTTTGTGCGCCCCGCGCCGCACGAACGCCGCGATCGCGCGCGGATCGATCCGCACCCGACGCACCGCAACATCCAGCAGGAAAATCCCGATCCCCACAATCGCCATCAGCATCCAGATCGGGGTCAACGCGACCGGCATCGTCAGCCCCTCCCGCGACCACAGATCCGACACCGTCGGATCCGCACTCAGCACACGCCCCCCAGTAATCGAAGCGACTTGTCTCAGCAAAGGCAGGTTCGTTTTCAGCGACTTGTACTCATCGGCAAACGGACGAATCACCGCCGCCTGCGCTGATCCCTCAAACACCGCACCATCATCACCCGGTGATCGGTACTGCATGTTCACCACATACGAGCCGGGCTTCGAAGAATCAAAGTCCCCCTCGTACCGCCCCGGACCCACCTGTCTCAACTCAACAACCTCGCCAACACCATCAGGAGTCGACGCACGCGCCCGGAAGTTCGCAAAGTCCATCCGCTCACCAGTCGGATCGAATGCCTCGACCACCACCCGAGTCCGCTCGCCAACATTCTCCGTCGTCACGCGCAAAGTCGAATCCCCACCCGGACGCATCGCCCAGCGCACATGCTGCTCCCAGAACTGGTTGAACCCGCTCCACCCAACCCACGCCGGCGCCCACCGCGACGACACATCACTCGTAAAGGTCACAACCTTGCCCAAGCCATACTGCCACTGCGCCGCGATCGGGTCCTCTTCCTTCCCCCGCAAAGTCACCAGCGACAACCCCTCACGCTCCGCCGCCACCACATACCCCGAAATCGGAGGCACCCCATTGATCCCACGCATCGTCTCCGTCGGAACACCCGTCCGCGCCGGAGCAAACGCCTGACCCTCCCAGATCAACGCACGACGGATCGTCTGCGCCTCCTTAATAAAGATCTGAGGCAGCGTCGCCAGCGCGTTGTTCGCCACATGGTAATAAGTCCCCCCCGTCATCCGCGCCATCGTCCGAAGCGTGTTCGTGTCCCCCGCAGAGTGCGGATTCACCCCCACCGCAGAAATCGTGATCCCCGACTGCTTGAACTCACGCAGCAAGCTCCGCGACATCGACGGATCGCCATCGGAAATCACAATGCAATGCTTCTGCCCCGCCTGCGCGTTCTGCAATCCCGCAAGCGCCAGCTGCAACGACGGATCAAAGCTCGGCATGTCCCCAAACTGCAGATTGTTAATCGCCTTGCGAACCGCAGACCGATCACCAACCGGCGCAAGCGGATACACCCAGTCCGTCCCCCCGATCCCTTGGTATTCAACAATCCCGATCAAGTCCAACCGCGACAACGCATCGGCCGCCGCATTACAAATCTGCTTCCCGTAGAACACCCCCTTGGGAATCTCCACCGAGTGCACCACCAGCGCCAAAGCACCTCTCGGCATCTGCCGCTTCTGTGGAGGGTCCAACCGGATCGGCAGCGCATCCGCAAGCGGCGATCCAATCCAACCCCCCGCACCAAACGACTCGGGACCACCAATCATCACGATCCCGCCACCCGTATCGTGCACATACTGACGCATCATTTCTTGCTGCGTCTCCGCAAACGAATACGCCGACTGATTGATCATCACCACCGCTTCATACGACGCAAGCTCAGGAAGCGACCCCGGGAACTCCGCAGGACTCACCCGCTGTGTCTCAAGCTCCGCAGCGTGCAGCGCATCCTCGATCCGCACCGCCTCGCGCGGATCGTTCGCGACCACCAGCACCAACCCCTCGCTCCCCACAAAGGTGATCACCGATCCGTTGTTGTTCTCGCGGAGTGAATCCCCGATCGTCCTACCAGTTGTCCCATCCGCTTGAAGCGACGCGATCGGTTCAAACACCGCGTCATACAGCTGAGGCCCAGGCTGCTGCACCGCCACAGGCACGCGGATCACATTCCGACCCGCTTTCAGTTCCGTGTAGTACCCAAGCTGATCCGCCGCCGGATCAAGATCGATCGGCGTCCCCCCACGCGACAACATCAACCGCCCCACCGCCGGAGTCGTGCTCGTGATCACCACCCGGATCGCGATCGTCTCCCCCACCCGAGTATTGGCCGGTGCCTGCACCGACTCCATCATGATCTCTTCGGCGTACTCAAACTCCACCGGCAGCACATCGATCGGGATCCCCGCCGCCTTCGCCTGCATCGCCGCTTGGTACAGCGACCCCTCCGTCTCGTTCGCGTCCGTCACCAGCAAGATCCGCGCCGCCGCATCCTTCGCGCTGTTGGCGATCGCTTGATTGACCGCCGCCGCGAGGTTCGACGCTTCCGTATCCCCAATAAACTGCCGCTCGATCCCACGCACAAACTTCGATGGCGACGCCTGCACAATCGAATCCCGCGCCGCCGTGATCACCCCGAGTTTATCATCAGGCTGCCGCGACCCCTCCTGCGCCAACTCCACAAACGAATCCACGCGTGGCTGCACACTCGACGGGATCGACCGCGACACATCATTGATCACCGTCACACTCACCGCCGTCGCCTCATCCCGGTACGAAGGACGCGCCAGCGCCGACACCACCAGCACCAGCGCAACAATCCGGATCACCAGCGCCGCAACCTTCGACGACTTCCCGAGCCCCGCCAAACTCTTCCGCGCAATGAACACACTCATCGGCACACACAGCGCCAAAAGCACCAGCATCATCGGCTGCCCAAAATCAATCGGTCCGATCTGCATCAGTGATCCCCCCCCGCCATCGCCACACCCTCATCAAACCCCACCACCTGAATCCGGTTGTTCCCCGAATCCAGAATCACCAGCCGCCCAGCAACCACCGCACTCGCCCAAGGAGTCGCAAGCTCACCCTTCCCACGACCCCCAACCCCAAACATCGCCACCGTCTTCCCCGTCGCAAGATCCATCCGCCGCACCACATTCCCACCAAACTCACTAATCAGCGCGGACCCATCATCCAGCACCGTCACCCCATACGGGAACCCCATCGTCGCAAATGCCGGATCATGATCCTTCCCATACCACGCGATCACCCCCCCATCCATCGTCAATCGCCCGACCCGATGGTGCGACGAATCGGCAACAATCAACTCCTCCACCCCATCATGCGCCCACACCCCCATCGACTGTGGACGCGACAACGCCACCGCACCATCCGAGCCATCCACCGTCTCCGAAGGCATCCCGATCTGCCCTTCCCACTCCAAACCAATCTCATCCCCACGAACGACCGCATACTTGGTAATCCGATCGTTCCCCCCATACTCAGAAATCAAAATCTCATCAACCGCCCCATCCCCATCGACCCGCACCACCACATCCGTCGGATACACAAACTCCCCGTGCTCCTGACCAAACACCCCAAACGAAAACGCGGGCACATCCTCCCCATCCTCAATCCCCTCAGGCAACGGCAGCGGATACACCAACAACCGGTGCTCATGCGTGTCGGGGACATACGCCGCCATCTTCGACCCATCGAGCAAACTCACCCCCACCGTCACCCCAGTAGGCATCCCATTGCTGAACGCAGGCATCACCACCGACCCGACCATCTCCCCCGTCCCCAGATCAATCGCCTGCATCCGAGCGGTCTTATCGATCACCACCGCGATCGTGCGTCCTTCGTCATCCACATACACATCCATCGCCCGCGGATACACAAACTGCCCCGGATGCGTCCCCGTCTCCCCAATCACCACGGCATCCAGCAGCCGACCCGTCGAATCAGTAGCGTCTGCCGAGCCCCGCGCGCCGCATCCACCAACAGACACGCCGACAGCCAGCACGCCTACACCCCCAACAAGTTGCAATAATCGATTCAACATCATGCAGCACCCATCATAGTGGGTTCTAGTGCCCGATGTTCTTCCGGTTGCCCCGCCCCACCAAGACACCCCCCACGAGCACCCCTCCGATCGCCGCCACAACCATCGCAACCCCCATCAGGTTCAGCAGCGCCGCCGACAACCGCTCAAGCCGAGCATAATGCAGATCCGCAAGCAGCGACTGCGACAATGTCGACACCCCAGCGCGCGTAATCATCACGCTCGCCTCGATCTCATGGACCGCCAGCAACCCGCACAGCACCCCCGCGCCGACACACGCCGCGATCCCCGTCTTGCCGTGCGCCCTCCACCAATCGACCAATCCACCCCCAAGCGACCACCGCTGCGACACCAGTTCCCCCGATTCGCGTCCCGCAACCACCGCACCCACAATCCCCCCAACCACCAGCACCCGCACCAGCAACCCCGCGATCTCTCCATACACACCAAACCACCCCCCAATCCCCCCGCCCCCGCCAAACAGCCCACCAAACTGCCCACCAATCAAACCCCCCGCCTGCACCACCGACGCCCCCACCAACACCCCAGGCACCAACGCACCCGCCGCACTCACATACACCCCGACCACCCCAACCATCCGAACCCACCGCGCCCAGTGACCCAGCACACACGCAATCCCCATCGCAAACCCAGCACCGATCACACCCACCACACACCCGATCACCACCGAATGCCCGATCGCATCCCCCCGCTCCGTCCAGAACAATCCCATCGAACGCCAATCATCAATCGACACCATCAGCACCGCCACAGGCACCACCACCGCAAGCCCCCACACCATCGCCATCCCAAGAAACCCACCACGCCCACTCGAATCCTCAACCCCGGTCCCCACCATCCCCCGGCTCATCGCATCCCGCACCACCACCCGAGTCACCAACCAAGCCCCACCCAACCCCACCACAACCATCGGCAGCCCCATCACCCACACGGTGCCCCACTCGTCCACGCCGCGCTCAATCAATCCCCGCCACACCACAATCGACCAAGTCTGCAGCTGCGCCAAATGCAAAGGCACCCCGCTCCCCATCATCACCACCGTCACCACCCCCCACGCGCGAACCAACACCCCCCGATGCACCCCGACCCACACCCGCGCCCGCGTCATCCATCCCGCAGGTTCCAGATCCATCATGTCCCTATAGATAGACCGCTCCCGCGACCCCCCCGCGATCACCATCGCCGCGATCACCGATCCCCACACCCCCAATCCCAAAACCCCGATCGCGTACCCCGCCCACACCGCCGCCCACCGATGCGAAGGCTCGCTCGTCGCATACGAAATCAACCACCGCCCCACCATCGTGTCCGGCGCCCGCGCCAGGTTCATCGCGCCATACAACGCATAGCTCGGCATCCAGATCGGCACCAGCGCCACCCCCCACATCCACCTTCGCCCCGCGCCCGACCCAACCCCCATCAACCCCCGCGCCACCAGCGCGCCCAGCCCCGTCGCAATCACCCCGATCAATCCCGCAATCCCAAACGACCGCGCAAACAGCCCGATCCCACCATCCTGAATCAGTATCAATCCCTCGCGCACCGACGAACCATCCACCGCACGAACCCCGCCAAGCACCACCACCCCGAACACCCCGACCAGCACCACAACAACACCCAACACCAGCGCGTTCATCCCCAAACCAACCTCTCGCGCTCCGCGAATCATGCGCTCATGCTACCCCAACACGATCGGGCAATTTCAATACACAATCACCAAAGTTCGCACCATGTCCACCAAACGGGTAGAATCCATCCCAAGCCGAGGGTTTCTCTGGGGATCCAACCCCTCGGCATTCACTCTCACGCGCGACCATTCGGATCGCGTCAGGACCAACGCACATGATCGACATCCGCAAGCTCAAAGAACTCGTCAAACTCATGGTCGAAAATGAACTCTCAGAGCTCGACCTCAGGGACCAATCCGAAACCGTCACCATCAAGCGTGGCAGCGACCAAGAACCCATCATCTACCAAGCACCAGCACACGCCGCCGCTCCAGCAGCAGCGCCCGCAGCCGCATCCGCTCCAGCAGAAGCCACCGCAGACGCATCCGACGCCGGACTCATCCCCATCGAGTCCCCAATGGTCGGGACCTACTACTCCAAACCAAACCCGGATTCCCCAATCTTCGCCAATGTCGGCGATCAGGTCGGACCAGATTCCGTCGTCTGCCTCCTCGAAGCGATGAAGGTCTTCAACGAAATCAAAGCCGAGCAATCAGGCACCATCGCCAAGTGCATGGTCAACGACGGCGACGCCGTCGAGTTCGGTCAGACCCTCTTCATGGTCAAACCAAACTAACCCCCACCGACAAAGCACCCCCTCCGTCCGCATCGCTCGATTCGACCACAGAGACCAACCCCATGTTCCAACGCGTCCTCATCGCCAACCGAGGCGAAATCGCCCTCCGCATCATGCGGGCCTGCCAAGAACTCGAAATCGAAACCGTCTGCGTCTACTCCACCGCAGACAAGGACGCGCCATACCTCAAGCACGCCGATGAAAAGATCTGCATCGGTCCAGGTCCCTCAAAGGACTCCTACCTCAACATCTCCCGCATCATCTCCGCCGCCGAAATCGCCGATGTCGACGCCATCCACCCCGGATACGGATTCCTCGCCGAGCGCGCCGACTTCTCCGAAATCTGCCGCGAATGCAAAATCGAGTTCATCGGCCCATCCCCAGAAGCGATGTCCAAGCTCGGTGACAAGGTCGAAGCCAAACGCTACGCCCGTGCCGCCAAAGTCCCCGTCTTCCCCGGAACCGAAGGCGAAATCGAAGACCTCGACGAAGCCGTGCAAGTCGCCGCCGAAATCGGGTACCCCGTCATCATCAAAGCCTCCGCAGGCGGTGGTGGCCGAGGCATGCGCATCTGCCGCAACGAAGCCTCCCTCCGCACCAATGTCGCCAAAGCACAACAAGAAGCACTCGCCGCCTTCGGCAACGG
Source organism: uncultured Phycisphaerales bacterium (assembly GCA_963976955.1). GTDB lineage: Bacteria > Planctomycetota > Phycisphaerae > Phycisphaerales > UBA1924 > UBA1924. Next base: position 503,717 of record CAXBMD010000002.1, on the reverse strand, counting down.
CGGCGTCTTCGTCGAAAAATTCCTCGAACACGCACGACATGTCGAAGTCCAAGTCATCGGAGACAAGCACGGCAATGCGATCCACCTCTGGGAACGCGACTGCTCCATGCAACGCCGCCACCAGAAAATCATCGAAGAAGCCCCGGGACCGCTGATCGAACGCAAGAAGATCGAGAAGGTCTGCGAATCCGCCGCCAAGCTCATCAAGTCCGCCGACTACGCCGGCGCCGCGACCGTCGAGTTCCTCATGGACAACGACCAGAACTTCTACATGCTCGAGGTCAATACCCGCGTGCAGGTCGAGCACCCCATCACCGAGATGATCACAGGCGTCGACATCGTCAAAACCACCATCCAGGTCGCCGCGGGTCAAAAGCTCCAACACAAGCAAAAAGACATCCATGTCCAAGGCCACGCCATCGAGTGCCGCATCAACGCCGAGGACCCCACCAAAGACTTCCGACCCAGCGCCGGACTCATCGAGACCTACCGCGCCCCAGGAGGCCTCGGCGTCCGCATCGACTCCCACGCCTGCGCCGGATACCGCGTCCCGCCCAACTACGACTCCATGATCGGCAAGCTCATTGTCCACGCCGCGACCCGCCAGGAAGCCATCACCCGCGCCCTGCGAGCCCTCAACGAGTACGAGATCGGCCCAATCAAAACAACCATCCCCCTCCACATCCAGCTCATGCAGAACTCAGACTTCAAAAAAGGCGGCGTAGACATCCACTACCTCGAACGCCTCCTCAAAGACTAATCTCCCCTATTTCTGGGCCTTATATATCACAACAAACAACTTTGAACGCTGTGCGACAGTGTGTAATATTTTTATTTTTCAATAAATTATTACCCACTTCATTTGGTATGATGAATTTCTAGTTCAACTAGAAAGGATGTAATATGCATTCATCAGCCCGCTCAGTCTTAACCCCAATCATTGCTGGAATCATCGCCCTCACCGCCATCTCCTACACGGCCATAGGCCAAGTAACCCCCGTCGGCCCGCCAACCCCGATCGACGACAGCCAGTGCACCGCCGCACGATGCAGAAAATGCCTCGGAGGCTGCGGACCTGTTGCGGGCACCATTAAAATCCGCTGCGGAACGAACACCGATATCGCATGCTGCTGCGCAGCAACCGGCACACTCCCGACCGCCGGATTGTGTGGATGCCACTCCGCAAGCTACTGCCAACAACCGCCGAGCGGCACCCAGTGTCAATAGCTTCAGCCCCGAACAATACACCCACTCCAAATCCGGTCACGATCAAAGTAAGGCTTTCTTCATGCATAAGAAACGAGCTTTTGCAATCACATCAGCTGTTGCGATAGGCGTAGGAGGTTTCACATGGTGGAATCTCACTAGGGTTTCGCTCGCAAACAACCCGAATGCCTTCATGATCAAAACAATGGTCCCCGTCTATCAGTCTCTCGAGTTCATGCCCATGAACGATCTGCACTCCGTGCAAAATGCTATCAAAAAATCACAAATACTCGGCCCAATCCCAGTTCCCGGCACACAAGGAATCTTCAACCTTCCGCTCACGCAAAGACTCAAACAACAGAACGACACGATCTACAACGCCCAGATAACACAGGATCAAATCGACGCCCTTCAAGAACAGACTGCCGAACTCATCTACTTTCGGCTCCTCAATGATGACCCAGTCGCATACATCGAATCTCGCAAAGCAAGAGGTGCTGAAAGCCACAGCGAATCGGCACTCATCGAACGAGGGTGGGGTTTGAACAATGTCCTCTTCCCATACTATGTTGGCCGTGACCCCGTACCCAATGACACAATGAACACCCTCATCGCAGAAACTTTCACACGATGGAAAGAGGACACTGAAGTCAGGGGCCTAAAGGCAATAGCAGCGCCCGGCAAAGGACTCATTTGCTCAATCGGAATGATCGATACAACACACGACATCAGTACCCAACTCTTATCCACAGAACTGGGTATCGATGGCTGGTCTGGATCAGCCCCAGCAACAGGAGGCACTTTCCTCTTCCCGCTCAAAACACCAAAGCAACTCCTCGCCTCTTACGGCGCACTCCCATATGCAAGAGTTGGGACCGTGTTCGACTATTCAAACACAGTCCCACAAGCGGTCGTATTCGAGTTCATCTGGAATCCTGATATCAACGATTGGCACTTCACCTCTGCCCTCTTTGTGAACAGAAAGGACCAAGATGCCAGAACACTCCCCCATTTCTAACAATCGATCCACAAACACGGTCATCGCCGCTGGGTGTGTCATGATCGCCCTCTTGTTTCTATCAGCATCAATACTCAAATCAATCGACGCCCCAGCCTTTCGAAATGTGGTCGGAGACCTCGTCAAATACATGTGGCCAAGCACCAGCGAGCTCCCCGAACCGCTCCGCTATCCCGGTATCAGCATCATCACCACAACAGTCATCACACTCGAAGCAGCGATCGCCGCACTGATACTGCTCAAACCCACGAGATCCCTCGGGCTCAAACTCGCCCTTGTGCTGCTGATTGGGTTTACAGGAATTCTCACTCTACTCCTGTTCATGCCCAACCCACCAAGCTGTGGCTGCCTCGGAGGAGCAGGAACCTCATCAAACAATGCGACAATCGATGCCACTGTCGGAATCACACGGAATATCGCGCTAATCGTCCTCGCATTCTGGATACTCAAAGCCCTTGGGACCCAACACCACCAGAAACTCATCGCATGATGAATATCCCACACAGCAAGCACCAATCACCCAACACCGCCTTCACGCTGATAGAACTCCTTGCAGTCATCGCTGTCCTCGCGGTACTCCTCGGCTTCCTGCTCCCCGCCCTCTCCAAAGCACTCACCAGTTCCAAAGGCATCAATCATCTCGCAAATCTGCGAGCCCTCCACACAAGCCTTACGCTCTACACCGAATCCAACAGATCTAGATACCCGTTTATGGGAATCCCAGGACATCCAGAACTCGGCGTCCAAGAGCTCAACGACTCAGATCCAGGACCCGGTATGCCTTACAACGCCTCCTTCTTCGCAGCAAACAGTTTCCACTGGCCAACGCTCATCGCCCGTTCAGGCCATGACATTTCACAAATCGCCGACCCAGATCAAGACCGACTCACCGATCTACGCCAGCGATACCCCGACCCAACAATCCTCAGCACAATCTACCAGCTCACCCACGCAACCGTCGCGGCACCAGAATATTGGAACACTTCAACACCCCCAGAGCCAACCAACCCAGTCTTCTCGCCACAACACACCTTTCAACTCAAATACCCCAGCGCCAAAGGCATGCTGCTCACAATGAATCAAGGCCTCTACGACGACTCCCTCTCAGAACCAGTCAACTGGATTCTCGTAGGACTGGGAGACGGATCAGCACGGAAAGCTGAAAACCCCACAGACCCCGATCTCGAGCAGCGTCCATATGGCGCCCTCCCCTTCCCAATCCTCAGCACCCAAGCGGGCCTCCATGGTCGGGATTTCTAACCCAATCGTGCATACTGACCCCCCAACGCCTCCCCAAAGACCGATCCACCCCAAAGCCCTACACACACGCTTCCAAACCAACACAGAAAGAAAGCCGGGATTGCTCCCGGCTTTCTCCATTTAATCTGTGTTGCAATATACGCCGTCGTTTATCGACGCCGCCCAGCAGCAAGAATACCACCAAGCCCGAGCAGCGAAAACGCTCCCGGCGCAGGCACCGCGGGCGCCCATGTATCAAGCTCAACAAACTCGCCCGTCAACAAAGTAATCCGGATGGTGCCGCTCGTGTCGTAGCCCATCGCGTCGGTCCGGGAAAAGAAGAACTTCGATTCATCCGGATACCCAAGCCCCCCGTTTTCAAAGTTGTATTCAACCGAGTCGCCATCCACGCTGCGATGCGCGCTGTCAGGACCAATGTCACCCGATCCATCAACCCGGTATTCAACCCCAACCGACCACGCTTCATACCCATTGACCACGACTGAAACGATCTGACTCGAGAAGTTCTCAATATCTCGGATATGCCACGAGAAATCCATCATGCCATTATCACTACGGATGATCGCACGCGACTGGAGAGTCGCCTCAAAGTAGCTGCCCGCAGGATCACCAATCGTGAACTGCTCAATGATGTCTCCCTCTGGAACGATGAGCCCAGCGAGCGAGTTATCCTCAATCCAAGTTATCCCAAACAGATCCGCCGATTCCCCAGCATTCAAGTTCGAAATCGCGCCAAGCGCACTCTGAGCACACAACGCCGCGACAGTAAGTCCCAAGCAACAGTTCAAGTTTTTCATTGGCATATTCCCTCTCTAGAAAGCAAGATGAGTTTTCAAGCAGCTTTATAAACCGCCTAGCACCTGTACTATGAGCCCATTCTACAGAGGAAACCAGAAAGACAAAGAACCCATCGCCCGCAACAAGTCGCAATCCCTTTGAAAACAAAGACTTAGGCACACTAGAAATATGCCGATTCATCGGCAATGACATCGACAGCACAATGATTTCAAACACTCCCCCAAATCAAACGAATCCCAAAGGAACCACATTGCAAAAAAACAATGGCCGGGATCACTCCCGGCCATCGCGAAGATCAATGTGTTGATCAAACCGATCAATCAGCCAAGCTGATGATCAGCAGTCGCTCAAATCGCGGATTAGCGACGACGACGGGTCGCAACCAAGCCGCCGAGGCCGAGCATTGCAACCGATGCTGGTGCTGGAATGGTGGTACCAACAGTCAGGTTGTCGAGGGTCGACCATGCGTTTGCCAGTGAGTCATCAGCGTCGATGAAGATGCTGGTGATCACGACGCCCGAGGTGAAACCGCGGTAGTCTGCAGCGCTCGACGAAGCGAACGATTCAACAGTGCCGTCGCTGAGCGAAACGGTGACCTGTGCATTGACTGGGAACACGCTGATGTCGGTGGCCCACATGTTGCCGCCAACAGCGGTCACATTGCCGCTGGTGAAGGTAACGAGGATGCCGTCAAGCGCGTTGTCGGTCGAGATCAGACCGGTGTCGTTGTACAGACCTGAACCGCCAGCACCAGAAGCGCCAACGGTGTAGCTGAAGGTGCCATCTGAGAAGTTCAGATCAGCACTTGGGCCAGGAACCGCACCGTCAAATCCGTTGGTGTACGATGCGCTCAATGCGCCCATGAACGATGCGGAATCCGTGTACACGGTCGCCGATGCTTGACCAGCAACAGCCGAAACCACTGCAGCGCACGAAAAAATCACTTGCTTCTTCATTGTGTATTCTCACTTTCTCTTTACGAAGGTTCTCTCTTTCATTCTGACAAGAACACACTCATCAGAACACTCCACCCCAGTCTTTATCTGAGGTAGAACACCCAGAATACTCCCTCCAACACCGGACAGCAAGACTAATTCACAGATAATTGACCATCTATTTCGCTCTTCAAACGAAGGATGCAACATTCCAAAAAAGAACCCCCGAAACAGTCCAATTTCAGGGCGAAACCTCACAGCGTCCAGATTGACCCTGAATGCTTTCACAGCAGAATCCCTAATTTCCACCATTCACATCACCCCCCGCCTAAGCGTAAAAAAACGGCTGGGAGTGCTCCCAGCCGCTCGCCGAACAAAATCCTGACGATTCAGCGCCGACGACGCATCGCAACCAAACCGCCGAGCCCCAGCATCCCCATCGAGCCAGGTGCCGGAACCGCAGGCGCCCATGTCGCCAGCTCGACAAACTCGCCGCTGATCAGATTGATCCGCGCCGTGCCGGTAAGCCCATACTCAAAGGCATGTGTCCGCGCAAAGAAGAACTTCGATTCATCCGTCGGCGTCAACAAACCAGAAAACAAGTACCCAATGGTGTCGTCATCCGCCGTCCGCAGCGCATCACTCGGGCCAACATCGCCCAACGAATCGCTCTTGAACTCGACACCAATTTCCCACCCCGCGTACCCATTCACCGCGACCGACGAGAGCTGCCCCGGACGATCGAGCACATCACGCACGCGCCACCGGAAATCCAGCTCGCCCGTATCGAATCGCATCGTGATCCGAGACTGGAGCACACCACGATACAGCTCCGCCCCGGTCACATCAGAGATCACAAAATCCTGTGCGTAATCCTCAATCACCGTCCCACCCACCGTCGGATCCTCGGCAACACTCACCCCGCTCAACGCCACAGTCTCCCCCGCGAAGATATCCGTCACCGAAGCCTGCGCAATCGTCGCGAGTAAACCGCAAATCGCCACGCCCGTCTTTGTGTACATGTTCATTGGTATTGGTCCTCTCAAAGTGGAATGCAGTCAGCCTATGTGCTGCGTTCTTTACTATGAGCCCATTCAACAGAATGTCACGCAAAAACGAAAAGATTCGACAAAGATAGATCAAACTTCTTTCATTTGGGAACGCCCAACATCAAATCCGCAATTAATATCATAACAATACGCGCGTACAAACCGCGCTCAGCTCGGATCGTGCCACGCATATCAAAGCGAGAACCGATCCCGAGCGGGACACCAATGAATCAAAAAAAGTACAACCACACGCAGCGACCACTCACCCCTGCCCGCTCCCCCCAGAAGCCACCTCAACCGCCCGCCGCATCCGGACCCCAGGCACACCCTCGCCGTAATAATCAGCCAGATTCGCCAGCTTCACAAACCCAAGCGATTCATACAGCCCGATCGCCGTCTCGTTGTCCACCCGGACCTCAAGGTACACACGACCGATCCCCATCGATCCAAGCACACCCAAGCTCTCCTCGAGCAGCGACCGCCCGATCCCGCGTCCCATCATCGACGGATCAACCGCGACGCCATAGATCCGCCCGGATTTCCAGCGGCGATGTGTGCGGATCAAGCTCACGACCCACCCCACAATGTTCCCGTCCCGCTGCGCCACCAGCACCACCGCGCGAGGGTTGGCGATCAGCCGCTTGATCTGCTTGTGGGTGAACCGATCATCCTCGCCGAAGGTCAACGCCTCGACCACCGCGATCCCGAGTGCATCATCACGAACCGCGCGCCGAATGCTCACTTCAATCCGCTCCCCTCGAACTTCACCCGCACCACGCAACACCACCGTGCTCATCGGATGCGCCTCCAATCGACGAACCACTCCCGGATCAACCACCGAGCCCTCACGCACAGGCTCACGCATCAGCATCGACTTGCTGATCATCCGCGACGGACGATAGCTCGTCTTCGTATACCGCAAGGATTCGATCCCCCAGTCGTCACCCACATTGATCTCATCAACCCCCTCAAAGCACCGCTCGCAGAAATACGAGAACAAAAACTGAGGGGTCCCCGCGATCGCAGGGTCCGTCTTCTCCACATAAATCACCGCCTGCTCGCGACCCGTCCGCCCCGCCAGCCGCTCGCCGATCGTAAACCCGACCAGCTTCCCATCCACCCGCAGCGCCAGCGAATCCAGCCCAAGCACCTCAATATGCTCAAGCAAACACTTGGTAAACCGCTCATCCCGCTCGCGCAGCACATCGGTACCGATCAGCAGTTCGTTCGCTTCACCCTCGTGCCGCTTGTCAGACTCACGCCTCCAAAGCGACAACAACGCATGGCAATCATCAATATCCCCCGCCCCGATCGGAGCCGCAACCCACCCCGGATTCTCCCTCAAGAACTTGCTCCGGAGCTTCCGCTTGCCCTTGAGATCCCCACCCGACAGTTCCACCATCGCCGACCGCTTGTACACATAATCCCCAGGCATCGCACCCGCCGAAAGCACCGCCGCCGAGCTCTCCCGGATCCGATCAAGCATCTCATCAGACACATACTCAATCCGAGAACGCCGCGTCGGACACGACCCGTTCTCCGCATCCATAAGCTCAAAGCACTTGACGATACATTCCCCAAGCCGATCCCCCGCACCCTCCTCCACCACCATCGGAGGCAGCATCATCGACAGATCCCCATCCACCGAACTGAACAAACACAGGTGCCCCTCGATCACCGAATAGGTCAGTTCAAGCGACTCCCCCCACCCAAAGCAAATCGCAAAGCTCGCATCCGAGATCGGATCATCCACGCTCGAAAACGCGCGTGTAAACAACCCCCGGTCTTCAATCCCTATCGGGAGTCGTACCGCAGCCCGATCGCGTTCAAGTCTTTCCCGAAACGATCCGCCGTCAACTTCATTGTGTTTATACATCGGAAGGCGATTCGCCAACCCCAACTTCGGCACCACGGCACCGGACCGGCCCACCCACACCCAGCGATCACGCCAAGCAAAACGCAGACACCAATACTATCGATCTTCCCGCCCACCTTGTCAACCCAATTGACCGTCCACCCATACGAATTTCTCAGACTCCCAAAACACCCCCTACTCGCCCTTCCCAACCACCATCGGCAGCACCCCCACCCGAACACCCATCCCATCCACAATCACAAACCCCGGCTCATCTCCAACAGCATCAAACCCACCAATCGACAGCACCCCATCCCCCCCAACCCGCTCACCAGCAGCAGCCGAAGCAGGCCCAGCTTTGGCCCCGACCGACAGCAACAGCACAAACCCAAGCACCAACGAACAGTACTTCCAAAACGGCGACACAAGCCCCCCTGCCAACGCGCCATTGGATTGATCCGCTTCAGTCATCGGTCATGCTCCTTCACTCAAAACGCACCCGCGTCCATCAACACCGTTATCGACCCGTCCCAAACCCCAGTTGACCCGAATCCAACCAAATGTCAGCACGAAAAAAACAGCCGGGATGACTCCCGGCCGCTTTCAAGAATCAATCTCAATCGATCATCAACGACGACGACGCTGAGCGATCATCCCCGTGATCCCGAACACCGCCAACGGCCCCGGCGCGGGGACAACAGGCACGAAGGTCGAGAGCGTGATCCACTCGCCGCTGACCAGATTGATCCGCGCCGTCCCCAGTAAATCAAAGTCCATCGCATGGGTGCGCGCAAACATAAACTTTGATTCATTGGGTTGACCAAGAAACGGAGTTTCAAAGAGGTACCCGATCGAATCATCATCAGCCGTTCGCGCTGCAAACGCCGGCCCAATATCACCAGACCCATCAATGCGCCACTCCACACCGACCCCCCACCCATCAAACCCGCTGATCACGATCGACGAGATCAAGTTCACTTCGCTGTCGAGATCCCGGAGCCGCCAAGAAAAATCGATCTCACCCGTATCCTCACGCACAATGACACGCGATTGCAGCGTCCCAGTAAGCGGATCGCCCGCAGGGTCCCCAACGACAAAGCCTTGGCTGTAGTCCATCACGATCACCCCTGCCAATGTGGGGTCCTCTGCTGCGGTGATCCCATGAAGCTCCACAGTATCGCCCGCCAACAAATCAGTCACCGCTCCCGATGCGTGTGTAGAAACAACCATCGCAAGAGCAGCGCCCAAAGCCGCTTGTATTGTCAAAGTATTCGCCATTTCAGATCCTCTCCTGTATCCATGCCTATGTCTCGGCACAGCGCCGATACATCTACCCAAGCGAAAACCATCCACCAAAGGGGACATTCGTCCCCGTCAAAACCAATCAATATTCAAGAGCACCCCCGCTGGACTGCTTCGAGTGCAGCCGCAATGTTCAAGATCATGCAAACCACAAATCCTGATTCAATCGTCCAATGCTGCAATCCCCAAAAAAACAAATGCCCCTCCGTCGAGGGGCATGCGTTTTTGCTTTTTACGGCAAGAGAGAGAAAGAGAGAAATCAACTTACAGGCCGTTAAGCCCATCTCGCTGCTGTATGGTCGGTCATTTTCAGGCCGTCGTTTGGTTTGATGTCCCTCACACCCACAAAGTACATCAGGACTGAGCAGATGCCAGTTCATTTATCCACTTTTTTATCACACCATTCAAAAATCACCGCCGACGACGAACAGCAAAGATCCCACCCAATCCAAACGCCGCAAGCGATCCCGGCGAAGGAATACCCCACCTTCCAATGACCGTTCCCTCAGCAATATCGTCGTCCGTATCCGCGCCAAAGACAATGTTCCCCGACCCAGGCCCAGCCAAATACGCAAGGTACGCCTCCGACGAAACCGTCCAAGTCGCCGAACCGGTGAACGCTTGAACCCCCTCGCTCACAGACACCGTGCTGTTCGTTGAGAATGACCAAATGTTGAGCCCAAAGCTCGTCGGACTGCTGAAGATCGAAGGCGTGTTATCCGAAGGGTTCGCCGCTGTGGTCAGATTCCCCTCCCCAATCTGGTTGATCATCACGCCGAGGTCGTTGAAAAACCCTTCCAAATAAAACCCGGTAAAGACGCTCGTAGATGCATCCGCAATCGCCCGTTCCCCAGTCGCGATGATCGTGATCTCGTTGATCACCGTGGGATCGATCAGCAGAAGCACTTCCGCCGAGCAGGTCATCGCACCCGCGACGATCGCCAGCCCCGTTATCGTTGTCGTATTCTTCATGGTTGATCCCCTATCTAGACAACTCCACACTACCAAAGATTGCTCAGATCCCCAATCAAAACATACGAGCCATCCCACAAAAGAGAACAAGTGTAAAAAAACATATGCCCCTCCGTCGAGGGGCATGCGTTTTTGCTTTTTACGGCAAGAGAGAGAGAAAGAGAGAAATCAACTTGCAGGCCGTTAAGCCCATCTCGCTGCTGTGTTGTCGGCCATTTTCAGGCCGTTGTCAAGGTTTGATGTCCCTCACACCCACAAAGTACATCAGGACCGAGAAGATGCCAGTTCTTTGCACACAATTTTTTATCGAACGACCACAATTCACAGCGCACGCCCTCAAAAACGCCCAAAATCCGGCGAATCCATACAAACATAATTATCGGCACAATCCGAATATCCTGCATATCCTTCCTTGCTATAGACAGTAAAAGAACCCCTCACTCCACACACCGGCTCAAAAACGCCCCACCGGAGATCACGAACAATGACCACCGCAACAGCATCAGACCTCGCCATCAACGGCGGAACCCCAATTTTTGAATCCAATGTCCCATTCATGGCCGTAGGACTCACCAAAAAAGACATCGCCGCCGCAAACGAAGTCCTCGAATCCGGAATGCTCAGAGCCGCCTCCAAATGCGCCGCACTCGAAGAACAGTTCGCCGCCAAATCCGATGCCAAGATCGGCCTCACCTGCTCCAACGGCACAACCGCACTCCAACTCGCCTACGGCGCACTCCTCGAACGCGGTGACGAAGTCATCGCACCAGCATGGACCTACATCGCAACCGTCTCCATGCTCGTCGCCGCAGGCGCCAAAGTCGTCTTCTGCGACTCCCTCGAAGACTCCTACCAAGCCGACCCAGCCGACATCGAAAAGAAGATCACCCCAAACACCAAAGCCATCGCCGTCACCCACCTCTACGGCATCCCCGTAGACATCGACGCCATCGAAGCACTCGCCAAAAAGCACAACCTCAAAGTCATCTACGACTGCGCCCAAGCACACCTCGCCGAATACAAAGACAAAGGCCTCGGCGCTTTCGGCGACGCATGCACCTACTCCTTCTACGCCACCAAAAACCTCGGCACTGGTGAAGGCGGAATGGTCACCGTCAACGACCAAGACCTTGCCAACACCATCAGCGCCCTCCGCTCCCACGGCGAAACCGACAAGTACCTCCACACCTCCATCGGCTTCAACTACCGCATGAACGACATCACCGGCGCCATCGGCCTCTCCAAACTCGAAACCCTCCCCGCCGAAACCGACCGCCGCCGCGAAGTCGCCAACATCTACCACAACCGCATCGACTCCATCACAGGCGTCAACCGCCCAGTCCCAACCGAAGGCTCCAACCCAGCTTGGCACCTCTACACCTGCCGCGTTGACTTGGGCGCCCTCACCTGCACAAGAGACGAGTTCTGCGCCGCCCTCAACAAAGAAGGCGTCCCCTCCGCAGTCCACTACCCCAAACCCCTGACCCAACAGCCTGCGTTCAGCGACCTCGCAAACCAAGAGTCCACAGTCCCAGTCTCCGTCAAACTCGCATCAACTGTCTTCTGCATCCCCATCCACCAAAACCTCACCGACGACCAAGCCAACGGCGTCTGCGACGCCCTCGAAAAAGTCGCCAACGCCTTCGCCAAATGAGCATCAAAAACCGAGCAATTGAACGCTTTGGCAACAAAGCGTTTTCTATGCGCCCAACCTTTTACAACAACAAAGAGGCACTTCGATTTGAACTCGGAGTAGGTAATGACAGTCTGACATACAAATCTACAGCACTCCATCGACTCAACACCATACTTGATGATCTCGGATTCAAGCATCATCCAATCGGAATCGCTGCCTATTGCTACTTGCACGATCCTTCAGACGATGAGGGAACACCTCCCCTCAATCAACAACTCCTCCCATTTGCAAAGGATTTGCGGGACTGGGGCAATATACAGTTCCGCCAATCAGAGTACATGCAAATTCGAATCGATGAAGACTCCTCCCTTGCCTACCACTTCGGCGAAACAACCATCGACCACGGGTTGCTTTCTAGGTGGTTAAAAAATCATCTATTCCGAGATTTTGGCGACTCAAGCTCGCCGCTCCTCATGCTCTTCAATGTCGATCTCGGAATCATGATCAACCCATACGATGACCGCGGCTTGGATGTCTTCGGCTCAAACCACGACCTGCTCAATATGCTCTATCGCCAACGAAACGATTGGCTACTCGACCACGACCGAGAGCAAATGAATGCAGTATACAAAGATTGCTAAACCACCCCCGCCACCACCGCAACCGTCCCAGGCCCCGCCCGCAACACACAATCCCCTATAATCCCCGCCGGCACCAAAACAGTCTGCCCCGCCTCCAGAATCACCTCATCAAACCCACCACTCCTGCTCGCAAGCGACGCCCCCATCGTCTTGGGAACCATCAACACCACAGGCCCCTTCTGACCCCCCTCAACAAGCGAAACCTCACTGCAACTCGCGCTCAACACATCCATCGTATAAAAATCCGTCCCCGAAACCCGCGTCCGAATACTCCCCATCTTTGGAGGCCCACCCATCCCCATCTTCGCACTACTAATCGACAGATCCGCAGCAACCGCCCCACTCGGCGCGTCAAAGCTCGCACACTCCACCGCCTGCGAAACATGCAGCTCCCGCCCGGCGCGTCCATACTCACTCGCCCAGTCATACACCCGGTAAGTCGTATCGCTCGGCGTCTGCACCTCCGCCACCAGCACCCCCGCACCCAGCGCATGGACCGTCCCAGACTCGAGCGTATGACAAGCCCCTACAACCGCCGCCTCACTTCGCATCACTTCTGGAACAGTCCCAGACTCAATCGCCCCCTGCAAATCCTCACGCGTGACCCCCTCCTTGAGCCCCTTATAAATCACCGAACCGGGCTCGGCATCAAGCACAAACCAGCTCTCCGTCTTCAAATGTGCTGAAGAGTGCTCCGCCGCATACGCCGGAGACGGATGCACCTGCACACTCAGATGCTCCCGAGCATCAAGATACTTCACCAACAACGGAAACCCACCCTCCGCGCTCAGCCCCACACCGCCCATCATACCATCGCCCCACGCACCGATCGCATCGCGAACCGTCTTCCCCTTCATCGCGCCATTGACAATCACGCTGATCGCCGCGTCCCCGCCCCCCCCGCTCGCGCTCGTTGAAGACAGATCCGCAAGCTCCCACGACTCCCCGATCATCGCCCCCTCTGGAAGCGACTTGCCAAACCCCGCGAGCTTCCGCCCACCCCACACTTTCTCTTTGAGGATCGGTTCAAGCACAAGCGGATAAAGATTCATTGCGTTCATCCCCGACTCTATCCCCCATCACCACCCAAAACAAAAAACGACCCGGCGACAAACACCGGGTCGAAAGGTTTACAAACAATGGTCAGTTACTCAGCAGAGATCCGCATCCCAGTAATCGTCGCTTCAAAGCAAATCTGCCCATCAACGACCCCCTCCACCGCAGACACAAATCGCCGCGGCGTCACCTTGATACCCTTGCAGCACAACAGCATCTCCTGACCAACCGTCACCGATCGTCGGAACGCCGCGTTCTCGATCCGCAAGAACGCCGCCAGATGGAGCGCGTCATAGTGCCGGTTGTACATGTAGCACGCGAGCTGAGCGCCCGCTTCCACCATCAGCACCCCAGGCAGCATCGGCTTACCAGGAAAGTGGCCCCGGACCCAGAACTCATCGCCCTTCACAGACAACGAGCCGACCCCAGAGCTGAAATCCTCGTTCGCCCAGACCACCCGGTCCAGCAACGCCATCTCATACCGATGCGGGATCATCTCAAACATCTGCTCACGCGTCGCAAGCGTCGCGCTCAGATCAATCGATGACAAATCCACAAGTGTAGAGACACCATCGCCCAGCTTGTCCTGCCGTTGTGTCGTAGTCAACTGCGCATTCCTTCAACCGTCGCTCCGCAGAGCAACAGCGGTTTTCATCCAATCAAAGCTGATTAATCTTCGCGTGTGCCAAGCATCTCTTTACGAATGTCCTGAGCAACACCCTTCACATCCTGCATCACCTTGCGAACGCGAGTACCAGCGGCCTTGTTGCCACCCTTCGCCTTGTTGTAGTCCTCGCGGCAATCCTGAAGCAGTTGTTCCATCTTCTCGAGCAAATCCATATCAACCTCATTTCACACCGCAATCTGCGGCACTCACATGATTCTCATCACACTGCGATCCATCACAGCCGTCAACACATCTTACCCTAAAAACACCCCCAATAGATGCTCTAAGCGCTCTAAAGCCGCATTCAGGTACAATTGATCCCCCTCTGTTCGTAAAAAGTTCGGGCAAGTGCCCGCCATCAACACTCTTCGGACATCCGCAAGCTCCCCAGAATCCTCATCCACAGGCAATCCCAACGCCCCTCGGCACCTTCCCAGCGTCTCCACAGGATCAACCCCGCACAACCGATCCTCGTGCCCCCAATGCAGCCTTTCCATATACATCGCGTCTTCCACCCAATGCCCCGGAGCGACCATCGCAAGGTCAATCAGCGCACACCGACCATGCACCTCAGGATTGTTCGACACCCGCCGCATCGCGTTGTTCCCATGCAAATCGTGATGGCACCAGCTGTCAATCGACCGCCCCAACCACCGATCCACAAACACGCTCGGCTCAACCAAAACCCGCTCAATCGCACGACCCCACCGAATCCCATGCTCCATATCGTGCGTTTCAATCTGTCCCAGCGCCATCTCCAGATTCCCCACCCAATCCGGTTCCTTCGGCTTCTTCGACGGATCCACAAACTCCTCAAGCACCGCCGCCGCCTGAAACTCCGCCGCAGTCTCAAACATCTCCCACAACGACGACGAATCAAACGATGACGCCAACGGAGGATTCTTGAACTTCTCCATCACCATCCACGCAAAGTCATGCCCACCAAGCTCATACCCCGCCGCAAGAACCCTCGGCGTCGGAAGACTCAAAGTCTCCGTACGCTCCCAGTCATCCTCATGCACCACACCAAGACGCTTGGTCCATGAATACTCCCGATACCCGATCGGAACCTTCACCACACACTCAATCTCGACACCCTTTTTCGTCGTCCAAGTCGCGAACCCCGTCCCCGCGCCAGAGTGCTGCCAGTCCGTTTTGAACCAAGAAATCGCCCCCAGCCGCCCCTTGCATTCCTCGATCACATCATCGCCGAGCGATGATGCCAACCCATGAAAGCCTTGATCGAGCATCAAACTCTCCAAAACAGCACCGTGAATCAACACACACTCAACGACACCACACCATAGCAACTCCCCCGCGATTCTGCCAGCGGTGAAACACCCCCCATCGGCGCACTCCAAACCCAGACCACCCGCATATCAACCAGCAACCGCGTCCATCGCCTTGCACACGCCGTGCACCTGCTCAACCCCCAACCCATCCACACGATCATCCCCGCTCACCCCGCTCGGCATCTCAACTCCAGCCCCGACCGCACGCTTGATCACCCCACCAATCTTCTTCCGCCGAGACTGAAACAACAACTGCGAAAGATCACTGAGACGCACCCACCACCCCGGATCACCCCCACCAATCCCCTCAACATCCCGAGTCCACCCCATCATCGCGCTGTCCACCCCAGGGCTCGGCCAAAAACACCCCGGACCAAGCTTCGCGATCTGCTTCACTTCACCCAAGCACTGCGCCACGACCGAGATCGACCCATACGCCTTACTCCCGCCAGCCCCCCCCGCTCCACCAGGTCCCGCCGCAAACCGCTCAACGACCTCCTTCTGGATCGTCACATACATCCCGCTGCACCGCGCATGCCGCGTCATCAAAGTCATCATCACAGGCGTCGCCGCATGGTAAGGCAGATTCGCCACCATACAAAAAGCATCGTCCCCTAGCGCCTCGACGACTTCAGCATTCATCTCCTTCTTCCCCGCAAGACAATCCCCCTCGATAATCGTCAACCGATCCGGATATTCAACGCACAAAGTCTCCCGAAGCACACGAGCAAGATCCGAATCCAGCTCACACGCCACCACCTTGCACCCGCGTTCAAGCAACCCCACCGTCAGCGCACCGGTCCCGGGACCAATCTCCAACACCAAATCGCCGGCAGCAACCCCCGACGCATCAAGCAACTTATTGATCAGATTCTGATCGATCAAAAAATTCTGCCCAAGCGCCTTCTTGGGACCATGCCCCGCCATCTCAAGCAACTCTTTAATTTGCGTCAACGACTGCATGAAGCCCCCTCGTTCATCCGACCCAGATCACCATCCAGCAAACACCGGATCGCGACCGCAACCCCATCCTCGTGGTTACCCGCCGTCACATAGGACGACCGATCTTTGACCGCATCAATCGCGTTCCCCATCGCGATCCCGATCCCCGCGCCATGAATCATCGTCAGGTCATTGACCTGATCCCCGATCGCCGCGACGCGCGATGGATCAATCCCGTGCTGCTGCAGATACCAATCAATCGCGTTCCATTTGGTTGCACGCTTATCGAAGATTTCCAAAATATGAACCTCTTCGCCGACCTCTTCCCCCGCCTGCTCACCCCCCTGCCCCCCCGGCAAATCCCAATCCGGTTTCACACACGGAAAGTCATGCAACTCCACCAAATCCCCAAGCTCATCAAGCACCCGCGCGCTGACCGGATTCGACCTTGAAACCTCACAACACATCCCCACCCGAACCGTGTGCTCGGGATGCTCATCATCATGCACCGATCGAGCGTTCCGAGACTGAATCCCATGATCCTCAAACCACCACTTCGTGATGTCATGAACCGGATACGCATCCTCCGAATCCACAATCAAATAGTCATACCCGATCAAAGACGGATCCTTCAAAACCATCGCAGGCGACCGCGCCTCATGAAACAACTCCACCGCGCGATGCACCAACTCCGCCCCCATCTCGATCCGATGCAAAGTCTTCCCCGAAACCGGATCCGCAACAATCGATCCCCCCGCCACCATCACAGGCAGCTCCTGCTCAATCGAAGCCAGCGCCGACCGACACTCCACCAGCCCCCGCCCCGTACAAATCAGCACATGCACCCCCGCCTGCCGCGCCCGATCAATCGCCTCAACATTCGCGCGAGACACCACCTTGTCACGCCCAAGCAGCGTGCCATCCAAATCAATCGCCAAAACATCAATCATCGCCATACAAACACAATACGCCACCACTCCCCTCTGGGTGGCCTCTTTGACCGGGTGGCCCGACGGTGCCGTCCCCGGCTCCTTCGGGTCTTCAGTTCAACAAAGCGTCATTCAAAGCCGGGTGCCACGACTCGCCGTCTTCGGCGCAGTCGTGTCATCAAAAAACCAACCACTCTCACTCCGGATCGCACTCAACCCCGCACACACCCTCAGCCCCGCGCCCCAGCGTGATCACATTCTTCCCCGCCCGCTTGGACTTGAGCGCCAGCTCATCGGCAAGCGCCAGCAGCGACTCCCCATCACTCCCATCCCACGGGTACGACGCAAGCCCACCCGACACCGTCAAAGTCCCGCACGCATCATCCCCAAGCTTCGGGAACCGGTGATTACAAATCTGTTTCTGGAACCGCTTGGCCAACCCATAGATCGACTCCGGAGGCGACGACCCCGGATCACGAGGACCCTTGGGCTCATAGAAAATCACGACAAACTCATCCCCACCAATCCGACACACCTTATCACCAGGACGGATCACCGACTCCAACAACCGCACCGTCTCAACCAGAATCTCATCGCCCGCCGCATGACCGTACCGATCGTTGTACCCCTTGAAATCATCGATATCAAAGTACAACAAAGTCAGCGTCCGACGCGCCCCGCGCGCCTGCTCGATCGCCGCATCCAAGAATCGGCTGAAGTACCGACGGTTCCACGCGCCCGTCAGCTCATCAGTAAACGCCGCCAATCGCAGCGCGCGTTGTTGTTCATCCAAACGCATCCACGACCCAAGCCACGCCGCATGCTCCGTGAGCACCCGCGCCCCAACACCCTTGCCCCACGCCGAGTTCTTGCACACCAGCGATCCAAACACACGCCCCCCCGCATGAACCGCAACCCCGTCTTCCGCGCCCTCGGTCGTAAACGACACATCGCTCCGACCAATCCGCTTGCAGATCAGCTTGACCGCCGCATCGACAACCGACCGACCCTCACCCATCGCGCGGATCACCGCTTCATCCGTACCACCCGCATTTCCCAGATCCGCAGATTCCCCATGCACCACAGCCCCGCCGCCCGCCATCACCCGCTGGTGCAACGCGGTCACCTCTCGAACATTCGACGCATCGTGCGCCGCATTCTCTCGCGTGCATTTCTCCGCAGCCGTTTCCGTTGCTTTCACAACCACTTCATCAATCACCGCATCAACAATCGGATCCTCAACCACCGCCTTCGAAACCACCACCTCAACCCTCGGCATCGAAACCGATCCCTCAATCACCGCCATCACCTGAGCCGCAGAATCCTGAGGCCCAACCGACCCGTCGTACAACCCATGAGGCGCACCCACCCGGATCACCTTCACACCCGAATCCACCATCCGAAGCGCCTCAATAAACTTCCCCAACTCCCCGCCATCTTCACTGTTGCCTTCCCCATTGTCCTCACCACCCGCTGGCTCAGCATCCGGCGCAACCAACACCGCCGCGCGTGCAGGCGAAGCATCATCAATCGGATCACTCAACTCACCAATCGCATCAAACGAATCACGCGTCCGGATCAACTCCACACCCGACACCCGGCGCATCACCTGATCCAAACCAGTCCGTCCCACCAAGATCACACGCCACCCAGAACCCATACCAGCCCCCATCCCAGAACCGGAACCATCGCGCCCGATCCGCATCCCCTGTTCAACCTGTCCTTCATCAATCGGCATCACGCCTGCTCTCCTGCATCACCCGAACCAAACAACGCGGACAACTCATCCTTATCAAGCACATCCGAAGCGTTCTTCATCTGCCCACTCCCATTGGTTCCACTCCCAATCGTCCCGCTCCCACCAGTCCCGCTCAACCGCAACTTCGGTCTCGCGATTTCAACGCCTGATTTTTGGACCGGACTCTGGACCGGCTTCTGAATCGTTTCGTGCACAGCACCCTTCGCCGCTCCACCCTTCTCTACGAACCCACGCAAAGGAGGGTTCGCCCCTTCTTCATACACCCACACCAACCCCGACGGACAAAACCGCTCCATCGCTTCCAAAACCCGCGATTGCTCAGCCAGTTCCCCGCCCCGACCATCAAGCACCACAATCAGCCCCGCCCCGCCCTTCTGCTGTTCAACGCATCCCATCGCGAGCACCTCGTGCCCCGACCCACTCGTCTCCACGCGAAGCTGACGCGAAACCAGCGCCATCATCAACGCATCAGGCGCACCGACCCCAGCGGGATGCCACACAACACACCGTCGTCTCGATCTGGATGGATCGCCCTGTTCCATACCCAAAGTGTACCACAACCCGCACCCCAAACCCGCCCAATTCCAAGCGATTCTCGTCAAGGTCCGTATAAGAACCCACCCAAATCACCCCACAAATCACGCATCCAGAAGCGATCGCGCAATCACCGCCGCGCCGTCCGCATCCCCCAGCACGCGATACGCATCCCGCATCGCCGCCAACCTTGCGCGATCCGTCAGTATCTCCACCATCGCCCCGCCGTGCGCATCCACATTTTTCGCTGGATCAATCAAATCCGTGCACACCACCGCCGCCCCCGCTTCAACCAGCACCGCCGCGTTGTGTTTCTGGTGTTCATCCTTGTGATACGGATAAGGCAGGAACACCGCAGGCACCCCCGCCGCCCAGCACTCACCCACCGTCCCCGCGCCACACCGACCCACCGCAAGATCCGCAACCTCAAGCGCCGCGCCCATCTCCTCGATGTACTCAACCACCACCCCGCGCACCCCCGCATCGCGATACCCGTTCGCCACCTCTTCCCCATCCCCACCACCCCCAACCTGATGCAGCACCTGCCACCCATCAAAAGCATCCGCGTGCGTCTTCGCCATCTCCACCATCATCCGGTTCACCGACCGCGCCCCCTGCGACCCCCCCGTCACCAGCACCGTCCTCCGATCCCCATCCAACCCAAACTCCTCAATCGCACGCGACTTGTCCCGCGCCCCAACAAACCCACGCACAATCGGCCTCGTCTCCACCCACGCATCAAACCCACGCACCCGCGCCGCCGTCATCGCCCGATCCGCACGCTTCCCGATCCACCGGTTTGCCTTCCCAGGCACCGCATCCAGATTCACCAACACCAGCTCACATCTCTCCGCGCGAGCCGCCATCGCCGACGGCGCCGACACAAACCCACCCATCGACACCACAACCACCTCGCGCCCTTCTTGCTTCATCGCGCGAATCACCCCCCGCACCCCCCGAACGCTCGGCCCCCAGTTCTTCACAAACTTCAACACCCCACGCACACCCCCGCTCGGAGAAGTCGCCGGGATCGTCGAGAACGCAACACCCGTGGATTCAAGAATCGCTGAATCAATCCGACGCTCCGAACACACAATGTGCGTCTTCACACCCGCATCCATCTTCTTGAGTTCTTCGATGATCGCCAGCGCCGGGTACAGGTGCCCCCCGGTCCCGCCGCCCACAAACACAAAACCCATGCGTGATTCGGTCCCAGCCATCAGCCCCGATCCGCGAACCACTCGTCCGCTTCCGATTCTTCAACGCTCGCCTTGACCGCGCCCCGCTCCTCGGCTTTCCCAGCACCAAACCGCGGCACCCGCCGACCGCGCTTGGGAATCAGGACCTCCGCTTCCGATTCCGTATCTCCCATCAACTCCGCCATCTCCTGACCACCGATCTCGTGATCACCACCCGCAGTCCCCATGATCATCCCGCCCCGTTGCGCAAACGAAATATCGTCTTCCAGCGACCCGTCATAGACCCCCGCATACTGCTGGGTCCGCTCAATCGCCACCACCAGCCCCAAGCACACCGAAGTCACAATCCACCCCGTCCCGCCGTTGGACAACAAAGGCAGCGCGATCCCCTTCGTCGGCCCAAGCCCCGTCACCACCATCAGGTTCATCACCGCCTGAATCGAGAAAGTCGTAATCACCCCAACCACGATCAACCGCAGAATCCCCGAAGTCTCCCTGCGAGCAATGTCGAGCCCGATCCACACAATCGCGACATACGCGCTGATGATCGCCAGCGCCCCCATAAACCCCATCTCCTCGCACACCACCGCAAACAAAAAATCCGTCGTATCCTCAGGCAGATACCCAAACTTCTGCAACCCGTTCCCCAACCCGCGCCCAAAGAACCCACCACCCGAAATCGTCGTCAGCGACTGGATCATCTGGTACCCCTCACCCTGCGCATCGGCATACGGATCCAAAAAAGCAGTAATCCGTTTCACGCGATAAGGCGAAGTCACAATCGCCGCCACGATCCCCGCAAGACCAATCGGAACAAACGCCGCAAAGTGCGTCAACTTCGCCCCCCCCGCGATCAGCACGATCGAGCACGCGAGCACCATCAGCACCCCCGTCCCCAAATCCTCCATCACCACCGCAAACGCGACACCACCCACGCACAACACCGCAGGCAGCAATCCCTTCCAGAACACCCCCAACCGATTC
Source organism: uncultured Phycisphaerales bacterium (assembly GCA_963976955.1). Classification (GTDB taxonomy): domain Bacteria; phylum Planctomycetota; class Phycisphaerae; order Phycisphaerales; family UBA1924; genus UBA1924. The sequence continues at coordinate 481,683 of CAXBMD010000002.1, read as the reverse complement.
TCCCGATACGACGACAACCTCGCCGCATACCACCCCACCAGAATCACCAACCCCCACTTGGCAATCTCGCTGGGCTGCATCGAGTTCAACCCGGGAACCCCAAGATCAACCCACCGATGCGACCCGTTCTTGGGACTCGCAATCCCCGGGAAGTACACCGTCATCACCATCACAATCAACAACCCACACCCGATCACCAGCACCCCAAGATCCCCACCGGGACGGAACCACACCACCCGCTCAAGCCGCGCCGCAATCTTCCGCATCGGGACCCGCGACGCCACCACCATCGCGCTGATCGCAAGCACCATGTACAACGCCGCGCGAGAGGTCAACAGCGACCCCGCCGACACCCGTTCAACCACCGCATCCGCATCCGCCCCAAGCCCCTGGACCTGCATCCCCGCGCTCTGCACCATCACCACCCCCACCATCAGCAGAGCCAGCGCACACAACATCAACAACTGTCCAGATCGCACCATCTTGGGAACATCGACCAAGCCGCCCAACTCAGACCAGATTTCACCCAGAATCACTACAGATTCTCGTTGTCCGATTCTCTCTCAAAGCAGATTCAGCGAAACCTTCTTCTCAAGTTCCTCGACCGGACGAGCGATCAGGTCATACCCATCGCTCCCCACAATCGTGCACCGAATCAGCTCCCCCGCCACGATCTTCTTCTTGGCAACCACCAGCGTCGTCGCATCAATCTGCGGCGCCTGGAAATAGGTCCGCCCCTTATACAACGACCCACCCTCCGTCACGCCGGGAGTTGGTTCAACCTCCGAACCCGTCGCCGAGTCAATCAGCACATCAAACTGCACCCCCGTCGTCGTAGGCTTCTCAAAGTCGAACTGATCCGCAACAAACGCCGCCTGCTCCCACGCGATCTCCTGCTGCAACTCCATAATCTCATCATGCCGACGCTGCTTGTCTTCCTTCGAAACCGCAAGCGCCGGATCCTCTTCCATCGTCCCCGCAACCGTGCCGGGTTCTTTGGAATACTGGAAACACCCCACCGCATCAAACTGGACCTCGTTCATGAACTCCAAGAGCTCCTCATGATCCTGCTCGGTCTCACCCGGGAACCCCGTAATGAAAGTCGTGCGAATCGCCATCCCCGGAATGCGCTCACGCAACTTATGGCACAACTCCGTCTGGTGCGCACTGGTCACATTCCGGCGCATCAACTCAAGCACCCGATCCGACCCATGCTGCAACGGAATATCCAGATAAGGCAGCAGATGCCCCCGATCCGCAACCTCCGCCATCGCATCAATGATCTCATCCGTAAAGAAAGTCGGATACGCATACATCAGCCGAAGCCAACCGCTCCCCGATTCTTCCTTCACCGCATCCGAAAGCGATTTGAGCAGCTTTGGCAAGCCCGCACGGAACTTGTCCGATCCATCAACCTGCGACAACCCAACCCCGATGTCATCGCCATAGCTCGTCGTATCCTGCCCGATCATGAGCAGCTCAAACGCCCCATCCCGCATCAACTCCCGCGCCTCATCCACAATCCGATCCATCGGCTTCGAACGCATCTTCCCCCGAATCGACGGAATCGTACAGAACGCACAGTTCTGATTGCACCCCTCCGAAATCCGCAAGTACGCATAATGCCTCGGCGTAAGTCTCAACCGGGCATTGTCCGACTCAAAGTACCCGATCCCCTTGCCATCTTTCCCCGCGACCGTCAAGCCAACAGTCGCCATCCCAAGATCCTTCGCGCTCGTCATCGCGTTCGCGTGGATCCAGTACTTCGGTGCCTTCTCCGCAACATCCGAATCACTCTCGCGCTTCGCGCCCTCGCCGCGCACCGCCGTGATGATGTGCTCGCGGTCAAACACCCCCACCATCGAATCAATCCCAGGCTCCCACTCCAACATCTTCGCCCGATGCCGCTGCACCAAACACCCCGCCACAACCACCCGCTTCACAAGCCCCTGACGCTTGAGTTCAACCGCTTCCTTGATCACCCCAAGCGATTCATCCTTCGACGCCTCAAGGAACCCACATGTATTAATCACCACCGCATCCGCAGGCGTCACCCGCCCCGACACCGCACTCGAATCCTGCTCCGATCCCGAGATCGAAAGATCATCATGCTCCGCGTCGTCCATCGCCTCCGCCGAGACAGGCAGCAACCCATCCGCCGCAAGCAACCCCAGCATCTTCTCAGAATCCACCAGGTTCTTGGGACACCCAAGAGACACAAATGAAATAGTCTCAATGGTTTGCGGCTCAGTCTGTTCAGCAGTTGTACTCATAGACCCAATCGTAGCCTCTTCCCCCCTCTCCCTCGGGGAGAGGGCCGCGGCGATGGCACATTCTCCTCCCCCGGGCTTCCGGGGGAGGTGTCCGCGACTTCGCGGACGGAGGGGGTCTTCAATTTTCCCGCAGTCCCTACCGTCCCCCACCCGGGTGCCACGGCTTGACCGTCCATTGGAGGGTGGCAAGCCGTGTCTTCCCCCAGTGGCTAGTGGCCAGTCCCTCTCTTCAAAACACCAACAACCCAATCGCCATCCACGCCCCCGCCACAACCATCACCACCGCCGTATACCCCACGATCTCCCGCGCCTTCACCCGCGTAATCGCAAGCAAAGGCAGCGCCCAGAACGGCTGCAACATATTCGTCAGCTGATCCCCATACGCCACCGCCATGATCATCTTCCCGGGACTCACCCCAACCTCCGCACCGGTTGACAGCGCGATCGGTCCCTGAATCCCCCACTGACCACCGCCACTGGGCACAAACAGGTTCACCACCGCCGCACTCAAAAATGTCATCAAAGGCCCGGTCGTCTCCGTCGCAAACGATCCGATCCAGCTCGAAAAATCAGCCACCAACCCGCTGCTCACACCCATCCCCATGATCCCCGCATAGAGCGGGAACTGCAGAATAATCCCCGCACACCCCGCCGCCCCGTCCTCCGCCGCGCTGATGTACGACCGCACCGATCCATGCAGAATCAACCCCAGCGCGAGCATCACCATGTTGATCTCGTTGGGACCCATCCGAAGCACCCCCGACTGATCCACAAACCGCCAGTACCCAAGCATCAGCCCCGTCGCAAGCACCCACACCACAATCGGAGACCGCTCGATCCAATCCGGAAACCCCTTGAGCCGACCATCATCAATATCCGCCATCACCGGATCATCACTCATCGGCATCTCAACAATCTCATCCTCCCGCCCTTCCCCACCCTTAGGCGTCAACAACCACAACACACCAGGCACAAGCACCAACAACCCCCCGCACACAAACAAGTTCATCGGAGAGAACACCGTCTGCGAAAGCGACACGCCATCAAACACTCCATCGACAGTCAGCATCTCCACCACACTCGCCGGAAGCACACTCTCCGCTTCCACCTTCGAGGTCATCTTCAGTGGCGCACTCCCGGACAACCCGCCATGAAACACCAGCAGCGCCATGTACCCCGCCGCCGCAAGCAATGCCCCGTGCGCCTTGATCCCACGATGCCGCAATGACCGCGCGACCTCCCGCGCCAAGAGCGCCCCGACAATCAACCCAAGCCCCCAGCTAATCAACCCCAGCACGATCGTGAGGAACCCCACCATCGCCGCCGCGCTCCCCGCGCTCTTGGGAAGCCCCGCAAGCGAATCGATCACCCTCCGCACAGGTCTGCTCGCCGCCAATGCATGACCCGTCACCAAGATCAGACACATCTGCATCCCAAACGCAAGAAATTTCCACAGCCCATCGGGACCCCGCCACGAATCAATCAGCAGCTTGGACTTGTCCGCAATCGTCAAATCAGCAGCCGCCCCCTGCCCCGACAAACCCTGATCCTGAAACCCAATTGTCACCGCGAGCACCGCCGTCAAGACCGTCAGTCCAACCGCGATCACAAACGGGTCCGGAGCCGTCTTGGAGAACACCTTGGACAATCCACTACCGAGCCGAGCAATCATGAATATTCCCTTCCGCAATCAAGTTCTCGAACAGTATGACACGAATCCCCGAACCTCGCAGAACCTTCTTCAGAGCACCACCTAGCATCGCCCGCATGACAACCACCACGGGCAAAACCCAAGACCAACTCGACAGACGCAAAGGATTCCTCTTCGCCTCCGGCGCCTTTGGATGGTGGGCCTTCATGGTCCCCCTCTTCTTCCGCACCCTCTCAAAGAACGGCGCCGTCCCGCTCGAGGTCCTCGCCCAGCGCGTCGTCTTCGGACTCCCCATCCTCATACTCATCCTCGCATTCGCCAAACGCCTCCCCGAACTCTACAAAGCATTCACCACCTGGTCCTCACTCAAAATCCTCATCCCCACCACCGGACTGATCTCGATCAACTGGTTCTTCTTCATCTACGCCGTGAGCACCGAACGCCTCAACCACGCATCCCTCGGCTACTACATCAACCCGCTCTTCTCGATCATGCTCGGTTTTTTATTCCTAGGCGAGAAACTTTCCCGCCTCCAGAAAATTGCGATCGGGATCGCCGTCGCCGCCGTCGGGATGATGACCGTCGCCGAACTCCAAGCCGGAGGAGGTTGGCCCTGGATCTCACTCCTCCTCCCCACCAGCTTCGGAATCTACGGCCTCCTCCGCAAACAGGTCAATGTCACCGGCACCATCGGACTCACCTTCGAAATGGCCATGCTCTTCCCCATCTGCATCGGACTCATGATCTACCTCGCGCAGTCCAACACCGGAATCTTCATGGCAGAATCCACACCCCTCCCCATCACGCTGCTCATGCTGCTGGGTGGAGTCTTCACCATCATCCCGCTCGTCTGCTTCACCAACGCCGTGCGTCTGCTCCCGCTGAGCACCATCGGCTTGCTCCAGTTCACCGCACCCACCGGACAGCTCCTGCTCTCGGTCGTGTTCTTCGGTGAAAAATTCACCCCCCTCAAGTTCGCCGCGTTCGTGCTGATCTGGACCGCGATCGCCGTCTTCATCCGCGACCTCGTCGTGACCCACCGCGAAAAACAAGCGTGCCTCGATCTTGAGATCATCGAGTAATCGACCTGCTCATCATTTGGATCAGCGCACGCCGTAGCGCGTGGTTGGCCAATCGAGCATGTCGTAGACCGTGAGCGATTTGAGCCGAGGCTTCCACTTGTTGATAAACCCGATGTGCTGATCATCAATCACATACGCGCGAAGGTCTGCTTCGGATTTGAATCCCAGATACACCGCAAGGTCATAGTCCGACGACACGGTCGATCGACCAGTATCCAGATGCTTCCCGGCGGCGTACGACTCAACGCTGGGAATTGTCCCCAGCATCCAATCCACATCGCGGAGCAGCGCGTGGAAATCGCTTGGATTTTGGAGCTGGAAAAAGACGATGTGCCCGATCATCGCCGGCGGACCGGCTGGCGGCGGGACTGGGGGGCGAGCGGTGCGCTGTCCGCCGCTGGAACAGGCGGGGAGGAATAGGAAAATTGCGGCGATCAGAAGCGTGGATGCGGTTTTCATGTGGAGATCGTATCCGATTGTGTCAGCGGGGCGTATCGGGGATCGGTTATGGTGTAGACGGGTCGCAATTGTTCCACGGGGAACAATTGGGATTCCGATTTAGGAGAACGCGATGAACGATTCAGATACGGCGGGAATGGGTCCTGCACGGCGGGACAATGACACTAATTTGTGCGCACGGATCGAGCGGTTGGAGAAACGGAACGCTCGGCTCGTGATTGGGGTTGTGGGCGCGGGAATGCTTGCGATCGGCGCGGTGCTGGGGGGGATGGGCGAGGTGCTCAAGGATGATGTCATCGCGTACACGGCGACGGATGAGACGATGTACCGGGTGTATGAGTCTGGGAAGATTGAGTACCTTCGGCTTGATGATGATCCGCCTCGGACGGTTGAGGGGGTGTTCAACTGGGGTAAGCTCAAGATTGACAAGCGGTATGAGTTGAAAGATCGTCCGCAGTGATTCGGTGAGCGGGCGAGAGATCGGGTATTGTGAACTTCTACCTCTTTAGGAGTTTGCTATGCGCGTGGTTTTGCCGAAGATGTTTGTTGGGTTTGTGTTGATGGTGTCGGTGCTGCTGTCGTCGATGGGTGGGTGCGCGACGATTCGGAATGAGAAGTACAAAGAGGTTGGGTTTACGAGTGAACCCAGCGGGGCGGTGGTTTCGATGGATGGCGACGAGTTTGGGGTGACGCCTTGCGAGATTGAGATTGCGCGGAAGGGGCGGGACAAGGTGGTGGAGATTTCGCTTGATGGATACAAGACGGCGGTGCTGAAGCTGAACCGGTCGGTCGAGGGCAAGACGGTGTTCGGCGGGCTGATCGGGATGAGTGTCGATGCGATTTCTGGGAAGGCGGGGACCTACACGGACAGCGTGCATGTGATTTTGGAGGTTGGGGAGGGGACGGTGGAGCTTGATTCGAAGGTGTTGGATCAGGCGCGGAAGGATGCGGAGACCGATGGGGTTGATGGGGGATAAGTGAAGACCCCCTCCGTCGCTGCGCGACACCTCCCCCGCAAGCGCGGGGGAGGAGAAAGAACTTGTTGTCACTATTTATGGTTAATGAACCGACTGCGCCGGGGACGGCGAGTCGGGGCACCCGTTCGCTTTCGAGGGTGTGGTGGAATGGAAGACACGGCTTGCCGAAGACGGTCAAGCCGTAGCACCCTTGTTTGGTTGGTGGGTTGGTGGGCGAAGATCAAAGATCATGGAGGAGTCGAAGACAACACCTCCATGCCACCCTCTGTGGAAGGTACTGACCGCGCGTGACGACTCAATCAGTCGGAGATCTGCACACCCAGTGCTATCGCGAGGGCGGGGGCTTGTTGGGGGGTGATGATGATGTTGCGGAGGTTGGCGGGATTGGTTAGATCAAGGGCGATGTGGTCGATGATGCTGCCTCGGAGGTCGAGGTGGTCGATGCGGGTGTTGATGAGGCGGAGGGACTGGGCGCCAGAGTCTCGGATCGCGAGTGATTTGATCGTGGCGCCGGTGAGGTCGAGGTTGGGGAGCTGGCATTGATCGAAGCGGACTCTTGTGAGGGTTGCGCCAAGCATGAAGAGGTCGGGGGCTTTGCATTTGGTGAAGTGGAGGTCTTGGAGGTCGGAGTCTCGTGCGTCGAAGCCGGTGAGTTTGCAATCGTTGAACTGGATGCGGGTGAGGCGGGCGTCGGTCCAGGTGGCTCCCGTCAGATCAGCGCGGTCGAAGATGGCGTCCGTGATGCGGATGTTGGGGAGGGTGGATGCGAGGAGAGATTGCGCTTGGATGCGTGATTGTTCGATCACTATGCTGGAGGCGCGGATTGGATTGGGTGGGTTACATGAGATGATCGCGCGGTCGATGTCGGCGTCGTTGATGATCGCGGTGGGTTGGGCTGGGGTCAGGTCATCGGTCGATGGGATGTCCGGCGATGTTGGGGCGAAGTCTTTGGGGGGTTTCATTCTTGAGTCTTTCGTTTTGGATTGACTGTATTGAAGAGATGAAATGGTATTTGATTCCGATGCTTTGTTGGTGGGTGATCTTGGAGAAGACCCCCTCCGTCGGTGTGCGATACCTCCCACGCTCCCCAATGAAGCGCGGGGGAGGCGAAAGATTTGGAAGCCTGCAAATGACCACGGCCTGAGAAATGAAGATCACAGGCGGGACGCCTGTGCCACGGGTTGCCTTGGTTTGGTTAGTGGGCGAGGGGGTATTGCTTGCAGAGGTTGGTGACCTGGTTGCGGACGGTTGTGATTGTTGTTTCGTCGCCGTTGGATTCGATGACTTGGTTGATCCAGTTGGCGATTTGGGTCATTTCGGGTTCTTTGAAGCCGCGGGTGGTGGTGGCGGGTGTTCCCAAGCGGATTCCTGAGGTGATCATGGGTGAGCGTGGGTCGTCTGGGATGCCGTTTTTGTTGGTGATGAGTCCGGCGTTTTCGAGCCATTTTTCGGCGTCTTTGCCGGTGAGTTCTGGGTTTTTCTCGACGAGGGAGACGAGCATGAGGTGGTTGTCTGTGCCGCCGCTGGTGATTCGGAATCCGAGGTTGGTGAGGTCACTCGCGAGTTGTTGTGCGTTTTTGATGACTTGTTTTTGGTAGGTTTTGAACTCGGGTTTGAGTGCTTCACCGAAGGCGATGGCTTTGGCGGCGATGATGTGCATGAGAGGTCCGCCTTGGACTCCGGGGAAGACATTGCGGTTGATGAGTTTGTTGAGTTCTTCGTCGTTGGTCATGATGAGGCCGCCGCGGGGGCCTCGGAGTGATTTGTGTGTTGTTGTGGTGACGATGTGGGCGTGTGGGAAGGGGCTTGGGTGTTCGCCGGCGGCGATGAGTCCTGCGATGTGGGCGACATCGGCCATGAGTGTTGCGCCGACTTCGTCTGCGATTTCTCGGAACATGGCGAAGTCGATGACTCTTGGGTAGGCGGAGTAGCCGCAGAGGATCATTTTGGGTTTGTGTTCATGGGCGGCGGCGCGGACGGAGTCGTAGTCGATTTGTTCGTGTTGTGGGTGCGCGGGATCGTAGTGGAGTGCGTAGTGGACTGGGTTGTAGAAGATTCCACTGAAGTTGAGGTGCATGCCGTGGGAGAGGTGCCCGCCGTCTTTGAGGACAAGGGAGAGGAAGGTGTCTCCGGGTTCCATCATGGCCATGAACGCGGCGGTGTTTGCTTGTGCGCCGGAGTGTGGTTGGACATTGGCGAAGTTGCATCCGAAGAGTTGTTTGGCGCGGTCGCGTGCGAGTTGTTCGACTTGGTCGTGGTGGGCGCATCCGCCGTAGTAGCGGCGACCGGGGTAGCCCTCGGCGTATTTGTTGGTCATGCATGTTCCCGCGGCGACGGTGACGGCGGGTGATGCGTGGTTTTCGGAGGCGATCAGCTCGATGGTGTGTTCTTGACGGTCACGCTCGGCGGCGATGATTTCGGCGACCTGTGGGTCTGTAGCGGCGATGGTGTCGAGGATTGATTGATCGATGGATGCTGTTGTGGTGGTCATGTGGGGATGGTATGGCCCAAGTTCCACGCAGGTATATTGATCGATCCCAAGTTAGATTGCGACCACTGCCAGAATTCCGAGAAAGAAGGCTGCAATGAAGGCAACGATGAAAAACTGCCAGAAGTCATGCTTTGTGAATCCGGTTACACGCGGTGATTTTTCCGGGGTGACTCTTGGCCAGATGAAGGTGTGGCCGCAGTCGTCGCAGTGGATTTCGATTGGGCTTGCGTCATGCGCGTAGTTTGGGTGTTGAAGTTCGACTTGTGTGCGGAGGTCGTAGTCGCAGTTTGGGCAGATTGGGGTGGGCGGGGGCATTGGGTTTGTTGTGCTCGGGTTTACTTCATGATGTGTTTGTCGAGTCTGCTTTGGTATACCACTGGGAGCAGTCCCAGTTGAGGAGGGATTCGAGGTGTTGGATGGATGGGGTGAAATGGTCGGCGAGGTGGGCGAGGATTTCTTTGGTCATGGGCTGTGGATAGGGGTGGGCGAAGAGGTGGTCGGGCTGGATGGGGGCGTTTGGGAGATTGAGGAATTTGAAGATTGAGGACATGGTCTCGGATGGGTGGTCGCGGAGGGATTCGGTTTTGAGGATGTGGGTTTGGTGTTTGGGGAAGATGGACCAGATGTGGGTGAGCTGCTTGGCGTAGTTGCCTCGGTCGAGGTAGGAGGTGATGCGGGATTGGTTGCCGTCTTGACCGATGCGTTGGTTTTGTTCGCGCTGGATGGCGCTGAGGAAGGGTTCGGATTCGTTTCCTCTTGCGGTTTCCATGTTCCAGTGGGAGTAGGCGCGCTCGATGGGGTTGCGGAGGATGATGATGAGTTTCATCGCGGGGTTGTAGGCGTGGATGCGCTGGATGCAGTTGTTCCAGTACATGTAGATGGGGGTGGATTCTCCCAGCATGGTTTGGGAGGGGGCTGGTTTGAAGTGGGTGTGGTAGTGGTTGTAGTCTGGTTGGTTGGTTTTGGACTGTGATTCAAACTGGGCATCGTCGTCGAAGAAGTGGGTTTCCTTCGGCGTGGACATACAGATGTTTGGGTGCTGGCGGAGGGCGTGGTCGAGGGCGGTGGTGCCTGATTTTTGGGCGCCGCAGACGAGGAAGTTGACTTGCATCTTCGGCACTTTCTATAGGAATGGGTTTGGAAGGGGTTGGCTTTGAAGGAGTGGGCTTTGAAGGAGAATCGGTTTAGTGGATGTGGACGAGGTCGCTCGCGGCTTGAGCGAGGCTTGGGGGTTTGTCGAGGTCGATGGGGAGGTAGACGCCTTTGTCGTGGTCGGTGTTGAGGACGATGGCGTTGGGTTCGATGAGGGCGTAGCCGTTGGTGGCGTGTTCGTGTCCGAGGATGAAGAGGTTGATGCCCCAGGTTTCGGTGAGGTCTTCGAGTTGTTCGTGGTCGTAGCCTCGTCCCCAGGTCATGAGGTGGGCTGATCCGACGCGGGGTTCGTAGTCTTGTTCGGTGAGGTCGCGGTTGATAATGGTGGTGTCGAAGCGGTCCATCATTGCGGGTCCTGGGAGCGAGTGGGTGCAGAGGATGTCGCCTTTGGGGCAGCTTGCTCGGAGACCGATGGGCATGGAGAGGACGAACTCTTTGACGGCGTCGCGGACGGACTCGGCGTCGATGGGGTCTGGGAACTCTTGATCGATCCCGGCGTTGAAGGCTTCGACGCATCGGACGCCGTTCTTGACGATGAGGGAGTCGGTGGCCTGGGCGAGCTCGTGGTTGGCGAGGAGGAAGTGGACGAACTCGGGGTATTGTGTTTTGAGTTTGGCGACGCGGGTGAGTCCGCGGTAGCTGGTGTCGACTGGAGCGGGCTCTCCGGGGAGGGGCTGCTTCATGTCGGGGTGGATGATTTCGTGGAGGGTGAGGTGTTTGGGTTCGGACCCGAACTCGCCGTCAAGACCGGCGGCGGCGACGATGGCGCGGAAGTTTCTTGGGTGGTCGTGGGTGTCACCGGATGCGATGAGGTGTCCTGGCGCGGAGATGTGGTCGATGGAACCTTTGCGGCATGATGCGGTGCGGTTTGCTTCGGCGCCTGCGAGGAGGGTCTGGGCAACTTCGGCTGGGTTGGACATGTCGATGGTGTACATCGGGTGCTCGCTTGGGGGATCTTGTGAGCAGTAGGATAGGCGAAAGACCACCTAAGCGGGTGATTGGGGGGTGGTGTGGGAATTGGAGAGGGGGTGGTGTGGCTTATGCTTCTTCGGCGGTGATCGACGAGGGGGAGCGGATGATGCCGAGGATGAGGTCGAGTTTGCTTGCGACGGCGTCCATCTCTGGTCGGCGGTCTGGATCGACCTCGAAGCATTGCATGATGAGATCGGCGAGGCGATCTGGGAGATCGTCGCGGAGTTCGGAGATCGGGGTGGCTTTTTCGATCATCGCGTCGTCGCGAGAGCCGACGAGTGAATCGGAGTTGGTGCCCATCGCGGTTGGGATGTTTTTGCCTGTGAGGACCCAGTACATCATCGCGCCGAAGTTGTAGACATCGGTTTTGGGTGTGATCTCTCGGCGGTGGACTTGTTCGGGTGCGATGTAGTCTGGGGTGCCTTGGATTCGTTTTTTGATGGTGCCGATTTTGCAGGACTGTCCGAGGTCGATGACCTTTGCGGTGAGGTTGCCGTGGATGTCGGCGCCGAGGATGACATTGTGTGGTTTCATGTCGGCGTGGACATAGCCGTGGTTGTGCATTTCAGCGAGACCTGATGCGGTCTGTTGGAAGAGGTCCACGATGACGGGGAGGTCTGTGGGTGTTTCTTCGAACATGGAGATGCCGTCGACGAGTTCCATGACGAGGTAGAGGTCTTTGCACTTGAGGAGTGAGCCCTTTTTGATGAGCTTCTCGATGCGCCGGATGGCTGGGTGGTTGATCTGGTTTGCGATTTTGTATTCGATCTCTGCTTGATCGAGGAATCGCTGCGCCTTTGCGTCGGTTTTCTCGACATGCTTGAGCGCCCAGATCTGTTTGGTCTTGGGGTCTTGGACGAGGTAGATGACTGATGCGGCACCGCGTCCGATTTCGGACATGATCCGGAAGCCTTCGACGGTTTCGCCTGGTTTGAATGTCGTGAGTCCGTCGGTCATGAAAGTCTTTTTCCGATGCTGAATCTGTCTGCTGTTCAGGTTTCTGAACTTGGGTATCCAAACCTGTTGCTCTGAGCCGCCACTTTGATCGTGGATGATCCAAGAACTCTGGAGCCTGTATGAGTAGTTCGGCTCAGCGTGCTTTGGATTGCACCTTGAATCGGAAATCGCCGATTATCGGGTGCTTCATAGTAGACCTGAAGCGGCTCATTGGGGTAGTGGATTTGCCCCGCTTCTGCGGAACAGGTGTCTGATCAGCTGGAGCGGAGTGGATGCAGATATCAATCGGGAGAGACCCTGTGCAAAGAATGCCCGACGAGATGGGCGACGATATCGGTGTGGGATTTGCATCCTGCATCGACCCTCATTATATGGATCGGATGTGTGTGCGGTTCCCGATCTTGTGGATCGTGGAATGAAAAAACCTCCGAACAGATGTTCGGAGGCGTGTATTTACTGTCTGGGTCGGTTGTTAGATCGTCCCGAGGAGCTCGTTGAAGTTTGCTCTTGGGAAGTATCGTCCCGGGCTTGTGGTCGGGGCGAGGTCTTCGTGGAGGAAGACTCGTTCTTGTGAGATGTTGAATCGTTCGGTGAGTGCGCCGACGACTTCTGCGAGGTATCGGATCTGTTCATCGGAGAATGGTTTGCGGTCTCCGTTGCCGATGAGGCAGATTTCGATGGCGTTGGAGGTCTTTGAGGTGCGGAGTCCTGCGAGCTGGGCGCCTTGGGTTTGGTTGAGCCAGCGGTTTCCGAGGTGGATTTCGCCGTCACCCATTCCGGTGCCGTTGCCGATGAGGAAGTGGTAGCTGAGCCCGTCGTATCCGACCGCTTTGTGCTGGGCGCCGATGGATTCTGCTGAACCTGCGGGTGACCCTGAGTGGACGATGACGATGGAGTCCCACTTTGTTGCTTCGAGATCGGCTTTGGTGTTGAAGATTGCTTCGACGCCTCGGGTGCCGGTGATGCTTGCGAGCGGTGAGAGGGAGACTCCACGGGCGCTGAGTGCTGGGTTGCCTGTGTCGAGGAGCGAGAGGAGTCCGACGAGGCCGGTCATTGATACGACAAGCGCGCCCCACACGATCTTGGTGCGGATGCTGGCGTTTGTTCGGACTGTGACTTTTGCGGCCATATCGGGTTCGGTTCCTAGGGAGTTCAGATTATCATATTCATTCGGGCGTTGCACGCTCGTTTCTTGCACATTGGTGCGTAAATTATGGATGTTTCCGCGCACATTTCTGCTTGTGACGAATTGTGTACTTACCGGAACCGAACAAACCATTTGTGTGGGAATTGGCGAGTTGTTTTCGGTCGTTTTGCGGTGTGACTATTCGTCGGACTGGACGAGACGGTCGCGGAGGTTTGGGGTGCGCCGGCCGTATTCATCTTCGAGGTATGGTGGCGCGTACTGGGTGCGTGTTTGGTTGTAGCGATCGAAGGGTGAGCGTGCGTCGTCGGCGTGGAGAAGTGTTTTTTGGCACGCGGGCAAGAGGCAGAGCGTTCCCACGCTCGCAAGAAGGATCGCGATGCGGGTTCGGGAGAAGATCGGAGTGTGGTTTGATCTGGTCATTGTCGTGCTGGATTGGGTTGCGTTGGCGCGTTGGTTGGCCACGGGTGATGGACAAAAAACAGTGTACCGCGAGTTACCACGGCACACTGTTCTGGAGAGAGGAGAGAACTACATTTACTCAGACTTTTTCCGTGGAATCAGTCTGGCGGTGTCTCGGGGAATCACTTGACCCGGACACCTCACTGCAACACCTGTTATACGCAAAGCTTTTCTTTGGGTTCGTCGGTGTCTTGAGAATCATTCAAATTATGTTATGTTTGAATTTCGTTAGGGTTCGATAGCGTGATCAGGCGGCCATCGGGGTCGGTTTTGAGCTGATTGGTGCTCAGGAGCGACTGGATGCAGGTGTAGAGGGTGACGGCACAGGCCGTGGAGAGGTTGAGGGAGCGTTCTCCGGGGGTGAGGGGGATGGAGACGCATTGGTCTGGGTGCTGGTCGAGGAGGTCTTTGGGGAGTCCTACGGATTCTTTGCCGAAGACGAAGTGATCGCCTTTGGTCATGGGGATGTCGTAGATGGTTTTGGAGGCGCGGGCGGTGAGGAACCAGGTGTTTGGGGCGGCTTTTGCGGCGCTTGATTGGTTGTAGTCTTGGAGGGAGTCGTGGTTGGTGAGGTTGAGGCGGGGCCAATAGTCCAAGCCGGCTCTTCGGCAGGCTTTTTCGTCGATGTCGAAGGCGAGGGGGTGGATGAGGTGGAGGGCGGCGCCGGTGGCGACGCAGGTTCTGCCGATGGATCCGGTGTTGTTGGGGATCTCGGGGTTGAGGAGGACGACATGGGCGATGGGGTCTTGCGTGGGGGCTTGTGTGGGTGTTTGGTTGGTCATGGCTGGGGAGTTATAGATCTGTCATTGGAAAAGAAACACCCCGTCGAGATGAGTCGGCGGGGTGTGGTGGGATTTGGAAGGGTGGTTGATGCGTCGCTCTTAGTCTTTGTTGGCGGCGAGGAGGGGGTCGGCGGCGATGGTCATCGCGACGGCTTGCTTGAACTCTGGGTTGTGTGGGTTGCCTTGCCAGCGGATGACGCCATCGGTTGAAAGGACGACGACATGGGGGATCCCTGTGATTCCCAGTGCGTTGTTGAGGGTGTTATCGCCGTCGAACATTTGTGCGTAGTTGCCCTTTTTCTTGAGGACATAACGGCGGAAGTTTTCTTCTTTTTCACCGCCACCGATGCCGACGATTTCGAGACGACCTTCGTAGGAGTCTTGGAGGTCGTGGAGCATTGGAGCGGCGGCGATGCATGGTCCACACCAGGTTGCCCAGAAGTCGAGGACGAGGACTTTGCCTTCGAGTGGGCGTTCGTTGTCAACCCATTTTTCGTTGCCCATTGGTGCGGGGAGCTTTTGTCCTTGGTAGTTGTTGGCTGAGAGTTTTTGGCCGTTGTGGTTTGGCCATGGAGCTTTTTCGTAGGCTTCGGCGCTGATTGATGCCGCGGTCGCGACGGCGGCTTCTGGCGCGATGCCTTGGGCTTGGAGGGCGGCGTTTGCGACTGCCGTTTCAGTGGTTTCGCCCACGAGTTGTTTGACGGCGTCTTTGAGTGATCGTCCATCGAGGTCTGCGAATCGGAGGTTCCCGGCGCGGTCAATGACATAGATATCTGGGTAGTCGTCGGTGTGCATTGCTGAAGCGAAGACGCCTCCTTCATCGCGGGCGATGGGGACGGTGATTCGTCCGGCGTTGATCTTGTCTTTGATCTCGTCCCATCCGGCGTCGGGGTGGATCGCGGCGATGACGATCTGATCTTCGTTGTCGCGCTCCATGCGGGTGAGTTTGGAGAGGGTCATGTAGGAGGCGGGTTCACCGGCGGAGATCATCGCGATGATGACGACCTTGCCTTGGGTGTTGGAGTTTGAGAGGGTTCCGGGGTGGGTCCAGTCGGTGAGTGATGCGAGCGCGGCTTGATCGAATGGCTTGGTTTCGAGCGCGTCGATGGTGTCGCGGGAGTCGCTGAGTTCGCGTTTGATTTCGGGCGCCATCGCGAGGATTGGGACCAGTGAAGCGACGGCAGCGAGGGTGATGATGGATCGTGGATTCATGTGGGGTCTCCGTATGGAACTGGCCGAGTGTCCGAGAATATCTTTGGAAGGTCAAGTGTATCAGAAACTTGCTGGGTTCCCAAGCGAGAATACGGTGGTGATGGGAGAAAATGCGGGTATGAAACGGGCTTTACTCAAAGCAAACACCCGCCTTTTTAAGGAGCGGGTGTTTGGGGGAGCTTTGAAGAAAGCTGAGTTGTGGGTCTTTCGGGTGTACCGGGGTGGTTTGCACCGGTTGCGGCATCCCTGAAAACTTTGGTAGGAGCTTGGTTTTTGGGCGGTTTAGCCGTCGTGGGAGTGGGCGGCTGGTTTGGCGGTCACTCGCGTTTGGATGGCTGGGTCCACAGCGATGGTCTTGTTCACGGCTGGGAGGAACCCTTCTTCGTGTGGGTTTCCGATCCAGCGGATGATGCCATCGGTTGAGATGACGACGACCAGCGGGATGCCTTTGGATTCGAACGACTCGTAGACGGCTTGGCTGTCTGAGTAGAGGTTTGCGTAGGCGACTGGGTGCTCGTCGATGTAGGACTGGACATCGGACTGTGGGTCGCGTTGTCCGGCGATGGCCATGACGGTGAGTGCGTCTGGGTTTTCTTTTTGGAGTTCATCGAGGATTGGTGATGCGGCGCGGCAGGGTGGGCACCAGGTTGCCCAGAAGTCGAGGACGATGACTTTGCCTTCGGTGTCGACTGTATCGGAGAGCCAGGTTTCAGTGCCGAGGGCAACGGGGAGGGGTTTGCCTTGGAGGTCATTGGCGTAGAGGTCGGTGTTGTGTGCGGGCCAATCTGCGGCTTCGTAGGCTTTGGCTTTCTTTTCTTGGCATCCTTTGCAGTCACCATCGCCACAGCACATGCTTGATTTGTCCGCGGATTTGTCTGCTCCCTTATCGGTGCAGAGGGCGCAGTTTGGGCCTGCGGTGGTGAGGGCGATTCCGGATGAGGCGATGAGCATGGCGATGAGATGTGACATTGATGTTCTCCAAAGATGAACGGTTTGTGTGAGTGCATGCACGACAGGGCACGCGAACGAACCCCTCGTGTGTTGATCTCCGCTGGTAATCTGAACGGGCTGATTAGCCTTGCGGGGGGATCAATCTGTGGAGAGCAACGGCTGCGGCGACGGAAATATTCAAAGAATCTGCGGTACTTGCCAAAGGAATTTTCACTTTGTGTGAGGCGGCTTGGATGGACTCTGGGGTGAGTCCTGGGCCTTCGGCGCCGAGCATGAGGGCGAGTTTTGAGCTTTGGGAGGTGTTTTTAGCGATTTTCTCAATATCGAGAGCATCACGGGCGGGGGTGAGGGCGAGGGTGGTGAATCCTGCATCTTTGACGGTTGTGAGGGTTGAGATCCAATCGGACTGTTCTTGGATCTGGGTGAAGGGGATGGTGAGGGCGTGTCCCATCGAGACTCGGAGGGACTTGCGGTAGAGGGGATCGCAACAGCGCGGGGAGAGTAGGACGGGGACCCCGGTGCCACAGAGGGCGGCGACGGAGCGGAAGACGGATCCGAGGTTGTCGTGGTTGGCGAGGTCTTCGAGGATGACGAGGGCGCGGGCGGACTGGAGGAGGTTTGCGAGTGGAGGGTTTGGGATTCGATGACCGGCGGCGAGGAGTCCACGATGGATTGGATAGCCTGTGATTTGGTCGAGGATTGGGCGAGCGGCGGTGTAGATCGGGACGGATTCGGGGATGGTTTCGAGGAGGTCGCTGTGGGACTGGGTTTTGGATTCGTCGATGAGGACAGAGTGAAGCGGGTAGCGCGAGGCGATGTGGTGTTCGAGGACGAGGGAACCTTCTGAGATGAAGAGTGGGTCTTTGTCGGGCTGGGATGAATCGGTGTTTGGCGCATCGGGGTTATGGGCGGCTTTGAGCCAAGCATCTTTCTGATTGCGGTATGGCTCGATGCGTGGGTCCTTTGGGTCATGAATTGGTGTGAATCGGTCGATCATTGGTAGAGAACCCTAGACTCGGGGTTGTGGTCATGACTTGAACTGAGAGACGCTATGGACACGATGACTTTATTGCAGGCGGCGGTGCTCGGTTTGGTCGAGGGGATCACGGAGTATCTCCCGATTTCGTCAACCGGTCACCTGATTCTCGCGTCGGAGTTGATGGGGCTTGGGGACTCAGCAAGCCAGCGGTCTGCGGTGGACACTTTCAATATTGTGATTCAGGGGGGGGCGATCCTCGCGGTGCTGGGGTTGTACTTCCCGCGCGTGGTGCAGATGTGTAAGGGGCTGATCGGGAAGGACTCCGACGGGCTCAAGCTCGCGATCCGGATCATTGTTGCGTTTCTTCCTGCGGCGGTGCTTGGGGTGCTGCTCAATGATTGGATCGAGAGCAAGCTGTTCAATACGCCTGCGGTGCTTGCGGCGCTCGCGCTGGGCGGGGTGTTCATGATTGTGATTGACAAGTGGAAGTTCAGTTCACACAAGGAAGGCGAAGCGTTTGACGAGGGGATGGATCTGCATGAGATCAGCATTGTGCAGGCGCTGTTCATTGGATTGCTTCAGTGCGTGGCGATGTGGCCTGGCACTTCGAGGTCGATGATGACGATCGCGGGCGGGGTGCTGGTTGGTCTCAAACCAAAGCGTGCGGCGGAGTTTAGTTTCTTGCTGGGACTCCCGACGCTTGGTGGGGCGACGGTGTATTCGTTGTATAAGACGCTCAATGGGGATGGGCCGAACATGTTTGAGGTGATCGGGTGGATGCCGATCATTGTGGGGCTGGTGGTGGCGACGATCAGCGCGGCGGTTGCGGTGCGGTGGTTGGTCGCGTTCTTGACCAAGCACGGCTTGGCGGTGTTTGGGTATTACCGATTGATCTTGACTGCGGTCTTGGGCGGGGCGATTGCGATGGGGGTGGTGACTTTGCACAGTGCTGATTCGGGTCTTGATGATGGTGTAGTTGGGGATGAAGTGATTGGAGAGGTGCTGCCATGAGTGATGGGATTCAGACTTCGTTTCCGAAGGACAAGATCGAGGTGGTGCTGCTCGAGGGGACGCATCCATCTGGGACGCACCTGATCGAGCGGGAGGGGTTTCATGTGACGGCGTTGCATGGGGCGCTTGAAGGCGGTGAGTTGATCGACGCGATCGGGCGCGCGCATGTGGTTGGTATTCGGTCCAAGACGCAGCTGACTGGGGAGGTGCTCAAGCAGTGCGAGCGGCTGCTTGCGGTCGGGTGTTTTTGTGCGGGGACGAATCAGGTGGATCTTGATGTCGCGGCTTCGATGGGGGTTCCGGTGTTTAACTCGCCGTTCAGTAATACGCGATCGGTCGCGGAGTTGACGATCAGCGAGATCATCGCGTTGCACCGGCGGGTGTCGCATCGGTCGGCGTTGTTGCATCAGGGTGAATGGGACAAAAGCGCGGATCGGTCACACGAGGTGCGGGGCCGGGTGCTTGGGATTGTTGGGTATGGGCATATCGGATCGCAGGTTTCGGTGCTCGCAGAAGCGATCGGGATGCGGGTGATGTTCTTTGACAGCGACAGCAAGCTGCCGCTGGGCAATGCGAGTTCAGTGGGGTCGCTTGAGGCGTTGCTTGAGGTGGCGGATGTGGTGACGCTGCATGTTCCCGAGACTGCTGAGACAAAGGGGATGATGGACAGCAAGCGGATCGGGCTGATGAAGCACGGGGCGTATTTGATCAACAACGCGCGTGGGTCGGTCGTGGATCTCGATGCGCTCCGGGTTGCGGTGGATGATGGACACATCGCGGGGGCGGCGGTGGATGTGTTCCCGGTTGAACCTGCGAAGCGGGGGGAGGGGTTTACGAATGTGATGCAGGGGGCGGAGAATGTGATTTTGACGCCTCATGTTGGGGGATCGACGATGGAGGCTCAGGAAGCGATCAGCGTGGATGCGGCGGAGAAGCTGGTGAAGTTTGTGAATCGTGGGACGACGACGGGGTCGGTGAATGTTCCCAATGTTGATCTTCCATCGCAGACGCTGGATGGGGCGCGGTCGCATCGGATTTTGAACTTCCATCGGAATGTGCCTGGTGTGCTTGGGAAGTTCCATGAGGCGGCGAGCTCGCTTGGTGTGAACATTACTGGGCAGTACCTGCGGACGGTTGGGGATGTGGGGTATGTGGTGCTGGATGCTGATCCGAGCGGGGCTGAGGCGCTTAAGGATGCGATGGATGGGATTGATGAGTCGGTTCGGACGCGGATGCTGTGGTGAGAAAGCCGGACTGCGCTGAAGACAGCGAGCCGGGGCACCCTTTGTTGGTATTTTGGCTTGGGCGTGCGAACAATCGTCTATGCCTACTTTTGTACGATCATCGGAGTCTTTGGTACACACTGGGGTGATCGCGCGGGACTTTGCGTCGGTGCTTCGCGCGGGGGACTTGGTTCGGCTGGTTGGGGAGATGGGGGCGGGGAAGACGACCTTTGTTCGATTGGTCGCGGAGGCGATGGGGGTGGATGTGTCGCTTGTCAGCTCCCCCACTTTCGTGCTGATGAACAACTACCCCTGCACGATCATGGGTGAGACGGGGTCGATTGCGCACTTGGACTGTTACCGGTTTGGTGATGAGGATGAGCTTGAGGCGCTCGGGTGGGACCGGGTGTGCAGTGATGGGTCGATCAGGTTGGTTGAATGGCCTGAGCGGATTGATGGGTTGCTGGATGAGGAGTCGCTGACGGTGACGATCTCGCATGTGGACGAGGAATCGCGGGGGTTTGTGTTTGATGTTCCCGAGTCGTGGATGGGCCGGGCTTCGATTGGTGCGCTCAAGGCGCGGGATCGGGTGAAGTGTCCGACGACGGGGGTGGTGGTGCATCCGGAGTGTCCGAGCTGGCCGTTTGTTGATGAGCGGGCGCGGATGAGTGATTTGCATGGGTGGATGAGCGGGAAGTTTGCGATCACGCGTCCGATTGATCAGGCGGATCTTGATCAGGAGTAGGAAGAAGGGGCTGGGGGCTGGGGGCTGGCCATTTGGGATGAAATGAGAAGACCCCCTCCGTCCGCGGAGCGCGGACACCTCCCCCGCAAGCGCGGGGGAGGAGAGTTGGCGTGCGTGTGTTGGTTTGGGGTGGTATTGTGTGGGTATGAATGAAGAAGTTGGATCCGTCGTTGAGACGAGTGTGTGGTCGTTGTTTTCTGAGAGCTTTGATGTGTTCTCGGTGGTGCTGTTGATCGGGTCGATGATCGCGGTGTCGTTGATTGTCAAACTTGTGCTTGATGCTCGGCGGTCGGTGATTGCTCCGGATGGGATTGTGGATTCGCTCTCCAAGAAACTCGACTCGGGGAATCTGGATTCGTTCTTGGCGACGGCGAGTGAGGACTCTGGGATTGTTGGGTCGGCGTGTGTTGCGGCGTTCAATGCTCGCAAGAACGGGGCTGCTGATCGGACGGCTGCGATGCGCGAAGCGGCGGAGATCGCGGCGAGCAATGCGTGCAGTCGGTGGACGCGGACTTTGGATTTGCTTCGGGTGATCGGGGAGATCGGGCCTTTGATTGGACTGGCGGGGACGGTGTGGGGGATGATTCTTGCTTTTGTGAAACTGGGTCAGGCGGGTGGGTCTGCGGGGCCTACGGATCTTTCGATGGGGATTTCGAAGGCGTTGTTCCATACCTTGCTGGGGTTGATGCTTGCGGTGCCTTGCTTGTTGATTTATGGGTGGTACCGGAGTGTGATCGATAAGCATTGCAATCGTGCGTTTGAGCAGGCGGGTGGGTTGGTGGATCGGCTCTCAGCGATGGATGGGGATTCGGAATGAGAGCGCGATCGATCCTCGGAAAGCACGGGGGAAACTCTGGGGGGGGTGGGGTGAATGTGACGCCGATGATTGATGTGGTGATGTGTCTGATTGTGTTTTATTTGATGGTGGGTCAGTTGGCGCTGGATCGGAAGTCGTCGATTGTCGTTGCGGAAACGGTGACGGGGATTGATCGGCAGGATGTGTCGGATGCGGTGGTGATCGGGGTGTTGATGGATGGGGGGCTGACGCTCAATGGGGAGTCGATTGAGATTGATCGGATCGGTGGCGAGGTTTCGGGGATGATCGCTCGGGATGTTGAGGTTCCGATCCGGGTGCGCGCGGATGAAGAGGCGGGGTTTGGTGCGGTGCGTCCGGTGCTCTGGGCGCTGCAGGAGGCGGGGGTGACGGGCGTCGAGTTTGTGACGCTGCGGGCTGATGTGGGGGGTGGCGGATGAGCAGGGGTTTACAGCGACGGAGTGTTTTTGATAAATCCGGCGGTTCTTTGGGGGGGCGGTCGGGGTTGATGATGACGCCGATGGTTGATGTGGTGCTGGTGATTCTGATTTTCTTTATGGCGAGCACGACCATCGCGGGGTACGAATGGTTTTTGGAGGCGGGGGTTGAATCACAGAAGGCTGCTGAAACAAGCACGGAGACGGCGCGATTCACGCTTCCTGAAGCGGTGATTGATGTCGATCTCGTGCGCGGCGCGGACGGGGTGACGGTGGTGTATGGCGTATCTGGAGATGCGGGGGTTTCGCTGGAACGCGGGGTGGAGATGATCGGCGCGATGGAGATCGGGGATGGGGGATCCCTTCGGGTGGGGCTTGGCGCGGGGGATGATGTGCCGATGGGCGATGTGATCGCGGTGCACGATGCGTGGAACGGTCGCGGGGTGAAGGTTGTGATGCGGACGGGGCGTTGAGTTTGAACACCACTAGAATAGGGCACGATGCTCAAGTTTCGATTTCAGTTTGATTTGGATGCCTTGCCGGAATCGACTGAGCGATTCAAGTTCTGCGTGTCTGAGCATGCCAAGAACTGCTGTCGTGTCCATTCGATTCACGATGGATTGGTTCGGTATCCGTCATTCACTGTTCGTGATCTCAAAGTGCAAAACAAACAGGTTGAGATGGTTGTCGTCCCTGGCACTTGGCTTCATGTATTCCTGATTTTTGTATTGACTGCTACTTCCGCTTGGCTGATCGTTGCTGTTTGGCAAGGTCTTTCTCGGAGTGATCCAGACTGGTTCTTCTTGATATTCCCGGTTATCTTTGGAGCATTCTGGTCGCTTTGGATCGTACAGAATTCTAGAAAGCTGCACAAGTTCTTCGTGTCAGTTGCAATGCAAGAGATCATTCTGTTTTGTTCATAAAGCCCACTAAATAATTTCAATCAAATCTTTACTTTGAAGAGACGAAGATTTGGAGTTTGTGTGCTTGGGCCGTGAGGCCGTGGGCGGCGCAGATTTTGTTGCGGAGTTCGATGAGTTCGGGGATCTCGGTGGTGATGACCTGTCCGGTGTCGACATCGATGAGGAGGGTGTTGCCGGTTTGTCCGATGGCGAGTTGGTAGTGGGCTTGCTCCCGGTCGAAGAGGATGTGCTGGATGATGCCTGCGGATTCGAGGAGTTTGAGGGTGCGGTAGACGGTCGCTTTGGACACGGAGTGTCCTTGTGCTTTGAGGGTGTCGAGGAGTTGGTCGGCTTCGAAGAGGGCGTCGAACTCGATGATGGTGTCGAGGATCTGGGCGCGTTCGGGGGTGTATTTGAGGCCTTCGGCTTTGAGGGTTCGTCTGAAGATCGCGCAAAGAGGTTCGATGAGTTCGGGCTGATTTATCGGGGCGGCGGATGCGTTGGCTGATTTGATGGGCTCGAGGGGCATGGGGTATTGTATGGCTGGATAGGATGGGTTGGCACCGGAGCGCGATGAACCGCTCGGGGCTGCGATAGGGGATGTTGATGAGCGATGAGAATGTGAATGATGCGACCCAAGTGAATCGGTCTTCACGATCCATTCTGCGGGTGTTGATCCAGGTGGTCGGATTCGCCGCGTCGATCGCGGCGCTGGGGTGGGCGGTGAAGGTTGCGCTCAAAGAAGAGAACCGGGCGCAGCTTGAGAATCTGCAGAACGCGTCGGTGGCGCAGGTGATGATGCTTGTTGGGTTGTCGTTCGCTTCGGTTGCGATCAACGGGGTGATCTTTTGGTTGGTGATCCGTCCGGTGCACAAGATCCGTGTGACGGATGTGATCTCGACCAATGCGATCGCGACTTTTTTGGCGTACCTGCCGTTCAAGTTGTCGTTGGTGGCGCGGGTTGCGATTCATCGGAAGCGGGACGGGGTTCCGGTGCTGACGATCGGGGCTTGGTTTGCGGCGATCGGGGTGCTGATGCTTGCGGTGCTTGGGCCGATGGCGTTGATGTCGTTTGTGCTGAAAGAAGTTGGGGTGCTCTGGTGGGTCAGTGTGATTGGGTCCGTCGCGCTGAGTGTCGGGGTGCTGATTGTGATCGCTCGCGCGTTCTATGGGGATCGCGGCGTTGCTCGGCTCGCGTCGGTGGGAGTGCTCAAACGAATCACGGAGATGGACTCGTTCAGCAAGATGCACGCTGGGTTTGATATGGTCGCGAGTCCGGTGAGCTCGATCTGGGCGAGCGTGTTCCGGCTTTTGGATGTGCTCGCGTTTGCGGGACGGTTTATCATCGCGGCGGCGGTTCTTGGGCTTCCGATCTCGGGGAATGATGCGTTGCTGCTCGGGAGTGTGTACTTTTTGATCGGGGTGTTCTCACCTTTCGGGATGCTGGGGACGCGCGAGGCGGGGACGATCGGGGCGGCGGCGCTGTTCGGCGTGAGCTCTGCGGCGATCGGGGACGGCGGCGAGGGACCCATCGCTGCGGCGGTGGTGTTTATTACCGCGATCGAAGCGGTGGTGAATCTGGGGTGCGCTGGGTTTGGGGTGGCGTGGCTGCGGATTGCTCCCAAGAAAGATCGGCTGGCTGATGATGGGGACGGGCTTGGTGTCCTGTAGACCTATCATCGTGCTATGAAAATTGCACTTGCTCAACTCAATCCCGTCATCGGGGACCTCGCGGGGAACTCGGCGAAGATTGTCGCGGCGATTCAAGATGCTCGGCGGCGGGGCGCGGGGCTGGTGGTGCTCTCGGAGATGGTGATTTGTGGGTATCCGCCGAGGGATTTGCTGTTGGTTGAGGGGTTTGTGGAGCGGTGTGCGGCGGCGGTGAAGGTGATCGGGGAGACGCATACTTCGGGGATTTCGGTGGTGATCGGCACGCCTTTGAATGTTGATGGTGGGATCGCCAACTCGGTGGTGGTGTATGAGAACAACGCGTTGGTTGGGTACCACGATAAGCGGTTGCTGCCGACTTACGATGTGTTTGATGAGGACCGGTACTTTGAGGCGGGGGATCGCGCGGTCGTGGTCGAGGTTGCGGGGGTTCGGATCGGGCTTGCGATCTGCGAGGATTTGTGGCGCGGGGATGATTCTGGGTTTAGCGCGAAATACAACGATGAGCCGGACCATGTTGCGGGGTTGATTGATGCGGGCGCGGAGGTGATTGTGGCGCCGAGTGCTTCGCCGTTTGTTGTGGGGAAGGCGGATAAGCACCGCGGGATTTTGCGTGGTCATGCGACCAGGCATGGGGTGCCTGTGGTGTCGGTGAATCAGGTGGGGGCGAATGATGATCTGATCTTTGCGGGTCAATCATGTGTGATGAACGGCAAGGGCGAGACGGTGCATGAGTCGGTCGCGTTTGATGAATCGCTTGATGTGGTTGATCTTGATGCGAGCGTGGTGGTTGACCATCGGGTGCTTGATGATGAACGCGCGATTGTCGAAGCGCTCACGCTTGGGGTGCGGGACTATGTGGGCAAATGCGGGTTCAAGAAGGTGTGCTTGGGACTCAGCGGCGGGATTGATTCGGCGCTGGTGGCGGCGCTTGGGGTGCGGGCGCTTGGCGGGGAGAATGTCTTGGGGGTCTCGATGCCTGGACGGTTCTCGAGTGAGGGGAGCAAGACCGATGCGTTTGCGCTTGCCGAGAATCTGGGGATGCAGTGCATCACGATGCCGATTGAGTCTGGTTTTATAGGCGTTTGCGAGTCTTTGAACCCGGCGTTTGAAGAAATCGGAGAGCGGACGCTTGGTGAGTCGCTCCCGGACCTGACGCAGGAGAATCTGCAATCGCGCGTGCGGGGGACGATGATGATGGCTCTGTCGAACCGGACGGGGGCGCTTGTGCTGACGACGGGGAACAAGAGCGAGATCGCGGTTGGGTATTGCACTTTGTATGGCGACATGAACGGCGGGCTTGCGGTGATCGCGGATGTTCCCAAGACGATGGTGTTCCGGGTGTGCCGATACATGAACGAACATTTTTCCGATTTTGGGTTTTCGTGTCCTCCGATTCCGGTGAGCACGATCGAGAAACCGCCGAGCGCGGAGCTGGCGCCGGATCAGCTGGATTCGGATTCGTTACCGGATTATGAAATACTCGACGCGATTGTGCAGCGGCACATCGAGGGGCATCAGAGCGCGGCGAAGATCATCGCAGAGACCGGGTTTGATGCTGCGGAAGTCGAGCGGATCTGCAAGCTGATTGATCGTAACGAATACAAGCGTCAGCAGATGGCGGTGGGTTTGAAACTGACTACGACGGCGTTTGGAACGGGGCGTCGGATGCCGATTGCGCAGCGTTGGACTCGTTGAGTGCTTTGGTCCCCCACTGTTCGGATTCGGGGACTGGTTTTCCGCATTCTGGGCAGGTGTCGGATTGGAGTTTGTAGAGTAGGTAGCCGCAGGTGCAGCGGGGTTCTTCGATCTGGACACGGACTTTGAGTTTGCAGTTCTGGCAGCGGGATTCTTTGTTGGATCGGGCTTGGATATTCGCGGCGCATCTTGGGCAAGTCAGCGTGACTGGGAGCGTGGTGTCGAACGAGGATTGTTCGTCATCGCCGGGCTTTGGGGCAAAGATTGCGATGGCTCCTGTTGCGATGGTTGATCCAGCGGTGATGATTGCTGCGATGGCGATGAGTCGGGCTGCCATTTCATCGAAGCTTCCGTAGCCGTCGTTGAGTATTCCGAATGTGATCAGGATGACCATTGTTGAAGCGGCAAGGATCGTGCTGCGTTTGACGATGCGGAATGCACGCAGTGGGTTTGTGAGCGGGACAATCATCAGTCGGTGTGCCGCGGCGAGACCGATCGTGAGTGCGATGAGTGCTGGTTTCCAGAAATACTGATCGCGCTGGTATCCGATCCATGGCTCAAACCAGAGCAATGTGATGAATAACAGCATCGAGAGGGCGAGTCCGGTGGTGCAAATTTGGAGCGTGCGTCTTTGTTTACCGTGCTTTGGTGCAACGGAGACGATCACAATCCCAGCAAGGGAATAGGCACCAACGATGAAGATGGTGATGAGGATTTTCTCATCGATCCAGCCGCTGGGTAAGACCACCGCGGCGATCCCGGTGAGCATCGCGAGGGCGACAAAGCTGAGGAATGTCCAGAGGATGTGTTTTTTGGTGATCATCGTGCTGATGAATCGGCTCTGTGCTTAGCTTGAGCCGGCACGCATGCGTTCGAGTCCTGCGGGGAAGGGGTAGCTCGGGAAGACCCCGACATCGGCGCGTTCCCACATTTGGGGGGCGGGGTAGATGTCGCCTCGGAATCCGGCGGCGTACATGGTGCGGAGGACGGTTTCGAAGCTTGGTTCGGTTTGTGAATCGTGATCGACGACCAGGCGGTTGGATTTGGCGCCGAGGAACGAGACGGAGCACACTGGGGCGCGGTCTGGCCGGCCTTGGAGCATTTTGTTGACGGTTGCGAATCCGCGGGAGAGGTCGGTCAGGGTGAAATAGTCCTGTTCTTTGGGACGCAGGAGCGCGAGCACGAGGACCGAGTCGAGGTCGAACTTGAGGATGTAGGGTTCGCGGTCTTTGGCGGCGTGGATGCTTACCGCGTCGTGGAACATTTTTGCGTAGCTGGTGACCGAGTTTGCGGACCATTGTGATGCGGTGACGAGGGATACAAGCTGGGCGATGACGCCGTTGGCGTTGTCATCGCTGTTGACGCCACAGATGACGGTTCGGTATCGACCTTGGAGGACATCCGAGAGCATGTCTTGTCCCCACATGGTGCGGATTCGTCCTCGCGGATTTGAGTTGGATTGTTCGGGTGGGAGAAGTGAGATCCGATCGGGGTATGAAGATGGGGAAAGAAGGGCGGCGGCGTCGCCTTCGTAGAGCCGGATTTGGTGTGATGATGACATGCTTGAACTCCTGTGCGTGGTACTCCCTACTCATCGGCAAAGAGTGGGCAAGGAGGCGAATCAAGTTGCTGGGTATTTGATATAAAACTCGTGCGATCCCGCGAAGATTGGGAGGACGATCGCGTGATGGATGAAGTCGGAGAGGAAGAGCATGATCGCGAAGATGATGACAATGGATGAGATGATTGTTTCGGCTGGGAGGAGTGGCACCGCGAAGAGGAGGGGGATGCCGGGGTAGCCGTGATGGATTCGGTAGCCCTTGGTGACTTTGGAGATTGGGCGGGTGTGGGTCGGGGAAGTCATCTTGAACCCGAAGCGCAGGATGATCGTTGCGAGCTCGAAAATGATGGCTGCGGCTATACCGGCGAGGATCGGATGTGAAAGTATCCAGTGCATGCTAGAGTATTGGCGCTGGGGGGCGAAATATTCCAGTTGCGGGGGTGAAGTTTGGGTTGGAGCGGTGAAAAAGGTGTGTAAAAATGAACAGCCCTCCGAAGCTTTAGGCTTGGAGGGCTGTAAAGTCGGCGATAACCTACTTTCCCGCTGAACAGTATCATCGGCGAGTTTGGCTTAACTGCTGTGTTCGGGATGGGAACAGGTGTGACACAAACTCTATGGTCACCGACAAACATCGGTGGTCAGGTTTCCCTGACCAAGATGTCGACGAAGAACGACGACGAGCAGAGCCGTGCGCCCTTTAGAGGGTATTGCACGGTTGAGAATAGTACCTTGAGTACTATCTTTTACACTTTTATACTTTATACATATTACTAGTTTAACTGATATTCATTTATGCGTTTGACCGGTGGACAAATCGTGATGTGTTGATTGTTATCAATCACATCGGCGA
This sequence comes from uncultured Phycisphaerales bacterium, assembly GCA_963976955.1. Lineage (GTDB taxonomy): Bacteria > Planctomycetota > Phycisphaerae > Phycisphaerales > UBA1924 > UBA1924. The sequence continues at coordinate 453,230 of CAXBMD010000002.1, read as the reverse complement.
TTGGTCGGGAGATCAAACCTTCGACCGTTAGTACCGCTCAGCTGAGGACATCTCAATCCTTACACCTGCGGCCTATCAACCTGGTAGTCTTCCAGGGGTCTCTCGTCAAAGACTAGCAAACCTGATCTCGAGGGGGGCTTCCTGCTTAGATGCTTTCAGCTGTTATCCCTGCCCGACGTAGCTACTCTGCGGTGCTCCTAGCGGAACAACAGAATCACCAGGGGTCAGTCCAACCCAATCCTCTCGTACTAAGGTTGACTCCTCTCAAGTTTGCAACGCCCACAGCAGATAGGGACCGACCTGGCTCACGCCGGTCTGAACCCAGCTCGCGTACCGCTTTAATAGGCGAACAGCCTAACCCTTGGGACCGCCTTCAGCCCCAGGATGCGATGAGCCGACATCGAGGTGCCAAACCGCTCCGCCGCTATGGACGCTCGGGAGCGATAAGCCTGTTATCCCCGGAGTACCTTTTATCCGATGAGCTACGACGCTTCCACACGCGATCGCAGGATCACTAGAGCCCTCTTTCGAGACTGCTCGTCCTGTCGGACTCGCAGTAAATCTGGCTTATGCTCTTACACTCTAACACACGGTTTCCATCCGTGCTGAGCCAAACTTTGCGCTCCTCCGTTACTCTTTAGGAGGAGACCGCCCCAGTCAAACTACCCAGCACACACTGTCCTTCGCCCGGATTCACGGGAATCGAAGTTAGGCCACACACTCACGAAGGGTGGTATCTCACCAACGGCTCCACCAGTGCCTAAGCACCGGCTTCAAAGCCTCCCACCTATCCTGCGCATCATGTGCACATGACCAATATAAGCCTGCAGTAAAGGTTCACGGGGTCTTTCCGTCTTGCTGCGGGTAGGCGGCATCTTCACCGCCACTACTATTTCACCGAGTTGGTCGTGGAGACAGTGCCCCAGTCATTACGCTATTCATGCGCGTCGGAACTTACCCGACAAGGAACTTCGCTACCTTAGGACCGTCATAGTTACGGCCGCCATTGACCCGTGCTTAGGTTACAAGCTTCGCATAAAGCTAACCTGCTTCCGTGACATTCGGGCATTGGGCAAGCGTCACACTGTATACATCCTCTTGCGAGTTAGCACAGTGCTGTGTTTTTGATAAACAGTTGCCAGGGCCTTTTCTCTGCGCCCCGAAGGGCCTCCTTATCGCGAACTTACGGAGTTAATTTGCCTAATTCCTTCACGACCATTCTCTCGAGCGCCTGAGGCTATTCGCCTCGTCTACCTGTGTCAGTTTTAGTACGAGACATACATCGCCCACATAGCTTTTCTAGGAACCAAATCCCCCACCAACGGCCCGAAGGCCTGGACGTCTAACAGTCCTGGTGAGCTTATCGATCCGCACTATGCTTTGATCTTTGTATGTGCGCAGGAATATTAACCTGCTTTCCATCGACTACGCCTTTCGGCCTCGCCTTAGGACCCGGCTAACCCTGGGCGGATTTACCTTCCCCAGGAAACCTTAGACTTACGGCGTGCAGGATTCTCACCTGCATTATCGTTACTCAAGCCCGCATATTCACTTCCATACGCTCCAGCATTCGTTACCGAACACCTTCACCGCCCATGGAACGCTCACCTACCACTTCTTACGAAGTCCGCAGTTTCGGTATTATACTTATCCCCGATCATTATCGGCGCCAGATTCCTCGACCAGTGAGCTATTACGCACTCTTTAAATGATGGCTGCTTCTAAGCCAACATCCTGGCTGTCATCGCAATCTGACTTCCTTAAAAACTAAGTATAATTTAGGGACCTTAACTGGCGATCTGGATTATTCTCCTTTTGACCGCGGATATTATCACTCGCGGTCTATCTCCCAAGTCTTGGCTATTGGTATTCGGAGTTTGGTTGCATGGGGTACCCTAGACGGGCCCACCACGCATCCAGTAGCTCTACCCCCAATAGTTGCTTCTTGAGGCTAACCCTAAAGTTATTTCGGTGAGAACAAGCTATCTCCCGGTTTGATTGGACTTTGACCCCTCCCCACAGTTCATCCCACAACTTTTCAACGTTGATGGGTTCGGGCCTCCAGCAGGTTTTACCCCACCTTCACCCTGACCATGGGTAGATCACACGGGTTTCGTGTCTAGTCCCAGCGACTATACGCCCTATTCAGACTCGCTTTCGCTCCGCCTCCGGCCCGGTAGGCCTTAAGCTCGCCACTGAGACTAACTCGCGGGCTCATTATGCAAAAAGCACGCCGTCACCCCGCAGGGCTCCGACCGCTTGTAGGCACATGGTTTCAGGGACTCTTTCATCCCCCTAATAGGGGTGCTTTTCAACTTTCAATCACTTTACTTCTTCGCTATCGGTCGTCAAGGAGTACTTAGCCTTGGAAGGTGGACCTCCCATGTTCAACCCGGGTTCCACGAGCCCGAGCCTAATCGAGGGCTATGATGCTACACCCTACTACCGGACTTTCACCGTCTTTGGTCACGCATTCCTTCGTGTTCGTAGGTTCACATCTATCCGCTTTCGCTCGCCGCTACTTACGGAGTCGCATATTGCTTTCCTTTCCTCTGGGTACTTAGATGTTTCAGTTCCCCAGGTTTGCCTCGTATACCTATGCATTCAGTATACGATACCCTTGCGGGTGGGTTTCCCCATTCAGATATCTACAGATCACAGCCTGGTTACCGGCTCCCTGTAGCTTTTCGCAGGTTCCAACGTCTTTCATCGCCTCTTGACGCCAAGTCATCCGCCATGTGCCCTTTGTGGTTTGATCAACCCGACCAAGCGCCGATCCATGCCTTTCAATAAAGATTAGCATACATCGAAACATAAATCGTTTCGTCAATGACCGCCCTCCTCTGCTGAGGGTACAGGACAGCCAATCATCTCGTGAATATCGAGATGACACCGTTCAGACGCATAAATGAGATTACTCGTTAGTTATATTCTCAATACAGTCTACATCCAAACCTGTGGGTTTGGTGCATCTGTATCTGCTCGTCGTCATTCGGTTGTCAAAGATGCCAGGTTGGGAAGATCAACTTTCCAACTTGTTCGCGACCCAATGTGAGTCGCGGGGAGATAATACACCGCCGATTTCATCGATCAAATTTGGAGGCCGACAATTCTGCAATTGGGGTCACAATTCTTTACAATTCACCCTCGTGCGCCACGCGATTCATGCGCCATGGCAACTTCCAGAAACCGACTTCACTCATCCCTCCGTCACAGTCCATTAAAAAACCCGCTCATGAGCGGGAAATGGGGTTTGTTGGATGAACGGTTGATTCTTACGGCACGGTGACCGTAAACAGATCAGATGCTGGAGATCTGGCGGGTTGACCAGTTGGACGCAACTGTGATCGAGATGCTTGGACGGACGACGATTGGGCTTGCTCGTAGAGCTGTGAGACCTTGTCGGTTTCAGAACTGCGGTGCTGGAGCATCCCGTCGGCGAGCCGGAAGATCAGGCGTGAGCTCTGAACGCCTTGGTTCTGCGTCTGCAGGGGGTCGCGGGTGATCTGGACCAGATACGCAGCGAGATCGATTGAGAGGCGATCAGGGGCGGAGGTGATCCCGTCTGGGAGTCCGGATCCCGCTTCATTGGTGCCTGCGTTGACCGCTTCGATGTATTGGGCGGTATTTTCCGCATCAAGGACAGCGGTATCGATGAGGACGAGGTCTCCAGAAATTCGGAGATTGGCGAGCAGGGGCTGTCCGGGCTCGATGGTCATGGATGAACGGCGGTAGAAGCCGTAGTACATGGAGAAGAGTTCGATCTTCGCTTGAGGCGGTTCCGCGTTGTTGAGCGGCTGGTTGGCTTCGGTGACGAAGAAGAACTCTTTAGCGCCGACATCGACGGCATCGGACCAGTCGGACCATTGGCCTTTGGAGAAAGGTTCGATGGTCAGTGCTTGCTGGGCATCGTCGGCTTCGTCGAGGTATGGACCTTTGCGGAAGTATGGGTTGTTGAGCACGACGCGAGTGCGGTAGCGGTAGGTTGCGCCGGGTTTGGCACCAATGTCGTGCGCCCAGAGCTGGACGAACTCGTGGTCGAGGATGTCAGTGGCTGAATCAGCAAGCGAAGCTTGGGAGACGACACCGAGGTTTTCGAGGTCGGCTTTGATTGCTTGGATTTGCTCTTCGATCTTCTCGATGCGTGCTTTGGTACGGTCGTTGGATGATGGACGCTGGGTGTTGGTTTGACCTGGGTCTCTGGTTCCAAACTTGCCACCCCCACCGCCGCGGCCTGGACTGGATGTGGATGGCCTAGAAGTTGTTGATCTGGATGTGGATGGTTTTTTGAGTCCCTCGAGCTGGGTTGTCAGACGCGAGAGCTGGCGCTGGAGGCGCTGGGTTTCGGTGAGACCAAGGTCTGCGGAATCCACGGATTCGGAGGGTGGTGCCCAGAGTGGGCCTGAGATGGTTGGTGGGAACATCGGGCGCATCACTTCGTCGGCGACATCTTGGGCGCTTGCGATGATTGTGTTGAGGCGCACGAGTCCGTCGTCTTTGGTGACGGCGTTGGTTGGGAGGGGGGTGCCTGGAGGCGGGGTGATGGGTTGCGATGACGACCATGAGCCGTCGGCTTGGAGCTGTTGACGCTCGACATCAAGACCCATGATGGCCATGCCGGTTGGGCCCCAGAAGAGGCGTGGGACGCCGGGGTAGCCGTCGGTGCCTTCGAGGATGCTGCGGAGGGTGGTTCCTGAGAAGTCCGATTCGATGGAGACGGTTGGGAAGTCGAAGGGTTGTGCCGCGGGAACATAGTTGGCGTATTCGGGGACTTCGATCACGGCGTACGGATCGAGCGTTCCCCAAGTGGACGCAACGAGCGGGGTGGAGGTTGCTGGAACAGAGAGTGCTTCGATGTCCATCGACTTGCGTGGTCCCGAGTTGATGTCTGGGACATTGAGGAGCGACGCGATGTCGATGCCTTCACCCAGCGCCGAAGCGATCTGGATAGTGGAGTCGGTGCTGGTCTCAAACGCTGCTTGGTATCGCGCGAGCAGGTCCACATTCTGCACCGCGGGGAGTGCTGGTGAGCGGTCGGTGATCTGGCTCTGGAGCGTGCTGGCTTTGGAGGCGAGCTCGTTGAAGATCTGGTCAGGCGCAACTTGGCGCGTGCCGGTGTCTACTTTGTTGGGTTCGGTGACGAACTGCATGGAGACCACGGCGAGGAAGATGAGGCCGGTGATACCGAGCACTATTTTCTCGATGTGCTGGGTGAATGGGTTGACACCTTTGAGTTTCATAGTTCGTTCTCGATTGCGTATATGTGGTGAATGGTGTATCGGGATACGGTGTTCGTTGGATTGGTTCTGGTGGGATTAGCCGTCGACATCTTCGGCGTTCTCGGATTGGATGGTCACCCCGAGTGCTTGGCGGACTGCTGGGGGCATGAGCTTTGCGGTCCATGAGCGGAGCCAGATGGTTTCGATCTTGAGTTCTGCTCGGACGAGGTGGTCATCGCCGTAGTAGTAGCCGCGGGTGAGCGCGTCTCTGACATCAACGGGCGAGAGGTCCATGTCCACGACGGTCATGTAGTTGGTCTTCCCGAGTGCCTCAAAGAACGCGGGGAGGTCTTTGGATGATGCGACGATGGTCATGTCTACATAACGGACATCGTAATCGTTGGTGGTTGTGCGGCCGGTGTAGGACACGAACGGAGCTTCCGCGGTGTTGCTTGATGATGAGGTTGCTTGAGTGCCCCGGCCACCCCGGCCTCCTTGCGTGCTTCCGAAGTCGTCGTCAATCTCGTTGTTGTTTGCGGCGACATTGAACTGTTTGACACGGATGCGCTCAACATGCTTGACCGGTGCGTCGGGAACCGAAAGAGCAACACCCGATGCGTCGATGTTTCCGGTCGCGACCGCTTTGAGGATGTCGGAGATGACCCAGTAATCCCAGACCCATGTGTATACGAGTGGCTGGGTAATCGAGTCGTACCCGATCCCGTTCTGCTGGGCGCTTGCGATCCCATCGGGCACAAAGGAGTACCCGGCTTCGGGAGCGGGGGTTTGGATGGCCCATGTCGGGCAGTAGAACGCGATTGACCCCGCTTGGGATGCGTACTCGCCGAGGCGGCGTTTGATCAGATCCTGCTCAAGGGCTTTGGTTTGTTCTTGGGACACGCGCCCGTCGGAACTGGTCGCGGCGTACGCGGCTTGCTGCTGGGACTTGAACTGCGCGAGTGACGCGGCGAGTGTTGTTGGGTCTGGCGCGTCACCGGCGTTGAGCTTACGAAGGAGACGGGCGTAGAGCGACGGCGCTTCGGGGGTGCCTGCGACGAGTTCGCTGAGACGGGTTCCCTGTTTGCGGAGGTCGCTCTGGGAGCCGGCATCGGGGAGGAGGTTCTCGACTGGGACGATGTGGTCCGCTTTGTTGAACGAGGTACCGCGCTCGACAACCTCGGCGACCTGGCTCTGACGCTCAGCTTTCGCATTTTTGTAGAAGGAGGTCACGATCGAGTTGGGAGCCCGATTTTCTGACAGGTCTTCCTCACCCTTGAGCACGGGTGGGAGCGAGTAGTCGATGGTGCTTGCTGTGGTCAGCGAACGCTTCTCTTTGTTGTACGCTTCGGTCGCGGCTTCCTGGATGGACTTGTTCCAACTGCTGGAGAAGAACCACCCCGTTGGGAGCAGGATCAGGATGAGCGCTGACGAGATAACGATGAGCAGGTTTGCTTTCACCCACGCGATGATTGTACCGACCATTATTCATCTCCTTCGGCTGCTTTGAGATCAAGCACGGCGTACCAGGTCATGGTGACGCGTGCTGATTGTGCGGGTGCTGGTTGTTCTGGGAACTCAAACGGTGCGAGTCCTTTGAGGTCCGATGAATCGGATCCGGATTGACCGCGTGTTGGGTTTCTGGGTTGAGTCACAACTGTTGGTCGTGAGGTTGTGCGGCCGCTTGTGGTTGTCGCGCCGGCTTCGGTGACCCAGAAGGATGCGGGATCGTACTGGATCGCGTAATGCGACTGCAACGGCGGGAGCTTTGTTTTGAGGATTGGATTGACGATGTCGTCGCGGAATCCGCCGAGGGTGGAGGTTGGCAGCGGGACATCGAACTGCGCGGTGACTTTGACCCTGCGGAGATTGCCGATACTTTGTTGGAACTGAGATGATTCAGCGGCGTTGCCGCTGCCCCCGGTTCGACCGCCGGTTGGTTGGGCGGAACCTTGTATGACTGGAGCATTGAGGAACTGGGTATCGAGCGTGACGAGTTTGAACGGGGTTTCATCCCCGAGCTGTCGGCCGATGGGTGAGTCGGAATCGACGAGCGCCTTGGCTGATTCGTTCACCATTGAAACCAGATTCGAGGTATCGCTCAGAATCGCGGCGTACAACGCGCGGTTGTCAACAAGATCAACAATCCCCGCGGCTTGCATCGAACCCGAAGCTTCGGTTGTAACCTTCGCTTCGCGCGCGGCGGTCGCAAGACTGTTGGCGTCGTTGATCACATTGCGGATGACGGGTGGACGGTCCGCGCCTTGGAAGGCGGTGGAATCGATGAGCGGACGGATGAACATCGCGCCAGCTGCAGCAGCGGCGAGTCCCGCTCCCACTGCGAAGTATGGTACTTTGCGTTTCCACATCGCTTCTTTGAGAACCGCGACGGGCATGAGATTGGCGCGGAGCGGAGCGCGACCGAAGACTTGGTTCACGCAGCCGTAGGCGGTTGCCATGTTGACACTCGAGGCTTGGAACTCTCCGGCGCGGGGGCCTTCCATGCTGAGCTTCTTGAACTGCTCCATGCGGTAGACATCGAGCTGAAGCTGCTGCTTGAGGTACTTGCGGAGACCCGGGAGGCGGAAGGTTGATCCGAGACCGATCAGACGCTTGAGGTCCGCGTCGGCATGGACGGACTGGTAGAACCCGATCGATCGCTGGATCTCACCGACGATGTCGGAGAACACGGGACGCATCGCTTGGAACACATGGCGCGCGTGCTTGGATTGGTCGGACTCGCGTTTGAGCTTCTCGGCTTTGGAGTACGAGAGTTTGAACGCGCTGACGAGTGCTTCGGTGAACTGGTGTCCACCGATCGGGAACGAACGAACCCAGACACGCCCCGCTTCAGCGATAATCATGTCGGTCGCAACGGTACCGATATCGAGGATGATGGTGCCTGGGGTGTCTTCGGTGAATCCGAGGTCCACAGCGAGCGAGTTGTACGCCGCGACTGGGGAGAGGGTCGCGAGTTCTGGGGTCAGACCGACATCGTTGAGCATCGCGAGTTGTTCCGCGATCTTCTGACGGGTGACGGCGAAGATGCCGACTTCGATGTCAGGAGAGTCTGGAGACACGAAAGTTTGGTAATCCCATTCCACTTCTTCGAGCGGGAAGGGGATCTGCTGGACGGCTTCGAACTTCACGATGTCGGGAACCTTCTTGGGTTCAACCGGAGGCAGCGTCGCAAAGCGGGCAAAGGACGCGTGTCCCGGGATCGAGATCGCGATGCGGGCATTGGTCAGGTCGTGCTTGGAGACAAGGGTTCCCAGCGCGACGCGCATCGCGTCGTTCTGGTCGAGTTCCGGTGTTGAGAGCACTCTGGGGTGATTGATGACGGCGAAGTCGACGACTTTGAGGTTGCCCCCGTCGTTTTCGACCTTGAGGGCTTTGATGGCCCCGTAGCCCATTTCGATTCCCCAGCAGACATTTGATGAAGCCATGACTTCTCCGTATAGATTGATTCACGCCGATCGGTATCCTGGCGTGGGACATGATGGTATTCGTTCGGGATGTCCCTGCCCACCATACGGGATAACGCGACCCGAGATGCGGGTTTCTGGGTGGTTGTGACAGTCGTGTGACAAACGAGAATGGGATTCGAACCTGAGAGAACCGGCTAGAACATGGCGATCGCGGTGGTGGACACGAAGGTGGTGCCTTGTGGATCCATCGCGGCGGCGTAGTTCAGGAGCTCGACCTTTTCAGGATTGACGAGACGCATCGCGGCGGTCATGTTGCCGACCGAACACCAGCGGGTGGAGTTCTGCTGCCAGCTCAGTGAGCCGATCATGTCCTCGATTTTTTGGTCTCTATATAAGGTGAGCATCTCGTGGTCATGCTTGGCGACCTGCTCGCGGAATGCCTTGGCGCCATCGTCGTCGCCGGCGAGTGCTTGATTGTCGCCGAATGCGGGACCGACATGGGAGAGGTCCGCGCTGCTGACGATGAGGGTTTTCCCTGGGAGATCCTTGAGAATCGAGCCGAGTGCTTCGACGAACGGGTCGAGGGCGAGGCCGTTGCCGTCGTAGGACTCACCGGAGTTGACCAATGGGTCGTGGATGAGTGCTCCGAAGACCTTTGGATAGTTCCCGGCGTCGTCCTGACCAAAGATGTGCTGGATCCAGGGCATATGGAGCTCGATGGAGTGCTCGTTTTCGTGGTCGTAGCGGTTTGCGAAGAGTTTTTCGGCGTTTTCAGCACCGAGGGCGGCTTTGAGCTTCTCCATGACATCGGTGTCGAGGTTGCAGACGCCGAGTGGGGATTCGTAGCCCTTGTTACAGCCGCAGACACCGGTGGATTGACCGAAGTGGTTGGTACCAAGGATGATAATGCGATCTGGGCGGTCCGCAACGCGGAGCCGGCCGTAGATGTTGGCGTAGTTCATCCATCCGCGTGCGTAGTCGATGTGGGGTGCGACGATTGCTTTGGGAAGGGTGTCGTAGGCGGGTGATTCGACATTTTTGAGGGATTCGTCGATCCATTTGTCCATGATTTCGCGGAGTTTGGCGGGGCCATGCTCGATTTTTTGCTCTTCGGTGGTTTCTTCGCCCATTTCTTGCACGACGAGGGCGTCGGTGAACTGGGCGGTTGAACCTGGAGGGAGGAGGTCGCTGTTGTCGAAATCGTTGTGGAGTTTGGTGAGGAGTGATTCGTAGACCGGGCCGTAGAGGAGACCGGAGTCGTCGAGCTGGGCGACGAGGTTCTCGAGCATCGGGCGTTCGAGGCCGTTTCCGACCTGGGTGATGATCTCGTCGATGGTGCGGGAACCGTCGAGGAGTCCGATAACTTGCTGGAATGCGGGGTGTGTGACGACCATTTTGGGCGAGATCTGCTGCGCGTCGGCCAATCCGAGCATCATCGCTTGGTTGCCTTCGGCGTCTTTGGCGGGGAGGGGGACCCCACGCACGCGGCGGATTTTGGGGGTCTGCTGGTGGGCGGCGTTGGGATCGAAGGTCGGCTGGGTGGGCTGGTCGGTCATGTTCGTCACTCCATACGGGAGGGGGTCGTTTGCGGATAAAATACTGGTCGGTAAGACTCTAGGGGTGCATGAATTGGATTCCCTGACATTCGGGGCTAAACTTCTCGTCCCGCACAGATTTGGCGGGAATCACAGAAGAGACCCGACCGCGCCGCTCACTCCGAGACGACGCAGTTCTTGGAACGGATTTAGGAATCAGTTATGATCGATACACTCAGCGCCGGCGACACCATCTCACTGACCATCGACAAGGTGCCTGCAAACAAGGGTGCGTGCGATACCATCGTCCGCATGATGCGTCGTGATCCTGATATCAAGCGTTCACTCGCTCGCGCTCAGCGCATGCGTCGTCAGCGTATGCACTCGTACATCCGTGGTGGCCGCATGTGGTACTCACGCGAGAAAGCTGCGAAGATCGCTGTGTGCGAGCAGGGCAAGACTTGGAAAATGGTCTTCACCCATGACATCACCCCTGATCTGGGATCGGTTGAGAAGTACCTGAAGATTTCCAAATCGTAAGATTTGCATCTCGGTTCTCTGAACTTTTGAACTCACAACCTGAATGGAGCATGGCATGAGCTTGCTGAACACACTGCGTTTTTCTTTGACGGGTTTGCTTGTCGGTGCGCTGACGATTGCTGGTTGCTCTGATGCGAGTGAATCGCATGCGGATCATTCCGATCATGACCACGCGGAGCATGCTGATCACCCTGCAGAAACGAAACAAGTTGAAGACATCCACGCGGGTCACAACCATGGTGATGAAGCGGCAGAACAAGTCGATGAAAATGTGGTCCGCACAGATGTGTATGAAGGTGTGGTTGGGGAGTTGACCTTCATTCCTGAAGCCGGGGATATGAAGCGGCATCCGAAGATCCATCATGAGCAGATTCCGGACTTCAAGAAAATCGATGGCTCCGTCGCGATGACCCCGGATGGGATTCCGGGGATGCGTTCGATGACGATGGAGTTCCCGCTCTCTCAAGGCATGTCGCTCAATGGATACAGCGTCGGGGACAAGGTGAAGTTCTCGTTCCGCGTGAACTGGGGTGGGCAGGTTGCGTGGGAGATGACCTCGATCGAGAAGCTTGATGCGGATACGGAGATTGATTTTTCGAATTCGAAGTCGGAGCCTTGATCGGTTGCGATTTCGGATCTCTTCTCTCAACACTTTCACAGTATGGACTGAACACCAACCACGCGATGCGTGGTTTTTTCATGGGTATCGTGTTCAGAATGGACACAAAAAAACCCGGCGTCCAGCTCGAAGGCCAAACGCCGAGTCTCGTGGGGGTCGGAAGGGAAACAGTTCACGGCACAGCGAATATATAAAATCGAAATGATCTTCGATCTGCTGAATCGGACTGGGTTGATCGTACGAGTCTGAGAACCAAACCCGTGCGTGCGAGAAACACATCGACATATCCGCACCCCACTCCCACCCGGTTTCGTGTGGATTCAAAAAATAGTCAATAGATTTCAATCTGTGCGTTTGGCGGCGGAATTCAGGGCTTGTTGAGCTTTAAACGATCGACCACTTGCGTCAAATCTGACCAGACCTTTCGTCTATTGTCCTCGGTGTACGCACGGAGCAAGAACGCGGGGTGGTAGGTCGGCATGAGGTCGATCGCTGGGAGACCGGCGTCGGCGAATTGGGGCGATGGGAATGGGTGGAATTGCCCCCGCATAGCGCGCATCGGCTGGGTGGTTGCGAGCAGGAGGTGCGTCGCGGGGAGGCCGAGTGTGACAATTACTTTGGGATTGATGATCCGGATCTGCTCGATGAGGTACGGGGCGCAAAGGTGCGCTTCATCGACGGTCGGGGTCGCGTTGTTCGGTGGTCGGGTCTTGAGGACATTGGTGATGTAGACCGACTCCCGGCTCAGACCCATCGCGATGATCATCTTGTCGAGGAGTTCGCCGGCGCGTCCGACGAAGGGTCTTCCGGTCTCGTCTTCTTGTAGTCCTGGTGCTTCACCGACGAACATGAGGTCCGCGGCGGGGCTGCCTTCGCCGAAGACGATGTTGGTGAAGTTCATGTTGAATGAAGCGTGGGGCGCGTCGTCGGCGTATTTCGCTTTGAGTGCATCGAGCTTGGCCTGGGGGTCTTTGAGCGATTCGTAGGATGCTCGGATGGACGCGGTGTCGATGGCGATTGTGGCTTTGGGTGGAGACGGCGCAAAGTCGTGGATCGGCTTGGGTTCGATGAAGGATTCAGATTTGGAAGGGGGCTGGGACGGGGGGGACTGCTCTTGTTGCTGAGGTTGAGCGGCAACAGCGAACTGGATCTGGGGAGGGTTGCCCAATGGATGAAAGTCCACCCCAAGCAGCTGGGTGGTCTTGGCGTGTTGATGGAGGAGTTTCCGAGCGTGATCCGACATGGGTTGAGTGTATGTCGGTTGTGGGTCCGGATCAGGACTTATGGGGAGTCTGGAAGGGTGTTCTTCGCGTCGTCGATCAGGTCTTCTGTGGTGTCTTCTGCATCGTCGATGAGGTCGTCGGCTTGTTCTTCGAGTTCGTTCAAGCCGTCTTGTGCGTCGTCGATGAGTTCGTGACCCATATCTTGTCCGTCGCGTTCGTGGATCGCACCGCTTGAGTGGGAAGGGTCAACCTTGATCTTGGTGCCGCTCATCAGGTCTGGGACGAATGCGCCTGCGACGGCGCCGACGATCAGACCCAAGATCAGGCCTGGGAGGAATGCGTGGGCAAATGAGGTGTTGTTTTGATCGCTCATGGAGTTCGTTTCTGCTCTGGGTATTGCTATTGGTATCCACACGAGTCTACGCGCGGGATACCTGATGTGTAACTACTTAGGTCTATCGGCGATTGAGGACCAATAATTTAGCGCAAACGGCGAATTCTGAACGCCCAACGCGCGTATTCATACGCGGAATGGAGCTTTCCGGGTTGCCCAGGCTCTGGATGGCCCTCTGGGAAGGCGGTGTGCATGCGCCAGGTCCAGTAGCGGTTGGAGAAGTTGAAGCGGGATCGGATCGCGAGACCAGCGAGGACCCAGAGGGTGCCGAGGAACTCGTAGATGGTGCCCAGGAAGTTCCCGATCGCGTGCATTACTGGCTCGATCCCGCGGCTTGGTGGTTGTTTCGGTACCACTCGGTGGTGGATTTGAGCCCTTCCTCAAGCGAGGTGATTGGGGTATACCCGAGTGCTTGCTCCGCTTTGGAGATGTCGGCGACCGAATCGCGGACTTCGCCGGTGCGTTCTGGCTTGAGATCGGGGTTGATCCCGGTGACACCGACAAGCTGGGCAAGTGATGACGCAAGATCGTTGACCGAGGTGCGGTGACCCGCGCCGATGTTGAAGACTTCTCCACCGACCGGGGTGTTCTGTGATGCGGCGAGGAGGTTTGCGTAGACCGCGTTGGAGACATGGGTGAAGTCTCGGGTCTGGGTGCCGTCGCCGAAGATGGTTGGGGATTGGTTGTTGAGGTAGCGATCGAGGAACGCGGGGATGACGGCGGCGTACGCGGAGTCCGCGGCTTGTCGTGGGCCGAAGATGTTGAAGTAGCGGAGGCACGCGGTGTCGATGCCGTAGCAGTTGGACCAGCTTCGGCAGAGTGATTCCCCGGCGAGTTTGGATGCGGCGTAGGGGGATTCGGGTTCGGGTGCTTGGGTTTCGATCTTTGGGAGCGCAGGGTTGTCGCCGTAGGCGGAGGAGGACGCGGAGTAGATGACGCGGGATGCGCCTGCTTTTTGTGCGGCGGTCAGGACGCGCATGGTTCCGGTTGCGTTGACGACCCATGTGCGTGCGGGGTCTTCGACTGATTTGGGGACTGATCCGAGCGCGGCGAGGTGGAAGACATACTTTGCACCTTCGACGGCGGAGTTGAGCGAGATGGGATCGAGGATCGAGCCTTGGATGAATCGGATCTGTTCTGGGTGCGAGTCGATGATGGATGCGATGTGTGATGCGTCGGAGTTGGCGAGGTTGTCGATGACGGTGACGCGTGCGCCGAGCTGGATGAGCGCGTCGACGAGGTGGCCCCCGATGAATCCGGCGCCTCCGGTGACGCAGACCACGGTGTTGCGGAGGTTGGTGCTCAGGAGATTGGATTGTTGATCGGTGAACCGGGTCATGTGGGGGGATTGTACGAGCGGAAAGTGCTCGGGTCGCCCCACCGCTTGGTGCGAATCATCGATTCCGTTGTCTCTTGCGGCATCTGGGTTTATGGATGCCGGATTGATTCTTGCTGGCTATGGACACCCATCCCCGAATGCGGAGAGGAATGCGGAAACATCGAGGAAGTTGTAGTTGCCGTCTTCGGTGAAATCGGCGAACGGGTCCTGGTTTCCGAACGCGGTGAGGAACGCGGAGACATCGAGGAAGTTCAAGCTGCCTTCCCCGGTCAGATCCGCGGGACATGGAACGGCGGTTGGTTGGAACTCATGCGCGCCCGCATCGACGATCGGTGCGGTTCCGGGTCCGGTGTCGCTGGTGTTTGGATCATCGTACTGACGGAGGAGTCCTGCGTAGTCGATCGGGAGGAGCTCGAGGGTGTTCGCGTCGTTGTCGAGATCGAGATGGTCGAGCGGGAGCGATGCGTTGTCTCCCATGTCGATCGCGGGTGAACCGGCTTGGAGGGTGTAGTCGAATCCTGAGGGATCGGTGAAGAGGGGATTGGCGTCGGTTGATCCGGTGCCTGGGATGGTGTTGTCCCATTGACCGATGATGGAGTAGTTCGCGAACCGGCCTGAGTTGGCACCACTTGAATAGAGCTGCCCGTCTCTGGTTGCCACTCCGCTTGATGTGTTGTTCCATACGATTGAGTTGTTCAAGGTTCCTACGCCACGGTTGAAGTAGACTCCAGTATTGCGATAGGAAGGTGCGTTTGGTGCGCTGTTGTTGGCGATGGTGGAGTTGGTGATTTCGAGCGAGTCGGTGAGGATCGCGAGAATTCCGGAGTTGGAGTAGATGCTGAAGCCAATATTGTCGGTAATGAGGTTGTTGGCGAAAATCGGGTCTCCTCCTGCGATGTAGACGCCGGGCGTTGAAGCGTTTGCTTCGTTAAACTGGACTCGGTTATTGATGAACTGGTTATCTTCGCCTGCTTGGAGTCCGTTGAGGTCGACAGTTGCGACGCCTTCGTAGAGGGTTGGTCCGGCTGCGGATGATGCGATGGCGTCGACGGCTTTGTTGTGGTGAAAGTTGTTGTGTGAAATGCGGGATTTGGTGCCATTGGAAATGACGAGGGCGGAACCGATGACTCCGGTGTTCTCGGTGAACTCGCAGTTGGTGACGACGACATTGGATTGGAATGCCATCATGCCTCCTCCGGTGTGGATGAATGGGCCACAGTTGACTTCGAGGTCTGCTGCACCGCCTGTGATGGTGAAGCGGTCGATGGTCACTTGCTCTGGTTCCCTGTAGGCGTAGAGGACATGGAGGGTGTTGTCTTCGCGGTTGGTTGCGCTTGGGAGGTCGTTGTCGTAGAGGTCTCCGGAGAGGATGGTTTGCGCGCCGGTTGCTGGGCGCTGGGACGGATCGGTTTCGGTCCCGGCGAATCCGCCGAGGAGCGAGGTTCCGCCGTGGAGATCGAAGTAGCGGGCGCGTTGTCCGGAGTGTGATGGTTTGTAGGTTCCCTCGGCGATCCAGATTTCTGTCACATCTCCCGATGCGTGCGCCAGAGCGAGGGCGTCTTGGAGGTCGGTCTTTGCGTTTGCCCAGTCGAGACCTGTCCCGGTTCCGGTTGCGTCTTGGTCCACACGGATGATGGATGCTTCTGCTTCGTCTGGAACGCCATCGTTGTCGGAGTCGGTGCTTGTTGCGCTGGCGATGTCGCAATCGTCGGGGATGCCGTTGCGGTTGTAGTCTTGTTCGTATTGATCTGGGTATCCGTTGTTGTTGCAATCGTCGAGGGTCATCGCGGCGATCTCGTCGGTGTCGAGGATGCCGTTGGCGTTCATATCACGGTCGCGGAAGCGTGCGACGAGTGGTGCGGCGAGCTCGGCGTTCATCGCGTTGTCGGCTTCAAACTCCATCCCGATGGGGACGCCGGTGGGTTGTCCCATGTAGTCGATGTCGGGGTTCGAGAAGTGTCCGACGCGTGGGAATCCGGAGACACCCATGATGGTTTGGAAGGATTCGTCAGGCGCGGTGTGCCCTTTGGCGTAGGGTTGCCCACCACTGGCGCAGGGGGTTTCGACCCAGTCGTGCATCATCCCGAGGTTGTGCCCGATTTCGTGCGCGAAGGTGTAGCTCCCGTTCCCGAGACAGTTCTTGTTGATGATTGAGAATCCGAGTTCTGGTTTGGGTGTGTTGGCTTCGTATCCGAAGTTGGCGATGCCGCAGACTGTTGCGGTGTTGGTGATGAGCGAGACGAGGTCCGCTTTGTGGAGGTCGCGGAGGTCGTGGAGTTCATCCATGACGCCGTCGCTTGGTTCGCGGAGGTTTTCGAGCTGCGCGAACATATCCCCGGACTCGAAGTAGACGAGTTCTTCGGTGTGGACGAGTCGGAACTGGGTGGCGAATCCCGAAGCGGTCATCGCGAGATTGAGGTTGTCCATCGCGGTGTTGATGCGATCGAGCATGACCGCTGTCCCACCAATATTGGTCGCGGCGTTGGGTGTGTAGACCACGAGAATGTCGATGAGTGATCCATCTTCAATCGCGAGGCCTCGCTGGATCTGCTGTTGGTTTGAGACGCGATCGAGCGCGCGAAGTTGTGTTGGATGGAGGAAGCTTTGGTCCGCGTGTGTGCCGCAGGACATGGTGTGCGTGTGCTGCGCGTGCGCCGCGGCGGCGAATGCGAGGATTGGTGCGATTCGGGTGATGGTGTTCTTCTTGATCATGATTCACGCTTCCTAAAGAGTGCTCGGGACGGGGTCCGTCGAGACCTTGGGGTCTCAGCGGTCCATGCGACAACGCTGGCGGGCGCGCGTGATCGAAAATGAAAAAATACCCAAAAACAGGTATTTTTTGTGCTCTTTTTGGATGGCCAGACGGTTCGGGTGGTTATGGGCAGCCGGCACCGAAGGCGGCGAGGAATGCGGAGACATCGAGGAAGTTGAAGCTGCCGTCGGATTCGAAGTCCGCGATGGAGTCTTGGTTTCCGAATGCGGTGAGGAATGCGGAGACATCGAGGAAGTTGAGTGATCCGTCATTCGTGAGGTCTGCTGGACATTGAACGGCGCAGTTGAGGTCGATCATGTACACGGCTCCCGCGTCTGGTCCCCACCAGAAATCGTCGTTGCCGTCAGCGCCGATGATTGCGTGGTCGTCGGTGATGCCGACGCCGTATCCGAAGAAGTCGCTGCCTTCTTGGTCGGACGCGATGATCTTTCGGTCGAGGGACCATGCGCCGTTGGTTCGCGAATAGATGTATGCGGCTCCGGCGTTGAAGAATCCGAATGGGTCATCGACCCCCCACGCGCCGATGACGGCGCGGTTGTTGTGGATCGCGACATTTTGTCCGAAGTATTCGGAGCTGGTGCCGTCGAGGGGGAAGAGTTTGATTTGCTCTTTCCATTGCATGCCTTCGTATTCGAATATGTATGCGGAGCCGGAGTTCCCGCCGAGCACATTATCGTAGCGTGAACCGATGAGGGCGGTACTACCACTGAGGGAGACGCATTCACCGAACTGATCATCCGGATCTCCATCGGATGCGATGAGTTTGGCGGTCTGCGTCCAGGTGGTTCCGGATCGCTCGAAGATGTACGCAGAGCCAGAGGTTGGGCCGTTGTCATCGTCGGAGTCCGCGCTGATCAGAGCCCGATTTCCGGAGACGGAGACATCCTTCCCGAACCGGTCGAACTCCGCGATATCGTCGGAGAAGAGCTGGGCTTCGAATGTCCATTCGCCCTTGATTTTTCGGTAGATGTATGCGGCCCCGGAGTTGAAGCCGTGGGTGTCGGTGAGTGATGCGCTGAGGATGATGGTGTCGTTGTCGATGTCCACTGCTGAGGCGCAGTTGTCTCCCCCGACGAGCATTGGTGGAACGAGCTTGGTTGTTTGGGTCCAGGTGCCATTGACTTTGGTGTAGACATACGCGGCTCCCGCCCCTGAGCCCGCGTCGTCGTCTCCCGATGCACCGATGACGATGGTGTCGTCGTCGATCGCGACGCAGTTGCCAACGCGGTCCGCGGGACCGATCCCGATCGGGACGAGTTTCTGGGTTTGGTCCCAGCTTGAGCCGTCGAACTCGAGGACATAAATGGAACCGGAATCGGAGTCGAACCCCGCCGCGTCTTCGTTGATCGCGCTGACGACGGCGGTGTCGCCGTCAATGTCTACTGACCATCCGTATCCGTCTCCGACATCGCCGTCGTCGGCGACGATGATCTGTGATTCAATCGGAGAGCAAGGCTGGGCGAATGCGGCTGATCCGACTGCGGCAAGGAGCGAGCAAGCGAGCGTGGTGCGGTGGGTCTTCATCATGGAACGAATCTCAGTGGTGGTGTGCGGGGATCGGAGTTCGAGGGTATCAAAAAAACCGCACGATTCCAAGTGGAATCGTGCGGATTGGTGATGAAGTTGTTGGTTGTCTATCCCGGATGGGTTATGGGCAACCAGCGCCGAATGCTGCGAGGAATGCAGAGACATCGAGGAAGTTGAAGCTGCCATCGGCTTCGAAGTCCGCAACGGGATCTTGGTTTCCGAATGCGGTGAGGAACGCGGAGACATCGAGGAAGTTGAGTGAGCCATCGCCGGTGAGGTCTGCGGCACATCCTGCGACCAACGCGACGACACGATTTGATGCGACGCCGTCGATGTTGCTGAAACCGCCGCCGATGATGAGCGAATTGCCTTCGCCGGTGTCGTAGACGATACCGGTGAAGATGCTGCCGTCAACTGCTGTGGTGACGCCTTCCCACTTGGTTCCGTTCCACTTTGCGACGCCGTCGGCGACATTTGGACCGGAGTTTGAGAAGTTGCCCAGCGCGTAGAGTGCGTCGCCTGAACCGTCGTTAAAGACGATGAGTTCTTGGACATCGCCGTCGAAGCCGTCGCCCATTGAGGACCATGAAGAGCCGTCCCATTTGGCGACATTTCGGGAGACGGCTGTGCCTCCTGCGATGTCGAAGCGACCACCGACATAGAGGGCTGGCCCGCTGCCGTCGTCCCAGTCGGTCATGTGAAGGACTTGTGCGAACCCTGAGACTTTGGTGACACCGAGGTCCATCGCGGACCATGATGTTCCGTCCCATTCAGCGACATTGAGGGCTGCGCCTCCGCCGATGGTGAGGAAGCGGCCGCCTGCGAAGAGGTGGTTGCCTGAACCGAGGTTTGCTTGATGGACATCAAGGACGATC
This sequence comes from uncultured Phycisphaerales bacterium, assembly GCA_963976955.1. Taxonomy (GTDB): domain Bacteria; phylum Planctomycetota; class Phycisphaerae; order Phycisphaerales; family UBA1924; genus UBA1924. The sequence continues at coordinate 433,761 of CAXBMD010000002.1, read as the reverse complement.
AGGGGGACCGCGCCGCCGATGGTGCCACCGACCGCGGAGTAGGTGGTGCCGTCCCATTTGGCAATGTGGTCGAGTGCTGCGTTTCCGTTGAGATCGCCGTAGTTTCCAGCGATGTAGAGCTGCTCACCGGTGACGCCGTCGTCGTAGACTTCGAGGTCCCAGAATGAGTTGAGGAAGATTTCAGACTGCGCGTCCATGGAGTTCCACGCGGAGCCGTCCCAGCGTGCGAGCTTTGCTGAACCAGCAACGCCGCTTGCGGAATCGAAGTATCCTGCTGCGATCAGATCACCTTGGAATGACTTGATGGCGTTGGTGTACCCACCGATCAGTCCGCCTCCGACGGCTTGCCATGCTGATCCGTCCCAGCGTGCGATTTGCGATCCGCCGGCTACGCCGCCAGCAATGGCGAAGGATCCGCTGACGAAGAGCGATTCACCTGATCCGTCGTCGTGGATGGCTGCTCCTGCGACATACGACCCGGTGAAACCGGGGGTGCCGAGGGTGTTTGAAAGGTCTTGTGCTTGAGCGGAACCGACGGCTGCGGCGAGTGCCAAGGTAACAGTGGCGTATCGTTGTGTGTTTCTCATGTTTCCTCCTCAGGAATGGTGTGAACGAATAGGAGCAATAAATTACACGAAAGCGTCGCTCGATTTTATAGGAATTCCGGAACATTCCACAAAATAGTGCTTCTCCCTAAGTACTTCTCGTCTAGTTCGTTCCACCAACTCAAATCTGGCCACGGACAGATTTGTTTCCCAAGCGCCTATTGAAACTAGACTTATGGGCACGCTAACAATTGCAAAGAATGAAACTCAACAGAAAACGGACGGCTGCCGGGGATCTGACAACTGCCCGATGGATGGCGTGGTGATTTATGGACAGCCCGCCGCGTATGCGGCGAGAAACGCGCTGACATCAAGAAAATTAAAGCTGGAGTCGCCGTTGAAATCGGCGATGGGGTTCTGACTTCCGAACGCGGCGAGGAACGCGGAGACATCAAGGAAGTTGAGCGAGCCGTCCCCGTTGATGTCGGCTTGACAGTAGATGTCAAACGCGTAAGCGGAACCGGAGAGCTGCCCGTTGACCGTGTCCTCCCACGCGCCAACAAGGATGGTGTCGTCGAAGATTGCAACCGAGTGACCGAACTGCTCAAAGGCAGCGCCGTTGGACGGGAGGAGCTTGCTGAGTTGCATGCCGCTCGATGCCTGGAAGATGTATGCCGAACCCGAGCTGCTCCCGTTGTCGTCGTTGAGACTGGATCCGATGACGACCTTGTTGTCTTGGATCGCGACGGAGCTGCCGAAGAGTTTGTTGACTCCGCTGTCTTGGGCAACGAGTTTATGGAGCTGTGCGCCGGTGCTGGCATCGAAGAGATATACGGAACCAGACAGGGAACCATTGTCGTCGTCGCCGGGCGCGCACACGGCGACGATCCCGTTGTCAATCGCAACCGCTGAACCGAAATGATCGAACGCCTCGTTGTCCGCGGGCACAATTTTGCGGAGTTGCTGCCCGGTCGAGGCGTTGAAGAGGTACACCGACCCCCCGTTTTCAAAGGGTGGGTGGTCATCGTTTGGTGCGCCGACGACGACGATCCCGCCATTGATGTCTACGGATTGTCCGAAGAGATCGAGTGCTTGGCCGTCGATCGCGAGAAGCTTGTGGGTCTGGCTTGGGAACGCTTGTTCGACATCGAAGAGGTACGCTGATCCGGAACTGTTCCCGTTGTCATCGTCGCCGTGGGCTCCGACAACGATGGTACCCCCTTCTTTGGCGATCGAACTTCCGAAGACATCGAACGGCTGGGCGTCTTGCGGGTTGAGCTTTGCGTAGAGCGTGCCGCTGACACGGTTGAAGAGGTACACCGATCCCGCGAGTGGACCCACGATGGTTGATGCGTTTGATCCCACACCAATCATCGCAGAGTCCATGAAGATCGAACCACCGAAGTTGTCCGCCGCGGCTCCGTCGGGGGCGTGGATCTTGCGGATCATCGCGCCGTTGGGCGCATCGATACTCAGGTCATAGAGGTACACCGATCCCGAATCGGACCCGAGGTCGTCGTCGCTGGGCGCGGAGAACAGCGCGAAGTGGCTGTAGAGCGCGGATCGTGTTCCAAAGAAATCTCCCTCGTCGCCGTCTGCTGGGATGATGTTGAGGTACTCGTTCCTCACCTGCGCCGACGAGGAAGCCGCGCCCACGGACAACGCAATGATGAGCAACGCAGGCCGCATGGGAATCTGACGGCATCGACGCGCAGAAGTTCCTCGCTTAAATATGTTCATCACAGCGTTCTCCTGAAAAAAGATACTCAGACCAGAACGGTCTCGCATTCCAGCGTACAGGATCATCGATCTTCATTCAATACATTTGTATCCAATTAAAATCGAAATATGATCCGAACCGAGCTTGGCTGGAGACCATTCGGCTCTCGTTTACGGACATCCAACCCCGAACGCGGCGAGGAATGTGGAGACATCAAGGAAGTTAAAGTTGCCGTCGGATTCGAAGTCTGCGATGGGGTCTTGGTTTGCGAATGCGGCGAGGAAGGCGGATACATCGAGGAAGTTGAGTGAGCCGTCGCCGGTAAGGTCGGCATGGCAGATGAGTTCGACACAATCATTTGACATGACTGTGACATCATCGGATTGGTCATTCACAACAACAATATCGATATCAGTATCAGCATCTATGTCACCTAGAGCGAAGTCAACTGGGTTTGTGCCAGTATCATGCTGAGTCAGGATCTCGAAACTGCCTTCGGTATCGTTCAAGAGCAAGCTGATCGTATTACTGGTCAAGTTGCATGTAGCCATGTCTGGATGGCCATCCTTGTTGAAGTCCCCGAATAACATCTGTTGAGAGTTGAATCCGATCCCGTGAAATGTGTTTCCTGAGAATGTCCCGAAACCTGAGTTTCTCAACACAACAGCTGTACTGGCTACCCTACCAGCAACAACAAGGTCGAGATCGTCGTCCAGATCAATATCTATGAACCCTGCATCTCGTGGTCCATTCGGAACTGCGTACGAAAGCGCGGGAACAAAACTCATTGAGCCAAAATTGAAGTACACATCGACATAATCGTGCCTTGAGAGCACAATAGCAAAATCATTGTCTCCGTCAGAATCAATATCTCCTATTGCAACTCCGATTGGCCTTTGCCCTACTTCGAGTCTGAGGGAATTGACAAATGTGCCATCACCTTGGTTTATGAGAATGTGTGCATCATCGGAATCAACATTAGTCACAATGATGTCAGGGCGTTGATCGCCGTCAAGATCTCCGATTGCAACTCCAGCTGACGAATCACCAACTGGGTCGCTATATGAGAGCGTAAATAGGCCTGTACCCGAGTTCAAATGAATACTGAGTGATGATCCTATTGCCACGATGTCAAGATCGCCATCGCTATCAATGTCTACCAAACGAATTCGCCTAACACTAAATCCGGCTTCGTACTCGGAAACCGATCCGAAGTTGCCCTCCCCATCGTTGAATCGGATGTCCACGACTACGCCACTGGGCGCGACCACCATATCAAGATCTGAGTCGCCATCGATATCACCCAGAGCAATAGCTCGCGGGTTCATTCCGGCATCAAGTTGCGTACTCGAAAATGTGATTTGATCACAGCTTTGCGCTGACGCTTGTGTAACGATGGGTAATGAAAGCACGCACAGGATTATACAGTTCTTGACGGCAAGCCATTTTAAAGCAAACATCTGTACAGCATAACATAATTGCGCATTGGTGCAAAATAAAAAACGCCTTTCGGCGTTTCGTTTGATAACTAAGCTGTGAATCTTGGTTTACCCGTTCCAGCCGGCCTTGAAGTTGTTCAGGGCGTCGACGAGCTTGGTTCCCAGTTCGTCGTTGATCGCCAGATCGTTGTTGAGCTGGTCCCAGATGGCTTTGCCGCTGGTCTGGAAGTACTCATGCATTGCTTTCTCGAATGCGGAGACCTTGGTGATCTCGACATCGTCGAGGAAGCCCTTGGTGCCTGCGAAGATCGAGATGGTCTGATCCACAACATTGAACGGCACATACTGAGGCTGCTTGAGCAGCTCCACCATGCGTGCACCGCGGTCGAGCTGTGCTTTGGTTGCCTTGTCCAGATCGGTACCGAGCTGGGCGAACGCTTCGAGTTCGCGGTATGCCGCGAGGTCGAGGCGGAGGGAGCCGGCGATCTTCTTCATCGCTTTGATCTGAGCGGCACCACCCACGCGGGAAACCGAGATACCCACATTGATCGCGGGGCGAACACCTGAGAAGAAGAGTTCTGGTTCGAGGTAGATCTGGCCGTCGGTGATCGAGATCACATTGGTTGGGATGTACGCTGAAACATCGCCTTCTTGGGTCTCGATGATCGGGAGCGCGGTGAGTGAACCGGCGCCGTTCTCGTCGGAGAGCTTGGTGGAGCGCTCGAGGAGGCGGGAGTGCAGGTAGAACACATCGCCGGGGAATGCTTCGCGGCCTGGTGGACGACGGAGCAGGAGTGAGAGCTGGCGGTACGCGACCGCTTGCTTGGAAAGGTCGTCGTAGACACAGAGGACATGCTTGGGGTACGGCGAGCCATTGGACATGGTCTTGCCTTCTTCTTTACCCGACCACATGAAGTGCTCGCCCATCGCGGTACCGGAGTATGGCGCGATGTACTGGAGCGGAGCTGGGTCCGATGAACCCGCGTTGACGACGATGGTGTAGTCCATCGCGCCGGCGTCGCGGAGAACCTGGACAACGCCTGCGACGGTTGATTCTTTCTGACCGACCGCAACATAGACACAGACGACCGCGTCTTTGGTGCCCCAGTATTGTTTCTGGTTGATGATCGCGTCGATCGCGACTGCGGTCTTGCCGGTCTTGCGGTCACCAATGATGAGTTCGCGCTGACCGCGACCAACTGGGATCATCGCGTCGATCGCTTTGATACCGGTCTGCAGTGGTTCGTGCACTGGTTGACGGGCGGCGATGCCTGGCGCGATGATGTCGACCATCGCGGTTTCGGTTGCGTTGATTTCAGCGCCGCCGTCGATGGGCACACCGAGCGGGTTAACGACGCGGCCGAGCATGGCTTCACCGACTGGTACGGAGAGCAGGTTGCCTGTTGCTTTGACGGTGTCGCCTTCTTTGACCTCAAGGTAGTTGCCGAAGATCACGGCACCGACGGTGTCTTCTTCGAGGTTCATGACCTGACCCATGACCGAACCGGTCTTGGTCTGGAACTCGATGAGTTCGGAAGATTTGGCTTTGGAGAGCCCGTAGATGCGAGCGATACCGTCGCCGACCTCGACAACACGACCGACCTCTGAGATCTCGAGTTGTGAGGAAAAGCTTTCGATTTCTTGTTTGATGACGCTGACGATTTCGTCGGTCTTGATCTTCACGGGTGGCTCCCTGGATCGTCCGTATTTTGGACGGTTCTATCGTGTCAATAAAGCGGAACTGACTGGTCACCAATCGTCGGCTCCGATGCCGACAATGGGGAGTGAAGGGTAGGGCGTTGACTCACGGAAGTCATTGAATTGGTGTGGATTCCGCGCCTCGGGAAGGGCAAATTTGGATAATTGGGACGGGTATCAAGGGCCGGTCGTCGCGGGATCCTGCGTGGGTTGTGCGATCCTTGAGATCGTGAAAGCGACCTCTGGGATTTCAGACATGATCTCGACGCCGTCGGGGAGGCCGAGGATTTCGATTTGTTTGGATGAAATCGAGCGTTCGAGGTCTTGGAAGGACAGAGAGAGAACCGCTGCGGGGACGACCGACCCCGAGTTAATCGCGTTGAGGGCGTCTGTAGGGCCCGAAATTTGGATCGAAACGAGGTCCTCGCTGCCCGAGTTGAGTTTGACATTCCATCGGCCGACTTCCGCTGGTGCGAGGAGAATCTGGACCGGGAGACGATCGATCGTGGTCATCTGGGTCAGGGAGCGGATGGTGAGACGAATATCGACTCGGCTTGGGGTCAGGATCGGGGTCCATCCCTGTGCGGATCGAGGTTCGGAGGCAAAGGGCAGGTTGATCGCGACGCTTGGGATGGTTTCGAGCCGACCTGGGATCAGCGCGGAGATCGCGCTGGGAGAGGGTGAGGCGGTGACATCGCGGTCCTCGTAGATGGAGATCAGCGTGGATGGACCTTTGATGCTAATGGTTTGGGGGATGGCGCGGGGCGGGCCGTCGAGCGCGACGCTTTCTGGGAGATTGACCCGGACGGGGAGTTCGAGCTCGATGAGCTGATCCACCTCGATTTTGACGAGGTCTTTAGAGAGCGAACGGATGGAGACGCCTCGGGTTCGCAGCGTCGGCAGGTGGTTGAGTGCCAGCCGGAGATCGAGCTCGTGGATCCCGACGCGAGAAGGGATCTGATCCCCCACCATGAGCTGGACGCGGCCTCGGAGTTCTCGGGAGACCTCGTCGAGGGATGCGAGCGATCCTTCGAGTTCCAGATCCACCGATGCGGACCACGCTTCGCTGAGCGCGGGACGGACAACGAACTGGTGTTGCGGGTCCTGACTGTTGCCGACAAGGACAACCTGCAGCTCGATGACGCGGGTCTGGACCATCCGCGATTCAGCGAGGAGCCAGATCAGCACGGCGAGAAAGGTTACCAAGATCACCGTCCGGATCGTGGACCAAAATGTGGATGCGGTCTGCGATGTTGGTGTGGGAGCCATCATGATGCTTCCCTTTGGTCAGTCGGGTTGTCCGGATCACCCTTGTCTACAGGGTCTTTTTTCGCCGGATTGGTGGACTCGGACATTGTCCCGGTCGGGACAGGCTTGCGGACCTCCTCGACAAATCCCGATTCTGGATCGTCGGCGCTTTCATCGGTGATGGTCACGGCGGCGTCTGGGTCGTCGTGGTGGCCGAGGAGTTCCCGGAGTGTGATTTCGAAATCCGCACGGTCGATTGGATTCGAGAGCACCCCTCGCTGGGCGATGCGGATGAATCCGGATTCTTCGGAGACGACGATGACGAGCGCATCGGAATCTCTGGTGACCCCGATCGCGGCGCGGTGTCTTGATCCAAAGGATTGATCGGTGATCTCCGTCGCGCTGGCCATGGGGAGCTGGACACCTGCAGAGTGGATGCGGTCGCCTCGGATCACGACCGCGAGGTCGTGGAGTGCTGAACCGGGATGGAAGATTGTTTGAATGAGCGAGGAGGTGAGCTTCGCGTCCAGATCCGTCCCACCTTCGATCACGGCTTTGAGTCCGACGCGGCGTTCGATGACGATGATCGCGCCGAAGCGGGCTTTGGAGAGGAACACGCACGCGGGCGAGAGCTGAGCCGCGACCGCGGCGGCGCCTTGCTGGGTGGTCCCGAAGAATCGGGTTTCGCCCAGACGGATCAACGCTCGACGGAGTTCAGGCTGGAAGATGACGACGAGGGCGAGGGCGAAGCCTGCCAGGACGCGATCGTAGAGGTAGGTGAGACGCGCGAAGGTGTCTTCGCCGAGAACTCGGACGATGAGGGTCCCAACAATGAGGACGAAGATGAGTCCTTTGATGGCGCGAGCGGCGCGGGTGCCTTGGAGGAAGCGGAGGATGACATAGACCACGATCCAGATGATGGCCAACTCAACAAGCACCTCCCACGCGTCGTACGCGCTGAGTCGGCTAAACAGGTCTTGGAGTCGGGTCATCAATCCCACGGGCTACCCTTTGTGGGTCAGGAGTTAGAGAAACTGGCGTTCTGGTGGTCTGATTCTAACCGATCTGGACAGATGATGCGCAGAAATCGTCGCTCAGAGAATGGAATGAGCGGTTTGGCAAGTCGATGACGGAGATGCGAACGGATGGGATACACGATCAAGCACATCGAGACGACCCCGAACCCGCAGGCGCGGAAGCTCATTGTTGATCCCGCGCCGGGACGGATCGTGTCGGTGTTTGATGCCTCGAAAGGTTCGGACGATCCGCTCGCGGCGGCGATCCTTTCGTGCAGTGGCGTAAGCAATGTCTTGGTCCATACCGAGTTCGTCTCGGTCTGCTTCACCAAAGAGACCAAGTGGGCGACGCTCAAGAGCGCGATCAGCAAAGCGATTGGCGGGGTTGATGACTGATCGCAAGATTGCACAATCGCTCGAAGCGTGGTTTGTTGATGCGGCGCGGGAAATGCCCTGGCGGATCACGCCTCGCGATCCGTACTGGTCGCTGGTGAGCGAGTTCATGCTTCAGCAGACGCAGGTGTCGAGGGTGCTTGAGAAGTTTGGGCCGTTTGTTGAGCGGTTCCCGACGATCAAAGACCTCGCGGATGCGGATGAAGAAGAGGTGCTTGGTGAGTGGTCTGGGCTTGGGTACTACCGGAGGGCGCGGATGCTTCATGCGTGTGCCAAAGCGGTGGTCGAGAATCACGGCGGCGTGATCCCGAGTGATGTGGAGTCGCTGATGGCGCTGCCGGGGATTGGTCGGTACACGGCTGGTGCGATGGCGTCGATGGTGTTCGGTGATCGGGAGCCTTTGGTTGATGGGAATGTGATGCGGGTGCTGCAGCGCGTCCACAATGTGGATCAGCAGCAGACCGATCCCGCGACAATCAAATGGGCGTGGCAGCGCGCGACGGGATTGGTTGAAGCGTCTACAGACCCCGGCGTGCTCAACGAATCGCTGATGGAACTGGGCGCGACGGTGTGCACTCCCAAGAAGATCCAATGCGATCGGTGTCCTGTTGCGAAGTTGTGCGAAGCGTTCAAAGCGGGAACAACCGAGTCCGTCCCGCCTCCCAAGGCACGCGCGAAGCGCAAGGAGTTGTTCTGCGCTTCCGTGCTGAGCGTGGATGATGATGGGCGCGTGCTGATGGAGCAACGCGGGAGCGGCGGTATGTGGGCGAATATGTGGCAGGTGCCGACGATTGAACGGGAGGATCGCCCCACTGTTGCTGATGAGATTGGTGAAGATGCCCAACTGGTGGAGTCGTTTGTGCATCAAACGACGCACCGGATTGTCCGGTTTGATGTGTACCGATGCACGCTGAGCGATCTCACAGACCGAAGCTACAAGTCGGAAACGCAGATCAATCGGCTTGGGATTTCCAACGCACAACGCAAGGTGCTTGGACATGTGTTCGAACAAGATTGAGATTGGTGTACAAGATCATCCGACGATGCGCGTGAAGCGTTCGAGCATCGCGTCGAGTTCTTGTTCGGTGGGTGCGTTGAGTGTGATGTGACCGATTTTGCGTCCGGCTCGGGGTTCTTTGCCGTAGAGATGGACATGGGCTTGGGGCATCGCGCCCAGTGATCCGGGTCGGGGCTGGTTCCCGATGAGGTTGACCATCGCGCTGCACCCGATGGGCTGGGTGCTTCCGAGTTGCATTCCCAGCACGGCTCGCATGTGGTTCTCGAACTGGCTGGTTTTGGTGCCTTCGATGGTCCAGTGTCCGGTGTTGTGGACGCGCGGCGCGATCTCGTTGGCGAGGAGCGTTGCGGTTGGGCCGTCCCCAAGCTGGAAGAACTCCACGGCGAGCGTCCCGACATAGTCAAAGTGTTCGAGGATGCGCTGGATCGCGGATCGTGCTTGCTGCGCGACGGCGCCATCGACATTGCGGGCGGGGGCTTTGGTGAGGCGGAGGATCCCGCCTCGATGGATGTTCTCGCTGAGCGGGTAGTACTCGATGTGTCCATCCACGGCTCGCGTCGCGATGATGGAGAGCTCGCGATGGAACTCGATGAATCCATCCAAGATTGCGGGGACTTTGCCGAGCGTTTCCCACGCGTTGGATGCTTTGGTTGGGTCGCTGATGAGGACCTGTCCTTTGCCGTCGTAGCCGAGGGTTCGTGCTTTGAGGATCGCGGGGACGCCGAGTTGTTCGAGGGCTTGGTCGAGTTGCTCGAGCGAATCGACTTGCGCGAATGGAGGGACGGGGATGTTGAGCTCTGCGAACATCGCGCGTTCGCTGAGGCGGTCTTGGGAGACGCTCAGTGCTTTGGGGTTCGGATGGATCGTTGAATGGTCCGCGATGAGCGAGGCACCCTGTCCCGGGACATTCTCGAACTCGTAAGTCACGACATCGGAAGACTGGGCGAGTTTGACGAGTGCGTGTTCATCGTCGTAGTGTGCGACGATCTGCTCGCACTGTCCGAGTTCGTTGGTGGCGCAGCAGCCGGGGTTGGGATCGAGCACGATGCACTTGATTCCCAGATGGTGGACGGAGCTTGCGAGCATCTGCGCGAGTTGCCCGCCTCCGATGATGCCAACGGTCTTGCCTGTGCCACCCTGAGTCATGATCCTGTTCTCGGATCGGGGTTGTCGAGCACGGCTTTGGTTTGGTTTGCTCGGAACGCTTCGAGCTTGCTGTGGATGTCAGGATATTTGTTGCTCAGGATCGAACCCGCGAGCAGTCCCGCGTTGGCAGCACCGGCTTTCCCGATCGCGACGGTCGCGACGGGGATCCCTGCGGGCATCTGCGCGATCGAGAGCAGGGAGTCCATGCCTTTGAGTGCTTTGCTCATAACGGGGACCCCAATGACGGGGAGGGTGGTCATGGATGCGACCATCCCAGGCAGATGCGCCGCTCCACCAGCGCCGGCGATGATGACCTCGATGCCCCGCTCGCGTGCGCCCTTGGCGTGCTCGACGAGCAGATCGGGCGTGCGGTGCGCAGAGACGACCTTGACCTCGTGAGGGATGCCCAGTTCATCGAGCATCTTCCCGGCGTGCTCCATGACATCGGGCCAATCGGACTTCGAACCCATGATGACGCTGACGAGGGGGGGCGACGGGATGGAGGGTGTGCTCATGGGCGATGGTATCCGGTGTGGTTTACGGATCAACCTCTGCGGGTTCGACGAGGAGTTTGAAGGTGGATTCGATGAGGTTGAAGCCGGGGTTGGTGAGGTTTGTGGATGATTCGGCCTGATACATTTTGACAACGAAGATTCTGCCGTCAGCCAACGGGATGTAGAAGGCTTTGAACTGTTGGTACCCTGCGAGAGATTCTCGGAGTTGACCTTGAACCCCGACGCCGTGGAGACCCATCCATGTTGTCATCGTTGTGAATGAGACGAGTTGGTCGTCGATCGAGTGATTGAGATACAAGTCGAGTTCGGCTTGGGCGGTCATATCACGATCAATAATCATGGTCGTAAACCATGAATATTGCTTGGCGCTGATTTCTAGATTTGTAAATGGGTCGCGCTGGGATTCGCTGAGATTCCAGTTGCCGGGGGCATTGAAAGAGTACACCTCGCGATTGATTCCCATCGGCGCAGAGATATCCGGCGCAATCTGATACAGATCGCCGATTTCCAGTGTGGCGAGGATTTGTTTCCAGCCTTCGAGCGCGGCACGCCAATAGCGTTCGGTTGCCATGAAGCGGAAGAGGACATCGTGATCGACATCAAAGTGCACCAAGAGATGAAGCATTTTGTATTGCTTGCTGTTCTCGCTGGGTCCCGCGTTGATGATGTAGTCAACGCCATCGCCGCGCTGTTGTTCGAATCGAATATTTGGTGCTTGGGTTGAGCTGATGATTTTGTATCCGAGCTCTGCGAGCAAGCCGAGGTCGTATTGGATGAGATCCACCTCTTCACGCGGCTGGACTCGGATCACCAATGACCCCATCTCGTTTTCAGAAATGATCGTCGCCTCGATTGAGCTTGGACCCTCTGGGTCTGTGATGCTTGCCTTCCAACCGTCGGGATATTCAAACTTCAGCACACCCCGGGCTGCAACGACCGGGTGCTGTGTATCTGGGTATGGTCCGGCCAAAGGGTTTGAGGTGCTGGTGTAGATGATTGCTCCGCCGAAAATCACGGCTCTCCAAAGCAACGGCCACACGAGAAATAGGACGACGCCCCACGCTTTTTGAATGCTGTAGCACGACTTGACTCCCAGATAGGCGATGATGGGCGAGAGAAAGAAAAAAGCCATCACGACATAGTTTGGCCAAGCGACCGGCTGGCTGATGTACTCGCGGAGCCCCGTATATCGCTGAGTAAAGTAGATCAAAAGAAGCAACGCCGGAACCATCTCAACAAGACGAGCAAAGATGTAGATGCGCGTGCTGCGATTCCATTCATTCCCCCGGATGCCGCAGATTCGGAGTTTGAGCCATGTCCATGCACCCCCGAGTCCGTATTCGAAAGCACCCCTGAGCAGACCCAGCACTCCCAGTACGAGAAAGAGTGTTGTCCAAGATTCGATCTTGAAGGGAAGCGGATTGGCATCAAGGCGTTGCTGGTTGATGACCCAGTTTGTTATCCGTCCTGCACCGACAATCCATGCCGCGAATAAAATCCATACAATGTTTGCGTGGATTCCCCAAGAGAGCATGAAGCGACCGGGTCGGATCAAGATTATGAACGGGAGCAGGTACCAAGCGACCGATCCACGGCTTTGGTTTGCTTTGGATTCAAGGTACTGGTGCTCGGAGAGTGGTTGTTGTTGATCCATTGGATACTCCCAAAAGGTTTACCACTCGAAGGAGCTGCCGAAGACGATGGAGCCCCAGGTTTGTTCGTCGGGTTGGAGCTCGAAGCGTTCGGTTTGGATGTGCTGTGCCCATCCGAGGTAGAAGCTTTCGTACTGCGCGACGATGCCGAAGGTGAAGGTGGCGACGAGGGGTTCGCGCTGTGCGGAGCGGGAGCCGACGAAGGCGGTGCCGTCGAGGTAGAGGTCGCGTGCGATTGCGTCGACGCCAATTCTTGCGTAAGAGTAGAAGGACCAGTTGGGTTCGGTGCCGTCGGGTCGCATTCTGGATTGGCTGGTGCGGACGGTGTGGTCTTTGTGTCCCAGCAGCGAAGCGGGTCCGAAGTCGGTTGGGAGGTTTTTGCCGATGCGGAGGGTCATCGCGGAGCGGGCTGAGATCGAAACCGTTCCAAGATCGAAACCGAGCGAGGGGAGCATCTCCATTTCGAGTCCACCGATATCCGCGGCTTCGGATTTCCATGTCCGCGTGTACGCGAAGTTGATGGTGGGCTCGCCGGGGAGTTGGGTGCCCCATCCGAGGGGGTCGAACTCGTCGGGGAAGGTGTTGTGGATCCATTGCTGGATACCTTCGGAGCCGCTGGAGTGTCCGGTGAGGCCGAGGGAGAGTCCGAAGTGGTCGTGCTTGGTGTCGTCGGCGCGTTGGAAGGCAAACACGAACTCAAGGTGACCAGCGTAGGGATGATCCCGCGCTGGTGGGTTGGGGAGGGTGATGTCTGCGGGGGTGAAGATTTTTTGCTTGAGCGCGATGCCGACACCGAAGCGTTGGTTTGGATCGCGGGAGATCGCGAGCCGAGATTCGAGTGCTGGGGTGAGGTTGGGGTCGAAGGAGACTTCGATCCCTGTGCCGTTGGTGTAGAAGCGGTCGGTGTCGTCGATGAGGTTGGGGAGCGTGCCGTCGTTTTCCCAGTAGAGGGTGAGGTCGCGGAAGGAGTATTGGGTGAAATCGAAGATTCCGAAGAGAGAATCGCTGCCTTGGTCGAGGATGCCTGAAGTTTCTTGTTGTGCTGTGTCATCCACGGCCTCGCTCGATTGGGCGGGGGCGTGGTGGACGCCGAGTGTGCAGAACAGAATGACAACGGCGATCCAATGGCGAGGGTTCATGGCGATATGATAGCGTATACCAACATCCGTTGGACGCTCTCAGGCACCAACTCGATCAAGTCGCGTATTTGAAGTTGATTATGCTCTTCGGCGGCGCGTTCCAACCAATGCGCCCATCCCCAGAATCGCGAGCGATGGTGCCGATGGTACCCCTGTAGCGCGGATGTTGTCGATGAAGATTGAGTTTGTGAAGTCCCCACCGGTGAAGATGACCACGCTTCTCAGGGCACCTGTAAGCAAGAGCGCGCCTGATGTAAACTCGAAGGTGTCGTTGCCTTCGAGGAACTCGTAGTTGGAGTCGACGAGGTCGCCGCTGCCATCGAGTCCGGCGTAGCCTTCGATGTAGATGTCATCGTCATCGTCGCCGAAATCTCCAAATCGGAACGAAAAATCGGTAACCATCGAATTGAAGTTGAGGATGATGGTGTCATCGGTCTGTGATACATCCCAGAATGGATCCCACGAGTTGTTCATCCAAGTCACTGGTGGCATGAAAACCGGATCGGGACCGAATGTATTGTTCGGGAAGATGTCGAACGCGGCTCCGCTCGATCGGTAGATCGTCATTTCCAAACCGTCATCCTCAAGTGTGAGACTGGTATGCGCGCCGGAACGGACACCACCGATCGTGGTTTGTGCCTGATCTTCAAAGTCGAAAATCGATGCGTTGGATGCGGTGACCGCGAAAAGAACTGACAGAACGCTCGTGTGAACAAATTCCATTGGTGTACCTCCAGAGATTGGCTGTGATCACTCGCTGGACTGACAGATTGCCATCGGGATCACCCGATAATGTACACGAGGTCTATGGGTACGCCAACAAAACTGAATCCAAGTATGCACAATTATATTGATAACCTGTTCAATATTTGAACGGTTCTAAGTTCATTCACTTGTTTGGTCATGGCTCCGTACGAGTCGTCACTGAGATTATTCTTCGTTCCCGGCGAGCCTCGCAACCACAGACAAGTCTTCGAGGGTCGTGATGTCTTGGGTGATCTCGGTGTCTCCCGCGGCGATCGAGCGGAGCAACCTTCGCATGATCTTCCCGGAACGCGTTTTGGGGAGCGCGGCGGTGAAGCGGATCATGTCGGGCTTGGCGATCGCGCCGATCTCGGTCGCGACATGGTCGCGGAGTTCTTGGATGAGCTCGTCGCTCGCTTCGTATCCCGGACCGGGTGTGACGAAGGCGGCGATCCCGGTGCCTTTGATCTCGTGGGGCATCCCCACGACCGCGGCTTCGACGACGCTCTTGTGCGAGACCAGCGCGGACTCCACTTCCATCGTTCCAAGACGGTGCCCAGAAACATTGATGACATCGTCGGTGCGTCCCATGATCCAGAAGTTGCCAAGCTCGTCGCGGCGAGCGCCGTCTCCGGCGGCGTAGTAGGGTTCTCCGTCTTTGACGACGGTGGACCAGTAGGTGTGGATGAACCGCTCGCGGTCGCCGTAGATTCCGCGGAGCATCGCGGGCCATGGCTTGCGGATGGTCATGATGCCGCCGGTGTTTGGTTTGGAGACATTCCCGATTTCGTCGGTGACCGCAGCGTCGATCCCGAACATCGGGAGTGTGCAGGAGCCGGGCTTGGTCGGGGTCGCGCCGGGAAGGGGAGTGATGACATGACCGCCGGTCTCGGTTTGCCAGTAGGTGTCGACGATGGGGCAGATGCCTCGGCCGATCTTGTTGCGGTACCACATCCACGCTTCGGGGTTGATCGGTTCTCCCACGGTTCCCAGGACCTGGATGGAGGAGAGGTCTGCGG
The DNA here is from genome assembly GCA_963976955.1 of uncultured Phycisphaerales bacterium. Classification (GTDB taxonomy): domain Bacteria; phylum Planctomycetota; class Phycisphaerae; order Phycisphaerales; family UBA1924; genus UBA1924. Next base: position 418,469 of record CAXBMD010000002.1, on the reverse strand, counting down.
ATTCGGGGTGTTCGTCCCCCCACTTCATGAACGCGCGGATCGCGGTGGGTGCGGTGTAGAACTGGGTGACCTTGTGACGCTCGACGATCTGCCAGAATCGAGCGGCGGTTGGGTAGTCTGGTCCTCCTTCAAACATGACGGATGGGACGCGGTTGGGGAGGATGCCGTAGACGATGTAGGAGTGACCGGTGATCCACCCGCAGTCTGCGGTGCACCAGAAGGTCTGGTTGGAATCCGGGATGAGGTTGAAGGTGTACTTGCTGGTCATCGCGGTAAAGACCATGTATCCCGCGGTGGTGTGGACGATGCCCTTGGGTTTTCCGGTTGATCCGGAGGTGTAGAGCAGGAAGAGCATGTCCTCGGCGTCAAGCTGCTCGCATGGACACTCTGCGGATGCTTGTTCCATCTGCTCGTTCCAGCAGAGGTCGAGCGCTCCCCATTTGATGTCGTTGTGGCAGCGTCCATAGCAGAGGACATGCTCGACGGGTTGGTTGCCGTTGGATTTGAGGATCTTGATTGCTTCGTCGACATTGTCTTTGAGGGGGACGACCTTGCCTCGGCGCCATGAGCCGTCGCAGGTGATGATCATTTTTGAGTTGGCGTCTTCGACGCGGTCGGCGATTGCTTGGGCGCTGAAGCCGCCGAAGATCACGGAGTGGGGTGCGCCGATGCGGGCGCATGCGAGCATCGCGATCGCGAGCTGCGGGACCATGCCCATATAGATGGTGACGATGTCGCCCTTGCCGATGCCGTTGGATTTGAGGACATTGGCGAGTTTGGAGACCTGGGTCTGGAGGTCTTTGTAGGTGAGGGTTTGTTGGTCGGTTGGGTTTCCGGAATCATCGACAGGCTCGCCTTCCCAGATGATCGCGGGTTGGTCGCCGTGACCGGATTCGACTTGTCGGTCGACGCAGTTGTAGCAGACATTGGTTTTGCCGCCGTTGAACCACTTGGCGTCGGGGGCGTTCCATTCGAGGACGGTGTCCCATTTTTTGAACCAGTGGAAGTCCTCGGCAACCTCTGCCCAAAATTTCTCGGGAGACTCGATCGATTCTTTGTACAGCTCGTTGTACTGGTCCATCGACGAAACCAGCCACTTTGAGGCGCCGACATCAGACGCGGCGGGTGGGTTGAAAATGCGGTCTTCGTGGAGGACGGATTCGATTGAGTTGTCGGTCATTCTTGGCTCCTCATAGCTTGGTCGAGAGCATTCTATCCGAATGCCAAGTTGAACATGAATTGACTGGTACTCGGTGTCTACCTGCGATGTACGCATCAAAAACGCCCGCTTTCTACGAAGCGGGCGCTGATCAGTCTGATCATTTCAAGGAATCGCGGAGTACAGATCGAGTTACGAGACCGTCGCGCCGGTGCGGACGACTGGGAAGTCGACCTCTGGATCAGCGATGTGGTTGAAGTAGTTGGTGAAGATGTTCTGCGCGACGACGGCAACGACCTCGATGATTTCTTGGTCGGTGATCCCTGCATCGCGAGCGGCGGACAGATCCGCGTCCGACAGGTGGCCCTGCTTCTCAACAATAGTTTTTGCGAGTGTCAGGAAGGATTGGGTCTTTGGATCGCCCGCTTTGCCGTTGAGGCCTGAGGCAAGTTCGTCTTCGCTCAATCCCGCGCCCTTGCCGATGGCGGTGTGTGCTGAGGCGCAGTAATCACACGAGTTGACGCCTGCGATGGTCAATGCGAGTTGTTCGCGGAGCTTTGCGGAGAGCGAGGACTTGCCGTTCGCTTCACCCAATGCGAGCGCGGCGTTGAGAGCAGCGGGCGCGTGGGCCATGGTCGCGTAGATGTTCGGGACCATCCCGATTTTGCCTTTGATCGCCGACAATGTGGCGGCGGTGTCTGCAGGGGCGTTCTCGATGGTCAATGGATTGATTCGTGGCATGGTGTTCTCCAGTGTCTATAGGTTGATGGATCATACAGACCCGAAACCCGGTTATCTTGACAGGGAGAACACTAGAATAATCAGTCTATTTCGTATTTCGTTGTTTTTATTTTACAAATCGGCTTTTTGGCCTCTTTTTAGACCAGTCGGTCTTTTTCAATGGGCGCTGGTGACACGGAGTACTTCTTGGATACTCGTCAAGCCCGCCTTTGTTTTGTTGATCCCGTCGGCGCGGAGTGAGTTCATTCCACGCTCCAGGCACAAACGACGGAACTCGGAGACATTGGGGTTGCGCGCGATGACATCGCGGAGGTTGTCATCGACCGCGAGCATCTCGTAGATACCCACGCGCCCGGAGTATCCGGTGTTGCGGCACTTGTCGCATCCCTTGGGGACCCACATCTCGTTGACGGGAAGTCCGTTGATTTCGAGGAACTCGGCCATTTCTTCGCTTGGTGCTTCTTGTGCTTTGCAAGTAGCGCACAAGCGGCGGAGCAGACGCTGGGCGAGTACGCCGTTGAGCGCGGCGCCGACGAGGAAGGGTTCGAGTCCGATGTTGACCAGACGCGTGACCGAACTCGGCGCGTCGTTGGTGTGGAGTGTTGACAGCACCAAGTGACCAGTAAGCGCGGCTTGGACTGCGGTGTGCGCGGTTTCGTGGTCTCGAATTTCACCGACCATGATGACATCGGGGTCCTGACGCAGGAGTGCTTTGAGCGCTTTGGCGAAGGTCATGTCGATCTTCGCGTGCGTCTGGGTTTGGGTGATGCCGTCGAGGTGGTATTCGATCGGGTCTTCGACGGTGGAGACATTGAGTTTCTTGTTGTCGATCTGGCGGAGCGATGAGTAGAGCGTGGTTGTTTTACCAGAACCGGTTGGACCGGTGACGAGCACAATGCCGTGGGGCTGCTTGATTTCGTTCTTCCAGATCGCGAGTGAATCGTCATCGAACCCGAGGTCTTCGAGCTGGACATTGATGGATTTGGTATCGAGGATACGCATGACGATCTTTTCGCCGTATCCGGTGGGGAGCGATGACACACGAAGGTCGAGCTTTCGACCTTGAACCGTACAGCGGATGCGGCCGTCCTGCGGGACGCGTCGTTCGGCGATGTCCAGGTCGGCCATGATCTTGAGGCGCGAGGTGATCGCGGCTGACATTGAAGGCGGTGGGTTCATGGATTCGTAGAGCACGCCATCGATGCGGAGGCGGACTTTGATTTTCTTCTCGCCCGGTTCGATGTGGATATCCGATGCGCCTTCTTTGACCGCATTCTGGATGATGTAGTTCACATAGCGGATGACCGGAGACTCGCCGGCTTGTGCTTCAAGGTCCACCGCTTCGGTTTGTTGCGCCTGGGAGACTTCGACATCGCCGACATCGACATCCGCGAGGATTTCCGAGAGGTCCACATCATCGCCTGAATCGTGACCGATCAGCTCGAGTGCGGCGCGGATATCGCCAGGCGTGACGAGCACCAGTTTGACACTCGACACACGCAGGCGTGACGAGATTTCGTCGATCATGAACACATCGTCCGGCGTGACGACACCCATGACCACGCGCGTGCCCTCGGTGCGGAGGGGGAGGACATGGTGTGATTTGCAGAACTCTGGGGTGAGACGCTGGAGGAGTTTGCCATCGAAACCGCCGTCGAGACCAGCTTCAATATCGACGCGCTCGAACGGAACCCCGGCACGCTGGGCGACGATGGATTGAATTTTTTCTTCGTCGGCGCCCTGCTCGATGAGCAAGTCCACGAGGAGGGCCCCCGGGGTTTGCTTGAGGACCTGATTGGCCGCGGTGAGTTGTTCGGAGGTCACCGCGCCCGAATCGATCAGTTGCTGAGCAAAGTCGCCATCGGCGGGGTCCGCGATCGATTCTGAGTGGTTCGGGCGATAGATTTCATGCACCGCGCTGCCGACCGATGCTCCCGCGGAGGCGATCTGATTCCCGAGCACATCGGAGTCTTCGTCGACACTCGATCCGCCCTCTTGACCGTACCGACGCTGGCCCGATGGCATCGAGGGGAGCGGAGAGAAAGACCCTGCGCGCTGATCGAGACGATGCTGGTCCTTGCCTTTGGGCTTCATCGCTCGGCGCGGTCGATGATCGCTCTCATCTACCCCGAGTTCGTTTAGGATGTCGTCGATATCCGCCATGTTGCCGAGTTCCTTGAGAGGTGTTAGTTGATGCGTTTGGCGCCTTCACCGAGTCCGAGTTCGTACTTCATGCCTTCGACTTCGAGGATGACTTGCGATCCATTGATCGCCAGCACCTTGAATGTGTCAGCAACGGTCATCCCAATAGCAACGGGTTCACCCGAGATCCGAGCGACCGGACGCGAACCACCAATCACACTCTGGAGTTTGAGTTTGGATGCGAGTTTTTCGTAGCTTTGAATGAGGGCTTCTCGATCGAGACGCTCCTGCTCGGCACGCTGGCGCGCCAAACGGGCCATCTGCGCATTCATGTCGTCTTCATTCACAGGTGGCGCGAGGTACTCATCGGTTGGATCATCAAGCTTGGCCATCGTGAAAGGCTCTTGAGGGAGGACGGTGTCATTGTCGAACTGGACCGACACGCTGACCTCTTCGAGATCATCCATGATCTTGTCGAATCGTTTGACAAAGTCCGGCGAGGTTGTCGAAGCGGTGTAGTCCACCATCGACACCGATTCCTTGATCCCCGCTTGCATACCGATGTACCGCATCGCGTAGATCGATCCGACACCGATGGCAAACACAAGACCCGCGAGCATGACCTGGCCGTTGAACTTCGATGGTTCGGCGGCACCGGTGCTAAAGCTCGAACCACCGCCCGCGGCATCGTTGCCCATCCCTGGGATAACCGATGGGACACCGGTCGCTTCGTCGGCTTTGTTGAGGTTTAGGAAGACATTGGACTCGCCGTGTTCCTGATCGTTGTCTTTGGGCGTGAATGGGTTGATTTCGCTCATGATGTCACCTCGTCTCGGAAGAAGATGCTGAGCGTGAAGCTCGCTTTGATCTCGGTTTCTTCGCTCGATGTGTCTTCGATTTTCATGTCAATGATGCGGGTGATGCGGGGCATCTGCTCGACTTTGAGCAAGAAGGCGTAGAACCCGGACCATGAACCTTCGATGCTCATCTCCAGCGGTTGCTCGAGGAACTGGGCCGCCGCTTGTGGCTTGGTGCTCTTGAGTGTTGGCGAGCTCAGACCAGCCTGGATCGCGAGGCCCGAGACCTGACGGACGATCTGATCCACTTCCTTATTGGAAGGGAGCATGGATTCCATCGTGTCGATCCGTTCGGTGATCTGCTGGTTGATGAGCAGGAGGTCGTCGTTGCGTGCGGTCTCTGCGCGGAGCTTGCCGAGCATTTCTTGCTTGTGAGCGATCTCGACCTTTGCGCTCTCAATATTGGCACTCTGCGGGCGGAACACCAGCATGTAGCTCACGACCGGCAGGAGCAGGACCGTGAGGAAGAGGACAAGTTCTCGGATACCAAACTGCATAAGAATCTCCTTGGATTCGTCAAATGAAAGTCGTCAGTCAATCGATCAGTGGTTCAGTCTTCTGTGTCTTCGGTGGCGGTTGCCACAACATGCCCATCAATCCCGACCGAGATCGTTCCGGCGACCTTGCTCGCATCGGCGGTCGATGACAGCGACATCGTGATGCGGAACTTGCGGTACTCGATCGAATCGATGATCGTCTGGTTGATGTACTGGAGCTCGACATTGGAGAGCAACGGCGAGCCTTTCAGTGATGCGAGGTAATCCGCGATGTCGTCGTTGTCTGCGGATAAACCGTCGACCGAAATGCTGAACACGAACTTGGGTGGGTGGACCTTCGGTTCCTCGGCTTTTTGATCTTTTCCGTTCCCGACGCCACTCACCCCGATGGATTTGACCGCGCCCTTCTTGACCGCCGGCGGGGCCGGCGGGCGGACTCGCTCGCCTTCGAGCTGGATCTCGGTCAGGGTGATCCCGTCCCCGATGCCTCGGATGATCTCGCCCATGAGGACCGAGCGTGGGACACGGTCTTTGAGTGCGGTGACGATCTCTGCTTTGTCGGTGAGGACGACGCGTTGATCTTCGAGGACCTTGAGCTGCTCGATTTTCGCGGTTTCTTCTTTGAATGACGCCGCGACGATTCTCTGCTGCTCGCGGACCCGGCTCCAACGCTGGTGGTTGACGAAGAACGCACCGATCACACCCGCGAGCACGAGCACGAAGAGCAGGATCGCGAACATCGAGGCGCGTGCCTGACCTTTGCCACGAACATAGTCCGTAGGCAGGAAGCTGGCGCCGTCATTCTTGTTGTTTGATCGCATCGATCCTCCTCGTCATCCCCGGCGGATGCCGGTATTCGTCAGTCAAAAAACGCTGAACGGTCAAAGATCCGTCGGGCACAACACGCACCCGACCGTGGTTGCCCAACCGGGCTGTGGCTTACTCAGGTTGACCCCGGAGACCGGGACTTTGCCCGCGCGCCCTAAGGTGCTCAATGGGTCGATGACCCGTGTTTCAAGGTTGAGCACGCGCGCTAGGTGCTCGCTGATGGCTTTGTGTCCCGCCATGCCACCGACGAAATAGGCACGCTCAACCGCTGGGCCTTGGATCGACGAGCGGTAGTAGCGCAGGCACATCATGATCTCGTCGATCAGGATTTCGAGCGGCTCGGAAATATCGGGATCGTCCATCGAGGGGTGCGGGTTCGCGCTTTGCTTAGCGCCGGTCGTCACCGCGGCCATCTCCTGGATCCGCTCGCGCATCGAGCGGGCTTCCATCATGGTGCAGCGGAACTGACGGCAGATGCATTGATCGAACGAGATCGCGCCGTGGTCGATGGTGCGCGCAAACATGATCTGCCCATTGTGCACGATCATCACCACGGTGCATGCGCTCCCGAGGTCGATGAGCAGCGACGCCCCGTTGCCTTTTGAGTCCGTAGGGACAATCTGGCGAAGGGTCTCGAAGGTGTTGTGGATCCCCACCGGCTCGAGCTTGGCACGCTTGAGCGAGTCCATCATGCGTCCGACGAACGACTTGGATGCGCCGAAGCAGATGACCTCTTGCTTGTTGTTCTGTTTGGATTCCCCCACTGGAATGCTTCGGACGAGCAGCGCGCCGGGTTCGCACCCGAGCCGATCGCTCATCTGCCCGATGGCGAGTTCGTTGAGCGACACGCCTGGGACGGGGGTGATCTGCAGGTGCTTGCACGACATCTGCTGGGTTGGGATCACGCACGCGGCACGGAGACCGGTGAGCTTGCCGCTCTTGATGAGTTTGGGGAGCGCATCGAACTGGAAGAGGATGCGTTTGGATGGGTTGTCGAGCAGGTCGTCTGGGGTGCTGATCTGAGCAGCGCTCTCGATGGATGCGGGATCACCGGAAGAGACGCGGAGCACGCGGAGCGCAGAGACACCGAAGTCAACCGCGAGGGGGTATCCCGTTGGACGCATCGAGTTCATCGATTTGAGCGTCGTTTTCAGTTGGTCGAATACTCTTGGCTTCGCCATAACATCCTTACCTTCGTGCGTCCCAGCACGATTCCTACACCAACCGGCGTCGTTGATGACCGCTGCGGAAGTTCCGCGCCGATCATCGCATCAATAGAGAATCGGCCTGATATGGGGAAGAATGTGGGTGTGGTGATCCGAATCAACAGGCTCGGCGTGCCGCATCAGGATCAGATCGCGCAGAACGCACAAACGGCAAGTTGAGGGTCCGTTATGAACGGAGCGAGCCGATAACTCGCGTGAGCGTGGTCAGCGACGCGCCAAGGTCCCAGACTTGCTTCGCTCGATTGCCTGTGGTGTTGGAGATCACACGGAGTTCACCGGTCCGGATCGCGGGGTCCACGATCTGGGCCGCGAGTGCGACGGAGGCTCCCTCCATCGCTTCAGCGACCGCGCCGGTCCGCGAAACAACACCATCGGCACAACCGTCATCACCGGAACACCAGGAGACGGTCGCGATGATTGCGGTTGTGTCTGTGATCGAAGCGAGGAACTCGACGAGGTCTGGGTTGTGATCGATGCCCATCTCGCCGCAGGAAAACGGCGCGAATCCGATCTCGCTCATCGGGATGAACCCATCAGGAGCGCCGATCCCTTCGTCCGAAAAGACGGATCGGGTTGCAGTGATTGATTCACCGATGCCCAAGGCTTCATCGCTTGGGAGCGATCCCGCGATCCCGACTGAAATGACCGAGCGGTAGGGCTGGATGGTCAACGCACGCGCTGTGCTGGCGGCGGCGGACGACTTGCCCACCCCGCTGCGGACCAGATCAAAGCGATCGTCGAGACGGATGACCTGTCCGAGCTGGATCGGCGATCCTTTCAACAAAAACGCTTCGAGCACCGCGTCGCACTCCTTCGGAGCCGCGGCGACGAGCAGGCATCGGGCTGTGCTGGTGATCCCAGAGTCCATACAGAAGCGTAGCCTGTCGTTTTTGGGTGAGCGGAAAGTGTGCTACGCCGCTTCGTCGGGGGTGAACAAGTGCAACCCGTTGCTCAGGTTTCGCTGCATGACGCGGAGATCGAACTGTCCTTTGGTGACCGGATAGAAGTTGTATTTCTCGACATCGACCCCGCCGCACTCGACGATCGTCACGGAGCGATCTTCTTTGAGGTTGTAGACTGCAGCGAACTGTTCATCCTCAAAGCGGGAGAACTCGTGAACCTGTGGACGGCACGGATCAGCGGGGTCCCAGTCCGTGACCACACCCTCGGCACCGTTGCTCAGCTTGACTACGGTTCCCGGTGGATACGCGGGACAGACCGCGAGGAGCGCCTTGAACACAATCGGGTCGATCCAATCGCCGTAGGGTTTGCCCATCATTTTTTTGAGCGTGCACACGGCGGGCTTGGAGAGTCCATCGCCTTCGCCCTCTCCGATGGTGGACGCATTGTGGCTGAGTCGATCGAATAGATCCGCGACGCAGATGATCCGTGAAAAGACATGGATTTCATCGCCGATCAGTCCACTCGGTTCGCAGCCGTGTCGTTCTTTGGTTGGAAATCCTGATCCGTCGAAGTGCTGGTGGTGATGGAGCACGGCACTGGCCGCGGACGCTTGCAATGATCCGCGAACACACTGGTATCCGATATTGACATGCTCTTGCCATTCCACATCGTTCGCGTCGTGGTGTTTGCCCCAGCGTTTGATGACTTTCTCGTCGAGGTGCATCATCCCGATGTCGTGGAGCATCCCCGCGACACCAAGGTTGGTGACATCCGATGCGTAGCGTGAGGGGACATACTTGCGTTCTCGCATGAGGTAGAACCCGAGCCGCATCCCGAGCAGGAGACTCAGGAACCCGACATTGGCGCCGTGGCGTACCGCTGGTGCTCCCGAATCGACGAGCTCCCCCACGAACACGGCGCTCTTGGGATCGTCGATGAGGTTGGTGAGTAGTTTGGACATCGAGCTTTTGTACTGCTGAAAGTCGAGCTTCGCGTGCGCGCCGCTCGATGCTTCTAAAAATGCTTTGGAGACATCGCCCGCAACCATGGCGCGTGACGCCATGATCTTGGGGCTGACAAACTCCCCCACCATCTCCATGCCGGGGTACTGGATCCACAGCTCAGGGATTTTCATATCAATCAGCCGATCGATCGTATTCTGACTGAGCGATACCTCGGCGCGCAGCAACACCGTCCCTGAGTTCGACCGTGGGTGGTACACGGGTTGGGCCAGCACCATTCCTGGTTTGGCATCAGATATATGGACGCGCAGCATTCGACACTCCTGAGCGGGACTCATGTGCGTCCCGCTGCCGGGCTATCGGCTCAACCGATGAAACGATGAAGCGGACCCTCAGGAAACGCCGGGATTCACGGCATACGCGGCGAGAATGTAGAGCAAGTACACCGCGAGGAGCACGAGCCCTGATCCCTTGGAGATTACCGGACGAACAAGCGCCCAAACCATCAACAGGATCGCGACTCCGAGCATCGCGTACAGGTGCCAGTTCAGAGACGAATCCAAGTTCAACGGCTTGATAATCGCGGTCACCCCCAGCACCGAGAGCAGATTGAACACATTGGATCCCACGATGTTCCCGACCGCCATGTCCGCTTCTTTGACCATCGCGGCGCGGATCGTCGCGGCGAGTTCCGGGACACTGGTCCCGAACGCGACAATCGTCGTTCCGATCACCGCTGCTGGGATCCCGATAGATTCGGCAAGATCGGTCGCGCCATAAACAAGGACTTTCGCGCCAATTGCCAAGCCGACGATTCCCAGAACGACATACAGGAAGTCCATCCAGATCGGCTTGATTCCCGCGACGGCTTCTTCGAGACCATGCTCGATGTTCTCTTTGTGGGCGCGGACGATGTAGACCACATACGCGATGAGTCCTGCAAACAGGACGCCGCCCTCGCCGCGTGTGAGATGACCGTCGATCAATAGGACGATCGATCCAGCGGTCACCAGGACCATAAGCGGGATCTCGATCATCCGGATTCGTTTGTCCACCGCGATGGGGATCATCAGTCCGCCGATGCCGAGGATCAATGCGATGTTGGCGATGTTGGATCCGACGACATTCCCGACCGCGAGTTCGGTCTGTCCTTGGAGCGCCGCACCGACACTCGCGAACAGTTCAGGAGCGCTGGTCCCGAATGCGACGACGGTGACACCGATCGCGAACGGGCTGAGCCCGAGGTGCTTGGCAATTTGAGCCGCGCCGCGCACGAGCGCGTCGGCGCCGACGATCAGGATCGCGAGACCAACGAGCAGGATCAGGATGGAAACGAACTCGGTCATGAACCTTGGTCCTTGCGTGTGGTGGTTGGGCCGAGCAGCCGGTACTGCCCGTCGGCTTTGGGGACCAGCACGATCAGGACCTTCTTTGGAGGAACATAACGAACCCCCGGCGCGACATACCCGGTGCCTGGGGTGGAGAGCATCTGCTGTCCCAGCGTGCGCGCCTGCGGCGTGCGTGGGCCGATGGATGTCCGTTCTTCAGATGATGCATCGAAGGATTCGTCCTCGTCTGTGAATCCCCACGAAACCAGCGGGTCTTCGCCGACGAGGATTAACGCAGAGGACGAATCGAAGACCGGGCTGATCATGAGTTCGTTGATCAGATCCCCCTCGTCGAGCGCGGTCGGGAGCCGGATCTCTCCCCAGCGGTTGCTGCGTTGGGGCTGGGTCATCTGGATCGCGAGGTCCATGTGCAGCCTTGCTTTGAGTCCGTCGTCGGTGACTTCCGGAACGGTCCAGACACGCGCGAGCAACCGCGGCCGACCGACGAGTGTTTGGTAGCGTGCGCCGTCCGAATCTTGTACACGGACGGTATTGCTGTGGATCTCCCCGGTTCGGATGATCGGTCTCCACTGCGGGAACTCCCCCATCCACCGGACCTGTGCCGCTTGGGTAAGGTCCTGACTGCCGAGGATCGAATCGAGCTTGTCGATTGGGACGACGATGAGTCGAAGCCCCCACGATCTCCATCGCTGGATGTCTTCGTTGCTCATGGAACCGGTGCTTTGCTCGTAGCGTGCGAGCGATCGCGCGACCCGGTTCTCCGAATCATCCACGGTCATCACCCTGAGTTCAAGACCACGCTGAGAGGCGTTCGTCGCCTGGCCCGCTTCGATGCTCGTTTCGAGTGTGAGCGGATCGCGTGGTGAGCCTTTCGTGTTTGGTGAACACGCGGACAAACCCGCGGCGAATGTCGCCGTGAGCAATGCCAGCCTGATCTTGAACATTGAAACTGGACGCATCGGTTTACGCATCGGCGAACGAGTTGATCCTGTCGATCAGTGCACGCACCAGACCGAACTTGTAGCGGGTGTGGGTGAAGACCACGCGTGGGAGATCGAGGTGGTCCTTCTCTCCTGGCAACGCTGCTGACATATGGATGTCGCCTGTCTTGACGAGCACCGAGAACTCGTCGTTGAGAATTTTGATTTGGTCGTCGGTGAGGACTTTCTTTACACGGATGGAAAGCTCGTCGCGGACATAGCGCGAGGAGTGGTACACCGAGTAGAAGTTCATCACATGATCCGCGGCGTCTTGCGGGTTCTTCGCGTGGTAGAAGAGGTGGTTATCTTCTTCACTGATCCATCCGCGAGATTCGAGCTGGGTCTTGGTGTAGTGGATCCATCCGTCCCAGTAGGAGCCGTGCTCGTCGGATTGCGCGTCGCCATCGACGAACACGACGGGAACGATGCTCGCTTTACCGGTCTGGATGAGGGTGAGTGCTTCGAAGCACTCGTCGAGGGTCCCGAATCCGCCGGGGAAACAGACGACCGCTTCGGCTTGGGAGAGGAACATCAGTTTGCGGGTAAAGAAGTAGCGGAAGTTGATGAGTTTTTCATCGCCCGCGATGACGGTGTTGGCGCTGGTCTCGAAGGGGAGACGAATCGCGACGCCGAAGCTCGATTCGCGTCCGGGTCCTTCGTGTCCCGCTTTCATGATCCCGTCGCCGGCGCCGGTGATCGCCATCCAGCCCGCTTGGGCCATGAGTTTGGAGAACTCGACAGCGGCGAGATAGTCCGGGTGGTCTTCTGGAGTTCGTGCTGAACCAAAGATCGTCACCTTGTGCGGCTCTGGGTATTCCCCGAACACGCGGTACGCGTAGCGGAGTTCTTTCATCGTCGCGGTCATGAGCTTGAGCTCGCCGGTGTCGCGACCGTCGGGGATCAGCTTGAGTCCAGCGGTGATGAGCTCGCGGACGAGCTTCTCGTCGTAATCGCTTGCGCCCGAACCGATGGCGACCTTGTTGATCAGATCGATGATGCCTTCTTGGATCTCACCATCGTCGGCACGCTGCGCAGACCGGGTCTCGGGCGGAGCGGCTTGCTCGTTTTTGGGTTGCGTGCTCTTGGGTGGGTCGAGTTCGACCCGGTTGTGTTCTGGTGAGCGGTTGGAATCTGTTGTCATAGTCTTCTTGTCTTTCCTGTCTTTGGGACGCCCTATGCGTCCCGGTTTTCACTTGTTCTCAGTGTGTCTGTTGTATTCAGTCGTCTTGTGTATCGGCGGTTGCCGAGGTGCTTTGCGTTGGGTTCAGAGATGAGCCTGAATCTGATCTCCTACCTGACTTCTTCTCCGGAGTTGGCTCGATGACCTGATCGCCTTGTTTGCGACGGAGCCGACCCGAACCCACGCGGGTCCGTCCCTCGACCTCTCTCAAGCGTCGTTGCTGCTCGGTCTCGCGGGTGCCGAACATCGAGTCCAGCAAACGCTTGGTGGTCCCGAACTGTTCGGGAGAGTAGGTGATCGATCCCGGTGCTCCCGCAACCCGGATCGTGATCAGTTCATCCCGGATGCCTTCGAGGAGACTCGAGAGGACGGGGATCGGTTTGATCGACCTTGACCGGAAGCGTAGATCAATATCTCGTGAAGTCCAGTCCATTGTCCCGTAGCCGAGGATCTCGATGGTGTCGGAGGACGCGCTGAGGCGTTCAAAGGACATGGTTGGGCCATCAATGTAGATTTCCGCTTCCGCGAGGTTCAATCTTGAACCGATCGGGAGTTTGAGGTTGCTCGCTTCGATCAGGTTGATCAGACCAGGGAGTGCGACGATCGACCCGCCCGAGACCCTGACAAATCCGCGTCCGTAGCGTTCATTCGGCAAACCGATCGGGCCGCTGATCGCGAGATCAGCATTCATTGACCCTTTTGAGACATCTGAATCGACATTCCACGCGGACCGAACGGTCGATGAGCCGGGGGCGGGGGGGCCTTCCAGACCCTCGATGGGGAGGAAGAGGTCATCAAAGATCGGTGCGGCTCGGACTCCTGAGCACCGGATTTCTGACGCGTACCAAAGTGTTCCGTCTTCGAGCGGGCGGACCTGTGCGTTTCCTGTGACCATTCCGCCGTGCATCCCGGCGCGGAACTCTGGGACGAGCACCTCGCTGGGGGACGCGGGATCGTTGAAGATTCGTGTTTGGGCGTTGTGCACGCGGAGGAGTCCGGCGCGGAGACGGGACGCTTCGATATCAAGCTGGTACCGGAGACCTCCGATCTCATCGGGGATGGGCTCGGATTCATGCAGATCAGAAGCACCCATCACGCCGGACTGGACATTGAAGTTCACGCGTCCATCGAGTTCGGTGATCGGGACCCCGACGAGGGCACTGACATCGAGCATCGTTGCGGAGCCATCGATTGCGAAGGCTGTGGAATCGGTCCCGAGTCGATCCGCGATGATGTGGAGGTGTTCGAGGTCGATCTCGCGTCCGGATTTGACCTCGAGTTCGTCGATGACGCGCGAAAGGGTGTCGGGGAGGATGGCGCGGACCGGGCCGTTGATGATGTCACCGTGGGCCGCGATGACCAGATCGATCCACGCGCCCTGCCCCGGAGTCACGGCCCACTTTCCATCGAGCGCGAGCGTGTAGTCGTTGTTCTTGGCGCGGATGTCGTCGAAGTATCCATCGAGACCATCGAACCGGATCGAGCCTTGGATCTCATCTTTCTGGAAGTCGAGAATGTTCCCGTCGCGCTTGATGGTGAGCGAGCGAGGGATCATGGAACCATCGACTTCGATCGCGGGAAATCCGAGCTCACCGGGGGAGGCTTTGGAGATCCGCGCTCCGTCGATCGGGGTGATGTCGATGAGGAGATTGAACTCGCCGTCGAGTCCGTAGTAGTTGAAGAAGTCTTTGGCTCCCCCCTGCTCATTACCTGATCCCATGCGATCAACGATCGCGCGAACCCCGGGCGAACCGAGTCGGCCTCTGGTCATCGATAGACGCATCGATGGCTCGTTGTTGAGTTCGAGGAGCTGCCCCCCCTGCGCGAGCCGGAGTGATCCTGCGAGCCCGATCTCTCCCATCGGTTCGTGGTCGATGCTGAACGGGACGCTGAACCCGCGGCTCTCGACCTTCGGTTTGGATCCGAGCCGAAGACCGACGGACCCGATCGAAGACCCGAACTCGTAGCGGTGATCCTCGAATGTGAATCCGGTCGCGTTGATCTGATTGATCGTCAGCGCGGTGTCCATCGAGCTTCCAACGCGCCCTTCGAGGATCGCTTGGAGATCCAGCACGCCGTCGGGATCGAAATCCTTCCGCCATTGCGCCACCCGTTTGGCAAAGCTCGGCGAGAGCACCGCGATCGCGTGCTCCAGAGGCATCCCAAGATCCAGACCGTTCGCTTTGACGCGTGTGTAGATCAATGGCCCCGATACGGGTGGCCCCGCTTCGAAGGGAAGCAAGCCATTGGTTCGCTTGATGTTTTCAACCTTGGGCTGGGGCGCGAGCGTGAGCTGTGTAAGCATCTGGATCGGGGTTGGCGCAATCGGGAGCGATGGGGATTCCATCATCCCCTTGAGGTCTACGACGATCAGCTCCTTGTTGACCACGATGGTCCCGGTCATGCCCTTGAGCTGGACCGAATCCAGTCCGAGTTCTGAGCCATCTGGGATCGTTTCTTCGTCGAGCAGTTGCATCCCCATCACGAGCGGATGCGCGGAACCTGACAAGACATCCGCTTCGACAAAGTAGTTGATGCTGCCATCATCACTCGGACCGATTTTCGCATCCGCGCCCACAATCCCCTGCATACGGAGACGGTCGAGGATGCGGCGGAGCGTGATCTCGCTTGGATCGTTTGGTTGCGCGTCGTAGTACCCCGGGATCGCGGCGATCAACCGGTCGTCGATCGGGATGTCGCGTGCTTTGATCTCGACATACGGCTGTGGATCATCAAAGCCCTCACGCGGCTCAAATCGCGCATCGACTTTCGCTGTTCCGCCGCTGAGTCCCTGATACACACCGCCGCTGAGAAACACAGAGTTGTCGATGATTGAGATCTGGACATTCCGCGCGACGATCGGAAGCGGGAACTGCTTGGGAACAATCCCCGCGCTGGGGATCACCGCGTTGATGTCGGTGGTCCACCGGTCGTCCTCTGGACGCTCTGGGTGCCGCTTGAGTGTGACCTCGACTCCGATGAGTCCGCCGAAGTCGAACTCGGGAACGCGGAGAAGGGTGTTCATTGAGGCGAGTTGACTGGAGAGCTTGCCGCGTTCTGATTCTGGGGTTTGGTCATCGAGTGATGCGATGGTGCGGATCATCTCGTTGCGTTGCTGGGTCAGTTCGGCACGGCGTGCGGGTTCGAGCAGGTATTCAGATTCGAGCAGGTTGTCATACTGCGATCGTGAGAAGAGGGTATCGACGAGTTCTTGTTGATCTTCATCCATTGCGCTGAGCAGCAGGTGATCGATCGGGAGGTCTTGGACGCCGACGATGATTTCGACGACCGAATCAGATCCCAGACCGACGAACTGACCGTTTGCTTGGAGCTTGGCGCCGGTGGGTCCGGTGCCGGTGATGCCGTCGATGGTGACACCATCGGGCTCGAATGACACCCGGCCTTCGATGTTCTCAAAGGGGTACATGAACTTGTTGTATTTCGCCGAGCCGTTGGAAACATCCGCGGATCCCGAGACCAGGATCGGCGAGTCGATGCCGTCGGTGGTGTCCGTGTCGATCTCGCGGACGAGACTGACCGTTGCATCGATGTCGGCGACGAGATCAACAAAGCGGTCGAGCTTTTCGGTGACCCGTTCGGGCAAGAACCGCAGGGGCCTGAACCCGGGCTCGATCCTGAAGCGGGTCTGTAGGTCACAGGTGAACGGGCTAGACTCTTTATACCCCTTGTATTCCAATGATACATCGTACAAAAGTTCATCGATGTCGCCGGTGAGGTCTGCGCTCATACCGCCATATCCAAACGCGATGGTGCCTTTGGTTGAACGCATCCGGAGAAATTTTTCGGGACCCGAAAACTGTGCGGGCGGGATGAACGGCAAACTGATATCCACACCATCAAGCGTCATGACAACGCGGGGACGACCATCGAGACCGACGCTGAACCGTGTCGGTGCGAGTTTCCCGCTGAGCGCGAGCGATTCATACATCGCGCGCACGCGCGTTGGGACGATCTGTGCTGGCCAGTCTTCGAGTGTGAGTCCGGTCATGACCCCCTGCACGCCCTTTCCCGAGACGGTGCCTGTGATCATGAAGTCGTCCTGGGTGTTGTGTTCACCGCCGGACATTGAGGATTCGGTCGAGGTTGCGAGAAGGTCGAACTTGGCAACCCCGTCTTTGTTTGGTTTATCGAGTCCACCGACGACGGAGAGGTCTTTGAGTTTGGTGTAGTTGCTGCCGGTGTGTTCGCCGACTTCGATCACACCTTGGTTGATGGTGATCGCGGGGGTGACCGCGCCCCCGCCATCGGATTGCTGGAGCTTGAGGGATTGGAGATTCACGATCCCGGTTTCGGTGTTCTGGCTCACGCGGAGTCGTGGGCGATCGATCTTCACGCTCTTGATCGCGTCGGCTCCCGACAAGATCGAAGCCCAACGCATCGAGATCGTCGCGCGGTCCATACGAATCACTTCACCCCCCGGCCCATCGATATCCGGAGCACGGAGCACCGCATCGCGGAACTCGATCTCACCAGACGCGTTGAGGACAACCGTTCCCCGGGTCACGGCCAAGCCGGTCTCACGCTCGATCATCGGGATGACAAATCCGGACAATGATCCCGTGCCCACGAGGATGACGCCCGCGATGACCAGAATGAGCGGGATGCTGAGCAACCACAGTACAATCCGGAGTCGTTTTTTCCGCTTCGGGGGGGTCTGGATCGGGGTGGGAGAGGGGTCTGGCATCGTGCAACGGTAGTCTACGCACGCCGAACACCGAACAGATCCCTTTTTTTGTGCTATGATTGGCCCATATGAGCAAGACCCGCACCATCTACATCTGCACCTCCTGCGGCTCCACACACTCCAGTTGGATGGGTAAATGCAACGACTGCGGCGCATGGGACTCGCTGGAAGAATCGCAGTTCGACAAATCCGCAGCATCCGATCCCCATCGCGGATCGTCATGGGTCGAAACCAAAGGCACCAACGACAATCCCGGCGCGACCCCGATCACCGAGATTCTTGCTTCTTCAGGACCGATGCGGAGACTCCCGACCGGGATCACGGAGCTCGATCGCGTGCTTGGTGGGACCGAAGCGGATGAATGCCGAGGACTGGTCCCGGGATCGGTCGTGTTGGTTGGGGGCGAACCCGGGATCGGGAAATCGACGCTGTTGTTGCAAGCGGCGGGCGCGTGGGCGTCACCGATCAATATGGACTCGCAACAAGCGGACTGGACGAGTAAGGTGCTCTATGTGTCGAGCGAAGAATCGGCGCAGCAGATCCAGCTCCGCGCGGATCGGTTGGGGGTCGCGGATGCGGATGGGTTGTTCGTGCTCGCGGATACGAATCTCGCGCGGATCCTTGAACAAGCACGCAAGATCAAACCCGATGTGTGCGTGATCGATTCGATCCAGATGATCTACAAAGCGGACCTCGAAGCTTCGCCGGGATCGGTCACCCAGCTGCGACGATGCTGCAGCGAATTGGTCTACTTTGCCAAAGCGACCGGGATCTCGATCGTGCTCGTCGGGCATGTCACCAAGGAAGGCACGCTGGCCGGGCCTCGGATGCTCGAGCACATGGTCGATGCGGTGCTGTATTTCGAGGGGGATCGCTACCACTCGGCGCGGATCGTCCGCGCAATCAAGAACCGGTTTGGCACCACGCAAGAACTCGGTATATTCGAGATGACCGGACAGGGATTGCAGCAGCTTCCGGGTGGGATGTCCGTCGCCGCGATCCAATCGGGAGGTGAACACCGACCCGGCGCGATCGTATGTCCCGCAATGCACGGCTCCCGCTGCGTCTGCGTCGAAATCCAGGCGCTCACCGCGACGGGATTCGTCGGGAGCGCCAAGCGGAAATCATCCGGTCTGGACAGCAGCCGACTGGCGATGCTGATTGCTGTTTTAGAACAACACGGCGGGCTCCGTCTCGCGGACCGGGATGTGTTTGTCTCGGTCGTGGGTGGATTGAAGATTGTTGAACCCGCCGCGGATTTGGCGCTCGCGCTGTCGATCGCGGGCGCACACTACAAACGCTCGCTCCCCCCCACGACCATCGCGATCGGCGAGGTCGGACTCGGCGGCGAACTCCGCGCCGCGACCCAGATCGAGCAGCGCCTCCGCGAATCCGCACGACTCGGGTACACGCACGCGATCATCCCAACATCAGGATCACAAAAGCTGGCGAAGATTTCGGGGATGGAACTGATCCCGGTGAAGAATGTATCGCAGGCGATTGAACGGTTGATGTGAGTACTGACTATGCCGATGTATTTTTTTAGCTTTCACTCAATACCAATAAAACCAGAGGACAAACTGGAGTTTGGCGGTGCCTATGTCAATTGCTGGATACAAGATTCTTCAATTCACGACGCTGAAGAAAGAGCAAGAACTGCAATTGAAGAAAATGAGTGGTCAATCACAGACCAAGACAATGAGTCGTATGAGACTACACGGGATCATTGGATTAATGATGATCAGTTAGAGTATTACGACCAAGCACTTATTGATAGAGAAGTATGGGTATTCAATATATATCCAAATGAAGACTCCAATTAGCTCTCGATCAACCACTCTGGAAGCGCCTTGGGTCTGCCGTCGCTTCCGACGCAGGCGAGTTCGGTGGTTGCGATCGCGCACACCCCGTCGCTTGGGACAGCGGGATCACTTGGATCAGGAGCTTTGCCGCCGCGTTCGACGAGGGCGATCTCGTAAGAATGGTGGAGTTTGACCTTGCTCGCTTTGTCCACCTTCGTGCGGATCTCGATGACATCGTCGTACTTGATCGGGCGCCGGTACTTCACCTCCAGCTTCGTCACGACCATGAACACGCCCGATGCTTCCAGAGTCGCGTAGCTCTCGCCGACTTCTCGCAGCAGTTCCGTCCGGCCGATCTCCATCCAGGGGAGGTAGCTCGAATGGTGCACGACCCCCATCGGGTCGCACTCGACATAGCGCACGCGGAGTTGATGGGTTCCTGAACTCGGCGGGGTGGTGTGGGTTTCGGTCATGCAGAACCATAGGGCCGTCGGCGTTGAGCGCGCATACACTGTCTCCCTATGTCATTCGGACTCGGACACGGCAAACCTCTCGACAGCGCCCCCGGCGTGGTGGGGATCTCACCGGAAGAACTCCCCCCACTCCCCGACACGGTGCTCCAAGACCCCCAATCGGGTCGGCTCGATCCGCGCGGATGGTTCGCCCAGCCCTCGCGGCGGTTTGAACTCGAGATCGGATCGGGCAAGGGCGCGTTCCTTGTGCAACAAGCGGACCTGCAGCCCGAGACGAATTTTCTGGGGATCGAATGGGCCGGGGAGTTCGCGGCGTACACCGCCGATCGCATCCGGCGCAAACGCGAGAACGAAGGAACGCACACCAATGTGCGGGTTTTGAACTCCGACGCGGCGCAGTTCCTCCAATGGCGCTGTCCCGATGAATCAATCGATGTGCTGCACCTGTATTTTTCCGATCCTTGGCCGAAGAACAAGCACCACAAGAAACGAGTCGTCCAGCATCAGACACTCTTCGATATCTGGCGCTGCCTGAAAAAAGGCGGCGAGTTAAGAGTCGTCACCGATCACGACGATCTGTGGGCGTGGGATCTCTCGCACTTCGATCTGTGGGCTTCGGGTTCATCAGAATCCAATGAAGCATTCGCACGACCCAAGATCCCCGCGCCGCCGCCAGCGGTGCAGGCGTTTCTTGATGGGCGCGATGCGCTGCCATATGTGTTTGGCGGGTTTGAAGCACCGGAATCCGCGGGCGAGGGCGAACTCGTCGGCACGAACTTTGAGCGGAAGTTCCGCATCGAGGGGCGGAGCTTCAATGCGGGTGTGCTGACGAAACCCGAGTGAGTTTCTAGCATAAAAAAGCCCGCCATTGCTGACGGGCTTCATTGGATTTTCCATTCAAACTCACGCCGGCTCGGCGGCGATCCGCACGGAGTGATCGCGACGCACGCGGCGTTGGGCGGCTTGCTCTTGTTCCTTCTGCTTTGTTTCCGCTTCGAGGAAGTCTTCGCCGAAACGGAAGAGGCGGAAGGAGTTGCCGATCACGAACACATCGGGGACAAAGTGGAAGAAGGCCGCGAAACCGACACCGATGCTTGCGCCACCGATGGTCTGGAATGTACCCGACGCGGCGAGGACGAGACCGACGATTGCCATCAGGATCGACACGACGATGTTCTGTGTGATGATGACTTTGGTGCGACGCGCCAGTTCCATGAGGAACGGGATGCGGTTGAGTTCGTCGGTCATCAGCGCGACGCCTGCGGAGTTTGCGGCGATGTCCGAACCCGACAGACCCATCGCGACACCGACATCGGCTTCAGCGAGTGCGGGGCCGTCGTTGATGCCGTCACCGATCATCATGACACGGTAGCCGTCCTCACGCATCTGGCGGATCTGCTGGTGCTTCTCTTCTGGGAGGCACTCGGCTTCGACGCTGTCCACGCCTGCGATTTGCCCGACGCGTTTGCCCACGCTCAGACGATCGCCCGTAAAGATCGCAACGAACCGGATTCCGAGCTCGCGGAGACGATCGACGACCGCTTTGGCGTTTGGACGCGGGGTGTCTTCAAGACCGACCGCGCCCATGTAGACGCCGTCCTTGATCACATGCACGCCCGACATCCCTTCGGTGCGATTCTCGATGTCGGTCACGGCATCGGTCGCTTGGGGCATGAGCTGCTTGATCCACGATCCGCGGCCTGCGGTGATCTCGCCGATGGAGGTCTTTGCCTTTACACCTGCGCCGTGGGTTTCTTCGTATGAGCCGTTGGAATCGACCTCGATGCGTGCTTGCTTTGCGGTGCGGAGGATCGAGAGTCCGAGCGGGTGGTTGGAGTGTGCTTCAGCAAACGCGGCGGCTTTGAGCAGGTCCGCACCCTCAACACCCGGTGCTGGAGCGAGGCGGGACACACCGAACGAGCCGGTGGTCAATGTACCGGTCTTGTCCATCACAACGGCATCAACATTGGCCGAGGCCTCTAGATAAGTCGTTCGTTTGATCATCACGCCCAGACGAGCCGCGGACGCGAACGCGGCGACCATCGCCGATGGCGACGAGAGCAGCAGCGCCGTTGGGCAGGTGACCACAAGCACGGTCACGGCACGCAACGCAGCGCCTTCGCGGACGGATGCGATGTCGGACTGTGAGAACAGGAAGAACACGACCGCCGCGACAGAAATCGCAACAGGAACATAGAACTGCGCGACCTGTTCGATGAGCAGCTGGCGTTCGGTCTTTGTGGATTCCGCTTCGCGGATGAGCGTCGAGACTTTCCCGATGGTGGTTTCCGCACCGACCTGGGTGACCTCGATCTCGATCGCGCCCGTCAGGTTGCTGGTGCCTGCGTAGACCGCTGATCCATCTTGGACTTCAACCGGCATGGATTCACCGGTGAGTGACGCTTGGTTGATGGTGGACTCGCCGTTGATGATGCGGCCATCAACTGGGAGGTTCTCGCCGGGACGGATGCGGACGCGTTGTCCGACGCTGACTTGCCCGACAGGGACCATGGTTTCGTTGCCATCGCTGTCGACGACGCGTGCGTCGTCTGGGGTCAGCGAGATGAGTTGTTCAATCGCGCGCTTCGCGCCGTCAGCTGTGCGGGACACGATCTGATCCGCGACGAGCAGGATGAACGCGAGGAACGCGGCGGTGCCGTACTTCCCAACCGCCATGGCTGCGAGGATCGCGAGTGCCGCGAGGGAGCTGGAGGAGACCTGGTTGTTGAGCACTTCGCGGAAGGACGCGTAGAAGAGTTTCCATCCGAGGAGCAGAGCCGCGATGACCGCTGGGATGGTCGCAACGAGTTCGTTGGTCGATCCGGTCGCGTTGGCGATCCAGGAGACCATCGCGAGGACCCCGCCTGCGAGGTAGAGGAAGATCCAGCGGTCGCCTTGGAGATCGTGGTGCGAGCAGCACTGGATCGGGGAGTCGTGGTCGTGCTTGTGGTCGTGTGTATGCGTGTCGCTCATAGAATGTGAATCCGGTTTCTGTTCTGGTTTGCTGACGAGCCGCGTGGGGGTCACTACTGTAGGATAGACCCCGAGATGGTGCTTCCCGGCGGCTCCCCCCATTGTCCCTTGGTCAAAACCCGTACGCACCGGGTCATACGACGGTTCGCGTCGCTCGAAAAGGAAACTGATGTCCAAGAACAACCCCAGCCCGACGCCGAATGTTCCCAAGGTCTGCATCCTCGGCATCGGACAGATGGGATTGGTCTGCAGCGGTGCCCTGACCATCCCCGATCCGCAGGGAGCTGGAGCCGCACCCCGCGCCAATGTCACCCTTTGGGGGTACGACGACAACGAGAACGGCATCCTCGCCCAAACGCGCAAATCTGACCGACTCCCCGGATTCACGCTCCCAGACTGCGTCCGGATCGCGATGAGCGACGCAGAGGCGATGCAGGATGTGGACATCATTGTGAGCGCGATCCCGGTGCAGTTCATCCGGAGCGTCTGGGAACGCATCAAGCCGCTTGTTCCGATCAACGCCGCGGTGATCTCGGTTGCCAAGGGCATCGAGAACGAGACGCTCATGCGACCGACCCAAATCATCGCCGATGTCCTGCAAGACGATCCCGATGCCAAGCCTCGCGCGCTGGGCTGCATGTCGGGACCCGCGATCGCAACAGAACTCGCGGCGTGCCTCCCCGCGACCATGGCAGCAGCGTCCGACCATCCCGGATTTTCAGAAATCATCCAGAACTTGTTTTCGACCAGCTGGCTCCGCATCTACACCAATCCCGACCTGATCGGGGTTGAACTCGCGGGCGCGACGAAGAATGTCATCGCGATCGCTGCGGGGATCATCGATGGACTCGGCGCAGGATACAACGCGAAGAGCGCGCTGCTGGCGCGAGGACTCGCAGAAACCACCCGGCTCGGTGAAGCGATGGGCGCACAGTCCAAAACCTTCTATGGCATCGCGGGCGCGGGTGACCTCGCGACCACTTGTTTCTCTCCAGAAGGACGCAACCGCTCCTGCGGCGAAGCACTCGGAAAGGGCGTCAAACTCGACCAGTACCTCCGCGATTCGCTTTGCGTCGTCGAAGGCATCGCAACGACCAGCTCGGTCATGGACCTCGCGGAGCGGTATAAGGTCGATCTCCCGATCGCATCAGCGGTGCATGCGGTACTCTTTGAACACATGGACCCGGTGGATGCGATCGCGATGCTGATGAGCCGGCAGCTCAAAGATGAGCAGGTTGACTAACACGCATGCCCGATCACCAGAATCATCTTGACGAACGAGCCGCGGCGATCCGGATCATCGCGGAACTGCGGAAACACAGCTACACCGCGTACCTCGCGGGTGGGTGCGTCCGCGATCAACTGCTTGGCGAAACCCCGAAGGATTACGATGTCGCGACCGATGCGCATCCCGAGCACATCGCGGGGTTGTTCAAGAAAACCGCTGCCGTCGGTGCGGCGTTCGGGGTGATGCTCATTCGTGACTTTGGTCCCACGATTGAAGTCGCGACCTTCCGATCCGATGGGCCGTATTCTGATGCTCGTCGTCCGGATCATGTCCATTTCTCATCTCCAGAAGAAGACGCGAAACGGCGCGACTTCACGATCAACGCGCTCTTCCTCGATCCATCTGACGAAGGCGACACGATCATCGACTTCGTGAACGGGCAAGCGGACATCGATGCAAAGGTCTTGCGAGCCGTCGGCGATCCCGACGCTCGGCTCAAAGAAGACCACCTTCGCGCATTACGCGCGGTCCGATTCGCGGCTCGGTACGGATTGGCCATCGATCCCCAAACCCACGACGCGATCAAATCGCATGCGTCCGATCTGGTTGGGGTGAGCATCGAACGGATCGGGCATGAGATCCAACGCATGATGGCGCACCCATCCCGCTCCATCGCGGCAAAGATGATCCACGAACTCACCCTCGACGCGGTCATCTTCCAAGACAACAAAGCGGCTTCAAGTCTCAACGCGTTGACCGCACTCGACGATTCAGCAAGTTCAAACACCGCGCTGGCGGCGTGGGCGCATGATCGCTTGGGTGATGCCGTGCTCTCGCGCCAAGCGGCCATCTCAACGAACTGGCCCTCACGATTGGACATGAGCAACACCGACCGCGACCAGTTTGTCGCGACGCTCGAAATCGCGGGCATCCTGCTCAATGAATGGAAATCCATGTCAGTTGCACAGCACAAACGGCTCGCGACCCGCCCCCACTGCTGCGGCGCGATCATGCTCGCGCGGTGCATCAATCCCGAAGCGACCGATTCGATCTGCTCGCAGATCGAGTCCCTCTCCAGCGACGGGATTGGGCTCTCCCCCGAACCCCTCATCACCGGCCAAACCCTGATCGAGATGGATTATGCCCCCGGACAGGCGTTTAAAGAGGTTTTGGACCGCGTCTACGATGCCCAGCTCGAAGGACGCGTGGATTCAATTGATTCGGCATGCAACCTTGCTTCAGAACTGTTTGTATTATATGATAAATCTGACCAGTAAATTCCTTGGTCGATCGCAAACTGCGGTTCAGACCCCAACGGAGTCACACCCATGACCACCTTCCCCGCTACCGACTTTGTCCCTGCTGTCTTCAATGGCACCGATTGGTCCGTCGTCGAACCGCTCCTCAACGCGCTGGTTGATCGCGAGATCAACACCGCTGAGGACTATGACCAATGGCTGATGGACCGCTCGGAACTCGAAGCGGCGATCGGCGAATCCGCCGCGAACACCTACATCAACATGACCTGCGACACCGCGGATGAAGCGAAGCAAGCCGCGTGGACCTCGTACCTTGAGAATGTCGCGCCCAAGTTCAAGCCTGTCGGGTTCATCCTCGACAAGAAACTCAAAGAACTCGCAGAGAAGTTCGACAAGACCGACGGGTACCACGAGGTGCTCTATCGCGACACCGCCGCGGATGTCGATCTGTTCCGCGATGACAATGTGCCTCTGGAAACCGAACTCGCGAAGCTCGACCAAGAGTACGACAAAATCTGCGGCAAGATGACCGTCGACTTCGACGGCGAAGAACGCACCCTCCCGATGATGGGCAAGTACTCCGAATCCGCGGACCGCGCCGTGCGCGAAGCGGCATGGAAAGCGGTCGCGTCGCGTCGCCTGGAAGATGAAGAAGCGATCAGCGCGATCTACGACACAATGGTTTCCAAACGCGACGAGTGCGCCAAGAACGCGGGATTCAACAACTATGTCGAATACGCGTACAAAGCGAAGCACCGCTTCGATTACGACACCACCCACGCGTACGCGTTCCACGACGCGATCGAGAAGCATGCGATGCCATTCGTTGCCCGCCTCGACGCGACCCGCAAGAAAGAGCTTGGGGTCGATGTGCTCCGTCCTTGGGATCTGAATGTCGATCCAAAGAGCCGAAACCAGCTCACGCCATTCACCGATGGCGTGGACCTGATCACCAAGACCAATGCGTGCTTCAAGAAGCTCAGTCCTGAACTGGGCAAGATGATGGCGAGCATGGGCGACGGCGCCAACACCAACGGCACCGACAACGGCAACGCGTCCCTCGACCTCGATTCCCGCAAGGGCAAAGCCCCCGGCGGCTACCAGTACATGCGTGACCGCTCGCGCAAAGCGTTCATCTTTATGAACGCCGCGGGTCAGCACCGCGATCTGGAAACGATGGTCCACGAAGCGGGCCACGCGTTCCATTCGATGTACTCGGATCAGGAGCCGTTGGTGTGGTACCGCGGCGCACCGATCGAGTTCGCTGAGGTTGCTTCGATGAGCATGGAACTGCTGACGATGCCGTACTGGGACGAGTTCTACCCCAACGCGGAGGACGCGAACCGCGCCCGCCGCAAGCAGCTCGAAGGGTCGATCTCGCTGCTGCCTTGGATCGCGACGATTGATGCGTTCCAGCACTGGGTCTACCTCAACCCAACACACTCGCGCGAGGAACGCGCCCAAGCTTGGCTCGACCTCGAAGCACGCTTCGGGCACATGGGTCACCGCGTGGACTTCACCGGTCTCGACGAGGAACGCAAGTTTGTCTGGCAGCGCCAGAGCCACCTGTTCGGCGTGCCGTTCTACTACATCGAGTACGGCATCGCCCAGCTCGGTGCACTCGGGATCTGGCTGACCAGTCTCGAACAATCCGAAGAAGCGGCGCTCGCGGCGTACAAAAAAGCGATGTCCCTCGGCGGCTCGCGTCCGCTCCCGGAACTGTTCAACGCAGCCGGACTCCCATTCGATTTCGGTCCCGAGACCGTGGGTCGTTTGATTGATCGGGTGCAGCTGGAACTGGACAAGCTGCCTGAATAAATCGCAGATGCTGATTTGAATACACAAACCGAGGGTTTCGATCCTCGGTTTTTTGATGTCCAAAGCGATTCGCGGGCTATCCATATGAACAATCACTGAATACCGATCCGATTCATCGATTTTTACGCGATTGATAGATCCACACAGATGGATACACGAATAGAACTGCACGGCTTATTGTCTTTTTGAACATCCACAGGAGAATATTATGAATCCCGTACGCTCTCTCGCCTTGATCGCCCCCGCTCTCGCCCTCACCACATTGGCCAGCGCTGGCATCAGCAACATGTACATCACCAACGGCGCTGGAGAAATCTACTCCGTTGACGGCAACACCCTCCAAGCAACCTCCGTGGCGCAGTTGCAAGACGCGGGATCAATCAACGACATCCTCTACATCGGAAACGGCAAGATCCTCGCGAACCTGACATTCGCGATGGCAACCTATGACCTCAACACTGGCGTTCAAGAAACACTCTTCAACTCCAATGGCACATTCGGTGATCCGTCCTCATTTGTGTACTCAAGTGGCCTCGCACGCAGATCGAACGGCGACATTTACTTTCAAGTCAACGAGTTTTTCAATCCAAGTGGAATAGATGTCTACGGCATCTCATACGACATGCAATCCGGTGGATTGACACAAATCGGCGGTGTCCCGTTCGTTGGCGCTCTCGACTTCTATGAGCTTGCGAATGGCAACATGATTGGGTTCAACACCGGCAACCAGTCCATCCTGTTCAATCCGAACACCGGTGTCATCGAAGCAACTTTCGATCTTGATGTCACCGCGGTGTCGTTCGTCCAGTCATTCTCTGACCTCTATGTCGTCGCTGCCGACGGCTCGATGTACACCTTCGATCTCACCGATGGTTCCACCGAGTTCTATGGACAGATTACCGGATTCGAACGCAACATCCTCGGCGCATCAATCGCGTCATCAACCGCCGCGTTGATCCCGTCCCCGGCTTCCCTGCTTGCGCTGACCGGTGGGCTGGGCATGGGCCTGCGTCGTCGTCGCTGATTGAATTGCTGTCGGGCTAACCGCAATACTCCCGAACCATTCTTAATCATTGAATACACGAATCGAGGCTTTACAGGCCTCGGTTTTTCTTTATACTGGTACCGAGAGAGAAACCGCCGAAACTCGGCCAATTTATAGAAAGAGAAGAAAATCAATATGTATCATTTTACACACATTGCGGCAATCGCCGTGACCGTTGTTGCTGTGCAATCAAACGCCATTGCACAGCTTCAAAATAGCTATCTCACCAACGACTCCGGAACCATTTTTTATCTCGACGCGGACACGCTCGTCGCGACAGAAGTTGCCCAGCTTCAGGGCGCCGGCACGATCAACGACATTCTGTACATGGGCAACGGTCAACTGATCGCCAATCTCACTTTCGGAGTGGCCTCATATGATTTTAATACAAATATACAGGCAACACTCTTCTCTGCGCAAGATGTGCAGAGCGAGCCATCCGGCATCCCCCTGGTCAGCGGGCTTGCCCTTCAATCAGATGGGAATGTGTACTTTACTTCAATGTTGCATGGCCCGTCGGGATTACACTTTGCTGGCGCAACCTATAACCCGGGCACGCAAGACATTGATCTGATTGAAGGATCATCAATCAACTACCTCTACTTTGATCATCACGAAATCTCTCCCAATAGGATGCTTGGTGCAAGGGGGGATCAGCATGAAGTTGACATCTTCGATCCATCGACTGGTGTATTGGAGTCTACCTTTTCTTTGGGCATTGATGTCCGATCGTTTGTGGAATCCAACGGCGACCTCTACATCCTGTCCGATGGAGGAAATCTCTACACATTCGATTACACCAACGGATCCACGGAGTTCTACGGCAATATCACAGGGCACACTGGAAGCCTCTTCGGGATCACGATCCCCGCACCGTCCACGCTGGCCGCACTTGGATTCGGCGTGTTTACAAGCACACGCCGCCGCCGAATCTGCTGAACTCAACTCTTCCAAGGCCCGGTCACCGCGACGGTCCAGCCCATCGATTGAACATTGACAAACATCGTCGATCCGTCGGGACTGAAACACACACCCGCGAACTCGGAGCGGTTGTACGCGTTCTTTGCGAACTGGTACAACTCGCCAGTAGGGGTAACCCCGACGAGGTACTGGGGCTCTTCGCCGTCTTCACACACGAAGATGTCGCCCCAAGGCGAGAAGGTGATGTTGTCCGCGTTCTGCAGCACGCTTGGGTCGTTGGGTTCGATCAGCAGTTCCAGCGCGTCCATCCCATGACCGAGACCGTTGGGGGTGAGCTTCCAGATCTGTCCCGCGCCCGCTTTGCCGCCGTTGGTGCACGCGAAGTACGCGCCGCTGTTGTCCGAATCACCAGCGTCTGACTTCGTTTGGCTCCCCCACCACATACCCTCGCCGCGCGCAAATCGAGCGGCGCCCTTCGCGAACCCGCGCTGACGCAGATCATCCAGCGGCGAGTCGATGTCGTCCATAGTGATCCAGCCGCATGCGATCGGGTGGTTGGGTTTGATCAGCTGCGCGTCCCAGTTTCGGGTGTCCGCTGAATCGGTGCTCAACAGACGCAGCGCCTGGAGTTTGCCCCCGTCATGCATGCGCTCCGGAACATTGGGGATGAAGCGGTAGATCAGCGAGTCGTGCCGATCTTCGGTCAGGTAGACGATCCCGGATTCGGGATCCACGCACACCGCTTCGTGGTTCATGCGTCCCATGCCTTTGATGGGCTTGGGTTCCGCGAGCTTGGGTTCGTGCGTGACGGGGACCTCGAAGCAGTACCCGTGATCGCGCTCAAAGCGCTCGCCTTTGGTGTACACCGCTTCTTCGCAGCTGATCCATGATCCCCAAGGCGTCGCACCACCGGCGCAGTTGTGCTCGGTTCCCGCAAGCGAGAGCCAATGTTTTTCGACGCGTTCGGTCTTGAGGTTGTACACCACCGTCGAGCAGCCGCCACGCGATGGTTTGCCGTGTCCGATGTCGTAAATGGAATCTGGATCGACCTTGTCGAGCCATTCGTTGCGAGCACCGAACGGCGAGATGGTCCGGTGCGCATCAGAGATTTCGTGATTGCGAATCAGAATGCAACGGTCGGGATCTACCTCGCCATCGTCCTTCATGTATGGGAATGATGCCATCCCATCGTGCTTGCCGGGGACGATCAATCCGTCATCCATCGGCGCGGACATCGGGCTGATGATGCGGTATGAGAATCCCTTGGGAAGATCGAGGATCCCATCGGGGTCCGCGAGCAATGGGCCATAGATCGAACCATCGTCGGCACCCGACTGGATCAACGAACCGATCGCGCCTCGCGCGAGCGCGGACTGGATCGAGGCAAACCCGATCGCAACAGACGAAGAACGCATCAAAAAATGTCGGCGGGAAAGTGGGTCCATACCAAACTCTATTCGAAAATCAGAAGCTGGATAAGTCGAAAATCACTCTTTCTCAATACTTATTCATTTCGCGATGGACCAACCCATAGCCCCATCATGATCTCATCGCAGTATGAGCCGTCTGGTTGTCGCATGGATCGGACTTTGCACCCTTCATCCACAAACCCTGCTCGCAGGTACATGCCGTGCGCGAGGTCGTTGCCACGAACCACAGAAAGCTCAATCCGCTCGATCCGAGGATCGGCACACATGTCCCCAATGCACCGCTTGAGCATGGATGAACCGAGCCCCGCCCCTTGCCATTCCGGAAGCACGCCAGTCCCAAGTGTCGCGGCGTGCGCGAGCTTGACGCGTGACTGGAACACCAACGAGGTGCACGCGATGATCGCGCCCGATCCTTCATCAATCGCACACATCGAATACTGCTCGCCGAGCCCGGCTTTCTTCGCGCGATCTTCCATGCTCGAAAGCTCGGGGACATCGCCTGCAAAAGTCAGAATGAAATCCGTCGATGCACCCAGCGCCCTGATATAGGTTTGCAACAACACGCCGTCACCAGCACGAAGGCTGCGGATGAGCACCTGACGCCCATCCTTGAGGGTTAACGATTCTGGAGGCATTACGAGCGATCCCCGATCCACAATCCCATGACCACATCATCGCAGAACTCCCCGCTCGGCTGCTTCACCGCTCGCTTGCGGATTCCCTCGACACCAAATCCGAGAGATTCATACAAATCCCTTGCGATCTGGTTTTCGGAGATTACACCAAGCTCAACCTTCTGAACAATCGCATTCTCACGCGCGGCTTGAATCCCACGCTCCATCAGAATCCGACCAAGCCCGACACCCCTCCAAGGCTCCAGAATCCCGATGCCGAGTGATGCGACATGCCGGAACTTGTCGTAGTCGATGCTGTGCCATCCGCAGTCGGCGATGAGTTGGTTGCTCTCAGGATCAAACGCACCCATCACCCATTCGGTCGGACTCTCGCGAAGTTTCTCCAAACGCTCGCGCTGTCCCTTCTCGTCCTTCACCTCATGCGACAGGGTCCCGGTCCAGGGGGATTCATCAGCGAGTTCCATCATGTACGCGCGATACAACCCCGCGTGTTCAGGTTCGACGGGTCCGAGTCGGATGGATCTCCCATCGCGCAGCGTGATCAGTTCTGTTTCAGGTTGCATCCCGTATTATGGGCAGCCCGCACCGAACGCGGCAAGGAACGCACTCACATCAAGAAAGTTGAAGTTTCCATCCGCTTCAAAGTCCGCGACCGGGTCCATTGCGCCAAACGCACTCAAGAATGCGCTGACATCGAGGAAGTTCAGGTCGCCTTCGCCGGTGAGGTCCGCGGGACACGCCGGGGCTTGGCCGTAGAACACGCGGATACAGGTGTTGCCAGAATATCCGATCGCAAGATCGGGCCATCCGTCGTTGTTGAGATCACCGAACGCCATCGCGGTCCCGACTTCCGACGCGTCGTAGGTCCACGCGGGATCGGTATCGAGCACGCCATCGCGGTTGAGGTAGAGATGCGCGCGACCATCGGAGAAGTGGACCTCACCCAGATCACCGTCGCCGTCAAGATCGACATCAAAGAACCGGATTTCCTGCGGACCGGTGAACGGCGGATTCGTCACCCCGACCCCGACCAGCGAACCACCAACGATCGAATAGACCGAGGTTGGATCACCACCAAAGGCGACCTCGGGTGTGAAGTCGCCCTCGAGATCGGTAAACGCTGCCCCCTTGTCCGCGTCGGTGCCGGGGACGGTGAGTGACGGGAATACATCGGGTGTGCCGGTGGTGTTGTAATAGATGCCGCTGGAGAAGTTGACCCATTTTGCGACTGCGAGATCCGGGAACCCATCGCCGGTGATGTCGCGTGCGTCGAGCCCGTTGGAGATTTCGTAGGTGTCGGATTCCCATGACGGATCAATCTCGAGCGTGAAACCGTGATTCCGGAACATGAACATCGGGCGCGTCGGCTGAGCGGAACCAGACCCCTGATTGGTCGTCACGAGATCGAGATCACCATCGTTGTCCATGTCCACCAAGAGTCCCGAGGTTCCCCACGCGTTGGGTGTTGTGTCTGAAGTAAACTCGACCGCTGTGCGTACCCCGCCCCCGATCAGACCGAAGTGAACCTGAACCGAATCGGTACGGAGCCCACCGCCATGGATGGTGACGAGGTCGGGATTGTGGTCTCCAGTCACATCACCGATCTGCACATCCGCGGTGTGCGTTTGCTCTAGTGAGACCCATGAAGGCGTGCTCTCCAATCCGCTTTCGGAGTTGAAGAAGATCATGTCGTGCCAATCTTCATACGGCGGGAACGAGTTGGAAATGTAACACACCGCCGCGAGATCGTTGCGACCGTCACCGTCGAGATCCCCGATCGCAAGGCCGCTGATTTGACGACGCAGTTCGACGATGAAATCCGGGGTCGTCCCGAAGGGTGCTTCTGCGGATGCTGACCCAGCAGGCGCATGACCAAGCTGACCAACCGGTGCGAGCGAAAGCTCGACCGTTTCCTGACCATCCGCAGAAATCTCGATGTGCGGGCGAGCGACGGGCTCAGCGCCCGATGCCATCCCGGCATGGAGTGAAAGAAGCGAGAGAAGCGTAATCGTGCGTGTGTGCATGGTGGGTGTCCTTTGTGTGCGGGTCGATCCCCATGCTACCAGAGCACACGCCCGACCACAAGGGAAAACTCACCCTCGCGATCGGCATTCCTCAAGGAACTGAACCGCTCTTCGCAGGTGCGGGATCACGATCGAGCCCCCCACAATGAGCGCAATATCAAAGACCTCAAACATCTCCTCGTCACTCGCGCCCGCGATCACCGCTTGGTCGATGTGGTACGCGATGCAGTCGTCGCACCGAAGCACCATCGACGCGCTCAGTCCCAGTAACTCCTTGGTCTTCGCGTCGATCGCGCCCGGTTCGTACGCGCTCGAATCGAGCGTGAAGAACCGCTTGGTCGTCTTGGTACCCCGGCTCAGAATCTTCTCATTGAGATCCGTCCGGAACGATTGAAACTCTTCGTATCTGCTCATGGGCGCAGTATAGATCCGATTCTTTCTCAATTTACCTGTCAACAACGCTCCCCCGATGCGGTCTGCTCTCGGGGATCTGCCCCACCGATAGGAGACCACTCATGAAACCAACAACACGCATTCTTCCATTCGCACTCGCACTGCTTCTCGCCACCACCATGCTGACCGGCTGTGAAATCAGTCAATCATTCAGCGTCGACAAGCATCGTCCCCACAAGGGCCATCGACCGCACCACGGTGATCGCCCCCACAACGACCGTCCACATCACGGCCACGGCGATCATCACGGCCCGCGAGGTCACAGACCACCATGGGCGGACTCGACGACCCCAGATCACACCAACGACCCTTTCCCTCGCGTACCGATCGCCACAGCGACAACGCTGGAGAAGCACTCCGCGATCGCCAGCACGCTTGGGCATGCATCCATATCACCCCCTCGCACTGAGCCGGCATCCCGGAACGCGAACATTGCACCTAATGCCGTGGTTCACAAGGTGCCGACGAAAAACAAAGCGGCCCTCAGGAAGAAATGACCGAACGCTTTGAAACCGTTGCCATACCATTCCCTATATTACATACACACCCTGGAGTTCATTGATGTCATCACGAACAAAAATCGCACTCATGACGACCGTCTTACTCGCCTCTCCTGCACTACTCGGCGGATGCCTGCTCAGTCAGGACAAGAGCACCAGAATCAGCGGCGCGTATGTACAACCAAGCGACCTCTCCCGCGTCAAGATCGACAAGAGCACACAAGACGATGTCCTCAACATCCTCTCCGAACCCACCATGCGCAAAGAGCACCAAGATGGCAGCGAGACATGGACCTGGAACTGGACCAAAACAGAACAAGGCTCAGGGTCACTCTTCCTCATCTTCGCGGGATCAAGCGAGAAGCATGTCGAGGAAAGCGCCCACATCACCTTCCTCCACGGCATCGCAACCGACAAATGGCGCGACTGATCAGTCTTCAACCAATCCCGTCAAGTCCCGCGCGTATCACCGAACAACTGCACATGCACACGCGGGCAGTAACTCCATCCACGCGACACGCACTCCTCTACCACCCACGCGATCGACGCGGGATCAGGGACCGTCACGCCTTCAGGCATCAGCATCACATCGCTCGACGCATAGCCTTTGATTCGCGCCAACACCGATTCAATCTCAGGCAGATCCTCGCGCGAACTGACCACAAACTTGAGCTGACGATCCCGCGTTGACGCGATCAACTCATTGATTGCGCCAAAGTCGAGCCTGCGTTCCTCGTGCCGCTTCGCCCACGCGCCCGACGCATCCCTCGGATCATCCGTCGGCGTCGAGTTGGCAAGCTTCGGTGAAAGACTCATCAGGTTGCACACCAACCCCGGCAGCACAAGCGTCCCCGCGGTCTCCACAGTGATGTGCATCCCCGCTTTGGACAGCGCTGAGGACAGCCCAGCAACCTCCGCGAACATCATGGGTTCCCCGCCCGTCAGCACCGCGTGCCCCACGCCGCTCGCGACCGCCTCATCCACCAGTTCATCAACAGTCCGCGTCGTCTTCTCCGGAGCCCAGCTCGCATACGGCGTATCACACCAGGTACACCGAAGATTGCACCCCGAGACCCGGCAGAACCAGCTCGGAACTCCGGTGAGTTTGCCCTCGCCTTGGATGGAGACAAAGGTTTCTGAAATTGGAAGCGATGCGCTCATTGTGCGTACACCGTTGGGTCTTCGATCCCCGCTTGTTCAAACCCGCGTCTTCGGAGGATGCACGAGTCGCACTGGCCGCACGCTTTGCCGTTGATCGGGTCGTAGCACGAATGCGTCATCGCGTAGTCCACTCCCAGCGCTACACCCGCTTGCACAATCTCCGCTTTGGTCATCTCCATCAAAGGCGTGTGCACCCGGATCGCATTCCCATCAACGCCCAGTTTCGTCGCGAGGTTCGCGGTCGTTGTAAACGATTCAATGAACTCCGGCCGACAATCCGGGTACCCCGAGTAGTCCACCGCGTTGACCCCAATAAACAGGTCCTTCGCGCCCAGCGTTTCCGCGAGCGCCATCGCGATCGACAGGAACACCAGATTCCGCGCCGGGACATAGGTGATGGGGATGTCGGTCATCGCGGATTCGTCGCGCCCTTTGGGAACTTCGATATCCGCGGTGAGTGCCGATCCACCGAATGCGCCGATGTTGATCGGGAAGACCCGGTGCGTTGCCGCGCCGAGTTTGGTGCTGAGCTTGGCGCTCGCATCGAGCTCGTTGCGGTGCCGCTGCCCGTAGTCGAAAGCGATGGTGTGGCAGGTGTATCCCTGAGAAACCGCCATCGCAAGCACCGTCGTTGAATCCAGCCCACCCGAAAGCAGCACCACCGCATGCCCTTTGGATCCGGGTGCTGATGGAGTGCTTGAATTGTCCGTTTCTGCAGGCATTTACAACGGTAGGTCGGTGGAACTGCGGATTTGATGCCACCAAACTTCGAGTTTCGAGTATACTTGGGTATGCCATTCTCGCTTATCAGCGCGACGGTGCTGCGTGTTCGCCCAATCGGGGTCACCTCCGACTACTGCCCGGTCTGCCGAAAGGAATGCCGGTTCCGGTTGGCTCAAGCGGAACACAAGCGGTATTTCCTCTGCATGGACAAGGGACGCCACGGCCATCCCCACCACGAACTCACCTGCATGACCTGCGATTGCCGCGTCGAGCGACCGATTGAGGAACGACCGATCTCCATCCTCCCAGATCCCAAGAGCGCCGCGATCTTTGAACCCGAAATGATCCCGATCGTCTCCAAAAGAATTGAATCTTGCACCGCGATGGAGCAGACCCGGAGCGAGGGCAAACTCAAACCCGCCGAGCGCGAAGAGATGATTCGGCACGCGCTCTTCTGCTTTGCGCGTGTCTACGACGAGGACACCTTCGAGCGACTCACCCCAATCGCTCGGCTCATGATCCTGATCGTCTCGCTCATCGTCGCGGCAGCGGGGTACTACGCGTGGACCAAGACCGGCTCGCACATGTCCATCATCTTTGCGGGGATCGCGATCCTGCTGGTGTTCTTCACGGTCATCTACTGGGCCGCGAGACACTCCCCACGCAAACGCGTCCGCACCTGGCTCGCGATGGCGCTGCTGCCGATGGACCCGACGAGTGAGGAAATCCGAAAGGTCCGCGCCGAGCTCCAACGATCACGCCTCAAAGCGGGATTCCAGATTCGCGCCGACAAGGTTCTGGCAAAGATCAAGAAGCTCAAAGCCAAGGGTTTCACGGGGGGCCCCAAGACTCCGTACCCGAACTAATCCGATTCTTTGCTGCTCAGATCAATATAACCACGCATGTTGCCTCGGATGAGCTTGAGACGAACCGCTTCTTGGTACTCTGCATCCTTGAAGAATGTTTTGAGTTGACCCGCATCTTCAAATGATCGGCCGTCAATTTCGTACAAGAAATCGCGCGATTCGAGTCCCGCTTGATCCGCGGTGGAGTTCGGTGAAACCTCAAGCACTTGGAACCCCGCGATCCGATCCACCACGCGTCCTCGACTGGTCACCACCCGTTCATCAGGAACCACCGAAAACCCCAAGCTCTCGATGTACGCACCGCCGTAGGCAATCGCGCGCTGCTCATCGCGATCCTGAAGGGTCGCTTTCCCGTGCATTTTCTTCCCATTGCGGAGGTACTCGACCTCGGTTGGAACACCGGGACGCGCGAGCATGATCGCGTTGCCCATCCGGACCAGATTCTCCGTCGCGCGTCCGCCGAGCGAGACGACCACATCGTCCTTCATAAGCCCCGCTTGATCCGCAGGACCGCCGGGGATGACGCGGTTGAGCACCACACCACCATCAATCTTGAGGTCGTACGCATCCGTCGGCTCAAGCTCCCCCATCTCGACACCCAACCAACCCCGATCAACGCGCCCGTTCTCGATGATCCGTGACATCACCGCGCCGGCAATATCGATCGGGATCGCGAACCCCAGCCCGTTGTTCCCGCCTGACCGCGACAGGATCGCGGTGTTGATCCCGATGACTCGCCCATTCAGATCAACCAGTGGCCCACCTGAGTTCCCGGGATTGATCGCGGCGTCCGTCTGGATGAACTCCTGAAACCGCTGGGGCGCATTCCCCTCGTCGCCGGGGGACATATTGACCGACCCGCGGCCTTTCGCGCTCACGATCCCCGCCGTCACCGATTGCTGGAATCCGAACGGCGAACCGATCGCGAGCACCCACTGACCCACACGCAGGCCTTCCGAATCCCCAAACTGAGCGGGAACCAGTCCTTCCGCATCGATCTTGATGACCGCGACATCGGTTTCCGTGAAGGTGCCGATGAGCTCAGCGGGAACCTCGCGTCCGTCGCTCAGACGCACATTGATAAACTTCCCCGCTTCAACCACATGCGCGTTGGTCAGGATGTACCCACGCGCATCAGCGATGACCCCGGAACCGAGCCCTGTCTGCTGACGGAATCCGCGCCGGTTCTCGTCTTCGGTCATGACATGCACCACCGAGTCCTCGATCGTTTCGCTCGCATACTCGAACGCGACGGAGAGATCCATCGCCATGGACATCGCGTGTTTCTGTGTGTCGTCCGGCGCAGTCTCAATCCCGGCACAGGTGTTCATCGCGGTGGCTGTGCCGCACAATCCCAGCATGGAAACAACTGCTGCTATCACAGAAACAGCTTTGGAGGAACGATTCATTCTGGACATATGAGACTCCTTCGTATACATACCTACAACACAACAACGCCCGCGGATGCAGGTCTATTGCCTTCCCGGTACGGTTCTTCGGATTCCGCGAGTTGAGATTACGAAATCCCGTATTCCGCCCAGGAACTGCTGGTCTCGGTGACCCGGACCCGCTCGAGGGTCAGCCCCGCTGGGAGGACGAACTCTTTGCCGTTGCGGTCTGCGTAGGTACCGCCCGATACCAGCTGTGCTGACACATATTCGTAGATGCGCCGAGCGAGGACTTCCGTCGTCGGATCCTCATCTTCGCACACAATCACGCGCGATTGGTTCTCTTCGGTGAGCTGATCGAGGATCGGGTCTTTCGAGTTGACCATCAACGCATGGTCATAGGAATCGATGTACTCCTCGACCGCGAGCTTGAGCGATTTGAAATCACAAACCATGTCCCCCTCGCCTAGATGCCCCGACGCGATGACCAGATCCACGCGGCGTGAGTGCCCGTGCGGGTATTTGCATCGTCCGGGGTGCTTAGAGAGCATGTGCCCGCTCTCGATCTCAAAGCTCTTACAAACGCGATAAATCATGGTCGATCGTATGCCATTTGCGGCCCAAAGACTGTCCTTCTATACTCGCGTCATGAAACGATTTGCCCTATTCATCGCGTGCGTACTGATTCCAACTCTCCCCATCGCGTGCTCCAAGCATCGTCCAATCGAGACCGCCGCGGATCACCCCCTCCACGACGGCCCGATCCACAACCTCCACCAGCTCAAGCCGGGTCTTTACTCCGGTGGTGAACCGCCAGAAGCATCCCACTACGCGCAGCTCGCGGAGATGGGAATCCGAACAGTCGTCAGCGTGGACGCGATCCCACCAAACCCGGAACTCGCCGCACCCTACGGCATCCGAATCGTCCACCTCCCGATCGGGTACGACGGGATCTCCGATGAACGCGCTCTCGAACTTGCCGCCGCGATCGACACGCTTGAACACCCGATCTATATCCACTGCCACCACGGCAAGCACCGCGGTCCCGCCGCACTCTGCGTCGGCGCGATCGGCGCGGGACTCATCACCAACGAGCAAGCAAACGACTTCATGAAAGTCACCGGCACTTCCGCGCACTACACCGGTCTGTGGAAAGCCGCGTCCGAGGCGCACCCAATCGACGAATCAACCCTCCGTGCCGTGCCCGAACTCCCATCCAAAGCGCCGGTCGAGAGCTTCGTCCGCGCGATGGGATCGCTCGACCGCCTCAACGACCGAATCTGGGAGATCGCAAAGAACGATTGGAAAACACCGGAAGACCATCCCGACCTCACCCCCGAAGCGATCAGCGGGCGGATGCATGATCTCATGCGCTCCATGAGCGAGACAAAGTATGTCAAGGACGCGGGTCCGATGATGACTTATGAACTGAACCAGAGCATCGACGCGGCACGCGAGCTTGAAATCGCGATCGAATCCAAGCAATGGCCCGCTGCGATCGACGCGCTGACCGCGTTCAAGCAGACCTGCAAGAGCTGCCACGAACAGTTCCGGGATTGATCTGGTTTATTGACCGTCGAAGAAGTACCCGAGACGATCCCCGAAGCTCCGCAGCTTGCCTGTTCTCAGGTCCCCGTTATCAATGTACTCGTCGAGCTTGAGCGCCATGTTGTCCGTGTAGTTATTCCCGTTGTTCTTGCGGATCGAAATCTGAGGCGGGTTCCAGTTCGGTGGACCCTCGTAGTCGTACACCCCGCCCATCGGCGCGGGTTTGGCAAACGGATTCTCGGACTTGAAGTACGGCGTCAGCGCCGAGACCACCTGCATGCGGTTCACATCCCGCGGGTATGACCCATGCTTGGAAATGTACATCGAGAGCGCATTGACAATCGCTTGGAGGTCCTCGCTTGTCGCAGCGATCGAAGCCTCCTCCTTTGCCTGGAGGAACTTGGGAGTGACCATCGCGGCAAGGATACCGATCACGACCACAACAACAAGCATCTCAACCAAGGTAAACGCAAAGCGGTTCTGCATTCTAAACTCCAGATCAAACATCTTCGACCGCATCAAAAACACAAAGAATACGGCATCCTTCAGATCTATCGGAAAAACACATCATCGTGTCCAGTCCTCTCCCAAAAACTGTCACCCACGAAACGAAGAAACGGACAAAGCGAGGATAACCCACTCTTGGACGCGCCACCCTGATACCATCCACGCGTGAAGTCCCCCACCATCAATCTCCTTGAACCCGAACTCATCGAGCTGCTCGAAGCGCGTGATTATCGGCAGGTCCGCGATGCACTCTCGATCCTCGAACCCGCGGACATCGCGGACCTCATCGAATCGCTCAAAATAGAATCCGCAGGCATCGCCTTCCGCATCCTCCCCAGACAAATGGCCTCGGATGTCTTCTCTGAACTCGAACAATCGATGCAAGAGTCGCTCCTCGACGAACTCGGGGACGAACGCTCCGCTCGCGTTGTTGAAGCACTCGAGCCCGACGACCGGGCCGCGATTCTTGACGAACTTCCCGTCGAGGTCGCCACCCAGATCATCAAACGACTGAGCCCAGAAAACCGGCGCATCACCCAAGCCATCCTCGGCTACGCCGCCGACAGCGTCGGTCGACTCATGACGCCGGGGTATGTCCGCATCCGCAAGGGCTGGACCGTTGAACACGCCCTCAACCACATCCGCGAGTACGGCCAGAACGCAGAACGAGTGGACTGGGTCTTCGTCATCTCATCCGACGGCACACTCATCGACGACCTCCACATCCGCACCATCCTCCTCGCTGATCCACAAACAACTGTCGCCGAGATCATGGACGACCAGTTCATCGCCCTCAACGCCAAAGACGACCGAGAAGAAGCGGTCCGCGCGATGGCCCGCTACAACCGCACCGCGCTCCCCGTCGTGGATTCGCTCGGACTCCTCGTCGGGATCGTCACCGCGGACGACATCGCGGATGTCGCCGAGGAAGAGTTCACCGAGGATGTCCACAAGCTCGGCGGTATGGAAGCGCTCGATGCGCCCTACACCAGCACCTCCGTCAAAGACATGGTCCGCAAGCGAGGCGTCTGGCTCGCGGGACTCTTCGTCCTCCAGCTCCTGAGCATCGGGGTCATGGGGATCTTCAACGAGC
Organism: uncultured Phycisphaerales bacterium; assembly: GCA_963976955.1. Classification (GTDB taxonomy): domain Bacteria; phylum Planctomycetota; class Phycisphaerae; order Phycisphaerales; family UBA1924; genus UBA1924. The sequence goes on along the minus strand of CAXBMD010000002.1, from coordinate 377,093 downwards.
AACTCGACAAAGCGGTCGTCCTCGCGCTCTTCGTGCCGATGATCATCGCGTCAGGCGGGAATACAGGCACCCAAGCCGCGAGTCTGCTGGTGCGTGCGATTGCTGTCGATGAAGTGCACATCGGTCTCTGGTGGCGCATCATCCGCAAAGAAATCCAGACCGGACTCGCGCTGGGAACCATCCTCGGACTCATGGGCATGCTGACCGTTCATCTTCTCTCGATGACAGGTTTCGCGCACACCCCGCACGCCGATGTGCTCGCACTCACCGTCGGAGCCGCGGTGTTCTTCATCGTCATCTGGGGGACGCTCATCGGTTCCATGCTCCCCCTCCTCCTCCACAAACTGGGCATGGACCCCGCGGCGTCATCCGCACCCCTCGTCGCGACCCTCATGGATGTGTCCGGACTCACCATCTACTTCGGTGTCGCCACCCTCGTCCTCCACGGCACGCTGCTCTAACTGAATCAGTGACCCGACGCGGTCTTCGCATCCGTGATCCGGTACTCCTCCAGCGGCTCCATCCCGATCTCCGCTCGCGCCCGATTGGTTTCATCAATATCCACAATCGCCGCAGGAAGCACAGTTCTGGTTTTGGAATCGAACGCCTGCATCTTGCCGTAGAGCTGGGGTTTCGAATCGTGCTGCTGCTTGCGATCGTAAATCATCGCATACGGGCCAGGATCCATGCGACCCGCGCCCACTTCAGCTCGCAGCTTCGGCAGCACCCACTCCGCGTCCTCCATAGTCATGTGGATCAACACCGGAACCGGACTCGCATACCCCTCCCCAGCCGTTTCATCCGTCGGCCAGCCGTAGAGATCCACCAGTCGCATCAGCTCTCGCGTGTTCGCTTGGTCGATCGGGATCTGCTTGTCCCAGAGTGCTTTCTTGACTTCTGGATCAAGCTCGATGCCTTCTTGGTGCCGACGGATCGATTCTTCCATATTCGCATCGTCGTCGAGCGCTTCGAGCTTTGCGAGTTCGACCGGATCGGTCGTCCCCCACGCGATCGCAGATCGGTAGCGTTGATCGGATTCCATGATCGAATCGAGCGCCGCATGATAAGCTTCCGGCGACCAATCCGATGTCCGCTCTTGAGTCGATGAGCATCCCGCCCCAACCAACATCCACGCCGGAGCGAGCACACAGGAAAGAATACAAATCCGATTCACGATAACTGATGTGCTGAGTAAGATCATGAACACAGAGATGCTCTGCAAACATAAACCCGTCAACACATCAAGATTTTGTTTCGATAACGAATCTTAATCACCAACCCACATCCCCATCAGAAACTCATCCCGGTACGATCCGTCAGGCTGCCGAACCGCCTTCACCTTTCGCCCTTCGTGCACAAATCCAGCTCGCTCATACATCGCTTTCGCATGATCGTTTCCCTCCATGACCACGAGTTGGAGCCGCTGAATCTTGGGTTGTCGTTTGATATCTTGAACTGCCCGCTCGAGCATCCACATCCCGAGCCCATTACCTTGCCATTCGGGAAGAACCCCCATCGCGAGCCCCGCGACATGCGAAAGCTTGACCCGTTCTCCGAAATACAACGCCGCGTTGCCCACCATCGCACCGGATTCTGTGTCGAACGCATTGAGCGCATAAAACCCACCGGCTTCAATCTTTTCAAGACTCTTTTCGTACACACCCGCCATCGACATATCACCCGGATGCGTCAGCATGTACTCAGTCGATGCGCCAAGCTCCGCGAGATAGTCATGGAATAACGCCCCGTCCCCCACCTGACCATCCCGAATCAGAACCGATCGACCGTCCCGAAGCGAACGCGTTTCATGCTCCATTCACTCGCTCCCATCCAGAGTCTCTACTCTTCTACCATCGCATCAATCAACGCTTCGAAGCGTTCGCGCTGCTGAGTGTACGCATCCCCGGTCGCTGGGCCGCTGAATCCCGAGTACACCCCCTGCACCTCGTTGTTGCGATCGAGAAAGATGAGCGTCGGGTACGAACGGACCTTGTCCAGCACCGGGAGTGCTTGCGATGCTTTGTCCTTGTCGCTGAGCCCCGCGATGAGGATCGGCCAGTCCGTCCCGATGTGCTCATGATGGCGCTTCACTTGTTGGACGGATCGTTCAAAGTCCTCAACGATCTCAAACGCGAGCCCCACCACCGCGAGGTCATCGCCGTACTGCTCTTTGAGCGAGACCAGCTCGCGTGCGGCATCCAAGCAGTTGGGGCACCATGTCCCGAAGATCTCAATGATCCGCGCCTTCGCATTCGATGCATCAAGCACATCGAGCACCCGCGTCGGGTCGCCATCAAGATTCTTGAACACCATGTCGTCGAGCGCATCTTCATCCGCGATCACCGTCTGCCCGAACGCATCGGGAAGCGCCGCGTCGTCATCACGCGTCGCGGTCCAAGTTTCATGATGCCAGTTCCCCGACCAGAAATCGCCCTCGATCGTGCCATCGTCCTGCATGCGTGCGTGGAAGAGGAACGCGTGCGCGCCGTCGAAGGTGGAGAGCCGCATGAGATTGCCGTCCACTCGGCCAGCGAGGTAGCGGTAGTCGCCGGTGGTGGTTAGAAATGTCGCAGATGCATTCTGTTGATCGTCAACATCGAATTTTCCGATTGCGAGTTGATCAGATAACTCAAAATCGACTGACCATCTTCCAGCGAAATCCATGAGAAAATTCGAATCATCTATGGTATCAAACAGCGGAACAGTCGAATCCCGGATCGCTAGCGCGTTCATGATTGCGACATTTCCATCACCACGATTCTTAATCCAACTGCCCTTGAAATCGCCGGAGTTTGAATCTGCCTTGAGTTTCAGAACAGAATCGTAGTGTGGAAATCGAACTTCGAAATCATTCCATGCACCCGTCATCTCAACTGATATTCTCTCCAGATTCCCTGCATCGTGAAATCCTTCCCCAATTCGAACAACTGCTGACCATGCTCCACGATTGTCTGGTCGATAGGCATCAATCCGGAATGGCAATGGGCCACCCGGTGTGTCGAGTTGAACTCGATACCTGTAAGAAATATTTGGAATGAAGTTGAGCGTTGAAACCCATGCTGCAAGACCAAGTACGAGCAATACAACTCCAATACAAAAAATCTTCGTTTTACCCATACCCCACTCTACGGCCAATCCCCGCGCCCCGTTCTACCATTCCCACATGCCCGCTACAATCCCCACCATGCCTGATTCCACCCTCCCAACCGCATTCTCCCCCATCGAGGACATCCTCGAAGAACTCCGTGCTGGACGCATGGTCGTCGTCACCGACGATGAATCACGCGAGAACGAGGGCGACCTCATCCTCCCGGCTCAGTTCATCTCCCCCGAAGCGATCATGTTCATGCTCAAGGAAGCATCCGGATACATGTTCGTCTCGCTCCCAGAGTCCGACTGCGATCGCCTCGATCTGCATGGACAGTCCGCGGTCAATACTTCGGCGCGGGGAACGCCGTTGACCGTGTCCGTCGATGGTCACCCAAAGCACGGCTTCACCACCGGCGTCTCCGCGCACGAACGCGCCAAGACCATCCAGATGCTCATCGACCCCACCACCGTCCCCACCGACTTTGTCCGCCCCGGACACATCAACCCATTGCGCTCTAGAGATGGCGGCGTCCTCGTCCGCGTCGGTCACACCGAAGGCATCGTCGACCTGTGCAGACTCGCAGGACTCAACCCCGGTTGCGTCGGGATCGAGATCGTCCACCCAGAAGGACGCATGATGCGCGTCCCCGATCTCGAAGTCTTCTGCAAAGCCAACTCCATCAAGATGTGCTCGATCAAACAGATCATCGAGTACCGACTCGCGACCTCGAAAATCGTCGAACGGCTCGACCCGATCCAAGGCACCACCATCTCCACCCCCCACGGCGACTTCAACCTCATCGCGTTCCGCTCACCCTCCGACCCCATGCCCCACCTCGCACTCACCGTCGGCGATGTCGGCACCCTCGACGAATACCACAACCCCATCCCCAACCACGCACCCACCCTCGTCCGCGTCCACAAACGCGATCTGCTGGGGGACATCTTCAACGCGTTTGACAGCAACTCAACCAACTCGACCGGCCAGACGCTTCAATCCTCGATGAAAATGATCCAAGCCGAGGGACGAGGCGCGATCATTTACCTCCGACCCCACGGCGTAGGCGACGCGCTCACCGACCGCCTCTCCCGTCCACACCAACACTCCCAAGAAGACGCGGTCACCGAAGCCCTCTCACCAGAAATGGTCGAGTACGGCACAGGATCACAGATCCTCCGCGCATTGGGCATCTCCAACCTCAAACTCATCACCAACTCCGAAGCGTCCTACCCCCACCTCGAATCGTTCGGACTGACCATCGCTGAGCGCGTAAAAGTTTCCGGCTGATCGACATCGTGCGGAAAGACAACGCACTCACGCCGCTTTGTGCGCATCCTCAAACTTGAATGCCGAGAGCATCTCCCCGCAACTGCTGAACCGCATCGAACTGAACACCGCACCCTGCTCCGATTCCCCCGCGAGCACGAGCCGCACCTTCTCCGAAGCTTTGAACCGGACATCCGAACGGATCAGAATCTGATCAAAGTCTTTCGAAACAAGCTCCGCGCTCAAGGACTCTCCGGTTGAACGCAGGATCCCAACCTCAGCAATCTGCGGTTTTTCCCTCGGCTCAACCTCCGCAAGTGTCGCTGGAGAGGGCATCAACTCACTCAGATTCGGAACGGCCATCCCCGAGCCTTCCGGGACCGCACGCTCTGGGTCTTCAGCGAGCATCCTGTGGATCACGCGCTCCCACGCCGCGAAAATCTCGCCATCGATCGCCGTCCCCAGATCCTTCCGCATCATATCTAGTGTCGTCCGAGGTGGGATCGGTCCACGATATGGACGCGCGAGGTCAACGCATCATAAATATCAACAACCGCACACACCCTCGCATGGAACCCGATCTCGCCGGCGCTGACCCCGTTTGGATACCCCATCCCATCCAGACGCTCGTGATGACTGAGCGCCATCTCCAGCGTGATTTCGTTCTGCCCTTCCTGATTTTTGAGGATGTCGTATCCGGACTTGGGATGCTCGCGGATGAGCGTCCATTCCTCATCCGTCAGCTTGCCTTCTTTGTTCAGGATCTCAGGTGGGATCTGGCTTTTGCCCACATCATGCACAAGCCCGCCGAGCATCAGGTCTCGCACCATTGGTGCATCACTTCCCAGCAGCTCGGCACCAAGCAATCCACACCCAACCCCGACATTGACCATATGCGTGGTTGTGTAGAAATCATGCTCGGACATATTGAGTAGATGACTGAACTTGGATTCGTCCTCATTGCACCAGTTAGAAAACTGCGTCGCCATCCCGCCGAGGGTTTCGCTCAGCCCCGGGATTGTTGGATCGAGCATAAACTCTTCGATCATTTTCGCGCACGAAGCGCGGACAATCCGTGTACGCTCAGCGCGAGAAAGATTCTCGTCCTGGTACGCATCAACAAGCTGCTCGTTGATCATCGCTTGGAAGATTCGATGCTGGGTCTTTGGGACATAAAGATGAGTAATGCCCTGATCGATCAGCTTCTGGCAATCATTCCTCGAATACGAAGTCCCCGGCTTGCGGAACAGCACCGCGTTGCCCTTCGCGTGGATCAGATACAGTTCCATCGCCAACTGATCCGATTGGAAGGCATCGATCGGAATTGGAAAGTAGGTTGCGCTGCAATGCACACCCGTTTCTGGATTGGCGCTGTATTCTGTCATTCGTGAATGAATCCTGCTCAAGAACACTGCGTTCTATAGAGGCACTGTGCCCATGTATACTTCGGGTATCAAGCAGCAAGAATCGAGTAAACCACTTAAGAAACAGTTTTATACATACAACGGATATCTTTGTCCATAATGAACACATTAAACACGCATATCAGTCACACAAACCAAAATATTATCCTGCGAGCGACTCTCAAATGCAAACCCCGCTTAGACACCTGATAACTCTTGAATCAAAAATCAAAATACAACTACCCGATTTCATCACAAAATCGAACTTTGTTGAGTATTTTTGATCACGACCCAATACCGGTGTGACAAAGTTCCTCTTTCATGGGACAATACAGGTCGATCGCGGCTGGATGGGATGCTGATCTCATATGGACACCACCGCGCCTTGAACCACGATCCCACACCAGGAGAACACCATGAACCGCACACCACTGATCGCCTTTGCCGCTGGATCACTCGTCACCGCGTCGGCCGCGCTGCTCATCGCATCGGGACCGGAACACAAAGACCATGGCGACCATCAAGACATGAAGCACATGGATCCAATGGACGGCACACCAGAAATGTCTCCCGAAGACATGATGGCGGGGATGATGAAACTCTCCACCCCCAACGAGCACCACGCGGAACTCATGGAAACCGTCGGCAACTGGACCGCCAAGACCAGTTTCGTGATGGACCCCGCCGCACCACCAACCGAAGGCCCAGCGAGCATGACCGTCAAATCGCTGCTCGATGGTCGTCATGTCATGTCACACTTCAAAATGGACTTCATGGGTCAACCATTCGAAGGCTACTCCATCATGGGGTACGACAACGCACACGATGAATACAACTCCGTGTGGATGGACTCCATGTCCACCAAGATCACCTACATGACCGGCAACAAAGACGAGAACGGCGACATCGTCATGCTCGGCACCTCATCAACCCCGATGGGTGACAACCCTATGAAAATCATCACCTCAAAGAGCGATGACGGCACAATGGTCGACAAGTTCTACGACCAGATGCCCGACGGCACATGGTTCAATTCCGGAACCATCACCTATACACGCGACTGACCCGTCTCAAATCCGCTCGTACAACGGCAGATCACCAACCAACGGCCGGCAGTAGTCCAGGAACTTCTGGCTCACATTGTTATGCCCCTCAATAAACTCCGCGGGCATGTGTTTGGTCTTCGCCGCGACATCGCGAAGCTCGATCCGCTCGTACTTGATCGCGTAGGGTTGCCCCTCCCCGATTGGGCTGGTCCGGATGATCGCCACCGATCCATCAAGATCGCCGCTCGTTGCAAGACGCGCCGCGTAGCGACCCACCCCGCGAGCTTCTTTCATGTCCACAGGGGACTGATCCGGGAAACACCGCTGCACATACCCAAAGGTGTCCGCACGCACGCGCACCGCTTTCCCACCCACCGGCGAGAGCCTGCTCTTGAGCAGGTCCGACAACGCATCACCCAACGCACCGGAACCTGAAAGCTGCACATTGCCATGCGCATCGGTCTGACCGTTCTTGATGAGCTGCCCACCAATCGAGTTACCGTCCTTGTCCGCGATGCCTTCAGAGACCGCGATGTGACAACGCCCGTGCCGATCGTACATGCTGGCAACATCGTCGATGAACCGATCCGTATCAAACGCAACCTCGGGAAGATAAATCAGCTGAGGCCCGTCCGTCGAGCTGCCCTCATATTCATACCGGTCATCACGGCGAGCAAGCGCCGACGCCGCCGTCAAGAACCCAGCGTGCCGACCCATGATGACATTGATCTTGATGCCGGGAAGCGAGATGTTGTCGAGGAAGTCCGCCATACACGCCTTGGCAACAAACCGAGCCGCGCTGGGGAACCCGGGGGTGTGGTCGTTGATCATCAAATCGTTATCAACGGTTTTCGGAATATGGAAGCACCGGAGCTCGTACCCCTTCTCGTTGGACAGCTCGTTGACGATGCGACAGGTGTCGCTCGAATCGTTCCCACCGATATAGAAGAAGTACCGGATGTCATGCTTCTGGCACGCTTCGAAAATCTTCTCACAGAACGCCGCATCTGGTTTGTCGCGTGTTGAGCCCAATCCCGCGCTGGGGGTCGCCGCGAGCAGCTGGAGCCGATCGTGCGGGTAATCGGTGAGGTCGTAGAGGTCGTCGTTGATCAACCCGGTCACGCCGTGGCGCATCCCGAGGACTTTCTTGATCGGATTCCCGGAGGTCCCCGCCCCCTGACTCCGCAACCCTTCGATCACGCCCACGAGGGACTGGTTGATGACCGCCGTCGGCCCGCCAGATTGCCCAATAACCGCATTCCCTTTGATCAGATCAGCCATTCCAAAAACTCCTCATACACAGTGTTCTCCACCGGACTAGACGGTAGCGACTCGCCCGCATCAAAGCATTCTCAAGACCATGAAAATGACCGATTCTTGCCCGATCACAGCAACCATCCATCAAATTGTGGGACCTCTTCCCCACCACTGAACCCACAACTCCTTTTCACAAGACATCTCTGATTTATCCACCACCTCATGCCAAACTTTCGATACCATCTTCACTCAAGGAGTCTCAACTTATGAAATCGGTTTCAGTTCTCATCGCCCTCGCATCCACAACCCTCATCACACCACTCGCCACCAGCGCCAGCGACCCGCTCGCGCCCCGCCCCAACGGCATGGCAATCGACCGACCCACCAGCCACATCCTCGTCGGCGCAACCATCCACATCTCCCCCACCGAGATCTACGACGCCAAAAACAACCCCGCGATCCTCATCGAGAACGGCCAAATCGTCGGCGTCTTCGAGACCGCCAACACCATCCGACCCAAACCCGGTTTCCAGTTCCATCAGCTCGACCCAAACCAACACATCTACGCCGGGTTCATCGACGCGTATGTCGAAGTCGACACCACCGCGCCAGACTCCAACGCCGCCGGGAATCACTGGAACTCCTACATCACCCCACAGCGCGACGCGCTCATCGGCCCCGGACTCCCAGACTCGGACGCCAAATCACTCCGCGAACTCGGATTCACCACCGCGATGATCGCGCCAGACTCGGGAATCTTCCGAGGATGGACCGCGACGGTCTCCACCGCCGACAACTTCAGCGACCCATCCCTCGGACTCCCCCCGGTCTACCAATCTCATGCCGGTCAGATGATGGGATTCGACCGCACAAGCTGGAGAGAAGCCGCGTACCCAACGAGTCATATGGGCGTGATCGCGCTGATGCGCCAGACCTTCCTTGATGCCGCACATTACCACGCGACCGACTCATCGACCCCATCGTGCTTTTCGCAGGTCTCACCCTCCGACACCACCTTCTTCTACGACACCAGCCACGAGCTCGAAGCGCTGCTCGCCGGGAAGATCACCGCAGAGTTTGAGTACCCCAACACCGTCATCGTCGGCTCAGGCTCCGAGCACCGCAGGCTCGATCCCATCGTCGAGATGGGATATCCCGTCATCGTCCCGCTGACCTTCCCCAAAGAACCAGAAGTCTGGACGATCAACGACGCCGAGTCCGTCACCCTCTCGACGCTCCAGCACTGGGAACGCGCCCCAGCAAACGCCCGCTGGCTCAGCACCGCCGGACTCCCCGTCGCCCTCACCACCAGCAAGCTCCGCGACGACGAAAGCTTCTTCACCAACCTCCACACCGCGATCCAAGCCGGACTCCCCGCAAGCGACGCCCTCGCGATGCTCACCACCAACCCCGCCCAAATCCTCGGGCTTGAAAACCAAGGCACCATCACATCCGGGAACATCGCCAACCTCGTCGTCACCTCCGCCGACCTCTTTGACCTAGATGCAGACGCAAAGATCATCGACACCTGGATCGACGGCCGCAAGCACCACATCAACGACATGGACCCCACCACCTTCGATGGATACTGGGAAATCTCCGTCATCGGCGCCCCCTTCACCATGTGGATCGACATCGACGGCAAAGAAATCACCGCCTACGAAGGTGAGGGCGACGACATCGCCACCAACAAAGCACGCAAAGTCGAGTACAACGACAACGCGATCTCCTTCATCCTCGACGACGAAGACGACGGATCCGGCTCCTACATCATGTCCGGCACCCTCCTCAACAACGCTGCCATGCGAGGCACCGGACTCGGCGCCAACCAAACCCCGTTCAACTGGACCGCCACGAAAACCAAAGCACCCATCTCCTTCAACACCTTCAAAGGCACCTGGGACGCAACCCTCGCCAGCAAGTTCGAACTGACCTTTAAAGTCTCCGACGAATCCGTCACCATCATCGAACATATCCAAGACAAGGACGACATCACCCAAGCCGCAGACAACGCACAGATCAAAGACGGCACCCTCACCTTCACCTTCGACCACACCCCCTTCGGCATGCCGGGAACCTTCTCCATCGCACTCACCCCACCAACCGACGGCTCGCTCATCGGACTCGGAACCCGTCCAGACAACCAGATCTTCGATCTCACCGCAACCAAAGTCGACGATAAAAAGTCCAACAACTCCAAAGTCGATCCGCTCCCCGACCACCCACCAACCGCCTTCGGCCCATACGCCCTCGACAACATCCCACCACAACAACTCGTCGTGATCCACAACGCCACCATCTGGACCCAGTCCGATCAAGGCATCATCGAAGGCGGATGGATCGCTATCCAGGACGGCAAAATCAAAGGTGTTGGCAAGCAAGGTCGACCACGCTTCGCCGCCGATGTCACCATCGACGCCCAGGGAAAGCACATCACCCCAGGACTCATCGACGCACACTCACACACCGGACTCTTCCGCTTCGGTGTCAATGAGACCGGACAAGCCGTCACCGCCGAGTGCCGCATCGAAGACTCACTCGACCCCGGATACATCGGGTTCTACCGAGAACTCGCAGGAGGACTCACCACCGCCAACCTCCTCCACGGCTCCGCAAACCCCATCGGTGGACAATCCAAAACCGTCAAACTCCGCTGGGGAATGGATCGCCCACAAGACATGTACTTCCAAGACGCAACGCCAGGCATCAAGTTCGCGCTCGGTGAGAATGTCAAACAATCCAACTGGGGCGACGACAACACCACCCGCTACCCCCAAACCCGCATGGGTGTCGAAACCACCATGCGCGACCGCTTCACCAAAGCCCGCGAGTACGCCCAGCGCGGAATGAAGACCGACTCGGGTGACACCGACCTCGAACTCGAAATCCTCGCAGAGATCCTCTCAGGTGAACGCCTCGTCCACTGCCACTCCTACCGACAAGACGAGATCCTCATGCTCTGCCGCATCGCCGAAGAGTTCGATTTCAAAATCGGCACCTTCCAGCACGGCCTCGAAACCTACAAGGTCGCCGAGATCGTCAAAGAGCACGCCATCGGCGCGTCCATCTTCTCCGACTGGTGGGCCTACAAAGTCGAAGTCACCGACGCGATCCCCTACGCAGGACCAATCAATCACGAGGTCGGACTCCTCACCAGCTTCAACTCCGATTCCGACGATGTCGCGCGCCGCATGAATGTCGAAGCCGCCAAAGCCCTCAAGTACGCCAACGCATCCGGCATCGCCATGACCGAACAAGAAGCCCTCGCCTTCGTCACCACAAACCCAGCGATCCAACTCGGGATCATCGACCGCGTCGGAACACTTGAAACAGGCAAAGACGCGGATCTCGTCATGTGGTCCGGATCACCCCTCTCCTCCATGTCCCGCTGCGAGATGACCTTCGTTGATGGACGCAAGTACTTCTCCCTCGAAGATGACCAAGCCCACCGCGCCGCGATCGACGCCGAGCGGACCCGCTTGATCCAAAAAATCCTCACCAAGGATTCCAAGGACAAAAGCGAGAAGAAGAAAGAACTACATGACCACGATGAAAACGAAGAAGATGAACCAGACTACAACCACGACACCCGCGGCGACTGCGGCTGCAATCAACTTCTCCCCGCGTGGAACACCAACTACTAAACCCTCCACCAACCACCACACACGAAAGCACACACCATGAACATCACCACACGAATCGCCGCACTCGCCGCAACATCAATCGCGTCGGTCCTCTCGACCGCAAGCGCCCAAGACCTCGCGCCCTCCGCCCCACCGCAAGACCACCCGATCTTCCTCGTCGGCGCCACCGCCCACACCGTCTCGGGTGAAACCATCGAGAACGCCGTCGTCTCCATGAACGAAGGCAAAATCTGGATCGTCGGCGACGCTGACCAGATCATGCCGACACTCTCCCTGTCACCAGATTCTGAGATCATCAATCTCGATGGCATGCACATCTACCCCGGACTCATCGACTCGGTCACCAACCTAGGACTCGAAGAAACCTCCGCCGTCCGCGCCACCCTCGACCACAACGAGGTCGGACCCATGACCCCCGAAGTCCGCGCGTATGTCGCCGTCAATCCAGACTCCGTCGTTATCCCAGTCGCACGAACCAACGGCGTCCTCACAGTCGGCGTCTTCCCAACCGGAGGCACCATCCCCGGACGCGCCTCGATCCTCTCAACCGACGGATGGACGACCGAAGACCTCGCCCTCGTCCGCGATGCGGGACTCATCATTTCCCTCCGAGACAACAACACCGACGAACTCAACGAGATTTTCGACCAAGCCGAGTCCTACCGCCACGCGCACACCAAAACCGACCAACGCCTCGAAGCGATCTCCACCGTACTCCCATCGCAAAGTGAGAACGAAGATCAAAGCCCCGTCTTCATGCTCGCCAACACCTTCGACCAGATCACCAACTCAATCAACTGGGCGCAGTCCCGTAACCTCCGCCCCATCATCGTCGGCGGCCGCGACGCACACCTCTGCACCGACCTCCTCACATCCACCAACACCCCCGTCATCATCGGAGGCACCTACGAGTTCCCAAAACGGACCGACTCCCCATACGACGCCAGCTACACACTCCCGCAACGACTCGATGACGCCGGAGTCCAATGGTCCCTCACCATGTCCTCCCGATTCGGTCACGAACGCAACCTCCCAGACGCCGCCGCGATCGCCGTCGCCCACGGCCTCTCCCCACAAGCCGCGCTCCACGGCATCACCCTCGGAGCTGCACAAATCCTCGGCGTCGATCACCTCCTCGGATCAATCGAAAAAGGCAAACTCGCCACCCTCATCATCACCGACGGCGACATTCTCGAAACCACCACCGTCGTCCAAGCCGCCTACATCCAAGGCCGATCAATCGACCTCGGAAACAAGCAAACCGAACTCCGCGACACCTACCGAGAAAAATACCGCCAACTCGGACTCATCAAATCCGAGTGAACATCCATCTCGTGTATGAATCTCAACCCGCTTCGGTCGCCACGCGCTCAATCTCAAACTCGTCCTGGAACACCGCGATGCTCCCGTCCCCGCGAGCCGTACGGAACTGCACGCGGAGTTTCCCGCGCCCCTCAACCGCAAACCAGTCCGGCATCCCGCTGAGCACGAACCGGTAGGTCCGCGTCACCGAATCAAAGTACGACACATTCGTCGTCAGATCACGCAGATCAATATCCCACTTGATCCCGCTCTCCCCGATCGTCGCTGATCCAGATCGACGCAGATGCACCTGCACATCGCCGACCCCCTTGATCGTGTCGCCCCACCCATCGCGGACTTCGATATGCAGCACAAGTCTTGATGAATCCCCATCCGCTTCGGTGTGCGTCAACGGGTGAATCCGCATCGTCGTCGGCGCAAACGGCCCCGGCACCACCATCCCCTCCTCTGCCTCGATCACCTCTTCACGGATCACCACCCCGCGCTGACATCCAGACAGACCACCCAACCCAACCACCGGGATCAGAATCGGAAGGACTGCGGCCCCAAGCACTCTGGACATCGTTCTACGCATACCCAAGTTTAGCACCACACTCACCTCATCGCCGCCCCAGTCCCGGCCCTCCCCCAACGCGTCCCGCCAGCACATCGATCAGCCCCCGTTGCCCAGCTTCGAGCATCGACAACGCCCGCGTGTTCTCCTTGATCACCGCAATCAACGCAGTCCGATCATCGAGCTGCCCGATCAACCGAGCGTGCGCTTCGGAGATCTGCCGCTCCCGAATCGACGAAGCCCGCCGCTCAATCAACCACATCGCGCACACCATCCCCGCGACCCCAAACTGCGTGAGCGCACTCAGCACTTCCGTTTCCATGTCTCCCCCAATCAGTTGGTCAATCGACCAAACACCACCGTGTACCCCACCGAGACCTCGCGCCCGCGCCGTACCTGCCCAAACTCTTCATAGGTCAATAAACTCATGCCCGTCCAGCTGTGCCCATGCTCATCAACGAGCACCCCATGCGTCATCCCGCTCGCCGCTTGCGTCAAAATATCGTCCCGCAAATCCCACAACGCAGCATCAGATGACGCGACCAGTCGCCCATGCACCTCAACCCAGACCTCCCAGTTCCCAGAATCAAAGGTCCCCGGCGCCGCCGGATCACCCAGCAAAGACGAATACGACACCACCCGTCGACCAAGCCGCTGATTGACAAACCGATGCACACCCGAACCAAACAGATCCAACCCTTTAAACGACGACATCATCCACCCCCAGTCACACTCACCGGATCAACATTCCCAGCCGTGCTCACCGCAACCATCTGTACCAATCGCGTCGATCGAGACCCAGAGAACGAATACGACACGCTCACCACCACAACCCCAATCGAGATCGTTCGTCGCCCCGCATCATTCCCCGAACCCACCTCAACCACCAGCACCGACTCCTCACCAGCATCCGGCGCGGAAACATCATCCCCATCAATCTCCTGAAAGACCTGCACATTCGTCACCCGCCGAGTCGAATCCGCAAACACCAGATTCGGCCCAGCCTCGTCCCAGTCCTGCGTCATCTCAGCGCTCGAAGTCTCCACCGCAACCCGGGTCACCCCGTCCCATCGAACAGACCCAAACATCACCACCGCCGGCCGCATTACAAGCATCGCCAATCCCTCCCAATCCATTCAACCACGAGTCAGCACAAACGAGTTCGGATGACGCCGCGTCTCCGCGATCCCGTCCCCATCCAGATCAATCATCGCAACCACCGAACCCCGCTCCGTCGAGAACCGCTGCTGATACCGCTTCGCGCGATCAAGAAACCCCTCACCACCACGCCCAGGCGCACCAGCCGACGCATAAATCAGGTGCAACGCCCCCAGCGCCTCAAGCACCACCATCGCGCCCGGATTCGTCACCGCCGCATCACCAAGCCCATCAGGATCATCCACATCAATCCCGATCATCGCCAGTATCTGCCGGTGCACAATCGCAACCTGTGGCTCAAAGGTAAAGATCTCCACCACAGCACCCTCAACCCACTTCCCAGGAATAAAGCTCGAGTTCGTATCCCCACGCATGATCGACACCATCGCGACCGTCGCGCTCTGCACACTCACCACTTCCATTGGAACCGAATCAATCAGCACCACATGCCCAGGACCGATCGCCCCTTCAATAAACGACCCACTCGTCAGCGTCAACAACCCTCCAGCAAGATCACCCGTCCCGCTCAGCAGCCGCTGACCGTTCCACATCACCTCCCGGAACAACCCCGGCTCAATCACCAACAAATCCCTGTCCTTCGCAAACATACCATTCCTCCAGCATGAACCAACAAGCACCAACAACCCGCCAAAACCCGGGACGGATGTTTCCACCCGCCCCGAGCGTTCCAGCCCCCACCGGAACCCCGCAATCACTTCAACTCAAACCGCAAGACCAGAGATCAACCCGTGCGCGTTCTCGTTCTTGAACTCCATCGTGTACTCACCGATCACCTGACCCGACACCGAATCCCCCGTCGCCGCCAATGGCTTGTAGTGGAAGCTCCGGCCCTGCATCGGCATCACCGAAATCCGCGATGAATCCAGCAGCATCACCGTGTCCGTAGGAACCCAGCGCGAAAGAATCACCCGGCACACTCCAAAGTCACTCTCGTACACACTGATCATGTCCGAGTAGGTCTGATCGTCCGGCAGATACGCCCGGCTCCCGCTCGCAAACGCATTGATCTTCCGCTTCTGCGCACCACCCACAACAATCGTGTCCACGCCACCCGACGACTGATCCCAGATCTGCTTGAGCGCCGCATTGAGCACCGCTTCGCTCAGCTCATCGCCCTCACCCTCGCCATCCGGGATCGCTCCAATCCCAGGCTCAAACAGGTTCGTATTCATCGAATGGATCAACCCATTCATCGAACGACGCACCGTCCCCGAACCCTGCTGATTCGCAGTCGGCGCGACGCCATTGATCACACAGTTCTCAAGATCACGCAGCAGCTCACGCATCCGTTCCTGCTTCTGGTAATCAACCTCATCACTAATGCCATACGCCCGCGACGCCTGAAGCGAACCTGAGACATCAATCCCAGAAGTAAAGATCTGCGTGTAGTTGCTCTTGCGTACGCGATTGCTGAATCTCGCTTCCGGCGCATCATCACCTTCCAGTGCCGCGTTCCCGAGAATATGAAGCTCCATGTTGTCCGCAAGCGTCGCCGCTGTTGTCGATCCATACCCACGCGTCACGACAATCTGCGTCCCGCCCTCATTGATCCCAACAATCAGCATCACCTCACCCGTCCCGCCGGGACGCACAAGATCACCGACCCTGAACATCGACAGCTCATCGACCACAATCGCAACCGCCGCTTGTGGACTCGGTGAAAAACTCGACTGATTGATCTGCCCCTTGTTGGGGAGCAACGCATCCTCGATCCACTCATGCACCGTCGAGAGCGCACTCCGCTTCGCATCACCAAGGTGATCAAGCAACGGCGTCTCAAACGGGCTCACAATCCCGATGATGTCGCTCACATCCTCCACCAACTCCGGAAGCCCCGCGCCACCCGAATAACTCGCCTTACCAGTAAATGCCATGTCTATTCTCCTTATCGTTTCCGTTTACAAACCCCAAAGTCCCGTCCATCTCAATCCGCTTCAACCACCACGCCGAGCACGCAGATACCGCAGCAGCTCGTTCCGATCCCCGCTGCTGCGAGCAGAAGACGCCATCCGTCCCAGCCCGCCACCCCCGCCGCTCCCGGCCTGCGAGCTCATCACAGAACCATGCGTCCCATGCGTTGCACACGAGAACAGAAACGGCTTCCGCGACTTCAGCTCCCGCACCGCCACCGCAACATCCGGATCATCCATCTCACCGATCGTCGCTTCGGTCAGCAAACACGCCGTCTCCAAATCCACAGCACGCGCCGCCGTCAGCTCCCGTTCAATGTCCCCCCGCCTCTGCGTCGAGACCACCGCGTCATTCGCTTCCGCAAGCTCGCGTTCAAGATCCGCAACTCGCGCTTCACACACCGCAAGTTTTTCCTCCGCTTCCGCCGCACGCGCCTTCCAGATCACCTCTTCACTCAGATCAATCTGATCAACCTCAACAACTTCCGGTTCGCCATGATCAATCAGTTCTGCACCAGCCCGTTTCAATCCCATTGCTATTCTCCTTGTCGTTTAATCTGTTTACACAATCCCCGGATCCGCATCATCCAAACCAAGCTCGCCAAGAACCTGATCCTCAGGCACACCGAGCGCCACCTTCGCCTGCGCCGCATCCAAAGACTCCTCGTCCCCGATCGGTCCAAGCACACCCCACTCAACCCGCACCCCACGCTCTGAGTCACGAACACGAAGCACCCCCGCTTCATCAAGCGCGCGAAGCACCATCCCGCTCACCTGCTCAATCCCGCGCCCGTAAGTCACCCGCTTCCGCATCGTCTTCGCGATCAGCCCCATCAGCGTCACACGAAGCGCGTTGGCGCTGCTCAGGTTCCCGAGCTTCGCTTTCACCACCCCACCCGCAAGCGGAGGCACCCCAGAAATCTTGTCCATCGCCTCGCGGATCTCCGCAATATGCCGATCCTCGCTCGGACTGCTCGCATCCCCACCAAACCCGACGATCGATGCATCCGGATTGTCCGTGCTCCACACCGTCCCAGGCCCAACCCCGCTCCCATCAAACCCCTCGATCCCGCGAGCAAGGTACATCTTAAAACTCTGCAGAGTCACCCGGTTCGCGCGATCACTCAATCGCGTGTTCAACTCGTCCTGAAGCGGGATCAACGCCTCCACCTCGCCAAGCCCCGCATATACAAACGGCTGACTCATGTTCTGAATATGCACCACAGGCACCACAGACCCAAGCACCGACCGAGCACCAGCAGACACCCGATCCCCATCCTCATACAACTCCCAGCCTTCACCAGTAATCACTTCCGTCACCGTCGAGCGCTTCCGTGCAGAACTCTCCTGACCACCACCCACCAACCGACCGAACCGATTCCGGATCGTGTTCTTCGAGCTCGCGTCTTCCAGTTCGTTGAGCTCTCGCTCAAAGTGAATCGCATACCCATCAAGCACACGGTAATCCGAGTCACTCACAATCGGCACCCCACGCCGCGGCTCGATCGGTTCAATCGAGAACGCCTCATGCACCGTCTCAAGACTCGCCCCGACAAGCCGATCCTCATCCACCCGCACCAGCAAATCCACATACCCATACACATGCCCAAGCGTCGCGATGTCCTGCATCAACGAGATCCCCCCGCTGTGCTCCCACACCCGCTCAAGCACGCCCTCAATCGCGTCCCGCAACGACCCCTTCTCCGTCAGCGATTCAATCCGCACCGGAGACCCAAACATAAAGTCCACCATCGTCCCGACGCGCCACCCAATATCGTTCTCGATCACCACCTCGCGTCGCCCGCTCGGCGCACTCACCCCATCCACACTCGTCCCCGTCACGCGTGCAGGCAACCCCCGCTCCTGCGCCATCCGGTACCAACCAGTCTGATTGGAACCCGAAACAGTCCCGCTCCGCCTGACGAGCTCGAGTGGGTTGCGGTAATACGCCCACAGCTGCTCAAGTCGGGGCAACACCCCGTTCTCGTGCGTATCGATCAACGATCGCACAAGCTCCCATCGCCTTTGAGCATTCCCCGACAACCCACTCGAACCCAGATCAGACATGTCCCGCCTCCACTTCCCGGCATGCATCCATTCGCACGCTCAACCAATGGACCCATCGGACACCAGCGTGCGCACAAAACCCGCCACTCCACGCAACCCGCCGAGCGTAAACCGTTGAAAACAAAGGTTGAAATTTTTTATTGATTTCCTGATTTCACAAACAAACTGCCCCCAAACTGTGCGCACAAAAACAGCACTCCAAAGAGTGCCGCATCTTCAAACAACCCGATTGAACAATCAGTCTCAGCCGATCACTTCCACCCGCGAGTACTGATCCAGATTCACCACCACAAGCTCCCCATCATCCTTCCGAAGCTCAATCCGATCCAGCCACAGCTTCTTGTCGCGACCGTGCGCAAACCAAGACCCGGTTTTCTGCTGACCAACCCGGAGCACAACACCCTCTACAGATGTCAGCTTCCCCTCGTTGCTCATGATCACCTGCTGCGTCACCCGGACGCGTGAACCGATCTCGTACTCTGTCGCTGTATCACTCATGCCCCGAGTATATGCCCATCAATCTCCGCCGCCACCCGCTGAGCTTCCTCGCCGCTCGGCGCTTCCACAATCACCCGCATGATCGGCTCCGTATTGCTCGCCCGCACATGCGCCCACACCCCCCGATCATCCCAGTCCATCCGGATCCCATCCTGCAAATCCACTCGGCACCCCTTCTGCGAACCATAAACCCCATTCAGATGCTCCACGACCGGCAACGCATCCGCCTTGCTCGCCAGAGCCGACTTCGCCTTGAGAATCGTGTACCCGCTCTCCTTCACCGCATCCGTTGGACCAAACGAGTTCACCATCTCCACCAACTCGCTCACCGTCTTCCCCGTCCGCGCCATCAGCGACAGCACCAACGCCATACCCGAGAGCGAATCGCGAACATAAGTCACCTCCGCCCAGATCACCCCGCCGTTCCCCTCACCCCCCATCACCACATCCCGCCCCTGCGCTTTGAGCGACTTCATCACCTCAACCACATTCGCTTCCCCCACCGCCGAGCGCACAACCTCCGCGCCGTAGTGAGCCGCGACATCATCAATCATCCGCGAGGTCGAAAGATTCACCACAAACACCGGCTTCGCTTTCCCGTGGCACAGGCGTCCCGCCTGTGTGTCTTCTTTATCTCCCCCACCCCCCAACCGCGCCTCCATCAACGCCATCGCGCACAACACCAGCGTGTACTCCTCCCCAATATACGCCCCATTCTCATCGACAATCGCAAGCCGATCCGCATCCGGGTCCTGCGCAAAGCCAACACTCGCCCCAACCCCAGGCACCACATCACACAACCCCCCCTTACCCGACAAGTTCTCCTTCGTCGGCTCCGGAGTATGCGGAAAATCCCCAGACCCATCGCACGCGATCGGATACAGCCGAACACCAATCCGCTCAAAGAAAGGCACCGCCATCGTCGATCCAGAACAGTTCACCGAATCCAGCACCACCGAAATCTTCCCCACCTTCTTCACAAGCTTCTCGCCCGCAATCCGATAGAACGAATCCACCGCCCACGAAATATGCACCCCAACCTCGCTCGAATGCGCCACCACAATCCCGCGCTCGCGTGTCTGTTTCGGTTCCCCTTCGCTGCTGTTGAACAACGCGATAATCTCGTCCGCTTCCGATGCAAGCGGCGCACGCGACGCCGACCCGCCATCATCACGATCCAGCACGATGCACTTGAGCCCGTTCCATTCCGCCGGATTATGACTCGCGGTAATCACCATCCCCGCTTCACAGCACGGCGCCGACGCTGCGACCCCAACCGTCGGCGTCGTCGCTGGACCCATCCGGATCACATCGCACCCGCTCCGCAGCAACCCCTCAATCGCCGCCTCTTCAATCACTTCCCCGCCTCGCCGACCATCGCGACCCACGGCGATCACCATCGCATCGCCCTCGGTTCGACCTTGCCAGAGCCACTCGCCGAACGCCGCCGAGAACCGCATCGCAAGCTCCGGAGTCAGACTCTCCCCAACAATCCCGCGTAGCCCACTCACACCCAAAATCAACGGCGAATCACCCATTCCAAACACTCCTTTTCCAAGTCCACCACTCTAGCCCACTTCTAGCCATCTCCGCCCCTACCCTTCCCCCTATGCCTGAATCCATCCAAAACTTCCTCTTCTCCTACTACGGCCTCGACTGGGCCGCCGCCGTCTTCATGTTCCTCTCCATGTACCGACTCGGAAAGCACCACAAAGACGGCTTCATCTACGCCGCCCTCGCGTCCATCTGCTGGATCGCCTTCAACCTCATCGCCCACTCCGCCGCGGGAGTCGTCGCCAATGTCGTCATCGCGATCATGGCGTTCCGCTCACTCTCAACATGGTCCAAGACCCACCCCTCCACCAAGACAGCGTCCGCACAACCGAAACCCCCTTAACCCAATCTATAAACTCCGCCGCCCCACCCGATCCCAAAATCCATCATACTGGTGAAGCAAACAGGAGCACCACCATGTTTACGATCCAGGTCACCCACGAGTTCTGTGCCGCACACACCCTCTCCATCCTCGGCAGCCACGAACCCATCCACGGCCACAACTTCAAAACCACCGCCTACATCGCCGGACAAACCCTCGACGACGACGGACTCCTCTGCGACTTCCACACCGTCCAAGACCAGCTCATCAACATCTGCACCCCCTTCACCAACAACAACCTCAACGAAACCCCCCCCTTCGATACCATCAACCCCACCGCAGAGAACATCGCCAAGCACATCGCCGACGAGCTCGCCGATCGTTTGGACTCCTCGCTTGCACCCCACGCGAAGATCCACTCGGTATCCATCACCGAAGCCCCACACTGCCTCGCGACCTACACGCGAGACTGATCCAACGCTCCCCCACCTCACCCTTCGAGGCGCAGATAACGCGCCGGACCCTCCCAAGGTCCTGAGTTTAACACCCCAGTTCAACTCCCACAAAACTCACCCATTCGACACGCCGATCTGAGCCACACAGATCGCAGGCGCGATCTACGAACCAACACCCCCACAAATAAGGGACCACACATGTTCAACACACCATTCGGATTCACCGGCTTCAACACATTCCCAGGTCAGCAAGGCTTCCAGGGTTTCCAAGGAAACCCAACATGGAACCAAGGTTTCAACACCCCGTTCTCCGGCTTCAACACCGGATTCCAGGGTTTCAATAACTGGTCAAACAACGCATGGAACTCCACCCCATGGTCAACCCCAAGCCAGTGGTCCAACACCCCATGGAACTGGAACACCCCATCATTCAACAACTTCAACGGCTTCCAGGGTTTCCAAGGCACCCCATCATGGAACCAGTGGGCACCAACCAACGCATGGAACGGTTTCAACACCCCATTCGCAGGTCAGTTCCCAACTCCACAGACCCCATTCGGTTTCAACTGGTGGAACGCTGAAGGCAACCAGTCAGAATCTGGCACCCCAAACTTCAACGGCACCCCATACGGTTTCAACCCATTCACCGGCTTCAACCCAGCCGCGGGTCACACACACCAAGCCGCCTAATCAATACACACCGTTGTATTCACAAAAACCCCGAAATCTCCCGGGGTTTTTTCGTGCGCACTCCAAACAGCCATGCTCACCGTTCTCCGCCGACCATCTCCAGACGGAAGTGATCCCCCTCGCGATACCACTTCCCAAAGATCTCCCCGACCCTCTCCGAATCCAACGCGCGGTACGACTCCCCGATCGACCACACCGATTCCACATCCCCGCCCTTATATCCAAGACGCGCCAATCGACCCGACCAGAAACCCGTCCGATCAATCCCCTTGCTCAGCATCGAATCAATCACTTTCATAATCCCATCAAGCTCGCCATCTGAAATCCCCTCGATCGCCATCGATTCGATCTCCGACGCAAGCACATCCGCCCATTCCTCGATCTCGCTCGGATCACACTCCACGCGAGCGAACATCACCACCCGGCCCGGCACGAGATCCACCGTCATCGCGCCACTAAGCACCCAATGATCCTCACCCATCTCCCCCATCCGAGCCTTGATCCGGTCATCAAGCACGAGACCCGCAACCGTCAGCGCCCGGAATCCTTCCAGATCATCCACATCACACGCGCCGAATCCCACCATCACGCCTTCCCGTCCACCATCAGCAGGCACGCGAACAACCTTCGGTCCAACCCCCACCGATTCCACCCTCGGCTCCTCACGCGAGGACCCTTCCCCCGATTCAATCCCGCCAAGCTGCCCAGCGCACACCTGAATCGCTTCCTCGGCATCGATCTCCCCCGCGATTCCAACCTCAATGTGCTTCCCCTGCACCTGACGAGCGATCCAATCCCGCGCCGATCGTGCATCAACCCCAGCACCCAATCCACGCGGATCACGGATCGTAAACCCAACCCCAAACACCCGACCAATCCCCACCTCCATCGAATCCACAGGCACACCAAGACTCCGCGCCCCGGACGCACCCTCGCCGGAGACCTCAGCAATCAACCCGCCCTCAATACGCAAATCCGTCAGCACCGCGTGCACAAACTCAGCACCAAGCTCGAACGACTCCGCAGGCACCGACACCTGAATCTCAATCCCCCACACCCCTCGGCTCACCCCAACCTCAATCCCATGCTCCACCAGAATCCCACGAAGCTCCCGCTCCGTCCGCGACTGAATCGTTCCACGCTCGATCGCCGCCGCGAGTACATCCCCTGCGCCGCTCATAGATGCGTCTTCGATCGAATCAAACCCGATCCGAACAACCATCGACACATGCCCAGGATTCTCCGTGTCCACCATCTCCCGATGATGAACCACCACCCCATTGCTCAAGGTCGCGCTGACCGTACCCGAAGCTTGATGCACCGAAATCTCATCGACCTCGCCGCCACCGCCAGATCGATTCAGGATCGGTCCCTGCAAATCCTTGATCCAATCCGACGCAAGCACCTCGGGAGCGACCCCGCGTGCACGACTGAGTACATCGTTCACCACTGATTCATCAACACCCTCATCCGAATCCAGCAGCACCAACACGGCGGGATCTTGGTCACCAAAGTTCTCACGGATCACCTCGTTGACCCGATCAACATCGATCGCATCAAGCCACTCCTCCCCATGATGCTCCCACTTGAGCAGGTCTTTCAAAGGCCTCCCCATCGACATCATCCAGCTCAATGTCCGCGCCCGCTCGCGAGTCGTCGCGCCACGCCATTGATCGGTCTCATATTCCCATTGCTGCAGCACCCACTCCCGCGCCCGCTCGATTTCAAACGCGCTCAATCCGTCCCGGATCATGCGCCGCCGTTCAACTTCCAAACCAGCAAGCGCGGATTCCCACGCCCCCCTGTCGTCCACGCCCTCCTCGCCCTCGGCCAGTTCTGCGATCATCTGCCCAAACCGGTACCGCCCCATCAAGTCCCCCACCTCAACCCGCGCGATCTCCACCCCTTCACAATCCCGGCGCATCAACCGGTTCAAGCGGTACCGCATCGCTTCCCCGCACAACGCAAGCTCCAGCATGTCCCGGTAATCCCGCTCGTTCCAGACCCGCTCGCTCTCATCACCAAACCACACCAACCCCACCAACGAACCTTCCATCTTCGGCTCATGCATCACCACCACGCGCCCGCCAAGATCCGTCTTGAGCACAGGCACCACGCACCCAACTGTTGTCTCCCCCGACTCGCACCCATCAAACACCCGCCGCGCTTCAGCGATCACCTCAGCAGCATCCACATCCCCCACCACCAGCACACTCGCTTGTCCCGCGTTCCACGACCGCGCCACATACCCACGCACCGCGTCATTCGAAAGACGCTCGCACTCCTCCCGCGTCACCAAAGGCCCCCTACTAAACCCACTCCCATCCATCAACTCCGGAAGCCAGCGACGACTCATCGATCGCTCAACCTGATCCGAATCAATCGAGTCAATTTCCGCGAGCATCCCCTCACGCACCGACTCGATCACCTCATCGCTTGGCACAAACCCACCAACCAACGCACCCGCAAGCACCATCCCATCCCGGATCAGTTCATCATCGCGTGCATCGTCTCCATCATTCCCAAGCATGAACGCGACATGGTCCCGCGTCACCATCGGCCCAAGCCCAGCAGCGGCCCACGAATCGGACACACTCTCATCAATCCCCATCAGTTCAAGCATCCGCTCATGCGAATATCCACCGATCCCATACATCGCAGCGCGGGACGCCATCATCGCAGCGCCGCGTTCGCTATCAAGTTCGCTCATCGATCCGCGATGCAAACGCGCGACCACTTGCGTCCCACCCTTCATCCCTTGCTCGGAATACACCACAACCTCAAGCCCGCACTCAAGGGTCACCCGATCGACCGTCGCTTGAGCATCCGCTCCCCCGCCCGCCAGCGCACCGAGCACCATCCCGCAGATGCAAGCGATCACCACACAGAACTGAATCCGATTCCACTGCACGAATGTGCCACTCCATATCTCGGCACTGAGAGACCCGCCGAGTATATGAATATACCGCTTCTGAGCACCGACGATGCACCCTCGCACCCACTGGACACGCCGCAAGCCAGATTCTTAGTCGTCGGAGGTTTTTCGCATGTACAGGTGAATCGCTGTGGACCCATACGCATGCGTCTCAGGACCCTCGGCCCCTTCCATCTCAAGCGAGATGTCCCATGTCCGATAGTTCGGAGTCCCGCCATCCTTCTTGTCGTCCGCTTCGCGCGCCCACTCCGCTTCCCAGTTCCCATCCATGTCGATCTCGACCATCTCTTCGCCTTCGATCAACTCTTTCCGCTCCAGCGGCGGACGCCCCTTGTACTTCTTGTCTTCTTTTTCGGGTTCAGCCGCCACCACTTCGCCGTCATCATCAATCAACTCGCGATGATAAAAAGGCCAAGGCGTACGAATGATCGCGTACCCCGTCTCATCAAGCATCTCGATCAAACGCTCAAACTGCTTCTTCACCCGAGGCCACCCCTCAGGATCACGCACCATCGGATACGGCGGGTCCATAAACACAATGTGCACCGGCTTGGGACACCGCGAAAGCGTCGCCGGCCCCAGCGCATCACAGCACGCAACCTCGACCCGGTCCCCGCACCCGAGCATCTCGATGTTGTCCTCAAGCGTCTTAGCCATCCGTCGATCCCGCTCGACACACACCACCCGGCTCGCGCCCTGGCTCGCCATCTCGAGTCCTACCGAACCCGATCCAGAAAACACATCAATGACACCGACATCCTCGAAGTGTCCACGCAGCAGATTGAACAACGATTCCTTGACCATGTCCGGGATCGGACGCGTCTCCACCCCCTTGGGCAAAGGGAGCAAACGACGACGACGGTATTCTCCACTGATGATTCTCATAACCAATCAAGCCCCCCTCACCCCCCAAAGTAAACCCCGTCCGCTCCATCGGCGCATAAAAAAAAGCCCATCGAGCCGCAGTCCAATCCCCAGATGCCTGATTCGTTCAATACCCCGAATCTGCAAGCAGTCGATCAATCGAACAGAGCGTCGTCCGAGGGGTTGCCTGCCCGCTCACAAGCTCCCAGAACGGAATCTCGCCAGAGACCGAGTTCCCCCATGAGTTGAGCCTTGAATCGACCCGACGGGCTTCGCGTTCGATCGCTGAAGACCCAACATAGACACATCGCTGAACCAGAACCGCGCCATCGTCGGCGTATTCCATCTCAGCGCTGACCCCCGCCATCACCTCAGCAATGTCCTGGAACAGTCCGCGATCGCGGCGCACCAGCAGATCCGCATCGTGCCACACAAAGACCCGCATCCGCTCGCTTCGACGACCCGGTACCGATGACCGTTGACGCAAAAGCGATGAGATCCCCCAAGGCCCATCCACCGATCGGCTGAGCTTGTCGACAGGGATCAGCCGCTCGAGCTGATCGCACAGGTCGTCCAAAGTGGTAATCGCACGCCCATGAATCACACAGACCTGTGTGTCGGGCATGCTCGAAAGATACTGCTGAAAGCTCGCGGCAAATCGTGTCCGGACCGAGATTTCATCCCCCCACGCGACAAGATGACGATCATTGAGCCGAGCCAACACCTCGGGCTGCCAAGTAATCGGCTCAAACACAAACCCTTGATGTCCCGGAACTGCGGACATGAAAACCTCTTAATCGCCGTTGGAACGCTAAAAACAGGGGTTGCCCTGCTTTCACCGCCGCCGTGTCGGGCGATGACACCCTGAATATGCGCCATTTTCCCCTCCAAACCAGCAATCTCGCCAAAATTAGTCCCCCTCCATATCCGTAAAATACCCAGTAAAACACCCCCTGAAGGGGTGCAAACAAGATCTTGGTTGACTGCTTTTGGCATTATTTGTTGTCGATCATTGTCGATCGTTGCCAAACTCGTCACCAACCACGCGTGCTCATTTGCTCGCGATGACACGAACCCGCTTATCGATTCGCTCACCGATCCGCTGAGCAAGCCCCCCGTCGATCCCGATGGGGGTGACGAGTCGCGCTGGTTCGCGCTTGCCATCGGTCCCGATGATCGTCATGCGTGATGACCGCGAGATCGCTTCGGTCTCGATCCGTCTCCCAGGCTGATGAATCCGCTGGACCATCACCGTCACGATCACCCCCCCCGCATCGTCAATCTCCACCCGGACCGCTCGCTCGTGCTGATTCACAAAGTCCGCCGACTCCTCACGGAGCGAGCTCTGCTCCCTATCCCAAGGCGACACAATCCCCTGCGTCGACTTGTACTCCGTCGTCACCACCCCACGCCGAGCGTCCACACGATCGATCACAAACCGGTACTCCGTGAGCACTTCACGCACGACCTCGATCACCCGCTCGCGATCCGATCCCGACGCGTCAAAGCTGTACTGGGTGCCGTTGTAGACCGCTGAGTTTGAACACCCGCCCGCGGCAAGCAACGCACAGGACAGCACACACCATTGAAAGCAGCCGAGCATCCTGTTGTTGAGTTCACGCATGAACGAGTTTATCGCTCGCCGACCGCTCGATCCAACCACAGCCCGATCTCCGAGAGCAACACCTCAATATCCTCCCGAGCAACCCCAGGCGATCCCACACTCACGCGTGCAATCGAGCACAAGGACCGTCCTCCATCCCCATCATCACCCAGCGGCACCACCGAATGCGTGATCAGCACCCGCCCGCGAGCGTTCACATCATCCACAAGCTGTTTCGTCAACCCCGATTCCCCCACCACCGTCAAGCACACCAATCCGAGCATCCGGTCGCACGCAAGCTCAACGCGAGGGTCTTCAACCACCCACCGCTCCACCACCGCCGCAAGCTCGACATGACCCCGGATATGCGCCCGCAACCCCTCAGCACCAAAGCACCGGATCACCATCCACAGCTTCAACGCCCGCATCTTCCGACCCAGCGGCACATGCCAATCGCGGTAATCCACAACCCCCGAGGTCTCGCTCGCTTTGTTCTTCAGATACGCCGGCTGGATACTCATCGACTCGGTCAACACGCGGTGGTCCCGAACCCAAAACAAATCACAATCGAAGTTCGTCAGCAACCACTTGTGCGGATTGATGCAGATCGAGTCCGCACGCTCATGCCCCTCCATCATCACCCGAAACTCAGGACATACACTCGCGGCTCCAGCCCACGCCGCATCCACATGCAACCAACACCTCTGCCCATCCACCTTCACACGATCCAGCACATCCGCGATCGCGCCCACCGGATCCACGGCCCCTGTCGAGGTCGAACCGATCGTCGCAACCACCATCGCGGGAATCAACCCAGCATCGATGTCCTCGCGCATCACGCGCTCAAGCACCGCTGGATCGATCCGCAGATCCCCATCCGTCTCCAGCACACGCACCCGGCTCCGGTCATCGGCATCATCCGCAAGCCCCGCGACCATCGCCGCCTTCACAACAGATGAATGCGCCTGATCGCTCGTGTACACCGTCACCTTAGAACGATCCACGCCGCGCTTGGTGCACTGTCGCCGAGCCGCAACGAGCGCCGCGAGCACCGCTTCAGATGCGGTCCCCTGAATACACCCGCCCCCATTCGCCGATCGACTGAACGCAAACGCATCATCAAGCCCAAACAGCTCGGCGCACCAATCCATCACACGCACCTCAAGCTCGGTACACGCGGGAGATGTGGACCACAGCATCCCGTTCACATTGAGCACCGCGCTCATCAGCTCACCGAGAATCGCAGGCACCGAGTTCGAGCACGGGAAGAACGCAAAGAACCTCGGCGAGTTCCAATGCACGAGCCGATCAACGAACTCAGTATCCGCTTGAGCGATCAAGCCAGTGATCGCATCCATCCCCAACCCGCTCTCTGGGGGGCTCATTTCCAGTCCCGCGAGCACATCCCCCCACTCAACCGCTGGCGAGACATCCCGTGTCTCAAGCGACTCAAGATACGCCTGCGCCCAGTCCACAACGCCCTCAATCCCCTGCGAGAGTGATTCTCGGCCCATCGGTGTTTGCGCTATCCAGTGCTTGTAATCCATCGTGGACCTCGATCCTTATAAAAACAGAAGGAATGTTCTTGCAACCCAGAGGGTATTCTGGTAGATTCGACAAGTTCACTCGGACGCCGTGGGGGTGTTTGAAGTGCCAATTTGTTCTGGGTAGTGAATGCACAGGTCTCGCATTCACAGTTTCGAATCCCCACCGCGTTGTCTCTGACCGCTTGGTTCCTCAACTCCAAGCGTGCAGAACCGGATTGGTGTCGTGTGCCAACCCGCGACCGTTTTTCCACGCATTCTCGTATGCGTGGAGGTTTGTGCGTGTCCTGCCCTGATTCATTCAGCGGGATTGTCAGCACAGACTTGCTGGGGTCTGCAAATGCGTATTTCTTCGCGCCTCGTTTTCTTCGTATCATCATCAACCTGCTTTCTCAGCACACACGCTATTGCCGGCGAGCCATCGCTCCAGTTCAGCAACCAGACCACCCAAGCGGGTCTCAGTTCGATCAACGCGTTCGTAGGGAGCCAACTCTACACACCGATGAGCGGTGCAGGGGTCGCCGCTGATTTTAACAACGATGGCTTCGACGACATCTTCCACCTCGGATCTCTCAATCCCAACAGTCTCTTCATCAACAACCACGACGGCACCTTCACCAACCAAGCCGACGACTGGGGAATCGCAGGCCCATTCCACTCCTTCGCAGCGTCCGCCGCGGACTTCAACAACGATGGGTACATGGACCTCTTCATCTCCGCGTTCGGTCCCGCTGAATCCGCGCCCCAAGCGGGCAAGCTCTTATTGATGCAAAACAACGGCCCGGACTCCAAAGGCCAGTGGTCGTTCACCGACATCGCGGTCTCAGCAGGTGTGAATCATCTTGAACCCGGTTCCAATCGCAAAGAAGGCACCGGATCAGGCTGGGGCGACTACGACCTCGACGGGGACCTCGACCTCTTCGTCTGTGCCTATAACCCGCTGGCCGCAAGCAACCGCCTATTCCGCAACGACGGTGAAGATAGCAAAGGCATTTGGCGTTTCACCGATGTCACCGCAGAAGCTGGACTCGAACAGACCGGACTCTCCGGATTTCTCCCATCATTCGTGGATATGAACCGCGACCGATACCCCGACCTCATCATCGTCGGCGACACCGGAACCTCCAAGTACTACATCAACAACCACGACGGCACTTTCACCAACATGACGACCAATGTCGAGAGCATCGGGATCGCCAACGCGATGGGGATCGATGTCGCCGACATCAATGAAGACGGCCTGCTGGACTTCTTCATGTCCAACATCACCTACGACACCACCAACGGGCCCGGGAATGTCCTCTTCATCCAGAACCCAGACAACACCTTCGACAACACCGCACGATTGAGCGGTTGCTACGACGGCCACTGGGGATGGGGATCGCTCATCAACGACTTCGACCACGACGGGGACAAAGACATCCTTGAAACCAACGGCTACCTCTTCGGTTTCGGTGGAGACCCCATGACCCTCTTCCTCAACAACGGAGACGCAACACAGTTCACCGAATCCGCAGCGTCCTGCGGCATCGACCTCGTCTCACAAGGTCGCGGGCTCGTCCGACTCGACGCCGACAACGACGGCGACATCGACACCATGGTCTTCAACTGGACACAGCAAAACGCGTACTACCGAAACGATCTCATCACACCCAAAACCACACAAAGCAACACACACTGGGCACGCATCAAGCTCGACACCTACAGCAGAGACTCGCTCGCGCCCCAAGGCATCGGCGCGATGGTCACCCTGTCAACGGCGACCAAAGACTACATCCTCCCGATCCACAACAACAACACCTACTGCGGCACCTCCCCCGTCGAAGCCCACATCGGTCTTGCGAGCGAATCCGAAATCAAATCCATCCAAGTCGCGTGGCCCGACGGCAGCTTCAACACCTACACCAATCTCGACGCGGACCAGGTCTTCACCTTCCGCGCCCCCGCGCATGCCGCAGACTACAACAGCAACGATCTTGTCGAGTTTGAAGATGTGCTCGCCTTCGCGCAGCTGCTCACAAAGCGTGACTTCGCCGCGGATCACAATGGCGACTCCCGCCTCAACTACTTCGACATCGTCGCATTCTTGAACGATTACCGGCAGGCAACAAACCCATAAATGAGCGACGACATCCCGAGCCACACGAGCCACAGACGCTGACACGATCTACTCGCACAGCGTCTGTTGGTTTTTACTCGTTCATATCAGTCATCGGACGAATCCGCTCCGTCACATCCTTCGGCTTGCCCCCGGTCCGAAGCTCCTCAAGCAATCGCAGGTAAGTTTCGTACCGGACCGCCGAAACCTTCCCCGCTTCGACCGCCGCCTCCACCGCACACCCCGGCTCATGGTCGTGCGAGCAATCATTAAACTTGCAATCGTTCGTGTACTCGACAAACTCCGGGAACATCCAGCGCAGCTCCTCCGGAGTCACATCCGCAAGACCAAAGAACCGAACCCCGGGCGTATCAATCACGCGGATGTTGGGTTCAATGAAATGCATCGCACTCGCCGTCGTCGTGTGCCGACCGCGCTGGTCGTGCTCACGAACGCGCCCCGTCTCGATCATCAATCCCGGATGCAGCGCATTGGCAAGCGAGCTCTTGCCCACACCAGAGTGCCCCACAAACGCGCAGGTCTTTCCCGCGAGCAACGACCGCAACTCATCTACGCGTGAAGACGAATCATCCCCAGGCACCGCCGCACACACCGCGATCGGGATCCCCGCTTCGCGGTACGGATCAAGCTTGCTCAGCTCCGAATCTCGATTCGAATCATCGAGCAAATCCACTTTGTTAACCGCGATGATCGCATCGCACCCCCCAGATTCGATCGCAACCAGATACCGATCAATCAACCTCGGATGCAGCGGAGGCGACACCACCGACACCACCACAACCACCACATCAACATTTGCCGCGACCACACGCTCCAGTCTCGGATCATGCGCATCGGGACGCGCAAGCTTCGATCGGCGCTCCATCACACTCACGATCTCAAACAAATCCTCGTCATCGTCCTTCGCATCGAGCTTGGTATAGACAACCCGATCCCCCACCGCGATCCCGGACTGCTGCCGACCCGCGAGTTCCGCGCTGAGCCGGCAGTGCATCGCGTTGTCAACTTCTGTTTCCCCGCTCGGGAGCACGGTCGCTCGCCGGCGGGTGAGCTCGATCACCAGCCCATCACCAAGATCCGAATCTGTATCCGAGTCCGATCGCTCACGGATCTTCTCCGCGTGCCCGTATTCCTTCTCGACGACCCGCAGCACCCAGTCGATCAACGGGTCAGCGCGACGCTTCCCCCCGAGGCGTTCGCCGTCTTCGGTTTCACGCGCTTTGGACCGCCGACGCTTCTGCGCCGCCGATCGCTGATCCCGTGCTGTTTCGTACACACGATCCCGGTCCGCCTTGGAGAGCGATTCCAGAATCCGTTCGAGTTTGGTTCTTTGGTGCTTGTTCAACGATAAATGATACGCCTCGGATCAATCAAGCTCAGTGAATGATCCCATCTGGAAGATTCTTCTTCACCCATGCCTGAGATTCGGGTGTCGCGTTCTCACTCGATTGCCACACGCTCCCGCTCGGGTACCAAGGCGTCGGATCCGTCCACGACTGCTCGCGAGTCATGTATCGAAGTGATCCATCAAACATGGTGACATACATACCCTCCCCACCCTTCTTTCGGTAGGACAGATCTAGATTCATTTGACTTGGAGACACACTCGTCTCTCGTCCATATGCAGCAGAGCCATGCAGCATTGGACCAATATCCGAGTCCCTCGAATTCAGTATCGCCACTGTTCCAATATCGATGTTAAGCCCCAAACTATCGGTATAGAACCGCGTCCCATCTGAAAATAACACTTTGTTTGAAGGCTGCATTCCTACATTATGAACATTTGGCGAGTATCCAACAGGTGTCAGAGCCAGATCACTCTTGCTTTGAACCGCAAACCACTCGGAATAACCAATGTCATTTTTGGAATCTATGACAACATTCCTCTGCTCATGCTCTGTCGAATAATGCGAGAAGCTCTGTATCTGTAGAAAACTCCGCTGCCGAAAACCGCTTTCCTGTAACAACTCTTGGAACTGTGCAGCGTCCGCTGGCGCCGGGCTTAGAAACAAAATATCGACCATCCTGTCAGTCGTGGGATCAGCCACAACTTCAAACTTCTGCTGTGTCCGAACAGCGCGGTTGGCTGAGAACCCATATGCATCCCCGACCAAAGGCGTTATCCAATCTCCCTGCGAAGTCGGGTTCCCTCCAGCCGTATCAAAATCAAGGGTGTCGATCCCATGATTAGAAAATGCTGAGATCAAATCCCTATTCCAATCCGCACCAGAAGTATTCGGTCCCGTAAACGCCCCCTGATGATCCCCCATATACACAAACTGCCGACGAGCCAGATCATGATGTACCCACTGGGACTTGGTATCAAGATTTGCTTTCTGAAGCCGATCCGCACCGGGGATCACAACCGCCCCCATTGACCCCGCAACCGCGATCAACGCCCCAACTTCGATAAGTGTAAACCCACGCCGCCCATTCAAACCATCCATAATGTGTCCCTTCATTGATGTGTGTATGTATGGGATATTCGCGGGATCCACCACCTAAGATCCACAACCGAAACCTTTTTCAGCAGGAATCACACATGCCAACCGCCACCGATACCCCGTTCGCCGTCCGCACCAAGGAAACCCTCGACATGCTCGCTTCGAGCGGTCAGACCAAGGTCCTCCAGACCCTCGACTCCCCGATGGACGCACTCGTCACCATGATCGACGACGACGGCTCACGCCACGACCGAATCTGCATGTGCTCCAACAACTACCTCGGACTCGCCAACCACCCCGCTGTCATCGACGCGGGAATCGAAGCTCTCAGAACCTACGGCGCGGGAACCGCATCCGTCCGCTTCATCTGCGGCACCTTCACCCCGCACCACACCCTCGAAAAAACCATCGCCGAGTTCATGGGGACCCAAGCCGCCTACACCTTCGTCAGTTGCTGGAACGCGACTGAAGCACTCTTCCCGACCGTCTGCGAAGCGGGTGACATCATCATCTCCGATTCCCTCAACCACGCGTGCATCGTGGACTCCATGCGCCTGACCCCGGTCATCAAGAAAGGCGTCAAGAAAGGCATCTACGCCCACTCGGACATGGACGCGTGCAAAGCCGCGCTCGAAAAAGCGAAGAACGACCCCGAAGTCACCGGACAAATCTGGCTCATCACCGACGGCGTCTTCTCCATGGAAGGCGACATCGCCAACCTCCCAGCACTCCGCAAACTCTGCGATGAATACGGCGCGTACCTCTGCGTCGACGACTCCCACGGCCACGGCGTCATGGGCAAAACCGGACGAGGCACACACGAACACTACAACATGATCGGCTCAGATGGAATGGCCCAAATCGATGTCTTCACCGGCACCCTCGGCAAAGGACTCGGAGGCGGCGCGGGCGGATTCATCGCCGCATCCCAAGACCTCATCGACCTCATCATCCAGCGCGGCCGACCAACCCTCTTCTCCAACGCCCTCCCCGTCACCGTCGCCGCAAGCGCCAACGCCGCGATCCGGACACTGATGAACGAACCCCAGCGCGTCCAGAAACTCCGCGACATCACCAAGTACTGCCGCGAGCAGATCAAGAACAAAACCAACTTCGATGTCCTCGAATCCCCCACCGCGATCTGCCCCATCATCGTCGGAGAAACCGCAACCGCGATCGCAATGTCCAAAAAGCTCCTCGACCACAACATCTTCGTCATCGGCTTCGGCTACCCCGTCGTCCCCGAAGGCGAAGCAAGACTCCGAATCCAGATGTCCGCGGCCCATACCGAGGAGCATGTGGATCAGCTTGTTGAGGCGCTGAAACAGCTATGAGCATACAACCAATGGAACAATCGCAGGTGATCGGTGTGCTCATTGAATGCGCCGAATCAAATCAGCTTTGCGAGATGTTCTATCGAAAGTCAGTTGCGAGAGAAGCAACCCTCCCGAGACTGGTAGAGCCATATCACTTCGTCACCGGCAAGCAGGACACGCTCGTTCGCTGTTACCAGCAAATGCCCGAAGAAGGTTGGCGAACCTTCATGCTCCACAAAATCGAGTCTGTGCAACCAACGGACTTTGAATACGACCCAAGACGAAAGCAATCTCTCTCGACAGCCGAAGTCAAACACAGTTATCAACCATCGTCATTCTGGACAGAACCTAGAAAGTTGTATCGGGACATGATCTGCGATGCTCTTGCTGATGGCACAGTCGATGCTTTAGAGTTCATAGAAATCAAACAACTCATCCAAGAGTTCAACCTAAAGATTGAGGACATTCGTTTTGTCCATGCAAGCTTATTTAGTCGCGCCCTTGAAGCAATCATTTCCGATGGCTTTGTAAGCGATGAAGAAGAACAAGAAATCCGATTCCTTCACCGTGTGTTCAAGAAACTCGGCTGGTCAATCGGATCATAAATTCTGAAACTTTCAACCAAATCCATGACCGGGTGGCGTGGAGGTGTCGTCTTCGACTCCTCCACGATCTTCAACCACCAACACACCCCTCCCGCAGGAGCCGAAGACGGCACCTACGGGCCACCCCCAAATCACGCCAGCTCATCATCAGCCACCGCATAATGCGGATCTTCGAGCACATTGACCTCCACCATATCCCCCGCTTTATGCAGCAGGAGCCGGCAGTCCTCGCTCAGGTGCCGCAGGTGCAAAGTCTTGCCCGCCTGACGGTACCGCTCGGCAAGGGTATCAATCGCTTCGATCGCAGAATGATCCACCACACGCGAGTTGCGGAACTCGATCACCACATCGTCGGGATCGTTCGCGGGATCAAAGAACTCGCGGAACTCCTTAATACACCCAAAGAACAACGGCCCATTCAACTCATACACACGCGACCCATCCGCATCATCACGCATCACCACATGCAGATGCTTCGCATGCTCCCACGCAAAGATCAACACGGACACGATCACGCCGACGATCACCGCGAGCGCCAAATCCGTCGCGACGGTCACCGCCGAAACCAGAATCAGCACGAACGCATCCTTGATCGGGATCTTCTTCATGATCCGGAAGCTCGACCATTCAAAGGTCGCGATCACCACCATGAACATCACGCCGACGAGCGCCGCCATCGGGATTTTTTCGATCAATCCCGATCCGAACAAGATGAACCCAAGCAGGAACAACGCCGCCGCGATCCCGGACAACCGTCCTCGGCCTCCCGAGTTGATATTGATCATGCTCTGACCAATCATCGCGCACCCGCCCATCCCGCCGAACAACCCTGTGACAGAGTTGGCGATCCCCTGCCCCACGCACTCGCGATTCCCGCGTCCGCGTGTGTCGGTCATCTCGTCGATCAGCGTCATCGTCAGCAGCGACTCAATCAGACCAACTGCCGCGAGGATAAACGCGTATGGAAGGATGATTCTGAGTGTCTCAATCGTGAACGGCACCGCGATCGGCGTAAAGCTCGGGAACCCGCCACGAATGGACTGCCCTTCTTCGAGCATATCAACAACCGTGGAAGTCTCGATGTTTAGTCCAATTACGAGTACCGAAACCACCAAGATTCCTGCGAGCGCTGATGGGAACGCCTTGGTTATCTTTGGCAAGAAGAACATGATCGCCATTGTCAGTGCGATGAAGCCACAGAATATGTATAGAGGTGGCCCGCTCATCCAAATTTTTTCCCCCAACTCATTTGTAACTTTGAACTGCGACAACTGCGCCAGAAAGATCACAATCGCCAAACCGTTCACAAACCCAAGCATCACCGGATGAGGCACGATCCGAATGAACTTCCCGAGGTGCAGCACCCCGACACAGATCTGGATCAATCCCGTCAGCACGATCGCCGCAAAGAGATACTCAACCCCGTGCTCTGCAACCAAATGCACCATGACCACCGCCATCGCGCCCGTCGCTCCTGAGATCATCCCGGGACGACCACCAAAGATCGACGCGAGCAATCCCACCATAAACGCGGCGTACAACCCCACCAACGGATTCACATTCGCGATGATCGCAAACGCGACCGCTTCGGGAACCAGCGCCAGCGCGACCGTCAATCCCGAGAGCACCTCGGTCTTGATCCCGCTCCCGAGGAATCCTTTAGAAGAAAAGCGTCCCAACCCCGCAGGGGTGGCGATCTTGGTATCTGTTGTTGTCATTGAAAATGGTCCTGCAAGGTCAGAAGCCGCAGCGGATCAGCGATGTTCACCAGCACCCACGCGACAAAGTCGACGAATCGTAGACCACCGAGAACAACCACCCACCAAATCGCGACTGGTGATTATCCCTCTGAATACACCGGAACCGCGAATCGGTGCACAAAGTCCACGCCTTTCGCCTCGCCGCGTACCTCAAGATCCCAGAACCGAGCTGGTCGATCCGACGCCTTCGTGTCCTCCGCATCTTCCGGAATCAGAAACGCGATCGGGATCCGCCCCTCAGCCCCAACACCACCCAACTGAGCGGGCACATCGTCGATCACCCACGAGTCATACACCTTCCCTCGGCACGAAACCCTGCTCTTCTCTTTCCGACCTGACGAAGGTGAAGCCTGATACGACTCCACCACATACCGCAGCGTGATCGAAACCCGATCAAGCAACCGGAACCCACGCGGACACACCACCGTCCCCGTCACCATCCCGCCGGGACGCACCGGGACCGACTCATACACCATCCGAGGCGACCCATACCGAATCGCGCGCAGCACCAGTTTCGCAAACCAAACCAACACAATCACCTGAACCAGATACATCACCCCGGTCATGAACCACAAAAATATCCAAGGATCAGACCCAGACGCAGTCGCCGAAACCCATGTCGAGACCATCGTGAAACACACGACGATCGTCAGCCCCATCACATGCACGCCCCAGCCGCCCGAGTCTCGGCTCTTCATCCCATGCAACGAATCCGCATCCGACCACACATAGTCCGCGCGCCAGACCGCATCACGCCGACCTCGCCGACGCTGATTCAAATCGGTGATCCCCTGCAAGCACATGATGATCCCGGCAGCTAAAAACACCGTCGAACTCGCCCACAGCACCCAGTCCGGCGCGTGCTTCGTCCCCGACGCATAACCCGCCGCAGCCAGCCCGATCCAAGATCCAGCAAGCAGCGTCATCAGACCAAAGAAAAAAGCAGAACCACCCGAGAGAGAAGACTTGCTGATCGGAGTGTAGTTCGGGAGACTCCCCTCACTGCCCACAACATCCGAAGCCCGGCTCATAGAAACGCGAATTTTCATACAGCGAGTCTACCGCCTCGGATTCCTCGGCGTGCCCTTCGCGTTGGGAGAACCCACCACGCGAGGCCCCTTGATCTCCGCAGGTCGCACACCATGATGCGCTTCATCATGATCGTCCTCGTGACCATCCGTATCCTGATGCTCGTCATGACCCGATTTCGACTGGTTCTGCCCATGACCATGTCCAAACCCAGCATCGCCGGGAAGATCACCCTCGTACGCTGGGTCAGCCATATCCACGCGAGCAAACAACAGTCGACCCGCAGCGGTCTGCATCGAGCTCGTAATCACCAGATCACGCGTCTGCCCGACATACTCAAACCCGTCCTCGGCAACAACCATCGTCCCATCATCAAGATACCCAACCGCCTGCCCCGCTTGCTCACCCGGCTTGATGAGATCCACACGGATCAGCTTCCCAGGAATCACCGTCGGCTTGAGCGCGTTGCTCAGCGTGTTGATGTCCAGCACCGGGATCCGCTGGATCGATGCGATCCGCGCCAGTCCGGTATCCAAGGTCACCAGCAACGCCTTGATGGTTTCAGCGAGTTCAACAAGCGCCAGATCAACCGCCTTTTTCCGAACAGCCGTCGAATCAATCACCAGCTCAACAGTCCCCATCCGTTGGAGCTTGCTGACCATGTCGAGTCCGCGCCGTCCTTTGTTCCGTTTCATGCGGTCATGCGAGTCCGCCATCGTCTGAAGCTCAGCGAGCACGAACTCAGGGATCACCACCGCTTGCTGGATCAATCCGGTCGCCGCGATGTCCACGATCCGCGCGTCGATCAGCACCGAGGTGTCCAAAAGCAACGGGCGAGGTCCACGGATCTGTTTGGCAAACTCAACATACGGGATCACCAACCGGAACTCGTCTTGCGTCTGCAGCACCGTTGTAATCCCAATAAACGCCAACGACACACCCATCAACACTTTGATCGCAGAGATAATCGCGTTGGACTGCAGATCCCATGACTGCATCACCAGATCAACCATCATCGAGAGCACCCAGGTCGCGGCCAATCCCGCCATCAACCCGAACATCACACCCGTGATCGTGGCGATCTTCTTCCGAGGCGTGAGCATGTCCACGCACAGGAATACACCTGCAAGAATCAACGATGTCAGCACAGGGACCCACCATCGTTTGGCAAATCCGACTTCAAAGTCACCGTCGGCCTGATTGATGCTCAGCACATAGAGCATCATCACCACCATCATCAGTCCAACAAAACCAATCCGTACAAAACGGATCAACATCTTCGCGTCGCGTTCCTCACTCGAAATCATGTGTCAGTCCTTGCATTCGAAGAGGCGGCCAAAGCCGCCAGATCGGTAGATGGGCTTGAACTACCCGTGCCACGATCGGCACCGTCAATTGAGAACACCCCACTGTATCAGCTTTTCAACCAAAATGCACTCGTATTCCCAATCAATACGCTCTGTTGAATCAATCACACGCCCGAGAACACCCTGGCCGCTGGGTATAGATACTATTCACCCATGAACCGATCCGTTGTCATCACAGGCCTAGGTCCGCTCTCCTCAATTTCTAACTCAGCGGTTGGCTTTTGGGAGTCCCTCCAAGCCGGCACCACTTCCATCACTCCAATCGACACATTCGATGCCTCTGGATTCACCTGCCCAATCGCGGGACAGGTTTCCGAGAGTGTCCGCGACTGGGTGCCCAAGTCGTACCGCAAAGCCACCAAAGTGATGGCGCGTGATACCGAACTCGCGGTGATCGCCGCCAAACTCGCCGCGGACGATGCGGGACTCCTGACAACAGGGTCAGAAGATTCAGACATCGGATTTCAAATCAATCCACAACGCACCGGGTGTCACATCGGCGCGGGACTCATCGCCGCCGACACCTCAGAGATGTCGCGCGCTGTCGTCACCGCAACCGATGACTCCGGAACTTTCAGCACCAACAAGTGGGGCACCGAAGAAACCGGCGACGGCGGAATGAACAACCTCCCCCCGCTCTGGCTCCTCAAGTACCTCCCCAACATGCCCGCGTGCCATGTCACGATCATCCATGGATTGAAAGGTCCGTCCAACACCATCATGGGTGCCGAAGCGGGCGCGCTCTTGTCGATCATCGAATCGACCCGCGTCATCCAGCGCGACGCCGCCGACATGTGCCTGACCGGCGGCGCCGAATCCAGACTCAACCCGCTCGGACTCCTCCGCTGGGACCTCGCCGGACGACTCGCGCACACCGATGGACAAACCAACGCCGACGACATCCTCAAACCATTTGATCCCACTTCAGCCGGATCCATCATGGGTGAAGCGGGCGGCATGCTCGTGGCCGAAGAAGAACAACACGCCAGAGCCAGAGGCGCCCGCTCGTACGCTCGTATCACAGGCTACGCGACGACCCAATCCATCGATCCGGTCCTCCCGATCTTCAATACCCCCGACCAAGAGTCCTCAACGACCGACACCGCGCTGAGCCGAGCGATCTCAATTGCTTTAAAACAAGCCGGAATCGAGCCGAGTGACCTCAATGCCGTGCTTCCTCTTGGGATCGGGCAATCCAAGCTCGACACGCGCGAAGCCAACGCACTGCGGGATTCCTTGGGTAAGTTTGCCGAGTCCTTGCCAATCGTGACACTCTCCAACCGGATCGGCAACACACTTTCTGCACATGCAGGAATGATGACCGCTGCAGGGGCTTTGATGCTCCATCACCAGAAACTCCCTATGAGTTGCAAGTCCCTTGATGGCCGTGGGTTCTTTGCCCCAGACCCAGAAGCTGGGCTGAACAATATCTTAATCTGTACAAGTTCTCTCGCTGGACAATGCGCTGCCCTTGTCCTGAGCAAGGTTTGACGCAACAATATGGGCACTCACCTATTCGTACCGACTGTGGGGTATGAATCCGGCGTGCTGTTTCTAAGCCGCTACAAATTTCTGTTCGTAGGAATATAATTTACATTATGACACACAACACCCAAGAACGCCGTCGCGGTCGCTCCACTCCATTGTCAGATCTCGACCCAGTGCTGACCGAATCAAGCCGTCGCTTGATCGGATGCGCCATCGAAGTCCACAAAGAACTCGGACCGGGGTACCCGATCGAAATCTACAAGAAGGCACTGATCAAAGAACTCGAAATCGAAGAAGTCGCGCACACCACCGACCACAAAATCGATGTCGAGTTCGACGAAGAAGTCATCGGCACCGTCAGCGCCGACTTCTTCATCGAAGAACGATTCCTCCTCAATGTCATCGCAGAATACAACGATGTCTCCGGAGGCGACCGCAACGCACTCCGCGCCACCCTCCGCGCCGCGGACCTCGAACTCGGACTCATCATCAACTTCGGACAACGCCGACTCAAGGACGGGCTCGTCCGCGTCCTCAACCCAGACGCGCTCCGCAAGGACGACGAGGGCGATGACGGCGAGTACGAAGACGACAACGAAGACTAAATCTTCAAACCTCATCGCACTACAAACCTGAAAAGCAACGCCAATGGGCAATCACAACTCCAAGCTCCCCGATGACCAACGCGTAGTCGTCACCGGTGCCGGCTGGGTCACACCCCTCGGCAGCGATATCGACACCGTCTGGGACCGTCTCCTCAACGGGGAGAGCGCCGTCGCGCCCATCACGCATTTCGACGCGTCCACCTTCGCGACCAACTTCGCCGCAGAGGTCAAAGATTTCGCGCTCAGCGATTTCTTTGACGACCAAGGCGTCCACCAGACCGCGGGACTCTCAACCCAGTACGCACTCGCGGCATGCCACAACGCGTTCAAGCACGCCGGTCTCGACACAACCCCGGTCGATCCCACCCGGATCGGCATCTACCTCGGCGCGGGCGAGGGTGTCCTCGACTACGAACCCTATATGGCAGCCAATGTCGCCGCGTGGGATCACGACGAACGCGCATTCAACTCCACGAGATGGGCGGAGTCCGCCTACAAAGGCATGGCCGCCGCGCCCGAGCTCGAACAAGAACCCCAGCTCACCGCGCTCCACCTTGCCAAACGCTTCAACGCGCTGGGACCCAACCTCAACTGCATGACCGCGTGCGCCGCATCGACCCAAGCGATCGGGGAAGCCGCTGAGCTCATCCGACAAGGCGAAGCCGACATCATGATCGCAGGCGGCTGCCACGCGATGATCCACACCCTCGGCATCACCGGATTCATCCGACTCACCGCGATGTCCACCCGCCGCGATGATCCCGCGACCGCATCACGACCATTCGATGTCACCCGCAACGGGTTCGTCATGGGAGAAGGCGCTGGGATCGTCATCCTCGAATCACTCGCATCGGCAAAGGCACGCGGCGCCAACATCCTCGCGGAAGTCGCCGGGTTCGGGTCCACCGCCGACGCGTACCGCATCACCGACATCCACCCCGATGGACAAGGCGGCGCCGGCGCGATGCAGATGGCGCTGGACCAAGCCGGGATCGACCCCGCTCAGCTCGACGACGCCGGACGCCCGCTCGTCCAATGGATCAACGCCCACGGCACATCCACACAAGAAAACGACAAGACCGAATCCAACGCCGTCCGAGCAGTCTTCAAAGACAACGCGATGCAGGTCCCGTTCACCTCAGTCAAATCCATGCTCGGCCACCTGATCCAAGCCGCGGGAGCCGTCGAGTTCATCACCTGTCTCAAAGCGATCGAGACCGGGATGATCCCCCCCACCGCGAACCTCAACGAAGTCGACCCACTCTGCGGCCTCGACCACATCCCAGGAAACGCACGCGATTGCAACCCAACCGGCGGCGTCAACACCACCCTGTCCAACTCCTTCGGATTCGGTGGACAGAACGACTGCGTCTGTCTCACCCGATACCGCGACTAATCACCAACTGAATCAACCGGATCAAGCCACCGCAGGCCCCTTCCCAAGCGGTGCATCCTTCGCGGCATGGACATCCCCAACCGTGCGGCCAGAAATATCCCCCGCCATCGATTCCCACGCTGGATCCCACACGATCGCTTCGGGAGTGCAGCACGCGACCGATCGACCAGA
Source organism: uncultured Phycisphaerales bacterium (assembly GCA_963976955.1). GTDB lineage: Bacteria > Planctomycetota > Phycisphaerae > Phycisphaerales > UBA1924 > UBA1924. Next base: position 333,589 of record CAXBMD010000002.1, on the reverse strand, counting down.
CCCCAATGTCCCCAGCGCACTCCGACCACTCGCACGACCCTCAACAAATCGCGACTCGAACATGGCGCGCATCCAGTACATCTCCTTGTTGCTCGGAGTCAGCTCAGGGAACCGCACCGGCGCCGACGCGAGCTCCGCATCACTCACCAGCTCCTCCGCGCAATCGCGCAGCGCATCGACCCAGCCGTACCCCACGCCATCAGAGAACTGCTCCTTCTGACGATGCAGAACCGAATCGGGCAACCACCCCCCATGCTCGAACGCGCGGCGCAGGATCGCTTTCTCCACCCCCGCCCATTGTCCATCTTTCGGAATCATCCGATCCCTCGGCTCGATCGACATGCTCCGGTCCACAAACGCGCGATCCAGCATCGGGAACCGCAACTCCAATCCCGACGCCATCGGCGCTTTGTTGGCGCGCATCACATCATACTGGTGCAGACGCTCGACCTTCCGCACGCACTCCTCGTGGAATGCTTCACGCGAGGGTGCTTTGTGGAAGTACAGGTATCCCCCGAAAATTTCATCCGCGCCCTCGCCGCTCAGCACCATCTTGAATCCAAGCTCAGAAACGCATTTCCCGAGCAGATAAGTCGGGACCCCGGTCCGGACCTGCTGATCGCTCTCCAGATGCTCCGCAACAGTCTCGATCGCATCCATCGCTTCCTGAATCGTGAACCGGAACTCGTGGTGAATCGAACCGATATGAGCCGCGACCGCTCGCGCTTTGACGAGATCGCTCGAATCATCAAGCCCGATCGAGAAGGTATGGATCGGTGTCCCCTTCCGCTCCATCTGGATCCGCGACGCAATCGACGCGACGAGCGACGAGTCCAACCCCCCCGACAGCAGCACCCCCCACGGCGCATCGCTCTGCATCCGCTTCTCGACCGCTTCGATCAACCACGCCTGCACCAGCGAAGGGTCCGCAGGGGTCGTCGGGATCTCATCCTTCCACGACGGCGCATACCAACGCACGCAGCGCACACCCTCGTCGTCCCGAGCCCACGCCGTCCCCGGCTCAACAAGCTCCACGCGCTCGCAGTCCGCAACCAACGCCTTCATCTCCGATGCAAACCACACAGTCCCCGACGAATGCCAACCGATGTACATCGGACAGATCCCCATGTGATCGCGCCCCGCGATCCAGTGACCCGTCGCGTGATCCAGATACACGATCGCGTACTGTCCGTCGAGCTTTGCAAGCCCCTCAACCCCGAACCGCGCCATCGTCGGCCCGATCGCCTTGGAATCCGCATGACAGACCGGGTCCACAACCCCAAGCTCCTCGATCAACGCTTCCGCGTTGTAGATCTCCGAGTTGCTCACCCACACCCCAACCCCATCATCCAAAGGCTGCTTCCCGTCCTCCGGCGCCATGATCGACAATCGCCGATGTCCCAGCCACGCGTGATCGCTCGACCACACCCCGCGTTGGTCTGGTCCCCGATGCGCCAGCAGATCGAGCAGCGCGTCGCCGCGCTGTCCTAAGCCGCGAGCGCCGATGCTCGTGGTGTCTGATTCGGTCACTGTTTCCAAGATTGCCAAAAATCCGCACATGGTCCGCTCCGTTCGATGGTTCTTCTCTATCGGAGCCCCGCTGACCAGACCCGACCCATTCCAAACAATGGAATGAAAAAGGCCCCGTCATCGACGGGGCCCGCTGGTGTCTTTCGTGGAATCACGCTCAACACATACCAGCAACCCCGCCCGTCCGGTTATTTGAACCGTTGGCGTTCTGCGCGTTGGTATTGGTATTGAGATCGATCCGTGTCATGGGTGCATCATACAAATCTTCCCATCGACTACAAGCGCTGTTTTGACAATCCAACTCATTCTTTGCACTTCCCCGCAAACACCCCGGACCCCCATTTTCCTTATCGGACTGGCATTTTGACGCGATTCTGATTCCCAAACCCCGATCCGGACGATCTACTTCTCATGTCCAAACTTGGCGCCATCCAGACCACCATCACCTCCCTCGCGATCCTCAGCGCGGTCAGCTTGACCGCGATCGTTGGTCTCAAGATCGCCAAAGCACAAGCCGCCAATCAGGTGTACCAGAGTCGCATCGCCGACCTCTCCAAAGACTACGAATCACTCGCGGCACAGTACAACCAAGCCGTGCGCCAAACCGCGGTCACTGAGCTGATCGTCAAAGACCGCAAAGTCACCGTCGAGATCCGCACCATCGAAGGCGAACAAGAAACCATCCAAACCCCCTGCAACGCGGACAAAGAAATCTATGTCGACTTCGCGCTCATCGCCGGCCGCCTCTGGATACGGAGAGTCTTCGACGCCGACACCCCGCCATCCCAAGCGACGCTGATCAATCCCAAGCTCGCGAATGTCGATTGGGACTCCGAAGGTGCGCTCGTCGGCCAAGCGGTGTACCGTCAGCTCGATGAAGGACGCTGGATCGTCAACGCCGCGGGAGACGGCGCGCTCGCGCTAACCAAGGTCCCGGAAGACCAGATCGTCAACCTCTCCCCGCCCCCAACGATCAAGAGCTACAAAGAAGTCCAGTCGCAGGTGGACGAGAAAGTCAACAAGATCACCTGGCGCGACGCCTTCGCATCCGTTTTCACCAACTAATTCTTCCACCCTCTCCCTCGGGGAGAGGGCCGGGGTGAGGGTCTTCTTCTTTCTTCAACCTTTCCACAAGCACCAGTAATGCACCGCCGCCGCGTGCCAGACGATGTGCCGCAGCATGACCCCGATCATCTCGTCGAACTGCATGTCCTCGCCGTGATGGACATCCCCGCACCGCTCGGGATGCTCAAGGCACCACGCGCTGAACCGCTCGACATCCTCGCGGATCATCCGACCAGCTCCCGCCACCGACTGCTCAATCGGCGGCCATCCCCCCACCTCGTCCGCGCCCCACTCGCCCATCGCCGCATTGGCGTGGATGCGGAAGACCTCCGCGATGTGCATCAGGTGCCACGCGCCGCTCCCGACCTCATCAATGTCCCCGATCTCGACCCACGCATGCTTGTCGAGCGTCTGCCTCAGCGACTCCCAAGGCTCCCGGACCGAGGCCAAAAGCTGCCCAATCAACGCGCCAACCCGTATCTCGTGTGCATTCATCCACCACTCTACGCACCCCCCCTCCTACACTCACTGCTCAACGCAAAGGATCCACCCAATGACCGACCCAGCAACCACTTCCGTCAAATCCATGGACGACATCATGGCCCTCTGCAAACGCCGAGGATTCATCTACCAAGCCTCCGAAATCTACGGCGGGGTCAACGGCTTCTGGGACTACGGCCCGCTCGGCGCCCAACTCAAAAAGAACCTCCGCGACGCATGGTGGACCGATGTCGTCATGATGGGATGCAACGGACAAGACGGCCCCAACGGCAATCCCGTCGAAATCGTCCCCTTGGACAGTTCCATCATCCAGAACCCCAAAGTCTGGGAAGCATCCGGACATGTCGGCGGGTTTAACGATCCGATGGTCGATTGCCGCGAAACCAAATCCCGCTACCGCGCCGACCACATCATGTGCATGGGTGAAAAAGGCGACTCAACCGGACAGATCTACGCGTTCATCGAAAACGACGATAAATCCTTCGATGCCGCTCTGAAAAAACTCAGCAAGTACAAGAAGAAAGACCTCGCGAAAGACGGCGTCGATATCTGCCCATTCACTGAACTCGGTGCCGATGAAATCGCAATCACCGTCGGCCCAGACGCGAAAGAAGTCGGCACCCTCACTGAGCCCCGCGCGTTCAACCTCATGTTCAAAACCGTCCTCGGCGCGACCGGGAACATGGAAGACAACGCCGCCTACCTCCGCCCCGAGACAGCGCAAGGCATCTTCATCAACTTCAAGAATGTCGTCGACACCACCCGCGTCGGTGTCCCCTTTGGGATCGCGCAGACCGGCAAAGCATTTCGAAACGAGGTCACCCCCCGGAACTTCACCTTCCGCTCGCGCGAGTTTGAGCAGATGGAGATCGAGTTCTTCTGCCATCCAGACGATTCCAAAGCGTGGTACACCTTCTGGCGCGACTGGCGCTTCCAATGGTGGCAAGACCTCGGACTCAAGGGCGAGAACCTGATCCTCCGCGACCACGACAAGGACGAACTCGCCCACTACGCCAAAGAAGGCGCGGGAACCTCGGACATCGAATACATGTTCCCCTTCACCGCTCCAGGCTACGGCGAACTCGAAGGCATCGCGGACCGCACCAACTTCGACCTCACCCAGCACGCGCTGCATTCCAAAACCAAGCTCGACTACTTCGACAACACCCGAGGCGAACTCGCGAAGAACGGTCAACCCAAAGGCGAACGCTACCTCCCCCATGTCATCGAACCCTCGGCTGGATTGGACCGCGGCGTCCTCGCGATCCTGTGCGAGGCCTACACCCCAGACCCGGACCGCGCGTCGGGTGTCTACATGAAGTTCCACCCAAGACTCGCGCCCATCAAAGCCGCGGTCTTCCCGCTCGTCAAAAAGGACGGCATGCCCGAGATCGCAGAACCTTTATATAAGGAACTCCGCAAACGCTTCGGACACCTCGGAACCATCGACTACGACGAAAAACAATCCATCGGCAAACGCTACGCGCGCATGGACGAAGCGGGATGCCCGTTCTGCTTCACCATCGACTCGGAGACACTGACCGATCATACCGTCACCGTCCGTCACCGCGACACGCTGGACCAAGAACGCATCGCACTCGACAAGGTCGGCGATTTCCTCGCTGAGAAGCTCGGTCTCTGATCATCTCGCTGACCAAGCCATGAGCTGAAACTTCCCTACGCAACTGGAAATTTAGTTTTTCAGCGACCGTTTCTCGGAATTGATCCCAATTCGCGAAACTTGTAGACGCTTCTCCCCATAAAACCACACGCACAGCTATTCCTCCCAACCATTTCGCAGGGGCATCTTTATGGGTTTCGGAAAGATCATCGGTATCACCGTCGTCGGCATTGGCATCATGGGTGCCGTCGGCTTCATGATCGTCAAGTCTCCAATCGGTCAGAAGTTCACCGGTCAATCGACCAGCAACGAACCCTTCGGGACTCCAGTTCGCCTCCAAGCCGTCGAGCGGGGCGATCTCCAGCGCACCGTCTCCGCGCCCGGATCCATCGAACCCAAAACCCTCGTCAACATCTCTTCTCAGGTCTCCGCAAAGGTGCTCGCACTCCCCTTCCGTGAAGGCGATCTCGTCCACGAAGGCGATGTCGTTGTTCGGCTCGATCCACAGAACCTCGTCGCCGCCCTCGACAGTGCCAAAGCGGGACTCAAGCAACAACAGGCCTCCCTACTCGGCTCACAAGCAACACTCATCAACGCACGCTTGCAATACGAACGCCTCCAATCGCTCTACGAAACCGGGGACGCGACCAAATCAGAACTCGATTCCGCTGAAGCCGAGTTCCTCAGAGCCCAGTCCACCATCGCGTTCAACGAAGCGTCCATCGAACAGGCTGAAGCTCGCATCGAACAAGCCGAGAAAGACCTCGACAACACCAACATCACCTCGTCCATCACCGGCTTGGTGATCTCGCTCTCCACCGAAGTCGGCGAAACCGTCATCGTGGGCACCACCAACAACCCCGGCTCGATCATCATGGAGATCGCGGACCTCTCCGAGATGCTCCTCAAAGCCGCCGTCGATGAAGCAAACATCGCGCCTGTTAAGATCGGTCAGGACACGACGATCTTCATCAACGCATACACCGATCGTACCTACACCGGAACAGTCTCCAACATCGCGCGCAAGCGCCAAGTCGCGAGCGACGGGACGGGCACTTTCGAAGTCGAGATCCCCATCGACCTCGCCGAGGGTGAAACCTTATATACAGGCCTGACCGCATCGACGGACATCGTCGTCGAGCATTTCTACGACGCCATGCTGGTTCCTTCGCAAGCCGTGCTCGATCGCCGGATCGAAGACCTTCCCGAAGATGTCCGCAAGAACAACGCGAACATCGATCCAAACAAAACATTCGCCCGCGTGGTCTACAAGGTCGTTGATGGCAAAGCCATCGCAACCCCAGTCCTTGTCGGCGCATCGGACCTCACAAGCTCCGTCATCACCGCAGGGCTCGAAGAAGGCGACCTGGTCATCGTCGGCCCATACCGCGAGCTCCTCAACCTCCGCCACGACATGGCCGTCCGCGATATGAACGCAGAAACCGAAACCGATTCTGCAGACGAAACATCCGACGAAGCCACAGAAGAAGCCGTAGAAGAAATGGATGCTCCAGCATCGACCGACGAACCATCCGACTCAACCAAGGAGTCCGACGACGAACAATCCGAAGAGCCATCCGAAGAGGATGATTCGTGAGCACAAAGACCCCTTCAAATCCAGCTTCAAACGGGACGCGTCCCGTCATCCAGATCCGCCGACTCAAGAAGTACTACAAGGTCGGCGAAGAAATCGTTCGCGCACTCGACGGCGTAGACCTCGACATCCACGAGAACGAGTTCGTCGCGATCATGGGCGCCTCAGGGTCAGGCAAATCCACGCTCATGAACATCCTCGGATGCCTCGATAAACCAACCTCCGGCGCGTATGTCCTCAACAACAAACCCACCCACAAACTCGGCATGTCCGCGCTCGCAAAGGTCCGGAATGAGGAAATCGGGTTCATCTTCCAGACCTTCGAACTCCTCAACCGAGCCAGCGCCCTCCGCAATGTCATGCTCCCCATGCTCTACTCAAGCACCAACATCTTCAGCGCCCGCAAACGCGCCAAGAAAGCACTCGGACAAGTCTCCCTCTCCGACCGCATGCACCACCGCCCCAACCAACTCTCCGGCGGACAACGCCAGCGCGTCGCGATCGCTCGCGCACTCGTCAACGAACCCAGCATCCTCCTCGCCGACGAACCGACCGGGAACCTCGATTCCAAAACCACCGTCGAGATCATCCAGCTCTTCAAAGACCTCCACAAAGCGGGGCAAACAATCATCGTCGTGACGCATGAAGAGGATGTCGCCGGACACGCCGACCGCATCGTCCGCCTGCGCGATGGGCGCATGATCTCGGATCACGCGACCGAGTCCGACCCGATCCACCAAGACTGGGTCGACCGCATGGCCAAAGGCCGGGGCTCACTTGCTGAAGTCACCGAAGCGGAACACGAACTCAACGCCGCCGCCGATCAAGCTCGACAAAAAGCACTCATCGAAGAAGCAAAGAACAAACCCCGCAAACGAATCTTTGGCACATCCAAAGAAACACCCAGCCAGAGTGAGATCGAAAGCGAGATCCAGTCATGATCAGTTTCCTCCTCGCCCCATTCGCCTTCATCACCCGCTTCCTCTGGCAAACCGTGTTCCTCGCGCTGGCGCAGATCTGGAGCAACAAGTTCCGCTCGATCCTCACCGCGCTGGGCATCATCATCGGCGTCTGGGCCGTCATCTCCGTCATGTCCGGACTTACCGGCATGCGTGGCTTCGTCCTCGGCGAGTTTGAAAAATTCGGCGCACGAAAGATGTGGGTCTGGGGGAATGTCCCGGACAACAAGGAAGCCGTGATGTCGTGGTCGGATGTCAAACTCTCCGTCTACGAAGCAAACCTGCTCCTCGACCAAGCCCCCTCCATCGAAGCCCTCACCCCCGTCTGCGACAACTCTTGGCCCGTCACCGCAGAAAAGAAACGCCTGCCCTCCGTCCGCACCACCGGGATCTGGCCCGAATGGCATGTCATCGAAGACAGACAAGTGATCTTCGGCAGACCCTTCTCACGCATCGACGATGACGAACGCCGACAGGTCTGCCTCATCAACGACCAAGGCATCGAAGAACTCGGTCTCGATACCGACCCCACCGGAGACTACATCCTCCTCGCCGGACGACGCTTCCTCATCGTCGGCGTCGTCGAAACCAAAGACGCCGGCGGATTCGGTGGTGGACAAGCACGCACCGAACTCCTCATCCCCTTCGCCACACACAAAATGATGAACCCATACACATGGACCAACTTCATGGTCCAGATGGATTCCCCCGATGTCTCCGCAGATGCACAGGCGGAAATCCGCATCATCCTGCGCAAGCACCGCGACCTCCAACCCGAGGACGAGGACACCTTTAACATGTTCGTCATGCAAGACGAGATCCAACAGTTCAACGCCGTCGCGGGAGTCATCGGCGCCATAGCGTTCGGCGTCGTCGCGATCTCGCTCATCGTCGGCGGCATCGGGATCATGAACATCATGCTCGTCTCGGTCTCCGAACGCACCCGCGAGATCGGGCTCCGCAAAGCGATGGGCGCCAAACCGCCGATCGTCCTCTTCCAGTTCCTCGTCGAAGCCGTGGTCCTGTGTGTGATCGGCGGCCTCGTGGGTCTGATCTTCGCGATCGGAACCGTCGGGGTCATGACCAACCTCCCCTCCATGTCCGCGCTCGAGAACACCGAAATCTCCAAGTTCGCCGTCGTCCTCGCCATCGGATTCTCCGCACTCGTCGGCGTCGTTTTCGGGATGTTCCCAGCCATCAAAGCATCACGACTCAACCCCATCGACGCACTCCGCCACGAATAAAACAGTTGCACACCATGCCCTCGCAGGGTTCAGTCATTCATCACACGCACAGCACACGACCACCACAATGACCAAACCACACCACACGCACACCGTCCGCTCGCTCCTCCTCACCGCATCAATCACCGCGGCCCCACTCCTCGCCATCGGAGTCACCGGCTGCATGTCCAACCCCTTCAAGCAAGGACCGCTCGACACCACCACCGTCGCAACCAAAGACCGACTCCACAACATCGGGGTCTTCCAGCTTGAGCGCGCACCCGACGACGCTTCCCGCGACACCCATTCCCAGCTCGTCCAAGCGCAGACCAACTACGCGAATGTCGAGAAGATGGACCTCTCCCTCAGCGACGCTCGAACCGCGGCCCTCGCAAACAACCTCGGACTCTCCGCGACGCTCATCGCACCAGAAATCGCCGCCCAGCGCGTCGATCAAGAACGAGCCGCGTTCGAGTCTGTCTTCACGCTCAATGCCGGTTGGAACCAAACCGACGCACCAACCTCATCCACCCTCGTTGGTTCTCAAACACGCAACCAATCCATCACCCCCGGCGTCCGCATCCCACTCATGACCGGCGGCAACATCACCGTCTCTGCCCCCATCAATCGATTCTCCACCAACAACTCCTTCTCCACGCTCGACCCCGCGTGGACCTCAGACCTCGAAATCTCCCTCTCCCACAACCTCCTCCGCGGCGCGGGACGACGCGCCACCACGCACGCACTCCGCCTCGCGGATCTCGACCGCCAGACCTCGCTCGCCCAAACCAAGCTCGAAGTCATCCGCGTCCTCGCCGATGTCGACCGTGCCTACTGGCGCCTCTACGCATCAACCAAAGCACTCGAAGTCGTCGAGCAGCAGTACACCGTCGCCCAGTCCCAGCTCGAATCCGCCCAGCGCAGAGAGGACGCCGGGACCGGGACCGAGGTTGATATCGTCCGCGCCCAGTCCGGCCTCGCCGACCGCGTCGAGTCCATCATCCTTGCGCAGAACGATGTGAAGCTCCAGCAGCGCACCCTCAAGCAGCTCATCAACATGCCCGGACTGACCGTGGACACCAGCACGCGGATCCTCACCGAATCCACCCCCGACCCCGTCGAGTACCTCTACGACCTCGACACCCTCACCACCGCCGCGGTTCACAACCGGATGGAGATGCTTGAACTCGAGATCCAGCTGGCGCGCCAAGCCGCCGCGATTGGATTCGCCGAGAACCAGAAACTCCCCCTCGTCGCGCTCAACTACACCTACCGAGTCAACGGCCTCGCCGGATCGCTCGGAAACTCGGTCGATGTCCTCGCTCAAAACGAGTTCGAGGACTGGTCCGTCGGTCTCAACGCCGAGTTCCCGCTCGGGAACGAAGCCGCCAAAGCGTCCCTCGCCCAAGCGATTCTGAGCCGGCTCCAGTCCCTCGCGACCCGCGAAGCGCGCGAGCAAGCGATCACCACCGAGATCCACAACGCTGTGGACAACCTCCAAAGCACCTGGCACCGCATCCTCGCGTCCCGCGACTCGGTCCTGCTCAACGCACGCCTGCTCGCGGCTGAAAAACGCCAGTTCGATGTCGGACGCTCCACCTCCACCATCGTCCTCGACGCCGACACCAACCTCGCCAACGCCCGTCTCGCAGAGATCCGTGCAATCGTCGACTACCAGATCGCCCAGATCGACCTCGCCGTCGCATCCGGAACCCTCCTCGGACAAGCAAAGGTCGAGTGGAACACCGATCCCAAAATCCTCAGCGACAAAAACCGCGCCAAAGCAAGAGAAGGCGTCACCCCCTACCACCCCGGATCTGGCATCTGGACCACGCCCTAATACCCTCGCTCTCATCACCCAACCCACACCCAAATCGGACCCTGCAAAACTTTGTTCGCAATCTTGCGCGCCGAGTTCTCAATCACTCAACCCAGCAACCACAATCACCGATCACCGGAGCATGGACCACACAAACTCCATCCCAGAACCAACCGGCAACAACAAACCACGGATTGTTGAACGATCGGTCTCCATGACCATCGAGTCACTCCTCCCCGCCGCGGATGCCAACCAGCTCCTGGAACTCATCGCGCAGGGACACAACGCGGATGACCTGCACCAGCTCATCAGCCAAACGAACAAAGCCGCCTAATCGGTAACAACTTGCTTCTTCTCAAAGAAAGAGCCGCGAACCCAACAGTTCGCGGCTCTTTCTTTTTATTGGCTTATTGGCATTGCAAAATTTGTACTACAAGCTCTTCAGTTGCAACCATACCCATACGCGGACAGGAATGCAGAGATGTCCAGGAAGTTGAGGCTCCCGTCAACCGTCAGATCCGCTTGCGGATGCCGGCTCGCAAAAAGTCCCAAATATGCTGAAACATCAAGGAAGTTGAGGTTCCCGCTCGGAGCAAAGTCCGCAAAGCACTCGCGTGCGGTGATCGTGTACCGACCGGAGGAGACCCCCACGAGTGATTCGGTGCTGCCATTGGCGTAGAAAATCTCGATGTCCGCTTCGGTCTCGTTCCCGATCCCGAAATGCACACTCAGTTCGGACTGAGCAAGGTAGTTGGACCCACCGCTGAGGTAGCGAACCTGGGTCATCCCGCCAGCGGTCAGTTCCACGCGCGTCCCGAACCCGTCGGGCGCAAGACCAGCGACCGCATTGGTATTGAACTCAAGCGTGATCGCTTCCCCACCCACCGAATCGTTGCGCAAGCACACCATCGGCTGGCGGTTGTTGAAAATCAGCACATCCTGATCCCCATCATTCTCCAGATCAACATGCAGCAAGCCCCGGCCCTGTCTGGTGTCAGTAATCCCGCTCACCGTGGCGCTCTCGACAAAGTTTCCCTTCCCATCGTTGATGAACAATACCGTTGGATCTGTCTCAAAGGAACCAGTGAACCCATTGGTCGCGATAATGTCGAGCCACCCGTCTTGATCAAAGTCAATCGCCGTAGCGCCCCAACCCCAGTATCCGTAGTTGCACCCCGTCTCGACCGATACCTCGTCGTACACATGAGGGACCCCCGTCGCGCGATAGAACATATTCCCCGATCCAGCACCGTCGCCACTAATTCGGCTCGTCGCGTACCAATCCAGCAATCCATCGTTGTTCAGATCGCCAAAGGTGTTCCCCATCCCGTTGGAATCCAGACCGGTCCCGGAGCTTGCCGTCTGGTTCGTAAAGGTCCCGTCGCCGTTATTCACGAGATATTTGGATGTATAGAAATCTGACACCCAAAGGATCTCGGGATACAGGTCTCCGTCCATATCCACAAACTGTGGGGTGAACCCACGCACCACAGTCATGTCCACATCAATGGACGCCACAGTGACATCGGTGAAGGTCCCATCGCCATTGTTCTTGTAGAGTCGGTTCCCGCCGAGCCATCCAGCGACTGCCAGATCAAGATCGCCGTCAAGGTCATAGTCACCGAATGCTGGGGAGAACGCATCGCCATTGTTTGGGTTGTTCATGGCAACACCCGCGATCGCGGTGACATCGGTGAAGGTCCCGTCGCCGTTGTTCCGGTAGAAGATATTCTGACCCGGGAGCATCCCGTTTGCGACAGTCCCAGTAGAGGTCACCATCAAATCCAGATCGCCATCGTTGTCGTAATCCCCAGCCGCGGCGCCAGATCCACGATGCGAGCGAGCAACCCCCGCCGCTACTCCACCCTCGGTAAAGTTACCGTTCCCGTCGTTCCAGTACAGAAGATCAATCCCACCCGAGCCACCGATGACAAAGAGGTCCTGATCGCCATCACGATCAAAGTCCCCGACCACGCCGCCGCCACACATGAACTCCATGTCGGGTGCGGCGGAAACCGTCGCGTGCGAGTGCGAGAGACCCACAACACCAGCCTGCTCGACAAAGTCGATCGGTCCAGCAACCGCATGCGAACTCATCCCGGAATATAACCAAACACAGATCCCCGAAATCAAAGCGCATTTCGTCCCATAATCCATATCCATCATGAGAACCCCTCACAAGATAGACCGAATCAGCCAACCTACAGATTGGCTCACCAACGGTACACTCTAACAGAAAACTGAATATTGCGATACTTATTTTTATAAATCTCTCCCGAACAGACCCAGCCGCCGGACCCCAATGTCATTTGACCTGGACCATCCTCCCAGACTTCCAATGAACAAAAACGCCGCCGGGTGGTCTACCCGACGGCGTCGAATCATCAATATCAAAATGCTTTATGCCCGGCGACGACGGGTCGCGGCAAACCCACCCAGAGCCAGCAATGAAGCGGATGCTGGAGTTGGAACGCCGGCGTACACAGTCAGTGTCATCGGTGCGTCATCGAAATCAAAGTAAGTGCTCGATGCACCGAAGCCGTTGCTGAAGGTGGTATCAAACCCACCGAACGCAACATAGTAAGTCCCCGCAGCGAGCATCGCGCCGTTGTTCCCGGTCGCAATGCCGCCGGTCAGGTTGCCCACATCACCGAGTTCCAGTCCAGAACCGGTCCCGAAGGACAGGGTGCTCGCGGTCGCGATCCCCTCATCGTCATCCGAATCAATGAAGTTGCCCGAGGCATCAAAGAGACCGATCTCGGTGTCCGTGAATCCGGAGTTGAACGAGGTGGTGATGTCAAGGTAGGTTTCTGACCCGCCGACCTCAAAGCTGACCCAGAACACATCAACATCGAATGCTGGGATTGTTGCCGATGCGTTTGCCGAACCAACCACCAGACCAAAGTCTGCGACGGTCGATGGAACACCTGCGAGTGCTGACGAGTTCATGCCTGCGAGGGCTGCGATTGCGATTACTGTCTTCATTGTGTTTCTCTCTTTCTGTAGATGAATTCAAACATTGTTCCCTGCGATGTCTCTCTCGTGCCGGTGCAGGTCAGTTCCCGGCTGGGTCATCGGGTGCATGATGGGTTGTCTCTCAAACAACACCTCAACCACTTTCTGAATACTCCCGTTTGAGATATGCGCCGGTTCAATCAATCTTAAAGGATTTCTCTGAGATTTCGAAACAAATTCAGAATCCAGTACCTGAGTCGGAAGCTCCCAAAATGCACGCCGCGCTTGGAAACTAGCCCTCCACGACATCAAGGGCACCCGCTCCCGAACAAAGCCAAGAACTCGGAGACATCAAAGAAGTTGAATACGCCATCTCCCGAGAAGTCCGCGAGTGGGTCTTGATCTCCATACAGACTCAGGAACAAGCTGACATCGAAGAAGTTGAGACTGCTATCCTCATTCAAGTCTGCAATACAAGGCGGCGGCGGAACCACTCCCGTCAACACGATGTCGTCGATATTCCAGCCGCATTCATCGATATGGATTTCCGAAGTACCCATCACCCAACGAATCTGAACCGAGCTCTGGTTGTCCACGCTGCTCGGAAGCAGATAGGACATATGCGACCACTCAGTCGGAGCCATGCGACCACCAACAAACTTCCAGATCGTTTCCCACTCACCATCACCAACACGGAAACGGATCGCAGCATTGCCGTAGACATCAGGAATCATCCCGAGCCAGCGTTCAAAGTCCAGACGGACCTCGTATACACCCGTCAAATCGATCGGATCGGTCGTGAGGTATTCTTCTTCCATATGCCATGGGAACCAGTCGTCGAGGTCGTATCCGAAGATGTTCTCGCCCGTCGGCGCTTCTGATGGATTGTCCTTGAGCCCCGTCGGATGACCAAACTCCCAGTCCCCGGTCCGGTCCCAGCCCGGATCGGTATCGTCCACCAGATATTCCTGGACAGCAATCGGTCCACGGATGGTGGTGAATGCAAACCCGGCCCCGCCGTTGTCCAAGACTGTGACATTCCCGACCACATCGGTCACCTCGATCGAGTACACATACCCGCTCAGTTCAGTCAGATTCGGGATCACGATCGCATGCGTCGCGCTGAGCATCGCATGGGAATCAAGTGTGTCGGTCAACCCAGACTCTGCTTGGCCGTACATGATTCGGCAGCCCACCAGTTCATCGGTCTCCACATGAACGGTCGCGAAGTTGTACCAGCAATCAACGGCTCGATCCATCACAACCGGAGGTGAGCAATCGACCACCAACATCGCTGACGAAACAGCACCGGAACCAGATCCGGTATCCAGATCGTCATACGATGCGGTGATCGTGTCCCCATCGCTCACCTGCAGATCCGCACCACCAACGGTGTTGTACGCGAGCGTCCCCACAAAGACCGCCGAGTTTGGCTCGGTTTCTTCGAGGGTCAGCACCACGCCGCCGGGTTGCGTCTCGCTGGTCACCAGCACATTAACAAACTCTGCATCAAGATCAGAAGCATTCAAATCACAATCGGTGACACGGATGTCCACAGTTCCATCACCACAAGGCGCCACCGATTCACTCATCGAAACATACCCCTCCGATGAACAATCCGTGATCTTCCCCGACGCCACGGCACCAAATGTTTGCGTGCCCGCATCGGCGATCGAGGTCCCCGTCACTTCAACCGTGTACACCCCCGCAACCGGGTTGGCGATGTGGACCTGTTCGATGTTGTTCAGGTGATCCGATTGCGTCTGCACCGCTGGGGCTCCCGGATCCGATGGGTCAAGCGTCCAAGGCAGGTACGCCGCGCCGTTCCAGTCCAGAACCCGAAGATCAAGATCGTTGATCAACGACTGAGACACATTGGGCGCACCCGGGATGTCGTCCCACGCGATGGTCACACGAAGTTCAAGTTCGCCCGGATTGACCGTCACCTGGAAGCGGTAGACCCCGCCTTGCCCGACCTCGCCCTCGATCACATCCCGCTTGAGAATTGTATTGACCGCATCAACGCCGCGGATTGAGCCGTAGCCGTAGGAGTAATCGGGACCGACATTCCCGCGATCAACCGCGGTGTTGGCGAGCAATGCTTTGAGCGTCGCGTTCATCGGATCATTCCGCGTTGGGAATGACATTCGGTATTGTTCAAGAATCAACGCGCACACACCGGTCACGGTTGGTGCCGCCATTGAAGTTCCGCATGCGGTTGAATATTGAGAATCGCCCGTGGAGCTATTGACTGTTGTTGAGATCACACCCACACCCGAAACCGATTCGCACCCCGGTGCCGAGATATCAGGTTTGATCCGACCATCATCGGTTGGACCCCACGACGAGAAGTATGAAATCAGATCCGTATCCGAATCCACCGACCCCACCGTGATGTGGTTCTTCGCGTTTGCAGGAGGTGCTGTAGAATAGAACTCGCCATGATTCCCAAAGTCGTTCCCCAAGCACCGACTGCGCGATCGCTCGTTCCCGTTTGCCCAGACGATCCGCATCGGTTCACCGAGCGAACCCCGCACGATCGAATCGATCAAGGAACTTGTAATGCCGTAGTTTCCGGTCCACTCACAGGGATACCCGTTGGGTTCGATGTTGGTCCCGATCGAGTTGTTTGCGATGTCAACGCTGTAGAGCGCGAGCGCTTCGGTGTAGTCCGATTCAATATCACCGGGATCGGAATACAAAAACCCTGGCTGTAATCCTCCCTCAACCTCAAACCCATAGGAGAATAATGAAACTCCCGGCGCCATCCCCCTGTTCGCATACTCAACCGTACCGTCGCCACCGATTGTCCCCGCGACATGTGTCGCATGGTTGCTCGTGCTGTCGGTATCCGATGCTCCGACGGTCAACCTTGCTCCAAAGTCCGCATGCGGACGAACTTGCCCCCCATCGTACACAAGCACATTGACCCCGCTCCCGTCAAGAGCATACGGCGAAGCATTGAGCGTATTTGCCCCCACCAGCACCCGGTTCTCCGCATTCACATCCTCCATCGGGGGCAACGGCGGCTCTACCCATTGCACCGAATCATCCGCAGCAAGATCACCAATCCGAGACAGTGGCAAGTGCATCGTCACACTGTTCACGGAGTACATCTCAGAAACCACGGTGCCACCGAGTTGATCCGCAAGCCGTTTCGATTGCTCTTGGTACTTCTCGTCTTTGTGGAACATCACCAGCACAGCAACAGTCGGATCCATCCCCCGCTCTGAAAACGCTTCCGACGAGGTCAATCCGCCGTCGAGCATCATCTGGAGTTCATGATCCCCGCGCGCAGCATTCTTCTGAACCATCCAAGGCCGAACGATGCCCACCGCAAGATCCAGATGCAGCTTGTGATTCTTGGAAATCGAAGACACCGATACAATCCCGGATACCGCATCGGTCTTCATACCACGCGTCACGCTCGCGAAATACGCGTTCCCACCCAGCGGACTCTGCAGTTCCATCCCGTTCTCTGAGAGCCGATCACGATCCACTTTGGAGATCGGACCTTGGAAATACACAACAACATGTGACTTCTCATCTCGGCTTGAAAGTCTCCCAAGTTCCTGCGACACCTGCGAGACGCTCATCCGCTTTGGAGTCTCAGTCACCCCAGAGTTCCATTTGATTCTTTTGGTTGGCTTCTCCGATGGCTTAGAGGATTGTGCAAAGACAGGAATCGCCAATCCAGAAATCATCGTGATCATCAGACATGCTGACAAGGTACCGGTTCGTGGACTACTCAAGAACTGCTTCATCGATCGCTCCAAATCAAAGTCGTCTGTCGTGTACGAAATGTTCAACAGAGACCAGCCCCGGACCGGTCCCTACACCGAATATGCGCCAAACCCGCGAATCTTTCGTATAAATCGAACGAGTCCATCTTTTTGATGTTCTCTCCCCGATTTCGAGTAAGAAATGAGGGTTGGCTCGCATAGAGCAGACGACGGGGTCCCCTTTGCGATTGTTCTGCAGAGAGATCAAGTCGAAAACCTGCTCGGAAAATCGCTATGAAGAACCGTGAAGATCGTGTACCATTGCCAAAGCCAGACTGGATCAATCCAGCTTCTGACGCTGCTCCAAGAGGTATCCCAGTGATCCGTTCTACGAAGTTCCCTGAAACCCGAGTCTCGTTGCTCGACACGCTCTCCAATGGACCCCACGGCCAAGCCGCGTGGCGCGAGTTCTTTGAACGCTACACCCCCGCGATCTACCGCGTCTCCCGGATGAGAGGGCTGGCGCATGAGGACGCCGACGACATCGTGCAGCAAACCATGATCTCGATCTCCGCGCATATTGGCGACTTCGAATACGACCGCGACCGGGGCAAGTTCCGCAACTGGGTACAGACCATCGCCGAGAACAAGATCAAAGCACTCTGGCGCAAACGGTCGATGCCCAACGCGAACACCGACCACATCCGCAACAAAGCCTGCGATGAACCCTCAATCGACGATCTCTGGGTTCAGGAGTGGCGCATCCAAGACCTCCTCTGGTGTCTGGATCAGGTCGCCAAGGATGTCTCCCCACGCAAAATGGAAGCGTTCAAGAAATACGCGCTCAACGGCATGCCCGCCAAGCAGGTTGCTGAGGAAATGAACATGACCACCGGGAATGTCTATGTCACCCGGCATGTCATCCTCAACCGCATCCGAGATAAAGCGCTCCAGCTCGACCGCGATCTGGATACCGAAGCATCTATACTCGGGATGATCAACGCCGACCCAGAAGCTCGGCTTGAGAATGACCACGAATAACAATCGCATATGAAAAAAACAGACACATCCTGCCCAAGCACCGAGACGATCGAGCAGCTCTTGCTCTCCGATGCGACGGAAGAACAACTCCAAGAACTCGCTGACCACCTGGATTCCTGTGAATCCTGCCGGCGCCGCGCCGAATCCATCGGGCAACAAGCAACCCTCGAATCCGATCTCCACTGGGCAACCGAGGTCCGCGAGCAGACCACCGTCTCGATCGAAGACCCCCTCCACCGCCTCTCCACGATCCTTCCAGAGTACAACCTCATCCGCGAGATCGGACGCGGCGGGATGGGCATCGTGTACAAAGCCGAGCAACCCAAGCTCCACCGGATGGTCGCGATCAAGGTCCTCCCCGCGCTCATCGGGGTCGTCCGTCCCGAGTTCAAAGCCCGCTTCCGCAGAGAAGCGGAACTCGCCGCGGGACTCGACCACACCAACATCATCTCCGTCTACGACTTCGGCGAAGCCGACGGCACCATGTACTACACCATGCAGCTCATCGACGGCCGATCCCTCCGCGCCATCCTCACCGAGATCGAAGACACCGGCGCGGTCGACTGCGTCGTCGGACCCGACACCTCAAACACCACGCGATCAATCAGCCGATCCTCAACACGGCTCAAAAACAAAACCGGAGTCCCAGAGGTCGGGCTCGCGTACTACCGAAAGGTCGCCCACTGGATCTCCGAAGTCGCCGACGCGATGCAGTACGCCCACGATCACGGCGTCATCCACCGGGACATCAAACCCTCAAACCTGCTGCTCACCAAAGACGGCCGACTCATGATCTCCGACTTCGGACTCGCTCGCCCAACCGGAATCCAAGGCATCACCGCGTCCAACTCCCTCCTTGGCACCGCGCGCTACATGGCGCCCGAACAGTTCTCAGCAGACATCAAACAATCCCGAATCGATCTCCACCTCGTCGATGTCTACGCGCTGGGCGCGACCCTTTACGAGATGCTCGCGTTCAGACCCGTCTTCTCCGCATCTGACGATCGCCAGATTGTCCATCAGATCCAGAACAACGACATCGTCCCGCCATCGCGATATGTCCGCCAGATCCCGACCGAGCTTGAAACCGTGTGTCTCAAAGCGATCTCCCGCGACCGCAAGGACCGGTACGCGTCCGCCGCGGAGTTCGCCGACGATCTCCGCAGGTGGGCGCTGGATATGCCGATTCATGCTCGCCGGCAGACAGCCCCCGAGCGGATGGTTCGGTTTGTCAAACGCCGCAAACTCACCACAGCACTCTCCGTCGCATCCATCGCTCTTGCGGGAACCGCAGGCATGCAGTATCTGCGGATCATGTCCGCACACAACAGCGCCCAACAAGCGATTGATACCGCTGCGCTCGAACGATCCGACAACCTCACCCGCCAAGCACAGAGTCTGATCGCTGATGAACGCTTTGAAGAAGCGATCGCCAATGCAGACAAAGCAATGGAAATCATCCCAAACTTCCAGAGCGCGATCCATGCCAAAGCGATTGCACTCCACCGGATGGGTGAATCCGACGCATCCAACGAACTCCTCGCTGAAGCCATCGCGCGTGACCCGTCCGACTGGAAATCCCGCTTCATCCACGGCATGGCGATGCATACCGATCACGGCACCCACTCGAACAACAAACACGACGGACCACACCTGGCAGAATCGCACAACAATATTTCGAACAGTTCTATCCAAGTCTCAGCACTTGTCGGCGGCTACATCACCGAAATCGAACGAATCAATCCGGGATCCGCAGAACTTCTATGCCTGAAATCCTGCGTTGAACCAAGCCAATCCAAAGCCATTGAGCTGCTCGACCAATCGATCAAACTGGATCCAACACTCACCACCGCGATCGTCGAAAAAGCGCTCAGGGTCGGATTCGCTGGAGACTACCAGCAAGCCCTTGAACTCCTCGACACCGCGATTGATCGTGGTCACGGCGGGCATCGTGTCCACGCACTCCGGGGCCTCTCGTTTTATCAGCTGGGAATGTACGGCAAAGCCGTCGAAGCACTCACCGATGCGATCGACCGGTACGCGTACAACAGCGACTGGTGGTACGACCGCGCCGTCGCGTATTCGTATCTCGGTCTGCACGCCCGGACCATCGCCGATGCCAATCAGACCATCAAGCTCGATCCGAACTACGCCGGAGCGTACATGGTCCGCGCCCGTGCCTACACCTCGACCAACCGACCCACCGAAGCACTCAACGACTTTGCAGCAGCCATCGAAATCGACCCGAGTAACGGCGACATCTATGTCGAGCGCGGACAACTCTACTGGCTCCTCCAAGACTACGACGCGTCACTCAAAGACGCCAACACGCTAATCTCACTAGAACCCAACCAGATCCGAGGATACCAACGACGCGTCTCTACTTATCTCATGCTCAAAGAATGGGATAAAGCGCTCGCAGACCTGGACACCTGTGAATCAATCCAACCCAATGAAGAAACCGTCCACCGACTCAGAGGCGGACTCTTCTTCCACGCAGGCCGGTACGAAGAGGCCATCGAATCCTTCGACAACTCCATCGCGATGCTCCCCAACTTCTACGGCAGCTACGAATACCGAGCGATGTCATTCCTTCGTATCAACCGGTATCAAGAATCCATCGCGGACCTCACACACTGGGTCGCTCTCGGGGACAATGCGAATCTCGCTCGTATGCGACGCGGAATGGTCTACGAACTCATTGGAGAAGACTCACTCGCACTCGAAGACTACGCACAAGCCGAGAAACATCCGCAGGTCGCGCCCTACGCGCAGGTATGGTCGGGACTGCTGATGCTGCTGCATGATGATCCCAACGGCGTGCAGATTCTCGCGAAGGCCCGCGCTGACGCGCAACCCGATTCATGGATCGCCTCGATCGTCGAACTCTTCGAAAACCGGATCAGCCCCGACCAACTCCTCGCCATGGCCTCAAATGAATCGAGCAGGATCGAAGCGCTGTACTACATCGGTGTTTTCCACCAACTCAACCACGAAACAGAACTGGCCAAAGAGTGCTACACCCGCTGCGCCCAGAGTGGAGCAATCAATATCCACGAGATCGATTTCGCAGCCGCCCGTCTCGCCCGTCTCGAACCCCGCCCCTGATCAATCCATCCCGCGTACTCGCGGAGAGTTCAGGATCACGCACATAAGTCACCAGCTGTTCGGAATCGCTAAGATCCGTCATGGACACTGCCGCGAACTCCAACCCCACAACCGTCGTCTGGTACCGCCTTGATCTGAGAACCGACGACCATCAACCATTACTCCATGCTGCCAAGCGAGGACCGGTGGTCCCGGTCTACATACACGATACAGACACGGACACAGAGTTCAACAACGGAACCGGCCAAGCTTCTAAATGGTGGCTGCACCATTCCTTGCAAGCCCTCTCCGAAACATTGGATGCCTTGGGATCTCCGCTCCTGCTCCGTGTTGGCGATCCGAAGGTCGTGCTCAAAGAACTCTGCGATGAAGTTGGTGCCGATCAAGTGGCCATGCACGAATCAACCGATCCACGCGTGCAATCACGAGATGACTCGCTCGACGACCAACTCCATCGATCCGGTATCGAACTTGTCCGATTCCAACCCGATCTCCTTTGGCCCGTCGGTTCCGTGCTCACCGCTGCTGCAAAGCCGTACCAAGTCTTCACCCCGTTTTGGAACCGGGCATACCAGACCCCGATTGATGAGCCGGCCAACCCGCCAGAACGCATTTCTCCGCCTCGAACCACACCCCGCCATACCGATCTCAGTAAACTGGGGCTGCTCGACACCATCGACTGGGCATCTGGATTCCGAGACCGCTGGTTACCCGGCGAGCCCAACGCAATGGTGTCGTTCAAACAGTTCATTGACACAAAAATCGACCACTACCACCTGACCCGCGATCAACTCAATGAGCCGGGCTGGTCCGCCCTCTCCGCGCCGATCCATTTCGGGGAACTCTCTGTCCGCCGAATGTGGAGCACACTCTCAACAGTTTCGGGATCAAACACAAACCCCGGCATCGCCGCATACCTCCGACAACTCGGGTGGCATGACTTTGCGATTCATCTCATGAATCATTTTCCGCACACAGCCCACAAGTCTTTCCGATCACAGTTCGACGCGTTCCCATGGGTCCCCAATGACGAGTACTTCTCAAAATGGAAGCGTGGCATGACCGGATACCCCATCGTCGACGCCGCGATGCGCCAGCTATGGACGCAAGGTTGGATGCCCAACCGCGCGAGGATGATCGCCGCCTCGTTCTTATGCAAAGACCTCTTGATCTCGTGGAAGGATGGAGCCGCTTGGTTCTGGGATACCCTCGTCGATGCGGACCTCGCCAACAACAACTTCGGTTGGCAATGGACCGCCGGGTGCGGAGCCGATGCAGCACCATACTTCAGGGTCTTCAACCCGATCAGCCAAGGCAAGAAGTTTGATCCGCAGGGCGCGTATGTCCGAACATGGATTCCAGAACTCGCGCAACTCCCAAACCCGTTGATCCATGAACCATGGGAAGCATCGCCTATCGAACTGCTCAGCGCCGGAATCACGCTCGGCGAGCACTACCCCCACCCCGTCGTAAACCACGCACAAGCCCGCATCAAAGCACTCGAAGCATACGCGGCCATCAAATAGCTCGCGAATCCCAAACAAGCGGCGCACCCATGTGCGCCGCCAATGCGACCATCGCGTTTCTGAACACATCGATCCCTGAGTTCAAGACCCGCTCATGACTTCCGCCCTCCGAACCATGAGTAGAGCGTCGGGAGCACGAACAAGGTCAGGATCGTCGAGCTCACCAGACCACCGATGACCACCGTCGCCAGCGGACGCTGCACCTCCGCGCCCATCCCCGTGTTGAGTGCCATGGGGACGAAACCGAGCGACGCGACCAGCGCCGTCATCAACACCGGACGCAGACGCGACAGACTCCCATCAATCACCGCATCGAGCGTCGATTTCCCGGACTCCGCGAGCTCGTTAATAAAGGTGATCATCACAACCCCGTTGAGCACCGCGACACCCGACAGCGCAATAAACCCAACGCCCGCACTGATACTGAACGGCATCCCTCGCAGCCACAACCCAAGAATCCCACCCGTCAGCGCGAGCGGGACGCCGGTGTACACAAGCACGGCATGACGAACATTTCCGAACGCAGTAAAGAGCATGACAAAGATGAGCGAGAGCGCCACGGGAACCACAATCAGCAACCGTTTCCGTGCTTTGGCCAGGTTCTCAAACTGCCCGCCCCATGTGACGAAGTATCCTTCGGGAAGCGTCACCTTCGCATCAAGCATCTCTTGTGCTTCGGCCACAAACGAGCCCATGTCGCGACCACGAATGTTCGCTTGCACCACGATCCGCCGTTTGGCATTCTCTCGGCTGATCTGATTCGGACCTTCGGCGATTTGCACATTGGCAACCGCTTCGAGCGGGATGTATCGGATTGAGGACGATGGATTGGTCACCAGTTCATCAGCCATCACCTCACCAGAATCGATGTGCTCTGGAAGCGGAATAGGTACCTGACGAACCAGGTCCACCTTCCCACGGATCTCCTCAGGCAACCGAACGACGATCGGGAATCGGCGATCACCCTGATAGAGTGTCCCCGCTTCCTCGCCGCCGAACGCGATGGACACGACATCTTGCACATCGCTCACATTGAGTCCGTAGCGTGCGATCTTCTCGCGATCAATATCAATCGTGAGCACCGAGAGCCCGCTGACTTGTTCGACCTTGACATCCGAAGCGCCCTGCACCTGACTGAGCACCGCGGCGATCTCGTTGCCGGATTGAAGCAACAGATCCAGATCATCGCCGAAGACTTTGACCGCAAGGTCACTGCGCACGCCGCTGATGAGCTCGTTGAACCGGAGCTCGATCGGCTGTGAAATCTCGAAGTTCTGACCCGGGATCGTGCTGATAAACGCTTCGATTTCTTCGGCAAGCTCCTCCTGCGTATCCGCTCTGGTCCAATGATCGCGAGGATACAGCATCAGATAGCTGTCGCTGACATTGGGACCCATCGGATCCGTCGCGACCTCTGCGGTCCCGGTCCGCGCGAAGATGCTCTGGATCTCGTCTGGGAACTCGTCTGCCAGTGCACGCTCGAGGTCTTTCTGCATCTCGATACTCGTCGTGATCCCGATGCTCGGAATCCGCGCGGGCTGAATCGCCAGCGCCCCTTCGCCGAGCTGAGGCACAAACTCGCTGCCGAGCCGCGTTGCGATCAACCCCGAGAAGACAAGGATCACCACCGCAACCCCCGTTGTGATCCATCGCATCCGGATCGCGGTGCCGAGTGCCGGTCGATACAACGATTTGACCGCGCGAATCACGAAGCTCTCCTTCTCAGAGAAACGACCGCGTAGAAAGACAGCGCACGCTGCGGGAACAAAGGTGAAGGTCAACACCAACGCGCCCGCCAGCGCCATCAGCACCACCAAAGACATCGGCCTGAACATCTTGCCCTCGATCCCCGTCAGCGTCAGGATCGGGAGATACACGATCATGATGATCAGAATCCCGAACAGCGTGGGCTTAGCGACCTGCTTGCCCGCATCGGCAATAACCGCCAGCCGTTCCTCGTTGGTCAGTCGTCGAGCTTTCCTTTCCTGCTCTTCGGAGGCGCGCCGAACAATGTTTTCAACAAACACCACCGCACCATCGACAATAATCCCAAAGTCCACGGCCCCAAGACTCAGCAAG
This sequence comes from uncultured Phycisphaerales bacterium, assembly GCA_963976955.1. Taxonomy (GTDB): domain Bacteria; phylum Planctomycetota; class Phycisphaerae; order Phycisphaerales; family UBA1924; genus UBA1924. Next base: position 308,846 of record CAXBMD010000002.1, on the reverse strand, counting down.
TTCGCACTCACCTTGTTCTCGACCATCCCCGTGACCGCAAGGAGCATCGACAGCGGGATCGCGCACGCAACAATTAACGCGGCGCGGAAGTTCCCCAGCAAGAGCAGAAGAATCACGATCACTAAGATCGCGCCCTCGACGAGGTTCTTCTCGATCGTGTGGAGCGTCGCGTCAACCAGATAGGTCCGGTTGTACAGCGTCTTGACTTCAATATTCTCAGGAAGGGTCTTCTGGATCTCGCCCATCCGCGCGTGAACACCCTCTGAAACCGTCCGGCTGTTCGCGCCCAGCAGCATCATCGAAGTCCCGATGACCACCTCTCGACCATCATGCGTGCCCGCGCCGGTACGGAGTTCCTTACCGATCACAATCTCGGACACATCACGGACATACACCGCCACGCCGTCGATACTCTTGACCTTGATGCGCTCGATGTCCTCCACGCTTCCAATCAACCCCGTCGAACGAACAAGGTACGCCTCCCCGGCGTGCTCGATGTACCCACCACCCGCGTTCGCGTTGTTCTCCGCAATCGCTTGCATCAAATCGCGGAGCGTCAGCCCGTGCGACATGAGCTTGGCCATGTCCGGATTGATGTGGTACTGCTTCTCGTACCCCCCGATGCTGTTGACCTCCGTGACCCCATCGACCGTCCGCAGCTGCGGGCGGATGATCCAGTCTTGCACCGTTCGGAGATCTTGCTGTGTGTATTCAGTGCCGTCGGGCTTGGGTCCGGTTGCTTCGACCGACCACATATAAATCTCGCCCAGCCCGGTCGAGACCGGTCCCATCTGCGGATCGGCAAGACCTGCGGGCAGCGACTCACGCGCCTCGGTTAATCGCTCACCGACGAGCTGACGCGCCCAGTAGATATCGACCCCGTCCTCAAAGACCACGGTCACCTGCGAGAGACCGTACCTCGAGATGGATCGAACCTGCTCGACTTTTGGGAGCCCACCCATCGACCATTCGATCGGGAAGGTGATCTGCTGTTCCACCTCCACCGGCGACAGCGCGGGGACATTCGTATTGATCTGCACCTGCACATTGGTAATGTCAGGCACCGCATCAATCGGGAGCTTCGTGAAGCTGTAGATACCGATCCCTGCAGTCGCGATCGTCGCCAAGAGCACAAGGACCCGTTGGCGGATTGAAAACTCAATAATTCGTTCGAGCATCTCGTCCTCCTTTAGTGGTCGTGCCCAGCCGCGCTCTTCCCGAGCTCGGCTTTGATGAGAAAGCTGTTAACAACAACAACCGGTGTGCCGAGGGCGATGTCTTCGCCGATCAGCTCAACAAACTCGTCGTTCCTGCGTCCGGTCGTCACCTGCACAGGCTCGATGCCGTCTTCATCTTGGATAAAGACCACCTCGTGCCCTTCGAAGGTCTGGATCGCATCGATCGGAACAATCCGATCAGCGAACGATTTCTCGGTCTCAACCCGAACGGTGACAAACTCACCGGGTCGCCATGACCGGTTTGGATTTTCAAGCACAACCCGAGCGCCGATCGTCCTTGACGACTCCTCAATCATCGAGCTGACATACTCCACAACTCCCGATGCCGTCCGATCGCCAACACGGACCGTCACCCGCTGCCCTTGCTGGATCGCATCGGAGTACTGCGAGTACACCGCGATGTTCAACCACACCGTGCTCAGATCCGCAATCGTGTACACCGGTTCATCAGGACCGACCCGTTCACCCGGCGCGATGTGCTTGACGACGATCTGCCCCTTGCGCGGAGCCGTGAGTTCGTAGCGTGCGATGTCCGCATCGTCTTCGGTCGTGATCCGCTCGACGCCCGCTTGCGTGAGCCCGAGCAGATGCAGTCGGCGCTCGGCATTGTCCACGCGTGACGAAGCAACCATCGCCGATTGCTGCGCCCCTTGGAGTGTGAGCAGGTAGGAGAACTCGATGTCTTCATACGCCGCCATGTATTCCGCTTGTGCGGTGTAGAACATCTCTTGTGATGCGAGGAGGTCCGCTTGTGTTGACAACCCCTTGTCGTTGAGCCCGCGTTCCCGGTCGTAGTTCGCGCTCCCCGCCTTCATCTGCGCGTACGCGGAAAGCAATCGTCCCTTATTAATCCCGATCCGGAGTGAATCCGCTTGCGTCCGGAGTTCCGTCGGCGTCGGGTCTTGACTGAGCAACGCAAGGAGTTTTTTCGTGTTCGCGCTGATCGTTTCTTGACGAGCAAGCTCAGCGTCCGCGATCGATTGCTCCTGGATCATCTGAAGGAAGTGGATCTTCGCTTCCCCAAGCTCCGGGCTCTCGATCACCGCGAGCAGCTCGCGTTCTTCAACCTCTAGCCCAAGAAAACCCAGCACCTCTGAGACAATCCCGGTCACCCGAGGCGTGACATGCAGCACCGTATCCTGATTCAGCCCGACCTCAGCAGGGAGCATGATGTGCGTCGCGATTTCGCCCCCGCCCAGTGGCTCGATCACCACCCCCGATGCCATGAGTTGTGCATCGGTGAGCGAGACCACATCGTCCCCGTGCTCATCCCCGTGCTCATCCCCATGCTCGTCCCCATGTTCATCGCCGTGTTCATCACTGTGCCCACCCCCGGCTTCCTCGGCCGCGTGTCCATCCGAGTCGTGCTCGTCATGCCCACCTCCTCCACACCCGCCGAACGCGGTCATCATGGATGCAAGGACGAGCAATACAAATAAGTTCTGTGGTTTCATGGGTTCACCTCCGAGTTGGCCTGATCCTCATCGCGAGGATTCCGCCATTGGGCGTGTGTGTGTGACAGTTCATTGAGCAACGCCGCCGCTGAATGCAGCTGCTCGGCGGCGTTGACATACGAAAGACGAGATTCAATCAAGACCTGCTGAGCATCGAGGAGCCGGAGATAATCCGCTTTCCCGCTCTGGTACGCTTGGCGCGTGAGGTCCAGCGTCCGCTCCGCCTTTGGAAGAAGCTGCTGCTGATACCGCTCGACGGCAGAGAACGAAGACTGGTACACCGACCACGCATCGGCAACCTCCGCAAGCAGCTCAAGCTGGACATTCCGGAGTTCTGCCGACGCGGACAACCGCTCTGAAAGCATCGCCCCGATCTCGCCCTGGTTCCGATCAAAGAGCGGGATCTCAAGATTCAAGCCAACATCCACGGTCGTCTCGCCATCGATATCCGAATAGCGAGGCCCAACCGATGCGGTGAGCATCGGTGTTGAGTTCGCCTGCGCAAGCTTGTGCGCCTGACGCGCACGCACAACCGAAATCCGCGCCATCGACATTCGGCTGTTCGCTTCCAGCGTGGACGACACGATCTGCTCGTACGCGGGAAGCTCAGGAAACCGATCCACCGATGAACTCAACGGCAGTTCCGTCATCTCCTCAACCCCGATCGCTGATGCAAGCGATTGCAACGCAGACTTCGCAGCGTACCGAGCCGCTTCAAGACTGATCTGCGCCTGTTCATGCACAACCTCGGCCCGGAGCCGATCGGTTTCAGTCGCCGACCCGGCATCCACCCGCGCCCGCACCGCTTCAAGAAGATCCGATGAAAGACCCGCGAGTCCTTGCCGGTCCGCGAGCTGGGTGCGAGCTGTCACCACGCTGAAGTACGCACGCGAGACTTTCGTCGCCAGCGCGAACTCCTGCGCGACAAACTCCGCTTGTGCCGCGTGCCGATCTGATTCTGCGACATCCCGCGCCCGGCGGAGCTTGCCCCCAAGCACAATCTCCTGCTCGATCACATACGCGGTTTCCCCGCCACCACCGGCATCCGCGCCGATGGACTCGCCACTGAAACTCAACGACGGGTTGGGATACAGCCCGGCTTGCAGTACGCGCCCCGACGCCGCATCGACGCGGTAGCCTGCAGCGCGAAGCCGAGGGTTGTGTTCGATCGCGAGCCGAATGGCATCCTCGACACTCAGCGCATCGAGTGAGTCAAATCCAAAGGCCGGGGACGACTGATCTGATATCGGAGCGTCTTCGACACGAAGATCACGCTCCATATACCGGCTTTGCTGCGTTTGATAAGTGGGGTTCTCCCACCGTTGATCCAGCGGCCCCGCGCAACCGGCAACCAGTCCTGTCCCGAGTATGGGCAGGAACCAATGTAGTGTGTTCATTTGAAATCCTTGAGAATGTGTATACAGATAGACCGCCACGGATGTGGCATCGATATCACGAACAATCTCAAGGGATTTACAGCACTAAAACAGTTGATCGGTTCGAGCGATGAAACGCATCCATCGCGTACTGATCGTTCAGACTCGCAGAAGAGACCTGCGCATCGATCGGATTCTGCTTGAGCAACCAAGAAACAATGACCAGCGATGGATTCGGTTGGACATCAAGTTGCTTGCCATTATCCGTTGTACGAACAACGGGAAGTGTTGCCAACAAACCAAACGGCTCATCTACACACGCGAACTCAGAACAGTCCGTCAAGGTCTGTACATCAGTCTGTGTCGAAACCGGCTGAGTACAGCCCTCGTCAACCCGAGGCGAACAAGACTTCTCATCGACGATCTCGATGTGGGAAGTCCCATTATCGTCATAGCACATCACCACTCGCCCATATCCGACAGCAAGCACACACGCCTGAGCGGCAATGAGAACCCAAGTCATCCAGAATGTGAAACGAGATCGAGTCATACCGACCATGAGTTTAGCGAATTCAAACTTGAAATCAATACGCATACCAAACCACTATCAAGCACTCCAAACGCCTTCCTGGACAAAAACCACCGATCCAAAGACGGTTGCTCGGAGTTCAAAAGGACTCTCATAGACCCATGAGGACACAAAGCGGATCAGCAAAGGAGTCCGCGATCCATCACGGGCATCCAGCACCAAAGGCCTGAAGGAATGCTGAGACATCAAGGAAATTGATAAACTCATCACCAGAAAACTCAGCAACCGGATCCTGATTCCCGAACGCAACCAAAAATGCTGAGACATCAAGGAAGTTGAGCACTCCATCATTCGTCAGATCAGCGACACAAATCGCCGGATCGCACTGATTCAGCATGACGCTGATATCACCAAGGTTGTAGTTTGATACACCAAAGTCAAGATCGCCATCGACATCAAAGTCCCCCAGCACCACTCCTGAATGGGTGTCACCCAAACGAACCCGGATCTCTGGCTCAAAGATCCCGTCGCCCCGATTGAGCAACAGGCTTGCATACTTTTGATTTGAAACCGCGACAATATCAAGATCGCCATCATGATCAAGATCACCGGTTGCGATATCAACCGCTCGCCCTACAAGCTCGATGTGACCCTTGTAAAAGAAGGTCCCATCCCCACGGTTCAGAATCACATTCACACTATCAACGCTTCCCGTCGAGACAATCACATCAAGGAACCCATCGTTATCAATATCCCCCAGCTCAACATCGGTCGGGGTATCTTCTGAATTAAAGTGTATCTCAGGCCCAAAGGTGGCATCCCCATTCCCATGGAAGACACTCATGTCATCCTCAGTTCCATTCGTAACGACAATGTCGAGAATGCCGTTGTTGGTAACATCTCCGAGCGTGATTCCCCAATAATCGTCGCCCGTGCCGATCGTGGTGTATTGCTGAAATGTACCATCACCATTTCCAAGAAACATGCTCAGCCCGAAGCCCGAACCGTTCCGAGAAACAATCATATCCAGATCGCCATCTTGATCGAGATCGCCCAGAACAATGCCCTGCGGATCATCGCCTGCCGGGTAAGTAGTTTGCATCCCGAATGTGCCGTCGCCATTGTTCAGGAGCACACTCGCATCGCTGCTGTACAAGTTGCACACGACAAGATCAATATCAGAATCGTTATCGATGTCCCCAACATACACATCGGTTGGTCCATTGCCAACAGGATATCGCAGCTCCTCCTCAAACCTTCCGTTTGCCATCCCGAGCAGGACACTCACATCATCACTCTGATCGTTGCATACGACAAGATCAGGCACGCCGTCACCGTTGAAATCACCAACCGAGATTTTTCTCGGCCCATCCCCAACCGCTGCCCTGAACTCTGGTTCAAAGGTCCCGTTCCCCCTATTGAACAGCACCGTTGTTTCCTGATTCGATCGGCTTAAAGATGCAATATCAATGTCCCCATCTTGATCGAAATCTCCGACCGCGATATCGAATGACCCCTCGGTTGCCGCTGGGATAATCGAATCTTCAAATGTACCGTCACCACTGTTGAACAAAATACTCGGATCACGATTCGACCCGTTCGCAGTGACCAGATCAAGACTCCCATCATGGTCGAAATCAGCAACCCGCACACCGAGCAACAATCCGTTCAACACCGGGTAGTACAAAGGCGGGAGAAAGACCCCGCTGCCAAAGTTCTCAAGAACACTGACATACCCACTGTTACTGTTCGCGACAAGAATATCAAGATCATCGTCCCCATCGATATCCGCCAGTTCAACATCGATCGGGCTTGCATTCGTAAATATTCCCCCTTCAATCGCATACACCTTCTCTCCGCTGAACCCCCCACTCCCATCGTTGTACCGAACGCCCACACTGTTGTCATTCCTGTTTGCGACAACCATATCAAGATCGCCGTCACCGTCGAGATCCCCTAAAGAAATACCCGACGGCGTGACCGAACTCCCCGAAACATCGAACCCAGTGCGAGTTTCATACGCCAGATCATCACCAAACAAAAACACCCCCACCCATTCCAAACCATTGGGCGAAGTCCCCAGCATGGAAGTGACAACATCAAGATTCCCGTCATTGTTCACATCCCCGACAGCGAATCGTCTCGCTCGCCAATCGTTTCCGGGACCAAAGGATGAATACACCGGCTCCGACAATCCGCCCTGGCCATCGTTGAGGAATATCAACACAAAGGACTCACTCAAAACGACAACATCAAAATCGCCGTCAGAATCCATATCCCGAATTTCAAACTCGATAACATCAGAGCTCTCAAGGATATAAAACACCGGGTCTGCAAAGCCCCCTCCACCCAAACCAAGCACAACCGCCAAACTCCGATCACCAGTTTGCACGCCATCATTGAGCACCACCAAATCAAGAAACCCATCCCCATTGATATCTTCGGTCTGAATAGTTCGAGGAAGATCTCCGCTGGATATCCGCTCCTGAGTTTGGAAGAGATCAGATCCGGCGCACGAGTCTTGCGCGGTTGCCTGAAAGCTACCGAGTACAACAGCCACCGCAAATAACTTTGAATAGAGATTTCGAATATCCATAATTTTTGAACCCTGTAAAAAAATCAAACAATGACCCAAAGACATCAACCGACCAAGAGCAACCATCCGAAGAAAACTAGATCGCACACCCACCACTCAAATCTTGCAGGAACAACGAGATGTCAATGAAGTTCCATTGCCCATCGTCGTTCAGGTCGGCATCTGCATCCAAATCCCCAAAGAGAACAAGAAACGCAGCGACATCCAAGAAGTTCAGGCTGCCATCAAAGCTCAAATCCGAAAGACACCCTTGCCCAACCACGAACTCAGTACCCGTGTTGTAATAGCGTGTACGAAATCCTTCCGCGGCCTCAGGAATATGAATCTCCGTAAACTCACCCGTGATTGATGCTGCAGAGAGAATCGTTCGTGCCCAGTAACCAGTTGAGTTTGAAAATCCATCAACCAAGTCAACATTGAGAACACCATCAAGCACAACCGACTGCGTGCTCTCAAACAGATCGTTTGTATCCGCAGCGATTTCAGCCTCGAAACGAGCGGTGGGCAAAAACTCAACGGGACGCACAGCGGTCATCGTCCCAATCCCAAGCCCGGGAGCAATCGTCCCCGCATGGAACAGGCTCATGCTGATCTGCCCAACCCCCTCAAGCCGCTGGTTCGGACCCAGTTCGCATTCAACCCCATCAAGCCCGAAAATACGAGCCCGATCACCGGGAGCAGCTAACCGAATGACACCCTCCCCGCCGATGGACATCTGCGGATTGGCCCAGCTCCCCCATTGGAGAGTTGTGATTTCATCTCCCGCGAGCGGGTTGACCTGGATGACACCATTGTTCGTGATGTCCCCGAGCATTTTCATGCGGACCCCGCTCTGTATCTGAATCTGAGCTTGCATTGCGACGCTCGTAAGGGCGCACTCAGAGTCCACCGATACCAACCCGCCGTTGGTAGATTCAAGACGGCCAAGCACGAACGAACCATTCATAGAAACAACCGAACCCGCCCCATCAGCACGGATGACTCCGTTCGCAGTTTGCGTCATCGAATCAATATGCAACTCCGCACCATTGATGGCCTCAACAACCGAGTCATTCACCGTTCTGACCCCGCTCCACGCGCTGCTCCCCGTAATGCTGAGCCGCCCACCAGGAACATTCGCGCTAAGCAGACCACCATTCTCCAAGAGAGCGGCGATACGCCCCCGTCCTTCAATCGTGTGCCCAACGCCATTGATGATGACCCCATCATTCACTGTTTCGATCAGCGGGCTATCTGTCTGTACATCGTCGAGCACGACAGCACCAACACCATCCAACAAAACATCCTCGTTCGCAAACCGGATCTTGGGCAAGATTCCAGGAAGATCCTCATCCCTTCGAACTGTGATTCGTCCCTGATTGGTGAGCGAGTCCGAAACAGTCAGCATCGTGTTCACCAGATCCAGCTCTCCATGGAGAGTCACACCACCAAAGGTTGACGCATCGCCATACTCGAAGATGCCTCCATCAGCCACCGCCAGCGTTCCACCCGTGATCTCAACATCATCAAGACGAAGGACGCTGCCCTTGCCCGTCGCCCCGATCACTCCCGATGCACCCTGATCAATATGGATCTCTTCAAAATACAGCGTCCCACCGTTCACCGCTTCGATGCTCCCATTGTTTGACTTGTAATAGAATGACAGCTCCAGAGTCTGCCCTGCAGCATCGGCCACGATACGCCCATTGTTCACCAACGAACCGCTCACAACGCCGTGCCCGCGAATGGTGTGATCAGAAGCCTGAATCAAACTTGCACCCGGAGCCGTGTGGATGCTTGCCCAAGGACTGATCAGATTCACTTCTCCAGAACCGTCCAGAAGAGTGTTGCTCAAGGCATTTATCCGGTTACTCGAGTCAATCTGGACAGCGCCGTTGTTTGTAAGTCGGTTCCGAACTTCGGTGGGCCAGTTGATGACGACTTCCGATCCGTCAACGATCTCGACGCCGTCAAGCACCGTGGAGCTGCGAATGTCAATCAGACCGCCATTGAGAGATTGAACCCGACCGCCAAAAACACCGCCACTTATGCGGGCAACTGAATCTGGGCCATCCGCCAGAACGATGCCGTCGATCCCTTGAACAAGATTTCCACCCGCAACATTCACAGCGCTCTGATTTGATGCCTTGATAATGGAGTTGTTGACAACCGGCCTGTTCCCACCGACACTCAGGCTCCCTCCCGAAACATCAGCATGGATCAATCCATCGTTCACAAGTGAGCTCAAAATCCGCCCGTTCCCCCTGATCGTGTGGCCCGAGCCGTTGGTGAGAATCGTGCCCTCATCCACGGCGGCCATGATACCGAGATGGTCTGTGCCGAGAAGAATCTCACCGGAACCCTGAATCAACGAATCGCTCTGAAAGATCAATGAGCCCAGTACCGTTTGAAAAACCTCATCAAGGACAATCTCTCCATTGTTGGTCAGCGGCCCAGTGACCTCGACTGACCTAAAGGGATTGATGATGAACCGTCCCTCGATCGTCATGTCTTCAATATCACTATTTGTGATGACCACAGCTTCAGCTCCAGCCGTTGCGCTGATCACGCCACGTTTGTAAACAGAGCCGCCGAGACGGATCTCAGATCCGACACCGCTTGCTGAGATGATGCCCGACCCAGACTGCTCGACCGATCCGAACAGGGTCAAGATGCCCTGGTTGACCGCTTCGATCCGCCCTTCATTCTGTATTGGATTCACTAAGAATGTGAGCTCCTTTCCAGGAACATTTGATCGGATCGTCCCCTGATTCAGAATATTGCACATGATGAACCCCTGCCCCTCGATCGTGTGCATCGGTCCATGTGTCAACACCGCTTGGGCAAGCGAGTTGATACGAGAATTCCCCGAGAGCGCCGGGAGTCTGAGAATGCCTTCGCCGTTTAGCGACATGGATTCTCGTATATAGAAATAGGTAGGAGAGGGTCCGTTTAGATCGCTGACGAGTATCTCTCCTTGATTGAATACATCGCCGTACAAGTACAGTGAACTCGAGTTGCTGATTGCCAATGCGGCATGCTCATTGGTGATGCTCACGGATGCAACCGACGACAACGAGTTGACACTGACGAGGTACCCACCCGCATGTCCAAGAACGACATCATCATTGATCCCAGGCACAACCCCTGTATCCCAAAAAATGCCCGCTTCCCAGTTCCCATCCACCGGGCTAAGCCAGCGGATGAAATCCCCGGCAACCGCTACCTGTGAAAACCCAGCGATCGTACAGATGAGCACGCTCTTATATACTGAAAAATATTTCGTTTTCAAACTGAACTCCATAAAAGCAAACTCTACCGCAAGGCCGCACTTCAAACAATCGAAATCTCCATTTAAACCACTTGCCTGCAAAGCCAAACACGCGCATGGAAACGGGTAGAACAAGGATCCAGCAGATACAAAATCGGACCAAAGCGTTCAAGCCCAAACTGCCTATTTCCCCAATCCATCAGAAGAAAGCCCATAGATCAGTACCCACGGCGTTGTTCTCAACTGGAAACGAACTCTTCTCAGGTATTCTCCAGTTTTTATGCATTAAAAGCCATTAAATCGGGGTAGTATGCTACGGATCACCGCCCCTCGGGCGAGTGAAATCAAGAGAGACCTAGGGCCTGAGAAACCCTTCCCATTCAAGAAAGAGAGAAGAAAGATGAACACCGTTTCTAAATGCTTATTCGGAGGCGCTCTCCTGGGAGCCGGCCTGAGCAACGCAGCCGCCGCCGACATCGTCAACAGCGGAACGATCGAAGTACAAGCTTCAGACTTTGCGTATGACTTCGGAGCCAACTACGGCGCCTACAACTACGGCCAAGTCGAAATCGACAGCATCAACTTCACCGTCCTCTCCGATTCAGATGTCACTTTCGATATGCTGTCCTACCAGATTTTCGATACATGGATCGACCCGGTGATCATGTTGTTCCAGAATGACGGCAACCCGCTTTCCGACAGCAATCTCGTTGAAGTCAATGATGACAACACGACCGGCTCAGACACCAACGGATCTCTGGGTTCACTCGATTCATTCATGACCATCTTCCTGACCGCCGGCGACTACACCGTAACCGTCGGAGCATGGGAATACACCACAGACGATGCAGAAGCAGGGTTTGGCGTCGGTACGGTTGCTGGAATTGGCGGCTTCGTCCCGACTTCTGGTGAGTACCAACTCGACATCATCGGCAATGTCGTCCCAGCGCCGGGTGCCCTCGCACTCCTCGGACTCGGTGGCCTCGCCGCCGGTCGTCGCAGACGATAACCTGCTTTTGATCCCATAACCAACTCGATACACAAAGACCCCGCCACCCTGTTGGCGGGGTCTTTCTTGATTGCTAAAGTTCAACACCCTATGAAGACCCCCTCAGATCAGCCATTTTCTCTCTCGGATGTTGGCGGCGTCAATCCGACGCATCAACCGATGCGTCAACCGAACTCAAAGCCGGCAACAACTCCCCCACTCTCAACACGAGACCGGCTGCTCAAAGCACACAAGCAGGTCAAAGCCAAACACTACCCCCAAGCCGTGGCAACCCTTGGACCCCTCCTCAAGAAAAAAAAGCCCGACGCGGGCGCTCTCCATCTGATGGCGGTGATCTTTGATCAGCAACGCCAACCCTCCAAAGCAATCGAGTTTGCGAAGCGCGCCGATCGAGCAAAGCCCAGCGACGCCTCCAAGCTGATCATCGCGAGGGCGCATCGAGCGCTGGGGAAGACCGACGAATGCGTCGCATTGATCGATCGGATGCTGAAAAAATCTCCCGACAACCAGATGTGCCTCGCCTTTAAAGCCGGGGCATTCGAGGAAGCAGGCCGGATTGACGACGCCGAGTCCACGCTCCGGCCACTGGTCGAAAGCAACGACGGCGATCTCTCTTCATTCAGTACTCAGATTCAGGATATCTGGGCTCGCATTCTCGTCCAGCGCAAGGAATACGCCCAAGCGATCGAACTCATCGATCAAGTGATCGCCAAAATACCGGAGGACAAAGCGAAGGCCGGACTGCACCATCTCAAAGCGAAAGCCTGCGACCGCAGCAAGCAGTATGACCTCGCATGGGAAGCCGCCGAACTCGCCAATGCACCTACACGACTCGAGTACGACCCGGACCTGCACACCCAGCAGGTTGATGCGTTGATCGAGATCTGGTCAAAGGAAAACACCGCCGACTTCCCGATCACCAGCTGCGAGAGCATCGTCCCGGTGTTTGTCGCCGGGATGCCCCGCTCGGGCACGAGTCTGATTGACCAGATTATCGACGCCCACCCAAAAGCTTCGGGTGTCGGCGAGCTCAGCGCAATCGAGACCTTCGCGATGCAGCTCTCAAAGCACTATCAGCCGGACGCCCCGCCAAGCGAACGCTTCGGGAAGATGGGCCAGTCGGCATGGCAAGAAACCGCCGATGCGTACATCAAGCACATCCTCAGCGTTTCCCCCAATGGCTCTGAGCGCGTCGTCAACAAAGCGCTGGGCAACAACAAACTCGTCGGGCTCATCGCCCGCCTGTTCCCCAAGACCAAAATCATCCACGCGATCCGCGACCCGCGCGATGTCGCGATCAGCTGCTATATGGGCGGGTTCAACAACAACATGCACCCATGGACCTCGCGTGTTGATTGGGCATCACACACATGGGCCCTCTCCGACCGCATGATGAACCACTGGAAAGCCACGCTCGACATCCCGATCCTCGATGTCCACTACGAACGCCTCGTCGCCGATCCCGAAAACGAGTTTCCACGCTTGATCGAGTTCCTCGGTCTCGACTTCGACCCATCGTGCTACGACTTCCACAAATCCAAACGAACCGTCCGCACACTCAGCTACGACCAGGTCAACCGCCCGCTCTATACAACCAGCTCCGGACGACACAACAACTACAAAGCCCACATCCAAGACATCAACTTCCCCGACTACCCCGCTACATAAACTGTTCGTTCTTCCATATCCCAAATCCACCAACCCCCTCACCCCATCAAAAACGCCACTGGTTAATCACCAGCGGCGTTTTCTTCATCCGAAAACAAATAGAGACGAAGAGATTCGAACTCTCGACCTCTTGCATGCCATCTAGCCCGCATATTCATTACAAGCATATAACGGCGTTTCACAGTAAACACCGAAATCCTTGTCGAACAAGCACTTGCGTTGTATAATAAACTGCCGTAGTTCACTTGTATACACCGGGAAATCACCGTTTCTTTTTCCCATGCCTGTACCGTGAGGTATCGAACTGGAGTACGCATCAGTGGGAAACAAGAGCAAATCAGACCGTGTATTCAAGTTCACCGATGCCCGGATCAAAGCGTGGCCCGCTCCCGAGCGCGAGGCATATCTACACGACACAGAACGCCGCAATCTTGTGGTTCGGATGAGTCCAAAGGGCGCGAAGACTTTCTATTTCACACGGAGCGATTCAACCACTAAATCGGGCACGGCCCGGACGCGGATCGGATCAACTTCAGAATGGACGGTTGGACAAGCCCGTGATCGGGTGGACGAACTCAACGGCGCGACGATCGAGGGCGGGGGTGTGGTGCCCAAGCGCCGCGTATCCAAGGGCATCACTTTGGGCGATGCGTTCGACGCCTACATTGCCGAGCACGAAGCCGGGGGCGGGCGCACGGGCCTGCAATACCGGCGGTGGTATCGGCTTTATCTTGAACGACACGCCCGCGTGATGATGGACAGCATCGACCGGGACTGGGTTCGTAGTTTGATGCGCGACATCGTGAATGCGAAAGTAGATGAGAAGCGCCGCAAAGCGCGCAGCAACGGCGGGCGTGCCACCGCTAATGCGGTGCTGGCACTGCTGAGCACGACATTCTCTTACTACTTGGAAGAGCACGACGGGACTGGCACCCGTGCGAACCCTTGCATCATGCCCAAGGGGAGTAAGAGAAAGAAACTGAAGTTCAAGAAACGCCTGCGCCACGCTGCTATGAGTGAGGACGAACAAGTGCGTTTCATCAACGCGCTCGATACTTATCGACGGGAGCACGCGGTATACAAGATCACCCGCAAGCGTCTGGGCTGGATCAAAGGGGAGCCGATCGCAAAGCGTATGGACCTTGCGGACCTGCTATTTCTCGCAGCGATTACTGGGCGGCGGCGGGGTTCGATCGCCCGCATGAAGTGGCAGGATGTGAACCTGAGCACCGCCACCTGGATCATCCCAGAGCAGGACAACAAGAACGGGGAGCAGGATGCTGTTGCGCTTCATCCCGAGGTGGTCCGTCTGTTGAAAGACCGGCGCGAGCGTACAGAGGGGCCGTTCGTTCTCCCCGGCGCGCTGGGTGGATTCAATGAAGTTACTGGACGGCACCGGCTGGCTGACCCTCGATCGACATTCCGCGCGGTGCTTGAAATCGCGGGGATCGACAATCCGAAACTCGTGGTCCATTCACTTCGGGCAACCTGGATCACCAACGGCCTGCGCATGAAGGAAAGCACCGAATCAGTGCGCCACGCCGTAGGCCATGCTTCGATCGCATCGACCGCCGGATACGCGGCGCTCGTGGACGATGACAAACGGCGAGTGGTTACGGCGATCGGGGACGCATGGATGCGCGGACGAGAGGAGGCGGCATGAACTACTTCACTCTCCCGCCTGAGCAGTTGCCCGATGCGTTGGCCGAGTCCGGGATGCAGGCCGTCAAACTCGCCGATGGGCGTGAATGGGTCCATCCTGAACACCTTGGCAGTGTTTATGCTGGCGTCAAGCATGGACGCGAAGACGATTTCACGATGGCGATAGCCTCAATGCATGACGATGGAACACGACGGCTAATCGCTGAAGTAGGCAAACGGGGCCTGCGCACAGCGGAGTTCAATGCGGCACTTGTGGAGTGGGTCCGGGAACGCCTCACGCTCGGCCTTCCAATCCCTGATTCGGTGCACAAGGAGTGGCATCCCAAGTAGATTCCTTGCCCTCTCCCCGAATCGGTGTATACTTGGGGTGTCTGATATATTCTGGACCCAACAGTGGGAACGCGGCTATTGAGTTCGCTAGTACCCCGGAAACGGTCCTCTTCAGTGCAGTTTTTTAACCGCACCGGGAGGGCCGTCTGTTCTTTTTGACCTGGTGAATAGTTCACCCGCACGACCGCCGCCCGGTGCCCAACATGAGGTACTTGGCGATGTCCAATCCCGAATCATCCGAAGATCGTCTCTTGTCGCCACCTGAAGCGGCGGAGTTCCTTGGGCTCAGTGAGTCCACCCTAAGCAACTACCGCGTACAGCGTCGCGGACCTGCTTATATCAAGTCCGGTCCCGGTGTCCGGGCTCGCGTGCGATATCGAACATCCGCCCTAGTCGCATACACGCGAACCGTGCCGACTTCCGATCAGCCGAAGGGTGGTGCATCGTGAGCATACCTCGCTTCATTATGAACATAGAGCGTACTGTTGAAGTGAATGTGGACCGCGTTGTGTCGGCTTCATTCCGGAACAAACCTACGCCCATCGCAGTCCTCCTCTTGGAGGATGAGCGGACAATCAGTGTCTGCCTTGACGATTGGCATCGTGCGAAGGAAGAGCCGCATTCCTATATCCCCGCCCAACCGGGATGGACACTCTGCACCCGCATCACCGAAGAAGATGGGCAGAGATACCTGACCCCTCCTGAAGGCGACGCGATCATCGGCTGGCAACTGCCCAACTGTGATCCTGTCGCCGCTGATCCAGATATGGCGTCTCTAGAAGACTTTGTAATAGTTTCTCCGGATGGGAAGGTCTACCAACAGTGGCACAGTCGATGGGACTCATGGGAAGACTTCGCGGCTGAGTCGGGCGGTGCTTCATAATGACTACCCCGGTCCCCGACTATGAAGCCTCGTGGGAGTTCTTGCAAAGATTCCATCCTGGGCGGCTCGCCGTTATCACTGGCGTGTCACTCGATAAGAAGGCTATCCCAACTGAGACATTCAGCCCCGATCAACGCGAGGAGTTCCTGAAATGGATTGCAGCATGCGCCGCCATGCCCGCGAATATCTATTTCAGCGTTGGCGAGCCCATGCAAGCCGCTTCGAAGAAACTGGATCGCACCGATATCGCGGCGGTGCATTATCTTCATGTCGATCTAGACCCTCGCGCCGATCAGCCCATTGAGAGTGAACAAACCCGCATACTCGCGTTGCTTCGTACTCCAGACGGCGGCTTGCCTCTGCCCACCGGGATCGTCTACAGCGGTGGCGGGTATCAGGCGTATTGGAAACTGTCTGAGCCAATGACCGTCGATGGTTCGCTAGAAGTTGCAGAGGATATCAAACTCTACAACCTACAGATAGAACGCACCTTGGGCGGAGATCATTGCCACGATATCAGCCGCATCATGCGCGTGCCTGGGACGATCAATCTACCCGATGCAAAGAAGCAAGCACGGGGCCGGGTGTCCGCACTGTCCGAACTTATCGAGTGGCAAGATGATCGGGTGTATGAGATTGGGCAGTTCACCAAAGCCGTACCCGATCGCCCAGAGGGAGGCGTAGTCGCGGGCGTATCGTCCAAGTTGGAGGCACCCGTCGAGGTGCGGCGGCTGAACAGCGTGGATGACCTGGGCGATGAGGTGTCCGACGCGGTGAAAGCGTGCATCGTCAATGGGTGCAACCCCGATGATCCCAATCACTTTGAATCACGCTCTGAAATGCTGTTCTGGGTGGTGTGCGAACTCACCCGCGCGGGGATCGACAGCAACATGATTTATGGAATCATCACCGATCCTGAGTTCCGTATCTCTGAGTCTATCACTGAGAAGGGTTCAGGTGCCGAGCGTTACGCCTTGCGCCAGATCGAACGCGCTGGCATTGCGATTGAAGACGAAGATGTTCAGTTCGTGGTCGATGAGAAGGGGAATGTTCTTCAGACACCACACAATGTCCGGGTGTCGATTCGTCGGCAGGGCGTAACGCTATGGTGGGATGAGTTCAGCGATCGAAAGTTTGTTGAAGGGTTGCAGGGGTTCGGACCCCACCTAGATGACAAAGCGATGATTCGGCTGTGGCTCAACGCCCAAGAAATGTTCAGGCTCAAATCGGGGAAAGATTTCTTTCACGATGTGGCTTCGGACTACGCCCTGACCCACCGACGCCACCCCGTACGCGAGTACATTGAATCGGTGGCGGAAACATGGGACGGGACGCCCCGCGTTGATTCGTGGCTAATCGACTTCGCGGGTGCTGAAGACACCGCATACATTCGCGCCGTTGCTCGCCTCTCTCTCGTGGCCGCTGTCCGCCGCGTTCTCTCGCCGGGATGCAAGTTCGATGAGATGGTGATTCTTGAAGGGCCACAGGGCGGTGGCAAATCATCACTACTGCGATATCTCTGCCCCGACGAAACATGGTTCAGTGATGACCTGCCCCTAGACGGCGATGCAAAGCGATTCATCGAAAGTACGCGGGGCAAGTGGATTGTTGAAGCGGGTGAACTGAAGGGCATCCGCAAAGCAGAGGCGGACGCACTCAAAGCGGCACTCTCTCGCCAGATTGACCGGGCGCGGCTGTCCTATGCACGCGAGCCTGTAGAAGTGCCCCGCCAGTGTGTCATCTTCGGAACTACCAATGCAGATCGCTACCTGAAAGACTCAACCGGGAACCGGCGATATTGGCCAGTCAGGTGTGGGGCGATACGGGTTGCGGGAATGTCCCGCGTGGTAGATCAACTCTGGGCAGAGGCCGCGTCTCTTGAGGCGCGGGGTGAATCTATCCGCCTGGACCCCAGCCTTTACGCGGACGCCACCGCCGCCCAGGGGGAACGCCAACAGTCAGACCCGTTCATGGAAGCCCTAGAGCCTGTCCTTGACGGAGTGGTGGGCGTGCTACGGGCCGACGATGCCTGGAAGGTTGTGGGCAAGCCTGATGTGGGTACTCGATCCCAGGTGGACAACGACCGACTGGGGGCGGTGATGCGTGAACTTGGATGGGATCGGACCCGCGTACGGATTGATGGGCTGAGGCCCTACTGCTATGCGAGGGGCACCGCCCAGGAGAGGCAGCAGCCCCTGATGGTGGACTACACCGGCAAAGGTGTCTGGCGCATCACGCCCAAGGCAGGTGGATCGGGGGACGATCATGGGGTGTTCTGATGCCGATGCTGGAGGTAGAGGGAGGCCGGGACCACGAGGGAGGGGCCAGCAAATCGTCCATTCTGGGCTGAGAGGCCCGATTTGGGGCGTAGTGGTCTCCCCGGCCCCCTGGACCGCCCTAGTTCCTATATGGGGGTATGGCGTAGTGCAGTACCCTACCCCCTGTCCCTTTACCATATATCTTTACAAGATAAGGGGGGACCAGAGAGGGACGGGCGAAAAATCACCGCTAAAGGCATCGAAAACCGCGATTATGCGGCCTCCCTCTGGGCGGGGACAGGCAGGGACGGGCCGGGCCAACGCTCGCACCCTTGTGCTCGTGCTCCCCGCGCCACCAACGCCCGGCTCCTATAACCCTCGCGCGTCCGATAGCGGTCAGGAGTTCGATGGTCCGATAGCCCTCACGATATCACCAGCGAACCTAATCGAACTCTTGAGCGCTTCACTATCAGGTATGTGTAGATGCCATGGTCCGAGAATGCCAGCCCCCACGCAACAGCATCGGCGATTCTTGATCCGAACACAACCCGACTTCCCATCACGGGAAAGCCAACCCTCAGATATCGGACCATTATCCAGCATCCGCACGCTATCGGACCACCAATCAACGGCCGAACGCATTATCGAACGGTCCCATAAGGAGGGGGTGGACCCAAAAGTCACTATCGGACCATCAGTGACACCCCTACACCCTGTTGTGACAGAGCAAAATCCGCCATCGAACTTTGTTCGCGTTCCGTTCGCGTTCACTCCAGCCCCACCCGCCGATTTTTTTAGGAGACCAAAACCCATGACCCACGAAATCGAAATCATCCCGCCCGTCGATCCCGCCTGGGCGCTGCCCGATGACGAAGCCCCGACCAGCACGCCCAATGGCCTAGGCGCACTGACCGGCCCCGCTTTCGCTCGATTGATCGCCGCCGCTCAAAAGGGTGGATGGTCACTCGTGTGGACCACCTGGGCGGGTGGTGAAACAACCGGCACCGAACGCCGCGCCGACGGGAGTGTGTACGAACGCCCAGCACGACGCCGAACACTCACCACTGCGCTCAAGAAGCGGCCCGATCTTCGTGCGATCCTAGAAGAGGCGGCGCAAGAGCGACGCGATCGGATCGTGTCCGAAGCCGAGTACGAAATCACCAAGTTGGCGCTCGGCCCCGCCGACCGATCTACCTCGTATGACAAGACCGGCAAGGTGGTGGGCGTGCGTGAGGATTCGAGAAACAAGTTGAGAGCCTTGGAGCAGGTACTTAAGGCTGAAAATCGCCCAAAGTGGGGCGATCACAAACGCATCGAACACGAAGGCCAAGTCAATCACGCACACGCCCATCTTCAGTTGGGCGAGCCCGGTGGGTATGTCGTCAACTTCGATGCATTGCAAACGCTGCCCGAGGTTGAGCAGCGCCAACTGTTGATCCTGTTGGAGAAGGTAGAACAAGCACGAGTAGAACAGCGAAAGGAACTGACCACAAATGGACAAAGCAAACCACGAAGCACGATTGAACTTTCTGAGACTGAAGAGACAGACGGGCATGACACTTTCCCCGGATGAAATCGCAGAGTACGAACGCCTGAAAAGCATTGTCATCACCGAAACACCGCACGGCGTGCTCTACATTCAGCAGCCGCCGATGACTGTTGACGAATGGAAACGGATGATGCCGAGGGTCAATGCCGAGCACCTACAGGCACTAGCAGAAAACACTGTAAATACAGAGGGAAACGACACACCTTGACGCCCAGAATCGGCATGAGTACCCTTGGGCGAAAGGCCCCCTGAAAATGAGCAGAATCATCAAACCTAAGACGAAACGAGCGATTGCAAACGCTATCAGAATGGCAAAGCGTGCCGGGGTCGACTGGCCAACGCTCGACCATATCCGCGATTCTGTAAACCTGTTTCGCGCAGAGTTCGATTCAGTAGCGGCGGGGCTGGGGTTCATTCGGGCGATTGATCCTACTGAAGCCGATCGGCTGGGCTTGCCCCACTCCAAAGACTGGTATCTAAACGCGCGGGAGGTACGCATCGGTGGTGATGACCGCGTGGGCGTGCTCGCAACCGCTGAACAAACGATTCTCTTTGGGCAGTTCCTTGAAACCACGGGCTTGCCTGATGCCCAGTTCCTGACTCTGGCAATGACCCCCAGACCGTTTGATCCGGCCACCGTGCAGGGGACCGCGTAGGTACCGGGTCAAACACCGTCCCCGTGCTCAATGGCGCGCGTGACGGTTTCACAGCGGATGCTGGCGCTCCCCGTTGTGTATGACGCGCCACGCTCTTCGGCGCATCCCCATCGTCACCCTGAAACATGGGTGGCATGGGATTTGAATCAAGCCCGGTGGTGAGTATTCCCCTGGGCGATTGTCCCCGCCGCGATCGCGGCCCCGGAGTCCCTAAACAAATGGAGCAAGTCAATACGAATATCCCTGTATCATGCGATCCCGGTGTGGTCGATACCCTCGCGCCTGATCTTGTCATTGGGCATAACGACGCGGGGCCGATTCACGATCCATCAATCACAACAGCGCGTGCGATCTTTACAGGGCTGAGTGAATCCGCTGCACTGTTGGGCGATGCACAAGCCGCTATCAAGGCGGCGGGCCTGAATGATCCAACCACACGAGAGCGTGCGAGTAAGGCGGCGGGTTCGCATATGACCAAAGCGGGTAAACTCGTGGCCGATGGACTCGCCGCGATCGACGCCCGCGCCGCCCAGGTGCAGGTTGATATTGACGATGTACACCTGAACATCGGGGCCACCCGCCTTGATATTAATGAAAACGCACGGGCGGGCGAGGTACGAAGTTATCTTCGCAGCCTCCCCAAGTCCGAACGCCTGGAGACGATCCGCAAAGCGATCACGGTTGAGAAGGATCGAGCCGTAGCCGCCGCCATTCTGAGCGCTAGCCCATTGGCGGTGGGGCTTTCATCGAATGATGTCCAGGGTCTTCGTATGGACGCTGAAAGAGTCTTCGCGCCCGACCAGGTGCGCATCCGAGATGGAATCGCCAAGGTGCGGACAAGCATTGAAACAGCGGGGGCCGCGATCACAAAGCGATACGGAGAAATGATCGGAATCGGAGATAGCCCGGCGGCTCGTGCGGCTCGATCGCTCGCCGCCCTGGAAGGTGGTGCGGCGTAATGACGACCCCACCCACAAACGAGAACGACAACGCGACGCCGCCCAACAATGACGCGGCGAGCGTAGAGAAGTTGCAAGCCGCGTTGAAGGCTGAGCGTGAGGCACACAAAGCAACCAAAGCCCAGTACCTCGCGCCCGTACGCGAAGCCCTCACCCTGGGCGATGATGCGAGCCTGGACGATATCACCGCCGCCCTCACTACTCGCCTGGGCGAGGTAGACGCCCAACTGAAGGAACGCACCGATGCCCTCACTACTGAGCGTGACGACGCCATAGCACGCGCTGAGAAGATCGAAGATGAGTGGGCAGCCGACAAGATCACCGCTGCCCTGGGCAGTGCGTTCGCATCATCGGGCGCTGATAAACAGAATGCGGCTGACTTCATGGCATTGGCTACGCCGCTGTTCACTGTTGCAGACGACGGACGCACTGTCACACGCGATGACGCGCCCGGCGTTGTTCCTGGTCTCGATCCTGACCAGTGGATTGTTTCACAACTACGATCAGCCCGCCCGCATTGGTGGGCGCTGTCAGTTGGTGGCGGCGCGAAGGGCGGTGGTGGTATTCCATCGGGCATGGGTGATACCTCGTGCTTTGATCCAAGAAGCGCCAAGTTCAGCGTCACCGCTCAGTTTGCATATGAGAGTCATTATGGGCGAGCCGCCGCCGATGCCGCGATCGCTCGATTCAAGGGAGTGAGACGATGAGCCGCTATCACCACAACCTGGAGCGATACCGCGAAGCGGGGGCCGATGAATCAACGGCGGCGTGCATCAAGTACCTGAAGGACACGATGCGTGCAGACGGGATGTTTCCAATTGCCGATGACCGATTCAGACACCCAGGAATCGAAGCGATCGAAGAGGCGATAGAGAGTCACCCCGGTGCTGATCGCGGGTTGGTCAAAGACTACTGGACATACCGCCCGCGAGGTGTGGTATGAGGCCCTGCCCCTCCACAGTTCGTACGCCAAAGTGCCCCGGCCCACCACCGATTAAGAAACGGGGTTCGTAGTTGGCTAAGAAACGCGGTATTCCCCACGCCACAATCACCATTGAAGAGGCCGCTGAGCAACTAGGTACGAACCCGATGGCTATCTGGGAACTCATTCACCGGGGTGATTGCCCAGGGCTACAGCACTTTGGGCGGTATGTGATTGAGGCGAGCGCGTTGGAAGAGGTGTTGGAGGTACTGACCGATCCCGATGCGCCGCACCCCCACAATCGTCCTAGAATAGAAAGCGACAGATACCAAGTGCGCACGGAGATCGGACAATGACAAATCCAAAGCAAGTTCAAGGGGCGTGGAGACGCGGATGGACATTGGATGTGCAGACAATCTCTAGCACCTTCGCGGGTTACTATCCCAATGGCCGAGAGAAATTTGATACGATCCGCTCGGAAGTGGGCGAACTAGTCTACCAGTTAAAATACAAAGCACAGACAGGATCAGCGGACACGATCGCCGAAATGATGGCGGAGCATTTTGCCAATAAACCTATTATATTGTCACATATTGACTTGGTGCTTCCAATGCCTGCATCAACACGGCGGGCTGTTCAGCCAGTCTACTCGATCGCTTCTGAACTGGCGAAGAAACTGGAGAAGACTTACACAGAGAACGCGATCCAGAAAACAAAACAAACACCATCTCTTAAAAACATCACAGATGCAGAGGAACGGCGAGATGTACTGGAAGGTGCGTTTGAAGGTGTCAAAGCCCAACTTGAAGGAAAGGGAGTATTGCTCGTGGATGATCTTTATCGCTCTGGTGCAACTGCAAATGCAGTGACTCTTGCTCTTATAGCCGCCGGTGCATCTCGCGTATACTTTCTTGCGGCTACTCGCACAAGGAGCAACACATGACTTCCGTATTCATTGGGGGGTCGCGGCGTCTTGGGCGGATGAACTCCGAGTTGGCCCATCGCCTAAACAACATCATGGATAAACGGCTTTGCGTACTCGTGGGAGACGCAAACGGCTTCGATCGGGTAGCACAAACATATCTGGCAGATAATGGATACCGTGAGGTTATTGTCTACTGCACTTTGGGTGTATGTCGAAACAATGTAGGAGACTGGCAGATTCAGGCTATCGAGTACCATGGAACGGGCCGTGGGCGTGAGTTTTATACTGCAAAGGATGACGCCATGCTCCGCGAAGCGGATTACGGACTATTCGCATGGGACGGCAAGAGCCAGGGGACCCTTCGCAACGCTCGGATGATGGCGGATCGGCAGCGCCCTTCTTCGGTCTATGTTTCTCCGCTTCGCAGGTTTGTGACTGTCCGAACGCCTGAAGATGCCGCGAGACTATCGCGAGATATGGATAAGCATGCGGGGCAGACAGAAGAACTGTTTTCCGATTCATGGAAGGACACGGTCCCTATTAGTAATGGATGCTCTGACAGATCGCAGTAGGACTAGGCAACGGATTTAGCGGACGGACGACTAGAGGAGTACGATTCTACATGGTCGATTGGGCAAACACTCTCATTGCCGTTGCGGGATTCATCCTCGCAATTATCGCGCTTACTCAAACCAGCAGATCCAACCGTGAGGCAAGAGAAGCAAATAATATAAGTCGAGAAGCGAATGAGCATGCAGGCCGAGCCCTTCAACTCCAAGAGGACGAGAGCAATATCCGCCTGCTGATCGAGCCTCGGATGATGTGTGTTATCGGTGACGGCGAGGATGAGCGTCCGCGCCCGGTCGTGAAAGTGGTCAACCTCAGCGCCTTTCCAGTCACTATCGACGCGATCCATTGGAAGAATAACCGCGAGACCAACGGGCACTTCTATTGGAAAAACCCCACCATTGCCAACCCATTCGGCAAACTCCCTGTTCGTCTTCCACCCCGTGAATCGTTGACTGCTCTGGGCAGCCCCACAAGTTTCCAGAATCTTGATGACCTTGCTTCTGTCACTGCCGCCGTCGCCTACACCGCGTGTGGCGAGGACATAGAGGGCATGACCGATCAGTGGAAAGAAACGGTTGCTCGTATGGTGGCTGAGAACGAGGCGGAGAAGTAAAAGGGGCCAGCGACCCCTTGGACATGCGCCCGACGCTGACCATCACCCGCCCCACCACGCTCGTCCAGGGAGTCCGCGCGACCCGTCGTGCGTTCAAGGGGTCCGAGGGCTTAGAAGGCATCCAGCGGGAGATGGCGCGGTGGGCTGATTTGGCCTCAATCTGGGCAAACCGCACAGCCTACAGGGGTTTCCCATATCTGTACCGTGGACCCAAAACAAGCCCTTTTTGGCCATTCTCCAGAAATGAGAAAACCCCTATAAAAATAGGGGTTTCTTCAAAGTGGAGACGAAGAGATTCGAACTCTCGACCTCTTGCATGCCATGCAAGCGCTCTACCAACTGAGCTACGTCCCCGTATCAATCGTACATCCAACGAATCCACGATCTGGGATCACTATCGTAGTGATCCCGCCCCTGAGGTCAAGCATTCCCTGCGCTCGCCCGGCATCAATTCTCCAATCCCCCTACAGCCGCTCACCAGAACCGCCGATCCCACCCCTGAAAGGTCCGGATATGGTCTCTGCAAATCAACTCATCTGGTGGATCGATTGCACAGGAATCCTGCATTCTTGCGCCCAGATCTCGACCCCACCCGCCATCCAAGATGACGCTCCACCACACTTCGCACAAGGCCTGATCAACCCCATCATCCATTCAGGCACCATCACCCACATCCTCGGCAAGCCCGCAACCCTCACCATCACCCCACGCGAACTCTTCGATATCCTCGATACCCGATTCCCGCACACACGCTGGTGGATCCCGACCCAAAAACCCCAGGCCAACCCGCCTGCAAAGGTCTCCGTTCCAGCCCATCATTGATTGAAGTCTTGATGATGGGCGATCATCCAATCGACTACTTGCCTATCGCATGCATCAGCGCCGCTTTGCGCACCAGCACCCCACCCGAAACCTGATCCAGCACAACGGAGCGTTCCCCGTCAGCGACCGCCGCCGCGATTTCCACACCCCGATTCATCGGCCCCGGATGCATCACGATCGCGCCATCCTTCATCCGTCCCGCACGCGCCTCGCTCATCCCGAACCGCGCGTGGTATTCCCGGGTTGATGCGAGGACCGAACCGCCGCCGCGCTCGAACTGAATCCGCAACATCATCGCGGCATCACATTCACCCAGCACCGAATCAAAGTCGCTCGTCAATCCGCACCCAAGCGAACGCAACGATCCCGGCACCATCGAAGGCGGCCCCACCAACACCACCTCCGCACCCAGCGCCGTTAACAACCCCACATTGCTCCGCGCCACGCGCGATGACACCACATCACCGACGATCGCAATCTTCAAACCCGATAGATCCCATCCATCCTCGCGTGTGAACGATCGCCCGATCGCCAGCGCATCGGTCAGCGCCTGCGTCGGATGCTGGTGCGTGCCATCCCCCGCGTTGATGATCGCGCAATGGGTGTGTTCATCAATCAGCTCCGCCGCTCCCGACTGCCCGGCGCGAACCACCATCGCATCCACGCCCATCGCTTCGATGGTCCACGCGGTGTCGAGCAGCGTTTCGCCTTTGGCGACCGATGATCCCGCGCTCGTCAGGTCCACGACCTTCGCGCCCAGTGATTGCGCCGCGATGGAAAAACTCACCCGTGTCCGCGTCGAATCCTCGAAGAACACATTGGCCACGACTTTCCCTGCAAGCTCATCGCCACGCCACGCATCCGCGTGCGCCTTGTCAAGCAGCAACCGCGCCTGACCCGCATCGGCCTGTTCCATCGACAGCAGACTCCGGTCATTCCACATCAATCAACCCCTGAAATCGAACCAACCCAGTCAATCAGTTATCAACCTGACGGTACATCGCGCCATCATCAGCAGGCTCGGAAGCGGCGGGCGCTGCTGGCTGGTCCAACTCGCCTTCGTCCATCACCGGCTCATCATCCCAATCGTCGTTGGAAATGCTCTCGTCGTACGCGTTCACATCGTCCTCCACATCCATCGCATCGACTGCACCATCAATCGGGATATACAACGGAGGCGTAGGAACCGTCCCCGGCGACCAGTACTGCAAACGCTCCACATACCACGAACGATCACCACCATGCACCCACACCGTCACGCCCCCATCGGTCTCCGCGTCAATCGGGTACACCACATCAACCTTCCCAGACGCCCCACGCAACCAGATCCGAGAAATGTGATACACCGGAACGGACTCTTCCATCCCCTCATATGGGAGCATCGCACCCTTGGGCAATCGGCTCACAACGATCGATGCGGTTTCGGGTGTCGTTCCCGCAGGAAGATTCAACGCGTACCGACCCTGACTGTCACGCATCGGGTGCTTGAGGATCACACGGTCCAGCGCCGCGACCATCGATTTGATCGAAGCACCCGAGTTGGCATGCTTAAACGCCGGCGCACTGTTCGGCACAGGCACATTCGTGTAGCTCACGCACCCGCTCCCGAGCAACAACGCACCCCCCATGAGTACCGAGAATCCGAGAGCTTTCATATCAATGCTTGCCATAGCAACCTCCTGCTGCGTCTATCTGTGTCTTTCCCGCCAAGATCATAGTGCCCCATATCATCCAAAGCCCTCCCCGCACTTCCAACCGCTTCGATCACACTAGAATCACCCATGCCAAATCCATCCGACCAATCTCCCAAATCCTACATGATCGCACCAAAATCGACGCCACCAGCCGTCGCGCCAACCCCAACCGGACACCGCTACATCCTCGGCATCACCGGCGCTTCCGGAGCCGTCTACGCCGCAAGACTCCTCGAACAACTCCTCATCCAAGGCCACCAGGTCCACCTCGTTGTCACCGACTTCGGAAAGCGACTCCTCGCCGACGAAATGAACATCACCAGCGTCTCCCT
Source organism: uncultured Phycisphaerales bacterium (assembly GCA_963976955.1). GTDB lineage: Bacteria > Planctomycetota > Phycisphaerae > Phycisphaerales > UBA1924 > UBA1924. The sequence continues at coordinate 281,551 of CAXBMD010000002.1, read as the reverse complement.
AGAGACCCTCTGTCCCCACCTCGCCGCCGATCAACATGAATCTATCTATACAGCCAACCTCACCATCCACCCCAACAAAGATGTCGGCGCCTCCATCGCGTCAGGATCGTTCCTCCACCAAGGCATGGTCATCCTCCCCTGCTCCTCAACCTCCCTCGGTGCGATCGCATCGGGATCAGGATCAAACCTCCTGAGCCGCGCCGCCGCCGTGACGCTCAAAGAGCGCCACCCCCTCATCATCTGTCACCGCGAGTCCCCCCTCAACCTCATCGACATCGAAAACATGCGCACCCTCACCCTCGCCGGCGCCATCATCGCCCCCACCAACCCCGGACTCTACCTCCTCCCCACCACCATCGACGAACTCATCGACTTCACCGTCGGCAAGTCCCTCGATCTGCTGCAAATCCCCCACACCCTCAAAACCCGCTGGGAAGGATAAACCGGACCCACTTCAGTTCTTCGCGTACTGCTTCCGCCGATCATCCTTATTGAGCTCAACACTCACCCCACCACTGAGCCGAACAGAATCCGGCCCAAGCTCATCCCCAATAGCACGCACAAGCTCAGGTCGCATGTGCGTCTTCACACCCTTGCTCCCCTCCTGCCCCCCCGGCTCAACAAGCACCCAAGCGCCATCAATCTCCACAATCACCATCACCGGACGCGCACTCTTCCCAATCGAAAGATCATTCACATCCGCAGGAGTCTCAAGCACACCACGCACCCGATCAAGCACCTCCGCCGCGTTCCCGTTCACACGCGAACTCCGCACCATCACCTGGATCGTCCCCTGCTCAAGCGGATGCCCATCAATCGGCACGACCCGATCAAGGATAATCTGCGCATCACCACGCGAGTGATCCAATCGACCCATAAAGAACTTGGGCATATCCGTATCCGTCAGGTGCCCGAACTGCGCGTACACATTCGAGAACATCACCGCGTCCGTCGTCCCCGTCGCGTCCTCCACCGTCAGGATCGCCATCTTCTGCCCCGCGCTCCGACCATTCTTGGTCACAATCGTCCGCACCCCCTGCACCATCGCAGGCACAATCACCCGCTTGTCTTGTGGTAAGGATTTCAACTCCCCAACAGTCAAAGGCGTAAACACCCGAACCCAGTCCCCCCACTCCTCCATCGGATGACTCGACACATAAAACCCAAGCGTCTCCTTCTCCTGACGCAAAGTCTCCGCCTCGCTCCAACTTTCAGCCTGCACTAAAGGCGTCTCAGGCATCTCCGCCGTCTGCACCTCTTCGCCACCACCAAACCCAAACAGCGCCCCCTGCCCCGCCGCCTTATCCGCCGCGACCGACTGCCCCGCGCTCACCGCCGCCTCAATGCTCGCAACCATCGACGCGCGTTCTTCGCGCGAATGGATCGCATCAAAAGCACCAGCACGGATCAACGCCTCGATCGTCGCCTTGTTCACCGATCCCGAAGGCACCCGCTCACAGAACTCAAACAGACTCGCAAACGCCTTCCGCTCCGGATGCTCCGGATCAATCCCGATGTCGCGTTCCTTGACAATCGCCTCGATCGCCTTGGTCCCCGCACCCTTGATCGCCCGCATCCCAAACCGGACCTGCCCCCCCTGCGCACAAGGCTCTTCGCCATCGGCAAACACGACACTGAAATCCGTCCGCGAAAGATTCACATCCGGCGCATTCACTTCAACACCCGTCTTGATCGTCTCCCCAGTCTTGGGATCAACAAACCGCGTCCGCTTGCAATCATCCAGATACGGGATCCAGTCGCTGACCTTCTGCGCCTGCGATTCAAAGCTCAAGAACGATGACATGTAGTGGTTCGGGAAGTAGGTCTTCAGGTACGCCGTCTGATACGCCACAATCGCGTATCCAGTCGAGTGCGATTTGTTGAAGCCGTAGCCCGCGAACTTGAGGATCAAATCAAACAGCTCCTCAGCTTTGCTCGCCTCAAGCCCCTTCTCCCCAGCACCCTCAATGAACTTGGGACGCTCCGCATTGATGACACTTTCTTTCTTCTTACTGATCGCCTTAATCAACGAGTACGCGCTGCGCAGCGGGATCCCGCCAAGCTCATGCACGATCTGCATGACCTGCTCCTGATACACCATGACCCCGTAGGTCTCAGCCGTAAAGTGATCGACAATCGGATGCACCAAAGGCACCTGGTCCTGCCCATGCTTCCGCTTGTTGTAATCCGGAATCAGGTCCATAGGACCAGGCCGGAACAACGCGTTGGCCGCGATCAAATCTTCCAACCGGTCGGGTTTCATCTCCGTAAGCAACCGCCGCATACCACCGGATTCAAACTGGAACACCCCCGTCGTGTCCCCGCGCCGGAACATCTCAAACACAATCTGGTCATCGAACTTCAACCGATCCAGATCGAGCGGATGCGCCACCCCCTTGCCCTTCTTCTTCCCCACTGCATCCCAAATCTTCTCCTCAGGGAGCGTCTCAAGAATCCGCTCCTTCGCCCCCTCGATCACCGACAGCGTCCGCAATCCCAAAAAATCCATCTTGAGCAAACCCATCATCTCGCAGGTCGGCCCATCCCACTGCGTAATTACATCTTCGCTGCCGGATTGTTTGTAAAGAGGTACAACCTCATGCAGCGGACGCGTCGCAACGATCACCCCCGCCGCATGCACCGACGAGTGCCGCGCCTGACCCTCAAAGGTCCGACCCGTATCAATGATCCGACGAACCGTCGGATCCTTGTCGTACCAGTCCTTGAGATCAGGCTCCTGCTCAAGCGCCTTCTCAAGCGTGATCCCAAGCTCCTCCGGGATCAGCTTCGCAAGCTTGTCCGCATCCCCAAGCGGGAACTCCATCACCCGCGAAACATCCCGGATCGCCGCGCGTGCTTTCAATGTCCCGAAAGTAATGATCTGCGCCACATGCCCGTACTTCTCGCGCACATACTGGATCACCTCCCCGCGCCCGTTCTGGCACAGGTCAATATCAATATCGGGATACTCAGTTCGATCAGGATCTGTAAACCGCTCAAACAGCAATCCATAGTGCACCGGACACGCGTTGGATAAACCAAGCACATACCCCGCCATCGTCCCCACACCCGAACCACGCGCGATCGAAGGAATCCCGCGCTGCCGCCCCCAGTTCACAAAGTCCCACACGATCAGGAAGTACGCCGAGATCAGCTTGTCCGCAAGAATCTTGAGCTCGCGATTGAGCCGCGCCCACTTCTTCCAACCATCCGAGGCTTCACCCTCAAGCCCCTCAGGAATCTCATCAATCCCCTCAATCTGCTTATGGAGATGCTCCATAATCTCAGGCCCATACCGCCACACCATCCCCGCTTCACACAACAACCGCAGCGTCTTGTCACACTCCACCTTCAACGACGCCTGATCCAAATCCGGGTCATTCGCAGGCTCAAGCTCAAAGTTCGTACAGAAATCCTTAAACCACGCCGTCAGATCCCCACCAAACTCCTTCGCCGAATGCTTGGGAAGCTTGCTCTTCGCCGGCGCCTTCACCACCACCACCGGCGCATGGTTCGCACCAATCGGCAGCTCCACATCACACCGGTTCGCAATCGAAACCGTGTTGTCCAGCGACTCGATCCCCGCGTCCCCGATCTCCTCGTTGTTGTACTCCGCCGATTCAAAGATCGACCGCATCTCCTCCGGAGACTTCACATACAACTCCGTCGGATACCGCATCCGATCCGGATCGTTCTTCACCTTCCCCGTCGATATACAAATCAGCGTGTCGTGCGCATCGTGATCCTCTTCCATCAGGAAGTGCGAATCGTTATCGCACACCAAAGGCAGATCCAGTTCCCGCGCCAGCTTGATCACATGCGGATTGATCGAGTTCTGCAACCCAATATGATGCTGCAACTCCAGATAAAAACCAGGACCGTTCTGTGTCCCCTTGAAAGTGTCCCGATGCCAGATCGCAACATCGCGAGCCGCATCAAAGTGTGACTCATCCCGAGTCTGCTCATACTTGACCATGTGACGAGCAATCTCAGACCCAAGGTGACCATTGATCGCAATCAACCCCTCCGAATGCGACTCAAGAATCTCCCTGTCCATCCGAGGCTTGTAATAAAACCCATTGATATACGCCTCGGAACATAAGTAGAGCAGGTTCTCCCACCCCTTGTTGTTCTCCGCAAGCAGCACCAAGTGGTACCCACCATCCGCGACCCCTGTATAGGTCCGGTCATGCCGATCCCCCGGCGCGACATACGCCTCCACCCCAAGAATCGGCTTGATCCCCTGCTTCTTCGCGATGTTGTAGAACTTCACCGCCGCGTGCATATTGCCGTGGTCCGTGATCGCGACCGCGCCCATCCCGAGCTCTTTGACCCGCTTGACCAGCTTGTCCGTCCGATTCCCACCATCGAGGAGCGAGAACTCGGAGTGCAAATGCAGGTGTACAAACGACTTATCTGCAATCAATTCCGGCATCCGATCCTCCAACACACGCACCAACACACCCCGGCTCTTCTCCGCGAATAGTCATCCTAACAGCCCCCACTCCCCGCCGCATCCCAAGCATCCGAAAACCCCACAGCCGACACCATATTCACGGGAAATGCCCCACCAGCCCACTCATCCCTGACAACAGGCTCACACCCCCGAAACGCACCAACCATTCCAGTTTCGTGAAAATCCACCAATTTCATACGAATTTACCAAAAACTACTTTCCTTTCCTTTCCGTATACACAAACATATGTGCAGAGAGAACCCGCAAACCCCAGCAGTTCAGGGGATTGCATGAACAAGAAGAGAGAAAAATCAATGAAGTTCACCACCACCATCGCGTCCATCGCGATCCTTGCTGGCACCGCCACCGCTGATGTCTTCAGCGACTGGAACTTGGTCGTCCGCAACGATCTCCACATCACCTCCGAAGTCGACGGCTCCGCCATGATCGGCGGCTCCGTCTTCGGAACATCCAAGTACGCCGTCCAAGGCGTCACCTCCTCGACCGGCGACGGCCTGGTCGTCGGTGGCAACCTCGGCGCTGGATCAAACTACCAAATCAACAACGGCGGAAACCTCCGTATCGCCGGCAATGTCAACGGAAACGCAAACCTCAACGGCGGCGGATCCACCATCAACGACGCCGGTGTCCCAAACATGGTCAACAACGCCATGAACCAAGCCGCCAGCCTCAGCAGCTACTTCGCTGGTTTCAGCTCCACAGGCACCGTCGACGGCGGAGGAAACATGAATGTCTCCTCCACCACAGTCGTTGACAACCAAAATGTCGCCTTCTTCTCCCTCAACCAGTCCAGCATCAACGGACTCGGTCAGCTCAACCTCAACTTCGGATCCGCCGACACCGTCGTCATCAACTTCGATGCCGCAGCCAACGGCGGCATCGCCAACTTCAACGCACCACCAAACCTCATCGGTGGGTTCAACCAGAACAACTCCACACGGATCGTCTGGAACTTCCTCAACACCACCGAACTCAACATCAACAACTCGTTCAACGGCATGGTCCTCGCGACCTCCGCTGAACTCAACCTCCTCGGCGGCGGACTCAACGGCTCCGTCTTCGTCGACTCCGTCGCAACCATGAACGCCGAGATCCGCCGCAACACCTACACCGGCGCGATCCCAACCCCAGGATCACTCGCACTCATCGGCTTCAGCGGCCTGATCGTCGCCCGCCGTAAACGCGCCTAAACGACTTCAAAAAAGCAAGTTACCATCCCAAACCACCCCCGCCCCCGCTCAATGCGGGGGCTTTTTATGGGTCCTCCCACAACCAATCCCACACCAAACGAATACCTTGCAAAATAATCCCCCAGAAGCAATTGCACCCTCCCAGATCCCCCACTCATGTTTTATGGGACAGTCACCGTCCGAAAAACTTGTTCCTAATTCAAGTCTTTCCCTGACAATTGGTTGCATCTCCTCATTTTGACCCCATCTTACATCCGAGAACATTTGGAGAGTCTCGTTTTTTGGGGTCAAACCCCGTGGGAGAACCAGCATCATGCTTATCAATCGCACCATCGTTTTGGCCGCATCCGCCGCCATCGCAACATCCGCCGTCGCAGGCGACCCAATCTACACCCTCGAAGATCGCAACTCGTCCGCGAGCTTTGACCTCACCAGCGGTCAGATCTCATGGGATGTCGACGGCGTATCACAACTCTTCGCACAAGAGTTCTACTTCCGCCGCGCAACAGACCAGAACGAAGTACTCCTGAGCGCAGACAACCTCAGCTTCGACGGCATCCAGCTCACCGACACAAACCCTTTCCGTGATGACCGCGACGACGCCATCGCACAACTCTTCTCAGACGACAACGGTCTGCAGATCGAGACCATCTTCTCACTCCGTGGCGGCACCGACGGCTCAGGACGCTCAGACCTCGCAGAGCAGATCGTCATCCGCAACCTCGGACAAACATCCATGTCCCTCACCTTCTTCCAGTTCGTCGACTTCGACCTGGGCGGAGACATCGACGATGACTTCGGACAAATCGTTAACGGCAACACCGTTGCCCAAAGCGACGACGGATACTACCTCTCCGAAACAGTCGTCACACCACAACCAACCATCTTCCAAGTCGGTGATGCCACCACAATGAGCGCCATGCTCAACGACAACACCATCGACAACCTCGACGGCACCGACTCCTACTCAGGCGATGTCGCATGGGCATTCCAATGGGATATCACCATCGCCGCAGGACAGTCCTTCATCATCTCGAAGGATAAGTCAATCGTCCCAGCACCAGGTGCACTCGCACTCATGGCTATCGCAGGATTGACCGTCACCAACCGCCGTCGCGGTTAATCCATTCACACCGTAAACACGCACGCCCGGACCACCGCAACACTCCGGTCCGAGCGCACCAAAATACACACACATATCTGGATATCCTCGAATCACGAAGATACATCCGGGGGAGACAACAGCATGAAAGCAACAGCAGCAATCACACTCGCAGCACTCACCGCACTCTCAACTGCAGCACTCGCCGGCGGCCCAGGCCCAGGCGACGACGACATCGTCCTCGGTGACGCGAACTCAACCGCAACATTCAACAGCGACGGCCAATACTCATGGACCGTTGACGGCGTAGAACACCTCTACGCACAAGAGTTCTACTTCCGCCTCCCAGGATACAACGACGAGCAGAACATCAACACCATGACCATGCTCGGACAAGCTGTCCAAGATACAAACGGATTCTCCGACAATCGCGTTGATTCCATCAACACCATCTACAGCGATTCCACGAGCGGGCTCGAAATCGAAACCGCATTCACACTCCGTGGAAGCACCAACGGCTCAGGCGCCGCAAGCCTTGCAGAAGTCATCTCCATCACCAACACCAGCACTTCCACCATCTTCCTCAGCTTCTTCCAGTATGTCGACTTCGACCTCGGTGACGATTCTGACGGCGACTCCGGCATGATCGTCGACGGCAACATCGCACAACAATGGAACGATGAGTTCGCACTCTCCGAAACCGTCGTCACCCCTTCACCAACCCTCTACCAAATGGGCTACGAAGGCGACCTCTACGATCTCTGGGAAAATGGCCAGATCGATGACCTCAACGGCGACAGCTCACTCGAAGACGACGATGTTGCCTGGGCATTCCAGTGGAACATCGAACTCGAAGCAGGGCAGTCCTTCCTGATCTCCAAAAACAAGACCATCGTTCCAACACCAGGAACACTCGCACTCCTCCTCGGAGCCGGACTCATCTCGACCCGCCGCCGTCGCGACTAAAACTCGAAAATATCCCGAACCTTTATAAACCCCGATTTTCGGGGTTTTTTTACATAATGTTCGAATTCCACCCAATTTCGTACTTTCCAACCAAATATCTACCGTACCACCATACCCCATCCCGATAATTAATTTGAAATTGAGATTTTCCTGCTTGAACTGGGCATTCTCCCCAGTACACTTGTATCGAGTGGGACAAGTATTCACGGCTCCGAGAAAGCCGTTCCATAGAGAGAAGAGAGAGAACAAAATGAACAAAAACACCGTAATCGTACTGGCATCATGCGCCGGATTTGCTTCGGCAGCTCTTGCTGGAGGATCAATTTTCGATATCGCCGATGCCAACTCATCCGCCTCCTTCGATACCGCCCAAGGCCAAGTCAACTGGATGGTCGATGGAGTCAACCAACTCTTTCGCCAAGAGTTCTACTTCCGCGCCTCAACAGATACCCGTGAATACCGCATGGATTCAACGAATCTGAATAACCTGGGCAACTTCACCCAAGACACCAACCCGTTCTCCGATAATCGCGACGACGCCTTCGGATCACTCTTTACAGATGGCGCTGGTCTTGAGTACGAAACACTCTTCACCATCCGTGGCAACGCCGCAGGTTCAGGCTCCGCATCACTCGCTGAGCAGATCACCATCCGCAACACCTCAAACGCAGCCATCTCCCTCTCCTTCTTCCAGTTCGTCGATTTCGATCTGGGCGGAGACTTCAGCGATGACTTCGGCCAAATCGTCAACGGCAACACCGCCATCCAGAGCGATGATGACTTCTCAATGTCAGAAGTTGTTGTCACCCCAGCTCCACTCGCATTCCAAATGGGCGACGGCGTCGACATGCGGAACATGTTCAACGACAACGCCATCGACAACCTCGATGGCACCGACTCCTTCGCAGGCGATGTCGGCTGGGCCTTCCAGTGGGACATCACCCTCGCTGCCGGCGACTCCTTCTTGATCTCCAAGAACAAGCAAGTCGTCCCAGCCCCAGGTTCAGTAATGCTCCTCGGTGCCGCAGGCCTCATCGCCAACCGCCGCCGTCGCAGCTAACCCCAGAACCCAGTGTTCTTCCTCATTCTCAGAACGCCCCGTCTATGACGGGGCGTTCTTATATTCACTCCAGATCCCCTGCCAAACTAAAAACCGCCAATTATCTCATAATTATCGGACAAACTTCACAATTCATTTGTAATTCGAAAAAGACTCTTGCAATGGGGGTTTCTCCCACGCTAAACTGATGTCAGTGGGACGAGTCGTGTAGTTCTGTTAGAACTGCTCAGAGAGAACAAAGAAAAGAGAGAGAGAAACAAATGTACAGAAACACCGTAATCGCTATTGCATCGTGCGCCGGTTTCGCATCAGTCGCCCTCGCAGGTGGGACGACTGTCCTCGCTGATGCAAACAGCTCCGCAACCTTCGACACATCCTCAGGACAAGTCAACTGGCTCGTCGACGGAGTCAACCAACTCTTCACCCAAGAGTTCTACTTCCGCCGCTCCACAGACACCCGCGAGTTCAGAGTCGACAACAACAACCTTAGCCTCGATGGCATCTTCGCCACCGATACCAATCCATTCTCCGATACGAGTAACGACGCTCTCGCACAGCTCTACTCCGACGGCAATGGACTCCAAATCGAAACGCTCTTCACCCTCCGTGGTGGCACCGCAGGTTCAAGCAACGCCGACCTCGCAGAGCAGATCACCATCCGCAACAACTCCAACGCTTCAATGTCGCTCTCGTTCTTCCAGTTCGTTGACTTCGACCTGGGCGGCGACTTCTCCGACGACGCCGGACAGATCCTGACCGGCAACACCGTCAACCAAAACGACAACGACCTCTTCGTCTCCGAAACTGTTGTCACCCCAACACCAACAATGTTCCAGATGAGCAACGCGGGTGATATGGATGCCTTCTTCAACGACAACGCCATCGACAACCTCGACGGCTCCGCTTCGTACGCAGGCGATGTCGGCTGGGCATTCCAGTGGAACATCACCCTCGCTGCAGGTCAGCAGTTCATCATCTCCAAGGACAAGTCCATCGTCCCCGCTCCGGGTTCGATGATGCTCCTCGGTGCCGCAGGCCTCATCGCCAACCGCCGCCGTCGCAGCTAATCCAAGGAACCAAAAAACTCCTCTCAAAGAGCCCCCGTTGTGTACGGGGGCTCTTTTTCATGCGCCATCCCTCCACAAGCAGTTATCAAACCCCCTCCCATCCGTCTCCACCGCTTGCCCCGACTGCACCCACCGATAACCACCCATCCAGCCGCCCACCCCACAATGCCACTGGCAACAAGACCATTCAAAAGCTCTATTTCATCCAGTGAAAGACTCTCAGCCATGTGCGTGAATGGCTGGACATCTCAAAAACTGTTTGTGTAAGGAGACACACATGAAAGCAATTCACACAACAGCCATCATCTTCGCAGCCGCATCCACCGTCGCGACCGCAGATGTCGTTGACATGAAGTTCACAGGCACCGGTGCAGGTCAGAATGTCCGAATCCAAATAGGCGACAACAACGCTTTCAATGTCTTCGCAGGTGAACTCAAGCACGAAATCGCCAACGCCACCGGTGTCGACCAATACCTCAACGGCGAACACCGAACCTTCTGCGCCGATGTCAACGAGCATGTCTCCGGAAACTTCTCCCAGTATCAAACCGAGCAGCTCGAGAACATCCCCCTCACCTCATCAAACTACACCCCCATGACCTCCACACAGGCAAACGCCATCCGCGCCCTCTACAGCCAATCCAACAACACACTCATGGCCGGAGGACTCTCAAACGCCTTCAGCGCCGCGATGCAGATCACCGTCTGGGAAATCGTCAATGACTTCGACGGCTCCGCAGACTCCATCAACCTCAACGCAGGCCTCCTGACCTTCACCGCCACCAACAGCGGCGCACTCGACGCCGGAGTCCTCGCACAGGTCGAATCCTTCAAGACCCAAATCATGACCGGGCTCAACCTCGGTCAATCCGGGCCAGACAAAGTCATCGGACTCGCCAACGCAGGAGCCCAGGACCAGCTCGTAGCCGTCCCAACCCCCGGAGCCCTATCACTCCTCGCCTCCGCAGGTCTCATCGCTGTACGCCGCAGACGCGCCGTCTGAGACTCCCAAACCCCATCCAAACTACAAGGCCCTCCAAACGGAGGGTTCTTTTTTGTCCCAAATCCCCGGACATCCCATAACCACCTTCCAAAGTCCGTAAACACTAGAATTGCACTGGTTTATAACGATTTTGATGGCAAACCCTCAAAGCGCATGTATGTTCATGGTGAACGGGTGCCAGGAACCCGAAAACCTGGTACAGAGCACGCTTGTGTATGCCTGCAGCCCGTCCATCTGAAGAACCCAAAGCGAGAGAACTCACTATGAAAAACATCACCATCGCCGTCTCAGCACTGGCCATTGCATCGTCCGCAGCATCTGCAGGCGTTGTTGACATGATCTACACCGGAATCGGTGCAGGTCTCAGCGTACAAGTCCACGAAGGAGCAAACCCACCACGCGACCTCTTCGCAGGTGAGCTCTACCACACCATCAGCAACGGCGTCGGTGTCGATGCGTACCTCAACGGCGCGCAAACAACCTTCTGTGCCGACCTCCTTGAAGCCGTCGTATTCGGGTCAAATCAGTTCACCGTCACCGATATCGAAAACATGCCCCTCACATCAGGCGGCGCAGTCCCAATGGGTGCTGTCAAAGCAGACGCGATCCGCTCACTCTACAGCGCATCCGTCCTGACCCTCCAAGCCGGTGGCCTTTCCAACTCATACGCAGCTGCATTCCAGCTCGCCATCTGGGAAATCGTCGCTGACTACGACGGCACCGACGCTTCACTCGACATCACCGCAGGCGACACCATCTTCACCAAGCAAGACGGCAGCGCACTCCAAGCAAGCGTCTTCACCGAATTCAGCGGTATCAAAGCAGACCTCATGACCGCAATGGGCGGCGGAGGCAGCTCATTCGCAGGACTCATCGGTCTCGCAAACGAAGGTGCACAAGACCAGTTCGTCGTCCCAGCACCAGGTGCCCTCGCACTCATCTCATTGGGTGGCCTCGTCGCAACCCGTCGTCGTCGCAGCTAATACAGCCGCACACACGACAAGATAAACGAGCTCTCCAAGCTCCAACTCTCCCCCCTCAACCGCTGCCGCACTGGCAGCGGTTTTTTTCATCCGCACACCCCCAATCACCACTCAAAACTCAGCCAACACACCACACTTGAAAGCCCCACCCCCAACATCCCTACAATCACATGATGGAACAGTTCACCACCTCCACATCCCAGACCACCACCATCCGGATCCCGGGACCGATCGCCCGCCTCCTCTCCCTCTTCATCCTGATCCTCTTCATCGTCCTCGCATTCATCATCGCCGTCCCCCTCATCCTCATCGCCCTCGTCGTCGGACTCATCTTCTACTTCTACCTCAAAACCAAACAACTCTTCACCCGCGCCCACAACCCCAACGGCCCCCTCGACGGACGACACAATGTCAAAGTCATCAACCGCGATGACTAAAGACACCCCCGAGCTCGCCTGCCCATACTGCACCTACGAACTCGCCGGCCTCGCCCTATCGAACAACAAAGCAACCTGCCCCGAATGCGGACGCCTCGGAACCCCCGTCCCACGCGATCGAATCTACACACACAAACACCTGCACAAACAACTCGCGATGAACCTGCTCGCCCCGACTGCAGTCCCGATGCTCATGCTTGCGCTCGCAACCCTCGCCTTCAAACCACTCGTCACACTCGGCTGCCTTTTGATTTTCCTTTTCCCGGTACTCATCCTTTGGCTCACAATCAGCCAACTCAGCAGCGCAACAGACAACTCCGATAGCTCGCCGATCAAGATCCACAAAGCACTGATAGTCTTGTGGGTCTTTCTCTACTCGCTGCCCGGAATTTTGTTGTACCTGTATCTCATGGGAATCGGGCTGAAAAACATGCCGAGTGTCTAATCCAAAACCCCACTCCGAATCTGATTCGTCACCCCGCCCGGCTCCCCATTCCCGATCACCTCCGCCTCCACCTTCACCACAGGCAGCACCTTCCAGCTCGAGTTCGTTAAAAACACCTCGTCCGCATCCAGTAGATCGTCAATCGACATCATCCGAACCTCGACACCGATCCCGAGCTTCTTCGCCGTCGCCATCACCCGCGCCCGCGTAATCCCGGGAAGCACCGGACTCGGTAGCGCATGCGCCTCGCTGCTCTCCTCACCCCGCGCAATCGGCGTAATCAACTTCCCGCCACTCACCACAAACAGATTCGACACACACCCTCCCCCAAGATGGTTGCTCACCTGCAGCACGATCGATTCCCCCGCACCCTTGACCGCCGCCGCCTGCAGCTCGCGCAAACGCCACCAGTAGTTCAAAGTCTTGTGCCCAGCCGTGGGATCAAGCGGATTGGCGCGCGCCTCCGCGATTGTCGCCATCACCCCGTTCTCAAACATCGCATCCGGATACGCCGTCGCAGGCTGCGCCTGAATCAACACCGTCGGACGATGCCCGCCACTTCCGCCAGACTGCAACATGTTCAGATCCCCACCAGTCACCGTCAGCCGCACCCGAGTGTGCTTGTACCGCGCCCGCCGCACAGTCTCGACCACCGCTTCCCCAAGCGCACCGGTTTTGAGATCATCGCTCAGCCCAAGCATCGCCGCGGATTCTTGCAGCCGATCCATATGCTCATCGAGGTCCTCAACGACCACACCATCGGGGGTCGTGAACCCATGCATCGTTTCAAACAGCCCGACCCCATGCTGGACCGACGCATCAAACGCGGAGACCTTCGCCTCCTCGCGCGTCATCATCACCCCATCAAGAAACACGCTCTCGCACGAATCGTTCCCGTTACTTTCGACGCCGCTGTGTTCACCGTTGTTTGGTTCTTCGCTCATGCCAAAAGGGTACCCACCAACCCCCACAAAAACCCGTGGCACAGGCGTCCCGCCTGTGATCTTCTCCCACCCTTCTCTCCCCCGCCCCTCAATCCACTACGCATCCGCCTCCGCCGCCGCGAGCTTCTTGCGATGCGCCCGCATGATCGACACCGGCCCAAACAACGCGATCAGGTGCAACAGGATCAACCCCCCGTTCATCGCGTACTTCACCGTCCGCACATTCTCATCAATCCCAAAGTTGATCCGCTCCACCAGCTTCAAGCACCCACACCCAGACTCGAGCAGCACCGCATCACTCACCAGCGACAAGTAATAGGTAAACGCAGCGATCATCAGCATCGAGATCACCAGCACCGCTCGGCCAAAGAACTTCGTCAGCTCCGAACCCATCGCGAACACCAGCAACAAACCAAGCACAAGCTCCCCAGGACCGACCCACCACATCAGCCCAAACAAATCCTGAGGCAGCACATTGTGCTCCTCAACCGTGTTCACAAACGCCGTCATGTCCGACACCTTCGAGAACCCCGAAAGCACCCACACCAACAAAATAATCCCAACACACACCCGAGGCACGATCATCTTGGGAAGATCAACCCCATCAGGATTTATCGGCTCGTCACGCATGAACACAATTCTCCATTATTCAAACAACAAAGACCGCTTCCCAAAATCAATCTTCATCGCCTGCTTGGCAAGATAAAGCGTCTCTTCCGCCGCGTTATTCGCCTGTTTGGTGTGCTCACGCAACAACTCCAAAATCTTCTGATCCCCCGCCTCACCCTCATAAGGCACCCGACGCTCACGCATCGGCTCCAGAAGCTTGTCAATATGCTCCGCGACCTCCACCTTGATATGACCGTCCCCGATGTTGTCCCCCTTGCTATACGCCTCCTCGAGCTCCTTGATCCGATCATCGTCCCGAATAAACGCATGCACATACTCAAACAACGAGTTCGTAATATCCCCAGGCTCATCCATCGTCATCCGACCGGTATACAGCCCGCCCATCTTCTTCTTGATCTGCTTCAAAGTGTCGTTGAGGAAAATCGCGTTGTTGAGCGACTTGGACATCTTGTGCTTCCCGTCCGTCCCAACAAGACGCGCCACGCGACCAACCAACCCAGTCGGGATCGGGAACAGCCCCCCCGCCTTCACATAGTCCGCGTCTTCCGTGTGCGGATTGACGCCGCAGTACATCTGGTTGAACCGACGCGCCACCTCCCGGCAAGGCTCAATATGCGCCAGCTGATCCTCACCCACCGGCACAAGCTCCGGACGGAACAACAAAATATCCGCGCACTGACCAACCGAATACATCGGGAACCCAAAGCTGTAGTTGTCCCCCAGCCCCTTGTCCTCAAGCTCGCTCTTGAGCGTCGGATTCCGCATCACCCGATTGAAAGGCAGCAGCATCGCAAGATACCAAGAGAGCTCCGCAATCCCAGGAATCTCCGTCTGCAGCACAAAGGTCGACTTCTCCGGATCCATCCCGCACGCGATCCAGTCCTTCACAATATCAATCGTCGATCGACGGATCTCCGCCGGCTTATCCGCCCGCGTCGTAAACGCGTGCATGTTCGCGATCAGAAAGAAACACTCGTACTGATCCTGCAACGCGACCCGGTTCTCCAGAGAACCAACCCAATGCCCAAGATGCAGCTGCCCCGTAGGCGTATCGCCCGTCAAAATTCGTGGTTTGTCACTCATATTACCCGAATCCTAGGCCGAATCACACGCCGGTCTGCGATGCATCCGCGCTGATCATCACCGCAAGCAGCACATTGTACAAGTTAAAGCACACATGCATCATGATCGGCACCCCAACCCGCTTGGTCCGCTCATACGCGATCCCACAGCTCAACCCCACCGCGAAGATCGGAAGCAACGCATGCCAAGGCACACCATGCTCATCCCCGCCAACCCGATGAATACCAGCAAACACGATTGACGAGAAAATAATCGCCAACCACGGACTCTTGAGCCACTTGAGCAGCGCCCCCTGCAAGAACACGCGGTAAATCAACTCCTCAACAAACGGAGCCCCGATCACCGCCGCCCCCACAATCGCCCACACCCAAGGATTCCCCGGATCATTCTCAAGCTTCACCAGCGTCGGATGAGCCATGTTGTGCGGCGCTGCTTGCTGAGTCTGCGTGTACGCAAACACCCCGAGCATATTCATCAACTCAATAAACGGATACGCAAGCACAAAGCACCCAAGCCCGACAGGTAGATCCAAAAAGCTCAACCCCAACCCCGAGTTGCTCTTGCCCTCACCCTCCCCAACCGTCGCGCTCCGCTTGAGCACAAACAACATCCCCAGCCCCGCGATGATCCCAAACAGGTACATCCCCACCGTATTGATCGCATCCATCTGCGTCTGATCGTATTCCTGCTCACCAATCCATTTGATCTTCCCGATCAGCTGCGGCGCCGAGCTCATCGCAAGGAACATCACAAAGATCGCAAACAGCCACACAACGCTCGGAAGCCCCCCGACATTCCGCAGCCCCGCCTTGGCAAACCCGCCCGGACGCAGCAAACCACCCGCAAACAACAACGCGATCACCAGCAGCAGCGACACCGAAAGCATCACCAGCTTCCACTGTTGCATCGTCTCGACCAGATCCCCAACGCTTTTATCCTGCATCTGGGTCGTATCCACCGCCTGCGCCATGGTCTGGGGCGCAACCCCAGCAAAGACCACTATAATGATCAACCACATGACCCACCCCCTACACCATCCAGACCCAATCCCCGCCGTGCTCGAAGAGATCATCGAGTTCAAGCGCGACCAGGTCGCCGCCGAACAAGCCGCCACCCCCATCGGCGTCCTCCACGCACAAGCATTCGATGTCCCGCCCCCCCGCGACTTCTTCGCCGCCGTCACCGAACACCGCGTCGTCAAAGATGGCCACCCAGCCATGGCCGTCATCGCCGAGATCAAACGGCGCAGCCCAAGCGCCGGACTCATCCGACCTGAATACGAAAGTGATGATTTCGATCCGTCAGTCATTGCGCAAGGGTACTCCAATGCAGGCGCATCGGCCATTTCATGCCTCACCGACCAAAAGTTCTTCGGAGGCGACCCAGACTTCATCGCCCAAATCAAACAATCCGTCGATCTCCCAGTCCTCCGCAAAGACTTCATCATCGATCCTTACCAGATCACCCAAGCCCGCGCCATCCAAGCCGACGCCGTCCTCCTCATCGCCGAGTGCCTCACAAACGCCCAGATCGCCGCGTTCATCGAACAAATCGACGAACTCGACATGACCACCCTCCTCGAAATCCACTCCCAAGCAAACCTTGAGCGCGTCCTCCCCATCCTCGAATCCTCCCCCGACAAACGAGTCCTCCTCGGCATCAACAACCGAGACCTCTCCACCATGACCACCGACCTCAACCACTCCATCAAACTTAAACCACTCGTCCCCCCCAACATCCACCTCGTCACCGAGTCCGGGATCAAGACCCACCAAGACCTCCAAACCCTCAGCGCCGCAGGTCTCCACATCGCCCTCATCGGCGAACACCTCATGCGAACCGCCAACCCAGGACAAGCCCTCGCCGAACTGCTCGGAAACGAACCTGTTTAACCCATACCTGCTGTCCACACGCCGTCCAGAATCCGCAATATCCACCCATCCCATCCGTTGAGCATCCATCATGTCCACCCGATCCCGAATCCTGATCCCACTCCTCTTCCTCACAATCTCCATGATCGCTCCATCCCTCCTCATCGCCCAAGATGATGAAGCAGCCGCGGTATCAGACACCTACGACGCCGCGCGCGAAATCCTCGAAGACGCCGCCGCCGCACTCAGCGCCATCCCGGGGTTCAGCGCCAATGTCACCCTCTCAGGAGAAGGATCCGCGATCATCCAAGAAACCCTCCCCTCCATGTCCGCCCGCTTCACCACAGGCAGCCACCCGGACTTCGGACGCGCCATCCACATGATCGGAGAACTCCGCGCCACCACCAAAGCCGCGCCAGAATCCTTCGACATCGTCTACTCCGCAGACAAATACATCTGGGCCGACCACGCCAAGCAGACCGTCAACATCCGCCCACCCTCCGTGTCCGCCCGACTCCGTCCCACAATCTACAGCTACCTCCTCCTCGCCGATCTCATCAGCGACAACCCATTCCAAAGTGAACTCAGCACCGCCCAAGACCTCGCCCTCGAAGACCAACAAGCTGTAGGAAACGCCCTCTGCAATGTCGTCCTCATCACCCGCGCCAAACCCAAAGCAGGCTCCCGCCCCACCGGAGCCCACACCAAAGAACGCTGGTTCATCGGAGCCGAGGACAACCTCCCAAGACGAGTCGAACAGATCACCGACGCGAGCATGATCAACGCAACCCTCATCATGGAACTCAAATCCCTCTCCATCCAAGAGGTCCCTGCTGCGGACCTCGATGTCTTCAAGCCCGAATCCTACAAAGTCTCCGACACCACCCAGCGCACCAAACCAACCAAGCCCGACCAAGACAAACCCTTCAACAAGCCTAACCCCCAAACCAACAACCAGCCAGCCCAGCCCGTCCAACCGGTCATCCCCTCAGACCCACCCGCGCCCAACTACTCCTTCACCGACACCGCAGGCGCCACCATCAGCCGAGCTTCGCAAACCGACCGCATCACCGTCCTCTACTTCTTCGGCTCATGGTCCATCCCCTCACACAAAACCACCCCCCTCCTCTCCACCCTCGCCACCGAGTTCGCCGGTCAACCCACCATCCCAGTCGACACCTACGCGATCGCGATCCGCGAGTCAGACCCCGAATCACTCAAAGCCAACCACAGCTCCAACGCCTACACCCACCTCCTCGCGATCAACCCACCCAACACCCTCGTCCCCCTCTTGCAAGTCCGCGTCTTCCCCACCATCATCGTCATCGACGACACCTCCCGCATCGTCTACAAAGAACACCTAAGCAAAGACCTCGACGCCCAAGCCCTCATCGACGCCGCCAAAGCCGCCATCAACAAAGCCCTCTCGATGCACGCTTCCCCGTAAATCCAAGCCAATCCCGCACTCCGAAAAACACCAGATCCCCTGCGCGATCAATCCCGCCATACCATCCCCCGTGACCCAAACCGCCCCGTCCAATCCCCGCCAGATCACCCCCCACCACGCGCTCCTCGCCGCGACCGGCCCCCAGCCCTCCACCACCCACTACCAAGTCCTCGACACCCACATCATCCCCTCCACCGACCCAACCCCCCTCGACACCCTCCAATCCATCCTCGACCAATCCCCCAGCCAGCCCACCAGCCAAACCACCGACAATCACTGGCTCATCACCCTCAGCTACAACCTCGCCCCCACCGTCGAATCATCAATTCCCCTCTCCCCCAACCCCTTCCCCCACATCATCGCCCAGCGCATGATCCCAACTACCCCAACTACCCCAATCAACTCAAACAACCAGCAAGCCCCTTGGTCCGTCGATCCAACAAAACTCTCCATCACCAACAAAGCCGACTACCAACGCATCGTCTCCCGCGCCCTCGACTACATCGCCGCCGGGGACATCTACCAGGTCAACCTCACCCACCCCATCACCCTCCCCTTCACCGGCTCATCCCACACCCTCGCAAAGCAACTCTTCCAATCCACCTCCCCAACCCAAGGCTCCTACACCGTCTTTGACACCAATCCAAACACCCGCCACGCCATCATCTCCCTCTCACCCGAAACCTTCCTCACCTACAACCCAACCACCAACACCCTCACCACCGAACCCATGAAAGGCACAAGCCCCGCCGCCTCAAACCCCTCCGATCTCTACCACTCCACCAAAGACCGCGCCGAGCTCAACATGATCATCGACCTCATGCGCAACGACCTCGCCCGCATCTCCACCCCAGGCTCAGTCCGCGTCACCAACCCAAGACAAATCACCACCCACCACAACTCCGTGCACCAAGCCACCGCCACCATCGAGTCCACACGCCGCCCAAACACCACCCTCTCCCAAATCCTCAAAGCCACCTTCCCCCCCGGCTCAATCACCGGCGCACCCAAAGTCCGCGCCATGCAAATCATCCAAGAACTCGAATCCACCCTCCCCAACCACCAACCCCGATCCCCATACTGCGGCTCAACCATCGCCCTCTCCCCAAACGGCGCGTTCAACGCCTCGGTCAACATCCGAACCCTCCACATCCAAGGCACCCCCTCCCCATCCGCACCAGACGCCTTCGAAAACGCCACCCTCACCTACTTCACCGGTGCCGGGATCGTCGCCGACTCCTCCCCCCAGTCCGAATGGGAAGAAACCCTGACCAAAGCCGAGATCCTCCAATCCACCCTCGGCATCACCCTCCCAAAAGACCTCTCCCCCAACCCCTAAATCAGCCCAAAAACGCCACAAAGCCCGTTCATAACGGACTTTACAACAATCTTCACTCAACTCCATCCCCACACCCATCCGATGATGTCCCAGTGCATCCGGAGTCCTCCAACTCCAAGCCGCACAACAACATACACATCCCATCCGTTCAAAGGGGACCACAGACATGAGCATCACCAATCGCCGACGCTACGAGCGTGCCACCGCAGAAATCGCATGCAAATGCCGACGCAGCGCCAAGACCCTCTTCGCACCCGCCCAAACCCTCGACCTCTCCCCCGGCGGCGCATCCCTCCAAATCACCTCACCACGACCCACCGAGGTCGGTGACCGACTCGCCCTCGCCTTCAACTCCCCAGACTGCCCGATCCTGAGTGCCGCCAAAATGATCGGCGCGAGAGTCGTCCGCGTCACCCCGATCCGCGACAACCAGCAACACATCGCCGTCGAGTTCGACGCCCCCCAGTTCCAACTCACCGAACTCGCCACCCCAACAACAGAATACCGCTCAGCAGCGTAAACACACTCTTTCTCCTCCCCCGCGCCTGCGGGGGAGGTGTCGCGCAGCGACGGAGGGGGTCTTCTTCTTGCCCTCTCGCTTCTACCTTTAGAAACTCACCTGCGGCGCATCGCGAACCGCGGCATCCTCAATCTCAAAGTACTCCGCCTTCTCGAAGTTGAACATCCCCGCGATGATCACGCTCGGGAATGTTTCCACCGCCGTGTTCATATCCCGCACATTCCCGTTGTACAACCGGCGCGCCGATGCGATCCGGTTCTCAGTCTCCGAAAGCTCACCCTGCAGATTGATAAACTGCGTGTCCGCCTTCAGGTTCGGATACTGCTCCACCACCACCGCGAGCTGCTTGAGCGCCCCAACGAGCATCCCCTCGTCCTTCGCTTGCGATGCAACCGATCCATGATTCCCCGCCGCGGTGTTCCGCGCTGCAATCACCTTCTCAAGCGTCTCGGATTCATGCGAAGCGTACCCCTTCACCGTGTTCACCAGATTCGGGATCAGGTCATACCGGCGTTTGAGCTCCACATCAACCCCAGCCCACGAGTCCTTCAAATGCTGACGGATGCGCACCAGCGAGTTGTAGATCCCCACACCCCACATCAACACAACCAAACCCAAGACAACAACAACACCCAATACGATCCACAAACCTGTCATAGCTGCTTCCCTTCTTGTAAATCCTCAACCACAAACGCAGGCCAGTGCTCGAGAAACTTCAGTATCCAACCCAACGACGCGCCGAACCGATCCGCGTTCCAAACCGAGAAACCATCCGACAAACAAATCCGCCCATGCTCAATATCAACCAAGCTAGGCTTGGTCTCCAGCAAGAACTCGATCATCCGCTGGTGCACAATATCATACGCGAACTTCCTGCTGTCACATTTCACATAGTACTTCTTCGAGAACTCCGCGCTCTCAAAGTCAATGTCGTTCTTCCCAAACGCCGACGCGATCCGATCAAAGATCCCCTCCCGCCGAATCAACAAGTCAGGCATCGTCGGGAAAGGCAGCTCCAGAATCATGTAACTGAAATGATGCTTGACAATCCGAGTCCGAGTCGTCGTCCGCCCCTTTGAATCCGTCGTCGTGTAAGTCTCCTTGGTCTTGTACGAAAAATCCCCCGCCTTGAGCCGAGCAATCACCTCGCCCAGATCAATATCCCCCACGATCGAGTTGTACGCGTAGCGAGCAAATCCACGCTGGAAGATCTCAAAGTGCGAGAACTCCTCGTCGTGCATCGGGTCCTGACTGCGAACAAACGAAAACCCAAACTGATCCGCCAGCGCCTCCATCGCCGCGATCCGAGCCGCCGCCCGCGCCGCCGCTTTCTCCGCTTCTTTGATGATCCACCAGATCAGCAGCCCCGCCGCGACAAGCCCCAGGATCCCCAGCCCCGCTTTCCCCAACACTCCAAAACCAGATTCAATGTCCATGCACCATAGTAGTTCGGCTTTCCCCCCACAAGATTTAACCCCAAAGCACCACGCCACAGGGTGCCTCGACTCGCCGTCTTCGGCGCAGTAGTGTCTTCCCGCCTCTCCCGGGCTGATTGGGGGGAGGTGTCGCGCAGCGACGGAGGGGGTCTTCCTTCTCTATCCGGGTGCCCTGCTTACGCCCGATGTCTTCATCGGGTTTAAGCAGGATCGAGAATCACCGGCCATCCAAAGACCTGCTTAAGCTTCGCGGAAGAAAGGGGCACCCGGCTATTTGCGGGGCAGTTTAGCAACGACTTGCCAGCCGTCTTCGTACAACACTGTGCCGGGATGATCCGTTGTTATCTGGTCAATCACAACACCGTATTCGCGAAGTATTTCAACAATGGCACGCACGCGACGAATAGGCTCTTTCGCACGAGGATGAAACCAAGAAATGGCCCGTTCGTTGTCGGTATCTTTCAAGCAAGCCGGAGATTTCAAATGCATTTTTAGCCAAGCCAGGTGTTTGTTGAGTTCATCTGCATCGTGCGTTGCAAGTTCGCCAGAGTCGCGAAGTTCATATAAAGCAACAAATACACCAGATGGACGATGAGAATCGCTATCTTGGCGCTTCGTTTGGAACCGCACATACCGCACAACAGACTCTTCTTCGGGACTTCGCATATCAAGCAATAGTACACAAAAAGGTCGTTATGAAATCACAAACTGAACAATACTCATAATCGAAACCGGCAGTGTGCTAGGTGCCGGGTGCCCCGACTCGTCGTCTTCGGCGCAGTCGGGTCTTTACTTCTCCCCAACTCCCCACCCCTCTTCTACCCCTACAATCAAAGATGCTCTGGCAACCCTCCATCCCCGAATCCTACCACCTGCTCTCCGAAGCAGAACTCACCGCGCGCATCGAAGCACGCCGCGCCCAGCTCGGACCCAAACTCCTCATCCTCGGCCACCACTACCAAATGGACTCCGTCGTCCAGCACGCCGACTTCATGGGTGACTCACTCAAACTCGCGCAGCTCGCCGCGAGCGTCGTCGAAGACCGCGCCGCCGCAGGAACCCCAGTCGAACACATCATCTTCTGCGGCGTCCACTTCATGGCAGAAACCGCAGACATCCTCACACCAGACTCCGTCCAGGTTATCCTCCCAGACTTGTCGGCAGGATGCTCCATGGCCGACATGGCCGACTACGACCAAACCGTCGAAGCATGGGACATCATCCACGAAGCCTTGCGCGACTTCAATACAGATCAGCCATGGACCGGCCGCATCATCCCCATCACCTATGTCAACTCCACCGCCGCCATCAAAGCATTCGTCGGAGACCACGGCGGCGCCTGCTGCACCTCCTCCAACGCAGGACAAGTCTTCGAATGGGCCATGAACGGCGGTACCATTCCACGCAAACCAGACGAAGACATCAAGGTCCTCTTCCTCCCAGACCAACACCTCGGACGCAACACCTCCGCCGCCTTCGGCATCGATGTCACGCGCAATACCTGCGTCTACGACCCAAAGAAAACAGAACGCGGCGAGCCCCTCGGTGGAGCGTCCGCACAAGAGTTATACGACGCCGCAACTATCTTGTGGGCAGGACATTGCAGCGTCCACAAACTCTTCGCACCAGAACACTGCGCGCAGATCCACGAGGACAACAAGAACCTCGAAGCAGGCGTCGAACCCATGCAGATCCTCGTCCACCCAGAGTGCTGCAAAGAAGTCGTCGACCTCGCCCACCTCGCCGGATCAACCGAGTTCATCATCAACACAATCAAGAACGCCGCCCCCGGCACACGCTGGGCCATCGGCACCGAAGTCCACCTCGTCAACCGACTGGCGAATCTTCACAAGGATCGCGGCGTAGAAGTCACCATGCTCTCCGACTGCCAGTGCCTCTGCACCACCATGTACCGCATCAACCAGCCCCACATGCTCTGGATCCTTGACGGCCTTTGCGCCCTCACTCCCGACGGACAACCCACCAAAGACAACAAGCCAATCGTCAACAATGTCGTCGCCGTGCATCCCGAAGCTCAAAAACTCGCCGTCCTCGCCCTCGACCGCATGCTCGCTCATACAGGCACCGGCGCCGTCAAAGCAAACTAAAAACGCGCACAATCCCATCCGTAAGCACACACCAACAACCATCTCCGTGCGCCTTTTTCGATCCGCACACCCACCCCGAAACAATTCCCGCACGATTCGAGCGATCGCTCCCCAATCGCCGATTGTTCCATGTGGAACAATTGCACTCCCATCCGGAATCCATCCCCACCGACTACGCCTCGGAAATCTCCCGTTGGGGATTTTTCGTCTGTGGCATCATCCTCATCGCCGCCGCCGCGATCCTCCCCCTCCGCGCCGACCTCGACTGGACCCGCCACCAGCGCGACCTCGCGCTGGTCGCCGAACAAGACAACGCCGCGCGGAATGAATCCTACAAAGGCATGATCGCCGCGATCGATCATGGAAATCCCGACACGCTCCAACTCCTCGCGCATTCCAATCTCGGGATGATCCCCGCGAACCGTGATGCGCTGGTGACGCCGGGGGTCCGGACGGATCCGATGATCTTTGAACTTCTGGAGCCGATCCCCAAGCCGAGACCCGAGTTTGCGCCGCGCTACTCTCGGCTCGAAAAACTGGTCATGGTCCCCAAGACCCGGCTCTGGGTGCTTGCGGGCGGGATCTTGTTGGTGCTTATCGGATTGCTTCCCGCCGCCAAACCCAAGTAAGCCGTACTGATCGTGGTGGGTTTGGGTTGTGCATTGGTCTTGGTTGCTAAAGTCCTCGGATGCCTGTGCCGTTTAATTATCCTGTGATTGTGGGTCCGACCGCCGGCGGGAAAACCGCGCTGGGGGTGGCGCTGTGCAAGGAGTACGCTCGGCGGGGACTGCCGATGGGTGAGGTGGTCACGGCGGATGCGTACCAGATTTATCGAGGCATGGACATCGGGACCGCGAAGCCGACCATTGAAGAAATGGAAGGCGTGCCCCACCACCTGCTGAATCTGGTGGATCCCAGTGAGCGGTTTACGGTTGCGGATTGGATTGATCGCGCTGGGCCGATGGTGGATGGGCTGGTGGACGAGGGCGTTCATCCGGTGGTGGTTGGGGGGACGAACCTGTATATACAAACCTTCCTTGATGGCATGTTCAGTGCGCCTGAGCCGAGCGATGCGGTGATGGCGGAGGTTGAAGGAATGGAACAATCCGAGCGGCGCGCCAAGTTGCTTGCGGTTGATCCCGAGGCGCATGAGCGGATCGATTCCAACGATCTTCGGCGGACCCGGCGCGCGCTCGCGGTGTATTTACAAACCGGAACACCCATCACGGAACTGCAACGGCAGTGGGATCAAACCGATCATGCACGCCCCGGCGCGGTTTTGGTGGGGTTGCACTGGCCGAGCGAGATGATCAATCCGCGGATCAACCAGCGCGTCAAGCTGATGATCGAATCGGGGCTGATCGAAGAAGTTCGCGCGTTGTGGGAATCGGGCGTGCTGGGCGAGCAGTCGTCGCAGGCGATCGGGTACAAGCAACTGATCGAACACTTTGAGAACCGGTGTACGCTCGATGAGGCGATCGAACGGATCAAGATCGACACGCGGCGGTTCGCAAAGAACCAGCGGACATGGCTCAAAAGATTCCGCGGACGGCGGAGCGGATCGATCTGGATCGACGCGCCGGATCAAGATGCTGTTACCATGGCGAGAGAGATCGTGGATCGGCTCATGGATGCCGTGATCAACTAAGGGACGGACGAAGGGACGCGTATTCGATGGACTCATGGCATCTGCTGCTTGATATTCTGATTCTGCTCGGTGGGGCGATGGTGCTTGGGGTGGTGTTTACGCGCTTGAAGCAGAGTCCGATTGTTGGGTATCTCGCGGCGGGGATGCTGCTTGGGCCTCACGCGATTGGTCTTGTGGGCGAGGGTGACGGGATGCATGTGCTGGCGGAACTGGGGGTTTCGCTATTGCTGTTTACGATTGGGCTCGAGTTTTCTTGGCCGAGGCTCAAGGGGCTTGGCGGGTCCGCGCTGATTGGTGGCGCGGGGCAGATTCTGGTCACGACGCTGGTCTTCGGCGCGATCGCGCTGGGGTTTGGGTATGGGTGGACTGGCGCGTATGTGATCGGCGCGGTGGTGACGCTGAGTAGCACGGCGTGTGTGCTTCGCACGCTCGCGTCACGCTCGGAGATGGAGAGCCGACACGGGCGGCTCGCGTTGGGGGTGCTGTTGATGCAGGACATCGCGGTGGTCCCGGCGGTGCTGATGGTGTCGCTGCTTGCTGGGGTGAGCGGGGCGCAGGGGAGCGGCGATGCCGCTGGGGGTGATGGGGGCATGGCGCAGATCGCGGGGGGGATGGTGCAGGCGGTGCTTGGGGCGTTGGTGTTGATCGTGGTGTTGTTTGGGGTGCTCAATGTGATCCTGCCTCGGATGATCGGGAAGGGTGATGTGAGTGAGAACCGGGACCTTCCGATTCTGCTTGCGATGGTGATTGGTTTGGGTTCAGCGTGGGGCGCGCACGCGATGGGGTTGTCTCCGGCGCTTGGTGCGTTTGCGGCGGGGATGCTGCTTGCCGAGTCGCCTTATGCGACGCAGGTTCGCGCGGATGCGGCTTCGGTCAAGACGCTGTTGGTGACGCTGTTCTTTAGTTCTGTTGGGATGCTGGCTGATCCTGTGTGGATCGCGGAGCACTGGTGGTGGGTGCTGCTGGGGCTCGCTGGGGTGTTGATCGGCAAGCCGATGGTGATCTGGATTGTGCTTCGGGTGCTTGGGGTTGGGCATCGGGGCGCGCTGAGCACGGGGTTGTGTCTGGCGCAGATCGGGGAGTTCTCGTTTGTACTGGCGACCACGGGGCGAACGGTGATCGGTGATGAGGTGTTCGGGTTGGTGGTGTCGGTGTCGATCGCGTCGATGTTTGTGACCCCGACGCTTGTTGCCAATGCGGGGACGATCGGTGATCGGGTGGTGAGCATGCTCGTGAGGTTGAAGATTCTCAAGGCGGACCCGCTGCTGGGCGAGCGGGCGTCTGATGAACTGAGCGGGCACGCGGTGATTGTTGGGTTCGGTCCGGCGGGGCAGGGGGTCGGGAAAGTTTTGAAACGCGCGGGGATCGCGGCGGTGGTGCTGGATCTGAATCCGGTCAATGTGGGCAACGCGGACCGGTTCGGGTTTGTGGGTCAGGTGGGCGACGCGACGCAGGCGGAGGTGCTCGAACATGCAGGCGCGGCGCGGGCTCGAATCGTGGTTGTTGCGGTTCCTGATCCATCAGCGGCGGGGGCGGTGGTGTCGGCGGTGCGTTCGCTGAACACGGACGCGCTGATTGTTGCCAGGGCGCGGTACCATCGGCACATCGGGGAGGTGCGGCGCGCGGGCGCGGATGTGGTGGTCGATGAAGAAGAGATCGTGGGGGCGGAGCTGTCGTTTATGCTCCAGAGTTTGCTTGAGCCTGAGGAGCTTGGTATGAGCGCGCTCGAGACGCAGTTCTAGTTTCGCGCGAGATTGCAAAAGGTTTTAGTCGTCGAGGGAGATGGACTTGGGTCCTTCTTTGCCTGCGGTGCGTTCCATGTAGCCGTCGCCTCGTTTTTCGTATTTGGTGAATCCGAGTCGGTCGAGGTTCTCGTTGGAGAGCTGGGACTTGCCTTTGATGTCGGACCATTTGCCGGCGATGTTTGGGGGCTGGATGATGCGTTCGACGGGTCGTCCTTCGTGCTCGGTCAGCGCGTCTTCGGACATCTGCTGGATGATTTCGAAAGTGGGGTCCCCGGTGGGTTCGCCTTTTTCGTTGAGGTATTGGTAGACATAGATTGGCATGATGATTCCTATCGGCTGATTGGTCGCTGGACTTATCCGAAGATTTGTCCTGAGTCGGTGTCTTGCATTTTCCATCCGGTGGCTTGGCAGATTTTTTGGAGGACTGGCCATGCGAAGTCGGTGTTGTAGACGACGACCATGACTTGCATGAGCGAGTCGTGTCCTTGTGCGTATTCGACGGTGTATCCTGGGCCGTGGAGGACCATGGTTCCCATGCGGGAGATGTCGGCGCCGTCTGGGAGTGTGTTGAACTTGGCGAGTTCTTTGCAGACTTCTTTGGGTGAACCCAGCGGGAAGTTTCCGGCCATGGGGTCGTCGATGTTCTTCGGTTTGGTGAAGACGAGGATTCGTTTTTTGGATTTGGCCATGCTGTGCAGATTCTAGGTGGATGCTTGGGGTCGGGGTTTGGGGGTTATTCTTGTTCGGCTTCGAGGGCATCCAGCGCGTCGTCGCGTGCGTCGAGGAGTTCGACGGCTTTGTCGAGCAGCAGAGAGAGTGGGACGGGTTTTTGGAGGTAGGCGTCTACGCCGAGGGATTCGCCGTAGGCTTGGTGGCGTTGTCCTTCGTTTGCGGTGACCATGATGACGATGGGTGAGTTTTCGAGACCTTTGATGCGTTCGAGGACGAGGAACCCGGAGCGTTTGGGGAGCATCATGTCGAGGATGACGATGTCGGGTGGATCGTCGGCGCAGATGCGGACGGCTTCGTCGCCGTCGGATGCGGTGAGGGTCATCGCGTCTTCGGATTGGAACGCGGCGTCGAAGGCTTCGAGGATGTCGCGTTCGTCGTCGACGATGAGCACGCGGACATCGGCGAGGCGTCCTTCGTCGATGCTGTCTTGTTGGTCGTATTGGTCTTGGCTTTGGTCTTGGGGGTTGTCCATGTGTACTCCTGTGCGTGGTGTGTCTGTGTAGTTTATTTGAAGTGGGTGATGTTGTGTTCTTGCATGTAGGCGCGGTCTTGGTCTGATCGGTCGATGATTTTGGCGAGCTCCTCGTCGGTCATCCAGGGGAGGGATTTGAGCTTGGCTTTGAGGGCGTCTGGGAATGGTTTGTTGAGGCGTTCGTGTCTTGGTCTGCTCTTCCAGATTCGGTGCATCCAGAGGTACTGTTCCGGGCTGTTGCGGATCATGTGCTCAATTGATCTGCGGTAGCGGGCTGTGATGTAGAAAAGGGGGTCGGGCTGGGATTCCCAGTCCTCGCTTGCGAACTGGTCGACGACCTCGATTCGGTATCGCATGGTCTGGGTTGAGCCGGGCTTGGTGGGGAGTCTTCGTGCTTGACCGATGAGGATGTTGGCGTTGAACTGGAGGGCGGTGAGTCCGATGGATTTGTAGCTTGAGGCGAGGCGTCCGAAGTATGGGACCTGGAGACCTCGGTCTCCGGCGTTTTGGTCGGCGACGAAGGCGACGGATTCTTTGTTGGCCATCAGCTCGGGCATGGCGCGCATGGCGCCGAACTTATCGAGGAGGTCGAGTCCGCGGCGGGAGCGGGATTGGCGGACCCAGTCGTCGGCGAGGCGGAGGTCGAGGGGTCGGTAGATGGCGTGCATGTTGAAGCCGAGGAGGGCCATGGTGTATCCAACGATTTCCCAGTTGCCGCAGTGTCCGGTGAGGAGAAGGGTTGGGCGGTCGTTGAGGAGGTGGGGCATCGCTTCTTGGAGATTGCCGATCTCGACATAGTCGGTCCATGCGTCTTCAGAGAGGAGACGCGGGGTGACGGCGAGTTCGGTTGCGAGCATCACGAGGTGTTCGTAGGACTGCATGACGAGATTGTGCCGCTGGGCTTCGTCCATTTCGGGGAACGCGACTTCGAGTCTTTTGACGGCGAGGGCGACGCGTTTTTTGTTGAAGCGGGCACCGCCGAAGGATCGTCCTAGGGTCTTTGCGGCGCGGAGGACGGTTGGGAGGGGGAAGATGTGCGCGGGCATGAGCGCCGTGCGGAGCGCGGCGTATGCGGCGGGCTGGGTGATGTAGCGTTGGACGGGGGTGAGGGTACCCCTTGGATCACGGGCCATGGTTTCCCAGCTCTGTCGTTTGGATCCGGACATTTGGCTGATCGGGTTACGAGCAGCGGGTGGATCGGCGGATCAGTTTGGGAAGTCGCCGATGAGTGTCTGGAGACGGTTTGCGTTTAGGAGCGGGATGGATGCGTCCTCTGCGCGGAGCAGGAGGTCGTCGTAGCGCTGGATTTCGCGTTGGAGACGGACATATTCCTGCATGGTCGCGATGGGTGCGCCCGGTCCTGGAGGTGGTGGGAGGATTGGTTTTTCGCCGAGGACGACGAAGTCGATGTCTCCGACGACGGTGTCTTCGAGCTTGCCGCCCCACTCTTCGATGAGTGCTTCGAGTTCATCGGTTTCAAAGCGTGTTGCGATCCCGTTGCCGTCGATGTCGAAGAGTCCGTCAACGACGAACTTGTAGGTTTTCTTCGGGTCGTAGACGGCGTTGGCGATGACATTGCCTCGGATGATCGGGTTGCCTTGCGAGGAGGCGATGATGCGGGCGCGGGAGAAGTCGTCTTCGACTTCGATGATCTCGATGACGGCTTTGCCTGCTGGGTATTCGTTGGTTGCTGGGTTGATGCGGATTTCGGTCGCGTTGTCGTAGACGGCGAAGGTCATGCCGAGGACTGCTTTTTGTTTGCGTCCGATGGAGAGGAGGACCTCGTCGTCTGAGGTGATGACTTGGTCGATTCGTCCGTCCACGAGTTCTGCTTCGTTGAGTGGTTGGAGGCGGTCGGACTTGCCTTGGCCGCGGAGTCTTGCGAGCTGGTCGCGGAGGAGACTGTTGTCGCGTGAGACCGCGTCGAGCTGTGATTGCATGCGGTTGACGGTGTCGCTTGATTCTGCGATGACTTCTTCGATGCGTGAAGTTTGTCGTGTGTCTACCAGGCCGAGGGTGTCTTCGGTGTAGATGACCCGGCCTTCATACTCATCCATATTGCCTTGCATTCTTGCGGCGGATTCGTTGAACTCGGCCTCGATGGTGGCGACGCGGTTTGCTTCGTACTCCGCGGAGTCTTGGGCGGCGCGGCGCTGGGCGTCGGCTTCTTGGAGGCGGACGGTCAGCGAGTCGATCTCAGCGTTCTTTTTAGCGACGAGGGCGAGGAGTGAACCCTCTGCGATGTCTGGGAGCTGGGAGAGTCGCTGGCGGAGTTGAGGCATCGCGGTGGCTGAGTCGCCGGAGATGGTTCCGATGAGTTCTGAGCGGTTCCCGGCGAGGTACTCGACGACGGTTTTGTTGCCGTCGGAGCGTGCTTCTTCTTGGATGGCGCGGATGACTGCGTGCTCGCGTTGTTCTGGCGAGACGAACTGCTTGTAGCTTTCGTTTGCGGTCGCGAGGTCACCTTGGGCGCGTTGGGCTTGGCCGTAGAAGACCATGGTGGTGACGAAGAATCCGAGTGCGAATGCGCCAAGGACTGTGATGGTGACGGCGACGCCGACGCTTGCTCCGGTGCGAGCTGCCATAATGACTCTCCTGTTGGGCTTGTTTGCCTTGAGGGTGAGTGGGTGAACGAGATGCTGTTCCGCAACGATCGCGGGGTTGATCTATCCGCACGCTGGTCCGAAAGGTTCGGGTGTGCTGGGCCGTATAGTAGATGGGAATTATGGGGCTGTGGGATTCTGGGGGCAGAAAGGGGCGGGAGGGGAATCTTGCGCGTCGATGGAATTGCCTTGACATTCGCACTCTGTTCGTGTGTAGTAGGTCTTTCGGCTTCATGGAGATTCAATATGCGATTCTGGGCTCTGGTGGTGATTCTTGTGGGTACTGCGGGACTGGTGAACGGTCAATCGTTTCCGATTCGGGCGATGGGTGAGCCGGTCTGGCCGGTGGATAGGGGATTGAATGCCCTCCCTTGGGAAGAGGGGCTTGGGACGATGGATCGTGTGGGGGACCTGAATGGTGATGGGGTTGACGATCTTGTCGTTCTCCTTGCGACTCAGTACAACAATTTTGTCGAAGATCGCTTTATGTGGCTCTATCTTGGCGAGAAGGCGGAAGACGGGTCTGTCTCATACGGCAATCCGGAACGGCTCTTGGGGTTCGATCTGGAATCTGGATATATCAGCGACTTTGTGATCCATGACCACAACGGTGATGGATTCAACGACTTGCTGTTCGTCACGGATCACCGACATGAAATTGAGGTCTGGGCAAACACGCCGGCTGGCTTCGTCATTGGGATGACCCTTCATACCGAAAAGGGTGGCTATCTTGAGGGGCAACGCATCCTGATAGAGGATATTGATCAGGATGGCGACGAAGACTATCTCGTGTATGGGCAAGACTACAGCGTGATCTGGAGCAAGCAGACCAACGAGATCTTTAGCTATGAGACCGTCCCGTTTATGGTGTACGACTCTGAATGGACCGCGGCGATCACGGATGTTGATGGCGATGGGGACATGGATCTTGTGGCGATCGATCAATACGACGGTGAGTTGTACGGCAGGCTTCAGGTCGATGGCTATTGGTTTGATCCGGATGACCCCCATGAGAATGAAGAGGATTACGAGTTTGAAGCTTCATTGGATGCCGGCAACTTTGAATATAGTAATACCGCCGCGTGCTTTGCGGATGTCAATGGCGACGGGATGATGGATGTTGTTGGGGTTGGATATGCGGATCTTGATGATGCGGCGTGGGCACTTGGGTATTTCTTGGCGCCATTCTCGCAAGATGAGTCGCAGGTGATTCCGGTATTTGGGATTCCGGATTTCGAGAATGCGTATTCTCAATCATTTCGAAATATTGACGGATGGGAGCGGGCGCTGCAGAGTCCGGGTGATTTGGACGGGGACGGGACGGATGATCTGTTGTTGTTCCCTCAGTTTGGACGGCATTCGGGGTGGCGGATTTCTGATCCGATGAATCTCAATGGCCGGCGAGCGGTGTATAACGAGCTCGATGTGCACGGCGAGGGGGTCATCCAACAATCAGATGACTTTGATCTTGAGCGATTTGCGTATGAGGAAGCGTACAGCGATGTGAACGACGACGGGGTGAAGGATCGGATCGTGCCGACCTTTGCTGAGCGGTTTGATTATGGCGGGGAGATCGATCCGTGCGAACAGGTTGGGTTGATGGTGTGGGGGGTGCTTGCGAATCCGATGAAGCGGGATGCGGTGCTTATGGAGCAGGACGCGATTGATACGGTCGGGGCCATGGCGCATGTGCTTGCGGTTGATCTGGATGATGATGGGGATGTGGAGATTATTACCACAAAAGAAAACTCGCTGAGCCTTCATGATCGGGATGTGGATGGGCTGTACAGGCGTGACCGAGGCACAAGATTCGCCGCCTCGGATACGGGTTTCAGGACAGTGATTGCGTCAATGGATGGTGACCCGACACCCGATCTGCTGTCGCTTCGATTGGATAGTGGCGGCTTTGCACCGACTTGCTTTCTCAATCCGGTGCTCTCTTACTTTGGAGACACAACTGTCAACTTTGATGTGTTCCGTGATCAGGATCTCGAAGTGCTCTTGGATGATCAGAAAACTTATTTTGAAAGCGATGGCAACTCCTTCTCGACGGGGGATGTTGACGGGGACGGGACGACGGATATTGTGATCCGCGGACAGGTCAATGTTGTTGATGGGTACGAAGGAGACTCTGTGCTTGTGTGGCTTAACGATGGGGCTGGGGTTTTTTCGCTTGGGCCGATCTCACCGGTTGAACACCTTGATGCGGATATTCACACCTACAACATGGAGCTTGTGGATGCGGATCAAGACGGGGTGCTGGATGTTGTTTGTGTGGAAACAGGCATCGACGGCGAGGGGTATTCGATTGGGGTGTACCTCAATGATGGGACTGGTTCGTTTACGCTTGATCAGATGATTCCGATTGCGAATCTGTTTGATTTAGATCCATACTGGATCACGGTTGAGGATGTGGATGGCGATGCGTTTGATGATGTGGTTGTGCTGCTGAAGAATAACAGAGATGCTCACGAGGCGATCATCGCGTATGGCGGTGAAGCGGGGTTTGAATCCGAGGTTCATCGTTGGGCGGGGGGGAATGCCGCGGAGTTGATGGTGGTGGATCTTGATGGGGACGGGATGAAGGACCTGTTGAGTTGTGCGTATGAAGATACAGATGACGGGCTGAAGAACTCGGTGTCGATGATGTTCCAGGGGGCGGCTCGGGAGTTTGGGCCGATGGTTTCGATCTCGGATATGGATCTGAGTGGGATCAATGTTGCGGATCTTGATGGGGATGGCGGGTTGGATTTGATCGCGTGCTCATCGAACTCGGTGGGCAACACGGATTACCAGATTATCCGGGTGTATCCGGCGATTGACGATGTGTGCTCGGCGGATCTGAACTTTGATGGCTCGCTCAACTATCTCGACATTTCGTTGTTCATCAAGATGGTGGGTGAGGGGCGGGCGGTTGCGGATCTGGATCATGATGGGGTGTTTGGGTTTGGGGATGTGAATGCGTTTTTGAACGCGTACAACAACGGCTGCGCTTGGCTTGATCGTTTGTAAGCAAACCTGATCCATGAACTCAATGAATACGGGATATACAAGTGTTTTTATAGATGTAATATATTACACTTTGAGTTTTTGAATTTTGTCGATTTATGGTCGCGATTGAATTCTTGTTATCCACAATCTATACATATATCATCCTCAGAATACATGGGGGCGTGAACGAATCGGCATTTTCACTAGGCGTTTCTACCTGAAATCCAGCCGAGGCGGTTCAAATCGCGCGTAGGGAGAAAGCGGGATGCCTCATAATGAACGAGATGCTTCTAACTCCATAAAGACTGATTATCCACACAACTGACTGGACTTCCCTTTGATACATGAACTGGCGAGGCCGATACGGCCTGATGATTTTTGGTTGCTTTCACATGTTCCCGGCATTGCGTGTGTCGCTCGGGATGCGGATCTTCGGATGTTCTGGAGTACGGATGAGTTCTTTCGGGTGCCTGGGGTTGTTGACAGTGTGGCGGACATGATCGGGACGCGGCTTGCGGATGTGCTTCCCGCGTGTGCGGCTCGCGAGCGGGAGTTGATCCATCGGAAGGTCATGGAAACCGGGATGCCGGAGAGTCATTACCAGCTGAGTTCGGATTCTCGCGTGTTGTGCTCGGTGTTCCCGCTTGATGAGAAAGCTTTTGGGCATCGGGGAATCTTTGCGGTGGTGAAGGATGCGCGGCTTGAGCCGAGGACGGTGCCTTTGAAACGATTCCCGGTGCTCAAGACCCCGGTGTTCAAACAGCTGAATGTACTTTCGACGCGTGAGCTTGAAGTGCTGTACCACATTGGGGTTGGATCAACGACCCATGAGATCGCGCTGCAGATGAACCGTGCGGACAAGACCATCGAGCATCATGTGAACTCCATCCATGGGAAACTTGAAACACACACACGCTCGCAGCTGGTGCGGTTCGCTTCAGAGCGTGGGATTCAGGCGTTCTCGATCGAGGAATGGTCGTCGATTGTGGAGGGTGCTCAACAGGTTCGACGCGAGTTGAACCGGGCGGCTCTGCAGATTGCGTGAGCTTGCTGGAGCGTTCAATTGATCAAAAACGACGATTGTGGTTAATCTGGGTAATATAGATCGCATAAATTGGGCATTTTCCCTTGCATAGTTCTGCCTAGTTCCGGTACTATTCGTTGTGGTCGTTGACCACACCGAGGACTGGATATGGACAATCCGTCACGCAAAATTCGCCCTGATGACCTTGAGGTCTTCGCTCAGATTCCTGGAATCCTGGCTGTGGTTCGGGATCAGGGCTTGCGGGTGGTGTGGTGCACCCCCTCATATGGGAAAATCGCGGGGAACAACTCGACTGTTGAGCGGATGGTGGGGACGCGGATCGAGGATGTGGTCCCTGAGGTGGCGGCGCGGGAACGGATTAAGGTTCACGAGGAGGTCATGCGGACGGGCAAGACCCAGAGCCACTTTCGGTTGATGAGCGACACTCGGGTGGTGAGCACGGTGTATGCGCTTGATGAAGAGGCGTTTGGGCACCGGGGCGTTTTTGTGATCGTTCAGGATGCTTCGGCGCATTCGAAGTTCTTTGGTGACCAGCACATCCCGGTGATGACGACTTCGAACTTGTACAAGCTTGAGCCTTTGACGGGGCGGGAGCTTGAGGTGCTTCGGCTTGTTGCCAAGGGGATCTCGACGCGGGAGATCGCGGAGGTGCTTTGTCGAGCCGAGAAGACGGTGGAGCACCATATCAATGCGATTCATGGGAAGATTGGGACGAGCAGCCGGGCGCAGTTGGTGCGGTTTGCTTCGGAGCGGGGGCTTCAGCTGTTTTCTGATTCGGAGTGGGAACAGATTGTTGATGGGGTCCAGCGGGTTCGTCGGGAATCGGCGCGGGGTGTGTTTGCGCAGCCTTCGTGAATCGGGATTGAGTTGTCAACAAGTTGTGATCGGTTGCGAAATCTGAACAGATGACTTACGATGTCCAGATGGACTTTTTGCAACACGCATTGGTAAATGGGATGGAACACGGGCTTGTTTTGGGTGCGATCGATTGGTCGGTGCCGTATGACGAGAAGGTGACGGTGATGCTCCGGCTGGGGCTGGCGGCGTTGTTTGGTGCGTTGCTTGGATGGGAACGGGGGCGATCTGAGAAGCCTGCGGATATCCGTACGATGATTCTGATCGGCGCGGGGGCGGCGATGTTTACATTGCTTGGTGAGCGGATGATTGATGCGGGTGGGGATGAATCGATTATCCGTGCGGACCCGACGCGTGTGCTGTCGTACATTATCTCGGGTGTAGGTTTCTTGGGCGCGGGGGCGATTCTGCACTCGAAGCGATCGGTGAAGGGGCTGACGACGGCGGCTTCGATCTGGACTGTTGCGGCGATCGGGGCGGCGTGCGGGGTGGGCGAGTTTATGATTGGGTTCTTCTTGTTCGCGATTGCGTTTATTACGCTTTGGATGCCTTGGGTTTGGGCGCTTGCGGATGGTACTTTGGACGAGTACGAGATCACGCCGTTGGACGCGAACAAGATTGACGAAGAGGACCACAAGCAGGTCTTTAAGGACGATACCACCGCGGATTAGATTAGACGCCTCGGTCTGCGGAGCCGAGGGAATCGAGTTCGTCTTTGTAGCGGGATTTGAGTGGCTCGACGACTTCCTTGAGGAATCTCTCGGTTTGTTCGACGCTGCGTCCGATGAAGTTCATGGGGTTGAGGATCTGATCTTCGGTGAGCATGTGGTGGATGGATGCGAAGTCGGGGTCGTTCTTGAGACGGTCGATGAGGTCGTTGTCCAATCCTTCTTGTTTGACGCGGTGGCCGGCGGCTTGGGAGTGGACGCGGATTTTTTCGTGGAGGTCTTGGCGGTCGCCACCGGCTTTGACGGCTTCCATGAGGATGTTCTCGGTTGCCATGAAGGGGAGTTCGAGCATGAGGTTTTTGCGGACCATCGCTTCGTTGACGACGAGTCCTGATGCGACTGTGTGCATGAGATCGAGGGCACCGTCGAGGGCGAGGAAGCTTTCGGGAAGCGAGAGGCGTCGGTTGCTTGAATCGTCGAGGGTGCGTTCGAGCCACTGGGTGGCGGCGGTGTCGTAGGCGTTTCCGACGAGGTTCATGACGAAGCGGGTGAGGCCGCAGATGCGTTCGCACTTCATGGGGTTGCGTTTGTAGGGCATCGCGGAGGAGCCGATTTGGTTTTTGCCGAAGGGTTCGTCGATTTCTTTTCTGTTTGAGAGGAGGCGGATGTCGGTGGCGATTTTGTGGAGGACGGAGGCGATAGAGGCGAGGCTCGAAAGAATGCGTGTATCGACTACTCTGGGATAGGTTTGACCAGAGAGATCAAAAATTGAGCTATTGCGAACTCTGTCAAACTCAGATGCACGATAATCCTCAATCGACATGGCTTGCAGTTTGTCGTAGTTGCTTTGAGCATCCACGCGTTCTTCCTCGGTGAGGCCTTCATAGTCGAGTCGCTTGCGTGCATGTTCACGGTATTCATCGCGCTCTCGCTCAATGAAGTCGTCGTCTAAGTAGTTCTTTACATACCACTCTGCTCCACTGTTTGGGAGCATGTGGAGGAAAGCAAGCACTTCAAATCGATCCACTTTCTGGCTGTCTCCATCGAAGAGACTCAAAAAGGAAGCTTGCGTTCCTGTTGCGCCACGGAAGCCTCGGGCATGCTTATTAGCGAACCTGAAAAGTGCACTGTCTGGCGCCATTTCACTTGCCCATTGACAGGCGCGGCGTCCGACTGTGGTTGGCTGCGCGGGTTGGTAGTGGGTAAAACCGAGTGTCGGGAGTGATTTGTATTTGTCGCCGAACTCAGAGATCGCGACGATGGCCCGTGTGGATTTGGCACGAATTAAATCGATAGACTCACGAAGTATCAAGAAATCTGCGTTGCACACCACATCTTGGCTGGTGCAACCGAGGTGGATGATGCCCTTTGCGGTTGGGCAGCGGTCGGCGAAGGCGTGGACATGGGCCATGACATCGTGGCGGAGTTCGCGTTCGTATTTGGCGGCGTTGTCCATGTCCTCGTCAGTAACTTCGAGGGCGGCTTTCATTTCGTTGATTTGTTGGTCGGTGATGTCGAGGCCGCAGGCTTGTTGGGCTTGGGCGACGGCGAGCCAGATCTTGCGCCAGGTGGTGAACTTGTGTCGCGGGGACCAGATTTTGCACATCTCGGGGGATGCGTTTCGCGCGGCGAGGGGGGAGGTGTAGGTGTCGTGGGGGCTGGTCGATTGGCTGGTCGGTTGGCTCATGTTTGATGGTAGGGTTCGCATGGGCGAGAGGGGACACTACACTTGGGGCATGGATGAAGAGCGATTGTCAGATGTTGGGATTGATGTCGAGGATGGAGCGGCCGGGGAACCGGCGGGGCTGACGCGGTTGATCGTTGGGATGTCGCGCGCGGGGACGACCTGGGTGACCAAGGAACTCTCTCGGCATCCTTCGGTGATCTCGTACGGCGAGACGATGGTGTGGGGGCGGAAGTATTTAGAGACCGACATGGATGAGGGGCGCGACAGTGCGATCCGCGCGCGGGAGCGGGTGCTGAAGGTCGCGGAGTACATCGAGGAGTATGTGGCGTATTCGAAGGTTGATGAGATGCGGGAGCGGTATGACTCTGGGAAGCTTGGGCATATCCCGGTGGAGACGCTTGAGTTGATCGCGGGGGATCTGCGTGAGTTGATGCAGTCGATGAAACGGTCGATGGCCCCTGCGGAGGTGTTCCATGAGACGAACCGGGTGATCGGGGAGCGGTGCGGCGCGGAGGTGGTGATTGAATCGACCCCGAACCATTTGAACTTTCTTGATCGGATCTTTGGTGCGATGCCCGACGCGCTTGTGGTGGTGATGCTGCGTGGACCTTACGCGTTTATGGTGTCTTATAAGCACCAGGGCGACCGGAAGCACCCGGACACCCAGCGGACATTCCGGAGGTTGTATCATCCGATGATCTGCGCGATGCTGTGGAGGCGGTACGCGAAGAGTGCGCGCGAAGCGATCAAGGACCACACGGGGCAGGTGCGGACGGTGTGGCTCGACCAACTCAAAAAGGGTGGCAATGACGCGATGGTGCAACTCGCGAAGTTTCTGGAGATTCCCAATGCGGAGTTCTTCGCGAAGGACGCGGAGCGGAAGTCGGCGACGAACACCAGCTTCCCGGGCGGGAAGCGTCCGGTGCTCTCTGAGGCGGATATGTTCTGGATGAATCTCGTCGCGGGGGGCGAGATGAAACGGCATGGGCTGACAAAGACCCCGGCGGGGTTTCATCCGTTTGCGGTGCTTGGGTCGGTGCTCAAGCTTCCGATCAGTGCGTTCTGGGTGGTGTGGATTATGAGCTCGCGGATCGAGGGGTCGAGGGTTGGGTACGCGAAGAGGATCTTGTTTGGGAAGTGAGACGGGTTGGCTTTGAAGACCCCCTCCGTCGCTGCGCGACACCTCCCCCGGAAGCCTGGGGGAGGAGAGTTGATGGGTTGTTTTTGTGGGTTGGATTGAGTCCATCGCAACGCACGGCTTGCCGAAGACGGCGTCTCCATGGCACCCGGGGCGGGTGCACGAACCATCGGATCTCACTCAGTTCTCTGAGGAATCGATGGGATGCAGCTGTGCGGGTTCATGACCACATTCTGGACAGCGGGATTTGTTGTTGAGCATCTGATACCCACAACCGGTGCAAAGCCCCTTTCGCTGCCAGCGACACTGTTTGTATTTTTGATTCGAAAGAAAGACGAGCTGGAGCGGGCCAACAAACAACATGGGCAGTAGCAGGATCCAGAGGGGGAAATGGAAGTATCTGCCCCCTGAAACTGCACCCTTCCCGAACCACCATCCCCAATGGGTGTCGCTCGTGCTGTAGGCTTTCAGTTTGAGTGTTGGTGGTGAATAGGTTTGGATGTACTTTGTGTTGACTGGATCAAAGTATGTCCAGCGGAACTGGCCTCCAGTCAACCAGTAGTTGTTCCACTGGGTGCCGTCTTGAATGGGTCGGTGGTGGAAGGCTTCGTAAGTGACCCAGTTGGTGCTTATAAAAAGCAAGAAAAACAACAACCAGAGCGCTGAGAATCCAACGGTGAGTTTGAGCCTTGGATTTCTGGATGCTTTCATATCAGCAGCGCGGTTTAGTTGGCGACGATGTTGACGAGGCGTCCCGGGACG
This sequence comes from uncultured Phycisphaerales bacterium, assembly GCA_963976955.1. Classification (GTDB taxonomy): domain Bacteria; phylum Planctomycetota; class Phycisphaerae; order Phycisphaerales; family UBA1924; genus UBA1924. The sequence continues at coordinate 241,097 of CAXBMD010000002.1, read as the reverse complement.
ACGATGACCTTGCGGACTTGTTTGTCTCCAAGGAACTCGATGATGCGTTGATCGGCGAGGGCGGCGGCTTCCATGGCTTTGTTGTCCGCGTCCTTTGGCATGATGATCTTTGATCGCAGCTTGCCCATGACCTGGACGGGGATCTCGATCTCGTCGTCGATGAGCATGGACTCTTCGTAGCTTGGCCAATCGGCGTGGGCGACGCAGGGGGGGTTCCCGAGTTTGGACCAGAGTTCCTCGGCGAGGTGCGGGACGAAGGGCGAGAGCACGCGGACGAAGCGGTCGAGCTGATCGCGCGTCAACGGTTTGGCGACATTAATGAACTCGAAGATCGCGGCGATCGCGGTGTTGAAGCTGAGTTTCTCGATGTCCGCGCCGGCTTTGGCGATGAGGCGGTGGAGTTGTTTCTCGGTTTGGTCATCCGCTGTATCGGAGATGGAAATCGTTGCGTCTTCGTTGGTGACCAATCGCCAGATCTTTTGGAGGAGGCGCTGGAGTCCCACGATGTCTCTGGTGGACCAGGGCTTGGATGCTTCGAGGGGTCCCATGTACATTTCGTAGAGGCGGAAGGTGTCCGCGCCGTAGTCGGCGATGACATCGTCGGGGTTGATGACATTTTTGAGGGACTTGGACATCTTGGCGACGATGCGATCGACCGGGCCTCCGGTGGCGGTTTCGATGTAAGAAGGTGCGTCTTCGGTGCCTCGGTTTTCGACTTCATCGACGGGGACGAGTGTTTTGTCTCCGCGTTGGTAGGCCATGGAGGTGATCATGCCTTGGTGGAAGAGTTTGCGGAAGGGTTCTTCGGATTGGATGACATCGAGGTCGTGGAGGCACATGTGCCAGAAGCGGGCGTACAACAGGTGGAGCACGGCGTGTTCGTTGCCTCCGATGTAGAGGTCTACGCCTGATTCTCCGAGCCAGTAGCTTTGCGCGTCGTCGCCGATGATTTTGTTTGGGTTGTCGTTGTCGCAGTAGCGGAGGTAGTACCAGCAGCTACCTGCCCAGCCTGGCATGGTGTTGGTTTCGCGGGTGAGGAGTTTGTCGTCTTCAAAACCATCCACACCCCCCACTTGTCCGGCGGTGACCTTGACCCAGTCCTCGGCTTTGGCGAGGAGGGGCTGGGGTTCGTTGGATTCGACGGGTTCGTAGTCGGTCAGCGGCGGGAGCTCGACGGGGAGTTGGTCTTCGGAGATTGGGTAGTGGTTCTGCCATTCGTCGAAGACGATGGGGAAGGGTTCGCCCCAATATCGCTGGCGGGAGAAGAGCCAATCGCGGAGTTTGTAGTTGACCTTTGGCGCACCGACTTTGTGTTCGGTGAGCCATTTGAGGATGACGGGTTTGGCTTCTTCGACTTGGAGTCCGTCGAGGAAGTCGGAGTTGATTGCGGGACCGGTTCCGGTGAACGCTTCTCCGTCGAAGCCTTCGGTTGGTTGGACGGTGCGGATGATTGGGAGGTCGAATGCTTTGGCGAAGTCCCAGTCGCGTTGGTCTTGTCCTGGGACGGCCATGATCGCGCCGGTGCCGTAGCCCATGAGGACATAGTCGGAGGTCCAGATGGGGATGGACTTTCCGGTGACGGGGTTTTTGACATTGAGTCCGAGGTAGACGCCTGATTTTTCTTTGTTTTCTTGGCGCTCGATATCGGAGCGGTCGCGGGAGGACTCGACATAGTCGTTGAGTTTTTTGAGGTCGAGTTCGGGTGGGGAGAAGTCCATCGCGAGTTCGACGAGGGGGTGTTCGGGCGCGACGACCATGTAGGTCGCGCCGAAGATGGTGTCTGGTCTTGTGGTGAAGACGCGGAGTGCTTCGCCCATTTCCGAGTCGTCTGGGCCGAGGATTGGGAAGTCGATTTCCGCACCGACGGAGCGTCCGATCCATTCGGCTTGTTGGGTTTTGGTGGAGGATGGCCAGTCGAGGTCTGCGAGTCCGTCGAGGAGGCGGTCGGCGTATGCGGTGATGCGGAACATCCATTGGCGGAGCGGTTTGCGGTGGACTGGGTAGGACCCGCGTTCGGAGAGGCCGTTGATGACTTCTTCGTTGGCGAGTGCTGTTCCGAGTTTGGGGCACCAGTTCACGGTTTGCTCGGAGAGGTAGGCGAGTCGGTAGGAGTCGACGATTGCTTTTTTGGTTTCTCGGTCGAGCGTGTCCCATGGTCCGGCGTCGGTGCCGTCGGGGAGGTCTCCCGCGCCGGTGTATTCCGCGGCGTCTGGATTGAGCTTCGCTTTGCGCGCGCCGGATTCGAGGTCCGCGATGAGTTCTGTGATGGGTCGGGCTTTGCCGTTTCCGTTGTCGGCTTTGACATCGAACCATGAGTTGTAGATCTTGAGGAAGATCCACTGGGTCCATTTGTAGTATCCGGGGTCGATTGTGCCGAACTCGCGGGACCAGTCGTAGCAGAACCCGAATCGTTTGAGCTGGCGGCGGAAGTTGTCGATCGCGGTTTTGGTGGTGACTTCTGGGTGGACGCCGGTCTGGATGGCGTACTGCTCTGCAGGAAGTCCGAACGCGTCCCATCCCATGGGGTGGAGGACATTGTGTCCCGTCATTTTCTTGTAGCGGCAGATGATGTCGGTCGCGGTGTAGCCTTCGGGGTGACCGACATGGAGACCTGCTCCCGAGGGGTAGGGGAACATGTCGAGGCAGTAGTATTTGGGTTTGGAGGCGTCGAAGCCCGGCTCGCCTGGGTTGGGGACCTTGTTGGTTTGGTGCTCGTCCCAGTAGGACTGCCAGCGGGTTTCGATGTCGGCGGCGAGGGCGGCGTCGTAGCGGATGGCGGTCTGGTTTTCATCGTTGGAAGACATGGAACGGAGTTTAGCACATAGAAAGGGCGTTTACCCCGGAATCTGGGGTCGGATCGGGTATGGTTGGGGTATGTGTGGACGGTTTGCTCAGGTGTTTGAGGACAAGGATGTGTCGCGGATCGAGGAGATCCTGCGGGCGGCGCTTGGGGATGCGACTGATGCAGATGATTTGCTGCTGCAATCGTTCAATATCGCGCCGACGCAGACGGCGTTGATCGCTCGGAATACGGATGGGGAATCCACATTCACGCGGGCTCGGTATGGGTTGGTGCCGTCGTGGGCGAAGGATGTTTCGGTGTCGGCGAAGATGATCAATGCTCGGAGCGAGACGGTGCATGAGAAGCCGGCGTTTCGGGGATTGGTGGGGAGTCGGCGGTGTGTGGTGCCTGTGAGTGGGTTTTATGAGTGGGAAGCGGTGGCTGGAGAAAGGCACAAGCAGCCTTGGTATGTGACTCGGGGGGACGGGGAGCCGATGATGCTTGCGGGGTTGTGGGACCGGTGGGTGGATGGGGATGAGCGGATCGATTCGTTCACCATGCTGACGATGGATGCCAAGGGGTTTATGGCGGGGATCCATCATCGGATGCCTGTGGTGCTTGAGCGTGATGGGGTTGTTGGGTGGACCGGGTTGTCTGCTGGGGTTGAGGATGTGGTCTGCGGCGGGGTTGATGGGGGCGATGTGCTGACGGGGCATCGGGTGGGACGGAGGGTGAACTCGCCTGCGAATGATGATGCGGGGTTGATTGTGGAGGTTGATGAGGGAGAGATCGCGGGGGAAGGGACTTTGTGGGGATAGAGGATGGAGATAGGAACGGGTCAATCGGATAGGATGAACCGAGACGAGTTGTAGTCTGAGCAAATTACCCATTTTCCGCGACGCGGGGAGAACTTCTGATGGCAAACCTGACAATCGATGTGGCTTCTGTTCTTGGTGATGACGCTCTGCTGAGCTTTGACTCGCCTGCGATTTCCAAGGATCGGCTCCATGTTCCGGGTGGCGACTTTGTGGATCGCGTGGTTGCGATGACTGATCGGAACCAGGGGGTGCTCAACAACTACCAGCGGATCCTCGACCATGGTCGGCTCGCGGGGACGGGGTACACCTCGATCCTTCCTGTAGACCAGGGCATCGAGCACTCGGCTGGGGCGAGCTTTGCTCCGAATCCCGATTACTTTGATCCAGCGAACATCGTTGAGCTCGCGATCGAGGGCGGCTGCAACGCGGTTGCTTCGACCTTCGGCGTGCTTGGCGCGACGGCTCGCAAGTACGCGCACAAAATCCCGTACATCGTCAAGTTCAACCACAACGAGCTGATGACCTACCCCAATACCTTTAACCAGATCCCGTTCGGATCGATCAAGCAGTGCTGGGAGATGGGCGCGGCGGCGGTCGGCGCGACGATCTACTTTGGTTCAGAAGAATCCGAGCAGCAGATCCAGTATGTCGCGGACATGTTCGCTGAGGCGCACGAGTACGGCATGGTGACCGTGCTGTGGTGCTACATCCGCAACAACGCGTTTAAGGTCAACGGCGTGGACTACCACTCATCGGCAGACCTGACCTCGCAAGCGAACCACCTCGGTGTGACCATCCAAGCGGACATCATCAAGCAGAAACTCCCGACCAACAACGGCGGGTACAACGCGCTCAACACCGGTGACTCGTCGTACGGCAAGTTCAACACCGGGATCTACACCGAGCTGTGCTCGTCGGACAAGGACGGCAAGGGCGGGCATCCGATTGATCTTTGCCGATACCAGATCGCGAACTGCTACATGGGCCGGTCGCCTTTGATCAACTCGGGTGGCGAGTCCAAGGGCGCGAGCGACCTCAAGGACGCTGTGACTACTGCGGTGATCAACAAGCGTGCGGGCGGGATGGGTTTGATCTCTGGACGCAAGGCGTTCCAGCGTCCTCGCAATGAGGGCGCGGCGCTGCTCAATGCGATTCAGGATGTGTATCTTGATGAGAAGGTGACGATCGCGTAATCGACTTGGTATACAAAATATAATGATTTCCCATGGCATCGGCGTCATAACCGGTGCCATTCTTTTATCTGTTTGTTTTTATGGTGTGGTCTTGGTACACTCGGGATTACCACGCACACAAAAATGGAGCCACCTGGTTATGATTAAGAAAATTATTATCGCGATCGCTGTTCTCATTGCCTTTGCCGTTGCGGCCTTTATCGCGGCTGGTATCTATGCGGTGAATAATGTTCCCGAGGGCATCGTTCTGAACTGGGATTACCCCGACGCGGTCGTGGTCGGTGATGAGTTTGATGTCACGATTACCGTGATCAACGAACTCGATGAACGCAGGCAGCTTGGGGATCTCAGTTTTTATAGCCCGCTTCTAGACGGCGCGTCGATAGTCTCATTTGATCCGGCGCCTGCACAAGATCAGGGGGCATTGCCGTTTATTGATCATTCGGTAAGCTACAACCGGTCGATCAAAGCCGAGGACGAGTTTGTGATTGTTGTCACGATGATCGCTGAAGAAGCTGGAGTGTTTTCTGGTGATGTAGAGGTCACGATTGATGGCATGCTCTCGATGCACACAACGACCCAGACTCTTGTTATTGAAGAATCGGACGATTAATCTCCGGCGTCCGCATCCTGCGAAAGGCATATATGAAACAACCAACATCAGACAACTGGGCTGGAAACGCTGAGCAACCTAAAGATCCGACACGCTGGGTTCCTGCAATGATTGTCGGCGCGCTGTTGTTTGGGACTGGGTGTGGGTCCGGTTTGATCTTTGGTTGGATTGGCGGAACAGCCAATCGCTTTGGTGATCCACTGAGTGATCTATCATTTGCATCGACGGACATCACCGTCAAGGCGAGTTTTCCCGATTCGGTGACCACCGGCGAGGCGTTTGATTTCGTTGTTGTGATCACCGACACACGGGATGAACTGAGAACCATTCAGGATATTGATTTTTCTGGTACTTTCTGCGACAACATGACTGTTGAAGTGGTCACGCCGACGCCACGATCCAAGTCGACTGGTCCAGGGTACCACGGGTATGTCTTTGAAGCTTCATTGCAAGCATCACAGAGTGCTGAGTTCACATACCGTATCACACCGAACTATGACGGGGTATTTACTGGTGATATCACTGTGTATGTAGATGAATACAACTCGGATTCCACGCCGGTTTCGATCGTAGTTCTTGATAAGGACTGAGCGTGTTCTCAGATATTTGTGCGTTCCACTGGTCGTTACTCGTCGGCTTTTTTCGATCCCTCGGCTTGTTTGATTGCGTCGGTGTAAAGGATGTCGATGCTGCCGGTCCATGCACGATGGACATCTGGATTGTCGAGCAACATCGCGGGATCGCTTACGATCGTGATGCGGAGCGTGTTGTATTTGACCGCGTCTTGCACACGGATATCCACCTCGTCGAGTGGGACAAACTCGTTTTGACCACTTGAGATGGTGTTGAGTTTTCCATTTCGGTACATCCATCTCGGCAGGTACTCCACGATCGGTTCGTCGGCGTCGTAGAGTTTGATGCGGAGACCCATCCCGATGTTGTTGAGACTTCTGGTCATGAACACGGTGTTGTTTAAAAAACTCGAACTCATTTTGATATGGGGTAGATCTGAAATCAGTTCTTCGATCAGCAGCTTCTCGATCGACTTGCTCTCAACGCTTCGGATCACTTCGTCGATGCTTGCGACAATTGTTGTTTTGAGAACCGCGTGGTGTTCATCGATCGGATCGCCTTTGGTTTCATCGGTGATCTGAGATTCGGTGGATCGGTAGAGTCGGTAGGTGAGGTCGATGGTGAGTTGTTCGCCGGTGGGGTAGTGGTTTGGGATTGCGAAGTATCCGCCGTGGAAGTTTGTTCCGGATTGGTTGGTGCCTCGGACTTTCCATTGGACTTCTTGATGCTCTTGAAGTTCAAAGTTGTTCTTCCAATACGGGTTTCCGAGTCCGGATTGGATGAGGATCATGTGTCCTGCTGGCCAGTGGGTACGGGTTTCTGGATACCATTTGAACAGCACGGCTTGGAGTTTGGCGATTGCATCGAGAAGTTTCTGGTCGGCTGGTGCTTTGTCCGGATAGTGCCAGCCTTCGGTATCGTTTCCGAATCGGAACATTTGACCACGCAACCAAATGGCGGTGGTGTCTTGCCATGCGCGCGAGCCCGGTGGTGCGAAGATGTTGCCCTCGGCGGTTCGGTTGATGAAATCCACGGCTTGCTCGTGCGTGAATCGGTCTCCTCCGACAGCGACTCTTGTAACCAGTTCAACCCCGGGGCTGTTGCCTTTGATGAAGAGTTGGTTGTCGTCTTGTATGGTTGGGAAGAACGGCAATATCTCGATGAGCACCCAGTTGGGCAGGCTGGCAAAGAGTGTGCCTTGGCGGTATTGCGGAGTCATGAATGCAATGGGTGCAGCGAGTATGAGCAGTAGGCCGAGGAATGCAACGCGTTTGTGTCGGCGGGTTCGGGTTGTTGATTTTTTGGTCTCGGAGACTTTGCCGCATTCCGGGCAGGTGATTGGGTAGCCGCCTGAGTCTGTGATGTCGTACCAGCACTTTGGGCAGCGGTTGGTTGGGCGGCCGCGACGACCGGGGCGGTCCCAGAAATAAGACCAGAGGTTGGTGGTGAATCCGAGCACGAGCAGCAGGATCGCGATGGTTGTCCAGAGCATCTATGGAGTATACAAGAAACGCGTGGAACGGATCAATGCTTCTGAAATGCTCCTATGCTCTGATATGACACGCGCGGCTATTTTTTTGGATCGGGATGACACCATCAATATCAATGCGGACCTTCCCGATGGCGCGTGGGAGGGGGTCAAATGGGGGGATTTGCTCAAGCCCGAGTATGCGATCCTGATGGATGGGGTTCGGGAGGCGTTGCTTGCGCTCAAGCAGGCGGGGTATGCGCTCGTGGTGATTACGAATCAGGGCGGGCTGGCTCGCGGCGGGGGGACGACGCGGGATGTTGAAGCGGTGAACGATGCGCTGCGGAACGCGATCAATGGCGGGGATGAATCGGTGTTTGGTGAGCAGGTGGTGGATGGGTGGTACTTTGCGCCGCATCATGCGGAGGGGTGTGTTGAGCCTTATGACTGTGATCATTCTTGGCGGAAGCCGCATGGGGGGATGATTCGGGCGGCGTGCGGGGAACTTGGTTTGGATGCGAGCAAGTCGTGGATGATCGGGGACAAGCAGCGGGATCTTGATGCGGGGATTGATGCGGGGGTGCCGGTGAAGCACACGATTCAGGTGGGACCCAATGGCACGCACGCGGATTTGCTTTCGGCGGCGGAGGAGATTCTGACTGACCCAGAAGGTTCGGGGAGTGTGGTGACGCCGCATCCGGAGATTGTGCCCGGGACGCGGGTGGTGCTGCACTCGACGGACGCGAGCTTTGTCCCGATGGCGGATGATCGCACGCGTGATATGGTTGAAGCGGTGGCGCGGGGGATCGCGGAGCGGACGGGGATTGTGATTCATGAACTCGAATGTGATGAACGACAGATCGAGGTGGTGATCGGGGTGCACAAGCTTGGCGCACTTGCGTTTATGGCGCAGTTGCGACGGGATACGAACCGCTGGCATGAGCGGCACTTTGGGGTGCCTTTGTGGTCGATTGGTAGGGACTGGTGATGGGTGATCGTCCTTTGCGATTGTTGATTGTGCTTCCATCGTGGGTGGGTGATGTGGTGATGGCGACGGCGGCGATCCGTCGGATCCGCGATGCGATGCCTGGGATCTTTATTGGGGCGCTGTGCAGGCCTGGGATTGATCAGCTTGTACAGGGAAGTGATCTCTTTGATGAGGTGCATGTGTTTGTGCCTCATGGGATGATGGCAACGAAGAAGGCGGCGGCGAAGGTTCGTCCGCGCCGGTACGACACGGCGCTGCTGCTGACCAACTCGTTCTCGACAGCACTGACGACACGGCTCGCGTTTATCCCTCGGCGGATCGGGTATGACCGGGACGGTCGCGGGGTGTTGTTGACGGACAAGGTGAAGCCTCCAAAAAACTCGGACGGTTCTTGGAAGATGGTTCCTGCGGTGGATTACTATTGGAACCTGGCGGCGCACCTATTGGGCGAGGCGGGCGTGGATTGGTCGGTGCACACGCCGGTGGATTGTGTGTCGATGCCGTTGGCGCTGCCTGGGGATGCGCGGATGGAACTTCCGATCTCTGAAGCGGATCGTGCGAAGTGCGATGAGATTTTGTCCAATGCGGGTGTTGAGGGGGCGTATGCGATTTTGAATCCGGGCGGGAACAACGAGGCGAAGCGGTGGCCTGCAGATCGGTTTGCGACGCTCGCGGATTGGTTGCGTGCGGAGTATGGGTTCACGGTGCTGATCAATGGGTCACCTGCTGAGTCTGATTTGATTGATGAGATTTGCGGGTTGTGCGCGAGTGAGCCGGTGTCGCTGCCTGCGATGGGCAACACGCTTGGGGCGCTCAAACCGATCTGCGCTGGCGCGGCGTTGATGGTGACCAACGACACGGGACCGAGGCACATCGCGGCGGCGATGGGGACTCCGCTGGTGACCCTGTTTGGGCCGACCGATCCGAGGTGGACGACGATCCCGGTGCAGAAGCTCGCGGATGGTCGTGACAGCGAGGTGGTGCTGGTAGCGGATCCGTTGCTCCCTGCGAGTGAGTCGGCGAACGATTATCCGGAGCGGTGCGTGATCGAGATGATCGAGCAATCGCGGGTGCATGATGCGGTGCGATTCCTGTTGAATACGAACTTGGGACTGAACTGAGTTTGAATTGGCTTTGTATTCTTGCCTGGCCATATCATCTCCTGCGTCATGAGAACACAGCGGTTCCATTTTGTTTCGACCCTTGTTTTCTCGCTTGGATTTGTCCTTGCGGGATCGGGGTGGTCGTTTGTGTTGTCGTCGCTGATGAATGATCGTCCCGAGTGGTCGGTGTGTGGGCAAGCGATGTGTTCGTGTGTGATGCCTACTGCGGATGCTCCGGAATGTCCGTTGTGTGAAGCGGGATTGATGGATCCGGAGGACATGCCTGATGATTCGGGTGATCCGACGCGGCGCGTGCCTCAGAACAACAAGTCGGTTGAGGCGCTGGGTGGCGCGGGAACCAATGTCGCGATCGCGTTCTTTGTCGGGACGATGATCGGACGCGCGGACGCGGCGACGAACTTGCAAGCCGATCGGTTCGTGATGGTCGCGGTGAATGATCGCGTACCAAACTCACTTGCGATTGAGCTTCCAACGCCTCCGCCTCGCGGGTGAGCGGCTAGCTTGATTGTGATATTCATCATTCATAACTGACTTTGCGTGCGCGATGCCGAGCGGTGTTGCGTGCTTGGAGGGTGCTGCTATGCGACCCGTCCGTACCGGATTTACGCTCATTGAGCTGCTGGTGGTCATTGCGATCATCGCGCTGCTCATCGGGATTCTGCTGCCTTCGCTGAGCGGGGCGCGTGACAGTGCGCGTTCTGTGCGATGCTTGTCGTCGATGCGATCCCTCGGGATGGCGATGGGGTTGTACAGCGATGACCACAAGGATCTGATCCCGCGCTCGAAACACTCGATCGGATTTTCTGCGGAGCTTACTTGGGCGCCCCAGTTGTTCGAGTATTTGACTGGGTTACCTTTTGAGGGTGATTCGGATCTTTGGCAGAGTGCTTCTTGGTGGAGCGCGACCAATGAGTTTTACCGGTGTGCTCATGATCGGAGAGAGAGTCCGATTGAGCAGGCGGGGCTTCCTTTCTCGATGGCGGCGATCAGTTATGGGAAGAATGTGTACTTCGAGCTTCGCCGGCAGGAGTTTGAACCTGAGAAATACTCGGGTGATCTTTCGGTGCCGTATCGGAAGCGTTCTGCGGTTCCTCATCCATCGGTGACGATTTTGCTCGGTGAGATGAAGGAGGAGCGGAGCGCGGATCACATCATGTCCCACTTCTGGCGCACGCGCAGCGTGACTCCTGGAGACGAGGTCGCGACGAAGCGGCACGGGGACGGCGCGGGGTATTTGTTCCTTGATGGGCATACCTCGACGCGCGCGTTTGCAGAGATGTACGACGCGGAGAACAGCCGGGACCAGTGGTACCCGGCGATGGCTCGCTGAAGTGTTTGGCGGGCTTGCACGATTCAACAACACACAGCGCCGATTGGCGCTGATACAGAAATGAGATTGACAATGAAAGCAACTATGACAATGGCAACGGTTTCGATGGCACTGGGTTCGGTGTGTGGTTCAGCGATGGCGGGATTTGTCGCGCCCAACGCGCACAGCTGGCCGATGGAGCATGTGATGGTGACCTTTGACAACGGCGTGATCTCGGCACACGCGAACAACGATGCGGCGTCACCGATCCAACTGCTGCGGTTCGCTGGAGAAAGCTACTCCGGCGCAGCGGCGGCGCTCGACGACACCTACTACTCCGATCAGTACGGCTGGGTTCCCGATGGGTTTATCAGTCTCGGTGCTGATGAGTTCCTCTGGATCGAAGCCGTCAGCACGACGACAGGACTCAATGTCTACGAGGGCGGGATGCGGATGATGCGCGAGAACCACACCTACAACGCGATCCTCGGCACGGATGGTTCCGACGACGCATGGATGTGGGGCGGGGCGATGACCCACAACTGGTACAGCGCCGAATCACTCGGCGCGTACGAGGTCACTTATGAAGTGTTTGTTGGTGACGCAGCGGGCAATGCGTTGACCGCGTACACCAGCGACACGGTAACGCTGTACTTCAACGCGGTTCCAACACCTGCCGGGCTTTCAATGCTTGGTCTTGGTGGCTTGGTTTCGACTCGTCGGCGGAGGGCGTAAACCATGTTGCATCGAACTCTCTATAGACCGGGACTTCTTGCGCTCTGCGCGAGTGCTGGAGCCGCTCACGCGGATATCCCACAGATGGGCGGCGGGATGAGTCACCTTTTGGTGTCCGTCTTCAATCAGCAAGTGTTTGTCACCTTTGAATCGCCTTCGATGTCCACTGTTGAGCTGCAGGAAGGGTCGGGCAGCTTCGAAGGCTCGGCGTCGGTGCTTGACGGCACCGGTCATAACTCGCAGTTCGGGTGGCTTGCCAACGGGTTTATCTCGCTGCCACCCAGCAGCGGGGTGTTTGTTCGATTACTTGAGACTTCGCCGCACTTGTCGGTGTACTCGGAGTTCGGGCATACCCCGATTCTGGGGACCGATGGATCGAGCACCGTCTGGCAATGGGGCGGCGCGATGACGCACAACTGGTACGCGAGTGATGTGATGGGCCCCCACCATGTTTCGTACGAGGTGTTTGTCGGCGATCTGCTCGGGAATCCGCTCGATGGGTGGACGAGCGGGACGGTTGATCTCGGCTTTCTCTATGGCACGGATCTGAGTGATCGGATCGGGACGCGGGGTTCGGTTTTGGCTGCGACGGTTCCCACGCCGGGATCGATTGGTGTGCTGATGGGGCTTGCACTCGCTGGACGAAGAAGACGCTGAGAATCTGTGTTTCGTAAGTCATTATGTGCCGGGCGGCTGAACCAGTTGGTCAGCCGTCCGGCTTTGTTTTTCTGTGCAGCGGTTGGTGTTCGGGGCTATGCTGATTCGTATGGAGATGATCGCAATGGATACCGGATACCCTCGCCTTTCAACGGACACCGACAACGGGCTGCTCCTGATTATTTCTGGGCCTTCTGGGGTCGGGAAGACCACGATCACGCGTGGTGTTGAACGCGGGATCGGGGATTCGGTCTTTTCGGTGAGCTACACGACCAGAGAAAAAACCGAAGCGGACACCGAGGGCGTGGATTACCACTTCATTTCGAACGAACGGTTCGAGGAACTTCAGCAAGAGAACGCGTTCTTGGAATCCGCGGATGTGTTCGGCAAAAAATACGGCACACGCAAGCGGTGGGTTGATGAACAGCTCGCGCGCGGGCGATTGGTAATCCTTGAGATCGATGTGCTGGGCGCTCAACAAGTCAAGACCGCGATGCCCGATGCGTTTGCGATGTTTATTCTGCCTCCGAGCGAGGAAGAACTGCTCAACCGACTCCAGAATCGGAAACGGGAATCGGAAGAGCAGATTCAAAAACGCTTCGCCGAAGCGAAGCGGGAGATCGCGTTTGCGAAGGATTCGGATGTGTACGACACCTTTGTGATCAACGAGGATGTCGACCGGGCGATTGCGGAAGCGATCGAGAAGGTCGCCAAGGCGCGGACCGTTCAGGGGAAGTGATTCTCAGCAGCTTTCTGGGCATTTGTCTGAGCTCTCGTAGCAGAACTCTTCTTTGACGATCTTGCCGTTTTCGACGGTGTAGGTCGCGATTTCTTTCATCCGCATGCGTGGGAACGCGTTGACCTTGGATTCCATATCCAGATCGAAGATCACGCTGAAGCTGTTCTGACCGACGAATGGGCCTTCGACCTTGCACTCGTGGCAGGTGACTTCTTCTTGCCATTTCTTGTATTTCGCGACGAGCTCCTCGCGCGTGTTGTACTCGCGGCCGTCGCCTTCGATGCTGTTGAAGTTGTTGGCGAAGTGCTTGTCCCAGATTTTGGTGTCGTACTCGACCATATCCACGCCCTCGTCGCCTGATTTGCAGTGGGTGACGAGGTCGTTGGCGATTTCAGTGATGGTGGCGCTTGCGGTGGTCATTTGATTCTCCTGATGGTGCGAATGAACGGCGGACGCCGTTTGTTTGGTTTCTGATTGGAGTATACCCAGATTGACCGCGCGTGCACAACTGAATTTTGTGAAATTTAACTCAAACGCTCTATGTGGCCTCAACGCAATAACTTAGCTGATGCTGAGTGTTGGTGCTTTGCTGGCTTTGCCCATTGAAGAGAGGGTGACCTGCGCGACGAGTTGGTCAGCGAGCTGGTTGAGGGATGCGGGGAGCTGTGGACCGCCGGCGGTGTCGGATTCGAAGTTTTTGGTTGGGTTCCCGGAGTCCATGTTCTGGCGCAGGGCGGTGTTGATGGGGATGGAACCGAGGAACGGGAGTCCGAGTCTTTGGGCCATTTGCTGCGCGCCGCCTTTGCCGAAGATGTCGTATTCCTTGCCATCGTCACCGATGAAGTAGGACATGTTCTCGACGACGCCGAGTCGTTCGACGCCGAGGGATTCGAACATGTTGGAGGCGCGGACCGCGTCGTCCTGCGCCACTTTCTGAGGCGTGCACACGATCACCGCGCCGGTGAGCTGGACGCTCTGCGCGAGAGTCAGGGGGACATCGCCGGTGCCTGGCGGGAGGTCGATGATGAGGTAATCGAGTTCGCCCCACTGCGTGCGTTCGATGAGTTGGTGGAACGCGCCGTGGGCCATTGGGCCGCGCCAGATGAGTGGTTTTTCGGGGTCGACGAGCTTGCCCATCGTGATGGATTTGATGCCGTGGACGAGGAAGGGTTGGAGTGTTGATCCGATGACCGCTTGGTCCATCGCTTGGAGACCGAGCATGGTGGGGAGCGATGGGCCGTAGATATCGCCATCGAGGACACCGACGGAATGTCCTTTGCGTGCCAGTCCGATTGCAAGGTTGACGGCGACGGTGGACTTGCCCACGCCGCCTTTGCCTGCGCCGACGGCGATGATGTGCTTGACACCTGGAACACCTGCGGCGTTGTTGTTTTGGGGAGTGCTTTGTTGAGATTGTTCGGTTGGCTTGGGTTGATCCGCGCTGGTTTTCGTATCGCTCTTAAGTTTGAGGACAACTTCTCCCGCGTGGTCGACGAAGTCGATGACGAGACCGAGTGTCCCAACGCCTTGGTCTTTGGCGCTGGCGCGGATGAGTTGTTCTGCGAACTTACCAAGGTTGGAGAGTGTGCTGCGATCGGGCTGGGATTGATCGGGGTGTCCCTGCGTGTAACAGATGCGGACGGATGCATCGGTCGAGCAGACCGCGACATTGAGCACGCATCCGCGGCTGACGAGGTCGCCGCCGTCGGGATGGGAGACGCCGGAGAGGGCTTCGTTGATGAGTTCTTTGGTGAGTGACATGGGTGGATCTTTCGGAGGGAATCGCTTCAAAAACAGGGATTCGAGCGTGGAGAACCGTTACAACCGGTACCGGCTGAATCATAGACATCCGAGATTTTCGATGCGGCTGCAATACGGAGAATCGACCGGCGTTTGGCTGGTCGATAAGACTTACAGAGTACACCACCGGGCATGCCGCTCGGATTTGATTGGAGTTTAAACCTATGAAAGACACTACTACAAAGCGATTCGGATTGGCGTTGTTGATCGCCGGGCTTGCGGGCACTGCGATTGCTGCTGAACCACAGAGCGGCGACGCGGACCTCCTGCGTGGTCCCGATGTTGTTGAAACCTCAGGACCTGACGCGGGCGATTCGATGACCGGGTCGGCTGAAGCATCACGCAAAGCCGGGGATATGCCGTTCCGTTCGTACATGGGTGCGGTGCGTGGATTGAACAGATCTGCGAAGGATCATCCGGAGCTGGCGTTGACCGACGAGCAGCAAGAAGCGATCAAGGAGATCGGCAAATCGCACCAAGAGAAGATGCGTGCGTTTATGGAAGAGCACAAGGCAGAACTCGATGCCCTGCGACCACAACGAGGCGAGAAGGGCGAGCGCGGTCAACGCGGTGGTCAGAAAGCCGGCGAACGGGGCGCCCCCCCACCGCCACCCGAAATGGATGGCGAACACCCGGAGCGTCCAGAGGTCTCTCCCGAGGAACGCCAGCGGAATCGCGAAAAACTCGGTGAGTTGATGGCGAACGCTCCATCGGATCAAGACGCGAAGAAGCAACTGTGGGCGGTGCTGACCGTTGACCAGCAAGCCGCGGTCAAAGAGAACATCTCGAAGATGCGCGATCAACGCGAGAAGCGGGTCGATCAAGCACTCACCAAAGAGCGCAAAGAGATGGCCCCGGACCGGGCGGCTAAGAAGGGCGAACGGAAACGCCCTGAACGCAAGCAGCGTCCTGAGCCGCGGGGCGACGACTAAGAACACCCCATCGTTGACTGACATCGATCAGTCAACCGAACAGACCACACCATCCTGATTCCTTCAGGCGGGCAGCGGGCGGAAACGCTCGCTGCTTGTTTTTAATTATGTCGATTGTTTGGGTGCCAGCTTGGAACCGATGACCGGGATCTGTGTTCTGCGGATGACGATGACGATTACGCTGCTGATGAAGACGATCATTGCCATGATGAACAGCGATGGGCCTTCGATTGGCGCGAGGTCCGCGTTTCCGAGCGCGACGGGATCGATGGAGATCCCGAGTTTCGTAAGGTGCGCCATGATCGCGCCGGAGATGACCCCGAGTGAACCGATTGCGCCGAGGACACTGGTCTTTGGAACGAGCAGCAAGACCACGCAGATGAGTTCAGCGATTGCTGTTGCGATGCGTCCCATGGGTTCAGCACCGAGGACTTCGAACAGCGCGACTGTTTCCGTTGCGCCGGTGAGTTTGAAGAAGAGTGTTTGGCCGAGGATGATCGCGATGACGATCTGAAGAATCCAGCTGGTGATATGGAGTGGTTTGGCGAGTGTGGTCATGATGCGGTTCCCTGTTGGCGGCACGAAAGAACTCGGGCCGTGTGCAACGGACAACATCATGTGAAATGTGTTTATTCAACGAAACTTCAGATCGGTTGCTTTCGCTGCTTAAAGCGGCGTTTTTAACCCATGCTGGACATGTCGAGCGTAACGGGGACGAAGGTTCTCTGGACCTTGTTCTCGAACTCTTGGGGGAATTTTTCCATGATCGTGCGGACCGCCCAGCTGTTGCCGTCGGCGAGGCCGCAGATGGTGGTGCCGGGCATGGATCCCATTGATCCAGCGATCTCACGCGCGAGGTCGAGGTCTTTGGATTTCGCGTCACCGGATTCGATGCGGGACATGATCTGGTACAACCAGCCCGAACCCTCACGGCAAGGCGTGCACTGGCCGCAGCTCTCGTGCTTGAAGAAGCGGGTGATGTTGCGCGCCACCGAAACCATGCAGGTGTCCTCGTCGAAGACGGTTGGTCCTGAGGTTCCCAGACCGAGCACATTGTGCTGACGACCGATGTCGAAGTCCATGCACGCGTCGTACTGGTCGGTGCCGAGGATACCCATGGACACGCCGCCGGGGATCGCGGCTTTGTACTTCTTGCCGCCTCGGATACCGCCGCAGTAGTCTTCGATCAGTGTGCGAAGCGGGACACCGAGTTCGAGTTCGTAGCAGCCCGGTTTCTCGACATGTCCGGAAACGCCCATCAACTTGGTGCCGTAGGAGGGTGGACCGCCGATGCTGGATTCGACACCCAGTTCGCAGAATGCTTTCGCGCCCTCGGTCATGATCCAAGGCAGGTGCGCCAGGGTCTCGACATTGTTGATGATTGTCGGACGACCGAAGAGACCCTTGATCGCGGGGAACGGTGGCTTGATGCGGGGCCATCCTCGCTTGCCTTCGAGTCCTTCGAGGAGTGCGGTTTCTTCGCCACAGATATACGCGCCGGCTCCGCGGTGGACATAGCAGTCGGCGACGAATGGATCGCCTGAGCTATTGCCGCTTTGGTTGATGAGGCCTTTGTCGCCGAAGATGCCGTTGTCGTACGCTTCTTTGATTGCGTTCTCGAGGACCTTGGCTTGGTGGTGGTACTCGCCACGGATGAAGATGTAGGCTTTGGTGAGTCGGCAGGCGTACATGCAAATCGCGATGCCTTCGAGCATGCCGTGGGGATCGAAGTCCATCAGGAGTCGGTCTTTGAAGGTGCCGGGTTCGGATTCATCCGCGTTGATCGCGAGGTAGCGTTCGCCGCCGTCTGGTTCTGGGAGGAAGGTCCATTTGAGTCCGCATGGGAATCCCGCGCCGCCTCGTCCTCGGAGGACGGAGTCTTTGACTTCCGAGGTGACCTCGGAGGGTTTCATGGAGAGTGCTTTGCGGAGTCCTTCGTAGCCGCCGGTCTTGACATACTCGTCGTATCCGACGACATGACGATCGCGGATGTGCCCGAACGGGGCGGTCGGGATGCGCTTGAGCAGGATGTGCTCGGAGAGTGTGTTGTCCCATGCTTTCTTCGGCATTGATCGGCTCCAACTGATTTGACGGCAACTGCCCCGATTCTAGCCGATGAACCGCCCAATTGTGCATCAGAAGAGGTCTAGAGCGGTATGCTCAGGCATGAATATCCTCGTACTCGGCGGCACACAGTTCAGCGGCAGGGCGTTTGTCGAACAAGCGACCCAAGCAGACCACCAGATCACGCTTCTGCACCGATCCCCGCAAAACCCTGGACTCCCACCAAGCGTCCGAAGATTGGTCGGGGATCGCGATCCGGAGAAGGGCGGCGGTCTGGGAGAGATTCAGAAACTGATCGACGCAGGAGAACGATTCGACGCGGTTGTGGACATGTGCGGGTATGTGCCTCGCGTGATGCAGGCGAGCTGCGAGATGCTCAAGGACGCATGCGACCTGTATGTGTTCACCTCGACGATCAGTGTCTACGACAAAGACAACGATGAAGCGATCCCCGACGAGGACTCCAAAAAGATCGACCTAGAAGACAAGAGCGTCGAAGAAGTGAACGGCGAAACCTATGGCGGGCTCAAAGTCCTCTGCGAACAGGTCGTTCGGTCGTGGTATCCGGAGAACCACTGCATTGTCCGCCCCACCGTCATCGCGGGTCCGAACGATCCGACGGACCGGGTCACTTGGTGGACGCGGATGATGGGAGAGCTTGATGCGATGATCATTCCGAGTCCGCCGAGCGGGCTTGCGGGTTTTATCGACTCGCGCGATCTCGCGGCGTTCTTCCTCCGCTGTATTGAGAATCAGATTTCCGGGATCTACAACGCGGTGGGTCCTGAGGTGGGCTTGGGTTTGCATGACTTCATCACTCGCACGCATGCCGCGATGGGTTCCAAGACCAGACTGATCGAGCTTGATGAATCCAAGATGGACTCGCTGGAGATCAAGCCTTGGGTGGACATCCCGACATGGGTGCCGGAGGACGGACAGTTCATGTACCGGATTTCATCGCAGCGGGCTATTGAGAAGGGGCTGACCCTGCGTCCGCTCGAAGAAACGATGCTTGCGGTGCGTCAATGGGATGTGGAGCGTGGACTTCCTCAGCTCAAAGCGGGGATATCTGTAGATCGTATGAACGAGTTGGTGAAGTCGATCTAGTTTAGGAATCGTTGCGGAACTCAACTTCTTCGATTGTTGTTTTGCGGAGGGTGACCTTCTGGCCGTTGATTTCACCTTGGGATTCTTGGGTGGATTTGGAGACGGTTGTGGTCTCTTTTTTGGTATCGACGGGCTTGGTCGTCGAATGCCAGAGGTGACCGAAGAATCGACCGACGGCTCGCGTAATCGGAATATCTTTATCGCTCTTCACGCTCTATTCTAGAACACCATGACCACCAAGATCGACAAGACCCCATCCCGCTGCGCGTGGGCGCGAACCGAATCCGAAATCGTGTACCACGATGAGGAATGGGGCGTTCCCAATCGTGACGAGCACCATTTGTTCGAGATGCTCACGCTCGAAGGGGCGCAGGCGGGGCTGAGCTGGTCCACCATCCTCAACAAACGCGAGGGGTACCGGAAGCTCTTCAAGAAGTTTGATCCTAAGAAAGTCGCTAGGTTCACCCAAGACGACATCGAACGGCTCATGCTCGATCCTTCGATCGTCCGCAATCGACTCAAGATCGAATCCACAGTCAACAACGCGAAAGCGGTGCTTGAACTCTACAAACAAGACACCACCTTCAGTGAACTCATGTGGTCGTATGTGGACGACACCCCAATCGTGAACCGCCACAAAACCCTCAAAGACCTGCCCGCCCAAACCGATCTCAGCAAGCACATCTCCAAGGATCTGAAGAAACGCGGGTTCCGGTTTGTGGGGCCGACGGTCATCTACGCGATGATGCAAGCGTGCGGCATGGTCAACGACCACACGACCGGGTGCTTTCGACATTCAAAGGTCTAAACCCCGTGGCACAGGCGTCCCGCCTGTGTTCTTTGTTGTCACATCAACTGTATTTGGAAGTCATCACAGGCGGGACGCCTGTGCCACGGGGTCTTGTGTTTCTAGAGGTCTTCTTTGACCGCGCCGGTGCCTGCAGATTTGTAGGTGCCGTTCTGGACTTGCTCGATGAGTTCGATGGTGCGCTGCGGGGTGAGGTTCTCGTGGAGGTCCTCGTTGATGAGCGCGGCGGGTGCTGTGCCGCAGGATCCGATGCATTCGAGTTCGATGAGGGTGAACTTGTTGTCCGGAGTCGTCTGACCGACATCGATCCCGAGCTTGGACTTGATCGCTTCGGTGCAATCCGTCGCGCTGCAGAACTCGCACGCGATGGATCGGCAGACGGAGATCAGGTTCTCGCCCTTGTTGTGCTCCCAGTATTCTTCGTAGAAGGTGACGGTGTCGAGGACTTCACCCGGGGTGATGTCGAGAACCTGAGCAATCTCTTTCATCGCTTGCTTGGGGACCCATCCATAGTGGTGCTGGACCATGTGGAGCGCTGGGAAGAGCGCGCCTTTGGGTTTCTCGTAGCGCGGGATGTAGACCTCGCGGAGTTCCTTGACCATCTCTGAGGTCAGGTAAGGCTCATCGCGGGTTTCGATGGTTGCAGAACCGGAGTTTTTGGTGATCCAGGGCATTGTCTATCCTCTTTGAACGCTCACGCGATTCGACCGATGATCCTAGGAGCGTCGATCCGGCGGGTCTTATTCAGTCCTTGAGCAGGCTGATCTCGTAGGGCGCCCAGCTCGTTGAACTGCCCCGGCTGATTCTTGCAGTGTAGGAACCACGCTTGATGACGAACTGCTCGGGCGCGGTGATCGAAGACCCGGTGCCACCGATGAACAGCACGACCCGCTCCAGCGGCGGGGATTCAACCGGACCCAGCGTGCGTTCCTCGCCCGCTTTGACCACAACGGACTCGAGCATCGCCGCGGTGTCAAACTTCCGCTGATGCTCGATGCGCGCGTTGAGGTTGGTGGTCGAATCGTTGATCACGCGGACGGTGTAGGTCGGATTGACGGAGCATCCGCCGAGCGTGATGCCCGCAAAGAGAAGCCCAACCACCATCATGACAAGTGAGCGTTTCATCGATCAAGCTCACCCGCGACGATGTTGAGGGAGCCGATGACGGCGACGGTGTCGGCGAGCATGTGGCCTTCGAGCATTTTGGCGACCAGTGAGTAGTTGATGAAGCTGGGTGGACGCGTCTTGGCGCGCCATGAGCATTTGCTGCCGTCGCCGACGATGTAGTACCCGAGCTCGCCGTTGGCGGTTTCGTGGGCGCCGTAGACCTCGCCGATCGGTGCGTCCCAGCCTCGGTTGGTCATGATGAGTTCAAAGTGCTGGATGAGTCCTTCGATGGAGCCGTAGACCTCGCCTTTGGGTGGTTTGGTCATTTTCTCGTCGGCGTACACATCGGTTGGGCCGTCCGGGATCTGGTCGATGAGCTGGTCGATGATGCGGATGGATTGCTTGATTTCTTCCACGCGAACGAGGAATCGACAGTACGCATCGCCGTCTCTTGCGATGGGGACATCGAAATCGACCGCTTTGGCGCCCTTGCCGTCCCAGTTGTCCGCGTAGCACAGGTACGGCTCGTCCTTGCGGAGGTCGCGCCGGACACCCGAACCACGCGCGACTGGTCCGGTCGCGGAGTACGCGATCGCTTCGTCGTGGGTGATGATGCCGATGCCTTGGGTGCGATCCATGAAGATGCGGTTGCGTTCGACGAGGTTCATCAAGTCGCCGATCGCTTCTTCGAGCACGCCGTGGAGGAATTTTTTGACCATGCGGACGAAGACTTCTTCGTCCGGGATTTCTTTGACGATCCCTCCAACGCGGGACCAATCCGGGTGGAAGCGTTGGCCCGACGCGTAGTCCATGATGTCGTAGATGTGCTCGCGTGGGTTGAAGCAGTAGAGGAAGCCAGTGATCGCACCGACATCAAGACCCGCGGCTCCAACACACAGCAGGTGGTCTTGGATGCGACCGAGTTCTGCCATGATCGTGCGGAGGACTTTGCACTTGGTGGAGATTTCGATCCCGAAGAGTTTTTCGACGGTGTGGTGCCAGCAGATGCCGTTGGAGATCGAGGAGAGGTAATTCATCCTTGAAACAATCGTCACATACTGGTTGTAGTCGAGGTGCTCAGCGAGTTTTTCGAATCCGGAGTGGAGGTACCCGATGTGGGGGGTACACCTTGCGACGCGCTCGCCGTCGAGTTCGAGGACCAGACGGAGGGTGGTGTGTGTTGCTGGGTGCTGAGGACCGAAGTTGAGGACCCAGCGATCGCCGGTGTCGATGTGGTCTTTGATGTAGTCGATGTTCTCGGCATTGGCATCGATGCCGGTGTCGGGAGTCAGTGTGTATGGCATGCTCAGCGTCCTCTCATGGGGGATTTCCGGGCAATGCTAGGGGCTCAGGGGGCCTTTGTGAGGTCCCAAACGGGGGTTTAATTCCTTGCGTTGCCATCCACGATCTTTTAGAATACGGCCTGAGGCGGTTGCCTCGACATGATTGAAGCGTTGATAAACATCATTGTGAGGAGAATGACCATGAAACATATGAGATTGATTGCCGGAACAGCTTTGACCACACTTGCCAGCAGCTCGCTGGCCGACCTGTACACCTTTGAGAGCACAGGCTCCATAACCGATTACAATCCAAGCTTTACCGGCGCCGATCAGTTCCCGTTTGTCGGACTTGGCGAGGGAGATTCGCTTTTCTATCACTTCGAGTACGACAACAGCGTTTCGCCGATCTCAGACGATGGGTTCAGCACAACCTACGAGTTTGATGGGCTGGGCTCGTATGCGATGCTCGGATCCACGCGCATCGATTTTGATTGGATCCGGATCGTGATTTCATCTGATGGAGTACTCGGTGGCGGGATCGGATTCATTGGATTTCTCGACGAGATCGGAGTCAGCGCGGGATTGAATATGGATGGCGCGGCCCCCCTGTCCAATGAACTCCCTACCTCGATCGATATAAGCCAGTTCACATGGTCACGAAACGCGGGAGCGGACTCGGATCAAAATCAAGTCCTGTTCCCGATTGTGCTTGGGACTGTTGACACCGCGACGATCACCCCCGCTCCAGCGAGTTCATTGTTGCTGCTTGCGGGTGCTGGGTTTGCTCGTCGGCGTCGATCCGTTTAACCCAGCTTGCCTCGGATCGCCTCGGCGACTTCCAGCGCATCGAGCATCGAGTTCTCGATCGCGGGCAGCGCCCAGTTGTCTTGGTTGGCAAAGTGAACATTCTCGCGGTACGGCGCTCGGATGAGTGCCGGGATACCTTCGGAAAGGAATCCGATCCGCGCCAGCGGCAGCGCGTGCCCCCACCGCGCAAAGCGGATCTCTTGAACATTGGACTCTGTCAATCCGACGAGTTTGAGGGTGGACCGGAGCTTGCTAGCCAGAGCGGTCGCGTAGGTGTTGATCGGGTCATGCAGGATCAGATCGAAGCGTGCGTTCTCATACGGCAACGGCCAGAACAGGTTCAGAATCCCATTGGTCCTTGGAATAGATGGGGTGTGCGGACCCGACGCGTATGACCCGTTGGTGACATCGGTGTACTGCCAGAAGTTGCTCGCGTCATGGGTAGTCATCGGGAACTCGCTCGGATTGTCGAGCAGGAAAATATCGTAGAACCCATCGGGCACAGGACAGTCGAGCACGACATTGGCGACCATGTACGCCCTTCGGGAGAGCCGCATCGCGCGATAGCGGTCGGGCTCGTCTTGTTCGAGGTCCGGTATCATCGCGCGGGCGATGTTCTTTGGGCACGCCATCACAACCTGCTTGGCAAGCATGGATGTGAACTCGCCATCGGAGTCCACCCAGGTCAACAGCGATCGCCCGTCGGGCTGGACACGGAGATCGACCACTCGCTGATTCGATCGTAAATGCGGTGCGTGCGACGGGTCTTTCCGGTCCAGCGGATAGATGCCTTCCCACAATTTTTCTGCGATCCACGCATTCCCACCGGGCAGCACCCAGCGTCCGAACTCTTCGGCCGCGAGGAAGTTCCACCCGAGTGTCGCGGAGATTTCTTCCCAGCCGCCGGAGAATGATGAATAGCAGTACGCTTGCACCGCCGCAGCGAGCGCGGCGGGGACCGCGAGCCCGGTTTCTTTGAATACATGCTCCTCGATGTGCTGGCGCAGACTGATCCGATCCAGTTCAATCATCCACTGTTCAGGGAACGGGATGTCTGGATAGTCGTCGGCGTACTGCGCCACAAGATTCGCGTACGCTTTGTACGCGGGGATGTCCGCTTTGGGAACCCCCAGGCCGGTCCAGATATCGTCGTTGATAACGCCGTCGATCTCGACGGGTGCGGGGATCGCGTCGGTTTTGACGACATCGTAAAACCCGAGTTCTCGATAGAGGTTGTCTAGGGTTGATCCTTCATCGGGTGTGATGATGTACGCGCTGCCCAGCGAGTATCGCGAGCCGTTGATGGTGCCGCCTTGTGCGTTTCCACCGAAGCGGTCGTGGAGCTCGAAGACGACGGGGTTGTATTCACGCAGCGCGTAGGCGGCGGTCAATCCAGAGATTCC
Source organism: uncultured Phycisphaerales bacterium (assembly GCA_963976955.1). GTDB lineage: Bacteria > Planctomycetota > Phycisphaerae > Phycisphaerales > UBA1924 > UBA1924. The sequence continues at coordinate 216,787 of CAXBMD010000002.1, read as the reverse complement.
TCCACCGACGACAGCGACCTCGACTTCTTCGATTGGTGCCGGGGGTTTGCCGCCGGGGAAGTTGTTTTGCTTGGTGTGGAAGGGGATGTCCTCGTGGAAGTCGTCGCCTTCGAACCATGATTTGAACTTGAACCCATCAACAACGACTGGCTTGGGATCCAAAAGCCGAGGCGCGAGCGGTCGCGAGGATTTGAGGTCCATCGGCGAAGCCGGGATCCGGGTGGGCGAGAGTGCTTCGAGCGATCCGGATGCGGATTCGAGGCTTGATGTCAGACTCGACGCAAGAGCGGAGCCCAAATATGGACCGATCGCGCCCAGTCCAATGATTCCGATACCGCTGCGGAGGACTTCTCTTCTTGTATGCATTGATACACCTGCTGTATGAGATTTCTGGAGGGACCAGCAATAGTGGCCTCCAGTGTCCATTATCTATCTTGATATCGCGATTGCAAGGAAAATTCCAAATTCTACCCCGGCTTTCAGCTCTTGCAGCAACTCCAGAAATCCATCTATGGAATAGAAACCTCTCCTCGATAGCTACACTCTGGTATGCACTTCATTGAACAGTTTTTTGCTGAACTCTGGATGATTCTCACCGAATCATCTGTATGGTTGATTTTCGGTTTCCTGCTCGCGGGCGTGGTCCATGTGCTCGTTCCGCGCGAATGGATGCTCAAGCATCTTGGTGGGCGAGGGATCGTCCCGATCATCAAGGCATCGCTGCTTGGGATCCCGCTGCCGTTGTGTTCGTGTGCCGTGATCCCGGTCGCGGCTGGACTTCGGAAACAGGGCGCGAGCAAGGGCGCCAGCGCGGCGTTCGCAATCTCAACACCCCAGACCGGTGAAGAATCCATCCCGCTGACCTGGGCGCTCTTTGGTCCTGTGTTTGCACTCGCGCGTCCGATCATCGCGGTGATCACCGGGTTGATCGCAGGGGTGCTGATCGATCTCACCGATCGTTCAAGGGATGAAGATCAAGACGAAGCAGCCGAAGACCCGAATGCAATCTCCCTCTCAATCACCAACGCGGATGACGCGGGCGCGGTTGTTGAGCAGACCCAGAATAAAGCAACCGGATCGTGTTGCTCATCCAAACCAGAAACAACAACTGGTTCATGCTGTGGTTCGTCACCCAAAGCAGAACCATCGGGCGGATCGTGCTGTTCATCGACCCCCCAGAAATCCGGTCTCGGATTCGTAGGCGGCGCGAAGGAAACGGTTCGTTATGGGTTCGCAGTGATGCTGGTTGATCTTGCGGTCTGGCTGACGGTCGGATTGCTGATGGCCGCGCTGATCGGCGCCGCGGTGCCCCACGGATGGATCGAAGAACATGTCGGACAAGGCATCCTCCCGATGCTGCTGATGCTTGTCGTCGGGATCCCGCTTTATATCTGCGCCACCAGTTCAACGCCCCTCGCGTTCGGATTGGTGATGGCGGGGCTCTCCCCCGGCGCGGCGCTGGTGCTGCTGCTCTCGGGACCCGCGACCAATGTCGCGACCATGAGCTGGCTGCTCAAAGACCTCGGAGCCAGGGCGCTGATGATTTATCTTGGTGTGATCGCAGGGGTCGCGATGACGGCGGGGATTGTCTTCGACGCGTTCTTCAAATCAATGGTCACCCTCGCGGACCTCAACGCATCGCACGAGCACGGCGTCGCGGGGATGGGATACAAAGATGTCTTCGCGATCCTCTTTGTCATCCTGATGGCGTGGGCGCTGGGGATCAAAGCGAGCGGCTGGCTCGATTCCAAAAACATCGGCAAAAAACAAACCGGCGGATGCTGTTCGACCTCAAACAGCTCCTCGTGCGGTTGTTCACACTGAGGTTGAACTAGTCAGCAACTCTTCGATGCACCGAGATCAGACTCGCGCCAAACGGCATCGGGAACCGACCGATCCAGAATCGTTCCGATGCGAACACCCATCGCAGCATTCCATTGACTGGTGCTGCTGGGATCGTGAGATCGTCGCTGCCCTTGTCACCAAAGAGTTTGACCGCGATCCGCTGCAGAATCATGATGGGCATCAGGTGCGACATGTACCACGACACCACAACCGGCTCAAGACCCGCGTCCTCGAAGATCGCTTTGTACTGCGCTTTGTTGTAGCGACGGAAATGGTGGTGCGCCTCGTCGCGTTTGGTCCAGAGCCACATATGCGCGGGGACGGTGCAGACCATGATCCCGCCGGGTTTGAGTCGAGTCGCCGCGGCGCGGACGGACTCTTTATCGTGCTCGACATGTTCGAGCACATCGCTCATGACACACACATCAAACGCGCCGACTTCGGCGGGGATGTCATCGGGGAGCCAGCAGGATTTGGCTTCAAAGCCGCGCTCGCTGCACGCTTTGCGTGCCGCTTCTGCGGAGTCGAGTCCGGAGACTTCGTATTGATCCGCCATGTCGCGGAGCAAGCCCCCGGTCCCACACCCGATATCGAGGAGTGCGGGCTTGGTTCCATCTCCGCTCTTGGTGTGCGATGACGGGCCGTAGCGATCGATCATGCTCTTGATGATCCGCCGTTTGGCGACGAACCACCAGAACTTGTCTTCGATTGTTGCCATCACCTCATAGAGATCATCGCGCATCGATCAGCTCCGCTCAACCACTTCGGCGAGCAGACGAGCGCCGAACCCGGTCGGTCCCGGATTGATCGCGCCTCTCGCTTTGGTGGTTGCGTGCGTTCCCGCGATGTCCACATGCGCCCATTTGACGCCTTCTTCGACGAAGTGCTCGAGGAACGCGGCGCCCTGGATCGGGTGCGCCTCGCGGACCGGGGCGCTGTTGACGATGTCCGCGATCGGGGACTTCATCATCGCGGTGTAGTCCTTGTGCAAAGGCATGCGCCAGATCCGCTCGCCTGATGCGTTGCCCGCATCGTTGAAGGTGTCAAACAACGAATCGGTGTTGGTCCAGAATCCTGCGAATGGCGATCCGAGCGCGACGACGACGCCGCCGGTGAGGGTTGCGATGTCGACGACGAACTCTGGTTTCTCTTTTTCACACGCCCAGCACAAGCCGTCGGCCATGACCAATCGCCCCTCGGCGTCGGTGTTGGTGATCTCGACGGTCACGCCGTTGCGGAACTCGATGACATCGTCGGGGCGGTACGCCTCGTCGGAGATTGCGTTCTCAGCGGACATCAGCAGCGCGATGACCGGGCGGTTTGGCTTGATGACATTGGCGATGATGTGCATCGCGCCGATCGCGCCGCAGCCGCCGTCTTTATCGCGTTTCATGCCGACCATGCCGCCGCTGATTTTAATGGAGAGACCACCGGAGTCATACGACATGGTTTTGCCGACGATGACGATCGGTGCTTTGGACTTGCCGCTCTTGGGGGTGTATTCCATCCGGATCATGCAAGGCTTGTTCTCGCTTGCTTTGCCGACATTGATGAGTCCATTGAGGCGTTCGTCCTCGAGCTTCTTCCCAGAAAACACGGTGCATTTCATACCCGACTTGCGAGCGATCTTCTTGCACTCACCAGCGATCCACATCGGGGTCGCGATGTTCGGGGGAGTCTGCGAGAGTGTGCGAGCGATGTTCGAACCTTCCGCCATTCCAAGACCACGACGGAGACCGTCGTCGAACTTCGCGTGCGAGCCGGTCAAAGTAAGCGTTGGTTTCTTGGTGACGGTCGTGGCTGTTCCGCGCAGGTCGTCGTAGGTCCAGCAGACAAGCCCAAAACCCTCACCCAGCATCGCGCCGGCTTGGAACGGGGTCACTTGTGATTTCTTGGGAAGCTTGCCCATCGCGCCGCTGATTGCGAACTCGACCGAGTTGATTCCCGCGGCACTGAGCGCCCGACCGATCGCGCCACCCGCGTTGCGGAGCGAGCTGACATCGAAGCTGGACTTGTCACCCAGACCAAGAATGAAGACGCGCTCGTATCCCTTTGTGGGGAACGCTTGAACGATCGACCCGGCTTCGCCGGTCGCTTCGGTCCGCTTGGTTGCCGCGGCGATTGAGCCGTCGGTGTCGAGCGCTTTGGTGTCTGCATCGAGCGACTGGCCTTTGAACAGACCAACGACGAGTGCCTTTGCTTTGGAGCGTGAGCCAACTTTGATGGGGTCGAACATTTCAGAATCTCCTATGTTTCTGAATAAATATATCGGTCTCAGGGCCGGCAGTTGCTTATTTTTGTGCATAAAACGGCATTCAGCACCAGAATCGGCCTTGTGTAATGTAGACAGGGCACCGCTCGATGTCTCTTTGTTGCCGCAGATGTTCCCGGAAGGGGTGTATCAAGAGGGGTTCTGCTTCTTCGCTTCGAACAGCGATTTCACCTCGCCTGCGAGGTAGAAGCTCCCCAGGATCAGGAGGACATCATTGGAGACGAGTGATTTCCCCGCCGCTTGGATCGCTTCGGTCGGGGTTCGGTAGGCTTCGCATGATTTACCGGAGAGTTCGGTGAACCGTTTCCCGAGTTCCATCGCATCGCAGGCACGCGCGTTGGTTGAGGTTTGCGTGAACACGACCTTGTCGGCGCGGGTTGTGAGTTCTTCGAGCATGCCGTCGATGCGTTTGTCGCTGCTGCATCCGAAGACCACGATGAGCGAATCAAACTGGACCTGCTGCGCGATGCCTTTGAGCGTCTCGCGGACACTCTCCGGCGTGTGCGCGCCGTCGATGTAGACACGCGGGCGATCATTGATTCTTTCGAGCCGGCCGTCGCGCGAGGTGCGATCGAGACCCGCGATGATCTGTCGCTCCGGGAGATCAAACCCACACGCGCGGAGTTTCAAGATAATCGCGAGCGCCAAACCGCAGTTCGCGCCTTGATGCTCGCCCATCAGCGGCACGGACATGTGCTCGAAGCATCCCGCGCCCTGACCGACGCACACCTTCGAGTGCGGGCCTTTGGAAGTTGTGGATTGGAATCGGCACGAGTACAGCACATCGGACCCGAGAATCGAAAGCTCGCACCCAACAGACTCCGCTTGCTTTCTGAACACCTCGGCCACCGCTTCGCTTTGCGGAACACTCAGCGCGGGAACACCGGGCTTCATGATCCCCGCTTTCTCTCCGGCGATCAGCTCGACCGTGTCACCCAGCACCGACGCGTGCTCGAGCTGGATCTCGGTCAGACCCACCACGATCGGCGAAGCAACATTCGTGCAATCGAGTCGACCACCCAAACCGGTTTCGAGGATGACGATGTCCACCGCTTCTTGCGCGAACACCACGAACGCGAGCGCGGTCAGCAGCTCAAAGTAGGTCGCTTTTCCATGCTCGTCCTCAATCGCGATCGACGCGTCCTTGCATTTGCTCAGCGCGTCGTCGAACTGGTCATGCCCGACTATCAAGCCGTTGATACTGACGCGTTCGCGTTCATCAACCAGATGCGGGCTCGTGAAGAGGCCCGTCGTATACCCGCTGGATCGAAGACAGCTTTCGAGCATGGCGCAGGTTGATCCCTTGCCTTTGGAACCCGCTATATGAACCACAGGGACCGCGAGGTGCGGGTCTCCGAGCTCTTTGACCAGCGCGTGCATGCGATCGAGTTTGAAAGACTGGCTGCTGATTTTGTGCGAGTGGATCTGCTCAAAGTTTACGGACGAGTTGAGGAAGTCGAGAGCCGCTTCGTGATGCACAAACGGCCCGAGGGTTGGACCCGCCGCAACTCGATCTTTCGAGCGTGATCCGATTTTTTTGGTGGTTCCCCGACGCGGCATTGGAATATGGTATCACGCGAGCGATGTAACTACTAGAAAAAAATCCCGAATCAACACATACCCGGAAATCTACCTAGACGCGCCGTAGCTCGCGCGGCGCATGATGGCGCGCATGTCCGAGACCGCGGTGCGGAGTCCGACGAACATGCTCCGCGCGATGATCGAGTGACCGATGTGCAGCTCGTCGATCCCTGGGAGCGACGCGATGTGGTGGACATTGTGGTAGTTGAGCGCGTGCCCCGCGTTGAACCGCATGCCGTGCTGTTGGATGCGTTCGCCGGCGAGTCGAACATGGTCGATCGCGCCCAGCAGTTCGATCTTGCGTCGATCTCCACCGGAGTTGATGAACGCGCGAGCGTATGGACCGGTATGCACCTCGCACACATCGAACCCAACTTCTGCAGCCGCATCGACTTGGCGTTCATCGGGATCAATAAACGCACTGACAATCAGCCCGCTGTCTTTGAGTTTGGCAACGACCTCTTTGAGCCGGGGCATCTGTGAGAGGATGTCGAGCCCGCCTTCGGTGGTGACCTCTTGCCGCCCCTCCGGGACCAGCATCGCGGTGTGCGGCGAGTCGGGTTCAAGACCGCACGCGATCCGGACCATCTCGTCCGTGGCGCCCATTTCCAGATTCAGTTTGATGTTGACCAGCTGTCGCAGCAGCCGCAGGTCCCGGTCCATGATGTGCCTGCGGTCTTCGCGGAGGTGGACGGTGATGGAATCCGCGCCCCCCATCTCCGCTTCGTGCGCCGCTCGGACGGGATCAGGCTCCGCGCCGACCTCTAAGCCGGACATCGGTTCGGGTTGCGATCGGTACCGGGCGTTGCGTACAGTCGCGACATGATCGATATTGACACCGAGTTGAATCATGCGCAACTGTAGGTTGAGTCAGCGGCGGACGCGTTCGATCGCTTTGTCGAGCGTTCTTGACTGGGACTGGTTTTTGAGGGTGGATCGCACGGATTCGAGGAACCCGAGAGCGGTGGAGAGTGAGTCTCTCCGCATCACCATCGCGAGTTCCTCCGCATCCTGAATTTCTTGCCCCTCGCGGAGACTGGTCCGCAGGATCGCCATCGCGCGAGCATCGCTGAAACGGTTCATGCGATACCGCCCCGCCATCCAGAGTGTGTCGAGTACCTGGAGGTCCGTGCGAGCTTTGAGCGAGAGACGCTCGAACGCATCGAGCACCAGCTCGTGCTCCCCCTCGCGAAACGCGGCGTGGACAATCATCGACGCGCTCTGATCATTGATCGCTTCGGGTTTGTCGCTGAGCAACGCTCGGCCCAACCGAACAACCGCGGCGTCAGCACCCGAGAATACAAAGTCTTCGATCGCGCTGGTGAACTCTCGGGCTTTGAGCCTTTCTTTGGCTCGCTCACCCAGGACCTCACCCTCGCTCGATGTGATGAGTTCCCCGACGATCGGCGAATCGCCATCGAGACGAGTGCCGCAGGCGCTGACGGTTTTGAGTGGATCCCCGATGACGGTGATCTTCCACGCCTGACCATCGTCGAAATGGATCGCCGCAGCGAACGGCATCTGCCCAAGCAACCGACGGACAACCGTCGGGGTCGGAACAAACCCGGTCAGGTACGGTTCGTCCACCGATCCGGCATAAAGATACACACCCCGATCGAGCCATGCCCCCCCCACCGTCCTGGGTTGAAACGGCTGACTCAACGAGAATGAATGCACCATATGCAACGCGCTGGGTCGGTCCAGCATCGGGAGATCACCGGACTTACCGAGACCAGTCGCCGCTTGCGGCAGGTCATAGTGATACGCCGACCCCTTGCTGTTGATCAGGATCAGAGAGGCATCAACCGGACCCGATGCGGCTCGGCCTTTGAAACCCGCCAGCGAGGCGCGGGGGTCATCGAACACCTCGGTCGGCACCCCTGCTGCCGAAAGTATTTCGCCCGCTTCGGTGCCGTCGTACCGCGCCCACTCTCCGTTGGGCGGGTACCCATCCCAGATAAACCCGCTGTCGATCGGGAGAAAGAGCGAGCTCATCGCTTGGTAGACGGTTGTAGAGGTCGTGCCAAAAAGCTGGCCACACCATGCCCACCGCATCCCACCCAGCGAGGCGCTGTTGCGTCCGATCCGGTCGGTCGTCGCGAGACGGTCACGCTCCTGCGGCCCGGTCTTGATCTTGGCGCCGACGCGGAACGCGAGGGTGATCGCGTCGATCTCATCACCGATCTGGTTAAACGACAAGCCGAGCCGACGGATCCCTTGCTCGATACTCTGATTGATCACATCCGCTTCGGTTGGAGTGACTTCCTTGTAATGGTTCTGTGGACCCGATAGAAAGATGACCGGCTCAAACCGACCCGCCGCCAACGCCAATCCCGCGGCCCAGTGATCGTCAGATGGGTCGATCACCACCACACCAGGCGAAACGATCCCGGTCTGCTTGAGCAAACCCAGCGATGTATGCCAGTCAGGCTCCGTGTCCTGAATCGCGGCGGCCAGCGCCACGCTGATCGCTTCGAGCCGTTCCTTCACGGTCTTGCCCCACGACGACTTGCCTTCCTTTGAAATACGGATGACTTCATCAGGTCCGAACGCGCGGACGAAGCGTGCAATATTCTCCCTACTCAGCGCCGTCCCGTCGTCGTAGAGGATCGGGAACCGCAGCGGGCCCTCCCACGCACTAATCGCGTCAAGATACGCGCTCGGCGAGTCGACGATAAAGACCACCGGAACCACCTGCATCGACTGAGACAGCAATGATGATCGGATACCCGCTCTGCGAGCGGGCTCGGCACCCTGAACCGAGGCGTACATCTGTCCGAATGTCATCGGCTGTTGCTCAGGTTGCTCGACTGCGGCGGGTTCGTCAAGCAGCGATGTATCCTGAGCCGACAAACTCGCGGCACAAAATCCCAGCAGAACAGTTCGTACAGTATTCAATATGGTGGAGTGGTATGCCATTCCTACACTGTACCGCATAGAACCCGCTTGGGTTCGTCAGCAATGCGGATCAAGGCGCATAGACTCAAAGTCATGCCCTCGTCCACCCCTCACGAGTTTGTCAGCACGGTCACCAGCGCCCGCGATCAGGGTCACGATGTCGTCGTTATCCCCATCGGGATCCGCGTGCTTGCCGATCAGCTCACCCCGGTGCTCGCGTACCGTCGATTGGTGAGCGCCGACGACCGGACCGCGCCGTCCTTCTTGCTCGAATCCGTCGAAGGGGGCACGCACCAAGGACGCCATTCCATCCTCGGCTCGCGCCCCATCATCCAGATCAGCGCCCGCGATGGACAGGTCACCATCGAAGATCAGCGCAGTGGCAAAACAACCACCGAACCCTGCAAAGACCCGCTCGCGAAGGTCCGCGAACTCTCCAGCACCTGGCACCTGAGCATCCCGCCCAACGCAACCGGTCAAGGTTTGATCCCAGACTGCGTGCTTGGTGGATGGTTCGGGTACGCAGGGTACGACTCGGTTCGCTACGCCGAACCCGTCAAACTCGATCCGAAGAACGCGCCGCGCGATGACCGCGGACTCCCCGAGATCGCATTCGGGTTCTACGACACACTCGTCGTGTTCGATCATGTCGAGAAACTCGTGCACCTCGTGCGCCTCGCGATTGTCAACGCGAGCGATGATCCATCAGCAATCTACGACAACTCCCTCCGCGATCTCGAGCAACTCGCAACGCAAATCCAGCACCACGCCAAACCGCTCGGACTCGGACGCGTTGCGCGCTCGCCGTCGGTCAAGACCGAAGCGATGCCCGCCAACACCACGCGCGAGCAGCACGCTTCGATGATCGAGAAAGCACGCGAATACATCAAGGCGGGCGACATCTTCCAGGTCGTGCTGGGTCACCGGTTTGAGCGTCGCTCCAGCGCCGATCCGTTCGATGTGTACCGCGCACTACGCGCGGTGAACCCGTCGCCCTACATGGTCTACCTGCAAACCCGCGGCTGCATCCTCGTCGCATCCTCCCCCGAAATTCTCTGCCGCGTGCGTCGCAACGATCAGAACCAGTTGATCGTCACCAACCGCCCGCTCGCGGGAACGCGCCGCCGTGGTCGTACGCCTCAGGAAGACCTTGAACTTGAGCGCGAACTGCTCGCGGATCCCAAGGAATGCTCCGAGCATTCGATGCTCGTGGACCTCGGTCGCAACGATGTGGGGCGCGTCGCGGTTCCCGGATCGATCAAGCTCGACGCGATCATGGACATCGAACGGTACTCGCATGTCATGCACATCTCCTCGACGATCACAGGCATCGTCCGCGACGGTCTCGATTGCTGGGACGCGCTGCGTGCCGCACTCCCGGTCGGAACAATCTCCGGCGCACCAAAAGTCCGCGCGATGCAGATCATCGATGAACTGGAACTTGTCCGCAGGGGTCCGTATGGAGGCGGGCTGGGATGGGTCGGACTCGACAACGAGATGGACATCGCGCTGGCGCTGCGGACGATCGTCGTCCCGATCGATCGGATCGACGAATCGAATCCCGATGGCGCGTGGGAATACCACATCCAAGCCGCGGGTGGGATCGTTGCCGATTCGGTCCCCGAGCTTGAGTTCAAAGAGACCGTCAACAAAGCCGCGGCCCTCGGTCGCGCGATCGACCTCGCGCAAGACGCGTTCGGCGGCTGATCAATCCAAGTTGACCTGTCCAAGCTGGGTATAAAGAAACCCCGCACAGGGCGGGGCTCTGAGAGAAATCGGTGCAGATCCTGTGCATCGGCGAGGAGATTGGGTCAGGCCGAGGGATCCGATCGACTGGTCATCGGTGTGCACACATCAATGCTTTCGCACACATTGGCGCACGCAGATCAGGAGATCTGCAAGCCGTTGGTGTGCAATGTTTCTTTGAGTTGCTGCGATGGTTTGAACGAGCAGGTGGTTGATTCAGCGATCTGGATCGGTTGCTTGGTCGCTGGGTTCATCCCGGTGCGCGCCGAGCGGTGCTTCTTGGTGAAGGTGCCGAATCCGGAGATCGCAACTTTCTGCTCGTCCTGAAGCCCTTTGGAGATCGAAGCGATGACCGCTTCGATCGCTCGGCCTGCATCGGCCTTGCTGGTTTCGAGCTGGGAAGCAACGGAGTCTACGAGGTCTGATTTGTTCATTGGGGTGCCTCCAAGGTGATTGGTGCAGCGTGAAATGTGTCCCGCCCGTGTCGTCCATGACCCGGCGTGTGATGTTTCTTTATTCGGACATTTATTAGGTTGATCTTGAATAACCCCAGACCAAGCGACCAATCCAAGGGTTGTGGACCGGCGTACAATCGACTTCCCCTTTCAATACCATAAACGCAATATTGCGAACTATGTATTGAATTTACAAGTGTTTACATTCATGACCACCCCGATCATCCTCATCACCGAACCCATCGCCCAGGAGCCAAAGACATGGCTGAGCGGTCACGGCACGGTCGTCGAGATGGGACCCAACCACCCCGAGTTTGCTTCAACACTGGCAAATGCCGAGGGTTTGGTCGTCCGGACCTACACCATCGTGGACCAAGCACTGCTCGACCAAGCACCGATGCTCAAGGTCATCGCACGCGCCGGGGTCGGGCTCGACAACATCGACCTCAACGCATGCACCGCGCGAGGCATCCGAGTCGTCAACGCACCCCACGCCAACGCGATGGCGGTCGTTGAGTACATGATCTCGATGCTGCTCAATACCCTCCGCCCGATCCAAAGCATCACCGACCCACAAGACCTCAACAACTGGCACCAACTCCGCGAAGATGCGATCACGCCGCGCTCTGTCGTCGGTGCATCACTGGGCATCATCGGACTCGGATACATCGGATCGCGCGTCGCGCGTGCCGCATCGGGATTGGGGATGCAGGTCCACCACAACGACCTTCGAAGAATCCCGGAGGGCCAATCCCAAGGCTCAACCCACCAAGCGCTCGAAACACTGCTTTCACAGAGCGAAACCATCAGCATCCATGTCGACGGACGCGCCGAAAATAATGACTTCATCAACGACGATGCCTTCGCGTTGATGCGCTCCGATGTTGTGTTGATCAACGCGTCTCGTGGGTTTGTCGTCGATCCACTCGCCGCGGCTCGGTTCGCAGAGTCCAACCCCGACGCGACATTGATCCTCGATGTCCACCATCCCGAACCAATCCAGTCGGATTCCCCCCTGCTCGTGCTTCCCAATGTCATCCTCACCCCCCACATCGCCGCGGCGACCAAGCAAGCGAAGACCGAGATGAGCTGGGTGGTCCGCGATGTCGTCGCGGTGCTGACCAGCCAAGACCCCGAGTTCCCTGCGAACTGAGCACCATGACCTTGAATTGGACCGGAATTGGGCTGGACTTCCCCCAATCTCTGCAACCATCCCGATGAAACCCACGAATAGTCAACCGGTGCCGATTGTGTGGCACCAAGGCCGTCTTTCTGCCGGCCCTGGCGTGAAGTCAGATCAACAAGAGGGAATCGGGTTCTCGGACCTGAATGGTGTGGTCGATCCGGTTGTTCCGTATGGAGCGTCCGAATCGGTGGATCGGTCTGTCTGAATCCTCGATTTTGACAGGCCAATGGTCGATTTGCCTTGTTTTTTGGGCAAAATCGGGCATTGTTGGTGTGAACGCCCCGTTCATTGGGCGCGATCGCCACGAGTTTTGTGTGTGGTTTGTTCCTGTGTGTGTCCAGACCCACAATCTATGCAAAGAGACGAGGCATGCGACGGGGTCTCCCATCGCGGTCAAAGAAGGACTGAATCCGATGAAACAAAAGAATCTCTCCCGCGCCACGACAAGCATGACCGCCACAGCCGCCGCTCTTGCGATGGTACTGATGTCCAATGCCGGACTCGCAGGCGAATCCTTTGAGAATCCAGGCATCAAAGCTGTGAACGGGACCATGCTGTCCGGTTCAGCGGCACCAGTCCGCCTGAGCAACGCTCAGAAACGATCCATCAACAACAGCTTCAACTGGGCCCAGCGCGACGCGGGGCTCCTTGATGGCACCATCACCCCAACCACGATCTTCACCGAGGTTATCGGTCTCAAAGAACGCACCAACCGCCTCACGGTCCAGGTCAAGACACACTCCCAGATGCTCCAGCAGATCGCGACCGAGATCGCTGTTGAGCGAGCCGCGAGCCCGCAAATCCAGGGCGTCGCCGCACGCAACCAGAACACACTCAGCTGGGACGAGTACAACGGACAAGCCGAGCAACGAATGATCGAAGCCCGCTCCCGCATCGCACCGTCGCTGATCGAAGCGTTCGACGATGTGGACATGCACACCTTCTACCTCCCAATCGGCGTCACCGCTGAAGCGATGGCAGAAATCTTGATGCAGACCGGTGACTACGAGTTCGTCTCCATCGACTGGCTCTGCTACCCAACCGACACCATCCCCAACGATCCGTTGATCGGTAATCAGTGGTACCACCCATCCACACGCATCGACACCTACGGCGCATGGGACTACACCACCGGCTCAGGCGAAATCATCGCCGTCTGTGACTCGGGCGTGGACATCGACCACCCAGACCTGGCAGCAGCACTCGTTCCAGGATTCAACGCGGTCACCAACCTCGCACAAGTAAACGGCGGATTCGTCGACGACAACCTCACAGGTCACGGCACGCAAGTCGCAGGCGTCTCGGCAGCGATCGGCAACAACGGGACCGGCATCTCAGGCATCGGCTGGAACTTCGGGATCATGCCATGTAAGGTTTCTAACATCGCCAGCGGCAACGCGTTCCTCTCCGACATCCTCCAAGGCGCACGCTGGGGCTCAGACAACGGCGCGTATGTCTCCAACTGTTCCTACGGCGGCGCAGAAGACCCCGCGACCTTCTCCACCGGTGCACAGCTCCGCGCCGCGGGCCACCTGCTCGTCTTCGCATCAGGGAACGATGGCGTTGGCAACCAGACCAGCGACTGGAGCAATGTCACCATCGTCGGTGCATCAAACTCCTCGGACAACTACGCATCATTCTCCAACTATGGTGTCGGTGTCGACTGCATCGCACCGGGCGTGAATGTCCGCTCGACCACACGCACCGGTGGCTACGCAAACACCACCGGGACCAGCTTCGCCGCTCCGATTACTGCGGGCGCCCTGATGCTTGTCCGCTCTGCGAACCCATCACTCACCGCTGCTGAAGTTGAAGAAACGCTGCTCAACGCATGTGATGACAAAGAAACCACCGGAGAGGACACCTTCACCGGTCACGGTCGGATCAATGTCGGCCGAGCGGTCGAAGACGCGATCTACGGGCCATCCATCATCTCGCTCCCGTTCTTCGACGACCTCAACGATGCAGAGCTCATCATGTGGCGCGACGCGACAGGTGATGTTGAAGCAAACGCGGGCGCATCCAACGAACCCAGCGGCGACAGCTCGCTGAACCTCGGCGGAACCGCGCAGATCAACACCATCAAAGTCCGCGCCAACGGGTTCCTCTTTGATCCAGGTGAGATTTCCTTCTACACCCAGCACTCCGGCACTGAAGCAGGTGAAAACCTGCTCGTCGAGTACGCCGACCTCTTCGGGGGATGGTCCGAACTGACCACCATCGAATCCGACGGCAACGACCAGACCGAGTTCGAATACCACCGCTTAGAAGCGCCGCTGCTCGGGATTCACGACAACATGCAGCTCCGCTTCACCACAACGAACAACGAAGCCAACGACAACTGGTATGTCGACGACCTCTCGATCAAATACTTCGAAGGCAACTCTGTCCCTTGGACCGACGACTTCGAGACCGGGATCTCGCTGAACTTCAACTGGGAATCAAGCACCGCACAGGCAAGCATCGCCGCGGACAACGAGCCCTCAGGAACCCAGAGCGCGAACCTCGACAACACCGATTCCATGACCTCACACCCCATCGATGTCACCCAATCGACACCGATCGTGTATGTCCAGTTCTACTCCCAGCACAAGGGTGTTGAGAACGGCGAGTCATTGCTCGTCGAATACACCGACATCGTCGGCAACTGGAACACGCTGACCACCATCGTCTCCGACGGCATCGACCAGTCCGAGTTCGAACTGACTCAACTGGATCTCCCCTTCACCGGATACGGCGGCGCACTCAAGATCCGCTTCACCGCTCAAGGCGATGAAGCCAATGACGACTGGTTCATCGACAACATCGGGGTCACCAAAGACTTCATCGATGAAACCGAGCCATGCCCAGCGGACTTCACCGGCGAAGGCCAGCTCAACTTCCTCGATGTCTCCGCGTTCCTCACCGCCTTTGGTGCCGGTGAACCAGAAGCAGACTTCGACGACAGCGGCACCTTTAACTTCCTCGATGTCTCCGCATTCCTTGCGGCATATGGAAACGGATGCCCATAAATCGTTCACTGTACAATCTCGAACCCACAACCGTTTCAAAAAACTGAAACACCAACACAACCGAGGGGACAACGCTTTCCCCTCGGTTTTGAATACCGGAGAAATCACCAATGCCGAAGTTCACTCGCCTTACTCAAGCAACCATGGTCGCCGCGATCGTCTCGATCAGCGGACTCCCAGCGAGCTCACTCGCCGGCCCCACCAAGTCCGCGCCAACCAATACCCAGCAGCAAACCCTGTCGTCGGCACAGAAGCTCAACGCGGTCAAGTCCGCGCTGATCCTGCAGCCCGGCGATGCCGAGATCATGGAAGCCGCGCTCAACGCCCCATTGCTCTTCGTCAGCAAAGCAAAGACCCGCGAGTTCACCCGCGAGCTCATCGTCCACGCGAACAAAGGCAAAGCCCCAACCGCCCAATCTCGGATCTCGCCGTCGATGGTCAAATCGAGCCAGTTCATGGATGAGTATGTTGTTGCCGTACCAGCCGGAGTCTCCGAAGGCGAGATGGCCGCGATGCTGATGGCAACAGGCGAGTACCTCTTTGTTGAACCCAACTGGAAACTGTTCCCCCTCAACACACCCAACGATTCACAGTTTGGAAGCAGCTGGCAGCACAACCGCCTCCAATCAACCGCCGCGTGGGACATCCACACAGGCGACAGCGACATCATCGTCGCCGTCTGTGACTCAGGTGTTGACACCAACCACAATGATCTCGAAGACGCGCTCGTTCCCGGATACAACGCCGTGAACAACCAAGCACAGGTTGATGGAGGTCTAGTCGAAGATGTCAACGGCCACGGCACATTCGTCTCAGGACTCGCCGCCGCCCAAGGCAACAACGGCACCGGTGTCGTCGGTGTCGGCTGGGACTTCCGCGTTATGCCCGTCCGCGTGAGCAACAACTCGAGTGGCACCGCCAACGGATTCGATATCCTCGAAGGCGCACGCTGGGCTGTCGACAACGGCGCCAAAGCAATCAACGCCTCCTTCTCAGGCGGCTCCTCAACCGGAAACCAGGCAACCGCAAACTACATCATCGATCGCGGAGGGCTCCTGTTCTGGTCATCAGGAAACGACAACACCTTTGTTTCCTTCGATGGTGCGGACATCGTCCTCGTCGGATCCACCACCTCCAGCGACAACCGTTCAAACTTCTCAAACTACGGCACCGCCGTCGATCTCGTCGCACCCGGTTCCAGTGTCCGCTCCACCCGCAACGGCGGAAGCTACGGCAATGGATCAGGTACCAGCTACGCATCACCCATCGCCGCGGGCGTCGCCGCGATGATCTTCTCTGTCCGCGACGATCTCAGCGGACGCGATGTCCAAGACATCCTCTACAACAGTGTGGATGATCTTGGCGCAACAGGTCGCGACGACTTCTACGGTCGCGGTCGCGTCAATACCCTCAAGTCCGTACAAAACGCACTCGCCTACACCCCGCGGCTTGTGCTCCCAATCACTGAATCATTTGACAGCGCCTCGTGGATGGACATCCTTGATGTGACCTCGGGTTCACCCGAAACCGTCGTCGATGCTGAATCTTCAGGTTCCGGATCCGTGCTCCGCTTGGATTCATCCGACCAGGTCACGACCGTAAACCTCGCGGGAAGTTCCCTCCCACTGATCCCAGGCCTGAGTTTCAATCTCAAAGCCGTCGGGGTCGAAGCCGGCGAATCCCTCCAGGTCGAACTCATCGACGCCGACGGCGTGTGGCAAACAGTCCTCAACTACACCGCAACCGGGATTGATACCGATGGCTATGTCTCCGTCGGGCTGTCGCTCACCCCAGTGTTCCGTCACCACTCCGCAAAGATCCGGTTTACCTCCAATACATCAGACGCATCCGACCAGTGGTTGATTGACGATGTGTTCATCGGTGAAATCGCCGCATCCACGCCCGTCGTTCCGTTCGTCGATTCATTCGAAGCGGGCGTCGTCTCCAGCACCATCTGGACCCAAAGCGAAGATGTCTCAGTTGATGTCCTCAACGCTTCGCATGTCGCCGTCATGTCCGGAGATTCCAGCATGACCACGCAAACCGTCCCGATGGAACAGTTCGGGTTTGTCCCCGCGTATGTCCGCTTCGATGCAGCCGCAGCGAGCGGTGCAGGCGCCGATGACACGCTCCTCGTCGAGGCCACCGATGTCCTTGGCAACTGGCTGGTCCTCGACACCATCAGCGGCTCTTCGCTCTCGACCACCACCCAGACCATCGAGCTCGAAACCACATTCACCTCATGGCTGACCGACTTCCTTCGGATCCGGTTCACCTCTGCCGGCAACGATCCGATCTACATCGACAATGTCTATGTCGGACCGGACCAAGCCTCAGCAATGTGCTCCGGCGCAGACTTCGCCGAGCCCTACGGCCAGCTCAACTTCCTCGATGTCTCCGCATTCCTCTCCGCCTTCGGAGAGAGCAATCCCGCAGCAGACTTCGACGCGAGTGGCACCTTCAACTTCCTCGATGTCTCCGCGTTCCTCTCCCTCTACGGCGATGGATGCCCATAAACGACCACGAGTAAAGCGGGTCGTTCTCTAAAAACACAACCGGTTGCGGGACTCCCCGCAACCGGTTTTTCTATGTCAATCTGAGAACCCAACTCTCTTACGGGCAGCCCGCGTTGTATGAACCGAGGAACGCGGAGATGTCCAAGAAGTTGAACGATCCGTTCCCATCAAAGTCCGCGACCGAATCACCAACACCAAACGCGCCGAGGAACTCGGAAACATCAAGGAAGTTCAACGAACCGTCCCCGTTGATATCCGCAGGACAAACGCTCGAATCTTCACACACGATCCGCGTGATACGGATGTTGTCGAGCCCACCCTCGATGACATTCTGAGTCCCAAGGTCGCTCACGCTGAACCGGAAGCGCATCGTCGAGGATGCGTCGATGTCCTGCCCAATCACAATCGAATCACTCCGCCACACCTGCGCCGCGGTCGTCACTGTTCGCACGCGCGTCCAGTTGCTCCCGCCATCGGTCGAAGCGTCCACGGCCCAGTCGTCCCCGTTCACCTCACCGGTCGGGATATCGGCAAACCAGTACTCAAACGAGAACTCGCCGCCACCCGATAGGTCATAAATCGGTGATGTCAGGATCGTTGTCCCGTCGTCCACATCCGAGTTGCATGAACTGCCAGAATCATTGTCCGTCACCCAGCAGGTCCCAGACCCATCGGAGTCCGCACCCGGAGCACCACGCGATGAACAATCAACAGGTACGCCACGCGTCCATCCCCCATCGACAGCGTCGCCGCTGACCGTCCAGCCCGCGTCGGTCTCGAAGTTGTCCGAGAGCACGACATCGTATGAACCGATCTCGGTGTGCAACGGATGACTCTCACCTTGAGGCGGAGTGGTCATCGCGCCCGCGATCGTCCCGCTGGCTGAGACAAAGTACTCAATAAACTTGCCGCAAACCGCGCCGGGGATCGTCTGCGTATACGACCCGTCCCCGTTATCGTCCATCGGCATCGACAAGAACGAACCCGGTTCGTTCCGGTAGTTCACCCAGACCGATCCGGGAACCACCGTATCCGAACCTTCATTGATAAACGCGGTGACTTCAATTGGAGTGCCGGGCAAAATAAGATCCGGAGCCGTTTCCGCGAGTGATACCGAAAGTAAACCATCACCAAGATCCAGCGCCGACGCAAGCGCGAACGACTGCGGCCCATCGGTCACATCCGTACCCAACACCTGCACCTGCCACACCCCCGCTTGCGGGTTCTCAACAAACACCTGCTCGATGTTGTTGAGATGATCTTCCTGCGTGCGCACCGCGCCCGCGCTGGGGCTCGCGGGATTGAGCGTCCATGGGAAATGACGATCCCCGCTCGGATCAATCACCACCAGATCCAGATCATTCACCAGCGCCGGAGCGACATTGGGCGCGCCCGCGGGATCGTCCCACGCGATGGTCACGCGGAACTCAGTATCTTCCGGATTCACCGTAATCGTGAAGTTGGATGAACCACCCTGATCCACGCTGTCTTCTTCAAAGTTTCCACCACGCATAAACTCAATACTGTCCACCGCACGGATCGAGCCGTACCCGCTCTGGTAATCCGGACCGGTGTTGAGGATATCCGCAGCGCCCTCGATCAGAATGACCTTCATCAACTGGTTCGACGGATCGCCCCACGCGGGATACTGCGCGCGGAAGTCCTGAAGAATCAACGCCCCAACCCCCGCCGCCGTTGGAGATGCCATTGAGGTACCGCACAGTGTGATGTATTCAGTGTTCGATCCGTCACCGGTCGAGGTCACCCCGCCGTCGGAGCCGACCTGGCACCCCGGCGCAGAAATCACCGGACGCAACCGCCCGTCATCCGATGGGCCCCAGCTCGAGAACGCGGTCATCGAATCATCGTTCGAGTTGAGCGCGCCGATCGAGATCGCGTTCTTGTTGTTCCCCGGAGGCGCGGTCGTGCCGTAGCTTGAGCCGCACCGTCCGCTCCCGCGTTCATTCCCCGCGGCCCAAAAGACCGTAATCCCATCGCCGAGCGAGCCGCGGATCACATTATCAATCGTCCCAGCCGTAATGCCATAATCGCCCTGCCACGCACACGGGTACCCGTTCTGCGCGACATTGGACCCGATCGAGTTGTTGCTGATCGACGCGCCCAGCGAGAGCGCGAGCGAGTAGTCCGATTCCAGATCACCCGGATCGGTGTACAAGAACCCCTCGGAGAATCCGCCCGCGACCTCAAAGCCCGCCGCGAGGATGTTCACGCCCGGCGCCATCCCGCGATTGTTGAGCGTTGTGCTCCCGTCGCCGCCGATGGTCCCCGCGACATGGGTCGCGTGGTAATGCACCGCCGACGAATCGATGTTGGTCACGCGACCCGAAAAATCATTGTGCGAAGCACGCACGGTACCGCCGTCGTACACCAGCACCGTCACACCCGTGCCGTCTAGGTTGTACGGCGCGGACTGCGCGGTGTTTACCTGTGTGATCACCCGGTTGGACGAGTTGGTCACCTCCATCGGCGGAAGCGGCGGCTCAATCCATTGCACACGATCATCATCCGCAAGCTTCTTGAGCTGCGAGTACGGCATCTCCACCACCAGCGTGTTCATCGACATCACCACCGACTTCACCGATCCCAGATACGAGCCAAGCAGTTTGTCCATCTCAGGAGATGCCGCATCCACATCGCGGTGCATCATCACATACGCCGCGACGACCGGGTCTGATCCGGACGCCTCGCTGACGCGAACACTCTCGCTCCCGACGATCGCCCACGATGGCATCTCGTCGGCTTGGATCAGAGGATGCAGCTTGTGCGCGCGAGAGATCATCCCCGCATCGCTGAGCTTGCCCTCGAGCGAAGCGGCATCCGCGCCCGCATGCACGCGCGCAAAGTATGTGTTGTCCCCAACCGGGCTCAGCAGTTCAAGCCCGTCATCAAGCAGCAACATCCGTGCCGCTTTATCCGGAGCTTCATGGAGCCGGACAAGGATGTACCCGCCACTCGTGGTTGCTTGATTCTGGATCGCCGCGCCCCGCAGGACGCTCGCGGCGGACTGCTGGCTCAATCTTGCACTCTTCTGCTGGCCGGACCGTCCCGACATGGAAGCTTCGGCGTTGTTCTTCCATTGAACAGGCGCTCCAAACACGGTGCCCGCGATTGTCCCGCTCGCCATCGTGATAGCCGCGATCATTCCTGACGACAGCCCCAATCCGTGGGTTGACCTTACAAACATATCGGCCTCCAGAATGTCCACTCCCCGCCGCACCCAAACATCACGGGTGACAAAGCAGCGAGCCAAAAGAAACAACACGCGAGCCCTTTCAGGCCCGCGTGTGAAGTATTAAACGATTATGGGCAACCCTGCCCGTACAGACTGAGGAACATCGAGACATCAAGGAAGTTCCAGTTCGCATCCTTGGTCAGGTCCGCGCTCGGATCCTGATTGCTGTATGCCATCAAGAACGCGGACACATCGAGGAAGTTCAACGAACCATCGTTGTTGTAGTCCACCGGGCATCCGCCGGTAAACTCGATCGTGTCAAAGTCCATCTCCACGATCGGGCTCTTGCCATGCAAGACCCACTGTTCGTACGCAACCTCACCGGTACTCTGTGGCGTCATCGGATCCGCATCGGTCTCCTCGTTCTCATCCCGAAGGAACTCGATGTACTCCTTTGAAACAAGCTGGAAATACACACGGACCTCGGCTTTCACCGCCCCCGCAGGGATCGCATACGAAGTCTCGTCCCAGTACTGGCCATCCATGTATGAATAGCCAACCGGGGCCGCCTGCACGGACTCAAAGCCCGCGTTGGTAAACCCGCGTGGTGGAATCCGGTTGTCCTTGATCCACATGTTGTTGGCCGCAAAGTGGAACCCCTCGCCTTCGGGGATACCGGTCGCCGCTGCGACCGCGGCATCAACGCCGAGCTTCGCTTCGTACACCTTGGTATCACCAGTCGTCAGCTCCGCAGTCATCGCGTCATACGCGCCACGCTCAGCAACAAGCGCATCCTTCGCATCAAGGAAGCGGACATTCACCCACATCCGCCGCCCCTCTGGGTACCCGGTCGGGAGCTTGTGGCCGGACTGGTTGATCACTCGAACCGAAAGGCCCGAGCCATCCTCAGTGAGTTCCATATCCGATGCGTTCTCGAGCATGTACTCGGCGCGAGCGATCGAATCGTTTGCGATGTCATCGGTGATCCCGGTTTCCGAATCGTCATACAGCGAGCGCACCGAGTTGATCACCCAGTTATTCCCGCCGTTGAACGCGTGCTGAGGCATATCAGGACGCAGTGTCGGTTCAATGCGGCACGCGTTTGCGTTCTGGTCAGGCATGTGACAGTCCTGACAGCTCGACACAAACGGATTGTCCCCGCCGAACCGACCTGTCATATCAATCGGAGCAATCGCAAAGTCACTCTGCGCCCACTCCGAATAGGTCCGCTCCACAGGGAACATGTCGTATTTATCAAACGGCGGATCCATCGGATCAAACGCCTCGTGTGGTGTGTCAAGATCATTGAGCGCATAGGTGCCGTCAGGTTGCGCCGTAAAGATCGGGTTTGAAACATCATGGCAAGTTGCGCACATCGCTGAATCCTGGTGGAACGGCGAAAGCTCCCAAGCGTGGTAGAAGAAGTTTTCCCCAAGATCGAACGGACCGCGCCGACGATCAAAGAAGTCCACCACATACGAACCGGTGTGCGGATTCGGTGTGGTTGCATCGATACCAGGGTTGGTGCCCTTGACGCCGTTGAACACTTCAAGGTCAACAACAGGACTCACACCCTCTTCATACACCGGATCAACCATGCGGTGGCAGAAGTTACATGACACACCCTGAAAATCAATGCCCTCTAACGCCGAACCATCGGTCGGCTCAGAGCGTCCCGCGAGCCAGCCGCCGGGGGTGTGACACCGCAGACACAGATCGCCCGCAAAGTCGGCGTCTTGATTGGCAATGCTCAGCGCCGCGTGGAAAATCGGATCGCGAGCCGCTTGCCCCATCATCGAGCCAACCCAACCCTCGTATGGATCGAAGCCGTGGTCAGGGACCGAGTGGCACGCCGCACAGTTGTTGCTGTCAGAGATCGGATGATTGAGCGTATCAGGCTGTGTGCCCGGCAGGAAAAAATCCTGGATCGTGGTCTGCACCGGTGTCGGCGCCGCCTCGGTTTGCGAGGACAGCCCCACCAAACCCATCAATCCAACCATCAAACCAGCAGACACGCCTGCTCGACTCAAAACTGCAGCGGTACCGCTGGTAAAACATCTCATAACACAACCTCCAGAATGTCATAGGCACTCTTCACACGACCCGATCGGGCCTTTCCTCTATACTATTGTCTCAAGACAAGGAACAGGATGCAAGAAAAGATCCCGAAATTCGGGATCTTCTCATTGGCTCGATTAATCAGGTCCCAGCCGGTTATCAAAGACCGATATCCTTGTCCGGTTCTACCGTAATTTACCCTTACGGACACCCATTCCCAAACGCCGAAAGGAATGCAGACACATCAAGGAAGTTGTACTGTCCGTCCAATGTGAAGTCAGCAGCATTGTCCTGATTCCCAAACGCGGTAAGGAACGCGGACACATCAAGGAAGTTCAGCGCCCCGTCACCCGTCAAGTCCGCGGCGCAACTCGGGAGGTCCGCCACCGCGATCATGGTTGCGGTGCCATTGAAAATCACCTGGCCAACCTCAGACCCCTCCACAACCAAAGGCTGCGATCCGGTGAACTCGATCGTGTTGCTGATCGTGACCACCCCTCCATCAACAGAAACCACACCGCCAATCGCGGTGTCTCCCGGCTCGATCGTCGAAAGATCCACAACCTGTGTCCCTGCACCAACAAAGAAAATGTCGTAGTTCACGGTCATGATGCCCGCCATTTCAACAGGCACCGCCGGGAACTCGAACACTCCACCAACCACCGGGACCGGTCCCTGAACAATGCCGGGAGCGGCGTACCGAACAAGACCGCCTGTGAGCGTCGCGTCCGCTGTGGACAAAAACGCCGGAGTCCAGTTGTAGTTCAGGTTCGAGTCCATCATCGCCTCAAAGTCATGCAACGATGCTTCGGATGCGGATTCTGGATCATCAAACGACACCTCAATCACACCGGACAACGCCGTTGAGTCCGAATCGGTGTCGCCGCCGAGTGATCCAAGATCGATCTCGATCGAGAGCTCAAGCGACGACTGCAACGGATCAATCACATAGTCCAACGCCTGTCCCATCGCCGAACCGGCCAGACCAGTCACACACATCGCACAAAGAATCTTTACAGAGTTCATCGCCATTCACCTCGTTCTTGTTGAAACAACTTCATCACTCGAAACACACGGAGCAACCGATGCTCAGCCACCACAGACGCCACTATAGATCTGCAGGAACAGCGACACATCCAAGAAGTTGAACGAACCATCCCCGTTGATGTCACCGCGAACATCCCCGTTCCCGAAATAACCGAGGAATGTCGAGACATCCAAGAAGTTCAGCGTTCCATCACCCGTCAAATCCGCGGCACAAGTCAGCACCACAAACACTCGGCTGGGTTCATAAATCACCTTGTACTCAAGACCCGCCGCCGACGGGGGGAAGAATGTCGTCGCAAACTCGCCGTTGACGGTCCCGCCATCGACGATCTCCCATGTATCCAGGAACATCGGTACATACCCATCATCAAGGTTCACCGTGAGTGTCCCGTCGAGATCGATGGTATCGCTATTGGCCAACAGCAACCGGTCAAACTCACCAGCAGCAAGCCCGCCCAGATCCGTAATCAACTCCGATGACGCAGACAGTGTCAACGCATCAATGTTCATCGTGCGGGTGGTCCCACCCGGATCCAGCACCCCGTTGAGATTGATATTCCCAACAAGCAGCCCGTCGCCACTCACGCTCTGGCCCGAGCCGATCGTTCCGGTGAACCCCGATGCCGCGATGATCTGTGCATCGTTGGAGTTGTTGTTCGTGACCATCGTGATGTTCCCAACACCATCAATCACGGTGTCGGCCTGGAACCGGATGTGCGCGTTGAAGATGTTCGCATCCGAGTTGATGTTGATCGTCCCGTTGTTGGTCAACGGGCTGTCAATCTCAACGATCCCGCCAGCACCCCGCAGATCCATCGTCCCGTTGTTGACCATATCAGAAAGCAACGCGACCCCGGTGGTCACCATCGCGACACTCCCGCCCGCGCTGGTCTCAAAGGTCCCGCCGTTCATCACAACGCCGCTGGTCATCCCCAGTACGCCGCCGGTCGATTGGTAAATGCCGCCACCGCTTCCGTCGTGGTTGCCGTACAGCCGGAGTTCGTTGATCGGGTCATCCCCATCAATCACGCCCGTGTTGACAATGGTGCCGCCGTTTCGCCCGTCGATCTGCCCAGATCCACCAACAAACTGACCACTCCCGATCAGTCCATCGAACGCGCCGTTGGTAAAGATCTGTGCGTCGTTGAAATCACTACTTATCTGCATGCGGACTGTCCCATTCCCGATCAGTTCCGCTGAAGCGGTCTCAAAGACCAGGTGCGCGTTGAAAATATTCGCGTTGGAGTTCACCGAAAGCGTCCCGTTGTTGACCACAGGCCCGGCCATCCGCAGGAAACTCCCGTTTCCCCGGATACCCAGGTGACCAAGATTCGTCACATCTGAAACCGATGCCGACGAGTTGTTCGCAACATCGACGATACCATCTCCGGAGGAATCAAGGGTGCCGTGATCGAGGGCCAACCCGTTTCCAAGAGTCAGCAACCCGTTGTCCGAGCGGTACACCCCAAGATTATTCCCGGTGTGGTTCCCCTCCAAAAGCAGCTCAAACGCGGGCTCCTTCCCCGCAGCGGCATGGTTCCCGTTGATCACACCAAGATTCTCGATGATCCCATCGTTGTCGCCGCCGATTCGGCCCGAACCCATCACCGTCTGGTTCTCACCAATCGTCAGCATCACCGCGGCATCCGTAAAGATCTGTGCGTCGAGCCGATCAGAAGGCGTCGTCATCTGCACAACGCCATCCCCGCCAATCGCAACATCAACAGAAGTGCGAAGGTGTGCGTTGAAAACATTGTTATCCGAGTTAATCGAGAGTGTCCCGTTGTTCACCAATGTTCCACCGAGCTCGATCGACCCACCTTTGCCCCAGATATTCAGCTGTCCGTTGTTGGTGACATTGGAGATCTTCGCGATGCCACCGGTATCCTTAGTGATCGAACCGGTCCCGGAACTCTCAAAGGTTCCGCCGTCAAGCACCAATCCAGTCAGAAGCAACAGGGTCCCGTTGTCTGAGCGATACACGCCCCCAGTGCCCAAGTGATTCCCGCCGATCCCCAGCCCGACAGCGGCATCATTGCCGTTGATGGTGCCTCTGTTGAAAATCAATCCGCCCGCAGGATCACCAATGATCTGCCCGCTCCCCGAAACGGTCTGATTGATACCAATCGTCCCGGTGATTCCAGCGGAAGTCAGAATCTGTGCATCCGCCAGATCCCCGACAGAAATCATCACGACATCGCCGGTCCCATTAAGCGTTGCGTTATTGACAAACTGGATGTGCGCGTTGAAGACGGAGCTGTCCGAGTTTACCGTGATCGTCCCGTTGTTGACCACATTTGCATTCAGGTTTAAGAATCCGCTCCCACTCGGGATCTGCAGATCCCCCGAGTTGGTCAGTCCCCCAATCGTCGAAGTCCCATTGCCCTTCACCACCGCACCACCGCTGGTCGTCACGAACGCCCCGCCGCTGACCACCGACCCACTGCCCAGCACGAAGGTCCCGTCACCATCAGCGCCCGCAGTACCGCCGGCTGTTTGCGTCAGTGTCCCAACAATTTCCAAACCGCCAATCACATTGTCGCCAACAAGAACCCCTTGGTTGACAATGTCCCCATTCAGTCGGCCCGCACCACGGATGGTGTGCCCGTTCATGTGCGTCAGCGTGAACGGCGATGTGACAATGACCTGGGCATCTTCCGTGCTGCCGTTGCCATTGAGCACAATCTCGCCGCTCCCTGAAATCGCCGCGTCGGCTTCAAACCCGATGTGGGTGTTGAAGACCGTTCCACCAACATTGATGATGATGGTCCCGTTGTTGAACAGATCGCCGTTGAGTCTGTGGTAGATCGACACCAGCCCGAGCGTTGCATCAGGGTTGAAGATCGAGAGCGATCCGTGCGTGAAGTTGTTGCTGATCGTGACCATGTACGCGCCGGACATCCCCAGCACCGCGTCCTCACCCACCGCGTTGGGCACATTACCGCCCACCCAGTTCCCCGCGACATTCCAGTTCCCATCAACCGGAGATGCCCAATCAATCACCTGCGCCCCCGCGCTAGTACCAGCCGAGGCCACGATCGCGCACGCCAACAATGCCATTTCCCGTTTCATTGCGTTCTCTCCGTAAAAGTATCTGTTCTCTCAGTAAATAGCGTAGCACATCACCCCCAGTTCCCAAAGCCAAAACTGGGGATATGCCCCAGTTTTGAACCAAATTCACAGATCATAAACCCTTCCGTCCATGTAAAAACCGGCCGGGAAAGCCCGGCCGGTTCTCAGATTCTCTATGACTGCTCGTCGGCTCAGCCCTTATGGACAGCCTTCGCCGAACGCCGCGAGAAACGCGGACACATCAAGAAAGTTAAAGTTCCCGTCTGCGGTAAAATCTGCGACCGGGTCCTGCTTGCCGAACGCCGAAAGAAACGCGGACACATCCAAGAAGTTCAGGCTCCCATCGCCGGTCAAATCCGCAGGACATCCCGCGGCACATGCATCGGGGATGCCATCATCATTTTCGTCCGGTGCGGATGGATTGACGATTTTGTACACACCCGAACCACGAGTGAAGTACAACTCGCCGTCCTCGCCCTCACCAAAGGAAGTGATCCCGAATCCCGGAGAGAACTCGGTCGCGCGGGTGTAACCATTGTCCGGATCAAGCGTCCACACGGTACCCGTGCAGTAATCCGCGAAGAAGTACAAGCCCTGGAATTCCTCACCGAGCTCACAGCCGCGGTAGACATATCCGCCTGTGACTGAACACCCATCGCCATGGTTATAGACATACTGCGGATCGGTCCACCCGGACTGAGCGCAGCCCGAAGAGTTGTACGACACAAGCCCTTCACGGCAGCGCCAGCCGTAATACAACCCGCCTTGATTACCAACATTGTGGTTCACTTCTTCCCACGCGTTCTGACCAACATCCGCGATCCACATGTCGCCATTATCACGATCGAACGAGCAGCGCCACGCGTTGCGAAGACCGTAGTGGTAAACCTCGCCACGGGTGGTCACATCGCCGTCATCAGCCCACGCGTTGTCTGCTGGAATGCCATACGGAAGTCCCGCATCCTGCGTGTCCACATCAATCCGGAGCATTTTGCCAAGCAAAATTTCCAGGTTCGAAGCCCGGTTTCCAGGATCACCACCCGAGCCACCGTCACCCGTCGAGATGTACAAATATCCATCAGGACCGAATCCGATCCACCCACCATTGTGGTTGGAGAACGGCTGGTCAATCTGCAACAGAACCCGCTCGGAGCTTGGATCAGCAACCGTATCGGTCACCGCAGTAAACTCAGAGACATAGGTATCGCCCGAACCCACATCGCCGGTGTAATACACATAAAACTTGTTCTCGCCGTCAGCGCCCTCGACCGCGTAATCAGGATGGAACGCCAGACCCAGAAGCCCACGCTCACCACCGGACAATACTGGCCCGGTGATGTCCAGGAAAGGAGCCGTAAGCAGCGCCCCACCCGCATCAACGATGCGGATCCGGCCCACCTGCTCAAGCACGAACAAGCGACCAGAATCATCGCCCGCATGTGTGACATAGTCAGGACTCGAAAGCCCCGTCACCACGGTCTGACTGGAAAGCTGCGCCTGAGCAAAGGTTGCCCCCGCTGCAAGCACACACGCACTCAAAACATTCTTCATTCGATTCTCTCCTACAGATCCAGTTGGTGTTGAATAGTTGATATTTTCAGCCGAGACCTAAAAACTCCCGGAACTACAGCCTACACAGGGACGGAAGCCCTTACAAGAACTTTCGGCCCAAAAGCCCCACGGTTGCAATGAAATCGCATGACAAACCACGGAATCAAGCCTCGCGACCTGTGAAACTCATGGACATCCAACCGCAAACGCCGCGAGGAACTCGGAAACATCCAAGAAGTTGAACGATCCGTCCCCGTTGATATCCGCCGCCGAGTTCTGAGCCCCGAACGCTCCGAGGAACGCCGAGACATCAAAGAAGTCCGATAACCCGTCACCAGTAAAGTCCGCCGTGCACGCGATTGTGCAGGGGATCGATTCGGTGCAGAAGATATCAATCTGAGCAACCGCCGAACGGATAAACCCGTCCCCGCCCGCGCCAGCCGGGTCATTCACCAGCCATTGCATGTAGAGCCGTTGCCCGTCGAGCGCGAGGTTGTTGTCGATCGGATACGCAAGCGTTCCGTACCCGCCGCCGTCGCCCATCCCGCGCAGCGTGATCGGCCCAAACAACTGATCCGCAGCGAGCACCCCATCAACCGCAGGATTCTGCGACACCGCGACCCACGCCTCCGCACCACCAAGCGCAAAGTCCACGCCGATCTTAAAGTCATCATTGCCCAGGTTCGGAGGGATCACCGCGAGCATCTGAGGCACAAAACCGCCAGACCCGACATCGCCGCTCCCAAGAACAGCAGGATTGGATTCCCCGCGCTCAGAATGCAACTTCGGTCGATCAAACGGGAAGGTCTCATTGGCAACACGAGGGTCCGTAAGACCATTGACCAAGAAATCCTTCACCGCAACTTCAACACCAGCACTGAAGCGAACCCGCCCCGCAACAATCCCGTTTAGATTATCGCCAAACGGCTGGCGACCGTTCCGGTGCGCGTAGTGATCCATAATGTCATCAACATTACTCAGAGTTCCGGTGTGCATGAGCTTGTCACGCAGGCCCATGTTTCGGATCGAAGGCGTCCGGAACGCACCACGGTCCGAGTTCAATCCAGTCACATTCTGACGACCACGATCCTCAAACGGCGGACGCACTCCATCCACAAAGAAATCCGAGTTCGCATAAGTCGGCGCGGGGTGGCAGAAAGTACACGCCGACGCCTGATACGCGGTATATCCCGTAATTTGCTGCGCCGTCATCGCATCCGTCTGCCCATCGTTCCATAAATCCCAAGGCGTCTCGTTGGGAACAAGCGTCCGCTGATAGGTCGCCAACGCATACGCGATCCGAACCGCTGTGATCTCTGGGTCACCAAACGCATCCTCAAACAGCTCGCCGTAGGTCGGCCGTGCTTCAATCGCACCAGCCATATCCGCCGGGACCGAATCGGCAACCGCCAGCGGGCGAACCCGAGCAAGCTTGTCGCGGACCTCGCCCCAAGTTCTCCCGGTGTGCGACATCTCGACCTCGTTCATAATCGGCGCGAGCGACTGAATCTCAAGCCCCGCAACGCCGGACTGAAACAGCAAGTCCCCAGATTCTGGATCAACAAAGTTGAGTGACGCGCGCCCATCCCAGAACAGACTCCCGTTAAACATCGACATCAGGTTCGAGAACGCAACCCGATCGGTCACCTGCGTGTCGAGCCCGAACATGTCCGCCCGCTCATACGCCCCGTTCTCGTCAACCCGCAAAACGCCTGGCGATCCAATCACATCATCCGCCGTCACATAGTTCTGATCGAATCCAGGATGCACGCCTACGCGTGGATCGGTCCCGCCCGCCGATGGAATATGGCAGGTCCCGCACGAAATGGTGCTGTCACTCGAAAGCTGCTCATCCCAGAACAAAATCTTCCCGAGCACCCGTTTCGCTTCTGAAGGCGGGTTCTGGATCGGTGCAAACGGGGTCCACAGCGCCGCATCCGCATTGGGTACCGCAAGCTCGATCTCATCGAGACTGTCGATAAACCGCTGATTACTCATCGTCGCCCCGCCCGCATCGCTCTGGGCAAACACTGGTGCCGCCCCAACTCCCGCAACAGAGGCCAAAGCGAACAAACCTAGAGTGAGACGGGTCTCGACCTTCATACAACGCTCCAATGTATACCAAACAATGCTCAAATGCCCGATGCACTCGGAGCCCATCTCATCATACCAGATCCAGCACCTGCTGGGTCAACTCTTTCATGGACATCCCGCTCCGTACGCCGCAAGGAACGCTGAAACATCCAAGAAGTTAAAGTTCCCGTCCGCTTCAAAGTCCGCGGCCGCCTCCTGATTTCCAAACGCCGTAAGGAACGCGGAGACATCTAGGAAGTTGAGCATCCCGTCACCCGTCAGATCCGGAGCGCAATCGCTCTCACAGTTCTCCGAGCCCGGCCCGAACCAGTTGCCACCAACCAGATCACAGGTCGCCTTGTCAAACTGGGTGCACGCACCGGTCGCGGGAATCTCGCACGCACCAAAGCACAACGCGGTCGCGCAAGTCGAACCCGCACCGCTCCAGATCCCACCGAGCAGATCCGCCTCTTCTTCGGTCACGCTGTCGATGCAAGAGCCGTCCTGCATACACACTGACCCGACCTGACCACCGGTGCAATCCACGATTACCCGGATAATCCAGTCGCCGGTCACGCCGAGCGATTCAGCCGATCGCCATTGACCACTTGCGATGCGAACCGAGTTCTTGCCGGGAGTAATCCCTGAGTCATCAAACAGCACACTCGGATTGAAAGTCGCTGAGTCGTTAAAGAACTTGAGCGAGACCACAAACTCCTCACCTGCAGTCACAGGGACATTGATGGGGATGGTCTGGTTCTCATCCATATAGCGGAACTCGTTGAGCCCGCCGTCTTGCAGCGCCGGAGCGAGCAGCTCTTCTTTGACGGCGCCGGTGTTGGGGAAGGTCCCCGCTTCATAGATCAGGATCGAGTCTTCGAGCGAGACCTGCGCCCCGCCGAGCAGCGAACGCCACATCACCTGGATCGCCACAATCGAGCCATCACACGGAGAGGTCAGCCAGACCGCCGCTTCTTCACCCGCGACAAAGCAGGGACAGATCGTCGCGTTGTCACCGCCGGACAAACTATCGTTCTGCAATGTCACCTCGTCAGCAGACGAAGACATCGAAAGCACACCCAATAGAGCGGACATTACGACTGGAAAAACGACTGGACGAAGCAAACTTTGGACACTCATAAAACACTCCCTGCTGGTCAAATACACAAACCGCGAGCCGCACTGCAGCACGCTTCCCCACTGCCCAGTCTAACAGAATCCGCGCCGATTGCGAGACAAATTCACCCGATTCCACACCCGATATCCACAACAACAAACCCCACGCAATCCCCACAGAGCACCAAACCCACGCGCCAGAGCCATTTTGACATACACTCCGGGTATCAAATCACTATTCTGAATCCATTTCTCATGAACCCCGCAGCCACCATGACCGACCAAACCCCGCCCCAAACCGTCCCCTTCTTCGTCGTCGAAGACACCAAGACCATGAAGGCGCTCGCCAATCCTGTCCGATGGGAAATCCTCGACACGATGGGCGCCCTCGGAGAATGCTCCGCCGCCGACATCGCGCAGTACACCGCACGCGCCCGCACCTCCCTCTACCCACACATCCAAGACCTCGTCAGCTGCGGCCTCATCTACGAAACCGGCACAAGGCTCATGGGCAAACGCTACGAACAACTCTACAGACCCAAAGCCGTCATGATCGGGACCCGCTTCAACCAAAACGACCAAGAAAACCTCGACTACCACACCACCTTCGCAAACGCACTCGCAAGACTCATGGCAAGAAAGCACGAACGAGCCGCAAACGAACCCGGCGCCAACCCACGCACCGACCAACGCAACCACCACTGCGGCGGACACAGCATCTGGGTCGATAAAGACCAACTCGCCACACTCAACGCGATGATCGAAGACATCTGGGAGTTCTGCGAATCCTCACACCCCGGTGAAGACAAACAACTCATGCATGTCGGACTCTTCCTCAGCAGGCACATCCCAAAATCAAAGGAGAAGTAAGCTCAGGCAAAACACTCTTGGGTTTACGGGCAACCCTTCCCAAACGCCGCGAGGAACGCCGACACATCGAGAAAGTTGAAGTTCCCGTCCGCCTCAAAGTCCGCGACAGGGTCCTGATTCCCAAACGCGCTGAGGAACGCCGACACATCAAGGAAGTTCAGATCCCCCTCGCCCGTCAAGTCCGCCGCGCACCCCATGACTGGAGTCGCAACAAACACACCAACCGTTCCGTTCCGCAAGAACGCACTGAACGCAACCTGACCCGCATCGTTGATATCAATCACCCCGCTGGTCACCTGCTTGCCAGTCAATCCACCAAAATCAACACCCAATGGCAGCATCCCAAGATCCGTCATGATCTCCTGATCAAACTCGATCAACTTCACAAGACTCTCGCCATCGCCCACCCAGATCGCTGTGGAATCAAACGCTGTATCACTCGCGCGGAACGCGACCCACCCATTGGAGTTCACTACCGGCGGGAAGTTGGCGAACGAACCGTTCTGGATCGTCTCATCAGCCCCATCCGCGATCATCGTCATCGAAGCACCGTCCCACCTGTTCACTTCCCAGATCGAACCCGATGTCCGGCGCGCCGAAAACGCGACATCCCCGTTCTGCGCAATCGCCGTCGAGTTCACAAACGAGTTCCACATCGCGCCCGTCTCAGCGACCGTCGTAGGCACACCCATCGAGTCGAAGCGAACGATCCGACGCGATGGTCCGCTTACAGGAATCGTCCCAAGCACCACCTGCCGCGAATCGTTGATCTCCGGCGCAAACAAGAACGAGTAGTTCCCGTCGTAGGTATTGGCGATCGAGTTCTGCGTGCGCACGCCGTCAATAAACTCATCAATCATCAGCTTGTCGCCCGTCGCGCCAAAGTCCGCGGTGTAGCAGATCGCGCCGTCACTCGTCAGCGTCACGCCGCTGAACCCCGCGATCCCCTCACTCCCACCAATCGTAAAGTTTTCCAGCAGCGTACCAGCAGTATCGTACAACTCCGCGCCATCACTGAACCCACCCTGCTCGATCGCGATCATCCCATTACGGAGATCAAGCGTCGTCGACCAGATCGAATCGCCGGGAGACGGAGCCGAGAAAATAATCCCGCCCGCGCCATCCTGACCGTAAAAAATCCCCTCAGACGATCCATAAAACACACGGATCGCCACATCCCCATCCTCACCAATCGACACATACTGCGAAGACAACGAACTCGGGAACGGCAGATTAAACGCCGGCGTCGCATTATCCAAACTCGATCGACACTGAAGCTCAAAGGTCCACTCCGTAGGAACCTGACCCTGTGCCATCCCCGAAACCGCACAAATCACAATACCAATCGCTCGCGACTTCATCATCACATCGTCCTCCTCGTCACAATCAAACTCAACGGCGATACAACCACCGCTCCACTGAACACCGTATCCGATTTCCTCAACAAATCCAAATGGAAAGCACCCGAAAATCGGATCCTCACACCGAACCCGTTCCACAATATTCTTGCATTCAGACAGAGAGCCGATATATTCATAGTTCCGAGGAGCACGCCGTCATGATGAAGTTCGCATTTCAAGGATCCCTAATCATCTCAGTATCCATCGCCACCCAGTCTCTCGCAGACGGGATGGAGTGCGTCTTTCAAGACCTCATTGCCGAGCTCGAGCTCCCAGGAAATGCGCAAGAAATCCAGCTGTTCGACCACTACGCAATACTCGGATCAATCGACGAAATCTACATTGTTGACATCAGCTCGCCAGCCAACCCAATCATGATGAGCTCGTTCCCAACTAGAGACCGCGTCAACGACATCACCATCATCAACCAAACCGCCTACATCGCCGACGGCTTCGACGGCGGACTCCAAATTCTCAACATCGCAGACCCCGCAAACCCAACACTCATCGGCGAAGTGACCACTTCACAAGATGCCCGCTTCGTGCTCATCGACCAAGACATCGCCTACATCGCCGACTACTCACACGGCGTCAAAGTCATCGACATCTCAAACCCCGCAGCACCAACCCAGATCGGATCACTCGACACCTTCACCACATCCGGACTCGCGCTCAAAGATAACACCCTCTTCGTGGCAGACCGCGGCGGAGGACTCCTGCTCATGGATGTCAGCACCCCTGCAACCCCAATACTCCTCGACACCATCCAAACCCCAGGCTCTCCAAGAGACTTGCTCATCGACCAAGACACCCTCTATATAGCCGACGGATCCGCAGGGATCACCGCCTACGACATCACCTCACCAACAAACCCAACCCTGCTCTTCACCACAAACGACGGCGGAGATGCCTCAAAAATCTCCCGAAGCAACGACACCCTCCTCACCGCAGGACTGGAAACCTCGTTCTCGATCTTCGAACTCCAGACCGATGCCGCGCCCCTCCATCTCTCCACCTACCCGCTCCCATCCAACGCCTTCGATGTTCAAGCAGACCCCGCAACCAACATCGCCCACATCGCCTGCTACAGAGCCGGACTGGTGTCCGTAAACATCTCAAATCCAAAGACCAGCCCAAAGCTCGCAAAGCTAAGCACCCCAGACCTCGCGCTGGCGCTCGATATACAAGACCATATCGCATATGTCGCCGTTGAAGACGCAGGGATGCAAGCAATCGACTTCTCCGACCCGACAAACCCTGTCGTGCTCGACACCGAGAACACCGCCGGCGATGCCCGAGGCATCGAAATCTCAGGAAACACCGCCTTCCTCGCGCTCAAATCCGCCGGACTCGGGATGATCAACATCACCGATCCAACCAACCTCTTCGAGTGGCCGACATTCCTCACCCCCGGGATCGCATTCGACCTCACCGTCCGCGACAACCACGCCTTCATCGCCGACGGCTTCAACTTCACCATCATCAATGTCCAGCTCCCATTCGCGCCAACACTCGTCAGCGCCATAAGCGCCCCCGATCAAGCCTACAGCGTCGAAGTCGCCGGGAACCACGCCTTCGTCGGCACGAGATCAGGTCTCCATATCTACGACATCACCAACCTTGCAAGCCCATCGCATATCGCCCAGTACAGCAACAACTATGTCCGAGAGATGATCATCCAAGACAATCTCATCTACATCGCAAACCTCAGCGCAGGTCTCCACATTGTGGACATCAGCGACCCAACCAACCCCGTCTTCATTTCAGAGTACGAAACAAGATTCAGACCATCAGGCGGGCTCGAAGGTCTCGAAATCAAAGGAACAACACTCTACCTCGCAGACTCCGTGGACGGCATGACAATGCTCGACATCAGCGACCCCACGCAGCCAACACGCATCGGCGCCTACAACACAGATGGACAAGCCCGAAGAGTTTGCGTCCAAAACGACATCGCAGTGATCGCCGACACCGAAGGCGGCGTCTTGTTCCTCGATGCAAGCAACGACTGCAACACCTGCACTCCCGATGTCAACAACGACGGGTCGCTCAACTTCCTCGATATTTCCCTTTACCTTAGCAACTACGCATCCAACAACACAATCGCCGACCTCAACACCGACGGCTCACTTAACTTCCTAGATGTATCACTGTTCCTGCAGCTCTTCGGACAAGGGTGCCCGTAAGCATCACGCCTTGCCAACCAACCCCTCGTTGGTCTCAAACCGCGTAAGTGCCGCAAGCAACTGCTCCACCTGCTGCGGCGGCGGCATGTTCATCATCCGACGACGCAGCGCCGTGATCGTCTTCAAAGGCTCCGCACCAATCAGCTTCTCGTCCTTCCGAGTACCACTCGCCGCGAGGTTGATCGCCGGGAACAACCGCTTCTCCGCGATCTTCCGATCCAGAATCAGTTCCATGTTGCCCGTGCCTTTAAACTCTTCGAAGATCACCTGATCCCCCTGCGAACCCGTATCCACCAAGCAGGTCGCGATGATCGTCAACGATCCGCCCTCCTCGGTGTTGCGAGCCGCGCCGAAAATCCGTTTGGGAACCTCGAGCGCTTTGGAATCGATACCACCCGAAAGCGTGCGCCCAGAGTTGGCGTGCTTGCCCGAACGGTTGAACGCGCGTCCAAGCCTCGTCAACGAATCAAGCACTACAAACACATGCTGCCCGTTCTCGACCATCTTCTTGCACCGATCAATCGCTTGCGTGGAGATCTCGATGTGCCGTTTCACATCATGGTCATTGCTCGATGCGATAATCTCGATCCGATCCTGCGCCCAAGGCTTGTCCCACTCCGCGTCCCCCTCGCGCTGCGCCAGGTTCCCCTGGAACGCACGAATAAAGTCCGTCACTTCCTCCGGCCGCTCATCAATCAACAGCGCCATCACATGCACATCGGGATGGTTGATCAGCACGCTGGTCGTAATGTCCTTGAGCAGCGTCGTCTTCCCCGCCTTCGGCGGAGACACAATCATCCCACGCTGGCCACGCCCGATCGGACAGAACATATCAATCAATCGGCACGCCGGCGCACACCCGGGATATTCAAGATTCAGAATCGGCTCAGGATCAATCGATGTGAGATCCTCGAACTTCTTGCGATTGGCAAACTCCTCAGGGGTCATGCCCTCGATGCTCACAAACCGCTCAACCACAGGACGCGCATCACGCGGCCCGCTGCTCCCCCGGCTGTTCTTCCCCCGACGCCTCCGCCGTGGCTTCTTCATCTCCACCACGACCTCCACCCGGAGCCCATCCCGCAAGGGAAGCTCCTCACCAAAGTGAACCGGAACAAACGGATCATCATTGATCTCAGTCCCCTCAGCCGCACCGTTGATACGAACACGCCCCTCAGTGCGCGATGGCCATTCCAATATGCCTGTAAGCATAGTCATCCATACCCATTCTTCTAAGTGAACAGTTCTGCAGTAAGTACTGGTACCGGCAACCCAAGAACCGGGGGCAACTTCGAGTCGCCGCGCTCAGTTCAAGAATCACATCCGCGTGCGAGCAAACATGCCCGGCACACCAACAAGTATAGTCCATCATTCGGATCGGTGTGTCAAGCACCATCTTGCCCAATCAATCAACGAATCCAACCAGCCGCTTCCCCACCCCACCAGCCCCCCACAGACCAACCACAGCGCTTCGTCCGATAGCCTTGCCGATAGCTCCCCATCAAATCCCCGCCCCCACCATCGCCGCGCTAAGATAGCCCCGAATGCCACAAATTCCATCCATGAAGCGCATCACAGGCATCCCCGTCTCCAAAGGCCTCGTCATCGGGCGCGTCTATCTATTGGAAGACGACCGCTCCTTCCGCGTTGGACCACAAGCCATCGACGAGATGGACGCCCCCGCCCAGCTCGAACGATTCGAACTCGCAAGAAGAGCCGCCATCGCGGACCTCGACGCGCTCCACGAAGAATCCACCGGCGAAATGGGCTCCGAAGCCGCCAAAATCTTCCTCTTCCACATCGGCGCACTCAACGACCCCACCATCCTCAAACCCATCCGAGCGATGATCGAAAACGATCATGTCACCCCCGAATACGCGACCAGCTTCACCCTCAGAAAGCTCGCCGCCCGGTTCGCCAAACACCCCGACTCCACCTTCCAATCCAAAGTCGACGACCTCCGCGACCTCGCCTCCCGCCTCCTGAGCAAACTCAGCGGCAAGTCCGCCGCGACCCTCGCATCCGTCGGCAAAAACACCATCATCGTCGCCCGCGACCTCACCCCAACCCAGACCGCAGGGTTCAACCGCTCCCACATCACCGGATTCGTCACCGACCTCGGTGGACGCACCTCCCACACCGCCATCGTCGCCGGCGCCCTCTCCCTCCCAGCCGTGGTCGGTGCGAAAAACATCACCACCAAAGCCCACGACGGGCAAACAATCATCGTCGATGGCAACAAAGGCACTATCATCCTCGACCCCGACGAGGAAACCATCGAGCAATACGAAACGCTCATCCAGACCGCCGAAGAAGCCCGCATCTCCCTCCACGAGCTCGCCGAACTCCCCGCCATCACCACCGACGGCGTAGAAATCGAACTCCTCGGAAACATCGAGTTCGCCGACGAAATCCCCCACCTCCTCGACGAAGGCGGACAAGGCGTCGGCCTCTACCGCACCGAGTTCCTCTACCTCACCGGCAACCAATCCCCCACCGAAGACGAACAGTTCGCCGCCTACAAACAGTGCATCGACCACCTCAAGGGCAAAACCCTCACCATCCGCACCTTCGACCTGGGCGCGGACAAATACACCGCTCGACAAGAAGAAAGCCCAGAGCGCAACCCCTCACTGGGCCTCCGCTCCATCCGATACTCCCTCTACAACCAAAAAATGTTCCGTACCCAGCTCCGCGCCATCCTCCGAGCAAGCGCCCTGGGACCCATCAAAATCATGTTCCCGCTGATCACCAACATCACCGAGTTCCGCTCAGCACGCTATTTCCTCAACGAAGAAATGGAAGAACTCGCCGAAGCCGGAATCGAATATAACCCGAATATCAAGGTCGGAATGATGGTCGAAGTCCCCGCCGCAGCCCTTATGGCGTCTACCTTTGCGCAAGAAGTGGACTTTTTCTCGGTCGGGACCAACGACCTTGTTCAGTACACCCTCGCCGTCGACCGAACCAATGAGAAGGTCGCGTCGTTGTATACACCAATACACCCCGCCGTCCTCCGCCTCGTCCGCGATGTCGCCCGAGCAGGCCGGAAACGGAACATCCCCGTCTCCTGCTGTGGTCAATCCGCAGCAGATCCTGCCTTCGCCGCGTTGCTGATCGGGATGGGCGTGCGTACCCTCTCTGTGACCGCTTCAAGTCTCCCCCTCGTCAAACGAGCAATCCGAGGCCTCAGCGTCACCAAATGCGAACGGATCGCCAAACGCGCGATCGGGTTCGATTCCGAAGCCGAATCCTCGAGCTATGTGTTCAATCGGCTAAGAAAGATAGTCCCAGAGGTCTTCGACGGTCGTACCGTCGGCTGATCCTCTCGAACCAAACCACCGCGCCGTGTGCACACAAGCCCCGCCGGACACGCCCTCCGCCGACCCCGCTCTGCAAAGCAGACGCAGGCCCGCGAACAAGACGGCGATCCAGCACCGCAAGACACGCACCGCGCATAACCAGTCTGCGAGCGACGCGTTTGAACAACCGCACGCGCCTGACCAACACGATCAACCCACTCACCCTCACCGGTGACCCGCTATCCATTACGCGATACAACCCGATCGAATGCTCAGCCGCGCTGCCTTCTACAAATTCACGCCGCTTGTCGACGCCCCAGGAACCTATCCATGAGCGACGAACCCAAAGACGCAGCCGCGTCCTCTGAATCCACTCCGGAATCAACAAAGACCACAAAGAAGACCGCCAAGAAAACAACCAAAAAAACGACCAAGAAGCCCGCCGCCAAAAAAGCGGCTTCAAAGAAGGTCGCCAAGAAGACCACCAAGAAAACGGTCAAGAAGCGCGTCGCCAAAAAAGCCGCCGCCAAATCCGAGTCCGCAACCGATCCCACCGAATCGGAAGACGCGCCAACCCTCGAACCAGAAGCCGTCGCCGAAGACTCCACAAGCCAAGATTCCGGCCAAGATTCTGATCAAGCATCCCAGCAGGACTCCGATTCGGACACCGAGCCAACCGAAGCGCCCAAGCGATCGCGCCGCCGCTCCAAGAAGGTCGCTTCATCGAAGAAATCCGATGACGACCAGCCAGGTGACAAGGACTCGAGCGAGAACAAGCCAGAGAGCAAGCCCGAACGCAAGCCCCGCTCCAGAACAACAAAGAAACCCAAAGCCGACGAGAAACGACCGTACACCGAGATGATCGTCAACTATGTCCCCGGAGACGACTGCCGCATCGCGATCGTCCAAGACGGACAGCTCGAAGATGTCTTCTCCGAAAACACCAACAAGGTCTCCCGCGTCAACAACATCTATGTTGGTCGCGTCACCAATGTCGAAGCCTCCATCCAAGCCGCCTTCATCGACTTCGGTACCGAAGAAAACGGCTTCCTCCACATCACCGACATCCACCCACAGTACTTCGCCAAAGGCGAAGACAAAACCGAACGCGTCGGGAAGAAAACCCCCCACCGCGAGCGCCCACCCATCCAAGATGTCCTCAAGCGCGGCCAAGAAATCACCGTCCAAGTCCTCAAAGAAGGCGTAGGCACCAAAGGCCCATCCCTCACCTCCTACATCTCCATCCCCGGACGCTTCCTCGTCATGATGCCAGGCATGGACAAGGTCGGCGTCTCCCGCAAAGAAGAAGACGACGACAAGCGCAAAGCCGCCAAGTCGATCCTCAACACACTCGATCTCCCGAGCGGCTTCGGATTCATCCTCCGCACCGCAGGTTTCGACCGCAACAAGACCGAGCTCAAGCGCGACCTCGCGTACCTCAACCGTCTCTGGACCGACATGGAGAAACGACGCAAGGGAGGCAACCGCCCCCGCCTGCTCTACTCCGAGTCCGACCTCCTCGTCCGCACCGTCCGCGACCTGCTCTCCACAGAGATGGACCGCGTCGTCATCGACTCCGAAGCCGCGCTCAAGCGCGTCGCCCGGTTCGTCAAGATCGCCGCGCCCCGCTCGCACGCCAAGCTCGCCCACTATGTCGGGACCGCGCCCATCTTCCACGCGTTCAACATCGAAAAGCAGATCGAAGAGATCCACTCACGCGAAGTCGAGCTTCCATCAGGCGGACGCCTCGTCATCGACCAGACCGAAGCCCTCGTCGCGATCGATGTGAACTCCGGAAAATCCCGCGGCGCAAAGGACGCGGAAACCAACGCGTACAAAACCAACCTCGAAGCCGTCGACGCGATCTGCCGCCAGATCCGCCTCCGCGACCTCGGCGGCCTGGTCGTCAACGACCTCATCGACATGCGTTACTCCTCGCACCGCAAGGACATCGAAAACCGCTTCCGCGAGCGCCTCAAAAACGACCGCGCCAAAACATCCATCGGCCCAATCTCCGACTTCGGTCTCCTCGAGATGACCCGACAGCGCATGCGTGGATCAATGGAATCCCAGCACTTCGCCGACTGCCCAACCTGCCGCGGCCGCGGACTCGTCCAGCGCCCCGGCTCAGTCGCCGACACCGCACTCCGCGAACTCGCCGCGATCATCGACCACGCAAATGTCAAACGCGCCGAACTCGTCGTCCACCCACGCGTCGCTTCCGAACTCCTCTCGACCAAACGCTCGCTGCTCATCCGCGTCGAGCTCTCGTCAGGAAAGACCGTCGATGTCCGAGTCTCCGACTCACTCCCGATGGACCGCTTCGCGCTCTACGCCTACGAAGCCAACGGCAACGACATCGACACCGACAAACTCAAAAACATGACACGCCCCAAACCACAGATCGTCGAATGGAGCTCCATTGATGATGACGATTCCGGATGGGCCGTGGACCTCAACGAAGAAAGCGACGAAGCAACCGTCCTCAAACTCGCCGAAGACTTCGCCAAGAAAGCCGAAAAAGCCGAGAAGGCGGATCTCCCCATCGACGACTCAATGCCCCTCATGGACGAGAACGGCGAACCCGTCAAAAAGAAACGACGCCGTCGCCGAAGAGGCAAAGGCCGCTCCGAATCCGACACCGAGAACGGAACCGAGAACTCCGAGGACAACGATTCACGGAACGAATCAGGAAACGGATCCGAGCAAAACTCAAAACCCGAAACCCACTCCTCCGAAGACGCAGCCCCCGAGCTCGACGAGCACGGCGAGCCCATCAAAAAGAAACGCCGACGCCGAAGAGGCGGACGCAACCGCTCCCGCAGCGACAGCGATTCCGGTGACAACAACGCAGACGCAAACGAGAGCTCGGACTCACGCGAGCCCAAGCCACGCTCACGATCAAGATCGCGATCCAACTCGGAGAGCACATCAGAGAACAGATCCGAAAGCAGATCCGAAAGCAAGCCCGAAAGCAAGCCCGAACCCGTTGCCGAAC
Organism: uncultured Phycisphaerales bacterium; assembly: GCA_963976955.1. Taxonomy (GTDB): domain Bacteria; phylum Planctomycetota; class Phycisphaerae; order Phycisphaerales; family UBA1924; genus UBA1924. The sequence goes on along the minus strand of CAXBMD010000002.1, from coordinate 174,411 downwards.
CCAAGCCAAGACGCCGGGGTCTCTACTCCGGAGGTCGCCGCAAACTCAGCAGCGCGGAAATCTCCGCGATCGATCGGGATGTCTAACCCAACCCACACATCACACCATTCGCCGTGGGAGCGCCACCCCGCTCCCACGGCTCTTTCCGCAACACACCCAACAACCCCCACGATCATCACCCCATGACCGGCGCGCACGACCACATCCCGCAACCAGCACCGCCGCCCGTCCTCCGGATCGCCATCCTCGGATCCACCGGATCCATCGGCACCCAAACCCTCGACACCGTCAAGCACCTCAACACCCTCCACGCAAACAACCAACACCCAACCCGCTACGAAATCGTCGGCCTCTGCGCCCGCGCCAACTCCGCACGCCTCCAACAACAATCCGACGCGCACCCAGACGCAACACTCGCGCTCACCTGCCCAGACGCAACACTCAAAACGAATCGTCTCCTCATCCAAAGCGAAGACGCCGCGACCACACTCATCGAAGACACCAAGCCCGACCTCGTCATCGGAGCAATCGTCGGCATCGCAGGTCTCCAAAGCACCCTCCGCGCCGCCCAACTCGGCATCGACATCGCGCTGGCCAACAAAGAATCCCTCGTCGCCGGCGGACACCTCGTCACCCAAGCCGCCCGCGAATCAGGATCACGAATCCTCCCAATCGACTCCGAACACGCCGGACTCTGGCAGTGCATCCTCTCCATCACCAGCCCTACCTACGCCCCGCCGTCACCAACCCCGCTCAACACCATCCGCCGCGTCACCCTCACCGCCTCAGGTGGTCCATTCCGCAGCGCCACCCTCGAAGAAATCCAGCACGCCACCATCGAGCAGGCCCTTAACCACCCCACCTGGTCGATGGGCAACAAAGTCTCCATCGACAGCGCCACTCTCATCAACAAAGCCCTCGAACTCATCGAAGCCCATTGGCTCTTCGGACTCTCCGCAGGCCAGCTCGACGCCGTCATCCATCCCCAGTCCACCGTCCACGCCTTCCTCGAAACCACCGATGGCTCAACCCTCGCCCACCTCGGACCCACCGACATGCGATGCCCCATCCAGCACGCGCTCACCCATCCACACCGAGCGCCCACACAAACGCCATCGCTCGATCTGGCAACACTGGGATCACTGGATTTCGAGCCCATCGACCCCGTCCGCTTCCCAGCAATCAGCCTCGCCAAACGCGTCATCGAGCAGGGCCAAAGCGCAGGCGTTGTATTCAACGCCGCCAACGAAACCGCCGTCGCCGCCTTCCTCGATCAACGCTTACCGTTCGGACGCATCGCCCACACCATCGAGTCCGTCATGGATCAGATCCCCCCCGAGCCCGCGCCCTCCCTCGACCATATTTTCGAAACAGACAAGCGTGCCCGGCGCGCCGCACAAGACATCCTCGAAAGAACCCCGGAGCCACGCACATGAGCAAGCAACCCAAGCCGCCCTCCCCGGCGCTCATGAAAACCATCAAAGAAATCCACTCGCTCTACGGACGCAATCAGCTCGAGGAGTCTTGGAAACGCGTCGAGCGAGCCCTCGCCAAGAACCCACGATCAGGCTCGCTCCACGCACTGGCCGCCATGATTCTCATGAAGGGCCCGAACCAAGAACGCGCCCGCTACCACGCCGACAAATCCGTTGCCCTCGATCCAATCAATCCCGATGTACTCTCCACCCGCGCCTCCTTTCATATGGTTGATGATGAGCACGACAAAGCCCGCGCACTCTACGAGCGCGCCCTCAAAACAAGCCCCGACCACCCCGGCGCCCTCGCAGGATTAGGCACCGCCCTCTCCCAGCTCGGCAAATACAGCGAAGCTCGGCGCGTCATGTCGCGCCTCCACAAGCTCAATCGAAAGTTAGCCGAACCACTCGTCAACCTCGCTCTCCTTGATCTCGAAACCACGCACGCATCTCGCGCCATCGAACTCCTCGAAGCCGCCCCCTCGCCTCTCGATCAGCACCCCAATGTGCGCAATCTCCACGCCCTCGCACACTCTTACGACGACGATGTCACCCCCGAGCAGGCCTTCGATGCGCATAAACGGTTCGGCGACGAAATCGCCAAGCACATCCCTCCGCAGACCGACCACCCCAACGATCCCGACCCCGACCGACCGCTCCGCATCGGATACATCACCCCCGATCTTCGTCAGCACTCGATCGCCTACTTCCTCGAGCCCATCCTCGCAAACCACGACAAGGCCAACTACCAAGCCCACTGCTTTATGACCTCCAGTTCAGTGGACGCATTCACCGATCGCTTCAAACACCACGCCCACACCTGGCACAACCTCTTCGGACTCCAAATCCCCGATATGGCACAAGCCGTGCGCGACGCCAACATCGACATCCTCATCGATCTCAACGGACACTTCTCAGGACACAAACTCCCGGTCTTCGCAATGCGCCCCGCTCCCGTCCAGATCACCTTCATCGGCTACGCAAACACCACCGGCATGCACACCATCGACGCCCGCATCGTCGACAACATCACCGACCCAGACCCCGCCGCCGACGCACTGGCCACCGAACAACTCGTGCGCATCGACCCCTGCTTCCTCTGCTACCGCCCCCACGAAAATATCCCCGAGACGCGCGAGCCAGACCCCGCCCTCCCCGTCACAATCGGATCCTTCAACAACCTCATGAAGCTCAGCACCCCAACTATCCGAGTCTGGAGCGAGATCCTCAGCGCCCGCCCCGCCGTTCGCCTGCTCCTCAAGGCCTCGAAACTCGCCAGCGAAGAACTCAAAGCCGAACTCCTCCAGCGATTTGCTGATCAAGGCATCGACCAGTCCCGCCTCGATCTCCGCGCTTTCTCCCCAACCACCCAAGACCACCTCAACACCTACAACGAAATCGACCTCGCCCTCGACACCTTCCCCTACACCGGAACCACCACCACCTGTGAATCACTCGTCATGGGTGTCCCCGTCCTCTCACTCATGGGCATCTCCCACGCAGGCCGCGTCAGCGCCTCACTCCTCAGCGCAATCGATCGCAAAGACCTGATCGCCAGCAGCGAAGCCGAGTACATCAGCAAAGCACTCGAAATCATCGATTCCGCAAAGCGCAACAAATCTCAACGCGAGTCCCTCCGCCAACAGGTCCTCAGCTCCCCCCTCTGTGATCAAGTCACATACACCCGCAAGGTCGAAGACGCATACCGTACCCTCTGGACGCAATGGTGCAACCCCACATAAACCCAAGGCACGACCCATGAGCACAATCTGGATCGCATCCTACCCAAAGAGCGGCAACACCTGGCTCCGCTTCATGCTCTACGCCGCAATCTACGGCCCACCAAAGCACTCCGCCGATGTCTCCGCCAAAATCCAAGACATCCACCGAAGAATGCCCACCGATCTCGATCCCGACGGCCCAACCTACATCAAAACACACTTCGAGCTCACCGACCAGCACCCCAAACTCGACAACACACTCAAAGCTATCCACATCATCCGCAACCCGCGCGATGTCCTCCTCTCCACACTCAACTACCGCAAACTCGCAGACGATGGATCCCTCCCCGTCACCACCAAAGTCTTGGCCAAATCCTTCATCAAGTTCGGTGGAGACCCCGCCTTCGTACAAAACGGCTTCGGGACATGGGCCTCAAACGCCCGCTCATGGAACGCCACTACCCCCTTCCCCGTCCTCCACCTCCGCTACGAAGAACTCAAAGCCGACCCCAAAGCACAGCTCATCAAACTCTTGGAGTTCCTCGAACTCTCCCGCACCGAAACCGAAATCGACCAAGCACTCGCCGCAAGCTCCTTCGATTCCATGCGCGCGCTGGAAATCCGCGAGAAACAAGCCGACCCCAGCAACAACCTCAACAAAAATCTTTTCGTAGGCACAAAGAGTGCCACCCGCAAAGGCGTCTACTTCATGAACAAAGGCAAGTCCAACCAATCCCTCGACACCATCACCCCAGGACTCGATGCGCAGTTCACCGCCGCCTTCAAAGACGACCTCGAAGAGTTTGGGTACTGAATTACCCGCCCTACGCCTCGTACCCAAGCAACGCGCACGCCCGCTGATACCGCTCATCAGCGCGGAACCGCTCAAGCAACCCCTCATCCATCGGCTTGCGCTCAAGCGTACGAATCTCCGAATCACCCGCGCCCCGCCCGTGCCCCTTGCGAACATCCCCCGTCACCGTCGTGTACGACGCCCACCGCTCGCTGTACTTCGGATCAAACGCAAGATCCAGCATCCCGCACAGCTCGCGCAGCTTCGTGTCGGGATCTCTCGTCAAATCCTCATAACGAACAAACCCTTTCCCACCCTGACAACCAACCGCATACTCAGCCATCGCCAGGTTCCCATCAAAGAACAGGTCCATGTCCACCTGCTGAATCTCCGGAAACTTGGAAAATGACATGTACTGATCTATCGGATGCCGAACACTGCACGCCTCGACAATCTCAAAAGTATCCTCGAGCGCATCGCGTAGCCCCGACCCCATCTTCGGATTCTTAAGAAACGGATGACCGTAATAATCAATGTGCGACCAGTCCCGCAGCACAAGCGTCTCCCCCCGCGATTCCGCCGCCTGCGCACACACCCACACAAACTGCTCAAACCGAGGCCCACGCACAATCTTCCACCGGCTCATCTGCTTCTTGCTCACAAGATCAAACCACTCCACCGCCTGCCACATCGGATTGGTGATATTGAGCACCGCCGGATGAATCTCCGAGATCAACACCACCCCATCCATCGATCCAAGACACTTGCTGATCAGCGTCCCGCCCGATCGCGCCAAATGCCGCAAGATCCGAATCGTCGGCTTCTTCGCAGTCGCTTTCATGTCCTTCTGTTTATTGGCGCCCGCCATCACCCAATCTCCTGCATCCACGCCCATTGCCGCTCAATCCCTTCACGGATCGAAGTCGTCGCGCCATACCCAAGCTCTTTGCTCGACCGCTCAAGATCCGCCCATGTCCGGTCCACATCCCCCGCCTGCATCGGTTGCTGATCAACAATCGGCTCCCGCCCCACAACTTCACCGATCATCGCGATCAACTCCCGAAGCACCACCGGATGATCACTCCCCAAGTTCCAGATCCGATACCCAAACGAATCGATCCGCTGATACGAAGCCAACACCCCCGACACGATGTCATCCACAAAGGTAAAGTCCCTGCTCATCGACCCATCACCAAACATCGTGATCGTCTCGCCCCTCGACACCTTATTCAAAAACAACCGGATCGCAAGATCAGGACGCTGCCCCGGACCAAACACCGTAAAGAACCGCAGCATCGCGACAGGCATCCCCGTCAGATGATGATGCGTCTCCCCGATCAACTCACACGCCCGCTTCGTCGCCGCATACGGAGAGATCGGATGCTCCACCGCATCAAGCTCACTAAACGGCGTCTTCTCGTTGTTCCCATACACCGACGAAGACGACGCCGCGACCACGCGCCCACATTTGGCCCCGCTCGCCGCGCTCAGCACCGACTGCGTCCCCACCACATTCGCCCTCGCGTACCCAACCGGATCCGCAATCGAAGGCCGCACCCCCGCCTTGGCCGCAAGATGAATCACCCCCGTCACCCCATGCATTTCCATCAACACCTGCAGCGCATCGGTATCACACAGATCCATCTCACAAAATGCAAACCGTTCTGACTCCCCAACCCCCCCAACAGCAGCCCCCCGAACCATCCCCAGGTTCAGTTCCTTCAGCTCCCGCGCATAATACGGATCAAAGCAATCCACCCCAACCACCCGCGCCCCCAAGCCAAGCAACCCCGCCGACACATGCGAACCAATAAACCCCGCCGCACCGGTCACCAAAACACATTCGTTCGCAACATCCATCGCCATGTCCATCCAGCTAAAATCAACACGCCAAACACATGGCCTAACACGAAGCACAAAAGGAACCCGATCCTAGCGCAAGCCCCACACCAACCCACCCAACACCACCAACCAATCCGGTCAGCGCAAAAAGAAAGCAGGGTGCCATGGGTCCACGGCACCCCGCTGGAGGAGAGAGAGATTTGTATAGAATGATCGAAACTGTTCACCTTCAAGCTTTCTTATCGGTATTTTAGCACAATTCCTTGCCTATCTTCACAATTTAACAATCTTGTTCGGATATTGTTTGTATAATTTGTCCCAACTCCTGTGGATATCTCCATTTCAAGCACCCAACAATGTCGATAGCATTCCATATCTCATCATCACAACACACATTAGAAACCATGCACACACCACCCGACGAAGACCCACACCCTCCGCCGACCAACCGGCCAGCCGCGATCGAGTTTGAACTCATCGACCCGCTGTCCATGCTCTCATCCACCGCCACAAACAACATCACCACCTGGGTCCACGCCGTCTTCGCCCACCTCCGCGCCACCGGATCGGTCCGCGCCAAGGTCGTCAACGATCAACAAATGGCAGACGCACACCAACGCTTCTCGGGAATCCCGGGTACGACCGATGTCCTCACCTTCGATCTCAACGAAGAAGACGACTCGGACACCAAAGCACTCGACACAGACCTCATCATCTGCTTCGACGAAGCCGCGCGACAAGCACATTCACACAACCATTCCACAGAACACGAACTCCTCCTCTATATCATCCACGGCACACTCCACTGCCTCGGATACAACGACCACACACCAGAAGACTACAACGCAATGCACACACGCGAAGACCAACTCCTCACCAGCGCCGGAATCGGCCCCCTCTTTGACCGAGGAACATCCTCATGATCCTCTCATCACCAGGTTGGCTCTTCATCATCCTCATCGCGCTCCTGATCATCTCAGGAGTCCTCTCATCCCTCACCGTCTCCCTCCTCACCATGTCGAGATCCAAACTCGCATCCATCATCCAACGCGATGAAAGCTCCCCCCTCTCAAGACGACTCTCCACCATCGAGAAAGACCTCGACGGCCACGCCGCCGCGATCCGTATCCTCTCCATCGTCACCAACCTCCTCGTCGGTCTCGCCTCCATCTACTGGCTCACCGCCATCATGAACCTCGAGTACCCAACCCTCACCTCACTCGTCATCGGGATCATCGTCGCAACCGCCCTCACCTGGCCCGCAACTATCCTCGTCCCCATCGGCGTCGCAAACCACGCCGGCGAACGCTTCGTCGCACTCTTCTCAACACTCGTTCGCGCCGCCCACGCCATCCTCTTCCCCTTCCTCTTCCTCATGCGCTTCCTCGACGAAGTCATCCGCAGACTCGCAGGCACCGACCCCAACCCAACCCAAGACTCCATCAGCTCCGAACTCCTCTCCGTCGTCTCCGAAGGACAGCGCGAAGGACACATCGACGACACCGAACGAGACATGCTCGAAGCCGTCGTCGAGTTCCGCTCCACACTCGCAGAATCCGTCATGACCCCCCGCACCGAAGTCGACGCGCTCGAATACACCGACAACCTCGCCGATGTAAAACTCTTCGTCGACAAGCACGGCCACTCACGCGCCCCCGTCTACGAACAAAACCTCGACCACATCGTCGGGATGCTCTACGCCAAAGACCTCCTCGGATGGATCATGGCGCACGACACAAACACGCCCTTCAACCTCAAATCAATCCTCAGATCCCCAACCTTCGTCCCCGAAACCAAAACAGTCCGCGAACTCCTCGCACAACTCCTCGTCGACAAAGTCCACATCGCCATCATCATCGATGAATACGGCGGCACCTCTGGTCTCGTCACCATGGAAGACATCGTCGAAGAAATCTTCGGCGAAATCCAAGACGAATACGAAAAACCAGAAGACGACCCCTCCGGTGTCGAAATCGACGAACACGCCACCATCGCAGAAATCGACGCGCGCACAGAAATCGACGACGCCAACGACGACCTCGAATCCCTCGGCATCCAGTTCCCAGAATCAGACGACTACGACACCGTCGCAGGATACATCAACACCACCCTCGGACGAATCCCAGAACAAGGCGAACAAGTCACCCAGCACTCGATGAACATCACCATCCTCGAAGCAGAACCCACCCGCGTGCTCAGAATCTCAGTCGAACCCTTCAAAGACGACACCGAAGACAGCTAAAGCCCACCCAGCTCATGTCGACACAGGCAGTCCCTTGCTCACCCGTATCCGGAATGCATCGTCAACAACAAGCCCCGCCGCACGCGCGATCAGCGCCAACTCCACCTTGTTGGATTTCTGGAGCTTCAGACCAATCGAAACCCGGTGATTCTCAATGGTCTTCACCGATCGGTGCAGCAACACCGCGATCTCTCGCGCCATCAAGCCCTGACCGATCAACGCGAGCACCTCAAGCTCCCGCTTGCTCAGCACCGAGAGCTCCCCAAGCCCCACAAACTCCGATTGAACCAGAGGCCTCTCCTCAGATCGAAGCAGACGCTCCGCCTCATCCCCCGCATCAATCCGGCGAGTCACAAACAGCACATGACCGACCTCCCCCTCCTCACACTCAAGCGAACTCATCCAACTGAACTGCTGATAACCGTTCCAGATGGATCGCAAAATACACTCTTCCCCCGAATCGATAACCCGAGCAACCAACCCCAAACGCTCGGCGACCCATTCATCGGGATACCCAAGGTCAGCGATATTCTTGCCAATAAAATCACTAGGTTCCGCAGGTTCATTGATACACAATCGCAATGTTTCAGCATTCAGATACAACACCCGCCCGTCACGATCAAGCACGATCACACATGTGCCCATTTCACGACTGATGGCCTCAAATTCGCGTTCATATTCCGTCATAGATAGAAAGTCCTAAAAAGTAGCGAGAGTGGCTCCAACACTAGACCGCATATCTAAATCAAGCAAAAAATTGAAAACTCACGCAAAATCATCACAATCGATGACCGAAGATCACAAACACGACAAATCCCCACTCATCAAGAGATAGCCGGTATAAACACACAAAAATCATCCAACACACAAACCAACCCCCAAAACAAAATAGGGAGTTCTTCCGTGATGAAAGTCCTCATTTTTCAACCAACGCATCAATAGAAAGACCCGCAACCGCGGGTCTCAATCACTTTACATCGAATGGTGAACTTGCTTATCGCACGCGCTGGCGATCAGAATCTTCCACCTTCAACCCCGCCGCACGCGCGATCAGCGCGAGTTCGACCTTATTGGATTTCTTCAGCTTCGCGCCCAGCGCAATCCGATGATTCTCAACCGTCTTGACCGACCGGTGCATCAGCTCCGCGATCTCTTTCGCCGTCAATCCCTGACCGATCAGCGCCAACACCTCAAGCTCGCGCCGGGTCAGCTCCTTGAGCACACCAAGACCCGTCACCTCAGAATGAATCACAGGCATCTCAGATTCAAGCAACAACCGCTCCGCCTCAGCACCCGCGCTCACCCGCCGTGTCACCACCAACACACGGAAAGGCTCACCCTCTTCGTCGCAAATCGAACGCATCCAACTGAACTGCTGCAGCCCGTGCCAGATCGTCCGGAGCAAAATCTCCTGACCGGTCCGCTCAATCTCGCGGATCAAATCAATACGCTCCTTCGCCCACTCTGCTGGGAAGCCCATCTCAACGAGATCCTTCCCAAGAATGTCCTCGGATTTCGTGTCGTCCGCAAAGAACATCCGGATCGCTTCGTCGTTGATGTACAACAACCGGGCGTCCCGGTCAAGCACAGAAACGCCCGTACCAGGTTCTTGGCTCAACAATGCAAATAGTGTGTCGTCTGTTTTCATTTTCTAGGGATTCCAAGCCATACGAGAGGCATGGAGCATAGACCCCATCCTACGATCACGCGATGCATTTCAACCTCTACAACACAATCACCAAGACTTCCGAACCCTTTATTCCAAACGACCCAACCTCCATCACCTTCTATTCCTGCGGCCCAACCGTCTACGACGACGCACACATCGGAAACTTCCGTTCCTTCCTCGCGGCAGACCTCCTTAGACGATGGATCGAGTCCCCGCTCTGCACTTTAAAAATAGGTCGATCCCCCGATACGGAAACACACACCGGCGAACGCAAAGTCACCCATGTCATGAACATCACCGATGTCGGACACATGACCGAAGACGACAACGCCGACGGCGCAGGCGAAGACAAAATGGAAGTCGCCGCACAAAGAATCAAACAAGCCCAATCCAAAAAGGATGGCTCGGTCCACAAAGCCGCCGACATCGACCCAAACGATCCCCGCGCCATCGCACGCTTCTACGAACAACGCTTCAAAGACGACGCCATCAAGCTCGGACTCAAAGTCGCCGTCGAAGCACAAACCGACCCAACCCTCATGCCCCGCGCCTCCGACCATGTCGAGCACATGAAACAAGTCATCGTCGACCTCCTCAACACCGACCACGCCTACACCGCCGGCACCCCCGGCAGCCGCGCTATTTATTTCAACACACAAACCTTCCCAAACTACGGCAAACTCTCCGGCAACACCCTCGACCACCTCAAAGGCGGCGCCGGAGGACGCGTCGACGACGCACAACAATCCGAAAAGAAACACCCCGCCGACTTCCTCCTCTGGAAAGAAGACCCATCCCACAAAATGAAGTGGGACGCACCAAACCACCCCGACTGCGCCGACTGGCAACAGGGCTACCCCGGCTGGCACATCGAATGCACCGCGATGGCCTTAGCACGCCTCATCCCAGGCGGGCTCGACGCCGCCAAAGCCAACCACAGCACCATCGACCTCCACTCCGGAGGAGAAGACAACATCTTCCCCCACCACGAATGCGAGATCGCCCAGTCCTGCTGCTTCACACACAACGACTCCTTCGCCAACCACTGGTTCCACGCAAGGTTCCTCAAAGTCGAAGGCGAAAAAATGTCCAAGTCCAAAGGGACCATGTACACCCTGACCGACCTGACCGAAAAAGGCATCGACCCCGCCGCCGTGCGATTAGAACTCATCAAAACCCACTACCGAGCCAACGCCGACTTCTCCATGCAAGGACTCAAAGACTCCGACCGCAACATCCAAAGCTTCAGGAGGAACGCAAAGCTGTTGATAAACACAGTTCGAGAAGGCGGAGATTGTGAAACAAATATCTCTGAAGTGGTTGACGAGTTCGCAAGAGCATTAGAGAGCGATTTAAACATCGCGAAAGCTATAGCATCACTGAACTCACTCACTATCCAGACAGCCGCAACAAGCGGCAATCTGGATGTGGTGATGAAATCGCTTGGAGCAAAGAAAAGAACTGGCGAAGAAATATCGGATGCAGTGACACTTCCAACTCAACCGGAGTGCTCTCAGAATGCAGCAATTAACTATCAAGATATTTCACGAAAAAATGCTGAGAGAGCACTTGCCGCCCTCCACCTCATCGACAACATCCTCGGCGTCATCTTCCGTCCAATCGAAAAAGGCGAACAAACAGGCATCGCCCTCTACCAACCCGGCGTCACCCCCTCACCAGAAATCGAAGCCCTCCTCCAACAACGCGCCGACGCAAAGAAATCCAAAGACTTCGCCACCGCCGACACCATCCGCGACCAGCTCGCCGCGATGAACCTCTCCATCATGGACAAACCCGGCGGCAAAGTCGAAGTCGCCCCCGCAAACTAACCCCAAACCAAGGGTGCCACTACTCGCCGTCTTCGGCGCAGTAGTGTCTTCATCTTCTCTCCTCCTATCTTCCTCCCTCTCGCTCGGGGAGAGGGCCGGGGTGAGGGCTCTTCTCCCCCCTCCCCCCTACCATGCCCCATGCTCTGGACCCTCTGGAAATCCATCCTGTTCGAGTTCTGGCGGATGCTCATCATCACCACCGCCATCGTTGTCGCCGCGATCTCTTTCGCCGCCACCGTCAAACCCCTCGCCGATGGATCCCTCACCTTCGACCAAGCCTTCCGATTCCTCGGCTACGCCATCCCCCCCATGCTCGCCTACGCCCTCCCCTTCGCCGCGGGATTCTCCGCGACCATGACCTACCACCGCATGGTCGCCGAAAACGAACTCACCGCAACCTTCGCCTCGGGAATCTCCCACAAACAAGTCCTCTTCCCCATGCTCATCAGCGGCATCATCCTCGCCGGAACCCTCGTCACCCTCAACAACCAAATCATCCCACGCTTCCTCCAACGCATGGAAGAAATGGTCACCCGAGACTTCGCCAAAATCCTCGTCAACTCCCTCTCCCAAGGCCGCTCCGCAATGGTCGGCAACACCGAAATCCACGCCGACCGCGTCGAAGAAATCCCGCCCAAGCCAAACTCAACAGTCGAACAACAGTTCCGTCTCGGCGGCGTCGTCATGATCGAAGCCGAAGAAGACGGCACCATCCGAATCGACGGCACCGCCGCACACGCATGGATCCAACTCTACCCAGCATGGGCGCTCGCGCCAGAACAACGCTCCCGCATCGCCGACGACGACGCACGCGCCATCGTCATGCAGTTCGAAGACCTCACCATCAACGAACAAGGCGACGCCGTCGCATGGGAATCCGTCACCTCCCCCGCGATCCCCATCCCACGCGTCTTCAAAGACGACCCCAAGTTCATGACCGCATCGGAAATGGAAACCCTCCACGACGATCCAGATCAAATGAACTTCGTCGATCGCCCCCGCGCCCAGCTCGCCCGCGCCATAGCCTCCCACCAAACCCTCAACACCCTCCGCAACCTCGTCAGCTCCGCACAACCAATGCGTTTCATGACCGGCCACAACCAAACCATCACCATCCTCGCCGGATCAATCACCCAGCAAGGTACCCAGTGGGTCCTCGCCCCCCTCGCTTCAACCAACACCATCGAAATCCAGGTCACCAAACCCGACGGACACACCGACCGCCTCAGCGCGAAAACAGCAACACTCAACCCAAACGCAACCTCCACCATCGACCCCTTCGACAACCAATCCAGCACCAACACACTCACCCTCGACCTCGACCTCAACACCGTCACCATCCTCGGCAGCTCCCAATCCTCCCCATCCGACAGCCAGTTTCAATCCAACACACAGATCGCAAACACCCAGTACACCTCCCTCCACCTCCGCGACGACCCCCTCCCCGCGCTCCTCGCCAAGCCCAGCAGCGAGATGCTCGTCGCCGCCGAACCCTACCGCCATCAAGACTCTCTCCAATACAGTCTCCCCATCCACGACCTCGCCAACAGACTCGAATACGAAATCGCCCACCTCGACCGCGAGGTCCTCTCCAAAGTCCATGAGCGTTGGGCCTTCTCCGCCGCCGCCCTCATCATGGTCCTCGCAGGCGGCGTCACCGCGATGCGACTCAAGCACACCCAGCCCCTCGTCATCTACCTCTGGTCCTTCTTCCCCGCCCTCCTCACCTTCCTCTTCATCTCCGGCGGACAACAAGCCGTCCACAAGTCCGGCCCAATCGCCCTCCCCCTCCTCTGGTCAGGAATCCTCCTCATCACCCTCTACACCCTCAACGCACTCCGCAAGGTCGCCAAACACTAAACCATCCTGAAAACCATGCCGAGCGATCAACCCAATCAACCATCTTCAACGAACCCATCAACCCGCTGGTGGATGCGCCTAGGAACCAAACCAAGCGCCGCCATCGCCCTCATCCTCGCCATCACCCTCTCCCGGCTCATCTGGCAACTCTTCTCCCCCTACACCCTCGCTGAAGACGAAGCCCACTACTGGGAATGGTCCCGACACCTCGACTGGTCCTACTACTCCAAAGGACCAGGAGTCGCATGGTCCATCTTCACCTCCACCAAATTCCTCGGCAACACCGAGTTCGCCGTCCGCCTCCCATCCCTCATCGCCTCCACCCTCGGCGCGATCGCGATCCTCAAGACCGCACGCACCGCCTACAACGACCAGCTCACCACCTTCGTCTCCGCGCTCCTCTGGTTCTGCGTCCCAGGTCTCGCAATCGCCAGCATGGTCATGACCATCGACGCGCCCTACACCGCCTGCTGGGCATGGGCCACCTACTTCGCCACCCGCGCCCTCATCGACAACAAACCCAACGCATGGATCGGGTTCGGATGCATGATCGCGCTGGGATTCATCTTCAAATACACCATCCTCCTCCTCATCCCAGGCGTCCTCCTCGCCGGACTCCTCATCAAACCAAACAAGCTCAACCCAAAGTGGTTCCTCCTCGGCTTGCTCATCTCAACCATCGGACTTCTCCCCGTCCTCATCTGGAACGCACACCACGACTGGGCAACCTTCCGCCACCTCCTCGGACACCTCGACATCCAAGGCGGCGACACCGCCAACACCCTCACCGCACACGAATCATGGACCCCCTTCTGGGCGCTCGAATACATCGTCCTCCAGCTCGCCATCGGAGCCGGCGTCCTCTTCCTCGCGATCTTCGCAATCCCCAACTCCAAGAAACACGCCGACACCCAGACCGCAAACGCCACCCGCACCCTCTGGTTGTTCGCACTCCCCATCTTCGCGTTCTACTTCATCGTCTCCCTCATCACCCAAACCGAAGGCAACTGGGCGCTCGCCGGATTCATCTCCATCATCCCCCCCGCCGCCTTCGCCGCCATCGAAGGCGTCAAACGCAACGACCACCCCGTCAAGTTCGCATGGGGCGCATCCATCTTCCTTGGAGTCTTCTCCCTCCTCCTATTCCCCACCGCTTCATGGGCCTCCAAGCGAGCATTCGTCGGACAATACATCCCCATCGCAAGACTCACAGGCATGCGCGAACACGCCGCAGCAGCACAAGAAGTCCTCGACGAGCTCCAATCCCAAACCGGACAACACCCCCTCATCCTCACCGAACACTATGGCCGCGCCTCCCAGCTCGCCTTCTACCTCAAAGGCCACCCCACCACCTACTGCATCTCCGCGCTCGTCGGCGGACGCAAAACCCAGTACGACATGTGGACCGCCACCGACCTCTCCAACCCCACCACCCTTGCGCCACTCCAACACCGCCCCGCCCTCCTCATGGGAGGACGCATCGACCAGTGGACCCCCGCCTTCGATCAGGTCAAAGACATCGGACAACTCACCGCCGAACCCATCGACAACCGAACCTCGTACATCGGGTACAACTTTACAGATTTCACCTCATGGACCCCCCCTCGTCGTCTCGATAACCCAGTAGTACCCACACCCAGCCCATGATTCAAACAACCCCATGACCTACCGCACCCCCCAACAACTCCGCCAACGCTGGCTCACCCTCTACCAGCTCACCGCCGCCCTCGTCATCGCGTTCATCTTCGTCTCCCTCTTCGACTTCGTCCTCCTCGATGCCCTCACCACCGTCGACCCAGTCACCAACCGCGTCAACCGTTCCTTCGAATCCAAAGACTGGTACACCCTCCTCCGCAACTTCGGATTCGTGGGAACCTGGGCCGTCATCGCCCTCGCCTTCCTCCTCCACGACCGCAACACCACCCGCGCCCTGCCAACCATCCTCGCCCCGCTCCTCTCCGGCGCCGCCGCCGAGTTCCTCAAACTCATCTTCACCCGCGAGCGCCCTGTGTCCGATGCGATCATCCAACCCAACGGCTACAACTTCCGCTTCCCCTTCTCCGGTTTCATCGACGGCCACAACCTCGGACTCCCCTCCAGCCACGCCGCAGTCGCCTTCGGAGGCGCATGCATCCTCGCCACCTTCTTCCCAAGAATCCGAATACTCCTCATCATCCTCGCCGCCGGATGCGCCTACTCAAGAATGATCACCGGAGCCCACTTCGCCTCCGATGTCTTCCTCGGCGCCGTCGTCGGCTACATCATCGCCAAACTCTTCGCCAGCGCCCTCCCAAAGCCCGACCGCAAGTTCACCCTCTAGCCCGAACGATTTCTTCCCGCCCCTTCCTGCCTACTTATCTTCCTTCCTTCCCTCCTTCCCTCCTTCCAACCTTTCTTCCCTACCTTCCTGTATTCCTTCCTTCTTTCCTCCGTTTCCTTCATGCCTTTCTTCCTCCCTCTCCCCCAGGGAGAGGGCCGGGGTGAGGGCTCTTTATCTTCTTCCTTCTCCTCCCCCGTCCTGACGGGGGAGGTGTCGCGCAGCGACGGAGGGGGTCTTCTCTTTCTTCCCCATGAGCAAACAGCCAGTAGCCAATCCCCTCCCCTACCATCCCCCGATGTCCCTCCTCGACCGCTACATCGCGCGCCAGTTCCTGACCAATGTGGTCCTCCTCTTCGTCATCCTCTTCTCATTCATCATCGTCATCGATGTCTCCCTCAACATCGACCAGTTCCTCGACATGGCCAAACGCCTCGGCGCACAAACAAGCGACCAAGACCCCGGAACCATCCGCAGAACCGTCCTCTCCATCCTCCTCATCGCCGACCTCTGGTGGCCAAAGCTCCTCCAGCTCTACAACTTCCTCCTTGGAATGGTCATGGTCGGCGCGATGGGATTCACCTTCTCCCAGATGTCCAAAAGCCGCGAACTCATCGCACTGATGGCCGCGGGAATCGGTCTCCACCGAATCATCAAACCCGTCCTCGTCGTCGCCATCGGACTCACCGCGCTCCAGCTCGTCAACCAAGAGTTCATCATCCCCAGAATCGCCCCCCTCCTCGTCCGAGGCCACGAAAACGCCGGAGATCACAAACTCTCCGTCGACTCCGTCCCCCTCACCAAAGACGGCCAAGGACGACTCTTCCGCGCCGCCTCCTTCGACGCCAACACCAACACCCTCGAAGGCCTCTACATCCTCGAACGAAACGAAGCCGGATACACCACCCGCGCCATCACCGCACAGTCCGCCACCTACACCAACGGCGGATGGGACCTCACAAACGCCACCGCCCAGTCCCGCACCCAAACCACCGTCGGACAGCCCCAGCCCATCGAACGCATCGAGTCCTCCCTCGATCCCAATGAACTCCGCATCAACCGCTACGAGTCCTACTCCCAAGCCCTCTCCTTCGCACAAGCACGAGAGATGCTCAACCGCGACACCCTCAAAGACCCCAAGAAACGCGCCCGCTACGAACGCATCGCCCTCGGCCGCTTCTCCATGATGATCTCTGGAATCCTCACCCTCATCATCGCCACCCCCTTCTACGCGACCCGCGAACCCAAGAACATGGTCATCCAGTCCATCCGCTGCGCCCCCATCGCCATCATCACCCTCATCGCAGGCGTCATCGGCGCCACCGCCGCCATCCCAGGACTCCCCACAACCGTCGGCGTCTTCATCCCCGTCATGATCCTCTCCGTAGTAGCCGTCGCCCAGTTCAGCGCCCTCAAAACCTAACGAGCAAAGCAAAGAACGCGCAATCAGACCAATCTTGGGTGCCACTACTCGCCGCTTCGGCGCAGTAGTGTCTTGGTCGATCTACAATCCCCCGACCCGATTCTTCTTGCAAGCCACGCGAATATAAACGACAATCAAGACAACAAGGGGCACACACCATGGCATCAATCAACTTCTACTTCCAAGTCCACCAGCCCCACCGCCTCAAGCCCTACTCCGTTTTCCACACGGACCCCTTCTACTTCGACGAAGACGCCAACGGCGAGATCTGCAACAAAGTCGCCGACAAGTGCTACCGCCCAACCACCAAACTCATGCTCGACCTCGTCAAAAGACACGAGGGAAACTTCCGCCTCTCCTACGCCATCACAGGGACCGTCATCGACCAGTGGAAAAAATTCTGCCCCGATGTCCTCGACCTCTTCGTCCAGCTCGCCGAAACAGGCTGCTGCGAGTTCGTCGCCGAAACCTACTACCACTCCCTGAGCTACATCTACTCCCAAGACGAGTTCGCCCACCAGGTCGACATGCACACCAAGCTCATCGAAGAACACTTCGGACAAACCCCAAAGGTCTTCCGCAACACCGAGCTCATCTACACCAACGAACTCTCAAGAGCACTCTCCAAAATCAAAGACAAAGACGGCAACCCAAGATTCCTGGGAACCATCTGCGAAGGCACCGACCGCCACTTAGGCTACCGCTCCCCAAACCACATCTACCGCCCGCCCAACGGCGAAAACGACCAGCCCCTCATGGGACCCGACGGCCGCCCCTTCGGACTCCTCCTCAAAAACTACAAACTCTCCGACGACATCGCCTTCCGCTTCTCAAACAAAGGCTGGGAAGAATGGCCTCTCACCACCGAAAAATTCGCCAAGTGGGTCCACGACATCAACGGCGACGGATACCTCTGCAACCTCTTCATGGACTACGAAACCTTCGGTGAACACCAATGGGAAGACACCGGCATCTTCAACTTCATGAAAAAACTCCCCGAAGCAATCTTCGATGTCGCCCACAAATCCGACGGCACCACCGAAAACCACTTCATCACCCCCTCCGAAGCACTCAAACGATTCGACCCCGTCGGAGTCTACGATGTCCCCGAATACATCTCATGGGCCGACACCGAACGCGACCTCTCCGCTTGGCGCGGCAACGACATGCAACACAACGCCCTCGACGAAACCTACAAAGTCGAGGACACCATCAAAGAACGACTCATCGAAGTCAAAGCGTCAGGCGACCCCAAACGCGAAGTCGAAATGGAACACATCATCAACGACTGGCGCAAGCTCACCACCAGCGACCACTTCTACTACATGTGCACCAAGTACTGGGCCGACGGCGATGTCCACAAATACTTCTCCCCCTACGACTCCCCATACGACGGCTACATCAACTTCATGAATGTCCTCGACAATGTCCGCACCCGCATCGCCAAGGCGTAACCAAAACCCGAGCTGAATTCCCGGGTTGAACGGCAAACTTAGCCGTGCGCTCGCCCAACAGCCCCCAAAACCATCCGCCCCGCATGCATCGCAGGCGTCCCCAACCATTCCCCCATCTCCTCCAAACTCATCGGACGCTCCCCGTCAAGCCCAAACCGGCGCACCAAAATCTCCCGGTCCCGCTCCTTCAACTCCAAACCACCCAGCCCACCCTTGAGCGCCGTAGGCATCAACCACCACCCGCTCCCCCCCCATGCACGCTTCCAGATCCCCACAACCCAATCCTCCACCACAAACCCCTCAACCACCCGCCGCCCCGCGCGCCCCGCAACCACCGGGACCGCAACATCCCCAAGCCGCGAACACCACCGCGCCATCGCAAGCCCCACCGGCGCCGCAAGCCGCCGGTTCCCGTGCCCATCAAAACGCTCAACCACCGAGTACACCACCCCGATCGCCTCGCTCAAAATCTCCGCCGCCCGGCTCGGCGCCAGCGTATCAATCGGCCCCCCAATCCGCTGCTCGATCGTCGTCAGCATCAACGACAACTGCGTCGCCACCAGCTCAATCCGCAGCAGCACCATCCACCGCATCGCCGTCTCGATCTCATCAAGCACCCGACCCGACGGCGTCGACGGATGCAGCGTCGTCGCCAGCCGATGACACCGCGATGACAGCACCCCCACCGCGCGAGCCCGCGCCGTCTGTTCATACACCACCGCCGCGTGCTGATCCCGGAGCTGCGCGATCAACCCCGCCAGATCCGTCGCCCCCCGCGCCGCCAGCCCGCTCCGCACCACTTCTTCTTCAAGCACCGCATCATCAATCTGCTCATCGAAATCAATCTCCGAAACCCCAAACCCCGCTTCCAACACCAGCCCCCGCCGCGCCCGGTTCACGCTTCGGCTCACCGACATCGCCGACCGCCCGACCCGCGCCCCGATCGTCCCGCTCCGCTTCCCCTTGACCACCTCGCGGAGCATCCCGATCCGCTCCTCCGCATCCGCGCTCCGCTTCATCGCAAACACCGCGTTCCCATCCCCCGCCTTGCACTCCTCATCGTGCTTGACCAGCACCCGCCGAACACTCTCGCTCGACCGCCCGATCCGCTGCCCGATCCGCTCGCACACGCTCGACCGATTCCATCCCAGCCGCCGCACATACCGCTTCGCGTCGCGCACGATCTTGGCGCGCATCACATCGCTCATCCGCGAGAACCCCGCCGCCGATCCGAGCGTCCCCGCGAACCGTTCTTCAAACCACCCCACCGCCGAGTGCATAAACACCACCCCCCGATGCCCACTCCCCAGGTCCACCCGCCGCGCAATCAAGCCCTTCCGGCGATACCGCTCGATCGATTTCCTGCTCACCCCCCACCGCTCCGCCAAACCATCAATCGTCCAGTGGTCCTCCCCCTCAACCCCAACATCCTCAACCACAAGCCCCGCCGCCTCACTCAGCCGCTCCGCAAGCGCCGACAAATCCCCAAGCACCGCCTCGCCGGGAACCAGCACATCCAGCCCGCCCTTCCCAAGCTCCCCAGGCCGATACCCCGTCACCCGGAACACCAAAAACTCCGCCGGGTACACACCATCAATCTCAATCCCCGACACCAACCCCTCGATCCGCTCCAGATGCCGAACCAAAGTCCCCTTGCCCGCAAACCGGAGCTCCGAAGCCATTGCTTCGATCACCTCCGTATGAATCGCACTCACCGCAGGCACTACAACTCCACTCCTACACCAGCCCCCGCACCAACACGATTTCCAAGCTCCAACCACCTCGGTTCAACCCGCTCCACCAACCCCGCATCCGCCGCCATCGACAAAAACACACCCACCGCTTCCCGCGCCCGATCATCCACCTCAAACCGCAACAACTCCCCAAGATACCGCTGCGCCAAATCCGTAGGCCACCCCAACCGCTTCGCGTGATGCATCACAATCCAGTCCATCCGCATCCGGTTCCGCATCATCGTCCGCTCAAGCAACTGTCCCGCCGCCACAAGTTCCCCATCCCCAACCCGATCAGCCCGGCACATCCAAGTCGCATACACAAACGGCAACCCCGTCATCCCAAACCACGCCTCTCCAAGATCCACCTGATGCGGATACCGCACCGCCGCCGGAGACCCCGTCACCACCTTGTCCCCAATCATCAACACCGCCTCAGGCCAACCGTCCGATTCCGGATCAATCGACCCACCACCACAACCGCTCGCCACCCGCTCGCGCACATCAAAGTCCACAATCTCCGCCTCCACCCCCATCGACCGCAAGACCAACCCGCACAGCACCACAGAAGTATGCGAATCCGTATCCGCATGCACCACCGTGATCTCCTCAATCGGCACCGACGAAAACAACCGCACCGTCAGCGTCGGCCCCTCACACCCGATCATCCCCGCCGGGACCAGCACCAAGCCCCCACCCTCACAATCCTTGTACCGCGCGAAATCCACCACCGAAGCCAACCCTAGATCTGCCTCCCCAGACGCAACCATCCCCCCAATCCCCGCAGGCACCGCACGAACCAAATCACACCCATCCCACGCCGAAAGCCCCTCAATCAGAGGAGCCGTATTGAGATAACTCACCGCTGCAATCTTCATAATTCACCCTATTCCTGTCTTGTTCCCGATGCCAACACACCCAATTGAAGCCCAATTCCAACAACTTTCTACGAAAAGCCCCCATAAACCGCCCGATTCGGTGGCCAACACCCCCAAAATCAGTACATTCAATCATGGAAAGCCCCCAAAGGGCTCTCAAATCATCGGCCAGCGACACTGCTCAACCGCACACGCCGCATCAACCGATGAAAAACACAAGGCCCAACTCTCTCTCTTGCAGGGCCAACATTTCGGGTAGATGCTCAATCTGGTGGGAGTGAAATCAGAACAAGGCCGTCAACCGACAGCCACACGAGCAACGAAAGCACGACTTTCCTACCCACCCGGCGTCGGGTTGCGCTACAGCCCGGCGTCGCATTCGAAAAGGCCGATCCACACTCCTGGATCGGCCTTCTCTCTTTTTACATCAAAAAGAACCGATACACCAACCATGCCGACAACACCAACACTCATCCTCATCGGAGCAGGCGGCCACGCCGCCGTCGTCGCCCAAACCGCGCACCAACTCGACCTCCCCATCGCAGGCCTCTACGACGACAACCCCAACGCCAAACTCCTCCACAGACCCCCGCCCCCAAACCCACCAACCTACCTCGGCTCAATCCAAGACTTCGTCACCAACCAACCCTCAAGCTGGCTCCTCGCCATCGGAGACCTCGCCACCCGACAATCCATCCTCGACCAATACAACGAATCCGCCTCCCCACCCATCATCCATCACACCGCCATCATCTCCCCCGACGCCGAACTCGAAGAAGGCGTCTATGTCGCCCCCGGCGCCATCATCCACGCCGGCGCCAAAATCCGCGCCCACGCCATCATCAACACCGGCGCCATCA
The DNA here is from genome assembly GCA_963976955.1 of uncultured Phycisphaerales bacterium. Classification (GTDB taxonomy): domain Bacteria; phylum Planctomycetota; class Phycisphaerae; order Phycisphaerales; family UBA1924; genus UBA1924. The sequence goes on along the minus strand of CAXBMD010000002.1, from coordinate 152,315 downwards.
TCGAACACGATTGCATCATCGGAGCCAACGCCCACATCGCCCCAGGCACCACACTCGGCGGCGCGACCACCGTCGGCACCAACACCCTGATCGGCATCGGATCAACCGTCCTCCCAAACACCACCATCGGCACCCACTCCATCATCGGCGCCGGTTCCGTCGTCATCAAACACATCCCAGACCACACCACCGCCGCCGGAAACCCAGCACGCATCCTCTCACCACAAAGCTGCTAATCCCCCAAATCACACCGCTCATGAATCCACCCATCCAACAACACTCATTGAGAGGGGTTGCAGGGGAAACCTCCCCTGCACTCGCATGCAATCAATCTCGATACAACTGATACCGCATTTCATGCACCGTCAGTGTGGCTCGTGCGAGATGACTTCCCCAGTGGGCCTCAAAGTTAAATCGCCACTGCCATGACGCGGCCACCTTGCTCTCAACACTCTGAATATTCCATTGAATCAACCCATGCTGTAAATCACGATATATATCGGCTAGATCATCCCAAAGCAAATCCACTCGGCTCACATAGTCGTCACACTCGCCATGACTGAGCTCAAGGTGTCGTCCGACCAACTCAGATCGATCACCCGCTGTGACATCCTGTATCAATGTTGCCATCTCTAACCACTGCTCATGAGTCATCTCGCCACAGCATTCAAGTTTTAAATTTTCTTTATCATCAACCTGCGCGATGATCGGCAGAACTCCACTGTGAATTCTTGCCAGTAACAACTCAAGCGTTGTGTACATCGCTGCGGGACGACCATCAGAAAACGATTCGATCAGCAAACAGTATTCTTGAACGATGTCGGCAAACTGAGGAAGCGCGAGTTGATTCTCAACGAGCAATGACATGTCGCCCCTACTCCCGCATCTCAATCGCCCGCCCGATCAAACCCTCACGATCCCGATCCTCTTCATCAATCGCCTCAAGCACAAAGTGCCACTCGTTGACCGACTCAAAATTCACAGGCACCGCCGTCGCCGCAAGATCCACAATCGGATACTCATAGATCGGCGCCCTCATCACCCGCCCCTCATGCACCGGCTTGTACCCATCGAGCGCCAGCCGCACATCATACTTCCCGTAAAACTTAAACCCCGCCTCACAAGGCGTCACCCCGATCACCTCATCATTGAGCCACACCCGCGCCCCGCTCGGTTCGCTCGTCACCTTCACCCGGCGCTCAACACAACCACCAAGAGCAAGCAAACCAACAGCCCCAACAGCAATCAACAATGGTTTCATCTTCATTTCGAAACCCCCGCCATATCCGCCGACTCATCAAACTCATCGCCCCGGAACATCGATCCAAGATACGCCCGCCGCACCAGCTCCGAGTTGATCAACTCCTTGGGAGTCCCCTCCGCAAGCACGCGTCCCGAATCCAGAATGTACGCCCGATCACACACCCGCAAAGTCTGCTGCACATTGTGGTCCGTAATCAGAATCGAAATCCCCCGCTGCGTCAGCGAGCGGATCTCCTCCTGCAAATCCTCCACCGCAATCGGATCAACCCCACTGAACGGCTCATCAAGCAGAATCAACTTCGGATTCGTCACCAGCGACCTTGCAATCTCAAGCTTCCGCCGCTCGCCACCCGAACAAGTCCGCGCCGCATCGTTCGCCTTGTGTTTCAAACCGAACTGCTCAAGCAACTCCGCCGCCCTCACCTTCCGCTGCCGCCGCGAAAGATCAAGCGTCTCCAGAATCGCCATCAGGTTCTGGTAACAGGTCAACCGCCCAAACACCGATGGCTCCTGCGACAAATACCCCATCCCCATCCGAGCATGCCGATACATCGGAAGCCCCGTCACCTCGGTGTTGTTGAAAATAATCCGCCCCTCGTCCCGGTCGATCATCCCGATCGTCATCCGGAAGGTCGTCGTCTTCCCCGCCCCGTTGCGCCCCAGAAGCCCCACAATCTCCGAGTGCTCCACCTCAAGCGACACCCCATTGACCACCGCACGCCCACCATACGACTTCTTCAGATTGATCGCTTCAAGCAAAGACATAGCGACAGTTTAGCACCCCCAACCGTCCCCACCCAAATCATCCCTTTCCTACCCGCCGAACTGCTTCCGCATCCGAGCCGTCGGAATCCCGAGCTGATCGCGATACTTCGCAACCGTCCGCCGCGCAATCTCGATCCCCCGCTCATTGAGCGCCTTGACCATCGCCTCGTCACTCAAAGGCTTCGCCTTATTCTCCCCACCGATCAACTCCTCGATCGCCGCCCGAACCGCATTGGCACTCACATCCTCGCCGCTCTCCGTGCTCAGCCCACCGCTAAAGAACGACCGCAACGCCACCACCCCGCGTGGAGTCATGATGTACTTCTCGCTCACCGCCCGCGACACCGTCGCCACATGAATCCCCAGCCGATCCGCGATCGGCTGCATCGGCAGCGGCTTGAGCGCCTCAGGACCAAAGTCAAAGTACTCCCGTTGCTCATCGACCACCGCATTGACCACCCGCAACAAAGTGTGCCGCCGCTGACCGATCGCGTCAATCAACCACTGCGCGTTGGACAGGTTCGTCTTCAAAAATTCCCGATCCTTCTTCTCCACCCCGTTGTCCATCGCCATCCGCGCATACTCAATATTGATCTGCACATCGGGAAGCCGACCATCCGTCAGATACGCAAAGTACCGGTCCGCGTCCTCGTCGTACTCCACCACCGCATCGGGATAAATCCCCGACTCCACACTCGACGACATCCCGCGCCCCGGAGACAGCGACAACTTCTTCAAAACCCCAAGCCCAAGATTGATCTCATCAAGCGTCAGCCCCGCCTTGCCCGCGATCTTGGGCAGCCGGTTCTTCATCATGTCCTCAAAGAACTCACCCACCAACTGCCGCGCCACAAGCAAACCTTCTCCGCTCAGTTCCGCGTCTTCCCCATCATCCTCCCCATCCACCCGATCAAGCCGCGCATCGATCTGGATCAGCAAACACTCCCGCGCATCCCGCGCCCCGATCCCCACAGGCTCAAGCAGCAACTGCATCGCCTGCAGCGCCATCTCCCAGTCCGCTTCACCAAGACCACGATCCGCAATCATCGCCTTCACCGATTCCGGAGCCGTGTCCGCAACCTCCTCAAACGAACTCCGCAGATACCCATCGTCATCCAGCGCGGAGATCAACTCCTCCCCAAGCACGCGGACCTCATCCTCCACATCCGTCAGCGACCACTGATCCATCAGCTGCTCGCTCATCGACGCCCCCCGCGCCGGCGCCTGCGCCATCGCCTCCATCTTCGCGTCCCGATCCCCCCCGCTCGTCCGAGTCCTCGGCCCAACATCGTCATACTCCCGCGACCGATCCTTCGATCCCGAAAACATGTTGTCCGCCGCCTCCGGATTCGAATCCGTGTACTCGTCCAACCGCGCAAAGTCCGCCGCACTCTCAGGCACAATATCAAGCGCCCCATCACGCTCCGAACGGTCTGAGTCCCCACCAACATCGCCCCCACCATCCCCGCCCGAATCACCCTCCGCCCCAATCTCCACAATCTCCATCGTCGGATTCGACTCAAGCTCCTGCTCCAGCCGCTCATGCAACTCAGCCAAAGGCATCTGCAGAATCTCCATCGACTGGATCATCCGCGGCGACAGCTTCATCTGCTGCCCAAGCTTCATCTGCTGTGAAGTATCAAAACGCATGAACGCACTCACCAATACCGACAAAATCCCGAGCGTGCATGCAAACCACATGCCACACCCAACTATCCCATTCTAACACATCCCTCGCCAACAAACCCACCAAGAAAAAAGCCCCACTCGCGAGCAGGGCCAATGCACGATCAAAAAACAGAAACTCAATCCCGCCGACAGCACCCACACCCAATCGATTCCACCCCAAGGACCCGGAACCCCCCCTTGCTGTCCGCAACATACACAACACCATCGACCGCCTGCACATCAAACGCCCGATCGAGCGTGCCACAGGACCCAAGCAACACAGGAGAACCCGAATCCGCAATATCAATCACATGCACCCCCGATTCACCATCCGCCACATACGCTCGGCTCCCAACAACATCCACATTCATCGCAAAGCCCGCCGTATCGATCGCCCCCAGCACAAGCGGAGATTCAGGATTGGACACATCAACGATCTGCAGCCCATCGGACTTATCCGCCACATACGCCACCATCCCCACAACCTTGACACCGAACGCCTCCCCAGGTGAATCAAAGGTCCCCACATGCTTGATCTCAGCAGGATCAGCAACATCAAAGATCAACAACCCAAGCCGACGATTCGCAAGATACGCCGTGGTCCCAACCACCTCAACATACGGTGCCTCCACAGAGGTCCGGAACGAATCAAGCAACACCGGCGCCGATGGATCAGAAACATCCAACACCTGCAGCCCACCAAACCCAGACACATACGCCGTGTTCCCAACAACAGCGACACCCTTCACTTCTTTCAACTCGTCATACGCACCGAGCAGCTGAGGCGATTGAGGCTCGCGCACATCAACAATTTGCAACCCCCCAAATCCACCAGCAATGTACGCCGTCCCACCAACCACCCGAACCTCATGCGCCGCCCCCTCAAGAGGCAACGCCCCAACCTTAACCGGATGTTTCGCATCCCGAATATCAAAGATTTCCAGCGCACCAAAGTCAGCAACATACGCAAGCCCACCAACAACCTCGACACCCGCCGCATACCGCGAGGTCTCCGCAGTCCCCAACAGCCGCACATCCACAGGATCATGAGCCATCGCGACTGAACAAACCCCAAAGCACAACATCCCCGACACTGCCATCCGACTTGCAAAGCTCATATCCAATCTCCATATATCGTTCATTCGCGAAACATACAGAACTTAGATTACAACAAATACACATTCACCGCAAGCGGATTATCCCCACATCCCCACTCCTCCCCCACCACATTCACGATCACGGTGCCGGGTGCCACGGCTTGACCGTCTTCGGCAAGCCGTGTCTTCTCTCCTCCCCCCGGGCCTCCGGGGGAGGTGTCCGCGCCTCGCGGACGGAGGGGGTCTTCTCTTTCATTCCCCACACGCACCCACCCAACTCACATCACCTGCCGCCCCTCAATCGCGTCCCCCAAAACAGCCTTATTCGCAAACTCAAGCGAACTCCCCGTAGGCACCCCCCGCGCCAGCCGCGTCACCTTCACCCCAAACCCGCCCAGCTCCTGCGCCAAAAACAACGCCGTCCCATCCCCCTCAAGCGTCGGATTGAGCCCAAGCACAATCTCCTCGATCCGCACGCGCCCGTCCCCATCATCCGCTTCCTGCGACCGACGCACCCGCCCAACCAAATGCGCGATCGTCAAATCCTCAGGACCCACCCCATCGAGCGGCGACAACCGCCCCATCAACACATGGAACAACCCCCGATACATCCCCGTCTGCTCCAGCGCAATCAAATCCTTCGGCTGCTCCACCACACACACCATCGAACGATCCCGCTTCGGATTCGCGCACACCCCGCACACATCCCCATCCGACAAGTTGAAACACACCTTGCAATGCCGCACCGATTCCTTCACCGAACGAATCGCCGACGCCAGCGCCAGCGCATCGCCAGACTCCGCCTTCAAAATATGAAACGCCAACCGCTCCGCCGACCGGATCCCAATCCCAGGCAGCCCGCTGAGCCGCTCAATCAACTCCCGCACCGCAAGCGGATACCCACTTCCCACATTCCCAAACCCCTTACCGCCACCACCATTCCCACCGCTTCCTCCACCGCCATTGCTTCCGTTCTTGCCCATACCCCCATCCTATGCGCACTCCACCTACCCTACACCAATGCGCAAGCTCCCCATCCAACTCTTCCTCCTCCTGATCCTCTGCGCCATCATCACCCTCCCCAACATCGCAACCCAAGGCCTCACAAGCTCCGAAGGACACCGAGTCATCCCCGCACTCGAAATGCTCGACACCAACAACCACCTCGTCCCACACATGTTCTCCCAGCCCTATGTCCGCAAGCCCCAGCTCGTCCCCTGGATCTTCGCCGCCGCCCTCTCCATCAACCCCGACCTCCCCCCCGAACTCCCCACCCGCATCGCCTCCGCGATCGCCTTCACCCTCATGGTCCTCGCCTCCTTCTTCTTCGCGCGCTCGTGGTTCGGAAAGCGCGCCGGATTCCCAACCGCCCTCGCCCTCGCCCTCACCCCTCTGTACTGGTCCCCCGCGCGAGCCGCGGAAATCGAATCCATCCACAACCTGCTCACCGCACTTGGCGCATGGATCACCCTCCACCTCCTCCTCCAATCCACCAAACACAAACCCGCATGGTCAATCGCCCTCGCCGCCACCGCCCTCCTCATGCTCCTAACCAAAGGCCCAGCCGGGTTCTCCATCTTCCTCGCCCTCATCACCGCCCAGTCCATCCTCACCTGTTCCTACAAACCTCTCTTCAAACCCACCATCCTCCTCCCCATCGCAACCGCGACCATCCTCTTCTTGATCCACTGGTCCAACACCCTCGCCGCCGCCGGACCAGCCGCGATCACCCAAGCCCCCAGCGCCTTCATGTTCGAACCGGGACGAATCCCCAAGCTCCTCGCCTTCATCCCCGTCTCCCTCCTCACCGCCCTCCCCCTCACCCTCGCCCTCCTCTTCCCCTGGGGCAAAGACGCGCACTCTGAAGCAGATTCAAACAACAAAGCAGCCCAGCTCCACACCGCCAAACTCATCGCCCTCTCCATCCCCATCGCCCTCCTCATCATGAACATCACAGGCGTCTCCAACGACCGCTACGCCCAGCCCATCCTCACCGCCGCCGCCCCCCTCGTCGGTTGGCTCCTCACCATCAACCTCCTCCCTCATCGCGCCAAGATCCTCCGCATCCTCACCCTCGGCTCCCCAACAATCCTCGCCACCACCCTCCTCCTCGCATCCCTCTACCTCACCACCATCTATCAGCCCAACCACCCAAACACCTCAGGCAAACCCCCCGCCCAACTCCTCGCAAAGCAGCTCGCCGCCGCACTCCCCCCACACCACCACACCCTCGTCGCCGACGCCATGATCGAAGCCCGCCCCGAAACCCTCCTCTACCTCCAGCGAGCCCTCGAAAACACCCCCCACCAACTCACCATCCACTGGATCCCCAACCTCGATCCCCAAAGACTCGCCGACCTCGCCCAAACCACCAACCAACCCCTCCTCGCCCTCCTCCGAACAGACGAGAACGCCGACGAGTCCAATAAAGTCTTGATACACAACGCGATAGCCACCGGCACCGTCCACGAGTTCCAGTTCACGCTCGTCACCCTCGATCTGAACACAACCCAGAACAACAACGAGATCCCATGAAATTTGCGCGATCTTTAGGGTACTAACCCCTATTCCTATTGCATCCCACCCCAAAATTCGATACGCTGGCCCCTCAAACTGGCATCACTGGGACACTTTTGTGGAGAGAGGTTCGTCCCTGTGTTGCCAGTTTTTTTACGCCCCCACTCAATCAACGAACCAATCACTCAGCGAACCACCATCCGAATCGGAATGATCTTCTCGCTCACCCGCTCATCCACCAGATCACGCATCACCACCTTCAAGTGGTACCGACCAACCCCCAAGTTCTTCGGCAGCGTGATCTTGTTAATCAAGTAATAGTCCCGCACCTTGTTCCGACTCACGCTCCGATCCACCTCTGCAGCGCGGTTCCAAGTATTCAAATCATCCGCGACATGGTACAACTCCAGCCGCTGACTCATCTCCACCTCAAACCTCGGAAGCCCATCGTTCCCCGTAAGCGCCCGATGACCAAACCGATCCACCTCCACATACACAATCACTTCCTGCGCCTGCCCCGCCACAAACTCATTGCTCGCAAACGGCTCATAACTCCCGAACCCATCCACCCGCGTGCACAACAACGCCCGCGTCACACGGATCCCAGATGCACGATCAAGATCCTCCTTCACCCGCACCAACGCATCGGACACATCATCAAACGACGCGATCTCACCCGAACTCGAGATCGAATCAAGCACCTCGCGCGCCGCGCGCAAAGTCGTCAGCTCAGAATCCGAAAGCACCCCCTCGTCCCGCAACCCTTCGAGCGTCTCGATCGGGACCGAGTTGATCCCCGCGATCGCCGCCGCCGCATCCCCCGGATTGTCACTCGTCCGCGCGATCCGTGTCAGCTCTTCCACCAACTCCGTCACCAGCATCTCTTTCCGCTTCCCCGGATCAACCACTTCAGCTTCATCAACAGCCGCATCAACAACAGCAACCGCTTCGCCCGCCGCTTCCGCGTCCACCGCTTCCGCCTCGTCCATCCCGTTCCGCTCGGCAGCAGCGGCCGACAACGAGAACGAACCCGCATCGCTCGACATCGCTTGCGATGATTCAACCGGCTCGGATTCATCAACCCCAATCGATTGCCCCCGCGAATCATCAATCACCACCGACTCAGGCAGATCCTCCCCCGCCTCCATACCCGAAAAATACTCCTCCATCATCCGCGCCGATTCCACCACCTGATCCCGCGTCGATCCGAACTCCGCCGGATCACCAATCTCCGAACCACCCACCCGCGCAATCGGATCATCATCCTGCGACAACGCCGACAGCGAGGTGTCCACCTCCGCCGCCCCGCTCTCCGAATCCGCCATCGGCTCGTTGTTCTTCTGCCACCACCGGTCCCCCTTGCCACACCCACCCGCAGCAACCAGCCCCACCGCGCATCCCGCGCACAGCGCCAGCCGCACACCATTCATTCGTTGACTTCCAGTCTTCCGTGTCATGTCGAGCCTCCTGCTCTTGTGGGCCGTGCGCCCTGCCACCAAACTATACCAGATTCCCCACCCACGGTTTCCGCAAAATCACGCACAAACCCGCTCAAAAATCACCAAATCACCGCGACGCGTTCACAAACGACAGCATCAGCCGTTCAAGCATGATCCCGGTATCAATCCCCGTCGATTTACTCGCCACATCCGCCGCGACGCATTCATCAAACAACGCCCGCGCCCGGACCGGACCGAGCTTCCGCGCCGTCCCCAAAATCGCGTCCTTGCTTGATGCGGGCCAGAGCTTGAGTTCCTTGCCAATCACATTCGCGTTGACCCCCTGCGCCATCGCCTCGCTCGCGCCCATGATCTTCCGCGCCAGATCACTGCATGCAAACACCACAGGCACCGCGTTGCTCCTCGGGCTGTTCCCCAAAATCACACGCAACTCGCGCAGCGCACGATCCGGATTCCCACAAAGCAAATACGACTGGATCGCCCACACCTCTTCCTCGCGCGTCAATCCAACCAGCTCGGTCACGAGTTCAGGCGTAATCGGATTCCCGCTCCCCGCCGCCGTCGCGAGTTTGCTCAGCTCCGTATCAATCCTTCCGAGATCCGCGCCCAGCCGTTCGACCAATCCCGCAGCGGTGCGCATATCAATCGAAGACTGATACTCTTTGGACGCGCGAGCGACCACCCATCGGCACGCCGTGCCCTCATCCACCGAATCGCACTTGATAATAATCCCCACCGTCCCGATCGCGTCGTCGAGCTTCCCCTTGTTCCACTTCCCGCTCCGCAAAACAAGCGTCGCCCCATCGCTCGGTCCCGCGGCGTACCGCTCGAGCATCGCCCGCGTCCCCGCGTTGACAAACGAATCCGCCTCGTCCACCACCACCATCTTGTGCGACGCCATCAACCCAAACGATCGGCACTCATCGAGCACCTCCGCGAGATCGACCTGTTCACCATCAAACCTGAACACCTCGATCTCGCCGTGCTCCGCCTCGAGCCGATCCTTGAGCATGGTGGTGTACTGTGTCCGCAGGAACAGCTCCTTGCCCGTCAGGACAACGATCCGATGCTCCGCGCCTGGGGTGCGCGCTCCGCCAGATTTTGTTGCTGCTTTGGCCACGCCACCATTGTACACAACCCAGAACCACTCTATTGTGGTCCAATGCCCAAACTCACCGTCATCGCAGGCCCAGACGAGGGCAAAGAGTACCAGCTCCCCATCGGAGAGCCACAACTCATCGGACGATCCAGCGAAGCGCTCCCCATCACCGACAACACCGTCTCGCGCCGCCACGCCGAACTCACCCCCGACGGCTCCGTCTGGTACATCCGCGATCTCAAATCAAACAACGGCACCCAGGTCAACGGCGTCCACATCAAAGATCGCATCCGACTCGAACCCGGAGACGAAATCTCCGTCGGGATCACCACCCTCGTTTTCGGATCAAACCCCAACGATCGCAGAAACTCCGCCGTGCTCCTGACCGACGATGAGCAAGAGATCGATGTCGAGCTCACGCTCCCATCGTCGGGAGATTCCTACATCGGACAAGCGATCGATCCAACCGCCGCCGCCGAGGACCACCTCCGCGTCATCTACGCGCTGACTTCAATCACCGCGCGCATCGTCAACAAACGCGAGCTCCTCGAAGCGGTCATGACGCTCATCTTCAACGAGTTCCGACCAGAGCGCGGCGTCATCATGATCCCCGGCGCAACCCCCGAAGCGCCGATGGTCCCGGGTATCATCCGCTACGCCGCGCTCCCCAAAGACGAAGACGCCGCCAAAATCCATGTCTCCACCACCATCCTCAAAGCCGCGATGGACGGCGACGGGGTCCTCTCCACCAACGCGATGCAAGACCCACGATTCGCATCCGGCGATTCCGTCCAGCAGTACCAGATCCGCAGCGCGATCTGCTCCCCCATTACCTTCGGCGATCACCCCTTCGGCGCGATCTACATCGACTCGTCCACCGTCCACCACGCGTTCGACCGCCAGCAGCTCGCGCTGCTCAACGCGATCGGTCAGCACACCGGACTCGCGATTGCCAACGCCGACGAACACCTCAAACGCGTCAACTCCGAGCGGATGGCCGCGATCGGGGAGACCGTCGCATCGCTCTCCCACTCGATCAAGAACATCCTCCAGGGACTCAAAGGCGGCGCGGATGTCGTCGAGATCGGACTGCACAAGGGCGATCTCGATATCTCTCGCAACGGCTGGGGCATCCTGCGACGCAACCTCGACCGGATCGCCTCGCTGACCATGAACATGCTGACCTTCGGGCGCAAACTGCAGCTCGAACTCGAGCTGACCCACATCAACAAAGTCGCGCACGACTGCGCGCAGCTGATGGAACAGATCTGTGCTGAAAAAGGCGTCGCGTTGATTGTGGATGCCGATCCCGAGATGCCGCCGGTGAGTGTTGATCCGTCGCTGATCCATCAAGCGATCATGAACCTGGTGTCCAACGCGATCGAAGCGGTGGAACCCGAGACGGGCGCGGTGACGGTCCGGGTTTCGTTCAACGAATCTCGTCCCGACAAGAACAAAGCCGGCGCGGTGCTTCGCCCGACGGTCGTGATCTCGGTGATTGATAACGGCCCCGGCATTTCGCACGATCGGTTGGCGTGGATCTTTGAGCCGTTCAATACGACCAAGGGTCTCAAGGGGACGGGGCTTGGGCTGGCGGTGACCAAGCGGATTGCGTATGAGCACAAGGGGCGGATCCGGGTGGAGTCGACTCCCGGATCGGGGTCGGTGTTTAAGATTATTATCCCGGCGGATCTTGATGCGCAGCTTGATCCGAGCGCGACATCGAATCGGCAGGGGAATAACAATGAGTCGCTTGGGTTGATCTGAAATTGTTCCACATGGAACATAACCGTCTTTGTGCGTGTTTTTGAGAAAGGCGCACGGATGGTGATCTTTAGGCGGCGCGGTGGTCTTTGGTTTGCTCGCGGTCGAGGAGGCGCTGGACTGTTCTGAGGAGGCGGGCTTTGTGGATTGGTTTGGTTTCGTATTCGTCGCATCCTGCGTCGAGGCATTTTTGCCGGTCGTCTGACATCGCGTTTGCGGTGAGCGCGAGGATTGGGAGGGTGCATCCTCTGGCGCGGAGTGCTTGGGTGGCTTGGTAGCCGTCGATGACTGGCATTTGCATGTCCATTACGATGAGGTCGTAGTGGTTGTTTTTTCGGATTGTTTCGAGGGCGAGTTGTCCGTTTTCGACGAGGGTGACGGTGAGGCCTGCTTGGGTGAGGAAGTGTTCGAGGAGTCTTTGGTTGTCTGGTCCGTCTTCTGCAACGAGTACCCGTCCGACGAGCGACTTCTTTGGGCTGTTTTGGTCGACATTGTGCGTGATTGTGTAGGATGGGAGTTCTGTGGTGAACTCATTTGCTGCGCCTTCTGGGACATTGAGTGGGAGCGAGCATGTGAAAACGGAACCGATTCCAACGGCGCTTGTTGCGGTGAGGGAGCCTCCCATCATTTCGGCGAGTTGTCTTGAGATGGAGAGTCCGAGTCCTGTGCCTTGGTGGGCTGCGTTTGTGGTGGAATCTTCTTGGGTGTATGGGGAGAAGAGGATTTCGAGTCGGTCTTGCTCGACTCCGATGCCGGTGTCTTGGACTTCGAAGTGGATATGTTTTTTGGTTGTGCGGACGGCGATGGTGACGGTGCCTTCTTCGGTGAACTTGATGGCGTTGCCGACGAGGTTGAGGAGGACCTGGCGGATTCTGTAAGAGTCGATGATGATTGTTGCGGGGATCGGATTGACGAACTTGACATTGAGTTCGAGGTTCGCTTTGTTGGCGCGGTCCTTCATGGTGTTGCGGGTTTCGGCGAGGATTTCTCCGATGCGGCAAGGTGCGGGTCTGATTTCGAGTTTGCCTGATTCGATTTTGGAGAGGTCGAGAACCTCGTTGATGACGGCGAGCATGTGTTCGCCCGCGCTGAGGATTCGGTTGACGGCTCGTTGCATCCGGGCGGGGTCTTCGTGCTGCGGGGTCATTTCGGAGAGCACATCGGTGTATCCGAGGATGGCGGTCATGGGGGTTCTGATCTCGTGGCTCATGTTGGCGAGGAACTCTGACTTGGCTTTGTTTGCGCGTTGGGCGTTGTATGCGAACTGTCTGAGTTCGTTTTCGCTTGCTCTGAGCGAGTTCATGACATTGCGTGCGAGTGTGATGGCGCGGCTGCGGCCGTAGGAGATGAAGAGGGTGATTGCGGCGAGGAAGAGTGTGAGCTCGATGGAGAGGATGAGGGTGCTGTGCGCTTGATTGAGGTCTGCGTGGAGGTGCTTGGCGCTGTGCGGGGTGGATGGGTCAAGCGGGCTTGCGACGATGCGTACATTGAATGCTTGTCCTCCGAATGTGGAGGAGAAGGTGGACACCACGCCTTGGTGGGTCGTGTGGCATGGTTCGCAGTTGAGTATGGGATCGATATTTCGTGTGTCGAAGAGTTCGGTATCGTTTCCGTGCCAGTCTTTGGAGGTCATCTGGACTCGGTCGAATGTGCATTGGGGTCTGACGACGCTTTCGACGAAGTGCTTCATATCGAGCGAGACGACGACCCATCCTTTGACTGCGAATCGGCGTTGCGAGACGGTGTCAAGGGGCAAGCCTTGGTTGTAATCTGGTAAAACGATGACGAGACCGATTCGGGAGTCGGTGGTTTCTTGCTGCTTGAGGAGCAGAGGAGCGGATATTTGCGCGGAGTTTGTGTCGGTGGCGCGATCGTAGACTTCTTTGTTGGCTGGCTTTGCGGAGACATCGAGACCGATGACTCCCTTGTTTCTTTCTTCGGGTTCATCGTATTTGATGAGGTAGTATGGGTCGTCTTCGGAGGTTCGCTTGAATCCTTTGTGCGTGGTGAGATTGAAGTCCTCGACGCCTTGTGCTTCGAGTTCGGCGATGAAGCTTTGGAGGTCCACGGGATTGACGCGCTGGACATAGGCGAACCCTTGGACTCCGGGATAGCTTTCGTCGAGTTTGGCGGCTTCGATAAATCGGCGCCATTCGTCCCGTCCGACATAGTTGCTTGCTTGGATGAATCCACGCGCGAACACGAGCGCTTCTTCATATCCCCTGAAGTGTTCGATGATTTGTTGATGCTTTGCGTTCGAGTATTTTTTGGACTCCGAGATGTGCTTTGCGTAGGCGGACTCGATGTTTGCGTTGTACACAAGGACGGTGATGCATGCGCAGACCACCACAACGAAACAGACGATGATGTATCGGCGCAAAAACTCGGAGACCCGGTTGGGTGTTGAGGGGGTGATGTCCACGGTCTTGTGTGATCGATTGATCATGACATAAATTTCATCGGCGCGTCGAGTAGGTAAATTCATCCAAAGTCACAAGGAAGCGGCTGATTTGAGATTTCGTGCTTGTGATTATCGGCGCATCGAAAAAACGGGCTTTACGCCCGTTGATTGCGGATATATTGGGTCCGTTATTGGATTAGACGGGGACTGGTTCGAGCTTCATGGCTTTGGCCATGGCGATTCCCATGTCTGCGGGGCTCATGGCGACCTCGACTCCGGCGGCTTGGAGGGCGGCGATCTTGGTGTCGGCGGTCCCGGTTGGTTTGCCTCCTGCGCCGGCTGAGATGATTGCGCCGGCGTGTCCCATTCGCTTGCCTTCTGGGGCGGTGCGTCCGGCGATGAAGGCGGCGACTGGTTTGGTGACATTGTTTGCGATGTATTCAGCGGCGGCTTCTTCGTCTTCGCCTCCGATTTCACCGATCATGAGGATGCCGTGGGTTTCAGGGTCTTCTTCGAACATGCGGATGCAGTCGATGTGGTTGATTCCTCGGACGGGGTCTCCACCGATTCCGACGCAGGTGGATTGGGCGAGACCGATTTGCGAGGTTTGCCAGACGGCTTCGTAGGTGAGTGTTCCTGAGCGGGAGACGATGCCGACGGCTTTTCCGATTTTGGATTCGGAGATGTGTGTGTTGATGTATCCGGGCATGATGCCGATTTTGCAGCCGTTGTTTGTGTAGTGGGATTCGGCGGTGTTGTCGCCTGTCTTTGGTCCGGGGGTGATGATTCCGGGGCAGTTTGGGCCGATGAGTGTGAAGAGTTCTTCGGCGTGTTGTGAGTCTGCGCCGCGAGCTGCGGCGTTGCGTTCGTCCATGATGGCGCGGACTTTGATCATGTCGTTGACGGGGACGCCTTCGGTGATGCAGCAGATGATTCTGATTCCTGCGTCCATTGCTTCGAGGATTGCGTCTGCGGAGAAGGCGGGCGGGACGAAGATCATGGTGGCGTCTGCGTGTGTTGCTTCTGCGGCGTCTCTCACGGTGTTGAAGATTGGGAGGTTGTTGGCGTCTTTTTGTCCGCCTTTTCCTGGGGTGACTCCGCCGACCATTTTGGTGCCGTAGTGGAGGCATCCTGCGGTGTGGAGTGCGCCTGCGGATCCTGTGATGCCTTGGGTGATGACTTTGGTGTTTGCGTCGATGAGGATGGCCATTGTGGTGGGCTCCGCGTGTGAGGTTTGTGGATTGCTTGGTTGATGATAGCGTTTTGGTGTCGTCGTGTTGTGGAGTTTTGTGTGTTTCAGTGGTGATTGTGGGTCTATTATGACTCTCTAAAACATTGGGAGATCGAAACATGCGTGCGATTGTGACTGGACAGGTTGGGATGGAGAAGAAGTCATACCTCAATGGGGTGGCCCGGTTTGCGGGGGCGCAGGGGGAATCGATCCCGATGTACCATGTGGGGAACATGATGTACGGCGAAGCTCCTGACATCCGCGAGGGGCGGATTCTGGATTTGCCGATCTCGCGTTTGCACTCGCTGAGGCGGGCGGCCTTCAAGGACATCCTTGCTGAATCACGCGATGAAGACACGATGGTGGTCAACACGCACGCGACTTTCCGTTGGCGGCATGGATTGTTCTCGGCGTTTGACTTTGATCAGGTGACGAAGATTGCTCCAGATCTGTTTATCTGTCTGGTGGACAACATCGAGGTGGTGCACCAGAACCTGCACAATGCGCATGATATTGATGCGACGCTCAAGGACTGCATGGTGTGGCGTGAGGAGGAGATCCTTGCGACGGAGTTGATGAGCCAGGCGGTGCCTGGGAGTAAGTTCTACATCGTTTCGCGGGGTCGTCATGCTTCGACGGAGCGGACGATGTTCCGGTTGTTGTGTCGTCCTGAGATGAAGAAGGTGTATCCGAGTTTCCCGATGAGTCATGTGGTGGACATGCCTGAGGTGATGGCGGAGATTGATGCGTTCCGTGCTGAGCTTGCGGAGCACTTTATTACCTTTGATCCGGGTGATGTGGATGAGAAGTTGCTTTTGGATCGTGCGATTGAAGCGGTGAAGGATGGCAAGGATTTCTTTGATCACATGCCTCACCAGCTTGGGGGGATTCAGACGGACATGGAACCGATCCGGATGCGGACGCGGGAGGTCATGGATATCGCGGGGGATATTGATGGTCAGATTTATATGCGGGATTTCAAGCTGATTGATCAGTCGGACATGATTGTGAGCTTTGTGCCTGAGTTGATTAGTGATGGTGGGAAGGTGATCCCGGGGTTGTCGAGTGGGGTTGAGCGTGAGCTTCAGCATGCTTGGGAGCATGCGAAAGAGGTGTATGTGGTTTGGAAACCGAGCAAGGCGCCTTCGCCGTTTATTACGGAGACGGCGACGAAGGTGTTTAAGTCCACTGAGGAAGCGCTCAAGTACTTTGAGGAGCAGGGGATGTTCTCGCAGCGGAACTTGTTTGGGCAGTAGTGCGTATAGGTCCTTCACTGGGAAATAGTATATTTACATTGAAGGGACATTTGGAATGAACAACTCTCTTTCTGGCGTGGCGATTGCTGTTGCTTTGGGGTTCGGATCGTTTACGGCGTTGTGTGGACCGATGGTGCTTGACTCGGATGAACGCGTCTTGGATATGGAAATCGAACTGGTTTGGTTCGATGAAGCGGACAAGTTCCACGAGTTCACTGAGAGAGAGTACATCGTGCCAGAGGTTCCGTTTGGGTCTTGGTCTGCTGATGGCGAGATGACCTCGCCGGCAGCTTGGTTGAGCGGGACGCAACAATCGTCGATCTCTGACATGGAGGTCTCCGGATCGGGATCGATGTCGGGGAGTGTGTTTCATGAGGACGGCGCGGATTATCACATCCTTGATGTTCGTGGCTTTAGTGGGATTCTTGTTGAATTTACACTGACTGAGCAGACGAGTTTTTTGGTCGAAGCCGACCTGATGTCGAGCGGGTCTCCGGGGGAGAGTACTGTGCAGGTGCGTGGGATTCATGGGACTGACTTTCACTTCCGCGCGACGGCTCGAGAAGACCAAACGCATGTGATGGTGAGCGAAGTACTCACGCTTGAGGCTGGCTCGTACTTCTTTAACCTGAGCGCGATCATGCAATCGGACGGGTTTGAGCATGTCGGCGAGGCCTCGTATACTGGCGGCTTACGGGTGATCCCGTCGCCATCGGGGATCTTTGTGTTGGCGTGCGGGGGGCTGGTGGGGGTTCGGCGGCGGCGTTGAATGTGGTATACTGCATTTTCCGGTGAATGCTTGCAGAGATGTTCTCGCAGCGGAACTTGTTTGGGCAGTGAATGACTTCAAGGTGAGTATCTGTATTCACGGCATGACGGCTATTTATTCGTTGTTTTTATGGTGGATTGTTGTTAGTGATGTATATTCTTCGAATGAATGCATTAAAGCTGGTTGTTGTGGTGGTTTGTGCTGGGTCTTTCGGGCCGTCCGCTTTTGCGGGGGTGATGCAACTTGATTCGGACGACCGTGGTATTACGCTGAAAATGGGTGTTAGCTGGATTGCAAATGATCGAATTCGTCATGAAGACGATCTCTTATCATCTGCTCCGCGGGATGCGTATGAAAATTGGAACTCACAGCGGATTCTGCTTCTTGCAAAGGCTGCAAGCTTGAACGCGACACAAGATTCGTATTTTTCCGGAACGGAGTTTACGGCGTCAGGGTTTATGGGCGGTGTAGCGATTGGCAAACCCGATGTTGAATACTTGTCATTCGAGGCGATTGGATTTAGCAGAGCGGTTTTTGGTTTCTCTTTGAGCGAAGAAACCAGCATGGCTGTTGATGCATTGCTTTCTTCCGGTGGCCCGCCTTGTGTGAGTTCATTGCGCCTTCGGGGGGTTGGTGATACACAGTTTGACTTTCAGGCGATGGCTAGTGGTCAATTCGAGCAAGTGGTTGTTAATGAAGAACTGGTACTCGGGGCAGGCTCATATCTCTTTGAGATGGTCGCTTCTCTTGATCAAGACCAAATTAATTTTGGGAGTAACTCGTCTTTTTCTGGTAGTCTTCGTGTGGTCCCTGCGCCCTCTACGCTGGGACTACTGGGGGTTTCAGGACTGATTGCGTCACGCCGGCGTCGGTGAAAGTGATTCGCAGTATTTCCCAATGAGCGGTGGCGGGGATGGTCTCGCTCGGGGATACTTGTCTGATGAACGAAGAACATGTACAGAGTGGGTTTCGGGAGCCGCCGGTGAATGATCGGGGGCGGGCTTTTGATCCGGATGCTTCGGCGGATGAGCGGTCGTTTGCGCTTTGGTTGCATTTGTCGCTGTTGGCGCACTTGGTGTTGTCGGTGATTGCGATCATTATCCCGATCATTATGTGGCAGATGAAGAAGGATGAGTCGCCGTTCCTTGATGACCATGGTCGGGAGTCGGTGAACTTTCAGATTTCGCTGATCATTTGGTCGATTGTGTTTGCGTTGGTGTCGATCCCGATTGGGTTCTTGACTTGTGGGGTTGGGTTTGTGATTGCGCTTGTGCCTTATGTGATTGGGATTGTGGGGATGATCCAGGCGTCTACTGCGGCGAATCGTGGTGAGTTCTATCGGTATCCGATGACGATGCGGTTTGTTTGATGGAAGAAGGGACTGGGGACTGGCCAGTAGGCACTGGGGAAGAGTAAGAAGTAAGAGAAGATAAGAGAGTTGGGTGGAGCGAAGATGAGAAGTTGGAGCCCTCACCCCGGCCCTCTCCCAGCAGACTGGGAGAGGGAGGAAGAAAAGAATAAGAAAGACCCCCTCCGTCGCTTCGCGACACCTCCCCCGGAGGCCCGGGGGAGGAGAGAAGAATGATTTGAGAGCGCTCCGCTTTGTGGAGCGTTTTTTTGTTTCGTTTTGTTTCGACTTGCTGCGTTCGGTTTCGCTTGGTTTAGCTTGTGCCGGCGAGTTTGCGGACGGTGGTGTCGAAATTTTTGACCAGGGCGCTGATGACGGCGTAGACGATTCCGATGTAGATCCCGGCGCTGAGGATGGCCCCCACTGCTAGGGCGATTCTTGCGGTTTGGAGGCCGTTGTTGCTGGAGTCTACGGTTTCGGCGAGGCGCTGGGCGGGGACGACGAGGGCGTCGAGGAGTGAGGCGGGGGAGAGGGATGCGAGGGTTGGGCCGACGACGGGCATGTCTGAGGCGGAGGCCCAGCCGCAGAGGCCGAGGATTCCGGAGACGATGGCGACGATGGCGACGGTTCCGATGACGGCGCTGAGGGTGCCTTTGGATTTGAGTGACCACTGGAGACCGATCATCACGCAGAATGCGATAAATGGGACGAGGACGAGTGCTGCGAGGAGTCCGGCTTCTGGGAGAACGACGGGGACGGTGATTGCGGTGCCTGAGACTGTTGATGCGGGGATATGGGCGAGGGCGTCTTGTCCGAGTCCTCCGGTGAGGGCGTAGAGGCCTGCGATGCCGATGGTGAAGACGGGGACGGCGATGAGTGGGAGGAGGTAGGCGACGAGTCCTCGGAGTTTGCCGGTCATGTACATTCTTGGGGTGATGGGCGTGGTGAGGATGAGGTCGAGGGTGCCGTCTTCTCGTTCTCCGGCGACTGCGGTGGCGGCCATGTTGATGGCGATGAGTGCGATGACGAAGACTTCGGTGAAGACGATGGAGCGGAGGATGAACTGGAAGTCGTTTGTGGAGATGTTTTGGGTGTGGTAGAGGATGGTGATGGTGAGGCCGAGGATAGCTCCGCCGATGACGAAGGACCAGCGGGCGAGGATGCGCCAGAAGGTTGCGTTGCGTGCGGCGGCTTCGCGCCATGCGATTGGGTTTGACCAGACGGTGCGTGGGGGGCGGTGGTCGACGGCGGCGCCTTTGCCGAGCAGTTTGCGGTAGAGGGGGACGCCGGCGTTGGTTTGCGTCATGTTTTTGAGTCCACCGGTGCGGACGGTGAGGGTGGAGGCGAGGACGAGGAATCCGGAGAGGAGGAGGGAGGCGTAGACCCATGCTCGCGCGGGGGACTCGAGCATGAGTGCTTTGAGTCCGGAGTAGGTTCCGGGGATTGCAGCGGGGTAGGACGCGGGGGAGAGGAGGGCTCTTAGGGCGAGGAAGGGGTTAAAGGCGGAGATGACGGTGACGCCTTGTCCGGTTGGTCCAGCGCCCATGCCGCGCGAGCGGAACCATGCGTCGAGGGCGAGGGTGATGGCGAGGTAGGTGATGACGGAGACATAGAAGGTGAAGACGGCGCGCTGTCCGACGAGTCGTGAGACGGAGAGCGAGATGGCGATCGCGCCGACGAGGGTTGCGGCTCCGGCGCTGACGATGTAGGCGGCGAAGATGGAGCGTCCTGGGACACCTCCGAAGAACTGGGTGAGTGCGAAGAGGGGGAGGGAGGCGAAGAGGAGTGCGAGGACGAAGAAGAGGCGGCCGAAGAGATTGCCGAGGACGATTTCGAGTTTGGACATGGGGGTGGTGAGTAGGATGTCCCATGTCTTTGGGTTGGCTTCGTGGGAGATGGCTCCGGCCATGAAGACTGGGGCGATGATGCAGATGAGGGCGACCTGAAGGTAGGCGATTCCTGCGAAGGAGGATGCGCCGGCGGCGGCGAGCTCGCGGTAGGAGACATCGCCGGTGGGGGTTGATCCGAGCATAGCCCAGAGGAGGACGATGATGAGGATGCCGAGGTATCCGGAGCGGGCGTAGTTGTGCTTTGAACGGCGGGATGCGTTCTGGACGAGGCGTACGGCGATGGGGTTGGCGGGTCCTAAGCGGAGGAGCCAACGAATGAATATGGGCATGTGGCGATTGTATGGTGTTTTGGTGTGGTATGGAATGGGTGATTGGGGAGATCAAGAAAAACGCCCGGACATTGCTGTCCGGGCGTTGGGGTTTTTGTATCGAACTGGGTTCAGTCAGGTGTTAGGTTGACTGTGTTCCAGCGGATTCGGCGGGCGGTGGTGTCTCTTTGACCGCATCGCTTTCCCGGCCTTCGAGGGTGTCGGTGACGACGACATCGTCGTTTTCGACGAATGTATTGTTGAAGACGAGCACTTCGTCGGTGCCGACCCGGGTTGCCTTGATGACATTCTTCTCGTGGAGATCGCCGGAGAGCAGGAGCTCTGACAGCGGGTCCTCGATGTAGGTGCCGATCGCTCTGCGGAGCGGGCGGGCGCCGAAGTCGGGGTTGTAGCCCTTCTCGATGAGGAAGTCCTTGGCGTCTTGGTCGAGCGTGAGGGTGAAGCCTTGCATTTTGATGCGTTCGGCGACCTTGGCGACTTCGAACTCGACGATGTGGACGAGGTCCTCTTTTGTGAGTGGTTTGAACACGACGACATCATCGAGACGGTTGATGAACTCGGGACGGAAGAACCGTTCGATTTCTTTCATCAGTACGGTCTTCATGGACTCGAACTTGTTTTCGGGTGCGTGCTTGCCGAACCCGAATCCGCCGCCGCCTTTGATGAGGTCGGCGCCGATGTTGGAGGTCATGATGATGATGGTGTTGCGGAAGTCCACATGACGGCCGAAGGAGTCGGTGAGACGGCCTTCTTCCATGATCTGGAGGAGCATGTTGAAGACATCCGGGTGCGCTTTTTCAACTTCGTCCAGGAGGACGACGGAGTATGGGCGACGGCGGATGGCTTCGGTGAGCTGGCCGCCTTCTTCGTAGCCGACATACCCGGGAGGGGCTCCGACCAGACGCGAGACGGTGTGCTTCTCCATGTACTCGGACATGTCGAGGTGGATGAGGGCATCCGGGTTCCCGAACATGAACTCTGCGAGTGCCTTTGAGAGCAGTGTTTTACCGACACCTGATGGGCCGACGAAGATGAAGGAGCCCATTGGGCGCTTCGGATCTTTGAGGCCGGCGCGGGCGCGGCGGATTGCTTTGGAGATCGCTTTGATCGCGTCGTCCTGCGAGATGACGGACTTGTGGAGTTCGTCTTCGAGGCGGAGGAGGCGCTTGGCTTCTTCCTTCTCGAGTTTCTGCAGTGGGACACCGGTCATCTTGGAGACGACTTCGGCGATGATCGCTTCGTCGACGAGCCCGGCAGATTCTTGCTGCTTGGCGCGCCACTCGGCTTGGATCTCGTCCTTCTTCTTCCGCAGTTGCTCTGCTTGGTCGCGGAGCTCGGCGGCTTTTTCGTAGTCCGCGTTTTTGACCGCGTCGTCCTTGGCGACTGAGAGCTTCTCGATGTCGGCTTCCAGATCGGCGAGGTTTGGCGGCTTGCTCATGGACTTGATTCGGACGCGGGCGCCGGCTTCGTCGATCACATCGATCGACTTGTCTGGCTGGACTCGTCCGGTGATGTAGCGTCCCGAGAGTTCAACGGCGGCGCGGATGGCGGCGTCGGTGTACTTCACGCGGTGGTGCTCTTCGTACTTGTCGCGGACACCCTTGAGGATTTCCACGGCTTGTTCGTCGCTTGGTGGTTCAACGGCGATGGACTGGAAGCGGCGATCGAGGGCGGCGTCCTTCTCGATGTACTTACGGTACTCGTCGAAGGTGGTTGCGCCGACGCACTGGATTTCTCCGCGCGCCATCGCTGGTTTGAGGACATTGGATGCGTCGATCGCGCCTTCGGCACCGCCTGCGCCGACGAGGGTGTGGAGTTCGTCGATGAAGAGGATGATGTTTCCGGCGCGGCGGACTTCGTTCATGACCGCTTTGATGCGTTCTTCGAACTGACCGCGGTATTTGGTTCCGGCGACCATCATGGCGAGGTCGAGTACGACGACGCGCTTGCCGTGGAGGATGTCTGGGACTTCCTCGGAGACGATGCGTTGTGCGAGACCTTCGACGATGGCGGTTTTGCCTACACCGGCTTCACCCAGGAGGACCGGGTTGTTTTTGGTGCGGCGGCAGAGGATTTGTGTGAGGCGTTCGATTTCGTGTGCGCGGCCGATGACTGGATCGAGCTGGCCTGTTTGGGCGAGTTCGGTGAGGTCGCGTCCGAAGGAATCGAGTGCTGGGGTTTTGGATTTGCCCTTGGCTTTGGAGGATGAACCCATTGGGGAATCCGGGTCCGATGGACCTGAGATGGATTCGGCGTTGGATTCAGCACCGGCGCCGAGGAGGTTGAGGACTTCCTCGCGGACTTCTTCGAGTTTGAGCGACAGGTTCATGAGGACCTGTGCGGCGACGCCGTCGTGCTCGCGGAGGAGGCCGAGGAGGAGGTGTTCGGTGCCGACATAGTTGTGGTTGAGGTTGCGGGCTTCTTCGATCGCGTACTCGATGACCTTTTTGGCACGAGGAGTCTGCGGGAGTTTGCCCATGGTGACCATTTCTGGTCCGGCGCGCACGAGGCGTTCGACTTCGAGGCGGACCTTTCGGAGGTCGACTTCGAGGTTTTTGAGGACATTGGCACCGACGCCGCTGCCTTCTTTGACGAGACCGAGCAGGACATGCTCGGTGCCGATGTATTCGTGGTTGAAGCGTTGTGCTTCTTGGTTGGCCAGTGCCATGACTTTGCGGGCACGATCTGTAAATCGTTCAAACATGCCTTTTTCTCCCGCCCCCGGTTTGATTTCCGGGTGCTTATTGGCGAACGGGTTCGCCGGTTTGTGTATCCCTGTTCAATGCATGAACGGGGGAACCTGTTGAATTGTTCGTGCGGCGCGCGGGTTTGGATCGGAAAGATCGCTCGCGAGAGGCACAATCAGTTCGTATTGCCTATATATCGGATGCATGGGGCGTGCCAGATTGGCGAGACCTGAAAATCGAGGATAGATCGTTGTTTTGCGTGTAAGGTCGTGGTTTTTCAAGAGGTTGGGGAGTTTTGAGGGAATGGTTGTTGGTGTTTCTGGGTTGGAAGTGAGGCATGGATTGTCGGTTTTGTGCCGTTTTGGCATGGGAGAGCGTTCCTATAGTGTCGATGACGGTGTAGGAATGTTTTTCAAAAACTCGCTTCCGGGCGACGAAAGTAAGGATATAGCGTGGCAAACAAGCACTTTGATGTTGTGGTAATCGGTGGCGGTCCTGGTGGGTATGTGGGGGCGATCCGGGCGGCGCAGCTTGGGTACAAAACGGCGATTATTGAGCGTGCACGGCTGGGTGGGGTGTGTCTGAACTGGGGGTGCATTCCTTCTAAGGCGCTGATCGCGAACGCTGAGCTGATGGAAAAGCTCGCTGAGAAGGAAGAATGGGGCATCAGCACCGGCGAGGTGACATTTGACTGGGACAAGGTGATTGGTCGGTCGCGTGATGTGGCCGACAAGCTCAACAAGGGTGTTGAGTACCTGATGAAGAAGAACAAGATCGAGTTCTTCAATGCGCATGCGAAGATTGTCAAGACTGGGGGGAAGGTTGAGATCGAGGTTCGTGATTGCAAGTTGAACGAAGAGTTCACGCCTTCGCCTGTTGAGGTTGGGAAGGCGACGGAGACGATTACCGCAGACAAGGTGATTGTCGCGACGGGTGCGGTGGCTCGGGATCTGCCATTTGCGAAGTTTGATGGCGACAAGGTATGGGGTGCGCGCGAGGCGATGTACAACAACGAGAAGCCTGACCATCTGATCGTGGTGGGCGCGGGCGCGATCGGGATGGAGTTCGGGTATGTGTACAAGAACTTTGGATCGAAGGTGACGATCATCGAGATGCTGGATCGCTTGGTTCCTGTTGAGGACGAGCAGGTCGGCAAGGAGATGACGAAGATTTATAAGAAGCACGGGTTTGATGTGAAGGTCAAGACCGGCGTGATGGACATTGACACCAAGGGCAAGGGTGTGAAAGTCACCTGCGCTCCGATCGGTGCGGATGGGAAACCGGATGCGTCCAAGAAGGAAGTGATTCAGGGCGACAAGGTGCTGCTCGCGATTGGTGTCGTTGGTCGGTTTGATGGATTGTTTGATGAATCGCTTGGGCTGGAGACGGTTCAGGGTCATATCAAAACGGACTATGTGCCTTTGAGTGCGGACTCTCCGAGTGATCCCAAGCCGTTGGATTACAAGACGAATCTGCCTGGCGTGTATGCGATTGGTGATGTGATTGGTCCGCCTTGGCTGGCGCATGTTGCTGGTGAAGAGGCGGTGCTGTGTGTTGAGCGGTTTGCGTTTAAAGATGGCAAGGCGAAGCACGATCCGATCCCGATGGACTACACGATCATTCCTGGGTGTACTTACTGTCATCCGCAGGTTGGATCGGTTGGGTACACGGAGCAGGCGCTCAAGGCGCAGGGCTTGAAGAAGGGCGAGGACTACGACATCGGTGTCTTCCAGAATCAGGCGCTGGGCAAAGCGATCGCGACGCGTCATACCGATGGGTTTGTGAAGATCATCCGGGGTCTGCCTCGCGGGGAGATTCTGGGGGCTCATATTCTTGGT
This sequence comes from uncultured Phycisphaerales bacterium, assembly GCA_963976955.1. Classification (GTDB taxonomy): domain Bacteria; phylum Planctomycetota; class Phycisphaerae; order Phycisphaerales; family UBA1924; genus UBA1924. The sequence continues at coordinate 126,973 of CAXBMD010000002.1, read as the reverse complement.
GATCAGGCGACCGAGTTGATTGCGGAGCTGACGCTTGGGCGTCGTCTTGAAGCGACGACCGAAGAGATCATCGCGACGGTGCATGCGCATCCGACGATGCACGAAGCGGTGCATGAGGCGGCGTTGGCGTCTGAGGGGCGCGTGATTAACTCGTAAGGGTTGTGATTGTTGAAATACTGGGTTCTTATGAAGACTTCGAGCTTGGGCTCGGGGTCTTTTTCATGTAGGATTTGAGATTGCAAACGGTGTCGTGCTGGGCATGAATGGGAGGACTCTTCACTCTCCACGATCTTTCGTTTGCATGGTTTCATGTATATACGCCTACAGAGAGGATTCTGATGAACATTATGACATCTCGCGAGCGCCCGATTTCAACGATTTCACTTGTCTTGCTTGCTGCTGTTTGTTGCCCCGCTTTGGGACATGCTCAGGAGGGAATCGAACTTGTCGCGGCCGAGAGAATCCCGGGAGACGTGTTCGGTGTTTCCGTGGCGATCTCAGGAACAACCCTGATTGTTGGTGCCGGGGAGGATAATGGATCGGGCAACGATACGGGATGTGCGTACTTGTTTGACTCAAGTACAGGTACTGAACTCTTTCGGCTGACCGCTTCGGTTGTTTCGGAGGGGGGCAAGTTTGGTGCGTCGGTGGGCGTCTCCGGCACAACTGCGATTGTTGGAGCTGCTGGCAACAGCGAGTTGGGTCATCGTTTTGGTGCGGCGTACCTCTTTGATACCACAACTGGTGAACAACTGTTCAAGCTTACCGCACTTGATGGCGATGTGAGAGATCAGTTCGGCAGTTCCGTTTCAATCTCAGGTAATCTGGCGATCGTGGGATCTATCGCTGACGATGATCGCGGACTCAACTCTGGCTCCGCGTATATCTTCGATGTGACGACGGGGCAGCAGTTATTGAAACTCACTGCATCTGACGGCGCGGAGGGAGATTACTTTGGGAACACAGTGTTTCTCTCGGGATCCACCGCGATCGTTGGAGCTTACCGAAACGATGAAAGAGGCACTGATTCGGGTGCGGCGTACCTGTTTGATGTAACGACGGGCGAGGAACTCTTCAAGCTCGTTGCGTCTGACGCTGCGGTGGAAGATTGGTTCGGCAGATCTGTTTCAATCTCGGGCACAACCGTGATTGTCGGGGCTGAACGCGATGATGATTCGGGTACTTCTTCCGGATCAGCGTACCTGTTCGATTCGATCACTGGCCAGGAAATCTTTAAGCTCACCGCGTCCGATGCTTCGTCATTCAAAAACTTTGGTCATGGTGTATCGATCTCTGGAAGGACTGCGGTTATCACGACTCCTGATGCTGGAACATACTTCTTCGATACCATGACCGGCGAGGAGTTGTTTAAACTCAACTTGCCGGCCCACGGGTTTGGATACTCCGCGGCGATCTCGGATAGGTCTGTCATTGTTGGGGCCGCCGACCCAGGCGACGACGATGGTGGAGATCCTGACCTCTTCGGCTCTGCGTTTTTGTTCAACGATATCGTTGACCTCCCAGCATGTCCTGCTGACCTGACTGGTGAGGGCGATCTGAACTTCCTTGATGTCTCGGCGTTCTTGGCGGCGTTTGGGAATCAGGACGCGGTTGCGGACTTTGAGGCGGATGGGAGCTTTAACTTTCTTGATGTTTCGGCGTTCCTTGCGGCGTTTGGAGCGGGGTGTCCGTAGGAATTCTTGTTGAGTGGGGCTGCATCCGAGCCGATGATTGATTGGTAAGACCCAGACCCGGTTCTGGGTTTTTTACTGCTATGGACGGCGATCGACCACCTGCTACGAAAGAGGCAAGACATGAATACGCGTGTGAAGATGGGTAGTTTGTTGGGGGCTCTGACGGTTTCTTCGTTGGTGTGCGCTGCGGGGGCGGCGGAGCCGGCGTTTGAGAAGGTGGTTGAGGGGTACGAGAAGGTTGCGGTGCTGGCGGGTGAGAAGTCGTTCTACTCGTTGTACACGATGGAAAAAGGCGCTCAGATTCTTGCGGAGCTTCCCAAGGACTTTGAGGGCAAACGATTTTATATGGTCGCGACGGTTGCGGCGGGGCATCCGCAGGTTGGGGTGTATTCGATCTGGCACGACTCGGTGGGGGTTCCTGCCAAGACGGTGTATTGGTCTCGGCGCGGGGATCAGTTGATGTTGATTGAGCCGAACATTTCGGTTCGGTCGAGCGGGGATGCGCAGTCGAAGGAGGGTGTTGCTCGGGTGAACACGGACCGGGTGGTGTTGTCTGTGCCTGTGCTTACGACGGGACCTGGGGGCGGGCCTGTGATTGATTTGGACCAGGCGTTGCTTGGGTCTTCGGATGAGTTTATTGGTCGGTTCTTGCGTGGGGCGAATGTTGGGCTTGCGAAGATCACCAAGGCGAAGGTGTTCCCGCACAATATTGAGATCGGGTTCCAGCTGCCTCGCGCGAGCGGGAGCTTTGCGGAGGTTCGGTATTCGCTTGCGATGCCTGAGCGGAGTCCGGGGTTTGAGCCGAGGCTTGCGGATCGTCGGGTGGGGATTTACTTTGAGTCGTTTGAGGATCGCGCGGTCAATGATGGGTCGTCGCAGATTGTGCGGTACGCGAATCGTTGGAACATTCAGAAGGCGGATCCGTCGCTTCGGATGAGTCCGCCGCGGGAACCGATTGTGTATCACATTGAGCACACGACTCCATTGCGGTATCGTCGATGGGTGCGGGACGGGATTCTTTCTTGGAACAAGGCGTTTGAGAAGATCGGGATTGTTGATGCGATCGAGGTTCGTCAGCAGGATTCTTCGACGGGCGCGTACATGGATATTGATCCTGAGGACAGCCGATACTCGTTTGTGCGCTGGACGAACGCGGGGATGGGGTTTGCGATTGGTCCGGTGCATGCGCATCCGGACACGGGTGAGATTTATGAAGCGGACATCGTGATGGATGAGGGGTTTATTGGTTCGTATGCGAATCAGTACATGCAGATCGAGCTTGCATCCAATGCGATGAGCGTGCTGTCTCCTGATCTTGCTTCTTGGCTTGCGGAGCATCCTTCTTGGGATCCGCGTGTGGTGCTTGCTGAGCCGGGGGATCGGGATCGCGTCGCGGCGCTGACCAAGGCGATGGTTGAGCATCCTGAGCGGACGGGTGAGTTGCTGATTGATGCGCCGATGACGCTGTCTCCGATGGTGTGGGAGCCTCACCGGACGGACTCGCATGCGGGCAAGGCGATGTGTTTGATGCAGCCCGGGCTTGCGGCCAATGTGGCTTCGGCGCGTTTGGCGATGGATCTAGGCATCGGTGACTTTGCTCGGTTCGCGAATGAAGATTCGGGCGAAGACAAGGAACAGGTCTCGATGCTTGATGGGCTTCCCGAGGAGTTTGTTGGTCCGATGCTGCGTGATGTGGTGATGCACGAGGTGGGTCACACGATGGGGCTGACGCACAACTGGAAGGGTTCGGCGTTGCACTCGATCGCGGAGATGAACAGCGAGGGGTTTGATGAGCCGATCCAATCGACGGTGATGGATTATGCGTTGTCGAACATCATTGTGGAGGATGAGGATCGTGGGTTGGTGCAGGGGGCGTATGTGCCGATGGATATTGGGCCTTATGACATGTGGGCGATCGAATGGAACTACACGGGGGGTGATCCGAAAGAGGTCGCGGCGCGTGCATCTGAACCAGCGCATGCGTACATGGCCGAGGACGGGCAGTTCTCTCCTGACCCGCAGGCGAAGACTTGGGACCTTGGTCGCGACTCGATCGACTTTGCGGAAGAACGCATCCGGTTTGTCAACAAGGCACGCGGGCAGGTGCTGACCAATGCGGTCAAGGACGGCGAGAGCTGGCAGAAGGCGCGGCAGGTGTACTCGCAGCTCTTTGGGATGCAGTACAGCGCGGTAAACATGGCGATGCACTGGGTGGGTGGATCGCACATTCAACGCTCGATGAAGGGCGATGAGGGTGCGCCGGCGCCGGTGCGTCCGGTTGATGCGGCGCAGCAGCGCCGGGCATTAAAGTTTGTTGTGGATCATGCGTTTGACAGCTCGTCGTTCGGGATTGATCCAGAGACGCTCAGCTATCTGCAGAGTGACAACTGGTATGACGAGGGGTTCGGGACGGCGCACGCTTGGCCTGTGGCGCAGAGTGTGCTTGGGATTCAGTCGTCGGCGCTGACGGGGCTTTTGAATCCGCAGCGGTTGTCGTGGGTGATGGATAACGAGATCCGGACTCCATCTGGTGAAGACGCGCTCACGGTTCCGGAGATTTTGGATGCGGTGCGTGATCGTGTTTGGATGGGTTCGGATTCGGATGGTCCTTATACGAATCGTGAGCCGTTTGTTGGGCAGTTTGAGCGGAACCTGCAGATGGAGCATGTGTCGCGGATGATTGATCTGGCGACGGGGATGCGTTGGCCTGGCGCTGCTGGGAAGACGATCCAGTCGCTTGCTCGGCATGAGCTGATCAAGATTCAGGGGATTGTGGATTCGTATCCTGCGGTTGATGATCTTGATGCGTACAGCGCGGCGCATCTCGTGGATGTGAAGGAACGGATCGATCGGGCGCTGGAGGCGGCGTACCTTCGGGCTGATTGAGTACATTGAGAATCGTTTGTACACACACAACCCGTCGTTTTGACGGGTTTTTTCTTGGTGGATGGGGTGGCTTGCGTTAGGATGGGGCGGGCGACCCAATCTGAAACTCCATCTTGTGAGGTGAATAGTGATGAAGCGAGTGTGTGTACTTTTACTGGCGGCGGCGTGCGGGCATGCGTGCGCGCAGGGAGAGCTGTTGATCCCGGACTCGACATCGGATTCGGTGTGGGTGTTTGATGCCTTCGATGGTTCGATGATTTCGAGTTCGTTCATTACCGATCCCGGGACCGATGGCGGGGTGAATGTGTTTGATCGGCCTTTGGAAGTGCTGGTGGCGGCGGATGGGACGCTGCTGGTGATTGATCAGTTTTCGGATGTGGTTTCGCGGTTCAGCGGGAGCGGGGACTATCTTGGGATCTTCTCGCTTGGTGGTGTTCGTGATACGAGCATCATGGACAACATTCGTGGCGGACATGTGCTCACGAGTGGTCCCGGCGCGGGACAGGTGCTGGTGACCAACTCGGGATCGAACAATGATCTTGTGGTGTCGCAGAAGAATGTGAAGCGGCTGGCGTCTGCTGATGGGAGTGAGCTTGCTGACTTTGCGTTTAATCGGTACGGGGGGATCCGTGGGCCGTTTGATGTGATTGAGTACAACGGGGAGGTGCTTGTTGCGGATGAGGGGCAGGACAAGATTGTTCGGTACACGATGGAGGGCAAGTTCAATGAGCGGTTTACCAGTGCGCTGGAAGTGCCTCAGCTGGACTTTCCGCAGCAGATGGCGATCGCGGGGAATGGGAACTTGTTGATTTGTGTGTTCAGCTCTGGGTTCATCTTGGAGTTTGATTCGGGTGGATCGCTTGTGGGGCAGTACGATCCGGGGACGCTTGAGCTGTATCGTGGGGTGGCGGAACTTGGGAACGGGAATCTGCTGGTGACGACGACCAGCGGCGTGTTTGAGGTGACTCGGACGGGGCTGGTGGTGGACACGGAGGCGGTGGGTGATGGGTTCCGGTACATCACGGCGGTGGATGTTGGACTTGAGCCGAGGACGGCGGGGGGCCGGGACTCGGAGCGTTTGGTTGCGGAGCGTGATGCGCGTGATCGGGATGAGATTCTGAGGGATGAGCTTGGGCTCTCGAAGGGAGGCACGCGATGAACATTGCGCAGATGTGTTTGATTGGATTGGTTTCGACCCCGGCTCTTGCGGGGGGCGCGACGCATGCGTACATCATTGAAGGGTCGGCGTACTTTGGCGCTCCCGGAATTGAGCTGGCATCGGTTGGGCGGGTGAATCTTGCTGATCCGAGTGATGTGGTTCGGACGCCGATGGCTGGGGACTTTCTTCGGTTTGGCGGCGCGGACATGAACGCGGCTGGTGAGGTGGTTGCGTTTGAGAACACGACCAATGCGTTGCGCGTGGTGGATGTCATGAACGGGGGCAACTCGCTGATCGACTCGGTCGGGTTCTTTGATTCTGGAACCGCTGGGATGGCGCTGAGCAACGATGGGTCCACGGCGTATGTCACTGGGACGGTGGGCGCGTTCTCGCGGTTTGTGGTTGCGGATGCGGCAACAGGCGCGGTGCAGAGCGTGCACAATATTCTCAACTTTGAAGCGATCGGATCGATCGCGATTGTCCCTGAGGGGCATCCGACTTTGGCGGCGGGTGATCTGTACGGGCTCTCGACGACTTCGGGTGGGAGCGTGAAGTTTGTGAAGATTGATCTGGAAGCCAATACCGTCACGACGGTGCATAGTTTGTTTGGGGTTGGATTCTCGGCGCAGTTTGAGACCGGGCTTGATTTTTCGAGCAACGGGACGCTGTATGCGGTGATTCAGGGGTATGACGAGGTTGCGCCGGATGTGTTTGTTGAGATTTCGAGTCATCTGTACACGATTGATACGACGGTGGGATCGCTGAACCACATCGGCGTGGTCGAGGCGGACGGGACATGGGACGCGGTGACGCTGGTGATTGATGAATCGCCGGACTTGTCGTGTCCTGCGGATCTGACCGGTGAAGGGAATCTGAACTTCCTTGATGTGAGCGCGTTCTTGAGTGCGTTTGGAAATCAGGACCCGGTGGCGGACTTTGAAGCGGATGGGAGCTTTAACTTCCTTGATGTTTCTGCGTTCCTTGCGGCATTCGGGGCCGGGTGTCCTTGATGGTGTTCGTGACCCGCTGAAACGGTTGCGTTATTTATTACACTAGTGATTCGCAATAACTTTGTTTCTACTCACAAACATTCCCTGAAACAATGGAATGTTTTTTTGTGTGTGGTGAGACAATCGTTGACTGGGTGATAGCATCCAGTCGGACCCATTCGGGTTTCGATTTTCGAGGGAGTGAACCGCTTGCGGGTCAGACAGGGAACCAACCAATAACGAGGGTGCATCCGGCGAGAGCCGGGTGTTGGTGTGCGTATGCACCGGTGTTCGTCTGATGTGCGCGGTTCATTGATTGCGTGTTCGTGATGTTTGAGAGCATGATCAACAAGCACAGGAGATAGGAATGCAGAAGTGTAAAAAACGAATCGTTGAACGGTTCGTGTTGTTGGGCGCGTCGCTGATCGGCGTTGCTTCAATGGGAACGATGGCGGACCAGCAGGCGGTGAGCGGCCGCGAGGGGTTCCGTCCGGTTGTTGTGGATCGGAATGCGGGTTTGCCGGATTCTGGAGCGACCGCGAATGAGTTGTTTATGGCTCGCCAGATCTTTGATAACGCGGCGCCTCGGGTGGAGCATCCGCCGATTGATGAGATTCCTTGGATGCCGATGCCTGAGGTGAATCGGGCGGCTGGGATTGAGGCGATCAATAAGGACGACCGCGCGGTGTTTCATGACTCACTGACCGGGGAGACTCGGATCACGGATATGAAGATGCCAACCGGTTTGATTGGTGCTCAGAGTATGGAGGGCGATTACATCGGTGTGATGCCTTTTGAGGGTGATCTGCTTGAGCCTGCTGGGTTTGGGGGGATGACTGTTGCGTCTGGTTTGAGTACCTCGCCTCGCTCGTACAATGTGAAGCTTGTGATGCGGTTTACGGATACCGGTGGCGTGCAGCGTTGGTTTGTGTGCTCGGGTTCGATGCAGGATCCCGGTGTTGTGTTGACCGCTGGGCACTGTGTGTATGCACGCACACCCAATGGCTTGACCATCAACAGCTTTGCGGACATCGTGTATGTCTACCCGGCGTGGGATGGTGTTGCGAGCGGCGGCGCTCCTGATACTGATGAGGTCATCCAGAACTTCGGGTACGGGTACGGCACCTCGTTCCTTGCCGGCTCTGGCTGGATCAACAGTGGTGACTGGGACCGCGATGCTGGTCTGATTCGATTGACTCGTGGCGGATCTCGCAATGTCGGGATGCTGACGGGCTGGTTCGCGTGGGCGTGGGGCGGGAGCTGCGCTTCGATCCAATCGCGTTCGTACTACAACTTCTCGTACCCATCGGAGAACTGCCCCACTGCTGGGTTGCATACCGGCGCGACGATGTACTTCTGGAGCGGGACGATTGATGATTGCCCCAACAACCAGATGGAACTGACCACGGGCGGCAACTGTCTCGATACCGTTTGGGGCGGGATGTCCGGATCGGCGATGTACTACATTGATGGTGATAACCGGATGGCGCATGCGGTGTGTTCGACTTCGAACCGGAATGATGTGGGCCGGTACTGCAAGCTCTGGGAAGGGTTTGTGTTGGACATGCAGGACTTTGAGAACAACACACGCACGAGCAGCGAGGACTGGGAGCCGTTGATGATGCGGGCGCGTGGATCGACGACGGTCCGCGCGGGCACATTGATGGACGACTCGTTCGATGTCAAAATGATCAATGCGACCAACGCGAATCCCGGAGTTCAGGATTATCAGTTGAAGGTATACCTCTCGACAAACAACAACATTTCAGTCAGTGATACCCTTGTCGGGACATGGAACTGGAACGCGCGTGACTTTGGCGCGATGAACAATGTGAACTTTGTCGTTCCTGCTCCGAGCATTCCGCTTGATACACCCCCGGGAACATACTGGATTGGTGTGATCGCGGATTCGGGTCTTCCCGGTACGGATACAAACGACGATACCGATACATGGGACGCGCAGCAGATCACGGTGACCGAGGGTCTTCCGGGACAGGCGACGATTGTGAGTCCGAGTAACGGCGCGACCGGTGTTGATGTTGACGCTGACATCGACTGGGCTGTTGCGCCTCGTGCGGATTGGTACCGGGTGTACTTCGGTACAGATCCGACTCCTGATGAGGGCGAGCTTGTGAGCACGACCAATGGGACTATCAACTTCCTCTCAACATTGGAGTACAGCACGACCTACTACTGGCGTATCGATCCGTACAACACTTCCGGTACTACAACCGGTTCGGTCTGGTCGTTCACGACTGAGAGTGAACCGATTCCGGACCTGCGAGCATCGGACGCCAGCTATGACGCTGGTCGGAACTATTACCCCGGCCAGTTTGTCGATGTAACCTACCGGATCACGAATGATGGCACAGGTCCTGCAACGGATGTCCATGTTGACTTCTACGCATCGACCAACAACTTCATCTCGATCTCTGATCACTTGCTCGACACGCGTGACTTTGGATCGCTGTTTGCAGGCGGATCATTCTTCGTGAGCTCGTTCGTTGATCTGCCTTCGGATCTGAATCCCGGGACTTACTATGTCGGACTGATTTCATCGGAAGCTCTGGGGATCGAGACGAACACCTCGAACAACTGGGTCGCGGGTGCGAGCCCGATCACGGTGCTGGAATGTGTGCCTGACCTCAACATCGATGGCTCGCTGAACTTCCTTGATGTTTCGGCGTTCCTCGCGGCGTTCGGGAGTCAGGATCCGATCGCGGACTTTACCAACGATGGGAACTACAACTTCCTCGATGTCTCCGCGTTCCTGTCGGCGTTCGGGGCTGGTTGCCCGTAAGCGGTTGACCAAGAAAAACTCTGTTCAATACAGCCGGGCAAGTTGCCCGGTTTTTTTATGCGCGTTGAATCAGCTGATGCACGCAGTCGAGGTGCTTCATTGGCTTGAATGTAATCATGAATGTTCATACGAAAGAACCCCGGATGTATGTCCGGGGTTCTTTGTGATTTGGATGGTCAGTGTGTTTAGACTGGGACGCCGAGGAGTGCCATGACCTTGTTGACGATGTCCTCTGCGGTGAGTCCGCACATTTGGAGCATTTCTTCTGGGGTCTTGGCGCTCTTGGGGATTCGTTTGACGAACATTTGGGTGAGTTCGAAGCCGTCACCGGATTCCATGAGTGCGTCTGCGATGGCTGAACCGAGTCCGCCGCCGTAGTTGTCTTCGAGGGAGACGACGAATCCGCCGTTGGCGGCGACGATGTCCAGGAGTTTGTCGGTGTCGAAGGGGATGGAGTACATGTCGAGGAGGGTCGCGGAGACGCCTGCTTTGTCAAGCAGTTCGACGGCCTTGTTGCCTTCGTGGACCATGATCCCGGATGCGGCAAGCACGATGTCGCGTCCTTGTGCGAGGGTTTCGAATCCGCCCAGGTTGAAGACATGGTCGTCGGAGTAGAGGAGTTCGGTTTCTGCACGCAGGGTCCGCATGTAGCACATGCCTTCGTATTCGGCCATGGTCGCGGTGAGCGAGTAGGCCGCGTACGCATCGGCGGGCTGGAGGATGTAGCATCCTGGGTTTCCGCGGTGGTCGGTGGTGAGCGACAGGGCGCGGAACCATGCGACATCGGGGAGTGACATCTGTGATGGGCCGTCTGCGGCGAGGGTGATCCCGGAGTGTGAGCCGACGATCTTGAGGTTCGCGCCTGAGTTCATGCCCATCTCAATTTGGTCGTAGGCGCGGGTGAGGAACTTGGCGAAGGTGGAGCAGAATGGGATCTTGCCGCCTGCTGATAAACCTGCGCCGACGCTGATCATGTTCTGTTCAGCGATTTTGCATTCGATGAAGCGGTCGGCGTTTGCTTTGTTCTTGGCGAAGGTTTCGGAGAAGGTTGAGTTGGAGACATCCGCGTCGAGGACGACGACATCTGGGTTGGTCGCGCCGAGTGCTCGGAGGGCGACTCCATATGCACGGCGGGTTGCGAACTTTCCGGTGTGGAGAACGCTTTCCATGTCGAGGTCCTTCATCGCTTCGGAGAGCGTGAGGAGGTCGTCGGTTGGGAGCGGGCGGTCTGGTGCTTGGGCTGGTGGTTCGATGGTGAACTGGTCGGTGCCTGCGAGTGCGGAGGTGAGGTCGATGCGTGCTTCGTTGAGTTCAGCGAGTGCTTTTTCGAGTGCATCACCGGTCGCGGGTTTGCCGTGCCATCCGCCGCCTTGGAGTGAGGGGCAGCCCCATCCTTTGACGGTGGTCGCGATGACGGCGATTGGTTTGGCGTTGGTGTCTGCGGAGACTGCGATGAAGCGATCGAACGCGGTTTTGATTTGGTCTGGTGCGTGTCCGTCGATGCTGACGACTTCGAAGCCATACGCGGCGAACTTGGCGGCGAGGACTTCTGGTGACTGCTGGTTGGAGACGCGGTCGGCTTGGCCGTAGGCGTTGCAGTTGACGATGGTGCAGACATTGGTGAGTTGATGATCGACGATGAAGTCCATGGCTTCTGCGACTTGTCCTTCGCGGACTTCGCCGTCGCCACAGATGCAGAAGACGCGTCGGTCGGTGCCGTCGAGGCGTGCGGCTTTGGCGACGCCTGCTGCGACCGACAGACCTTGACCGAGCGAGCCGGTCGCGGCGTCGAAGAAGTCAACGCCTTCCATCGGGTTTGGGTGTCCGTCGAGGACGGAGTGCCATTCGCGGAGGGTGGAGAGGTCGTCGGTTGTAAGTTTGCGGCGTTCGTCTTCTTTGCCGACCATGACGCCGAGGGTTGCCATTGCGGCGTAGACGGCGGGGACAGCGTGTCCTTCGGAAAGCACGAGGCGGTCGGAGGTTGGGTAGTTTGGATAGTCCGGTGACCAGCGCATGGTCGAGAACATGAGGGTCGTGACGAGGTGACCGATGCTCATGGCGCTCGTTGGGTGACCGGTGCCTGAGGCGGCGGTCATTTCGAGGGAGAGACGATCGATTTCGATGGCTTGTGCGTGGACAGCGGCTTCAAATGACATAGGGGGACCTCCAAAAACGACGATGCCGCCCTTCCTGGACCCCTGTCACCGGCCTCAACACGAGGAAATTAGGGGTCCGGAGCGCGGCGGTCGCGGGTAAGTTGTATAACTGAGGAGAAGTCTAGCACCCTGAATGCTGGCATCGGCGTTGGTAAGTCCTGCGACATAGAAAATTGGTTGATATTGATCAGATCCGGGAGGGGAATCGGCGGTCAAACTGGGGTCTGGGGGTGCCTGCAATGCTGGAATCTGCTACGATGGGGGACACGATTTACCGTCCGGATGGGCGGGCTGGAGCGAATCTATGAAAGTTATCTGCGAACGGGCGGCATTGCTCGAAGCGGTCAATCAGGTTTCAGGGGTAGTTGCATCGCGGTCGCCGCGCCCTCAGCTGACCTGTATCAAACTCACCGCAACCAATGATGCGCAGGGCGCGGAGTTGGTGTTGTCGGGTACCGACGCGGAAATCGCGCTCTCGGTCCGGATCGGGCGCGTTGAAGTCGAGCGGGAGGGCAGCTTGCTGGTCCCTGCGGACAAGCTTCGTCAGATCATTTCCGCTGAGGACAATGAACCGACGCTGACGATTGAAGCGTCCGGAGAGACCACGCACATCCGTGGCGCCGATGCCCACTTCCAGCTCCACGGCTTTGATGCGGCTGATTTCCCGCAACTTGCTGATTACAAAGGGGTTTCGGAGGGTTCTGCAGCTTCACCAGCGGCCAAATCAATCTTCTCGCTCCCTGCAGGAACACTCGATACGCTCATCGCTCGCACCCTGTTTGCGGCGGCACGCGAGAACTCGCGGTATGCGATCAATGGTGTGCTGCTCGTTCGGGACGGCAAGAAACTGGACCTGATCGCGACGGACGGTCGTCGGCTTGCCAAGAGCCATGCGACGATTGATTCCAAGGGTGATCCGGCGCAGTGCATTCTGCCATCGAAGGCGCTGTCGATGATCCAGAAGATGACCGCTGATGAGAACGAACTGGTTCACATCGCGGTGACGGACAACCAAGCGGTGATCGTGTTTGGTGAAGACCCGACCGATGCTCGCGCGACGCTTTCGACGAATCTGGTTGAGGGGACTTTCCCGCCTTATGAGGATGTGATCCCCAAGGATCAGGACATCAAGGTGACCTTCAAACGCGAGGTGCTTGCCTCGGCGGTCAAGCGGGCGGCGCTGCTCACCAACGAGGAATCCCGCGGCGTGCGGCTTGCATTCAACGGCGGCGAAAAATCGCTCGAACTCTCCTCGCGGGCACCAGAAATGGGTGAAGCGACCATCAATGTCGAGCTTACGAGCTACGACGGCGATGACATCGAGATCGGGTTCAATCCCGCGTTCATCACCGATGCGCTCAAGGTCATTACGGATTCAGAAGTCATGATCGAACTCAAGAGCGGCAACAAGCCCGGCTTGTTCAAAGCGGGGACCGACTTTGTGTATGTTGTGATGCCTGTCAACCTGAGCTAAGTCGATTTACCACTGGAACTTAACCACATACCCGTGTTTTATGACGCGGCGGCGGTGTGCTGTTCGTTGTGCGAACGGCTCGGGCGGTGGGTGTCGGCGCTTGAATCGTGCGGCTGGTGGGACGCGTGGATGATTGCTTGACGCGGGGCGTGTGCGGTTGACTCAGAAGCCGTAGGTTGTTGTGATTCGGTGCTTTGGAGGTTTGCTGCTGCGGATCTGCGGTGACTGCGTTCGAGCATGAGGACCGGGACCGGGACACAGAGAAGGACGAGCACGCAGACGAGGGCCACGGTTGGGACGCTGCGGAGGTTTTCTGGGCTCATGAGCGCGACGAGGACGCTGATTCCGGTCAGGACGGTGAGCGCACCGATCGCGAGGAGGACGCACCATTGGAGCCTGCAGTTGCGTGCGGGTTTTGGGGGTGTGCTGGGATGAGAAACAGATGGACGCATCATCGCGGCTTGGTGCTCTTGGTGGGTGAGGGTCGCGTTTTGGAACGCTTGGGGGTCAGGATATAGAGGAAAGCACCCGCAGACCAGAGACCGATCAAAACTATCCGCATTGGATGAACAATCGGCGGAGGATTGTCGCTGGAATCTTGTGCGATTCATCGTGGTGGGCGATGGTGTCACGCGGTTCGGCGGTGTATCGTCACCATCTCATGATGCCTGAAGTGTTTCCATACCTCAATGTTTACCGGCTGCTTGGTTCGACCAAGCCGGGGTATCGGTGCATGGGTCGAGCGACGGCGGTTGTGCTCGCGTGCGGGTGCACGCTTGGGATCGCGCCATCGCACGCGATGGCTCAGAACACGACTCAGAATGATGCGAGCCAGAACAATGCCGGGGACTCGTCGGATATCTCGGTGTACGAGAATCGACCGATCGGGCGGCTGCTGATTCGGGGCTCGATGACCGCTGAGGGGGTCCGCACATCACTGAGCAGCGAGGCGTACCAGCAAGCGTTCAATATCCTGACTTCCAAAGAAGGCTCGATCTTTGATGCGCAGCGGGTCAACGACGATGTCCGTCAACTCAATCGGCTGGGATTCTTCCAACGCGTCGAGATCTATGCGGGATTGATGGATGATGGATCGGTTGAACTCGCGTTCGATCTGCTCGAACGGATGCAGGTGATTGATGTCCAGGTGACGGGGAATACTGAACTTGGGGACGCAGAAATCCGGGGCGTGATTGATGTCATCGCCGGAACACCGATCGACCGGTTCCAAATCGACCGCTCGGCGCGACGGGTCGAAGAACTCTACCGCGGCAAGGGGTACTACTTTGTCCGCGTGAATGTGGATGAAGACGAACTGGCTGATACCGGACTGGTGATTTTCCGAGTGCTCGAGGGCAACCGTTTGAAGGTCACCGGCATCCGGTTTTCGGGGAATGAAGCATTCGAGAACAAGAAGCTTCGTCGGGAGCTGGCGACCAAGAAGGCGAACATTTTCCGGCGCGGGCAGCTCGATGACGAGATCCTTGATGTGGACATCGCGAACCTGATCGTGTTCTACCGCGATCGCGGGTACCTGGATGTGCGAACGGACCGGCTTGTGCAACCCGCGCCCAACGGACGCGAAGCGATTGTGACCTATCTGATTGAAGAAGGCCCGCTCTACACGATGCGCGAGGTGCAGGTGGACATCGCGACGGAGGATGGGGAGGACGCGGTATTCTCTCGGGCGCAGATCGCGGGGCTCATGAAGATTAAGCCTGGGGATGTGTATTCGGTGCGTGATCTCAATGAGTCGATCAAGAGCATCCGTGATGCGTATGGGCAGATGGGGTACATCGATGCGCAGGTGGAGCGTCTTGAGCGGCGCGACGAGGATGAGCCTTTGGTTGATCTTGTGGTTGCGATCGGTGAGGGCGGGCGCTCGCGCGTGGGCGAGGTGATTATTCAGGGGAACGATCTGACGAGGCAGGAAGTGATCCGCAGGCAGATCGAGCTCAAGCCGACGCGTCCTTTGGATACGATCGCGATGGAGCGGTCGAAAAATCGATTGCGGTTGCTCCGGTTGTTCAATGACCGGTCGGGCGCGAAGGTTACGCCGCAAGAATCTGGGGTGGAGTTCTTTGCGGAGGTGTGGGACGATGAGTTTGTGCCGACTGCTCGGCGGAACGAGGATCAGTACAACGACGATAACTCCAATGGATCGTTGAGCGCGCCGCTGTCTGAAGACCCGATCTCGCTGACGCTTTCGCCACCGGACAAATCGACTTTCCGGGATGTGCTCATTGAGATCGAGGAGACCAATACCGGGAGCTTTGATCTTGGTGGTGCGGTGTCTTCGGACTCTGGTGTTGTGGGCCGCATCGCGGTCACGCAGCGGAACTTTGATATCCGCGACACCCCCGATTCATTCGGTGAGTTTTTCTCCGGCCGTGCATTCCGTGGTGGCGGGCAGACCTTCTCGATCGAGGCGCTCCCGGGTAATGAGGTGCAGACTTTCCGGGTCTCGCTTGCTGAGCCGTACTTGATGGAGTCGAACTATTCCGGGTCGATCAGCGCGTTTTTCCGTCGGCGGAACTTCGATGAGTTTGACGAGCAGCGATCGGGCTTCACGCTCGGGCTCGGACGACGCTTTGGCACACGCTGGACCGGCAACCTCAACCTGCGGATGAACCAAGTTGAACTGGCGGGGATTGATCCTTCGCGTCCGGTTGATGTGTTTAAAGCCGCGGACGGGACCACGCTTGTTGGTCTCGCGGCGTCGCTCTCGCGCAACACACTTGATAACCGCATCCGTCCTTCGAGCGGCTCGCGTTCATCGATCAGTATTGAGCAGGTGGTGGGTGACTATACCTTTACGCCGATCAATCTGAAGCACAACACCTTTATCCCGATCCGCGAGGATTACCTCGGACGATCGACGATCCTCAAGCTGAGTTCCGAGTTGGGATACATCCCGCAGGGACGCGACAACACGCCGACTTACGAGCGATACTACTCGGGTGGTCAGGACTTCCGTGGATTTGAGTTCCGCACGATCTCGCCCAAGGGCATCCGCAACGACAACGGTCTGCCTTCGGATGACCCGGTCGGTGGTACCTACAACTTCTTCCTCGGCGCTGAAATCCAGCAGCCGATTTATGAGGAGTTGTTGTCGGTGGTCGCGTTTATTGATTCGGGTACGGTGACCTTTGATCCCGGATTTGATGATTACCGTGTCTCGGTCGGGTTCGGGTTCCGTTTCTTCATGCCCGCGTTGTCCCCGGCACCGCTCGCGTTTGACTTCGGGTTCCCGATCGTCAAAGAAAGCACCGACAAAACACGCTTGTTCACCTTCTCGGTGGATCTCCCGTTCAACTAACTTGTTGCGTGCGCTGTATATGCATGTCAACCTTGGGGGGTTGGTGCGGTATACCATTGGGGACTTCTGAGACTCGGGAATAATGGAGATTTGACCTATGCAAACGAAACAACACACAACCCTCACCCTCGCCGCGATCGCGATGCTGCTCAGCGCGGCGTTCGTCTGGCGCGCTGATGCGACCTCCGCACGCCCGCCGGCACAGCCGACCGCGGTCGCGGTGATCGATATTGTTGACATCATCGACGGACTCAACGAACGCGAAGTCCTCAAGAAAGAACTCAACGCTCGGATGGAAGCTCGTCAGGCAACGCTCGACGAGGTCCTCAAAGAGCTCGAGATTCTCAATGAGGATATCAAGATGCTCAAGCGCGGGACACCGGAGCATCGCGAGAAACTCCGCGAGGGTCTCGAGAAGCAGGCGGTTGCCAAGGCACGCCGTGAAGCGTTGTCGCAGATTGTGTCGATTGACACCGGGAGCGTGATGGCGGGGTTATACAAGAAGGTTGAAGCGGCGATCAAGAACATCGCTGAGCGTGAGGGATACGACATTGTGCTCTTCGACGACTCGAAGTTTGAGATCCCAGACGGCGCTCCGGACCCTGAGGTCTACCGCGCGATCATCACCAAGAGCGTGATTTACCGCCATGATTCGATCGATATCACCCAGCAGGTCATTACGCTCATGAACAACGAGTACAGCGCGCCGTAATCTTCTTTCGTTTCGTTAGGCACCACCAAGATGACTTCAATGACGACCACTCAATCAGATGAGAACACGGACAGCGGGGATATTTCCTCGCTGCTTTCACTCCCGATCAGTGCGGGCACGCTCGCTGAACTGCTCGAGGGCGAGTTGATCGGGAACGCGGATGTGCCGCTGAGCACGATCGGTTCGATTGAGGATGCGCCCGCTGAGGCGCTGACCTTTATCAGGTCGTCGAGCTTTGCCAAGTTCTGGGCGAGTTCGTCGTGCGGGTGTGCGCTGGTGAGTGCTGGAATTGAAGTCCCTGGTCATGACCCCGAGACGCGTGCGTTGATTGTTGTTCCGGACGCCGACGAGGCGTTGGTTGCGATCCTTGATGCGATCAACCCGAACCGGGTACGCCCGAGCGCGGGGATCCATCCGTCGGCGGTGATTGATCCTGCTGCACATATTGATCCATCCGCGGCGATCGGTCCGGGGTGCATGGTCGGCGCGAGGTCGTCGATCGGTGCGAACACGGTGCTGATGCACAATGTCACGATCGGTGTGAACACGCACATCGGCGCGGACACGATACTTGAGCCCGGGGTGGTCATCGAAGACCGGTGCACCGTCGGGGACCGGTGTCACTTTGGTGCCAACTGTGTGATCGGGACCGATGGGTTTGGGTACCTGCCTCCGACGGACAAACGGGGCGCGATGAAGGTGCCTCAGATCGGGACCGTTGAGCTTGGCAATGATATTGAACTGGGCGCGTGCGTGACGATCGACCGCGCGAAACTCGGCGCGACGACCATCGGCGATCGCACGAAGATTGATAACCAGGTTCATGTCGCGCACAACTGCGTCGTCGGAACCGACACGCTGATCTGCGGGCGGACCACGCTTGGGGGTTCGGTTACGGTTGGGGACTTTGCGATGATCGGGGGGGCGGTTGTCCTCAACGACCAAGCGGTCGTCGGCAAGCACGCGAAGGTTGCGGGCGGTGCGGTCGTGCTTGAAGGTGTTCCCGAGGGCGAGACTTATGCCGGGATGCCCGCGATGCCGGCGCGTCAGGCGCTGCTCAACTATGGGTCGTTCCGCGAGCTGAGCACCTTTGTTCGCAAGGTCGAGAAGCGCTTGAAGAAACTCGAAGCGGATTCCGATTCGTAAACCGATGATGCACGGCAGCGATCAACAACACACGCTCGCGAATCCAGCATTGATCGAAGGTGTCGCTCTGTTTACCGGGGTGCCGTCCAAGTGCACGATCCGTCCCGCGGCGGTCGATCACGGCTTGGTCTTTGAACACAACGGCACGCAGATCCCGCTCGGTGCTGGGTCGCTTTGCGACGGGCCGGTGCATCCGGTGTTTGCGAGTGTGCCCCCTCGTTGCAGCGCGGTGAGCAGCGGCGGATCGTCGGTGTGGTTGGTTGAGCATGTGCTCTCGGCGCTTGCGGGACTGGGGATTTCCAACGCGGTTGTTTCGGTGGATCATCACGAACTTCCCATTCTGGATGGGTCTTCACAAGCGTTTGTTCGCGCGATTCTTGGTGCTGGGGTTGTGGATCAGGACGCGGCGGTGACACCGATTCAGATTTCGAAGACTGTGCGTGTTGAGCATGGGGATTCGTGGATCGAAGCGACACCCGCAGCGTCTGCGTCGTATCAGTACACGATTGATTATGGTGAGAACTCACCGATCAAACGCGCGACGGTTGGGTGGGACGGTGACGCGGCGGACTATGCGCATCGTGTTGCGCCGGCTCGGACATTTTGTCTCAAGCAGGAAGCGGAGATGCTGATCGGGGGTGGGTTGTTCAAGCATCTTGCGCCGGGGGATATGCTGGTGCTTGATGAGGATGGGCCGATGGACAATGAGCTTCGTGATCCGGATGAGTGTGCGCATCACAAGCTGCTTGATCTGATCGGAGATGTTGCGTTGTTCGGATCGCGGATCAATGCTCGGTTCGTGGCGCACAAATCGGGTCATTCGATGGCGCATGCGTTGGTTCGTGCGATTGCTGATGCTGTTGGTTGAGAGCCGATGACCGTTTCTGTGCGCGTTTGTGATCCGTGTTGATGTGATTCCCGATCTGGATGAATCCTCGTTCGTATACAATTGAGCCCCCCACCACTTGTTGAATCCCGCAGCGTGCACACACGATGCGCTCCGTGTGCGTGCGCTCTGATTCGAGCGTGGGAGAATTGGTATGTGGAACTGGATTCGTTGGTGTGTGGTTGTGGTTGGACTGTTGATTGGTTTGCTGGTGGGTGGGTGTGCGCCGCTTGGGCAGTCGATTGAGCAGCTTGGGGAAATGCGGGAGCAGGCGGCGGGGATTCAGTCTGATCTGGAATCACAGATTGATGAGCTGGAGTTGATGCGGGAAACGATCCCCGATGACAGCGCGCAGCGGGATTCGATTGATGCGCTCATCGCACAGGTCAATGCAAAACTCGCGGTGGTCAGTGCGGCAGTCATCCATGCGGATCAGGTGATCGAGGGTGCGACGAATCCGAGTGATCCGTTGACGATCGCGGCAGACGCGGTGTCGCCTTGGGTTCCGGCTCCGGTGCAAGCGCCGTTGGTTCTGGGAGCGGCATTGATTGCGACGATGCTCCGGTCGAGGTCGCTCACGAGCGGGGCGCGGTCGATTGTCGAATCGATCAATCATGTCATGAAGCGGGACGAGTCGTTCAAGGTTGCGTTTGCGGCAAACGCGGACACGATCCGGACGATCCAGACACCAACGGCGCGGAAGATCGTGGATAAGTGGTCGGAATAATGACGCTCATTCGCTGAGCTGGGTCCGCAGTGCAAACTCGAGTCGTTGATCTCCGGCACGGATTCCTCGGATGCGGACCACGCGGCCGTCGCCGAGATCGACGCTTGCTTTCCCGAGGTTGTCGCTCGTTAGGTACTTGCGGGCGTACCCGGCGGGGACGCGGGTGCTTCCGACATACGCCCTTCGGGTGTTGATCGTGAAGCGTCCTTGGTCGTCGGTTCCCAGGTCGATGACGGCCCATACGATGGTTGAGCCGTGGGCGTGGATGAACTGGGCACCGGCGATCAACCCGTTTTGATTGATCGTGACTCGGATGTCTCCGAACTGATCGATGGTGGTGTTGTTGGTCATCGTGCGGACGGTGTCGCGGAGTCGGTGGGCGAGCCAGCTGTTGAGCTGATCTTGATTTATCGCGGCGGCCCAGTCTTCTTCGCCGACGGGTCGTAGGCGTGTCATCGCGGTGGTGATCTGGTTCTCGAGCTCGATCCCGGAGCGTTCGGTGATGTGTGGGTTGTTCTCGAGCTTCGACCACCACGACGGGGTGTTGTTGAGTGTGCTGAGTTTCCAGAGGGTGAGGATGCACGCGAGGACGACGAGGACCATCGCGCTGAGCAGACCGATCAGGACGCGGTCTTTGGGGGCATCGGAGTGTCGTTTCTTGCGAGCGTTCACAACCACACTATAGAAAAACAGCCCGGACAAACCGGGCTGCTGTGAGGAATAACTTGAAACTGTTGGATCGGTTTGTTGAAGAACCGATTAACGCTTCGAGAACTGGAAGCGGCGACGAGCACCAGGCTGGCCGTACTTTTTGCGTTCGACCTTACGAGCGTCACGGGTGAGGTACCCGGCGTCGCGGAGGGCTGGTTCGAAGTTTGGATCGTATCCGACGAGTGCACGAGCGATTCCGAGGCGGATCGCTTGGGCTTGACCCATGTATCCTCCGCCGTGGCAGCGGACGATGACATCGAGCTTGCCGGTGGTTTCGGTCAGTTTGAGTGGGGAGACGGCGTCGGCGCGGTCACGCATCTCGGAGAAGTACTCTTCGATGGTCTTGAACTGCTTGCGCGTGATTTGGAGTTGGACGGTGCCTTTGCCTTCGTCCTTTGCTGGACGGAAGCGGACGCGGGCGACGGCGCGCTTGCGGCGGCCGGTTCCCCACCACCAGCCGTGCTTGTCAGCGGGCTTAGGGTCAGGGAGGACGCGTTCTTGAATTTCTGCAGGTCCTGCATCGGCGACGGTTTCACCGGCAAGGTCTGGGTTGGTGATGGTGGTTTCGTATCCAGCCATATGTTCACATTCCTTTTCGTATCCGTCCGCATCCACGAATCTTGGTACTCCCAAGACCGCTTTGGACGGTGGGTTGATTTGGGGGCTTTAGAGTGCTGTTGGGTTCGTGCCGGCGTGCGGGTGATCCGCTCCGTCGTAGACCTTGAGCTTCTTAAGCATCTGACGACCGAGGCGGCTCTTGGGGAGCATGCGGCGGACGGCTTCTGAAACGAGGATGTCTGAGCGGCGCTCGCGGAGCATGCCGTAGGACTCTGCGGACTGACCACCGGGGTATCCGGAGTAGGTCAGGCGGAGGTTTTGGTCTGCTTTGCGGCCGGTGAGTCCGACTTTGCCTGCGTTGATGATGATGACGAAGTCACCACAATCGACATGCGGGGTGTACTCTGGGCGGTGCTTGCCCATGAGGACTGGCGCGACTTCCGCGGCGAGGCGACCAAGCGAGACTCCGGTCGCATCGATGATGCGCCATTGCTTGGGGACATCGCCGTTCTTGGCCATGAATGTTTCGCGACGCAGGTGGTGGCGTAGTGGTTTGCTTCCCATGACGGTCTCCTAAATCCGGCGTTGAAGTTCATTTCAAATCCAGATGAGTCCGGACCATGAACCAGCAGCCGTTGTTTGGTGCTTGACACGCTGCCTACCGGGCAGGGCGGGCTGGATGATTGCTCAACCAGCAGATTTGTGACATGTACCAGCGGTCAAACCACTGGGGACCAAGAAATTAGGCATCGAAACAGGCGGGGTCAAATTGTTGGTTGATTCACCGGATCAATTCATGGATATGACCCGATGAATGGGCATGGACGAACCACAACAGCACACACAACCCGATACCCAATCACATTACGAACATCGATCTGAAGGGGCGGGTCTTTTGATCGTGCTGCTCTCGATCGTGTGCGTGGGATTCGTCCTGATTTGGCAGAATCTGCCTTTGGAGACCCATTATAAGCTCATCGGCGCAACGATCCCGGAGATGACTTACGAGGACGATGCGCCCGCGCCGGGACGGTTTGCGACGGCGGACCTCGTGGGACGGATGTTCATCCGTGGTCGGAAGGCGATCATGGAGGACTCGCCTGAGTCGGCGGGGATGTTCATGGAGCAGATCGAATCGTACGAGGTGATCCCGGAGGACCGGGTGCGGAGCACGATCCTGATCGGGGAGTTTGAGGGTGATGAACCCGCGATGGAATCACTCGAAGCGGCGCGGCTTGATGTTGCCAAGATGCACGCGCAAGCGGTTGTGTTTGATCCCGATGCGGAAGTCAATGATGACAATCCTGCTCCAATGTACTCGGCGGAACGGCTCGCGCCGGTGCTCGCGGATCTTGACGCGCTGGAAACAATCTACCAAGACGGGCGCGAGGCGCTTGAACAGTCTCAAAGTGATCGGTTGGTCAAGCGGTACGGCGTGCTTGGGCAAGCGGCGATCACGCACGGGATGGATGATTCGGACCCGATGCGCGAACCCGCGGTGACGGGATTTGTGGGGATCATGGTGCTGATGGTGGGCTTGATCATGCTTGTGCTGTGCGCGTTTCTTGCGGGATGCGTGCTGTTGATCTTGGGGATCATTCAGTTTGCAACCGGCAAGCTTCAATTGCGGTTCGCGGAGAACCAGCCGAGCGTTCGTCCCAAGACTGTGTTCTTGGAAACCTATTCGATCTTCGTGGTGTGCTTCGGGATCATGTCGATCGGGCTGTTTGCGCTGTCGGTGCATGTGAACCCGAACTTGGACGGGATCAGCATCTTTACGCAGTGGCTGTTGCTGCTGGTTCCCTTGTGGGCGCTGCTTCGCGGCGTGTCAAAGGCGGATTGGAAACAATCGCTCGGGTTGCATCGGGGCGAGGGTGTCTTGAAAGAAATCGGGTGCGGGTTTGTTGCGTACCTTGCGAGTGTCCCGGTGTATTTTTTGGGTGTGGTGGTGGTGTTTGTGCTGATGATTCTGAGCGAAGCGTTCAAGGCCGCGACAGGGAACACCGCCGCACCTGAAGCGATGACCAATCCAGTGATGGATATCATCGCGGCGTCGGGGCCGCTTGGGATTCTGTTGTTCTTCTTGCTTGCGACGCTGTGGGCACCGATTACTGAAGAGCTTATTTTCCGTGGTGCGTTGTTCAAGTATTTCCGCGGCCGCTTGCACTGGGTGTTTGCGGGATTGCTGACTGCGACGCTGTTTGCGTTCATGCACAACTATGGACCGATGCTGGTCGCGCCGTTAATCGCGCTGGGGTTCATGTTCGCGTTTATGCGGGAGTGGCGCGGGTCGATCATCGCGTCGATGACGGCACATTTCATCCACAACGCGACGCTGTTCATCTTTATGATCACGCTGATTCAGTTGATCAAAGACCCGGTCATCTAAACGCAGTCATTCTATTGACATCATGCAGGAACGGGCTGTCCGCGTTCTGGGGTTGACGACACTTTGAGCAGTGTCGATGCGGCGACCTTGCTGATGACGATCAGGGCGGCGATGGTCGCGACGATTCCCGCGATGACGACCCAGCGGGGTTGATCGAAGCCGCCGTTCCATCCGGTGAACGACACGCCAATCACAACCGCGGCGAGTGTTCGTGGGAACATCCCCATCACGGTGCCTGCGAAGAAGACCCAGCGGTTGACGCCGAGGCATCCGAGGACGAGGTTGGTGAGCGCGAAGGGGGCGCTTGGTGAAGCACGCAGGAGCGTGATGATCAGCACGGCACGCTTTGGACTCGCGGTGAGCAGCGCGTCGCGGATCATGACGGTGCGCGGTGAGCGTTCGAGCTCGCGCTCGACGCGCTGGCGCGCGAGGCGCTGAACGAGTTCGTAGCCGATCAGCGATGCTCCACCGAATCCGATCAATGCGGCGGGGAGTCCGAGGGTGATGCCGAAGGTGTATCCAGCGAGGATTGCTTGGGACACGGTCGGGAGGCATCCGAATCCTGCGAGGATGATGAAGCAAACGGTGTAGATCCCGAGTCCTGTGAAGAGTTGCATGGTTGAAGCGGAATCTCCGAGCAGCGCCATGCGGATGGGTTCCATGTTGAGGACCAGGAGCACGCCGGCGAAGCTTGGGAGGGTGGACCATGCGACGCCGAGGATCGCGGCGGGCCCGAGTCTTCGGAGCATGGCGCAGCCGCCGGTGAGTCGGTCGCGTCCGAGCTTGTTGGCGAATCCGATCGCGAAGAGTGTTGCGAGGGTGGTCGCGATGATGGGGGCAACCGTTGGATTGAGCAGGTTGATGCGGAACCACTCACGCGCGGGCTCGCTCATGATCGGGAGCAGCGCGGGGAGGGAAATCACGGCGGCGATCAGCGACACGCTCCAGTAGAAACACTGGGTGATCAATCGAGCGCGGAGGGTCTTGGGCTGATCGGATTTGGTAGATGCGCCGACCATCGCGCAGGTCGCGGCGAACGCGAATGAGCTTGGTCCCGAACATCCTTCGCAGGTGCAATCGTCGCAGCATGGAGCGTCTGTGTCTGCATCGGTGTGCAGGTCCAGCGTCACGGTGCGAGCGGGCGGGTCAATCTGAGGATTGGCCTTCGGCTTGGGCCGTGGCTCGGTTTGCAGTTGAGACTCTGTATCAATAACGCTCATTGGGGGATCGTACCCCCCAGAAGCGTGTAAATCGATCACCCGGCGGGATTTGAGGTGGAATCTGGCTGGGTTTCGTCTGGGGATGTGCTGGGATTGGCGTCGGGATTGGTCCCCATCGCTTTGTCGATGGCTTTATTGGCCATTTGTCCCAGGATCATGATGACGACGACCATGAGGACGATGCCTGCGATGACGAGCCATTTGGGTTTGTTGTACTCGTCCCAGCTCGTGATCTGGTTCCCGATCCACACGGCGGCGAAGGTGCGGGGTGCCATCCCGATCGCGGTCGCCATGACATACGGCAGGAGTTTGACGCCTGAGACGGACATGAGTCCGTTCATGAGCGAGAAGGGGGACGCGGGGGAGATGCGGAGGAGGATGAGGATGCCCATCGCGCGCCAGTAGCCGTGCTTGACGAACGCGTCGCGGACGATTTCTGCTTTGGGGTGGTTGTGGAGTTCGCTCTCGACGCTCTTGCGCGCGACGATCTTTGCGATGATGTAGCCGATGATCGATGCGCCGGTGAATCCGATGAGGGCCGCGGGGAAACCGAGGGTGATCCCGAATGCGAAACCTGCGAGGATCGCTTGTGAGTAGGTCGGGAGGAACCCGAACCCTGCGGAGAGGATGAAAATCCCGATGTACATCGCCAGACCGATCGCGAGGGAGCCGCCGCCTTCTTGGTTTTTTTGGAGGAGGAAATCGGAGGCGGGCTTCATGTTTGCCAGCAGCACGAACCCCGCGATCGCAGGCATCACTGACCACGCGATCCCGAGCCATGCGGCGGGGCCGAGGCGTTTGATGGTGGCGCCGAGGGATTGGTCTTGGGGCGGGAAGTTCTTTGTAGATTCATCAGAATTCATGGTGTGATGGTATGCATTTCAAATCCATCAATAAGGACTTGAACTCGTACAATGGAGCATGAGAAGAAGTGAGTTTATCTGGGTATGGTGTGTTTCGTTTATCGTTCTACTCATTTTCATCCTCGTGTATTCTGGAAGAGCCACTGTTCGCATTGCTCCCGTTTTCATTGTGTTCCATGAAAATTCCGTCGAAATTCTTACCGCTGGTCAGACTGTAAATCGCTTCCGTGAGTCCGGTGAGGAACTTCGATCAAGCGGTCATGTTAATTGCAATCCGGCAATAAAGACCGGGCCAATAAACGGGCTTATCGAGTGGTGGATTACTGAATCGATTTTCTCTGATGATTCATGTATCCAACCTCGTAAAAACACTACATTCACCCAAGAACAAACCGACCGTGCATATGCCGCGCTTCTTGACTATGCCAATACCGATCCTGAGATGACCAAGTATCGACCCGGCCAACCGTCACAAACGCGTTTCTCGTTTGCGCTTCTGGGGCAAACATTGCTCCGTCTTGCGGCACTCTTTGGTCTACCAACAATCGTGGCATATGTCGGCAAACTCATCGTGGACAAACAAGTTTCTATTACGCATTCAAAGCGAAGAAAATCGGGTCTCTGTATTCGATGCAAATACCCATGCGCCACAATCCCATCGTTGAAGTGCCCTGAATGTGGTTGTTTCCACACTGTACCTCATCAGGTATCCCCAGATTCCGACGATCAACCACCCGCCTAAACTCCCCCATCGCTCGCATGGATTGAGCGATTGGCCACACTGTTTCCACCCGTGCCAAAGCACGGGCTTGAGGAGAATTTGAGATGATTCCGCGTCCGCCGCCCCGTGAGGGCTCACTTGGGTTTCTGTATCTTCCGCCGTTCCGCGTCCAGGGTTTTTCGGTCGCCGGCGAAGCGACCACGATCTCGATCCCTGAAATGGATGTCTGCTTCGATATGGGCAAGGCGCCTCGTGCGCAGCTCGCGCCCAAGTACTGCGTGCTCTCGCATGGTCATATGGACCATATCGGGGGGCTCGCGTACTGGTGCTCGCAGCGCAACTTCCAGGGGATGGGTCCCGGGACCATCGTCTGCGATAAACGCATCGAAGACGATGTCCGCACCATGATGAACGGCTTCCACAAGCTCGAGCGCCAGCAGACTCCCTACGAACTCATCACGCTCGAAGAGGGCGATGAGCTGCAGATCAAGAACAACATCTATCTGAGACCGTTTCATACGGAGCACACTTGTCCATCAAGCGGGTACTCGATCATTGAGAAGCGGACGAAGCTCAAGCCTGAACTCGTTGGTCTTCCTCAGGAGAAGATCAAGGAGCTGCGCCAGCGTGGTGATGAGATTGTGAATCACTTTGAGGTGCCGTTGATCGCGTACACCGGGGACACGCTTCCGGGACCGCACTTGCTGCGGGATGATGTGATGAACGCGCAGATCATCATCACCGAATGCACTTTCTTTGAGAAGGATCACAAGGCACGCGCCAAGACCGGGATGCATATGCATGTCTCGGACATCGCGGAATGGCTCAAGGTTGCGCAGTGCGAGCACATGGTGATCTGCCATGTTTCGCGCCGGACGCATCTTGGACAGGCACGCAAGGCGCTTGTGGACACTGCGGGCAAGGAGCTGAGCGAGAAGGTGCACTTCTTGATGGATCACCGGACCAACCGCGAGCGGTACGACATCCAAGCCGAGGAATCGGCGCGGATTGAAGCGGAGCTTGCCAGCCGGGACTAGTTTGTCTTTGACCGTTTAGTCTTCGACACCGAGGTCGCGTTTGGTGAAGAGTGCGTGGAACGCGACTCCCGCGCCTTCGATATTTTCTCGCGCGCCTTCTTGTCGGTCGATCACGCTGATGATCGCGGGGACCGTCGCGCCGAGCGATTTGAGAATCTCCACGGCTTCGAGCGCCTGTCCACCGGTCGTCGCGACATCTTCGACGAAGACGACGACATCGCCTTGGTTCACTTCGCCTTCGACTTGTTTGGCGGTGCCGTATTCTTTCTTCGCGTTGCGGACGAAGATCGCGGGTTTCCCGGTCTCTATCGCGGCGACGGTGACGAGGGGGATGCCTCCGAGTTCCGCGCCGGCGAGGCGGGTGACAGGTCCGAACTCGGATTCGACTTCCGCGATCCGAGCGGCGAACATGGACCCGAGTTTGACGAGGATCTCGGGCTTGGTGGAGAACTTGTATTTGTCGAGGTAGTAGGAGCTGGTGCGTCCTGAGCGGAGGGTGAACTCGCCTCGGAGGAGGGAGGCATCAGCGATTTGGGATGCGAGCTCGGAGACGGGTTTGAGCGGTTTGGATGAATTCATGGCGTTTCTCGCGTGTTGGTGGTCGAAAGTCCGGGAATTATGATGCTCTGTACATGAAAAGCTTGAATTGCGCGGTTTTTTGCGGAGGGCGCGTCATAATTGGCACCCCTTGGCGTTTGGCAACCAGTGCCCTGCCTTGGGATGAAGCATACCCCTTGGCTTGCCGATGTATGTTCTTTCGGCCAGGGATGGTGAGTGGATGGGCTTTGCGGCGACTGTGCCTCGGGTCTATACGAATAAATACACGCTTGAAGGATTCGGGAGGATCTCTAAGATGAAGATGAATGCACGCCGTTGTTGGTTGATGGCCGGTCTCGCGATCGGTGTTCTTGGGAACACGACTCTGGCGCAGGTTGCTCCGCCACCGACACAACCCGCGAAAGAAGAACCAAAATACGATCCACCGGCCAAGAAAGTTGCTCCTGCTCAACCAGCGGCCAAACCGGCGGCACAACCCGCCAAGACCACCCACAAGCAGGACAATCGGATCGCTACCCTCCCCACCAGCACCCCATACCCCAAGCTGCTTTCCAAGGACGAGAACGGCAAGATCGTCCGTCTGACCGAGCTTCCTGACATCCTCGCGCTCCGCTCGAACCCAACGGTGGGTCAGAAGTCGGTGACCGCGATTATGCCTGTGCTGTTTGGTCGTCGCGCCCGCTTTGAGCGGATGGTCATCGACAACCTCGACCTGTACTGGATGGCAACCGATGGGCGTATCGAAACGATGAGTCTTTCGGATATCAAGAGTCTGACCCAGACCTCCGAGATGATCAAGCCACTCGTCGGCCGGACCACCCTGACCCAGGAACTCCAGAGCCGGGGCATTTTGACCCGCACCCAAGCGGGTATGAACGAGCACATCGTCAACGAATACAAGCAGGGCGTGACCTCTGAGATTCAGTTTGAAGCGGAAGACCCGATGAGCGAGGTTCTGAAGTTTGTGCTCGAAGACTCGATCCACGAAACATCCCAAGCGTACCGCGCGATGGTTGCAGAGATTTCAATCCAGGTCGGTGATCTGATCAAAGAAACCGGGCTCACTTCCTCGGCGGCGATGGCTGTGGCTGAGCTGCAGCGTCCGCTGTCTGAAGACCGCGACACACAGATCGCTGATCTCGCAGAACTCGACGCGGCGCTGCGGAAACTTGATGTCGAAGAAGGGATCACCCTCTTTACCGCGATGCGGAACACACGCAAGAACCCGGACATCTCGCCTGCGATTCACACGATTGATGTAATGCACGACCGCAAGGTTGACATCAGCGACTCCAAAGCGATGCAGGGCACGATCACCTACCCAGACGGGCGCGTGGTGAACACCAAGGATGCGGCGGCCCAGCACAATGAAAAGCTCAAGAAGCAGACCGAAGAACTCGAAAAAGAAAAAGAAGGCAAAGCTTCAAACCCATAAGATCGATCGCACACCACGATCCCAAAACACCCGGCTTCAACCGGGTGTTTTTTTGTATCTCGTAATTTGTATCTCTTGTTGTCGTTTATGAACCCGATTGTGGGCGCATCATCGGGAACGGGAGCACATCGCGGATCGATCGCGAGTTGCTCAGGAGCATCACGAGCCGATCGATCCCGAGACCGAGACCGCCGGCGGGTGGCATCCCGACCTTGAGCGCGTTGATGAAATCCTCGTCGTAGTTGCGAAAGGTGGATTCCTCGTCGTCCACGCCGGCGAGCTGCTCGCGGAACTTCGCTTCTTGGATGTCTGGATCGTTGAGCTCGGTGTACGCGGGACCAATCTCCATGCCACCGATGAACAAATCCCAGCGATCGGCGAGCGGGATTGTGTCGTTGATCGTCTCCGCTTTGGGCCGGGTCAAAGGGGACAACACCGCGGGGTAATCCAGCACGAAGGTTGGCTTGCTCGGATCGATCTTCGCTTCAGCGACATCCTCGAACAGCTCGTTGATGATGAAGATGTCCGCGATCGGTGAGCCGTCTTCGGACTTGGTTTTGATACCGCGCTTGGTTGCTTCGGCGCGGGCGCTTTCGATGTCATCGAACTCGAAACCGAGCGCTTGCTTGAACAGTTCTCGATAGGTGATTCGGATGAACGCGCTGCCGTAGTTGATGTTGAGATCACCGAACGGCATGGACTTTGGATCGTTGCCGGTTTCTTCAGCAGCAAGAACGGCAAGCTCGCGGACTAGACCCTCCGCGATCTCGCGCATGGTCTCGTAGTTCCCGAACGCTTCGTACAACTCCAAGCTTGTAAACTCCGGGTTGTGTGATTTGTCGAGACCCTCGTTGCGGAAGTTTCGGCTGACCTCATAAACGCGAGGCATCCCGCCGACCAGCAGACGCTTGAGATACAGCTCGGGCGCGATGCGGAGGGAGAGGTCGATCCCCAGCGCGTTCATGTGTGTGAAGAACGGACGGGCCGCGGCTCCGCCCGCTTGGGTCTGCAATACAGGCGTGTCCACCTCGACAAAGTCCTGTTGGTCAAGGAAGTTTCGCAGCGCCTTCATCATCTTGGAGCGGAGCACGAAGACGCGCGTGGTCTCTGGGTTCACCCACATGTCGATGTAGCGCTGGCGGTAGCGGAGTTCGGTATCGGTCAATCCCGCGTGCTTCTCGGGTGGTGGGACGAGGCACTTGCTCGCGGGGAGCAGCGTGTCCACCCAGCAGGTGACCTCTCCGGTGTTGGTCCGCGTCAGCGGTCCCTCGGCGACGACAATGTCGCCGACATCGAGCTTCTTTGCCAGCGCGAACCCTTGCTCATCGCAGTCGCGCTTGGAGACCGCGACCTGGAAGGTGTCGCTTGTGTAGTCACGGAGGTTGAGCCAGATGAGCTTGCCGTTGTCGCGCGAGAGCACGACCCGGCCCGCGACTTTCACGCGTGGTCGGTCATCGACGATCTCTGGGAGATCGGTCGCGTCGGGGTTCTCTCTTTTGGCGGCTTTGTGCGCTTGGTTGGATTCTTTGTTCGCGGTGTCTGCGGCTTCGCTGTACGCTTCGTGCGCTGCTTTGAGGGTGATGAGTCCGTCGGTGCGATGGCCGTAGGGGGATAGACCGAGCGCGATCACCTCGTCGCGGTTGGCGCGGCGTTGGAGTTCGAGTCGGTGCAGGTCTTGTGGTTCGGCCTGCTCAGGTGCGGTGGTTTCAATAGTTGGATCGCTCATTGCTGCGATGGTATTCATGTTGGGATCAACGGTCTTGAAAATTGACGGGAACTGCGGCGAGGACAGGGGAAATGCGTGTTAATTCGAGCCGCCGAGCGTGAGTTCGACGCGAGCGGTCATTTCTTCATCGCAGAGCGGTCGGCTGTCGCCGCGTTGTCCGAGCAGGTCCGCCATGGAGACGCCGGTGAACTGTTTGATGAGCATGTTGATCGATTCGTCGAGTTTGTGGTGCAGTGGGCACAGCGCGCCGGAGTGGTTTTTGAGATCCAGTGGGCACGAGGTGATCCGTTGGATCGGGCTGATCGCGTTGATGACATCGAGCATCGAGATCTGTTCTGGTGGTCTGGTGAGCTTGTATCCACCACCCACGCCACGGCGTCCTGTGACGATCCCGGAGCGGGCAAGGAGTTGGAGCACCTTGGCAAGATAGTTCATCGGGACTTTGGTCAACTCGGCGAGTTCGGAGGTCGACACCAATCCATCGCGGGAATACGCAAGGCAGATCGTCGCACGCAGGGCGTATTCGGTGGTTTGTGAAAGCAAGAATGAACCTCCCCAGATGTGCGGATGATATGAGAAATAGACTTACTGTACAAATAAGGGTATCAGTGAAAATGGAATGATTCCGATTTGCAGTAGCAAATACCTCTAGATGAAAGCGAATTCATAGGGATTGGACATCAGTTCGTCTCGATCACACTCCGTAACGCGTTGCGGGATTTGTCGTCGAGTTCGTCGGTCGGGACCGTTTCGAGCAGGTTGTTGATCACCGCTTCTGAGGTGACCTGGTCCGCTTGGGCATTGAAGTTGAGCACGACGCGGTGCCTGAGAACCGGGTGGGCGATCGCTCGGATGGTGTCCACGGTGACCAGACCATCCCCGACGAGCATCGCGTGGGCTTTGGCGGCATGCACCAGCGCCTCGCTGGCGCGGGGTCCTGCGCCCCACGATACATAGTCGCGGACCATGTCGGGAACACGAGCGCCGCCGACGGTACCCGCTTCGTTGGCACGGGTCGAACGGACCAAACGGAGCGCGTACTTGCAGACATGATCGGAGACTGGGGTGTGCTTGATGATCTTCTGGATCTCGTGGATGCGATCAGAGTTGATGACGGGAT
Source organism: uncultured Phycisphaerales bacterium (assembly GCA_963976955.1). Lineage (GTDB taxonomy): Bacteria > Planctomycetota > Phycisphaerae > Phycisphaerales > UBA1924 > UBA1924. The sequence goes on along the minus strand of CAXBMD010000002.1, from coordinate 94,687 downwards.
TGACGCTGCTCTCGCCTTTGGTCGCGCTGCGTTTGATCACTTCGAGTTCCTCGGCTTCAGACGGGTATCGCACAAGGATCTGGAACATGAACCGGTCAAGCTGCGCTTCGGGGAGCGGGTAGGTGCCTTCTTGCTCAAGCGGGTTCTGGGTCGCGAGAACAAAGAACGGGTCGGGGAGTTGATGGCGGACACCACCCGCGGTGACCTGTCGTTCCTGCATCGCTTCGAGGAGCGCTGCCTGCGTCTTGGGCGGCGTGCGGTTGATTTCGTCGGCGAGGATCACGCTTGAGAAGATCGGTCCTGGGACGAAGCGGAGCGCTCGCTTGCCGGTGGTTTTGTCTTCTTCGATGACTTCGGTGCCGGTGATGTCGCTGGGCATGAGGTCGGGGGTGAACTGGATGCGGGAGAATTCGAGTTCCATGGTTTGCGCGATGGTGGAGATGACGAGGGTCTTTGCGAGTCCCGGGACGCCGACGAGCATCGCGTGTCCTCTGGAGAAGACCGCCATGAGGATCTGGTCGATGACCTCGTCTTGGCCGACGATGACTTTGCCGATCTCGGCGCGGAGCAGGTCGTAGCTCTCGCGGACGATCGCGATCATTTCTTCACCGGAACGGTTTTGGGAATCAGAATCGGTCATCACGCGGCACTCCTTGGGATCGGGCATGTGTTCAACGCATGCCTGTCACCCATCATACCGGCTCGCGGGAACTGGGTTCAAAAAAAATGGCAGCTGCACGGGGTCTCATCGCGCAGCTGCCGGGGGACGATCCTGTATTGAATACAGGACCGGCGTCGTGGTTGGTTTTGGTGCCGATCGGTTCGGTGGCACTGGTCTGCTGGGTGATTGGGATTCTCCCAGACTCTCTTTCAACCGATCAGCGGAATCGAGGTTGCTTTTTGGCAAACATTTTTCGATCAGAATCAGTCTTCTTCGTCAAGGCGATCGATCAGGCGTTCAATCAACCCGCTCAAGCTATCCATCTGGGAATCGAGCGCCTCTTCGAGGGTGTCCAAGCGATCTTCAAGCATCCCCAAGCGATCCTGGAGTTCGGATTCGATGATGGGGAGTGAGCCTTGGACCCGCTCGTTGAGCTCTTTCACTTTTTGTTCCAACCCCTCGGCGTGTCGTTTGAGCAGGAGTTGTCCATCTTTATACTGAAGGGTCAGTCGTTCCGCGTCCCGCATCGCTTGCTCGGCTTTGCGTTGCATGCTCTCGATCGGGAAGCGGTGGGCTGATGCATTGTCATCTTCATCGGTTCTGAACTCGAAGAAGTTACCCTGATCGTCCTTTCCGAATGCGTTCCAGATATCTCGATCAAGCGATTCGACGAGTTGGCTTTCGATCTGTGCAATTTTCTTGTCGCTGATGCCTTGGCTCTTGAGGGCTTCGATGATCTTGGCATGGGTTTTTTCGCGTGTCTCAGGACTGAAGAACCGGTCAAGCCTCGAGAGGCCTTGACTGTCGTTGTGTAAGATCGATGGGAACGAGCTTTCCTCCTCGGTGATCCAGATGTTGTTGGAGGTGGTCGAAGAATGACCGAGCGCATCGGCGTTGTATTCGAGAAGCTTGGTGTTCAGCTTCATCTCTTGTCCTTTGCGGAGGACAATGATTTTGATCTCATCGCCGGGGTTGTGCTTGTTGAGGATTTTGGTGAGCGTGTTCTGTGAGACACCGTCGGATCCGTCGATCGAGATGATGATGTCGTGGTCTTTGATGCCCGCTTTGTCTGCGGAGAGTCCCTTGATGACCGACTGCACGATGATCGCGTCGCCCTTGATGCCGAGGTGTTCGCGGAGGGATTCGCCGGGTTCGTCGGAGTAGATCCCGAGCATGACCTTGGGACGGGAAGTTGTGCCGTCATCGTAAATCACTGTCCCGGGTACATTCTTGGTAAACGCGAAACCCTGATTGTTTCCCGAACTGGCATGACCCATAATGATCGCACGGTTCCCGCTGGCGCGTGTCTGCGGCAAGCGTGGTACATTCGGCGGGGTATCCACCGACATTGATAGGTCGAACTCGATGAGTTCGCTTCCGTCGGCATTGAACACAAAAACGATGTCCTTCTCCTTCTTGATCCGAGAATTTGGGACCGACTTCCCATCGACGGTGACGAACATGCTGTCATTCTCCATGCGGAGTTTGTAGACATGTGATCCGTCGCTGATTGTTTGGATCCAGGTGCTGGTGGATGTCGCATCATCGTGTGGGTGAGCGGCATCGTCCACCACAACGAACCCGTCGTTGAGGGTTGCTTCCATCGCGGATGCTGAGCCGGTGAGCGCGAGCAGGAGCGAAGTGGTCAAGAGTGTGCGAGTGTTGCGTTTCATTGTGGTGCCTCCATGAGTGCAGCTGTGTGCTGCGTTCTGTGGTTGTAGGTTTTTTCGTGGTTCGTATCTATCCAGATGCGCGGCAATCAAACTCCTGTCACGCTGTCGGAAGAATCTCGAATAAATACTTGTTTTACTGTGGTTTCCGATTCTTGAGCGAGTCAAGATTGACAGGCACCGCGATCGGGTTCCCGAACTCATCGACGGTCTCGCGGTACGCTTGGTCGAGGACTCGGCGTTCGATGATCTGCCGGATGAAGGTGACCTCGATGGTGCCGTCTTTCATTGGTCGGGTCTCGATGACGATCTGGTTGGGCATCTCCCCAACGACCTGCCCGCTCTGCTGACCGGCGTGCATGTACTGATCCATCGCTTGTTCGGGGCTTGCTTTACTGATCGGAATCAAGCTCGCGGTGTTTGCAGGACTCGGTTCGCTGGTGTTCATTGTGATCGAGCCGGTGTACCAACCGAGCAGCAGCACCGCAGCGATCGCCCAGCCCCCCCACCGTGCTGTGGTTGTGACGCGGCTCTCAAAGACCAACGGCGAGCCCGATCCACCCGGTAGATCGACACGGTCGGCGATGGATGACGCCGCGTTCATGACTTCGCAGAGCGCTTCGTGCTCGCGCTGCGCATCGCTCAGGTCGGTCCAAACCTCGGCATCGCTGGCGGCAAGAATCCGGAACGATGACCAATCCTCGGGAGATGCAGACCCATCGATGACGCGGGAGATCAGCAGGTCGCGCAGGTGCGCGGAGTTCTCGGCGCTCATCCCGGGTTCTTTCCCAGAATCTTTCCCGGATTGGTTCGTGTTGTCTGGCTTGTCATTCATCCGGCACCTCCGACGCGGAGTGTCCGCGTCTCTTCATTCTGTTTCTTCGCTTCGAGTTCTTGCTTGGTTTGCATGTCCAAGGTTTCTCGGAGCATCCGTCTCCCTCGCGCGATGCGTGTCTCAATGGTGGTCTCAGGGAGCGATAGCACCTCGGCGATCTGTTTGTAGCTCATCGACTGCTGGCACCGCATCAGCACGGGCTCGCGGTATTTTTCGGGGAGACTCAACGCCGCGTCGAGCACACGCTTCGCGTCCTCCGACAACTGCATGTTCCCCATCTGGTTCGCTTCGTAGCGAGTCTTTCCCACGAGACGAAACATCCCGATGCGTTTGCGTGATGCCTTGCGTCCCTGCTCTCGCGCGATGTTGATCGTCACGGTGCGCAGCCAAGGCTTAAACAGCGACGGGTCCCGCACCTCATGCACCTTTCGACAGACCTGCAACGCCACAAGTTGCAGCAGGTCTTCAAGATCCGCTTCGCGGGGTTTGTGCGCCATCAGGATCACCGCGACCCATCGGCGCACCCCGACCCAGACCTGGGACAGCGCATCGGTGTGTCCCTCGATCGCGGCTTCGATCGGCAGTGTTTGATCCCATCGTTCGCTCACGACCCGCGATCCCCTTCTTCGTGTCAGCAATCATCCATGTCCATCCGAACAGTCCGACCCGATGTTTTCTCTCTCATCACCTTACCCGGATGCGCCAGGCATCCTAATCCGTCAGGATTTGATCGATTTCTTTCTCCGAGGTATCGGACCTGCATTCCTCACCTGATACCTGTACTTCAGACGCTCCAAATGGCTTCTCCAAAGGTATTACTGGTCGGATGCCCCCTAGAGTTGCACCCAGATGACCGAACCGACCTCCACATCCCGATTCTCATCGAATCCATCCTCAGAATCTGGCTCATCCTCACAGATCCCGGGTCGGGTCGAGAACTCGCACCTCACCATGTCGCTCGGAGACCATCTCGAAGACCTCCGCAAACGCGTGTTCCTCGCGGTCGTCGGGATCATCCCGATCTTCGTCATCGCGTTCGGATCGGGCCGTTTCCTGCTCAACCTGCTTATCACCCCCGCTCGCGAAAAACTCCTCGATGGCGGGCAAGGCTCCTCCCTCCTCGCGACTGGACCCTTCGAAACCTTCGGCACCGTCGTCCACCTCGCGGTGGTGGTGACGATGCTGCTCGGATCGCCTTGGATTCTGTACCACCTCTGGAGATTCATCTCCCCCGGGTTGTACAAGCACGAACGACGCGTTGTGTACCTGCTGATCCCGTTCTCGGGGATCCTCACCGTGCTGAGCATGCTGTTTCTGTACTATGTCATCCTGCCTGTGATCCTCTCGTTCTTCATCACCTACGGCTCCAATGTTTCGGGATCGCCTCACATCCCGACGGCCCCGGTTGCTCAAGGAATCGTCATCCCCACCATTCCCATCCTCCAAGCGGACCCCGAATCCGCGACCCTCGGCATGACCTGGATCAACCAATCGCTCATGCAACAGCGCGTAGTCATCGGGATGGACAAAGCAACCCAAGCACCAATCATCCGCACGATCCCACTCACAGCCGACATCGGGATTGTGCAGCAGTATCGGATCAGCGAGTACATCAAAGCGGTCCTGAACATGGGTCTCGCGTTTGGGATCGCGTTCCAGACGCCTGTGGTGGTCGTGATGCTCGGATGGGTGGGACTCCTCGATCCACGCAAGATGGGCAAGTACCGCAAGCACGCGATCACGATCTGCGCCATCCTCGGCGCGTTCCTGACCCCTGCGGATCCGTTGTCGATGATCCTGCTCGCGACGCCTTTGTACGCGTTGTATGAGCTTGGGTTGTTTATCCTGCGTGTGTTCCCGATCTCACGAGTAATCGGTGATCTCAAAGAACAACAAGACCAAGACGCGATCACCCGCGAAGACCATTCCCAGTGATTCATGTACAACCATGACCCAGCCGAGTGAACAAACCGAACAACCAACCGAGAAGGACCTCGCGATGATGTCCCTCGCGCTCAAACTCGCGGCTCAAGGCGCCGATCGAGGAGAAGTCCCGGTCGGCGCGGTCGTCTTCGAAACGGAGACTGGCAAGATTCTGGGACAAGGTACCAACTCACGCGAATGCGACAACAATCCATCAGGACACGCGGAGTTCTCCGCGATCTTAAATGCGTGCAAGTCGATTGAGGACTGGCGTTTGAACCACTGCACGCTGGTGGTGACGCTCGAACCTTGTCCGATGTGTGCCGGGTTGATCGTGAACTCAAGGATCGGTCGACTGGTCTACGGCGCGGACGATCCCAAAGCGGGCGCGGTCCGGTCGTTGTACCGATTGTGCGATGACGAGCGTCTGAACCACCGCGCCAGCGTCTTGACCGGCGTTATGGCGTCGGAGTCCTCCGAGATGCTCAAGTCGTTCTTCAAGCGTCTGAGAGACGCACGCGGGTCCTGATCGATCGCAACACACTCCCGAATCCCCAATGCGTTATCCCACACCTGTCCACACAGCACTGTGGAAACTGACAATCCATTCCATTGCCCTGACTGGTCTGCTTCTTCTCTTCTATAAAACCAATTGAATTAAACAGGTGGTGGTAGTAATTGGTGCGCCCACTTGGTGAATAACCCACGCGAAACACCCATAAGCCGATTGAAAGCAGGTTCTTACGAGCCACCCACCGCCATGGGCATCCTGTCGGTTATCTGTTAAGAACGCGCTACTGCGCTCGATGGTGAATGGTCCGAGGATTCGGTCAAAGCTCGGCGGGTCCCAAACAATTGGCGCGATCGAGCGCAAACCCGCGCTTATCCACCGGTTATTCACAAGGTTTGCGACAACTGAAACAGCGAGTTATGACACTTCGTTGTTGGTCCCGACGCGGAGCCGGGATTCGATTGCGAGGACATCGCTGTGGAGGGATTCGTCTTCTTTGCTCCGCGTCGTGATTGTTTTGACCGCGTGCATGACGGTTGTGTGGTCTCGTCCGCCGAAATGGGCGCCGACTTCTTCGAGGGAGTGGCGGGTGTATTTGCGAGCGAGGTACATCCCGACCTGCCGAGGGAGCGCGATGGACTTGTGCCGACGCTTGCCGAGCAGTTCGGTGCGTTTGACGGAGTAGTACCCCGAGATCTCGGTGATGATCCGTCCGATGGTCGGTCCGGTCCCTTGCGCGCTGACCGCGGCGGCAAACTCCGCTCCCAGCGCGTCGCGTGCTAGGTCCAGGTCGATCGGTCGTTTCTCGACACTTGCGTAGATCTGGAGCTTGGTGATCGCGCCCTCGAGCTCGCGGATGTTGGAGTCGATGTAGTGCGCGATCTCGGTGATGACGGGTTCTGGGAGCGTCAAGCCTCGAGCTTCCGCTTTGCGTTTGAGGATCTCGATGCGTGTTTCGAATCCGGGACGCTCGACCTTCGCAACCAATCCCCACATGAAGCGGGAGACGAGCCGTTCCTCGAGATCGGGGATTTCTTCTGGGGACGCATCGGAGGAGAGGATGATCTGCTTGTTCGCTTGGTAGAGCGCGTTGAAGGTGTGGAAGAACTCTTCTTGTGTTCGGTCGCGCTTGGCGAGGAAGTGGATGTCGTCGATGACTAGGAGATCCACATCGCGGAAGGTGTGACGGAACTCGGCCATCTGTCCGGACTGGACCGCGCTCATGAACTGGGTCATGAACCCATCGCAGGAGACATAGTGCAGGTTGATGTCCGGATTTTCCTGCGTGATCTTGAGGCAGATCGCTTGGAGGAGGTGGGTCTTTCCCAGACCAACCCCGCCATGGATGAAGAGCGGGTTGTACGCGTATCCGGGATTTTCGGACACCGCGACGGACGCGGCGTGCGCGAGTCGGTTGTTGGGACCGATGACAAAGTCATCGAACGCGTAGTCCGGATTGATCGGCAGCGCGCCGCTGGTGTCGAGGCGCGCGCGTTCGGAACTTGCGTGGACGATCGGGGTGGATGGTCTGGATTGGAGCTCATTGGCGGAGATTCCCGCTTCGTCGGCCCAGATGTTTGAGTGGCCGGTTTTGGTCGGTGTTGGACCGGACTGCTGTTGAGCTGTTGTGCCAGAAGTGTTGGCTTCAGGTTTCGGTGTTTGGGCTGGGGCTTTGGACGCGATGGAGTCCTTCGCGTTTTTCTTGTTGGTGATGACCGGCGATTCCCACGCGTCGTTGGGTCCCAAGAAACGGACCGCGAAGAGTTGTCCCGTGACATCCCGGAGCGCTTCGTTGAACGCATCAAGACAGGTTCTTCTCAGGTAGTCGCGGTGCATGTCGGTCTGGGCGCGGATCCCGAACGCGCCTGAGGACATCCCGAGGGGTTCGAGTTCTTCGAACCACTTGCGTGTGTGCTGAGGATGAAGATCGCGCGTAATCGCGAGGACATCTTCGAGCACGCCACGGTCATGCTCTCGGCTGTTGCGACCCTGGTCGCGATTGGATTGACGGTCTTTGAGCGCCATCTGTGCGTTGCTGCTTTCTCGAAGTGCTCGTGAGCACCCGCTGCATAGGCATCAGCAGGATTGAACGAACGGTGTGTCCCACCGGGATCATAGTGATCAGAACGGAGCAGGGGATTCTCGACATCTCCCAAGAGCAACTCTGAAACCCGACGGCATCTACCGTACAAAGGTCGACGGGTACTTGTCAACCATGAACCCACAATCGCGTGTGCAGTCGTTCAGAATTCAACCAATTTCTTTTTCTCAAAGTTTTTTGTTGTCATCCGACACACCCGTCTGGATCGTTTGACGCGAGCATGCAAGATCGGGATGGTTCTTGAATCGTTCGAGTTGCTGCCGACAATGGGTCTGGATGCTATTGTGTGTCTATGCCTGACCTTGGTGTACGACTCTCCAACATGAACCCAGAAGAACGAGCGGCGACGATCGAACGCGCCGGCGCGGCTCTGCGCGATGGACAATCGATCGTCCTCCCCACCGATACGCTCTACGGCGTCTTCACGCGCGCCGATGACATCGGAGCCGCGCTCCTCGACGAGATCACCGGAACACCGGAGGTCACGAGCGAGCCACGGATGACACTGCATCTAGCAGATCTCAACCAGATTTTGGAACATCTTGTGCTTGAAGCCGCGACCGTCCGCCGTTTGGTGGATCGATTGCTCCCCGGCCCATCGCGGCTGTTGATCGAGCAACCTGCCAGCGCGATCCTTGCGGTGTGCACGGCACTCAAGATCCCGCTCGGGATCATCAACTCGGAGACGCACATCGCGGTTCGCGTTCCGGATCATCCGGTGTGCCGACAAGTGCTTCGGAGTTCTGGGGTTGCGTGCGTGGCGCGTCGTCTTGGTGCCGCGAGTTGGGCGATCGGGGAAAATCCCGGGACGGACCTGAGTCCGATCCCGGACGGTTTGATGGATGATTCCACACATGCGCCGACGCCGGCGCTGATCATTGACGATGGACCAACCCTGCACCAGCAAGGATCAACGACTGTTCGCCTTTCCATGAACGGCAAGATCGAGGTCGAATACGAGGGAGCGCTGACCGAACGCGAGGTTCTGTCGAATCTGGAGCGGACGATCTTGTTTGTGTGCACCGGGAACACCTGCCGGAGCCCGATGGCAGAAGCGATCGCGCGGGACATGATCCGCAAGGACGAGCACCAGGGGATGACCACCCATGTCGAGAGCGCGGGGGTCGCGACCCACGACGGGATGCCGATCAATCCGGACGCGGCGAGCGCGCTCTCCGGGATGGGGCTCGCGGTTCCGAACCACCAATCCAAACAACTGACGCTCGCGATGATCGACCACGCGGAGGTGATCTACACGATGACCCCGACGCACGCGCAAGCGATTATGACCATGGCACCGAACTCGGTGCACAAGGTTTTCGTACTTGATGAACAAGAAGGCGTTCCCGATCCGATCGGACAGGGCGCTGAGGTATACCAACACACCGCCGAGAAGCTCCGGGATTTGATTGCCCGTCGGCTTGAGGAGATCCGCATATGACATCCAACGAATCCGAGTCGAACAAGTCCTTCACGATCGTGATCGGTTCCGACCATCGCGGGAACACGGCGGCCAAACAGATCCTCGAAACCATCAAAAACCTCGGTCATGACGGATGGATCGAAGGCGGCTGCGACGACCAGCCGTGCGATTACCCCGAAAGAGCGTGGCAGGTTGGTCAGCAGGTCACCTCAGGCAAAGCGGATCGCGGCGTGCTGATCTGTGGCACCGGGATCGGGATGTCGATCGCGGCCAACAAAATCGATGGCCTCCGTGCCGCGCTCGTCCACGACGAACTCACCGCCCAGCTCTCACGCTCCCACAACGACGCGAACATCCTCTGCTTGTCGGCGGACCTGCTCGGCGCTCGCTTGATGGACAAAATCGTCGAGGTCTGGATCAAAACCCCATTCGAAGGCGGACGCCATCAGCGCCGGATCGACAAGATCACCGAGATCGAGCACGGGCGCGATCCATCGACCGCTGCGGTCTGATATTCAAACGCAGCTCATTCATCGGTTTGGAGAAGAATACTCACCTCACCGAATCCCACCACAACCACCCCATTGGCGGCTTGTGCGATCGTCGGTTGACGCAGGATCGCGATTGGGAGCGTGAGGTCGATCGAATCACTCATCTGCGCGCTGTGCTGATCGAAGACCTTGATCGGGATGCGCATGAAGTCTTGGTCACTGTTTGAAACCCTGCCGACGAGAACCACGCGGTCGCTGCCCCATGCTCGATCGGAGTAGGTCCATGAGATTTGTTCGGAGTCAAGACCGATGGTGGTGCCGTCGTGGTTGAAGACGCCCATCCCCCCCGAGGCGGTGACGGAGATGTTTCCCTGGTGCGATCGGACATCGACCCAGCCGCGCTCCATGATGCGGTTGGCGGTGTCCAGCGCGGTCATCGGGGCGCGACCATCGGTCAGACCGATCGGCCAAAGGTTGGTGAACTCATCGAGGACGACGAGCGTGCCATCGATGATCCACCCTGCGTTGGTGTTGAACAAGCTCTGGTTGCGGACGACCCAGTCGAGTGTTCCCGTTCGCGTGGATACCGAGAGCACGCGCTGGCTGGTGCCGACGATCAAACTGCCGGATGGCGCGACACGGACCCATCGCGGGGTCGAGGTTTGCGAGTCCAGCAGATGGATCGTTTGTCCGGTCCTCGCATCGATCGACGCGATCCGTGGTGAACGAGCGGCAACTTCCCCGTTGGGATCATTCTGGTCCATGACCCACATACCCGCGATCCCGAGCACACCGGATGCGAGATCAAGATCATGCACGCGGTTGATCGGGAGGTCGTCTTTCCACAGGACATGTCCGGTCAGGATATCAATCCCCATCGCGCGTCCGATCCGGTCTACAAGGACCAATACCGACCCATCGCAGACGCTGAGCATCTGATCGGGTTGCACAACGCCCTCGGTTGGAGAGATGAACTGGCCATCAATCCGCGCAAGCTCATCGGGCTCGCGGATCGAGTGTTCGATCAATCGCTTCGAGAGTCCTTCGATGCGCCAGAGTGTTTTGCCTGTGGTTGTTCCGATGGATTCGACGCTTCCCGATTCTGGATCTCCGTTGGGCGGAGCCCAGATGAGCACGGTCTGGAACTCGTTGTGCACAACCGCGAGCGGCGGCTCAACATCCGGACTCCTCCGCGTCCAGATGACTTCGGGATGTCCATCGGTGAACTGCACCATCCGCGCCTGCGCGAGCTGGGGCGCGAAGAAGATCATCGTGTCAAACTCGGTGCGGATCGGTGATTTAACCGGTGATCCCGTGAGCAGAATCGGCGTTTCGCTCGCGATGATCTTGCTCCCAAGACGGGGCGCGGGTTGTCCCGACGACAATCCAACTGACAACATCGCGGCGTCGATCGGTTGGTTGTTGACCAGAATCGTCAGGCCGGGATAGTCGCTCATGAGACGCGTGGCTTGACGGGACGCTTCTCCTGGTCGCTGTGAATCGAGCAATCCATTGATTAGGACGGACGCGGTGGAGTCAATGGTGGGTTGGTCGGTTTGGACGCCGTGGACTTGGAGCCGATTGATCGCGTCGAGTCCCGACGACGCGGCGCGGACCGCGGCGGGCGCGTTCTGAGAGTCGAACCATCGGTCCGCAGCCATTGCCCAGACGCTCGGGGTGGTGAGTGCCCAGGGATAGATCCGCGCGAGTTGTTCGTAAGTCTCCGCGTCCTCGTTGGGTCCCAGCGCGCCAAGGTCCGCAGCGGCGAGTTCATCGAACTGGGCGCACACGATCCGGCCGTGGGACGCGACGATCTGGTTGATCTGGTGGGTTGCTTCGAGCTCGGCGCGGATCGCGACCCCGCTTCCATGCCACATCTCCGATGCGAGTGCGCGATCGTTGAGCACGCCGTGGTAGATGCGGATTGCTTGCGGGATTTCCCCGCTGGCGCGGTGCCATGCTCCAGCGGTCATCTGATACGCGAGTGATTGCTCAACAGTCCGTGCGATGGTCCCGGTGCGTTTGAGCAGCTCTGTGCGCGTCGGTGCGGGGAGCGGTGCCGTTTGGGTGTTGATGAGTGATTCCGGGAGTCCGACCATGTCGATGATGACCGAGAAGAGCCGATCGCGTGCTTCGGTGAGCTTCTGTGAATTCGGGAGTGGTTCACCGGCGATGCGCGATGGGCGAAACATCGAGATCGCGCGGTCGATCGCGGGAACGATCTGGTCGTGATGATCCGAGCGGTACGCGAGATCCGCGAGCGTGATCGCGGCGTGAACATCGCCGAACTCCTCGATGCGGTTGTTGAGGATCGCTTGCGCGATGTCCCACGAGAGATAGCTCGACACGGTGTTCTCATCAGCGATCAGGAACTGGCCGTCGAGCGCGACGACAATCCCCTGACTTTCAAGCGTGATCGTTTCGCGCCCTCCCGCGCGTGAGGTGTCGAGCACCGCGAGCCCGGACTCAGTCGGCACGATGAGCTTGGAGCCGCTGGACACGACGCGCCCCTGGATCGCGGCGCGCCCATCGCCCGTCGGTGTCATCAGGCGCGGCTTGGTGACACCAAACTGATCGAAATCATGCACCGCGATCGAGGTCCGATTGATGCACACGATGCTCTCGGGCGTTTCGACAAGGTACAACCCCTGCCCCGTTGTCATGGAGCGGACTTTGGACAGTGTTTCACCGGTGTACTGATCGATCCGTTCGATGGACTGTCCATCGACGCCGAGGATGTACACCGATCCATCGCGGACGATCGGTGTCGATGCGGTCCACGCGTCGCGCTCGTAGCGCGCGTAAATATCAGAGGTCGGGGACGACTTGGCCCAGAGGATATCACCCGTCGCGGTTTCCACGGCACACATCAGCCCCATCATGTCCGTCCAGTACACAACACCCTCGTCGAGCACACCCGAATGCGAGATCTGACCGATCTGCTGGAAGGGCAGCGATCCCGCGCTGCCGATCTCGCGTGTCCAGAGGTGCTCGAATGTGTGGCGATCGATCCCGATGATCGAGAGCGCGACGATGCGCTGTCTCCGAAGGTTCTTTCGCGCCGCGACGATGAGCGTGTCGCCATCGATGATGATCGAGCCCCGGATGGTCGATTCGCTCAGGGATGGGTCGAGTTCTTCGAGCCGGGTCTGGTTGAGGATCGCGCCGGTTTCCAGATCCAGCGCGAGCAAGCGATCATCGCCGGTCCGTCCGCCGGTCCGCGCCAATCCTGCTGCTGCATACACGACATCATCAACAATCGACGCGCTGGACATATCCTCGACCGTCCGCGCGATCCGCGAGCGGATGCCCTCACTGGTCCGGTCTTGTTCTTGGGTATCGAGCGTGATGGTGGGAACGCGCCAGTGCGGACGCAGCGTGAAGCGATCGAAGCACGAGATGGTAATGCCGTCGTTGGTGATGAGCCAATCCCCGCGCACGACAGGCATCGTCCAAGGCTTGGGCTGGGTCACCGCGCCGCCCCGCGCCGCTTGCGGCTGATCGTCGATCCCGATCAGTTCCTCGGACGCAGGGGGAGGGGTGAGCTTGGTCGTCGCGATGGGTCTGGGGACGATGCCATCAATACGAAGCTCGGGCGCCGTGGGATCGATCGGTTTCCACCGGAGCGAAGTGGTTTCTTCCGGAGTCGCTGAAGGTTGATTAAACGGATCGGGCGCATCGAGTTTTTGTCCGCTGATCCGCGACCATTGTTCAAGAAGCAGGCGTGCCCGATCGTTTGGTTGGGCACGGTACGCAAGAGCCGTGAGCTTGCGTGCTCGATCAGCGTGCTTGGATGCATCAGGATGCTGGGTGAGCCGGTCGAGCACACGCAGCCCACTCCAGAAGCTTGCCGATTCGATCAGGATCTGCGCTTGGTTGAGCGAGCCGACGAGTCCCGGCTCGGTGAGCCAGTACATTCTCGAAGCTTCGGTGAACTGGTGATCATCGAGCAGGCGCTGTGCTTTGGGGGTGTTGGTGCGCCGGTACGCATCAAGCAGCTGTGCATCGGCGGCGATCACCGCACCGATCCGGACGCGGACGGGGATCCAGATTTCAGAGCCGTATTCGATTGGGGTGAGACGATCCCCTTGCGTGATGATCAGCTCGCTGAGCACGCGGGACGCTTCGGTGTAGCTCCCCTGCGCCGCGAGGGACATCGCTCGCTCGATGGTTTCGACCGCGACGGGCGCATCAGCGAGGTACACCGGGTTGGTCGCGGGGGTGGTTCCGGTCCGCTGCGCGAGGGCGGTCTGGGACAGGATCGCATTGGAAGACAGCGCGAGGATGAATCCGAGTTGAGCAATGGAAGGGTTCAGCGTTGGGCTCCAATCCTGATCCGGGAAAACGGCTACGGAAGACTTGGTATTTATCGGAAGATCACTCTTGTGTTGAACACCCGAGAATGATGCGTGTTGCAGTGTTGTACGACCACAACAGTGTAGTGGATCGGGAGAACAGTGCCCGAGAACCAAGAAGTTGATTCCAGATTCAACTTCAACGACCCGCTCCACGCGATCCGTCCGATCTTGCAATCCATGACCGTTCGCGTCAATCCCATCAAACCCGCACTCGCGGCTCCCGCTCGCATCTTTATGAACCGGTCTTCCCGGGTCATTGTGCTCATCGCCCTCATCACGGTGATGTCCGTCGTAGACCTGTACCTAACCATCCTCTACATCACCCATACCGGGATGAACGAGGTCAACCCGCTCGCGCGAGCGATGATGGAATACCAGTCCCCCGCGATCCTCGGCGTATGGAAACTCGCGACCGTCACCCTCGGGGTCGGGATTCTCGCGTTCATCCGACACAAACGAAGCGCCGAGTTTGGAGCATGGGCGGGATGCATGATCCTGGTGATGCTCATGGCACACTGGGTCGCGTACATCGAAGAACATTCCAGAATCTCCGATGGACCGATGCAGGTCAATGCATTGGGCGACCCCAACTGGGTCTATTTCGAGACCGGTCCTCTCCGTCCAACCACACGCATCCCCTGAACATCACGCCTCAGCGTGCATACGCTGGAGCATGCGCAAAAACGCCCAAACAGCACTCGCCGGTATTCTGATCCTGTGCACACTCGCTTCGATCGGATGCTCAAACATCCGAAGCCCACGCTTTGAAACCCTCGGCGTGCGAGAAATCGAACGCACCGACACGCGCACCGTCTACGCGTTCGTCGTCAAAGCGACCAACCCAAACAAAGAACCCATCCCGCTCCGCGAAGTCGCGTACACCGTCACCCTCGACGGGAACCACTCGTTCTCCGGAGTCCGCAGCCCTGAAACCACGCTCCACACCTACGGCAACCACACCTTCGAACTCCCCGCAGTCTTCGAGATCGGGCCGGGCGAACTGTCCGGGATCATCGACTACACACTCGACGGCACCGCGAAATACCTCAAGCCGGGCAAACTCGCGGAGGTCATGTTCGACTCGAAAGTCAGCGTCCCCAAAGCGGGGTTCTACCTGCGTGGACAGGTGAATGTGGACCAGCCGGAAAGTGTCGAATCGATCGACTAACCAACCACGACTAACCAACTACGACTAACCAACTACGATGTAATCGCGGTCCTTCTCAGAGATCATGATGTCGATGCTGGGGCACAGCTCTTCGAGTTTCTCTTTGAGTCTCGGGAGGTAGCCGCGCTCGGTGTTGGTGTGTCCTGCGAGGAGAACGGAAATCCCGGACTGCTTCGCTTCGGTGATCTGGTGGTGGGTCATCTCGCCGGTAATAAACACCTCGCAGCGTTCGCGTGATGCGAGTTCAACGAGCGACGCGCCCGAACCCGGGACCACGCCGATGGTGCGGAAGGGTCGGTCGTCTCCGGAGAGTGCATACCGCATGCGTGAACGGCCGAGGTGGAGTTTCAAGCGATCGATCAGATCACCCATCGTTGCGGGTTGGTCGAGCGTGAGTCTGCGTCCTGACCCTTCGCGCCGGAGTGGTTCTGGGATGAGCTCGACGATGTCGTACGCCGGTTCTTCGTAGGGGTGCAAGTGTTTGAGGGTCTCGATCACCAGCGGGAGCGCGCGTCGTTCGCACACCATTTCGAGGCGCACTTCATCAGCGCGGACAAGCTTGCCGGTTTCGCCAACGGTCGGGTTCGCGTCTGGTCCTGGGAGGAAAGTCCCTTCGCCTCGTGTGGAGAACGAGCAGAGCTTGTATTTACCCAGTCCACCCGCGCCCGCAGTGCCAAGCGCGTTGCGGACATGGTCGATGTCATCGCGTGGCACAAAGGTGATCACCTTGACCTCGCGCGATCGGTCGCCCCCGGTTGCTGGGGAGAGTGCTCGGCAGTCCCCCGCGATCACGCCTGGCTTGGAATGGCCGCGCGGTGAACCGATCCCTTCGCACAACCAGTCGGTGATCCCACCCG
The DNA here is from genome assembly GCA_963976955.1 of uncultured Phycisphaerales bacterium. Taxonomy (GTDB): domain Bacteria; phylum Planctomycetota; class Phycisphaerae; order Phycisphaerales; family UBA1924; genus UBA1924. Next base: position 78,689 of record CAXBMD010000002.1, on the reverse strand, counting down.
CGGTCGCATCAAGCGCGGTGTGCGGCGAATAAATCGCGATACCCGCTTCCGCGGCACCACGGATGATCCGCTCGGTGTGCGTTGTGTCGGAGAGCTGCGTCAGCGGCTCCCACAACGGCGGGTGGTACGCGATGATCGCGCCGATTTTTTTCGACAACGCTTCAGCAAGCACCTCTTCGGTTAGATCGATCGTCAGCATGACCGGGCCACCGATCGCGCGGTCCGCGACGCCGAGCTGGAGCCCGACCTTGTCCCACGATTCCGCATACTTGAGCGGCGCTATCCGCTCCATCGCATCCATCAGGTCCCGCACATTCATGGTAATTCTCCTGTGTGATCGTAGGGTGTCTCGGTCCAAAGCAGATCGGGTCTACCCTTATGCCGATGGCCACCGGTACTACGATTCGAACCTACGCAAAGATCAACCTGATCTTGAAAGTCGCGCCCCAATTATCGACCGGTTCAGCGACCGGCTTCCATCCCATCTGCAGCTGGATGCACGCGATTGATCTCTCCGACCAGATCGAGATGTCCGCCCTCCCGCAATGCCCATCCGAGTTCTCGGTCCGCTGGGCGTCTGGGGATCCTGTTCAATGGGAAATCGAGTCGGACCTGGTCTTCCGCGCCCACGCGCTACTCGAGCGGGAACTCGTCCGATCGCTTCCTGTTCGCGTCCGAGTCACCAAGTCGATCCCCGACGGAGGAGGAATGGGGGGCGGGTCGTCCAACGCCGCGGGGGTGCTGATGGGACTGAACCAGCTCTTTGAACTGGGTTTGGATCAGGACCAGTTGCGGGTGATGGCGCACGCGCTGGGCACGGACATCCCGTACTTTATTGACACCGAGTCGTTTGAGTCGGGTGCCGCACAAGCTCCGGCGGTGGTCTCGGGGATCGGGGATCGGATCCAAGCGACCGATCGGGTGTCTTCGGAGATCACCCTGCTGGTGCCAAGCTTTGGGTGTCCGACCGGCGGGGTCTACATCGCGTTCGATCGGTTCGGTGAAGCGTGCGAGATTGACGACCAAGCCGTGCTGACCTCGGCGACTTCTGGATCGATCGATCCAACCAAGCTCAGCAACGACCTCTGCGCTCCGGCGCGACAAACTGTTCCCAAACTGGATGCAACGATGTCCACGCTCGAATCGCTCGGATTCCATCCCAATCTTTCCGGATCGGGTTCGACCATGTTTGTGTTGGGTCATCTGGATCAATTCGAGATCGATCGCATCCACGCGGAACTTCCAGAGATTCGGATCATCCATACTCGATTGGTGTAAAACGAAAGGACGCGAGCCACCAAGCTCGCGTCCTTTGTGTATCTGTTGGGTTCAAAGTCTTAGAGCTCGAACTCGAGGTCTTCCTTCACGCCATCGATCGCTGCTTCGAGCTTCTCTGGGGTGTCGTAGGTTCCCGCGTCGATCTCTTCGCGGACGCGGCTGATGAGCTCGGTCCGCTCAGCAGGTCCGGACTTGAGATCCGAGAGGTAACGAGCGACATTCGAGAACTGGACCTGATCTTTGGATCGGGCCGGTCTCTGACGCGTATCGTTCTCTACGAGGTCGGGACGGGAGATTTGTTCGGAACGGACTCTGCCAACACTCGACGCGGCGTTTGTGTTGATTGGTGAAATGTTACTCATATGAGGATTGCCTCCATTGTTGTGCCTGCCAGCTTGTGTCCAGTTAGTGCCCACCACTAGGACACCACTACATGTTGTTGTTTGAAGGAAAGTTCCACCATCCTTCTATGAGTGTATCGGAAGGCACTTCAGTCGAAGAACACAAATGAACGAAAATGGTTAAAATCGCCTAAGCAACTGCAAAATAAATGTTTACACAGAATAACACAGCCGGGGACCAGCGAAAAATGTTTACACCCAATCCACAAATCTCAAAAACACCCCATCACAAGCCGGTTTTCTGTTTGTTCGGTTCAGGCGCAGTCTTTGCCCGTTCCGTTCTGGGTGCCCTCGTGCTTGCATTGACCCTCCTTCCAGCCACCGGATGTGGGATGTTCAAGTCTGGTTCTGCAAAGGACGACTCCCCAGCGATTAAGGACAGCGCGGGGGTGTTCAACGCCGATGGATCGCTCGATATCCCAGGCATGCAGGACGAATCCACGCAATGGTCCATCGTGTTGGTCACGCTCCCCAAGCCTGAGCTCGCGCCTCAGGTGCTCAACACCGTCCAATCCACGCATGGCTTGGTCAGCGCGTACATCAGCGAGCGGATGGGGAAAGCCGTGATTCTGTACGGAAGGTACGAGGGTCCAGACGATCGACGCGCTCTTGTTGATCTGGACCGGGTCCGCGAGATCCAGTCTGGAAACTCAAGACCGTTCGCCGCCGCGTTCCTTGCTCCGCCATCCGCTTCGGCGCTGGGAGGATCGAACTCGGAGTACGATCTCCGCACCGTCAAGTCCCGATTTGGTCCCGCAGCAATCTATACCTTGCAGATGGGGGTCTACGGCGGAGTGGATGGGGATACGCCAAATGCGAGTGATATTCGTGAGTTTCGCCAAACAGCAGAACGAGCGGTCTTGGAACTCCGGGGCCAGGGAGAACAAGCGTTCTATTACCACGCTCCGCTCCGCAGCATGGTCACCATCGGCGTGTTCGGCGAGCAAGATTTCGACGGCTCAACAACCCCCGCGATCGAGTCCATGCGCCTGCGAGAACTCCGCAAACGCTTCCCACACAACTACCTCAACGGGCAAGGCATCCGCGAAACAATCACCTCCTCAAGCGGCCAGCGCGTCAAACGACTCCAGCCATCAAGCTTGGTGGGTATCCCGGATTCATGATCAGTATCTAGTTATAAGTTAAGCACACATAGCGGGTTAGCCGCCTGGACTGTTGATGCCTTGGATCCACAACGGCTCAATATAGAACGCCGTCCATGCGTTTGTCTCGTCGTCGGGACGCTGCCAGTGGATCATCCACCAGCTTGCTCCGCCGGGGACCGAGTTCCCCTTGACGCGGAGTTTGACCATCGTGCGCCCGATTCGCGGTCCCGGCAGGTCCGCGCGGATCTCCGTGATCGAGTACTCATCAACCAATCTGGGAACACGCGAAACCGCGAGGGACGCCACCTTGTCCACGCCTTGGGCGGCTGCAAACCGGGTTTGGACGCGGACCGATTCGCCGAGCAGTGATCGCATCGTGGGTTCGTCCCCCACCGCGACCGCGTTGACGAGTTGGGTCGCGTGGTTTGAAATCTGTTCACGATCGGTCGTCACCACCATGCTGGTGATCCACATTGCTCCCGAGATGAGCACCGCGATCCCCAACGCGATCATTCCTTGCTTGTGTTGACCGCGCGTGCGGAGCGCGAACATGAGGAGGATCCCGAGCAATCCGAGCGCGACGACCGCGAGGATGGGTTCCTCGAACAGTGCTCGGGCGAGCGGTCCCGCGGATTCGATCTGTGGGAGGTTGGTGGGTTCAAAGAGCGGTGATTGCATGGTTCCTCTCGTGTCGTGCCGCACTGTCTATACCGAGCGGGACGCTCGGTGGGTGCATGAACTTGGAAGCACAACGCACAACGCGCTCGAATCTTCGATATTCTGGGGCAATTTGCGTCAGATACCCGATACACACCGAAGCGCGAACGACCAATGAACCGTCAAATACAGCACCCTGCGGAGCGGGACCATGAGCATGCACCACAACACACCCGAGCTCGCGATCGTGTCGCTCGAACCCGATCCTTCGATCATTGAACGCAACCTCACCGCTCTTGAGCGAAAGTCACCCAAAGCCGCGGCGAAGATCCGGGAAGCAACCGCAAAGCCGGACATCGAGTTCGCGCTCACGCAATCGGGTGAGTTGTACGCCGTCATGGAAGGCCGGGCGCTGTGCTCGAAACGACAACCGATTGATGAAGCGAGGACATGGGCTGAGCAGTACGACCCGCAAACCTGTGGCTTTGTTGGGGTTCTCGGATTCGGGGTCGGTCACCACCTCCGCGCCCTCTACGAGAACCACCAGGGATTCTCGGTGCTGCTGTGCTTTGAGCCCGATCTCGGTTTGCTCCGTGCGGTCTTCGAACGCATCGATCACAGCGAGTGGATCCAGCAATCCATTTTTCTGCTTGCGACGGATTCGCGTGATGCGTCCACTTTAACTCAGCTGCTCAATCAGTCCGAAGCGTTTGTTGCGACGGGTGTTGAGCTCGCGCCGCATCCCCCAAGCAAGAAACGGCTCGAAGGGTCCGCCGACGAGTTTTCGAGGACCTTGCTCGATGTTGTCCGCTCGACGCGCACGCACCTGGTGACGGTGCTGGCGCATGCTGGATACACACTCCGCAATATCCTGATGAATCTCAAGCACTACACCACGAGCGCCGGGGTTGAATCGCTCCGTGATTCGTGCGTCGGGCGCACCGCGGTGCTGGTTGCCGCGGGACCGAGTTTGTCGCGGAACCTGCACCTGCTTGAAGACCCGAGCGTGCGCGAGCGTGTGGTGGTCATCGCGGTGCAAACGATGCTCAAGCCGTTGCTTGAGCGTGGGATCAAGCCCGACTTTGTGACGGCACTCGATCACCACGAGATCAGCAAGCGGTTCTATGAGGGGCTGACCAAGGAAGATGTCGATGGTGTGCGATTGGTTGTGGAACCCAAAGCGAACGCCGCGATACTTGACGCGTTCCCGGGTGAAATATTGTGCACTACGGAGAAGCAGCTTGACCTGCTGCTCGGTGAAGAACTTACGCGCCCGATGGGAAAGCTTCGTGCCGGCGCGACCGTCGCGCACCTGAACTACTACCTCGCCAAACACCTCGGATGCACCAACACGATCCTGATCGGTCAGGACCTCGGATTCACCGACGGGCAGTACTACGCGAGCGGCGCGTCGATCCATACGGTCTGGAGCGGGGAACTCTCCGAGCACCGGACGCTTGAAATGTTCGAGTGGGAACGCATCGCGCGGATGAAGAGTTTGCTGCGCGTCAAGGAAGATGTGTACGGGCGTGAGATATTTACCGACGAACAGATGTCCACCTACATCGCGCAGTTTGAGAGCGACTTCCAAGAAGACCTCGCGAGCGACCCGACTTCGCGGATCATCAACGCGACCGAGGGCGGCGTCCGCATCCAAGGCACCGAATCGATGTCGCTGCAAGCCGCGCTCGATGAATGTCTTGACGACCAAGCGGTGTGGATCCCTACGACGGAGCAACTGGCGCAAGACAACGAGCAACGACGGATCAAAGTCCGCGCCCGATTGGAGCTGGTCATCCGACAACTCCAGTCCATCAGCAAGAACAGCGATCGTGCACTCGAACTCATCAGCAAAGCACAATCCGAGATCGAGAACCCGGCGCATGTCGATCGGTGCATCGCGCAGATCCACACGATCCGCGACGATGTTATGGTGAGTGAACCCGGGTTTGGATTGGTGAACTTTGTGAACCAGAAAGGCGGGCTCGATCGCTTCAAGGTGGACCGAAAAATTTCGCTCCTCAAGGACCTGACCAAATACGAAAAAATCGCAAAGCAGTTCGACCGCGATGCAACCAATATCCGGTGGATCAAGGAATCCAGCACCGAGGTCCAGAAACTCATCGAGCGGTCGCTCGGTGTTTTTGAAGGCACGATGCTCCCGATGACACGCGATGAGTTTGCTGATGAGATCCCGGAGATCAGCAGCGCGCCGGATTCTGAAACAAGCAAGCGGCGCGTCGATGCGGTGATCTTCGCTGATCCAGATATGGGGGCGCTCGGAATGCCGAGGAATCTTGGCCAGCCGATCCATCAAGGACTCAACGCGCTCGAGCTGACCATCAAACGCCTGCAGCGCTGCAGCACCGTCGACGGCATCACCATCATCACCCCCGACGCCGCTCGCATCAACGCGATGAGCATCAACGACGGCCCGCTTCCGGTGCGCGTTGTTGCCTGCGATAAGGAACGATTCCAAACGCGGTGCAAGAGCATCGGTCAGGCGCGCATCGCATCGAGCGAATGCTGGCGCGGCTCGATCGCTTCGATCGGGTGCTACGACGAGGGCATCGATCCGCACGCGCTTCACGAAGTGATGAATGAATGCTCAATCGACGCGGCGGCCATCGTCGGCAGCGACTGGGCGATGGTCGATCCTCTGCTTGTGGACCGGATCGTTTCACGGCATCGTTCAGATCCGGATCGGTGCAAAATCCCATTCTCGCAAGCGGTCCCCGGGATCGGATGCTGCGTGATTGAACGGAGCGTTGTGGAAACACTTGTGGCCGCGATTGAGAGCACGAGCATCTTCGGATCAATCGGTGCGATGTTCAGTTATATCCCGGTCGGACCACAAGGGGACCCGATCGCCTCGCCGCTGTGTGTTGGGGTTGATCCGGTCATCCGCGATGCCGGCGTTCGCGTGGTTGCCGATTCGGTGATCCGCATGCAGGCAATGAGCGCGGCGTACGCCGGGCTCGGAAGCTTTGCGATGGATGCGGAGGCATCGGTCCTTGTTCAAGCGTTCGCGGACGAACTCGCGAAGCGCGAAGCGCGGGCACCCAAACGGATTCAGATCGAGCTGACAACCAGACGCAACACCAGTGGAGTTTGGGGCACGATGCATGGCGGTCTTGGTGTTGATTCACACATGCGCCAAGATCAAGCACGAGACCTGATCAACCAAGCACGCCAGCTCCGCGACGATTGCAGCGTGTTGTTTGCAGGTCGGGGCGATCCGTTGCTGCATTCGGATGCGATTACAATCGTCGAACACGCACGCGATTCAGGGGTCGCGGGGATCGAGTTGCGAACGGACTTGTTTGAGCAGCCGCATGCGTTTGAAGCGTTGCTGAGCGCAGGCCTCGATGTGCTGAGTGTCGATATTCTCGCGGATTCAGAAGCATCCTACAAAGCGATGACCGGCACCGGCAACTTTGGATCAATGCTCGACACGATGCAGAATCTGTTCAACGCGAGGACAACGACTTCTGGCGTGCTTCCATCGCCTTGGATTGTGCCTCGCATCACGCGGTGCGATCTTGTGCACAACGACATCAAATCGTTCTACGACCGCTGGCTCTCGGTGTGCGGGTGCGCGGTGATTGATCCCAATCCGAATCCGGACCCATCGGATCGCATCCAGCCGTTAACGATCCCGTCGCATCGCGCCCAACAGATCGCGATCAACACACTCCGCATCCAAGCGGACGGGCAGGTCGTTGATCAACTCGGCAATCCGATCCCAAACACCAACGCGCTGGAGCTTGGAATCGAGCGGTCCTTCGCGAACTACCGAACCCATGTTCAGCAAACCTCAGCGATCATCGAACACAAAGCAACCGCACTGGCGAGCACACCATGACCCAACCCGCAACCGCCATCATCCTCGCGCGAGGTGGGTCCAAAGGCCTCCCCGGAAAGAACCACGCCATCGTCGGAGGTCAACCCTGCGTCCAATGGACGATCGACGCCGCAAAGAACGCGACGAGCATCGGACAGGTGGTGGTGTCCTCCGATGATCCAGAAGTGATTGCACTCGCGAACGCGAGTGGGTGTCTTGTCGTCGATCGTCCCGACGAACTCGCCCACGACACCGCGACCATCGACAGCGCTGCAAGGCACGCATACGAAACCATCGGATCACCCAAAGGCCCGATCGTGATCCTGTACGCCAATGTCCCGGTGCGTCCCGATGGCTTGATCGACGATGCCGTCAATCTTCTTATCGAATCCAAGTGTGATTCCGTCCAGTCCTACGCGCGCGTCGGCAAGCACCATCCATGGTGGACCGTCAAGATCAACGACGATGGCTGCGTCCATCCATGGGAAGGCGACACGCTCTACCACAACTGCTTCCGCAGGCAAGACCTCCCCCCAGCGCAGGTCCCCGACGGTGGCGTGATCGCGCTGACACCCGAGGCGCTCATGTGCACTCTCGGCGCACCCGGTCTTGATCGATCCGGCCCCCACGCATTCCTCGGCACCGACCGACGAGGCATCCAAACCAACGAGGGCGATGTCATCGACATCGACTCCCGCATCGACCTGCTTGTCGCCGATGCGATACTCAATGAACGAACCCTTCAAGAAAGCACTGCCCATGCGCATCGGTAATCGAGAGATCGGGATCAACCACCGACCCTACATCATCGCCGAGATCGGTGTCAACCACGACGGCGATGTGCAGCGCGCGTTGTCACTCACCGACGCCGCGGCGGATGCGGGCGCCGATGCGGTCAAACTCCAGTTCTTCGAAACCGATCGGCTCATGAGCAAAGCTGCCAAACTCGCGGTGTACCAAAAAAACGCGGGAGAGACCGACCCCATCGAGATGCTCCGAAGACTCGAACTCACGATCGACGAGATGGCGATGGTCGTCGAGCGGGCGCACAGCAAGGGCATCCACGCGATCGTGACTGTTTTTAGTACCGAGTTGGTCCCGATCGCCGAAACACTCCCATGGGACGCGTACAAAACCGCGAGCCCGGATATTGTGAACAAACCATTGCTCGAAGCGTTGATGCACACCGGGAAACCGATGATCGTAAGCACCGGCGCGAGCGATCTTGATGAGGTGAAGCGCGGGGTTGGCTGGATTCATTCAGCAAAGGATCGGCTCGCGGTCTTGCAATGCGTCAGTTGCTACCCAACGCCACTGGAAGACTCAGCACTCGCAGGATGCGAAGCGATCCGGGAAGCACTGGATTGCGTAGTAGGATACAGCGACCACACCGCAACACACCACCCGGGTCCATTGCTCGCGCCGCTCAATGTAAGCGTGTTTGAAAAGCACCTGACCTATGACACCACCGCGGCGGGCCCTGACCACGCCGCGTCGTTGAATCCGGATCAGTTCAAGGATTATGTGCACAAAACACAGAAATCATTCTTTGACGATGACAGTGTTGAGGTGCTGGAAGAAATTCGACACAAAGAACCGTTTCTGACCTACTTTGGGCCAACAGAAAAACGCGTCCTCGATTGTGAACAAGATGTCCGAGCGGTCTCGCGCCAGTCTGTCGTCTCAACATGCGACATTCCAACCGGCACCACCATCACCCGCGACATGCTCACGATCAAAAGACCAGGCACCGGAATCCTCGCGTGCGATCTCGAATCGGTCATCGGTTGCACAACAACGCAAGACATCGAAGCCGATGTCCCGATTAACACCCACGATCTGAGTCAGTTTCAAGCGTCGATGGCGCGTGTGTAGCGATCGTACATCGCTTCAAGCGCACTGGGAATCACACGCACGCCCCCCACACTCGAAATAAAGTTCGTGTCCCCGCTCCAGCGCGGGATCACATGCACATGAAGATGGCTCGGCACCCCCGCACCCGCCGCGCGTCCCTGATTGATTCCAATATTCAACCCTTGCGGCTCAAGCGCGAGCTGCGCCAGCGCGGTCGCTCGGTCCACCAGTTCCCACAACGCAGCCCGTTGCTCCGGCTGATAATCCAAAAGCGTCGGACGCGCATCGCCCAGCGCGACCAACAGGTGCCCATTGGAGTACGGATATTTATTCAGCAGGATCATCCCAGCGTCGGTCCGTTCGATGACATGATGACACGCATCAAGCTCGGGCGCGTTCCAGTAGTCGAGCAGGAAGCTGCCGCTGGACTCCCCCGCTAGCTCATGCTTCCCAGGCGTGCTCTTGGGACCCTCGTCACCCGATAACGATTCGATGTACGCCAAACGCCACGGCGCCCAGATCGCAGACGGCCCAAACCCTACACCTTCATGCCCAGAATGGTTATCGCTCATACCACAGTGTAGCGTCGGTCCGAAACGACCGATCCACTCGCCATGACACACACGCATTCACTCATCGTCAGCGATGTCATGACGCACCCGCTCCAGACCGTTGCGATGGACGATTCCATCCAAACGATCCGGAACATCTTTGAGTCCCACAGCTACCACCACCTCGTGGTCCACGGCGATCACAACGAATGCGTCGGGGTCATCTCCGACCGCGATCTCCTCAAAAACATCTCCCCCTTCATCGGGAAGATGGGTGAACGCACCGCGGATCGGTCGCTCATGGATCGTCGCGCACACCAGATCATGACCCGTCAGCTCATCGCCGTCCGTCCCAACACCGCGCTCAGAGCCGCGGCTCGGGTCATGCTGGACCACCGGATCTCCTGCCTTCCCGTCGTGGATCAGAAGAAGCACTGCGTCGGGATCATCACCCTCCGCGATGTCGTCCGTTGGGCCGTCGAAGAACTCGAGTACCCCCACCACTCCGAGTTCAAAAACGCGGCATAAGCACCCAAATCCCAAAAACACGCAAAATCTATAACATGCGCAAGTGCTAAATATGCATATAGTTACACACCGCTCGGACGCTGAAGGTCTGAATAAATCCGTCCTTGACTGGCAATGCTGAATATCTGTGCTCTAATTGACTCGGTAGGAAAATCGGGCTCTATGGCCCATTTGGGACCGAAAGGTCCCGAGAGATGTTTGAAATGCCTTCGGTAGCGCCGGAGGCATTTCGCTTTTTACACCGCTCAACCCTTATTCGCGGCTTGATACACCGTTTCCAGCCCCTCGATCATCCGATCGGTGCTGAACATCTCGGTGCACATCACCCGGCCACGATCCCCGATTACCAATCGTTCTGATGGATGATCGTGCATCCACGCAACCGCGTCCCGGATTCCCGCTGAATCTCCGACCCCAACCAGCAATCCAGTCCCATGCTCCGGATCGGTGTGTGCATCCAAGCACACCTCGGGGGTTCCATCCGTATCGCTCGCCACCACCGGCACCCCACAGAGCAACGCCTGGGGAACCGTCCTCGGCAACCCCTCGCGATAACTCGGATGCAGCAGCACATCCATCGCGCGCATCATCGCCGCGACCCGGAGCTGAGGCACCAACCCGGTGTGCACGATCTGAGATCCAAGCCCCATCGACCGCACGCGATCCATGAGCCGATCCGTCCACCACCCATCCCCGACCCACAGCAGTTTCCAGTGCGGGTTCGCTTTGAGATCATCACCAAGCCCATCAAGGATGTCGTCGTGCCCCTTGTGCTGCGCGAGCCGAGCGACGGTGCCGATGACGAAATCGTTGTCGGTAAACCCGAGTTCCTTCCGCATCGACGCGCGGTCTTCGCCTTCGCGTGCATCCAGGTACTGCTCGACATCCATCCCGGACCGCACCGTGACATACTGCTCGGGTCTGCCGATCTTCCGATCCAGAAACTGCTGCGTCATCGCATCGGCGACCGACACAATCCTGTGACACCGCTTTGCCGCGAATCGTTCCGCGATGGTGTACACCCAGTTCTTGAAACCGATCTTGATACGACTCACCACCGACCCCTCGATCGGCATGAACGGCGGGCCATGGATCGTGTGGATCACCGCGACGGGTTTGTTCGCTTTCTTCATGAATACCCACGCCGCCCATCGTCCGAGGATGCCCGCCTTCGACGAGTGCGTGTGGACCACATCGGGTTCAACCGCAATCATCAAACGCTTCAAATCATGATGGAAACAGAAGTGATCCTTCTTCGGATTGATCTCCCGCACCATGTTCGGAAGCTCGTGCATCCGCACCTGCGTCGCGAGTTCGCTTTCGAGCCCATCGCGCACGCGCTGGTTGAAGCGTTCGATTGTTTCGCGATGCGAACCCTCGGGACCAAAGATCGGTCCGAACGCGAGATGGACCGTGTGTCCGAGCCGGGATTGTCCCATGCACGAGAGCACGGTGTTCTCCTGCGATCCGCCGAGGATCAGTCTCGTTGAGATGTGGAGGATGGTCTTGCTCATCGGGTCATCGTACGCAATCGCTCGGCGTCATCCGGTGGACGATGGTGTTGACGCCGTAATAGACATCCGACTCACCCGCTTCGCGGAATCCTGCTTTAGTGAGCACGCGCCGCGACGGCAGGTTCTCCGCGTAGCACACCGCGACGAGTGCTTCGACACCGAGCGTGTCAAACCCGTACGCCGCGGATGCTCGTGCGATTTCCGTCGCGTACCCCTTCCCCCAGTGCGCCTTGCCAAGCCGATACCCAAGCTCGATCTCGGGACCGTTGAACTCGATAGGGACCAGCCCCCCCTGCCCGATCACTTCTGCAGTGTCTTTCTCGACGACCGTCCAGAATGTCATCCCGCGATCGCGCTGCATCCCGATCGCCCGCTCGATCCGCGCGACGATCTGTTCGCGCGTCCACACCCCGCCCGCGCCGATGTACCGCATGGTCTCGGGATCGCTCCAGAGCTGGCAGAGCGCATCGCAATCGTCCATATCGGGACTTGCAAGGATCAGTCGTTCAGTGGTGAATATGGCTGTTCGCACAATCGATCTCCTGCTTTGTTCTCGGGCACAAAGTTGTCCGATAACCACATTTCGTTGGGACTTTCATTTGAATCTCACCAATCGATTCCAATCATTCTTGCTTCACTTCTGGGGACGGGGTATTTTTACCCTGTTCGACCGGATCAGTTGTATTTCCGGCGCATTCTTGTGAGAGAGGATGCACAGAACAGCAAGAGAGAAACCCAAGAGAGAGAACAACATGAAAATTACCCTCATCGCTCTGACCGCGGCCGCGATGGCCTCGGCAGCCACCGCTGACGTACTCGATTTTTCCGACCTGTCCCACGGCGAAATCGTCGCTGAACAGTACGCAGGACTCGGGATCCACATCTCGGCAAACAACCCAAGCCGTCCAGTGGACCTCGCAATGGCGTTTGACACCAACCTCAACAACACCCCAGACCCAGATCTCGAAAACCCATACTCCATGGGCAACACCGATCTGAACACCAACCTGGGCAATGTGCTGATCATCTCAACCGATGGCACCCCAAACGACGAGGGCAACCGCCCAGCCGGCACCATCACATTCGACTTCGACATGGCCGTCCAATCGATCGGTTTCCATGTCGTCGATCTCGAGAGCCAAACCATCGAAGGCACCTCGATCGATTTCTACCTCGGTGGTAGCTTGGTCAACTCAGTGGACTTCTCTGACTTCCTCGCTGGTGGCAGCATGGACAACGGCGTGATCTTCGGGAACAACTCCATCAACCTCATCGAAGAGTTCACCGTCGCAGGTGGGTTCGATCAAGCAGTCTTCAATGTCGGTGGCTCGATGGGCTTCGACAACATCACCTACACCGTCCCAGCCCCGGGTGCTCTCGCACTCTTCGGTTTTGGTGGTGCACTCGTGAGCCGTCGTCGCCGGTAATCCCATCCGGATGATACCGGATATGAAATAAACAAGACCCGCATCGAGCAATCGGTGCGGGTCTCTTTGTATCTCGATAAATCTGATCAGCTGCTGGTTTCGCCAATGATCATCGCGGCACCGACCGTGTTGTTGGTTGCTTCGTCCACAATGATAAAGCTCCCCGTCGCTCGGCACTGACGGTACGGGTCAAAGAACAACGGGCGCGTCGAGCGGATCGAGATCCGTCCGATCTCGTTGAGCTTCAGACTCTCCGCATCCTCCACGCGGTGGAGCGTCTCGATATCCAGACGGTACCGGAGATTCTTGATCACGCAGCGCGCCTCGTTGGAAGTATGCCGGATCGTGTACTTCTTCCCGACCACCATCGGCTGGTCCGTCATCCACACCACCATCGCATCAATATCCTGACCCGATGTGGGTTTGTTGTTGGGTCGGCACAGCATGTCGCCGCGGGAAACATCAATGTCGTCTTCGAGCTGGATCGACACACTCAGCGGCGGAGTCGCATACGAAGCTGAATCGCCACCGATATCAATCGACTTGATCTTGCTGGTCATCCCGCTCGGGAGCGCGACCACATCATCACCGACCTGGAACACGCCCGAAGCAACTTGACCGCCGTACCCACGGTAATCGTGATGCTCATCGCCCTGCGGACGGATCACCCATTGCACAGGGAACCGGGGATCGATCATGTCGCGGTCGCCCGCGATGTGAACATTCTCAAGATGGTGCAGCAGCGATGGACCCTGGTACCAGTCCATGTTGTCCGAGCGGTTGACGACATTGTCGCCCGTGAGCGCGGACATCGGGATGAAGGTGATGTCGGTGATCTCAAAGCGTGCCGCGAAATCCTCGAAGTCCTTGCGGATCTTGTTGTAGGTTTCTTCCGACCATCCCGCGAGGTCCATCTTGTTGATGCACACAACCAAGTGCGGGATGCGGAGCAGCGAAGTGATGAACGAGTGCCGTCGTGTCTGCTCGATCACGCCGTGGCGCGCATCGATCAGGATCAGCGCGAGGTTCGCCGTCGATGCACCGGTCACCATGTTGCGTGTGTACTGCACATGCCCCGGACAGTCTGCGATGATGAACTTGCGTTTGGGTGTTGCGAAGTAGCGGTACGCGACATCGATGGTGATGCCCTGCTCGCGCTCGGCGCGGAGGCCATCGGTCAGCAGCGCCAGGTCCATGCGTTGGTCACCACGCGACAACGACGCGCTCTCCGCGGCTTCAAGCTGATCCTCAAAGATCGACTTGGAGTCATAAAGCAACCGTCCGATCAGCGTGGACTTGCCGTCATCGACGGAGCCGCAGGTCAGAAACCGCAGCAGGTCCATGTCGAGGTACGCATCGGTCGAGAACTCCATGCCCTGATTGGCATTGGTGGTTGTCGAGAGGTCAGAATCAGTGGTATTGGTGGCCATGTCCTAGAAATACCCTTCTTTTTTACGATCTTCCATCGCCGCTTCGTTGGTCTTGTCATCCATCCGTGCGCCGCGTTCAGACGCCCGAGCCGCTGCGACTTCCGCGACAATCTCTTCGAGATTCGACGCGGGTGAATCCGTCGCGGCGGTACAACTCATATCCCCGACCGTGCGGAAGCGGACAACACGGTTGGTCACTTCTTCGCCATCACGAGGGCCGAACGGTGCATCACCGACCGGGACAAACTGACCCATCCGCTTGACCACATCGCGTTTGTGCGAGAAGTACAGCTCGGGGATCGCGATGTTCTCGAGCATGATGTACTGCCAAACATCCATCTCTGTCCAGTTGGAAATCGGGAACACACGGATGTTCTCGCCCATGCGGTGACGACCGTTGTACAGGTTCCAGAGCTCGGGACGCTGGTTCTTGGGGTCCCACTGACCGAAGTCATCGCGGAACGAGAAGATGCGTTCTTTGGCGCGTGCTTTTTCTTCGTCACGGCGTGCCCCGCCGAACAGCGCATCAAACCGGTAGGTCTCGATCGCATCAAGCAATGTTGGAATCTGCGCCCGGTTTCTCGACGGGAACGGTCCCGGATCTTCCGTCGCGATGCCTTTGTCAATCAGGTCCTGGACCTTGTGAACGATCAATCGCTCGCCGAGCTCTTTGACGAGCTTGTCGCGGAAGTCGAGCGCTTCTGGGAAGTTGTGTCCCGTGTCGATATGCACGAGCGGGAACGGGAACTTCGCGGGACGGAACGCCTTCTTCGCGAGGTGGACCATCACGATCGAGTCCTTGCCTCCCGAGAACATGAGCGCGGGACGCTCGAACTGCGCAGCCACCTCGCGCATGATGTGGATCGCCTCGGCTTCGAGTGCCTTGAGGTGCGTCAGTTTGTAGTGGGCGCTGGGATCAACAGTCTGGGTCATACCCAAGGTCTCCGGCTCAAAAAGCCCAGCATACAGACGCCGGGCAGTGATTAGTTCAACAAGCAAGGCCAAAATGACCGTCTTTGTTCGCTATCGGCGATTGAATCGGAGCGCTCGAGCAAGAATCCCCGAACTCCGCCGACAAACGGTCGAAGTATAGACATACCAACAGATTCCAAGCGACAATTATCAGGACCAAACCCAGCATTGACCATATCCTCACCTCACACCGCCCATCCACCCCCCACACGCCAGGGAGCACCAACAGTGCCCAGCCAATCACCAGAACCAAAGTCCGAAAACATCGTCTGGCACGAGGGCCAGATCACCCCCGCCGACCGCGCCAAGGTCCTCGGACACCAAGGCTGCACCCTCTGGCTCACCGGTCTCTCCGGATCGGGCAAGTCCACCGTCGCCGTCGCCCTTGAGCACGCGCTGATCCAGCGCGGATGCCTCGCGTACCGACTCGACGGCGACAATGTCCGCCACGGCCTCAACGCCAACCTCGGATTCTCCGCTCAGGACCGCCAAGAAAACATCCGTCGAATCGGAGAAGTCGCCAAACTCTTCACCGATGCGGGAATCATCACCATCTCCAGCTTCATTTCCCCCTACCAATCCGACCGCGACCAGGTCCGCAAGATCCACGAAGACGCGGGTCTCAAGTTCCTCGAAGTCTTCATCAACACCCCGATCGAGGTCTGCGAATCCCGCGACCCCAAAGGGTTGTATAAGAAGGCACGCGCCGGGGAGATCAAGGGATTCACCGGGATCGACGATCCGTACGAAACCCCGAGCAATCCAGAGATCGACCTGAAAACAGACGAACTCTCACCGCAGCAAGCCGCCGATCGGCTCATTGACGCGTTGGTCACCCATAGAATCCTCAAGCCAATCAGCTCCAACTAAGGACTCCCCATTATGATCGACCACGCCCGTTATGCCGCCGCCGCCCGTGAAGCGGTGATCGCCGCATCAATCGTCTGCCGCGAAGTCCAAGACAACCTCGACAAAGTCCGAGCGATGACCAAGGACGACAAGTCCCCTGTCACCATTGCGGACCTCGCATCCCAAGCGGTCGTCGGGATGGTCCTCAAGCAAAAGCTCGGCGAAGACCTCCACCTCGTCGCTGAAGAAGACTCCGCGTTCCTCCGCGATGAAGACAACTCAGTCTTCCTCGACGCAACCGTCGCCGCCGTCCAAGGCGTCTGGGAAGGCGCGACCGAACAAAAAGTCCTCGACGCGATCGACCTCGGTGCCGGGGACACCGACCACCACTCCTTCTGGACCCTCGATCCAATCGACGGCACCAAAGGATTCCTCCGCAACCAGCAGTACGCCGTCGCGCTCGGATTCATCGAGCACGGCACCCCCACCATCGGGGTCATGGGATGCCCAAACCTCCCAGTCGACATGTCCGAACCACTCGACGAACGCGACGACCACGGATGCCTCTACATGGCAATCCAAGGCGACGGGGTCTACGAGTCCGCGTGCGACGACATCCACGCCAAAACCATCCGCATCACCCGACTCGACCACATCGAGGGCGAAGAAATCTCCGTCTGTGCATCGGTCGAACAAGCACACACCAACATGAACGACACCGACCGCATCCTCGCATGGATCGAGGAACAAGGACTCGGACACGCTGGTGATCCGGCGCGTCTGGATTCCCAGTGCAAATACGCCGTCGTCGCCCGCGGACAAGCGGACGCGTACCTCCGCCTCCCATCCAAGAAGCCGTATGTTGAGCGCATCTGGGACCACGCCGCGGGATCGTGCATCGCGTCCGAATCCGGCGCGTTCGTCACCGACATCTTCGGCCGCAACCTCGACTTCTCGACCGGACGCGGACTCGAAAACAACAAGGGCATCGTCTGCGCCCCGCCCCGCATCCACGGCATCCTGATCCGCGCAATCAAAGAACTCGGGATCGGTAAGGACCAAGCGACCAACGCATGATCGAAGCATGGGAACCAATCCTGACTGGGGTCCTCATCCTCCTGATGGTCGGGACCCTCGCGATGGGACGCTTCGGCGCCGACATCATCATGATGGGCGGTCTCCTCGTTCTGTTGCTCACTGGCATTCTTGAACCCGAAGAAGCGATCGCGGGATTCGCAAACCAAGCGGTCATCACCGTTGCGATGCTCTACATCGTCGCGACCGCGATGCGCGAGACCGGCGCGATGGCGCGCATCACATCCATTGTGCTGGGAAGGCCCAAAACCGAACGCAGCGCACAGATGAAACTCTCGATCCCCGTCGCGATCATGAGCGCGTTCATCAACAACACCCCCATCGTCGCGATGTTCCTCCCGACGCTTTCCACAGTCGCACGCCGCTGCTCGTTCTCCCCATCCAAGCTCTACATGCCCCTGTCCTTCGCGTCCATCCTCGGAGGCGTCTGCACGCTCATCGGGACCTCCACCAATGTCGTCGTCGCCAAACTCCTGATCGACAGCAACCTGACCGCCGACGGGTCACCAATCACCGAATCCAACCCCGCGCTCGGATTCGGGATGTTCACACTCTCCAAGGTGGGCCTCCCCATCGCGATCATCGGCTTGCTCTACATCCTCGTCTTCGGACGCAAACTCCTCCCCGACCGCATCTCCCCAATCCAAGACGCGGAAGATCACGAAGAGGGCTACCACGCCGCGCTCAGAGTCGAAGCCAACTCCCCAATCGTTGGCAAAACCGTCGAAGACGCGGACCTCCGCGACCTCCCGGGACTTTTCCTAGCGCGCATCGAGCGCGAGCACGCTACCCTCGGCGCGGTCTCCCCACAAGAAACCATCAACTCGGGTGATGTCCTCGTCTTTGTAGGCCAGATCGATTCCGTCGTGGACCTCCAACAAATCAAAGGCCTCGTCCCCTCGACCCTCCCCCAGTCCGACGAGTCCATCGACGAAACCATCGACCCCCACTACCGACCCAACCTCTGCATCTCCGAAGCGGTCATCTCCAACAACTCCACCCTCGTCGGACTCACCATCAAAGAGTCCGGCATCCGCACCCGCTACGGCGCGGTCGTCGTCGCCGTCCGCCGACAAGGACAACGACTCACCGGCAAGCTGGGCGAGATCCGTCTCCGTTCCGGAGACACCCTCCTGCTCGAAGCGCCTCCCGGATTCGGTGATCGCTTCATGACCTCGGGAGATTTTTATCTCGTCAACGAACGCATCACCCCCGCCGCGCTGCGTCACGATCGCGCGTGGGCCGCCCTCGGAGTGCTCGCGGTTCTCGTAGTGATCCTCAGCTTCGGGTTCCTCGATCCCATGACCGCCGCGATGCTTGCCGCGGGATTGATGGTTCTGACCCGCTGCTGCACCGGCCCACAAGCCAGACGAGGGGTGGACTTCCAGATCCTCGTCGTCATCGGCGCCGCGTTCGGGATCGGGACCGCGATGACCAAGACCGGGCTCGCGTCGGATATCGCAGTCACCATCACCTCAGCGGTCTCTGCGATGGGGCCATGGGGATTGCTCGCCGCGGTCTACGCGTTGACCTCCGTCTTCACCGCAACGATGACCAACAACGCCGCCGCGGTGTTGATGTTCCCGATCGCCGTCGCCGTCGCGACCCAGCAGCAGCTCAACCCGATGCCGTTCATCGTCGCGATCACAGTCGCCGCGAGCTGCGAGTTCTCGACCCCGATCGGATATCAGACCAACCTCATGGTCATGGGTCCGGGTGGATACAAATGGATCGACTACACCAAGTTCGGTGGTCCCCTCACCATCATCTGCGGCGTCGTCTGCGTCGTCCTCGCCCCCCTCGTCTTCGGTGGGTTCTAAAAACTTCACACCAGACACGCCACGACTTCGGGATCGCCCAGGACACCTCCTACGCCGTCAACGAGCATGCATCGCAAATACTCTGCGACGCGATGGAACGCGCCGGAATCAAGAATGTCATCTTCCACTCCACCGTCGCAACCAACGGCGACTCATAACCCCCCACCACGAAGAAGCACCCACACAACCCAGCTCCCCCTGCGACTGATCCTGAACAGACAAACGAAAAAGAACAAGAGCACGCGGATTGGGTTCCGCGTGCTCTTGTCGTTTTGAAAGAGTATCAACAGTTTCGATCAGCGACGACGACGCGTGCCGACCATGCCACCAAGCCCGATCAGCGCGAGAGCCGATGGTGCAGGAACGGTGGAGATTGAGATGTTGTCGAGCGTGAAGTCGTAATCATCAAAGCTGAAGAAGTATCCAGGGAGAAGCGTTGTGATCGCCATTTCGTCCACATTGGCCATGATGTCCGCGTAGGTGACTCCATCTGGAAGCATTGGTTCGAAGGTGACGGGATCTTCCGCGCCGTATCCGCCCCACCCTGCTGGGAGCGCCACCGCGTTTGGATCAAAGGTTGTGGAAAGTGTGGTGTATCCGTCGAACGAGTCTTGGCCGTACCAGTCGAACAGGAAGTACGCGCTCGCCCATGGGTATCCACCGGATGCGAGTGTTGTGCTCCGCATCTCGAGGACAAACGGACGAGAGACCGGGAGGAATGTGCCAATCTGATCGACTTTCAGATCGAACGACACGGTGACCTCGTCGAATCCTGTGAAGTCGCCGATGAACGCGGAGTTGGTGTTGTTCCTAAAGTCGATCCCGAAGTTGTTGAACTGCGTGCGGTACCCAGCGCCGCCGCCATTGCCGCCTGTGTTATCGATGTAAGTCGAGCCGCCGATCCCTTGTGGACCTTCCCAGCCGTGGGTCAAGCCGTCTTCAAAGTCAACAGTGGTGGTGACACCAGCGAGCGAAACCGCTGTCGTCGTACCAAGAGCAAAGATCAGTGCAGTGAGTTTCATGAGTTTCCCTTTCACAGGTGCGGCTCCCCGATCAGTCCGAGGCCGCATTGTATTTTTCGCATGCCCAGAACCAGCTGTTCCAAGCACGCCTCCTCCGCACAGAACTTTGGATGACATCCATCCAGACTTTCGTAGAGCGTTCTGTGCCCAGACTGTGTTATAACGCGCCCTCAAATCGGTTGCAAGGAAGTTTCCTAGAAACTACCAAGAAATATCGTGCAATTCCCTAAAATGCCGTGTATACTCCAGATAAGCCCGTTTCAGAGCTTAGAAAGACCACGAGAATACCCACCAATGCCCCAAGCGGACTCGACATCACCAACGCCAGTCTCTCCAACAATGGGCACGCTCGAGGTACGCATCAACGCTGCGGGTGAAGATCTCTTAGAAGGACTCGTCCGTGTCCTCAACCAAATCCCAGGCGGCGACTCCGGTCCCCAACAACTCGCCAAAGAACTCGGGATCGACAAAGTCCTCGCGTCGAGAATCCTCAAAGCGATCCGCGCACCGGACCCCATGTCCGTCGTCCACCGTGTCCCAGGAC
Organism: uncultured Phycisphaerales bacterium; assembly: GCA_963976955.1. Classification (GTDB taxonomy): domain Bacteria; phylum Planctomycetota; class Phycisphaerae; order Phycisphaerales; family UBA1924; genus UBA1924. The sequence continues at coordinate 57,797 of CAXBMD010000002.1, read as the reverse complement.
CCGAACCGATGCGCCGCTTGCTCAAAGCATCCTCAAAGCTGGGCGTCAATCCCGCAGACATCCTGACCGCAAACTCCGCCGTCGATCGGTTCGAGACCCTCATCCGCTCAGAGATCGGCGACCGCAGCGCGCTCGAAGCGATTTTGAGTGCGTGGGTCCCCGAAGCACGCAGAGAGTTCGAGCTCCGCAGAAAGCAGACCGCGTTCCGCGCCATGTCCCAGCTCAAAGGCGCGCAGGCGGATGTCTACGCCGAGTGCGCGATCTTCTACCCAAGCGCGGACAACGAGCACATCGATGTCGTCTGGATCAAAGCAATCGTCGGCCTCCACCGCCTCCGCCCCGGAGTCCCCGTCAAGTTCACAAGCCATCGACAAATCGAAGGCCAAACCCAGCGCAAGACCTACACCCTCACAGGAGATCCCGTGGACTCCCTCTCCAGTGCGACGCTCAAGAACTACTGCTCCACCCCGACCCCAACACTCAATGTCCATCCCGCAGGAGAGCTCATGCACTACATGCTCAAGGACGACGCGTTCGGTGTGTCAAGCTCCGTCGATCTGGTCACCTGCGAAGTCAACCGCGCCGAGATCCCCCGATACATCCCCGACGAGCGCAACCGCAAAGCATGGGCATCGAGCGACATCAACATCCCATCTAAACGAATGCAGTTCGATGTCCTCGTCCACAAAGACCTCTACAACCGCTCCTTCCCAGACCTCCGCATCTACGACACCACAATCAACGGCCAAGCGGACATCAACGACCCTTCGCGCGACATGGACCAACTCGACCTTATGGAATCCATCGAAAACCTCGGCGCAGGACTCAACCGGTTCGGGTCATCATCCGTCCCCAAATACCGGACCATGCTCGAAGAAGTCTGCTCTACACTCGGATACGACGGCACCACACTCCGCGGTTACCGATGCACCGCAGACTACCCAATCCACGGCTCACAAACCGCGATGATCTTCTCAACACAAGACCGCAGTTAGATTCGGCTTATTCTTGGATCGAAGATGGGTACACACCCGCTTCAATACCCGCTTGCCGGATCGCATCTGCGTATTGCGCCGAACAGATCTGACGAGTAAAGCGCTGTTCAAATAGATCGCGGGCGCGGACACCCATTTTCAAGGTTTCTTGATGGTCGTGCATCATGGCACGGAGCCCATGAACGAGCCCATCAACATCACCCAGCGCTGACCAAATACCGCTACCCGACTCCTCGACAATCTGCCTGAGTTCTGATTCGGGCTCGGAGATTGCGACAATCGCCTTTCCTGTTGCCAGTGAGGTATAGAGCTTGCTCGGGAAACTGATCCCCTCGATCCCCTCGGCGATGGTCACAAGCGACGCATCGCACGCATTGAGTGAATCGTTGAGTGTCTCAAAAGGCTGGTAAGGAAGGACAATCGTGTTGGTAAGGTTCCGCTCTCGGACCTGGTCGGCGCACCACGCCTTCTTCCCGCCGCCCCCGACGAGGACGAGCTTGAAGGGCTCGTCCATCAGCGCTTCGGCGGCATTGAGGATCGTCTCAAACTCGTAATACAGACCCATGTTCCCCGAGTACAAGAGGGTGAAGGGTTCGAGAAGCCCTTGTTCCTTCGCGAAGTTGGTTTCTGCTTTATTGACGGGATAGATTTTGTCGCCGTCGGCCCAGTTGGGAATGACGACGACTTTCGATTCATCGACGGCGTATTCATTCTGAATCAGCTTCGACGCGGCTTTGCACAGCACAATCGAGCGGCGAGCCCCGTTGTAGATCCGCTGATTCATCCAGTGCCACGCCCGCTCGATCAACCCATCCTTCTTGAAAGTCCCGACCCAGACCCCGACCTGTGGATATGAGTCATAGAGGAGTGTGCAGTAGGTTTGGCGTCTGAGGAGGCGGGCGATCACGCCGACGAAGGCACCGTAGGGCGGGGCGGTTGTATACACAAAGACCTTGCCCTTCTGTGAACCAAACACCGATCGCAATCCGAGCTGAATCATGAACACGCCATCCTTGATCGCGCGACCCGCGAGGATGTTTTTGCTCAGGCGAGGTCCCCACATCCGTTTGAATGTGACATGCCCCTGGCGCTCGACGGCGGGACACTTCACCCAACTGTCCTTGTCACCATAACTTGGTTGTGTAGTCAGAACCTCAACCTCGAACCCGTGGTTCTCGGCAAGCTCGTGGGCGAGGATATGGATCAGGTGTCCCGTTGAGGCCACATCAGGATAACAGTACTGGTTCACCAGCACCACCCGAGGCCTCTGCGCTCCGCGTTGTGAACCCTCACCCATCAGCGCATCCCCCGAAAACAACGGTATTCAGGCCGATTCTGGATTCATCACGCTCGATCATCACAACATCCTTACCAAAAATACCATCAGCACGACGGGATTCACACACTATCGGCATTCAATACCACGCAATGCACTCAACAAGCCGATTCGCACGCAAGGCAGACAACACGCCAGACCGCCGAACTTTAGCTTGACCAGCCCCGTAGTCAGGTCGATAGTAGAACTAGCGAATCCAGAAACCGATCCCACACCACACATGACCACCAATCAAACCAAAACCAACCCAAGTTATCCGGACCAAAGCAGTCCCGCGCCCGCAGTTGATCTGGAGTCCGCCCCGAGCCCGCACAGCTTGAAGAACAAACTCATGCGCGCCCTCTGGGGACTCGTCCAAGCGACCCTCTTCCGCTGGAGCCCCAACCCGATGCATAAATGGAGGGCATTCCTCCTCCGCCTTTTCGGCGCTCAGGTTTCCAAGAAAGCCCGCGTCTATCCCAAAGCGAAGGTTTGGGGGCCGTGGAATCTCATCATGGATGACTATTCCACCCTCGCAGACGATGTCGATTGTTATTGTGTGGACAAGATTACCATCGGACGCCAAACCACCGTCTCGCAGTATTCCTACCTCTGCGGCGCGACCCACGACTTCACCCACCCCAAGCACCCGCTGACCCCATTCCCCATCACCATTGGCGCTGATGTCTGGATCGCCGCCGATGTCTTCGTCGCCCCCGGCGTCACCATCGGGGACGGCGTCGTCGTCGGTGCACGATCAAGCGTCTTCAAAGATCTCCCAGAATGGACCGTTTGCGTTGGATCTCCAGCCAAACCCAAAGGCCCGCGTACGATGATCTCCCCCGACCAACCGCAATCACCAGACTCAAGCACCAGCACCGACACAGGAAAGTAATCTCATGAGCGTATCCGTCATGATCATGACCCTCAACGAAGAGCAGAACCTACCCGGTGCGCTCGAAAGCCTGAAATGGTGCGACGATGTCGTCGTCTTCGATTCCTACTCAACAGACCGCACCGCAGAGATCGCCGAGCAGTACGGCGCGCGCGTCGTCAAACGAAAGTTCGACTCCTTCGGCCCACACCAAACCTGGGGCATCAAAGAAATCGAATACAAACACCGCTGGGTCTTCATGCTCGATGCCGACGAACGCATGTCCCCAACACTCCAGCAAACACTCGAAGACATCGCCGCCAAATGGGAATCGGGTGAGCACACCGCCGACAAAGACCCCGTCGCGTACTACTGCGGCAGACGCAACTTCTTCCGAGGCAAATGGATCAAGCACGCCATGCCCCCAGGAAACAACATGCGCTTCTTCCAACCCCCGCTCATCCGCTTTGAGCGCGAGGTCCACCAGGTCCCCGTCGTCGACGGCGCGATCGGATACATGAAAGGCATGTTCGAACACTATAACTTCTCCAAGGGAATCGGAGAATGGTTCGATCGTCACAACCGATACGCCACGATGGAAGCCAACGAGACCGTCCGAGCACTCAAAGAGAACCCCGTCAAGTTCTCCAAGCTCTTCTCCAAAGACCGCAATACGCGCCGCTTGGAAATGAAGAACATCTCCTTCCGCCTCCCCTTCCGCCCCTTCGTCAAGTTCTTCTACATGTACATCCTCAAGCTCGGTATCCTCGATGGACGCGCCGGACTCACCTACTGCACCATCCTCTGTGTCTATGAATACATCATCGTTCTAAAAGTACGAGAACTCGATCGCCCAGACATCACCGCCGCAGATCGAGGCGAAGGCCAGAGTCTCTACCCAAGCACCCCCGCCGCAACACAAGCGTCCCACAAGCAAGCCCTCGAAAAAAACAGCCAGTAATCCATACATCACACCCAAAGGCTTCATAGATATGCACATCGTCCACTCCATCACAGACATGAACCTCTCAAGCGGGGGCACCGTCCGCGCCATCATCGATGTCTCTTCAAAGCTCGCAGATCGAGGCCACTCCGTCACCATCCTCACCTACGAAGACTCGGGCGTCCCAGTAGAATGGCGCGACAATCCAGAGAGCAACCCCCGCACCGTCACGCTGGGTGAAGCCCAATCCGGAGGCATGCGCGCCACAACACAACAACAAGACCTCATCGCCAAGACCATCGCCCAAGCCGATATTGTCCACGCGCACGCCATCTGGGAACCGCTCACCAAACGAGTTTCCAAAGCGGCCAGGTCCGCCGGCGTCCCCTACATCGTCTCGCTCCACGGCATGCTTGATGACTGGTGCATCGACCAGCGGAAGCTTAAAAAACTCGCCTACCTCAAACTCGGTGGCACAGCGATGCTCAACAAGGCCGCCGCCATCCAGTGCAACGCCGAGGGCGAACTCGCCCAATCCGAAAAATGGTTTTCTGGACCACCCGGGATCGTCATCCCCAACCTGCTGAATCTCGAACCCTACGAAACAATGCCCGGAGAAGAACTCGCCCGAAGCAAGTTCCCCATGTTCGATACAGGCGACCCCGTCCTCCTCTTCCTCTCACGCATCCACTACAAAAAAGGGATCGAGCACCTGATCGAAGCGATCAAGGTCCTCAAAGACTCAGGCAACCCCCACCGCCTCCTCATCGCAGGCGATGGAGACAAGGTGTACGAATCCAAACTCAAAGCCCTCGTCAAGAAACTCGATCTCGAAGACCACATCGCCTTTCTGGGTATGGTCACAGGCGACGCAAAGATCTCGCTCTACCAAGCCGCGGATCTCTTCGTTCTCTCCACGAGCCAAGAAAACTTCGGGTTCGTGCTCTACGAATCCCTCGCCGCGGGAACCCCAATCGTGACCACCAAAGGCGTCGACACCTGGCCCGAGCTGCAAGAAAGAGCCCAAGCGGTGATCTGCGACCAGACCAAGGACGCCTTCGCCTCAGCCATCCAAGAACTCACAAGCGACCTCCCCGCACTCAACGAGCGGGGCCGTCTGGGCAGACAGTGGATATTCGAAGAAATGCACCCGGATCAAATCATCGGACAATTCGAGTCCATGTACTCAGCCGCAACCAGACATGACAAGGGGAAATGATACATGGAGTTCTTCTCCGCCTACATCCTGATCTTTCTCACCATCATGCTCGCGTTGTACATCTTTGTTCAAGGCGCAAGGGGCACGGTCGAGATTCTGTCGACAAGAAACATGTTCCTGTTGGGGCTCATCATCTTTCAGATGACCGGCCCCGCGACGAGCATCCTCTCGGGCATGCTCGCCGAGTACCAGCCCGCCGAACTTTCAAAGACCTCAGTCATTTATACTTCCATGCTCACGGTATTCCTGGGTCTCTTTCTGGTCATATATCAGGGTTCTGGAAAGTTTATTGACAAACTCCTTTCCAAGCGGCAGCAAGTGAGAACAAACTACTCCGCCATCGGCCTCATGCTGATTGCGGCGGCAACAATCCCCATAGGTATCCTCTGTCAGTTCGGTCTCGTCTATATCCCAGTGCTCGGCCCCGGATTCCATGTACTCGGATTCGGTATCTACGCCATCGGCGCCGGGCTTGCAAGTTGGGTTTGGTTCAAGCGGTTCTACAACCCGGTGTTCTTTACGATGGCAGTCGCAATTATCCTCGTCGCCATGGGTCTGACTTTCTACCAAAACTTCGGACGCAGACCATTGCTGGGCATTGTCGCAATCATCGGCTGGGCCGCGTACTACTCCCACTGGAGATCACTTGGTTTCCGCTCGGTGATGATGCGGGGCGCGTTAGTCGCAGGGGGCGGGTTCTTCCTGCTCGCGATCTTCACTTCTGTTCGCGAAGGCGACTTCATGAAACGATCCGCATTTGAAAACATCTCTTCGCTCAAAGGTGGCACCTTCTCCACCGGAGCGATCAGCCTGCTCGCCGGTCAAGAAGCCGGAATGAACAGCATGTGGATCATCGAAAGCAGACCAGATAGCAAAGACTACGATACTCTGCATTCCCTTCGATCGGTGATCACCTACCCGATCCCGCGATCAATCTGGCCCGAAAAACCGATCGGGCTCTCGATCCAAATCCCTCAGCAAGAACAAAAAATCAGAAATGTTTCCAGACACATCAACATCGGTCCTGGGATCATCGGACACATTGAAAACGACAACCCATTTATCGCACTCTGGCTATACCCATTCATCCTTGCGTTCTACTTCCGATTCCTCGACAGGGTTGTCATCTGGAATCCCGACAATCCATTTTTGGTTCTTCCTATGGGCGCAGCGTTGGGCCAGTTCATCGCCATCCCTCGTGGTGAACTCGGCGCATTCTTCTTCGCCGGCACACTCAATGTGGTTGGATCGCTGGTGATCATGCTTGTCATCTCGTATATACTCAAAACATTCGGCATCATCTCCAAGTCCACCGATGACGAGTACTACGAAACAGACGAATACCAAGACCAATACTCAGACTCCGATTCCTACTCAGACGAGCACGAAGATGCATACTCAGAGGGCGCTTGGTAATGCCCTCCGAATCGAGCCGAGGGTTTACCAGAATCCTCGTCAACTACTCCAGGCTCATCATCACCCTTGCGCTCGGGATCGCTGTGGTTCCCCTCGCGATCAACTGGCTCGGTGACGAAGCGTTCGGAATCATCTCGCTACTGGGAGCCAATATCGGACTCGCCGCGATCTTCCGCCAGATCGTCGAGATGTCCCTAGTCAGGGAACTCGGCTCCGCATACCACAAAGACGACGCGTCATTCAAAAAAAGCTACGCCACCATCTGCGCGATCTCTCTCGCCAGCGCCATCCTCTCCATCGCCACCTTCTCCATCGTCTTCGCGCTCATCCCCCTCTTCAAAATCCCGGAAGAGTTCGTCAACCCCGCACGATGGTTCGTCTTCGGCCAAGGACTCTTCACAGCGACCATCGTCCTCCTCTCACCAATGCTCAACATGTATCTCGTCAAGGAACGATTCATCGGGTACAGCTCCTGGCTCATCGGCGTCCGAGCAAGCAACCTCCTCTCCGTGCTCATCCTCGGATATGTCATCGTCATCGACGATCCAGCACTCGGACTCACACTCCACGGCATCACAGGGTCCGTCCTCGCGATCCTCTGCATGCTCATCGCGGCAGTCATCATCATCTTCAAAGACCGACGCCTGATGTTCAAACTCAAAGGCACCGACAAAGAAACACGACAACAAGTCTTCTCAACCTTCGGCTGGAACTCAGGCGTCCAGATCGCCATGAACCTTCACGAACAGCTCCCCCCCATCCTCCTCAACCTCTTCTTCGGATCACTCGCCAACGCCTCATGGGGTATCGGATTCCGCTTCGTCGCCTACATCCGGATGGTCACCACCGGCGTCCAGTTCGGATCAGACGCCGTCAGCGCACGACTCTCCTCAGGCACCGACACCGAACAATCCAGACTCCAACTCCAGCGATTCATCACCATCCAAACCAAACTCACCACCATGGTCGCCCTTCCCGCCGCCGTCGGGATTTTCGTCTACGCCCGACCCATCTTCGAGCTCTGGGTCGGAAAGCAGATCAAAGACTACCAAGGCGTCATGCCACACGCGGTCATGTTCGCACGCATCCTTTCCTTCGCGATCCTCGCCCGCGCCATCTCAGACACTTGGCTCATCGTCCTCTACGGCGCCGGGTTCGTCCACCGCTACGCAAAGCTCGTCATCATCGGAGGCATCATCGCGCCTTTAGGATCACTCATCCTCCTGTTTGTGCTCCCCCCAGACATCGCTATCTACGCACCGCCCATGATGTTCACCATCGTCTTTGCCACCTTCCACCTCATCGGGATTCCCATCATCACAGCTCGCTGCCTCCATGTCTCGGCACCGAGCCTCTTTGGTGGACTCTTGAGACCGTTCATCGCCGTCACCCTCGCGATTACACCCGCATTGGGCTGGCTCTTCTACAAAGACCAGTTCGTCGGCATGGGATTCACCCAGCCCATCACCAAAGAAACCGCCCAGCTCATCAACCCCACCGTGATCCTCACCTCGATTGCCATCATGGTCGTCATCTACACATTCACCGCCGCGTTCGTGATCCTGGACACAAGCGATCGGAAAAGAATCTTCAAAGTCCTCGCTCCCATCACCTCGCGGCTCCTCAAAGCAAAGAAATAAGCATCCCCATTCAATCCAGAATCAACCGCACCACCACCCCGCGGTGATCGCTCCCGCCCCCATCAACCATCTCCCACGATTCAACCCCCACGCCCTCTGAGCGCCACACATCATCAAGCTGCAATCGCACGACCGAGCCTTTGTCCGCCGGGAAACTCCCGCTCCGGATCGGCCAGATCGGTTTGCTTGCGTGCAATCCCGCGCTCCGCATCGACCGTCCCCGAACCTGCGCCGCCCCCGCATTCAAATCCACGCCCAGAATCACCGGCAGCCCCGTCATCTCCATCGCGCGAGCAATCTGCCCGCAATGCGACTCCACCGCAAGGTTCCCCGCTTCCCAGCGATCACGCGACCGAGGTGAAAGCGGATGCATCAACCCCACCACAAACCGCTTGTCCGGATGGTCCACAACGCACATCAACTGGTGCTCCCACATCACATCATCCGCCGCCGGTTCAATCAGCTCGATCGGATACCGCGACACAATCAACCCCGGCGAAACCCTTTCCCGCCGCCAACGCCGCTTCACCCAGTACGGCATCGCCGTGTCATCCAGATACCCCTCCGTACTCACCAACCGGTTCATCTCCGTCGGGATCTCCTGGATCACCACCACATCCAGCCCAAGCCGCATCAACACATCAAGATCGTCCCGCCAACTCTTATTGCGCGGATACATATTCAGCGACCCCACCGTCACCACCACATCCCCAATCTCTCCCCGCTCCACAACCATCGGCCTGCCCGCAACCAAAGGCCACACCCCAATCCCAACCCCCAAAGCACACACCAGCCCCGCACCCCACCGCTTCAATCCAAACAACACAAACCCAACCACCGCGCTCCCCAAAACAACCACCCACAAAAACCCAACCGCAACATCAAGCACATACACGCCGCCGCTGACCACCCAGCTCGCGCACACAAAAAAACAAAGCAACGCGGCAACCCAAGCACCCTTCGTCACCCATCGCCTGCGTGGTCGAGGAGTCTCGCGTTCTTCAATCAGTTGTCCATCGGTGTCGTCCATGCATCCACTATCGTCCATCCGCACCCCCACATACAAAGAAAGCGGGCGGCCCATCAGGACCGCCCGCATCAAACCTATTCAAAAGAAAGTATTCAGAACCAACCTCACGGCTGAGTCTTGCCCTCCTTGCCGAAGATGATGGTCATCCCACCACCGCCAGCCATGTCTTCAGCGTTGTAGATGTAATCCGCATCAAGTGCCTTCTCGATCCGCACCGAAGCCTCCTGAAGGTGGGCCTTGGTGTACCCATCAAGCGAGCCAGACTTGAGAGAACCATCAATGGTCTTCTTCAGATCACGGAGGTCCATTGAAGCAATCGTTTTGACCGCCATCGAAGCGGAGTTGAACCCGCCGTTGTCCATCGACATATCAATCAAGCGATCAAGATGCTCGCGTTGCAAATTGCGACGCAGCGACGAAATCATCGGCTTGCGGAGGGTGTAGGTCCCCTTGCCACCGTCTTTCAGTTCCGACCAGACCGATTCATTCACCGTGTTCAGAAGCTCCGCAACAGTCAACGCATCTTCGTCCGCAGGAACGAACATCTCATAGTCATACACCCGGCTCACCGTCTGAGGATTCAGCAGCATCGTCAACGCCGAAGCCTGCATCCCCATCACGCGATCATGAATCTGGAACGCCGAATCCGATGAAATCGAACTGTAGTTATCCCACCACTTGTCCACCGTCGCGTGGGCAAGCAGCTCAGGGGTAATCCCGTACGCTTCGTCTTCAAACGCATTGTCGATCACAAACTGCAACGCAGCACGCTGACGCTCAACCGGCACAACCTCGATCGGTGCCTTCGAGTCCGGGTCACCCTTCTTCGAACGCGAAACATACGCCGATCCGACCCAGTTGCCCATCATCGAGAGCGACTGCATCTGTGTGCTCAGGGTAATCGAGTACCCACGACGAGCGCGGGACCATGAATCACCATCCTGAACAAAGTCATTGATCAACCCCGCACGGATCTTCTTGACAAGCTCCATCTGGTTCTTCGCATAATCAAGCGGGTTCTCCGAAAGGTCATACCGTCGTGTACGAGGATCAGGACCAAACGCGTCCTCATCAGTACCGTACGCAAGCAACGGATCAGCCGAACGGCTCAAGATCTCCTTGAGATCACCGCTCCCGTACCCATACTCGATCGCCCACTGGTCATACTCGCCAATGCCGATCACCGAGTAATCGCCCTGAGTTTCGCCAGAGCCAGGCATCCGGATATTGATCCCGTTGTAATCCATCACCGATGTCGACCAAGGCTTCACGCCCTTCATCTCTTCAGAGTTGATCTCTTCAAGCGAGTGAGCGCTCGAGCCCTTGAAGTTGTGACGAAGACCGATCGTGTGACCAACCTCGTGCGCAACGAGTTCAGCAAGCATCGGACCAACGAACCACTCGGGTACGCCGTCGATCATGTCGCCCTCGTCCTTCTTCTTCACAGCGACTTCTTCGCCATCATCTTCAGCGTCATCCGCCTCGTCTTCGTCCACGGCTTTCTCAAGCATCGCAAGCTGCTCCGCAGGGATCATGTCGCGAAGCGCCGGGTTCTCAGCGAGCTGCTTGCGGATCATCTCCAGCATCTCCTCGCTCATCTCCGGATCATCGCCCATCTCCGCAGCGGTTTCAAGCAACCGGACCATCGAAAGGCTCATCCGCATCATCGCAAGATCAAGCGCCTTGCCAGTCGCCGCTTCACACATCCCATTGACCTGCGATGCACGCCCGCCAAGACCATCAAACCTATTTTCGCCGATCATCATAGACGAATCATGGTTGACCCCATGACCGCTGTGTGAATCGTGCGCGCGCTGCTGAGCACGCTCAACAAGAATCTGCTCGCGGCGCGATGGCGGAGCCAAACGCAGTCGCGGGTCCCACTTCGGATTCGCATCCAGCCAGCCCATCGTCTCAGGACTCATGCCCTCAGTCGCAAGGTTGCTCAGCAAATCTTCCCAGCGGTAAGTGAACACGCGGATCCAGCCGTCGGTCAGCACAACATCCGCATCAAGAATCTCGCCCGTCATCGGGTTCACGCGTGATGGGCCAATCGCCGTCGCGATGTCGTTGGAAATCCAGCGGATGAAGTTGTAGCGCACATCCTCAGGATCCTTGTCCATGTTGGCGCCGGTCGTCTTGTCCTGGTACTGTACCTGGATCGCGCCATCGATGCCGATCTCGCGGAACGCCTCGTTCCAGTATTCAATCCCCTGCTTCACATACCGACGGTACCGGATCGGAACCGTGTGATCGATGTAGTACACGATCGGTTCCTTCGGAGGACTCATGCTCAGTTTCGGGTCCGCCTTCTCGATGTGCCAGCGATTGATCAACCGCTGCGAGGTGTCCGCCCAGTCAAACTTACCAAGGTCGGTGTAGTTGGTCACAAAGTAGCCCACACGCTCATCAGCAGCGCGAGGCTTAAATCCGCGCGACCCCTCGATCATGGAGATCGAGTAGTGGAAGGTCTTCATCGTTCCGCCCGCAACCGGACCCTCAAACTCGATCTCGATGTTCTTCGGGAACGCCTTGATGGAATCCACAACAGTCAACTGCTTGTTGAGCCCACCCGCCGAACGACCAAAGAAGTTCGTCGCCTTGCCCACCAAAAGCTCATCCATATCAATCACAGGCTGACCCCCCGGCCCCATCGTCACGATCGGAAGATCAAGCAGCACCCGATCCGTCCAGATCATCTCAACAGAGTCCTTCGACTCCTGATCACCAGACGAACGAACCGAAATCTGAGGCTGCACAAGCATCAACCGCTTGCCAACACGCTTCCACTGCGTGTACATATCGCCAGCCTGCAGACCCGCGAAGATCTCGCCGCCCGCTACCGTCATCGCAAAGAAGTGATGCTGCTTCTCATACCCACGAGGAAGCTCAGCGAGCACCTGGTTGGTTTTGTTGTTCACATACACCGTGTACAGCGAGTTGCCATCCGCGGTGGAGACCACCTTGGTGTACCCCTTAGAAACTTCCTTCCAAGGCTTAAAGTCCGGAGCTTCCTTGTCCCCGCCGCCCATCGCGCCGCCCGCCATCGCCGCGATCGCAGCAAAGTCGATCGACTCCTCAGGTCCAGCATTCTCAGGTTGCCCCGCCATCGCCATCGAAGAACCCGCGATCAGGGCACCAACCCCGATCACCGATCCAACCAGCCCGCTCAATGTCCGTAGATTTGCACGCATCAAATACTCCATGTGTTTATCGAAAGGGCGGGCCTTGCCGCCGAGTAAGAAAAGAAATCCTGCCACTCTGTCAACCGAGTTGTGTAAGTCAACGCCGAGACAACCAAAGACCGATCTCGCCGCATCCATCCAAAGGACAGCACAACTTCAATCGGCCTACGCCACCACAACATCGAAAGGTATCGGTCGCTTACCGCGCCATACCAAACAACACACGACTCCGGTGCGCACGAACTGCGCCAGAACCATGCATCCCTCTATACAGCCCAGATTTCCGGAGGTTTCACCGATTGCAATCAATTCAGCACACTCGGCCCACTTCATCAACCAGTTCATCAGAACCGCTCACCCCGCCAGCAGCACCGCCCCAACGGTCAACCCCACAAACGCCACTCCAGACATCCGAACAACCGGATCCTTCATCGCAAGCTCCGTCGGATCGTCATACCGACCATCCATAATCAGCGTGATCGTCCGCAGCAACCCCAGCATCGCAGGCATCACCGTCACCCACAACAGATTAAACGAGAAATCCCCGCCCACCCCAGTCGCGAGCACCACAGACATATCATGCTCCCGGCTCTGCACATAACCCGTGTAAGTCAAAAGAGTTGCAACGCCAACAACCACCACCAGCATCCGCAAAATCTGATCCGAATACCGCTCTTGGACCGCGCGGATGCTCCCAGCATTGCTCCCCGCATCGTTCGCCGCCATCACGCGACGCTCTCCGAGCCGCTTGCCAAACGCGAGGAACATACTCAAGAACAGCGTCGCATTGAGCAGCCAAGTCGAAGGCGTCACCGCAACGGCAGCACACCCACCAAGCACACGGATCACAAACCCGGTGGACAAACTCAGCACATCCAAAATCACCATGTGCTTGAACACCCTCGTGTACACCGTCACATTGATCACATACGCCGCCACCAGCCCCACAACCCACCATTTCACCGCCCCAGGCACCAACAGCCCCAGTGAAAGACCGATAACCAGCAGTGCGAATCCATATACCCTCGCCACCCCGATCGGTACCCGACCAGACGCGATCGGACGCTTGCATTTGCGAGGATGCCTCCGGTCCTGCTCAACATCCCCAAGGTCATTGAACACATAGCAGCCCGAAGCCGCCAGACAGAACGCAAAGAACACAATCGCCATGGTGACAAACAGCTGAGCGTTGATCGAATCCCGAGACAGTGTCCCGTCCCCGATCGCAAACGCGGGACCCGCAAGCACAAACACACCCTTCACCCACTGATGCGGACGAGCGAGCTTGATCAGCCCGCCGATTAGCCCCCCTTGTGATGAAGATGGGTCCGGCGCAGATTCGGGTTGTATAGTGTGATCAGTGGTCATAAGTATTCACTATATAGACCATTTCATTACCCATCTCGAATAAAGTCTGTGAATACATCATCAAATCTGATACCAAAGCCGTTCCGGCAACCCGCGCAAAGGAAACCCCAGTGACCGACCAACCAACCCCAGCAAGCAACGCTTCCGCGATCAAAGTCACCACTGCGATCCTCATCCTTCTCGCCGTCCTCCTCTGGGCATTCCCAATCCTCAACCCCACCTACCTCATCCGCAGCGCATCAGCCGAGCAACTCTTCCACACCCCCGCCATCGACCGTTTCGCCGCCCAGCTCCCCACCCCTGACTACTCCGACTACTCCTCGGCAACAACGCCGGGATACCACACCGTCCTCGCTGTCCCCGCAAAATTCGGCGCAACCAACCCCATTCTCCGCATCATCGCATCTATTTATACATTCTTCATCATCGCGATCCTCGCGATCCCCCTCGCCAAAAAATACCGCTGGCTCACCCTCCCCATGATCCTCCCCCTCCTCGCGAGCAACTACTTCATCTTCTCCGGAGCCTGGCTCCTCCCCGACAACTCCGGGTGGCTCGGTGTCCTCATCATCCTCCTCCTCGCGCTCAGACCAAACCCAACCCTCAAGTCCCACATCCTCGCAGGGATCACCCTCATCATCCTGATCTACTTCCGTCAGGTCCACATCTGGGCCGCCGCACCAATCTGGCTCGCCGCCTGGCTCGGATCAACCGACCAAACCCCCGAGTTCAAATCCTTCTTCTCCAACCTCCCCAAACGATTCTCGCGATCCGTCATCGCACTCATCTGCACCCTCCCCGCGTTCCTCCTCCTCGCCTACTTCGTCAAACTCTGGGGAGGTCTCGTCACCCCAACCTTCAAAGACGAACACCACGGCCCAAACCTCGCCACCCCCGCGTTCATCCTTCTCCAGATCGCCGTCCTCTCCATCTTCTTCCTCCCCATCCTCCTCCCACAACTCAAACAACTCGTCAAAGTCTCCAAACCAGCACTCCTCATCTCCACACTCCTCGCCACCGCACTCGCCATCATCCCCCACTCCTCCTACAACGAAGCCGCCGGCCGATACAGCGGATGGTGGAATGTCGTCAAGAAGTTCCGCGACTTCATGGACCGATCCCCCGTCTACATCGCCGGCGCGATCGTCGGCTCCATCATGCTGGTCACCTGGGGGTCACTCCTCTCCCTCCGAGACCGCTGGATCTTCGCAGGAACCCTCCTCGCCTTCACCCTCGCCCAAACCGCAAACCTCGAAAGCTGGCAGCGATACCACGAGCCCATGCTCCTCATCATGCTCATGCTGATCTTTGCGAGGTCCCATAAAATCGAACTCACTCCCAAACGAGCCGCACTCGGATCGGTCGCCGCTTCAGCCATGCTCGCGTTCATCACCATGTCCCTGCTGAAAAACGAGTTCTCCCGCGACACCACCGACCCCCGCGTCCTCCTCCTCGATCAAACCCACCCAATTGTCCCACAGATCGACCGAACCACGCCGGATTCGGACCGTACCACCCCCTGAGCCAACTCTCTCGATTCGGCTCAATAACACACCCCCACACGCCGATACACCTCTTTCAAACCCACCGTCCACAAACAGGGCCATAGTATCATGACCCCATTCTGGACCACACCCAGCCCGATACCCAGCCCAAAACCGGCAAAGCAGGAACACGACCAATGAGCGACCCAAAACGAGCACTCATCACAGGAATCACCGGACAAGACGGCTCATACCTCGCCGAGTTCCTCCTCGCAAAGGGTTACGAAGTCCACGGCATCATCCGACGCGCCTCCTCATTCAACACCGAACGACTCGACGACATCTACCAAGACCCACACCTCGACGGCGCGAAACTCAAACTCCACTACGGCGACCTCTGCGACGCCAACAACATCAACAAAGTCATCGACACCGTCAAACCACACGAAGTCTACAACCTCGGCGCACAGTCCCATGTCCGCGTCTCCTTCGACATGCCCATCTACACCGCCGACACCGTCGGCATGGGCGCCCTTCGTCTCCTCGAAGCCATCCGAGACTTCCAAGAAAAATCCGGTCAAGAAGTCCGCTACTACCAAGCATCCTCCTCCGAAATGTACGGCAAAGTCCTCGAAGTCCCACAATCCGAAACCACACCCTTCTGGCCACGCTCACCATACTCCTGCGCCAAAGTCATGGCGCACTGGGCAACCGTCAACTTCCGCGAGTCCTACGGCATGCACGCATCCTGCGGCATCCTCTTCAACCACGAATCACCACGCCGCGGTGAAACCTTCGTCACACGCAAAATCACAAGAGCAGTCGGACGCATCAAGCTCGGCATGCAAGACAAGGTCTACCTCGGAAACCTCGACGCCAAGCGCGACTGGGGATTCGCAGGTGACTATGTCAAGATGATGTGGATGATGCTCCAGATGCCAGAAGCCGACGATTATGTCGTGGCAACTGGTAGAACGATTTCCGTCCGCGAGTTCGCAGAAATGGCATTCAACTCCGTCGGCCTCAACTTCGACGACCATGTCGAGTTCGACCCACGCTACCTCCGCCCCGCAGAAGTCGATCTGCTCCTCGGCGACCCAACCAAAGCCAAAGAGAAACTCGGATGGGTCCCAGAGACCACCGTCGAAGAACTCGCCGCGATGATGGTCGAGCACGACATGGAACTCGCCTCCCGCGAAAAAACCCTCAAAGACGCCGGACACAAACTCCCCGAGTTCACAGGACACGATCAATAAACGACCAGCGCCATACAAATCATGTCAAACCCTCTGCCAAAATCGGAATCAGTTCGCGCACTGTCTGAACTCGCCGCCATCGCCGCCTCGATTTTCGCCGGCGTCGTGATCGCCTACATCCTCCTCTCAACCCTCATCATTCCCCGCGCAGGATTCCCCGGAGACCTCGGCAGAATCATCAAGCTCGAAGACCGCCTCGACTCATCCCCGATTGATTCAAAGAGAGTTGTGATCGTCGCCAACTCCGTAGGAGTTGAAGGCCTCGAAGCGAATGCAGTCCAGCAACAACTCCCAACCGGATTCGCAGTCGAAAATCAATCCTCCAACGGCCTCGATCTCCTCTCAGGAAGAATCTACATCGAACGCGTCCTTCAGAGTGATCCCAACATGCTCATCTGGGTCCTCCGCCCAGAACTGAGCGGACGCATCTCGCCCGTCAATCCAGAAGTCGCCTCCGCAATGCGATTCGCGCACTTCATCGATGACTCCCAATGGCTCTCCGACGAAACAATCCCAGGTCTCGATGCAGACACACGAGCACGCCTGGAATCCTCCGACATTCAAAACAATATCGCGCTCCGCACGATCCCCATCAGACACCTGAACTCAATCGTCCGCGTCAAAGCACGCCAAGGGATCCTCCCCTCAAAGCCAATGGAACTCAACGCACCATTCCAGATGGACGAGAGCATCTCAGGTCAAAAACTCCAACGCCATCTCGGTGACATCGTCTTCATGCTCAAAGAACGCACCCAAGATAACACCGAAGGCATTCCATTCATCCAGAGCACTGTCGAAGAAATACTCAAAACACAAACCACTCCAATCCTCGTCATCCCACCGACACACCCCGCCATCAGGGATTCCTTCACCCCAGCCGAAGAACTCTTTGCCCAAGCACTGGACGAAATATCAAAGAACACCGGTGTCGTCGTCATCGATCTCTCAAAGACACTCTCCGCCGACGAGTTCGCCGACGCGATCCACCCAAACCGCGACGGCGCCAAAAAACTCAGCACCCTCCTCGGGCAAGCCCTCATCAAGCACCTCGATCACACGGCTCAGGAGTAGAACGAAATGCTCTTCCAAACACCCGAGTTTCTCGTCCTCTTCCTCGTCGTCCTCGGCTGGCTGATCTGGAACAGAAACGCAAGACAGCAACAGCTCTTCCTGCTTGTGACAAGCTACATCTTCTACGGCTGGTGGGACGCACGCTTCGTCCTCCTCATCGTCCTCTCGACTCTGATCGACTACACCGCCGCACTCGGCATCGACAACCACAAGCTCTCCGTAACCAAACGAACCAAAATGGCCGCGCTGATGGGCCTCTCAACCCTCGCCCTCCTCCTCCCAAACTGGCCCGCACTCCAAGTTCAAGGCTTCCAAGCATTCCTCGATAATCCACTCGTCACACTCAACACAGAGAACTACGCCTCCATAGCCCTCGGCCTCATGTTCTCAATCGTCGGTCCCGTCGCCTACGGCCTCTACTTCAAACTCTCCGATCAAGGACGAAAAAAAGCATTCCTCATCACCTCCGTCATCGCCAACCTCGGCATGCTTGCCTTCTTCAAATACTTCAACTTCTTCATCGATTCCATCGACGCCGTTGTCGCACAATCAGGTATCGAGTGGGCCGCACCCATCCTGAAAGTCACCCTCCCCGTTGGTATCAGCTTCTACACCTTCCAAACGATGAGCTACACCATCGACGCCTACCGAGGTGACATCAAGGCCGAAAGATCACTCCTCAAAGTCGCCCTCTTCGTCGCATACTTCCCGCAGCTCGTCGCAGGACCAATCCTCCGCCCCCAACAACTCTTCCCAACCCTCGACAAGCCTTGGACAGTCACTGGCCAATCGATGCGATCAGGCATGAACCTCGCGCTCGTAGGACTCTTCAAAAAAGTTCTCATCGCAGACAACATCGCCCCCATGGTCAACACGATCTTCTCAAACCCCGACGGCCAAGCCAGCCTCGTCATCATGATCGGCGCGGTACTCTTCGCCATCCAAATCTACTGCGACTTCTCAGGATACACAGACATCGCAAGAGGAATCTCAAGAGTCTTCGGCGTCGAAATCCCCCTCAACTTCAACTTCCCCTACTTCTCCACATCCATCATTGATTTCTGGAGAAAGTGGCACATCTCACTCTCCACATGGCTCAGAGACTACCTCTACATCCCCCTCGGCGGCTCACGCAAAGGCCCCGTCTCCACCTACATCAACCTCATGCTCACCATGCTCCTGGGTGGACTCTGGCACGGCGCCTCATGGAACTTTGTCATCTGGGGCGGATACCAAGGAATCCTCCTCTGCCTCAACAGGGGACTCCAAACCATCGCCCCCAAAGGCACATCACTCCACACAGCACTCCACACCAAACCAGGCACCCTCCTCCGCTGGGCAATCACCACCTACCTCTGGCTCCTCGGCTGGCTCATCTTCAGAGTCAGCGACTTCCAAGACCTCGCCTACTGCATGAAAAAATACATCCTCTTCGACGGCCGCCTCTCTCTCGGCGGAATGGGCCTCGGAAGAGGAAGCCCCGTCACGGCCTTCATCGCCGTACTCCTCTTCATCTCCCTCCACTTCATCGGATTCGCTTCAAAGCGATGGGACGAAAGACTCAACTCCACCCCATGGCCAATCCGCGCACTCATGTACGCCACCCTCGGCCTCCTCTTCTTCTACGGCTGGCCCTCACAGTCCTCCGCATTCATCTACTTCCAGTTCTGATCCCCACACCAGAAGCAGACAACCCAAAACAAAAAAGGCCCCCGGCCATCTGGTCGGGGGCCTTTGATTTTGAATGCGATCAACTCAGTCTGAACCACCAACACCAGTGCCATAACGCTCGAACGGTTCAACCGGTTCAATCCTCGGCTGGGTCTCAATCAGTGTCGCCCCCGTCCGCTCAACATACTGATCAGCATCAACACCATCAGGGATCATGACACGATTCAGCGTGGTCGCCGTTGGGTCATAGATCACGATCTGAAAGTTGTCCTGAACCTTGATATTCCCCGAGTTCAAATCCCAAATCGTCACCACAAAGTTTCCATTCACAGCATTGATCGTCGCCAAGCGTGGTTCCGAACTGTCAACAACAGTCACAATCCCAACATGCGTAGAAAAGGTAATCGATTCGCCAGCAATCATAATATCGTACGCGGAGTTGCCTGCATTCCATGTCGCCGACAAGTTCGCCGTCCCAGCAGTCACCGTTCCTGCTGTATTGACCGATGCATACGCCAAAGGTCCAATCGGGCTCGGGTTGTTGGGCGCAAAGTCACGCGTCGCTTCTCCGATCACACGCAGGTCCTCACGAGCAAGCACATCGCCACTGAAGTCACCCGCATACTGCCCGGTCCCCAGCGCGGCATTATTCCCCGAAGCATCGTTGAGTGCCCACACCGCAATGATGTTTGGACTTGCATTGAAATCAACTTCACCAAGCACCGCCGCACGGTTCCCAAAGAACTCCGATACATGGTACCCAAGCAAAGGGAATCCCGCCGAGACGCTCAGCAGCCCAACTTGTTCGTCCATGCTATTGATCTGTACAGCACCCCCGTACTGACCCGACAAAACAAAATCGTCCGATGGGTTACTCCCTCGAACACGGAGTGTTGGAAAGTTCGATTCTGTTCCGACAGAGAGATCCATGACCGGCCCACCAAACACGCTGTTCAGCGAGACCATGGTGTCAGGATCTCCAATTGTATTCGAATAGGAATCCGCATACGGAAAGGTCAGCGCCCTGGCAAACTGACTGTGCAACGCCTGAGGCGTCGATCCAATAAACACACGATTCGAAAGCGTGGTGTACGACCCCTCGATCTGCCCAACCTCAATATTCAGGTACTTGACCGCATCCCCAAACTCCTTCCAGAACCCCAGCGCGTCTTCTTGGGTACCACCCATCTGAATATTGCACACAAACAAACCGTCCGTCGCCGTGACCGGTCCGACCAAGCCGTACAAAGGCGACACCTCGCTGCCACCAACAGCTGAATCAAACATCGAGAACCGGAAGTAGAAATCCCCGTTCGCAGGAGCTCCCCCAAACTCAAGATACCCCTGGTAGCCAAAGCTCCCATCGTTCCCGACAACCGGACCAGCCAATGCCCCGCCCTGGATCATCCCAAGCGCAAAAACCACAATCAGTACCAAACGACTCAACATGTCTCTCTCCCTCAAGAACAAAAAAACGCACACACACGCACGCGTCCAAACACCCTACCACAAATGGTCCGACAACCCAACCCAAAACCAGCACTTCCTCACCGACTCAGATCCACATTCTGAATCCGGTGTGCCCCGCCAATCGCGTCCCCATCGAGCCCCTCCCCAAACAGCCCATACCCCGTCGCCTCCCACCCATTCCCCACCAGCGACAAATCAATATGCCACCCCGCGATCCCCACCGCAGCCCGTCTCCACCACCCATCCACCCCAGGCACCCACGACCGACCAAACCCATACCCCACACCCCCAAACGCATCCGAAAACCCATCCCCACCACCAAACACATCAAACTTCCCAAGCGACCAAGAACCCCTCGGCGTATTGAAATCCCCAACGATCAACCCCGGCGCATCAAGCCGACCATCATTCGCCTCAAACCGCATCACCCCATCCTCACCAAACTCGCGCACCTGACCCCGATCATTCACCACCGCCTCCACCACCCGGTCCATCATCACCCCCCGATGCACCGTCGGCTCGCTCGGAAGATCAACAAGCCACACCACCAATCCATGCCTATCCACCCCATCAATCTTCACCCGACACACCCAGCCAAGATCCCCCGTCTCCCGCATCCCTTCCCCATCGTCCGCATCCCCCCGCACATACACCAGCGACGCCGCTGAAACATCTAAACGCGAAACCACAATCGCGCGACCAAGCTTCACCACGCGCCCGCCATCCCCACCTCCAACATCAAGCCCCTCAAGCAACACCCCCTGCTGCCCATCCCACCGAGCATTCGACAGCAACACCACATCCACATCCAATGAGTTCAACAGCCCAATCGCCGCGTCCTCATCAACCACAGCCCCCGCAATGTTCCAATGCGCCACGCGCACAGCACCCGCCGCCCGATCCTCAAGTCCATCTCCCCACGCCACCCGATGCCACCGCTGCTCACCAAATGCAACAAACACGCTCACCCCAACACACCCCATCAGCAACACCCGACGCACCACCGCCTTCTTCCCATACCGCCCCCCCCGATAAATCGACCACCACCCAATCACCCTGCTCAGCACCCACACCCCCCACACCACCACCACCCACCACACCGCAGGCACCCACCACACCCACTGCGACCACCCAAACCGATCCGTCACCACCCGCGACCCCACAAACACCACCACAAACCCGATCCCCACAAGCGAAAGCAACAACGACAACCGCCCCAGCACCCCGCCAGCTCCCCGCCGCCTCCGTCGTTCGTTTCTGCGCTCATTCACACCACATTCATCGACCAAACCCACACCAAACCGCCGCAAATCACACCCCTATCATCCCTCCCCAACCCCAAAGAACGCCCAAGCCGGAGCCATCAGCCATGTCCAACCCCGACAACAAACCAGATTCCGTCAACTGGAAAGACCAACGCATCATCATCACCGGCGGCTCCGGATTCCTCGGCAAACACATCGTCCAAGGACTCCACAAACGAGGCGTCGCCGATAACCAGATCGTCATCCCACGCTCCGCAAACTACGACCTCACCGAAAAAGACGCCGTCGTCTCCCTCTACAACGACGCCTTCGGCTCAGACCGCGCCACCATGATCATCCACCTCGCCGCCGAAGTCGGAGGCATCGGCGCCAACATGAAAAATCCAGGACGATACTTCTACGCCAACATGGCCATGGCACTCCACCTCATCGAACAAGCACGCGCCGATGGACTCATCGACCGCGGAGGCAAGTTCATCCAAACCGGAACCATCTGCGCCTACCCAAACCTCACACCAGTCCCCTTCCAAGAAGACAACCTCTGGAACGGATACCCCGAAGTCACCAACGCACCCTACGGCGTCGCCAAGAAAGCCGCATGGCAAATGCTCGACGCATACAAACTCCAATACGGCATGAAGTCCGCATTCGTCCTCCCCGTCAACCTCTACGGCCCACACGACAACTTCAACCTCGACTCCTCACATGTAATCCCCGCACTCATCCGCAAATGCGTCGAAGCCATGGACCGCGGAGACGACCACCTCCCAGTCTGGGGCACAGGATCAGCAAGCCGCGAGTTCCTCTACATCGAAGACTGCGCCGATGGACTCCTGACCGCCGCCGAGAAGATGGACGACCCAACCCCCATCAACCTCGGGACCAACATGGAAATCACCATCAAGGACCTCGTCCACCTCATCGCCAAACTCACCGGCTTCGCGACCGAAGAAACCATCGCCGAAAAAATCCGCTGGGACCCCACCAAACCCGACGGCCAACCCCGCCGCTGCCTCGATGTCTCCCGAGCCAAAGAACTCCTCAACTGGCAAGCCAAAGTCACCTTCGAACAAGGCCTCCGCCAAACCATCGACTGGTTCAACCAAAACCGAACTAACCCCAGATCTCGAATGTAAGTAATAACTAACTTGTTTGTTTTCAGGAATATTTTGTTGTACATGTGGGTTATGTACGATAGAATTAATTGGCGACTGGACCAACCCTGTGGTTGGGATCTAGCTGCCAAAAACGCCCGCTTGCAGCGGGCGCCTTTTTTTTTATAATCGTACTATTCCATGCGGATCGGTTCTTGAAGCAGCTTTTAGCAGCACAGGATCTAAATGGTCAAACAATTTGTCAGCATTAAATCTACGAAAACTCCCCTTCACATGAAGCTTTCGATAGAGAGAGTGGGAAGCTAAATCAGCTATTTGAACAAACCAAGATTCAGCAGAATCACGGATAATTGGATCTTCAACAATTCTTGATAGCGGAATAGATCTTGATGTTCCTTGTTGCACGAGGCTTGGAACATGATTAAAGATACGAAGTTTTCGAACCAAAGAACGAAGCTTTCTTTCATTCGTTTGGTCAGCGAAAACCATCCCTGATTCATTTTCACAATCTTTGAGTAGATGATTGTGAAATCTTTGGAGTAGAGATGTCCAAGCAAATTCTTCGAATGATTTTGCTCTATCAGATGCCCAGTCGATTTTTGTTTTATCTACATAAATATTGACAATTCGAATGTCTTGTAATCGTGCAGAGATTTCCTTTAAAAAATAGCTATAAATTTCAAGCCGTTCTTTTCGCCCTTTGAGCTTGTTGTATTGACTGCTTCCTCTTGGGTAGAAAAGCTCAGCCCCATGCAGTTCAGTTCTTACTGGAAGCGAATGGTTTTGTTTAATGGTTTGCCGAATACTGTGTAGGCTGTCTAGGTATGTTCTCCATTGAGTTTCCGGTACAATCACACCAGTGAGAATGAAATGATCACTACCGTTTTGTCCCGGGTCGCCTGATTCGTCTATGTATATAAATTTCATAGCTCATTCTAGATAGTCCGATTCGATAGCGCAAGTCCCAGAATAATGTTGACCACGGCCATTCAGTTCGCTAGGTGCCATAGAGCTGTCGTCTTCGACTCCTCCATGATCTTCACCCCATACAATCCCAAATGCAAACCCTCCCCCAAAGCCTCCAATCCCGCCTCGACCGCGAACTCGACGAAGGCGAATCACTCAACTGGTCCGCCCAACCAAGCTACCGAATCCTCAAGAGAGACATGATCAAATCCTGGCGTGTCTTCTTCGTCCTACTCTCCCTCCTCGCCGCCGCATTCATCCTCGTAGGCATCCTCGCCCACTATGACCTCATGGATGAAGACTCCCCGCTCTCCTTCTTCATCGCCGCCCCGGTCACCCTCGCTTCCGCCGCCCTCCTCCTCTGGCCAATGCTCCACCACGCCAAACACATCGCCAACAACACCATCTACGCCATCACCAACAAACGCGCCCTCATCATCACCATCAACAGAGACAAATCCATCACCGAGCGCGACTACCGCGCCGACGAACTCATCCACCTCGCCCGCACCGAGTTCCCCGACGGCTCAGGAACCCTCACCCTCGAATCCGCACGAGGCGCCGGCACCTCAAACCAAGTCGCCGTCCGACACCAACTCCGCGCCCTCGAAAATGTCCTCGAAGTCGAACGCCTCCTCCGCGCACAGTTCGGCAACGCCTAACGCACCCCCTCCCCCGCCTCTCCGATAATCCAAAATCCCGATAAACCCGCCCCAAAAACCCGCCGATTCCTGTTCCTTGCCCCAAAGCCACCACGGCCCACAACGGAAAAAGGAACAGCCATGCCAATCAACCCACCCGTCGCCCTCACCGCCGCCCTTCTTATCGGCCTCTCCTCCACCACCTCTGCGATCACCTCGCCAGAATCCTTCGACTCCTCAGACCAGTTCTCATCCGAACAAGCCAACTCCACCCAGATGTCCACCCAAATGATGGCCATCAACGACGCCGTCGAAGCGACCAAAGAGGACCCCTCCGCGATGTGCTTCGTCGTCATCCTCCCAGAAAACTACGACCAAGCCCGCTCCATCCGCGACCAGTGGACATCAGCCCGCAAAAACTTCAACCAGACCGACCACCCAGTCTTCTTCGTGCGTGGCGAAGACGCGCAGTTCGTCATGGAAAGCGCCTACATCGAGTCCGCCCCCGCAACCATCTCCTTCCGCAACGGCCGCCCCTACCACTCCCGCACCGGTCTCTTCACCGACAAGAACCTCCAATCCTTCCTCGCCATCGCCTTCGACAACTCCGCACCAACCACCAACGCGCCAGACCAAACCGAGTTCCTCTACAACACCATGAACGACCTCGCCCTCGCCGGTCAAGACCCCACCGCCGCCCAAGGCGCGTGCCAGATCATGCTCAACCTCCACGCCCTCATCCAAGGCCCATACGCCTCCACCTACACCACCTCCGACCTCGATGAGATGACCACCCTCTACAACCAAACCCAGCTCACCCTCGCAACCCTCAACACCAACGACCAGTCCGTCCTCGATCAAATCAACCACACCCGCGCCATCGCCATCAAAACATGGAACAAGCGCACCAACTCCACCTTCGGCTTCGGGATCTGGTCCGACCTCGCCATGATCACAGGCGACACCGACTCCGTCCTCACCTGGATCGACGAAGGCATCGACAACCCAGCAACCTCCAAGCGCGTCGCCCAAACCCTCGCCGACTACGGACAGCCCCTCGCCCAGCTCCTCATCGAAACCCACCGCTACGAAGCCCTCGCCCTCACCATCACCTCCCCAACACAAATCGCTGAGCAACTCGCAACCGCAACAACGCTCGCCGAAGAGATCAACGCGATCAACCCAAGCGCAACAAACCCAATGCCCGGCAACCCATCCGAGTCGATGATCCTCGCCGCCACCGAGCAAGCCGCCGCCTACCACGCCGCCCTCCTCCTCGTCGGCCGCGACTCCGAAGCCTGGCAAGTCGCCCAGCTCACCGAACAGTTCGCAGGACCATCCATCTCCAGCGCCGCCCTCTGCTCCGCCGCCATCAACGCAGGCACCCTCTCAGACCGCCACGCCTTCCTCGTCCGCAACCTTGACCAGACCCAGCACGCCTCACTCATCAACGCGATGAACACGAGCTTCGCCATCGTCCCGGGAACCGACGACTGAGCCGCCGCAACGGGTTGATAACCAAGATGCAGTACTAAATCAGACCAACCCGACATAAATGACAACACCCCACCCTCAGCACAGACCCAGTCTGTGCTTTTTCATGCCCATATCAAACACCAAGTCTTGCATCAACCCCCAAGAACGGCGACAATCGACCCATCGAGAGAACACCAGTACAGCATCATTGAGGGAGAGAACATGCACGCACGATCTATCACCGCCGCCGCCATCGCCGCGCTCACCGCCACCACCATCATCAACTCCACCGCCTACGCCCAAAGCACCACCTTCACCTACCAAGGCGCCCTCTCCCAAAACGGTACCACCGTCGAAGGCATGTACGAGTTCCAAGTAAGGCTCCTCGACCAATCCGACACCCAAATCGGCACCACCCAAAGCATCATCGCCGACATCACCGAAGGACTCTTCACCCTCAACCTCGACTTCGGACCCGCCGCCTTCGGCGCGGCCCCACGCTTTCTCGAAATCTCTACCCGCTCCGTCATGGATGGAGGCCCCTTCACCACCCTCTCCCCAAACCAACCCATCACCTCCACCCCCGTCGCCCAGTTCGCCCTCTCCGGAAACGAAGGCCCCCAAGGACCGCAGGGACCATCCGGAAACACCGGACCCGCAGGACCAACCGGAGACCAAGGCCCAACCGGACCCGACGGCCCGCAAGGACCCCAAGGCCCAATCGGCAACACCGGACCCGCAGGCACCACCCTCTGGTCCGGACTCACCGGCGTCCCCTCAGGGTTCGCAGACAACATCGACAACAACACCACCTACACCGCCGGACAAGGACTCCAACTCGCCGGCACTCTCTTTTCAATTCCCCTGAACTCGATCGATAAGTCCTTCCTCGCGATTGACCAAAGCTCGTTTGCAAAAGTATCAGGAGGCATAGCGAATATCAAAGCAAACGGAGACATTGGATTCGGGACACAAATGCCCGAACACCATTTTCATATCGATTCCACAGGCCGCAACAATCCCGGACTTTTATTGAGCGAAGGCGAACTGGGATTGACGATGAGTACCACCGAGTTGCACACACAGTCGCATGAATTTCTTATCCAAGGAGAGAGGGATGTGACGCTCTATGCGGTTGATGACTTACGAGTCAATTCTGGAGGCGGCATGATGTTCGATGCTCATAATGCCTCATTAACAACTGAAAGCACAATCTCGCTAATCTCAGCAGGCGCAAACTATTTAAAAACTGGTATTTTCACAATAGATACCGATGAAATAAATCTTGAGACAGATGACGTTGAAGCTGTTATGAAAAATCTTTCAATCTTTACCTATGACTCCTTAGAAATTCTAACAGACAGCCCGGACGGTATTCAAGTCGAAGGTGTTTCAATCAACGGGAATAAAATCGAAGCTCAGCTGGTATCAAGTGTGAATGGCACGGTCTCCAACAATTTCGCAGTGGGTCAGAATACAATTTCAAACACCTTCGACTTTGTAGTAAATGGATCAGCAGCTAAAACCGGAAGTGTTCTCTGGTCCGTATTCTCCGACGCAAGACTCAAAACAAATATCCACACAATGACCGGCTCCCTCGACACCCTCGCCGCCCTCCGCCCCGTCACCTTCAACTACAAAGACCCAAACCACTTCTCCTACACCCCAGGCACCATCCCCGGACTCCTCGCACAAGAAGTCCAGCAAGTCCTCCCCCAATGGGTAGAAGAAGCCGAAGACGGCTACCTCTACCTCAACCCAATCGGATACGAAGCGATGGTCATCGACGCCCTTCAAGAACTCCGCGCCGAAAAAGACGCCCAGATCCAGCAGCTCCAAACCCAAAACCAACAACTCCAATCCCGACTCGAAAAACTCGAACGCCACATCATGAGCCAATCACGGAACTGATCCCCTATCGTTGGGAGCATGGAAGAACAGCCAACCAAGCCAATCCAAAGCAAGCCAGCGGTTCGCTACTGCGTCAACAACCCAAGAAACCTCAAAGAACGCCAGGAACTCCTCGACAAGGGATTCACCTGCCGAGACTGCCTCTCCAACTGCACCCGCTGCTTCGAAACCCGCTTCCTCGAAATCCACGACACCTTCGTCGAAGGCGACTCCTACGAAGAAATCCTCGACAAAGCCGACCAACACCAACCCAACAACGAATAACCCAAAAACAACAACCGGCCCAATCAAGGGCCGGTTGTCTTATTCATTTCAATACTCGACTGATCAAAGGATCAATCATGCAGCGCGACGGCGAACCGTCTTGCGTGCAGTGGTCTTCTGACCAATACGACCAACGACCGCCTTGCGTGCCGTGCTCTTACGAGCGACTGGCTTGCGTGCGGTCGTCTTGCGTGCAGTGGTTTTACGAGCAGTGCTCTTCTTCGCGGCGGTCTTGCGAGCCACGGTCTTCTTCGCCGTTGGCTTGCGGGTCGCCTTCTTCGCGACGGTCTTGCGAGCCGGGCTCTTCTTGGCAACAGTCTTGCGAGGAGTTGTCTTACGAGCGGTGGTCTTCTTCGCAGTGGTTTTACGAGCTGTAGTCTTGCGTGCCACAGTCTTCTTTGCCGCTGGCTTACGAGTAGCCTTCTTCGCAACGGTCTTACGAGCCGTGGTCTTCTTAGCAGCAGTCTTCTTGGCAGTGGTCTTACGAGCCACAGTCTTCTTCGCAGCAGTCTTGCGTGCTGGGCTCTTCTTCGCAACGGTCTTCTTAGGAGCGGCCTTACGAGCGGTGGTCTTCTTGGCGGTGGTCTTGCGAGCAACAGTCTTCTTCGCAGTCGACTTCTTTGCTGCAGGCTTGCGAGTGGTGGTCGCCTTCTTCACAGCTGGCTTCTTGGTTGCGGTCTTCTTTGCGGTGCTCTTAGGAGCAGTGGTCTTCTTCGCAGCAGTCTTGCGAGCGACGGTCTTCTTCGCAGTCGTCTTCTTCGCCGCTGGCTTGCGGGTCGTGGTCTTCTTTGCAAGAGTCTTCTTCGCAGCGGTCTTCTTCGCTGGGGACTTCTTGGCGGTGCTCTTCTTAGCAGTTGCCTTCTTCACTGCTGGTTTCTTGGTCGCGGTCTTGCGGGTGGTTCGCTTTGCCGCTGCCTTTTTCGCAGGGTGTTTCTTCGTACGAGTTGCCATGACAGTTCTCCGTAAGCCCAAGCAATGCGCCGGGCGGGTGGTTCAATCGCCCGGGATTCCTTCCCAGACTCAATCGCCCATCGACACCGACAGGCACATGCACCCTTACAAAGGTGCACACGCCGTTTTCGACCGCGCAAGGTCCCCATATAAAGAACTACTCACAAAAAAACAAAAAAACGCGCAACAACATCGCAAACGACCCGCATTTCAACCACGCAATCCAATTCCGCGCAACAAAAGCACCAAAATCCAACCCCTCCCGACAATCAGTCCTCAAGCAACAAGCGCCGACGCTCCGTCTCCTCAGCCCACACCTGCACCTCCTCAGCATTCCCCATCGCCGAGTACATCTCCCCCACCTTCTGGGACACCGCGGGGTTCCGCTCATCAAACCCCGCCGCCATCTTCATCGCCGCGATCCCCTCCTCAGCTCGCCCAGAGTTAAACAACCATCCCGCGTAATCCACCATCATCACAGGCACATCATCCCGCCGCTCCGCGAGCGCCTTGTAATGCGCAAACCCCATCTCAAGCCCACGCTCATTGCGAAGCATCATCCCGATCCGGGTCATCAGTTCGATAATGTACTTCCGATCAAAGTCATTCGCCGCCCGCTCCTCCGCAAGCTCAAGCAGATCCAGCGATCGATCGACCTGCCCATCATCCGCAAGAATCCCCGCCGCGCGCCGTAGAACCTCAGACCGCTCCGATCCCTTCATCGACAGCGCCTTCTCCGCACGCTCCACCGAAACCTTGATCTCACGCATCGCGTTGGCAAGCTCCCCCGCGCTCAGCCAGGTCGTCACCGTCGCATCCGGACTCTCGATCGCCTTGTCCACCATTTCCTTGACAAGATCCACCATCCGATACGCAAGCGCCCCGCGAGCAATATCAATGTAATGCGTCGTATCCCGCCCATCCTGCTCAGGGACCAGCTCCACCGCCTCGCGGTACAGCTTGCCCACCATCTCAATATTCCCCGTAAACCCTTCAAACCCCGCCCGCGCCATCAAGAACCCAATCTCGTTCTCCTCCGGCTCATAACTCCACATCGCGTACGCCTCCTCCTGATTCCCCCGCGACCACGCCGCCTTGGCAAGCTCGCTCCGGATCAAGTGCAAATCAGGATGCGCCGCAAGCCCCTCCTTATACACCTCAAGCAGCTGCCCAACATCACCCGTCGAAAGCTCCGCGAGCTTCCCCGCCTGGATAATCAGACTGTCCGTCGGATTCCCGTGCTGAATCACCCAGCGCAGCTCCTCAAGCCCCGCCGCCGGATCACCCATCACCGCCTTGAGGTACGCCACCCGCACGCGCTCTTCCGCGTTGAGCGACCACCCATACCCACCCCGCTCAAACGAATCACCTCGTGTGTACCACGCGATCCCCTCGCGTGCCCGCTCCTGCATCGCGGGAGTCCCCATAAAGTCCGTCCGCATCATCGCATCGCTGGGAACATCAAACCCCGCAAAGATCATGTCCCCGCGCCAGCGAGCAAAGTTCGCGTGCCCCGCCCACACCGACCCCGCCATCATCACCACCGCGAGCAAACCGATCACTACCCCGCCAACCTTGATCTTCCCCTTGTTCTTGAGCGTGAATCCGTGCATCCGAACATTCTCGCGCCGGATCATCCACCACACCTGCACCACAAGCATCGTCACCACCGCCGCCAGCCCCCCCGCCATCAGCATCGGGACCGCATCAAACGCCCCCCGCGTCGCATAAAACGCCCACGCGAACACCAACACCGCGACCAGATCCTCCCACACATTCAGGTCATACCGACGCTTCCGCTTCTCCGCCGCCATCTTCGCCGCCGGGGTGTCCTTCGCCTTCTTCAAGATCGCAGGTCCACCAAACCCGATCGACAACGCATCGTTCGGACACGCGCTCACACAATCCAAAGTCTTCATGCACCCCGAATCAATCACCGCCCCAAAGTCACGCACCTCTTCATTCACCCGCACATTGGAACTGCACGCACTCGTGCAATGCCCGCACTGATGACAGTTGTCATTGACCACAATCCGCACCGGCGCAATGTTGTCCAAAGGCTTAAAGAACCCCGCATACGGACACGCATAAGTACAAAAACCCTTCGCGCCCAAAAAATACACCGTCACAAAACCACACACAATCAAGAACACCACGCCAACTTCCCAAGGAGGCATCGTCGCCCAAAAATCATCCACAATCAACTCACTGCTGTACCGATGAATCTCCCCCACAGGTTTCAACCACACAGGCCACTCAATCCCCCAAGCCGCAAACGCCGGCTTCATCGCCAGCCGCTTAAAAGTGGGCCACACAAACATGTACATCCCAAGCACAAAGGGCACCCACATCAACAACCGAGAACGGAACGCCTTCGGCCTCACCCCAATCCGGGCCATAAAGACCGCACACGCATCCTGCAGCGACACCACATGACACGCCCACCCACAAAAGAACCGACCAAAGAACGCCGTCACCAAGATCGCAACAAGAAAGAAAACCGCCCCCGCATTCACAACCCCAACCTCTAAAGTCTCCATCGCCTCGCTCGGCTCAATCGGAGAAACCGTCATCCCCATAATCAACCACTGGATCAGGTGCGCCACCATCAGCACATTCACCATCACCAGCACAATCGTCCGCCAACGCCCCGCCTTCGTCTGACCCATCTTGGGAGCCTTCGACTGAATCACAGGCAATCCAACCGTCCGCTCACCCGATTCGCCACCGCCGCCGCTCTTTACGCATTTGTCACTCATACACACACTCTAGCGTCAACTCCCCCGCTCTCACACCCGATTCCCCTACTGACCTACCCTTACAAACAACACCATGCCAAACATGTCCAATAACACACCAAATTCCGACCCAGCCGCCCGTCCCGCCAGTAACTGGTCCCCAGACTCCTGGAAGTCCGCCCCCTTCAACGCGCCCTACATCTACGAAGACCTCGCCGCCCTCACCGCCGCCACCGCCCGCCTCGCCCAGCTCCCCCCCTTGGTCACCTCAGGGGAAATCGACAAACTCAAAGCCCAAATCGCCCAAGCCCAGCTCGGCCAGCGCTTCATCCTGCAGGGAGGCGACTGCGCCGAAACCCTCGACGAGTGCCGACCCGAATACATCACCTCCAAACTCAAAATCCTCCTCCAGATGTCCCTCGTCCTCATCCACGGCCTCCACACCCCCGTCACCCGCATCGGACGCTTCGCAGGCCAATACGCCAAACCACGCTCCTCCCCCACCGAAACCGCAGACCACAACGGTCAGTCCTGCACCCTCCCAAGCTACTTCGGAGACCTCGTCAACCGCGCCCCCTTCACCCCCGAAGACCGCACCCCAGACCCAAACCTCATGGTCGAAGGCTACAAGCACGCCTCCATGACCCTCAACTTCATCCGCTCCCTCCTCGACGGCGGATTCGCAGACCTCCACCACCCCGAATACTGGGACCTCTCCTTCTTCCACAACGCAGACCTCGACGCCACCCGCAAAGCCCAATACCAACGCATGTCCCAAACCCTCGCCGACGGTCTCGCCTTCATGGAAAACCTCGGAGAACAACAAGTCCACGAATCCACCCGTGTCGACTTCTACACCTCACACGAAGGCCTCAACCTCCACTACGAACAAGCCCAAACCAGAACAGTCCCCAGAAAGCAAGGCCACTTCGACCTCACAGCTCACCTCCCCTGGATCGGTGAACGCAACCGCAACCTCGACGGCCCACACATCGAGTTCTTCAAAGGCATCAACAACCCCGTCGGCGTCAAAGTCGGCCCCACCATGCAACCCGATGAACTCCTCGAACTCATCGACGCCCTCAACCCAACCAACGAGCCCGGAAAGATGGTCCTCATCGTCCGCATGGGCGCCGACAAAGTCGCCACCAACCTCCCCCCACTCCTCCAGCACATCAAACAATCAGGCCGTTATGTCCTCTGGATGACCGACCCCATGCACGCCAACGGCACCACCACCGCCACCGGCATCAAAACCCGCAACTTCAACGACATCCTCACCGAACTCGAGCACACCATCGAAGCCCACAAAGCCGCCGGAACAATCCTCGGCGGAGTCCACTTCGAGCTCACCGGCGAAGATGTCACCGAATGCGTCGGAGGAGCCGCAGGCATCACCGAAGAAGACCTCACCAAAAACTATGTCTCCCTCTGCGACCCAAGACTCAACTACCAACAGTCATTGGAACTCGCCTTCCTCCTCGCCACCGCGATGCAGTCATAAAGATATCCGGGTGGCATGGTGGTGTCGTCCTCGACTCCTCCATGTCTTCACACGCAATCCCCCACTCAACAAAAAACAAACCATCAATCTCCTTCCCCGGGTCTCTTCTTGGGAGGCGCGGAGGTGTCTGCGCTTCGCAGACGGAGGGGATCTCGCTCCATTGAAACCCCACACCCCCAACCAAGTACACCACACAATGCGGACCAAGCGCCTCATCACAGCAATCCTCGCAGGCCCGCTCGCCATCCTCTTCGCCCTCGTCGCCTATTCCTCCGCCAACTCCATCCTCTGGACCCGCTTCCTCGATTTTGTCGCCCGATCTCACCAAGGATCCACCAAGCCCCGCGACCTCTCCCCGTGGTCCAGCGACCTCGCATGGGCATGGGCCAACGACTTCATCCAGTTCGAGCACAACACCACCGACGACCCCACCGCCCATCTCCTGTTCGGACTGTCCATCGACGCAGATGTCTTCCGCCTCGATGTTGGATTTGGTCTGGTGTACATCTTGTTCTTTACCGTCGCCATGTGTCTCGCCGCATTCGTTGTCCCGCTGATCGCGACCCGCCTCTCCGCATCCCCAAAGTCCACCGGACTCTCCAGAGAGTTCTTCCAAGAACCCAACACACGCAGCCGCCTCATCTCGATCCAGCCCAACGCGGTACTCATCCTCGTCGTAACCGCCCCGATGTTCGCCATCTTCTCGTGGTACCTCACCTACGACCGCATCCAAAGCTCGTTCGATCTCCCATCAGGCAAAACCCGATGGGCACGCTACATCCACAACTCGTTCTCTCCACAACCGATCGAATGGCCCTTCCTCCTGATCCTCCCCATGCTCGTCGCGTTCACCTATGTCTACTTTCGATCAAAGCAGTTCATCAAAGACCTCCCCCAAGAAACCCGGCTCAAACACCAGAAGCACTGCCCAAACCGAAAATGCCGCTACCAACTCGACCCAAGTATCCACACCTGCCCCGAGTGCGGCCTCCGCTGGAAAGACTCCATCACAACCACAAAATCACACACACGATGGAGCAACAAAAAACGAGTGCTCATCATCCTCACCCTCATCGCACTCCCCGCCATCACACTCGCCTCCCTCAGCCGCACCCATCGCTACGAGATCCACAACTGGATCACCCTCCGGCAAGATAACTACAACAACGAAAATCTCTACCTCACCCCCTCCCGTCCAGTCCGCCTGCAATGGAACAACGACACCCTCTGGATCACCACCATCATCGACCCCGCCGTCGAGCCAAGAAACCCTGAGAACCTTGCGTACACCCTGATCACGGTTTATCAGTTCAACAACCAGCCCCCAACGATCATCCCCTCTGTATTCCCGCAGTTCACTCAATACATCAGTTCCAAGAACAGCAGAGTTCTCGATGTTTCTCCATACAACCAGTTTGACAGATATACCCCCTCAAACACCACCTTCACAACATTCCAACTCATACAAACGCCCGACACCATCCTCGGCTTCCCTGCAGGCCAACCCCTCACATCTCAAGCCAATGACTTCCTCGTACGAGCCAAAGCCATCGTCGCCCCCTAATCTCCCCCATGGACATCCGCATCCTCTCAATCGGCACCCTCTCCGCCCATCCCCTCTGGAATGAACGCACCCCCGTGCGCACAGGACACGCCACCACAGTCCTGATCCAGTCAGGAGACGACAAGATCATCGTCAACCCCGGACTCCCCGCCCAAGCCGTCCAAGCCCGGCTCGCCGAACGCGCCAATCTCACTCCAGACCAGATCACCCATGTCTTCCTCACCAGCTTCAACCCCGAAGCCAGACGCGCCCTCGAACTCTTCGACAAAGCCAAATGGCTCATCTCCCCAGCCGAGCGCGAATCCGTCGGGATCCCCCTCGCCCAGTCCCTCGCCCAGCTCGCCCACTCCAAACAAGCCGCCGAAGACGCCGGAGACGACTTCCCCGAAGACGAACAAATCCTCCTGGACATCCTGACCAAAGACATCCAGATCCTCTCCAAAATCCAGCCCGCCAAAGACACCATCGCCAAAGCCGTCGACCTCTTCCCCCTCCCCGGAGTCTCCCAAGGAACCTGCGGCCTCCTCATCTCCGAACCCACCACCACCACCCTCATCTGCGGCGACGCCATCCCAACCATCGAACACCTCCAAGCCGGACAAGTCCTCGAAGGCGCGGACCGTAAAGCCGCACAAGCAAGCTTCCAAGAAGCGATCGAAATCGCCGATTTCCTCGTCCTAGGTCGCGATAACATCACCCCAACGATCCTCAGCAGAAACCCAGGCAACAGAGTCGCGGATTTCCCCGAATAATCCCCCCGATTCCGCCGAAAGCATCCATATGAACCCCCACGCCGACCAATCCGCAATCTTCGAGCTCGCCCGCGACCTCTCACCCCGTCGCCATACCACCGAAGCCTCCACCATCGAAGGCCTCGTCGAAGAACAACTCGCACACTTCGGGATCGACCCCTCCACACCCTACGGCTCACACCTCCAAAGCTTCGCCCAAAACCTCTACGCCGCAAACGCAGACCTCAAACAACTCTGGGAACAAGGCACCAAAGAACTCGCCAACCTCCCAAGACAAGAACGACTCGAACGCTTCTCCTCACAGCGATTCCTCTCCTTCCAACTTGCCAAAATCCTTGACACCCTCCAGCACCCCACCCGCTCCCTCTACCAATCCATCGTCTCCGACACCTCCACCCGCGCCAGCAAAGGCCCCTACCCAATCTTCGACAACATCACCGCAATCTTCTCCTCCAAACCAGTCATCACACGCACCGCAACATACATCTACGCCTGCGCCGAATGGGTCGAAGACGCATTCCAAGGCAAGGAAATGCTCCACCAAATCTACTCGCGCCTCCTCAACCCAACCTCCATCACACTCGCAAACCAAATCGTCGATGTCGAATGCGGAAAAGAAACCGCAAACTACATGGCATGGAACTTCAACTCCGGAATGGCCGCAGTAGACGCCATCCTCTCACACCTCTGCGGATACCAAGACATCATCCTCGCCTCCCGAAATGTCTACGGCGGTGTCTACCAACTCCTCGAAGACTGGTACGGCAAACAATCAAACCTCGACATCGCCATCGAGTTCTTCGACGGATACGAAGAACAAGACTTCATCGACGCCTACGACCGAGCCGTCATCAAACACAAAGACCGTCTCGACCAAGGCCGACAAATCTATGTCTATGTCGAAACCCCCTGCAACCCCCACGGCCTCATCCTCGACATGCCCGCAATCTCCCGCGCCGCGCACGAACGAGGACTCGAAGTCATCTGCGACTCCACCGTCGGAACCCCCTTCCTCCACAGACCACTCCAACGCGAAGCACTCATCGAACGCCCAGACTTCGTCATCCACTCCTACACCAAAGACATCTCCGGACACGGCTCAACAACAGCAGGATGCGTCATCGGTCGAAACGAACGCATGTTCATGCCAAAGAACACCACCCTCACCGTCAAAGACTTCCAAGGCAAAGACAAAGAACTCCTCTGGAACGAAACACTCTTCTGGAATGTCTACTACATCAAGGGCGCGTTCCTCGATTCCGAAAAAGCCTACGAAGTCATCAATGGACTCCACACCCTCGATCAGCGCATGATCACCAAAGCCATCAACACCCTCACCCTTGTCGAAGCCCTCTCCAAACACCCGCACATCAATGTCAACTCCGCCGCATGCAAGAACCATCCCAACCACGCGATGCTCGAAAAATGCATGCACCTCGCCCTCCCCGTCCCCCTCTTCACCTTCGACTTTGAAAGCAAATCAGACGCCGTCGACTTCTCCCGCCTCACCTTCCAACGCTTCTTCGATCAGCTCGACCCCGTCTTCGGACACCAAGTCTCCCTCGGCACACCAAACACCATCATCCTCTGCCCCGCGATCACCTCCCACTCCGAGATGTCCCAAAAAGCAC
The DNA here is from genome assembly GCA_963976955.1 of uncultured Phycisphaerales bacterium. Lineage (GTDB taxonomy): Bacteria > Planctomycetota > Phycisphaerae > Phycisphaerales > UBA1924 > UBA1924. Next base: position 20,082 of record CAXBMD010000002.1, on the reverse strand, counting down.
TCAAAGACGCCGGCATCGCCCCAACCTGTATCCGCGTCAGCGTCGGACTCGAAGACCCACGAACCCTCCTCGCCCACCTCATCCGAGCCTCACAATCCTCCCTCGAATCCGAGGTCCCCGGATTCAGCGACCACTTCCCATCCCCAGAAGAAGTCGACGCGATCTACAAGAAACACTACCTCACCGTCCACGAACGATTTATCAACTCCACCCCATCCCTCGCCCAACTCATGAGCTAGCCCACACGACATGGCCAAAACACCAAACAAAAAAAAGCCCACCGCCAAAGCACAGCAAGCCTACTTCGATAAGAAACTCATCGAAGCCGGAAACCTAATTCAACAAGGCCGCTCCAGCGAAGCCCTCTCGGGTATCCTGCAGATGGTCAAAATCAAACCCAACGACTACCGCGTCTACGACTGCCTCTGCTCCGCAAACTCCGCGCTCGGTCGCCACGCAGAAGCCATCGAAGCCGGAGCCAAAGCCGTCGCACTCGCACCCAAAGCAGCCCCAACCCGCATGCGCTACGCCAAAGCCCTCCAGTCAGGCGGACACTACGAAGAAGCCATCATCGAGTTCGAACGCACCCTCTACCACATGCCAGGCAACCTCGACGCCATGCGAGGCAAACTCAACACCTACTCCGACATCGGAGACAACCAGCAAGCCCTCAAAGAACTCCGCGCCCTCGAAGCACACATCGCAACCCTCGACCTCCCCCCATCCGAAACCATCGGCCTCGCCATCGACAAAGCCCGACTCGCACCCAAAGCCATCGACGCACAAGAAGCCATCGACGAACTCATCCCCCTCGCGACAAACCCAAAGCTCCACGAACGCTTCCGCTCCATCGCACTCCACCACATCGGAAGACTCTACGAAACACAAAAAGACTACGACAACGCATTCAACTACTTCAAGATGGGCAACGACCTCAAAAAAGAAGACTGGAACCCAGACCTCTTCGACGCCTACATCGACCGCCTCATCAAATGCTGGAAAGGCATCGCCAAAGTCCCCACCGCAACAGTCCCACTTAAAAACACAATCGACCCATCACGACTCATCTTCGTCGTAGGCATGATGCGCTCAGGCACCTCCATGACCGAGCAAATGCTCGCCCAGATCCCCACAGTCACACCAGGCGGCGAAATGAACGCCATCGCCCGCGCCCCCATCCGATTCGAGTCCCTCCCAAACCCCACCGGAGGAAGGGCACTCCCCGTCACCCGTCTCATCTACAACCAGCGCGTCATCAACGAAATGGCCAAAGGCGCCGCCGTCTTCTACAACGAGGTCGCCAAAGAAGGCATCATCACCGACAAGCAACCCTACAACACCTTCTATGTCCCCCTCATCACAAGACTCTTCCCCGGCGCCAAGATCATCCACTGCTGCCGCGACCCCCAAGACACCTGCCTCTCAAACTTCACCCAAACCTTCGCAAGACCCCACCCCCAAACCAACGACCTCTACTGGATCGGTCGCTACCACAAAACCTACCAACGCATGATGCAAGCCTGGCACGACATCGAAGAAATCGACATGCTCGATGTTCAGTACGAAGACATGGTCTCCGACCCCGAAACCCAATCCAAACGCGTCTGCCAATACCTCGGCAAAGAATGGACCGAGGACATCCTCAACTTCCACAACTCCGACCGCACCGTCCGCACCGCCTCCAGAGACCAAGTCCGCAAACCAATCTATAAAAGCTCCGTGAAAAAACACGAACACTACACCGCCCACCTCGCCCCCCTCCGCAAGGGCCTCGGTCTCGAGCAATAGCCCCGGACTCCAAGACGGATCAGCCCTACGCTCACTGCATGACCAGCAAAACGAGCATGAACATCCTCCTCACCAACGACGACGGCATCCACGCCCCAGGAATCGCCGCGCTCCACAACGCACTCACCGACAAGTCCCACCCAGACGGACCACTCGGAAACATCTTCACCGTCGCCCCCGCCTCCCCGCAATCCGCAACCTCCCACGGCATCACCTACCACACCCCCCTCATGGTCGAACACACCACCATCAACAACCAACCAGCACTCGCCGTCGAAGGACGACCCGCAGACTGCTCCAAACTCGCGCTCACAAACCTCTACCCAGAACACCACGGCCAAGGATCACGACCAGACCTCGTCATCTCCGGAATGAACGCAGGAGCAAACTGCGGCATCAATGTCATCTACTCCGGAACCGTCGCCGCCGCAATCGAAGCCGCATTCATCGGAGTCCCCGCAATCGCAGTCTCACTCCATCTCGATTCCCAAAACGGCACCCAATCGACAGACTGGAACCGCGCCGCCAAAGCCGCACGCAAAACTATCGACGCCCTCCTCCAAACCGGACTCCCAAACCAACACGAAGTCCTCTCCATCAACATCCCCGCGACTCAGTACCTCAACGACAACACCAAAGCCGTCGTCTGCCCAATGAACACCCACGCGCTCGTCGACCAATACGAACAACGCGCCACCCCAAAGAACAACGCCTACTACTGGTCCACCGCCCACGGCCTCGAGTTCCGCTCAACAGACCCCGGAACCGATGTCCACGAACTCTTCGAGCGCAACATCACCATCACCCCACTCACCTACGACCTCACCAACCACGCCCGCCTCGCCTTCTGGAACGACCGCATCAAGTAATTAGCTATAACACAATTTGATAATCAAACAGAAATATTGCCAATCTGTTTCATACACATATTTTCGTAAAATTAAGCCGATGTTGGGAGCTTTAATGCAATCCAGTCTTGAGGCGGGATACCAAATGTGTGCAACACATTTCGAATGACCGGGACGCAAATTGTCGAACTGTCATTAAGGGCCATTACAGATGTAAACACATTTGTATCACGCTGAGCGAAATGATGGATGCTGGGATGGTTCCCATTCTCGTCTTCTAGAATGTTCCAGCGATCAAGTCGGCGCTGGAACTCTGCGTATGAGACGGGTTCAAGATCGCCTTGGTTGTCCATAGTGGTTTCCGATCTGATCGGCTAGGCCAAAATTTATGCAACGAGGTATTGGAACTCGATTCCCGAAGAGATCGGACCATCTTTAATATTGGCATCGAAACAAACATTGATCATGCCTTCGTTACGGGCGCGAAGCATTTTCAAAAAGAGTGCTGGATTGGCTGGGCGAAATAGCGAATCTAGTTTGTCATTTTCAAAAGCATATAAGACATGCTCACAGCAAATTTCCCGAAGTTCATCATAAACCGCATCCATGCTCTCAGCAGAGCAGTGTACTAGATCAAGCTGAACACAATGCGCGACATACTGCCCATCTTCTTCGTACACAACGATGTCCAAACGGAGCGTTGGCGGTGAAGCTTTCATGTGGGTTGTGGACTCGCTCATTCGTTTTTCCTTATCTCGCAGGTGTGGGTGTTTCATTGGACATTCTCCTAAAAAGAGGCCCTATCCCGACAAGTCAATAATACCACAGGACTCGGATTATGCGAGGCAATAGGGTGTTATGGGAACGAAAAGTGCAAATTCACAAGTTTTTTTCACTCAAAAATTGATTTTGAGTTGTCAAACTGACAATTTTATGCTAAATGCGTGCAATATCTCGCAATAAGATCAGCCAACTAGTCGGGATTTTTTCAAACTCAAACAGTCGCGTCCACTTCTTCAAGCTTCTCTTGCAAATCAAACAACAGCTCGTCGATGATCTTGTCGGTAAGCTTGAGCGACTCAAACACCTCAGGCACAATCGCAGGGCTCGGCTGATCCAGCTTAAACCCGCCCTCAAGCGTCGACGCCAAGTAATCAGCAACATGCACCAAGAACACAATCTTCTGCGTCTCGTCAGGACAGGACAATGGATTGTGATGGAAACCCGCCGCAGCCGCGAACGGTGCAGGGAACTTCCACTTCTTGCACAAACCAATCCCAAAGTCCTGGTGGTTCGCGCCAAACACTTCTTCCTCGCACTCCATCAGACCCTTCTGAGGCACACCATTGCTGTCCGCCTCACAACGATCGATCGCATCAATCAGATCACTCCGATCATACTGCATCTCGACCATGATCCCGATGTCATGAATCAGACCCGCAAGGTACGCTTCATCCGACAAACCCATACCGAGCTTGTCCGAAAGCAACTTGCTCGCGATCGCAACCGCGTTGGAGTGCTCCCACAAATCCTTCGCACTAAAGAATGGAGTCAGCTCACCACCACGGAACAACTTCGCAAGCGAAGCCGCAATCGCAATGTTCTTGACCGCGTTCAAACCCAGCATCACAATCGCACGGTTGATCGAAGCGATCTGACCCGGGAGACCATAAAACGATGAGTTCACAACCTTGAGGATGCGTGTACACAAAGCCGGATCATTACTGATCACCTCATGCAAATCCTGTGCGGTACTCTCAGGGTCCTCAACAAGCTCAATAATCTTCAGTGTCACCTCTGGAAGCGTCGCAATATGCGAGATCTCCTTAAGGGCGCCCTCCACGGCTTGTTCACGCTGTTCCTGAGTTACCGTCATGGTCAATGCTCCATCAAGTGGTGTATGTAAGCTCTTGTAGCTCACAACTCCCATCGACCATTCCACAACCCAACTTGCGTCCCCCACAAGAATCCTCGTCTCATCAAACAACAACCCCTCCCTACACCCCAACCCGCCCGATAATCCCCGCCCTCCCAGCACAACAACCCATAACAAACGAGAACAAGCGAGAACAAGCGAGAACAAACCAATCGACCCACAAACTAGGGTGCCATGGAGGCGTCGTCTTCGACTCCTCCATGTCTCCCATAAACACGCCATCCTTCAAAGAGTCTTTCAACGAAAGCCGTCATCCAAAAAGCAAGGGCACCCCAACCTCGCCGTCCCCGGCACAGTCGGGTCTTCATTCATTCTCCTCCCCCGTCCTGACGGGGGAGGTGTCCGCGCAGCGGACGGAGGGGGTCTTCCTCTTCTATCTTCCGCCCATCTTCCTCCCTCTCCCCTAGGGAGAGGGCTGGGGTGAGGGTCTTCTCTTCCCACCCCACCCATCAATACACACACCGCTTCCGAGTAAACCCCTCCACCCCCGGATCAACCTCCGCAAGCACCCGCGCAATCGCCACCCCAGCCGTCCCATCACCATACGGATGCCCCCCATCTACCACACCGCGCGACCGGATCTCATCAATCGCCGCCGCAATCCCATCAGCGCCAGCCGCGGTATCAACATGCACCGTCATCCCGTCACACCGCTCTCGCCCCGACTGCCGATCCCCAACATCCACGCTCAGGCACCCAATCGCCGAACACTCAATCAACCCCGACGACGAGTTCCCAACAAGCACCCCGCCCTCAAGACCAACCCGCTTCAACAACCCAACAAAAACATCCCGCACCAAATGCTCCCGCACCACAACACTCCCTGAAACCCGTGGCACAGGCGTCCCGCCTGTGTTCTTCCCGCCCCCAACAAACTCCCCAATCGCCTCCAAAATCCCCCGACGACCAGGATCCAAGTTCGGATGCATCACAAGCACCCGCTTCCCATCCACCGCCTGAAGCACCTTCCGCATCTCCGCCGCTTCAACATCATCCCCCCGCCCACACGGATGCATCAGCACCACAACCTCAGGCGATCCAAGCTCCACATACGCCCCATCCCCCAGCGCCGGAATCACACCAAGCCCATCAATCGCAGGCGACCCAACCACAAACACCCGATCCGGATCTTCCCCCATCCGCACAATCCGCTCCGCGCTCCCCTCCGTCGCAGGCAGATGCAGATTCGCCATCTTCGTAATCGCATGCCGCATCGCCTCATCCGCAACCCCTTCAGCCCGATCCCCGCCATGAATATGCGCCAATGCCCACCCCCCGATCGACGCTGCAGACGCCGCCGCAAACGCCTCAATCCGATCCCCCAACACCACAACCCAGTCCGGATCAAGCATCGAGAACGACCGCCCAAACCGCGACACCCCGCGCCCCAGCGCCTCAACATCTTCCTGCCGGCCAACCCGCCCCGCCGTCTGCATCGGGATCGAGTCCGCCACCTCAAACTCCGCCTTCACCTCTCTGAATGTCACAGCAGGCTGCACCAAATGCGCCCCCGCCGCCACCACCAACAACTCCAAACCGACCCCCCCATCTCCAGTAGAACGGGCTTCCAGCCCGTTGCCTCCCCCATCCCCCCGTGGCACAGGCGTCCCGCCTGTGATCTTCCCACCAACATCACCCCCCCGATCCAAAACCGCTTTCATCACAGGCTTGAGCAACCCAAACTCCGCCCGAGTCCCCGTCACCACCAACACACGACGCTTGCGTCCACGATTCTTAAAATCAGTTTCACTCATACCCTCATCCTAGGGCATCTTCTCTTCCTCCCTCTCCCTCGGGGAGAGGGCCGCGGTGAGGGCTCTTCATTCTTGTGCCAGCTTCTCCCCACCCCCACACTCCGGACACACCCCACCTTCCAATCCCTCAAGCGAATACCCACACCCAACACAACACCCAGCCAATCGCCGCCGTCGTTTCACCCCCCGCATCAACCACCCCGACCACGCAGCCATCAACACCGCCGGATACATCATCGGAATTTCAACCCACCGATGCCATCCGCGGCTTCCCAAAGCACCAGTATCCGTAGACGGAGCCGACCACCACCTATTTTTGCGACCCTTTGGACCTACACCTGTATGTACATATGGGGTCCAAGTCGTCTTGGGAGGTGCAGCAGAGATCATATTTGGAAAGTAAACTGGATCGCGTTCTACAACAAGCCGCCCATCAACAAGCCGTGCCCCATACATCGTCTTCGAGTGGTTTGGATGAAGGCCAACAACCATCACCATTGGCTGAACCCACACCGAAACCGGAATCGAAACCAACACCAAAAAAGTACACACCCAAACCCCCCACCGCCCAACAACCCGCAACCTCGATCCCATCCTTTTCAAAATCTTCCCCTAGTGGCAAGCGGCCAGTCCCCAACCCCTTCTTCCCTCAATACCGAATCCACTCAAGCCGCAGCCCCATCGGAGGCAGCGTCGGACCACGATTCTTCAAACGATCCGCGCCCTCCACAACAGCACGAACATCATCAACCGACATCTTCCCCCGCCCAACCTCCATCAAAGTCCCCGCCACAATCCGCACCATGTTGTACAAAAACCCCGACCCCGAAACCCGCACCCGCACCAGCTTCACCCCGTCCCCACCAATCCCGATCACATCATTCCCCCCATCAAGCTCCTCAACCGAGCAATCAAAGATCGTCCGCACCGTCGTCTTCCGCCCATGATTAATCTGCGCAAAGCCCGCAAAGTCATGCTCCCCGATCAGCACCTTCGCCGCCTCGTTCATCTTCGCAACATCCAAGTCATACCAGGTATGCCACACATACCGCCGCCCAAAAATCGGCCGCGCCTCCCCGCACGCCATCGTGTAGGTGTACTCCTTGCTCGCCGCCCCCCCGATCACATTGAAATCCTCCCCAACCACCTCCGCCGACCGCACCCACACATCCCTAGGCAGCCGCGCATTGACCGCCTTCACCAGCCGATCCACCCCACGATCTTCAGGCCACCCAACCCCCTTCTCAACATCAGGACAACTCACAAAGAACGCCACCTGCCCCCAAGCATGCACCCCCGAATCCGTCCGCGAAGCCCCCCCAAGCACCACCTCCTCGCGCAGCGCCTCCCGCACCGCGCGCTCCAGCACATGCTGCACCGTCCGAAGCTGCACCCGCTCCACACCATCCTTGATCACCCGCCCAACAACCTCGCGCTTCCCACTCTCCTCCCCCGGGCTCTTCCTTTGGGGGGCGGGGGAGGTGTCCGCGTCTTCGCGGACGGAGGGGGTCTTCTCTTTGTTCCCACCCAAAAACTCACTCGCCGGCGGCTCCTGCTTCTGCCACCCACAAAAATCCGTCCCCTCATACGCCACCACCAACCTATACCCAACCCGATCCACCCCGATCAACCCGTCTTCTCATCAGACGAACCCGCATCAGCAACATCCTTCACAACAACAGCGTCCCCAGAATCAAATCCAGAAATCACCGTCGCCTTGCTCGTATCAACCGGCCCCCCGCCCCCATGCCCAAACTTCTTGTACTCAGCATCCGCCCACTGGTCCCCGATCTTCCACCAAATGAAGGTAAAGAAGGTCGCAAACACAAACACCACCAGCCCAAGCCCGAGCCACACATACCACGGGAACATCATCGCCTACTCCCAAACTCCCCCAAAACAAGTCGCCAACCGTTAGAGCGTCACCATCTCCATGTCCGATTCAACCAACTCCTCTTCCGGAGCCATCACAATCGAACTAACATAGCTGCCCAGCGATTCGATCTTCCCCATCTCCGACCGGATCACTTCAACATCAAACAACTCGCCCCGCTCAAGGTTCACCGATTCGCTCGCCCCCGACACCTGTCCCGGCTGCGCATCAACAATCTGCGCCCCGAACGCGGGAGGATGCCGACGCAGCGAACCACCCGAGCCAAGCTCGATCAGGTCCATCGCGATCTGCCCCTCACTCTTGCTCGCGTGCTGTCCAGGGATCGCCTGCGAGAAATGCTGCACTGCCCCATCACAGTTCTCAAAGCTCCCCGCCTTCTCCGCAAAGGTCGACGACGGAAGTACAACCCCCGCCATCTCCACAAGCGTCGAGTCGAGCGTATCAATCAGCACAAGCTCGCAATCGCTGATCGCGTTCACAAGCCCATCGGTCACCCAGTCGCTCGGATAGTTCCCTGTGAGCACCACACATCCGAATCCACCCCCACCAGAGCCAGCATCTTTGATGAACGATTCAAACTCCCCGCTGTTGGCGCCCATCGAATCCAGCACCCGCCGCACGCCCCGCGCGTTGGGCGCCTTCTCCGCGCGCATCGTAAAGTCCTTCGCCCCGCCCGTGTTCTTGAACACCCGGTCCTCGCCATCGACAGGCACCGCGCCCACATAGAACTTCGCCGAGCCATCAATCGAGCGCACCGCCGTCACCAACGCGAACACTTCTTCGCTCGTCAGCATCGGTGAAACCAACACGCCCAACGAACCGCCAGCCGAACGATCAGCGCTCATCATCTGGATCGCCTGCTTGTACGCCCGCGCCCAGCTCGCCTCAACCATCATCCCATGCTCGCGCCGCATCGGTCCCACAAGCCGATCCTCGCTGTGCACAAACTTCCACCCATACCGAACCTCATCGGTCATCCACCAAGTATTGATCCCCATGTTCTCGCGTGGCTTCAACCGGTACACCTGCCCCTGATTGTGCTCCACCCAAATGTTGTCACCCGAAGAAGTCAACGGGTCAATCCCCGCCGTCCTCTTCAAGAACCACACGCGCTGGGCAAACAAGAAGTCCTTATCAAGCAGCGCCCCCACCGGACACAAATCAATCACATTGCTCGCCAGCGGATTATCCAGCGGCACACCCGGGAACACATCAATCTGACACTGGTTCCCCCGACCATCAATCATCAGCTCCGTCGTCCCCGCAACCTCATCCGCAAACCGCACGCACCGCGTGCACATGATGCACCGATCCGAATACAGATACACATTCGGTCCCAGATCCTTCTTAGGCTGCTTCACCTTCTGATCCGTAAACCGCGAATGCCCCCGCCCATACTGATACGAAAAATCCTGCAGCGTGCACTCACCCGCCTGATCACACACCGGACAATCCAGCGGGTGATTAATCAGCAAAAACTCCATCACCGCCTTCTGGTTCGCCACCGCAGATTCAGATTCGGTGGTCACCACCATCCCCTCCGCGGCATCCGTCGAACAAGTCGGCAGCAACTTCCCGCCCATCATCAGCTCAAGCTTGCCATCGTTCCGCGGATTCGGAGCCGAGATCTGCGCCAAACAAATCCGGCACTGCGCAGGCACACTCAACCCCTTGTGGTAACAGTACTGAGGAATCTCAACCGCGCAGCGATTCGCCACATCGAGAATCTTCTCGCCCTGCTCAAACTCGCACACAAGCCCGTTGATCGTAATCGTGCCCATACCAACCTCAATTCGGCGTCCAGAAACAGTCCCAGAGTGCCAAAGCCACAGAACCAATAGCCAAGCCAGCCACCACCTCATCGAGGACGCAGCCAGCCGAACCCTACTCTAGGAACCCTATCGCCCATACTCCCCCAAAACCGCAACCAGAAACCCCAATCCAATCACTCCCCCGCGATCCCCCAAAACCGCTCGTCATCCCACAAATCCTCAAGGTCCGGATCAACCCGCCACCAGCCACCCGCCCCATTCAGGTCATACCCACCCTCAACACACACCCGCCAGTAATCCAGCGCCCGCTCAAGCCGACCCGCCAGCGCCCAGTAGCACGCCAAGTTGTACGCCGCCCCAACCCCAATCGACCCTTCACCCACCCCCCCAATCACCGGCCCATCCGAATCAACCCCGATCCCCTCTTCCGTCAGCCGCGCCAATCGCACAAAGTCAGCCCGAGAATCCTCAACCCGCCCAAGCCCCCGCTTGGCCCATCCGCGATGATACAACGACTCAGACAGCCCCCTCCCGCCCAGCGAGTCAAAGTCCTCCCGCCCAACAATCTCCAGCAGCCGCTCCCAGCTCCGCACCTTCCCCTCTTGTTTAGACACCACCCCCGCCTCCCCCGCCATCTCCCCAGACCCATCCCACCAATCCGCTCCCTCCGCGCCCCCAAACGCGAACCGATACACCATCCCCCGATACAACCACGACTGCGGATTCTCCGGATACAACGCCACCATCTCATCGGCCGCCACCCGCGACCGCCGCTCCTGCCCAGAGGCCATCCCCATCCGAACATTCCCCACCAACCGAGAAAACGAAGCCCGCGCCCCAATCGCCCCCGCCCGAGGAGATCGCACCGCATCAATCTCCGCAAACCCAATCACATACCCAAACCCGATGACCGCAAAGATGACCGCCGCCACCACCACATGCTTCACCGTAATCCCCATACAACACTCCTTTGACCAACCTACCCTACCACATATGCCACCCAAAACAAACAAACCTTCAAACCCCATCCAGCCCCCCAAAGGCACAAGAGACCTCTACCCAGACGATGTCCTCCGCCGACGCTACATCCAGAACGCCTGGCGCGACGCCTCCCTCCGCTGCGGCTTCGACGAAATCGAAGGCCCAACCTTCGAGTCCACAGACCTCTATTCGGTCAAATCAGGAGAAGGGATCCTCTCCGAACTCTTCCAAACCTTCTCCGGAAAAGGCGGACAAGAAACCCTCGACAAACTCGTCGCCAAAGGCAAAGCCGACTTCGCCCTAAGACCAGAGTTCACCCCCACCCTCGCCAGAATGTACGCCGCCCGCGCCAAACAACTCCCCAAACCCTGCAAATGGTTCACCGCAGGCCCCTACTTCCGAGCCGAACGCCCCCAAAGAGGCCGCCTAAGAGAGTTCCTCCAATGGAACTGCGACATCATCGGCCTCCCCTCCGACGAAGACACCCCCCAAACCCGCGCCCAAATGGATGCCGAAACCATCGAAGTCTGTTCGAACTTGTTAGGCCAATTCGGACTCACAAACTCAGAGGTGAAACTCAACCTCAATGATCGAAAATTCACAGCATCAAACATCCGATCGCGTATCAATGATCTTAAAAACGAAGAACAGGTTTTCGCTCTGCTCGACGGCTTGTCAAAGATGCCCGCAGATGTTTCGGAACAAAGAGCCAAAGAACTTGGTTTTAATCTATCTGGCTTTCTTGAACGAACAAGTTCACTTGTTGCTCTCGTTTCCTCTCTTGGATCAATTGAACTGGGAAACGATAATCGACAAGAGAAAGAGATCGTTGATCTCAAAGACTTTAAAACCCTTCTGGCACGCTTGAAGGGGATTGGACTAGCGGATTGGACACAGCCTGATTTCACAATCGTCCGAGGCCTCGCCTACTACACCGGCACCGTCTTCGAAGCCATCGCCGACGGCGAAAGAGCCGTCGCCGGCGGAGGACGCTACGACAACCTCATCGAACTGATGGGAGGCCCACCAACCCCCGCCGTCGGATTCGCCATGGGAGATGTCGTCCTCACCAACCTCCTCGAAGACAACAACCTCATCCCTCAAGGCCAAGAACTCATGGAAGCCGTCGCAAGACCACAAGCCTCCATCCGCCCCCAAGCCTTCATCGCCGTCCCCAACAACGACGAAGAAAACCGCGCCGCCGCCCAAACCCTCACCGCAACATTAAGACGCGGACAAGAATCCGAAACCTACCTCAGCAACGAATCCCGCAAACCCTGGGACACCAACCGCTACCAAATCCCCCCACTCCACACCCGCATCTCCTACAAATCCACAACAAACCCAGGCAAACTCCGCGCCGACGCCCAAAAACAGCACGCCAAATACTTCATCGAAATCCACGCCCCAAACAAAGTCGAACTCACCGACATGGACAAGCACGAACCCATCACCTCCCCCACCCACGGCTCATTCTCCGCCAACCCAACAGACGACAACTACATCGGAACCGCACTCAAAAACCTCACATAACCCCCCCTACCATCCCCCACCATGGGCACAAAAATCCAAATCGACAACCTCACCAAAACCTTCGGCAACGGCAAATCCGCCGCCACCGCCGTCGACAACCTCTCACTCACCATCAACCCCGGTGAACTCTTCTTCCTCCTCGGACCCTCAGGCTGCGGCAAAACAACACTCCTCCGAATGATCGCCGGATTCATCGACCCCACCGCAGGCACCATCGCCTTCGACGACAAAATCGTCACCCACGAACCACCCAACAAACGCAACACCGGAATGGTCTTCCAGTCCTACGCACTCTGGCCACACATGACCGTCGCCCAAAATGTCGCCTTCGGCCTCAATGTCCGCAAAGTCACAGGCAAAGCACGCGACGACCAAGTCATGCAAGCACTCGAAGCCGTCCAAATGGCCGAGTACGCCGACCGCAAACCCACCCAACTCTCAGGCGGACAACAACAACGCGTCGCACTCGCGCGAGCCATCGTCATCAAACCCTCCGTCCTCCTCCTCGACGAACCCCTCTCCAACCTCGACGCCAAACTCCGCAACGACCTAAGACTCCAGATCCGCAACATCTGCAAGTCCTCAGGCATCACAACGGTCTATGTCACCCACGACCAAAAAGAAGCCCTCTCCATGGCCGACAAAGTCGCGCTCCTCAAGAAAGGCAAAGTCGTCCAACTCGGAACCCCAGTCGAACTCTACCGCAAACCCAAATCCACCTTCGTCGCCGAGTTCCTGGGAGAAACAAACCTCATCCACACCAAAGCATCAGGATCAGCAGCAAACACAACCCTGAGCATCGAAGCCGGCAACTTCCAAGCCAACCTCGACACCGACCACACCGGAGACACCCTCATCTCCATCCGCCCCGAAGCCATCACCCTCCAAAAACCGGGCACCCCAAACACCCTCCCCGCCAAACTCCTCCACTCCACCTACCTCGGCGAAACCGCCCAGCACCTCCTCGAACTCAAAGGCGCCCCCCCAATCAAGGTCGCCCAAATGAACCCCTTCGCCCCCACAACCATCGCGCCAAGCCCCGGCGACGAAGTCGCCCTCCTCCTCAGCCCAACCGACATCGTTCCCATCGACCACGACTAAACAACTCCGAATCCCAACAGTGCTCCATAGCCCCGACCCGGTGGCACAGGCGTCCCGCCTGTGATGACTTTGAGCAACACTCAGTCATTCTTTCAACCGCCGGGTGCCCCGATCTCGCCGCCTTCGGCGCAGTCGGGTCTTGCGTTCGACTTCATACGCCTTGCTCACAACAGTCGCAGCCCGGGTTGCGTAGAGGTGTCGTCTTGGGGGGTCGACTCTTCCACGATTCGGTTGCGCCCTCTCTTCCTCCCTCTCCCCCAGGGAGAGGGCCGGGGTGAGGGTCTTTTGTCTTCTCTTCTTCTGATCTCCTCCCCCGTCCTGACGGGGGAGGTGTCCGCGCCAGCGGACGGAGGGGGTCTTCTCCTCCACCCAACAAAAAACCCGCCACAAAGACGGGTCATTCAAGTCAAAAGAAACTCAAATCTGAGTCAAATCACTTCGCCGTGTACTGACCACGCGAAACCTTCTTAAAGGTCTTCGTTTCGCGGATCAACGCCTGGTTCACGATCGTGCGGAAGTTGGCCGCAGTCGTCATGTACCCAGCATCCCGAGCCGCCTGAGCCGCATCGGTCACCGACAAAGTCTTGCCCTTCAAGACCGTTGCGAGTGTGTCAACAAGGTTCATCTCGTTGCGAGGACGCCGACGAATCGCACCATTGGCGCTCAGAGCACCGTAGCTCCCAAGCTCCGCCTCAACCTCAGCAAGCTCCGCATGAAGCTTCGAACGCTTGCGCTCAAGCCGGTTCACAACCTTCGATCGGCGAGCCATCTCCGCCTGCAGATCCTCAAAGGACACAGCGCCCAGTGTTGAGCTCTTGCGAGGCGTTGAACTGACAGCGGATTTCTTCTTTACTGATTTCTTCTTCTTAGCCATGGATACCCACACTCCTTCATTGGTTGGGTTGGTTCGCCCGAGTCGATTGTCGGGCATAAATAAGGTGCTCACTGAAGCGCACCCGGGAAGTTGCATACAGTTTGAAACAACATGAAATGAATGCAAATCGATCAATAGAAATACAATTGCACAATCGTGCAACTTATAATACCCACCTATAAACACAAAGTCGAGTCTTTATTACCCTTCGACCTTCACACCCAGCCGGCCCATCAGTCCATCGAACTGATCAAGGTCAAAGAACTCAATCATCACCCGCCCCCGTGTCCGGCTCTTGTCAGTGCGGATTTTCACCCGGGTCCCAAGCTCCTCGCCCACCCGCTTCTCCAAATCACGCAACACACTCAACGCACGGTCTTCAGGGGTATTACCCTTGTTTATGAATGTTTTTTCATCTTGGCCGCTCTCGTTACCGCCCCCATCAACCGCATCATCACACGCCCGTTGAAGCTGGCGAATGTTCCATCCCTCCTTCAAACACCGCGCCGCAAACGCGCGTTGCTTCTCAGGCACACCCAAAGACAACAACACCTTCCCATGCCCAGAACTCAGCGCCCCCGACATCATCAGTTCCCGAACTTCATTAGGTAGATCCAGTAGACGAACAGTATTGGCAACCGAAGATCGCGACACCCCAACCGTCTTCGAGATTCGTTCTTGCGTCATAGAATAACGGTCTGCCAAAACCCGGTACCCCTCCGCAAGTTCAATCACATTGAGATCTTCACGCTGCACATTCTCAATCAACGCCAGCTGCGCACTGGTCTCGTCGTCTACATCACGAACGATCGCGCGGATCGTGTCCATGCCCGCGATCCGCGTCGCTCGCCAACGCCGCTCGCCCGCAATCAACTCATAGACCGCCCCGTCCGCGCCTTTGTCAGCGCCTTTGTTCATTGCTCCATCAGATCGCCCCCCCACCTTTCGCACAACCACAGGCTGCATCAGCCCATGCTCACCAATCGAAGCCGCCAGCTCCGCAAGCGCATCGGCATCAAAGTGACGCCGAGGCTGATCCGGGTTCACCGCAATCAGTCCCACCTCAATCTCCAGAACCCCCTCCACCACACCTTCGCCGGCCCCAGTGACACCACCAGCAGCCAGCGCGTCCCCAGACCCAGCCGATCCCCCACTCGCCTCGGATTCTGAGGCCCGCTCAACAGGCGCGGGTCCTCGATCTTGAGTGTTCGTATTGTGTACGGTATCTGAGCCAGCTTCCCTCGGCGCAGCCGCAACCACCTCCACCGGAGCCGGCGAATCCACGAGCGCACTGAGCCCCCGTCCCAATCTCGATCGCTTCGCCCGTGCTGGTTTTTTCGCCGATTCGTTTTGCTCGCTCATATCGTCACCGCTCCATACTTTGTACGCCAATCCGAGTGCCCAGTCCTCGCCGGCATCAACCACTATCGATTCATCTCCGCCGCTTGCACCAATTTGCAACGCCGCATACCATCGCCCATGCTGATCCCCCAATCGAACGACCACCACATCGAACTCATCGCCCGCGCCCTAATTGTATACCAATCCCACGCCCTGATGTGCCGAAGCACCACTTCCGGACATTACTACCTCCCGGGAGGCCACATCGAGTTCGCCGAACCCGCCTCACAAGCGCTTAAACGCGAATTGGTCGAAGAAACCGGCCAACAAATCGCCGTTGGCCCCCTACTCCTGACCACCGAAAACACCTTCAACGACGGCAAACAGGACCACCACGAGATCAACCTCGTATTCCACGCCGAGCTGGCGGATTCGCAATTGTTCCACGTGGAACAATTGGGCGACAGCAAATCGGCGGCCGGGGGATCGGTAGGCGGGCTGCCAAAGATTGAATCTCGGGAGCCGCACATCGCGTTCGAGTGGATCGACCTCGCGGCGGTGGGCACCCTGGATATCCGACCGATGCAGATCCGCGCCTGGCTGGCCAGTGGGGGGCGGATCGAGGGCGGAGGAGATTCTCGGCTCGGGATTCCGAAATCGGCGCACTTGGTGAGCTGCGAGATTCCGGTGCCGACAGCGGACGCCGACGGCTGATGCCGAGCGCGTGGGGATTTGGAAGTTTTGAAATGTTGTGATGCCGACGAATCCCAATTGTTCCACGTGGAACAATTGGGATGGGTCCCCTGCTGCTGTGGTATCCGGCGGGTGGTCGTTTGTGACTGATTTTGGGCGAATTTGAGTGTGTTTTGGGGTTGGGGTGGAATGGGTTTTGGATTGGTCCGATACCCGAGGCGTGGAATATGAGCTGGATCTAGATCGTCAGGATTCTGAGGCACCGGATGTGTCTGGGGGTGTGGCGCGTTCAGATTTGGGTGGTGGGGGTCAATTGTTCCATGTGGAACAATTCGAATCTGGGTTGGATCTTGGTGCCGAGGACATGGTTTTGGGGGAAATGGATCGGGCAGGGTCGGCGATGGAATCGTTGTCGGCGGATGCGGATGGGGCGGGCTTGTCGGGGGTGGATCAGGCGATGGGGGCGCGGATGTTTGCGCATGAGGTGAACAACTTGGTGATGGGGATTTCGGGGAGGGCGCAGCGGGCGATGGTGTCTGGGGAGCCGGAGATGGTGGGGCGGGCGCTGGAGATGGCGGCGGATTTGGGGGTCCAGATTCGGGGGCTGTGCGCTGTGTTTTTGGACGGGAGTGACTGTGATATCGCGGGGCGGCTAGGCGTGTCGCAAGTGCTTAGTACGCATGGATTTGCAAGAATTTCTGCTTGCGAATATTTGGATTTTGAGCGGGTATCTTGGGTGGTTGAGGTGGATGAGGGGATTGATGATATTGGGGGGGTGCCGATGGGGGCGGGGATGTTTGGGCAGGTGTTGATGAATCTGTATCGCAATGCGCTGGCGGGGATTGCTCGGGGGATTGGTGGGGGTGCGGATTCGGGGATGATTCGATTGCGGGTGATGCGGCTTGATGGTGTGGGGGGTGGGATTTTGGTTCGGGTGGAGGATTCTGGGGTTGGCTTTGGTGGTGGGGCGCGCGGGGCTGGGAATGGAGTTGGTGGGGGGTATGGGTTGGGGCTCAAGGTGTGCCGGGAGTTGTGTGGACGGTGCGGCGGCCGGGTTGAGGTGGGGGCGTCGGGGATGCTTGGTGGTGGTCGGGTGGATGTTGTTTTTGATTGAGCGGTGATTGTTGGGTTGGTTTTGTGCTTTGGAGCTGGTGGTTTTGTTGTGCGCTGATGCGGGGGAGGGTTCCCCCGCACCCCCTCTTGGGGATGGTGTTGTTGTGTGTGCCTTGGGTGTTTGATTGAGGTATAAAGAAAACCCCGGATGGGGGCGGGGTTCATTTGGGATGTTTGTGTTTTGGGTTTTCTTATGGGCAGCCTGCGCCGAAGGCGGCGAGGAATGCGGAGACATCGAGGAAGTTGAAGTTGCCATCGGGTTGGAAGTCTGCGGCGGAATCTTGAGCGCCGAAGGCGGACAGGAACGCTGAGACATCAAGGAAGTTCAGGGCTCCGTCATTGGCGAGATCGGGGGAGCAGAGAACGCTTGGGCTGTACAGGTATACGGAGCCAGATCCCGGACCGTTCCCGTTGTTGGTGCCGGTTGCGCCCACGGCCACGGCGTTTGCGTTGATGGCGATTGAGTATCCGAACCAGTCGCCTGCCACGCCATCGGTATGGAGGAGTTTCGAAATCTGTACGCCAGTTGAGGCATCAAATAGGTACGCCGAACCAGGTCTATTTTCGAAGACGGAGTTGATCCGCGATCCAACGGCAACGATGCCGTTGTCGATTGCGATTGAGTATCCGAAGTAGTCATCCGAAGCTGAATCGCTCGGGGATAGTTTGAAGCTTTGGTCGCCAGTGTTTGCGTCAAACAGGTACGCAGAACCAGAATACCCGCCGTTGTCATCGTCTCGATTCGCACCCACGGCGACGATGCCGTTATCGATGGCGATTGAGGAGCCGAAGTTATCAAATGCTGTACCGTCACTCGGGAGTAGTTTGAAGAGTTGCGTTCCGACCGAGGCATCGAACAGATATGCTGAACCGGAGTCAGGGCCGTTGGCGTCGTCTCCAAGCGATCCTACTGCGACGATTCCATTGTCAATGGAAATGGACCAGCCGAAGTTGTCATAGGCCGTATCTTCATTCGGTATGAGTTTTAAGAGTTGTGTACCTGTGTAGGCGTCGAAGAGGTATGCTGAGCCGGAGTTGGTGCCGTTGTCGTCGTCGCGCATCGATCCAATGGCGACGACGCCATTGTCGATGTCGATGGATTTGCCGAATCCATCACCCTCCGCCCCGTCACTTGGAAGGAGTTTGAAGATTTGCATTCCGGAGGAGGCATTGAACAGGTATGCGGAACCGGAATCGATGCCGTTGTCATTGTGTTTGTGTGCTCCTACGGCGACAATGCCGTTGTCTATCGCGATGGAGTAGCCGAACCAGTCGTCCGCATCTCCGTCGTCGGGGAGTAGTTTGAAGAGTTGTTTTCCGGTGGAGGCGTCAAAGAGATAGGCAGAACCAGAGTTGGTTCCGTTCTCGTCATCAAGATACATCCCTACTGCGACGATGCCGTTGTCGATGGCGATGGCACTGCCGAAGTTGTCGGCTGTCGCGGCATCAGACGCGGTGAGTTTGAGGTCTTCGTTGATTGTTTGGCTCGCGGCGGGCATGGCGATTCCGAGGGTTAGCGCGATAGCGACTCGGGCGATGTGGTGGGGGGTTGGTTGGGGCATGATGGTGGGGTGGTGTTGAATGGGGCGGGTGCCTTTTTATTCATCAGGGCGGGGTTCCAGAATAGCGTATTTGGGTCGATTTCGGAAACGAAATCGCGATGATTTCTCATTGTTGTCGCTTGGTTGCGGGGGTGGTTTCTTCCGCACCTCTCTTGGAGAGTTGGTGGATTTGGAGGTGGGATGGATTGGGATCAAGATCGTGGAGAGTCGAATCCCCCAATAACGACGCCGCAACGCCACCTTTGCGAATCAGGAAAGAAGACCCCTCCGTCCACGAAGACGCGGACACCTCCCCCGCCCCCCAAAGTAGAGGCCCGGGGTAGGAGAGAAGTCACGGCTTGGTGAGGACGGTCAAGCCGTGGCAGCCGGCACCCGGCACTTGGCACCTGCCTTTTTGTACTGCGAAGAACCTCCTTCGCCGAAGACGGTCGAAGGAGGGCACCGGAGAGGGAGGAAGGGAAGGCGTGGTTTGGTGTTTTCCAGTAAGACGGTCAAGTTGTGGCACCTGGCGGTATTGAGGGTGTTGGGGATTGTGGTTCTTTACGGCTCTCGTGGAATGCGGTGGCCGTGTATATTTTTGGGGGTGGATCGGGTACAACTTGTGGATGGAGCGTGGTGTTGACAGGTCGGTTGGTCGGTCGGTGGTGTGCGCTTGGGGGAGTGTGGTTGCGGGGGTGGTTGGGGTGTGGGCTGGGTTGGGGCTGGGGATTGGGGTCGATTTTGGGTTGGTGGTGTGGTTTTCGTTGGCGTGTGGGTGTTTGGGGTTGGGATTGGTTCTGAAGGGGCGGGCGCGGGGGGTGTGTCTGTTGATTACGGTGGGGGCGTTGATGGGGGGGTATACGGGGGCGCGGGTTGGGGTGGTTGATTCGGATCGGGGGGATGTGTTGGCGGG
>CAXBMD010000001.1:0-1686973 GCA_963976955.1 uncultured Phycisphaerales bacterium | reverse complement strand
TCCGCGTGTTGTACCGCACGGACTCATCGATCGAGACACCCGCTAGTCGAATGGTATTCACGACCATCGAGCCCTCGCTGAGCCGCGGGATAAACTCGCCGCCCATCTGCGTGCTTCGGTAGCCTGCGACACCAAGCAGAGCCACCGCCAGCAGCATCACGACCCACCGAAGTCGAATCGCCCTGTCGACTGCCCAGCCGTAAGCCCCGGCCAATCCGCGTAGCAGAATGGCGTCCTTGGGTTTCGCGCGATGCGGAAGGAAGTAGTACGACAAGACCGGTGACAGGAACACCGCGACCAGCAAGGCTCCCAGGAGCGCGAAGATGAACGTCCACGCCATCGGCCGGAACATCTTCCCCTCAATCCCCTCAAGGGTCAGTACGGGTGCAAAGACGAGCGTGATGATGCCCATCCCGAACACGATTGGACGTACAACGCGTGCGCTGGACTTCGCAATCGATTCGAGCCGCTCGGAAGGCGAGAGCTTCCGACCGAGCTCTCGCTGGCGTTGCTTCAGCGAACGGAGATTGGCTTCCGTCATGACCACTGAGCCGTCGACAAGGATGCCAAAGTCGATCGCGCCGAGGCTGAGCAAACTCGCGGCGATCGCGAACTCGTACATGCCTTGCACGGCGAACAGCATTGAGATCGGGATGGCGACCGCTACAAGCAGGCCGGCGCGGATGTTACCCAAGATGATCAACAACACAACGATCACCAGCACGGCACCGATCACGAGGTTGTGCTCGACCGTCTTGATGACCTGCTCGACGAGCAGAGTCCGATCGTAAACAACATCCACAACAACGTCAGATGGCAGCGATGGTGTGAGGGACTCAAGGCGCTCGCGTAGTTCCTCGGTCACGACACGGCTGTTCTCGCCCATCAGCATAAAGGCTAGACCGAGGACAACCTCGCCCTTCCCGTACGCTGAAACCGCGCCGCGGCGAATCTCGCTGCCGATTTCAACGTTTGCGACATCTCGAATGTGTACTGGCGTGCCATCGCTGGATGCGACGACGATGTTCTCGATCTCATCGATCGTCGAGACACGAGCCAATCCTCGCACCACCCTCGCCTCACCGGAGGTGACAATCTGGCCACCGCCGACATTGGCATTGTTGCGTTGCAATGCGTCAAGCACATCATCTAGTGTGTAGCCAAACTTGATCAGGGCCTCCGGCTTGACGACGACATGATATTGCCGCTCCAATCCGCCCCACGAGTTGACCTCTGCAACTCCCGGGACTTTCCGAAGCTCGGGCTTGATCACCCAATCGTGGATTGTCCGGAGTTCTTCGATGGAGTGTTCACCGGTCTCGGACCGGATGACGTAATGAAATATCTCACCGAGACCTGTCGCGATAGGACCGAGCTCTGGCCTTCCGACATCGTCTGGAAGCTCAACTGCCGAGAGTCGCTCGGTGATGTACTGCCTCGCGTCGATGATCCGGATGTCATCATCGAATGTCGCCACGACCTGTGAGAAACCGAACTTTGAGACGGACCGCACGTTCTGGAGCCCGGGCAGCCCGCCGATCGAGAGTTCGACAGGAAGGGTGATCTGCTGCTCGATTTCTTCCGGGCTGAGCGCGGGGGCCACGGTGTTGATCTGCACCTGGATCGGCGTGGTGTCTGGAAACGCGTCGATAGGGAGCTGGACCATCCGGTACACACCAGCAGCGCACGCGATTGCAAACAGCAGAATGACGAGCACTCTATTCTTGAGCGAAATTTCGATAAGGCTGGTCAGCATGGCAACTCCGGATTAATCGTCAACACATCCCGCGCCTAGGCGAGACTTGAGAAACTCGGTCTTCATCGTGAAGCTGCCACCTGTGACAACCGCATCGCTCTCTATCAGACCCGACAAAACAGCAACATTGCCGCCCCCCGCAATCGGGCCGATATCTACACGCCTGACAGCGAACAAATCCGCTTCCTGGCGAACGAACACAAACGGCGATCCTTCGATCTGATGGACCGCTTCGCTTGGAATCAGCAGCGAGTTTCCTACGCTCCCTATCACCGCGACGACCTCAGTAAACATGCCGTGCCGCAGAATGCCACGATTGTTTTGAACTGTGGCGCGGACCCGGACCATGCGGGTACGCTCGTCAATTCGCGGACTGATCCATGTAATCTGCCCTGAGATTTGCATCTGAGGCAACGCTCGAACCCGTGCGAAGATCTGCCCACCTCGCTCAATCTGGAACACTTGCTCCTCGGGGACTGCCAACTCGATCCACATCGTCGTCAGATCGGCGATCTCAAAGAGTGATCCTTGCGAATCGGCGGCTTCACCCAATACAGCCGTCCGTTCGACGACGGTGCCGTCGAACGGAGCTCTGACATACAGATCCGACGACGAGGATTGCTCCGCGGCTATTTCAGCAACTTCGCTAACTGTAAAGCCAAGGTTGAGCAGTTGCTGATGTGTCCGCCGCACTTCAAGCTCAGCAAGCTTGAGCGCGGCCTCAGCCTCTTGGAAGTCACGGCGTGCGGCGATGTTCTCGTCGACGAGTTTCTGCTCTCGCACGAATGTTGTTTTTGACGCTGCAAGCTCTGCGATCTTGGACAGATAAGCCGACTTCGCTTGCGCGACGCCCACAGAGTTGATGACTGCGAGGATCTGGCCCGCTGATACACTGTCGCCAACATCGACACGGATATCTGTGATGACACCGGGTGCCAGTGGTGTCAGTTTGGCGAGCTTGTTTCCGTTGTATCGGACTTCACCAAGGAGCTCGATAGACGC
Organism: uncultured Phycisphaerales bacterium; assembly: GCA_963976955.1. Lineage (GTDB taxonomy): Bacteria > Planctomycetota > Phycisphaerae > Phycisphaerales > UBA1924 > UBA1924. The sequence continues at coordinate 1,684,215 of CAXBMD010000001.1, read as the reverse complement.
TGCAGAAGCGCCCCGGCCGGGATGTTCGAGTGTCAGGCCAGCTAAATCGGCAGATCTTGCTGAGGGCATCCTGACCAGGAGCGAGTCACCGATTCCAAGTGCACCTGCGAGCTGAGGCTGGCAGATACCACATTCGTGCTCAGGCACCCCGTGCTCGTTGCAGAAGAGAGCCGGAATGCTCCCGGTTTGCGTTGGCGGTGCAGCAGCATCGTCGTGGAGTGACGGATTGCAAAGATGGCACTCATCTTCGTAGAGCCCGTGCTCATCGCAGTACGGACGGGTGGCATCTTCCAACTGCGGCTGACAGATCCAGCACCGATCCTCATAGCGATCGTGCTCAGCACACCAGAGTCGACCAGCATCACGCTTCGAAGCATCGCAGATGAAGCACGCCTCGTCGGTACCGTGCCCGTGCAGTCCGCCCATCGCTTCACTCGTATCACTTCCATTCGTGCCGCGTGTGGGATCGCAGATGTGGCATTCATCCTCGTAGAGATGGTGCTCCTCGCAATACGCACGAGAAGCGTCTTCAAGCTGCGGTTGGCATATCCAGCAACGATCCTCGTACCGGGCGTGCTCGCTGCACCACAGGCGGCCAGCGTCACGCTTCGTGGCGTCACACACGAAGCAGGTCTCGCCGTTCTTGTGAGAGTGCGCAACCTGAGTCGCATCAGTAGCGTGTGCACCGCCGGATGTTGATGATGCGTCCTGTCCCCGGTCGCACCCGCCTAGCAGGAATGCTGTTGTAAATAGGCAAAATAGTGTAATGATGCCGTGTGATGGTCTCACGGTGTTTCTCCTTGATTGAGGTGATCAGTATGTTCGCGGAGCGATTGTGTGTTCAGCGGCTCTGAGATGAGCCCTTCGACCTGCACCTTCGCAGCGTGATATTCAGCAAGGGCTTCGAGTCGTTGTGTTTGAGTATCGAATAAGGTGCGCTGCGCATCGAGTACATCGAGGTACGGGAGCTTGCCCTCGTCGTATGCCCGACGCGTCGCGTCGTAGGCGTCCTTCGCCGCGGGAAGTAGAGCAGCATCGATCGACATGGCCTCGTGATATGCGGCGGTCAATCGGGCATGCGCTCGGACAAGTTGTGTGACCAGGTCGCGTCGGGAAGCCCGTCCCTCGTCGACCGCTTGTGCTGCTCGGAGACGAGCGGCCAGTATTCCTCCCTGATTGCGATCAAAGATTGTCAGTGGCACGGACAGGGACACGACGAGACCGACATCATCGCTCTCTTCGGCATATCGAATGCCAGCACCCGCCGACACGTCTGAGACTGTTTGAGCCCGTTCGAGAGCGACCACCGATGATCGGCGCTCGGTCTCTGCGATCCAACGCTGTACTTCCGGATGCTGCTCAATGAGATCAGTCAGGGCATTGAGCATCGGAACAGGTATGAGATCATCCAGCGATCCGATGGCCGTGTCAAAGCCTGGGTCGGTTGCATCCCACATTGCGCTGAGTTCATGCCTCGCGGCCTCAAGTTCCCGGCTGAGTCGATCTGCGACAATGCGTGCGGACTCGCTTTCGAGCCGGGCCTTGATCTCGTCGATGGGTGAGACATCTCCGGCTTGCACTCGACGATCGATCACACGCCGGTTTTCCTCTGCGAGTGTTTGCGCGCGAACGGCGAATTCAACACGCTGTTGGAGCTCCAGCACACGAACGAATCGGGACGCGGTATCGGTAAGCACGGCCAGCCGTTGTGCTTCGAAGTCTAGAGCAACAACAGCCCACTGCCCCTCTGCTACTCGTACTCTGCGATCGCGCTTCCTGCCAAGCTCAAGTAGCTGGCTAAAAGCAATGGTGGTCTCGGCAGAATCGAAGCCATTCATGGTTCCAGAGCCCGCAAAGTTCTCAACCTCGATTCCGATGTTGGGATTCGGCGACAGCCCGGCTTGCAGGCGGCGTGCCTCAGCAATCCGCGGTTCCCACGCGAATGATCGAAGCTGCGGATTGTGTACAAGCGCAGCCGCGAGAGCATGACGGAGGGTCAACTGCTCACCGATAGCAACCACGTCCGATCCTGGTCTGAATTGATCAGGATTCTTCGGCGCTTCGTAGCGAGGCAGTTCTCGAAGAAGGGGCCTTGCGGCAGGTGGCTCATAGTCGAACGGCGATGGCGAGCAACCGCATAACAGTGCGAGCACACACAGGCAACACAACAATTTGGGTTCAGTTAATCTCATGGATTTCTCTCGGATAGAGACATTGCCCGGCGCGCGCCGAGCCTCTGGGAAGAACAATCGCAGTATGTGAACTGCGCAGAATCCCAGGTCGTCCTAAACGAGCAGAATCACAGTGCGAAGATGGGAAGCAGGTGACTTGACATCCGACACCACTGAAGGTCGGGGAGTGGGAGTTGCACCTCTCGATAGAGTCGCGAGGGTATCCATCTGCAGTAAGAGGAGATCACCTGGCCCGTCAAGAGACCAGTCCTCTTCCGTATCTTTCTCATGGCGATCAACTGCGACTATCGACTCGGATTCCACCAATGTGGACTGGCATCCACCGTCCACGCTTCCGACGCAGAAATTCAAGTCATCGCTGCGCTCTTGGGAGGTCGGGCACGGGGCTTCGCCCGGCCCGTCGCAGCAAAACTGCTGACCAAACTGAGTGGTCGTTGTACCATCAGAACAGATACAGAGAAACCGGGGGCCAAGACCAACGCCCAAGCCAAACCAAATGGCGAAAAAAGTCGTAATGAGGGTATTTAGTGGCATGGTGGGTGTGACAAAGATCTTTCAGGATTAGGTTGACTATAACACGATGTCGTGTCATAGTCAATATGGCTTGATCTATTTCTGGTCACAGCTAGACGGGAGGCTGATATCGACACATGTAAACCAAGGCCGGCGTTGGTTAACCGACCACTAATTGGGACTCAGGATTCCGATCGGCTAGGTCGTCTATTCAAGTGCCTCTCACATCCATCAAGGTTAAGGATGCTTCACTCACTTATTCGCACTGGCGAACTCAGCGTTGGGACGCTTGCGGATGAAGCGCAGATGAGCCGTCAAGCAGCTTCGAATCAGCTTCGAACGCTCGCAAATGCTGGCATTGTGACCGGAAGGCAGGAGGGACTCAAAGTGTTCTACCGAGTTATCGATCCATGCGTACCGGTCTTGCTTGAGAGGGGATGGTGCCATATCGACGAGTATGAAACGGTTCATGAGTAGGGCATAGTAGGGGGCCAGCGAGTCTTTGCGGCATACTTGAGGCATTGTGTTCAGCTGTAGTGTGCACAAAGTAATTGATGAGTAAGAGCGGGTTTGTCGCTGTGAGTTCATAGATATCGATTTGCTTGGTGTTCAAAAACTCTATCCGCGACTTGATGAGTGCGTTGGCTGGACTCGATGGATTGATCTGAGCCCGGCGCCGCGACGGATAACGATTCGTTTGTCATTGTATCAGGTTGGGCGCACGAGTACCAGATGCGATCTCGGTCGCATCATCGCTTCCTTTGCACTTCAATAAATCAAGCCGCTCGGTGATAATGCCGGAGAATTCCGCCGAGTCGAGTGTCGCATTTAATCACGCCCTCGGATGATAGTGGGGTGGTTCGTTTAATCACTCTGTTTCCGAGACCCTGATGCGGCCGTTCAAAATGGTAGTGTTCGACATACTCACCGATGATGTGATCAAGATGATTCGTACCGACGGGGATGAAGTGATCGAGGCACTCGACCTTAAGTGACTTGATCCAGCGCTCGATGTGCGCATTCATCAAAGGCGATTGAAGAGGAAGTTTGTACGGAGTGATACCTTCGGCTTTGAGTAAGTCATCAAATTCTCTAGTGAACTTTGTGTCGTTGTCTCGCACAAGGATCCCAGGTGGATCGAGTCCGAGCTGTTTCACCATCGAGGGAAAGCATTCTGCGACTTTGCACATCCATTCGTTGTTTGGATGCTCAGTAGCGCCAGCCACGATCACTTTTCTGCTCGCGATATGCATGAAGACAAGCACTGATTGATGCTTGATACCTCTCCATGTGAGCACAGGTTTGGTCAGAAAATCGCATGACCAGAGCGTTGAAGAATGCCGCTTGAGGAACTGGTCCCATGTGGGTTCAGACCGGTCGGGGGATGGCTCGATTCCCTGTTCATTGAGGATGTTCCGGATAGTTGTTCGAGAAACTGACATGATCCCGAGTTTGCGAAGTTCACCCAAGATCCGTGTATAGCCCCAGCCTGGAGACTTCGTCATCTCAAGCACCAGTTTCCGTATCTCCGCGGATGTACGCGGTCTGCCTCCACGCTTCTTCGTCTTCTTCTTGTGCTTGGGTGCACGGAGCCATTTCTGAAATGTGCTATACTGCACAATCGAGATGATGTGCCGCAGCTCATCTCCAACAGCTTTGCCAAACTGGATCAGTCTCCGGCGTTCCTTCGGGCTCAGAGACAATCGCTTTGGGAGCTTCGATCGAAGGATCTGATTCTCGATCGTGAGGTATTGGATCTGGGCGATGAGCTGATCATGGTCGGATCGACCCAAAGCCAGCATTTTCGGCAAACGTGCGTCATTCATACCCAATCAAAGGCGCGGATAGGGTTTTTGCACCCCTGGCAACGCTGATTTCTCGTAAAATCAAGGCTCAGAAGGAGAGACTGTTTGCCATATCTTTGAGCACACTCCGAGTTCGAGACCGCACAGAAGGTGGTCGAGCGGGTCCGTGACAGTTACCTGAGCGGACAGAGTGAGTATCTCAATGTGCTTGATGCTCAGACCTCCGTTCAGCAGTTGGAACTCCAGTTGCTCGAAGCCCGCAGGGTGCTGATCACCTACCGGGTCGACCTGTCAAGGGCGCTGGCGGGTGGGTGGTCGATGGAAGCCCCCGATCTCGCACAGTTTGTTGAAGTGAATGATGCACAAAGCTCGCCTGACGATGATTCGGCGCGTGATACCGAACCAGGAGTTATTCAATGACGGACAAGCCTCGCAAGACTCAATCCTCTGGAGTCCGAACCGGCGTTCGCGTGCTGCTGAGCATCGTCGTATCCGCAGGGATTCTTGTTGCTGGGATCGGGATCTATACCTATCTCGTTGAGAATCCCAATGAAGCGCCACGCCGAACACTTGAAAAGACCGCGCGATTGGTGGACACGATTACCGCAGAAGTCGGTGATTATCCTGCGTTGATTTCTGCAATGGGTGAAACGATCCCCGCAACACAGGTGGAGATCAAACCCCAACTCAGCGGTCGAGTCATCTGGGTCTCTCCTAAGTTTGTGCCGGGTGGTCACTTTGAGATTGGTCAAGAGATCATGCGGATCGATGCGAGCGATTTTGAGCTTGTGTTGGCTCAGCGTGAGAGTGAAGTGCTGCAAGCCCAGAGCCAAGTCATCGCGGCACATGCGGATCTCACCGCGGCACAACGGGAGCTTTCCATCGAGCAGGGGAGCCAGAATGTCGCAAAGCGAGAGTTTGAGCTTTTGGGAGAGGAGATTCGGGAGAGCGATCGATCCCTCGTGCTCCGCGAACCCCAACTCCAAGCGGCTCAAGCAGGAGTCGAGTCAGCACAAGCGGGAATCGGATCAGCAGACGCGGCGTTGGCCGCTGCAGAAAGCCGGCGAGATCAAGCAAAGCTGGATCTGGAACGGACATCGATCCGTGCACCCTTCAATGCGGTGGTGATGGAGAAGAACGCGGATATCGGAGATATTGTCAGCGTATCAACGACCCTGGCAAGTCTGCTGGGGACCGATCGGATCTGGGTCGAACTCGCGATTCCGCTTTCTGATCTTCGTTGGATTGAGACCGGCGGCAGAACACCTTCTTCACTTGGTTCGCATGTCGAGATTCGGAATCCAGCTTCATGGGGCGATGATGTATATCGGGACGCGAAGGTGATCCAGATATTGCCTCAGATTGCCACCGAATCACGCATGGCACGGGTGCTTGTGGAGATCGAAGACCCGTTCTCATTTGCGGAGCAGAATCGACAACTCCCGAAGCTTTTGGTCGGGAGTTATGTCCAAGCGAGTGTCGTTGGGCCAACCATTGAACGCGTCATCCGCTTGCCACGATCTGTTGTGCGGGATGGTGATGTGGTCCGCATTATGAATGATGCCGATACGCTCGAGATTCGCCGGGTCACGGTTGCGTTCAAAGAGCCGGACTTCGTATTGGTCTCTCAAGGCGTCCAATCCGGAGACCGAATTGTCACCACCAATCTTGCAACCGCGGTTGAAGGGCTTCCGCTCCGTACTGCGGAGAACGCTGCAACCCAAGGTGCAGGGGCTGAGACCGCTTCGGGAGCAAGCGAATGACTTCTACCAAACAGACCACAGATTCAAAGTCCGGCGTGATCGGTTGGATGGTCCACAATCGTGTGACCCCAAACCTCATCATGCTTCTGCTGCTGATCGGTGGGATGCTGACCTATACGCACGGGGTGACCAAAGAGGTCTTCCCAAGCTTTGACATTGATTCAGTCACGGTCCGCGTGCCTTACCCAGGCGCAAGCCCCGAGGAGATCGAGCAGGGAATCGTCCTCGTGGTCGAAGAAGCGATCCGCGGACTCGATGGCATTAAGGAAGTGAAAGCCACCGCGACCGAAGGGAGCGGGCAGATCGTCGCGGAGTTGATCGAAGGCGCCGATCGCCAGGTTGTCTTTCAAGATATTCAGCAGGAAATCAACCGCGTCACGACATTCCCAGACGATGCGGAAGAGCCGATCGTCAGTATGAATGTTCGACGCCGCGATGTGCTCGAACTGCAAGTCTACGGCAATGTAGGCGAATCCGATCTGCGTGAATCCGTTGAAATTGTGCGTGATGCGTTGCTCCAGAATGAGAACATCACTCAAATTAGCCTCAACGGCGCGCGAGATCGAGAGATATTGATCGAGATCCCTCAGGAAGTCCTGCGTCGTTATGGATTGACGATGCAACAGATCAGCGATCGATTGCGTTCGGATTCAACGGAAGTTCCCGCGGGTTCCATCGACACCACCGCTGGGAATGTGTTGGTGCGGATCGACCAGCGTAACGATTGGGCGAGCGAGTTTTCGCAAATTCCAATCGTGACCACTGCGTCGGGAGGGATCGTGCGGTTGGGAGATGTCGCGACCGTGCGGGATGGCTTTGAAGACACCGATGTCTACAGCAACTACAACGGTCAGCCGGCGATCGAGATCAAGATTTACCGGATCGGTGATCAGACCCCTGCGAGCGTCGCCAACGCTGCGTACGAAACGATGGCAGAGATCGAAGCGAGTCTTCCGCCAAATGTGCATTGGGGCGTGACGGACGACGATGCAGATCTTTTCAAAGAACGACGAGACTTGCTGCTCAAAAATATCGGGATGGGGCTGGTCATCGTGTTGGTAGTCCTGGGGCTCTTTCTAGAACTTCGACTCGCGTTCTGGGTGATGATGGGGATCCCCATTTCATTCCTTGGAACGATCCTGCTCCTGCCATATGCTGGGATGAGCATCAACATGATCTCGATGTTTGCGTTCCTGATTTCACTCGGGATCGTGGTCGATGATGCGATCGTGGTGGGGGAGAATGTTTATGAATACCGACAGCGCGGGATGAACGCGGTTGATTCCGCGATCAACGGGGCGCGTGATGTCGGGAAGCCGGTGTACTTTGCGGTGATCACCAACATCGTCGCCTTTATTCCGCTTGCAATGATCCCGGGATTCCTCGGGAAGATATGGGGCGTGATCCCTGTCGTGGTGTGCACCGCATTCGCACTCTCCCTAATCGAGTCGCTCTATATTCTCCCTTCGCACCTTGCACACAGCGCTGGGGAGCATCGGCTCAGCCTGTTCCGTTGGATCGACCGCAAGCAGCAAGCGTTTAGTCTGCTTGTGCGTGACTTCATCTACAAAATCTACGGCCCGTTCTTGGATATGTGTATCCGACAGCGTTTGCTCACGCTCAGTATCGCAGTCTCAATTCTCTTGGTGTCATTGGGGTATGTCGCGTCCGGTCGGCTTGGATTGATCCTGATGCCTCGCATTGAAGCAAATCAAGCGGTCGCGAGCGCCACGCTTCCTGTTGGATCGCCGCTCAAGCAAATGCTTGAGGTTGAGCAGGCGCTCCTTGATTCTGCGTATAAAGTCGCCGGGGAGTCAGGAGGTGACGAACTGGTCAGCGGATACACAAGCTCAATCAACAACAACTCCGTCGAGGTTTCTGTGCTGCTTACGCCTCCAGAGGTTCGTCCGATCAGCACATCAGAAATCACGCGTCGATGGCGCGAAGCAACTGTGAGTATGCCGTCACTGGAGACGCTCAAGTTTGAATCAGACCGAGGCGGTCCCGGTGGCGGCGCCGCAATCAGCATCGATCTGAGCCATCGCGATATCGCGACACTCGATCGTGCTGCTGAACGGCTTGGTATTCTCATGGAAGAGTTTGGTTCGGTTTCCGAAGTGGATAACGGGGTTGCTGCGGGGAAACAGCAACTCGATTTCGAGCTCAACGACTATGGCCGGAGTCTTGGATTGACCGGTGCGTTGGTGGGGCGGCAACTGCGTGATGCGTACCAAGGTTCACAAGCAATCAAGCAGCAGCGAGGTCGCAGCGAGGTCACGGTTCGGCTCCGTCTCCCAGAATCCGAACGCGTGAGCGAGTTCGACCTAGAACAGTTTATTGTGCTGACCCCCGACGGCGTAGAAGTCCCGCTTCAGGACATCGCTGAACTCTCGCGAGGCAATGCATACACCGAGATCAAACGCACGGATGGACGCAGAACATCTTCGGTGACCGCAGATGTCACCCCGATCAGCCAAAGCGCGAGTGTCAAAGCCGCTCTTTCTGCGACAGTACTGCCCGAGCTGATGACGGATTTCCCGGGATTGAGCTGGACTTGGGCTGGTCGACAAGCAGACATGTCCGAATCAATGAGTGCGTTGGGCAAAGGGCTGCTCATCGCATTGTGCGTCATCTACTTCCTGCTCGCAATGGCATTCAGTAGCTATACCCAACCCTTGATCGTGATGGCCGCGATCCCGTTTGGAGTCATCGGTGCTATCCTCGGACACATGATCATGGGGTACTCGATGTCCTCGATCAGTATGATGGGGATCATCGCGCTCTCTGGAGTGGTGGTGAATGATTCGTTGGTTTTGATTGAGAGTGCAAACAGGATTCGAGTGAAGGAAAGCCTATCCGCATTTGAAGCCATTCACATGGCAGGTGTTCGCCGTTTCCGACCGATCCTTCTCACCACGCTGACCACCTTTGGCGGTTTGGCACCAATGATCTTCGAGACCTCTCGACAAGCACGCTTTATGATCCCGATGGCAATCTCGCTCGGGTTTGGGATTCTCGTGGCCACCACGATCACATTAGTCCTTGTGCCAGCGTTGTATGTAGTCGTCGATGACTCGAAACGCTTCTTTGATTGGGTATGGCGTGTTGAACGATCCAATGAGATCCAGCAGGTCGCTGATGGATAAAAATGACAGCTGGTCGTCGTTGTATCCTGCAGATTCGAAGGTTTGGGATTGTGATTGACCTTCATCTCTTCCATAAGCAACGCCTTTCGTGCCCGCTCGGTGGCTTTGTATTCGTGTTCAGTCTCCACGGATGACCCCGGACGAACAATCGACGATCACTTCATTGGCAAGTTTATTCCCGATGACACCGCTGCGGATGTCAATGTTGCCATCGACGGTCTTCAGGATAATTAGCCGCAACATTTTCGCGGATTTTGATCCGGTATTTCATCTTCTCCGCCATACCGTGGCGAGCAATCAATTCGCACCCCCAACATGTGACCTTTGAATCATCTGTCAATCCGCTGACAATCATTCCAATGTCAGCCTGAATACTGAATACCGACGCGGATCGCGTTGGTTATATTCACGATGCCGGAGAAATCGATGCAGCCTGATGAAAAATCAACGCTGCGCGAATGCAAACTGCTGTGAAATTTGAAGAAGTTCGTGATTCAGATCCAGCACGCCCAGAGTATTCCTTTGGGAGACGCGGACATAGTCTGATCAGTGGCAATTGACCTGCCCCCAATAACTAGTCCATTTCTTATGCGAGTAATCTCATAGAATGGACATATTTGGAAGGCAGGCAATCATGGCCAGGAAACGACATTCCGCCGAGCAGATCTACTACCGCTGGCGGAAAGAGTACGGTGGCTTGAAAACCGACCAAGCCCGCAAGCTCAAGGATCTCGAAATGGAAAACGCCCGGCTTAAGAAGCTGGTCGCTGACCTGAGTCTTGATAAAGCCATGTTGCAGGAAATCGCTCAGGGAAACTTCTGAGCCCGCACCGGAAGCGAGAAGCGATTGGGGTGATTTTTGATCGATTCCGGGTTTCCGAGCGGCGGGCGTCCCGAGTACTGAAACAGCCATGAGCATGACAGCGATATCTGCCGTGCGTGCGGGATGATGAGTTGTCATTGACGCAGCGGATCATCGAGCTTGCGTGCATGTACGGGCGCTCTGGTTACCGAAGAATCGCGGCGATGCTGCGTCACGAAGGGTGGCGGGTTAATCACAAGCGGGTCAAGCGGATCTGGAAGAAGGAAGGGCTCAAAGTGCCGAAGAAACAATCAAAGAGAGGTAGGCTCTGGTTTATCGATGGATCGTGCGTCCGGCTTCGGGCCGAGTACAAGGATCATATCTGGAGCTACGACTTTGTGCAAGCCCGAACTGATGATGGTCGGAGCTTTCGTATGCTGACGGTGATTGATGAGCACACGAGGGCGTGTCTTGCGATCGATGTCGCACGGAATCTCCGTAATGGTGATGTGCTTGAGCGACTCGCATGGCTGATGGCGACAAGAGGTGTGCCCAAGTACATCCGATCAGATAATGGTGCTGAGTTTACGGCTAAGGCGGTCAGAAACTGGCCGAGCAATGTCGGCGTGTCCACGCTGTACATTGAGCCAGGGAGCCATTGGGAGAACGGATATATCGAGAGTTTCAACGGCAAGCTCCGAGACCAGCTACTCAACGGCGAGATCTTCTACACATTGAAAGAAGCCAAGGTCTTGATCAACCGCTGGCGGAATCACTACAACACGGTGAGGCCTCATTTATCGCTGGCCTACCGTCCCTCAGCACCCGAAACACTGATCACTCCATCAGAGGCCTGCTCCGCTACGCTCCGCAGGCCTCTGATGGAACACAAGAACACCACCGCCCTAACAAAGGGAGTGGTCCAAACAGTGGGGCAGGTCAAATGATGCAGTATTCGAATGACTGATTAACGGATCGACTCTGATCTGCCGAGGTGTATTTGGTGTTATTCGTGGGTATCCCAGCGTGGTGCCCAGCGCGTGGATTGGGTTATTCGAACCTGTGGAGAGCGTGACTACTGCCAATTCGGGTGTTTATAGAGAGATTGAGTGCCGTATACCTGGGTGCCCCATTGCAACGGATGTTCTCGGCTGATATAGTTGTCCTGTTCAGTATGAAATCCAATCGATTCAATCCCGGTGCATTGTTCTTATTGCTGGTCTTCAGCATCCAGGCCATCGCTCCGAGTATGGGTGGGTACTTGCGACTTTGTATCGGGTGTGATCAGACCGGCATTGCGATCGGACCACGCCAGGCTGAGTTTGCCCCGGTATCGACCGATGATTGCTGTTCGCCACCCTCTACCCCATTGACGGGCGATGAGAGTATCAAAGACGGTGTGTTGGTTGAGCGGCAGGTCACCGCATGCGACTGTATCGGTGTTGAACTGCAACTCGATAACGCATCGTACACCATCCCCACCAACAGCATCAATGAACTGAACGGACTGGCGCAGCTGTTCGCATTGCCTGCGCCACTCAACACATGTACGCCAAAACCTCAGTTTCGTATGGTGTGTCAGCGTGGGCCGCCTGGGATTTCTGATTCCTTTGCTGGTCAAACACTGTTCGGTCAGCGAACATCTCTAGCCCTCTAAATCCAGGAGTTGTGACACCAGCAATCCGATGTGGATTGTTGTCTTGTATGCAGCGCGTTCTTCGCGTTGCTCACACGCTTCTGGAGTATCGATGAAAGCACAATCTTGGCACTGCTTGGTCGCACTCGGTATGTGCGTCATCGCTTTGATCGGGTGTTCGAGCCCGCTGACAAGCGAGAGCCTTTATCAACGGCTCAGTCTTGAGGGCGTACCACGCCCAAGCAGGGATGATACATCTTCGGCTCGTCATCCCAACAACACGGATACTGGCCTGCCGGCAGTTGGCATCACACTGGAAGATTTGCTGCATCGTGCGGAGCGGGCGAATCCCGAGCTCCGGTCATCACGATCGGCTGTTGGTGTTGCTGCAGGACAGGTATGGCAAGCGGGTCTCTATCCGAATCCGTCGGCGTATGCGAACTCTGGCGAAATCGATTTCGAGGGTGACTCAGCAAACACAGTCGTGGGCGTCTCGCAACCGATCGTGATCGGTGGTCGGCTTCGCGCCGCTGTAGCCGCTGCTGACGCTAAGGAAGCGGCGAAACTTGCTGATGTAGCGCGAGTGCGACTTGAAGTCTTTGGGCGTGTTGCCGAGTTGCACGCTCATGTGCTGGAGCTCGATGCTCAGCTCGAACTCATCGAAGAGTTGATCTCGATCGGGGAACAGACACTGCACATCGCCGAGACGCGTTTTGAAGCCCGCGCCGCCTCCGAACCCGATGTGATTCGGCCGCGCGTTGAAGTTCATCAACTCCGGGCTGATCGGCAGCGGCTCGTGCAAGAACTCGCGGCGGCTGAGAAGCAGCTCGGCTTCATACTGGACACTGATCTGATTTCCGCTGACCGACTCGTTTCGCGAATCTCGATGAATCCAGTGGCACTTGATGATGAGCGCCTCATGGCTGTTATCGAAGAGGGGCATCCGACAGTAATCGTTGCCGACCGTGAGATCGAGGTAGCTCAAGCGACCATGGAACGCATACGGGCCGAGCGTGTGCCCGATCTGAATGTGTCCGCTGGGGTTGGGTACAGCGAAGAAAGCGATGGGGGGATCGCCGAGATCGGCATCGGTGCTGAGATTCCGCTTTGGGATCGCAGGCAGGGGGATCTCATGTCCGCACGGTTTGAGTTGATGAAACGCCGACAGGACAAAGCGGCGATTCGGAACCGGCTCTTGTCGGAACTGGCGGGCGCAAAGGGAGCGTACGACGCGGCACGCGAGCAGCTCGGAATTATCCGTGATGATGTTGTACCAGACGCGCAGCGGGCATTCGAACAGATCGATGAGTCGTACCGCGCCGGACGAGCATCGTTTATTGATCTGCTCGATGCACAGCGAACTCTTATGCAGTCCCGCCGCACGCTCGTTCAACTCGCGGGCCAAGCGTCCGTCGCACTGGCACGCATTTCTGCAATCTGCGGCACGGAGATTCTCTTCGATGCCGATCATGAACAATCAATCACAAACACCACAACAGCCCCGAGCGGGGCAGAGGATATCAAATGAGTACGAAAAGCAAGACGATGATGATTCTGTGTTTTGGGCTGGGCCTGATGGGGCTTGCCTTGTTCACCGGGTGTGGCGAGGACGGGGCCTCAGGATCGAAGACTTCCGCAGTGAGCACCGATGGACGATGCGAGCATCAGATCAAAATCGAAACCTGTCCATTCTGCAATCCCGAAATGATCGATGCCCAGGGTTTCTGCGGCACCCACGGCTTCCCCGAAGCGATCTGCGCTCAGTGCAAGCCTGGAATCAAGGTTGCCTTTCGGGCCAAGGGTGATTGGTGCGACGAACACAAACTTCCCGAATCGCAGTGCCTGGAGTGCAACCCTGAACTCGCTGAGAATATTCAGGAAGGTGTCCATGGCGGTGCCATGCCCACGGCCGGAGCGGACAACGCCGCGAACTGCGAGCACGGTATCCCAGAAGCGAAGTGTCCGTTCTGCACTCCGTCGTTGATCGAATCTGAGGGCTTCTGCAACGGTCACGATGTGGCTGAGGCTTTGTGTGTGAAGTGCCGGCCATTTATGAAGACCGCGTTCGTCGCCGCAGGCGACTGGTGCCAAGAGCACAACACGCCTGAGTCACAGTGTGCGATCTGTAATCCATAATACACACTCTCTATTTGAATCGAGGTAAACGATGAACATCAACGCTGCTCGTACTCTTGTTGTCTTGCTGCTCACAAGCAGCATCATGCCTGTTTCTGCGCAATCCAGTCAGGACAATGGAGCCTCTCCATCCACTCCCAATACATCGTCCCCATCGACGATGACCACAAACCCTCGTCGATCGCAGCTCCCCCCCCAGGAGGGCTGCACAACCGTGAACACCATCATCACACTTGCGACTCCGTCAATCGCTCGTACCGCTGGGATTGAATACGCACTGGTTGGAACGAGTGATCTGAGGCGCGAAATCGAACGCAACGCCGAGGTTGTGTACGACGCGAGCAAATACGCTCGGCTCTCATCCCGTGCCGGCGGTGTGATCATCGAGGTCTATAAGGACCTTGGTGACCGTGTAAAGAAAGGCGATGTCATCGCGACGGTTGACTCGATGGCTCTGGGCTCGGCAAAAGCCAATCTGCTGCAGTCGTCAGAGTTGCTCGCGCTGTGGCAAGCCAACGCTGAGCGTGAGGAGTCGCTGATGATAAAGGGCGTGAGTACTGAGCGTGCACTTCTCGAAGCCCAGACGCACCTGGCCGAGGCAAGGATCGCAGTCTCCCGCGCCAAACAGCAGCTCCGAAATCTCGGACTCTCGGACGAAGACATCGCACGCTCCGCCAAGGAAAACGATACCGGTTCGTTGCTCCGGATCACCGCTCCATTCAACGGCACACTCGTCGAACGAGAAGCGGTGATGGGGGAGGTCGTTGACGAAAACGACATGCTCTTCGCGATCGCGGACACCAGCGTGATGTGGGCGATGATCGACCTGACCGAACGCGACCTTTCGACCGTCCGCAAAGGGCAAGAGGTGAGCTTCCAAATCGATGGCATCCCGAACCGCAACTTCCCCGGACGCTTGACTTGGATCAGCACCCAACTCGACAAAAAGACCCGAGCAATCAAGGCCCGCACCGAACTTGACAACGGTGACGGGATGCTCAAAGCCTTCATGTTTGGACGCGCAACAATCTCCGCAGGAGCCGGGACAGAAGCGGTCACCATACCCAAAGCGGCAGTCCAGTGGGACGGGAGCTGCAACATTGCCTTTGTTCGAACGAGCGATGATGGAACAACCTTTCAACCCGTCCAGTTGACCCTCGGCTTCGACGCTGGGGATCACTACGAGGTTCTCTCCGGACTCTCGGGTGGTGAGACGATTGTCACCGGGGGCAGCTTTGTCCTCAAGAACGAGTTGCTCAAGGACTCGATGGGCGCCGGATGCTGCGAAGTCGATCACCTCTCAAACTGAACGGCACACACTCAGGCTGACACACACGCCGGGCGAACTGCGGAAAACAGATTCGCCCAACTTGGAGCATCGGTATGTTGAACTGGATCATCGGGTGGTCGCTTCGAAACCGCCTTGCCGTACTACTCGGCACACTGGGTTTCATCATTTGGGGTGGGTACTCGATGCGTCATTTGCCAATCGATGCTTTCCCCGACACGACACCGGTGCAAGTGCAGGTCAACACGGTCGCTCCGTCTCTCACGCCGGAGGAGGTTGAACAGCAGGTCACGATTCCGGTTGAGAATGTCATCTCGGGTCTTCCCGGGTTGATCGATGTCCGCTCGATTTCGCGGTTCGGACTCTCGCAACTCACGGTCACATTCAAAGACGGTACGGACATCTACTTCGCGAGACAGGTGGTCAGTGAACGGCTCAACGCTGTGAAACTCCCTGACGGGATCGAGCGGCCACAGATGGGGCCCCTCGCGACCGGGTTGGGCGAAGTCTTCCATTACATCGTCACCGGGAAGGGTGAAAATCCCGCAAGTCTCACCGAGCTGACGACCCTCCACGAGTGGGTGATCGAGCCGCAGCTCCGTCAAGTTCCTGGTGTCGCTGAGATCAACACATGGGGTGGACGGCGCAAGCAGTACGAAGTGGTCGTTGATCCGACCCGCTTGATCGAATACGGCATGACGATGGACGATGTCGCTGAAGCACTCCGAAAGAACAACCAGTCTGTCGGCGGCGGACTCATCACGCGTGCCGGCGAATCGACCCTTGTCCACGGCGTCGCGCTGACGACCACGACGGATCAGATCGCTGACATCGTGCTTGGTGCTGAGGATGGCACACCCATCTTTGTTCGCAACATCGCCAATGTCCGAGAGGGCTACGAAATCCGCCGCGGCGCGGTCACCGCTCAAGGCGATGGTGAAGCTGTTCTCGGTCTCGGGTTCATGCTCATGGGCGAGAACAGCCACGAGGTGACGAGGCTGCTCCGCGAGCGTTTGGACGAGATCAAGAAATCAATCCCAGACAATGTTGAAGTGCGGATCGTCTATGAGCGAACCAAGCTCATCAATCATGTCATCCATACAGTCCAAGAGAATCTGATTTTCGGCGCGATTTTCGTGATCGCTGTCTTGCTTGCATTCCTTGGGAACATCCGGGCAGCGTTGATCGTCGCGTTGGCCATTCCGATGGCCATGTTGTTCTCGTTCAGCATGATGGCCCAGTTTGGCATCGCGGCCAGCCTGCTTAGCCTGGGCGCGATCGACTTTGGACTCGTCGTTGACAGTTCAGTCATCATGACCGAGAACAGCGTACGCCGCATCAGCGAGGAGCGGAAACGCGGCGGTACGCGATCAGTTATTGATATCGTCCGCGATGCGTCGGTGGAGGTGCGTTCGCCGACCATGTTTGGCGAGCTCATTATCATGATCGTCTTCGTCCCGATCCTTCTGCTCGAAGGCGTCGAGGGCAAGATGTTCCGCCCGATGGCCTTGACCGTCATTTTCGCGCTCGCGAGCTCGATCCTGTTCTCCCTCACACTCACCCCGGTGCTGTGCAGTCTTGCGCTTGGCAAGAATGCTCGCGAGAGGGAGAACTGGCTTGTCAACGGGGTCCAATGGATGTACCGCCCGTTCGTGCGGTTTGCATTGCATTTTCGGAAGCTGACCGTTGCAATCGGGATTGCCATCGTCGCTTGTGGCGGCGTGCTGTTCACTCACCTTGGATCTTCGTTCTTGCCCAGGCTTTATGAGGAAGCGATCGCCGTCAACCTTGTGCGGTTAGCGGGCGTCTCCCTTGATCAATCAACCGATTACAACAGCCGCATCGAGCGGATGTTGCTGGACGAGTACCCCGACGAAATCGAGCACATCTGGAGCAGAGTAGGCACGGCGGTGGTCGCGACCGACCCAATGG
Organism: uncultured Phycisphaerales bacterium; assembly: GCA_963976955.1. Classification (GTDB taxonomy): domain Bacteria; phylum Planctomycetota; class Phycisphaerae; order Phycisphaerales; family UBA1924; genus UBA1924. The sequence continues at coordinate 1,667,002 of CAXBMD010000001.1, read as the reverse complement.
GGCTTGAGATGACCGATACATTCATGACCCTCACGCCGCGTGACCAATGGACCTCTGCCAAGACCCAAGCCGAGCTGACGCAGATGATGTCCGCCACCTTGGAAGAACTTCCCGGTGTCCGCCCCATCTTTACCCAGCCCATCGAGATGCGGATGAACGAGATGGTCGCGGGGGTCCGTACCGATGTTGGAGTCAAAATTTACGGCGATGATCTTGAACAACTCAACTCCATCGCTGCTCAGATCCAAGGCGTCATCGAGTCGATCCCCGGATCGGCCGATGTCTCGACCGAGCAAATCACTGGTGCACCGCTGTTGTCCATCGTGGTTGATCAACAGGCGATTGCTCGGTACGGGATCCCAGCCCAGCATGTGCTCGAAATTGTTGAAGCCCTTGGCGAGATTCGTGTTGGCGAGGTCCGCGTTGGCCAACGCCGGTTCGATATGACCCTCGAACTTGACGACCGCTACCGCGACGACCCTGATGCCGTCGCTGATATTCTCATCCCCGCGCCCGGCGGCGAACGGATTTCGCTCGGTCGCCTCACGAGAATCGAACAAACTGTAAGCCCGTCGGTCATCAATCGTGATTGGAGCAAGCGACGCATCGTTGTTCAGTCCAATGTCCGCGGGAGAGACCTCGGCGGGTTCGTGGAAGAAACTCGCGAACGCATTGAGCTCGATGTCATCATTCCTGACGGGTACTATGTGCGATTCGCGGGGCAGTTCGAGCATCTCGAACGCGCCTCAAAGCGGCTCACCATCATCGTTCCGATTGTCATCGCGTTGATCTTCATCCTGCTTGTCTTCAGCATCGGTACCATACGCGACGCACTGATCGTGCTCACGGGTGTTCCGTTTGCCATCGTCGGAGGTGGATTCGCTCTCTACCTTCGCGATCTCGATATCACGATCTCCGCCGCCGTCGGTTTTATCGCCGTCTCCGGGGTTGCCATGCTCAGTGGATTGGTCCTCGTCTCAAGCATCCGCCAGCGCATCGCTGAAGGTATGTCGGTCAACGAGGCCATCGAGCGCACCCGCCTCATCCGCCTCAGGCCGATTCTCATGACCGGCTTGGTCGCGTCCCTCGGCTTCGTTCCCATGGCGATCAACAACGGCATCGGTGCCGAGATCCAACGCCCACTCGCAACAGTCGTCATCGGGGGCATCATCGCCGACAATGTTCTCACCCTCTTCATGCTTCCAGCGATGTACTCGCTCTTCGGATCGCGAGCCAATGGCCACTCGGAAGATGCATAAATGATGCTCAGGAATATGGCTTGAACTCACTACCAACCTGGTTGATAAAATTTATCAGTGAAATACATCGTTGTTGAAAGATTGTCGTAGGTGGGAGCGGCCCACATCTCAGAACCGGCTAAATTGTGATTCCGGCATCCCTTCCCGGAGTGGTTCCGGTCCAGCTTGTCTCTGCCCAAACACTCTATAAAGACACCTGCAAGGTCTCTCAAGGCGATGACGGGCAAGCGTTCATCGACTAGTAAAACCACTCCGCAACAGCGCCTTTGTGCAGTGATCCTCCGATGAGATGCCATTGAATCACCGGCTCTGATTCACCGGGAACAGATTTCCGCATGATCTCACTACCATGAGTTCACCGAAAATCATTTGTTGTACAAATGTCTCCCGCATGTATTTTTAGAATCCGCGCTATGATCAGCACTATGAGATCAATACATCGACGATTCATCTACGGAATACTCTGGTTCGGGGCCACCGCTTCGATGGCTATGACCACATTGGGTGCTCTGGTCGACACGCCGACAGTTTCGTCAGTGGAGTCCAAGATCGCTGAGTTGGGTGATATGCAAGTGACCGATGACGGCAGCAGGGCGTCGGCGATCGATATTCTCAAGGGAGCACGCGATCTGCTCAAGCGGGCCAATGATTTTTCGAATAAAGCTTCAGAGTTTCGGCAACTTTCCAACGATGCGCCACAAATTTTGGCATCGATCCGCGAAGAGCTTCGGCTTGCGCCAAGTGATCCTGTTGTTGTCGTTCCCGATGGAACGCCGCTGACGCAAATTGAGCTTACGCACAATCAGGCCACCGCTACTTTACAGGCAGCAAGATTGAAGATCGCCGAACTCCAAGCCGAAACCGAACGCCGAGATCAGCAGCGTTCATTACTGACCGAGCGACTTGTTCAAGTGAAACAAGAACTGATTGATATCAGGAGTCAGGGGGAGCCAACAGTCCAACCAGAGACACCCAATGAAGTGGTGGATGCACGGGCACTCCTGTACCAGTCCTCTATTATTGTGCGTGAAAGAGAAATTGAAGCAATCAATCGAGAACTCGAGAGCTACGAGATCAGAAGAGAGTTGCTACCCGCGCGTCGAGACCGGGCGCAGCGCCGAGCAGCGGAAGCTCAATCGCTTGTTGATGCGTGGCAGCTCGTCATCGTAAATCGGCGACAGATTGAAGCTGAGCAGACAATCGTTGACGCAAAGAAACTCCGTCGCGAAGCGGCTCGGCAGCACCCTGTACTCAAAAAGTTTGCTGAGGAATCCGTCACATTTGCCAACACACTTGTCATACCACAAGCAACACACGGCATCATCGAAAACTACGCGCAGCGGCTAGCGCGTGCTCGAACAGAACTCGAAACACTTGAGTCAAAGTATTTATCAATCCAGAATAGACTCAATGCATCTGGCCTCAACCGGGCAACCGGTCTTTTGCTCAGGAATCAGTACGAAACCATTCCTGATATATCCGAACTCAGCAAAGAGGCCGATTCGATTCGAAGGGTTCACGAGGATCTCGACTACACGCTGATTGAACTTCAAGAAGAGAGAGTTCAAGCGGGGGATATCGATCAAGTCGCCCAATCATTGATCATGCAGATGTCCTCGGATGAACTCCTGAGTGAGCGTCCGGAAGTGTTACTTGTTGCGAAAGAACTCGCCACAGCGAGGCGTGACCTGCTCGACAAACTGATCGGGGATGCGACAAACAATCTCATGCAACTTGTAGAACTCGATGCAACACTCACAAAGACAACCGTCATTGCACAGTCGTATACGGACTATGTCGAGGAGCGAATTCTCTGGGTGCGAAGTATTGCACGCGGACGAGTTCCAAGAGCCGTAGATTTTAAAGAGTCTATTGAATGGATCACAAGTCCCAAGAGTTGGGATCAAACCTTTGATGTTACGAAGGCGTATATCACAACACAAAAAATTAGAGTTTTCGCTGGTGTGTCTCTGCTTCTGATGCTCTTTCTAACCAGTATTTATTGCCGCCGTTGGATTAACACGCTCGGTGATCAAGTCTCACGATTCTCATCGGATTCCTTCCGATACACAATCTTTGCCTTCCTGCTCACAGCAGTAATGGCAGCCCCTATTGCGACGACTCTTCTCTTCGTTGGGTGGCTCTTAAGGGCGCCGGAAGGACAGGTCGAGATTGCAAGGGCGGTTGGATCGGGCATGTATTCTGCCGCCTTGACCCTGTATCCGCTGGCATTCTTTCGCCATCTGCTCCGGACCCGTGGCTTAGCCATCACGCACTTTAAATGGTCAAAGGATTCTGCAATCCCGATCCGAAAGAATCTGAAATGGTTCATCCCAATCATTGTCCCGATCGTATTGTTTGTGACCACCATTGATGTAGGTGGTGACGAATCAGCCAACGCTTCTCTCGGAAGAGTACTCTTTACAGCCCAGCTGCTCTTTCTCACTTTATTTCTCCACAAAGTGCTTCGGCCAAATGGTGCCGTACTCGGAAAGAATACGAAGCGAAATACAACGAACTGGATATACCGCTCCCGGTACATCTGGTATCTTCTTGCGGTTTTGCTTCCGCTTGTCTTCATAATCTTGAGTTGGTGGGGGTTCCATTATACAGCGCTGCAACTACAGTCTCGGCTTGTTCAAACACTCATCTTTATTCTTGTATTGGTGACTGCCAATGCGATACTCCATCGCTGGTTGTATGTCGCTCGGCGCAGGGTTGCTGTTGAAGATGCCAAACGCCGCAGGGCACAAGCCGTAGCGGACGCGGAGGGCTTGCAAGGGTCCATGGAGTTGCCAGGTACTCCAACGGCTACGCTCGACGAGGAACGAGTTGATCTACCCGCACTCAGTGAACAAACAAAGCAGATCTTTCGAACATCAATAGCCGTCTCAGCAGTCATCGGATTCTTTATCATCTGGGCACAAGCTCTTCCGGCACTCAAGATGTTTGATCTCGTTCAGGTTTGGCCAAGCGTTCAGATTCTAGAGGATCCAGCCAGTTCATCGGTTTCTGCACAGAGAGCCGAATCCAGTTCACAAGGACCAGTTCAAACGAGACCCGTGAATCCTGGTGATTCTTCAAATCCTATGACGGGTCTCATGCAACCAACCATTTCGTCTACAGAGCAAGTCAATAAAGAAGTGGTGATGGTCACTGTTGCGGATATTGGTGTATCGATCATCATCTTGGCAGCAACTTGGATCGCGTTTCGCAACATCCCAGGACTGATTGAAATTGTGGTCTTGCAAAGGCTCCCGCTCGATGCTGGGAGTCGGTATGCACTGAGTACAGTGATCAGGTATTTGATCGCAATCATGGGTATCCTGATCGCATTCCGAACGATCGGTATCGCATGGTCCAATGTGCAATGGTTGGCCGCAGCACTTACATTCGGGCTCGCGTTCGGTTTGCAAGAAATCTTTGCCAACTTTGTCTCGGGGCTCATTATCCTGGCCGAGCGTCCCATCCGTCTGGGGGACACGGTCACCGTCGGCGATACTTCGGGGACTGTGATGAGAATCAGGATGCGAGCGACAACGATTTCAGACTGGAATCGGAAGGAACTCGTGATCCCCAATAAGACCTTTATCACTTCAGATGTGATAAACTGGACACTGACCGATCCGACTCTACGCGTGACAATACCTGTTGGAGTGAGTTACTCTTCTGATGTCGACAAGGTCGAGAAATTGCTCTATGAAATCGCGTGTACTTGTAAAATGGTACTCGAAGATCCTAAGCCACAGGTACTCTTTAAAGAGTTTGGAGACAGCACACTAAACTTTGAGCTTCGTGTGTTTATCCCCCACATCGATTATTTTGTGTTGGTTCGCCATGAGATTCACAATACCATTTTCAAAATATTCAAGAAGGAAGGCGTCGAGATCGCATTTCCACAGAGGGATCTCCACCTCCGGTCAGTTGGCGACTTGGCTCAACTCATTGACCACAAAAAGAAGCCAGAAGTTGAAGACACAATCGGCGAGCCGCCTGCATCATGATGCCAAGGCGGACAATTCTTCCTCAGCTTCAAAGAGGTATTCGCTGCGTTGATGAATGACAAGATGGATACCTATCTAAAAAGGAGCACCCCATGCCCAGCGCGATGCGAACTGGCATTGTGGCGATTCACATTCAGAGTGAAAATAAATTTTGCTGGGTTCAATAACAGCCCCTTGCTCGATCATCTCATGGGATATCAAGTGCTCCATAAGACAACGCACCTGTTTGAATGAACTGCGAAGCAAAAACGAAAAGAAATCTCAACTCCATCAATTTATTGCGTCTTTGAAGCAATCCAAGCCATGTCGTTCTGGGAGGCCGGGTTGGCGAATCATGCCGTGTGGCATCAGAACTTCGATTCGATGACCAGAACCCCAATTGGTGGGCTGGCGGGGGGCGTTAGCGATCACCAATATATGGAGATGGATTTATTTCGGAGCAAAGTCGCTATAATGGTTTTGAGGCCACTGTTGTTGGGCCTACGCATCCTGAGCGACAAGGTGCCGTTTGTATGAATCCGGATCAGTTCTCTTCCAAACCGAACCAGTTCGAAGCGTTGTTCACGAGCGTCTACTTAGAACTCAGGAGCATCGCCGCTTGGCATATCAGTTCGAGTGGCAACAAGATAACGCTTGATCCGACAGATCTTGTTCATGACGCTGTTTCGAGAATGCTGAATCAACGAGAGAACCAGTGGAATAACAGCACACATCTGCTCGCGTTAACCTCGATCATGATCCGCCGCGTTTTTTTGAACCACATTCGATCAAGGAACGCAACGATCCGAGGTGGAGGGACGCGTCCAAGATCGTTGAATCAAGACCCGGCCCACGCAGGTACATGCTCTGACTTCGATTTTCTTGCAATGAACGAAGCGCTGGATCGTCTTGAATGCATCAGTGAGCGACAGGCAAGAATCGTAGAAATGAAGTTCTTCGGCGGATTGACCACACACGATATGGCGATGTACCTTCAGGTATCCGAACGCACGGTCCACATGGACTGGAATCACGCAAAGCATTGGCTTGCAAGAGAACTTGCCAATGGATGATCGTGAATCACATATGCTGGTGACAGAGATGCTGGACCGCGTGCTTGAGGTCAAGCCTGAGGAGCAGGTCGCTGCGATCCATAAGCTGTGTGGGCACAATAAGGATCTACGCGATGAACTCATTTCTTTACTGAATCACCAAGATCGGTTAGAGATGAGTGTGCCAGTAATGGACTCCTATTCAATCGTGGAGGCTGATTCAGCGGTCGTCGGAAACGAAAAGCTTAAAATTCCCGGGTTTGAACTCATCGAAGTGATCGGGCAAGGCTCAAGCAGTCTCGTCTACCGAGCGCGTCAAGAGAATCCACAGCGTGATGTTGCGATTAAAGTCCTTCGCCCACTTGTGTATTCCCCACAAGCGATCACGCGTATCCGCGCGGAAGCTCATGTACTCGGTCGCTTGGAGCACCAGTCTATTGCCAGAATTTATGAAGTTGGGGTCATCGAATCAAGCCTGCATTCACAACCGTATCTGGTGATGGAGTACATCCGCGGCACACCACTCTGTAACTTTATCCGCGTCAAAGCGCCGTCGTTTCAGGATCGAATGAGATTGATTCTTGATATTTGTGACGGAATCAGCTTCGCTCATCAGAATGGGATTATTCATCGCGACATCAAGCCTTCCAATATATTGGTCAGTGAAGACGAATCAACAGATACCTTAAAAATCAAAGTAATCGACTTCGGTATCGCAAAGATAATTCACGGCGATCCAATTCCCGTAGATGTTCTCACCGCAAATCAAGCAATATTCGGTACGATCCGCTACATGAGCCCCGAACGAAAGGACGGGAGATCATCGGGAGGGTCATCCGAAAGCGATGTTTATTCGCTTGGGATTCTCGCAAGCGAAGTCTTGGATATACCATGCAAACCGGATCACGCAAGCCGTCATGATGACCACGCCAACTCTTCCAAGAACAGTTCAAGCGGTGCGGTCCAATCGCTCAACAGCCGAATGGTACATGTCCTTTCCAAGATGGTGCATGAGAATCCTCAGTTGCGTTATCCCAGCGTTGAACTTGCGGCGAAGGCTCTCAAAGACGCCGCGCGATCTTTCAACGACACATCCGCATCGGATGCCAAAGCATCAATTTTCAGAGTGCCATATCTTCGCAGCGGTCATGCCCTGATACTGGCCATTGCGTTCTCGCTGTTGATCATCCCATTTATACATCGAGTCGGAAACAAAGATGGCGACCACTCCCGACATTCGCAACCGCATCAAGAGCCCCAGGCTCATGCCGCGCTGGGGAAAAGAAGCTCGACTCCTGTATATGTTCTACAGAGCCCAGGTGTGATCACCGACGCTCTTATGCCACTAGAACCATCAGATCAGTACGACCGGATCGCGTTTGAGCGTGCTTTGGCGGCACGGATCGAGTTGGCGGTTTCGTATTCGAACTCAGGAAATCACAGCGAATCAATCCGTTTAATTACAGAGCTTGAAAGTACGGCGAAGCAATTTTCTGACTTGCCTTCAATGCGTGTGCGTGATCTTTACACCTGCTTTGGTTATGTCCTCGAGAAATCAGGAAACCCTGAACTGGCCATAGAGAAGTTGGATCAAGCCGTTCGATTCGCCACGCTCGATGATCTACCTTCGAATCGAAATGCAGTGAACTGGACTCATATCGCAAACTGCTATCAGAGTTGCGGCATGCTCGACACCGCCTATTCAATGTATAAGGTCCTGCTAGAGAATGACCACTTTCCTGAACTTGAGTGGCGAGTGCAATGCGATATCGTTACCAGCTATGCGGGGAATCTCTGGCTCCGGGGCAATCTCGCTGAAGCAGCAGAACTGCTTTCTGGATTTCTTGAGTCAAAGCTTTCAGATCCAACAAAGGATGATGACATTGCTCGTGCATCAGCCCACTGTTCACTAGGCGTGATTTTGCGATCGCTTGATGAGCTGGAACTGTCTGCAGCAAGTCTTCAGATCGCGGTGGATCTGGCCCTCATGCACTTTCCGCCGGCAGACTCGTTCGTTGCTCGGATGTTGACAAACTATGCACTCACCCAGTTGTTCCTGCAAAACTACCAGCGTGCAATGAACATTGCGTTCCATACCCAAACCATTTGGGTGAGAACCCCCGAAACTCACAAGTATGAACTCGCAGAAACACGGTTCATACTCGGAAGTTCACTCTTGGCAACCGGAAAAATTTCAGAGTCCTTGGACATCCTGTATTCGGCCAGTGGCATTACGCAATCGATCGGGAGCAATGACAGCCGGCGATTAGGATTGAATATTGATAGTGCGATCGGTGAAGCATTGTGTCGATCTGGCGACTTGGTCAACGGCCGCGCCTTGTTAAAGAGTTCAGCGGAGCAGATTTCAGAACTGTACACAACAAAGAATTCGTGGCTGAGACTATCCGCGCTTCGGTCCGAGTTGTATGCTTTGAATGAGTAGCGGTGGCGCATCGAGTCGGATTGAGGTCATTTGACCCCGTCCCAGTTTGAACATGCCCCGCAAATTGATTGGATTGCAATGGCGGTGGCCTCTCAACTGATATCGGGTATGCCGGAGATTGACGGCTGATGGATGCGTTGGTGACCGCCCGTCTCTTTGCGGCGAGTTTATCTGGCATTCCAAATCTATTCGACAGGCTCGTGGCTGCATATTATGGTCACACATCCGCATACGAAACGGGGTGTTCGTGACGGGGCTACTCGCCATGTATTTGTTCGCTGCCGCACAACAAAGGTATTTCAATGACAGACTGGCTTCAAGAACATCATTTACTCGGTGATTCAATCCGAACAGGTTTGCTCATCATCACACTTCTGCTCACGCGTTGGATCATACTTCGTCGGATTCGCGCTTCGATGATTTATTCAACCGAGTTGAGACGCCGATGGGCCGCACAACTTCGGCTCGTTGTATTTTTGTTGATGCTCCTGGGGATCGCAGTAATTTGGGGGACCGAACTCAGGACCTTCGCATTGTCAGTCGTTGCAATCGCGGCCGCGATTGTGATCGCAACCAAAGAACTGATCATGTGCGTGAGCGGTTCTATCTTGCGGGCGAGCGGGAAGTCCTTTCAGATTGGCGATCGAGTCGAGATCAACTCGATTCGTGGCGATGTTGTGGACCAAACACTGCTCACCACGACAATCATCGAAGTCGGTCCCGGCACGAACATCCATCAAAGGACAGGAAGAACAATCGTCTTTCCGAATAGCATCTTGCTTACTTCGCCGGTGATAAACGAGACCTTTTTGGATGACTATGTGCTGCATGCGTTCACGGTGCCGCTGAGCCAAATTGACCGCTGGGAAGATTGCGAACGAGCAATTATCAATGCATCGAAAGAAGAATGCTCGCCCTTTCTAGCGGCGGCGCAGCAGCACATCGAGCAACGAGTTCGAAAGGAGGGGCTTGAGCCCATGTCGGTTGCTCCTCGTGTAACTTTGAAGCTTGACGATCCTGACACCATCAGTATGCTCGTGAGAATCCCGGTGCCGGCTCGCAGAAAGGGACGGGTAGAGCAAGACATCCTCCGGAAGTATCTCAAGTGGAGAGAACCTGTTCGAGCCGAACTAATTCGGATTGAACAAAAATTAGCCAGCGAGTTCGTCAAGTGATAACCATTTCGCCAATCCAGTTTCAATTCTGGGTATGGGCGAGGTATGGAATCGATCCAACACTGAATTACAGGTATTCAAATTTTGAGGGAACAGTGGGAATCCAAGTCTTATGGAACTGGCGTTTTCGCTATAAAATCAACATCTCACGAGAAACCGAATACCCCATTATCCAAAACAATGCGTCCAAATCCTTGCAAAACGAACACGAAACTGCGTGAAATCTGATAATGTATTCAGTTGTTGATCTTGCCTAGAGCCCAGAGGATTCACATGACCGATCTCAGTGTTGTCGTTGATGGACTGAAACTCCCCAATCCATTCGTAATCGGTTCTGGACCTCCCGGGACAAACGCGAATGTCATCGGCAAAGCGTTCGATGAAAACTGGGGAGCGGTGATCTGCAAAACGGTGAGTTTGGATGCTTCAAAGGTGATCAATGTCGCCCCGCGCTATGCACGGATGCGAGCAACCGGGACCAAAGAGGTCATCGGGTGGCAGAATATCGAACTGATCTCCGACCGGTCGTTCGAGGTCTGGGAGGACGAGTTCAAGAAGATTAAGGATCTGTATCCGGACCGCGTGTTGATCGCATCGATCATGGAAGAGTGCAACAAGGATGCATGGGTCGAGATTGTCGAGCGATGCCAAGCGTGTGGGGTCGATGCGTTTGAGTTGAACTTCTCGTGTCCCCACGGAATGCCCGAACGAAAGATGGGCGCCGCGATGGGACAAGAACCGGAACTGCTCGAAGAAGTGTGCGGCTGGGTCAACGGTGCAGCAACCGTTCCGGTGTGGGCAAAGATGACACCCAACATCACACACATCGAGGACCCGGCGCGTGCCGCACTCCGTGGAGGCTGCGAGGGGATCGCAGCGATTAACACAATCCTCAGCGTGATGGGGGTGAACCTTGAGACATTGCGTCCAGAACCAACGGTCGAAGGGTATTCAGTACCTGGCGGCTACTCGTGCAAAGCCGTCCGTCCGATCGCGCTGCGGATGGTGATGGAACTGGCGACGATGATGTATGGCACCGAGACGCACGAAGGGGAGTTCAAAGATCGGTCGCTCTCCGCGATTGGTGGAGTCGAATCCGGTGAGGATGCCGCACAGTTTATTTTGCTGGGGGCATCGACCGTACAGGTCTGCACCGGCGTGATGATCCATGGCTACAAGCTCGCGGGACAGATGTGCGACGAACTCAGTGCATTCATGGACAAGCACGGATTTGCCTCGATCGAGGAGTTCCGTGGTCAAGCGCTCAAGTACTTCACGACACACGCTGATCTCGTACAGAGGCAGAAGGACGCGAAAGCGGAGAAGAAAGCCGCGAAAGAAGGCATGGTCACGCAGGACACGGCTTGGGAAGGCGACAAGTTTGTCGAGCAGTCCAGCAAGCTTGTTTCAAACGACGACGATTGAGCGTGTCTTCAGAAATGCGTTGGTTTGCGTTCGAGGAGTTGCCCTCGACCGATCGTGCCCACGAACTCGCCATCGCGTGCCTGGATTTGGCCACGGACGGTGACAACGGATGATCTTCCGGTGAGTTCCCAGCCCTCGTATGCGTTGTAGTCAATCTTCGAATAGCTTGTATCCACGCTGAGGGTGTGCTTGTGGTTCGGGTCATAGACAACCAGATCCGCATCCGAACCAACACTTATCGAGCCCTTCTTGGGGTACATCCCAAACAGCTGCGCCGCCTTGGTTGAGCATGCGGAAACGAAGGTGTTGAGATCGATCCTGCCTTCGAGTACACCGAAGGTATGAATGAGATCCACGCGTTCTTGCACCGACGGGATGCCGTTGGGGATCTTGGTGAACGCATCGGTGCCCATGTCCTTCTGTCCTACTAAGTTGAACGGCGCGTGATCGGTACCGATGGTTGAGATGGCGCCTGAGCGGAGCCCGTTCCAGAGGATATCAAGATTGCTCCGATTTCTGAGCGGGGGTGACATGACATACTTCGCGCCGACAAAGTTCGGTTGCTGGGCGTAGGTCTCGTCGAGGATCAGATGGGGAGCCACGGCTTCCACCCAGATATTGACTCCGCGGAGCTGGGCATCCACGGCGGCCTTCACCGCAGGGGCACAGGAAGTATGGACAGCGTAGATATGCGCCCCGGTCAACTCAGCGAAGGTCGAGAGATGCTGCACGCCCTCGGCTTCAACACATTCCGGTCGCGATGGCTCGTGCCATTCCGGACCGGTCTTCCCTTCAGCAATGAGCTTGGTCTGCATCGCATCAATCGCATCAGCGTTCTCGCAGTGCGCGGTGGTGATGACGCCGAGATCTTTGGCCATTTCGAGCAGCGAAAACAGATCGCTGTCGTCGAGGTTCAACGCGCCTTTGTAAGCGAGGAAGACTTTAAAGGACGCGATGCCGTGGTCGAGGACGATGGACCTGAGTTGATTCTTCGCAAGTTCATCGAACCGCACGACGGCCATATGGAAGCTGTAATCGACGGCGGAAGATGGGGCCGCGAGCGAGTTCCATTCGTTGAACGCGTCCAAGGGTTCGTCGTTTGGACCCGGACAGATCATTTCGATCAGTGTCGTCGTGCCGCCGACGAGCGCGGCTTTGGATGCGGATTCATGGTCATCGATCGCGTTGGATCCCATGAAGGGCAGGTGGATGTGGACATGGGGGTCAATGAATCCGGGGAAGACATACTTGCCTGTCGCGTCGATAACTTCTGTGCTTTCTGGGAGTGACGAGGGATCAATCGAAGGCTCGATGCGTGTGATCGTTTCGGATTCGCAATAGATGTCCGCGTGGTAGTCGTCGGTGGCGGTGATGATACGGCCGTTCTTGATCAACAATGGCATGATGAATCCTAACTGCGTGATGACTGACTATGAGATTACTTCGTCGCTTCGGTGAATGCGATGTCGAGCACACGGATCATGAAATCGACATCTTCCCGTGTGATGCACATCGGGGGTTTGATGCGGAGGACATTGCCGTAGAGTCCACCCTTTCCTACGAGGAGCCCGAGGTCTTTAGCGCGTTCGAACACATCGGCGCACAGCGCGGTGGCGGGGGCCTTGGTCGTTCGATTCTCGACGAGTTCGACGCCGAGCATGAGCCCCTTGCCCCGGACATCACCGATCGAGTTGTGACGGGACTGCAGATCGACAAGACCGTCTTTCAGGTAGCCGCCGATTTCGAGTGCGCGTCTTTGGATGTTTTCGCTGAGCATGATGTCGAGGGTTGCGACACACTGAGCCATGGAGACTGGATTGCCTCCGAAGGTGTTGAAGTGGAGTCGTTGGGCCATCGCTTGGGCGATTTCTGGTCGGGTGACTACGCCGCCGACCGGCGCACCGTTGCCCATGCCTTTGGCCATCGTGACGATGTCTGGTGTGACACCCTGATTTTCAAAGCCCCAGAACTTGGTGCCGGTTCGCCCAAAACCGGTTTGAACTTCATCAGAAATGCAAAGCCCACCCGCGGCACGAACGGACTTGTACACATGCTGAAGGTACCCATCGGGGAGTTCGACCGTGCCTCCGACGCCTTGGATCGGTTCGGCGATAAACGCAGCAACCTGACCCGGAGTGCTGAATCGGATGACCTCGTCAAGATCCGCAGCATACTTTGAACCCGCTTCTGGGTCGTCGTATCCGAACGGGCCCCGGAACATGTCAGGACATTTCGCGTGGTGGACCCCGAACCCTTGGGGAACGGGTGTTTTCCAGGTATTGAGCGCGGTGAGTCCCATCGCGGATGGGGACATGCCGTGGTATGCGTTGCGGAGCGCGAGGACATCATAGTTTCCGGTGAACGCGCGCGCCATGAGCAACGCCAAGTCATTGGACTCGCTCCCGGAGTTGGTGAAGTAGCAAACCGAGAGCCCGGAACCTTTGGGGAAAGTGGAAGCCAGTTTCTTGGCGTACAACGCGATGTTTGGATGGAGATAGATGGTCGTGGTGTGCTGGAAGCGTTCGTTCTGTTCGCGGATCGCTTCAATGACCTTGGGATGGCAGTGTCCAACCGAGACGGTGACGATCCCCGCGAATCCATCAAGGTATCGCTTGCCTGTTTCGTCATAAAGATACTGCATCGAGCCCTCGACAATCATGACGGGGTCTTTGTAGTAGGTCAGAATCGCAGGCGAGAGGAACTCCTGCCGCATAGCGATCGTTTCTTCCTTGGTAGGTCCTGCATATGGAGCCGGCTTGTGATGAAACGCGGGGAGCACTGGGGCGGATTCTGTGGATGGTGTAGTCACGGTTAATTCCTATCAATTTTTGAATGCATAAGCACACGGTACAGCACGACCGAGATCAATACCCCAACGAACCACGCGTAGTGATAGATGCTGTCAAAGATTGGCGGGAAGATTGCTTTGTTGGAAGCCGCGTTAATGAAGCCGGGGATGTTCGGGAGGACTGCGACGATGAGCACGAACATGGCTCTCTTGTTGATGCCTCGGTATGGCCCATTGGCGTCATAGAGGTCGTCGGTTTGAATGCGTGTTTTGCGGATGAGAAAGTAGTCGCAGAGCATAATACCAACGATCGGACCGAGCAAGGCGCTGTATCCGATGAGCCAAGTAAAGATGTACGCGCCCATATCGTTGACGAGTCGCCAAGGCATGATGAGCACGCCAATCGCGCAGGTGAGAAGGGCGCCCAGCCGGAAGCTGATGTGTCTCGGGGAGATATTAGAGAATCCATTGGCGGGGCTGACAACATTTGCGGCAAGATTGGTAGAAAGCGTCGCGATCAGGAGCGCGAACATCGAAAGAACCACCACAACAGGTGATCCCATCCGTGCAACGAGATCGACCGGGTTCCAGATCGCTTCGCCGAAGATGATGACGGTGGCGCCGGTAACGATGATCCCGATGAAACAGAAAAGAGTCATGGTGGGCGGCAGCCCGATCAACTGGCCGGCGGCTTGATCCTTCTGTGACTTGCTGTAGCGGGTGAAGTCCGGGATGTTGAGACTGAGGGTTGCCCAGAACCCAACCATCGCGGTGAGCTGCGGGAAGAAGACCTTCCAGAAACTTGAGCCCTCAGGGTAGCTGGTGTTCGATGTGAAGAGCTTGGATGGCTGATCCACATTGACAATCGCCCAGATCAACAATGCGAGCCCAGACACGATCAGGAATGGAGCCGCCCAAGATTCAAGACGCTTGATGGATTCGACGCCACGAACGACGATGACTACATGGAGCAGCCAGAAGGCGATGAAGCTTGCGAACTGGATCGCGGTGATGCCGAGGACTGGAATGATCGCGGTGTCTTGAGCGGGATCGAACAGACCGAGCACGCCGAGGATGCTGTATAACGCAGCACCACCGATCCAGCATTGAATCCCAAACCAGCCGCAGGCGACGAGCGAACGCGCGATGGAAGGAACATGTGCTCCTCGAATCCCGAAGCTCGCGCGAACAAGGACAGGAAAGGGAACACCGAGTTTGGTCCCCGCGTGTCCGTTGAGGATCATGGGAATAAGCACAATCATGTTCCCGGCCATAACGGTGAGGGTTGCCTGCCACCAGTTCATCCCCTGGCTGACCATCCCCGCCGCGAGCATGTAGGTGGGGATGCACACCGCCATACCGATCCACAGCGCGGCGATATTCCACACGCTCCAAGTACGCTCCTCAACGCTCACAGGCGCGAGATCGGAGTTGCTCAGCGGGTTGGTGTTGGATATGTCCATTAGATTTCAGTGAGTTTGCCGTAGGATTCTGGACGACGGTCACGGAAGAACTGCCAAGTGTCCCGGACTTCTTGGATGAGATCAAGGTCGAGATCCGCAATGACGACTTCATCATTGTCACGCGATCCCTCGACGATGATCTGCCCGCGCGGATCACAAAGATATGACTGGCCATAGAAATGCCCGATATCCCACGGCGCCTCGGTACCTACGCGATTAATCGCGCCGACAAAGTACTGGTTGGCAACCGCATGCGCTGGTTGTTCGAGCTTCCAGAGGTACTCACTCAGCCCCGCGACGGTTGCCGAGGGATTGAAGACAATCTCGGCTCCGTTGAGCCCGAGCATCCGTGCGCCTTCCGGGAAGTGCCGGTCGTAGCAGATGTAGACGCCGATCTTGCCATAGGTGGTGTCGAAGACCGGGTACCCGCCATTGCCCGGTTTGAAATAGAACTTCTCCCAGAACCCAGGTTGGCAGTGGGGGATGTGGTGTTTGCGGTATTTGCCGAGGTAGTTGCCGTGTTCGTCGATGACTGCGGCGGTGTTGTAGTACACGCCGGTCATCGCGACCTCATAGATCGGGACAACCATGACCATCTTGTGTTTCTTCGCAAGCTGCTGCATGAGCTTGATCGTCGGTCCGTCGGGGATGGGCTCAGCGATGCTGTACCACCGTGTATCTTGCTCGGCGCAGAAGTACGGTCCATAGAAAATTTCTTGCAAACAGCAGACATTGGCCCCCTTGCCCGCGGCTTCCTCGATGAGGGTGACATGCTTGTCGATCATCGCTTTCTTAATCGCGTCAAGATCGTCGGAGTTCGGGAGCGCGTTTGAGGCTTGGATAAGTGCGGTTCGTGTGATTCGTGGCATGGATGAAGCTTTCTGATAATTCTGTCTGCAACTGTTTGTCTGCAACTGAGTGATACCGATTTCGGGTCTGATGTATGAGCTAGATCCATCTGCGAACGGTGACGCGGGACTTGGTGAAGAACCGAACGCCGTCTTCGCCGTTGGTGTGGAGGTCTCCGAAGAATGATTTCTTCCATCCAGCAAAGGGGAAAGCCGCCATCGGTGCGGGGACTCCGACATTGATCCCGATCATCCCCGCTTGCACTGTGGACTCGAACCGATGTGCGGCGTTCCCGGAATCGGTGAACAGCACGGACATGTTGCCGTATTCGGACTTGTTGACTTCATCGACCGCCGTTTCGAGCGTGGGGGCGCGGATGATGGAAAGCACGGGACCGAAGATTTCTTCTTTGACAATGCTCATCTCGGAGGTGGTGTTGTCGAACAGCGTTGGTCCAACAAAGCAGCCCGCGCCCGGCATGGTCGTGGTTCGCCCATCAACCAACAGGTCCGCGCCTTCGCTGATGCCCGCTTGGATATATCCGAGCACTCGCTCTTGTGCGGCTTTGTCTTGGAGCGGCCCCATCTGTGTGCTCTTGTCGCACCCTTGACCAACGCTCATTGCTTTCGAACGCTCGACCAATCCTGGGACGAGCCAGTCTGCAGAATCTCCGACGGCGACGACGACCGATCCCGCGAGACATCGTTGACCTGTATTCCCAAATGCAGAACCAAACACGCCGTCGATCGCGGCTTCACGGTTCGCGTCGGGCATAATAATGGAGTAGTTCTTCGCGCCGCACATGCACTGGACCCGCTTGCCGTGGGCGCATCCCGTTGAATAGATGTACTTGCCGGCAGCGGTTGATCCAACGAACGACACCGCTCGCACATCATCGTGCTTGATCAGATGGTTGACAACATCCGGACCACCATGCACGAGGTTGAGTACCCCGTCTGGGAAACCAGCTTCGTGCGCGAGTTCCATCGCGCGGACAGTGGACATCGGATCGCGTTCTGAGGGTTTGAGAACGAATGTGTTCCCGCACGCGACCGCCATCGGCCACATCCAGAGGGGGACCATCATGGGGAAGTTGAACGGGGTGATCCCCACGCAGACCCCGATGGGCAGACGATCAACAGAGGAGTCGATCCCCACACCGCCCTCGTCTTCGGTCCTGCAAAATGATGATGAGACCGCGATCTGCGGCAGTGTCCGACCCATCATCAGGACAGGCGCGCCGCATGCGTGCTCGATGCAGTCAATGCCTCTCCGAACCGATCCGATTGCTTCGGCAGTTGTCTTGCCGTGTTCTTTGACAATGATTTCAGCCAGTTCATCGACATGTTTTTCGAGAATGGACTTGTATTTGAAGAGCGGCTGAATCCGGTCACCAACCGGTGTGCTTGACCAACTCGGAAACGCAGCAGCCGCGGCCTGAACGGCGCTCTCAGCGGCTGCGGTATCATCGAGCGGGATAGATGCGATGGGTTCACCAGTCCCCGGGTTGGTGTTGACCCTGCAGGATGCCGATGAACTCTGAACATGCGCATTGGCAATAAAATGCGGGAGAACGGGTGGGGTGTTGGCACTCATCAACATGAACTCCTATCGATACCAATCATTTGCAAAGCATTGATATC
Organism: uncultured Phycisphaerales bacterium; assembly: GCA_963976955.1. Taxonomy (GTDB): domain Bacteria; phylum Planctomycetota; class Phycisphaerae; order Phycisphaerales; family UBA1924; genus UBA1924. Next base: position 1,648,922 of record CAXBMD010000001.1, on the reverse strand, counting down.
CAGTGGTTTGAAATCACAATCGGCATTGTCGCATATTTATCACACGCACGCAACCGGATTTGGGCAGAAATCGTTCGGCGAAAGATGATGAGATTTCGGAAAATGGATTGAGAAGAGTATGAAGACTACTCGGGGCCTCAGATAGCCAATCCATATTCCATACCCATCCGCTATTCGTTTCTGCGATACCCATAGGGTCTTGACTCTGAAACCGTTGAGATTATTTCGCGAGTAAATGAGTGCGATAAGAGCACGAAGTACCTATAGCGGAGAGTCGATTGCGAGAGCAATGGGGGGTAAACATGGGTTATTGGTGCCCAGAGGTCGATTTTGAGCATGAAGGAGTCAGGATTCTGCTAAAATCGAGACGATTCGAATGAGACTCGATCCCATATGGTTGAACACACCCCAGACAACTTGCAAAACCCTGAGAATGATTCTCCTGTTCATAAGGGGGACATCGAAATTACTCGACTGCTTGAGCAAGCGGGTTCGGGGTCTCACGAAGCACGCGAGCAGTTGCTCGAAGCGGTCTACACAGAACTCCGCGTGATTGCCGGCGCGTATCTTCGGAACGAGCGGGGGGACCATACGCTCGGCGCCACCGCTTTGGTCAACGAATCGTATCTCCGCTTGATCTGGTCACTCGGAGGCGAACCGGACTCAGAATCAGACACAGACTCAGAGGAAGTGCCGGCGTATATCTATGCGCACAGGCACGCCTTCTATAAAGCGGCGGCGGTCGCGATGCGCCGAATCCTGATCGACCACGCCCGATCCAAAGCGACCCAGAAACGATCAGGCCCGCCGGGATCCAGAAGAATCAGCATCGATCTGCTCGAAGCATCAACTTCGTCGGATCCCAACGATTTGGTGTCACTCGACGATGCCCTTTCCCGCTTGGAGCAAGAGGACGAACGAGCCGCCTCGGTGGTCAGATTGCGTTTCTTTGCCGGAAGGTCGATTGATGTGATTGCCGAGATGCTTGATGTCTCGCCGAGAACCATCAAACGAGACTGGGAGTTTGCTCGCGCGAGACTTCAGCAACTCATTGAAGAACAGAGTACGGATGACTGACCCAACTCCAGACCCTCAACCCAGTGCGGCCTCATCAATGGAATCAAAGCCGCTGGATGTGAAAGCACTCTTCGGATTGCTGCTCGAAGCCAAAGAGGCGGCCCGCTCAGGTCATTCAGATGCTCATCGAATGGGCGAAGTCGTACAGAACGCATTGCGGGATGCCGACCCAGCGGTTGCCCAGCAAGCGGAGCAGCTCATCCAAGCCCACGAACGCGCCGATACTGGGCTGTTCATTGATACTCCGGATGGAAGTGGCTCCGCAGAGACCCCCGGCGGGGATCATGGTGCGCGTGTTGAGTCTCCGATCATCGATGGGTACCGGGTCGGGGAAGAAATCGGGCGTGGTGGGTTCGGCGTGGTGTATCGCGGAGAGCAGTTGGTTCCTGTGCAGCGTCCGGTTGCCATCAAGATCCTTCGGACCGACCTCGCGACACCCGCAATGGTCGCTCGATTCCGTGCAGAAGCTTCGGTGTTGGCGCGGATGAATCACGAGGGCATCGCGCGTGTGATTGATGCGGGGCTCGATCACGCCAACCGACCCTATGTCATCATGGAACTGATCGAGGGTGAATCCCTGATCAAATACTGCGAAAGCCATGGTCTCTCGATCCGGGATCGGGTCCGCTTGTTTGAGCAGATCTGTGCCGCGGTACAGCACGCGCATCAGCGTGCGGTCATCCACCGGGATCTCAAGCCTGCCAATGTCCTCGTCGAAGATCGTGGTGGGGATGCGGTTCCCCGAGTGATTGACTTTGGGATCGCCAAACTCGTCGAAGACGGCGGGATCGACTCGCAAACGCTCGATGGCCACCGAATGGGGACACCCCGGTACATGAGTCCCGAACAGCGGAGCGGCGATGGTGGGGCGGACACGCGGATTGATGTCTTTTCGTTAGGAGTTATGCTCTGCGAGGCACTGACGGGGGAAGTGCCGTATGCGCAGACCAGTTCGCGCAACACCTATCAGTCCCCATCGCGTCCCAGCACGCTGGTCGCTGCAAAGTCACCGGAACGGTCGGCGCTGGTTCGAGAGCTCAAAGGCGATCTCGATCGCATCGTGTTCAAAGCGATCTCCCCAGATCCTGAACTCAGGTACCAATCCGCAAATGCGATGGGGGATGATCTGAGACGGTATCTGGATGGTCGCCCCGTGCTCGCAAGGGATGCTGGGTTCGGATACAAAGCAATCAAGTTCATGAATCGTCACCGATTCTCTTCATCACTTTCGGCACTCACGATGCTCGCCTTGATCGTGGGGGGCGTAGGACTGGGCGTGGGGATGAACCGAGCAACGGTGAGCCGGGACGCCGCGGAGCATGCACTCGCAGAATCAGAGCGACAAAGGCATCGAGCCGAGTTTGTGAATCGGTTCCTGCTTAACGACATGCTGGGATCCATCGATCCCAATGTGAATCAAGGCAGGGAGATCACGGTCCGGGAAGTCTTTGATACCGCATCAGCAAAGCTTGCGGGACGCGACGATCTCGATGTCGAGACCCAGTACACCACCCTTCGTTTGATCGGGCTTAACTATGGACAGATCGGTGCCCACAACGAGGCGATGAGTTCACTCCGCCGAGCTGCGGAACTCGCCGAGCAGTTCCACGGCGGTCCATCAAGGGACGGGATTGAGATCGAGTTGGATCTCTATGACATCATCACCTCCAATGGCCGGAGCGGGAGCACGGAGCTGGGCAAGACCCTCGCGCGTGATGCCGAAGCGGTTCTTGATCCGACAGATCGGCTGTATCTGAGGGTGCGATTACGCATCAGCGAGTCGATCGACGAGCTGGCGCGGATTGTGGATGATTTTGAGCGCGATCCAACATCGAACAGGGTCGATCGTCTGGTCGCTCTTGCCAACCTTGGGCACCTGTATGCGTATGCATCAATGCCAAACAAACTGCTCGAAACGCGGCGCAAGAGCTATGAGCTGAGTCTGGAGATCTTTGGACCCGACCACAGCACGACGCTGGGTGCGCTGGCGACCTACGCCGCGTATCGTGTGGCCAAGTACCGTGATCACGACACGCTCGACCTGCTCTACCGTGCTTACGAACCCTCCCGCCGAATGATGGGGCTCGAGCATCCGATCACGCTGATGAATATGCGGTCCTACGCGTTCTTGCTGGGTCGCCTAGACGATCCCCAGCAAGCAATCGAACTCCTCGAGGAGAATGCGCAGGGGTACAGCGACCGTTTCGGAGAATCAAGCATCACCCACACACTGACGCTCTCGTATCTCGGACGGATGCACATGGTCGCGGGGCATCCAGAGACAGCACTCCCAATCCTTGAACGCGTCCGCGATGAGCAGGCACACCAGTGGAGCCCGAGCCACAAGACCAATGTCAATGCGCATCTTGATGTCGCCGTGTGCCATTTGGCACTCGGAGACGGCGCGTCGGCAATCGTCGAAGCCAACGCGGCGATGGAAATCGCCAAACCCGAGAGTCTCCAAATCGGCCAAGCATTCATTTCGCTCGCCGACGCGAACCGACTGCAGGGTTTGAGCGGTGAAGCCATGTCATATGCTCAGCAAGCGCGAGCGATCATCGAGTCGATCAAGCCCGAATCGCTTCTGTACTTTGATGAGGGGCACCGTTTGGTTGAGGTCTTCGATCATCTCGGTGACCACCAGCAGGCTACCGCTCTGCAAGCGGCGTTGGACGAGGTCCAGGCCGGGTGGTTGACCGCGACAGACGACTGAGGAAACCTTGAATATTTTGTCAGTTCTCGTGTCCCAAGCGGGGCAGCTTATCGCTTTGTGTAGTAGCCCCTCTAGAGAGTGGGGTGTACCAGACACCGTTCGGGTCACCGAACAGGAGCAGAGAATGACACGCACAACAGCACTCGCAATGGCACTGATTACTGCGACCGGCACCACCGCCGGCGCAAGCGACTTCACCTGGATCGGGGGCAACGGGAACTGGAGCAACGACCTGCTCTGGGCCGGGCCGCTCGGACAGGTCCCCGACTCGATCGGAGACACCGCAACACTGGCAAATGTCTCCGCCGAGGTCATCATGGACACCAATGTGACCGTAGGTGGTCTCACGATTGGCGGCGGGATCGACCTCTTCAATCTCGGTAAAGTACTCTTTGTCAACGGCGACGCATCCATGAGTGGCGCCGGGACCACGCTGACCCTGACGGACTCCCCGGCACTCCTGGATATGGATGTCGATGGGATGCTGATCAAGAATGGTTCGATCATGGTCATGTCCGGTTCTGTGGCTCAGTTCGACCATTCACTCACCATCGAGTCCCAGAGCGGAATATTCGGACTGGGAGTAATTGAGATGAACAGCACGAGCGGGGATCTGGATCTCGTGTCGGGAGTGATCTGGGCGCAGAGCACCGGGGTGAATATGAACTCGCTCACCATCCGCAGAACTGGGCTGAGCACATCGAATCTCAACTGGTCGCATCCTGGTTCATCCTTTATCGTTTGGGATAACAAAGTGATGGATATTCAAATGCCATTTGTAGGGGCACTGGGCGGATCGCTCTCCGTTTCAGAGGGGAGCGTCTTCCAAACAAATACACCTTTCATCACCGGGTCCGGATCTCAGATCCAGCTCACGGCTGGTCCCAACGCAAATGACGGATCATCCACCATCTCAGCACCAAACGCGATCGATATGTACGGCTCACTCTATGTCTCGGGGCACGGGACCATCGATACGCCGCTTGTGGTCCTGCGTGGGACGGGTCAGGTTTCCCATGACAGCACGCTGCTGATAGATTCGATCTCGACCGTCTTCGACTCATTCCTTGCCACGGTAGATTCCTTAAACTTGGACAGCATGGCTTTCGATGACGGATCGATCGAGTTCGGAGTTGACGCGGACAACCTGAATGTGATCAACGGGACATCGAGCATTTTCACTGGAGTGAACAGCACCTTCGACCTCGATGGACGCAACGGGATGACCGTCAATATCGCCGACGGGTCTACGCTGAATCTCGGTGTCAGATATATCGAGCGGAACCAAGAGAACACCTTCAACAGCACCCTCAACATCGACGGGATTCTGGATGTCAAGGAAGTGGTCGCTGATATCGAGTGGACCAACGCGGGCGAGATCAATCTCGATTCCGGTCAGATCAAAGGGCGCACCCTCATCAACACCGGAACAATCACCGGCACAGGAACCATTTCGGCCGATGTCCTCAACAACGGATCGATCATCGCCGACGGCGGGACACTCACGATCGGCACCATCGATCTTGACGGGCTTGCTCCAAATGAGACCGGGATCATCCGCGCACAGACCGGAGACTTCGTTCACACCAGCAACGCCAATGTATTCCAGCACTTCAGCGGATCAATGTTCATTGGCAACGGGTCGGGCGTGCAAGAAGTCTTTGAGACCGGGACCAACTTCGAGTTCATCGAACAGAACGGCGCGGTCGGATCGCTGGATATCAACGGCGGGTTGTTCCGTGCCCGTACCGTGAACTTGAAATCGCTGCTGACAACGCACGGAGTCTCGCAGATCCGCGCATCAGGGGCCACCATCTTCGATCTCATCATTTTCGGCGAACAGGGGACCAACACCATCAGCGGAACACTCGAAGTCAGCGGAAACACCATCATCGAAGCCGGCGCTGAGTTCATCGGTGAAGGCACAGTCCTCGGGGTCAGTTCCGTTAAAAACATTGACCTCCGCAACGGAGCATCCCTCTCGGATGTCTCCCTCAAAGCATGGGGCGGTCTCTCAATCGATGACACCGACAACGGCATCGGGAGCGCATCAGTCGCAAACCTCGAACTGGCCCAGACCTCCAAGCTCACGATTGATCTCGCGGGATCAAACGGACAGCTGACCCACGACAAGATCAACGCATTGGATTCCGCGGTTGTAGACGGAACATTGATACTGTCGGTGGACAACGGATTTTCCGTGAGCAATGGCCAGGTCATCACCATACTTACATCTCAATCCGTCAGCGGCTCATTCGACAGCGTGGATTTCGCCGGACTCGGACCAGACCACCGCGCGACGGTTGTGATGCATCCAAACCGCGTTGATGTCGTGATCAACTGCCGCGCGGACATCAATGGTGACGGGCACTTGAACTTCCTGGATATCTCCACATTCCTCGCGGCCTATCAGATGCAAGAGGAGACCGGTGATTTCAACAATGACGAACACTTCAACTTCTTAGACATCAGCGCCTTTCTGGAGTCCTACTCGCTGGGATGCCCATAAAAATCAATCTACCCGTCCCTTCGAAAGAAGGGACGGGGATTTGTATGAAATCAGCGTGTGCACGATCGCTGACCTGATCGCCCGACCTGATCGACAATGAGAGAAGGTCGGGTTGGCCAGATGTCTTTCCCCCAATCCATCTGGGGAATGGCGAGATCTGCATGGCTCCGTCTATTGAGCTGCGCCTCTAGCAAGGCGGACAGGGGCGTCGACTTTGGGTGTCCAAGCCGGAGTGTCTGAGTACCGGTGGGAGCGAGCTGGAACCGGACATCGAACCGAGTATTGATCCATGTGTCCGAAAGCCGGAAGATTGGGGCAACGCGGGGCATTCAAGCAGGTCTCAAGGCGTGGATTCGGGCATTTGAACCCCTACAGGGCTAGTTATCTACTCAAATATGGTCTATTCTTGTGGAACTCAATGCCATCCGTTTGAACCCAAATCGTTTTTCGTTGGTGTGAGCCACGAGATCCAATCAATGGTGCTTGGACTCGTGCCGATGACTTTGAGTTTGCCAATTTTGGCAAACAGGACAGGATACAGACGGGATCATTTCAGAAGATTTGATTCAACACCCTCAGTTCGTCTGACCAGCACACCAATGCAAGGGAATATTTGATGCCGTTTCAAGAGAACTTTACATGGGGTGTTGCCTCTGCAGCGTATCAGGTCGAAGGTGCTCCATCCGCCGATGGACGAGGCCCGAGCATCTGGGACGATTTCTGCAAAACGCCAGGCAAGGTCTTTGATGGACACACAGGCGATATAGCTTGCGACAGCTACAACCGCGTGGATGAGGATATTGAGCTCATCTCCAATCTTGGCGCGGGCGGATACAGGTTTTCGATATCTTGGTCCCGCCTCTTTCCTGATGGGATCGGTTCACCCAATGAAGCGGGCTTTGCGTACTACGACGCCCTGATCGACGGGTTGCTCGCCAAGGGTGTGGACCCCTGGATCACACTGTACCACTGGGATCTCCCATCGGCACTCTACAAGCAGGGTGGCTGGCTCAACCCGGAGTCCCCCGAATGGTTTGCTCGGTACACGCAAGCGGTTGTCGAACGCTTTTCGGATCGGGTCACGAACTGGTTCACGCTCAATGAGCCGCAGATTTTTCTCGGGCTGGGTATGAACGAAGGGACGCACGCCCCCGGCGACAAGCTCAGCCGGAAGGAAGTGCTGCTCGCGACGCACCACGCCCTGCTGGCGCACGGGCGATCGGTTCAGGTGATCCGCGAGTTCGCCAAAAAGACCCCGTCGGTTGGTTTCGCGCCGGTCGGGTGCCTGCATACACCCGCAACCGATTCGCCCGCCGACATCGAAGCGGCCCGCAAGGCAACCTTTGGTATTGATCCCAAAGGGTGGACCTATAACTACAGCTGGTACTGCGACCCGGTCATGCTGGGAAACTACCCGGAAGTCGGGCTGAAGCTCTTCGGCGATGATGTGCCGGCTTGGTCGGCCAAAGACATGGAGACCATGTGCCAGCCGCTGGATATGTTCGGGGTCAATATCTACAGCGCCGGCATCGTGCGCGAGGGTGACGATGGTGAGCCCGAACTCCTCAAATCGGAACGGGGATACGCGACCACCATGTTCCGCTGGACGGTCAACCCGTCATCCATGTTCTGGGGCCCAAAGTTCCTCCAAGAACGCTACAAACTCCCCGTGGTGATCACCGAGAACGGCCTTGCCTCGATGGACTGGGTCCATGCCGATGGGAAAGTGCATGACCTCGGAAGAATCGACTTCCTGAGTCGATACCTCGCAGAACTCCGTCGAGCAAGCGAGAGCGGGGTTGATATCCGTGGCTACTTCCACTGGTCGATTATGGACAACTTTGAATGGGCCGAGGGCTACGCATTGCGGTTCGGATTGGTCTATATGGACTACCAGCAGATGCGACGGATTCCGAAGGAGTCCTATTTCTGGTACTCCAAAGTCATCGAATCCAATGGTGGGGTGATCCCTGCAGATTTGGCTCAGAATCCCGTAATTGTCTCATAACCTTTCTTCGTAGTCAAAAAAAAGTCGGTCAGATGGCGGCTTTTGGGCTTGGCAAATCTCGAAATTCTGATACACTCATGTAACAGTTACATCATTCATGATGCGTAAACGCTTGTATTTGGTACACATTGACCGCATCTTGAGAAGAAGAGAACCACAACCCAAGATCTTAAGGAGATCACAACCATGCGCCGTTCACTTATCACCACCGCAGTCCTCGGTCTTGCCGCATTCAGTGCGAATGCTCAGAACTTGATTTCCAATGGAAGCTTTGAAACTGCAGGCCCAGGCTTTGTAGTCTTTCAGGACTGGGAGCATTTCAACAATGTCTTCGCTGACCCTTCTGTTGAGCAAGCGCCTCAGGATGGCGCGACATCTGCAAAGATGTTCGGCTTTGGCAACGGCGTTCAAAACGACCATGGGATGTTCCAAATCGTTGATGGCATCACCGAAGGTCTCCAGTACACCCTCAGCACATATGTACTGAACCCTTCTGGTGACCAAATCGGTGCAGAAAACATCATCATTGCTCAGATGAACTTCCTGAACTCAGGGGGTGCCGTACTCGAGTCTGCCGAGATGAATGCGATTGATATCGCATCCGATCCACTGGATACATGGGTACAGAATCAAGTCAGCGGCATCGCTCCCACAGGCACCACTCAGATTAGCGTCTACCTCCTCCACATCCAGCTTGGTGCTGATGCTGGATTCCCAACGCAAGAAGGTGGAGCTTCATTCTGGGACAATGTCCAACTCATGGAAGGCGAAGGCGATCCCGGTTGCTCAAACCCAGCCGACATCAACGGCGACGGAGCACTCAACTTCCTCGATGTCTCAATGTTCCTCCAGCTCTTCGGCCAAGGCTGCTAAACCACAACTCGCTACGAGTGAACATCAAACGGGCTTCGGCCCGTTTTTTTATTTGTCAAAACAGAAGTCAGTTTCACACATATCAAGAGCGTTTGGCTTAGCCCTTCACCGCTCCGCTCGTCAACCCTGAGATGAACTGCTTCTGGAGCACGAGGAACAGCATAGCGACCGGAGTGATCGAGACGACGGTTGCCGCCATGAGCAAGCCGTAATCCGTGCGGTACACGCCTCGCAGCTGAGAGATCGCAACCGAGAGCGGCTGCTTGGATGCGGTCTGCAAGACGATCTGAGGAGATATGAAGTTGTTCCACATCCCAAGGAAGGTGATCAGCAAAAACGCCCCGATCATCGGACGGATCAACGGCAGCACGATCACCAGGAAAATCCCGGTCTCAGAGCATCCATCAATCCGCGCCGCTTCGATCAGTTCGTCAGGAACAGACTGCTGGACCGCTTGCCGGAACAAGAACACCCCAAAGGCGGGCGCAAAGGTGGGAAGCAGCAGGCCCCAGACAGAGTCGAGCAATCCAAGGTGGAACAGGAGCTCGTAGCTTGGCGCGATCAGCAGCGTCGGTGGAACGATGAGAGACCCGAGGACGACGAGCGTCATAAAAGTGCGGCCGCGGAACTTGGACTTCGCAAGGACATACCCAGTCGCGGCACAAATGAAGGTCGCAAAGATAGCGCTCGCGGACGCGTAAAACACCGAGTTGATCGCGGCTTGCCCGAACCCCAGTTCCACGAGCGCGGAGTAGTTCTCAAGCGTGAGCTTGTCCCATCCGATCCCGAGGAATCCATCACCGGGCGGGAAGAACATGCCGCTGAAAAAATCCTCTCTGGATTTCAAGGAGGCAACGATGAGCCATGCGAACGGCAGGAGGACCATCGCCGCGAGCACGAGCAGAATCAGATGGACGGAAAGGCGTGTAACTTTGGAGGATTGTCCAGCACTCATCGCATGGCCTCCTCGCTCCGGACCATCCGGATTTGAATCAGCGCGAGCACGATGAGGATCAGGGCTAATGCCCAACCAACCGCACTCGCGTATCCGAGGTCGCCGAGTTCAAATCCATTCTGATAGAGGTACATCACGATGGTGAGTCCTTGGTTGTTCGGTCCTCCGTTGCCGTTGAGGAGGATGTAGGGGAGTTCGAAGAGTTGGAGCGAGCCAATCATCGAGAGCAGGACAACAAAGGTTGCGACAGGACGCACAGAGGGAAGCACAACATGGCGTAGCCGACTCAATGGCCCCGCGCCATCAATCTCCGCGGCTTCAAGAAGCGATCGGTTCACATTCTGGAGCGCCGCGAGGAAGTAGATCATGTTGAATCCGACATACAACCAGAGGGAGATCAAGATCAGCGTGGACATGATGTGCTCTTGGAGCCAGTCGTATTCAAGGAGTGCCGTGTTCCCGGTGATCCACGCGAGCGTTTGGTTGACAAGGCCAGCTCGCTTTTCGAATGCGAGTGCGCCGAGGACCGCAACGAATGCGAGCCCCATGAGCTGGGGGCTGAAGAAGATGAGCCGATAGAGCGAACGGCCTCGCAGCCGGTTCGAGTTGAGCACGAGCGCGAGCCCAAAGGCCAGTGGAAGCTGGATAAAGAGGGAGCCCAGCGTATACACCAGCGTATTTGTGAGCGATTTCCAGAACACCGGGTCTTGGATGAGCAGCTCAAAGTTCTTTGTTCCTACGAACAGTCGTGTATCGGGGCCATAGGTTTGATTGAGCGAGAGGAACGCAGACTGAATCAGCGGGTAGACCATGAACACGACAAAGAGCACAATGAAAGGCATGAGAGCTGCCCATGCGAACACGACTTTGTTGTTCTTGATCCGATGTTTCATTCGGCTTCAACCCCAGTAAATGCGTTGCGGGACATCTGACGCTGGATCGCGAGTTGTGCCCGTTCGAGTTCCAATCGCGTTTGAGCTTGGAGTTGTTCTTGATCCAACTGGTCCTGCTGTACTGTCCATTTGAGCAGCGTTGTCGCTGAATCTCGGATTTCCAGCACGGCGTTGTAGTTGTACGGTGACGAAGACCGCACAGGGATATTCGGGGCGAGTTCGATGAACATCAATCCCTTTTTCTGATTCATAAAGAATGGATCGGGCTGGGCATACACCGGATCATCCCACAACGAGCGGATCGGGGAGATGATGTCCACCATCCGGTACAACTCGCGTGCGATTTTCGGAGAGGTATAGAGCTGGACCGCGGTGTCCCACGCTTGATCGAACTCTTGTGTGGTCTTTGGAATTCCAAGCATGGTGCCGCCGCGGACGCTGGTTCGTCGACCGCCCTCTTCAAACGCGGGCAAGGGCATGACCTTCATCTTCCCCTCGATTCCCGGCACATGCATCTTCCAGATCGAACACATCCAGTCGGGACAGAGGTACGCGATCGCATCACCATCAACACGAGACTGATGACCCGCAGCACTAAACTCGTCGATGTCCGTCGCGAGCGGGGTTGGTCCGGCGCACCAAGAGATGATCTTTGCGAGCAACTCGATATTTCGATCCGAAACCAGGGTCGGCTTGCCATCTGTGTCGAAAAGTTGACCGCCGCCTTGGAGCATCAGCAGTTCGATGTTGTCTTGCTGAGTGACCCACATCGAGAGTGGGTAATGGTCGGGACGACCGTCGCCGTTGTTGTCTTTCATCAAAGGCTGCAAGAGTTCAAAGAACGCATCCCAGGTGGTTGCTTGCGTGAGATCGATCCCAGCTGCTTCAGTCAGGTCGGCACGGTACGCGAGCATGACGGGGTGGACATCGTGGGGGAAGCCATAGGTTCGACCATTGACACTCCAAGGCGCGAGCGATGGTGCGTTGATCTGTTCGTAGAGACCTTCTGCTTTGAGACGGTCTGTGAGGTCATGGAATCCGATTGCTTCGGGTGGTCCCATGAAGACCTGTCCAACGGTGGCCCGCTCGACTTCGATGAGATCCGCGGTGGGGAGGCCACTGAAGAATCCGCTCATCATGCGGTTTTTGATTGCGGGGATGCTCAGTAATGACAGATCGATGTCCTTCTGTTCACCTGCTGAGTTCGTGCGAAACTCTTCGATCATCGGCGTATACATCGCACGATGTTCCGGCGAGAACACCCACATCTGTAGATTCTCACTGGTGCGTTGGACCGAGGTAAGCAGCACAATCCCGCTGAGGACGAGCATGGACGCGATGATCCAGACGCCGAGCGAGAGGTGTTTCAAGGAAAGTAAAGCGAGTGAGAGAGCGTGTCTCATGCGATGGGCCGGACCTCTTTGGAGTGCTAACGGACGAGCTCGCCATTTTGATCAATCCGGATTGGCTTTTCCGAAGCGTATGAAGTTGTTTCAAGCACTTCAAAGTCTGTCGGGCGGACTTCCCGGTATTCTTCAGACAGAATCGACTCGCTTGCACGCGTGATCCATCGCGCCGCTTCGATGCCGAGAGACACCGCATCCTGACAGACAGCGGTGTAGCGTGGATAAGTCTGGTGCCGGGTAACAGAATCATCGAATCCAACGATCGAGAGATCGCGTGGGACCTTGATACCTAAGCGGAGGCACTTGTGGAGCGCTCCAATAGTGGACATCGGGTTTGTGAAGTAGATCGCGGTCGGGGGATTCTCAAGCTCGAGCAATCGAGTGAGCATCATTTCACCACCAGCGGTGTTGGCTTCGGCTTTTACGATCAATGACTCGTCCACAGCAATGCCGGCGTTCTGAATGGCATCAACATACCCAGTCAGACGGTCCTGATGGTCGGTGTCCATCATATTGTGGATCGCTAGACCGACGCGTTTGTGCCCCAGTCCGAGCAAATACTCGACCGCTTTCCGTGAAGTGTCGCTCGAGATGGAATCGATGTAGTTCACGCGCGGATCTTCCGATCGATCAGCGACCAGAAGAACAGGGAAGTTCTCCGCAGCGATTTTCTCGACCAGCGAAGTGTTCCCGAGTGAACGCAGCAGAATCGCGCGGACCCCCTTGCGATGAAAGAACTGCGTGTAGCTCTCATCGCGATGCTTGTCCCGTGCAGCGCTGATGAAAGTGAGGTCGTGCTTTTTCTCGTAGACGCCTCGGAGAATACCTGAAAGGAGTGCCGCTTCAAAGTCACCCATGTCGGATTTGACCGGGTCTTCTGGATAGACAAGCCCGATGACATTGGTTGGTTTGAGTCCAGTCGAAGGACGGTACCCCGCGAGTTCCGCCGCTTCGAGCACACGCTTTCGGGTCGAAGGACTGACGCCCTCATGGTGATTGATCGCTCTGGATACAGTCGCCACGGAGATCCCAAGTTCATTCGCGATTTGTCGTACTGAACTCATAAATCATTCCCGTCCTAGTTCTCTGTTCTCAACCTTCTCATCGTCCGGAGACCAGAGTACATTGTAAGTACTTCGCTCTGTTGTTGCATCAAAGAGATCTCGAGCCTCGGAATAGTCCACATGGCCGTCAGCAAAGACAATATTTGCGCCACCCTCGAGTTTAAATGGATCCTCACGGCGATTCGGATGACGGTAGTAGGGGATATAGCTTTGGGGTTCGAGTGAAGTATCACCGCCCATTTCAGGGGAGCGAACATTGTTGCCCGAACCTCTCCATAGACCATTCCAGGGGTCTTCAGGTCCCTGCCCAGCTCCGAATCTTTGGCCTGGAAGCCCACGAGAACCCATGTTCGCTGCTGAGAACCAAGTGGTTAAGCCGGTATCATCTTCGAGTTGCGAAGGCCAGAATCCCCATGATTCAGCAAAGAGGAGCGTGGACGATGAGCGATCGACGGTGTTGTTGAATGCACGGCCCATCTGGTAGGTTTCTTGATTCCCCTGAAAGGTGCCCGGCTTATAGAAGATGGACTGGCCTATAGACCAGTTTGGTTCAGACTCGCCGTAGGATGCCGCCCAGTAGTTCATGGTATATGAACGCGCTGGATCTGGATGATTCGGACATTCCATCACCGAACCACCGACCGTTGGATTCTCGACACTATCCGCGGCGACATTCCGGAAGTCTTCTTGAGGCAGGTACTGGCCAATTCGATTGACATCGTACCAGACCATATTGCGTTTCCCGTTCTCGGGGTCAATCACATATGGGCCGCCGACCGCAGGTGGGAACTTGCCTTTGTAGTCATCGGAATACAGCATCGTTGCGGTTCCGATTTGCCGAAGGTTCGATTTGCAAAGGACATTCCGTGCGCTGTCGCGTGCCTGCCCGAGAGCAGGCAGGAGGATGCCAATCAGCAACGCGATGATCGCGATGACCACCAGTAGTTCGATTAGTGTAAACGCGTTCCGGATTGGCGTTTTGGTTGGGGAAAGTTTGTTGATTCGCATAGCAAGCTTCCTGGGAGAGTGGGAAACGATTCGTAACAGTTACATCAGTGTCTCAGAAATGATGCCCGTTGTCAAGTATCGGAGAAGATTCCGGCTTGGAAAAACGATAATGATCTGTCAAACAGTGCTTAATGAACTAAAAACAATGATTTGATACGCAAAATGACATCGAATTCACGCTTTTTTATGTGAACAGCTTTCATTGTTTAATGAAACTGTTACGCTGTGGGCATGAAAATCAAACACTCGATCGTCCTTGCTCTCGTACTTCTCAGTTCCACTCAACTGTTTGGGTGTGCCGAGAACGATTCTCATGATGGAAGCAGCGTGGTCATCCATGCAACAGACGATGGGTACCAATTGATGCAAAATGGGGAACCATACACGATTTATGGGGTCGGTGGGACGGAAAATCTTGAACTACTCAAATCCTACGGCGGGAACACCATCCGGACCTGGGATGCAGAGGGTATTGAACCGTTGATGGACGAGGCGCACGATCTCGGAATTGCGGTTGTGATCGGAATATGGCTCGATCACGGCCGTCACGGATTTGATTATTCAGATCCAGCCGCAAAGAAAGAACAGCTCGATCGTGTCGAACAATTCGTTTTGCAGTTCAGAGATCATCCCGCGCTCCTCGCGTGGGGTGTTGGTAATGAAGTCGAGCTTGGGGGGAGCACGGACACCGCGATCCAGCAGATCAATGACGCCGCGGCGGTGATCAAATCATTTGATACAAATCATCCGACGATGTCAGTCATCGCTGAGATTGGGGATGACAAAGCGATCCGGATTCAGAATGAATGTCCTGACATCGACATGCTTGGGATCAACTCGTATGGAGGGCTGGGAAGCATTGCTACCCGTCTTAAAGAGCAAGGCGTGACACTCCCGTATGCGATCACCGAATATGGTCCGCTGGGACACTGGGAGACCGGGAACTCGCCTTGGGGATCACCCTATGAGATGACGAGCACCCAAAAAGCCGAGTTTTTAAAGAGCAACTACAACGCAACCATCAAGCCAAACCTTGGCAAGCAGTGCCTTGGTTCGTTCGCGTTTCTTTGGGGAAACAAGCAAGAAAAAACATCGACTTGGTATGGTTTGCTTTTGAAATCAGGGGAGACCACCGAGAGCGTTGATGTGCTCAGCGAACTTTGGACCAACAACAAGGTCTCCAACAGCGCTCCACAAGTCCGCTCATTGACAATCCAAGAAGATGTCGCGGCGTTGGTAGCGGGGCAGGCGGTTCACGCTTCTGTGGATACTTCGGATACTGATGGTGATCCCCTCGCGGTTTCATGGGAAGTTGTAAGCGAATCGACTGTTGTTTCAGCAGGAGGCGATCACGAGGACGCGATCGAAGCGGTCCCCGTCAAGGTTCAGATTGTGAACGACAGTTCATGCGTAATCACATTGCCCACGGAACCGGGCGCGTACCGCATCTTCGCCACAGTCCGCGATGGTCAAGGGCACGCGGGGACCGCGAACCTTCCGATTCAGATCGTGGAATAGTGATCGGATTCTGACTTCAGTTTATGGACATCCGTTCCCGAACAGACTCAGGAACTCGGAAACATCCAAGAAGTTGAAGTTGCCTTCGCCGGTCAGATCCGCTGCTGGATCTTGCGACGAGAACATCCCAAGGAATGCGGAGACATCCAAGAAGTTGAGTTGGCCGTACGGTTCTGCAATATCTACGGCTGAACACTGTTGTTCACTCATGGCAAAGTCCAGCGAGTTGAAGTTGAACTCTTCGCCGGAACCGCTGTCGTTGACAAACCGGAGAACCTGCATCCCTTGTTCGAGTTCGACTTCTGTGGTGACTGTGGTCCAAGTTTGCCATCCGCCGGTTGCTGGGAAATCAACTGTGCCGCTGACATCAACGCCATCGGCTTCGAGGTGGAATGATCCACCGGTTGCGAGTGAAGCCACCCTTGCGGTCATCTCGTATGTCCCAGCAGTTTGGACATTCACGGTGTATTCCATCCATTCGTCTTGGCAGATCCAGCCAACATTGAATCCGCCCTCGTCCGAGGCTTGGATGTCAACGCCTGTGTCGCGGTAGTCGCCGCCATTGTTTGAAGCATCACAGTCGTGGTAGCTCTGGCCTTCGCTGCCCTGATCAAAGTCCTCGGCTTCAACTCTGCCTGGGATCACTGCGGGTTCAGTACCGAACGGAGTCTGGATCTGTTGATACACACGGACATAATCGACTTCGAGCGTTTGCGGGTAGGCCGCTAAAGCGTTCGGGGTCCCGGGCCAGTTCCCACCCACCGCGACATTCAAGAGAATATGGAACTGGGTGTCGAATGGAGCTCGGTTGTTTCCGGTATCCGATGAAGAGAACCATTGGTTGCTGTTGAGTGTGCTGAACACATTCCCATCGATTGACCAGCTGAGTTGGTCTGGTTCCCATTCGAGAGCAAACACATGAAAATCGTCTGAGAAGTCTGTGCCATCGCTGAATGAGCCGCCTCTCGATTGGTTGTTTGGCCAGCCACTTCCGTAGTGAATGGTGCCGTGCATGGTTGTTGCGGTGTTCACCGATTCCATGATGTCGATTTCGCCCGAGGATGCCCATCCGCCATATGGCGAGTCAGTTGGGAGCATCCAGAATGCGGGCCACACACCGGAAGTCGAAGGGAGTTTCATCCGCCCCTCGATGCGTCCATACAGGAAATCACGCATGCCCATCGTGCGGATTCGCGCTGATGTGTATGGTCGTCCGCCGAGCGACTGCTCAATAGCGGTGATCTTGAGTGTGCCATCTGAAACGCTGAGATTGTTCGAGAAGTTCGTGTAGTATTGGAGTTCGTTATTTCCCCAACCGACGGGTAATCCATAGGCGGTACCTGTGCCCGTCTGGGCTTCCCATGAGGACAAATCCAGTTGGGTTCCGTCAAACTCGTCACTCCACACCAACTCATACACTTGGCCGCTGGCAAGCGTGGCGGAAACGCTGAATAGGGATGCCAACAAGAAATTTTGCGTGATTGTCATTTTTTAGACTCCAAGACCAAGGTGTAACTGTTACATTATCGTACAGTCTACAGCATATCAATCAATCTGAAACTGGCCATTTGCACAAAAAACTCCATTCCATTCGGTATGGATGCATTTGGTACACAGATGAGCATGGAATCATTCAGCATGGCCTCGATAAAACTCCATAACCTGACCAAGACCTTTGATGATGGTTTGACTGCCGTAGATAATCTCAATCTGGACATCGAAGATGGGGAGTTTGTGGTTTTCGTTGGGCCATCCGGTTGTGGCAAATCAACAACCCTTCGAATGATTGCAGGCCTCGAATCGGTGACCTCCGGGACCATTTCGATCGGTGATCGTGTGGTGAACTCCGTAGCTCCAAAGGACCGGGACATCGCGATGGTGTTCCAGAACTACGCACTGTATCCACATCTGAGTGTCGGTGAGAATATGGGTTTCGCGCTCCGCATGAGCAAGATGCCAGTCAAAGAACGAGATGAGCGAGTGTTCGAAGCCGCGACGATGTTGGGACTCGAGAACATCCTTAGTAAGAAACCCGGTCAACTTTCAGGCGGGCAACGACAGCGTGTTGCGCTTGGGCGAGCGGTCGTACGCAAACCAGCGGTGTTCCTTTTCGATGAGCCGCTGTCAAATCTTGATCCGGATCGTCGAGCGTCAACCCGCGCCGAGATCCGGAGAATCCAGCGTGAGCTTGGGACGACGACGGTCTATGTCACCCATGATCATGAAGAAGCGATGGCGTTGGGTGATAAAATCGTCATCATGGAGAACGGCTTACTCCAGCAGTCTGGATCACCAAAGGAAATCTTTGCGAATCCGAAGAATCAGTTTGTGGGCACATTCCTCGGATCGCCACGGATGAATATTCTTCCAGCGATCTTTGAACCAGAATCTGGAATGGCGTTCGTTTCAATCAGCGTTGGAGACTCTGTGGTGAAACTGCAGATTCCCGATGGGCAAGTCCCGGCAGAACTCAAACCGGGTGTTCCATTGTCGATAGGGGTTCGGCCTCATCTCCTCGGTTTGATGGATGCATCTTCTTCTCATTGCGTCGAGATCGAAGGAACGGTGGTTGATATTGAACGCCTCGGATTTGCGGTTGATGTTCACATCAAAATTGGGAATCACACCCTGTTGGCTCGGCTGCCAAGCGAATGCAATCTGGATGTTCATGACTCTGTGAAACTCGGTCTTGATCCGAGGCGGGTTCATATTTTTACCAAATAGACCCTTTTCCGTCTTCTAACGAATGCCGTACAAAGCGTGAGAAAGATGCTTGGTTTCATGATCTCTCCAGCACTGGCACCAATTTTCTATCATTTCCACGATTAAGACTTGAATCAGAGCTGTAGATCGTTCATAGTAACAGTTACATCGCATGCGAAAGCGTTTCCGTGCGTGTACCCGTGTTCTCTGTGAGCACTCCAAGGAGAGACTTAACAATGAAAAATCAACTACCAATCTTGTGCACTGTTGCGATCTTGGGTACTGCTGCTCAAGCGGCGGTCGTCGGCGTCAACGATTCATCAGCCCCTTGGCTGGGATACATGAATGTCTTTGAACTCCCAGAAAACGGCGGCGGGTTCGTCTTTGGCAGCTCGTGGGGCCTCGCCGACCTCAGCGCCAGCTTTAATGACGGAGCAGGCACCATGACCATGAGCCCCAACACGATCGGCGACCCCGATCCGTTCTGGTACCAGGGCGGCGGCGCACCGGGCGCTGCTGGCAACAAGATCATGGATGCGAACATCTATCAGCAAGTCGATGACGGCTCGCTCTCAGGCACAACCGTTACCTTCGAAGGCATGATCGCATCCAACACATTTACTGATGCACATAATGCGCGTGTATTCATCCGTGACTTCGCAGCAGATTTTTCGTCTTCTGTTGATGTCTATGTCGATGCAACCGCCGGCGCATTCAGCATCAGCTTGGATACGATTGCTGATGGCACACGCCATGTGCAGTGGGGAGTTCAGGTCCAAGGTGTGAATGTCTGGGCAACCGACATCGCACCATTCGGGTCTGTTGTGTTCAACACAATCCCAGCGCCGGGTTCAGTGGCTCTTCTTGGTTTGGGTGGTTTGGTTGCGACCCGTCGCCGCCGAAACGCATAACAAACGACTCGATCGATTCGCACTCAACTACGCCGATGGACTATCAGTCCATCGGTTTTTTTCATTTTCAATACAGGGTAAAAAGTGACAAGGGCACTCGGCCACACAACGATCCCTGGGGGCACTGCTCGATCCGTAACGATGAGTTGAGATATTGTGTCTACACAGTTCGATTTGTCATGCGCCGATAAGAAGATCAGTACCCACCCAAAATACCCAAATGATGCTGTTTGAGATGTCTGTATCACTCTCCATATGTCACCGATTTGTTCCAATTGGGTGGAATATTTCAACCGATCCGCTCGCTTTCTTTGATTGTGGGAGACTTGATGACGATTGATTTAAGTACTGCGTAGAGATAGAGTTTGTTGAATGATCCGCCTACTCACCATCTTGATTCTCATGCTTGCGGGAATCCCGCGGGTTGGTTTTGGGATGATCGGTGCGCCTGCTGTGGCAGAATGCAGCGATATGGTCTGTCAACCGGTCGTGGTCGAATCGACCTGCTGCGGCGAACTGATGCCTGTTGTTGACATGGACGAGTTCTGTCCGATGTCGGGCGGCCCATGCCGATGCGGGATCACTCCTGGTGATGATCGCAATCCATCGCCGAAGGCTCCGCTTCAACGGAGTGAAACCCAAATTACACTCGGTCTCTTTGCTGAGCCACGCCAAGCCTGCATCTGGACAGTAGCCAGAGACGATCATCCCGCACCCATGACTGGGCTTGTCGGGAATCTTCACGCTCTACGAACACACACTGAAATACAAGCCATTCTGGGTATCTGGAGAACTTAGATCGGGGTCTCATCGGGGCAGTGCGCGCTGAGCGTGTTCAGCCCCATCGTGATCCTTCATTCTTGTTCATCATGATATCCAGGAGACTGCTATGGCTTATCGCCTATGTGCAGGCGCATTGACCGCCGCTTCGGGGCTTGTGTTCCTTGCGGGATGTTCCGCGAGTCCATTTGATTCCCCATCCAAAACACAACAATCGGTGCTGCATCGGCTCTCGATTCTTGAAGACTCAGGGGCGGAGATTGATTCGGTCTACAGAGATCAAGACAAGGGTGCGACGCGCCACGAGATGTTTGTTGATTCGACTCCAGAGTCGTTTGTTCGCTACGCGTTATATCACAGCCCGACGGTAGGACAGGCGTATCAGCAATGGCGAGCGGCGAGCGAGCGGTTACCACAGGTGCGTTCGCTTCCTGATCCACGGCTGAACATCGGGTTCTTCCTGGATGAAGTGGAAACCCGCGTCGGTCCTCAGCAAGCGAAGGTCGGTGTGCAGCAGACCTTCCCGTGGATCGGAAAACTTCAGGATCGCGAAGACGCCGCCGCGAAGGGTGCGTTGGCGGCGTGGTATCGGT
The DNA here is from genome assembly GCA_963976955.1 of uncultured Phycisphaerales bacterium. Lineage (GTDB taxonomy): Bacteria > Planctomycetota > Phycisphaerae > Phycisphaerales > UBA1924 > UBA1924. Next base: position 1,627,911 of record CAXBMD010000001.1, on the reverse strand, counting down.
ACCAAGAAACTCAACTGATGGTTGTGGAACAGGTCATTATCGCACTCCAGAATTTGAACTACCTCGACAAGGCCATTGGTATCACCAAAGAGAGCAACGCTTTGCTCCAGTCATTCGAGGAAGTGGTCCGCGCACGCTACCGCGTCGGGGCTGGGTCGCACCCGGAACTGATCCGTGTGCAGGTAGAACTTGGTCAACTTGAAGACCGAGTCTTCGGTCTCGAAGCCCTCCGGCCCTCGTATGTCGCCACTCTCAATGCGTTGTTGAATCGGTCACCAGAAACTGAGATCCTCGATGGAATCAAACTCCCAAACTCGCTTGCTTCGGAGAGTGCAGAGGAGGTTTCACAGTTGGCTCATGAATGGAGTCCGACGCTTCAATCGATCAAGCAGCGTGTTGAGCAGGCACGCATTGGGACCAAGGTTGCTCAGAAAGACAGCTATCCGGATCTGACCGTTGGTGTTGAGTACATCGTGACAGATGAAGCGGCCAACCCCTCGATCGCGGAGAGCGGCGATGATCCGATCATGCTCACCTTTGGGATCAACCTTCCGATTTGGAGAGAGAAGTACGATGCTGGGGTTCGTGAGTCGATTGCGAATCGGCTGTCGATCAGCCGTGAACTGGACTCGGTCGAGAATCAACTCTCTGCGCAGGTCTACAAAGCGTGGTTTGAGCATACGGATGCGGATCGGCGCGTTGGGCTGTATGAGGACTCATTGATCCCGAAAGCTCAAGAGTCTATTTCTGCATCGCTCGCCGGATTTCGTAGCGGAGATTCTGCGTTTCTCGATCTGCTCGATACCCAGCGCACGCTCTTGGAGTTCTCCATTTCAGCGGAGAGAGCACGAGCGGATCGAGGGAAGGCGCTCGCCACGCTCAACCGTTTGGTCGGACGCCCGGTCGCGACAACAGAAGAGAAGTCAGCTTCACGAAAGACAGATCAGGCAATAGATGGGGTTCAGCCATGAGTTCGTATTCAGAAAGAATTACCAGTACACTCCGTTGGGTTTGGTCGCATATCGCCGCCGGAGTCGCACTGATACTGATTGTGCTTGCGTTGTGTATTGGGTACTACATCGGGAGTCCGTCGTCATCGCCATCCGTGGCGAGAGATCATTCTGAGCGTGCGGGTTCGGCGGAATCCGATCCACAGTTCTACACATGCTCGATGCACCCATCGGTTCGGCTCAAAGATCCAAACGCGAAGTGCCCGATCTGCTTTATGGATCTCATCCCGGTCATGGAGCGCGGAGGGGCGGGGATGGAGATGCGGCTGACGCTTTCAGAATCAGCGAAAGCGATGGCTCAGATTGAAACCGCGAGTGTTGGGCGGTTCTTCCCATCCGCTGAAACCCGTTTGTTCGGCAAGTTGGTGTATGACGAAACTTCGGTTGCCCGGATCAGCGCGTACTTTCCCGGACGAATCGATCGGCTCTTTGTGAACTACATCGGGGTGAGCGTTCAACAAGGTGACCACCTCGCTGAACTCTACAGCCCGGACCTGATTGCTTCATTTGAAGAACTCCGTCAAGCGAAGAAATCGTTTGATCAAGCCGGTGATTCGAGTTCATTCCTTCGTGACACAGCAAGCCAGACTCTGGCGGCATCGAGAGAGAAGCTTCGACTCTTTGGACTTACGCAAGAACAGATTGCTCAGGTTGAATCGGGAAACTATGAATCTGATGATCTCACGATCTACGCACCGATCGGTGGCGTGGTGACGCATCTCGCCGCTCGGGAAGGAGACTATCTCGATACCGGGGACCCGATCGCAACGGTCTCGAACCTGTCGCGGTTGTGGCTTGATCTTGAGGCGTATGAATCGCAGTTGTCGATGCTCCGTTGGGGGTTGCCTGTGACATTCACCGTTGAGGCGCATCCGGGTGAGGTGTTCGAGGGGCGTGTGTCGTTTATTGAACCAATTGTTGATGAACGGACTCGCACGGCGGCGGTTCGGGTTGCGGTGGACAACACCGATCGGCGATTGAAGCCGGGGATGTTTGCGACGGCGGTTGTTCGCGCGAAGATTGCCGCCGACGGTGCGGTGATTTCTGATGAACTTGCGGGCAAGTGGGTCAGCCCGATGCACCCGACGGTTGTCAAAGACAGTCCAGGAACCTGTGATGTCTGCGGCATGGATCTGGTATCGGCTGAGTCCCTGGGGATCGTCGGGGATTCATCCCAAGCGGTGATGCCGATGGTGATTCCACGGACTGCGGTCTTGTTCACCGGAACCCGGTCGGTTGTGTATGTTCAGGTTCCGGATCAGGACGAGCCAACCTATGAGGGACGAACGATCGAACTCGGATCGCGGGCCGGCGATTATTACACGGTGCGATCCGGGATCAACGAGGGTGACCAAGTGGTGGTCCATGGCGCGTTCCGGATTGACAGCGCGATGCAAATACTGGCCAAGCCGAGCATGATGATGCCGAGCGGCGGAGCAAGCGGCTCCGGACACAATCATGGCGGAAGTGTCGCGGCGATGCCCCAGATGAATATGAGCAGCACTGTCCCCGATGAGTTCATCGAGAGCCTACACCCTGTGTATACCGCATATCTTGATGCACAAGAACAACTGGCAAACGATGATCTTGGAGGGTTCCTCGATACCGCGAAAGCGCTTTCCACGATCGTTGCGTCTGTGCAGGTGACGGGGCTGTTTGGTGAACAACTCGGAGCATGGAAAGCTGCAGCCAATAAACTCAGGATCAGTTCACCGATCACCACGATGGATGAAGCAAGGTCCATCTTCGAACAGATGTCCGGAGCCATCCTTGATCTACAAAGCCGTTTCGGGAACCCAACAGGTGAGATGCTCTACACCGCCCATTGCCCAATGGCGTTTGACTTCAAAGGAGCCGATTGGGTTCAACGCGGGACCGAAATCAAGAACCCATACTATGGGAGCGAGATGCACCGGTGCGGAACGATTCAAGAAGTGCATGAGCCACTCGTACGACAGGTTGATCGAAGTATGGACATAACGCCCTCAATGAATCACGAGGAACCTGAACATGACTGATCCACAACCCACCACAGGTCTTGTGAATCGGGTGATCCGGTTCTGTCTGGAGCAGAAGCTGGTTGTTGCGATCCTGCTCTTTGTGATGATCTTCTGGGGGATTCTCGTCGCGCCATTTGATTGGACCATCGGCGATCTCCCACGAGATCCTGTCCCCGTTGACGCGATTCCAGACATCGGCGAGAATCAACAAATTGTGTTTACGGAGTGGATGGGACGGTCGCCTCAAGACATCGATGACCAAATTTCGTATCCGATGACCGTCGCACTCCTGGGAATCCCAGGCGTCAAAGATATCCGCAGCTATTCGGTGTTTGGATTCTCAACGATTTACATCGTCTTTGAGGATGGCATCGAGTTCTACTGGTCCCGTTCACGAGTGCTCGAAAAACTCAACTCGCTCCCCGCGGGAACACTCCCAGCCGGCGTGGTGCCAACGCTCGGTCCGGACGCGACGGCATTGGGTCAGGTTTTCTGGTACACACTCGAAGGGCGGGACGCAGATGGGAACGCGACAGGTGGATGGGAACCCGACGAGTTGCGATCCATCCAAGACTTTACGGTCAAATACCAACTCGCAGGAGTTGAGGGCGTCAGTGAGGTCGCGTCAATTGGTGGCTTTGTTCGTGAGTATCAGGTCGATGTCAATCCGGATGCGATGCGAGCTGCGGGGATCACCCTCAAGCAGGTGATCAGTGCCGTGCGGAAGAGCAACCTTGATGTGGGTGCACGAACGCTCGAAGTGAATCGCGCGGAGTACATTGTTCGGGGTATCGGCTTCATCGAGAATCCTGAAGACCTTGAACAGACGGCAATTACCGCACGCGACGGCCAACCGATCCTCATCGGCGACATCGCCAAGGTCGGGTATGGACCGGCCCTTCGTCGGGGAGTGCTGACCAAAGCGGGGGTTGAAGCCGTGGGGGGTGTGGTCGTCGTGCGATACGGCGAGAACCCAATGGCGACGATTCAGCGGGTCAAAGAACAGATTGCGCTCACAGCTTCAGGTTTACCGACAAAGACACTCAGCGACGGAACAGTCTCGCAGGTCACGATTGTTCCGTTCTACGACCGCTCCGGGCTTATCAAGGAGACACTGGGCACGCTCAACTCCGCGATCGAGCAGCAGGTCTATGTCACGATCATCGTGGTTGTGCTGATGCTGATGCATCTCAGGAGCAGCATTCTCATCGGTGCGATGCTCCCGATCACAGTGATGGGGACATTCATCGGCATGAAGGTGTTCAAAGTCGATGCCAACATCGTCGCGCTCTCTGGGATTGCCATAGCCATCGGAACGATCGTGGATATGGGGATCGTTCTCTCGGAAAACATCCTCCGCGGGCTCGACGAAGCGGACCCGAAAGAGTCTCGCCTGGAAGTCGTGTATCGTGCATCCACTGAGGTTGGTGGTGCGGTGCTTATCGCGGTGGCGACCACCGTTGTTGGATTTTTGCCGGTGTTTACAATGCAGGCGGCGGAGGGCAAGCTGTTCAAGCCGCTCGCCTATACCAAGACCTTTGCGCTGGTCGCTTCGATCATCATCGCACTCACCATCCTCCCCGCTGCCGCTCAGGTTTTGATGGGATTCCGTATCCCGATCAAGTCACTTCGGGTAATTGCCTCCTCGATTCTGACCGTCTCAGGAATCTGTATTGCGATCTGGATCCATCCGCTCGGAGGCATACTCATCGCCGCATTCGGCGCGTTTTACTTGATTCAGCCAGCACTCCCAAAGATCGTCGCGCGTGGGGTGCTTTGGTCAGCAAATCTTGTCGTCGTTGGCGTGGTGCTTGTGGTGCTTGCGGGTTCATGGGAACCGCTCGGTCCTGAGCCTGGATTGATGGGGAATGTGTTGTTTATCGGTTCCATGATTGCTGGATTGCTGCTGGCCTTCTGGGTCATCCGCTTGCTCTTCCCGCTCGTGCTTACTTGGGCACTTGCGCACAAAATTGTCGCGCTCTCACCTGCGGTGTTCGTCGTGCTCTTTGGCTCCACGGTGTGGCTCGGGTTTGATCAGGTGTGGGGCTGGTTGCCAGATGGTGTTCGCCAGAACGAGCGAATGGTGAAGGTCGCCCATTCGCTCCCAGGTCTTGGATCAGAGTTCATGCCTTCGCTTGATGAGGGATCATTTTTGTATATGCCAACGGCGATGCCGCACGCGTCCATTGGGGAAGCGACGGACATACTCAAAGAACTCGACCTCCGAATCATGAGCGTTCCAGAAGTTGAAATGTCCGTCGGTAAGATCGGGCGCGTCGACAGCCCGCTTGACCCCGCACCGATCTCGATGATTGAAACGATCATCGAGTATGCTGATGAATACATCACCGATGAGCATGGGCACCGGGTACTCTTTGAAACCGATTCGAACGGTGGGTTTGTCCGATCTGCATCAGGCGATCTCGTCGAATATGAAGACGGCAAGCCGTACCGGCAATGGCGCGACGAGATCAAATCGCCGCAGGATATATGGGATGCCATTACTGTTGCGGCTCAAATGCCCGGCGTGACCAGTGCGCCAAAGCTTCAACCGATCGAGACACGCATCGTCATGCTCCAATCGGGATTCCGAGCCCCGATGGGGATCAAGGTGTACGGGCCAACCTTGGAGTCAATCGAATCCTTCGGCTTAGAACTCGAACGACTGCTCAAGGAAGTGCCATCGGTGCAACCCTCAGCGGTGTTCGCGGATCGTGTGGTCGGGAAGCCGTACCTTGAGATCGAGATTAATCGGGAGAAAATCGCTCGATACGGCATCCAGATCGATGATGTACAAGAAGTTATTGAAGTCGCGATCGGGGGTAAACCACTGACCATGACCGTCGAGGGGCGGGAGCGGTACCCGGTTCGTGTTCGATACCTTCGAGAACTCAGGGACCAACCCGAAACACTCATGGATATTTTAGTTCCCGGGCCCGATGGAACACAGGTCCCGCTCGCAGAGCTTGCATCGCTGTCGTATCGGCGTGGCCCACAGATGATCAAAAGCGAGGACACCTTCCTTGTTGCGTATGTCCTCTTTGATAAACAGCCCGGCGTTGCCGAGGTTACCGTTGTTGAAGACGCGAAGGCGTATATCAACTCGAAGATTGAAGCTGGAGAGTTGGTCGTCCCCGCTGGAGTCAGCTACGACTTCGCAGGATCATACAAGAACCAGATCCGTGCCGCCAAGCGGATGAGCATCGTGCTCCCCTTGTCTCTGGTGGCAATCTTCTTGCTGCTGTATTTTCAGTTCAAAAAAGTCAGCGTCACCATGATGGTCTTTTCAGGCGTCTTTGTCGCATGGGGAGGCGGATTCATGATGCTCTGGCTCTACGCGCAGCCGTGGTTCCTCGACATCGATCTCTTCGGTACAAACCTCAGAGACCTGTTCCAGATCCGCCAATACAACCTCAGCGTTGCTGTCTGGGTCGGGTTCCTCGCGTTGTTTGGAATTGCGACCGATGATGGCGTCATCATGGCCACCCGTATCGAGCAATCCATGCGTGAAGAGAAACCCACCACAATTGATTCAATTCGGAAATCCGTCGTCACCGGTGGGCGTCTCCGTATTCGTGCAGCGGTGATGACCTCCGCAACCACCATCCTCGCGCTTCTCCCCGTGCTCACAAGCACCGGCCGCGGATCAGACATCATGATCCCGATGGCGATCCCGACCTTCGGTGGCATGGCGGTCGCATCGCTGACCTGGTTTGTCGTTCCCATCCTGTACTGCTGGGCGCAGGAATGGAAACTCCGTATTTTAAAGAGCCCCAGCACACATCCTCAAGATCAAGGAGTCAACTTATGAATCGTCTGACACTCACCGCCGTCTGTGCTTGCTGCACAGTCTTTACACCATCGGTACTCGCCCAATCCGGTCACGGGAACCATGAAGGTCATGCCCACGCCGAAGCAGATGCATCAAAGCCGATCAATACGATGTGCCCAATCGGGAAAGAACCAATCGAAGAGAGCGGCGGGCAGTCGGTATACAAAGGCAAGGTCATCGGATTCTGTTGTCCGGGATGCGATGCGGAGTTCAGTGCTTGGGACGAATCCAAAAAGGACGAATTTGTTGCGCTGGCAATGAAGGGTGCTGAGCCGGGCATGGATGCGGACCACAACGCGAAGGATCAAGAACCAATGGGCGTCGAAGATGGTTCGGTGATGCCGTACATTCTGAGCACATGCGCCGTTTCTGGCGAAGAGCTCGGAGCCATGGGCGATCCAATTGTGAAGACTTATGACGGTCGGGAGGTCAAGTTCTGTTGTAAAATGTGTGTGCCCAAGTTTGAACGAGACTTCAAGGCGTCGTTTGCAAAGCTGGATCAAAAGATTATCGATTCACAACTCCCGCTCTATCCGATGACCACTTGCGTTGTTTCCGGAGAGCACTTCGGCGGCGACATGGGCGAACCCATCGATCTGGTGTACAACAACCGTTTGGTGCGTCTGTGCTGCAAGATGTGCAAGGGTGATTTCAAGAAAGATCCACAGGCCTACATATCCAAGCTCGATGAAGCCGTCATCGCTCAACAAAGCGAACGGTACCCGCTGGCCACTTGCCCAATCTCAGGTGAGAAGTTGGGTTCAATGGGCGACGCGATCAATCTGGTGTATGCGGGTCGATTGGTGAAGCTTTGCTGCGAGATGTGTGTACCTCGCTTCGAGAAAGACCCAATGCCGACGATCGAGAAGATCGATGCGGCGTGGTCTTCGGCTCACAAAGACGACTGATTCGTACGGGTTTTACTGAGACAAATTGGTTTGAAACCAATAATTCATTTGGAGAGTATTCATGACAGCACGAAGTCTGTATTTCAAAGTGAACGGCATGCATTGCGGTGCTTGTTCTGGAAAGATCCGGGACGCGTTGCTCGCTGTGTCCGGGATTGAATCCGCGACGGTCTCCCATCAATCGGGAGATGTTGAGGTTGTAGCCGATTCAGGTGTTGAGGCGAACTCGATTGTTCAAGCGATCGCATCAGCCGGGGATTACACAGCGACCGAGGTTGAGAATCCGAACAAGGGCGCAATGGGAGTTGCTGAGGCTCATCAACATGGAACTGAGGAAGAACCGAACGAGAGTTTGTACCCGCTCTTTTTAATCGTCGGATTCATTACCGGCGTGACCCTATTGGTTGCGTATTCCAATGGGGATTGGTCGATCCAGCCCATGATGCGCCACTTCATGGCCGGTTTCTTCCTTGTCTTCTCGTTCTTCAAGTTCCTTGATCCCCCCGGATTCGTCTCTGCGTATCGAGGCTATGACCTGATCGCGAAGAAGGTACCTGTATGGGGCTGGATTTACCCGTATGTTGAGCTTGGATTGGGAGTGGCGTATCTACTCGCACTCATGCCCTTGGCAACGAATGTGATCACGCTTGTGCTGATGCTTGTTGGTGCCGCGGGTGTTCTCAATGCACTTCTCAATAAGCGAGCGATCCGATGCGCTTGTTTGGGGACCGCTCTCAACTTACCAATGACAAAGGTCACGCTCGTTGAAGATCTGACCATGGCGGTCATGGCGGCAGTCATGCTACTGACATTGTGATCATACAACTCTGTGAATATTCCGAAATTCGCAGATCGGCATCCAGTTGGTGTCCTATTGATGATGCATTTCTAGACACAAATCCATGATCTGGATCGCATTAAGTGCCGCGCCCTTCCGGATTTGATCACAGCAGACCCAAAGCACGACCCTTGTCCCATTGCTAAGCGGATCAATTCTGATTCTTCCAACAAACACCTCGTCGTGCCCTGACGCATCACGAGGTGTCAGGGCAACCCCGTGATTCAGAACACGGATACCAACCGAGCGCAAGGTTTGTCTGATCTGATCAACAGTGACGGGAGCACCAACTTCAACGATAATGGACTGTGAATGCGCTCGTTCAACAGGAACCCGGATGCAAGTCGGAAGCACCGAAAGGCTTTGGTCATCCCAAATGCGCCTGGATTCGAGGATCATCTTGGTTTCTTCTCCATTGAAACCTGTTTCTGGATCGATCTCCGATTCATGCTCAAAGACATTCATGGCGCACGAACACGGGAAAACCGTCGGCGTTTCGTCGAGCCCATCGAGGTGCGCCCGCGTTTGATCGCGGAGTTCTTGAATGCCCGCTTTGCCAGCACCTGAGACGGCTTGGTAGGTGGTCACGCAGATGTTCTGAATTCCATACGCTTCTCGAATTGGTTGCAGAGCGGTGAGCATCATGATCGTGGAACAGTTTGGGTTGGCCACCAACGAGGGTTTGCTGCGAAGAAGGTACCCGTTGACTTCTGGGATCACCAGAGGCACATCGGGGTCCATGCGGAACGCGGACGAGTTGTCAATAATTGTGGTGCGAGTTGAATCAAGCATTTCTCGAACGCGACGAGCGGTCTTTGCATCGGCGCACAGCAACGCGAACTCTGGAAGACTGCCGGTGAATTCATCGAGCAACGATACGGGGAGCTGGGTTCCCATATATGGAACTGTACTTCCCGCAGAACGCTCTGATCCGTAGCATTGGATCTGTTCGGCGGCGTATCGGCGGGATTCAAGAATGCTCAACGCCTCGAGCCCAACCACACCGGTGGCACCCACAATGGCGATAGAAGGACATCGGTCAGCCATTGTTCACCTCTTTGAATGTATTCTCAGAGCATCGCTCTCGGCTCAACTCCAACAGGTCGGCAAAGACCGATTCACTTGTGGGCCATCGACCGGCACCCTTGCCGCGAACAACCTGCTGTGATCCATCTTCGAACTCGATAATCGCCGCGTTCCATTCGTTCCGGAGTTGACCAAGCTCGCTTACAGGATCAACCTGCTCGACACGCACGCTCGCCGAATCTTGCGAAACTGAAGCGATGTGCTTAACGGAGTTGACGGTAGGGCTTTGCTCAGCCCAATCGGAGATCGACTCACGGCTGATCGAGCCCTCGGGAATCGACCAGCCAAGCTTTCGGGCAATGACCAAGAGTTTGTCGAGCGAGTCTCGCCCATCAAGATCCCGTGAGGGATCCGCTTCAGCGAACCCGAGCCGCTGAGCTTCCCGTGTGGCATCGGCAAGGTCTGTTCCCGCTTCTAGAGCACCCAATATAAAGTTTCCTGTCCCATTGAGGACGCCCTTGATGCTTCGAACCCTTCCCAGAGCGAGCGATTCAAGCACAGGAGTGACGCCGCCGACACTCGCTGAGGCAAGCACGCGTGTACCTGAATGTTCAGCGAGTTGTTCAATCACATCGCCCTGTTCAGCGATCAGGGCTTTATTGGCCGTGACGAAATGTGACTGGTTTGTCAGGGCATTGCGCGCGATCAGGAGTGGGAGATCGATCCCGCCGATCAGCTCTACGACGACATCAGCACCGGAACTGGCAAGGGAGACAGCGTCGTTCTGTATACCACCGGGGATCGCAGTTGCGATGTCTTCGTGTTTTTGCGGAGTCCTGCACGCGGCACCAGTGATTTTAAACAGTTCCGGAAGTTGTTCGGCAAGATCCAGCACACCAGATCCAACGGTGCCAAGACCACACAACGCGATCCGAAGTGGTGTTGGTGAATCCGGAGAATTTTCGATCACTGTTTCCCCAACGCCGATGATTGTGGGTCGTGTGCCGTTAAAACGCCCAAGCTCGAATCGAAGGGAGCGTTCATGTGCGAATCGGAGCGCCTTGTGCTGGATAATCGAGCCGTCCGTTTGCAGGGCGATGTCAAAGTTGGCGTACCCATACCGCAGCGGCGAGGGACCTGAGGACGCGGGGTCGCGATCGTACAAGCCATCAACATCTTTGATCAGTCTGCAGCGATCAGCCTCTAATGCGTGTGAGAGGAAAATCGCGGTCATATCTGACCCGCCCCGTCCGAGTGTGACGGCGTGTCCTTCGCCATCCATTGCGACAAATCCGGGAAAGACGACGACGCCGTTGGTTTCAAGGGATGCGATGATCTTGTCACTGCAGACTGATACGAGATTCGCATCGAGCGGGTTTCCTTCTGCGACAAGATCAACCCCGGCGGGTGTGAGGACGCTCGCTGGGATGCCCGCTCGATCCAGATGGATTCCGAGCATGGATGCTGATTCCAACTCCCCGAGCGAAATCAGCGCGGACTTGGCCAGATCGGAGGCGCTTTCGCACAGTGAATCACACCGTTTGATGAGTTCTTCTGTTCGTCCTGCCAGCGCAGAGACGACCGCGATCACGCAGTATCCATCGCGCCGCCACCGGTAGATTTCATGGACAGCAATTCTCAATCGGTGCTCGTCGAGCAAGACCGATCCGCCAAACTTCAACACAATCAAAGGGTTAGGCACAGGAGACTCCCAGGCAATGGTCAGCAGCAATCTGCAGGGCTCGGTGCAGATCGGGAATCAGTTCATGAACACTTTCGAGCCCGACGGAGAGTCGGAGCAGGCCATCGGTTATGCCAACTGATTCGCGTTGATCACGCGGGACATCCGCATGGGTCATGGACGCGGGGTGGGTGATGAGCGTCTCAACAGATCCAACATGTTCAACGAGGGTGCAGAGTTTGAGTTCTTCAACAAACCGACAGCCGGCTTCGTATCCGCCTTGGATTTCAAAAGAGACCACCGCACCGTGCAGTCCGATGTGCTGTCTATCCGCGATTTCTTTCGCCTTTCCGGTCGCGAGCGAAGGGTGGAAGACCGATTTGATCTCGGGTTGTTCGTCTAGCCATGACGCGATGGTGGTGGCGGTCTGTGATTGTGAGCGGATTCGAAGTGGGAGTGTTTTGATCCCATTGAGCGTGAGCCACGCATTGAATGGGGATTGAATCGCGCCGGTGCATTTGCGGGTGAACTTGATGCGTTCGAGGATGCTCTCATCCCGCGAAACCAGCGATCCCCCAAGTGCCACCGAGTGGCCATCGATAAACTTGGTGGTTGAGTAGACCGAGATATCCGCTCCGTGATCGAGCGGGCGTTGGAGAATCGGTGTTAAGAATGTATTGTCCACCGCGAGCAATACGCCTGCTTCCTTGGCGATTGCGGAGCACGCTTGGATATCGGTGATTCCTAGAGTCGGGTTGGATGGGGTCTCGATGAAGATCAGCCGAGTGTTTGGGAGGACTGCGCCGCGGATTTCTTCGGTGTTGGTCGCATCCACGAAGGTGGTTTCAATCTGCAAGTTTGACAGAAACTGCTGAAGAAATCGGGTTGTCCCGCCGTAGACGCATCGGCCGCACACCACATGATCCCCGCTCCGAAGGAGCGCCAGAAACAACGCGGATTCTGCTGCAAGCCCGGTTCCGAAGCAGACCGCAGGGGGGGCGTCTTCAAGATTACCAAGCAGTTCTTCGAGCACCGCGACTGATGGATTGGAAACCCGTGAGTACTGGTGATCTGGGTTGGATCCGACGCTGGATCGGCAAAAAGTGGTCGATTGAACCAACGGCGGCACCAAAGGGTCCCCGTCGGCGGTAAGACGCCCACGAGAAAGGCAGATTGAATCTGCTGACAACGCTGACGGAACGGTGTTTGAATGGATATCGCTCATGCTGTGAACTCCTCACAGCATCGAAAGCTTCCAGTGTTGGCATGGTTTGCAGCGACTCTGCTGCTGTTTGGCAAATCCCGCCAGAGCGGTTTTGTCCACATCGTTCCCCATGCCGGGGCTGGTCTCGGCACCGTGACTGATAGTTCAGCTCGGTTGCCGCCCGGGACCTTGTGAGACATCCCGGGACTCTTGATGCAAGTGCACAGAGTACCCGAATTTGGATCTATGTCAAACAGGTAATTGAAAAAATATTCGTGATCACAAGATGCGCTTCAGATTCATGCGGCAATTCGATCGGAGGAAAGTCCATCTCGGAGCAGCTTTGTAGCCGATTCCGAATCGACTGGCCTGCTAAAGAAATACCCTTGAGCGTATGAACAATCCATTGCCTGGAGCTGCGAGACCTGGGTATAGTCCTCAATTCCCTCAGCGACAACTTGCAAATCAAAGTTGTGAGCAAGCGAAACGATCGCGTGTACAAGTGCGCAGAACTCACGGTGATTACTCATATTGAGCATGAATGCACGATCAATTTTGAGTACTTGAATCGGGAAATCACGGAGGCAGCTCAAGGACGAGTGACCCGTTCCAAAGTCATCGATCGCGAGTTCGATTCCGAGCGATCGGATCCGATTCATGATCTGAATAACATCAACGCGCGCGTCCATGACTGTGGTCTCGGTGATCTCCAGTTTGAGATCCTCTGGCCTCACCCCGGTCTCACGGATCGTGTTTTTCAAGAGAGGGATGAGCCCGTTATGGGCAAGCTGGCGTCTCGACAAGTTCACATTCACATACACCCGTTTCTCTTGGCCGAACTCTTCTCTCCAGCGTACCACCTGCTCGCAGGCAACCCGCAGTGTCCATTCGCCGAGTAGGATGATCGATCCAATGTCTTCAGCGACGGGAATAAACTGGTCTGGCTGAATGAGCCCTAGCACGGGGTGTTCCCATCGAACCAAGGCTTCAAATCCAGCGATCTCTCCGGATTCCAGATCAATAATCGGCTGGTAGAGCAGTTTAAACTCATGATCCATGGTTTGCATCGTTGATGTCGCTCGACGCAGTTCACGCTCTAGGTCAAGTCGCTTCATCGCGGCCTTGTGCATCGATTCATCAAATAACTGCCATCTACTTTTGCCCGAGTTCTTTGCCTGATACATGGCCGCGTCTGCATCGCGGAGCATGTCGTCTGCCGACTCATGATTGCTTCCATTGACTACAAGGCCGAGGCTCAGTGTTGAGGTGATTTCGTGTTCGTCAATTTCATAGGGTTGACTGAAACTGTCCACCAGGCGCTGGGCGATGTTCTCTGCGTCACGGTTCTTTACATTCCTGAGCAAGACCGCGAACTCGTCGCCGCCAAACCTAGAAACTACATCCGTGTTCATTACATGTGATGAAAGCATCTCGCCGGCGTGTATAAGCATCGAGTCACCAAAGGCATGCCCTAAGCTGTCGTTGATAATTTTGAACCCGTCAAAGTCCCCGAACAGTACCGCGAACTGGTACCCAGGATCCTTCTTCGCAAGTCTGAGTTCTTCATCAATTGCTGTGATAAACATTCCGCGATTCGGGAGCCCAGTCAAGCGGTCATGGTGAGCGAGTTGGCGTAAACGCTCTTGAGCATGTTTCAGATCAGAAATATCCGCCATTGAGCCGGCGAGTCTTGTCGCGTTCCCGTTCGCGTCCCGCTCAGCAGTTGCTCGGCAGAGCATCCAACGCGTGTTCCCATCGGCATGCATGATTTCCAGTTCGGTGTCGAGTCTTTTGATCTCGCCGCTACGGAGCATGTTCATGTCTTGATAGAATCGAGCGAGCTGCTCTGAAACAATTCGGCTGAACCATTCAACAAGCGAATCAGATATTTCATGTTCTTCGCATCCAAGGAGTTCCTTCCATCGGGGCGCGTAGTACACCGTATTATTTTTAAGATCCCAGTCCCACAAACCGTCTTGCGAGCCCTGCACCGCCAAGCGGAAGCGTTCCTCGCTGCGGGCGAGTTCCTCGCCGCGTGTTCGCAGTTCTTGAGTTCGTTCAGCCACAATTTGCTCTGTTTGCGAGTTGGAATATTCAAGCTTGGCTTGCGTGCTTGATATTTTTACCATTTCTCGGGCAGAGTAGATACACCCAATGATCAAGAAAATATCCTCGAAGAGAACCCAGCCGGCGTGCTCAATCGCTCTCCAAGGGCTTGCGACCAGCACACCGAACACTGATTCAGGCCAGTAGATAGCACGGGTCAGATGATCAACTGTGATGATCAGAGTTGCTGGAATGAACAATCGCCAATCTCTGTAGAATGCGATAAATGCAAGTGATCCGAATAGATGAAAGTGCGTTTCGATCCGCCCGCCACTCAGATGTATGAGTAACGAGGAGTACAGCATCTGAGCCACTACTATGCCGTAGCGGGTGAAAGTTTGCCCACGATGGAACAAGACTAAATAGATTGGCATTGCGCAAAGCAGTGTTCCCAGCCCAAGTCCTGCCCACACATGGATGTGGACTGAACTCTGATCTCCTGCCCATGTTCTTGGTGTGAACACCAAGGCAGTGATTATGCATCCCATCAACTGGATGACAAAGAGTACGCCGAACATCGAATCAGTCCGGCGATTGAGTTGGTTCTGGGTTTCCGTAAGTATTTGGTTTGTACGATCAAGGATCGGTGAGTGCACTGCAGACCTCCTCATTCAAGCATTCCATATCATGGGGGTTTGCACGAAGCGAGCAGCCAAAGACGCTTGTGCGTCGATGTCCAGGCTCATGCCCGCGAAGCAGAGCTCGAATGGCGATCCCCCCTGTGCTCTGGCCTTCGTGACCTCGTGAGGGTGTGATTCCTCCCCAGAACTCAAGATTGCCATCCGCATCCATCAGTCCGATTTGTCCCGATGTTGTTGCGCCTGTCGTGATCGCCAACTCGCCGCCGATATCAGAAAATGTGGTCGTTTGATGCATTGATCGAGCACGACGCCACAGGTCTGTATCATGCCATTCGGGTCCGGAATCGACCGGCTCATAAAAAACAATCACAGTTGAGACTTGATCTTTGAAATCAGCTTGCAATCGCTCGAGTTCAGACATTGTCGCGCGAGTACAAGGGCAACGCGGGTGGGCAAACAGTACCAGCGTCGGCTTCTCTGTATCCACGCGTAGATGCGTTTGGAAGACGGGTGTTAAGTTTGGCGGACCAATCGTTCCCGGTGTGTTCGAATAAACCCAGAGAATCCAAAAGCCGGCCGCGCACAAGATCAGCCAGCATACGAGTAGAAATGGAATCAATTTTGAGGAGCTTGTCATTCGAAGAGGCGTTTCATAGGAGTATTCATCCAGAGGAATATCTATATATATTGGTCGGTTACATCGCTGCTCATGTTGCTGTAATTTCATAAAAATGTGCGATTTTGCTCGTGCCGAACTGGATGAAACTACCTAAAACTGTACCTAAAAACGAGGGGGTACTCCCGGCCGGACCTTGATTGCTTCTCGTCCATGCTTTTCGTATCAATCTTGTACAGAAGCCGAGTTAAGAGATCAGTTTTTTTCAATGTTATCGGGTGATTGGCGACCGGCACATCCAGTGGTAAATCCGCATGCATGGAGTTCAGATTCGACAGCCATGGCCCAAGCCGGTGTGGATATTTGTGACTGGACATCAGCACTTTCATCGCACTACGCCGCACATGAGGAACCAGTTTGGTCATCCCGATGGTGCCATCGAAAGCACGATCGACCCGCGCGTTTGGCTTCATAAAGTGCTTGGTCTGCGGCTATCAGTAACGCGTCGGGGCTATCGGGATCAATTCGTGATCGTGCCGCGATTCCGATGCTCATCGAGGGCCTGAGTCCGATCGGGAGAGATGGTATATCCGCGACCACTCGAGATTCGAATTCTTTGATGAGTTTCCCGGCAAGTCCAGATGCATGATCAATATCTTGCAGCCCAACTACCAATGCAAACTCATCACCACCGAGGCGTGCGACAATATCCATCGATCGACTGTTCTCACGGAGAACATTGGCCGCACATTTGAGAACTTGATCCCCGATCTCGTGACCGAGCGCATCGTTGACCTGCTTGAACTTATCAAGGTCGATCGCGATACAAACCGGTTCGGCATCATTTCGTCGGCTGTGAGTCATCATCGATTCCAACGATGTCTGCATCGCCCGTCGATTTGACAACCCGGTCAAAGGATCCGTACATGCGAGCACTTCCATCTGACGAGCGGTTTCGGCGAGTTGTTGCGTCCTTCGGGTAACCGTGGATTCGAGACGGTTGTTGGCATCGACGAGCTTGGTCCTGCTGGAGAGCACCTGGGAAGCCATTTCATTAAAGGCGATCAGCAGATAATCGATCTCGTCTTCCCCAGCGGTAGTCAACGGGCGTGGCTCAGCACCGCTTGCGATTCTCCGCAGCTCACAATGGAGTTGGCCCAACCCGGTGGTCCACCGTCGGAGTTGTACCTGTGCCCACGGCTTTGAGAACGCGATCATCAAACATGTCGACACAATGATTGCAACCTGAGTCAGGTTGATCGTGTATCCACGAAAACTGAACGGGAATGCATCACTCCAGAGTTCAAGCGTCACAACGCATCCCATGGTGATCATTGCTTGCACGAGGATCAGCAGTGTGGTCCACCGAGCCCAGACCCGATGCAAGCGTCGAGTTGGAAGTGTACGAATCGATAGGTCATCTTCCGATCGAGACCAATTCACGGTGTCGTGGCGCATCATTGTCCTCCGAACTCAAGCTGGTTCTGTGTTGTGGGTTTCATTCTTCGGCCCAATCGACGACACGGGTTCGGGTGCCTGAGGCATCCGAATCAATCATGAGTCTCGTGCGTATGGTGTATGTATTAGAACCGTGCTGTCCGGTCGATACGATTTCGATCAGCATGGGTGCATCGGGTTGGTGTTCAAATCGTACATGATCAAATGCGGTCGCGCTGAGTAATCCGACGACCGAGCTGGCTGAGAGCTCGATTCGGAGCAAACCATCTGGTGGGTTGTCTTCTGTCTCAAACTCGACTTGATAGGTGGAGTACCCGCCACCAAGATCAAGGATGGTGAGGCACTCCGAATCATCCGAAACAGCCATCAACTCGCTCCCTGCGTACACCGAAGCACTCGTCGCCGCGAGAACCCCGGCAAGAGCGCCGGTTCCGACATCAACACTGAGCCGGTAACGGGAGTTGGCGACCAAGCTTTCGGTAGTTGTCTGTGAGAACATACCCCACCCATTCACCGCAACAAGGAACCGGATAAATCCACCAGATGTCCCTTCGGTTGTCGATAGAATCCCAGCAATCCCGATACTTGGAACGGTGGGGCCGGTGTTGATCAGGCCGTATCGGGTGATCTCCCAGGCGCCATTACTTCCACTCGCAGGCGGCCCAAAGAGCGGGTGGGGGAGTTGAGAAGGTGCCAACTCGAATCCCGCGTCAAGAACGGGGACACTGACCCAGCTTACGCTTCCAAGATTGATGATGGTTCCTGAGACCTGAACACGCTGATCGGGATGAATGTCTGCATCAATGAAGAGGTTGCCATCAAGCTCGTCGGCCCAGTTTGGCTCTGATTCAATGAGGAACCGAGCAAGCCGGAGACCATCCTCAGCCGACTGCCTTGCACGCATCCTTGAAACTTCGTGAAACACCGATCGCGTCATGGTTTTGGATGAATACAGAATTCCAGTCGCTGCGGAAAATCCGACAACGGTCGCGATCAATACAAGCATCAGTGTCGCGCCTCGATCAACTCGATAATCTGGAGGGAGTGGCTTGGGTTGATACATCATGGGAGGTCCATCCGGAATCGTTCATGCAGACGAACATCAGCGGATTCAGAATCGAGATTGTTCAGCACCACACTGCTCATGATGGAGCGAGAATCAAGCGGATTGTGTAGGGGCGAGCTGAATGTGAGGGCTTGCACGCCTTCGATGAGCACCTCCTCGTTCGTCGCAGGATTTGTGAACATACTCTGGGCGATATTTGAAAGATCATTGTCGAGGGCATACTGCACTTTCGGAAATGATGATTCGGGGAGCGTTCGTTCGATGATTGAGCCGCTCTCGAAAGACAGCATTCGCAGCTCATCAGAGGAAGGTTCGCCATTCGAATCCAGATCTCGAGACCACAGCATCACCCGGTTGTCATCGATATTCAGTATGCCAATATTCTCCCGTAAAATCGGCGACAATCTCCGTACGACCACTTCACGAGCCGCGATGGTGTCGGAACGCCGGAGACCCGCGTTTGAGCTGCTCAAGGCTGCGGATACAAAGGTGACTGCCGTGGCGCATATCAACGAAGAAGCGGCGACGGAAGTCATCAACTCGACAAGCGTAAACCCTCTCCGATGATTCGCGTGCAATCTCATGGCACGGCTTCCATCGGGATCATTACGGGGAACTGCTCAGATCCAGTGAAGTTATCCTGTGTAAAGATGTTGTACACGAGACAGTTCACCGAAGTGATTGATCCAAAGTCGACGCTGATCGAGGACTCCTGAATCTCAATCCATCTCTCATAAGCTTGGTTGATCTCGGGGAGTGGGTTATCCAAGAAATCGGTCAGTTCGCCAGCTTTTTGTTCGAATCCATCGAAAGAGAGTTCGCGGGTCTCAATCGGCTCCAGAATCAACTCTTCGATGAGCATTTCAGAATCGCGTGCCGTGGTGATTTTCTGCTGAATCATACGGGTATCTCTGTTCCCTGAAGTGATTGCATTCATCACAGCACAGGAGACCAACACCATGATCATGATCGAGAGCGCCACCTCGATCATTGAGAATCCATGAGCAGATTTCATCCAGCAATTTGGTTCGGGTTTCATGATGACATCACCCCACCAGCTTGGAACAATGGTAACATCAGCGCAGCGGCAATAAATCCAACAATGATCCCCATTACCGCGATCATTACGGGTTCAATGATCTGAATCAGCGATTTGATCGAGAGCTCATAATCAGATTCAAGATAAGTCGCCAGCCGATGAAAGACGAACCCGAGCCGTCCGGATTGGTCTCCGCTTTCGATCATCTGTGAGACATGGTCGGGAATGGCGCGGCAATCCGTGAATGCGCCGCTCATGCGATCGCCATTCCTTGCCCGCTTCCCAACCTCAATCCACAGCTCTTTGTGCACCGTGTTCGACACAATCCCTGCGGTGATTTCAACCGCTTGCATGATCGAGACGCCCGAATCAAGCATCACGGCAAAGCCCCGGAACGCTCGCGCTTGATACAAGGTATTGAGTGTCTTGCCAAATACCGGCATCGAGATCAACGCCCGATCCCGGATTGAACTTCCAACGATAGTGGAGAACCACACGCTGAACCCAATCATGGTTGCTGACACCGCAAGCAACCACCAGAACCAGTGCGTCATCAGATGATCGCTCGTGCCCATCAATAACTTTGTGGGAAGAGGTAGATCGGCTCCCTTTCCCTCAAAGAGGGCTGTGAATCGTGGGAGCACGAAGAGCATCAGCATCAGGACAACCGAGATGCAGATGACCACCATAATGATCGGATACGCCATCGCGGATTTGAACCGCTTCATGAGAAGCATCTCTTGAGACATATACTCATGGGCCTTGGTCAGTATTGTGCCGAGCTTGCCGCTCTCTTCGCCCGCATGGACCAATGCGATCAGGCCAGGATCAAACCGCGATGGCGCATGGTTCAACGCTTGCGAGAGCGGCTTCCCGTGATCCACCTCACTGGCAATATGCTTGAGCACTCTTTGCATCGAAGTGTTCTTTGATTTTCCAGCAAGTGAACTCAGGGCATCACTAATCGGCATCCCGGTCTCGATCATGATGGCAAGCTGCGAGATAAACCAGGTGACATCGGACCGCTTCGCGCGGGGTGATGTAGACTTTCTCCTCATCGGCTGCTCGGTCCCGAGCCGGGTCACAAAGAGGCCTTGTTGTTGGAGTGTTTGTGCTGCTTCCTCACGGGATCGACTTTCAATAGACCCGCTCTGGAATGTTCCATCCCTCGTCTTTGATTCATACACATATCGAGCTTTCATCTAAGCACTCCTCCGTGTTCTCAACGCCGTGTGGTCGTGATCACTCAGTTCATTCGGGCATGGGACTACCGCCAGCAGATCTCGCAGGCTGATCAGACCGGTATGTACTTTGCTCAGCCCGTCCTCAAGCATGCTGGGTTCAGGAGTTACTCCATGATCATTTGAGAGAAAGATCAACTCCGAGATCTGTTCATCAAGAATCAGCAGTTCATACACACCGATTCGTCCCTTGATCCCTGTTTTTGCACACGAGGTGCATCCGGGCGCCTCAAATGAAGTGCTGTTGAGAATGTATGGCGTACCTGTGAAACGGGAGGTCAGCTGATCGTTACTTACCAGAGTCTTGCATCGCTGGCATAGCCGGCCAATCAAGCGTTGCGCAAGCACGCACCGAAGCGAAGCCGCGATGAGATAGGGTTCTACGCCCATGTTATGAAGCCGTTGTAAAGATGAGATGGAATCGTTGGTATGCAGTGTCGAGAGTACAAGATGACCTGTGAGCGATGCTTGTACCGCAAGTTCGGCCGTCTCTTTATCGCGTATTTCGCCAACCATGATCACATCAGGGTCTTGGCGGAGTATGGATCGCAGGGCCATCGAAAATCCAAACCCCGCCTTGTCGTTGATCTGGAACTGACTCGCCCCTTTGATCTTCCGCTCGACCGGATCTTCAAGAGTGCTGATATTCCGATCCTCGCTGCACGCTTCATCGAGCAACGAGTAGAGTGTGGTTGTTTTTCCGCTCCCGGTTGGTCCGGTGACCAGAAGCATCCCATTGGGAAGTGTTGACATCGCCCGAAGTTCGATTTCTGATGATTCATTGATCCCAAGATCATGCAGCGATGGGATCGAACTCCCGTGCTCGACCAGTCGCATCACCGCTTTCTCGCCATACTTGGTGGTCATCGTGGATACGCGGAACTCAATCACGGCATCCCCGACCGTGACCGCAAAGGCACCGTCCTGCGGAATACGGCGTTCAGAAATATCAAGCTTTGATAGAATTTTGATCCGGCTGATGATTGCCGAGAGCAATCCCCTCGGTGGCTCCGCAATTGTGCGGAGCTTTCCATCAATCCGATACCGAACAATAAACCCATCTATCCAAGGCTCAATGTGGATATCACTTGCTTTCTGCTCGTAGGCGCTTGCCAAGATCCGGTTCACAAGATTCACCACCGGAGAATCGGATGCCGCGTTGAGATCCGCGTCTTCCTGAACCGACTCCTCAACGACACGGATATCCTTGATTTCGCTTTCGCAAATCAAGTTCTGAATTGAAGATTCTGGAGCAGCAGATTCTACGGTTGATTGTACTGGGCCGAGCACCAGATCTCGAACTTCACGATTCGTGATCGCATCAGATGCGATAAAGACAACTTCACAACCCGTAATCCGCTCAATCTCGTGGGCCAGTTCAGAATCAGCAAAGCATTCGCATCCGATCGTGAACATCCCCTCATCACATGACACTGGGAGTAACTCGTTTCGCTCAAGAAACTCTCTTTGAAACACATGACTCGCGGTTGGATCGATCATTTCCGCAGTCAGATATATGTAAGGAACCATAGCCAAAGAGGCGAGCTGTGCAACAAGCTCTTGCCTTGTGCAATGCCCAGAATCGACAAGTACATCGATGAACGATTGGCGTACTTGAGAAGTACTTTTGGATGCAATTAGGTCTGTGTTGGCCGATGACTTTAGAGCATCGTCAAGCTGTGCATTGGTCATAACTCCGCGAACAACAAGTTCGTGTGCAGCTCGGACCCAAGGGTCTCCACTCCGGGTTGGGTCGCGTTGGTTATTCAATGGCAGGGCTCGCATCAAATACCCTGGACAAACTCAAGATAGATCGTTGATTCATATACCTAATCAGTACACTCTCGGGGCGAATTTCAAGGACTTCGCAGCCTTCGATCGACATCCCAACGCTCAGTGACTGTCCATTGATCATGGCAACGGAGCGCTTCCCTGTCAGGATTCCGCTAAGTTTGAGATTCGGAGTTGCCTCAAGCTCGGCGGGTTGGATATCAGGCTCAAAAACCGGAGCGTCGGGTATCGCATCAATCAGTGAGTGGGCCGCAGTTCTCATAAATGGGTCATCCGCCAGTACATCTTCCCACGAGATTTCAGATCTCGTGCTGATTGTGGTTGGTTCGAGTAGTTTGAAGGAAGGAGTTGAGTCGATATCAGGACTTGAAACGACCAATCCAACGCCTCGCCATCCAGCAATAAAGCAGGTAGCCAACCCGAGCACTGCCAGGTATGGATTGGATCGAAAAATAGACAGCATCCTATTCATCTTACTTCTCTCCATTGCTGGTCTGTAGGGGAATGATCTCCGCCAGTAAGAACACATGCCTTGCTGGATATGGCATACCGATCGCATCGTCGTGCAGATCGACCGTCTCGATTCTGAATCGCCGAACTCGGACGATCGGATCCGAAGATTGCAACGCAAGGAAAAGTTCGTGAAGTTGATCAATCTGGATGTAGAACTCCGCATCTAAGAAAACGGTTTGCGTTTTATTGTTTCCTACAGACGAGTCCATGTTGAGAGAGATATTTTCGGCGCCAGAGTCTTTCAGTACATTCGAAAAATCAAGCACGCTGCGGATTTCAATGTCGGGTTGGTCAGGTTGAACGCCTATTACCCGTGTTTGATTCAACAAAGTACTGCTTTCAGTGATGTGCCCCGCAAGATTGAGAATATCAGATTGCACGCGACCAATCACTCGGCTAAGTTTGATCGAGTACCAAGCCAACGCCAGCAACACCATCGCGAGTGAAGTACAAAGCCAAATCCGCCAACGATCAGGAAGTCTCGCTTTCAACTCATTCCCCTTTACTCATCTGTGTATCAAATGATTCAGCGGTGATTGTGAACCGATCAGGGCGTACCGCGTTTGCAGTTCGTGTCGAATCCGGCAACCTGTTCCCAGTCAGGACGGATTGGAATCCAGCGTTATGGAGATGTGAAGCGAGAATCAAGAGTTTTTCGTTGGTTTCAACAGTCCCGGAAACTTGAACAGTTAACTCTCTGGAACTATTGGTTGTACTATTTTTGAGTCTTGCCTTTCGAACAGCTTTGGCAGGCCAGGAGTAGTTGACTTCAAGATCGGACAACACGATTCCATCCACAGCGGATTGTGACACCAATGCGAGGATTGAAGATGGCGGGCAGAGTTCTTGGAGGAGTTCTGTTTCAGAGATTTTGGTGTTCCGTCTTGTGTGGATCGATTCGAGAAGGCTGGAATGTGTTGCGAGCGATTTGATGCTGGTTTGAAGCATGTGCTTTGTTCTTTGTAGCTGATTCAAATATACAGACAATCCAATCAAGGCACATAGCGATACCGCCGTGATCACTCGGATCAAGCTCACCGCTGGAGGAGTATCCTCTCTTAGCTCCGGGACTGAAGGTTCTGAGATAAAGTTCACAGAGATCATGAGGCCACCTCCAGATGATCTGTGTGAAGTAAACCAAGCATGACTAGGGCGTGATACGGATCAAGATTGTGATCCACAATCAACTGGGTGCACCATGGATGATTCAGTTGAATCTCATCAATCGAAAAACCCGGAATAGAGATGCGATCAATGACATCTCTAGATGCGCCACACGCATCGGTGTTGGAGCTGGAAATGTATGCGGTAAGTCGGCAGTTGTGCAGCAGCGATTGTTGTCCTGCAGAGATCAGAAGCAGTTCAATCTCATGCACCACTTTGGATACGACTGAGTTCGTAGGCGAAGTAGCCGGATCAGAGTCGTATGGTACCTTTCTGAGCATCAGCAGCTCGCAGTTCGGAGAGACCATCGTTAGCAAAATATGATTCTTGGAAGTGCGCACAAAAAGGGAGCTGTCAACATTCCCGCCAAGGGTGTTGTGTACATGGAGGCCTCGGATACAAGCAAACTCCTCGATATCGAGATGTGCCGTGGTGAGCCCAGCCAGCACAATTTGCCGTGAGCTTGACTGTATCGTGCTGTCCAAGACGCCAAACCCAATAAGTGGTGATCCGGATCGCTTTGCTGAGAGTTCAAGGAATGACGATTTGAACAAAGATTCAGTCCAGTTCATCTGGTTTGCGAACAGTGAGTGTAGATGTGCATGTGTTGATGATGATATTTGGCCCTGGATTGATATACGCTGGATTTCGCACCATTCCATTGGAATCGTTGACGATGCGCGTGTTCCGCGGAATGCACTAAGCACTTGCTGCGGTGAATTGCGGTCACTCACGCCATGATTTTCATGTGGGCAAGGAGTGGGGAGCACGCATGCGGTGAGCTTTAGGTTGGGGCCATCGGAATTGGATTGTGCAAAGACTGTCCTTTGGCCGTCGGTGACACAGCAGATCATCCCCGATGGTTTTATGCTGATCGTAGTTTCATCTGGTGTGAACATTTTGAAATCCGGCTCCATTTGCGAATGAAGATATCGGATTCAAGATGAATCAACTTCCCCTGAATGAGAATCCAAAACAGATTTCGCAAGCATGTGTGATGAATCGACTAGGTTGAGTATGGATCGGCATATATGTATGCAATTTGCTATGCTTTGAGCAATTAAACCCACGCATTCATGTACTTGGCAAGTCTTTTAACACATAAGTTTGCATGAACAGAGTTTGTATTTCGGAATTATATTTGTAGAACTTTCTTTGTCGTGGTATCTACTGATGACTACATGCGATTCCTCCGGCCGAGTTGGCCGGGACATGGTGCCGCAAAGACACAGCCAACAGAGAGAGAAAGAGGTTGTAAATGAAATCGTTAAACAAAAAAACGCAAGTATGTTGTCTACTCGCCGGATCGGTCTTGCTGAGTGCAGGTGCAAATGCAGATGTTGTCAGTGCAGAAGCGAATGGGTATGGGCTGGCAGCTGATATCTCATTGCTCCTCGCCAATGTTACCATTGCTCCACAGGGGCACGCATCAGGAACCGCACCAGGGATGTTTGACGGCTCAAGCTCCGTGGTCGATTTTTCAGCATTCGCAGTCGGGCTTGCAAATATCAATGCAACGCTCATTGAAGGATCGGCAAGCTCGGATGTCGATGGATTCGCAGGTATTCGGACGACGGATTCGATGGGACGCGTCGATGGATTAGGAGCGAATGTGCTGCTCTCCTCGGTCCTGGGGCTTGATGCGAGCATGATTCAATCGAACGCTTCAATCACAGGAGACTATGGATCATTGAATATGTATGGATCGTCGAATCTCGCGGATGTCACGCTCAGTATCCTTGGGGCGACGCTGGATGTCGACGCCAATGCCGCCGCCAATACCGTGCTCTTTGATTCACTCGGAATTCGTGTGGTACTCAATGAGCAGATCTTCGGCGGTGACGGAATCGAAACCGCTCAGCTCGAGGTCAACGCGATTCACATCAGCTTTAATGATGTAGCCGCCGGGCTGGGCCTGCTCAATGGTGATATTCGGATCGGGCATTCGTTCGCTTCGATGACCGCAACCATCCCGTCGCCAGGTGCGCTCGCGTGTGTTCCAGCGGGTGCCCTTCTCTCTATGCGGCGTCGGCGCAGAGCTCAGTAGCACTGATTGCCCGCCGGATGGGTGGAAACCCGAGCAGGTCATCCCGCTCGGGTTTTCTCATGCGCATCCAGGCTGCTTCTTTGCTGCGCTGCATTCGTCACCGAAGACTGTAGATCGAGCGCGGCACACACCAACGCGGATCGACTGATATCCATGGCTTTCTCAGGATTCATCTGCCTAACAATTTCTAGGAACACCTCGGATCTTCGATTGATCTCTTCTATGAGGAGACTGGTATGAACATTCCGAAGATTCATACGATCATCGCTACTGATGCCTGTCAATAGCCAGGTGCCATCAACTTCCATCCGCTCCGCAATGCGGAGCAAGAACACGGCCGGAGGTGAAGTCTTTCGGCGTATATAGCGTCGTACGGATTCGTGATTCAATCCCAGTACCCGTGCAAACTCGGTCACGCTCTGATTACCTATCAGCGTGCGGACACGATTGTTGAGTAATGCCTCTTCGGTTTCGTGTTTGCATTGCATGGGCTTGCTTTCCGAAGTGAGAAACACTCCAAGTGGGTAGTAGTGCCTGTATTCAGGTCAGGGTATCGGAAAATTGCCCCGTGTCCATTTAGTTTCTGTGTGGCAATAAACGCACAAATAAAAGTACCTCGTAATTGTGATAAACGATGCAAATATAACACATGGATGAGTCACCTGACGCGTGAGTGGTCCTTAAATGGCAGGGTGGGTATGAGCGTGGCAGTAGTCAGAAAATCGATCGCTAGAATTGGTGTATGTGATAAACACAACATTTCGCAACAAGTACTAGGTGGAACCCCTCGGTATCCGGGGAATCAATCAAGAATCTTCATGCCGTGTTTGGAGAGGTCAAAATAGTGCACGCGATTCTGTTGACAATCAAGAATAGTATGGTACCGTACAGTATGTGGCCAAACAAACATCGTGAAGGACGATCATGATTCCCCATTCCCCGCGTGTCCCGGATTACGAAAGCCTGCGAGCAATTGCAAAAAAGATCCCGAGTCTGGATCCGGATGATGTACGCGCCGCTTTGTTGCTCAAGAGCGTTGCCTCGGAACTCACTGCATATTTGCAGCAGAGCCTTGAGCAATACGGGATCAGCGAAGGTCGCATGAGGGTGCTCGGGTACCTACTTGAACAGGACAAACCCGCATCCCACTCAGAGCTTGCTGAAGCAACCGGTGTCACCAAGGGCACAGTGACCGGATTGATCGATGGGCTGGAGTCCGACGGGCATGTCCGAAGAGTCGCGTGCTGCCATGATCGCCGTGTTTCATTTATCGAGATGACCAAGAAGGGCGAGAAGATGCTGCAGCGAATTATGCCCGGGCACCTTGGGAGACTGTCGGAGTTGATGGATGGGTTGAACAAAGCTGAGAGGAAACAGTTGATCCAACTCCTCGACAAGGCTCGTTCGGGATTACGGCCAGAGGGTGAATCAAGGCCTCAAGGGAAGAACCAATGACCAAATCCACACACCAAACACTCAAACTCGCATTGATTTTGACGCTCAGCGTGCTGCTTCAAGGGTGCTCAGGTATCCAGCATCCCTCTGAGGACCATGCGACCAAGCATATTGGGTTGCCAGCCCAGTTCTCCGAGGTTCAACTCGGTTCCGCCTCGTCCGTTGACATCGCGGATGGTTGGCTCGCGAGCTTCAATGATCCAATTCTTGAATCACTCGTTCAGGAAGCGTGGGATCACAATCCGGACCTCTACATTGCGGCATCCAGATATCAAGAAGCCGCAGCGAGTCTGCGTTTCGCTGCTTCATACCTGTATCCTGAGTTGAACGGCGGAGCTGGGGCGCGGTATCAGTACAACGACGGGGATTCGGATACGGACCGATACACCGGTTCTCTGGATGTGTCGTGGGAACTCGATCTTTGGGGTCGGCTTCGATCCGATCGTGCGTTTGCCCGTTCTGTCACCGAAGCGTCAGGACTCGAATACCTACAGGCTCGCCACTCGATCGCTGCGGCGGTCGCTCAAGGGTACTACGGGGTGATCTCCGCGCGTTCGCAGCTCGCGATCAATCAGCAGTTATACGATGCCGAGCGATTCACCGCAGAGACGACGCTTCAACGAGTGGATGCGGGTCTGGGAACCTCGCTGGATGCGGACCTCGCAGAATCGAGCATCCGGCTGGCCGAAGCAGCGGTGCAGGACAACCTCGCGTCGATCAGGGAATCGCAGCGAGGGATCGAGTTGCTTCTTGGACGCTACCCGTCCGCAGAAATCGACACAGCTTCTGAGGTGCTCCCCACAATTGATGGCGGAGCTTTCGCAGTGGGGGTGCCGACGGCACTGATCGAGCGCCGTCCGGACATCCGAGGCGCCGAACGCCGTGTAGATGCAGCGTTTTACGATGTGGAATCCGCGAAAGCGGCCAAACTCCCCCAACTCACACTCTCCGCGGACGCGACGGCGATGCTTGATCCTGCCGAACTCGTATCCTCGATTGCAGCGGATTTGTTCGCGCCAATCTTGCAGGGTGGGCGGCTGGATGCTCAGGAAGAAGCCGCGAACGCTCGCCAACACCAAGCGATCGGAAACTTTGCTTCCGTCGCGCTCCAAGCGTTTCGCGAGGTCGAGAGTGCCCTCTCCAATAGCAAGGCCCTCGAGAAACGGGAGATCCTGCTCGATGATGCAAGCAAGAGGCTTCAGCGAGCGAGCGATTCAGCGATCAGCCGCTATGACCAGGGACTGATGACGATACTCGATCTCCAGCAGATCAGAAGACAAGATTTCGAGACGCGGTCGCTGCTGCTCGCGGTGCGGTACGAACAGGTCGTGCAGCGACTGAATCTCTACCTCGCGCTCGGCGGTCCGGTCGTTGGCAATCAGCCAACTGATGGATCCAAACCTACTCAGCTCGAGGAACAGGATGTGAATGAGATGATGAACAACGAACTGCATGTCGGTATTCAACACACCGAGAACGAACGCAGCGGGACCGATTCGGAGACACAACATGGCGACGAATAACACACAAAGTGGCGAACGAAACACATTGATGCTCCACCACCTTGTTTGGAGAGGGTTGGTCGCGATCGTCCTCGTCGGGGTGCTCGGATACGCGGCGTACTACCTGACAAGCGATCACCACAGCCCAACCCCGCACCAGGTGACGGGACCAAGCGGTGCATTCCCGGTGAACTCGATCGTGATCGAGCCGAAGGATATTCCGCTGAGTCCGAGATTCCTTGCGCAGACATTGCCCTCTGCGATCGTTCCACTCCGCGCACGGGTGAGCGGATATCTGATGAGCCAGAACTTTGAAGAGGGGCAGGTGGTCAAGGAGGGGGAACTGCTGTTCACCATCGATCCCAAGCCGTTCAAAGTCGCGCTGCGGCAGGCTGAGGCCGGGCTTCACGCGTCCGAAGCGCAACTGACCCGAGCGACCCAGCAGGTCGAACGGTTCAAGAATCTCGCCGAGCTTCAGCAAGCAGCTGCCAATGAACTCGAGCAGGCGCAGGAATCGCAACGCATCGCTTCGGCATCGGTCGAAACCCAGCGGGCATACATCGAACAAGCCAAGCTCGATCTGGATTACACCACCATCCAATCACCAATCACCGGGGTCATCGGGCTGCGCAAACAGGACGTTGGCAGCTATGTCGGCATGAATACCGAATCACTTCTCGCAACGGTGCAGAAGGTTGACCCCCTGTATGTTCAGTACAGCGTCAGCGAGCAGGACCTCCTGCGCTGGCAGCGCATGACCGATTCGGGAGAGCTGACCGATGTTCCGGTTGATCAACTCGAAGTGCATGTGATTCTCCCGGATGGTGGCGAGTTTCCACACCTCGGCCGGATCAACTTTGTTGATGTCGCTGTGGATCCATCGACAGGCACAGCGGTCATCCGCGCGAGCGTCCCCAATCCAGACCGCACACTCCGTCCAGGACAGTTTGTCCACGCAGAAATCCGCGGAATCACACGCTTGAACGCGATCACGGTGCCTCAATCTGCGGTGCTGCACACACCTACGGGCGCAGCGGTGTATGTCGTCGATGCCGAGAGTCTCGCGCAGATGAGACCCGTCACGCTCGGTGACTGGGTCGGAGCGGACTGGGTGATCGAATCCGGTCTTGAATCCGGCGATCGGGTGATCGTGGATCATCTGATGCAAGTCCGTCCCGGGATGGAAGTCAGCTCACCGGCCGTGGATTCAGGAGATGAATCCACAACACCCCACGATCACGAATGAGGTATTCGAATGTTTTCTAAGTTCTTCATTGATCGCCCGGTTTTCGCGAGTGTACTCTCGCTGCTCATCCTGATTGCAGGTGGCGTGGCCATCATGGTGCTGCCCGTCGCGCGATACCCAGAGATCACGCCACCGACGATCAACATCGACGCGGTCTATCCGGGTGCGGATGCTGAAACCGCAGCCACCGCGGTCGCTGCACCCATCGAGCAGCAACTCTCCGGCGTCGAAAATCTCATCTACTTCAGCTCAACAAGCTCCAACAGTGGTGCGGTGTCGATCACCGCGACCTTCGAGATTGGAACGGATCAGGACCTCGCAGCGGTCGACATCCAAAACAAGCTGAGTGTTGCTGAGCCGCAGCTTCCTGCGGAAGTCGTCCGCAACGGCATCACCGTCACCAAAAGCTCGACCAATATTCTTGGTGTCGCGACCCTGCTCGCAGATGACGACAGCGGATACGACGATCTCTATCTGAGCAACTACGCTACGATCAACCTCCTCGATCGGCTCCGCCGAATCGATGGAGTTGGAAATGTCCAGGTGTTCGGTTCCAAAGACTACTCGATGCGCGTCTGGCTCGATCCGGACCGGCTCGCAGTCAAAAATCTCACCGTGAGCGACGCTGTCGCGGCGGTGCGCGAGCAGAACGCCAACTTCCCCGCTGGAACAATCGGTCAGCGTCCGAGCGGATCGGAAGTCGAACTCACCATCCCCGTCATGACGCGTGGTCGACTCAACGAGATCGCTGATTACGAGAACATCATCCTCCGCGCGAGTGAAGACGGCACGATTATCCGACTGAAAGATGTCGCACGCATCGAGCTGGGAAGCCGAAGCTACGAGCTGTTCGGTCGTGCCAACGGCAAATCCTCGACGCTCATCCTCCTGTACCTGCAAACCGGCGCCAACGCGCTGGACACGATGAAACTCATCCGCGCCGAGTTCGAGGACGCCAAGCTGAACTTCCCGCAAGGGATCAAATACAACATCCCCTACGACACGACCGAGTTTATCAGCGCGTCAATGGAGGAAGTGATTCACACCCTGGTCGAGGCGGTGGTCCTTGTGCTCATCGTGGTCTTCCTGTTCCTCCAGAGCTGGCGCGCGACGCTCATCCCACTGCTTGCCGTCCCGGTCGCCATCGTCGGCACATTCGCTGGGATGCTCGCGTTGGGATTCAGCATCAACACCCTGACCCTCTTCGGTCTCGTGCTCGCGATCGGTATCGTGGTCGATGACGCGATTGTTGTTGTTGAGAATGTCGAACGGATCATGGAAGAAGACGGGCTGAGCCCACGCAAGGCGACCGTTAAAGCGATGGAGCAGGTGAGCGGTGCGCTCATCGCAATTGTGCTCGTGTTGTCCGCTGTATTCGTGCCAGTCGCGTTCATGGGTGGACTTACCGGGCAACTCTATAAGCAGTTCGCGGTCACCATCGCGGTCTCGGTTTCTATCAGCGGTCTGGTCGCCCTCACGCTCTCCCCCGCGCTGTGCGCGATCCTGCTCAAGCCTTCACACCATAAGAAGAAATTCTTTTTCTTCCGAATCTTCAATGGCGCATTCGACGGCGCGACCAATGTCTATGTCCGAGGCGTGGGCCTCGCGGGACGGTACTTCCTCGTCACGCTGGCGATCTTCGGGATTCTCGTATTCTCACTCTTCCGCGTTCAACAGTCTGTCCCCAGCGGGTTCTTGCCCGATGAGGACCAGGGCTACATCATCGCTGCGGTGATACTCCCCGATGGGGCCTCACTTGAGCGGACCGATGTGCTCGCCCGACAGACGGAAGAGTTCTTGCTCGCGCATCCCGCGGTGGAAAATGTCACACTTCTTGGCGGGCTGGATTTGATTTCCGGACGGGTCAACAGCACAAGTTCCGCAACGATCTTCATCACACTCAAGCCATTCGACGAACGCAAGGACCCAGCCTTGAGCGCCCAGACCCTCGCTGGAGAGGTCATCGGGCGTTTCGGAGGATCGCCAGAAGGCATTGTGATCGCCTTCAATCCGCCAGCCATCCAAGGACTCGGGATCACCTCAGGCTTCGAGATGCAACTCCAGCAACGCGGCGGCGGAACAATCGCCGAACTCGCCGAAACGAGTAATGTGTTGATCGCCGCAAGCGCAGAAGATCCGGATGTCGTCGGTGTCCGCGGGACTGTTCGCGTCGCAGTGCCCCAGCTGTTCGTTGAACTCAACCGCGACAAGACCAAAATGATGGGCGTCGAAATCAGCCAAGTGTTTGACACACTGCAGGCGTACTTCGGCGCGTTGTATGTCAACGATTTCTCGAAATTCGGAAGAATCTGGCGCGTCCAGATGCAGGCGGAGGCCGAATACCGTGACAACCCGCAGGACATCAACCGGGTCTATGTCCGCAACAAAGACGATCAGATGGTGCCACTCTCCGGGGTGGTCAACTCAAGCTTCCGGACCGGCCCAAACATCGTCACGCGATTCAACGGCTTCCCCTCGGTACAGATCAACGGCGCCCCAGCGCCGGGTGTGAGTTCAGGAGATGCGATCAACCGGATCGCTGAACTCGCCGAAGAAAAACTCCCGACCGGGTACGGCTACGAATGGAGCGGCGAAACCTACCAAGCGCTCAAAGCAGGCAACCAGACACCGATTGTGCTCGCGTTTGGGCTGGTCGTGGTCTTCCTTGTGCTCGCGGCTCAGTACGAACGCTGGGCACTTCCCATCGTTGTGCTTCTTGCCGTACCAATCGCAGTCCTGGGCGCGTTCATCGCGATCGCATTCCGCGGGCTCGCGCAGGACATCTACTTCCAGATTGGTCTACTCACACTGGTCGGACTCGCGGCAAAGAACGCGATCCTGATCGTCGAGTTCTGCATCGACAAGGTACGCGATGGAATGGACCCAATGGAGGCGGCTCTCGAAGCAGCCCGATTGCGGTTCCGCCCGATCGTCATGACCTCGATGGCGTTCATTCTTGGTGTGGTCCCACTGGCGATCAGTTCAGGCGCTGGTTCAGCCGCGCGACACAGCATCGGTACAGGTGTGATCGGCGGGATGATTGCATCCACCTTCATCGGTGTGTTCTTTGTCCCCGTCTTCTTCATCCTGATCCAGCGGATGAGCACGCGTTTAAGCTCCGGCAACAGCGAAGCGATCGAAGAAAACGGTTCGGCAGAGTAGTACCAAGCAGGCGCGATCAGAACTCCACAGGGCCAATATGTCGTTCCATTCAGACGCATCACACAAAGTGTGATGCGATTTATTGTGATGCTTTCAATGTTGCAAGATGATGGTGCAGAACGATTTAGCGACGATTTCAAGGCGGCTGATTTCAAAATGAAATCATATTTCATGTACGCTTCAGCCTGATTCCATACCCAGGCACCAATATCTCTACATAGCCGGTCGGGAAGTCCGCAATCCGGCACCAAACAGCCCGAAAGGGATTCACAGAAAGGGGAATCAAATGAACGCAACCAACACAGCACGCCTCAAGGAAGCGGGCAGACCGCTCTGGGTACTGCTCTGCCTCTCGGTCCTTGCGGGATCGAGTGTCGCACTCAGCGCGTGCAACACCGTCGAAGGCGTCGGGCGCGATGTCGAGTCCGTCGGCGACTCGGTGGCTGACACCGCTGATGACGCAAAGGACTGATCGGTCTGATGGATTGTTTGCACTATGAGCAAACTTTCATCCGCCGATCATCGGGACCTCATATCAGTCCCCGATAGTACAAGTGAGACCCGGGTACAGGACTCGGAACTTAGACAGAAAATCATACAACCTCGGGCACCACAAGGGCCCGACTACGAAAGGAAAGAAATCATGCTTCAATGGGCACTTACATTCTTCATCGTTGCGATCATCGCTGCAGTCTTTGGTTTTGGTGGCATCGCCGCCGGAGCCGCGGGCATCGCCAAGATCCTCTTCTTTGTATTCATCGTGCTGTTCTTGCTCTCGCTGCTGAGCGGTCTCGCTCGTCGCGGGGACAAGTCAGTCAAGATGTGATCATGCGATCGCATCCAGATTGAATACATTTCAACATAGTTACACTGCGGGTATCCAGCTTTGGATACCCGCACAACGAAAGGACATGCCATGAAAAGCAACACGAAACGATCACTCGACGCCAAGGACCTCCTGCGTCTCACAGCCCTTGGTCTGATGACCACCATGCCTGTGCTCGCGTTGACCGCGTGCGACAACAACGATGGTCCAGCCGAGGAAGCGGGCGAAGCTCTTGACGATGCAGCGGATGATGTCGGCGATGCGTTCGACGACGCCGCCGATGAGGTGGACGACGCAATCGATCCATAAAGCATCATCGTCACAACCAAGTCTCGATTATTGATTCCGAATTTTACGAACCCAAACCAAAGGAGAACTCCAATGGAAACCATCACAAACCTGAACGAAGATACCATCAAAGGTATTCAGAACCTGATCTCGATCAACATCGACAGCTCAAAGGGATTCACATCCGCCGCTGAGCATATCGAGAACGATCAGATCGCCAGCTACTTCCGTGACTGCGGCAAGGAACGCCTCCGCTTTGCTCATGAACTCCAGGTCGCGACATCGATCAGCAACGAGGAGCCCGAGGACGACGGCTCGCTCAAGGGTACAGTGCATCGCTGGTGGATGGACATCCGAGCGACCGTGACCGGTGGTAACGAGCACACCGTGCTCGCCGATGCCGAACGAGGCGAAGACGAGATCAAGCATCTCTACGAGAAGACACTCAAGGACACCGCAGGAAGCCCGCTCAACGCCGTCCTGCAGAGTCAGTATGCACTCGTCAAGAAGCGTCACGACCAGATCCGTGACATGCGCGATCAGCGAGCGTGAATCAGTGATTCTAGGGCAGTGAATCCGCAGTCGGTAAGACTGTTGCAACGCTGCTGATGCGATGACAATCGATGTCCCCTGGCGGCGCGAGGTTTTGTATGAGCCTCCGTCGCCTTTTTTCTCTATATATACTGTACAAGCATTTCACGATCTGCATGAATCCATTCGTGCACAAGGAAAACGAACAATGTGGTTCATTCATCTCCTCTGGTACCTCGGATCACTTGCTGTCATTTCGGCAACACTACTCTCTGTCCTTCCGGGTAAATCATGGTGGATGCGTATCTGGGACTTCCCACGCATTCAAGTCCTCTGTGTTGGGTTGGCTCTCCTTCTTGCCGCCCTTCTCTTATATCCTGAGGATTCATCATTGAAGATCGCGTGGGTGGTGGTGATGATCATGTTGAGTCTCTCCATCATCCAGCAGCTCAGATGGGCCGCACGGATGACCCCGCTCATGGCGCCGGAAGTGCGAGGAAGTGAACATTCCAACTCAGACGGAACCCGGAATGGTCGCGTTCGAGTCGTTGCCGCGAATGTGGATTACACCAACAGCAAACGACAATCCGCTATGGAGATGTTGGTCGAATCCGATGCGGATTTGATGGCGATTGTGGAAGTTGATGCGCAGTGGGATGGGCTAATTGAATCATACAGCGAGACATATCCATATCGAGTCACAGAGTTCCGTGAGAAGGGGCGTGGGATTGCCCTGCTCTCCAAACTCAAGCTCGTAGAGCCTGAAATCCAATACCTCGTCGAGGATGATCGACCTTCTATCTGGGCGAAGTTGCACACTCATGGAGCAATCATCGGCGTATGTGTACTCCATCCCCCTCCGCCTGGACTCAAAAAGCGATCAGGGGATGAACGCGTGTCAAGCAAGCCAAGAGATATCGAGCTCATGATTGCCGCGAAGCGAATCGCGGATTCAACGATCGAGCACTGGATCATGGTGGGGGATTTCAACGATGTTGGATGGTCACGGACAACAGAGCAAGCGAAGCAAGCCGGCGGCTTGCGAGATCCTCGAATCGGGCGAGGGATGTACAACACCTTCCCCGCGCATCGTCCGCTCCTCCGCTATCCGATCGATCATGTGCTGGTGACCGAAGCGTTCCGAGTAGAGCGTCTGACCAGGCTGGAAGATATTGGGTCAGACCACCTTCCGTTGCTCGCGGAGTTGTGGATTGATCCATCGTTATAAATCCGGGAGTGGTTTTTGAAACCACGCCCGGAGTATGAAGGCAATCTTGTAAGTACTGGGCTTTAAGTCTTCGTAGAAGAGGTTGACGATGCTGGGTCACTTGTGGTACCCAGTGAGTCAAGTAGTGTTGAAGCGATTCCAGCCGCAGCAACGCCTCGGCTGATCATCTTGATGGACTTCCTTGGGCCGATCAATGACAAGACCAAGAGGGCCGCGGATCCGAAGGCAACCGGGTTCTTCATTCCCGCTTCGATCGCGGTGTCTTTGAGTGTATCAAGTCCATCGAGCAACCCCTCGTGATCTTTGCTTTGATCTTGTTGTTGATCGGGGTCTGACGATGCCGCGTTGTCCAAACGGTCTTTCGCGTCCTCGGCTTTCGCCTTGGGTTCCTTTGATTCGTCCGCAGTGCTCACATCACTCTCGGACGGTGCCTTCGAATCGGTTCGGAGTATGTAGTACACGCCTGACAACAGCAGGCACGCGATTAAATACGCGCCTCCGATGATGCCCAGTGATCCCGCCCATCCGATCTGGTCGCTGAGTGCGATCGCCGCTCCGGAAGTGGCCAACAGCAGTCCGAACACCGCCATGAATGCGATCACAACCACGGCGACAGAGCCGATGAGCAAGCGGGTCAACCGCTTGCTCATCAGCTCCGCCTCGGCGCGGAACAGTTCTGATCCGCCCTCGAGTATCTCCTTTGCTCGCCAAAATATCATGGGTTATTTCCGAGCCAGAAGGCGACCAGCGATTACGCCCGCGCTCAATGCCAAAATGAGAGCCGTAGTGGGGCGTTCGGCAACCTGGGCACAGACAGATTTGTGGCATTTTTTAGCATTTTCGCCAAAGGACTTGGCCATTTCTCCTGCGGATTCGGCACCGGTCTTGACCGCTTCGATCGCGTGCTGCGTCGCGTGGGTTGTGAGCTGGCTCGTGTCCTCTTTGAGGACATTGAGATCCTCTCGGACCGCCGAAGCGTCACTCTTGAGATCGGTTAGACCCTCTCGGATATCCTTCGAATCGTTCTTGTTGGTTGATGACATGGTTGCTGATGTGTTCTGCATGGTATTTTCCTTTCTGCAGTGTGTGTGAATGAATGGGTGACTTATCAGCACGCTTATCGCGTGCGTGGTTTGTGCTTTGCTTTTAATGGGACATGGTCCTCGCGCTCATGGTTGAGTTCTTCGCGTTCCTTGCTGCGGAAAAACATCGCCCACACGACCGGGTTGCCCGCGACGGCAAACACCATCCCGAGCCCAAGGACCAGCAGCGCCTCGTCGAACCCCCAAAGTGCGTAAGTTGCTGCGCTGATAGCCATCACGGCCACCAGAGAACCAGCGGCGAGGATCAGGATCTCCTTCGACCGAATCCTCGGATAGGCCGGTCGCCCGTCAGGAGAATCCTCTCGGATGCGTTCCTCCATATCCTCAGCTTTGTGTTGCTCAGTCTCCTCATTCATCAGCTCACTTTGTTCTGGCGAGATGGGGACATGAGGCTCGGTCGGAGTAGTAGTAGAGTGTTTCATGGGTAGCTCCTTTCACGAAGTGGGTACCATCTGTTGTCTGAATCCCCGCCGAGAACTCTCGCTCCCGGCGGGTTTATGTGTGTGCTGTGGCCTGCACATACAAGAGGCGTTAATCTACCCACGCCGGCGTCATGTCATCCCACAGTGCCCAGGTGTTCGTATCCTGATTCACATTCCACGCGGCGGTGTAATCCCGCCCATCGATGCTCGCAGTCCGGCCTTGGATGCTCACGCGGTCACCCTTATTCAGTTCAAGGCCCTGACGATCAATGAACCAGTTCGGGCCGAGGATGACCTCCCGATTTCCTTCGGGAGTCTTGATCCACATCGAGGTCGCGGTGATCGCACCGTTTTCAAGTGTGGCTGTATCCATGCGGACGAACTCACCGCTCATGCGGACAGACTTGCCCTTCGAGAACTTGGTCACCAGTGCAGAGTTCTTGCTCCACGCGTTCCCGGCTAAGCCGTCATTCGATTTCGAATGCCCGTTCATGCCCTGCCTTTCGCTGCTCGAGAAGTTTGGTACTGCCAGATCAAATCGTTGGTACGCGTTCTCGAGCGATTTCGCTGTCCGGAGCGTGCTGAGATCCTCCGGCATCGGCTCTGCCTTACCGAACTGTGCCTCACTTGATTCACTCCACACAGTCATATCCGCGGCGATGTGCATCGCTGACCATGGGACCAAACTCACATCATCGCCCAAACCAAGGAAGTTGTCGTTTGGGTCAAACCCGAAGAACGCGACGCGTCCTGATGTGGTTTCAACCACGGCGTTCTGAATCTCGCCACTGGTTGATCCACCGATCTCGACATTCTTGCCGATCAGGTCCGAGAGGAGTACATACCGTGCCGTCTTGTGGTTGGTCGACTTCCAGTACACACGCCCATTGGTGTCACGGAGTTTGATGTCCTTCCCACCAAGACGCGCCTCGGTCGCAATCAAACGCCCGTTATGGTTCGCGGCGACCAGCTCAATGCGATCATTGGTTGATGGAGTATCGCCCAAGCCCATGATGTACCATGAAGGGCCGAGGACAACCTCGCGAGATTTTCCGTTCTGATCATCGAAGGAAACGATGATATCTTCTGCATTTCCTCGCTCATCACGCTTAATTTCCTTGACAGTCCCGTTGAGCTTCATCGTCTTCGAAGACGCGAGATCCTTGTCGCCATAGCTTTCGGT
Organism: uncultured Phycisphaerales bacterium; assembly: GCA_963976955.1. Taxonomy (GTDB): domain Bacteria; phylum Planctomycetota; class Phycisphaerae; order Phycisphaerales; family UBA1924; genus UBA1924. The sequence continues at coordinate 1,588,844 of CAXBMD010000001.1, read as the reverse complement.
ATCCCAACCATCCACCACACCGGTGATCTCGTCCATCCAGCTGGACTGACTCAAGTCATTCCAGTTGTCAGGAAGGAACTCGATCTGACGCTCGGCCTGCTCCTTTGTCATGCTGATGCTAAACCGTTCGTCGGTTGATGAGTAATCAAGCTTGTTGTACTCAGCAGCGAAGAGGTTCTCACCGATATCCAAGATCCCGCCGTATCCGATGACGGCAAACGCGATGCGGCCTGTGCCGCGGTCGATGATCAGATCATCGATCGATCCAACCTCTTCATTATTAATGCCCATCACTGCAGCACCCAGAACCTGATCCGAGCGGACGAGTGTCAACCATGTATCAGCGTGTTGCTTGGATTGCATTCGTTGCTTGCGATCCTTCTGGTGATCTGGCTCAGCATTGATTGCCAATGCAGACCCCGCACTCAGTGAGAGTGCCAGTGCAGCCCCAACGATGGTCATTGAGCGGGTAATAGGACGGTTCAGTACTGTATTTTTCATGGTGGTATTCATTACTCTACCTTTCGATGGGCCGTGTGTTGTGCATGCGATTCGGTAAGGCCCTGTCCCGTTCGCATGTACATATATTGGGGGCCGCATCTGAACCCACCATGATCGATACATGAAATCGAACTCATTCTTGAATGGAGTTTGGAAACACCGAGCTTTAAAGGTATTGAAAGGTCTCAGATCGCGCCGCGTACTTATTCTGCGGCTTCTCTGTCCGTATCAGTCTCTTGCCTATCCCGGATTTCTTTGGGATTGGGTGCCTCGCTATACGAACCGCTCATGGTCTTCGTTGCGATGGCCGTGATCGCCTGGAGCAAAATCAGCAAGGCGATCGCGCTGGCTACGAGAAAGATGATGCTGATCGCGTCCCAGCGTGATCGATCATCATTTGAAACCAAAGCAAACCCGCTGAGCAGGGCAATGGCACTTACGGAAGCAACGAGTGCTCGTAATTTGGCTGATCGAGAGGCACGGAAACGCATTACAGTCAGTATTGGCTGTCTGCATGAAAGCACTTTAAACTCTGGATGAAATATCCTTCATCATCCAAAAAAAGTCCCCATTCTATGGGTGTTTTATCAAAAAAGGGGGGTTCAGGAATTGTCGGTGGATACCCAAGGCAGCTCAATGGTGAATGTGCAGCCTTGTTCTTCGTTGTTCGTTGCGGTGATCGATCCGCCGTGCAGCTCGGCGATCCCCTTCGCAATCGCCAAACCCAAGCCGTGACCACGCCCAGAGCGATTCGAACCCTCTACACGCGCGAAGCGATCAAACACCGTATCGATCCGGTCAGCCGGAATGCCAGGTCCTTCGTCACGCACATGAATCAAGACCAGATCCGCACTCTGCTCCAGCTGAATCCGTACCGTCCCCCCCGCAGGGCTGTAGCCGATCGCGTTGCGCACCAAATTATTGAGCATCGTGATCAGCAGATCCGGGTCGCCACGGACGGCCAGTGAGATGGAATCCTCATGATCCATGAGCACCGGATCAAGCTCGATCGCGTTCTGGTGCGCCATCGCAACGCAATGATCCATCGAATCCATAACGAGGTCGTTGAAGGCCAGCGCGATTCCTCCAACTTTCCCGAACCCGTCCTCGATCCGCGTAAGTGTCAGGAAACTCTCGATCATCCGTCCCAAACGCGACATTTCATCGCGGACGGAATGAACAAACTCTTTCACTTCCTCGTTGCTTTCATCAAGATCGAGCGTCTCAGATTCAATCTGCATGATCGCGATCGGGGTCTTGAGTTCATGAGAAACATTGGAAAGGAACCGAGCCTGGGATTCAAAAGCATTGCGGATCTGTGTTCTGGATTCATCAAGCTGCGCCACCAGTTCCATAACTTCGGTGCTGTTCTCTTCCGTCTTCAACGGCTGTGCCAAAGATTCTGGGCCGAGACCCTCGATCAGTTCGCCAATCCGGACAAGCGGGGCCACGGCGATCCCGGATATGAACCACCCAGCGATCAACGCGAGAAATGGTGCCGCGAAAGAGGTCAGTAGCAGCGTCTGGCCCATCTGCATCACACGCGATTGGGCATATTGATCATCAGTCGCTTGGAATACAATGTACGCTTTTCCATCGCGACCGACGACGCGTTGGAGCACGACAATCATATGATCCCGATCAAACTGTGATGGGACCTTTGACCAATACACATCCGGAAGAATCACCGCCCCCCGGTTATCAATCGCTTGCTGGATCGAGTCCAGATCAGGCTGCACAACAGCTCGTCCCGGCTCCAAGATTCGACCGCCTGTGGTATCAAAGACATCAATATAGTACGAATGGAAATCGACCTGTTTGAGTTGGTTGGATTCCATAACCTGCAGCTGCTCTCGTGACAGGTCGGGGAGCCGTGTCCTGATCTCTCTCGAAACGCTCATAGAATGACGCTGAAAAAACTCATCGAATGACCAATAGATCGAGTTGCTGAGAAATACCCACACAACAATCGTGCTCACCCACTGGATCAGCGTGAAGATCAGCACCACCCAAAGCGAGAGCTGAACGCGGAGCGAAAGCCGAAACTTCGAACGCTGATTGGGATCTAGGAGCCGGTGCACAATCAGTCCATCACGCCAAAGCGATACCCGGCCCCCTTGATCGTGTGGAACAACTCGTGTTCAAAACCACGATCGAGCTTCTTTCGCAGCGAGGACATATAGACATCAATGACATTGCTGCCGGGCGAGTAGTTCATGTCCCACACCTTCTCGGCGATCTGTGCCCTCGAAAGCACACGATTGGGATTCCGCATCAGATACTCGAGCAGAGCGTATTCCTTATTGGAAAGCTCGTGTTCCTTCTCTCCGCGTTTGGCCATGCGTGTGTATAGGTCCAGTTGGATATCGTCGCATTCAAGCAGCCGTCCCTCCGAGGCTTCCCCTCGACGGAGCAAGGCACGGATCCGCGCCAGCAGTTCCTCAAACTCAAAGGGTTTGGTCAAATAATCGTCCGCACCCGCATCGAGCCCAGCGACCTTCTCGTCGGTTCCAGACAATGCGGTCAGCATGAGGACCGGGGTCTCCACGCAACGACGCCGGAGGTTTCGACACACATCCACGCCGTCTCGATCCGGGAGCATCAGGTCCAGAATGATGAGGTCGTACGGGGTCGATCCCACAGCGAGCTCTTCACCTTCAAATCCGGACTTTGAAACATCAGCCGCATAGCCGTGGCTATCGAGGCCCTTCTGAATCGCGCCAGCCATCTTCGGGTTGTCTTCAATGATCAGGATCCGCATGGGACTATTGTATGACGATTTCCATCCCCGACAACAAGATATTTCTTGCGAACTCACTGATCCCCAGGTGCTCAGAGACGATGTAGAAAGTTTTGTATAGCCCTACAGAGGTAAGGAAGTTGTTTTTTCGGTACAAGAACCGTGCATTTGCTCAAGCACGCCTCGCCTGATTCGACTCTCATTCGGATCAGTCAGCAGGTGATCGGTGATTGAAATTAAAATTTATTCATTCCCGATCGATGCGCACCGCACAAAACGAATGCGTCGGAAAAGCGATCCGTGGCACGGCGAATCTTGAATTCACTAGAGATCGCCCCGATCAAGACGAACCTGGCCAAGTACTCCCAGATTCCGTCCGCATCATGTGTTGTACAATTTTCAACCGTTGATTTCATCACAAAGCAGCACGCCCGTAGTGTTCTTCACGAACTCTCAAGCCTGCTCTGACCTACACTCCTTCATCATACAACACCGCGTATCCAATCTCGATTCAATCAATATCCAGCCGTCGATCGCCGTCGAGTATTCGCGGCAATTGTGCTAAACCTTCCCTGTGTCGAATGCAAAGGGACCTGCTGCACCGGCCATCGAGGTGTTCTCCTCGATGACGGATCGATCCTGCCATTCATCAATGATCGATGCCCCCATGTCTCCGCCGAGGGGCGATGCGGAATCTACGAAACCCGACCGCAAGGATGTCGAGATTTTAATTGCTGTGACCACCCCAGCTATGTCCGGACACACCCACATGTCGCGGCTCTACTCTCAATCAACGGCATCACCGTCGCAGAAATCATGTAGGTCGTCGGGCAATCCACAGTGATCTTCGGATCATCGCCTAAGACCAACATTGTGCGACCGCTTCAGCGATTTTGATGCCATCGATCCCAGCGGACAAAATACCACCCGCGTACCCAGCCCCTTCGCCAGCTGGATACAGCCCCTTAGTGTTGATGCTCTGGAAGGTTTCATCACGCTTGATCCGGATGGGTGAGGAAGTCCGCGTCTCGACCCCCGTCAGCACCGCGTCGTTCATGTCGTAGCCACGAATCTGTCTCGCGAAAGATTTGAACGATTCACGGATCGCTTCGATCGCGAAGTCCGGCAGGCAGGTCGAGAGATCTGTCGGCGTCACGCCGGGTTTGTAGGAAGGAATCACATTCCCCAGTGAAGTGCTGGGTCTCCCAGCGATGAAGTCCCCGACGCGCTGAGCGGGAGCCGCGTATGTTCCACCACCCGCTACGAAGGCTGCCGATTCCCATTTGCGTTGGTAATCGATCCCCGCGAGCGGTCCATCAGGATAATCAACCTCAGGCGTAATCCCAACGACGATCCCCGAGTTCGCATTCCGCTCCGATCGCGAATACTGACTCATCCCATTGGTGACGACTCGGCCCTCTTCCGAAGTCGCCGCGACGACAGTCCCGCCGGGACACATGCAGAAGCTGTAGACATCGCGTCCATTCTTCGCGTGGTAGACCAACTTGTAGTCCGCAGCACCCAAGATCGGATGCCCCGCATTCTTCCCGAACCGCGCGACATCAATCAACGATTGCGGATGCTCGATACGAAACCCGAGCGAGAACGGCTTGGCCTCTATGTACACCCCCCGGTCGTGCAGCGTCTGAAAGGTATCGCGTGCACTGTGTCCGATTGCGAGCACCACATGATCCGATGCAATCCGCTCGCCGCTGGAAAGCACAACTCCACGAATCTGCCGCTCGCCATTGCTCTCGGTTTCAATATCAAAGTCCGTCACTCGGCTCTCAAACCGGTACTCCCCACCAAGGGACTCGATCGTGGCACGCATGTTCTCGACCATCTTGACCAATCGGAATGTCCCGATATGCGGATGCGCCTCGGTCAGAATCTCCTCAGGAGCGCCCGCTTTGACAAACTCGGTCAGCACCTTGCGTCCCAAGAATCTCGGATCCTTGACCTGGCTGTAGAGCTTGCCATCTGAAAAAGTCCCTGCGCCACCCTCGCCATACTGCACATTGGATTCGGTGTTGAGAATCGATTTGCGCCACAAACCCCAGGTGTCTTTGGTGCGTTCGCGAACAACCTTGCCACGCTCAAGAATGATCGGCTTATACCCCATCTGCGCCAGCAGCAACGCAGCGAACAACCCAGCCGGACCCGCGCCGATGACGATGGGGCGTGATGTGATGTGTGCCGGTGCCTGAGCAACAAAGCGATAGTCAATGTCGGGGCTCTCCCGGACTTCATGATCATTCTCAAACCGTTTGAGCACACCCGATTCATCCTGAACCTCGACATCCAAAGAGTACACCAGCATGATCGCGTGCTTTTTGCGAGCGTCATGCGCTCTTCGGAAGACCGTGCATGAGATCAGCTGATCCGGCGCGATGCGGAGCCGAGCGATCACCGCTTTGGTGATCGCTTCGGGGGCGTGATCGAGCGGGAGTCTGATTTGGTTCAAGCGGAGCATCGATAGAGAGCATATAGCGTCATCGGCCGAACATTCCAGATGTGCAGTCGTCCATCTCAACCCCAGCCCCGTCAATCGCTGCGGGTGATATGATCCGAGACTATGGAAAATACACTAGATTTCGGAGTTGTTGGCCTGGGTGTGATGGGGCGAAGTCTCGCCCTCAACATGATCGATCACGGCATCAGCGTTGGTGGAGCGGATCTATCCCCAGAACTGATCGACCTGTTCACCACCCAAGGCGGATCATCAGCCCGCGGATTCGCATCCGCACACGACATGGTCGCATCGCTCCAGCGTCCCCGAAAGCTTCTGATCATGGTTCCCGCAGGACCCGCGGTGGATTCGGTCCTCAGCGACCTCTACAAGGTGCTCGAGCCGGGGGATGTTGTGATCGATGGCGGGAACAGCAAATACCAAGAAACCCAGCGCCGGATCGAAACCGCCCATCAGCACGGAGTCCTCTATGTCGGAGCCGGGGTTTCAGGAGGCGAGGAAGGGGCACGACACGGCCCCAGCATCATGCCCAGCGGTTCAGAAGAGGCGTGGGAACTCATCGCGCCAACCCTCCAATCCATCGCGGCTCGCGGTCCCGATGGACACCCATGCTGCGATTGGCTCGGTGGTGGGGGCTGCGGACACGCCGTGAAAACAGTCCATAACGGGATCGAATACGCGTTCATGCAAGCGATCTGCGAGACCTACGCGCTCCTCAGCAGAACCGTAGGCATGAATCCCGATCAACTCGCAGAGACCTTCGGCTCATGGAACACCGGTGACATGCGATGCTTCCTGCTCGAAATCACCGAGCAGATCTTCCGTGTCAATGACACCCTCGGAGATGGCCGACTCGTCGACAGCGTGCTCGATGAAGCAAAGCAGAAAGGCACCGGAAAGTGGACCGCGGAGATGGCATTGGACCTCGGTGTCCCCTGCCCAACCCTCGCAGAAGCGGTTTTCGCGCGAGGCGTCTCATCACGCCGATCAATCCGAGACCTGCTCGCCGAGTCAATCACGCAATCCAAAGCATCCACTGAGACCCTGAACATCAAATCCGATGATCTGCGTGATGCCCTCTTTGCCACTGTGGTCATCTCATTTGCACAGGGGCTGGACCTCATCGCATCCGCAAGCGAGGCGCACGGCTGGGGTGTCCGCCTTGACCGCGTCGCCAAACTCTGGCGAGCGGGCTGCATCATCCGGATTGATTTCCTCGATCAGATCAGCAACGCAATGCAAGGCCAAGGGGCACAACATCTCCTGCTTGATCCTTGGTTCTCTGAGCGAGTCCACGCATCGATGCCGGGACTCCGCCGAGCCGTTGCAGCCGGGGCCCAGTCCGGTGTGGGGTGTCCGGTGATGTCTTCAGCCCTCTCGTACTACGACACCATCCACGCATTCAGACTCCCGCACAACCTGCTCCAAGCCCAGCGTGACGCATTCGGTGCCCACAGCTACCGCCGAACGGATCGGGATGGAGATTTCCATACAGAGTGGCTCGGTGATGGCACCACAACAAAGCTTTCGTAATCGACTCCGCTCCTGCCAGAACGAAATAACCACCGAACCCGATGGGTTTGCGTACCATACCGCCTGACCACTGATCCCTGAATGTGAAACGGAGTTGGCCGTGCAACAAGCGAAGCAGTTCTCACTCGTGTTGTTTGGTGCCACCGGGGACCTTGCTCATCGCAAGCTCTTCCCATCGCTGTTCAGGCTCTGGAAATCGAATCTTGTCGAGGATTTCCTGATCCTCGCGACGGGACGCAGCCAAGCGGACCGCGACGCATTTCTCGGGGACCTCCGCGAGCATGTCGATGAAGCGAAACACGAACCAGATGCGTGGTCGGAGTTCGAACGCTCCATCGAGTTCTTCCAGCTTGATGCCAAGAACGAGCAGTCTTTCAAGCAGATGGCCGCCACGCTCGAATCGCTCGAATCCACTCGGAACCTCAGCGGCGATCGTTTGTTCTACCTCTCAGTCTCCCCAAGTCTCTTTGGGTCCATCACCGAGAACCTCGCGTCCTCCGGGATGCTCAAAAGACACTCTGAGCATGAGGGTGCCCCGTGGTCTCGATTGGTGGTCGAGAAACCATTCGGACACGATCTGGAAAGCGCCCGCAAACTCGACAAGCACCTCTCGCAGTTCATCGACGAGGATCAGGTCTACCGCATCGACCACTACCTCGGGAAAGAAACCGTCCAGAACCTCGTCGCGTTCCGCTTCGCCAACGGCATGATCGAACCGCTCTGGAACAGCCACCACATCGCAAGCGTGCAGATCACCGTCGCCGAAACCTTGGGAGTGGGGGATCGGGCAGGGTATTACGAATCCGCCGGTGCGCTCCGAGACATGATGCAGAACCACATGATGCAACTGCTCGCGCTGACGGCGATGGAGCCGCCACTGAGTCTCTCGCCCAAAGACATCCGCAACGAAAAAGTCCGCGTACTCCGCTCAATCAAGATCCCAAGCTCCGCCGAAGAAGTCGCTGAGAGCACGGTACAAGGGCAGTATGGACCGGGGACAGTCGATGGCAAGCCCGTTCCCGGATACCGCGAGGAAGAAGGAGTCGACCCAAACTCCACAACGCCAACCTTCATCTCAACTCGGGTTGAACTCGACAGCTGGCGATGGACCGGGGTGCCGTTCTACCTTCGGCATGGAAAGCGTCTCCCATCACGCATGTCCGAAATTCGGGTCCGCTTCCGGACCCCGCCAATGCACCTGTTCCATGCTTCAGAATGTGCCCCATCGTGTCCCAACATTCTCCGGATCCGTGTCCAGCCCGAGGAAGGGATTCGGCTCAGCGTCGGCGCCAAGCGTCCCGGACCGGGAATGAACATCAACAGTGTTGATCTTGAGTTCAACTATTCGGACTACTTTGGTGCCGATCTTCCCGAGTCCTACGAGCGTCTGCTTCTCGATGCGATCATGGGTGATCCAACCCTGTTCATCCGTCAAGACGAGGTCGAGGCGGCATGGGTCTGGGCGGACGCCGTGCTCAAGGGCCTCGACGAACAACCGACCCCCAACTTCCCAAACTACGACGCGGGAACAAAGGGGCCAGATAATGCGGGCGGTATTTTTATCCCCCTCTCGAGCCCGAGATCAAGCGAACCCGAAGACGCATGGGGCTCATTCAACGGCGATTCCGGTAGCGATCACGAACATGGAAAGCAGCATTGAAACACAAAGCATTCAACCCAGCCGTCGAAGTGGTCTCGAGTACAAGCGAAGCTGGTGAGTTTGTTGCCAACCTCATCACCCAAGCGGCAATCAAAGCGGTCACAGAGCGAGGCCGGTTCACACTCGCAATCCCCGGCGGCGGAAGCCCCCGAGCGGTATTTGAGGTACTCAGCAAGCCTGCGAATCTACAGATATTTCCATGGTCAAAGACGCAGCTGTTGTGGGTGGACGAACGAGCCGTCCCACCAGAGCATCCAGATTCCAACGCGGGTGTGTTCATCCGCGAAGTGTTTACCGATATCCCGCTCCTGCCAGCAAACACCCACCGGATGCTCGGCGAACTCGGTCCGGAGCACGGAGCAGCCGCATATCGGAAAACGCTTCAAACGGTACTCAATCCAGACGGCGGCAATGAAAACACCATTGACTTTGCCCTGCTGGGGATCGGAGAAGACGCACACATCGCTTCCCTCTTCCCCGGCGATGCCGCACTGGGCTCCACCGACACCGTGATCCCCATCTACAACTCCCCGAAACCCCCACCTGAACGCATTACCTTGACCATGCCTGTGATCAAGAGTGCAAAAGAAATCGTCGTTCTTGTTCTCGGGCAAGGCAAAGCGGACGCCGTCGCCAAATCACTCGCCGGCGAGCCGCTTCCTGCACACATCGTCACGGATGGAACCAACACAACATGGGTGATCGATCAAGCAGCCGCTTCAGATCTCCCCTGAATCGCGTCTTGAAACTTGCTTACCGGTTCCTGCGAGGGCTGTAGTTCAAAAAAGTATCCGTCCGCTGCCAGAGGTCTTCGAGCCGATCAATACGGTCGTGTGCTTTGGGGCCGAGCAGTTTGACAACCTGCGCCACGATGAGTTCAGAAGTAATCACCGCCGGGATTGAGCTGTCGAACGGACCAACCGCAGGGATCTGCAGCTCGCACCAAGTCTGGGTCAACGAAGCCAACGGCGATAAAGGCCCATCGGTGATCGCGACAATCTTCACGCCGTACTCTTCGAGTACCCGCGCGGTCGTCACCGGGTTTCTGCGGTACCGCGCAAAGTCGAAGACCACGGCAGTGTCCTTTGGTGAAGCACTGCTCAGATCGCGTCCGGTGGAATGCTCTTCAACCAGGTGCACATCCGGGCGGGTCATCGAGAGTCCGCTGTGAAGAACCATCGCCCCAGCGAGCGATGTTTCCCCTGAGAGGATCCACACATTCCGAGCCGATGCGATCGGAGAGGCGAGACTGTTGAGTTTGGCTTCATCAAGCATCGAGAATGTGCGGTGCACGGCTTCTTCGATCGCTGTCCGGATCGGGGCGGTCGATTCGCCCTGATGCCGAATCCGATGGCTGGGGCTGGAAAGCTGATTCGATAACTCCTCGCGGATCCAGCTTTGGAGGTCGGTGTACCCTTCGAAGCCAAGTTTGGTCGCGAACCGGACGATAGAAGGTCTGCTGGTCTGGGCGCGACCCGCAAGGTCCGATACGGTCCCAAATGCGATCAATGTCGGGTCCTCAAGGACCAGAGCTGCAATTCGGCGCTCGGTTGGGGTCAGTTGTTCACTGACTTTGACGATGAAATCTTGTATCGACATCACTGGCACTCCGGTGGTCAGTGTATTACAATAAGGGTGCCGAGTGTGCATCTTATTACAGAAACCGTTTCGACTACAGTCGTCACGAAATGGAGTCCAGTTCATGATCGAGCCGCAAAAATATGTCCCAACAGACAAAGAACAAGCATTTCTCGAGTCCATCGAGGATGTGCAGTACAAGCGTGAGATCTTGAACGGGCTCAAACCCTTCCTCGACGGCAGCACTTCTGACGACCTCAATGGCTTCTACAGCTCCGAAGAACTCGTCCAACTCGGCGGACTCAAAGGCGGCGATCGGGATGTTGAAAAACGCATGCCCGTCAAGGTCACACGCCACTTCGCTGGACTCGCGATGAAGAGCAAGCCCATCCAACGGCTCGTCAAAGCGAGTCCAGACGAGACCTTGGACCTCGCGGGTTCCGAAGACCCCGGCAATCAGATGGACTACGCACCGGTCGAAGGTCTCCTGCACAAGTACGAGATGGGCCTGATGTATGTCGTCTCGACCTGCTCGGCGCACTGCCGATTCTGCTACCGCGAAGAACTCATCGCGCGCAAGGAAATCAAACGCGCCGACGGCACCGTTGCCAAGAAGGGGCTCGCGAAGATCCCAGAAATCACCAGCTACATCCGCTCCTTCAATCAAAAAGTCGCGGACAACGGCGGACGCCACCCAGTCTGCGGCCGCGAAAAACTCCGCGAGGTCCTGCTCTCCGGTGGTGACCCAATGGTCCTCAACAACTCCAAGATCGGCGCATGGCTCGCCGCGCTCGCTGAATCGGGTGTCGAGTCCATCCGCATCGGCACCAAAGAGATGGCGTTCTACCCGCTCCGTTTCGACGAAACCTTCTTTGCGATGCTTGACAGCTTCCACGAGTCCTACCCAGAAGTCGGACTCCACATGATGATCCACTTCGAGCACCCCGACGAGTTCCTCCAGAAAGATGACGATCTCAACTACATCACCGATGACAAGGGAATCCTTCAGTGGGTTCCAGACACGATCGCCGCGATGCGAGGACTCCTTGCCCGCGGATGGATCACCGTCGAGAATCAGACCCCAATCATCAAGGACATCAACGACGACGCGGACGCACTGCGGATCATGCAGCGCGAGATGAAGCGTGTCGGTGCCGAGAACCACTACTTCTTCTGTGGTCGGGACATCGTCGCGTACAAAGCGTTCAACATCCCCATCGAGAAGGCATGGAACATCCTCAACGAGTCCCAAAAGGGCCTCTCGGGTGTCGAGACCCACGCTCGCCTTTCCATCACACACTACAAAGGCAAGACAGAAGTCAACGCGGTCACTAACAAACCCATCCCAGGCCTCAAAGGCAGCGAGCACGGCGTTGTCATCTTCAAGCTCCTCCGCAACGCGCACGGTGCCCCTGATCGCGGCAAAGTCTGCATCGTCGGCCGCAATCCGAACGCGGTGTGGTTCAACGATTACGAGGACCGCGTCCTCTTCGACGAAGCGGGCTTGTTTGACTACAAACGCGTCGTGGAAACCAAAGAGGAACCAGCGGAGCAAGTATCGCGATGATCAACAAGCAAGTCGCCAGTGCCGCCGATGCGGTGCGTGATGTGTTCGACGGCGCGACGGTCATGATCGGCGGATTCGGTGAAGCGGGCAGCCCCATCGAACTCATCCACGCGCTCATCGACCAAGGAGCCAAGAACCTCACGGTTGTCAGCAACAACACCGGCAGCGGTGAAGTCGGTCTCGCGGCGCTGCTCAAAGCGGAGCGAGTCTCCAAGATCATTTGCTCTTTCCCAAGAACCGCAAACTCGACGGTCTTCCCCGATCTCTACCGGAGCGGAAAGACCGAACTCGAACTGGTCCCGCAGGGAACGCTCGCTGAACGCATCCGCGCTGGCGGTGCAGGGATACCGGGGTTTTACACGCCAGCGGCTGTGGGGACCCCGCTTGCTGAGGGCAAGGAAAGCCGAGAGTTTGATGGGAAGGAATACCTCCTCGAACGCGGACTCAAAGCGGACTTTGCGCTCATCAAAGGACAAGTCGCCGATACCCACGGCAATGTGGTCTACAACAAAACCGCACGCAACTTCGGACCACCCATGGCGATGGCCGCGAAGGTCTCGATTGTCCAAGTCAACGAGGTTGTCGAAGCGGGTGAGATGGACCCTGAAGTCGTCGTCACGCCTGGGATTTTCGTCAACCGTGTCGTCGAGGTCGCCAATCCAGCATTCGAATCAGAGTTGGTTGCCGCAGGAGCGTCGTACCCATGAGCGAGCAAACCCAAGCAATCGGACGCACCCGCGAAGAGATGGCCCAGCGCCTCGCGCAGGACATCCCCAACGGGTCCTATGTCAACCTCGGCATCGGCATCCCCGAACTCGTCACACGATTCGTCCCCGAAGGACGCACACTCATCTACCACACCGAGAACGGCTTGCTCGGAATGGGGCCCTCCCCAGAAGAAGGCAAGGGCGATCCCGAACTCATCAACGCGGGCAAACGGCATGTCACGGTCAATCCCGGCGCGGCATTCTTTCATCACGCGGACAGCTTCGCGATGATCCGAGGCGGTCACATCGACCTCTGCGTGCTCGGAGCAATGCAGGTCTCCAAAGCCGGCGACCTCGCCAACTGGTCCACCGGCGAACCCGGCGCGATCCCAGCGGTCGGTGGGGCGATGGACTTGTGTGCTGGAGTCAAATCGGTGTTCGTCATCACCCAGCACTGCACCAAGACAGGCGAGCCCAAGCTCGTCGACGCGTGTACCTATCCATTGACAGGCCTTGGTGTGATCAACAGAATATACACCGATCTCGCGGTGATCGATGTCACCTCGGAAGGATTCAAACTCGTCGAGCTGAGCCCCGGCGTGGACTTTGACTATGTGCAGGAGCGCACCGGCGCACCGCTGATACCTGTTTCCGATTAACCAAGGATTCAACCTGATGAGTACACCAGCACAAACCACCCGCAGCGCCGAACTGTTCCAGCGTGCACGCAAAGTCCTCCCGGGTGGCGTCAGCCGCAACGCGGTCCTGCGCGATCCCAACCCGCTCTATGTCGATCACGCCTACGGCTGCCACATTGTCGATGTAGATGGAGTGGACCGGATCGACTTTGCCAACAACATGGCCTCGCTCATCCACGGCCATGCCGACCCCGACATGGTCCGCGTAGTGGGGGAACAGATCAAAAAAGGCACCGCCTTCAACATGGGCACCGAGGTCGAGATCGAGTACGCCGAGTACCTGCTCTCCCGCAACGAGGGCTTTGAACAGCTCCGCTTCGTGAACTCCGGGACCGAAGCGTTGATGCTCGCGATCAAGGCTTCTCGCGCATACACCAATCGTCCGATGATCGCCAAAGCCGAGGGCGCGTACCACGGCGCGTACGATTATGTCGAAGTCAGCCAAACACCGAGCCCTGCCATGTGGGGGGATGCGGATCAACCCGCCAATGTGCCTTTGGTTTCAGGAACCCCAGAATCCGCGATGGCCGATGTGGTGGTCTTCCCGTACAACAACATCGACAAAACCCTCGAACTGCTCAATAAACACGCAGATCAACTCGCGTGTGTGGTGATCGACCTGATGCCGCATCGTGTGGGTCTCAATCCAGCGGAGCCGGACTATGTCAGGGCGCTCCGTGAATGGACAATAGAGAACGGTGTACTGCTGGTGATCGACGAAGTCATCACATTCCGATCAGAGTTTGGCGGATTGCAAGAACAATACGGCATCCAAGCGGACATTACCGCACTCGGCAAGATGATCGGTGGTGGATTCCCCATCGGCGCCGCCGCGGGGCGCGCCGAGTTCATGGATGTGCTCAATCCAAAGTCCAAGCGGTACCTTTACCCACACTCGGGAACCTTCTCCGCAAATCCTGTCAGCATGGTCGCGGGATACGCCGCGATGCAGAAGTTTGACCACGCTGCGGTTGAGCGATTGAATGGTCTCGCCCAGCGTGCAATCGCTGGCATCGAATCCGCAATCAGTTCGACCGGGGTCGTCGCAAGCGTCACCGGGAGCGGATCAATGTTCCGCGTCCATGTCAAAGAACATGCACCAAGAAACTACCGAGAAGCGTACCTGTCTCCACAAGAAGCTCCAAAGCTCAAGTTCCTGCTCGACCACATGTTCGATGAGGGATTTATGCTGATCAACACTTGCTCATCAGCACTCTCAACCCCGATGACCGAGAACGACATCGACGAGTTGATCGCCGCATACACGCGTGGATTTGAGAAGCTCGCAGCAGAGCACTGAACTCGTTAATCGCGTTCAAAGACCGTCGCGAGCCCCTGCCCAACACCAACGCACAGCGCCGCGATTCCGCGTTTGGCGTCGTCGCGCACCATCTGGTGAATCAGCGTGGTCGCGATGCGTGTGCCGCTGCAACCGAGCGGGTGACCAATCGCGATGGCGCCGCCGTTGACATTGAGTTTGTCGTCCGGGATACTGAGTTCTCTGGCGCACGCGATGGATTGAGCCGCGAACGCTTCGTTGAGTTCGACAAGATTGATGTCATCGAGCGTCAGTCCTGCGCGGCCCAGCGCCTTGCGGATCGCTGGCACAGGACCGATGCCCATGTACGCCGGATCAACACCCGCCGACGCGCTCATGCTGACATACGCGATGGGTGTGAGGCCAAGTTCTTTCGCTTTGGATTCTTCAACAAACAGCATCGCCGCCGCACCATCGTTGACGCCCGATGAGTTGCCCGCGGTTACCGTTCCTTGGTCATCCTTCGCAAACACCGGGCGGAGTTTGCCCAGTAGTTCCAGCGAAGTCTCGGGACGCGGGTGTTCATCGGTATCAACCACGATCGGATCCCCCTTGCGTTGCGGGATTACGACCGGAACAAGTTCGTCATTGAAGCGTCCCTGATCGTGCGCCGCTTTCCAACGCTGCTGACTCCGATACGCAAACGCGTCCTGGTCTTCACGACTGATCTTGTACTGACGAGCAACATTCTCCGCTGTCTCCCCCATTGGAAACGGATGGTGGATCGCGGACAACTTGGGATTGATGAACCGCCATCCGATCGAGGTGTCGTACATCTGCTGGCCACGGTCAAATCCGCCCTCGGCTTTGCTCAGCACATACGGCGCACGGCTCATCGACTCTACGCCACCAGCAATAAATACATCGCCGTGGTTCGCTTCGATCATGCGTGCCGCGATGTTGATCGCTTCAAGACCCGACGCGCACAAACGGTTGACCGTCGATCCGGGCACGGACTCCGGGAGCCCAGCAAGCAGAGCGGCCATCCGAGCAACATTCCGATTGTCCTCGCCCGCTTGGTTCGCGGCTCCAAGGTACACATCGTCAATCAAACCACCATCAATCCCGGTTCGCTCAACGACCGTTCGGATCACATGAGCGGCAAGATCATCAGGACGCACAGAAGCCAGCGAGCCACCGTATCGACCGATGGGGGTTCGCAAAGCACAAATGACGGCGGCTCTTCGTTGCATCACGAATTGTAGTAGCCTCACCGAGCTTTGTCGTCTCGGATCGAACGCCGCTGATCGGATATAGTGCCCGCATGAATCACCTTCTGTACGCTCTCGCGATCTGTATTGCTTTCACATGCACCGTCTCCGTCGGCGAGCCCCTGACGCTCAAGCAGATCACTGCAGAGCAAGACTGGATCGCACGCTCACCCCAGAACCCCCGTTGGCTCACGGACAACTCCGGGATCATCTACTCGATCCGCCGTGAGGGACTTATCGGCAGAGATTTCAGCGACTCCTTCCTGCTTTCGTTTGATGGATCGGGCAGCGATGCGGTCCAGATCACGCCCCAAGTTCCAGGCCCCTATTTCACCGGATCTGGTTCATGGAACCAATCTGAGACCGAATCACTCCTGACCAACGAGGGGGACTTGTATCGATTCGACAAGGCGTCCGGAGCTTTCGCCCAACTCACCAAAACAACAGCACACGAATCCGGAGCGTTCTTCATTGCTGGTGAAAACGGATACGCCTTCCGAAGGAGCGGAAAGTGGTTCACCCGCACCTTCTATGGCGGGTTGGAATCACAAGCCGCGGATATCCGATTCGAGGACGAGCCCGAAGACCCAGAAGACCCCGAATACAACAACCTCCAGCAACAGCAACGCGACCTCTTCTCGATCATCAATCTTGAAGACGAACGAAAGTTGACCCGCGAAGAGGACGAGCGTGCATGGCGCGACACCAACCCCAACGCCGTGCCCGGCCCGTTCTACCTCGGTAAGGACAGCCGATCCGCCGGGACATGGCTAAGCCCAAATGGGAAGTTCATGCTCGTTGCGAAGGCACCCAAGGAAAGCCCAAGCGACCCGGCGGATCTGATGCCCAATTATGTCACCGAAGATGGGTATGTGTCCACCTCATCCGTTCGTTCGAAAGTCGGACACTCCACCGAAACCCCGGTCGCCGTCACACTCCTCGATCTCAACAACGAGCGTGTGATTGATCTCCCGCTCGATGACCTCCCCTTCATCACCGACGATCCCCTCGCATGGCTCAAAGCCGAGCAAGAACCAGATGCCGAGGTCACCGACGAACCCATTGATGAAACGATCGATGATGCTTCCGATGAAGCAAACGAGGATGTGGAGGAACCCGCCTCCGAAGCAGAAGTCGAGTCCACGCGGGATGAAGAATCACAAGACGATGAACCACAACCCAGGCCCGTCTCCCACTTCGGAACGCGCTGGAATCAAGCTGGCACACTCGCCGCAGTCATGCTGGTATCGCACGACAACAAAGACCGCTGGATCACCATCATCGATACCACTGCAGAGAGCCCCGAACTGATCTCCGCGCACCACCTCCGCGATGAAGCGTGGATCGGCTGGGATTTTAACAGCTTCGGATTCCTCCCAAACTCAGACACCCTCTGGTACATCTCCGAAGAATCCGGCTACGGCCACCTCTACACCAGAACCCCAGACGGCACCGTCACCCAGCGAACATCCGGCCCATTCGAAGTCCGCTCACTTTCGTTCACGCGCGACGGGTCAGCCGCATACCTACGCACGAATCGAACCCATCCCGGAATCGAGGAACTCGAACGCCTTGATCTGAGCACCAACGAACTGGCCCCAATCACCCACATGGGAGGCACCGTCGAGTCCTACACAATCTCACCTGACGAACACCAAGCAATCATCACTTACTCCAACATCAACTCTCCACCTGAGTTGTATCTTGTTGATCTAGAGTCCGAATCAGAACCTCAGCAACTCACCCACACCGTGACCGACGAGTTCACCAACGCCAACTTCCAAACCCCAGAAATCATCGCAGTCCCATCAACCCACACCGATCTCCCGATCTACACCCGCGTCTATCTCCCAGATGCAGCACAGTTCACCGGTCCACGGCCCCTCGTCCTCTTCTCCCACGGCGCCGGATACCTCCAGCACGCGAACTACGAATGGTCGGACTACTCCCGCGAGCACATGTACCACTCACTCCTGACATCACTCGGTTTCATCGTCGTCGCACCAGACTTCCGCGCCTCATCCGGCTACGGCCGAGACTGGAGAACCGCGATCTACCGCAACATGGGATACCCAGAACTCGAAGACTTCCAAGACACCATCGACTATGCCGTGACCAACTACAACGCCGATCCAAATCGCGTCGGAATCTACGGCGGCTCCTACGGCGGATTCATGACACTCATGGCGATGTTCCTCGAACCCGACACCTACAAAGCAGGGGCCGCCCTCCGATCAGTCACCGACTGGGCGCATTACAACCATGGCTATACCTCCAACATCCTCAACACACCAGAAATCGACCCCGAATCATTCAAGCGATCATCACCCATCTACCACGCGGAGGGTTTGCAAGGGCACCTCCTCATGCTCCACGGCCTGCAAGACGACAATGTCGTCGCGCAAGACATCATCCGCTTGTCACAACGACTCATCGAACTCGAAAAAGAAAACTGGGAACTCGCCCTCGCGCCCATCGAACCTCACGGCTACAAAGAGCCCAACAGCTGGCTCGATCAAATGCGACGCATCCACAAACTCTTCATGGACGAGTTGTACAACGAACAAACAGGTGATTAGCCATTCGTGTGTTGTGTTCAATCCCCATCGACGGTATATTGGTGCGATGAACCACACACGCAGAGAAGCGATCCAAATCATCGGTGCCAGCAGTCTCATCGCAGCCCTTACAACACGCCCAGCTTTCGGTTTCAACACCCTCATGAATGATTCTCAGCCCCTCTTTCAAATCTCCCTCGCACAGTGGTCACTCCACAAACTCCTCTTTGCCGAAGAGATGACAACCAACGACTTCGCCAAGGAAGCCGGTGGTATGGGCTTCAAAGGCATCGAGTATGTCAACAGCTTCTTCAAAGACAGAGCGACCGATGAGCAGTACCTTAAAGGCCTCAACGCCCGCGCCAAAGACCACGACGTCAAGCAACTCCTCATCATGTGCGACGGGGAGGGCAACCTCGGAGACCCCGACGAGGGCAAGCGAACCGCAGCCATAAACAACCATCACAAATGGGTCCACGCCGCCCAAACCCTGGGGTGCCACTCAATCCGCGTCAATGCCGCGAGTGAGGGGAGTCATGAAGAGCAGCAGAAACTCGCTGCGGACGGATTACGCAAACTCACCGAGTTCGCTGAGCCCTTCGGGATCAATGTCCTCGTCGAAAATCACGGCGGACTCTCTTCCAACGGGAAGTGGCTCTCGGGAGTCATGAAACTCGTCGATCACCCCATGTGCGGCACACTCCCAGACTTCGGAAACTTCTGCATGGACTGGTCCAAGTCCGACGATCCCAAAGCATGGTACGACCGCTACCAGGGCACCAAAGAGCTCATGCCGTTCGCCAAAGCCGTGAGCGCCAAGTCCTACGAGTTTGATGAACTCGGAAACGAAACCAACACCGACTACCGCAAGATGCTTAAGATCGTCACCGACGCGGGGTACCGTGGTTGGGTTGGGGTCGAGTACGAGGGCTCAAAGCACTCACCACGCGAAGGCAGCAAGCTCACCAAAGCTCTCCTCGAAACCGTCCGCAAAGAACTCTCAGCTTGATGATGAGTTCTTGCCTGCAGGTAGCAAGCAATCCACAATCACGACGATCCCAACAATCATCGTCCCGATCGCGTACAGCATCCCGCCAACAACAATCGCATACGCAAACCCAGCGACCTCGCGGGTGATCCACCACCCCGCCATATCCACAAACAGCCCAGCCGCCGCGATGCTTACCACGAGTCCGATGAATCCCTTGGGGAATCGGGTCATCGCGCCGAGCAATCCGAGCACGATCATCACAACCGCCATCATCGGCGCATGCACATGCTGGCTCGTCGCGACAATATTTGGTCCCGCCGGTTGGATATCTTTTGACACCGAGAGCTTCTGGATGTCGTCCCAGTATTCCAACGGGACTTCAGAATAAGTCCCCTCGCCGCTCGCGTCGCGGGTATGGCAATCAAGACAACTCAGCGCGATGATTTCCGAGGGAGCTTCATCACCAAGATCAAGGTTGTCGTAATCCTGCGAGACGCGGTCGCCCCGGAGCCATGTGAGTAGTGCGGTCCGTTCAAAGTCTTCGATCGTATCGGGATGCCCCGACTCAAGCGCGGATATCAAAGGCGAAGGAGTCTGCACGCCGTGATACGCGCCGATGATGTCATTCATCGTCAACCCTGGTGTCTCGTCACGGTTGTCGTAGTGCATCCGCAAAAAGAACCCGGACACCACATACCCACCCAGCAGCGTCACCACCAGCAGCGCAATCCCAACCCGGTACAAGTACGGCAGCGTTCGCAGTGCCATCGTCGGAGAGTTCGACATCAACAATCCCGCCTTTCAAAGCAAGCCATCAATCAAAGCCCAGTCAGATCAATATCAACACTCTTGCCCGTCACAATCGCCTCATTTGCGGCAATACCAACAACCGTCGCCCGAGCCGCCTCGTCAATCGAGCACGCCGCCGAACCGCCGGAAGCAATCGCAGCAACCCAGTCGACCAAGGCGTAATGCACCGCCGGATTCGGAAGGCCAACGCCCTCCTTGAGCTTCCCTTGTTCCGCAAGCTTGGTCGCACCCGCGATCAGCGTGATCCCCTCATCGTTGTGGAACTGCTGACGGTTCGCATAGACCTCCCAGCCCTGCGTCGGCGCATCGGATTCCTTGAACAACCAACCATGTGACCAGCCAAGCTTGATCGCCGCGTTGGATCCAAAGAAGATTTCGTGCTTGCCGCCATAGGAGTTCGCGAGGGTTGCGTCGTACCCAAGCGTTGCACCATCTTCGTAAATCAATGAACACGCGATGGTGTCGTAAACCGTCCGTCCATCTTCGTAAAAACGGATACCACCGTTGCCAGTCACCCGCGTCGGATACTTACCGGTGTACCAATGGAACACATCAAACTGCTGCGTGCCCCATTCACCCGCCAGCCCGTTGCTCCGCTTCGGATCAAGCTTCCAGTTGAGCGCGTCCTTCCGAACCGGATCATTCGAAGGCGAGATCCAGTTGGTCTTCCGATTATTCTGTGCCCGCATCGAGACCAAATCCCGCACCGAGTCTGAGAGGAAGAAGCCGCGTGCAAGCTGGTAGACCGGATTCGAGCGTCCTTGCAGTCCCGCCGCGATCACGCCCTTTGATGATCGAGCCGCGTCTGTGATCGCGATGCAATCTTCGCGCGTGTGCGCCAGCGGGCACTCAAGATACGCATGCACGCCCGACTTCAAACACTCCACCGCAACCTCGCGGTGCGTGTGCGTCGGAGTCGCCACCACAACCGCATTGACAGTCCCCGATGCAAGCATCTCCTTGACCGTCGCATACCCAGTCGCACCCGACGCACGACGAAGCCCCGATGCCAATCGGCGCTCATCGACATCACAGACCGCGACCACGGACACGCCAGGAATCTTTCCAAGCTCACCCATAATCTCCCGCCCCTGCCTTCCAACACCAATCACCCCAACTCGCAAGGAGTCTTCAGCGGATAACCCGCCAAACGCCTGCAAGTTCGGAATCAACGCCATCGCCGCCATCCCACCCGCGGCCCGAGTCAAAAACATCCGTCGGTCGATCTCATTCATCACATTCCTCAACTCTTGAAACGCACAACCCCAAGCGGGTCATGCAAAATTGGTTCATCTTCAGCACGCAAGGCCACAAGTGTACACGATTCGTCCCCCAGCCGGTCAATCAGCGATGGAGAAACACTACACGCCGTCGAATACGCATCCGCAATCGCCGCGCTCCGGTGCACGCACACCACACTCGTAAGCTCCGATGATGCGGGTTCCATGGTCGCGGGGTTCATCAAGTGCCCCGTGCGTACGCCTTGGGATTCAACAATCCGCCCATCCATTTCCGAGACCCCCATCGAAAGATCATTCAGTTTGACATCAAGCCCATCATCAATACGCACCGTCCACGCTTGGTCATCAAGACCGGATCCCATGCCCAGAACACTCGATGTTCCCCCATGAACAAACGCATGGGAGATCCCAAGCTCCTCCAACTCCAATCGCACAAGATCAAGGACGAAACCCTTTCCAATCGCGCCAAAGTCCAGCGATACACGGGAATCCGATTTGGTGAGTGTCCGATGTGCCGGATCGAGGACAATGGCATGATCCAAATCCAGCCCATCCAGATCATCAATGGCATCATCACGGAAACCATGAGCCTTCATCAATGTCCCCGCCGCGATATTGAACGCACCATCGGTCTGATCACGAAACTGTTCACACATACAAAGCAACTCGAACATATCGTCATCAACCATCATCGCGACACCCTGATCAGCCCTGTTGATGAGTGAGACGATCGAGCAAGGTTCAAACAGCGACAGCCGATGGTGCCAATCGAGCACCAACTCCCGGACATCTTCACACACCGCGACACAACCGCCGCGATCCATTGAAGATCGCTCAATATCAATCAGAACCTCGAATCGGCACCCCATCGCTTCAAACGAGAGCGGGGCATACGCGTCGAAACTGATCTCACGCCTTGGAAGCACGCATGGTTTTGGGGTCAAAGGTAAATGCATGGCCTTCCCACATAGAACGGGTCGCAAGATCGACCGCGACGAGCACCTTCGATGCGAGATCGATGTTACTCTTCGCCGGTTCACGGGTCCGGATACATTCGAGCCAGTTCAGACGCAGCTGATCTTGATCATTGCCGATGTCCTCACACTCGATGCGTTCTGAATCAATGTCATCGACAAAGATCCGCTCAGGACGAATCTCACAGTGACGCGAGTTGAGGTACATATTCGCTTTATGTCCACGGATCATCGTCTCAAGCCCAACTTCATTCGCAGTCGAACCAGCGATCACCATCGTGTGCCCATCCTCGAACTGCACCGTCAGATTCACCTGGTCATGGTTTTCCATGTCGTGGTCAATCACATGCGACCCCGAAGCAATCACACGCGTCGGCCAGCCCGAATCCAGTGCAAAGATCAATGGCGTCATCACATGCACCAAAAGATCACCAATGATCCCCGTCGAGAAATCTTTGTACCGGCGCCAGCGAGCATACACCTTCGGATCCCACTCGCGAGGACCAAGGTCCCCGAGCCAAGCATCCCAGTCCAGGTTCACGCCCGGCTTCCAATCTGGATCAATCCCGTAGTAGTTCCATTCCCCACTCGTCGAGTTCCGGCAGTAGCTCGTCTGCGACCAGACGGGCTTCCCGATACGACCCTCTTTGATCGCATCGCGTGCCTTGTTGTACTTCGGAAGCATGATCATCTGCGTCCCGACCTGGAAGATCTGGTCAGGGTGCGCGAGCACCGCCTTGCGGACATCCATCGCCTGCTCTAGCCGAAGCGTCATCGGCTTCTCGGTGTACACATCCTTACCCGATTCAAGCGCATCAATAATGTGCTGCGCGTGCCAGTGTTCAGGTGATGCGATCAGCACCGCATGAATGTCATCGCGTTTGAGTATCTCTCGGTAATCGCCGTAGGCTTTGACTTCGATCCCCTGTTTCTCTTCCGCGGCTTCCTTCGCGCCCTGCATTTTCGAATCGCACACATCAGACACCGCAACGATCTGGGTGTTCGTTTCGCCCGCCTTCGCTAGCGCGATGATCGAATGCAGATGGCCGCCACCCATACCACCGGTCCCGATGATCGCCATCCGGATCGGCTCTCCATCCTTCGGAGGCTTCACCTTCGATCGCATCACGCTCGGCATAAGAGGCTTGTAGGATTCCTTACGCTGGAATCCCCCAAGCATTCCAACACTCGCAACCCCAGCAAGGGCCGCAGTTTGAGTCAGGAAAGTACGCCGAGAATCGTTGGTGCCATGAGAGTCATGAGAATCATTCGTGCTGGTCATCGAGAGAACCTCCTGGATCAGTCCATCATTACAGTCATTGAGAGCGGATCAGAGTACCATGATCCCGTCGGCAATACAAATCGAAATCCGACGAAAGAGGAAGTTTCAACATGCCAACATCACCCACGAAACTCGGTGTCTGCTCGTGGTCACTCAAGCCGACCGGGCCCGCAGACCTCCGCAGTTCCATCCAACAGTGCGGCATCCATTCCACCCAACTCGCGCTGGATCCCTTCTCAACGCTCGGTTGGAACCTCGATCAACTCGTTCAAGAGTTCCAATCTGCCCAGATATCAATCTGCTCCGGAATGATGACCACCGTCGGCGAAGACTATTCGTCTATGGAATCGATCAAAGCAACCGGGGGCATCCGCCCGGATCAGCACTGGGAAGCGAACCAACAGCGAGCCATTGCCGCTGCAGAAACTTCCAGTAGACTGGGGTTGAAACTCGTCACCTTCCACGCAGGCTTCATACCAGAGCATGGCACAACCGAATACACCACCCTCACCGACCGTATCAAAGGCATCGCAGACATCTTCGAAAACCAAGGCATTACCCTTGCACTCGAAACCGGACAAGAACGCGCCGAATCCCTCCTCGAAATGCTCGACCTCCCCAACATGTCCACAATTCAAATCAACTTCGACCCCGCAAACATGATCCTCTACGGCATGGGCTGCCCCGCACAATCCCTCGAACTCCTCATAGACCGCATAGTCCAAGTCCACATGAAAGATGCGATCGCAACCGCAACCCCAGGCGCCTGGGGAACCGAAGTCCCAGCAGGACAAGGCGAAGTCGATTGGGACCATTTCTTCGGCACCATCCAAACACACCCAAAAACCATCAATGTCGTGATCGAACGAGAAGCGGGGGACCAACGCATCGCCGACATCATCCAAGCACGAACCCTCGCATCTAGGTACGGGATGACACCATGAGCAACAAGACCCCGCCAATCCAAGTCGGCATCATCGGATTCGGATTCATGGGACGCACCCACGCCCTCGCGTACCAGCAAGCCAACCGAGACGGTCGTCCATGCACCATCCAAGCAATCGCCGATCCAAATCACACAACACCGGATCAATCCCCAACGCTCGGCAACATCGCATCCGACCAACAGGAACTCGACACTTCGCACATCAAGTTCCACCAGCACGCCGATGCGATTCTGAGCAATCCAGAGATTGACCTCGTCTCAATCTGCACCCACACCGACACCCATGTCGATCTTGCCATCTCCGCACTCAACGCGGGCAAGCATGTCCTCGTCGAAAAACCAATCGCGATCAATCCCGACGATGTCCAGCGACTCTCAACCGCGGCCAACCAATCCGACCGCCTCTGCATCCCCGCGATGTGCATGAGGCACTGGCCCGCATGGGTCAAAATCCACGAGATCATCACCGCAAACACCCACGGTAAAGCCCGCAGCGCCACCTTCCACCGCCTCGGTTCCCGGCCAACTTGGGCCGCTGATTTCTACGCAAATCCGACACGCTCCGGCGGAGTCCTCCACGATC
Organism: uncultured Phycisphaerales bacterium; assembly: GCA_963976955.1. GTDB lineage: Bacteria > Planctomycetota > Phycisphaerae > Phycisphaerales > UBA1924 > UBA1924. The sequence continues at coordinate 1,563,476 of CAXBMD010000001.1, read as the reverse complement.
TCCACATCCACGACACCGACTTCATCTACCACTGTTTCGGCAAACCCGCCGCGGTCACCACCACAGGCGACCAACTCCACCTCACCACAATCTACCACTATCAAGACATCCCCCATGTCACTGCCCAAGGCGCTTGGGATCACGACCCATCAGTCGGCTTCCAGATGAAATGTACCATCACCTTCGAGCAAGCCACCCTCGACTTCGATCTCAGCCGCGAACCGCAACTCATCCTGCATCAGAATGACAAGCCCACGCCGATCCCAACCCTCAAGCACACCGGGTACGATGGCGAAGTCCGCTGGATCCTTGATCAGATCGACAACCCATCCAAAGACCACGCATCCCATATGCAAGATGCCGTGCAAGTCGCCAAGATTCTCGAATCCGAGTGTGAAAGCATGTCAAGCAACGCCAAAGTCGCGATTGAGTCATGACTCTTTGATTGGCTCAACAAGAATCGGCGACTTGGTGTTCTTGAACAACAACACAAACACCACCAGCACCGCCAGCGAGAACACCGCGGGATACATCCAGACTGCATTCCAGTCCGTCGTGCTCACATCGCCGACAGTGGTTGTGAACTTCCCAACAAGCTTGCCCGAAAGCTGGGCCCCGATCAGCATCCCGAGCCCTTGTGTGATCAACACCAAGAACCCCTGCGCCTGACCACGGATCTTCGCACCCGAAACCTGATCGGTGTAAATCTGTCCCGTTACAAAGAAGAAGTCGTAGCAGATCCCGTGCAGCACAATCCCGCTCAAGACCATCCACTTGATCTGCTCATCCGCGGCCCCCGCAAAGAATCCATACCGCGCCACCCACGCGAGCATCCCAACCGCGAGCATCCACTTCACCCCGAGCCGAGCGAAGAACAGCGGCATCACCACCATAAACACCACTTCAGACATCTGCCCATACGACATGGTCTGCCCGATATTCTTGACCCCCATCTCGCCAACAAACTTACCCGCAAAGCTGTAGTACGCCGCCAGAGGGATACAGATTAGGAACGAGCATACGGCAAAGACCGCAAACGAACGATTCTTCATCAACGCCAACGCATCAAGCCCGATCGCATCGCGTGCCGAGAACTTCTGCCCCTTCGAAGGTGGGGGCGTATGAGGCAAGAAGAAGCTATAGACTCCAAGCAACAATCCCGATCCACCCGCAAGGTAGAACATGTTGGGTGAGGTATCAAAAGCAAACTCAGAAATCGCGATCCCCGCGACGATCCATCCAAGAGTGCCGAACACCCGGATCAGCGGGAACTGCTTCTCCGCGTTGGTCATGTTGTGCATCGCCAGCGTGTTGGTCAATCCCAGCGTCGGCATGTAGCACAGCATGTGCAGCAGAATCGCGCCAATAAACATCGACGACGACCGCTCCGCGGCCATCGGAGCTAGACACAAGAACACCCCGCCGAGCAAATGCAGCACACCAAGAATTTTCTCGGTCGCAAAGTACCGATCCGCAAACAACCCAAGAAAGAACGGCGAAACAATCGCCGCGATCGGGCCCACCGAATACGCCCAGCCGATCGTCTCCGCTTCCATCGACGCGCCGCCCATAAAGGGGCCCATCGTCACATACCATGCCCCCCAGAGGAAAAACTGCAGAAACATCATCGCCGAGAGTTGCATCCCAACGATTCCGCCGAGCCGATGAGTATTCAGATCATTTGCTGCCATTCTGGTGTATCCTCTGTGAGTAGAAAATGGGATCGAGAGCGTTGAGACTAGCAGAATCCGATCCCGACCGCCAGTCCAGTCAACCCGCCGGAGCGTTCAATGCCTAGACCGATCACCCTCTTTACAGGCCAATGGGCCGACATGCCCCTCAAAGTCCTCGCCGAAAAAGCCGCCCAGTGGGGATACACCGGCCTCGAACTCGCCTGCTGGGGAGATCACTTCGAGATCGATCGCGCCCTCTCCGAGGATTCCTACTGCCAAACCCAGCTCGACATCCTCGCGCAGCACAATCTCACCTGCCACGCGATCTCCAACCACCTCGTCGGACAAGCCGTCTCCGATCCCATCGACTCACGACACCAATCAATCCTCCCAGACCATATCTGGGGAGACGGACAAGTTGAAGGCGTCCAACAACGCGCCGCCCAAAACATGATCGACGCCGCCCAAGCCGCGCAAAAACTTGGCGTCTCCATCGTCAATGGATTCACCGGCTCCCCAATCTGGCACAAACTCTACTTCTTCCCCCCAACCTCCGACCAAGACATCGCCGCGGGATACCAACACTTCGCATCACAGTGGAAACCAATCCTCGATGCATTTTCAAAGCACCAAGTACGCTTCGCCCTCGAAGTCCACCCAACCGAAATCGCTTACGACATCGTCACCTTCCAGCACGCACTCAACGCACTCGACAACCACCCCGCCTTCGGCATCAACTTCGATCCCTCCCACCTGATCTGGCAAGGACTCGATCCCGTCCAACTCATCAACCGATTCCCCGACCGCATCTTCCATGTCCACATCAAAGACGCCGCCACCACCCTCGACGGCACCAACTCCATCCTCGGCGGACACCTCGCCTTCGGAGACCACCGCCGCGGATGGGACTTCCGATCCCCAGGACGAGGCGAAGTTGACTTCGAATCCATCATCCGCGCCCTCAACCGCATCAAATACACCGGCCCCCTCAGCGTCGAATGGGAAGACAGCGCGATGGACCGCGAGCACGGCGCCGCAGAAGCCGCCGAGTTCGTCGCGGGCATGGACTTCCCATCAAACAACCGCGCCTTCGACGCCGCATTCGACAAGGACGATCAAGCATGAGTAACCCACTGACCTACGCCATGATCGGAGGCGGCACAGGTGCCTTCATCGGAGAAGTCCACCGCAAAGCCATCGCCCTCGACAACACCGCCACCCTCGTCGCGGGCGCACTGTCCTCCACACCCGACCGATCAAAGGAAAGTGCAAACCAACTCGGGCTCCCAGAAGATCGTTCGTACACCACCTACCAAGAACTCCTCGACAAAGAATCCAGCCGAGACGACAAGGTCGATTTCATCGTCATCGTCACCCCCAACGACACACACTTCCCAATCGCTAAAGCCGCCCTCGAAGCGGGGTTCCATGTGGTCCTCGACAAACCCGCGACCCACACAACACAACAAGCCGAGGAACTCCAACAACTCACCCAGTCCAAATCACTCCTCTGCTGCGTCACCTACAACTACACCGGCTACCCAATGGTCCGCCAAGCCCGCGCCTTGCTCGCCTCGGGTGATCTGGGCACTATCCGCAAAGCATTCGTCGAATACCACCAAGGCTGGCTCGCCACCGATCTCGAATCATCAGGCCAAAAACAGGCATCATGGCGCGTCGACCCAACCCGAGCAGGACTCGGAGGCGCACTGGGAGACATCGGCACCCACGCCGAGAACCTCCTCGAGTTCGTTTCAGGACTCCAGCCCCAATCCGTATACGCAAACCTCCACGCCTTCGTCCCCAACCGGAAGCTCGACGACGACGCAAGCGTCTTTATCAACTACCAATCCGGTGCCCACGCGGTCCTCACCGCATCGCAAATCTGCATCGGGGACGGCAACGCACTCAGCATCCGAGTCCACGCCGAGCGGGGATCCATCGAATGGAACCAAGAAACCCCCGACGAACTCCGCGTTACCAAGCTCGACGCCAACCCAGTCACCTACACAAGAGGCGGCCCAGACCTCCACGAAGACGCCCAGCTCTCCGCCCGAATCCCCCAAGGCCACCCAGAAGGCTACCTCGAAGCATTCGCCAACATCTACCGTGGTGTCGGTGAAGCAATCCACGCGAAGCGGAGCAACACCGAGCCTTCACGCTTGGCGCAGCTCATCCCGACCATCAACGACGGCTTAGCGGGTGTCCGCTTCGTCGAATGCTGCGTTGAAAGCGCGGCCAAACAAGCCGTCGTCAAACTCTGATCAATCCAGTTCAAGCACACGGATGTCCCGGTACTCAATGACATTCACATCATGGTGCCCCTGCACCGCAAGATGCCCGCGATCAAACTCGCTCAGGTGCGTATCAACCATCGCCTCGCCGTTGATCCATGTGCGGATCCAATCGCCCTCGACACGGATGCGGTAATCAAACCACGCGTTGTCCCGTGTGATTGGTCCCGTGTGATCTGCAGGCCAAGCCTTGTCATAGATCACGCCCGTAAAGTTCTTCGGATCATGGTTATCCACCTGCGCCTCGTACCCATTTGGCCAAGGATTGTTCGGATCCGGATTCGGGGTCACATGGAAATACATCCCCGAGTTCCCACGCTCGTTCACCTTCACCATCGCCCGCATCTCAAAGTCCGTGTACTCCCTCTTGGTGAACAAATGCCCGGGCCCCTTGCGACCAACCAACGACCCGCCCTCGTTCGTCCATTCAGCCTTGTCCTCCGCAAACCAACCTTTGAGCCCATCATCAATCAGAGCAACCATCCCATCGGGTTCCGGATCAACCGACAAATCTTTGATCTTGATATTCTTGAACCGGAACGGATGCCCATGATCCTGCAGCGAGATGTACCCCGTCGTCGCACGATCCTTGAGAGGCAGCGGATTCTCAGGTGAACGGTAATACCCACGATCATCGAGCACCTCGTCGTCGAGTACCTTCACGCCGTTGAGTGTCACATCAACCGTATCACCCACAACCCGAATCTTGTACGAGTTCCATTGTCCTGCAGGCTTCACCGCCATCTTCGATGCTGTGATCGCCGTGTACACCGAACCGCAAGTATGGTCCGCAGGCTCTTCGCCGAAGGTATCAAGAATCTGAACCTCAAACCCGGTAAACGCCGGGTCACCATTCGATGATCCACGCACACCAACCCCAGAGTTCCCGCCTTCAGGCATCCAGAAATCAAGCTTGAGCTCAAAGTCGCGGTACATCTTGTCCGTTCGGATCCACCATCCTTCCCCCGGCTTCAGTGTCACCAACTCCCCATCCACAACACCCCATGCATCCAGATTCCCCTCACACGCCCAGCCGCTCAGATCCTTCCCATTGAACAGTTCAACCCAGCCCCGATCGGTCAAATCATCAGCCTTCGCCAAGGTCTCGCACCCACCCATCAACAATCCGATCAAAGCAACGCCGGCAACAATGAGTTTCATCTGTACTGGTTCCTTCTCTGTATGCTGTCTGTATCTCGGTCACGACGAAGCCGAACAACCGATTCGTATATTCGTCCAATCGTAGGCAAAATCACGCCGACAACTCTTTATCAAATCTTTACCGAGCACATGGAATCGGTGTTCTACCCACTCAATCGCGAAGTATTCCACACAATCCACGCTTTGGAATGACCAACACAGACTACACGAACACACTGCTGACTGCACGCAACAACTCACCAGCCCCAGAACAAATCCAGCAGAACTACCCTATCCCCATGCTGTTCCCCATCATCCTCGCAACAACCTGCCAACTCGCATCCCCAACCGGAACTACATCCCGAGTCCAGATGCACCAACGCCAAGCGATCCATCTTCAAAATGGTGCCGAGATCCTCGCGTTCGATCATCAATCTCAATCACTCTTTGTCATCGGGGCCGGCGGTCTAACCGTGCTTAACCTCAATCCAGCGTTTCGAAACCCGCTCAGCATCCGCGTCGATCAGTGGGAGGGAAACATCCCCAGCTGGGAACCAACCTCCATCGCCATCGATCCCCGCAATCGAGGGTTCGCAGCCATCTCCTGGATCCTCTCCCCAAAGGATCAACAGCACGGCATCGTGACGATCTTTGATACCCAAACCCATCAAGTTATCACCAAACTCGATGCGGGATACCACCCGGATTGCATCGCCTTCTCTCCCGACGGCTCAAAGCTGATCATCGCAAACGAATGCGAACCAGATTCCACAGACCTCCATGGCGGGATCACCATCTTCAATCTCGAATCGGTCACACAGCCATCAGATTTCCAATCAACACCGATCACAGGCGCTTCGATCAACTTCCAAAGCCCATTCCTCAGTGATAACACCGATCTCGGCACCCTCCGGATTTCCGAAACACAAAGAACCACGCCTTGGATCGACATCGAGCCCGAATACCTCGTGGTATCCAACGATGGAGTCTGGGTATCGCTCCAAGAAAACAACGCACTCGCCCGCTTCGATTTCCAAACCAGAGTCTGGTCATCCTTCATCCCGCTCGGGAGCAGCACCGCCCCATTCGATCCATGCGATGACCAGACAATCCAAATCGAAAATCAAAGCCCGATCCGCATGCTCCACCAGCCCGACACGATTGCTCTCTTTCAATCGGGAAATACTTCCTACATTCTCCTCGCAAACGAGGGCGAACAAGGCGACTCCGATTCAATCCGATTCCATAAAGCAATCGAGGAAGGGCTGATTGATCCGCAGGTCGCCCAGTCAACCATCAACCCGTCAAACGCAAACCTCGTGATCAGCACCATCGATGGCGACACCGACCACGACGGCGACATCGACCAACCCACAGCACTCGGTTCTCGCTCAATCTCCATCCACGAGGCCACCACCGGAAAGCAAGTCTGGAACTCGGGATCACAGATTGAGCTCATCACCGGAATGCTGTTCCCCGATCTCTACAACGATGCCGACTCCCGCAGCGACCAATCGGGTCCAGAACCCGAAGGACTCGCCATCGGATACATCGACGGCAAGACCCTCGGATTCGTCGGTCTCGAACGAACCCACGCAATCCTCATGTACGACCTGACCAATCCATCCGCACCACAGTTCCTCGATGCCGCTCCGCTGGATCCAAGCTGCCGACCAGAAGGCCTCAAGTTCATCCAGATCGACGGACGATCATTCCTCGCCGTCGCCGCTGAGAAATGCGAAGAACTGATTCTCTTCGAAATCCGTTAACCTTCTCCAAGCATATCCAGACCAAAAAAGCAAGCACCCCACACGAATCATGTGGGGTGCTTGTATGAAATTGATCGATTGAACCGATCAGCTGATCGGCATCGTATTAGCGACGACGACGCAAACCGATCATGCCACCGAGGCCCAGCAAAGCGACTGAACCAGGTGTTGGAACTGAACCAGGTGAGCCGATCAGGAACGCCTCGTCGTTTGGAACGCCAAGGTTGTCGTTGAAGAAGCCGTTGGATGTGTACGCGCCATTGACTCCAAGAACCGAGTTGGCACCGGAGATGTAGTCGTAGGTTTCAACCGCTCCGCCGATAGCAGCAGGAACATCGACAAAGACTTCGACTGAGCCGCCAGCGTTGAGCAGGTTGACCTGATCGCCACCCTGCCCGAGGTTGCCACCGCCGTTGGTCAAACCGATCAATCCGGAGAATGACCAGATCGCTTGGAACTCAGCGATTGCCGAACCAAAGGTGCCGTCGTCAGTAGCGACATTGTCATCGGAGATCAGGAAGATCGCCGACTCACCAGCCCCAAGGAGGATCGAGTCCAACTGGCCAGCGTCACCAATCGAGGGTCCGTCGTCATCGAACCAGTAGCTCGATGTGTTGATTGCCACACCGGTGTTATTGGTGATTTCGAACCAGTCCACGGTGCCGTCTTCACCGTCAATACCGGTGAAGACTTCGGTGATGGTGACATTGGCCGAAGCGGTTGCCGCGAGCCCTGCAAGTACAGCGATGGTGCTTGTGATTTTCATGATTCTCTCCATTTCACCCTGTAAATTAGGGTGGTCAGTGATTGGCGAGTCTCTCAATCCGCCATGTCTTCCGAACGGGAACATCCCCTTCGATTGAATCAAGACTAGTGAAAACCAATGTCTCAGTCAGGCCGCTACGAGTTAACTTTGTGTAAAGAGGAAGCCGTATCCGTCCACGCCTACTAAGTAGATCAATCTTCATGTTCTCTTAACAGCTTTCGCCTATCGCCGAACATTTCAGATTCCATAATGATCTTCATTCAAACCGGAAACCAGTTGGTCACACCATGTGATCACACACGGAGCGTTCACGAATGCAACCCATAATGATGAATCGCCAATACACAGCTCGGCATGTACAAAACGCACGCAAGGCATTCACACTGATCGAACTCCTCGTGGTCATCGCCATCATCTCCCTGCTGATCGGCATTCTCCTCCCATCGCTCGGCAAAGCACGCGAAACAGCCAAACGCATCCAGTGCTCATCAAACCTCCGACAACTCGGAGTCGGTTTCACAACATACGCGAGCTCAAACAAAGGCTACCTCAGCTCAGGACCCTTCGATAACCGAATCAGAAAGCACGCCAAAGGCTTCCAACTCGAAAAAGAATGGGACCGCAACCCCAACGACACCCGAGGCACCGTAGAACGCATCGGATGGATCAACGACTCCGTAACCTACGGCGGCTTCCGACCCAACGACATGCTCTGCCCAACAGCTCCAGCTCAATACAACCAAAACCTCCACACCGATCGCCTCAACGACGGAGGTTACGGCGAGGACTACACAAAAGAAACACGAGACACACTCATCACAAAGGGCTACAACTCAAACTACACACAGTCCTGGTATATGGCCTACACACAGTGGCGCAACAACCGCATCGGACAAACAGGACAGCCCGCAGACCAAGCTAGAGGCGTCATCGGACCACTCAAAGAGCACTCAACGCAAATCATTTCCACTTCAATTGTCCCGCTCATGGCAGACGCACGAGTCGATGCCGATTCTTCCAACACAAATGACACCATCGACCTCATCGATGAAACACTCCCAGCATGCAAGTCCGTCACCGACGGACCAAACTGGAGAGACGGATTCACATGGGCTTCACACGACTTCGCAGACTTCGGACCAGCCCACGGCTCAAAGCCAACCGGATTCCTCAGAGGACACGACAAAACTGAAGGCAACTTCCTCTTCGCAGACGGCCATGTTGCGACCTTCCAAGACCTCAACGGGGACAAAACCTTCAACTACGACCCCGCCATGGAAGCGAGAGCAAACGGCGCAGCGGTATACCCCGACTTCCCAGAAAACGACATATTCACCGGAGAACTTCTTTCCGGAAAGTACAGATGAGTCATCCCGGATGTCCGGACTAATGGCGACAGAGACCATGAGTTCAATGAATGAACACACAAAGGAAGAGAGAATCATGAACGCATCAAAATCAACAAGAGTCCTGCTCGGAGCATTGGCCCTCGCATCGTTCGCCGGTGCTGCTTCGGGACAAGTCGTCATCAACGAAGTCTACCAAAACCCTCCGGGATCAGGCGCAACAAACGACGCCGTCCTCGAGTTCATCGAACTCTACGGCAAGCCCGGCATGGACCTCACCGGATACGCCATCGGTATCTTCAAAGGCGGCGCAGACACCAACGACGACAACATCCCAAACAACGCATCAGAAGTTGAAATCGATGAGGCATTCACCCTCGACGGACTCTCTATTGGTTCCAACGGGTTCCTCGTCCTCTACAACGGTACCGTATCCCAATCACTCATCCCACTGGTCCTCCCAAATGAAGGCGAAACAAGCGCGTCGTTCTTCGACGCCTTCATCGAGAACCCGAACGACACCCTCGGCAACCTGAGCAACGACGATTCATCAACCTATGTCCTCATGCGTCGCCGTCCGGGCCACAGCATCGTCGATGGCCAAAGCGTCTACGGCCCAGAGTACGCCATGTGGAAAGACTCAGCACACGATGTCGATTTCGATGGCAAAATGGATTTCGGTATCGAGCTACCAGTCCCAGGCGCTGCCGACGCACTGATGATCGATCCGATGCAGATCATCGATGACATGGCATGGTCCGACAACGGCGGCAAAGAATATGTCCGCTCATCAGAACAAGAAATCTCCGAAACCGACGGCTTCAACCCAGACGCCGTCTCACGCCTCGCGTACTACGCATCAAACCCGATGCTCGGTTCACGCCTCAACTCAGACGCGGAAGTCGTCCCAACACGCATCGCCGACGAATCATGGATCTACGGCGAATGCGAAGGCGCCTCCATCGACATGATCTACAACCCACTCAGCTACGGTGCCCCAACAGATCCATCCGGTGACGGATTCGCTGACATCTCAATCGCCAACGGCAGCAATGTATTCTCTCTGACCCCAGGCAGTTTCAACGATCACGCTGAATCAGGCATCGCCCAGTTCCGCTTCATCACAGGTGACCTCAACTTCGACGGCCTCGTTGACGCAGCAGACCTCACCCTCTTCGACACCTGGCTCCTGAGCGCGGACTTCGACGCAACCGTCGACTACATCCACCCAGACACCGGATTCCCAATCGCTGATCCCGCAAACCTTGGCGAAAACTTTCAGTCCTATGTCTTCCAAGGCCCACTCGCCAACGCATACCTCTCAGCTGCTTGTCTAAGCGATGCCGATGGCACCCAAGTCCCAGGAAGCCAAGACCGCGAAGTTCTCGTATCAATGGTCGGAGTCATCTGCCCACCAGACCTCAACGGCGACGGCTCCCTCAACTTCCTCGATGTCTCCTACTTCCTTGGAAACCAGATCGACTACAACAACGACAACGGATTCAACTTCCTCGATGTCAGCAGCTTCCTTCAAGACTTCGGAGCGGGCTGCCCATAACGAAACATGTAGAAAATACTCCACACAGAGCCGCCTCAACAGACGGCTCTGTGGCTTTCAATCGATCAACGATCACTCGTCCGCCGGAGCATAGCTCGTCGCTTCATCCAACTTCCCCCAAGCCGTGTACAAGCGAAAGAGAAACGAACGCGTCACCGAAGTGTACCGATGCGTATCACCCAAAACTCTGGTAACACCATCCAGCCCTTTCAACAAATACTTCTCCGCCTCTTCATACCGTCCCAGATAACCCAAACTCTGCCCAAGCAACGCGTTTGTCAAGCATGTCTTGACATGGTCCTGCCCAAAGACACGCTCGCGAATTTCGAGCACCGCTCGATACTCATCAACAGATTTCTGATATTCCCCAAGTTTGAAATACAAGATCGCCAGATTGTCACGATCAACCAGCGTCGATGGATGCTCAGGCCCCAGCATCTCTGTTCCGCGCCTGACCCCCTCCAAATGCAACGCTTTGGATTCTTCAAGCCGATCCAATCGCGTGTACACGATTGCCAGCGCCGAGATCGCACTCACCGTCCCCTCATACTCAGGAGCTTCCGCCCTGCCCAGTGCGACCGCTCTCTCAAAGTACTCCACCGAATCTTCAGCCCGAACCATGTGGTACAGCAAACTCCCATGCTGAATCAAAGTGTCGATCATGATCTCGGTTGAGAGATCCGGACTTTGTTCTGCAATTCGGTCTGTTTCCTCAACAACGCGCATGGACGATTCAAGATCATCAATATCCATATAGACATCCGAAAGCGAGTTTCTCCGATCCACGCGGATATCCACAGATAAATCGAGCTCATCGCTGAGTTCGACGCTCCGCTTCAACTGCTCGAGCGCCTTGTCATACTCATTCATCAACCGGAACTGTTCTCCCATCCGATTCCGAATCAACGCCTCCGCCTCCGGCGCTTCCTTGAATCGATCAGAGATCCCAGCCGAAGCGACCCGCATCGCATCGAGCAATGTGATATCCGCATCCCCCCCAAAGTTCGGATTCCCCGCGGCAAACAAATCATCGGTCAGGAACGCATTCATCAGTTCCTGAACATTCTTCTCATGCTGCGCAATCAGTCGTTCCCGGTTCGCATCACGCAGCGCATTGCCAATCAACAACAACGCCACCACAAGCATCAGCATGATCACCCCAACCGATCCCACCAGCACCGGATTCCGCTTCGAGAACTTCCGCAACTGATACCAAGTGCTCGGCTTCCGCGCCGCGATCGGTTGGTTATTCAGATACCGATCCAGATCATCCGCCATCTCAGAAGCATCAACATACCGCTGAGGAATCTCCCGTGACACCGCCTTGGCAACAATCGTCTCCACATCCCCGCGGAACACATGATCAAGCGTCCCCAGCATGTCATGCTCATCATCCCGGATCGCGCGAACAAGCTCATACATGCTCGACCCATGCCGATGCAGCGGATTCTCCCCACTCAAAATCTCGTAGCAAATTAATCCGAGCGCATACACATCCGACTGCGTACAAGTCGTGTGCGACTGCTGATCAACCTGCTCCGGAGCCATGTAATGCAGCGTCCCCAGCAGCTGCCCCGTCTGCGTCATCTGCGTCCGATCCCCGATCTCCAAATCAAACGCGATCCCGAAATCCAGAATCTTCACCCGCCCATCCACATCCACCAAAATATTGCTCGGCTTCAAATCCCGATGCACCACCCCAACCCCATGCGCATACCCAACACCCCGGCATACATCTCGCATCAAACGAATCTTCTCTACAAGCCCCAATCCACGATCCCTACAAAAATCAGTAATCGATACCCCATCCACCAACTCCATCGACACATAAGGCGTCGATCGATCCCCATCCGCCGCGATCCCCGATTCGTAAATCGTCGCAATCGCAGGATGATTCAGCTTCGCCAAAATATCCGCCTCGCGTTCAAATCGCTTGCGGATCTTCGAATGCATCGACCGCTGCCGGATCACCTTGAGCGCAACACGCCGCCTCGGCGACTCCTGCACCGCTTCATACACAATCCCCATCCCCCCCTCACCAAGCACCCGCACAATCTCGAACCCGCCGATCCGATCCGGGTGTGAGTCATCCACTTCCGAGAGTTCAATCAACAACGCCCTCGTGTCCATCATCTGATGCGACTGCCCATCCGCCTCCAGCATCGAACGAACACTCTCCAGCAGCGCCGCATCATCACCGCATAAGTCTCGGAGCTTCCGTGCCTGCTCAACCCCCTGCAGATCGCAAACCTCTCCAAAGACCCGCTCCACCTCCCGGAACCGATCCAGCCGATTTCGGTCTGCGTTATCCATCCCGGTCTGACCCCATGTGATGTCCAAGCTGATCCATCAACCAAGCCCGAGCAAACCGCCAGTCACTCGATGCCGTGGATCGAGAGATCCCAAGGATCCGCGCCGCCGTCTCCTCATCAAGCCCACCAAAGAACCGAAGCTCCACAATCTTCGCCTTCCGCTCATCAAGTTCCCGCAACCGATCCAGCGCTTCATCAATCGCCAGCAGTTCATCGGGATCGATCGCCGATTTCGACTCCGGCTCCGCGATCGACATCGAAACAACCTGCCAATCCCCGCCCCGCTTGAGCCGATTCTTCGAGCGTGCATGGTCAATGAGAATGCGCCGCATCACCTGCGACGCGAGCAAAAAGAAATGATCCTGCGACCGGATGTCCAATTCTTCCGCATTGATCAATCGAATAAACGCCTCATGCACCAACGCCGTCGGCTCAAGCGTGTGATTCTTCCGCTCCGAGTGCATCATCATCTGCGCCAGCTGCCGCATCTCGTCATACAGGATCGCCGACAACTCTACCGGATCGGATTGATCCAAATCGGTCATCCCCGTCAGCAACCGAGTCGCCAAGATCCGCATTGTCGGGTCCGTATCCATGCTCCAAGAGTGTACATGGGGAGATACCCCACTCAGATTCCCAGAGATGCATTTTTGACGAAATTCATTCCTTTCGCAAGAAATATCGGGCGCAGATCGACCCTCTAACGCTCACACCTATGGACCAACTCAACCCTGATTCAACGATCAGACCAAAACCACACAAGGAATCAACATGAAAGTCACACCATTGACCGCAGCCCTCACCATCGCCGCCCTCGCCACGGCATCCTCTGCAGACACCCTCACCGTCGGGCCAAGCCTCATCGACTTCGACTACATCACCATCACCGCCGCCATCAGCGCCGGTGCCAACGGCGACATCATCGAAATCGCCCCCGGTCTCTACCCCGAAAACCTCCTCATCTCAGGCAAAGACCTCACCCTCCGCAACGCCGGAGGTGGATCAGTCACCGTCTTCGGCCAAGACCTCAACAAGTGCCTACTAATCACCGGATCAACAACTGATGTCGAACTCGAAGGCCTCACCTTCTCCAACGGCTTCTCAACCACCGCAGGTGCAGGAATCTCCGTCGAAGGCGGTTCACACGCAAACATCACCGACTGTATCATCGAGAACAGCAATAACACAGGAGTAGGTGGGGGGCTCTACATGTCCGGCGGCGGCACCATCACCAACACAGTTATCCGAAACAATCAAAGCGTCGGATATGGTGGAGGAGTGTATCTTGGAGGGAGCCTCTCAAAGTCATTCATCAACTGTCAGATCATCAACAATACCGGCTCAGAAGGGGGCGGCATGGCCTACGCCATGATCGGCGATAAGCTCGACATGTCCGGATGCGTCTTCATCTCGAACACTTCAATACTCCGAGGAGGCGCGATCGCAGTACTGGGGTCGACCTCTGCGGGAACTGTCGAAGCCATGGACTGCGAGTTCATCACCAACAGAGCCCAAAACGCAGGCGGCGCCATATGGGTCTCAGACGGCGATGTCTTCCGCGCATACAACTCACTCTTCATCGAAAACTCAGCCGCCAATGACGGCGGAGCAATCCGAAACGAACAAGTCGTCGAAGCCGTCAACTGCACATTCGTCGAGAACAGCGTCGATGCGGAAGGACGAAGCGATACCTTCAGTTCCCTCCGAACAGACGCCGACACCAGACTCCTCAACACCATCATCACCAACGCCTCAGCAACCTCCCACGACGGTATCGGGGATCTCACCGCAACCTATTCCCTTATCCCAGAAGCCCCCAGCGGCATGGCCGACGCCAACGGCAACTTCAACGCCAACCCAGCCTTCACCAATCCATCAATCGGAGACTACACCCTCCTCGCCGGATCACCCGCCATCGACGCAGGCAACTCCAGAGGGCTCCTTGGGAATATCAATGTCCTCGACATCATGACCGATCACAACGGCAATGTCCGCAACCTCGACGACCAAGACACCATCAATACAGGCATCTCAACCTGGGAAGTCTGCATCGACCTCGGCGCCTACGAGTACCAACCCAACCCAGCCCCAGACTGCGCAGCCGACATCAACAACGACAACGCACTCAACTTCCTCGATGTCTCAGAGTTCCTGTCCATCTTCGGATCAGGCTGCCCATAAGACCGCGACAAAAGAACCAGTCATCCAAAGCCAACCGGTGCCATCGCGCCGGTTGGCTCTTTCAGTTCACCGCAGCAACCCGCTCAAGCGAATCCACAGTCACCCACCCCTCTTGAGCATTGCTCAATCGGATATTCGCCCATCCATCCCGCGTATCCACCAACTCGCCCTCAGTCCCCAAACCCAAAGGACCGTCGTAGACCTCCGAATACACACCCGCACCAGGACCTGAATACATCCCTGTCCCAGGCATCACCACAACCACACCAGCATCCTGCTCCACAACCCACTGATCAAACCCAAGCAACCCAGCCCCAACCAATCCAACCGCAGCCAAGCCAATCGGAAGCTTCATAGGTACCCCGCCCCGGGTCAACCGAACAATCAACAACACAGACCCCGCAATCAACAACCCAACCGATCCATACCAAAGCGACCACCGATCCATCACCCCATGCCACGAGAGCAACACCGACCGCGCCGACATCTCCGCCCCTTCACCCGGAACCGTCGGTTCCACAAACGAACGCGCATGCTCAAGGTTCTGCAGCAGCGTCGCATCACTCGGATCAATCATCAACCCACGACGATAGTGCAGCACCGCACGGCCAAGATCATCCCCAATAAAGTACGCATTCCCCAGCGCAAGCTCACCAGCAGCCGATTGAAGATCGTCACGCTCAAGCACATACGACAACACCGCCGCCGCTTCCCGCACATCCTTCCTACTCGCTACGCGTTCAGACTGCTCGATCGCGACTTCAAGCCGCTCAATCGCCTGCTCAAGCGAGATATTCTCTCCCTGCGCACAAGCCACCGAACACCCCATCGAGAGACAAAGCAACACACACAAACGCAGTACGCCAGTTCTGACAACACTCATCGTTGAACCCTCCGAGTTCCTTTCCCCTGAACACGGCCGCGATCATGCTTCAGAATGTCCCGCCGCATCGCGCGAAGCAACGAAGCGTCATCCCGAACCTCAGGCAGCGTCCCGTAGTGCTTGCTTTCCGACTCAGTTAAGACCGCCGCAGACCGTGCCGCCACTTCTGGAGTCACCGCAAGCTGCTTGAGATCCGCACCAGTGAGCGATCCCGGATCAATCCCCAGAATGGCGCCCCCATACGCCCGGATCGCCCCAACATGATCCCCGCGTGCATGCAGCTTTTTCGCCACTTTCCACGCACGATCAACCGCCGCCGCCTCCGGATCACGCCCACGCTTGACAGTCACAACAACCCAGCACAGCAGTGGGGCACCAAAGATCACTCCAATTGTCCCAACCCAGACCGGATCACCCAGCACCCCACGCCACGAGAATACACGAGCCGAAGTCCGGAACGCCTTCGCATCCGGATGCGTCCAAAGCACCGAAGGGTTCCGAGCAAGCTCAGTCCGCTCAATACCAGCAGGAGTATTCGAAACACCACCCGAAACCACCGCGTCCGACAAGGTCACCGTCCGAACCGACCGCACCTCAAGCGGGATCGGATTGGAAGCGAACACCTCGAACGCCCCGGTCTCCGGATTAAACGCAGGCAGCCGGATCGCCGGGATCTGCGTCACCGAATCATCGGTCGCACGGATCGTTGTCGAGAACAACCGCTCCCCACTCCGGTTCCGTTCCACCTCGCGCCAGCCATCAGGCGAAACCCGGAACCCAGATTTCGCCAGCGACTGCGCATCAAGTGTTTTCTCAAGCCCAATCATCGGATCAGGACCCGTCACGAGCAACCGGAACTCGATCGGATCGCCCACATTCACCTGTGTATTCGAAGCATCCGTTTGAGCGGCAAACTCCCCGATCAATCCCTGATACCCATCGGGCCGCCCACCGCTTGGCACTCCAACCACACGCACATCAACAACATCAGACTGCGCATACTTCCGCTGTGACCGTCCGAAGTCATCCACCCGCGTAAAGATCACCCGCATCGGTCCAAACTCCACAGTCCCCGTTTCCGTTGGAGTCAGCATCACATCAAACCGCAACCGAGTCCGGCTCGCCCCCTGATACACACCGTTTTCAGCGAACGCCGAGAAACGCTGGCCCGCCAGACTCATCTGAATCTCCTGCCCCGACCGCGTCGCCGGAGCCATCGGCACCACCCGCATCGACTCGGGGAACACCGACGACTCAAAGTTCAAATCACCCGTCCTGTCCCCAACCCACCAAGTCACCTGTGCAATGACCGACTCACCCACATACACCGCCCGATCCGGGAGCCGAACCTCAAGCACATCAACCAGCGATTCCCCAGGGAGCAACCCCGTCAAGGTCACCGCCTTCGAGCGATACTCCTGATTGTTGATCTTCAGCACCGCGGGTGGAATCACAAGATCGCCTTCCTCAACCACCGTCAATAAATAGTTGTGCCGATACGACGAATCCGTATGCGACCGCTGCTTCCCATTGATCGAACGCATCGTCGTAAACTGCTGCGAGCTCACCCCCCGATACTCAACCACAACCCCCTCCGGAAACGCAACGCTCGGCTCAGTCCCATCCTGAATCCCGCGTACCGAAACCTGATAACTCACCGTATCCCCAAGATACGCGCGCGTACGCGAAAGCTCCGCCTCCAGCGTCACCGCAGCCTCCTGAGCCACCGCATGGGGAGCGATCCAAAGCAACAAGCACACCAATATCATCATGAAACTTCGCACTACCAATCCTCCTCAACCTTGACAGGCCTGCCCGTCGCTCGATACACCTGCCGCCGCTCCCGCTGGTCCCGCTCCCGATCAAGCAGCTGCTGCGCAACCTCATCGATCTCTTGTTCCGTCCCATCACCAGACTGATCCTCACCCTGACCGCTCTGCCCTTCTTGCTGCTGCTCCGACTCTTGTTCCTGCTGAGTCTCCTGCACACGCTCCGCCGCCCGGTCCAGCGCATCAGCCGCCTCTTGCTGCTTTTGCGCCGCCGTCTCGTTATCCCCCTTCTCAAGAGCTTCCTTCGCTTCCTGTTGCGCCTTCATCGCGTCTTGGAGTTCCTGCATCGCTTCAGAATCCGCCTCAGAATGTTCCATCTGTTCGTTCATGGCTTCAGTCTGCTGATTGAGCTCTTCCTGCTGCTCGCCGCGTTCTTCCTGCGATTGCTCACTCTGATTCTGCTGAGCCGATTCGCTCTCCTGAGCCTGCTCTCGCTGCTGATCCGCAAGGTCCTGCAGCTTCTGTGCCGCATTCCGAGACTCCCCGCCCTGACTGTTCTGACCGCCCTCTCCACCTTCGCCCTGCTCCCCGTCCTCGCCCTGCTCTTGATCCTGAGCGTCCTGTTGTTGCTGCTCGATCTGTTCCTTGATCTCTTTCAACTGCAGAATCTGTTTCCGCACCCGTTCGACATTCTGCTTGGATGCAACATACGAAGGATCAGCCTGCGACGCATCCAGAAACGCCCGCTCAACGCTGCCTAGTGATTCGATCGTCTCCCCGATCTTCTCCGGGTCCATCATCATCTCGCCGCTCGTATCAATCTCCCCGTTGAGCGCATGCCCAAGATTGAACATCGCATCCCGCCGCTGCGATTCCGTTACCGCATACCGCGCCGCCAACCGGAACGACTCCGCCGCAGCCGCGGCATCCTCCGCTTCCATCAACAGCACGCCACGATTAAACGCCGCGATATTCCGCTCCCGATCCAGCACCGATTGCTCAACAACCTCGTCATACAACTCGATCGCGTAGACCGGATCGCTCGACTGCAGATTCATCGCCGACTCCAAGCTCAACGAGGGCTCCACACCACGCCCAAACGCAGTCCCAGCAAGCAAGCACATCAGCATCACCATCAACATGGTCGGAGTTGACTTCATGAATCCGCCTCCTTCCGCAGCCCCACGCTGCTCAACACCATCTCAATCAAAATCAACACCAACCCCGGCGCCAGCGCCATCGCGTACCGCTCATCCCACCGCGTCACCGAAGCACTCCCAACCACCGCCTGATCCCCGCGAGCGATCAACTCCTGATACACATTCGCCAGATCAACATCCCCCGTACCAATCTCAAGATACGCCCCGCCGGGAGTCGCCGTCGCAATCTTCGAAAGCGTCCCCGAATCCAGTCGAGACCGGACCTCAACCCCGTTCCGCCGCACCGGTCGATTGTTCTCATCCACCACCCGCGCCCCCGCATCCGAGCCAATCCCGAGGGCAATGATCCGGATCCCCGCAAGCCCCGCCGCCCGAGCCGCATCAATCGGCAGCGACTCCTGATCCTCACCGTCCGTAATCAAAATAATGTCCCGATGATTTGCAAGATTCGCAACCCCCTCTGAATCCTCAAGATCATAAAACACCATGTCCATGCACTTGCGGATCGCATCCCCAATGTTCGTCCCCCCAACATCAACAACCGCAGGCGACAACTCATCGAGCGCCAAATCAAAGAACAACCGATCCGTCGTAAGTGGCGATTGCACCGAAGACGACCCCGCAAACGCCACCAACCCAACCCGGTCGGTCTTGAGTTCCGCAACCATGTCCGAAATCCAAAGCTTCGCCCGCTCCAAACGATTGGGAGCAACATCCCGCACAAGCATCGACTTGGACACATCCACCAAGAACACAATGTCCCGCCCCTTCGCTTCCGTCATCTCCTGATGCGGATTCGCGCGAGGCCGCATCGTCGCCCCGACGATCAACAACAACCCCAGCACCATCACCACCCCGCGGATCAGCCCAAGCATCCCCCGCCGTTTGCCAAGCATCATCGACAACCGATCCGAATCCGCAAACCGCCGCGCCGCGCGTCGACGCATCCGTGCCGCAAGCATCCCAATCACAATCAGCACGGCTACACCCCAAGCCGCAAGCACCCACCGCGCCTCACCAAACTCAAACGCGGTCCCAGTGAATGATCCAAAGAACTGTTCCATCACGCCACCTCCCCGCCAACCCCAAGCCGCCAGAGGTACCCACCAAACAACAGCCCCAAACACGCCACCGCAAACGGGTGGTACAACTCTTCAAACCGAGTCGTCTCCGAAATCTGAACCTCCGTCCGTTCAAGCTCATCAATCGTCGCGTACACCTCCGCAAGATCATCCAGCGAATCCACACCCCAGAACCCACCACCGGTATGCTCCGCAACCGCCGCCATCCGCCCCTCGTTCACCTCCTGCCCCATCTGCAAGCCAAACCCAAACTGGTTCGACACACCACCCCGAATCCCAACAATATAAACCGTAATCCCCCAATCCGCCGCGAGCCGCGCCGCCTGTGTCGGGGAGTAATCGCCCGCACGATTCTCGCCGTCCGTGAGCAAGATCACCGCTTTGCTCGTGATTTCAAAGTCCGGGTCATCCAAATCCTTCTTCATCGAATCCTCAGACGCCTTGAGCCGAGCGCACGCAAGCACCAACGCATCACCAATCGCCGTGGACCGCTCCGCTTCCTGCCTCGGAAGCTCGACCCGACGGATCGCATCCACCAGCACATCATGCGACTGTGTCAAAGGCATCATCGTGTCGGCATAAGTCCCAAACACAATCAACCCAAGCAAATCCCCAGGCCGTCCCTTGAGTTTGTCACCATCCCCAAGCACAAACTCCTCAACAACCTTCTTCACCGCCTCCAGCCGAGTCGTCGTCGCCCCCTCAAACTTCGCAGGTTCCTTCATCGACCCAGACCGGTCCACCACCAGCTCAATCGCGATCGCCTCCTGTAAACTCTTCGTATCCGTTATCGCTTCACGAGGACGCGCCAGCGCAACCAACCCCGCAAGCAACCCCATCGAAAGCAGCAGGGGGGCAACCCATCGCACCCGCATCCGAACACTCGATCCCGCCGCCGCCAGTCTCGTAGGCACTGACGATTCAATCCCATGCCGCCGACGATCCGCCGCCAGTCCAACCGCCCACACCACAGGGATAACCAACGCAAACCAGAACACCCACGGATACGCAAACTCAGCATTCATGACCGAGCCCCCAATCCACAAATCTCAACCGCCCGCTTCGCCGCCGCCTGAATCTTCCCATGATCCACAGCACCACCCGAAAACCGAGCCCGCTCAACCTCATGCGAAATCACCCGAATCCCCTCATGCTCCCGCCCAAGCACAACCATCGCCCGATGCAACGCACCCAGGTCCTCAGAAGAGAGCTCTTCAGTCTGCGACGCAACCATCAACACCGTCTCCGGATCAACCTCTTCTTCCTCATCCCCATCATGCCGCGCCAAAATCAGCACCACAAAGACCGAAACCAGCGTCACCCCAAGCCCAATCCAAACCCCAAGATTCACGCCACTCGCTTCTTCAATCGGCTCCATCGCCGCCAGCCCAATCGCCGGCGCCAGCTCAACACCATCCGACTCTCCAAGCACCGAAGTCACCTCCACCCCAATTGGCTCCAGCCGAGCAATCCGCTTCCCCGCCTCCTCCGAACTCGCCCGCATCCCAATCGAAGGCACCTCATAGTCCCCACCCAAAAACGGCTCAAGCAAAAACACCGTCTCCTGCACATACCCAGCCCCATCAAACCGAACCTCACCCGGCTCAACCACCACACCGTTCCACCCCGCACCCACCCAGTCCGGTTCAATCAACTCAACATGCACCCCGTCACCCCAAGTCAGCTCCGCACGAACAACCACCCGCTCCGTCAACTCCACCGAAGTCCCATCCACCCCAACCCGCAACCCCGCCCCAGTCATCGGCTCTGTAATCTCCGAAACAAACCCCGCGCCGTCATCAACAACAACCGACGCATTTTCCCCGCACCCGCCGACAAGCAGCACAACCAACCCAACAAGCAACGCACGCACCCAACTCATCGCCGATTCCCCCGCGCCTGAAAGTACCGAACCAACTCATCCGCATAATCCCGACCCGTCGACAACTCAAGATGGTCAATCTGCGCCTTCTGCAGCGTCGAAACAATCAACTCGTTCTCCCGCATCGCCTGCGCCTTGTACCGCTCCCGCACCTTCCGCGATCCCGTATCCACCAAGAACCGCCGCCCGCTCATCGGATCATGCATCCGCACCACCCCAGACCGAGGAAGCTCAAACTCCCGCGGATCGGTAAACTGCATCGCGATCACCTCATGCTTCTGCGCCAGCATCCGCATCTTGGGTCCCCAACTCGGTTCCGCTTCATTATTCAGCCCCGACAAGAAATCCGAGAGCACAATCACGATGCACCGACGCTTGTGCGTCCGCCCGATCTCGCTCAGCACCCCCGACAAGTCCTCTTGATTGTCCCCAGGCGTCGCATCAATCAACTCCCGAATAATCCGCATCCCATGCAGCCGCCCCTTCGTCGCAGGCACATGCAGCGTCTTCCCATCCGCAAGATGATCCGACCCAAACAAGCACAACCCCACCTTGTCATTGTTCCGCCCAGCAGCAAGCGTCAGCACAGCCCCGACCTCGCTCATCAACTCATGCTTGGATCGACGAATCGTTCCAAACCCAGTCGAGCGCGAACAGTCCACCGCAAGCACAATCGTTAACTGCCGTTCTTCCTCAAACCGCTTAATGAACGGCCGCCCCATCCGCGCCGTCACATTCCAATCAATCGACCGAACATCATCGCCAGGCTGATACTCCCGCACCTCCGAAAACTCGATCCCCTGCCCCTTAAACGCCGAGTGGTACGACCCCCCGAACATATCGTCCACCCGCCGCCGAGCGCGGATCTCAAGCCGCTTGACCGCCTGCATGAGTTCTTCAGTAATCATGATGGTCTCACCACAGATTCAACCAATGAATCGCACAAGGAACCGTTCAAGGAATCGCGATCCGATCAAACACCTCTTGCACCAGATCCTCGCTCGTGATCCCCTCCGCTTCCGCTTCATACGAGATCATGACCCTGTGCCGCAGCACATCCATCCCGATCATCTTGATATCGCTCGGAGTCACAAACCCACGCCCTTCAAGGAACGCATTCGCACGAGCCGCCCGCGCCAGCGCAAGCGATGCACGAGGAGACGCACCAAAATCAATCATCTTCGCCATATCCATCGACCACTTCACCCCCGCCGAAGCCGGATCACGCGTCGCTTGGACAAGAGACACAATGTAGTCCTTCAGCTTGTCATCGATGTAAATCTCATTGACCGTTCGCCGCGCCGCGCTGAGTTCATCAAGCGTCATCATCGCCTGCACAGTGGGGGCCTCCATCGTCGAGATCATCCGGTCCACGATCAACCGCTCATCAGCCGCAGTCGGATACCCAACCTTGATCTTGAGCATGAACCGATCCACCTGAGCTTCTGGGAGCGGATAGGTCCCTTCCTGCTCGATCGGGTTCTGCGTCGCCAGCACCAAGAACGGCTCACCCGCCGGGATCAACGCGTGCGTCTCCCCACCAATCGTCGCGTGCCGTTCCTGCATCGCTTCAAGCAACGCCGACTGCACCTTCGCAGGAGCGCGGTTGATCTCATCAGCCAGCACAATATTGGCAAAGATCGGACCCTTACGCGCGGTAAAGCTCGCCTCCTTCGGATTGTAAATCTCAGTCCCAATCAAATCCGCAGGCAGCAAGTCAGGCGTGAACTGAATCCGAGCAAACTTCGCGTGCAACGCATCAGCAAGCGTCGTCACCGTCAAAGTCTTCGCTAGCCCAGGCACACCCTCAAGCAACACATGCCCGCCCGTCAGCAGCCCGATCACAAGCGACCGGATCATCTGTTCCTGTCCAACCACCACAGTCCCAACCGCCCGGATCAACGCATTGATCGGCTCAGCCTGCTGTTGGACCAACTCATCCCGCGGCGCATCAGTCGTCATCGTCATTCGAAACTCCTTCACGGCTTCAGACCCGTCCACCCCAACCAACCCCGCACACAAAAACAGTGCCCTCGCCAAGACGGGTCACTGTTGTTTTACTAGACCAAGATGGACAAGTTCGCCCCAGCAGTCACGAATTTCAAAGAATTCTTCCTGCATGCGAATCAACTCATTCAGTTCGCGCTCGGCGGAGTCGCATCAGCAGGCTGCCCAGGATTGATATCAATCTCCCCAAACCGCTCCTCGTATTGACGAACCGCGCCGCCGATCGACATCGCCAAACGCTTTGCGCCAGCCCAGTTCATCACCACGCGTGAACCCACCGAGAACACAACCATCGGAGGCTGACCAGGGGTCTGCATCGGCATGTTGAGCCCAAAGTCCATGATCAACTCATCATGTGTGTTGGATGTGCGGATCGTGTTCGCGTAAGTCGTGTTCATCTTCGATTCATCAATGCGAAGCTGAACCTGCTGCTGTTGTGGCTGTTGGTCGGTCATAATCGGAGGACTCCGTGGTATGTGTTGGGTAATCGCTCGTATCCTAAGGATTCAACCCAAGAACAAGCAATGCCGGGGGGGGGAATCGAACCCCCACTCTGTTTCCAGAAGCGGATTTTGAATCCGCCGCGTCTACCAATTCCGCCACCTCGGCTGTGGTCCCGATCCTAGCCACCAAAACACCCCGCATCCGCTCCAACCACACTTTTGATCGTCAAGTCCGGACCTCGCCAAGCCGATACCCGGTCTACCATATCTCTCCTGCAGAACAGTTCTACAGGGTCGGACCGGGTCGCAGGCGTGCGCTGGCGGTCACGACAGCAGCCCCGCACGCAACCACACCCTCCTCACAGGGGAAGGTGTCTCAAAAAGGCAATTTAAAATGTCAAACACAGTCAAAATCGAAGACGCAGGCCCTTGCCGCAAAAAAATCTCCATCGATGTCCCCGCAACCACCGTGGACGAAGCGATGGAGAACGCATTCGCATCCGTCGCCCACGAAGCCGCCATCCCAGGTTTCCGCAAGGGACGCGCCCCGCGCCGCCTCGTCGAAAAACGCTTCGGCAGCTATGTCATCGACGAAACCCGCGCCCGCCTCTGCTCCTCCGCATACCAAGAAGCCGTCGAGCAAAACGAACTCAAAGTCCTGGGTCACCCACCAGCCGAGTACTTCGAAGACATCGAAGTCACAGCAGGCAGCCCAGTCCACATCGAAGTCGAAGTCGAAGTCATGCCAGAGTTTGACCTCCCAGACCTCAAAGGCATCGCCGTCCTCAAGCCAGAAGCCACCCTCCCAGAAGGCATCGTGGACGCGGAAATCAAAAAGATCGCCATCAACGAAGGTGACCTCGACGAGCAAGACACCTCAGCCAAGGGCAACTACCTCACCGGTAAAGCCGTCATGGTCGACGCAGAAGGCACCGAGCACTACAACATCGACGGCGCCGTCATCCAGATCCCAGAAGAAGGCGACGAAGGCATGGTCCTCGGCGTCATCGTCCCAGACTTCAACAAACAGGTCAAGACCCCCAAAGAAGGCGAAACCGTCACCATCAAGGTCAAAGGCCCTGAAAACCACGAAGTCGAAGCACTCCGAGGCAAAGACCTCACCGTCACTTTCGAAGTCACCAAAATCTACGCCATCGTCCCCGCCCCAATGGCAGACATCGTCGCCAAGTACGGCTTCGCATCCGAAGACCAACTCCGCGAAATGGTCACCTCACGACTCGACCAACGCGCCGTCGCTCAACAGCAAGGCGTCATGCGTCAACAAGTCCTCAAGTTCCTCGGCGAAAGCATCGAGTTCGAACTCCCAGCCGGTCTCACCGCACAGCAAGCCGCCCGCTCACTCGAGCGTCAACGCATGGAACTCATGTACCGCGGCGTAGACCCAACCGAGATCGAACAAAACATGGCCCAGCTCCGCAGCGCATCCGCCGCACGAGCAACCGCAGAACTCAAGCAGTTC
Organism: uncultured Phycisphaerales bacterium; assembly: GCA_963976955.1. Taxonomy (GTDB): domain Bacteria; phylum Planctomycetota; class Phycisphaerae; order Phycisphaerales; family UBA1924; genus UBA1924. Next base: position 1,537,731 of record CAXBMD010000001.1, on the reverse strand, counting down.
TTCATCATGAACAAGATCGCCGAATCCCTCGATGTCCAAATCGAAGAAGCCGAGATCAACGCCCAAATCGTTCAGATGGCCATGCAGCAAGGCAAGCGTCCAGAGCAACTCCGCGACGAGCTCATCAAGTCCGGACAAGCCCAGACCCTCGTCCAGCAAGTCCGCGAGCACAAAACCGTCGACAAGATCCTCGAAGACGCGAAGATCGAAGAAGTCACCGCCGACGAGTTCAACGCCAAGTTCAAAGACGCCGAATAACCCAATCGGCCCATGAAAACCCTCAGAACCCGGTCAAAAGGCCGGGTTCTTTTTTTGTCCCGCGCCTAAGATCCGATCCGCAAGAATCCCCAACATGAGGAACCAAACCATGACCACCGCACCAACCCACGCCAAAGGCCTCGAAGGCGTCATCGCAGGCGAAACCGAAATCTGTAATGTCGAGCAAACCTCACTCATCTACCGCGGCTACGAAATCGCAGACCTCGCCGCAAACGCCAGCTTCGAAGAAGTCGCCTACCTCCTCCTCGTCGGTGAAAAACCAACCGCGTCCCAACTCGCCGAGTTCAAAGCCGAACTCATCAAAGAGCGTGAACTCCCCGAGATGATCAAGCAGAATCTCAAGCACGCCGGCGAACTCGTCAACAACCAGTACGCCGTCCCGATGGACATCCTCCGCACCGCCGTCTCCGTCCTCGGACACTTCGATCCCGACTGCCAAGACAACTCCCCAGAAGCCAACCTCCGCAAGTCCAAACGACTCCTCGCCAAAATCCCGACCATCATCGGCCACATGCAAAACAGCATTGAAGGCAAAGACTTCGTCGCCCCACGCAGCGACCTCTCGCACTCCGCCAACCTCCTCTACATGATGACCGGCGCCGAACCATCACCAGAAGCCGAGAAGGTCATGGATGTCTCCCTCGTCCTCTACGCCGAGCACGACTACAACGCCTCCACCTTCACCGCCCGCGTCATCTCCGGAACCCTCGCCGACATGCACGGAGCAACCACCGGCGCAATCGCAGCACTCAAAGGCAAACTCCACGGCGGAGCAAACGAAGCCGCCATGGACATGCTCTCCGACATCCGCAACGACATCGGACCAGAAAACGACACCAAAAAAATCACCGACTGGATGCACAAAGCATTCGAAGAAAAACGCAAACTCATGGGATTCGGTCACCGCGTCTACAAGAACGGCGACCATCGCGCCCCAATCCTCCACAACCTCGGTCGCAAAGCCGCCGAAGCACGCGGAGACGAGTTTGTCAAACTCTTCGAACTCGGCGAAACCGTCCAGAAGATCATGGAAGACGAGAAGAACATCTACCCAAATGTCGACTTCCCCTGCGGCATGACCTACTTCACCATGGGAATCCCCGTCCCGCAATACACCCCAATCTTCGTCGCTTCCCGCATCACCGGATGGTGCGCCCACATCATGGAACAACACGCCAACAACCGCCTCATCCGCCCACGCGTCGCCTACATCGGACCAGCCCTCCGCAACTGGAACGCGTAGCCTTCAACTGCGAGAACATCTCTCGGTAGAACGGGCTTCCAGCCCGTTTCAAACACAAAACCCCGTGGCACAGGCGTCCCGCCTGTGTCTTTTTTAACAGATTTTCACTCAAACTCAGGTTCGATCCCATGCCCCTTCTCGCAGTGGTATCTTGAAGTAACGCAAACCAAAGCCACACATTCCCTATAATACAAAACCACACCCCGGAGCCAACATGATCCAGTTCAACTGCGACAGATGCGACATGCTCATCGAACTCGACGACGACCAAGCGGGCACCAAGCACGAATGCCTCAACTGCGGCGACATCAACCGCGTCCCCAATCCACACAACCTTCAAACCCCGCCAATCGATCCAGACGACCCAATCAACTCCAAGAAAATCGACCGCGCCGCCAAAGCCGGATACCCCGCCGACTTCGGACCCGAAACCCAAGTCCTCAAGGTCCGCCGCTGCTGGTTCCGTTCGCGCGCCATCCGCTTCTCACTCGCCGTCCTCATCGTCCTCTCCGCAATCATCGGTCTCCTCTGGACCAAACTCGGAAACCACGGCTACACCTACATCGCCCTCTTCGCGCCCATCACAGTGGGGGGCATCGGCCTCCTCGTCTGGTGGTGGCTCGACCGCTTGACCGCATCCTTCGAAATCACCACCAAACGCACCATCATGCACCGAGGATTCTTCTCCAAATCATCCTCCGAAGTCGTCCACGACAACATCCGCAACATCCAGGTGGACCAAACCTTCCTCCAACGCATCACCAATGTCGGACGAATCGGCATCTCATCCTCCGGACAAGACGGCGTCGAAATCCAGGTCAACCACCTCCCCAATCCCGATCAACTCAAAGACATCATCGACCTCTACCGACCCATCTAGAGTTTCTCCAAATCTCCCGCCCCATCACCCATCGAGACGATACAATCCATCCACCGGCCCGAAGGATCAGGCCAAGGACCCAAGACGATCAGGAGATCGACAAAGCATGCTCTGGCTCCAAAAACTCCGCCTCCGCGTCTTCGCAGTCCTCGTCGCCCTGACCTTCGCCGTCATCGGTGTGGTCGGTTTGTTCTCGATCCCCGTCCTTCCCGCAATAGGTGTCGCACTCGTCGCCGCCTACTCCATGGTCAACTCCATGACCTCCAAACTCTCCGTCATCACCTGCGCCGGATGCGGATCCGATCTCTCAAGCACCTCCACAAACACCTACGGCATCACCTGCCCATCCTGCGGCACAACCACCCAGCCCTACAACCACGCAGACAACGCCCCAATCTTCGCGAGCTTCGACGAAGATTCAGATTCAGACCTCGCCTGATCTAGATTGATCAAAAGCTGATCAAAACTCCCATGCCGTCCCCGGCTTGTACCCCACCAAAGAATACAACTCCTCACGAGTCTGCATCCCCTCGAGCTGACCCGCCATCGTCCCATTCGCCTTGAGATCCGCAAGCCCGCGAGCAATCGCCCCCATCGCAATCCGCAATGTGGACACCGGATAGATCACAAGGTCATACCCAAGCTCTTCAAACCGGTCCAGCCCAATCATGGGAGTCTTCCCAAACTCCGTCATGTTCGCCAGCATGTACGGCTTCTTCGCGCCAAGCGACCCCATCGCATCCACAAACGCCCCAAACTCATCCTCGCTTGACAAGCCCTCCGGGAAGATCATCGTCGCCCCAGCATCGACATACGCCTTCGCCCGATCAACAGCCGCATCAAATCCCTCAACCCCCTTCGCATCGGTGCGAGCACAGATCATGAACGATCCACCCGAGCAATCCAGCGACGCCTTCGCGGCCCACTCAATCTTCGAGCACGCCTGATCCACAGAAATCAGCGCCTTCCCATCCAGGTGCCCACACCGCTTCGGGAACACCTGATCCTCAAGATGCAACCCAGCCCCGCCCGCGTGGTTGTATTCGATCACCGTCCGCCGAACCATCTCTTCTTCCCCAAAACCGGTATCCGCATCCGCGATCACCGGAAGCCCAGACCCCCAAGCCACTTCCCGCACAACCTTCGCAAAGTGATCCAGCGTCAGCAACCCAACATCCGGAACCCCCGCAGCAACCGAGATCGCCCCCCCAGACACATACGCCGCCCCAAAGCCAGCATCCGCAACCGCCCGCGCGACAAGCGCATTAAACGCACCAGGAGCAGAAACCACCCCCGAATCCATCAAAGCCCGCAATCGATCGCCCGGATGTCCGTTCTGTGTGTGAGTACTCATGTCCAAGTCTAGGTCATGCTCGTCCAAACACCAAGAGCAACCCCCGCTCGCAATCCCGTATACTCAAACACATGAACCAAACCGCACAGAAACTCGCCATCGCTCTCGCCTTCCCACTGTTCGCCGCTCCACTCATCGCCCAAGACACTCCCGCCGAGGGTTCCCGCTTCCAGATCACCAACGCGACCATCACCCCAGTCATCCAAGAAGACCCCTTCGCTGACAACCCTCGCGATGGACGAGTTATCTTCGCAGGACAACCCACCGAAGAAGACCTCCGCGCCTTTGCTGCAAACGGTGGAAAGGTCGTCATCTGTTCCCGTTCAGACAGCGAGATGGACCGACTCAAGTTCGACGAAGCCGCCCTCTGCGAAGAACTGGGTCTCGTCTACGCCCACATCCCAGTATCAAGTTCCAAACTCACCGCCGCCGAACCGTTCGGTCTGAATCTGGTCCTCTCAGAGAACCAAGACACCCCAGTCCTCATGCACTGCGGCTCAGGTTCCCGCTCACTCCTCCTCTACACCATGCAACTCGTCACCACCAATCAAATGAACAAAGACGAAGCAATCCACCACGCCAAAGAACTCGGACTCAGCGACAGCTCAATCCCATACCTCGAGAAAGCACTCATGGATACCCCCCAAAGAGCCATCGAAGCCGTAGATCCCGCCCGACTCATCGACAATGTCCACGCGCTGACATCTTTCGGCACGCGCCACACGCTCTCAGACACGGTCTCCGACACCCGAGGCATCGGTGCCGCAAGGCGCTGGGTCAAGCAAGCATTCGAAGAAGCCATCGAAGGACACAACCGCCCAGACTCCTCCGCACCATTCGTCACCTTCGACTCCCACACCGTTGAACCCGACGGCCGCCGAATCCCAGAGCAAGTCGAGATCGTCAATGTCCTCTGCACCATCCCAGGCACAAACCCAGACTCCACCAACCGACTCTACTATGTCCTCGCCCACCTCGACTCCCGAGCATCAGGCGCACTCGACGCAACCTCAGAAGCCCCAGGCGCCAACGACGACGGCTCAGGAGTCGCCGCCCTCATCGAACTCGCTCGAGTCCTCAGCAAAGAATCACTCGACGCCACCGTCGTTCTCATGGCAACCTCCGGAGAAGAACAAGGCCTCTTCGGAGCCAAACTCCACGCCCAAGACCTGCTCAACTCCGGAGCCGATGTCCGAGCCGTCCTCAACAACGACACCATCGGAGACCCCACCGGAGTCGGTGATCTCGATGGCTCCACAGAAGTCCGCATCTTCTCCGAAGGACTCGGCCTCGACCTCGTCAACCTCGATGACCCCGAACAACTCAAAGCCGCCCTCTACAAACTCCGATCCACCGGCTCAGAATCCGATTCCCACTCCCGCCAACTCGCCCGCTATATCAACTCAATCGGAAAGCTCCACGGCGAACTCCCCGTCAAACCCAAACTCATCTTCCGCCCAGACCGCTTCCTTCGAGGCGGCGACCACACCCCATTCAACCAACTCGGATTCCCCGCCGTCCGTTTCTGCGAGGTCTACGAAAACTACGACCACCAGCACCAAGATGTCCGCTTTGAAAACGACACCCAATTCGGCGACCTCGCTGACTTCGTAGACGCCCACTACCTCGCCGGAGTCACCAAGCTCAACGCCGCCGTCCTCGTCCACCTCGCCAACGCCCCATCGTCGCCAACCAACGCACGAATCATCACCGCCGACCTCACCAACGACACCACCCTCCGCTGGGACCCGAGCCCAGAATCCGACACCGCCGGATACGAAGTCCTCTGGAGAGAAACCACCGACTACGACTGGAAGAAACTCAAAGATGTCGGCAAGGTCACCGAAGCCACCATCGACCTGAGCAAAGACAACTGGATCTTCGCCGTCCGTGCTTATGACAATGATGGCTACCGCTCACCCGCCGCCTACCCAACCTCCGCACGCGAGTAATCGGACGAAACCGCGTTAGAAAAACATGAATCTACGCTCAATTCCGATCCTCGATTTGCCATAAAAACAACCCGGTCTACCATCCAACATGATGCACCCATGGCACGATGTACGACCCGGTATCCAATCTCTCGAGCTCCCGCAACACTTCCGCGCGATCATCGAGATCCCAAAGAGTTCATCCAACAAATACGAGCTCGATAAATCGACAGGAATGCTCCGCCTCGACCGCGTCCTCTCTTCCGCAGTCTACTACCCCGCCAACTACGGCTTCATCCCCCAAACCTACGCCGAAGACAACGACCCCCTCGATGTCCTCGTCTTCTGCACCGAAAAAGTCCCACCGCTCTGCATCTGCGAAGCCCGAGCCATCGGCGTCATGACCATGATGGACGAGGGACAACCAGACCACAAAATCATCTCCGTCCTCATCAACGACTCCGAGTTCGAGGACATGAAAACCATCCACGACTTCCCCAAGCACACCTTCAAAATGCTCAAACGCTTCTTCGAGGACTACAAAAACCTTGAAGGCAAAGCCGTGGAAGTCGACGAGATCCAGCCCGTCGAACGCGCCCACGAAGTCATCGAAGAATCGCTCCAGCGATACTCCGAAGCCCGCAGATCCGAAAAAATCTAACCGCGCGATCCGCCAGTCCAAGGCGTAGAATCGCCCATGACCACGACCGTATCCACCGAGCCCGGCCTCTCCCCATTCTCAATCGCAGGCAAATCCTTCAACTCCCGCCTCCTCGTCGGGACCGGTAAATACCCGACCATGGAATCCATGGCCCAGTCCCTCGACGCCTCGGGAGCCGACATCATCACCGTCGCCGTCCGTCGCGAGCGACTCTTCAACGACCAAGGCAAATCCCTCCTCGAATACATCGACCTCGACCGCTACACCATCCTCCCCAACACCGCCGGATGCTTCAGCGCCGAAGACGCCATCCGCGTCTCCCGACTCGGTCGCGACCTCCTCGAACAACTCGACAACCCTGGCGCAAGCTGGGTCAAACTCGAAGTCCTCGGCGACAAAAAGACCCTCCTCCCAGACCCCGTAGGCACCATCGAAGCCGTCAAAGAACTCACCGCCGATGGATTCAATGTCCTCTGCTACTCCAGCGACGACCCCATCACCGCCCTCCGAATCAAAGAGGCCGGCGCAACCGCCGTCATGCCCGCAGGATCCCCGATCGGATCAGGACAAGGCGTCCTCAACCACAACAACATCGTCCTCTGCCTCGACCTCCTCAAAGCGAACGACCCCACCTATCCCGTCATCGTCGACGCGGGAGTAGGCAGCGCAAGCGATGTCGCCATCGCCATGGAACTCGGCGCGGACGCCGTCCTCCTCAACACCGCCATCGCCCACGCAACCAACCCCGTCATGATGGCCCACGCCATGCGCAAAGCATGCGAAGCCGGACACCAGTCCTACCAAGCCGGCCGCATCCCCAAGAAACGCTACGCCACCGCCTCCTCCCCAATGGAAGGCACCATCTCCTACATCCCAGGCGAATAACCCATGTCCCACGAAAGCAAGACGCCACTCGTCCTTTGCCTCAAGTGTCGGTACGAGTTATCAGGATTACAGCTCGGTGACATCTGTCCAGAATGCGGAAGCGAGATTAATCGCCTCGTCGATCAAACCGCTCTGTCCAGCAACAAAGCCGCAGTCGTCATCTCCACCGGAATACTCTCTTTGTTGATCGTCATACTGACAATCGTTCGATTCCCATCAAGAAACACAATGCAATGGATGTGTGTCGCAGCCGTGATCGGGCTCATAGCAATCATCTACAATGTGAAAGTGCGTGATGCGATCCGGACAGGTCGTGCGCCGTTCAGTTGTCTCACGCCAACCAAGTTCGGAAATGTCTGTGGCATCATCGGATTCACGCTGAGCACGCTCATGGTTGTTATGCTCATTGTTGGATCAATTCTCATCAGTATATTTGCCAACAATGTGAATGCATAAAGAGCGAGGCATCAATGAACAGCGACTCAACATCTATCAAACTCTTCGACAAACACGACCTCTACGAACTCTGCGTCCAAAACCCAGAAGCCTGCATCCCCCTCTTGAGCGCGATCCACGCCAACAAACCCCTCGTCCTCGCCGAAGACTTCGCAGGCACCGCAGTCCTCTCCCACCAATGGGTCGCCCAATCCGAGCACCACCGCGCCATCGCCACCGACCTCGACCAAGAAGCCCTCAACAAGCACGGCGAACACCCCCGCATCACCAAACACCTCGCCAATGTCAACGACGCGCAGCCCGACCCCTCAAACCCCGCCGACATCATCTTCGTAGGCAACTTCTCCATCGGATACCACCACGCCCGCGCCGAGCTCGTCGCGTACCTCAAACAAGCCCACGCCCGCCTCAAACAAACCCAAGGCACATTCCTCTGCGACACCTACGGCGGAGAAGGTTCCTTCACCCTCGGAGGTGTCCACCGCCCAACCCCAATGGGTGATGGAAGACTCTGCCGCTACACCTGGGAACAACGCGACGCCGACCCCCTCACCGGAATGGTCACCGATGTCATCCACTTCCGAATCGAACACGCCGGCAACATCACCGAAGAATACGACGACGCCTTCACCTACCACTGGCGCCTCTGGTCCGTCCCCGAACTCCGAGACGCGATGCAAGAAGCCGGATTCAAATCAATCAACTGCTACGCCAAACTCCCCGACGCCATCGACGACGAAGGCAACGCCTACATCAACCCCATCCAAGACCCGCAAGAAGAACTCGAAGATTCTTTTATAGTATTGATAGCTGCGGTTTGACTTTTATTGATTTGTGTGTTAATTGTAAATCTTCCATTAATCAGAAGGGCGCTTTAGCATGATCATGTTCTCAACTGAATTTCCAGTAGAATCATCAAATACTATAGAACAGCTATACAGAATTGCTGAGGATTGGATTTCAGGTTCTCCTCACACTAGTTTAGAAGTATCAGAAATTTCTATTTCTGATACAGATGAACATTGGGTGCTTTCAAATTCAGATGAATCCGTTAGGTCGATTCAATACCGAGGCGAGTTTGTTCAAGCAACATCTCTAAAGTATATAAAAAAATCTGGTGGCCTAGAATGGGTTTCGACGATTACAATGAGTGTTTCGCAAGAATCAGCTTGGGTTGGGATCCGAGTTTCCTGCGAGTCGTTTTTGCCGTCCTCAAGATTGCCGCCTGCAAAGAAGCCGATTATTGCAGAATTGTTGCTGGAGAAATTGAGCGTTGGAAAAGATGGGCCGCTACATCTACTAAGCAAGCCTCATTATTTAGATGACATTGAAATTCCAAAAGCTGGAAATATCTTGTCGGGAAAATCGGCTTGTTATTTGCCAGTAGTTTATATCAGTGCTAATTACGACGGGCGGTATGCAGTAGATTGCGAACAGATAGCAATTGAGCTAGCTGGAATGGCGCATGTGTTGGTAGAGCCAAATAGGCATTTCTCCAATCGGTTGCGGTCAGAGGTTGACTCTCAGAATGTTTACGGCGGTTCAATTGGGATTTATTGGCCGTTAGGGTCAGGGCGCCGGTCAGTGTTTCATATCTCTGGTTATGATTCGCCAAAAGATCTAAAGAACGCAATTTGTAATGAATTGAGAACTGCGCTCGTCAATAGGCGGTCAAGATCAGATTGCACATGGAGTTCTGTTCAGGAGAAAGTTTCAAAGAAACGCCTCGATCACTTAAGGAATAGTGGCTCAGAGGATCTAAAACAGTTTATCGAAGAGTTTGATCAAGAAAATGAAGCAGCTAGATCTAAGTTGAAAGAGGCGGAGTTGGAAATAGTTCGATTGCAGAATGAAGTGTATTCTTTAGAATGTCGTGTATTGCCGTCAGAAAATACAGGAGTAATGGCAAGCTTGGGAGTTTCATTCGGCAATGAGCAGGAGTTGTACCCAGGTGAGTTCGCTTGCGTGCTAGTAGAATCTTGTTCGTCTCAGCTACATAATTCAACAGAAGATAGTCGTAGAAAACACTTGCTTCAAGCTGTCGCGGATGACAATCAGGCAGCCAATAATAAAGTTAAGCGAGAGGAGATTAAAGAGATTTTGAGAAATTACACTAAAATGTCGCCGACTATAAGAAAGCAATTGCAAGCATTTGGGTTTGCAATTACTGAGGATGGACGGCATTTTAAACTCGTATACGCCGATGATGATCGGTACACATTCATATTGCCGAAAAGCGGGTCTGATCACCGGGGAGGTTTAAATGCGGCTGGTGATATAGCTAGGTTATTGTTTTGACAACCTTGTTTCGTTTATGCGTGGGTACCATGCATGAGCTAAAATCGGTTAAAGCACGATTGTGAATCGCCCAAAAAACACGATAAATAACCCCCTCGTCCCCCTATAATCAGCCATGACCACCATGCCCACCCAAACCGATACCAACACCCTCAACTCCTACAACCCCTCCACAGGCGAAATCGTCGGGTCCGTCCCGATCACGCCCGTCGCGCAGATCGACAAGATCATCGCCAAAGCACACGCCGCACTCCCAGCTTGGCAAGCACTCTCCGCACAAGAGCGTGCCGACATGCTCAAGCCCGCCGGGAAGATCCTCGAAGAACGAGCCGAAGAACTCGGCAAACTCCTCTCACTCGAGCAAGGCAAACCCATCAGCGAAGGCATCGGCGAAGTCAAAGGCTGCGCTTCGCGAATGGACTGGGAATCACAAGAAGTCGCCGACGCCGTCCAACCAGAAATCCTCAAAAGCAACGGCATCGAATCCACCGTCTACTACGATGGCTACGGCGTATGCGCCACCATCACCCCGTGGAACTTCCCGATGCTCATGGCGCACTGGACCATCGTCCCCGCACTCGTCGCAGGGAACACCGTGGTCTGCAAACCATCAGAGCAAACCCCGCTCATCGCCGACGAGTATGTCAAAATCCTCAACCAGTTCCTCCCCGAAGGCGTACTCCAAATCGTCCACGGCGAAGACGATCAAGGCAAAGCACTCGTCGCCGGCGATGTCAACATGATCGCATTTACCGGCTCCAAAAACGCCGGCCAACACATCATGGCCTCCGCCGCCAAGGGACTCAAGCGACTCGTCCTCGAGCTCGGTTCCAAAGACCCACTGATCGTCCTCGAAGGCGCGGACCTCGTCAAAGCCGCTGAGTACGGCGTCCGCAACTCGCTCCGCAACTGCGGACAAGTCTGCGTCTCCACCGAACGCATCTATGTTCAAGACTCCATCAAAGACCAGTTCATCGACAAGCTCAAAGAACAGATCGCCGAGTTCAAAGTCGCAGACTGCCACGACGAGTCCGCCCGCATCGGACCAATGGTCATGCGCGAACAAAAAGAACATGTCCTCGGACAAATCAAAGACGCGATCAACAAGGGCGCCAATGTCGTCATGGGGAACGAGCCAATGGAAGGCAACTTCATCGCCCCAACCCTCCTCGACAACTGCAACCACGACATGGACATCATGGTCGTCGAAACCTTCGGCCCGGTCGTCTGCGTGCAATCTGTCAGCAGCGCTGACGAAGCCGTGAAACTTGCCAACGATACCGAGTACGGACTCGGTGCCGTGGTCTTCGGCGAAGAACAACTCGCCCGCAAGGTCGGTCGCCAACTCACCGCCGGCATGATCGGCGTCAACAAAGCGATCGGCGGCGCAAAGGGAACCCCATGGGTCGGCGCCCGCCACTCCGGTTTCTCGTACCACTCAGGACCGATGGGGCACCGCCAGTTCTGCCAGGTCCGCGTGATCAGCACCAACGACGAGTGATCAGATCGGGTATGCTCCGCTATGCCCGCCGTGATGTCTGAATCATCCAACCGAACCCAACGCGCCAAGTCCGCAATCGAACGATTGGGAACCGCGTTGGTATTAGAGCACCCAAATCCGAACGAAATTAATGCCACGCGACTCAATTTTGAGTTGCGAACGGTACTTCAACGGATATTCATCCTCGATCGTGTGGAAATGCTCGACGGAATCATGACCCGAGATGATCCGCTGGGAACGATCCTCGGGATGGATCTGGAATCCCAATTGTTCCCCGTGGAACAATTGGACCACGATCGGATTTGGTCAGCGGATTGGGTGGCTCTTGTGCGGCGGGAGTTCGACTTGGCTGGCGGAAAATGGTTGGGCGAACTCGTTGAGGAATGTCGCGGGCTTGCTCCAGAGATGGGCGCGGTGGATGAATCGCTGATGGGGTGGACCCCTCGGATAGAGGGCGGAGAGTTCAAGCTCAGTTCAGAGGATGGTTCGGATCGGCAAGTGGGTGGGGTGTTCTACACGCCGGCGTCGTTGGTGGGGTATGTGTTGGATCGAGCGTTGACGCCGATGCTGGATGGGTGCGCGGATGATGTGGATCGGTTGCTGCGGTTGCGGGTCTGCGATCCGGCGTGTGGGTGTGGGTATTTTCTGATCGAAGCGGCGAAGCAGATTGCTCATCGGATTGATGAAATTGATGGTGGGGATCGGCGCGGTGAGGTGGTTCGGTCGTGCGTCTTTGGTGGGGATGTGAATCCGCTCACGGCGGAGATATGTCGGTGGATGGTGTGGCTTTCGGTGGGGGATCGATCGGTTTCGATTGAATCGTTGCGGTCCAATATCGTCCATGCGGATGCATTGCTGGAGCGGGATCGGTTTTCGGGTGGGTTTGATGTGGTGGTGGGGAATCCGCCGTTTTTGAATCAGCTTGGTTCGGGGACGGCTCGCTCGCGAGATCGCGTGAAGTTGCTGCGCGAGCAGGGGTTGGTCGGCGCGGCGACATATACGGATGAGGCATCGGCGTTCTTTGTGCTTGGTTTGCAGATGGCGCGGGATGGTGGGCGGGTGTGCATGGTGCAGCCGCAGTCTGTGGTGGCGACGCGTGGGGGGGCGCATGCTCGGGAACGGGCGGCGGAGATGGGGTGGCTCGAATCGTTGTGGGTGTCCAATGAGCATGTGTTCGGGGATGCGAGCGTGTACACCTGTGCGCCGTGTGTTGTTGTGGGCGGCGCGGGTGATCGGATTGAGCGGTATTCGTCGGGCGCGTTTGTTGCGTATCCAGCGATGTCTTTGGACGGGGTGGGGTTGGCGTCACTTGATACCTGGTCGTCGATCGCGGCGGTGACGATGGGGGTGCCTGAGATTGCGGTTCAGTCTTCGGGCGTGGTCCGTGATGTGGCGACGGCGACGGCGGACTTTCGGGATGAGTATTACGGGCTTGAAGGGAACATTATTGAAGATGGGGATGATGATGGTGGGATCGCGCTGCTGACGACGGGGCTGGTGGATCTTGGGCGGTGCATGTGGGGAACAAAGGCGACTCGGATTTTGAAGCGGCGGTGGGAATCGCCTCGGGTGAATCGTCGGTTGATGGACGATGATGCTCGGCTCGCGCGGTGGGTGGGAGCGCGGGGGGTTGAGAAGGTGCTGGTGGCGACGCAGACGAAAGTTGTTGAGGCGTTGGTGGATTCGGATGGTGCTGGGGGTGGGAAGTACGCGGCGGTGACGCCGATGATTTCGGTGATGGTTACTCGTCCCGACTGCGCCGAAGACGGCGAGTCGGGGCACCCAGATGGGGTTGATGTTTGGAAACTTGGTGCCGCGATTGGGTCGCCGGTGTGCAGCGTGCATGCGATGCGGCACTTTGGGGGTGCGGCGATGCATGCCGATGCGCTGAAGATGAGCGCGAAGCAGGTTTTGAAGCTGCCGCTGCCGAATGATTTTGAATGTTGGAATCGCGGGGCGGCGGCGTTTGAGCGGTTGCATGGTGTTTGCAATACTCAAGAGAAGACCCCCTCCGTCCGCTGCGCGGCCACCTCCCCCGGAGGCCCGGGGGAGGAGATGGAGAATGCGTATTCGGAGGCGGTGATTGCGTTTGGGGTATTGATGTGCGAAGCGTATGGGGTGGTGGGCGAGGAGCAAGGTGCGTTGATGAAGTGGTGGTTGGGTCGATTAGGTATTTGAATAGTTGTTAGGGGTATGAAGTCGGTATAAGTTTATATCGTTGAATCACTTTGTCGCCGTCTTTATGCCCGAATCGACCGTGACCGGTATCGATATGCATTGCCCCGCAGTTGCAAGAGGATGGGGACTCCGTTGCAATGATTCGAAGGCTTGTGCCGCAAATATGGCACCTGTATGCGTACTCAGGACCAGTCATCCATCTATGATCGGATCGTCCATTCCCGTCATATGTAAACTCTTTGTCTTCTAGCCGGATTTGTTTAGGTGGTGATTCCATTTAAGTTCCATTTGGTTTGCACCCTTGCTAACTGATGTGAGCTGTGGTTAAGCGACGCAGTTCTGCGTGGACGCTTGGTGTTGCGGCGAGGAGGGAGTTGGTGTGGACGGTGTCTCTGCCCGCGAGGTCCGTTGAGATTCCTCCGGCTTCGTGGATGATGGGGGGGACGGAGGCGATGTCCCAGAGGGCGACATTGGGTTCGATGACGGCGTCGACTCGACCGGTTGCGAGGAGGACGATGCCGTAGCAGTCGGGGAAGCCTCGGGTGTGTTTAGACTGGGTGTCGATCTGTTCGTAGAGGGCGCGTTGTTGTGGGGTGGTGAAGTAGGTGAGGGCGGTGGTGTTGACGAGGGCGTCGGATAGGCGGTCCACACTGCTCACTCGCGCGGGTTTGGGGGCGTCATCGCAGACTTTGTGGAAGCATCCCAGACCTGTGGCGGCGTAGACGAGTTCGTCGAGGCAGGGCATGGCGATCGCGCCGAGGACGGGGACACCGTTGTGGAGGCACGCGAGCATGGTTCCGAAGAGTGGGATACCTTGGACGAAGGAGATGGTGCCGTCGATGGGGTCGATGACCCATTGGTATTCGTTGGTGCCGTCTTTGTCGGGGAACTCTTCTCCGAGGATGCCGTCGTTGGGGAAGTCGTTTGTGATTCTGTTTCGGAGTTCGGTTTCGATGGTTTGGTCGGCGATGGTGACGGGTGTGCCGTCGGATTTGTGGTCGGGGGTGAAGGTGTCTTTGCCGAACCATTGGAGCGCGAGTTTGGCGCAGGGCATGGTGTTGGTTGCGGCGAAGGCGAGGCGGGTTTGGAGTTCTTCGGTTGGTGGTGTGGTTGGTGATATGGTCATATTGATCTAGTTATTTCATGCGTGTTGGACTTTGAGTGCGTTGGTGAGGGCGGCGTTGAGTTGGTTGATGTGGTCTTGGGTGTGGTCCGCGTTGAGTGAGAGGCGGAAGTAGGTGGGGGCTGGGCCGTTGGGGTAGTGCATGAGTGGGAGGATGATGTGTTGATCGAGGAGTCGTTGTTCGATGGCTTCCATGTCTTCTTTGGTGCCGAGGGTGAAGGCGAAGATTGGTGTTGGGTTGTTGTGCGTTGTGATGCCGAGGGCGTTGAGGATGGCGCGGGTGTGGGTGATGTTGGATTGGAGTTGTTGGTGACGCTCGGGTGAGGACTGCAGGATCTGGAGCGCGGTGAGTCCCGCAGCGGCGAGGGCGGGGGATGCTGGGGTGGTGCAGATGTAGGCGGTGGAGGTGTTGATCGCGGACTCGATGAGTTCGCTGCTTGCGATGACGACACCACCAGCACAACCGAGCCCTTTGAGGAGGGTGGTGGTGATGATGAGGTTTGGGTGTGAGATGTTGAGGTGGTTGGCGGTTCCTCGGCCGTCTTTGCCGAGGACGGCGAATCCGTGGCAGTCGTCGAGGAGGAGGTGGTGTTGGTTTGGTTGGTTGTCGAGGAGTTGGACGAGTTGTTGTGCGGGGGCGATGTCGCCATCGGTTGTGAAGACGGCGTCGGTGAGGATCACGGCGGGTTGGTTGAGGGTGTTGAGGATCTGGGACGCGTGGTGTGCGTCGAGGTGGTTGTAGGTGTGGATGGTCATCTGCGCGAGTTTGGCAGCGTCGTAGAGGGAGGCGTGGGCGCGGGTGTCGAGGAGGGCGTGCTGAATGCCTTGTGCTTTGAGTGCTTGGAGTGCGGCGAGGTTGGCGGTGTATCCGTCGGGGAGGAGGAGTGCTGCGGGGGCGTTGGTGAAGTCTGCGAGTGCGGCTTCGAGGTTGGCGTGTGGTCGGGCGTTTCCGGTGGTTTGGCGGGAGGCGGAGGTGGAGAGGCCGAAGGTTTGGAGGGCGGCTTGGGCGGCGGCGACGACTTTGGGGTGGTGCGCGAGGGCGAGGTAGTTGCATCCGCCGAAGGTCAGATAGGTACAACTTGTTCCGGCATCTCTGTTTACGGCACTGTTCAGGACAGCGTTGGTGCGGGTGACATGGGTGGCGGTGGCGGATTCGGTGGGTGTGTTTGGCATATCTTTTGGAATTATCGTCAGGTCGGGGGTGATTGGCGCGGTTTTGGTGTGAGATTGGTGGGATTTGAGGTTTGGGGGGTTGTTCGCATAGGATGTGGACACTGATCAACGCTCGGCGGATGCTGGGTTGGACCAAGGAGGAATTTTGTATGTTGATTTCGAGGAAAGTCGTGGCGTTGGGTTTGGCGGCGATGTGTGCTTTGGGTGCTGGATCAGCTGTCGCGGCTGAGAAGGACGCTCTGAAGGTGATGCAACTGCCGATCCGGACGGATGGTCCCAAGAGTTTGGATCCTGTTGAGGGTTCGACAACCTACGACAACATGGCGTGTGCTCAGTTCTATGAGACACTGCTGACGAATCAGTATGCGAATCCGATGGAGATGGAGCCTTTGCTGCTCTCGGAGATGCCGACGAGTGAGGATGGGGGGACGACTTGGCACTTCACGCTCAAAGAGGGCGTGTACTTCCATGACAACAAGTGCTTCCCGGGTGGGAAGGGACGCGCGATTACGCCTGACGATGTGTTTTATTCGATCAAGCGGCTTGCGGATGATCAGTACAAGCTTGAGAACTGGTGGTTGCTCGATGGGGCGATTCTGGGATTCAATGAGTACAAGGATGCTCAGAACGCGGCTGCGGATTTTGACTATGACGCGCCGGTCCCGGGGTTCCGGAAGATTAATGATCGTGAGTTTGAGATTGTGCTGACCAAGCCCGTGTATCGGTTCTTGTATGTGCTGGGGATGTTCCAGACTTCGGTGGTCGCGCATGAAGCGGTTGAGATGTATGGGAAGGATTTTTCGCGGAACCCTGTGGGGACGGGGCCGTTTATTTTGGATACTTGGGTTCCGAAGCAGTCGTTGACGGCGAACCGGAATCCGAACTATCACGAGGTGTTCTATCCGGATCGGGATCAGTGGACGCGTGAGGATATGCGTTCGCGTTTGCACCGCGCTGCGGGCAAGCAGGTGCCGTTTGTGGACCGGATTGAGTTCACGATGTTTATTGAGGATCAGCCGATGTGGCTGGAGTTCAATGCGGGGAATCTTGGGTATACACAGGTTCCTGAGGACTACTTCCAGGAAGCGTTTGATCGGTCTTCGAAGGAGTTGAAAGAGGCGTACCTCCGCAAGGGGATGCGGCCGCACTCTGATAAGCTGCTGGACTTTACTTTCCGTGGGTTCAATATGGAGGACGAGTTGCTCGGTGGGTACACGGCTGAGAAGCGTGCGCTGCGTCGTGCGATTTCGTATGCGATCGACCTCAACGAGATCAACGAGACTTTTTATAGCGGGCGACGGATTGTGTATGACGGGCCGATCCCTCCCGGTCTGGATGGACACCCTGAGGGTGGGGTTTCGGCGGCTGCGGCTCGTGGTCGGAATATTGCCAAGGCGCGTGAGATGCTCGCGAAAGCTGGATACCCGGACGGTAAGGGACTGCCTGCGATCCGATTCTACACGAGTCAGAATGCGCTCAATAATGCGGTGAGCGAGATGGTGAAGCGTCAGCTCGCGGAAGTGAACATCACCTTTGATCCGGTCTTCTTGGATTTCTCGACGCTGATTGAGGCGATCAACAAGAAGAAGGCGCCGTTCTTTGGGTTTGCGTGGGCGAGTGACTATCCGGATGGTGAGAATAATCTTGCGCTTTTCTATGGGCCGAACGAATCGCCTGGCTCCAATCATTACAACTACAAGCGTCCTGAGTTTGACGCGCTGTACGATAAGATTCTGACGATGGAGCCAAGCGATGAACGGACAGCGATTTACGCGCAGATGCGGGACATGATTCTCGATGACTGCGCGTATGTTGGCGGGATGGCTCGCGAGCGGTTCTATTTGGTGAGTCCGTGGTTGCTCAACTGCAAGCCGACTGAGCGGTTCTACGGGTGGTTCAAGTATCTGGATGTGGACGACTCCAAGCGGGAGTGAGGGCCGTATGATGGGCTCTTGGGTCTTGCGCTCGTTGTTGAGTGGGGATCTGTGACTGACTTTGGAGTGTGGACCTGTGTGGACCTATATCGTCCGGCGAACGCTGTACAACATCCCGGTGTTTCTTGCGATTGTGTTTATTCTGATGCTTGCGCTGCGGGTCAATGATCCGGTTTCGGCGCAGCTTGGGAAGAATGCGGGACCGGAACAGATTCGGTTGTTGACTGAAGAGATGGGGCTGGATCAGCCGTTCATTGTTCAGTATGGGATCTTTCTCAAGAAACTGGTGACGCTCGACTTCAGTGAGCGGAGCTGGGATCAAGGATTTCCGGTATCTGAGATGATCTTCAATGCGGTGCCGCCTTCGATGGCGATCACGATTCCGACTTTGGTGATTACGGCGACGATTGCGATTTGTGTTGGTCTTGTTTCGGCGTTCAATCGCGGCAAGGCGATCGATCGTTCGTTGATGTTCATCGCGGTGATCGGGATGAGTATTTCTGTGCTGGTGTACATTATTTTGGGGCAGTACTTCGGTGCGTATGTCCCGAGTGAATCGATCGATGGTTGGCCTTTTGAAGTTGCGGTTGATGCGTCGGCGGGTGAGAGCCAGTGGTTCTTCTTCAGCCCGAGTCACTGGGTGAGTTTTTGTATGCTCCCGGTGTTGATCAACTGTGTGGTGGCGCTCGGGTATGACACGCGTTTCTATCGTGCGGTGATGGTCGAAGAATCGGCGAAGGACTACATCCGGACCGCGAAGGCGAAGGGTGCGAGCACTCGACGGGTGATGTTTGTGCACATGCTCAAGAACGCGATGATCCCGATTATTACGCGGATCATGATCTCGCTGCCTTTCGTGATTACGGGGTCGATCCTGATCGAGGTGTTCTTCGGGATTCCTGGGATGGGGCGGACGCTGATCAACGCGATCAACTCGAAAGACTTCCCGGTGATCCAGACCTTCACGGCTCTGTTTGCGGCGTTGTTTATCGCTTCCAATATTCTGACTGATGTGCTGTACGCACTTGTTGATCCACGGGTGAGGTTGTCATGAGCAAGATCCGTGATCGAATGAATGAGTCTCCCGCGATGCGGAAGCTGATGGGGAACCGGGGCGCGATGATCGCTTCGGGGATCATCTCGCTGTACATGCTGCTGTTTGTTTGGATTCTTGCGATGCAGTTTGTGTCGTGGGTTGGGAAGACGACGGAGACCTTTGATCTTCGGCAGAGCCCGATCATGGGGGCGTTGCTTCCGGAGCGGACGCTTGAGCGGGTCGGGGCGAGCAACGAGCTTGGGTTTGGCATTCATGCCGAGTCCAGCAAGCGGATGGAGCAGGTCGGGTTCTACTTTGAACATATTTCCAAGATGTTCGATGAGCTTGATCAAGCGGGGAACGGGACGATTGAAGCGCGGTCTGAGAATGATATTCGCAAGTCGGTTTCGCTCGCTGAACGGAAGATCGCGGATTGGCCTATTGCGGATTTGCGTGCTCGGTACGGCGATGCTGAGGAAGTGTTTGAGCGGCAGGTGCGGATGCGTTTGCTGCGTGATAAGCTGCCTCAGATTGGGATCGGGATCGAGAAGCTGACGGCGTATCAGATTGCGATTGAGTCCAACGAGGTTGGCAGCGAAGCGTGGGAAATCGCGGTTGAAGAGGTTGCGCTAACCCTCGATGAGATTCTTGTGTTGATCGAGGACTATTCCGCGCAGGCACCGGAGGGTGATCCGGTCGCGGCGGTGGATACAGGGTCGCTGCAGGAGTCGATGGACGCGGCATTTGACATGTCGCCGATGGATCCGATTTATGATCCTGAGGTTGTTCAGCAGCTTGCAGCGGCGGTCGGTGACGCTGGGCCTGGGATTGATGCGGCGGTGTATCAATCGCTTGATGATCTGGAGCCGATCTTGACTGAGATTTATCCGGTCCCGAGTGGGCTTGGTGGGTTGGTCTACAAGTTCCGGTTGATGCTTGGGACGGACCAGCAAGGGCGTTCGATTATGCTCCGCGCGTTGTACTCGGCGAAGGTTGCGATCCAGGTGGGCGTGGTCGTATCGTTTGTCGCGGTGCTGTTCGGATCGTTGATCGGTGCGGCGGCGGGGTACTTCGGTGGGATCACGGATCATGCGGTGATCTGGTTGTACTCGACTTTCTCGTCGATTCCGTATCTGGTGTTGCTGGTGGTGCTCGCGTTTATGTTTACGGGGTCGATGTTTGAGGGGACCTTGATTCCGTTGTATGTCGCGTTCTCGTTGACTTATTGGATTGGGCCTTGTCGTGTGACGCGCGGGGAGACTTTGAAACTTCGGTCGCTGGATTATGTGCAGGCGGCGCAGGCGCTCGGTGCATCCAAGTGGCGGATCCTGACTCGGCACATCATCCCGAACACTTCGCACTTGATGTTCATCAACATGTCGCTGCTGTTTATTGGCGCGATCAAGGGTGAAGTTGTGCTGACCTTCCTTGGGCTGGGATTGAAGAACGGCGCGAGCTGGGGGATCATGATTTCGCAGAGCAAGCCTGAGGTTGTGGCGGGGTTCTTCTGGCAGATCGGTGCGGCGACATTCTTTATGTTCGTGCTGGTGCTGGCATTTAATGTGCTGACGGATGCGCTTCAGGACGCGTTTGATCCGAAGCATGTTGGTTGAGAAGTAAAGACTGAGTTGAAAAAAGGCCGCACCCCTTTGGTATTCCCAAAGGGGTGCGTTTGCGGCTGGATGCAGCTGGTAAGCCGAGTTTTGTCCGCGTTGTGGTTTCCGGCCTTCCTTATGACGGGGGCTCGACCGGACCTTCTTCGCTGGGCGACTATTTCTCTGCTCGCACTGTTGCCAGTGCGATGAGGAGCGCGGGGCTCCCAGCACCCTACCCGATCCTTCAGTCCCCGAACAAGGGATACGCGTGAGCGAGAGAATCTGCTTGGGCTTGCACGCGGCGGGGTTTACCTTGCCTCGGCTGTCACCAGTCGAGCGGTGCGCTCTTACCGCACCCTTTCACCCTTCCCTGTGCTGGTTGGAAACGGGCTGGAAGCCCGTTCTACCTGGCCATCGGGGGTTTACTTTCTGTGGCACTTTCCCTCGTCTCCAGCCGCCGATTCGATCTTTCGATCGGTCGGGTGTTGAGACGGGTGGGCATTACCCACCGCCGTGTCCTGTCGTGCTCGGACTTTCCTCCCATGGATGTTGACCATTCATGAGCAGCCGCCTTGCTGCATCGTGGTGATTATACGGCGGAATGGTGTGCAGGGTGCTTGTTTTTTAGGTATCATGGGGTTATGAGTACAAATCGGGCTTCAACAAGTGCGATGGTGTGGGCGGTTCCTGAGCAGGTGGAGATGCTTGCGGGGGTGTTGTCGACGGCGGGGATCAAGGTTATTGGTGCTGGGTGTCCGGTTGCGGCGCAGTCTGGGGCGGTGGCGCAGGGGTTTGGGTGCGGGGTGCAGGATGATCTGAGGCACATGCTCAGCTCGGAGAATCCCGATCTGGTGCTGCTTGCTTCGCCGGGTGGGTTTGGGCATGCTGATCTGGAAGGGGATCTGGGGGATCTCCAGTTGGCGCACAGCAGGGAGGTCGCGGTGGCGACGATGGAACCGATCCCAGGGGAGGCGACGGTGATCTCTGGGACGAGTTGGACCGATGCGATGCATACGGGCGCGTTCGGGGAGTTTGTGCGTGTGGTGCCGATGGTTCGGCGGGGGCGGTTGATTGATGAGTTGATGGCGACGCTGGAGACCTTTGGGGTGATCCGGTCGATGAGTGTTTCGCTGTGCGCGCCCAAGGCGTATGGATCGCTTGGGGCTCGGGTGTTTGAAGCGATGGATCTGGTGCGGACGCTGGTGGGGGTGCCTGAGATTATTGATGCTTCGTATCAGGGTGGGGCGAGCGCGAGTGTGAATGGGTTGCATCAGCTTCCGGGACAGTCGCTGCGTGGGTTGCATGGGATCATGGCGGCGCATCTGCGGATGACCGATGGCCGCGGGGTGCTGGTGCAGGTGTCGGATCAGGTGGGGAGGTCCGGATTGATGATGACGCTGCTTGGTGATGAGGGGGAGATCCGTGTGCGGGACGATGGGTTTGTTCGGCTGGATCAATCGGGGGATGAGATTGATTCGTATATGTTGGAGATGCAAGCGGGGGTTGATCCGTCTTCGATGCGATTGACGGAGCAGTTGATTCAGTTGTGTTCTGGTGTGGGTCCTGTGCGATCTCCTGTCGATCATGCGTCGGTGCTTGCGATGGGGCACACGGCTTTGCTGAGTGCACGGACGGGGCAGGGGGAGACGCCGGAGACGATTCGTCGGTTGTTGATGGAAGTGTGATGGAACCAGTGTTGGTGTTGGACGGATAGGTTCGATGGAGCATGCTGGGCTTGTGATGTGGGGTTGGTCTCATGCGTGCTGAATCCGAATGAAAGGGGACACGATGAGTGGTGAAGTTCAGCGTGGGTTTACCATTTGGGAGTTGTTTGCGATTTTAGTAGTAGTTGTCGTATTGGTTATTATTTTTTTGCCAGCGATGGGGAGTCCGCGAATCAACACTAATGGGAATGGGTCAAGGGCAAACCTTCGTACTTTGACTATGGGGGCGGCGAACTATGCAGGGGATAGCGATGAGGAAATATTTCATTTCAAATGGACCAAAGAGTCGCAGTACATCAGTTTAAGAAGTATTTCAGACAACCTTGCGGACCCAAATCAATCAAGTTTGGCATCTCGAGGAGCTCAAGCTGAGAATATTCTTATGAGAGCTACTGGACGAATCAAGGGCGGGGGAGCGATACAGAACTCATGGATGATGAATGTCTCTCATCGGTATTCGCATCTTGTATTGCTTGATTACTTGACGGATCGGCAACCTGAACCGATTATGGCTTCGCCGTTTGATAAGAACTTGATCAACTGGCAGGAGAACCCGCTTGGGTATTTGGATGCGGAATCGGATGTGCCGTATGGGAAGGGGATGCCGAGCGAGGCGGGGTATGACACTGATCCGATGTGGGTGCAGACGGCGGTGAAGCAGTTGTGGGCGTTTGGGTCTTCGTATCAGGTGGTGCCTCATGCATGGGTGGATGATGTTGATCCGCAGTACACCCCCTCGGCGGAGTCGCCGCATCATTTGGTGAAGGGGGAATCGGTGGTGCCAGTGGGTGGGCGGAAGATGTCGGAGGTGAAGTTCCCGTCGCAGAAGGTGTTTATGTATGAGGAGTTTGATCGGTTCAGTGATCCGAAGGGGATCTATGCGGCGTATCCCGAGGCGAAAGTGAATCTTGCGTTCTTTGATGGTTCGGTTCGGCAGGAGGAAACGAGTGATGCACGCTCGGCGTATGACAAAGAGAATCCGACAAGAGTTTGGGAACAGCGGTATGTGCCTTTGGATACTTTCCCGGTGCCGATGGGTGGGCTTGGGGAGTTGAAGAAGTGGGATCTCCGGTTCCGGTGGACGAAGGGTGGGCTCAGCGGGATTGATTACAATTAAAAAAGCCGGATCGATCTGATCCGGCTCTTGTGGTTGGATTGATTGTCTTGTTTACTCGGTTTCGTAGAACTCGCGGATGACGGGTTGGAGGTCGTCCCAGCGTGGTTTGGTTTTTTCGATGCCGTAGTTGTCGTCGTAGTTGAACTTGAGTCGGAGTTTGGGGGTTGGTTTGCGGACGGACCACTCGGTGTAGCCGTTGGCGTAGTCTTTGTCTTCTGGGTAGAGCTTTTTGAACTTGCCCCAGAGGTTGTTCATTTCTGAGCGGTGCCAGGTCATGCGTTGGTTGTTGGCGAGTGACCATTCGATGTCGTCGGCAAACGCTTTGGTGTCATCGACCAGACGCATCGCTTTTTCTTTGGTTTTGTCGTCGACCTCGTCTGACTCATACATGAGCTCTGCGTATTCCTCAGCGCGGAACGCGAGGGCGTTGGCTTCGTTGAGGGTGAGGATGAGTCGTTTGTAGGCAACGCCGCGGTGAGCGGTGTGTGGACGGCGTTCGGTGCGGTCGATCTCTCGTGAGGATGAGCACGCGGTCAATCCGGTCAAGCCAATCATGCTGGTCGCGACAATTGCGGTGGCGATGAGGAAGCGGGTTGTCTTTGTTGTGCTAACGGTCATGCTGCTCTCCTGATGTCTGATCGTGCTCGTATCGGCTGATTCTAGGACGATACTGGATTAGAACGATGATTCGATGCCGCTGGTTCGGAGGATGGTGCGGAAGGAATCACTGAACACGAAGTTCTCCTTAGGATACTGCGTCCCGGCGGAGTTGCGATCCAGATGGGAGAAAATCAGATCGATTTCTCCGATTCGTTCGGGTTGTGCAGGCTCTCCGTCCAGATAACTGGTCTCTGGGCGGTAGAGATCGACTGTGCCTTTGGTTGAGGCGCCGTTGTCGGTGAAGCGGTCGATGGTCGCGGTGTAGCGGAGGGTGCATCCCGGGGTGGGGTCTTTGGTGAGTGTTGCTTTGGCGACCTTTGCGAGGACGACTTTTTCTTTGAAGTCGTTTGCGTGACCGACGAGGATCCCTGCGGACTGGGCCATGCCTTCGACGATGAGGGACATGGGCATGACTGGGAGTTGTGGTCTGGTCGCGGTTGCGGGGAAGTGATCGTGGAGATGTTCCTCAGCCATGGAGAGGTGTTTGATCGCGACGAGGCGTTCTTTGGGTTTGAGTTCGATGACCCGATCGATCCACATCCATCGCATGGGTGTACCTCAGTTCGCGGTCAGCGTGATTAGGCGGCGGCTTGGAGCTTTTGCTCGCAGAAGTTGACCAGTGCATCGACGGTGAAGATCTTGCGGACATTCTCGACGGAGGGGTCGGCTTCGAGGGCGGCCATGTCGAAGTGTGGTCCTCGTTCTTTGAGCATCTCGAGGCCGCGGGCGGTGACTTTGCCGTCTTGGACATAGTCTGGGTCTTGGGTGATGCCTTCGGGGAAGAGCTCGCCTTGAGCGATTTTGAATCCGAACTCTTGTTCGAGCTTGAAGGTGATGTCAAGGATATCGATGGACTCGGCACCGAGGTCGCCGATGAGTGTCGCCGAGGGGGTGACTTCGTCGTCGTCCACCGCGAGGGCGTCAACGAGGATTTCGCGGATGGTGTCGAGGATTTCGTCTCTGGTCATGGCGGCTTGATCCTAAGGGTCTTGAGGAGTGGTCTCTATCGTAGACTACTCGGTTGGTGGATACTAGGGACTGGGGGGCGTTGATTGGTGGGTATTCTCGTCGATTTGGAGTGTTGGTTTGGGTGTGGGCTTGAGACCGAGGAGCACGACGCCGGTGAGGATGAGGGCCACGGCGAAGAGTTTGCGGGGGGTGAGTGATTCGCCGAGAAAAAGGGCTCCGAGAAGGACGGCACTCGCGGGGGCGACGGAGAAGGCGATGGGTTTCATTCGGGAGACTTCACCCATTGAGATGGAGATGTAGAACGCGATCATCGCGAGGGCGCCGGCGAGGAGTCCGGAGCCGCCGAGGAGGAGGAGCCATTCTTTGGGGGTGAGGGCGCCGACGCCTTGGCCTGCTTTGGTGGGGGAGGCTTTGTGGGCGATCCAGAACGCGATCCAGATGAGCGGGAGCGCGAGGGAGGTTCGGATTGCAACGGCGGCGAATGGGCCGATCTTTCCGGTGTGGAGGACGGCTTTGGCGCAGACTTCGCCGATCCCCCAGCACAGTCCCGCGATGATGGCGAAGAAGACGGCGGGCATGGTGCTTACTCCGGTTGCGAGTTTGTTTCGATTTCAGATTCGTCTTGGGGCGGGGTCGGGATTGCGGATTCGGCGAGCGCTTCGACGGTTACTCGCTGGTCGCTGGTGAGGTTGAGGTCGCGGGTGATGATCTGTTTGGCTATATCGACTTTGGATTGCGGATTGAGCTGGAGATCAATTGCGGAGATCCAGGTGTTGGCTGATTGGTCGAGCGCGGCGGCTTGGTCGTATTCAGCGAGGAGGATGTGGGCGGTGACCTTTGCGGTGCTGGCTTGAAGGGCGCTGTCGGGGTCGATGCCTGCATCTGGAAGGAGAGAAAGGATTTCGATGGCGCGGTCGGGGCGTTGGTTGTTGAGCTCGAGACCTGCGAGCATGACGACGCCAGGGACGGCTCTGGAGGACACGGTCTGCGCGCCGGCGACGAGGCGGCTGAGGAGTCTGATGGAGAGGGTGTCGTCGATGGTGTTGTCTGAGCGGGCAAGCCGGACGGAACTGGCGAGTTGGTCGTGGTCGAGGCGGTCGCATGCGCGGACGATGGTGTCGGTGCGGGCTTGGGAATCGCTCCAGGGGAGCGCGGCGAGGCGTCGGATGCCTTCGGGATTAAGCCGATGATATTCGATGGCTGTAGCGGCGGTGGGTGAGTAGATTGGATCGCTTGTCGCGATGCTGATGAGCGGGTCTACTCCGCGCGGGGTGTAGATGAGCGCGGTGGCCGCGGATGATCGCGCGGGGTTTTCTGGATCGCGTGCTAGTTTGATGAGGCGTTCGATGTCGCTTGAGCTGCCTGTCGATGCGATGAGTTTGAGGTCTGCGTCGGTGAGGTTCTCATCTGCGATGGACTGGTAGACATCGCGGAGTGCTGGGGCGTCGGACTCGCGGTTCCAGAGGTCGAGGTCGGCGAGTCCCCATGCGGCTGCTGCAGCGGCGGCGCGGACAGGTCCTGTGGATTGGTACCAGTGGAGGACATCGTCGCGTGCGTCGGGGTTTGGCCAGCGTTGGAGGCCTTGGAGGATGGATTCGGCGACGGTTGGATTTTCTTCTGATCTGAGCGCGTTGGTAAGTAAGGTCATCGCGTCGGGGAGTGCGAGTCGGGTGATGAGACGGGCGGCACCGGTGCGGACGCTTGGGAGTGGGTCGCTTAGTAGATCGACTGCGGCGTTGGCGGCTTCGGCGCTGAGTGTTGCGCCGGATGAGAGATCGCGGGAAGCAAGATCGAATCCGAGCAAACGGACGCGCTCGCGGGGATCGTTGAGGAGTTCGACGATCAGTTGGGAGCGGGAGGTGGGCTCCATTTCCACATGGAGTCGGCGGTAGAGCCGGACAACTTCGTCCACATCTGTTGTGGGCTGGACGGCGGGTTGTGGTTCTGGAGCGGGGTCGGTAGCGACCGGGGTTGGTTCATCGACCTGTTGGAGAGCGGATTGAGGATCGTCGAGTGATAAATCTTTAGATTCTGTGGGGGTTTGTGTGTTCTGTGAGTCGATCGCTTGTTGTTGATCGCTTGGGACTTCTTGGGTGGTCTGGGCTTGAGGGGCTTGTGGGGTGTCTTTGCCGAGATTGAACCATCCCTTTGAGCTTTGGTTGGAGCAGGCGGTGAGGATGGCGCAGGTGCCGCTGATGGCGAGTAGCGTGGAGACTCGTCGGGATGTGGATTGAATGGTGTTGCGCATCGGGTCCCAGTATTATTGGTCGGCTTTTTGGAGAAATAGTGGTTAGTTTTACGATCAAAACCCTGCCAGGCGTGGTCGTGGTATTGAGTTTGTGAGTCGTATCGGTTAGGATTCGGTCGTATAGGAGACGGTAGGTCTCGGTATGGATGTGGAAAGGATGATGGTTGGTCAGACATGAACGATTGGGTTGATGCTGAACATCATGTTGAACTCGCGCACGAGCATTACGATGCTGGGCGTTGGGACGAGGCGGAAGTCGAACTTCGGCAGGCGTTGTCGTTGAATCCATATCAGGCGGAATGGCAGTTTAATCTTGGTCTGACGCTGGAGGCCGCGGGTCGGTTTGATGCGGCGGCTGAGGCGTTCGTGCAATGCTCAAAGTTGAATGTGGAGCATGCGTCACCGGACGCGAACTCAACACTGCTCGCTGCGGTGAACATGATCCGTTCATCGAAACCGGAACTCGCGCTCGCGTGGCTGGATGCTGCGGAGAAGATTGAGCCGATGAATGTCGCGATCGTGGTGCACCGGATCGAGGCGCTGACTGATCTTGAGCGGTATGAAGAAGCTGAAGAAGCGTTCTATGTCGGTCAGCAGATCGATCCTGAATATCCTGAGTTGTACGCGGTGATGGGCGAGACGCTGCAGCGGACCGATCATCATGAGCGTGCGGTCTGGTGTTTGCGTGAAGCGGCTCGGCTTGATCCTGAGTTGCCTCGGGTTCGGGCGCACCTCGCGAGCGCGTACGCTCGGCTTGGTCGTCTTGAGCGTGCTCGCCAGCTGTACCTGCAGGAGCTGCGGGTTGATCCGGGTGATCCGGAGACTTTGCTTGAGCTTGGCGAGCTGCTGATTGACATGCACCGGTACACCGAAGCGGGAGAGAAGTTCCGGCGGGTGCTGGAGTTGTTCCCGGACAATGCGGATGCACATTTCTCGCTTGCGGATCTTGCGGAAGTTGAGGGGAAGCTTCCCGATGCGTTGGTTCACTTTGATGTGGTGCTCCGGCTCGATAAAGACTACGCGACTGCTCGCACGCGGCTTGC
Organism: uncultured Phycisphaerales bacterium; assembly: GCA_963976955.1. Taxonomy (GTDB): domain Bacteria; phylum Planctomycetota; class Phycisphaerae; order Phycisphaerales; family UBA1924; genus UBA1924. The sequence continues at coordinate 1,509,443 of CAXBMD010000001.1, read as the reverse complement.
CAAGACGCTGTTGCAGCGTGGGCGCGAGGAAGACCTGCCTCGGGTTCGTGATCTGTTGAATAAAGAGATCAACTCGCTGGTGACGCCGGCTCAGGATTCTGCTGGGTTTGTCGAGGTGACAACGCGGCGTGGTATTGGTGGGTCTGCGAGTAGTCCGGCTGCTGAATCAAAGGTCGAATCCAAACCAGCTCCGATCGCTCACGACGAACAAGACCTTGAAGAACTCGGACGCACGCTTGTAGAAGCGGGCATGCTCCGGCAAGCGAAGCGGGTGTTCGGGATGCTCCTTGAAATCGCTCCGGCATCGCATAAGGCGTACCACGGCTTGAGTGTTTCGGCGCTTGAGAGCGGGGAGTACGACGCGGGGATTGATGCGGCAAAGAAATCGCTTGAGTATCGTCCGAGCTTCGTGCCTGCGATGCACAACCTTGTGCTCGCGTACTACCGGCAGGGGCAGTACATCCGTGCTCGCTACTGGTTGACCCAAGCGCTTCGGCATGATCCCGACGATGCCCAGCTCCGTCGTCTACGGCTCCGGTTGCGGATCCGGACGGTCTTTGGTGTCTTGACATGGATCACCTGCAGGGTCGAACGGATTACGCGTCCGGTCCGTTCGCTGGTTGCGCGTCCGGTTCGCTAGAGCGAGATTGTGATTACTTCAGATTGTCAGCGAGAAGGCGTGAGGCTTCTTCGACATCTTTGTCGCCTCGTCCTGAGAGGTTGATGATGAGGTTGGTGTCCTTGGGCATCTTGGACGCGAGGACCACGCCGTGGGCGACGGCGTGGGAGGATTCGAGCGCGGGGATGATGCCCTCGTCGCGGCAGCACCAGAGGAACGCTTCAAGAGCCTGGTCATCGGTGACGCTGGTGTATTGGACGCGGTCTTGGTCTTTCCAGAAGCTGTGTTCGGGACCGACACCTGGGTAGTCGAGTCCCGCGCTGCAGGAGTGGACATCTTGGGTTTGGCCGTATTGATCTTGGAGGACATAGCTCATTGAGCCGTGGAGGACGCCGGGCTTTCCGTGACAGAGCGGGGCGGCGTGTTGTCCGTGTTCGCTTGATCGTCCACCGGCTTCGACACCGACCATTTTGACTTCGTCTTCTCCGACGAATGGGTAGAAGATTCCCGCGGCGTTTGAACCACCGCCTACACACGCGACGATCGCGTCGGGCATTTGTCCGAAGTTGCGGAGGGATTGTGCTTTGGTTTCGCGTCCGATGATGGACTGGAAATCGCGGACGATCATGGGGAATGGGTGTGGTCCGACGACGGAGCCGAGGATGTAGTGGGTGGTGTCTACGGATCCCATCCAGTCGCGCATCGCTTCGTTGGTTGCGTCTTTGAGTGTTTTGGAACCGGAGTCAACAGGGATGACATTGGCACCCAGCATTTTCATGCGGACGACATTGAGGTGTTGTCTGCGGATGTCTTCGGATCCCATGTAGACATCGCACTTGAGTCCGAGCTGGGCGCACGCGGTCGCGGTGGCGACGCCGTGCTGTCCTGCGCCGGTCTCGGCGATGACTCTGTTCTTCTTCATTTTCTTGGTGAGGAGCGCTTGTCCGAGTGTGTTATTGATTTTGTGCGCCCCGGTGTGGGCGAGGTCTTCGCGTTTGAGCCAGATGGTGGCGCCGAGGTCGGCATTCTGTTCCATCTGACGGGCGCGGCGGGAGAGACCGGGGGCGCGGTAGAGGGGTGTTGGTCGACCGACAAAGAGGCGGTTGAGATCGTCGAGTCGTTCCCAGAAGGGGCGGTCTTCATGGACCTTTGCGTAGGTGTCCGAGAGCTGCTCGAGGGCGGCGTGGAGGGTTTCGGGGACATAGACGCCTCCGAACTCGCCGTAGCGTCCGTTCTCGTCGGGGTAGGCCCAGATAGGGCGTTGTGGCATAGCTTTGTTGGTATCGATGGCACTCATGGTCGGATCATACGCGCGCGGCGTTGCGGGCTTGCCGATTTGCCTGTTTGGCGGCTCGGATGCCTTTGGGGACGGAGACGGACATCAGGAGGATGAGTCCGAACACGAAGAACGATGTGAGCAGGGCGAGGGCGGGGGCGTCTCCCATCCATGCTTTGACCTGCCCGAACGAGAGCACGCCCACGGCTCCGGCGAGTTTGTAGGTCATGCCCCAGAGTCCGAAGAACTCACCGACGCGGGCGGTGGGGGCGAACAGTCCAACCATGGATCGGCTGGAGGGGCCGATCCCGCCGAGTCCGATGCCGATTCCGTTGCCGATGACCCAGAAAATCCATTGGTTGGAACCGCTCGCGGCTCCGGTGAGTTTGGCGAGGAGCAGACCACCGGTGGAGAGCATCCAGACGACGAGGAAGATGCTGATCGTGGGTTTGGCACCGATGCGGTCTTGGTAGCGGGAGACGACGATCGCGGTGATCCCGGCGGTGACGGCGATCTGGAGGGTGAAGACGAAGAGGCCCATTTCTCGGATGCCGAAGTCTGACGCGAGGATCGCGGCGAAGGCGATCATGGTCTGGACTCCAAGGCCATAGATGAAGAAGGCGATGAGGAACTTGGTGAGCTGATTGAAGTGGGACGCTTCTTTGAGTGTTGACATGAATCGTTGGATCGCGAGTTTGAAGCCGTTGGAGGTTGTGGGGGTTGGGTGTTCTTTGGGTTCGTGGAGGATGAATCCGGCGGGGAGCATCCAGACGAAGAACCATGCGCCTGCGAGGATGAAGAACCAGTTCCAGTTTGTTACTTGTTCCCATCCAAAGAGTTTGACGCCGCTGATGACGCAGATGAGGAGGAGGAGTGATCCGAGGTAGCCCATTGCCCACCCGATTGCGGAGACGCGTCCGATGGTTCTTGGGGTTGAGAGTGCGGGGAGGAAACTTGCGAGGAGGTTCTCGCCGATCTGGTAGCAGATATTTGCGGGGATGAAGAGGGCGAGCCCGAGCCACCATTGGCCGGGGGAGATGAAGGCCATCGCTACGGTGAGCAGAGAACAGAATGCCCCGGTGATCATCAGGAGTTGTTTGCGTTTGGATCGGGCGTCAGCGTAGGTGCCTACGAACGGGGAGAGCAGGACGACGGTGAGGAGAGAGGCGGAGACGCCGATGGACCAGAGTGAATCGCCTCGCTGTTCATCACCGACGGCGACGGTTTTGAAATAGATCGGGAAGAGGAGTGTGATGATGAGGAGTGTGAAGGATTGGTTGGCGAGGTCGTAGAGACCCCATGCGAAGACTTCCTTGGGTTTGCTGAGGTTCTGGAAGAGCTTGGGCATGGTGTCACTGTACTCGGTTTGGTGTGGTCAGGACTCGATGCCGAAGAGTGATTTGAAGAACTGGAGTTGTTGGTCTTTGGCTTGGGTTGCAAACTTCCCGAACCCGGCGTGTTCTTGGATCGCTCCGGTGTCCTCGAACTCGACGAGCTGGACCGTGTTTGGATCGGCGTTGTGTTGGGTGTAGTGTTTGCGGAGGGTGTTGATGAAGTTTGACTGGATGTCGAAGGGGACGAGTTCATCGCCGCGGTTGTGCATCGCGAGGACGGGGATGGGTTTGAAGTGTTCGAGGTGGGTGGGGGTGTCGATCGCTTCGACCTCGGATCGGTCGTGATGGACGCGCCAGATGCCGCGGGGGGTTGGGTTGGTTGGGAAGTAGAGTTCGAGGAGGTCTCCGGTGGTGCATTCGAGGGAGATGCCGATGAATGGGTGGGGGTCGCAGCAGCGGCGCGAAGTGACCATTCCACCTGCGGACATGCCTCCCATCGCGGCTTTGGTCATGTCGAAGATTCCGAGATCTGCGATGGATTCAAGGATGCCATCAATTTCGGAGATGCACTGGGTGAGGGTGTGGACGGTTTGATCTGGGGATTGTGCGGCTTCGGTGTAGCGTTCGCCGTGTCCTGGGAGGTCGATGGCGACGGCGCCGATTCCGGCGCGGACCCAGCGGTTGTATCGACCGGGGTCGAGTTCTTTGTAGACGCTTCGGCCGTGGATCCAGAGGACCCAGGGGCATGGGGATTGGGTTGGTTGATCGAGCTGCGGGTGGACGATGAGCGCGGGGACATCGATTCCGAGCCGGGTGTGTGTGGACTTGGCTTGGAGGGATTTGGGGAGTGCTTTGAAGCGGTCGTCTACGGTCGGGTATTGGTTCACAGTTTGATGCTCGACCCCGGCTCGATAGCGTCGGGGAGGTCTTTGCCTTCGAGGTCTTCTGGGCAGAGTGCGGTGAGTGGGGAGAGTTCGATGGTTGCGTTGACTGTGCCGTCGGGTTTCATTGGGACGGAGACCCCGTTGGCGATGAGCCAGTTTGCGGCACGCTGGGATTGGAGTTGTTTGGATGTCACGATGGAATCGGAGCCTGTCGCGTTCTTGACTGGTGCGAACTCTTCGATGCGGTCGGTCTCGACGACGATTGAGCGATCCGCGAGCGCGATGGCGTCGAAGACGAACTGTTCGAGCTTGATTGCGTTGGGCGCGTCGGGATTCACGGGGAGGCCTGTTGCTGGATCGAAGTTCGGTACTTTCTTAACGGCGCGGTGGAAGGGAAGCGCGTACTCCGGATCGGTCGCGATTTTCTTGATGAACGCGGTTGAGATCGCATGGATCGCGATGGATCCCGCGTTGAACATGAGTTCGTCTTGCTGGTTGGTCATCTGCGCGAGTTCTTGTGGGAGGTCGGAGTACTCGACGACTGAGATTGTTTCTCCGACGCGGCAGAAGACGCCTACTTTTTCGTCCCACGACGCTTTGGCGACCATCTTGGAACTGAACTCTCCTGAGGATTCTGGGGACTCGGCGTGAAGGCCGATGAAAGTGGGGTCGATGATCTTTGCATTTGGGTTATCGACTTGGAAATAGCTGAGTTGCTCGATGCCTCGGGATTCCATGTCGTCGAGTGCACCGGATTTATGGAGTGCTTTGTACGCGCCGCCGTGGCCGTCTGGGTTGGTGGCGAGGTGGGCGGGGTCGCTCAGGAGCAGGTCGCCGGTGGTTGCGTCGAAGCTTGGCATGACGCCTTGCTGGAAGAACTGGATGTTCTTTGGGTCAAGCCCGAAATACTTATGGCTCTGGAAGAACTCGATGGTTTGCTCGTGGTTGAGCGGGCTGGTCATGATGTACCAGGGGATGGTCGCTTTGTACTTGCGTTCGTTGGCGTAGATGGTTTGGGCGAACATCTCGAAGAGTGATTTGTTGCTGACGCACGAGGTTGGGTAGCAGCCTTTGGGTCCTTCGTATCCGAGGCGCGAGCCTTGTCCTCCCGCGACGGTGAAACAGGCGACTTTGCCATCGGCGATGAGTTGTTCTCCGATGATTTGGTATTTGGCGCGGTTCCAGCTTGTGTCGTTCATTGCGAAGTATGGTGCTGGGGCGATGGTGTCTTCTGGTGGGGAGGCTTTGTAGTTTGGGCCATAGGTGCTGATGTAGTTGGCGATGTGTTGGAGGTCGAACTGTTGGAGTTCGCTCACGAGCAGGTCGGCGCCGCTGCCTGTCGCTCCGGCGATGTATTTCGCGAGTTTGTGCTGTCCGATGGCTTCGAGTTGTGTTGAGAGTGCGGTTGCGGTGTGCATTGGGGTCTCCTCCTCACCTGATCGTGATCGATCGGACGAAAGTCTTGTTTCCGACTCGGTATCCTACTGCTTGGAATGGCATGAGGCACTAGAGTGGGGGATGAATGATTTGCTGACATCGAAACCCGACAAACCGATGATTGCCCCCTCGATTCTGGCGGCTGACTTTGCCCATCTTGCGGATGATGCTCTTGCGTCTCTGGATGCGGGGGCGGATCTGCTGCATGTGGACATCATGGATGGGCACTTTGTCCCGAACCTGTCGATGGGGCCGGCGTTGTGTGGATCGTTGCACAAGGCATTGCCCAAGGCGTATCTGGATGTGCATCTGATGGTGTCGGACCCCGCGGCGTATTTCAAGCCGTTCGCGGATGCGGGTGCGGATTTGCTGAGTTTCCATATCGAGGTTTGCGAGTCGGAGCAGCATGCGCGTGATTTGTGTGGCGTGGTCGAGGATCTTGGGGTGAAGACGGGGATTGTGATCAATCCGCCTACGGATGTGGAACGGGTGCTGCCTGTGGTGGATGCGTTTGATCTGGTGCTGGTGATGAGCGTGAATCCTGGGTTTGGCGGGCAGGCGTTTATTCCTGAGGTTCTGGAGAAAGGACGACGGATCAAACCCATGCTCAAGGATCATCAGCGTCTGGAGATCGATGGCGGGATCGGGCCGGCGACTGCGCCGCAAGCGATTGATGCTGGGTTTGATGTGCTGGTCGCGGGATCGGCGATATATGGGAAGCCTCGGGATCAGTGGGCGGATATCGTGCGTATCTTGCGAGGCTAATCGATTGGTGGGGAAGGGGATAGGATTGGTCGGAGTCGGGTGGGTACACGAAAGCTGACCGAAGCGTCGATGAAACTGTACACTGGTCGTACTTGTTGACCAGCAGGGGATTGCACCGTATGTCTAAAGCGTCTCACTTTACGATTGTTCTGCTCAGATCTTGTTCGACGAGTTGGGACTTCGAAGAGCGGTTGTGTGGGGCGACCGATCTCCCCGCGACGAAGGAATCCCTCGAAGAACTGTCGGTGTTGTTGCAGAGCGAAACGGAGATTGCTTTGCTTCGTGCGCAGATGGATTCGGTGCTGTGCGGGCCTGCGGATGTGTCGTTGGAGAGCGCGAGGTTGCTGGTGGGGTCGGCTGATACCAAGATTCGCACGATTGATGATCTCGCTGAAGTGGATCTCGGATTGTGGGAAGGTGTGAGGCGACAAGACCTTGAAGAACGATTCCCGAGCGTGTATTCACAGTGGATTGAGCATCCTGGGACTGTTGCGCCTCCTGACGGGGAATCCTTGGATGTTGTTCAGGATCGGGTGCTGGATCAGCTGTTTGGTCGCTTGTTGAAGCTCAAATCGGAGCATCCGGTGGTGGGGCTTGTATTAAGGCCTTATGCGTGGTCGGTGCTCAAATGCTGGCTGGATCAGAAGCCTTTATCGGAGGTTTGGGGGTATCTGGAGAGCGGGGTCTCGGTGGAGTCGTTTTCGCTGGATCGGGCGGTGATTGATGCAAATCGCACCCAGAAGCCGAAAATTGCCTAATGTACCTGTACAGAGCCGGGCGGGACGATTGATGAAATTGATCGTACCTGAACACAAAGGATACTTTGATGACTCAGATTGCTACACCAAGTGACCAGCTGAAGACCAAGCCCAAGAGCCGTCGGGGGATTCCTGAGGGGTTGTGGCTTCGGTGCCCGTCTTGCTCGACGATGATTTATCGTCGTCAGATGGAAGCGAACATGCATGTGTGTCCTGAGTGCAGCCATCACTACCGAATCTCGGCGAAGCAACGCATCGAGCAGTTGACGGACGCGGACACCTTTGTTCCGATGTTCACCGATCTGCGTGCGGGTGATCCGCTGAAGTTTGTGGACCTCAAGAAATATCCCGACCGGATCAAAGCGGAACAACTGAAAACCGGACAGAACGAGGGGTGCCAAGCGGGGACTTGCTTTATTAAAGGGCGTCCAGCGATGCTTGCGTGTATGGATTTGACCTTTTTGATGGGGTCGATGGGCTCGGTGGTCGGTGAGATTTTGACGCGATCGATTGAGCATGCGACGGCTGAGAAACTGCCTTTGGTTATTGTGTCTTGCTCGGGTGGTGCTCGGATGCAGGAAGCGGGTTTGTCGCTGATGCAGATGGCGAAGACTTCTGCGGCTCTTGCTCGTCATGATGATTCGGGTGGATTGTTTATCTCGGTCTTGACGGATCCGACGACTGGTGGCGTGACCGCCTCGTTTGCGATGCTTGGGGATTTCCATATTGCGGAACCTGAGGCGTTGATCGGGTTTGCTGGGCCTCGCGTGATCCGTCAGACGATTCGGCAGGATCTTCCTGAGGGGTTCCAGCGTTCAGAGTTCTTGCGGGATCGTGGGATGGTGGACCGGGTGGTGCATCGTCATGAGCTGCGGAGCGAGCTGGCTCGTCTGATTGACTATGCCGGGATGTGATCGTCTGTGATCAAACTGCATGCTGATGTGATGGCACTTTTGAAATGGACTAGGCGGTATCCGCGTGTTCGTGCGTTGTCGTGTGGGATGCTCAGTGCGGTGTTTTTGATCTTGTCGTTCCCTTTCTTTGAGGGCAATGGGGTGTGGTGGCTCGCGGTGTTGATCCCGCTGCCGTTGATGCTGGTTGCTGATGAGCCGGTGATTCGTCCGAGCCGAGCGGCCTTCTTTGCGGGGTTGGGGACCTTGCCTGCATGGTTGTGGACGCACCAGTGGATGTGGGGGGTGTCGAAAGTTGGGATGCCGATCCTGATGGTGTATCTGATGGTCTATCCGGGGCTGTTTGTGTGGGTTGGGCATCGGTTGGTGCAGCGGTTAGAACAGCGGTGGATTGTGCTGCCTGTGGCGTGGATCGGGATTGAGTATTTGCGTGGGACGGTCGCGTTTACGGGGTATCCGTGGTATTTGACGGCTCAGCCATTGATTGATTCACCGGGGCAGGTGCTTGCGGGACCCGCGGCGTTTGGGGGGGAGTATTTCGTTGGATTTTTGAGTGCGATTCTTGCGTGGCAGTTGTGGGGGATGGTTCGCGGAGGGGCGTTCGTTGGCGGCGCGTTTCGCGTTGTGGGATTGCTGGGGATTTGGATCGGGATCGGGATGGCGGGGCTTTCAGGATCGAGCGATGGGCGCGAGGTTGTGGTGGGGATTGTGCAACCCAATGTGCCTCAGGATGTTCGGATGGAGTGGACGGATCGGCAACGGGTTGCAGACTGGTTCATGCTTCGTGGATTGACCGAAGCGAGCGCGATTGATCCGCTTCGTCCGGATTTGATTGTGTGGCCCGAGGGCTTTGTGCCTGGGTGGACCTTTGATCCGGTTTCGCTGCAGCATGAACGCGACGAGGGATTGACATGGAGCATGCGTCCTCGGTTTGAGGGCGATGCGCCCGACTTGGTTGGATTGCCGAGACGAATACCCGCGACGACGATTGTGGATCAGTTGCTTCAGATGCAAGAATCGATCGGTATACCGATGGTGGTGGGGTCTGTCGCGTTTGAGAATCTCAATATTCGTCGTGATAGCGAAGATTGGGTGATGTACACAAATGATGGGATGTTCAACAGCGCGTTCTTGGTTGATGGGGGCGTGGTGGGTCCGGCGTGGTACAACAAGATGCATCTGACGCCGTTCGGTGAGGTGATGCCCGTGATTTCCAACTGGGAATGGCTGGAGCAGAGTTTGCTGGCGCTTGGTGCGGAGGGGATGGAGTTTATTTTGTCCTCCGGCGATTCGCCTGTGGTTCTTGAGGTCCCGGATGGGGACGATGTAATCAGGGTTGGCACGCCGATCTGCTTTGAGGCAACAGTAGCGGGGGTTTGTCGATCTCTGGTCTTTGGGAAGGGAAATCGTCGTGCTGACCTGCTGGTGAATATGACCAACGATGGTTGGTTTGGATCATGGGATCCATCTCGGCGGGCGCATCTGTTGATCGCTCGCTGGCGGTGTGTGGAGCTTGCGACGCCGATGGTTCGGAGTGCGAATACCGGGGTGTCGTGCGTGATTGATTCTCGTGGACGGGTTGTTCAAGAGGAGTTGACAAGGGTTGATCCAAAGGACCCGCTTAGCGGCTATCTGAATGCTGTGGTACAACTTGGGAGCGGCGGAAAGCTTGGGGGTGTAGCTGGGGCGTTATTGAACTGGGGATTCGGGTGGATCATGCTGGGGATGACTGGTTTGGGGTTCTTTTTGAGCTTTCCCCAAAAACGGAGCGAACCGGCGCTTGAGACCGATGAGTAGAGGATACTTCGTTTGGTGTCCCGCACAATCACAGGAAAAGTACATGCGAATTAATCTCCATACTTCAGCTTCAATCCCCGTTCTGCTCTTGCTCTGTGGCTCCCTCGGTGCCTGCTCAGGTGGGGGTGGGATTGGCTCAGATGGTCGGGTCGCGTCTTCTGGATCGGCACCATCGACGACCCAACGATCGCAATCGAGTGGTGTGGTTCAAGGGCGATCGAATCGGGAGTTGAAATCCGTGGCCGTGGAGATACTGCTCGGGCTCTCAACGGATGCGAATCCTGAGATCCGCGCCAATGCGCTCGAAGCGTTGCAGGGGCATACGGAGTCGCTTGAATCGGTCGCGGCTCTGGGGCTTACGGATCGGAACGAGGGTGTTCGATCGGTCGCGGCGATGGTTGCTGGGAAACAGAAGTTGAAGGCGTTGACGCCGATGCTTGAGGTGATGACCAACGAGTCTTCGCCCTTTGTTCGAGCGTCTTCGTTGTTTGCGATCTCGAAACTCAAGGGGTCGCGTGATGTTGTTGATGTGACGCCGTTGTCGGTGATGCTTTTGGAGTCTGAGGATATCCGTGTCAGCTCGCACGCGGCGTTTGTGCTGGGTGAACTGGGGAACAACTCGGCGGTCCCCTTGCTGAAACAGGCGGGGCAACGGGCGTGGGGCCAGACGGCTCCGATTCAGCGTCAGCTCTTTCGTTTGCAGATTGCTGAAGCGTTGATCAAGCTTGGTCAGATGGAGAGCATGGACTCGGTGCGGAGTGCGTTGTACCCGTCGCGTCCTGAAGAACTCGAAGCGACGGCTCTTGCGGTGCAGATCATCGGTGAGGTGAAGGATCGTGGCGCGATTGATCAGCTGATCTATTTGGTGGATGAGGATACGAGTCGTCCGATGCCTGCGGAGGTTCGATTGGGGGTTGCGGGGGCGCTCGGAAAGCTCGGGTTGCGAGAGGGTGGTTTTATTGCTGATGAGTACGCTCAGAACGAGAGTTCTGTGATCCGGGCGCAGGCGGCGGTGGTCTATGGGAGGACCGGTCGTTTGGAGCATCTGCCGAAGCTTGAAGCGATGCTTCTGGATGAATCTGCTCAGGTTCGTGCGGGGAGCGCGGGGGCAATTCTGGAGATTCTGGGGTCGCGATAGATTGGGGTTGGAACCCGCTGAGGGAGGGCGGCGTATAGGGGCACTCGCATGTATGCGAGTGTGATTGAGGGGCCTGTAAGGTTATGAGGCGGCTGAGGCCGCACACGGGCGTAAAAGTGGCTACACTAGCATTCCCACAGGGCTCCGCGATGGTTGCGGAGCGGTTTTGAAACGATCCGAGTTTCTAGGAGTCGAGCGTGCATATTCTCACGAAGGTCTTTGTCTTGTTCGCCGCGGTCTTGAGCATCATGATGGCGGCTCTTGCAATCTCATTTTCCGTGAATGCAGATCGGATCCTTGCGGATTACGATTCTGCACTGGAGAAGGCACAAGCGGCTGAAACCAGTTTGCAGGCTTACAAAGCGATTGAAGTCCAAGCAAAAAATACGCTTACTGAGAACCTCGCCCGATTGCAGGACGAGCTTGCATCACGCGATTCGAACCTGCGTCGATTGGAAGCCGCGAACTCTGAGTTGCGGATTGGTCTTCGTCAAGCGGAGTCTGAGCGTGTCTCGATTACCTCCAAGATTGCCCAGCTCGGTGTGACCACCGAGACGCAGGCGAACATCATCTCTGATTACAAGGATGAGTTGAGCCGGTTGCGTCTTGATGAGCGGAACTACCGCGATGAGAAAATTGACCTTGAGAAGCAGCTTGGCGACCTTGAGAGCCAGGTCATTGTGTACGAGCAGGTCAAGCGTGCTCTCCAAGAACAGCTCGAAGAAGTGCGTCGTCTTGTGGATAACCCAGGCGGCTCAGCAGCGACAGCAATGGGCGACAAGCGTCCGAACGAGATCCCGGGTTCGCCGATCAGTGGCCGGGTTGATGAGGTCCGTACCGATCCGAATACTGGCGACCTGCTGGTCAAGATCAACCTCGGGACCAACGACCGGATCACCAATAACGCTCGGATGTATGTCCACCGCGGCAATACGACTTACCTCGGTGAGCTTGTGGTCTTCAAGGTAGACATGAACCACGCGGTCGCACGCGTCGCGTACATGGTTCCTGGGCAGAGCATCCGTGAGGGTGATCAAATCTTGAGCAAGCTCGGCAGCTGAGTCTGTCTTTGAAATCGATACGAAGGAGACCGCGATGAGCCAGTTTGGAATGCAGATGCCCGGTGGTGGGCAGTCGAACAAGAGCACACCTGATGTCTACACGGCGTTGATCTTCCTTGGGGTTGTTGCGATGGCGGTTGCTGTCGGGATGCTCTGGGTGAATGGGAGCAAGTTGGCTCCCAAAAAGGGCAACGCATTGAGTGTTCAAGAAAACGGCAACATCAAAATTATTCAGTGAGCATTTGGTTCGCTGGAGAAAGCTTCGGCTGATTGTTTATGCCGGTTATCAGGTCTAAAAGATCACAAAATGACATCATTCGTGGGGAATGGAATCGATCTTTGCTTGACTCTTGGAGATTACAGAATACGATGGGTGCTCAACGAAACGCACCCCATTTGGAGTGTGAATGAGTTGGGGCGGTAGCTCAATTGGTTAGAGCCCCGGACTGTCGATCCGGAGGTTGCGGGTTCGATTCCCGTCCGCCTCGTTCACGAAAGTAGCCCAGCAATGCTGGGCTGTTTTTTTGCACACATTGAACACAATCCATGCAAGAAATCGTACCAAGTCATTTGGGTTTTGATACAGTGTTCGCATGGTATGCGCGGATTCAATTTTGACGCTTGGTGCGGGTGGTGGTGATGGGATCGGCGTTGCGCTGACTGCGGTGTTGTTGCTCGGGATCGGGGCTCAGTGGGTCGCGTGGCGACTCAAGATACCGTCCATTCTGCTGCTGCTGATCTTCGGACTGCTCGCAGGGCCGGTGATGCGGCAAGTGACTCAAGGTGGGCCGTTTTCGATCAATCCCGATGAGATCTTCGGCTTAGACCTGCTGCTAGCGCTGGTTGGTATTTCGGTGGGGATGATTCTGTACGAGGGCGGATTGACGCTCAAGATTCGCGAGGTTCGTTCGTCGTGGCGATCGGTCGCGATGATGGTGACCGTCGGCGCGTTTGTCACCTGGATGGTTGCGTTGTTGAGTGCGAAATGGATTCTGGGATTAAGCACTCCGATCGCGACCCTGCTGGGGGCGGTGCTGATTGTGACCGGTCCTACGGTGATTGGTCCCATGCTGGCGCACATCCGTCCCTCGGGGGCGAGCGGGTTGATTCTGAAGTGGGAAGGGATCGTAATTGATCCCATTGGGGTGGCGGTTGCGGTGCTGGTCTTTGAAGCGATTGTTGCTCAGCCTGGTACGCACAGCTTGGATGTGACGATCAATGCGATCTTGACCACATTGGCTGCGGGGATCCTGCTTGGTGTCGCCTCGGCATTGTTGCTCAAAGAAGTGTTGAATCGATACTTGGTGCCTGACTATCTGCAGAATCCGGTATCACTGATGCTTGTGATTGCGACCTTCACCACTTCGAACATGATCTATCCCGAATCGGGATTGCTTGCGACGACTGTGATGGGCATCGTGTTGGTTAACCAGAAGAAGGTCGATATCCATCACATTCTTGAGTTCAAAGAGAACCTTCGTGTTTTGCTGATCTCGGTATTGTTTATCGTGCTTGCAGCACGGCTCCGAATTGAGGATCTTCAACGCCTCGATTGGATTGAGGTCTTCGGATTCATTGCGGTGCTGATCGTTGTGGCCCGGCCGTTGGGTGTGTTTTTGTCCACGCTTGGTGCTGGTTTGCGGTGGCAGGAGCGTGTGTTTTTATGTCTGATGGCACCTCGTGGGATCGTCGCGGCGGCGGCGGCTTCGATCTTCGCGTTGGGACTGGAGAAGGCTGAGGTAGAGGGGTACGAGTCGCTTGTCCCTTTGACCTTCTCGGTCATCATCGGCACCGTCGCGTTCTATGGATTGACCGCTCCTTGGGCAGCACGGAAGCTCGGCGTGTCTGACACGAATCCTCAGGGGGTCCTGTTTATTGGCGCGAGCGGGTGGGTGCGAGGGCTCGCGTTGGTGCTCAAAAAACGCGGGATCCGAGTGCATCTGATCGACACAAACCGCATGAATATTCGGGACGCGATGATGGAAGGCCTGCCTGCGATCTATGGGAATGTGTTGACGATGGGAGACCTCAGCGACCTCGATCTTCGTGGGGTTGGACGGGTCTTTGCAACGACACCCAACGATGAAGTCAATACGCTGGTGCTCCAGAGCTTTAAAGGATATTTCGAGTCTTCGAGCATGTACCGGCTGAGTCGAAAGACGGCCAAGCCGACTGAAGGCGGGAAATCCGAGGGGATCGGGAGAGTCCTGTTTGATGATGAGATTGGCTACACGGACCTCGAAGATCATCTGCACGACGGATGGGTCATCAAGGCAACGAATATTTCCAGTGAGTTCAGCTTCGAGGATTACAAGACGCTGTACGGATCAGCGGCGGTGGCTTTGTGTACTCTGAGAGATGGCATCATGACGGTGAGCACTGTGGATTCCCCCGCGGCACCGATCGCGGGTGATACGATCATTTCGCTGGTGAATCCGGATGAGTTGTTCATGCTTCGCGCGATGAATGAAGATATTTAGCTTGCGACCACCGTGTCGGTGTGCCCGAGTCCAAAGCTGTTTTTGATGAGATTTGCGAGTGTGGTCGGGCCGACTTTGTTGGTGACCGACCCGTTGTGGTGGAGCACGAGCATCGTGTGGTCGTCCTCGGCATGTGCGTACTTCTCGGCGGCCAGGCGGTCGAGGACAATCGCGGAGAAATCAGCGTCTGGAGTAGGATTTGTCTCCGAGAGGATTCTTGCGAGTCCTTTGGTGCCCAGCAATGAACCGGTGTCGGTTTGGGCTTCGATGTACGCGTCGGTGTACGCGCACATGAGGTCCCCCGGCTCGAACTTGATGGCGATCTGTTCATAATCAGTGGAGTTGATGACCCCGAGCGGAAGATTTTTAATGCCGACACGGAGTTCATTTGTGGGGTCGGTCAGAACGCCGGGGGTCTCCTGCGTGATGGGGATCCAATCGGTTGAGTCGGCTTTTTTAAACAGAGGTGGTGGGTGACCGGCATTTACGAGAATGAGATGGCCAGTGGGGGCGTAATAGGTCATCAGGAGTGCGGTGGCGAACTTGGAGCCATCGGAGAATGCCTCGAATGATTTGTTGAGTGATCGTGCGAGTTTGGATTGGTCGACGGTATTGATCGAGTTGTGCATCGCTTTGCGGAGTTGGTGGGAGAGATCGCTGACACCGCTGCCGTGACCCGAGACATCGGCGAGGAGGATGCGTGATATCCAGCCGCTGGAGCAGGAGGAGATGAGGTAGAGGTCGCCGCCTTCGTCTGATCCCGCGAGTGGTCGGGAGGTGACGCTGATGTCGAGTCCGGGGACCGATGCTGCATGGTCGGCGTTGCTCGAGCCGCCCCAGACTTCGAGACATTTGAGGGCGTGGGGTTCGGTTGTGGTTGGTGTGGTTGATGACATCGGGAAGGCAAAGTGATAGGAGTGCGGATTTATTCCTTGCCGGTGGGTGCTTTGGCCCAATACATCTTTCGGACAAGGGTGTTCCAGTAGCTTACCGATGGATCGATGACAAACTTGACCGGCGATTGGTGGTTGGTGATGACGATGTGGTCGCCTGTGGAGATGATCGGGCCGAGTTGTCCATCGATGAGCAGGCGAGTGCCATCGCCTTCTTCGGAGTTGGTTTGGCGTGCGACGAGACGGATCTCTGAATCGCTTGGGAGGACGATCGGACGGAAGCTGAGCGAGTGTGCGGCGTTGGGAGTGATGATCGTTGCGTTGACACCCGGCGCGACGATTGGGCCACCTGAAGAAACATTGTACGCGGTTGATCCGAGTGGTGTGGAGACGATGATGCCGTCTCCTGCGACGGTTGGGCCGGGGTTGTTGTCGATGCAGATGTCGATTTTGATGATGCGGTAGGGTGGTCCAGCGGTGATGACGAACTCGTTGAGCGCGAGTCGAGATGGGGATTCGTTCCCGTCTTTGTCAATGTGCTGGGCGCTGATGGGGTGGGCCAATCGGGTCGTGAGCGTTGAAGTTTTTTTAAGGATGGATTCGGCATCGCGGAGGAAGGAGTCGAGCTCGTATCCCGCCATGAATCCGACATTGCCTGTGTTCACGCCGAGGAGCGGGCAGTCCATTTCAAGGCAGTGGTGCGCGGCTCGGAGGATGGTGCCATCGCCTCCGAGTGCGATGGCGAGATCGACCTGTGTGCGGTCCGGGAGTGATCCGGGATCGATGGCGTCAACGGTGTCGATCAGGGTCGCGTATGTGTTGACGGCTTTGGTCACCGCGTCGAGCGAGGCGACCGCTTCGTCTTTGAGACGGTTGACCAAGATGAGTACGCGGCGTGGCATGTGGTTACGCCAAGGGCTCGGTGGATTGGGTGGTCATCGGTTTGGGTGTGATGACGGCGTGGGACTCAGCGATGTCAGCCGAGAATGGTTCGTTGCAGTCCGGGTCTGCGGCGTGACGGATCATGCGTGCGATCCCGGTCGCGTCGAGACCGACTTCTGCGAGTTGGTCGTTGCGGGAGTCTTGGTGGATCCATTGATCGGGGATGCCGTGACGGACGACGCGGGAAGCGTCGAGTTTGTATTCCTGGGCGCACTCGAGGACGCTGGTTCCGAAGCCGCCGATGATGGTGTGGTCTTCGAGGGTGAGGATTGGGATTTCGCGTGAGAGCAGTTCGCGGATGAGCTGCGAATCAACAGGTTTGGCAAAGCGGGCGTCGTAGTGGGCGATGTTGTACTCGCTCCCGAGGGACGCGATCGCTTTGTGTGCGTTGACTGCTGGGGTTCCGAAGCTCAGCACCGCGACATCCGGACGGTTGGTGTCGATGTCTGCGTGCTGAGGTGTGAGCAGGCGGGCTTTCCCGAGTTCGAACGGTGGGGCATCGCCGAAGATTTCGGAGACCGAATCGCGTGGGTAGCGGACGCTGGTGAGGGATGCGTCCCATGTCCTCATGAACTCAAGGCACTGGATCAGGCTGGGTTCGTCGATGACGGCCATCAAGACAGCGTCGGGGAGTGTTCTGAGGATGGCGACATCGCAGAAGCCGTGGTGGACGGCTCCGTCGCCTCCGACCAATCCGGCGCGGTCGAGGCACAGGCGGAGTCCGAGGCCTTGGAGCGCGACTTCCTGGAAGGTCTGGTCGAATGCTCGTTGGAGGAAGGTGGAGTAAACGGCGAAGAAGGGGCGGAGTCCGGTCTTGGCCATGCCTGCGAGCATGTCGGTCGCGTGGGATTCACAGATGCCTGCATCGAAGGTGCGCGATGGGAAGCGTTCGAGTGGTTGGGTCATCCCGGTGCCATCAGGCATCGCGGCGGTCGCGGCGACGGTTTTCTCGTCGCGTTCCATGACGGCGGTGATCGCGTCGGAGAATGCGGCGGTGAACGACCGACCTGAGGATGGCATACGGACTTTGCAGCCGAGGGTTTCGTCGTGTTCGACGGTGAATGCTTTGGGGGAGTGGAATCTTGTCGCGTCTTGTTCTGCGATGTCGAGACCTTTGCCTTTGATCGTTTTGACATGGAGGATCATGGGGCGGTCGAGGTCGCGTGCTTCGGCGAGGAACTCGATGAGTGTGGGGAGGTCGTGGCCGTCGATTGGACCGACGGTGAGGAGTCCGAATTTTTCGAACCAGGAATCCTCGTTGATCGCGGCTTTGGTCATCTCACCCATGCGGTGGTACGCTTCGCGGAGGAGTGATCCGCCGGGGACGGCTTTGAGGAGTTCGCGGGCGCCCTTTTTGAAATCGGTGTAGGTGTGGGAGACGCGGACGCGGTCGAAGTACTGCGCCATGGCGCCTTGTGGTTTGGAGATGCTCATCCCGTTGTCGTTGAGGACGATGAGCATTTGTCGTTTGAGGAGTCCCGCGTGGTTGAGACCTTCCATCGCGACGCCGTTGACGATTGATGCGTCACCGATGAGGGTGACGACGCGGCGGCCATCTGGGTTGGTGTCGGGGTTGTAGGACTCGTTGTTGATCTGGTCGCCGCGCGCCATACCAACGGCGGTGGAGATCCCGGTCCCGGCGTGACCGACTCGGAAGAGGTCGTAGTGGGACTCAGACGGCTCGGGGAATCCGGACATCCCCTTGCGGGTGCGGAGGTTGGCGAGTTTGTCCAAGCGTCCGGTGAGGAGTTTGTGGGGGTAGCACTGGTGGCCGACATCGAAGAGGAGTCGGTCATGACCGAAGTCAAAGACGCGGTGCATCGCGATGGTGAGTTCAACGACCCCAAGATTGGGTGCGAGGTGTCCGCCGGTGCGGGAGACCTGGTCGATGATCGCGGTGCGGATCTCTGTTGCCAACTGCTCAAGCTGCGGGATGGTCATCTCGCGGAGCTGGGCTGGGGTTGTGTTGGATCCAAGCAGGGTCATTCGGGGGTTCTTCCTCGGTCTGGACGATTCACAAAGTATAGATGGGATCGGGGCTCAATGCATTGCTTACGGGTGTTGATGAGCGATGTTCGTGGGAAGATCGAACTGAAAGAGAGGTCAATGGGAGCGATTGGTCATCAGATCGAGCAGGATGCGTAATCCGCTGGATTCAGGACCGATCTGGTCGAGTCTGGATCGGGCGCTGTGATCGAGTGTTCCGATAATCTTGTTGGATTGTTCGATGCCGAGGACTGCGGGGTAGGTGAGCTTGTTGGCATCGTCGTCTTTGCGGAGTGCTTTGCCGACGAGCTTTGGGTCGCCTTGGACATCGAGGAGGTCGTCGATGATCTGGAACTGGAGTCCGAGGTCGGATGCGAATCCTGAGATGTGCTCGAGTGTTGTCGAGTTCGCACCCGCGGCGGTCGCGCCCATCACACATGACGCGTGGATGAGTGCTCCGGTCTTGTTGGTGTGGATGAGTTTGATCTTTGCTTCGTCGGAGAGTGAATCTTCGAATCCGGCGAGGGTGTCGTAGACCTGACCGACGATCATCGCGCGGGTGCCTTTGCAGAGCTGGGAAACGAGCATGCTGTGGATCGTGGTGGATGGTGTGGGGTCGACACTTTCGAGTGCTTCGAACGCGAGGGCGAGCATCGCGTCGCCTGCAAGGATCGCGGCGGCTTCACCGGCGTGCTTGTGGAGGGTCGGGCGACCTCGACGGAGATCGTCGTTGTCGAGCGCGGGGAGGTCGTCGTGGACGAGACTGAACGCGTGGATGAGTTCGACGGCGACCGCGATGGGGATCGACTCTTTGCCAGTGCCACCTGCGGCTTGGGCACTGGCCCATGCGAGGAGCGGGCGGATGCGCTTTCCGGGCGCGAGGAGCGCGTATCGGATGGGTTCATCAAGTTTTGTGGGGAGGTCGAGCGAGTCGAGGAATGCAGCCATTGCAGCGTCGATTTGGGCGCGGATCTGGTCGATGTCGAACGAGATGGAATCGGTGGATTGCATTGAGAATCAATGGTAGCCCCGCTCTGAGCGATCCCGGTCTACAGTACGGCATGATTGATCGGGCGATGCAGTTCTTTAACGCGGGTGGTTGGGTGATGTACCCGCTGCTGATTTTGAGTGTCGTTGGATTGGGGATCGTGATCGAGCGGTCGCTGTTCTGGTTCCGGAACTCGACTCGACGGGAACTGGGCGCGTTCCGGAAATATGCGGATCTGATCGAAGGGGACGAACGCGCCACACTGGCGGCGATTTCTTCGAAGGATGGATCGCCGGTCGGGAAGCTCGCGTACTGGGCATCGACCAAGAAACAGGTTTCTGAAGAGGCGGTCCTCGCAACGATTGAGCTGATCCGTCCGAGCTTAGATGCTCGGAATGGGATATTGAGCGTGATCGTCGGTGCGGCTCCGCTGCTGGGGATTCTGGGGACGGTGGTGGGGATCATCGAGAGCTTTGATCTGCTGGGGCAGGCGGCGGGGGTCTCGGATCCGACGATTGTTGCGGGCGGGATCGCTGAGGCGCTCTACACCACAGCGGCGGGTCTGACGATCGCGCTGCTCGCGTTGTTCCCGGCGTCGTATTTCAAAGCACGAGCAAATGCGTCGCTGAGTCGTCTTGAGACACTCGGGGCGATGCTTGCCAGTCGTACTGACTGAATCAGCTTCTGAATCAGATTGATTAGCCGCCTTGTGAGATGAGCAGGTCGTAGATGTCTTTGGCGTTGTCGGCTCGGTAGATCTCGTCGCGGAAGGATGGGTTGTTCATAATGCGGGAGACCGAAGCGAGGGCTTCGATGTGTTCGCGTGTGCTCGAAGTTGGGCTTGCGAGTAGGACGATGAGTTCGACGGGCTGGGAGTCCATGGATTCGAACTCCATCGGGGTGGATGGGCGACCGATCGCGAGGGTGGGGGAGGTGATGCTGTCGCACTTGCCGTGGGGGATCGCCAGGCCGTGCCCGATTCCTGTGGTGCGGGTTTGCTCGCGGGACCAGACGGCGTCCTTGAGTGTCTCTGGGTTTTTGATCATGTCGTTGTGCGCGAGCAGATCGACAAGCTCGTTGATCGCGGTCTGCTTATCAGTCGCGGCCAACGGTGCTTGGATGCAGTCAACAGTGAGGATATCAGAGAGGTTCATTCATTCCTTCCGTGGATCGGGTCTGTGATCCGCATTGGGTATCGTAGATACTACTGGCGAGTTTGTCACGGCTCAAGCGGGGGATCGCTCATTTCAGTTTTTTGAAGATGCTCGCATAGGAACCATCGGTATACATCGAAGCGGGGTCGCTCGGGGATGCGGATGGGAGGATCTGGTGGTCCTCGATGAACTCGAAGATGGGGTCTTGCTTGATCCAGTCGCGTTGGTCTTGGTTCTCTTCGGGTTCGATGCTGCAGGTCGAATAGACGAGGGTGCCCCCCGGATTAAGATGCGGGATGACGGCGGAGAGGATGTCCTGCTGGATCTGCGCGATCCGACCGACCTGGATGGTCATGGGGCGGTATCGGGCTTCCATTCGGCGTGCAAGGACTCCTGAGTTGGAGCAGGGGACATCGGTCAGGATGAGGTCCGCGCCGTTGGGGACCGATTCTGCAAGTTCATCGACATGGCGGACATGGACTTTGCGGTTGCCGTCGAAGACATCCATGAGCGTATCGAGTCGGCGGGAGTCGATTTCCATCGCAAAAATGGTTGCGTTTGGGAATCGCTCTGCGAGCTGTCGGGTTTTGGTGCCTTGACCGGCGCAGTAGTCGATGATGGTTTTGTAGTCTCCTTCTGGGATGGACTGAACGACCGAGCTGCTCGCGGGGTCCTGGACGCGGAGTGATGGGTGGGTGTCGAGCAGGCGGGTGAGATGGGTTCGTGATCCGGTGTAGACGCGGTGGGTCTTGGAATCGTGGGGTTCGAGGTCTTCCTGATCCACAATCTCGGCCCAGTGTTCTGTGTACACCAGTGTTGGGGGGTGCATGAGGGTGTGGGCGACGAGCTGATCGACGCGATCGGGGTAGAGCTTGGTCCAACGGTTGATGGTTGCTTTGGGGATCGAGTAGGCGGTGGATGCTTGGGAGAGTTGGTCTGTTGGGAGGGTGAGGTCGTTGAGGGTGAGTGCGGTGCCGCTAGCGAGGGGGATGGTGTTGGGCTGGTTGGTGTAGGTGTCGAGGATCTCGCCTCGGGTTCTGGAGACTTTGCGGAGGACGGCGTTGGTCATCCCGCCTGCTTTGGGACGGATGTATTGCTTGGCCCATTCGACGGATTCGTTGATTACGGCGTGGGGGGGTAGACGGTCAAGCAGTAAGAGCTGGGCGGCGGCTCCGATGAGCACCGCTTGCATTCTGGGCTCGATGGTCTCGAATCCGCGTCCTGCAAGCTCGGACACGATGTAGCGGAGCGTGATCCATCGCGTAACTGATTCGCGGATGATCGCGTGGCACAGGGCGCGGTCTCGGGGTTCCAGATGCTGGATCTGGGGCTCGACAGGGAGCAGGTCTGGGTAGGTTTTGGCGTGGGCGCTGAGCACGCGGTACGCGGCGTCTCTGGCATCTGCTGGAATAGGGGCTTGGCTTGGGTGTGGGGGGCGTGGGTCCGATGGATAAGGTGCTTGCGTCATGGGGTGAGAGTAGGCATTGTGGCGTGGGTTTGATACAGTCTGTGTATGGGTTCATTGAAGACATCCAAGAATCGAGGTTCCGCTGTTCGAAAGCGGGCACGCGGGGTGTTTTCTGGGCTCAAAATCCGTAAGAAACTGATCGTTTTGCACACCTCATTCTCGTTGGCGCTTGGGGTTCTGTTGCTTGTTGCACTTGCGCCGGCAATGGGGAAGATGGTCGATGGCGCGGAACAGGATCAGTCGGAGTTGATTTATCGGCAGATTGTCGAGCGTTCGGGTTTGAATGATTTTGATCCCGGATTGGTGCAGGTCAGGATTGGTGATTCGACCGCCCTGGGATTGAGTCATCTGGAAGCGGCCCATATTCTGGAAAGTGAGACGCCGAATGTGTTGCTGCGTGGGGACTCGTTTGGCGGCGGGGTGATCGGGTTTGATCAAACGACTCAACAGTTCTGCGAGGTGCGGACCCGATCGTTGCGGGCGCGGACGACGGTGAAGCTGATCTATGGGTTGGTCATCGTGACGCTCTTCGCTGGGTATGCGTTGGTCGCGGTCGCGCTCGAGGTTCTGGTGCTGCCTCAGCATGTGTATGGACCGATTCGCGCGATGCTTGATGCCGATGATGCGGTGCAATCGAAAGACACCGAGAACGAACAGATCCCGGAGGAGTTGATTTCTGCGGATGAGCTTGGCGAGATTATGCGATCACGGAACGAAACCGTTGGTCGGTTGCGTTCGCACGAGCGGGAACTCGCTGAAGCGTTGGGAAGGCTTGAAGCTGTGGCGATTGATCTGCACAAGAAGAACCGGTTGCTGGAGACTGCTCGGAAGAATCTTGAGGGCGCGGATCGGCTCGCGTCGCTTGGGATGATGTCGGCGGGGATAGCGCACGAGCTCAATACGCCGTTGTCTGTGGTCAAAGGATTGGTGGGGCAACTCAATGAGCGGGGGACGCTGAGCGGGTCGGAGATCCAGTTGTTGGTGCGGGTCGTGGGTCGGCTCGAGACCTTGTCGGAAGGGTTGCTGGACTTTGCACGCGTGCGGACGCCGAGATTGGTGGAGACGGCGATCCGAGATGTGATCGAGGATGCGTGGGTGCTGATCAAGCTGGATCGTCAGAGTGTGCTTCCGGGTCAGCGGATTGAGTTTGTTGATGAGGTTAATCCTGAGATGTTCATCGCGTGTGATCCGGGTCGGTTGGTGCAGGTGTTTGTGAACTTGATACGGAACTCAGTCCATGCGTTGCGGACACTGGATGATCATGACGGTCGGGTGTGCGTGTCGGCGAGCAGAGAAACGCGTGAGGATGGGGAGTGGGTAGTGATCTCGATTCTGGATAATGGGCCAGGGATTGATCCGGGGATGATCGATTCGATCTTCGATCCATTTGTATCTACACGGCTTGATGCGCAGGGGACTGGTCTAGGACTCGCGGTTGCCGATGGGATAGTGCGTGAGCATGGAGGGGTTGTGGTCCCTTCGAATCTGGAGCGTGATGAGGGGGATGGATCTCGTATGGGGGGTGCGATGTTTGAGGTCCACCTCCCAGTCTCTGGGCTAGAGACTCAAATTTCGGATTGATTACTGAATATTCTTGCTTTGTCTTGTTCAACCGGATCAATCAGGATAGGATTGTCTGAAATGGAACCGCATTATGAGTGAACATGTGCCTTTGACAATCTATGCGTTGGATGATGATCCTGACTTTCGGGAGTACTTGCAGGGTATTTTGAAAGCGGATGGTCATTCGGCTCGGTTGATGTCGAGTCCGAAGGAGTTGTTTGACTCGTGCGAGCAGCATCAGCCTGATGTGATCTTGCTTGATGTCAAGATGGGTGAGCATTCGGGGACTGCGGTGCTCGAGGAGATCCGGGATCGTTGGCCTCGTCAGTGTGTGATCATGGTGACGGGGTTCCCGACGCTGGATTCGATGCGTGAGACCTTCCGCAAGGATGTGTTCGATTACATTCCCAAGCCGTTCGCGGTGGATGATCTGCGCAAGTCGCTTGATCAAGCGGTTTCGACGCTTGGGCTTGGGCAGAAGCCGTTGGATCGATTGCGTGCAACGCTTGGTCGTCAGATTCGTTTGGCGCGGACGGAACGGGGGTGGACTCTCCGGAATCTTTCTGAGATTTCGGGAGTCTCGGTGAGTCAGCTCAGTTCGATCGAGCGGGGGACTCATCTCCCGAGTGTGGAGTCGTTGACGAGTATCGCTGAGGCGCTGGCTGTGGCACCGAGTGAGTGGTTCGCGGCGGCTGGTTTTTGAACGCTTGATCTCCCCTATTTTGAATCAACCGAGCGTTGATCGGGCCTACTGTTCATTGTGAGCGGCACCGATACCCAACCCACGATTTTGTTCACCGCATTCGAACCCAGCGGCGATGATCACGCGTCGATTGTGATCCGGGAGCTCAAGTCTCGGTACCCGGATCTTCGTGTGTGCGGTTGGGGTGGCCGCAAGATGCAAGCCGCGGGGGCGGAGATTATTGAACTGACCGGTGATGCGGCGGTGATGGGGATGCCTGGGCTTGAGAAGATTCGCGAGCATCGGAAGATGAATGTGCGGATCGCTGAGTGGGTCAAAGAGAATAATGTCGTTGTGCATGTGCCTGTGGATTCTCCAGCGGCCAACTTTCCGGTCTGCGCAATCATGAAAGCGAACGGCGTGAAGGTCATTCATATGGTTGCGCCGCAGTTGTGGGCGTGGGCGCCTTGGCGGATCCGGAAGTTGCGACGGTTGACGGATCATGTGATGTGCGTGCTGCCGTTTGAGGAAGAATGGTTCCGTTCGCGTGGGGTGGATGCGACCTTTATTGGGCACCCATTGTTTGCGACCCCGATTGATGAAGCGGGTCTTGATGCGCAGATCAGCAGCTGGAAGCAGGGGCCTCAGCGGATCGCGGTCATGCCTGGTTCGCGTCCTGCGGAGATCAAGAAGAACTTCCCATTGTTGCTCGGCGCGTACTGCAAGCTCAAGAGTGAGCACGCGGACATGGTGGGGATGGTCGCGGTGACGCGTCCTGAGATCGAACCCGTGCTTCGTCAGATCGCAAAGGATCATGGTCTTGAGTGGCCCGACTCGCTCGGATTGACTTATGCGAATACCGATGCGGTGGTCCGGTGGTGTTCGCTTGCGTTGGTCGTTTCGGGGACGGTGACGCTCCAGATTGCTCGTCAGCATCGTCCGATGGTGATCGTGTACAAGCTGGGCCGGATCGGGTGGTCGTTGTTGGCTCGGTGGTTGATTCAGACGCCGTATATTACACTCCCCAATATTTTGGCGGGGCGTGAGGTTGTTCCTGAGCTCGTGCCTCACTTTGTGGGCGCGGAACCGATTGCGGAGCGGGCGACGGAGTTGCTTGAGGATTCTTCAGCATATGAGACGCAGATCCGTGAGCTTCAGAGTGTGTCGGATCGGTTTGCGGGCAAGAACGCAGCGACGGGCGCGGCGGACATCATCGCGCGGTACGCGGGGCTTGGTCCCGTTGCTGGGACACGCTCAGAGGGAGACGGCGAAGAGTCCGACGCTGACGCAGCCGTTTCCGGCACGGTCGGTGATTGATTCGCACCCGATGAGTGGCGAGCGGACCGGTAGACCCTGATCAATACAAATGCTTGCGGCTTGATTGAGATCGTGTTTCGCGATGTCTTCGGACTCTGTGAAGAGGATTGCGAGGACGCAGCCATGCCAGATCTGGGGATCGGTGGCGAGTTTGCAGAGGTCTGTTTGAAGACCAGTGACAAGTTCGTGGCCGTAGCGTTGGTTGGGTGATGGGATGCCGTCGCGGTACGCGTGCTGGGCGGCGGCTTTGACCTCGATCCACCACGCGTCTGCTGGTGGGCAAGTAGTCCCTGTTGCGTGTTCAGGAGCGGGCAATCCCGCAAAGAGGGTGTCCTGCGCGAGTGCGAGTTGGCGGAGTTCGACTGCGGGGTCGATGAGTTTCTGTGCTGGGTCTGGGGTAAGGACGAAGTCGCATCGTTGGCGGTGGGTGGGTTTGGTGTAGGCGTCGCCGTCGGAGGGGTAGTGGGCTTCGCGGTGGACGCCGTAGTTGGAACTGACGAGCGCATCATCAATCAGGGCATGGAGTTGCAGTTCGCTCAGAGCGTCAATGCCGCGGACTGCGTGCTCTTGATCGAGGTCGACTGCTCGCTGAGCGAATGCAGCGAGTACCGAGGACAGGATGTCTTCATCGTTCGGGGACATGGTGAAGCGTACTCCGCGTTGGGTCCGCTTGCAATTGTGTGTGTGATATGCGAGTATGGGCTTTAGAATCACTTTACGGAGCAATTTGTACCGCTCCGAACCTCAAACCCACCAAATCCGGGGACCGCATGGCACTCAATGACATTATCAACTCGATCAACGGGATCCTGTTTTCACAATGGACGGTCTACGCGCTGTTGTTGACAGGACTCGTTTTTACTATCTGGTCGTTCTTCGGTCAGTACCGTGCGCTGACTCATGGGGTTGCGATTGTCCGAGGCAAGTACGACGACCATGATGATCCGGGCGCGATCAATCACTTCCAAGCCCTGTCGGCGGCGTTGTCTGCAACGGTTGGTCTCGGGAACATCGCGGGTGTTGCGATTGCGGTCGCGCTGGGCGGGCCGGGGGCGATCTTCTGGATGTGGGTGATCGGTATCCTCGGGATGGCGATCAAGATGACCGAGGTGACTCAGTCGATGCTCTACCGGAATACAGATGATCCTGAGAACCCACACGGCGGCCCAATGTTCGTGGTCAAAGAAGGATTCAAAGAGTGGGGCATGGCACCGATTGGCGCGATCATCGGTGCGATCTTTGTGGTCACGCTCATCATCTCTGCAATCACCGGCGGCAACATGTTCCAGGCGTGGAATGTCGCGGATATTACCTTCACCTACTTCGGAATCCCGCAGGTGGTCACCGGCATCGTGCTGATGCTGATTGTGGGCATGGTCATCATCGGTGGGATCAAACGCATCGGCGCGGTTGCTGGAAAGATCGTTCCGATCATGTGCGCGATGTATGTGATCGCTGCACTGGTTGTTTTGTTTGCAAACTTCAGTGAAATCCCCGCGATGCTCATGTTGATCGTCAAATCCGGTCTCGGGATTGAATCTCCGGCTCCGTACGGCGCGTTCCTCGGTGGGACTTTCATGTACGCTGCGATGTGGGGCATCAAGCGGGCGTTGTTCTCATCAGAAGCAGGGCAGGGGTCTTCTCCGATTGCGCACTCTGCTGCGAAGACGGATGAGCCGGTTCGTGAGGGGATTGTCGCGGGTCTTGAGCCGTTTATTGATACGATCGTGGTGTGTACATTGACCGCGCTTGTGATTCTTTCGACTGGGGCGTATAACCGCGATGCGGAATCGGACTTTGCTGGGGTCGAGAGCGTGCAGATTGTGCAATCGGTGGACTCAGATACTGGCGAACCCATTGCCAACTCATGGACACTTGAAACACAGCCGCTGTCTCAGATGAGTAAGGAGTCGAAAGTGATTCGTCAGACTCCTGAGCATGGTTCTGGTTGGCGTGAAGGCGAGACCGTCTTCTTTATTGTTGCCGCGGATGTTGATTCGAATACAGGGCGCGATCTCCGAAAGATCAGCGGTACTGTGAATACGAATGAGAATGATGAATGGGTTGTTTCATGGAACAGTCTCGAATCCGTAATGGAACCCCATTTCCGTGTACATGAGAATGGATCGGTGGACCTCGGTGTATATGGCGATTACTCCGGTGCATCGATGACTGCGTATGCGTTTGATCGTCAGTTCCCTGGGCTCGGGAAGTGGTTGGTCTCCATCGCGGCGTGGCTCTTTGCGATCTCGACCATGATCTCGTGGTCGTACTATGGCGAGCAGGGGATCTACTACTTCGGAACAATGTTCGGCGGCGGGAACGGTTCGAAGACCAAGTCCGCGGTGTTCATTTACAAGATCATCTATTCGCTGCTGATTCTGCTGACGACCGTGCTAGCGATGCCTTTGTTCGGTCCGGACAAGAAAGCGTTCATCGCGACGGATCACGAGCTTGATATGTGGACAACGCTCGGGCTTGGTGTGATGCTGGTGGCCAACATCCCGATCATGTGGCTCTTTGGAGCCAAGGCGATGAAGGCGTACCACCAGTACAACAAGAAACTCAAGAGCGGCGAGATGGACTCCCACGCCAACCCACCGATTATTGATGTCGTTGAAGGCAAAGATGTTGAATAATCGCTGAGTTCAGTGCATCACCTGCATCGCGACTGCGATGGTGAGTGCCCAGATTGAAAGACCGATCAGGACCCGGGGTTGCACCCGGGTCTTTTTTTGTGGCGATTCAACTTCAATTGTTGACAACGCTCTGATCTGAGATCGATTGAGCAGCGTGGTTGGCTCGGACTCATGCATCAGATCGATGATCTGGGATGTCTGATCGGGAGTGATTCCGATGCTGCGTGCGATCTCGTGGAGTTCGGTATGGTCTCGCTTGATGAGTCCATGCGATCGGCATTGTCGCCTGGTCTGAACCATGATCGCGAGGATATGGGTCGGGTCAGATGGATTGGCATTGGGTGTGATTGATTTGGTTGCGGCGTCCGAGAACTGTCTTGGGTTGTTGTATGGAGACAACGCTGGTGTTGTTCCGTTGATCTGAGACAACACATCGGGATGATTGATGGGCGATTGATTGTCGGATCTTCGCATGGGATACATGATGCACATGGGGTGCCAATGATGGGTGTATTGTTTGTTGATGCGTGGATCGGGAATATCCGATACTGAGCGTACTGATGTATTCGGATTGTGATCATGTCTGCTGGAGATGGGTTTGCGTGCTGAAGAACAGAACAAGTTGCTGGCCAGTATTCACACTCGCAAAGATGCTGATGCGGCTTTCGCGTCACTTCTGAATCTCTCCAAGCAGGGGAAGCTCGCGGGGTATGTGCGGGACGGGGACAGCGGTTGTGCGGTCGTCGATGCGCATGGAACGCCGTTTGATTCGGACTTGTTGATCGAATACACCGAGGGCAGGGTGGATCTAAGTCTTTCTATGCGGAAGAGGATGCCCACGATCTTTACGGTGTTGTTGCTCTTCTCAATATGGCCGGGCTTGCCGTTGACCGATTCGTTTATGTACAACTTCGAGTGGTATGAACGGTTGATGGGCGATTCGTACTCCACATGGATGTGGTATCTGCCGATGACGGTGATCCCGATGCCGTTTGTGTGGAGATCATCGATCAAGAAATCTCGGGTGTCGGCGCATGAACATGCGATGGAAACGGTTGAGAAGATTCGTGCTGCGTTGAGCTAAGACTTCCGGACCCATTCTTCTTCGAGGTCATCGAGTTCGGCTTTGCACTCATCGCGATCGGTGGTCACCTTGTTGGCGTGATCGATGTCTTTCCAGATGTCCGAGTCGCTGAGCTGGGCGTCGAGCGTTTTGAGCTTGATCTCGAGGTCGGTCATCCGCTCTTCGATCTGATTGAGCGGCATCCAAGAGAACTTCGATTTCTTGGTCGACTGTTGTTGGGCGGGCTTTTCAATCCGTGTTTCGATCGTGGGTGATGGTTCGGCAGGCGCTTTTGATGGCGATGGTTTGGATTGTTGGCGTGTGTTTGCTTGAGACTGTTCTTGTTTCTGGATACACCATTCAGAGTATGTGCCTGCAAAGACTTCGGTGTTGCCTTTGCCGTCGAGGATGATGAGGTGGTCGCAGACCGCGTCGATGAGGGCGCGGTCGTGGGAGATCAGGATCGCGGTGCCTTCGTACGCGCCGCTGGTGGTTTTGCCGGTCTTTGGATCGTGTGAGGTTCGCGCAAAGGTTGCTTCAAGGCGTTCGGCGGATGGGATGTCAAGGTGGTTGGTGGGTTCGTCAAGGACGAGCAGGTTTTTCGCACTCGCGAGGAGTCCGGCGAGCACGGCTCGGGCTTTTTCTCCGCCTGACATGGAACGGAGTTCACGCTGCTGGTCTTCACCAGAGAACAAGAACGCACCGGCGATGGTGCGGGCTTCAAGTTCAGTCAGGGTCACGGCGTCATCGGTATTTTTCTTGACAGTGTCCTGGATGTGACGGAAGACGGTTTTAGACATATCCACATTCTCGTGGGTCTGCGAGAAGTGTCCGATGTCGAGGTTGGTCCCGAGCTTGATGGTTCCCGAATCGACTTCCTGCTCGCTGAGCAGGCATCGGATGAGTGTGGATTTACCAGCCCCGTTTGGACCGATGATTCCCCAGCGTTGCCCGCGCTCGACTCGGATGTCGAGCTGCTTGAACAGTGTTTTGTCGGAGCCGTCCTTGTTTTTGTATTTTTTGGAGAGCGAACGCGCTGCGATGATGATGTCGCCTGCTCGTCGAGATTTGGGGAGCGAGAGACGGAGGGAATCGAGTTCCAGAGGGCGTTCGATGGTCTGGGTCTTGGCGCGATTCAATCGCGATTCGCGGCCTTTGGCTTGCTTGGCTCGCTGCCCCGCTTTGAAGTGGGCGATGAACGCTTCTTCGCGTTTGAACCCGGCCTTCTGTTTTTCGAAGGCACGCATCTGGACCATGCGGCGCTCGACTCGCTGCTTGCGGAACGCGGCGTAGTTTCCGGGGTACTCGATCAGGCGTGCCTGCTCGACCTCGATGATCCGGTGGACCACGCGATCGAGCATGAACCGGTCGTGGCTGATAAGGACGACCGCGCCATTGAACTCATCACGGAGGAAGACCTCGAGCCATTCGCGGCCCTGGATATCGAGGTGGTTGGTGGGTTCATCGAGGAGGAGGACGGAGGGGTTCTGGAGCAGGAGTGTCCCGAGCGCGACGCGGGCTTTTTGTCCGCCGGAGAGGTCGGGGACTTTGATGCCGAACTGGGCGTCGGTGAATCCGAGCCCGTGGAGGATCTGGTCGACTTTGTGGTCGTTGACGAGTCCGCCGCTGGCTTCGATCTCGTGCTCGATGCGGGTTTGTTCTTTGAGGAGGCGGTCGAGCTCGTCGTGGTCCGCATTGCCCATCTTGTCAAAGACTTCGTGCAGTTTGGCATCGAGTTCTTTGATGTGGTCAAACGCACTGGCCACGGCTTCGCGGAGGGTGTGCTCTGGGTTAAGCACAGGGTTCTGGTGGAGATACCCGATGGTCGCTTTGCTTGAAGAGACCGAGCCGTCGGTGGGCATCAGGACCCCGGCGAGGATTTTGATGAGTGTGGACTTGCCGCACCCGTTGCGACCGACAATTCCGACGCGTTCTCCCGGTTCGAGGGTGATCGAGACGCTGTCGAGGATGATGTCATCGCCGAACTGGAGGGATATGTTGGTGGCACTAAGGATGGGCATGGAAAGGGAGTGTACTAGCCGAGACCGAAAAAACGGCGATGGTGCGTGAGAATTTCGTGTGCGATCCGCTCATCAGGGACATCGTCCCAGACGCCTTCATCGAAACATCCACCCAATACCAACGCATCCTCGCGTGGGAACATGTATTTGTACCCATCGTGGATGATGTATCCAAGGTCCTGTGGCTCCATATGCACCAGTATTCCACGAGCGGGGTACAACGCTTGGTCATCAAACAGTTCGCGTGATCCCAGCGCCATGCAGTTGACGATGGCTGGTTCTGGGAGTTGCTCGATCTGAGAGCGATCCTCAAATGTACGATCATGGATTTGAACGCCAGCTGTTTTAAGGTCGGCGATGAGTGCGTTGAGGAACCGGAGTGTGTGGATGAAGGTCGCTTGGAATGTTCTGCCAGATCGTGGTGGCCCTGGGATGGGGAGGTGGTCGAGTGGGGTGGGGGGCGCGATGGTGCCGTTGGTGAAGAGGAACTCTGAATCCGCTGCGAATGCCGGTTCGTAGACGGGGAGTTCTTGGATGCCGTATTTGACTGGGTCGAGTTGATCGAGGGCGTGCTTGGAGTCGGTCAGGATCTTGAGGAATCGGTTATGTCCAATATCTGGATGCTCGGTTTCGATCCCGACGGGCAGGAACAAGGCACCCGCGAGGGCGCTGAGGGTATTGATTCCTGATTTTTTCGCATAGACCGTCACGGATCGACCGCGGCGGGCGAGTTCGCGTGCGGTGGTGAGGCCGACAACACCGGCTCCCAGGACTGCAACTGGTGCATCTGGCTCTGCGTGTTGATCGAGGAGGTCTGCAGCGGCGATGGCGGTGCCCATCGAGAGGGTGATGCCGCAGCCGCCGTGGCCATAGTTGTGGATGAGTGCTTTGGGGCCGAGGGTTTCGGTTTCCAGACGGAGCCCGCCGTGGCGGCAGGGGCGGATGCCTGCGACGATCCTAAGGATTCGTTCATCGCGGAGATCTGGGGCTTGAAACTGCGTGGATTGGGCCATTGCGTACCTCGTCGTAGAGTTTAGCGCTTCGGGATTGTTTGGCCATAGAATCTGGCATGAGTCTCTCACCACAGAATGCGGCTAACTCCTCTGAACCAGTGCTGACTGAGCAGGTTACGCTCAAAACCATCAAAGCGATGACCCATCGCAAGGAGGCGTTCGCGTGTCTCGCGTGCTACGACGCGACCACGGCTCGATGGCTCGCTCGTGCTGGAGTCCCGGTGCTGCTCGCAGGGGATTCCGCGGCTCAGGTGGTACTTGGGTTTGAGCGGACGATCGATATGCCGTTGGACTTTGCGATCCAGATCACCGCAGCGGTCAAACGGGGTGCCCCCCGGACGCTGGTGATGGCGGATATGCCGTTCATGAGCTACCACCGCTCGGTGGATGAAGCGATGGGCAACGCGGGTCGGTTCATGACCGAGGGCATGGCGGATGTCGTCAAGCTTGAAGTGGATGAGACGCAAGCAGGAATTGTTGATCGACTCACCCGGGCTGGTGTTCCGGTCTGTGCGCATGTTGGGTGCAAGCCTCAGACGAGTTCGGTGACCGGTGGGCCGGTTGCGGCGGGCCGGACGGCGAATGAACTTGAACAGGTCGTGCGTGATGCGGTGGCACTCCAAGACGCTGGTGCGGTGATGCTGCTGGTCGAAGCGGTTCCGGATGAAGTGACGAAACAAGTGATGAAAATCGCTCGCGTGCCTGTGATTGGGATCGGCGCGGGGACCGAGTGTGATGGTCAGATTCTGGTGGTGAATGATCTGATTGGATTGACTGATTTTCCTCCGAGGTTTGCTGAACCGGTCGCGATGGTGGGGGATGACCTGCTCCGCGCGGGCCGGCAGTGGGTGAAGAATGTCTGCGACCGCTCGATCGGTGGGAAGCGGTACTCGATGCGGGTGGGTGAATCTGAGAAGCTTGGTCGGGGGACTGAAAATGATCCAGGGCGTGTGTCCAATCAGTCATGAGTGACACATCGACCATTGGATAGAGAATCTACTCGGGTCTTGGAGTATTTGTAATGCGGAAGTTTGTGACAATCGCGCCGGCTTTGATTGTTCTGTTGGTTGCGGCGGCGATGTTGTTCATCACACCACGATTGATGGATCGGTACGCGGTCGCGCAGCAGGGCGCGCGGATTACAGTGGCGCGGAATGTGCTGGCCGAGGATGATATTTTGCGCCGTGTGGATCGCGCGGTGTCGGCGATTGGGGATGCGATTGAACCGACGGTGGTGCATATCGAAACACAACCCGGTCTCGGATCCAATGGCCTGTATTCGAGCGGTGCGGGATGGATCTACGATACCAAAGGGCACCTGATCACCAACGCGCATGTTGTCAAGTCCGCTTCGCGTGTGTCGGTTGAGTTTTACAATGGCGGGTTGGTCGAGGGGACCGTGATTGGAACGGATATCTACACAGATATTGCGGTGGTCGCGGTGGATCCTTCGCGCACGACCTTTCCTGCGATGCGAGCCGCGGAGCGATTGCCGAGGGTTGGCGAGCGGGTGTATGCGTTCGGTTCGCCGTTCGGGTTTAAGTTCTCGATGTCTGAGGGGATCGTTTCTGGACTCGGTCGTCAGGCTCAAGGGGGGAGTCTGGTTGGGGGCTACACCAACTACATCCAGACCGATGCCGCGGTCAATCCGGGGAACTCGGGCGGGCCTTTGGTCAATACGGATGGGCATGTGATCGGGATGAATGTCGCGATCGCAACAGCGGCGAGCGCGATCGGATCCAATCCTGAAAACTCCGGCGGGGATTCGGCTGGGATTTCGTTTGCGATCCCGCTGGGGACTATTGAGCCCATCGTGGCTCAGATTATTGAGCATGGATCCGTCTCGCGTGGGTACCTCGGGATCAGCTACGACGGGTCTCGAGCGGGACGGATCGGCGTGGAGACTGCAGATGGTGAGGCGATGTATGGAATCCAGATCACCGGCGTCGAAGAGGACGGCCCATCGGATCGTGCGGGGGTGCTTCCGTCGGATGTGATTTTGAGTGTGCAGGGATCGCCTGTCACCAATGCGGAAGCGTTGTCCTCGTTGATCAGCTCCCAGCGCGCGGGTGAACCGATTACTTTGGAGTTATTCAGATCCGACAAGATCGTCGAGCTGGAAGTGACGCTCGATAAGATGCGTCCGGAAGTGCTCGCTCGAAGACTTGCTGAGCCGATCCAGTTTCAATTGGGTGCGGTGTTCGCCGGGACCCGTGATGGTGCGCTGGTCGATCAGATCTGGCGCGGTCTTCCCGCGGCGATGGCGGGCTTGGTCGAGGGTGATGTGATCACACGAGTGGATGGGCAGCGTTACACAGAGTTCAGCCAGTTCTTTGTTGAGCTCGCGGATGCGGGGTTCTTGGCTGGGGATCCTGTTCAGATTACTGTTCGTAAGACGGATGGATCGGTCGTGGATTTGGAAGTTCAGAGCCGATGACGGATCGGATCCCTGCTAAGGTGTGGATATGAGTGAATGGGCAGGTCAGTCTGTGTATGTCATGGGGCTCGGCCGATTTGGTGGCGGGGTTGGGGTGAGCCGATATCTTGCCGGCTTAGGGGCACGCGTGGTTGTGGGGGATCGTGGTGATCCAAAGGGGCTGGTAGAGTCCATTGCGCAGTTGCAAGACTTGATTGATAGTGGAGGGATTCGGGTCGCAATAGGGGATCATGCGTCTGCTGATCTGGATGGCGTTGATGTGTTGGTGGTGAATCCTGCGGTTCCTAAGCCTTGGGAGAATGGGTTCATCGCCGAGGCGCGTTCACGAGGGATCCGTGTCACGACTGAGATTGAGATTGCATGGGGATTGCTCGATCATTCGAAAGTGATCGCGGTCACCGGCTCAGCGGGTAAGAGCACGACCAGTGCGATGATTCATCACGCGTTGAATGAAATCGGCTGCAATTCGGTTTTGGGTGGAAATATCGGCGGGTCGTTGCTGACTGAAGTTGATCGTATTGCAGCGGGATCGGTGGTTGTGCTTGAACTGTCGAGTGCGATGTTGTACTGGTTGGGTGCGTCCGGAGTGATTGTGGCGTCCCCGCCTCGGGTTGGGTGTGTAACCAACTGTGTGCCAAATCATTTGGATTGGCATGGGAGTGAGCAGCATTACTGTGACTCAAAGCGTGTGCTTGCCGAGACGGCACAAAATCTGATCCTTGGGACCGGTGTTCAGCATTGGTCTGATGACGCGTGGATTGTGACGGATGATGAAGCGGTGCGGGGATGCGTGGTGCCGGGCAGGCACAACGGACTGAATGCCGCGATGGCAACGCTTGCTGTGCTGGCGATGGTTGTGGATGCTGATCGAGAGCAGGTTTTGGGGGCGGTGCGTGGGTATGGCGGGTTGCCGCATCGTTTGCAGCTTGTGCATGAGGGGGATGGGGTTCGGTACTTCAATGATTCCAAATGCACCGTTCCCGGAGCGACGCTTCTTGCGGTCGATGCGATTGGGGAGTTGGTTGACCGATCCAAGATTCATCTGATCGCAGGCGGGTACGACAAGGGGAGTGATTTGTCATCCATCTCAGCGCTGGGTGGTGGCATCGCCGGTTTGTATGGGATCGGTGTCACGGGGGCGGGTCTTGTTGAAGCTTCGTCCGGGTTTGCAAAGGACTGTGGGAGTCTTGGACAAGCCATGAAGGCGATTGGTGAACGGGTGCAGGATGGGGATGTGGTGATGTTGTCGCCGGGGTGTGCGTCTTGGGATCAGTTTGCCAACTACGAGGAGCGGGGGGATCGGTTTGCGGAACTGGCTCGATCCTTGCGGGGAGAGCGGGTGTGAATCTGTTGATCTGCGTTGCGAGTCTTGTGTGTTTGGGTGAACCGGTGGAGATGCTCCCAGGGGTGTGGGTCAATGAATCTGTTGTTGAGATCGACGCTTCGATCGCGATGGATTGTCATCATCCCGAGACGCCGGATGTGTATCTTGAGATGTTGATCACGGGACCGGATACACGCGAGCATGAGTCGTTGCTGGTGAGTGATGTGTCGCCCTCGAATCTGCATGCGGGGTTGCTCGCGGCTGGATTTGAACCCGGTCATCCGATTGAGTTCAAGGAAGACACACGCATACCCGCTACGGGCGATGGCATCGTGATTGAAGTCTTGGTCGAAGATTCAGAGGGCTGGATCGACATCGCTCGCTGGGTGGTGCATGTCGAAAGTGGGACATGCGTTGTTGATGATGCGGGATGGGGTGGATTGGTATTTGCGGGTTCGAAGGTGCTTGAGGGTGGGGGCTATGCCGGGGATCGGGAGGGGGCGTTGGTGTCGTTGACGCCTTGGGGGTTTGAAACGGTTTCGCCGGCTTGGGTGGTTTCACCAGATGCGTCGATCGATGAGCCGGTCTGGATTGCGAACCGCGATCTGGTGCCCGAACGAGGTGATAAGGTTCGGGTACGCTTTCGGAAGATTGAAGTCGAAGCGGAAGAAGATTTGGCCGAGTCCGAATCGGAATCCGACTGATCACATCAACCAGATCGGGTCCATGTCGATGATCGTTGATGCATCGGATTTGAGCAGTCCTTGTTTGCGCAGTTCGGCGATTGGTTTCTGAATCAGGACGGAGTTGGGCGCGATGAGTTCGATGCCCCAGCGGGATTGGTTTGAGATCCGCGCGATGGTGCATTCCATTGGGCCTTCGACGGTGACGCTCGGATCAGCAACTTTGACCAGCGCATCGGCGAGTTCGGTGGCTCGCGTGCGAACCTTGGTTTGATCTGGGTCTCGGCAGATAATCCTTGCCATCCGACTTGCGGGAGGGAGGTTGCATGATCGTCTGGTTTTGAGTTCCTGATCGGCAAACTTCGGGAAGTTGTGTTCCGACGCGAGGATAATCGCGGCGTTGCGTGGATTCATGGTCTGAACAACAACATGACCCGGGGTTTGAGATCGACCGGCACGACCCGCGACCTGAGCAATCAACTGGAAGGTGCGTTCTTCAGCACGGAAATCCGGGATTGACAGCGAAGTGTCCGCGTTGAGAATCCCGACGAGCGTGACATTGGGAAAGTCGAGGCCTTTGGCGATCATCTGGGTGCCGAGCATGAGTTTGATGTCGCCACGCGAGAAGCGGTCGAGGATGTCGAAGTAGTCGGACGGACGGGTCATGGTGTCGGAATCGACGCGAACGAAGTTCTCTCCGAGCGTGAGATTCTGTCGTTCGCCCAGCCGCATGATGATTTCGTCCTCGGCTCGTTGCGTGCCGACCCCGATCTGGACGATGCCCTTGCCGGTCATTGGGCACACGGTCGGGATGAGTTGCTCGCTCAGGCAGTAGTGGCAGCGGACAAAGCGTTTGCCTCCGGCGATGCGGACACGGGATTTGTGAACGACCATGGTTGCATCGCATTGATCGCATTCGAGTTTCCAGTCGCAGGTTGGGTCTGCGCTGGCGACCACCGATGCGTAGCCGCGCCGGTTGAGGAGGAGGATTGCTTGCTCGCCTCGATCGAGGGTTTCGTTGATGGATCGTTCGAGGGTTGAGCCGACGATGGGGAAGGCGAGTGGTTTTCCGGACTGGGAACGGATGGTGTTGGATTGGTCTTTTGCGAGATCGACAATCTGAACCTTTGGGAGTGATCCGAGTCCCGCGCGGTTGGTCATGGACCAGAGCGTGTAGCGACCGGTGCGTGCGTTCGACCAGCTTTCGAGTGAGGGGGTTGCTGAGCCGAGGATGACGGGGCAGTTGGCGTACGCGCCGAGGACGATCGCGCTGTCGCGAGCGTGGTAGCGGGGGGCGCGGTCTTGTTTGTAGGAGCTGTCGTGTTCTTCATCGACTATGACGAGTCCGAGGTCTTTGATGGGTGCGAAGATCGCAGAACGCGGGCCGATGACGACGCGGGCTTCGTTGTTCTCGACGAGTGACCATTGGGCGTTGCGAGCGCCGGCGCTGAGTCCGGAATGGAGCAGCGCAACCCCGGCGTCTTTGAATCGTGCAACGAAACGACCTGCGGTTTGTGGGGTCAGCGCGATTTCAGGGACCAGCACCAGTGCGGTCTTTCCTGAGGCGATGACCTGTTCGATGAGTCGCATGTAGACTTCGGTCTTACCTGAACCGGTGATGCCGTGGATGAGGTGTGTGCCTTGTTGGTGGAGTGTGCTTGCGATTCCATCGACGATGAGCTGTTGCTGGTCGTTGAGGGTGGGTGGGGTGTGGTCGTTTGGGTTTTCGAGCAGGTTGAAGACCGAGGGTGTACGGATGACTTCTTGTGATGATTCAATCAGGATGCCTGCATCGCGGAGTTTGTGAATCGGGGCGATGGAGCGTGCGAAGATCGCGTCTTTGAGTTTGCTCTTCTCCATTGGGAAGCTTGCAGCGTCGAGTTTCCGGATCGCTTCGAGTGCATCGCGGGCGGTGGGGGGGAGTTTGGGGAGTGGCTCGGGGAATGGATCAGCAAGCGTGAGCATCTGGATCGTCCGCTTGCCTGTTTGTTGCTTGACCGCTTTGGGGATCGCGGCGACCAAGACCATTCCCAGCGGGCACGCGTAGTACTTGGCGATCCATCGGCAGAGCTTGAGTTGGAGCGGACCGATCGAGATGGGGGTGGTGGAGAGGACCGCTTTGACTTTCGAGACTTTGAAATCAGCGGCGAGCTCTTCGCCTCCGATGTCGATTACGAAGCCGTCGGTGGGGGTGTTGGAGCGACCGACCGGGACGATGATCCGTTGTCCGAGTTCCATTTGGGCGTCTGTCCGGTAAGTCAGCCCTTCGCTTCGGTCGAGTCCGCGCTCGATGACCACGCGGACGAAGGTGTTTCCGGCGTACTTGGGGGAGTCGCTGGCGGGAGAACTTTCGTCGTTGATGTCGGGATGGAAGGGCAGCATGGACATTGGATTCCTACACTGTATTCACCATGAACCACTCCACTGAGCCCAAAAGAGTCCGACTGGCGCTGTCTACTGGTGAAATCTTCGAAGGGCACGGCTTTGGTGCGTTTGAAGCGTGTGAGGGGGAGGTTGTTTTCAATACCGCGATGAGCGGCTATCAGGAATCCCTCACCGATCCGTCGTATACCGGTCAGATCCTCGTCCAGACCGCTCCCATGATCGGGAATACGGGAATGAACGACCGGGACATGGAATCTCGCAAGATCCAAGTTTCCGGGATGGTGGTCCATGAGTATGTCGAGCAGCATTCAAACTATCGCAGCGGAGATACGCTTGATACTCGGCTCCGCGAAGCTGGGGTGCCTGGGATTTATGGGGTGGATACGCGTGCGATCACCTCGCTTCTGAGGTCTCAAGGCGCGGTTCAAGGCGTCATCTCGGGTGATGCGTCGGTGTCTGATTCCGAGCTTGTCAAACAGGCGAGGTCGGTCCACTCGATGGCGGGTGCTGATTATGCGTCGAGCGCGGGGACCGATCAGGTTCGTGGGTGGGAGGAATCAAGTGGCTCGTGGGGACATCTGGACTCTGAGTCCAGCGGACGGATTCCGGTGGGGCTGATCGATTGTGGTACTAAGGACAACATCCTCCGATGCCTTGTGGATGTGGGTTGCATGCCTGTGGTACTCCCGATGTCGACATCGGCGGCTCAGATCAAGTCGATGCTTCTGGACGGGACCATTCAAGGTGTGTTCCTGTCCAATGGGCCGGGTGATCCGGGTGCGTTGACTGGATTGATCTCGTGCGTCCGAGAACTCGTGAACGATGAAGACTTGGCTAAATTCCCGATCTATGGCATTTGTCTCGGGCATCAAATCTTGGCGCTCGCGCATGGTGCGACCACATACAAGCTCAAGTTCGGGCATCGAGGCGTGAACCATCCGATTGTGGAGGTGAAGACCGGCCGGGTCGGAATCACGAGTCAGAATCATGGGTTCGCAGTGGACGCTTCGTCCTGTGAATCTGTCGGCTTGAATGTGACTCATCGGCATTTGAATGATGACACCGTTGCGGGGCTAGCGCGGGATGGTCGTGAGATCGCGGGTATGCAATATCACCCTGAGGCTTCGCCCGGTCCTCATGATGCAAGTGATTTCTTCAATCGATTTGCTGTGGCTGTTCGGCAGATGAATCAGCATGTGTCGTGATTTCGGATGCCAAAACGGGCTTTCTACGGATGAAATGGGCGATGGATATCGGGGCTAAATCGTACAATTCTCTTGAAATTCAGGTCAACACCTCTTGCATTCTGGGCTAGACCCTGTATATTCGGGTATGTACCGCTCAGTTAGGGTACATGTATGTATTTAGCCGTACGATCTCCGTTGTATGCGGAGGTACCGCTTAAAAGGTTTATCTGTCAGGCACCTTCGTGGGGTCTGTCTAGAGCCTGGGTAGAGAGAGAACCCGATTGCGGTCACGATGTGTTCGGCCTGCAGCATGACATTTGTTGTGTTGCACGAATTTGTTCGACTCTATGTGCCCGTTCTGGCACATGGTTACGAGTTGTGGTCCACATTTAACTTGATAGAGGAGCTTTCCATGAAGGCGAAAAATGCACTTAGCTTGGCACTCGCAGCTGGTATTGCCAGCACCGCAGTAGCTAACAACACACCAACGAAGCTTGATCCAACCGCTGGCAACATCCGCCACGCAGGTCACATCTACTTCAACATCGCAACCGGCGAAAAGATCACCACCCTGATCAATGTCGGTGACACCCAGAGCCCAGTCGTTGGCGATCCTGGCTCCGAGATCTGGATTGCAGATACCGGAAACATGTGTGCTGACACTGGTTACTCCACCAGCTACTTCTTCGGTCTTGATGATCCAACCGGTACCACTTCGCTGGCACTCAACGCGATCAGCTTTGACTGGGGCGATATCGCATTCGACTCCGTCGTTGACTGTGTCCAGGTTCACTGGCTCGCAAACCACGAAGACACCGACACCGACAACGACAGCGTTGCTGACGGCGTTGAAGGTCTTGCTGCAACATGGACCTACTGGGACGCCATGAACGGGCGTTCACCACAGCTCGACTCGATCGCAAGACCAATCATTGCGTTTGGTTTCTTCAGCCTTCCAGGCGAGTTCCCAGTTGATACAGCAACGCTCCCATTCTGGACCGCTGACATCGACCTTGGTGGCTCATTCGGTACCTCACTGACTTTCGAAATCGGTGACACCGACTCCGATATGCAGGGTGCTGCAGTGCACAACGCACGCATGGATCTTCAGGACAGTGACTCTGACTCGGTCCCCGATATCGATCCAGACGGCGACGGTCTTGCTGACTGGGGCTGGTCAATCCAGTTCAACCAGCCTGGTACTATTGACGTTGATAACGCCGACAGCGACTCAGACTCAACCACCGGTATCGACGGCAACATCGCTGCTCTCAACACCGCTGGTATCGTCTTCGGTTCACCAACTCCAGGTCACGCAGAGTTCGATTCGATCGCTGCTGAGTGGAACTGGGTTTCCGATGGTCCAACCGCTGGTGCAACCGAGGATGCATTCACCCTCGGAACCACACAGAACCCAGACGGCTCAGGTCTCCTGACCATTGCTGGTACCTTCTTCTTCGGCGGTCTTGACTGTACTGCAGGTTCGACCACGGGCTACACCCCATCGTCGCACTTCCAGACCATTCTTTACGGACCATCGATTCCAGATCCATGTCCAGCTGACCTTGCTGGTAACCCAGACGGTTCACCAGACGGCGCATACAACTTCCTCGATGTTTCTGCGTTCCTCAGCCTCTTCGGTGCTGGCGACCTCTCAGTTGACTTCGCTGGTAACCCAGACGGTTCACCAGACGGCGCACTGAACTTCCTCGATGTGTCGGCATTCCTGACCCTCTTCGGTCAAGGCTGCCCATAATCGTGTGATCTGAAGAGTTACTCTTCTACAAACAAGAGCCCCCGGCACCTCGGTGTCGGGGGCTTCTTTTTGTACATACAGTTTTGAGATTCGGTCGACGCAATTCGTAGAATGATGTGACCCACAAACACCGTATAGATAGAAGAGTAGAACTTGGAAACAGGCAGATGTCGGAGTGCGAAGTTGGTGGGCGTGGTGTTGGTTAGACCTTGGCCTTCAGCCAGCCGCCATGGAAGAACCTTGCTGCGAAGAGGATGCCTCGGAGCAGCATCTCGCTGCATAATCCGATCCATAACGCGACCAATCCAGACTCGATCCCGAATGCGGTGTGCAGGAGGTCTGGGTTCTCAAGAATTCCGCCGCCGAGGAACTCTGGGATCGGGATATCAACACCTGAAAGGATGTACGCGATCGGGAGGCGCAATACATAAGTAGATATCCATGTGAGCGCCATCACGAACTTCACATCACCGGCGCCGCGCATTGCGGATCGGAAGACAATGGAGATTGCAAAGGGGATCTGGACGATGCCACAGATGATCAGGAGTTGTGGAACAATCCTTGCATGAGTCGGTTGGGTGGAGAGCAGGGCGGTGATTTGATGGGGGATCAGGATGAACGCGACACCGATCAATCCCATAATGATGGTCGCGATCATGGTGCATCGGAACACGGCTTGCTTTGCAAGGTCCGGGCGTTTCATCCCAAGATACTGACCAGCAAGGGTTGCTGCAGCGATGCCCATCCCGAATCCCGGCATGAAACTGAACGCTTCGATTCTGATCCCGATGATGTGGGCACCGAGCAGACCATCGGTGTTGAGTTGTACTGTGAGGAAACCGACGAAGAGGATGATGACAAAGTTGCCAATCCAGAGCCCGAAAGTCTCTAGGAAGTTTGGGATTCCGAGTCTGATGAGTCTCCAGACAGTGACTTTGTGGATTCTCATTTGGCGAGGTTTGAGCTTGATGGACCACTTGCCTGAGCGTGCCATGTGCGTGATGTAGGCGGCGCCGACGATGTCGCCGGCTACTGTCCCGAGCGCAATACCCGTAATTCCAAGGTTGAAATGCAGTGGGGAGGTTAAGCCGTAGATAGTGATCCCGGAGAGTCCCCAGCTCACAATGATGTTGATAATGTTGCGTGCAACCATCGCTTTGAGGGGTGAGATCGAATCTCCCGCGCCTCTCGAGCACGCGATCATGCCAAAGAGAACGGATGCTGCGGGAACCCCCATCGCGATGATGGTCATGTAGGAGACGAAGAAACCCGATGCTTGCTCGGACATGTTCAAGGCATGTGAGATCGTTGGGACGATGTACCAGATACCCGCGCCGACGAAGACCCCCAAGATGGCAGCGAGGGTCAAGGTTTGTCCCAGGATCGCGTTGGCGACACCCATGCGACCTTTGCCGATTGATCTACTGATGAGCGCAGTGGCACCGACGCCGAGGGCCATGATGATGAGTCCGATGAACCACATGATGTAGCTGGCGCCACCGATCGCATCTGTGGCCGCCTCGCCTTTGGAGAGACTCGCGGAGAGCTTGGTATCGACGAGACCCACAAAGGAGTTCAGGAAGCTCTCTGTGACCACGGGCCAGGCGAGGATCCAGATTGCTTGGTTCATGTTGAGGCCAGCAAGGCGACCTTTGCGGAATCGACCATCCTCGGTGATTGTGGTTTGGGTCACGACGCCGAGGGTCACCGCCGGAACGACGACCATCTCCTCCTGATCTGGATCGATGCAGGGGTTTCGGTCATTCGTGTCGTCGTGTGGGGGTTTGCTCGTCATTGGCGGATTCTCTCAACGCCAACAAATAGCGAGGATGTAGACTGTAGTCATTCTGGGTCGGCCAGAGTTTGGGCGAGTAGCCCTTGTTTGCGTATTCCAATTTTACATAACATACATTATCGGGCCTTATGCGGAATTTGGGAACCGGGGCTCGGATCAAGCGGGATTGGGTTTGGTGATGACGGGTACACGGTAATCTGAGATCTTGATCGTGACTGAGTTGCCCAACTCAAGAATGCCGCTGGGCATGGCTGGGGTGTTTGCGATTTCTCCATCGAACTGTGCGACGATTGGTTTTGATTGAGCATGAACTTGAAGCATCGCGGTTTGATGACGATGTGCATTGGGGATGGGAATCCGGAATCGGCTCAGGTTGGTTTGGAGTGACCAGTTGAGTGTTGTTGTGCACCGCGTCGCGAGGATATCAAGCAATCCATCGGTTGGGTCGGCTTGTGGGCACGGGTCGATCGACAGCGCGTATGAATGCATATTGGCGATGGTTAGGTTGGCAGAAGGATGGTCGAAGGCGGTCTCGTCGTCATATTCGATGCGGATGCTTGCGGGTCTTGGATTGAAGAACTCTTTGGTGACGGGGAGGATGTAGTTCCTGAAGCCGCCGGATTTGGTTCTGGATTGCTCGAATCGGTGGATGACGCCGGCGTCCATCCCGAAGCTGCACATGATGAGGAAGGGGACTCCATCGAGGGTTGGGACATCGAGATTGGTTTGCCCCCCCTGCTCGATCCAGTTGACCGCAGCCGCGGAGTTCTTGGGCATTTTCAGTTCTTTGGCGATGAGATTCGAGGTTCCTGTCCCGAGGTGATAGAAGGGGATTTGATGTTTGATGAGGTTGGGAAGTGCGTGGTGAACGGTGCCGTCGCCTCCGATGATGATGAGGCGTTCTGTGTTCCAGATTTCGCTTGTTGGAGCGAGATCGTGGGGGTTGGTAATGAGGACAGAATGCGATCGGTCCATGAGAAGTTGCTGGCATCGTTCTGCGAGCTTTTGGGCCTTGT
Source organism: uncultured Phycisphaerales bacterium (assembly GCA_963976955.1). GTDB lineage: Bacteria > Planctomycetota > Phycisphaerae > Phycisphaerales > UBA1924 > UBA1924. The sequence goes on along the minus strand of CAXBMD010000001.1, from coordinate 1,464,671 downwards.
TTCGGCCTGATTTCGGGTTGACAATGATGCCGATGAACATAGGAGTTGGTCAGATGATACCCCGTAATTTTCGATAACTCCCCCGCTGCTGGACCTATGATCGGGTCACATGCAAGCAACAGTACAAACAACACAAGATCATCAGGCGGCGTATGTCGCGGCACAGAAGGTCGTTGAGACCCATCACGCACTCGCAGACTTCCTCGCTGAGGGGCAAACGCTGGCTCAGATTGACCGGTTCGTTGGCGAAACCATCAACAAGTTGGGCGGGGCATCGTGCTTCTTTAAGTACCGTCCGGGGCGGATGCCGCCGTTCCCGTCGCAGTCGTGTTTGAGTGTCAACGACTGTGTCGTGCACGGCACCGCGGGCTACCTGACGCGTCCGATGGTCGCTGGGGATGTGCTGAGTGTTGATATCGGGATCAAGTATCGCGGGTGGTTTGGTGACGCGGCGTGGACCTATGTGTTTGGGGAGATGACCGACGAGATCAAACGATTGACTGATTCGGGCAAGGAATCACTCGCTGAAGGCATCAAGGAACTGCGCCCCGGGAACACCTACATGGCGTGGGCGAAGCGGGTGCAGGGTATTGTCGAGGGTGAGTATGGGTTCCATCTCATCCGTGGGTTGGGTGGACATGGGTGCGGCCGGAAGCTGCATTCGCCGCCTTGGATTTCCAATGTGGTTCCGAGTTATCCGGGTGAATGGCCTGATGGGAACCTAGAATGCAAACCCGGAACGATCGTCGCGGTTGAGCCGATGATTGGTGTTGGGACTGGGATGATCGAACAGGCGGACAAGGACTGGCCGATCTACACGGCGGATCACTCGATGTCCGTCCACTACGAGCATGATGTCCTGATTACCGAAGACGGGCAGGAGATCCTGACCGCGGGTCTTGAGCAAATCTCGGATGTGGTCACACGATGAACCGAATTGTTGACATCTTCAAGCGTGCGAAGGAATCGAATCATCCGGTGTTGCTGCCGTTTGTGTGCGCCGGGTCCCCCACTATTGATTCCTTGCCCAAACTGCTCCCGGCACTGGAAGTCGGCGGGGCTTCGATCGTCGAGATCGGGTTCCCGTATTCGGATCCGGTCGCTGATGGACCGACCATTGCTGCAGCGATGCACGAGGCGATCGAGCAGGGCATGAACCCTGATCTGATCTTTGAGCAGGTTGCATCGGTTCGCGACCAAATCGATCTGGGACTCGTGGCGATGGTGTCATCGAGTATCGTGATCGCGCTCGGCGGACCCGATGCGTTCTGCAAGCGTGCGAGCGAGGCAGGATTTGATGGGTGCATCTTCCCTGACCTTGCGTTTGAAGAGTCTGGGCCTTATATCAAAGCGTGCAAGCAGTATGGGCTGACGAATACCATGCTGATTTCGCCTTCAACTTCAGCGGAACGAGCGGGTGAGATTTCCAAAGCTTCGACGGGGTTCGTGTACATGCTTGCTCGCGCTGGGGTAACTGGTGAACGCTCGGAGCTTCCTGATATTAAGGATCGAGTTCGTGAGGTTCGGCAGAAATCCAGCACATCGATCGCGTGTGGGTTCGGGATCTCAAATGCTGAGCAGGTTCGCGCCGTGACGCAGCACGCGGACGGCGCGATTGTTGGGAGCGCCCTTGTTCGTCGATTGACTGATGCTCACGATGCGCAGAAAGACCTGGCTCAAGCAGCTGAGGCGTACCTCATCGAACTTTCCGCTGGATCGTTCTCGATGGACGACTTGATGTAATCCGATTACACGGTTTGCTTGCAGGATTTCAACGCAGCCGCGATCGCTTGATCGAGGTCCGCGATGAGATCTTCGGCATCTTCGATCCCGACCGACAAGCGGATCAGGTTGTCGTCGATGCCAAGCTTCTTGCGTTGGTCTGCGGGGACCGATGCGTGTGTCATGATGCCGGGGTGTTCGATGAGCGATTCGACGCCGCCGAGGGATTCGGCACATGCGAAGAGCTTGGTGTGCTCGAGCATGGTGCGTGATTCTTCGATGCCGCCTCGGAGGTAGATGGTGATCATGCCGCCAAATCCGGACATTTGCTTCTTTGCGAGCTTGTGTTGTGGGTGGGATTCGAGACCTGGGTAGATGACTTTCTCAACGCCATCATGACTGTCAAGGAACGCGGCGACCTTCGCGGCGTTCTCGCAGTGACGCTGCATGCGGACATGGAGGGTCTTGGTCGAGCGGAGCAGCAAGAAGCATTCCATGATCCCCGGGACTGCGCCTTCGGAGAGTTGGATGAACTTGAGTTTCTGATGGAGTTCGTCGCTGTTGGTGAGGAGTGCGCCGCCGATGGAATCGGAATGACCACCGATGTACTTGGTTGTCGAGTGGCAGACGATGTCCGCGCCGAGTGCAAGTGGGTTCTGGAGGTATGGGGTCGCGAAGGTGTTGTCGACGGCGAGGATGATGTTGTTGCCTTTGGCGATCTTTGAGACGGCTTCGATGTCCGTGATTTTGAGTGTTGGGTTGGTTGGGGTTTCGAGCCAGATGAGTTTGACGCGGTCGTCGATTGCGTTTTTGATTGCGTCGTGATCGGTCATGTCGACGAGCACGGTTTCGATTCCGAGTTGCGCGAAGACGCGGTGGAAGAGTCGGTTGGTGCCGCCGTAGACATCGTCACCGAGCAGAACCTTATCGCCAGAACTCAGCAGGTGGAGCACCACACCGGTCGCGGCGACACCTGACGAGAAGCACAAGCCGTGCTTGGCGCCTTCGAGGTTGGCGAGGTTGGCTTCGAGTGCGGAACGCGTTGGGTTTGCGGCACGCGAGTAGTCGTATTCGCCGATGACCTCGCCCGGAGATTTTTGCACGAAAGTAGAGGTCTGGTAGATCGGGGTCATGATCGCGCCGGTGGATGGGTCTGGTTGCTGACCGGCGTGGATGGCGCGGGTTCCGAACTTATGTGCGTTGTTGACATGCATGGGGAAATCTCCTCCGGAGAGTTATTTGGGGAACATCTGGATTGGGTGGATTATTTCGCGTGTTTGCTGAGGTACTCAATCAGGTCGATCTGTGAGATCACGCCGAGGATTTGATTGGACTCATAGACGAGGGCGACTTGGTCTGCTCCGAAGACGCCGTAGAGTTCTTCCACGCGTGCTTTGGGATGCAAGAGACCTCCGAGTTCGTTGGCAATGCTGGATGCCGGAGAGGACGGCGATGCCGTTCCTGCTTGCATGGCGCGGAGGATATCGACTTCGTGGATGATGCCGGTCGGTTTGCCGCTCGCGTCGGTCAGGGGGACCTGCGAGATGCCGTTGGTTCGGAGGGTTTCGATGACCTCCCCCATTGTTGCCGAGTTTGGAAGCGAGATCACGGCACGCGAACGGTCGATGATGTCTTCAATCATTCCAAGACCCTTGTCGGGTTCGAGGAAGCCGTGCATCTTCATCCATTCGTCGGAGAGGTACTTGGTGACATAGCGGGTGCCTGAGTCCGGGCAGATCGCAATGACTTTCTTGTCTGGTCCCATCTGCTTTGCGATCTCGCATGCGATGTGGACCATGCCTCCCGATGACCCGCCGCAGAAGAGCCCTTCTTCGCGGACGAGGCGGCGCGCCATGGTGAAGCATTCGTAGTCGTTGACTTGGAACATGTCGTCGATCACGGATGGATCGAACGCTCGGCAGACGATGTCTTCTCCGAGTCCTTCGACTTTGTAGACATAGGGGGTGCTGGGTTTGCCGGTGTGGAAGATTGAGTAGTGGACGGAACCGAGCGGGTCCACACCGATGATCTTGGCATTTGAACCCATCTTCTTGAAATAGCGTCCGATGCCCGATGCGGTGCCGCCGGTTCCGGTTCCGATGACGATCGCGTCGACTTTGCCGCCGTCGGTTTGTTCGTAGAGTTCGCGTCCGGTGGAGAGTTCGTGGGCTTCGATGTTCCACTGGGAGTGGTACTGGTCCATGTAGAACGAGTTCGGGGTGTCCTCGGCGACCTTCTTGGCAACATTGACATAGTGGTCTGGGGAGTCGCCAGGGACATCTGTTGGTGTGATGATGACCTGGGCACCGAAGGCGCGGAGGCCATCGATTTTCTCTTGGCTCATCTTGTCGGGCATCGTGAAGACGGATTTGTATCCTTTGGCGGCGGCGGTCATCGCGGCGCCCATCCCGGTGTTGCCTGAGGTGTTTTCGACGATGGTGCCGCCGGGTTTGAGAAGCCCTTCTTCCTCGGCTCGTTCGATGATGTAGCGTGCCATGCGGTCTTTGATGGACCCGGCGGGGTTCATGAACTCACACTTGGCGTAGACGCTCGCGTGCTTCTGATCGGACACCTTGTTGAGGCGGACGAGGGGTGTGTTTCCGATCGCATCGAGGATGGAGCTGTAGGTCGGTGCGATGCGGGTTGGTGTGGCGGATTCTTTGGTCATGGTCATAGTAGATTGTAGGGGAAAGAAGCCACAAGAACCATTGAATGACAGGAAGGCGTGCCGGTGCTAGGATCGCTGGATTGGCCCCGTAGCTCAGCGGTTAGAGCCCGCGACTCATAATCGCTTGGTCCCCGGTTCGAATCCGGGCGGGGCTATTTTTGATTTTCAACCAAAATGTTTTTGGCATTTGAGAAGGATGTGATCCTATGGCGTTTCCCAAGCAGTTCACATGGGGTGTTGCGTCAGCCGCCTTTCAAGTAGAGGGCGCATCGAATACCGATGGACGAGGTCCCAGTGTGTGGGACGCATTCTGTGACACTCCAGGCAAGGTCTTTGATGGGCATACGGGAGAGATCGCGTGCGGCTCTTATGACCGTGTAGAAGAGGATGCCGATCTCATCCAAAATCTCGGAGCCAACGCGTATCGGTTTTCCATTTCGTGGTCACGGCTGTTTCCCAAAGGGACCGGCGAACGAAATGAAGCGGGGTTTGCGTATTACGATCGTCTGATTGATGCACTTCTTGAGCGGGGGATTGTGCCTTGGATTACGCTCTATCACTGGGACTTGCCGCTCGCGCTTCATGAGCAGGACGGCTGGTTGAATCCCAACTCGCCGATCTGGTTTGAAGAGTACACGAAGGCGGTGGTTGAGCGGTATTCCGATCGGGTGACGCATTGGTTTACGCTCAACGAGCCACAGATTTTTTTGGGACACGGCTACAAAGACGGCAAGGATGCGCCCGGTCTACAGCTGAGCAGAAAGGAAGTCCTGCTCGCGACGCATCATGCACTCTTGGCGCATGGTCGAGCGGTGAAGGTCATCCGTGAGTGTGCGAAGTCCTCGCCGACGATTGGATTCGCGCCTGTGGGTGGGCTCTACACGCCCGAAACCGAGTCTGCGTCGGATCTGGAAGCGGCTCGCAAGGCGACCTTCACAATCGACGAGGCAAACTGGGCGTTCAACTACACATGGTATTGCGATCCGGTCTTTCTCGGTCATTATCCCGAGCAGGGGCTTGAACTCTTCGGCGATGATGTTCCTGAGTTCACCGATGCGGATATGGAACTGATCAATCAGCCGCTGGATATATGCGGGGTGAACATCTACACCGCGGGGGTGGTGCGGGCTGGTGAGGATGGGCATCCAGAAAAATTGCCTGATCCGGTTGGGTATCCGATGACCATGTTCCGGTGGACGATCAATCCTCGGTCGCTGTACTTCGGTCCAAAGTTCTTGTATGAGCGATACGGGCTTCCGGTTGTCATTACTGAGAACGGGCTCGCTTCAATGGACTGGGTCCATTTAGACGGGAAGGTGCACGATACTGGACGAATCGACTATCTCTCCCGCTACCTCAATGAGCTGCGTCGCGCGAGCGAGGACGGGGTGGATGTTCGAGGGTACTTCCAGTGGTCCATTATGGACAACTTTGAATGGGCTCAGGGATATGCGCTCCGGTTTGGGCTGGTTTATATCGATTACCAAACGCTCACTCGGATTCCGAAGGATTCATACAAGTGGTTTGGGCGGGTGATCGAAAGCAACGGCGAGAGTATTCCAAGGTTGTAGCCCGCACCGGCGGTTCGGTATTCGTACGGCTGTCGGTCTTTAGAACGAAATTAATTCGCTGATTTACCGGATCAGGGCTTGAATTCTTTATGAAAACCTTTACATTGGTGGGGTCAAGTTATGGATTCCTTCAAGGAGAAGCGAGATGTTGAACACACTTCACAAAGTTTTGGTCCCGACCCTCGGCATGCTCGTCATGCTCAATACCGCCGCGATGGCGAATGATGAGGCGGATCTTTTAAGCAACTCAGGCTTTGAGTCCCCGAACCCTGCATTCCCGTCTCTTCCGATCGGTTGGACCGGATTCAATCTGGAAGCCGACGATTATGTCGATATCAACGATCCGGGTGCATTTGTGCGCACGGGGAATAAGTCGATTCGTCTCGAACCGGCAGGCGGCGAAAGTGACCGGTTCAAAGGCTGGTCAACCAACCTCTTCCGTCCGGACGGCAGCGATTTGTACGATCCAGACTATGTGTACCTCGGCGGCGATATCACCATTTCGGGCTTCTATCTTGTTCCCAGTGGCGAAGTTATCCAGGACACCGTGGTTGGTGTGAAACTTGAGTTCCGTCGTGAGCCACCAAACTTCTCGATCTGGTCGGCGTTCGAGTTTGCTTTCCCAGAAAACTCAACAAGCGGCGAATGGATGCCATTCTCCTTTACGGTGACCGACGAGCAAATCCTCGCTGTGGGTGACTTTCCACCTGAACCTACCAGTGTCACTGTTCTTCCGTTCCGCTTCTTCGGCGGCGAGTTTGGTCCTGGCACTTCCCCCACTGGTACAGTCTTCATTGACGACCTCTGCCTTGTTCAGGATATGGGTGGTGGCGGATGCAGTCCTGCCGATCTCGCAGAACCGTTTGGATCACTCAACTTCCTTGATGTCTCAGAGTTCCTCAGTGCATTTGGAAATCAGAGCTCCGATGCGGATCTCAACAACGATGGTTCGTGGAACTTCCTTGATGTTTCAGAATTCCTAAGCATCTATGGCGACGGTTGCCCATGATCGCATTGGCTGGATCGATGTTTCTGATGATATAACCAAATCGCCCCGCGCCTGTCGCGGGGCATTTCTCTATCCACGATTCTCATCCAACGAAAGACACCAGTCTGGAGATAGCATGGCCCAAGGATTCCAGCACCATAAGACCGCTGCAAGAGACCGAATTCCTTGGATTCAGTTGATTGCTTATGGGATGGGTGGGTTTGTTCCGATCGCCCTCTTCAACTCGGTCGGTCAGCTCTCGGGATTGATCCTCAATGTTGGGCTTGGGATCAGTGCGATCCTTGTTGGTGTCGCGCAGATGGTTCCTCGGTTTTGGGATGCGGTGACTGATCCCGTCATGGGGTACATCTCCGACAACACCCGGAGTCCGTGGGGTCGTCGTCGGCCGTACATCTTTATTGGTGGTATCGCGGTCTCCATCTCGTTTGTAGCCATGTGGTCTGTTCCGAGGGACTGGGATGCATCGGGACAGTTCTGGTATTTCCTTTCGACATCGTTGGTGTTTTATACCGCGGTGACGATGTTCGAGATACCGCATGGTGCGCTTGGTATGGAGATGACCGACGATTACCACGAGCGGACACGCTTGTTCAGTGCCAAGAGCTTTATCGGGAATCTGGGTGCGATTATCACGCCTTGGTTTTACGCGATGTCCCACTGGGATATTTTCAAAGGCACGGGTGATGAAGTTGATGGAATGAGAAGGGTTGCGTATCTTGCCGGCGCGATGGTTCTTCTGCCTGCATTTGCGTGTGCTTTTCTCTGTAAGGAACGACATGTCAAGCAGACACTGCATCAGAAAAGGGAATCGCTTGCATCGAGTATGCGAGCAACAACCAGCAATCGGACCTTCCTGATCCTGGTGGGTGTGGTGTTTATGACCGTCATGGGGTTCAATGTAGTCAACGGCTTTGCGAACTACATCGCGGTGTTTTATCTGTTCTCTGGGAACAAGGACGCCGCGTCATCACTGCTCGGAGTCAACGGGACTGTGTGGGGGATTACTTCCGTGGTCGCTGTGGTGCCGTTGATGTTTATGAGTGTGCGGATTGGGAAGAACCGGACGATGCGCACAGCGATCATGCTGATGGGCGGCGCTCAGGTGCTCAAGCTCGTCTGCTACAACCCTTCAATGCCTTACCTCACACTGATCCCGACGATGATGCTCGCGGCGGGGATGCTGATGTTCTTCACCCTTGCCAGCGCGATGGTGGCGGATGTATGTGACGAGGATGAACTCAACACCGGCACTCGGAGCGAGGGGGCGTACTACTCGGTGTTCTGGTGGTTCATGAAGATGGGCATGGCGGTTGCGTATCTCATCGCTGGATTGCTGATCGAGTTTGCGGGGTTCGATCAAAAAGAATCTATACAGACAGATCACACGCTCCTGCTGTTGCGTGTGTTTGAGATCGGGATCCCGATCCTGTTGTGTTTGGGTTCGTTGATGCTCATCCGGATCTATCCGCTCAACGAAGAACGCGCGTATGAGATCAAAGGATTGCTGGATGCGAGGCGAGAACAGACAAAGCTTGACAACGCAGCGCAAGAGGACATCGAGTAGCCGAAGCCGCCGTTGGTGGCGAGGTGGTTCTTAGAATGATTGGATGCTTAGCCGCCTGAATCGAACTGTTTTTTCATCGCATTGATGCGATTGACAGTTTCGGTCCAGTCGTTTTTGTCGATCAGGACACCGGTAGGTTTGCCATCGGAGAACTGGCTGGGGATGCCACCATTCTCGTCGATGCTGCCTTGTTGCAAGAGGAGGAGCCGTTCGAACTCCCCACGGTTCATGGTCCATTCGTCACCGGTTTCGGTGTCACGGATGGTGACTGTTTCAGATCGGCGTTCCAAACTGTCCGGAGCTTGGTTCATCCCGCCTCGGAAGGCAAAGAAAATCGCGCCGACAAATGCGACCCCAACGACTGTTCGAGCGATGATTGGTTTTTCGTTGAGTGTTTCGCGCAATCCCATAGTGGATTTGTTCCTTCATGCTTATTGATCTGGATAGTAATGGCCCCAGTTCCAGAAGTTGGGTGCTGAGTTGTACCGATCCCTTTTGAGAATGTATTCGGCTTCCGACATTTGCTGGACCCTCAGGTCGCCTCTGAGAATGTTGCTGGCACCGAATGAGGTGTAGCCTGCTTCGTCGGCAAATGCAGCGACGCGGTGTCTCGGGATCCAATCGACTGCATCCATTGCGAGAACGACTTCTTCGGGATGTTTGATGAACCGTAACCGCTTTCCGGAGACTCCCACATATGGATCATCGTCTCTAGGCGAAGAATCATTGAACCAATATTCTGAGTATTCGTCTTCGCCGTCCTGGTCGTAGTCGAATACCTGAACATTGCCCCCAAATTCCATCCTGAGCCGAGTGGTTTCATCGAGCACTGATGATGCACCTCTAGCTGATGGGCATGTGAAAGTTTGCTGGTTTTGACCGCCGAGGAAGGGCTCGAGAACACGCATCGCGTTCCAGCGATGAGCTCGGTAGTCCGGTGATCCGCTGATCGGATTGACTTCTTTCCCCGGCAAAAAAGGAAATATGTCGAGTTGCTGTGGATCGCGTTGTTCGTCGAAGTACAACTGAATACCGAGTCCGATCTGTCTGAGATTATTTTGACAGATGATGTTTTGTGCTGACTGCCGCGCCTTGCCAAGGGCGGGTAGGAGGATCCCGATGAGGAGTGCGATAATCGCGATCACCACGAGCAACTCGATGAGCGTGAAGGCACGCGGAGTCTGTGGTTGTCGCGGATTGAAGGAACGAATGGTTGGTGTGCGTTCCGTAATCATTCTGCTTGACTCCTCTCGCGTTTCATGACGCGGATTTCTGGTGCTGTTTGATCCGCGGGAGTCCAGTCTACCTGAACTTCGACGGTTGAGCCAGCGGGGATCATGTCCTCGGTCAGTGTGTTCGACTCAAGTCGCGTGCCATCGACGCTCAGGGCGCATATGTGATCAGGCTGATACTCTCGTGCGTTGAACTTGATGACGATGTCTCGTCCACGCCAGCGTCGTACAGCACGTACTGATCCAAGTTCAGCCATCGGGCATGGATCGATTTTGAGTCCGTTCCAATCCGCGGTGGCGCCGATGATGTGTTCGATGCTGATGCGGTTGAGCCATGCCGCGGATCCGGTGTACCAGGTCCATCCCGCCCTACCCGGTGATGGCGAGAGTGGGCCGTCGACATTGCCGGGGAGGCAATAGGGTTCGGCGGCGTATCCATCCGCGTCTTGTGAACGAAGCGGTGGGGAAATCGATTTCCAGATCGAGGATACTGTTTCGGGTTCTCTTCGGAGCGCTGCGGTTGCCAGCGCCCATGTTGCGGCGTGCATGTAGACGCCGCCGTTCTCTCGTGATCCCGGCGCGTAACGAGATAGGTACCCTATCGCAGGATCCGGAATTGTGTAAGCTGGTGCGAGCAAGAGCGGGCCGTAGGGTGTCAGGAGTTGTTCCTTGACGGATTCCCACGATTGATCACGCTGGTCTTGATCGCCTGCCTGCGCGAAATGCGCCCAGGTCTGCGCGTTGAGGAAGATGTTGCCTTCGAGTGAATCTTTCGAGCCCAGCCATCTTCCTGTGCCATCGGTTGCGCGGCGGAACCAAGAACCATCCCATGCGTGTTCGACAACAGCTGCATTCAATCGTTCTCGAGCTTCCGAGTATGACTTGGTGGTTTCAATCCCGCCCAGACTCTCAAGAATGTGGCCGAAGTCTTCGAGGATATTCATCAGGAAGAAGGCAACCCAGACGGATTCGCCCGTGTTTTCACCGCCCAACGCCGACAAGCCATCGTTCCAATCGTTGTCACCGATAAGCGGTAGACCTCGATCACTTTGTCGGGACAACGAGCGTGTGATTGATCGTTTGCAGTGGTCGAGCAGCGACGACGGAGTTTCGTCGTCGACATACCGGACCAGTTCATCGAGGATTGCGGTGTCACCGGTTTCGCGGATGTACGAAGCGGTGATGAATGGGAGCCAGAGGTAATCATCGCTGCACTTGTCGTGGAGACCGGTTTCGGTCAATGGGTTCCACCAGTGGTAGACACTGCCGTCGACGAACTGATGTGCTGCGTGGAGCAGGATCTGGTCTCGGCAGCGGTTCGGCTCGCGGTGAAGCCAGACTTGGCTGTCTTGGAGTTGATCTCTGAACCCATAAGCGCCGGACTGTTGGTAGTACCCGCTGCGTGCCCAGAGTCTTGCGCTGATCGCTTGATACGGGAGCCAGTGGTTGTTCAGAAGATTGAAATCTTCGCAGTCTGAGTCCACTGAAGTCGGTGACAAGCGGTCTTTCCAACCATCGCTTGATGCCTTCAGTGCACTTTCAATTGGGTGGAGTGTCGAGAACTTATCGAGTGTTGCTTCGAGGTCTTCCTTGGTTTCTGCGATCGCAAGAACAAATGTCCGCGTCACACTCTGGCCAGGTTCAAGCGAGATGTCCGCACCGATCCCCGCGCACGCATCGGCAAAGCGTCCGAACGATGCGACGCAGTCCTGTGTCATTGCGGCTGGATTGCGTTGATCGCCCAGCCGTCCGAGGAAGGCTTCGGTATCCGCGGTTGCCCAGTTGTTGTCTTGAGCATCCTTGGCCATTGCAAACCCGGTGATGTAGGGCCAAGGACGATTCCAGTGGTCCTCGGGTGTCCCGAACGGAGCGTTCCAGACATTTTTGGTCGCGATCACAGCATTGCGGTCGGCATCGAATCGGGTGGTGAAGAAGAGTCGGTGGAACTCGCGGGTGGAATCGGGAGCCGCGTCGCAGCACCATTGGAAGAACGCTCCGATGCGGAGCTTTCTTGGTCGGTCTGAATCGTTGGTGATCGTCAGGGTCCAGAGTTCCGCTTGATCGTCTGGCGCGACCCCCATTGTCCAAGCCGCGGACACTTCATGCGCGGAGGATTCGAAGGTGGTGCTGCCCGCACGGTGGGTGCAACTGAAGCTGTCAAACTTGGTCCTGCAGGGATGGGGCGTAACGGACCAGACTTTGTCGGGACTCTCAAGATCAGAGATGTACATGGAACGACCACGATCGTCGCGGATGTGATCCATGGACCATCGCGTGAGCACATTGAGCTGGCAATGGTCGAGCCACGAGAACCCGGCGCCGTTCTGGCTGACTACGAAACCGTACCGTCCGTTGCTGACGACATTGGCCCAAGGCCTCGGTGTTGCGTGGTCCGTGATTTGGTACGCGGTGCCGTCATCGATAAAGCGTCCATACTTGTTCGGGAGCGTCATGCTCGTACCTCGTCTCGATTCGCTTTTCTACAGAAAGCGATTGGGGTTGAAGGGGAGACATACCGGATGTGGCACATCTCCCTGCGTTGTGGTCAGATCCGTTTCGGGATCAAGCTTTCTTATCGACGACGGCGCGAGGCGCACACGCCTGCGAGTGCCAACATACCGATTGATCCGGGTGCTGGGATCGTGGTGGTGATGTTGCTGTAGCTGATGTCAACTACGCCGTTGGCCATTGGGGCGTTGATCTGAGCACCTACGCCGGTGAACATATCGAAGCTGCTTGGGATGCCGCCTTCGGTGGTGGTCATCGCGATATCACCGCTGGAGACCCAGCCGCTGCCGGTGGTGAGGTTGTTGTAGAGGTATTCCATGGTCGATGGAGCCCCGATGCCCTCGCCGTCACCTGGGCTGTGCACCATGCGGAGCATGAGTTCATCACCGATGTTGTACAGTCCAGCACCAAAGCTATGGAATGGGAGTATTGAACCGAATGCGGCAATCTCGCCGTTCCAAGTCAACGCACCGAACATACCGAACCCGAAGAGGTCGGCTTGGAAACCGGCTTCAACATTGTCCACATTCGATGCTTCATTGACCTGCATGGTCATCTGCATGTCCCAGCCATCACCATAATCGAAGTCGACTTTGTTGCTGCCTGAGTCTGCGAACCATGCGACATGGCGGTTGGCGAATCCGCCGGAGCCATAGGTGTCTTCGTGAATGGAGACGCTGCTTCCGCTCGCGTTGTAGTTGCTGGAGTACATCAAGTTACTTCCGGAGAAGTCGTTATACAAACGCGGTGCATCCACGAAACTACCGATGTCCGAAACGGATGCGTTTGCGATGGTGCCAACGCATGCCAAGAGGCTGATGCCCAGAGTGGTTGTGATTCTCATATCTCGCTCCTAAGTGTCTTCCAAGTTGTCTTCAAGTCCCAAGACGGGTGAGATCCCACGCGGGGTCAGACATTAGCCCATCTCATGTAAACGGTTTCATAGTCTCCGATCTGGACTTCAATTTCAAGGGCAAAGATCAAGATTTCGAAATAAATCGGACTGTTTGGCATGGACAAATTCTGATTCGCCCTAATTTATGCCGAACATGTTTGTTCACATGCCCGCCCTATTGATGCCGTTCTTGACATACTGGTTGTTCATAAAGAGCTTCCAGATGAATCCGTTGCGTGCGTTTTCGATTCCGAGGAGCAAGGGGCCTTGGCTAATTGCCACATAGTCTTCAGCGACCCAATCCGCGTGTCCATCTTGGTCGAGCCGATAGGCATCGAAGAACCCCCAGCGGTGTGTTGCGCTCTTGTTCCATACACCAGCCCCACCATCCGAGGTGGTGACGGCGTAGGACTTTCGCAAGGACTTGAGGGCCAGTTCGGGTTCAAACATGATTGAACTACCAGCCGCGTATGGGGCGATGACACCTTCGCCCCAGTTCTCAGAGGGTGTATAAGTTGAGAAGTCCGCATCTGGTTGAGCGTCGATCATCTTCACAGGCGTTGGAAACTGTCCCGAGACGACATAGCTGTCGGGTCCATCGCTGGCGGAAAATCCCCATGCATCTGGTCCCAGAGTTGGAAGTCCTGTTGGGTTTTCGATGGCGCGATCACGATGAAGATTCACCATTCGGCGTGAGTTCTCCCACCAGTCTACTTGAGCCCGATGCGTCTGTTGATGGGAAGCGGGATCATCAATCGCGAGGGAACTGTAATCCATAAAGCAATGGGCAAAGAAAGCGGTAAACAGCGCGCCGGAGTACGGGAACCAGACCATGTGGCCTTGGTTTTGTTCCCATCCGAGCTGACGCCTCAGGCTCCAATAGACCTCCTCAGAGACGCGAAATGCAGGGTTTGGGGCACACAATGCGAGGAAGGTGGTAAGTCGATGCTCATCGCCGGAATCCAACCAGAAGTATGGGAGCAGCTCCCCTTCACCTGTCGGATTTTCGTCGGAGCTCGGTTTCCATCCGAGGGATAAGTATTGATTGCTTTCAGCGTCACCGTCAGGCGATGCAAGAAAGAAGGACCAGTTTGCTTCTGCGAACATGCGATCCGCACTGTTCTTGATGTCCCCACCGAAGTATTCGCCGGCAGTCAACATCCCCGCAAAGAGCAATGCAGAGTCCACGGTGCTGACTACAAGTTCCCGACCGACGCGTCTTGCTGAGGCGTCGTGGGGATTGATGAAGTGGTAGAACAGCCCCGCTTTCCGATTGCTTGGTGCCCCTTCCAGTGCTCCGAGTATTTTCACGGCGCGGGACGATGCTTGATCGCGAGTCACCCATCCTCGCTCGACCCCGATCGGGAGGGAGGCGAGCTGGAAGCCAACGCCTGCGATGCTGATGACATCGCTGCTGGAGCGGTCGTAAACCATCCCGGTTTCGGGGCTGACCGCTTCCCAGAAGTAGATGAAGGTCGCTTGCTCGATTTCATCGAGGAACTGGTTGTCGCTCTTTGAAAACGAGAACGGCGGCCGAGGCGTGTCTGGTTCCGATTCGATAACGATACTGCTCGCATGAGCAGCGAGGGGAGACTGGACCTGATGAGTCTGCGGCGTGGTGCATCCGATAAGGGCGGAGACCTGCGGAATAGCCCCAAAAAACAGGATTTGCATTTGTGTAATCGTTTTCATGTGCTACCATGTTGGCACATGAAGGCTCCCGAATCAAGTGAAAACGGCTTTAGGGATGCAGTTTCGATCCGAAGTGTCGCCGATCGGGCTGGTGTTTCAATCGCTACCGTCAGTAGGGTGCTCAACACCCCGCATGTGGTTTCTGCGGATACCGCCCAGCGGGTTCGAGAAGCGATCGAGGCGCTTGAATACCGTCCTAACCTCTTTGCGAAGGGGCTACTCACCAAACGCAGCCGGGTCCTTGGTGTATCACTTCCCGATATTCATGGCGAGTTTTATTCCGAGTTGATGTGCGCGATGGACGATCGGGCATGCGAGCTTGGATACCACCTGCTCGTGAGTTCCAACGCGCATCGGGTGAATAAAGGAGTAGAGAACGGTTTTGCACTCGACCTTGTCGATGGGATGATCGTGATGTTGACCGAGCGCAGCGGCGCGGATCTTGATGGGATCAGTAAGCTGCAAAGCCCGGTGGTTGTCATCGGGGTCGATGAGCCTGGACTCAATGTCGAAACCATCGTTGTGGACAATCGTCAAGGCGCGCAACGAGCGATGGAGCACCTGCTCGAGGGCACCCCTCCGGATCGGTGCTTCTTTGTCGGATCACATCGCGGAAACATTGACTCCGATGAACGGCTCGCGGCGTTTTGTCAGACTCTTCAGAAGCACGGACACGAACCACGCGCCGATCAAATCGCTGGAAACGAGTTCTCCTTTGACTGGGGTTGGGAATGGGCCGAGTCGATGCTGAGCGAGGGGTTACTGGAGAATGCCGCGGTCTTTGCGGCCAACGATGAGATCGCGATCGGCATCGCCAATGCGGCGCGCGATCATGGAGTCGTCCTTCCGGATGAGCTGCGATTGGTCGGATTCGATGACTCTCGGCTCTGCAGTCTGCTCCGGCCTCGACTTTCTTCGGTTCGGATGCCGGTTCGAGAAATCGGATTTGCAGCGATCGAAGCGGTCATCCGTCGCATTGAAGACCCCAAGAGTTCACCGAGACACTCTCGATTGGCCACGACATTTGTACAGCGTGAATCAAGCAAGCTTCCTGATAGCAAGTGAGCTTTTAAGGAGTGCGGATATGCGACCAACAAAACAATTTTTGCGTGTGAGTCGTTTGGGCATGCTCCTGCTTGGTGCGTGTTCGAGTGTCGCTGTAGCGTCGCCGGTGACAGAATCTTGGGCGAGCGAGTCCGTCTCCCCCACCACTGCGGTTGCGGCAGCGCAGCTCAGCGGCTGGTATGCAACAGCGGATACTTCGAGCAACACCATCGAAATCCGGGATATTCGACAGACTTTGATCCATCAGATTGCTCGATCAGATATCCAAGAGTTGGCTCCGTGGATGACGCTGGATTCAAGCGATGATGGACCACGAGCGATCGCATGGACCGATTCTGGGCGGAGCCTGTTCATTGTTGTGACCGACAACACAGCGAGTCCCGATGGATTGGGTTCGGATGTTGTGCTGCGGTACGACACGACAACGAAGGAACTCACCCGATTCGCTCGCGCGGATATTGGCGAGGGAACTGGCGATGCGCCCGCTTGCATGCATTACAAAGGCAAGCTGTGGGTCTCGACCCAGACCGGCGGCGTCCGCGTGTATTCTGCGGGTCGTAACAATACCTCGGGATCGTTGAACTATGAATGGTTCTTACCGGAGAATGAAGCCGTGCGCGGAATGTGCATCGCTCGGCCTTTGGATACAGCGTTTGTGGTGACCGAAACCACGCTCTACCGGGTTGATTTCACGCAACCATTCGCGATCACCGACGCCGTTGGATCGGTGACACGAGGTCGCGGAGTGGCATACTCAGATCACTTTGGTCAACCTTGGCATGAGGGGGTCTATGTCGTCGAAGGGGCTGGGAGTGGGATGGACGCGCAGGTGCTTCAGGTCCCCAAGTTTCAAGCGACTGGGTTGCTTCCATATTCACCGGCTTTATATTTGCAATCTTCCGATGACCTCGTTGATATCACGAGCACCGCTTGCGGCCGGTTTCTTCTTGCGAGTGGGGTCGGGCCTCGGATGCTTGCTGAGTCGGAGGATACTCGGCTCGATTACGAAACATGGTTGCGTGATGAGTTCGATCAGGTGGTGACCTTTGCGGAGGGCTTGGTTTCTCCCGATGGTGAACCGGCGGGCTGGGTGATTGATGCGGATGTGAATGCGGGATCAACACGATTCCATCCCCCAACCCCGGACGGCGCGGCGTGGGTGGTCATGCTTCAAATCGCAAAGGATTTCATCGCTGGCGATCAAGGATCCAAGGATCTCGTGCGATCCATCCTCCAACGCTACGCGGGACTGATGCCCGATGGGATTGTGCCCCAGCTGACAAGCGATGGCATCATGCGTCACTGGTACGATCCGTTGACGGGAAATGTCAAACCCGGCTGGAGTACCGAATACGCGACGCTCAGCACCATGCTGCTCACCATGTCGGCGGATCGGGCTCGCCGGTTCTATTCCAATGATGCGACGATTGTTGAATCCGCGGATGAAGTCATTCATCGCATTCAGGGTTGGGGAAGCTATATCCAGCCGGGATCCAATGCGTTGTATCTGAGAGCGAGTGCTTCGGGTGGACCAGACTTTGGGACCGCAGGCGGACCGTTCTATGAGGGTGTGATCTTTGTTGAGCAGGCATCGGTGTACGGAACCAGTGATGCAGCGTTTGATTTTTGGCTAGATCGGTCGGCTCTGCCACAGTCGGAGTATGTGGTCGGCTTACCCGTCACTTCAAACTGGCCCGGCAATCACTTGCCCGCGTTTGTGTCGTTGTATCCCTGGATCGCGCAATCCGCGTTTCGATCTGATCCCGCGTGGGAAGCCCATATTCGCAACCAGCTTGCATCCTTCGGCGCTTGGACCGATGACAACGCGCCGAGTTTCATGACGGTCTTCAGTGCAGGAACCACACGATCAGACTGGGGCGGATACCACGCTGATTCATTGTCCGATCATCCCGGCGATGTCACAACCTTCCCATCGCTTATGGCGTTCTCTTCGCTCGGGGATACCGCTCCCAGTGTGGGCGCGTATCACGCGTATCGGCATGGGGCTCGTCAGGAATTTGCGACGGGTGCTTCGATTCTGTTCCGGAAATCGAATATTGATCCCTCGTATGTCACGCCGGATGCCGGTCTCCCCGATGTGGTCATTGGCGCGTTGGGGCTCGCTGAGCTGATTCAGCCGGGGACCGCGAATGCGGTTCTGGCGACCGCGTACCAGCCACCATGTCCAGCGGATTTCGCGGCTCCGGTAGGCGCCCTTAACTTTCTTGATATCTCAGCGTTTTTGGGTGCATTCAACGCTCGAGATTCCGCCGCGGATATTGCTTCGCCGTTCGGACAGTTCAACTTTTTGGATATCTCTGCTTTCTTGCAGGTGTACTCATTGGGTTGCCCTTGATTCATTGATGCAAAGGAGTGTTCTTGATGATGACAGCTTTCGCCGTGTTTTGTTGTTCAGCATTCCGGGTTTCATTTCTGTATTGTTCGATTGCCTGCTGTGCTTGCATGAGTATGGCTCAATCTGAGATCATCGATGCGTTCGACACCACCTCCGCTTGGTCGTTGATTCTTGCCGATGGGGTACATGGCGAGATTGTGGAAGTGGATGGTGCGCTGCGTCTGGATTATGACTTTACCGCAGGTTCGGGATACTGCGTTGTTCGGAGAGCGGTGCATCTCCCGCTCGATCCCAACCATCGCTTTGGCTTGAAGTATCGCGGGACGGGGCCTCCAAATACGCTTGAGTTCAAACTAATTGACGAATCTGGGGAGAATGTTTGGTGGATGGTCCAGCGGGATCTTCGGTTTCCGGCTGCATGGACGGAACTTGCGATGCGCCGTCGGCATTTTTCGTTCGCTTGGGGTCCCAGTGATGGCGAGCCGCTGACGCGTGTGGGGAGCATTGAGATCGCGGTGACCGCGAGCCGAGGCGGCAGGGGCAGTCTCTGGCTTGACGACCTGACCTATGAACCACTGCCAACCGATGAAGCACAACCGGTAGAACCCAAAGTGATTCTGTCGGATGGAAGCGAAGGTGGCCGAGTTGATTCTGACGGTTCGGTGAACTGGTCCGGCACGCAGGGAGATAGTTTCGAACTGGAGTTTGATGATCTGGTCGAGTTCAGCGCAATCGAGTTGGTGTGGGTAGATGGGATGGTCCCCGAGTCATATCAAGTCGGATCGTCTGTTGATGGGGAAGCATTCTCACAGCTTACGCGTGTGTTGGATTCGGATGGCGGGAGCGATTTGATCTTCACACCAGAAACGGAGGCTCGCGTCGTTCGGATTCAGATCGACGAGGGTGATTCACGGCTGGAATCGGTTCGATTTTCTCCGGTTGAGCGATTCCCGAATGCGAACGCATATTTCGAAGCGTTGGCTTCGGATGCTCGTCCTGGTTTGTATCCGTTGTATTACGCGGAGTTGACGCCTTGGACGGTCATTGGGTTGCCGAGTCACGACAACGAGGCGTTGGTCTCCGCGACCGGCGCCATCGAACCGGTCAAGAGTGGGTATTCTCTTGAACCTTTCATCGTGCGTGATGGAGTGGTGTATTCATGGGCGGACGCGGAACTCGACCAATCGCTTGCTGATCGGTCATTGCCGATCCCGTCGGTTCAATGGCAGCTTGATGGAATCGACCTTCACATCACCGCGTTGGCAACGGAATACCTTGGCAGCGACCGGCTTCTTGCTCGATATCAAGTGCGGAACACAAGCACCCAGCCGCAGAGTCTGTCTCTTGCACTCGCGGCTCGCCCGTTTCAAGTCCTCCCGGCGGCGCAGTTCCTCAACACCATCGGCGGTGTCTCGACGGCTGGCTCGGTGGAGATCGAACCGGGCCGGATTCTGGTCGATGACCATCTCTTTGCAACACCCCACTCGAACGCTAATGCGGTGGTGGTCGCGGATGCGAACAGCGGATCGCTTGTTCATCGTTTGGTAGATGACTCACGAAGATCCGAATCCGAACTGAGTTCCGCCGGAGCGTATCCATCGGGTGCGTTGCTGTACGATCTTTCACTCAAACCGGGCGAACTCTATACGGCCGTGGTATCGCTTCCGATGGATTCGGAAGTGAAGGAGACTCAACAACAGGAGCATTTACCCGACTTTGATGTCGCGTATGAATCGGAACGATCCCGTTGGTTGGGTTTGCTGAATCGGACTGACTTTATGCTCCCCGAACAAGCACAGGTGCTGGAAGACACCATCCGTGCGAACCTTGCGTACATCCTGATCAATGCGGATGGAGAGGGTATCCGGCCGGGGTCGCGATCGTACGAGCGATCGTGGATCCGTGACGGCGCAATGACTTCCGCGGCACTCATCGCGCTCGGTCACCATCACGAGGCACGTGCGTTCATCGATTGGTACAGCACCTTCCAATACGCTGATGGCAAGATCCCATGCGTGGTGGACTTCCGTGGTCCTGATCCGGTTGATGAGAACGATGCGCCTGGGGAGTTCTTGTTTGCGATCCGCAACAGTGCTCAAGCCGAGGGTGGGTTTGACGAATCGTTTGCACGCCGAATGTACCCGAAGGTGAGGGCGACGGTCAACTACATACAGACCATGCGAGATACTCGCCTTACGGGAAAATATATCGATGCCGAGGATCCGATTCTTCGTGCAAGCGCCGGATTAATGCCTGAATCCATCAGCCATGAGGGGTACTCCGCGAAACCGATGCATTCGTATTGGGATGACTTTTGGATCTATCGGGGACTCTGGGATGCGGTATCGATCGCTGATCAACTGGGTGAAACAACGGATCGGAATCGATTCAAAAACCTGGCGGAGTCCTTTGGTGAGTCGCTGAGCAACTCTGTTCGGCTCGCGGCTGAAACTCATGACATCGAGTATGTGCCGGGATGCGTCGAGCTTGGGGACTTTGACGCGACTTCAACATCCATCGCGTTCTATCCAACGTGGGCTGCGGCCGTGCTTAATTCGAAGCTTCTTGAATCAACCTTTGAGCGGGCGTGGGAATCAACGAAACATCGCATCGATGGCGGTCCCTGGGATGGGATGACGCCCTACGAGGTTCGAACCGTTGGTACCTTTATTCGTTTGGGTTGGGTTGATCGTGCTCATCAATATATGGACTGGCTGCTGAGCCTGCGTGATCCTGCTGGATGGTGTCAATGGGGGGAGATCGCGTACCGTGAACGGGCCCCCGCTCGATTTGTGGGCGATATGCCGCACACTTGGGTGGGGTCTGGTGCGATTCTTTCGATCGTGTCCATGTTTGCGTACGAAGAAAGCGACACACTCATGCTCGCTGCAGGAGTCCCCACTGACTGGCTAGAAAGTCCCGATCCAATCGGAGTACAAGGATTGGTGACGAAGTTTGGCACGCTGAACTACACACTCCAGCGGTTTACCTCTACTGATGAGTTGTTGATACTCAACATCCATAACAGCCCCATGCCACCCAATGGGTACCGAGTTGATGTCGCTCGGTTAATGGGGCACGATCGGTTTACGATTGAAATCGATGGGCAATCGATACAAGCAAACAAAGACGGCGTAGTCGTTTTGCCACCCTCGACTACTCAGATGATCGTCCACGGCCGATCGTCATGAACTGAAGACTCTCGGAGTGTTCAAGCTTTTTCGTGGACTTCCCATGACTCATTTCCTGTGATCAGTGCTTGGAGATCAATGTTGGTACTCTGCGATTTAGCATCGGCGATCTGTTGATGGAGCAGGTCGTTGTAGGTGGGCTTGCTTGGATCCGCATGCAGCACGCCCATCGGCTCCGGGAAGTCTGGGTACGCCATCTGGGAATAGATGTTGGCGAGGAACATGTTGGTCTCGTCGTGGATGATGAGGTCGGCTTCGGTGATTCCGTTCTCTCCCAAGACGACAACCTCGGGTTGCCCGTTGTTGAAGCGGATGCCCTTGTCTCGCTCAGCACCGAAAATCAATGGTTTCCCATGCTCGACCTGGATGGTGTTCTCGGGCATCGTGTCTTTTTGGGAGGCGTAGAACCACGCTTTGTGGTTGAAGATGTTGCAGTCTTGGTAGACCTCAATAAATGCAGTCCCTTTGTGCGCGATTCCGCGTTTGTAGATCGCATCCATGCCCTTCATATCGACATCGATGCTGCGTGCGATGAATGTGCACCCCGTTGCGACCGCGATGGCGATCGGATTGAGCGGGTAGTCGATCGATCCCGCGGGTGAAGTTGGTGAGACCTTGCCTTGTTCGCTGGTCGGTGAGTATTGGCCTTTGGTCAAACCGTAGATTTTGTTGTTGAGGAGCATGATGGTGATGTCGACATTGCGGCGCATCGTGTGGATGGTGTGGTTGCCACCGATGGAGAGCAGGTCACCGTCGCCGGAGACTACACAGACTTCGAGGTCTGGGTTGGCGCACTTGACTCCGGTCGCAATCGCGAGGGCACGCCCGTGGATGGAGTGCATGCCGTAGGTGTCGACATAGTACGGGAAGCGTGCGGCGCACCCGATTCCGGAGACGAACACGAAGTTCTCTTTGCGTGTATTCACTCCGGGGAGCGCTTTGCGGACCGCGGCGAGCGCGGCGTAGTCCCCGCAGCCGGGACACCAGCGGACATCCTGATCGGTTGTGAAATCTTTGGCGGTGTAGATCGGGAGATTGGTGTCTTTGGATTCGATGGTGCTCATGATTCGATCACCTCCGTGATGCGTTCGACCAGTGTTTGGACTTTGAAGGGTTGGCCTTTGACGATGTTGATTCCGGTGGTTTCGATCAGGAACTTGGCTCGGATCAGCAAGCTGAGTTGTCCGAGGTTGATTTCAGGGACGATGATCTTCTTGAAGGATCGGAGGACTTCTTCCGTGTTCGAAGGGAACGGGTTGAGGTATTGGAGGTGTGCGGAACTGACCGTGTACCCCTTGGCGCGGAGTTGATGGACGGCGGTGGTGATTGAGCCGTAGGTTCCGCCCCATCCGAGGACGAGGACATCACCGGAGGGGTCGCCGTCGACTTCGAGGAGCGGGATGGAATCGGCTACGCGCGCGACTTTCTCAGCACGCATGCGGACCATCTTGTCGTGGTTGTCTGGGTCGTAGGAGACATTGCCGGTTTTGTCTTCTTTTTCCAAGCTCCCAACGCGGTGTTCGAGTCCGGGTGTGCCTGGGATTGCCCATCGTCTTGCGAGTGTTTCCGGGTCGCGGTCGTATGGACGGAAGCCTTCTTCACCAATGTCGTCAAGCGTCGGGTGGACGATCTTGATCTCAGGGATGTCATTGACATCTGGGACCTTCCAAGGCTCAGCACCATTGGCGATGTAGCCATCGGACAAGTAGATCACGGGGCACATGTATTCAACGGACAATCGCACCGCTTCAATGGCCATATTGAAACAATCCGATGGGCTTCGTGGGGCAACGATGATGAGCGGGCTTTCGCAGTGTCGGCCGTACATTGCTTGGAGGAGGTCGGCTTGCTCGGTCTTGGTTGGGAGTCCGGTTGCAGGACCGGCACGCTGGACATCGACGATCACAAGCGGGAGTTCGAGCATCAGTGCGAGGCCCATCGCTTCGCCCTTGAGCGCAAGACCGGGTCCAGAGGTCCCGGTCACCCCGATGTCTCCGGCAAAGCTCGCGCCGATCGCGGTGCAGATCGCGGCGATCTCGTCTTCGGACTGGATGGTCTTGATGCCGAACCGTTTGAGATTCGACAAGCCATGGATCACACCCGATGCGGGGGTGATCGGGTAGCTTGCGTAGACGATGGACTTGCCGGCTTTTTGGGATGCGGTCACGAGTCCGAGGACGGTTGCTTCGTTGCCGCTGATCTGACGGTAGACACCGGGCTGTTGTTTGGCGGGAGGAACCCGATAGCGGGAAGGGAAGACTTCCGCGGTTTCACCAAAGTAGTACCCCGCTTTGAGGGCTTGGATATTGATCTCAGCGACCTGTGGGAGTTTCTTCTTGACCGCGAACTTGTTGTTGAGGTAGCGGACTGTTTGGTCGATCGGGCGCTCGTAGAGCCAATACACGATGCCTAGGGCGAACATGTTCCGGCAGCGGTTGATGTCCTTGGCGCCCATGCCGGACTCGGCGAGGGACTCCTTGGTCAGGCGGGACATTGGGACCTTGACGAGGTTGTACTTTGCGTTGATCACTTCATCTTCGAGCGGGTTGTATCCCGCTGGGTAGCCGCACTTGGAGAGGTTGCCTTTGGTGAACTCGTCCTCGTTGACGATGATGATGCCCCCCGGTTCGACATCGTCAATATTGACCTTGAGTCCGGCTGGGTTCATCGCGACCATCGCGTTGACGCGGTCTCCCGGCGTGAAAATGTCTTCGCTTGAGAACTGGAGTTGGAATCCTGAGACTCCGAAGGTGGTGCCTTTGGGGGCGCGGATCTCAGCGGGGAAGTCGGGGAAGGTGGCGAAGTCGTTGCCGAAGATTGCTGAGGTATCGGTGAACTGGCCCCCGGTGAGCTGCATGCCGTCGCCGGAGTCGCCGCAGAATCGGATGACGACGGAGTCGAGCGTTGCGGTGGGTGTTTCGATGGGTTGTTGGGTTGTCATATCTGCCTTACCCGGTTGGGGATTGAGCGTTGAAAGATCAGTTTCGGCGGAGCCGAGCGATTGTGCATTTTAGGCGATACAACTGATCCCCACCGCGTGCGGTCGTTGATTGCTGGTGTATTCATGCGCGAAACAGCCACCACATGTCTGGCATTTTGGTATAGTGAAACCAGCACCCAACCCCAACAGCGAGAATGGCTCATGCGGATCGGCATACCCAAAGAAATTTACCCCGGCGAGCGGCGAGTCGCGGGCACCCCCAGGACCGTTAAAGACTTGATCCAAATGGGATTTACAGTCATCGTCGAGGAGGGAGCCGGGAATGCCGCCGAGCATTACGACGAGATGTACGCCGAAGCTGGCGCGACGATCACCAAGGATGTGAAATCGCTTTGGGCGGAGTCTGACATCATCCTCAAGGTCCATTCGCCTCAGTTTAACAAGGCGGTTGACGCTCACGAGGCGGATTTGATCAAGCGGGGTGGGTGCTTGATCGGATTTATTTGGCCCGCTCAGAACCAAGAGATTCTGGACAAACTCAATGCTCGCGGCGCGTCGGTGCTTGCGATGGATTGCGTACCTCGGATTACAAGAGCGCAGAAAGTCGATGCACTGAGCGCGATGGCCAACGCTGCGGGATACCGAGCGGTGATTGAAGCGGTGAATGTCTATCCACGATTCCTGACCGGGCAGAGCACCGCCGCGGGCGCGATCAAGCCTGCGAAGGTGCTGGTCATCGGCGCTGGGGTCGCAGGTCTTGCAGCGATCGGCACTGCCAAATCACTGGGCGCGATTGTCCGAGCCTTTGACACCCGGCTTGAAGCCGGTGATCAGGTGCGTTCGATGGGTGCTGAGTTCTTGGAGTTGGACTTTGCTGAAGAGGGTGCCGGGGCGGGCGGGTACGCGAAGGTGATGTCCAAAGAGTTCCTCGATGCTGAGATGAAGCTCTTCGCACAGCAAGCGATGGATGTGGACATCATCATCACCACGGCCCTCATCCCCGGGAAACCCGCCCCACTGCTCATCACCGCTGGGATGGTCGAGTCCATGCGTGAGGGCGGGGTCATTGTTGATATGGCGGCACAGCAAGGCGGGAACTGTGCGTTGACCAAGCCCGGGCATCTGGTGACCCACAAGGGCGTGCGGATTGTTGGGTACACTGACCTCCCGAGCCGCATGGCGATCCAGACGAGCTGGCTCTACGCATCGACACTCGTCAACATGGTTGACGAGATGGGTGGCGCGGAGAACTTTGCGATTGACATGGACAACGAGATCGTGCGTGGGTCGCTGGTGTGCCATCAGGGCAAGACGACATGGCCCCCACCTCAAGTGACGCACCCGGTGGTGGCGACATCTCCGGACCAACCGAGAACCGATAGTCCAAAGCCCGTCGTTGCGGAAGTGGCCAAGCCCTCCAATACACTCCGATATGTCATGCTCCTGATCGCGGCTCTCGCGTTGTTCGGTCTTGGTGTCTCGGCTCCCGAATCATTCCTGAGCCATTTTACCGTGTTTGTCCTTGCGTGCTTTGTTGGGTGGCAGGTCGTGTGGAATGTTGCTCCCGCGCTGCACACGCCGTTGATGAGTGTCACCAACGCGATCAGCGGGATTATTCTGATCGGTGGGATGATGCACTTGTCCGGTGCGCCAAGCCACACGATTACGATTCTAAGTGCGATTGCGGTCTTTATTGCCGCGATCAATATCTCAGGCGGGTTCCTTGTGACCCGTCGCATGCTTTCGATGTTCCATCGGTAACTCGTTTCGTTGATTCCCTTTGCTCCTATCCCCATACACAGGTTCATGATGCCCAATACCCTTGCCACTGTCGCTTACACCGTTGCCGCGGCGTTGTTCATTCTCAGTCTTGCGGGACTAGGAAATCCTGAAACCGCACGCCGGGGAAACTTCTATGGCATCGCGGGGATGCTGATCGCACTGATCGCAACCGCTGCGGCCAAGGGGTTTACTGGATACGGAATGCTCGCGCTCGCGTTGATCCCGGCCGCGTTGATTGGTTGGATGCTCGCGAGCCGGGTCAAAATGACAGAGATGCCCCAACTGGTCGCATTGCTTCACAGCTTTGTGGGAGCGGCGGCGGTGCTTGTCGGATTCGCAACGCTGCTCGATCCAGAGAATCACCTCGTCGGAACCGAAGCGGTGATTCACACCATCGAAATCTACATCGGTGTGTGCATCGGATCGATTACCTTCACCGGCTCGGTCATCGCGTTTGCCAAACTTCATGGTCTTATCGGAGGCAAGCCACTGATTCTTCCCGCGCGTCACCTTGCGAATCTTGTGGTGCTCGTGGTGACCGTATGGATTGCGATTGAGTTTGTTGGTGCTGTGGAAGCGGGCGAGGTTGCAAGGTCGATGTGGTTGCTTGGTGCCGCGACGGCAATCACCGCGCTGCTCGGGATTCATATGGTGATGGCGATCGGCGGCGCGGACATGCCCGTTGTGGTGTCGATGCTCAATAGCTATTCGGGTTGGGCCGCAGCGGCGGCGGGATTCATGCTTTCGAATGATCTCTTGATCATCACCGGCGCTCTTGTGGGTTCGAGCGGTGCGATCTTGAGCTACATCATGTGCAAAGGAATGAACCGTTCATTCATCAGCGTGATTCTGGGTGGATTTGGAGCCGCGGAGGGAACGGCTGTCGAAGTGGAAGGCGAGCATCGAGAGATCGATGTGAACCAGACCGTTTCGTTGATACGAAACGCAAAGAGTATCGTCATCGTTCCGGGATATGGGATGGCGGTGGCGCAGGCGCAGCACACACTCTCTGAAATCACCAAGGATCTTGAAGCAGTTGGAACGAAGGTGCGCTTCGCGATCCATCCAATCGCGGGTCGGCTGCCTGGGCACATGAATGTGCTGCTCGCTGAGGCGAATGTTTCTTATGATATCGTCTTGGAAATGGATGAGATCAACAAGGATTTCCCGGAGACAGACCTCGTGTTGGTGATCGGTGCCAATGACATTGTCAACCCAAGCGCCATCGACGATCCCGCGAGCTCGATCGCGGGCATGCCGGTGCTTGAAGTTTGGAAAGCGAAGGATGTCATCGTCATGAAACGGAGTATGGCGAGTGGCTACGCGGGAATCGCCAATCCTTTATTCTTTAAGCCCAACACGCAGATGCTCTTTGGTGATGCGAAGAAAAATGTGGACGCCATCCTGACCGCATTCCGGAGTCAATGAACGACAAGACAGCTTGGATCTGAGAGCGGTTTCGATGTATGCCTCGGATTCTGATAGTTCTTTCCGCGTTTTATTTCTTAACAGTTCTCGATTTCAACTTAATGACCGTATCTGACGATGACGCGGGCGTTTTATGCCTGTCATGCCGTTGAATCACAAACGAGATTCACATGATTTTGTTTCGATCTTAACAGCAACGCATCTTATTGAAAGCATGACTTTATCTGAACATAAGTTCGGGGCGAGTCCGTATATCTTTGTCTTGTTCAGTGGCATTCTCATCAAGATGGAGACTTCAGATATGAACGAGACTTCGTGGTCGGGCAACAACAGGGCGAAAGCCTTCACACTTATCGAACTTCTGGTGGTCATCGCGATCATCGCCCTGCTGATCGGGATTTTGCTCCCGTCATTGGGGTCTGCTCGACTCAGTGCGCAGTCGATCATCGCCGCGTCCAATGCACGCAGTGTGTTGCAGGCGGACACGCTCTATCTCGGAGCGAACAAGGATTACCATCCGCCCTCCTATGTGTACGCAGCATCCCGGCAGGGGTACGACTGGCGTTTAGAGGATCAAGTTCAATCAGGGCATCCCAATGAGATCAATGGCTACATCCACTGGTCGTACGCATTGTTTGACAACGGCGAGGTACCCGATGATGCATTCGAGTCCCCAGCAGTGCCTTCGCGAGGCGCACCACGAACGAATCCAGGTCTCGATCCGGATGACTGGGAGTCTGAGCAAGTCAATGGAATGGGTCAATCCGAGGGTGCCGCATGGCCTCAGGATCGGCAGGTAGCAAGACTCGCGTTTGCCGCGAATGCAGCGATCATGCCTAGAAACAAGTTCATTCGAGGAAGTAGTCAACGCAAAGCCCAGCTTGTGAAGGCGCACAAGATTGGCCGTCCTGCCAATACAATTCTCTTCACAGAGTTCAAAAACACATCGAACTGGCGATCTCTTGCGGACCCGGTCGGCACCGGTGGCGAGCAGGGCAATGAGAACATCATCAAAAGCCACCGTCCGATTACGCCGTTCAAAGGTCGATCCTCCGGAAGCAATGTCTTCAATGAGCCATCAGCGTATGACATTGCTCGATACGAATACCCTGATCTTGAAGAACTCTCCGAAGTCCTCAAGACACTCTCGAGTGACCAGATTGGGCTGATCATCGGCAATGGCGGATCCCAATCGTCCCTCGAAGCAGTAAACGATGTATTCAAGGGCAAGGCAAACTTCGCGTTTCTTGACGGGCATGTTGCTCTCGACGAGATGCTGAACACCGTCGAGAAACGACAATGGGGAGAGCGATTCTACTCGATGTCCGGGAATAACGAGATCATTCGCGAAGAAGACAATCCATAAATCAATCGAACTCGTCATCTAGGAAACTGGATGACAAGTATTTTCTATCGCAGGTATGCGGATCATCAATCAAGGATGAAAGTTTAGTCTGGACCGACTGTGGAACGCGTTGTTTCATGGCTCATGATGTCGTTATGTACTTACTTGGAGAGAGTTCAAATGAATAACATGTACAAGCTCGGATTACTGGCCGCTGCAAGCGGTTGTGCTGCGGGGATCGCTTCGGCGGCTCCTTTCGGTGTGAATGGATCAGGTGCGACGCTCCTCGAAGCGTTGTTCAAATCACCCGCAAACACGCTCGACTTCATCGATGCGGATGGCGATGGGAATACACAAGAGCAGCTCGCTCCGTTTGATTCCACCGCACCATTCATTTCATCACAGCACTGGCAGTTCACCTACCGCGTCACCGGCTCTGGGAATGGCTTTGCTGAAATGCGTGACTGGGGGACATTGTTTGCGGTCGATATGGACAACAACGCAAACAACCTCACGCTCAACTCCAATCAAGCGGATGCCGCCTACTTCAACGGCCAGGTCTTCATCACTGCTGCCACGACTCAAGGCGCTGCGGATTCCGGAAACCCCGGTGCAACACCATATCGTACCCTCGATGACGGATCATTCCAGATTACCACCGGAGATGGCACTGGCACCGGGGTACAGATTGACTTTTCGGCTCTCGATGTCCCGGTCAGTTGGTTCGTAATCAACGATTCGGGTGCTCCGCTCTTCAATAAAGTTCCGGGTGCTCCGGGTTACGGCGATAACCCTCGGAAGGCAACCGGCTTTGATGGTGCTGAGCTCTCACAGGGAAACAAGTTGAAAACACTTGTATCGCCAAACGGGGTGACTTTCAATACCAATGTGAGCTCGCCTGATGCGTTCACTATTTTCGACACTCCAGTTACTATGACTCCAGTAGCTGCCCCAATCAACCACGGCGTAGGTCTCCAGCAGATCGAAATGTCTGATCTTCGTCACCTCAACGCTACAGGCCGTCGTCTCTCAGGTGAAAACCTGACCGTGATTACCAGAGACTCCGGTTCGGGTACTCGCAACGCATTCATGAATGGCATCTGCCTCGACCCATCATGGGGTGTTGGTGAGAACATCGGTCCCAAGACCTCATCAGCAGCAAACGATAAGCTCGGCGCTGATTTTCAACCATCGAACAAGGGTGGCTCGTCCCGTATGGAAGCGACCATCAAAAACTCTCGTCTCGGCGTTGGTCACACCGGTGCAGAGCGCGGTGAATCCGCTGGCTGGTTGGTAGATGGCGAGCTCGAGTTGCTTGCCGTCCGCGCAGACCTCAAAGGCGGCACCGTGTTCGCTCGTCCAACCATCGAGAATGTTGTCGATGGCAGCGCTGATGCGTACAACATCCAAGGCCTCGGTGGCATCGCAACCATTGGTGATCCACGCTCGGCAGCTCCTGCTCAGGGCGGTTGGGGTTGGAAGGCATCGGAAATCGGTGCAAACCCGAACCCAGTTCAACCAATGCGGAACCCACAAGCAGCCGCATATGTAAACAACATCACCCGCTCGGTTGCTGCGGTCACCGCTGTCCCAAGCGACCCCGCCAACGCGTTCTCACCAGGTGAGTTCCTCGGCATCCAGTTTGTGCTCCCAGCAACCTCCTACAACATTCCACAAACGAACCCAGATGCGAGCGAGCCTTGCATCCCCATCATTACCAACTCAGAACGCAACGATGTTCTGACCCAGTTCGTATTGAATGACCCAAGCAATGTCTTGGCACTCCCAGATTACGCTTCATACAACACCGAATCGGGTGGGCTGGTTCCTACACGATCAACCGGAGTGGTCTACTCCGATGGCGTTGCTGGCGGTGCACACTATGAATCCGTCGATGGCACCACCATCGACTACGGGGCATTCCTCGGCGATGTTGACTTCAACACCACCATGGACAACGACCGCAACAAGATCGCAGGCGACTTTG
Organism: uncultured Phycisphaerales bacterium; assembly: GCA_963976955.1. Lineage (GTDB taxonomy): Bacteria > Planctomycetota > Phycisphaerae > Phycisphaerales > UBA1924 > UBA1924. The sequence goes on along the minus strand of CAXBMD010000001.1, from coordinate 1,433,715 downwards.
ATGGCGACGGCGCTCGTACCCCAGCCGATGTCGCTGACATGGTTGATGCGTACAACTTCCGTTTCAATGGCGGTTCATGGGCTGGCGGCACCGTCAACCCTGACGGCCGAGCATGTCCTGAAATTCTCGGCGACTTCGATGGCGATGGTAACTTCAATGCAATCGATGTTCGCTACTGGGCAGACGGCTTGCACATGGTTGGTGGCCAGCTCAATCGCTCGGCTGGCTTCATCGCCGTTGATGACGCCGCAGGAATTAACTTCTTCGGCACCGCACTCGTCACCGGGTCATACGACAACGGTGATTCCCGTGGCGATGTCGCTTCCCCAGCGGTCCTGGGACTCGGCGCAGCCGCCAACCTGCCTACTCGTGGTTTCCGTCCAAACGGATTCGACGGCGTGGTGGACGCAGCAGACATTGATTATGTATGCCTGAACTTCGGCGACTGGTCACAGATCGAAGAAGCGGTCAACATCGACCTCTCATGCGACATGAACGGCGACCTCGTTGTTGACCAACTCGATGTCGTTGAGATCATCGAAGGAATCCTCGATTCCTCGATGGGTGACATTGACCTTGATGGTGATGTTGACGCCGACGACCGCGACATCATCGTGTCGTTCCAAGGCGAAGGAGCGTTCTACAGCGAAGGCGACATGGACTGTGACGGCGATGTTGATGCCGATGACCTTGCCGCATGGGATGCTCTCCAGAGCAACCCATGCCCTGCTGACCTGACCGGCGAAGGCAGCCTGAACTTCCTCGATGTGTCCGCATTCCTCTCGGCATTCGGAAACCAGGATCCGATCGCGGACTTCGAGCAAGACGGAAGCTACAACTTCCTCGATGTGAGTGCATTCCTCAACGCCTTCGGCGAAGGTTGCCCGTAATCGAACTCTGATCCTGACATCTAGATCATTTCCACGGGGGCCAGCATGCTGGCCCCCGTTTTTGTATGCATTGTGACTTCTCGTTCATGGAGACCCAGTGCTATCCTCCATATCCCGTGTGAGTCTGGGAATCTGTATTGACTGGTTCCGCTCACGCTTTAGCCATCACCAACGCAATCCACTACTATGTCGAACCTGCTTACCGCCCGCAACTTGATGAAAGCCTACCCGGCGAACACCCTCTTTGAGGGTGTCTCAATCAATGTCGAGGAAGGCGAACGCATCGGGCTCATCGGTCCCAACGGGAGCGGGAAGACCACGCTATTGAAGGTTCTTGCAGGCTTGGAGCCAGCGGATGATGGAGAGGTCATCCGGAAGCGTGCCCTTCGCGCGGTGTATGTTGAGCAGGACGATCGCTTTTCGGGTGACGCCACCCCACTGTCGGTGGTTGTTGACGGCCTGGATGACCATGACGATTCAGGAATGGATCCCACAACGCGAGCCGAGATCACGCTCTCAAAACTCGGATTTACGAATATAGACCAATCCGTCGCATCGCTTTCCGGCGGGTGGCGAAAGCGTCTCTCTCTCGCGCGGGCTTTGGCGCAAGAACCCGAACTGTTGATGCTCGATGAGCCGACGAACCATTTGGATCTTGAGGGGGTCGTGTGGCTTGAACGATTCGTCAAGCAGGTGTCCATCGCGATCATCTTCGTCACCCACGATCGACGCTTCCTTGAAAACACCGCAACACGCATCGTCGAACTCTCAAAGGCGTACCCCGGCGGTGCCTTCGAAGCGATCGGGAACTATACGGAGTTCGTCAAACGCAAGGAAGCGTTCCTCGACGCTCAGCGAGCTGCACAGACCAGCATCGCAACGCGAGTTCGGCAGGACACCGCATGGCTCAACCAGGGAATTCAGGGACGACAAACCCGGAACAAGACCCAGGTCGGTGCAGCGGCCAGTCGCCGAGAGGAACTCAAAGACACTATTGATCGGAATCAAGCCACCTCAAAAACCGCAGCGTTCGCTTTCCAGTCAACTGATCGTAAAACTACGAAACTCCTGACCCTCAACAGTGTCTCCAAATCGATGGGCGAGAAGAGACTCTTCGAGTCGCTGAGCCTCACACTGACCCCGGGCCAACGAATCGGACTCCTCGGAGTCAACGGTTCGGGCAAAACGACACTCATGCGATTGATGTCGGGTGATCTGTTGCCAGACTCTGGGTCCGTCAAGCGTGCGGACAATCTGCAAGTTGTGACCTTCAGCCAGCACCGTGAAGCACTGGACCAAAGCCAAACCCTGCAAGAAGCACTGTGCCCCTACGGCGAGACCGTTCAATACAACGGCCAGTCGGTTCATGTGTCCGGATGGGCAAGACGGTTCTTGTTTGACCCAGATCAACTTTCGACGCGAATCAGTAATCTATCTGGAGGCGAGCAGGCGCGAGTGTTGATCGCCAACCTGACCCTCTTGAAGGCTGATGTGTTGCTCCTCGATGAGCCGACGAATGACCTCGATATTCCATCGCTGGAGGTGCTCGAGCAGTCATTGATGTCGTTCTCTGGAGCCATCGTTCTGGTCACCCACGACCGGTTCCTCCTCGAACGCATCTCGACGGAATATCTCGCACTCAATGATCGAGGCGATGCCAAATGGTTCGCTTCAATCGAACAGTGGAACGCCGCGACGATGAAGGAAAAACCGTCGCCTGTCGAGACTACGAAACCCAGCCCATCGACCACCAAGACACCGTCACAACCCAAGCCCGGCAAGCTTTCGTACAAGTTCCAACTGGAATACGAGGGCATGGAAGAAGCCATCCTCGATGCCGAAGCCAGTTTGGAACGCTTAGAAGCGGAGGCGGCTGATCCCACGCTTACAACTGATCACAAGCGGGCCGCGACCGTGTATTCCAAGCTCAAAGACGGGCAAGCACGCGTGGCCGAACTCTACGCGCGGTGGTCTGAGCTGGAAACAATGCGGGGTGGTTGAGCCGATCTGCCGTGCTCAATTGACACACAGCCCGGAGTGTCATTCATGGGCATCCTGCACTGAAGGATGACAGGAATGCGGATACATCAAGAAAGTTGAAGTTGCCATCGGCATTGAAATCCGCAAGTGGTTCATTGTCGCCGAACGCTCCTAAGAAGACAGAAATATCAAGAAAATTCAGGGAAAAATCGTTGTTCATATCCGCAGGGCAAGCTGGGGATATCCGGAATCCGATGGGCGAGAACCCGTCAAGAGCACTGACTCCGATGCCGACCATAATGGTGCCGTCGTCTGATACCGCGGTCAGGTCGAGGACAATCATTTCAGTAGGCACAGTGATGCCATGGTCACTGAGGTAGTCCTTGACATCGATCATGCCATCTTCAGCGGTCCAGATAAACCCGGTGCTTGGTGATGTGGGTGTGAAGCTGTTGTATCCAACAAGAATGCTGTCGTCCTCGTTTGAGTCATGGACAGTCGCAAAGCCGAACGGCCCAACTGTGCCTGGCAATACTCCGAGCACCTGCTCGTCCCATTGTGAACCGTTCTTGTGCCAGACGGTCGCTTGTTGGTAGTTGAAGATCGGGCGATAGGTGTTTCCGCCGACCATTGTTCCGGATGGATTGACATAATCAGCTGATGAGAAGGCATCAGATGGGGAGAGAATATTGAGCAGCCTATTTTCCCACACCGCTGGTTGCCACACGCCATCAGGACGCTCGTCCCAGCCCACCACGACTGAGCCATCGAAGTTCGCGTGGTTCGCTCGGCTGTTGCCGCCGCTGGATCCGAGATCTATCACCGCGCCCGGCGTACTCGCGATCGACGCATGGGCGCCGCCGGTATCGAAGTGGCCGGGACGCCAGTAGAGACCGACGACATGCTGTCCATCGCCGGATAATCCCCACGCAGAACCCAAAGCGAAGTCGATGACGCCGCCATCTGGAGGAGTTGGGGGCATCATTTCAGTCCACCCAACACCTTCTGTCCAGATCCCTTGAGTGATGAGTGTGCCATCACTGGTGAGGATGCTGGCGCTGACGCTGGAGCCATCGTCAGAACAGTCTGGTGTGCCAGCACCGACACCAAGCGACTGGGTGCCACGCCCAAGATTGACAACCCCTGACTGGCGTGTCCACCGGACGGTTTCAAAGTTGATGTCATTTCCAACGATGACCGAGCCATCGGTTGACATGTCTGAAGGGTAAATACCGGGAAGTATTTCGAACCGGATATCTTGCGCCATCGCGGCGGAACAGCATGCAATCAGGATTGCACATGAGAAGCGAATACACATGGTGTGCCTTTCAGAATGTACAGATAGTTGGCAAGAGTCGTAAACACACTACTCGAAGTGTTATGGACACCCAGCGCCGAATGCGGCAAGGAATGCAGAGACATCAAGAAAGTTGAAGCTGCCGTCCGCTTCAAAGTCCGCGATGGGGTCTTGGTTCCCAAATGCTGCGAGGAATGCGGATACATCAAGGAAGTTCAGTGCGCCGTCACCGGTGAGATCAGCTTGGCAAGGGTATTCGAGTGTGATCAAGTACGCAGCTGATGTGCCGCCGTGACCAATTATTGTTTTGCCGTCCGCTGAGATGGCTTGGAGGACTTCGAGTCGTGTGCCCGCTTGAACATTCGCGCCGAGCCCGTTGATGAATTCAAGAGCCACTTGCAGGTCACCTGTACCGAACGGCTGAATCCAAGATCGACGATTCCCGAGGAGGAAGTCGAAACCCACGATTGTCCCGTTGTCCGCGATATCCATCCCAATCCCTCCCCAGCCGGGCAGGAGAGAGCCAGCACCGATCCTCGATGGGACGCCGTCCACAATTTTCCCGGCTTCATAGGCAGTTCCGCCCATGCTCCATGAGCCAAGTATAACGGAGCCATCATCACTGATTCCAGTGAACTCCCCACCGACCGCATATGTTGGATCGAGAAGTTCACCCTCAAGATTGATCCCATTCCACATCGTGGGGGTTCGTGTGAATCCTTGCGCGAAGCCCGCGATGACCGAGCCGTCCCCTGACATCACCGATGCACGGTTGCCCCCGTTTGCCATTGCTTCGAGCTCGAGCATGCCTGTTTCTTGCGTCCAAACAAACCCTCGTCCGGAGCAACCATCCCATGAGAGCCCGACGGCGGTTGTCCCGTCGCCGCTGAGCTCATATCCGTTGCTTCTGCTGGGGCAAAAACCCGCGTTGGGGAGGTAGCCCAAGCTGACCCATCCTGTGGACTCCATCCAGATACCAGCGGTGGCTTCGATGCCGTCTGGGCCTGCAGCGATGCTGCCGAGGATGACCTGCCCGTCGTCAGAAACTGCTGCAATCGGGTCGTCTCCCGTTCCAATGGTTTCGGTTGGGATCTGTAGAAACACATCATTTAATCGATCCCACCGGTATCCAGTGTCACCGACTCCATCGCCGTCTGTGTCCATGCTACCCACCACCCAGCGTCCGTCTGGGGACATGTCATTTGCGGACACGCAAGGGAACTTGGTCATCGGATCAATAATGAGTTGGAATGTAGCGGAATCCTGTGCGGTTGCTGCGGCACCCGCGACGCACATCAGTACGCAAGCTGCTTTGTTTTGGATGTAAGACATAGAGGATCTCCTTGAAAGGTCGGTGTGGTGTCTGTCGTGGTTTGAAAGGGGCTGCGGAACCTTTCAGCAACGCAACCCCATGTTGTAGAACATGGAAAGAGAGTTCGTTACCGACGACGGCGCGAGGTTGCGACGCCTGCAAATCCGAGAATCGCAATGCTGCTTGGTGTGGGTACAGCGTTCCACGACATATTGTCGCCGTAGGTGGTTGGGGAGAACCCGAAACCAAGAATGCGGATTTCATCGAAGACATCTCCATCGGTTGCTGTGAAGTCCCACCACTCGTCGCCGAGCCCGCCCCATGCAGGACCGGCATCCGAGAAGAAGCTTCCAACCTCAACGCCATCGTTGAACGCAACGCCAATCATGCCGCCACCGAAGAACGAGCCGGGTCCTGATGGATCCCAGATCTGAGCACTGAAGTTGGTCAGGTCAGAATCGAAGGTCATGAAGATTCCGAAGTTACCGAAAAAGGAGTTGCTGGTGCCAATCCAAGGACCCGCGCCAGAGTTGTCGCCGACCGATGGTGCTCCGTCGCCAGATTGCAACTCGGTGACACCGAGTGCGGCCCAAGCGTCTGTGCTGACAGCGCCGGTCGGACCGCCCAGTTCGTCAAAGTTGAGTGTTGTGCTGTAGGTAATCGCCGATGAGCCCTGACTTACGGTGATCGCGCCCAATGACGATCCTGCCGCCAAAGCGATGATTCCAATAGCTGAAGTTGTTGCGATGTTCATGTGATTTCCTCTCCAAGAGTTGCGTGTCATAGTGCCCGGAGTTGGGCGATTTCATACAACTTAGCAGTATCCGGACTCTGTGTCAATGTCATTATTGACATTTTTCGTGCCGATTTCTCTTGTGTCAATCAACATGATCGCCTATGCTCAATCGATATGGAAGATCCCCCAATAGTTCATGTTCCGAAGCACCGATCTACGATTCCAGTGGCAGAAACAGCTTCAATTCGGGATGTGATGGCCTCATTCCAGGTCTTGCGATCATCTGTTCTGGAACTATTCGGTGCTACAGGGGTTGACCCCACCAAAACAAGAGAACTCGCGCGAGATCTGGGTCTCAATCGCGGACTCGCATGGAAACTTTCCCGCGTTGCCCGCTCGATCGATGGCACCGATGTCGCCCACGATGTTCCAGGCAAGCAAAGTATGGAACGCTTCATCACGATCTGTGAAGAGCGTGGTGTCCAACCCTCATTGATCGCAAAGGCGCACGCCGCGACCGACACCTTCGAGGAAAGCGTCGCGTCATGCTCGGGTGGGAGGAAGACGCTCGGCATGCTCCTTGCCAACACCGGGAACAATGTTGCTTCACAAGATCGGGAACGCGCACGACGGATGCTCTTCGATGGCGCATGCTCCGTCTGGGGTGTGCAGGCACAGACACGATTCGTCTCCGTGTTCCTCTGCCCTTCTCGAAACGAACCGGGGATGCTCGATGCAGCGCATGTCACGGGGTACCTCGGTTTCCGCCAGTTCAGTTCGCGAGCCTGGCCGATGAGCTATGAAGCGATTCATGATAAAGACGGAAAGATCCTACCTATTCAAAAAGACCCACTGGATCCAACCGGCTACGAGGAGGGTGATCTCCAACTGATGCGTGAGTTCTGCGAACCAAGCGATCCAAAGATTGAAGTCCGGATGCAGGGTGATTACAAGGTCTTCAATCTTGCAGCCGGCCCTGTTGGTAATCGTGGTCTGACCACCTGTGTCTTCGGAAGCCATCTCCGCTCAATCTATTCCCAGAGATCAAATGAAGAGCATGAATCAGCTGGATTCATGGTTCTGCTCCAGACACCTGTCGAACGCGTCGTGTTTGATTACTTTGTTCATGATTCGATCAAGCATTCCGGTCAAGTAGTGACACACATGCTCGATCGCCTGACTTATCCTCATGACAATCGCGTTGAAAACTTTGATACTCAATCCATGTCAATCGCTGAGCGGGGCTACGACCTCCCGCCGGGTGTCGATGGTGCGGCAACCGCGCACTTACCTTGGTATCCGAGACTGATGCAGTTCGTTACAAGCCGAACCGGATACGGAATTGAAGAGTTCCATGGCTCACGATTCGAGATGACTTACCCACCAATTTCTACAACACTGAGCCGAAGAATCCAGCTCACTCCATAGACAACTTCTTTCAACGCGACTGATCCACGGCGCTTTGATCTCATGAGTTCGATTTGGGCTCACATCACATGCTGTACAGAGCATGAATCAATGAGCGGAACGCCAAGTTCCTTTGCGTGGGCCTGTGAACAGCTCATCGATCGCTCAAGTTTCGCGCACCCGTTCTTTGGATTCCGACTACATTGTTAGTGATGGGCCAGTGTGAAATCGACTTGATTATCACGCGCCAATAAGCGGATCGTCGTTATTCTGGTGCCGTGGATCGGTGCGTTCAATGATGTCGCTCACACCATGTTGGTTGAAGCCTTTATAGCCATCAAATCGTTCGAGATTCTCGAGATGTGATCCAATCGCGCCATTCATTTTGAAGTTGTTTGCTTGGGCTGGGGTGATGAGCTTTGCTTCAAGGAGACGATTGACACGAACAGGATCAACCTGCCATCGTTCGCCTTCAGTAAAGGCCTGTTTCAAGTATGCAAGTTGTGTAAATGGAGGCATGGATTGAATCCCAGCCGACTGCAGTTGATCGCGCAGCGCGTTGTAATCAAACTGGCACTCAAGATGATGCATACCCGCCTGAAGCATGGACTCGCCGTGGAGACCCGCCCATATCCCGATGGTCCCAAGGTAGTCGCGGGGCTGGAGACCTTCGTGTGCAAAGTCGACAACAATTTCTTCTTCGGATAAGTCAACATCAGCAAAGATGACCAATCGACACTCGGGTTGTTCAAGCACCTGGGCACCCCACCCCGCTTCTTTACCAGCATAGAAACGCTCACGGCAGACAAACCCCAACTTCTCAAGAAGGTGCACGAGGTCTTTGAATGCCTTGCGCGAGGAGCGATAGGTATGGTGATCGTGGTTTGCCCAACCGAGCCCGAGCTCATCTTGACGTGATTTTTGAATGCGTGCTGCCCGGTTTCTTCGCTGCCAATAGTCACGCTCGGCGCGAAAGAACAGCTCACAAGCCGTGTCTACCCCGAGATCGTAAATCGCGGCATCAACGAGCGCATTGACGCGTTCCCATCCCAGTGCGTCGCTTGGCCAATCTCTTCGACGACGCCTGAGTGATTCGTAATGCCTCATCGCGCTCATGCAACGCTCAGGATCGTTCTGCTCATTGCATAAGGTCCTGCATCCATGGCGTTCAACGGCCCAAAGAGTTGTCGATGTTTCACACGAAACACGAACGCGCCTCAACGAGGCGAAGGGGGCACCCTCGATCTTGTAGTCATTGGTGATCGACCATGCTGAGAGAAAATCTGAAACAGAATCGACTTTGATCCCGAGTTGAATATCTTTGGAGTTTGACAGCACAAATAACGGGAACAATCCATCGTGATGCTCGAAGACACGCGTCTCGTCGTTGTTGTCTTGATCTGGTGTTTCTACGAAGCCAACATCTATGAGCCGAGTTTCTAGATCTGAAGCGTCGGGCGCTTCGATAAAATCAACCCAATCGATGAACTTGGTGCCGCTTCGATGGGACATGTCGTGTGCGAGGTTGGTGGCAAACGGGCACGCACGCAAGAAGGAGTCGACATACTCGTTGATCACAGCTTGTGCTTCGGGTTGGGGAACCCATTGATAGCTCGGTGGGTGCTTGATTGTGCGGGTCATTCGACAGCCTCTCTGTAAAGGACAAGACAGAACAGAACTCAAGAACTCAATCATATTCAATCGAAACCACTTTGACGGACTCAACTGCTGAGCCGATTACACGGCACCCTCATACAGTCAACGCCATTAAAGTGCTGGATCTTGGAGATGGCCCTGTCCTCTACGGCTCCGTGGGCCAGAACTTCATGCAATGGGATGGTGATCGCAGCACCCTCAACCAAGCATCGAGCCAGTTCCGTAATCCCGATAGAGTCAACCCCCACCTCTTGGATAAACTTCAAGCTGTAGCGATCTGCGGAGTGTGCGCTCACCCACCGCGGGAAAAACATTCCGGAATCAGGCAGACAAAGAAAAACACCACCGAGTTCTCTCAGTGGTGTGATTCGTTTAGCGTGGAGTCTGTTGCGATTGCAACTGACCTTGGAATAAAGCGATTAAATCGCTAGACCACTACCGGTCAATCTCACGGGCACCCTTCACCAAACGCAGCAAGGAAGGCCGAAACATCAAGGAAGTTAAAGCTTCCTTCTCCAGTGAAGTCAGCAACTGGGTCCTGCATACCGAAAGCCGTGATAAATGCGGATACATCGAGGAAGTTCAGATCACCTTCACCCGTCAGATCGGCGGGGCAAGAATCCGAAGCACACGAGGCTCCGAAGATACGCACATCATCGATACCCGCCTCCACTACTGAGCCATCGCCGAGATCGCTCGCGACGAACTTGACTCGGATTGTAGTGGTTAGATCGACAAAGTCGCCGACATTGAACCCCGTCTCGATCCAGCCGCCCGATGTTCCATCGCCAGCAGGCCCGACTGTTTCAACGAGCGTGTATGATTTGCCATCATCGTCGGACACGAACACCTCAAACACATCCGCATTCGGTGCAGCGCCGGTACTGTTGGAATACCACCGTGCGTAGGAGATCGTTGCCGACTCGGTGGTGCTCAGATCGATCTGGTTACTCACCAGCGATGTCGTTCCGCCGTCGATATCGTTTTCACCAACCGAGCCTCCCGGACTTCCTTGGCCGGTGATCCAAGCGACATTACCATCGGGGGTATTGTCGTTTTCAGGCTGTGCATCGGTACCAATGGGGTTCACGCGGACCCATATCCCAGTTGTGGCGTCGTCTCCGGGTGCTCCCGCAGTGAAACCAACTGAAGATTCGAAATCATACAGGTCATCCAAGTCCACTTGGTCGGCAGCAAGCGTGCTGAACGCGCCAGATGCACCAGCTGCAGGTTCAGTCACTGTGGTCCCGGACTGAAGGTCGAACGAGATGTAGTACTCCACATTTGCTGGGCAATCGATCGGAGCTGGGAAAGTGGCTGAGAAACTCGTCGCCGAGTTGGTTACAAGCGGGAACTGCTGGAACCCCGAACCCGTGTCGACATGGAATGTACCGCTGCCTAGAACGACAGGGTCTGCAAGCGATGGGACAATCTCAATGTCCAGTGTGTCGCCGCCGGTCGAGGAAAGAAGTTCGGGCAAACCATCAGGCAACAAGATTTCAAGTCCGGTGACGAACTCACCACCCGCGGATTCGATTTCGTCGCGGTATATCGCGGTGCCGGTCCACCAAGAGATATCGCCGTACACGCTTGTACTGGTCGTACCACCTGAGAGGACACCCGCGATGACCCACTCACCGCCGAACTGAACAAGGACCGGCCCGCCGCTGTCCCCAGGCGCGGTTGTTGCTTCGAACTCAAGCGGAGTTGAGCTGCTGCTTGGGATGGTGTTTGCACCGCTGGTGCCGTTGTCGAAGTCTGTCGAGATGATGTTGCTGCCGCTCGAGTTCGATGGGCTGCCGTAGGCATCGATGATATTCTCACCGCCCCAGCGTCGGCCATCAGAGGAGAATCCGTGGCCCGAGCTGCCGAGTCCGTTGTAGCCGTAACCAAGAGTCGCGGCGAGCATCCCTTCGAGATCATTCGTCTCATCGATCAAACGCATTGGCTCAGCGATGTTGGCCGGAACCGATGAGTTCAGAATATGGATAGAAACATCGCCACCGTCCAGGAGCGAACCGCTGCCGTCGGGAAGAATAGAGGATTGTACTGTGACGGTAAAGTCGGGGCTGCTTGAGTTGTCGCCGAATCTGATAAGGGTTCCAGCACCGATTCCACAGTGGCGTGCACTGATGACGAGATTGGGAGCGATCAGCGTCCCCGTGCATCCTACTGACACACTGATGACTGCGTCAAAGGGAGCGGCGTAGTCTCTCGATCCCTGAGCTCCGATGGTGTTGTTTATCACAATACGCGGGAAGACGCCATCGGCGGCTTCGGGCGAACCCGGTGCGTATGCCTTGGTGTCGATCTGTCGCGCCGAAAGCACATCGCCGGTGACCGCATCGATCACCATTTCAAAGTGTGTCGGACTTGCTGGTAATCCGCGATCGAGAAGCGAAGTTGTCACCTCCCATGCAAGGACTGCTTCGTCGCCGTTCCGGAACCACACTTGCTTGACATTTGAATCAATTGCGTCAGGAAGGAACGCTTCGGCTAAGACAGCAGCGGCTCCCTGCTCAATATTTATCGCGCCTCGACGGAGAATCAGTTCTCGAGTTGAATCGTCATAAACCTGAGCAACTGTGCCGTCAGCGTTCTCAAACACATAGACCCGATCCCCATGAAGTGGAAGATCACCGATGAACTTCTGGAACACCATCGCGTCCGCGGGATCGTTTTTTCCTGCTTTCATCAACTCGATGCGGGTTCCAGCATTCTGCAAATAGGAGGTTGACTCGGTGATTGCCAGGTCAGCTCGAACACTCGCTTCATCTGCAAAGCACAACCCGCTCATCCACGAGACAGCCGTCACTGCCACCAAAGTCGTTTTAAGTGTGATCATTCTCAAAGTCTCCATCCAAAAAGGTCTATGCGATAGGCGATGGATTTCTGTTTAGTGACCGGAATATTGTCCCGTCCTCATCCATCTACAACTCCACTATGCGCTGGGCCGAGTATACATCATCCCAAGGTATTTTTGAAGAAAAAAATCCTATCTCATGACATTTCATTGCCTTTACAATCTCAGAAAGCCCTGCCACCGAGCCCTGGCGATAGCCGTGGGACAATCCACTTCTGCAAACTGGACGAGATGCCTTTATAGAGTGCTACGAAATCGCAAGAAACTCTAAGGCTCTTCGGACAACCGCCGAATCAGGCAGATTGATGGGAAGGAACTTCTGGAGCGTTCCCTCAACATCGTCTGCAAGGATCGCTCGGTTTGCCCCCAGTGTTGATGCGATAGAAGTATCTATGAGTGATGCCGAATCTGACGCACTCATCTGCATCAATGCCCTGAGACCAAACTCACGGATTGTTGATCGCTCCATCGCACGCTCAACATTCGAGAGCGTGTCACACCACGCAAGTGTCCACACCCCCGCAGCTGGTCCCTCCCGAAGAATGTTCAGCAGATCTTTGTCTGGACTTGCTTTGGATTCATCCATCGAGAACGAATAATCATCGCTCTTACGCAATGACCGAAGGCGGTGGAGGCCTGCGAGCACAAGGATCACCGGATCACCAGCAACTTCACCACGCTCTTGAACGAGTTTGCTAAGTTCCGCAACGACATCATCGGCTTCTTGTTGGTTGACGATCCGTGCATTCAAACCCGACGCTTCAACCGCGCTGGTAATTCGGCCATGGATCGCGTCGTCTTCTGGTGTTGGGTCTATCACGATCAACCGCGTCCGAGGGCTGAACGCTGCCGTGATCGCGGAAGACACAAGCATCCCGAGCGATGGCTCCGGCTGCTGCCCAACAATGAGAAGATTGGATCCCGATCGCTTCAACAGTGGTGCGGAGGTTGGCGGAGCAATCGCAACAGCATCGCCAAGTAAAACTCGCGGAGTCTTCCGATCAGAAAATGCTTGGGCAAACGATTCAGCGGATAGATTAAACTGAGCAGGACGATTCCCTTCAAATACAACAGTGGCTGGCCTTGTGCCTATGTCACTCGGCATCTTGGCAAGACTCGAGTCACGCTCAGCATCTGAAAGCCACGCGGTCTGGAACGGGCTGTTGCCCTCAATGAGGCCACCCGCGTTGTTATAGATTGCCTCACCAGGTCGCTCGAGCAGACGCGCTGCGTTGTTGTCTTCGCCGAGTATGAGATAGGAATCGGCCTCAGAACACTGGAGCGCGATCCGGATTCCGATTTGCCCAAGCGTTGAGCGTGCAAGCGAGTACGAGCCTGCAAGAGTCTGCGAGCCCAGAATCACATGAACACCAAATGCGCGCCCCTGACGCACAAGGCGATCGAGCAGCAAAGTTGCTTCCGAGGCCACATCATCATCTTCAGTAAAGAACTCTTGGAACTCATCGATCAACAGCAACACTCTGGGGAGCCGTTCGTCAGGAGCCATTGATCGTGCTGAAGCGAGGTTCTGCGCACCGATCTTGCGGAACAAATTGCCACGGCTTGTGAGTTCATCGTCGAGGCGTTTGAGCACCGACAAACCAAACTCTCTATCCGACTCAATCGCGACAGCACGCACATGCGGAACTTGATCCCCTGTATAGGCCTTGAACTCGACACCCTTCTTGAAGTCAATAAGGTATATTTCGAGCTCATCAGGAGAATGCCAGAGCATGGCCGCTGAGACAATGACATGCAGAAGGGTTGATTTGCCCGAGCCCGTTCGACCCGCGATCAGCGCGTGCTGGCGGGTTCCCAAACCAAGACGGAGTTCCTGATTTTTGTGAGCGCCCGAGCGACCAATTGGGATCACCAGTTCATCGTCACAGGACCTTGACCAAATTTCTTCCGCATCCGGGGTCAGTCGTGCGAATGGAACCTCGACAGTCCCAGCCTGTAAACCAGCTTGTGCAACATGCTTCAGCAGTTGAGCAGATACGCGGTCGTCGGGTTCTTGATGCAGCGTGATAACCGTCTCATCAAATCGATCATCAAGAATAGCAATCGACCCACTGTTGATCGCGAGCTGAACCGTGTGGGTTTGTAGCGAATCAAGATCAAAATTCGGAGGGAGTTTCTCGCTCGCAGCCGCCGAGAGTATCGCGTACACACCGCATCGTGGCCCAGAATCAAGGATGCTTTTGAGACGAGCGGCACCGGTTTCGGTAAGTGCTTCGGGGAGATCCGCGATCACAACAAATCGGTACGGCTCAGAGATCTCACCCGCCGCAATATTGTAATCCTCGATCGTTTCATAATCGGCTCGCAGGTATTTTTGGATAACCGTTTGCATGTGCTCGGTGATATCTGTAAGTTGACGCTCAATTTGCTGAGGCTCAGACCAGATGCGCTGACCAACAGGCGATGGCTCCTGATCCGAGAGCGTCATGAACTCTGCGAATGACTGGCCAATCCCGATTGGATCGGCGAGCATGAACCGGACCTTTCCCGCCGGGAATGATGAGAGGATACGAAGTATCGTGTTCCGAATAGTTGCCAGGGCTTGCTCGCGTCCTGATGTGTCATGACGAACCATCAACGATCGGTGACCGGGGAGCGACCAAACCAACGGAGTTTCGAGAACAGGTGGCAGCGCAAGCTCCGTACGGATGCTTTCGCCAAGGAGATCAAGTCGTGGACCAAGATTCAGACGAGCGTGTCCCATAGAGATCACGCCCGGAACACTGGTCGGATGATCCGATTCAACTGCTTCCGCCCAGTCTGGATTTGTATCCACCGTCTGATCTTGGGTCGCTTTTAGTAAACCGATCGCCATCCCGGTCGATTCAAGAATGCGAGCTCGGCCCGCAACGAGCTCAGCGGTGTAGGTTTCCGAGGCGTCCTCTGTGAAATCGGAGCATTCGATTGTTGCCCGCTCGGTGGTTTCAGTATGTTTCCTGTGCGCATCACCGAGCTGCTTCGCATGCCATGACTCGATCTCAGACTCGTCGAGTTCCTTCCTCGATTGCACTTCTTGAAAGCGACTGTTGAACTGTTCGTGCTCACTCTTTGCGATATCGCCGGCCTTCGTATCAAGTCCATGAACGGCTTCGCGACATCTTTGATCCGCTCTTTGAATCTCGGTTCGTCGAGCATCTTCGATCTGGCCAAGGCGTTGGGCATGCCGATTTGCAGTCACTGATTGAAGCGACTGGAGATAGAACTGAGCCTCGATAATCAGATTGCTCGCCTTGATACCCAGCTCGAGTTTTTTGGATTTTCCCTGGAGGATCTTCCGGATCCCTCCATCCTTGATTTCCGACAACGCATCAGCGCTCATCTGGATCAGTTCTGCGAGCCCATCCTGAGTCGGGTCATCAGGAAATCCGGGGTCCGATTGAGTCGCCTCAACAACATCGGACGCGTTGGATGGACCCAACACCAGCATCAGTTGAGCCGTTTGTTCCTTTATAGATTGAGCGAACTCGGAAAGTTGTTTCTGAACCGTCGAGTGTTCATTGTCGGCCTTCCTGAGCGAAGATTCATGGATTGCATCAGCCATCCACACCGATTCTTCACGCTCCTTCTTCGCGCGCTCAACGCCTCGGTTGTACTTCGAACGATTTCCCTGGATCGATTTCTCGTGTTCCAGTTTGATTTCGCCAAGCTTGCTTCCATATTTCTCGTCAATCTGGGTACGGGCTTCGGATTCCCGTGATTCAATCGCATCCAATGTTTCGGCGTGCTTTTTATCCGCATTTGCGATCAGTCGATCTCGATTGGCCGTCGCGGTCTTGCATGATTTTTCATGGGTTGCATGAGCTGAATCCATCCGCTTGATATATTGATCCAGCCCATCTCTAAGCGTCGCAAAACCATCGGCCTGCGCATCAAAGCCCGGACGACGATTGTTCGTCGCAGAGCGGGGAGCGGCGTCTCTGGAATCGGAATCATTCACATGCACGCTTAGCCTCTTCGCAAATCGATTGCAACCGTTCCATCGCATCTCGGGATTGCCGTGCGGCACTCTCAACAGGATCGATAAACTGCTCCCCAAACCTATCGGCGGTTTGATCCGACCATGATGATCGGCATCTTTCCCAAGCGAAATGCAACTGCTTTACGGCATCACTCAGAATACCTACACCTGAAGACCGGCTCATGGCGACTCTCCTTCTGGGAAATTGCTGATGTCCGTAAGTTCGGCATCCTCGCTGGATATTGCCCCTTGCGACTGGCTCGTTTGCTCCGAAGTACCCGAATTTAAGTACGCGTCAACCGCAGCAATTAGCGAATCAATTCTTGCTACGCCTCTGGTGCAACAGGACTGGGCTACTTCGGCCATCGGTTGAATCGAGCCTCGGTACTGATCGATTTCCTTCTCGACTACACGAATCCATCGCTTGGTTGACTCGTATTTTTCTTCTGCTTCGCGCACGCGCCGTTTCGCGAGTTCGTACGCCTTCCTGGCATCGACCGATGGCCTCGGCGTGTCACCGGCGGTTCGCTGTATCAGCTCGCTATTGGCTCGGACTGCAAGTTCGGACCGGATCCGGATTTCTCGCTTCCAGTGTGGGAGCCGATCTCGCTGCAACCAGCTGAGGACCTTCATGGCATCACTACGATCGCTGCTCAATGCAGATTGGCAATACTCACCAAACCGGATCAACGCCGGGCGCAGATCAGACAGAGCTTGAACATCGGTGATCCGGGCGGCGTTCCCCATGCTTACCGCTGCCTTAGATATTCTTCAAGACGATCAGCCTTCCTGAGAAGGAATGGCACTTGCTCATCGATTGATTCTTTGAACCGAGCGATCTGACGCATCGTTTGATCAAACTCGTTCTGGAACTTGGCTTGTTCCTGATCACGCCAGGTATGACTCAAACTGGCCATTTGGCCGTTGAGCTGAGTGAGCTCATGGTCCATACCATTCCCGAATCGCTTCAACATCTGAGCGAATCGACGGATTTCATCAGGATCTGCAACTGCCTTAGCCATAATCTATGCCCGATTCTATACCAATATCTACACTCGGTGTACCAGACGCTCACATGTTCGCCCCATTGCTGTGAAAGTTCTGTTGTTTCGAACAAATCATCAATTAAAGACCGAGTTCAAGAAACCGAGCTTTGACCGCTCTCGCGATTGCGATTGCATTCTCCGAATCACTGTGAATACACAGAAGTTGGCAGTTGGATTCATGGACCAATCGCTCCGCTTGCCTGGCGGCGAGTTCGGGGCTGCTGATAATCGCGCCAGTAATTGTTCGATGACGGATGGTCCCGTCTGATTCATATGCTCGATCGCAGAAACCTTCAGCGAATATCGCTCGCCCCAACGATCTGAACTCATCAAGAACCGAAGAACCGATCGGAGCGACGAATCGTGACTGTGGAAAGATCGAGGTGCATATGGACCAGTACCAGTTGGCAAGTTCGAGGTCGCGAGCGATGGCGTGATAGAGCGCACCGTGGGCCTTGATCATCGAAACCGTTGCATTGCATTCTTCTGCGATTTGAGCAAAGGTGCTGAGTTGCGCCTTGAGTGATAATCCCAGCGCGGCGCGATCAACTTCAAGGTCTCGTCGACCAAATCCTTCACGATCCGGGTAGGATGGGTGTGCTCCGATTAGACAGCCGTGTTTAGCAGCCGATGTAATAGCCTCTCGCATCGATTCCTCATCACCGGCGTGCCCACCGCACGCAATGCTCACGGCAGAGACATACGGCAGCAAAGCATTTTCTATATCACGGCCTAAACCTTCTCTCGCCTCTCCTGTGTCACATCCAAGATACACTCGTGGTTGATCAAGCATCTTGTGATTCCCATAGCTTTTGGATTGCGTTCAGAGGTTGGATTGATTGAAGTATTGCGCCTTGATTGGTTCTCGCACGCACTGCATCCGACAAGCTTACCCAACGAAACTGCACCTGTTCACGCATTGCGCACTGTGCCAGTACGGGAAGATCCGCTTCGATCACACACGCGATGACCGGGTACCCGCCTGTTGTGGGTCCGTCGACACCAAGTACGATGGGCGATCCAGACTGCGGTACTTGTATGTAGCCTGGAAGAGTTCCTTCACTTGCGATACCGCTTGGAAGAAATCCAGGAATGACACTCTGCGACAAACGAATACCCGCACGGTTGCTCTGGTCTGATACTTTAAAAACTCCTTCAACCAACGCTTCCCGTTGTGACTGTGAAAACAGATCAAAGTGAGCACCCGGTACAAGCCGTAGAATTCGAACTCCATTCTGAGCTGGTTCTGGTATAAATACATCTGAATTGCTTGAAGGATTCTTACCTGCGGATACATGAGCATCAAATGAGAGTACATCGCCCTGAATCAATGCCCGGCCTAATCCCGCGTCTGGCAGCGAAACAAGCGCTGATCGGCTTCCAAGTACAGGTAGGGATTGGATTCCACCTGAGACACATAGATACCCCCGGACACCATTGGTCAATCGCCCAACTCGGAGTATACTGCCGATTGGAACTGAAGTAGGCTGTTGGTGGAGCAGCGGATGCTGTTGATCTCCACTGATGATCATGGCATCATCAGCGTGTGCTCCTGTAATGCACACAACCGTTTCCGCCTTGAACCGGAACTCGCCTCCCGTCATCGTCATCTCGATTGCGGCATCAGATTCAGAGTTGCCAAGCAAACGATTTCCAACAGAAAGTGCAACAGAATCAAAGGCACCACTCCGAGGTACTCCCGCATCACGGTAACCATCGCGACCAGCATCCTGTACACTGCTCAGCATTCCAGGTTTCATGACCTCGATCGTTCCCATTAGCAATCACCCCGCCGCTGCGTGTCGTTGTAGTGGTTGAACTCTTTGAGCGTGATCCGCTCGAATCGAACTAAATCGCCCATACGCAGCATTGCTGGATCCTTGAGATCCGGGTTAAAGAGCTGAAGTGGAGTCCGTCCGATGAGATGCCAACCACCAGCACTCTGGTGTGGGTATACCGCTGTCATATTCTCAGCGATTGCCACGCTTCCTGCTGGCACCCGAGTCCGAGGTATCTTCTTACGCCCAAGTCGCAACGAGTCTTCGAGCCCACTCAGATAGCCGAACCCCGGCATAAATCCCATCGTGTCGACGTTGTATGCGATCGATGTGTGCTTCTCGATAATCACTTCAGGGTGACAGTTGAGCAGTTGTGCAACCTCGGTCATATCGGGCGCAAGGAGTTCGTCATAGCACACCGGAATTCGTATCTCGCGAGCATCCAATATATTTGGGGATCCTGTTGAGGCCTGCTCCCGTTCGAAAGACTCCAGCATTTCTATGACAGTGGACCAGGGGTCGTTGGTCATCCGCTGTCGAGTATCAAACTCAATCAGCACGCCACATGATGAGGGGACCGCTGCTCGAACATCATCTCTATGCGCTGAAGAAACCCAAGCTGCGAGCTGACTCGAAACTTGCGGATGGATAACGGCATCAGGCAAGGTTACCCATATCGACCGTTCACTCGTCCAACGAAGCTTCCATACGCTCATGGTGAAGCATACGCACTGCCGCACTCCCCCAATCGCCCACATATTGAAATGCTTAAGCCCGGATTTGATCCAGGATATACGGATCCTTTATCTCATCGTCGCGTGCGAGTAACAAGACCTTTGAAAGGACCTCCGCAGACTTTGGATCATCATCGGCAAAGGGAAGAAATATCCGACCACGATGCTGACTATGAACGGCCACGATGAACATCGCCTTGCCTGGAAGCACAGTTGTAGAAGCGCTGCCGAGATGTACCGAATAGGTCGCACGAGTTCCATCGATGATTGCATGATGATCCTTGACCTGTACATTATTCAAACCGAGGAGCATGCAAGTTTCTCCCAGAAGGGACGCCCGCATTTCCACAGTTGATGCTGATGCTTCAGGATCTACTCCTCCAGCGTGTGCTACACTGACGACAAGATCAAGGTCACGCATCGCTTCGCTGAATACTCGATCAGGGATCTTGTTCATAGTAACCCGTTCTGCTTTATTCCCCTTGCCGATAAATGACACACCCTCGAGTGTCAAACCTTCGACTTCAGCTGGCGTGTAAAAATGCTCTTGGAACCAAAGCTCAGCGATTAGTTTCTCATCGTGGTATACCCTGCGAACCCCTCCCTCTGGAGAATGGATCCACTGTCGCCCCTTGAGTAGGGAGAGGGCTTGTCGTGGATTTACTTGGTGCCCGGCATATCGAGGGGTCATATCACACTGATCAAGCTCAGACTTAGTCTTTGGATACACCTCTCTAAACACTTGCTTGAATGGCTGGATACGTTCGGCATTGAAGCAGTCTCGTTGCCACTCACTCCAATCTCCTGCTTTGAGTAGATCAGTAGGATGAGCAAGCCGTAGCTTGTCGGAGTTGCCGATCGGCTCGACTGTCCCATCAAAATTCCGCAAGAGTTGCCCTGATCTTTCAGGATAGCCAATAAGCTTACCGTTGCCAATAAAAACAAGCCGTTCAATCATCGGCTTGAGAATCGGATGGGCTACGAACTCCTTGAGTTCCGATCTGGAGAACTCATCACCTCGACACATGGATTCTTCAAGCGAAACGCGCATCCGAGATCGCTGCCTTCGGAGTTCGGTGACTCGGGATCGCAAAGGGGCGATCTCGTCATTCTTCCTGAGTTTGGCGGGAACATTCTTGAGTTTTTTGCCATTCTTCATCACAGCCAACTCGGGCTCGCCCGCTTCTGTGATTGAAAGAGAAACGCTTGTTTCTTCAACGGTGATTACTACTGGACATTTGGCAAGATCAGTGACCGCTTGTGATTCCATGGCCCATTGCAATCGCCTTGGATCACGGAACCCTGCTGTTCTGGCGAGATTCTGCATTGCGATAGCCACCGACTTCCCCTCGCTCGCTTGCCGTTGACTTCCGAATTTGCGGCTCTCACGCTTGAACTCTTGGATTTGTTTGTAGCGATCAAGCATTTCTTTCTTTGCTACTGAATTCTTTCTCGACAATGGGATCAATCCGAGTGCTCGAACAGCATCTTGATGCCGCTTGTCAGTGATCCGAGAGAGGATTTCATCCCCATCTAAACGATTGAGCATTGCATCAGCAAAGAGTTGTGCTCGCTTATGCCCCCCACTGTTAGAGGCATATTTGGCTGGCTTCTGCAACTTCGCCCATCCGTCATCACCAATAAGGTTAATTACTCGTGTGAACCATCGGACATCTACTGCTCCCTCTTCTAGATCTTCAGAATCGAGCTCAGTCCGTTCATTGATCTGAGCGGCCCAGATTTCTCTAAAATCTTGATTCCGCCAATAGTCATTCTTCTTCGTGTGTGCATGGATCCACCACACAGCTTCTTCGAGACCGTTAAGCCCCAGTGCTTGTTCTGCATGCGAAGCCCACTGCGGAGCAAACATGACCAGTTCGAGCAGCCGTGCTTCTTTGAGACCCGATGACTGATAGAGCCGAGCAAACAGCTCTGGCGAATCACCCTCTATTGGATTCGTCACCGATATAAGCCTGCTGAACGAATATGCTCGGGTAGGATCACCCCACTGATCTTGGCGAACGATCTTGTCTTTCCCTAAAGCAACTGCGAAGTCGAAGAATACCTTGGCTCCTCCTGAGAAACGAAGCAATGCTGCAGGATGACTCGCTGGCATAAGCATATCGCCACGCGTGAGCTCAAGTGCGATAATGCGGTCTCGCATTTCGGCAACTGATCGAATAAGCTCTGCCCGATCTCCGATAGTCTTATGAGTTTCTAAGCCTGTCAAATCCTCTATTGGCCCCAGTACAACTGAAGGTCCATATGCATATATTTCTTGCCTAGACAGAACTCGTGGATAAAGCATGAGCCAAATCAAGTCTCGATCATTTACGATTCCTTTGTCAAAAGCGGCGACAAACTCCTCTACCGTAGGACCATAGCAACCTGGCTCATCCCGATCGATCGCCAGCATTTTCAGGGCTCCAAGTTGAACATGATCATTCTTGGTAAACAGATATCTATAATCGCTTCGAAAAGAAGCTTGAATAAATGCCCGATTCGAGATAAAGCCTGACTCTCGATAGCCATGATCCTCACGAAGATCTTCTTTTTCTAGGTCACTTATTGCATTTCGAGCAAGCGAGTCTTCGAGGTATTGAACAAGCATTGCCCCTGCACCTTGGGGTTCAGAAAGGAGCATCAGCCATGAAACCAATCCCTCAAAGCCATATCGCAACTGCCACGCATACTTTTTTCGAAACGGCTTTGGAAGAAACTTCCTGCACGATCCACCACGATGGATCCATGCCATAGCACGAACCAGTTCTAGTCCATCTGAATCACGCGTTTCCTGTGACCGAGTATCAAGCCATTCCAACCAAACATTGTATAACGGAAGACGCGCAACTGCTTCTTCACGGTGATTCTCAGTTGCCTTTGGCTTTGGAAACTTCCATCCGGCCGATGAAAGGATTTCTACACTTCTCCCTTGTTCCCCAAACTCGCCCTTCTCAAGTTCAATTTCTGTTTCGCCATGAAGAATAAACAGCTCTGCGATTTCCTTGAGACACTTCTTGGCAGCAGGTGTTTCAACTCGGACACCCACAAATTTTGGTTTAATTGTTGGGCATCGCGACCCCCTTGGGACAAGCCCAAGGCAATCGTCGAAGGTTGCTACTTCGACAGCTTCACCGAGTATCCGGCCCACGGACTCTTTCTGATCTTTGTCAGTGAGTACATCCTCAGATGACCGAACCACTTCCTGTACTTTCTTAGCTGAACGCTTCGTTTCGACCAAATGCGATGCGAGTTCAAGTCCAGCAGCTCGTTTTTTAGTGTTCTTGTCCCCGAGCAATCTGTCAATGATTTTGATTACCTCAGAATCTTTGAGTCTCGATAGTCTGCCGATAGCGCCTTGGCGTAGAGAAGCAGCGGTGCGATGAAGGTTTGATAACAACAACTCAACTTCATCTTGTTCGACGGGTAACTTATCGATTGCCAAGAATGCCGCCTTCTGAACATCTTGACGAGAATCGCAGGTGAGATTGACAATCGCTGAACGAGCTTGCGACGAGAGTTGCCGTGGCTTTCGCGTAACCGTTTTTCCATTGACCCAATCGTGCCCACTCCCAGCTAGCTGCTCAATGAGATTGACAACATCCCATGAATCAAGCGCGTGCATATATGGGATCATTTGATCTGGAGAACCACTTGTCATTGCCTTGAGAGCAGATGCAACCACCCGTCGATCGTACTCGTACTTTGCCCATGGCCAAATAATTGGTTCAAGTTTCTTCTTGCGTTTGGGCATCGTGTTGAAAAGGTTGCCCATTGATTCAAACAGCTTTGGAGTCACAGAGGTGAACTGGATACGAGCAATAAATGAAACCATGGCCATGAGCACACGCTCATCAGTCTCCTCCTGAGCCAGCAATCGTATTGCCATTTTCTCTATTGACTCTGGAAATAAAGCTAAAAATAGAGGTCCCGCCACCCTATACGAAAAATCAACAGAGACACTTTTCTGAGTCTGCTTCAAAGTCTGAGGTGGGTTGCAAACTCTAACCCGGTCGAATATGTGTTTTTGATCCCTTATGTGGGGGGCCAGCAGTTTGTGTTGACCCCGGATCGTCGATTAAGGCTGAAAAACGGCCATAGCATCTACTATGTACAATCTGCGATCTAGAAGCGTGTGGCACCTGGTTGATTCGGTTGCGGCGGCCATGTCCCAATCATATGGCATCGCGAGAGCACGTGCGATGACCGATCCACAAGAGTTGGTCCGGCTGACTGCCCAGCGGGATCATCTGTATACCGAGTCTGCTTTGCTCGAAAGGGAACTGGAGATCTTTCGATCCAGCAGGCTTGCCAAGCCACCCCGTGAGCGCCCCCACTTCACCCCTGAGCAGCGGGCTCAGATTATGCAGTTGGCTGCGCTTCGGCAGTGGAGCACCCAACAGACCGCTGACCGATTCGGACTGCATGCAAACACCATCAACTCGTGGAAGAAAGCGTTGCTTGATAAGAATCGTACGGATCAGTTGCTGGGATCTCCGCCCTGGAATCGGCTGCATGAAGGTGTACGCAAGACTGTTCATGAGATCCGCAAGCTCTGCCCCGAGAATGACTTTGGCACTCGGTCTATCGCAAGGCAAATGGTACGGGCGGGTATCCAGATCAGCAGGGCCTCGGTCCGCCGGATACTCGAAGAGGAGTTTGTCGAGCCGGGGCGGGGGAATATACCTGCCTCCACGCCACCCTCGCACCGGGCCGAGCATCTCCTCAAGCCCAACCACCCCGACCATGTCTGGCATACCGATATCACCGAGGTCCGTGTGCTGTGGAAGCGGTTCGAGATCGCGGCCGTCTTGGATGGGTACTCACGCAAGCTGCTGGCGATCAGAGCCTTTGCTCGACGGCCCAATACGAATGACATGAACCTGCTGATCAAGGAGGCGGTGCGAAGATCGGGCGCTTCTCCAATGTTTCTGATCAGCGACAACGGGTCGCAGTTTCGCAGGCGTTTCAGGGAGGATTGCAAACGTCAAGGAATCAAACATGTACGGGGCAAAGTACGAGTCTGGCAACTCAACGGAAAGATCGAGCGATTCTTCCGCACGATGAAGACCTGGATGCGGTCCACATGGATGATCCCATCAACAGACGGAATGCAGAGAAGGCTCAGCGAGTATCAAGTTTGGTACAATGAGCACAGGGTACATGCCGCACACGAAGCGCACACACCGGAGGACAGAATCAGAGGCGTAGATCCGATCCCTATCCTTTATAGAGTGAACGGAGGCATCGAACCAGAGATCAGAGTGACACGACAATCCGCACGCGGCGACCCGAAACTCTTCCGGCTCGATTTCAAAGTCAGAGAGCCAAAGAAGGCTGCATGAACAACCTCTCAAACACCGAAAACAGAAGTCCACTAAATCGCTGGACCGCTACTCGTGCGGAATCTGAAAATTCAGAAGAAATACCCAGGATGAATAATTTTATCTGAAATCTTGTCGCCTGCACTCACGCGGCTCGCATGAACAGGTGTGTCGACCCGGAATACACACTCAGCGAGCACGCAAGAAATGAAGCATACTGATTCAACAAAAATAAAACCTGTCTCTATTGTTCCCAAGACTCAGGTGTCTCCACCGATCAACAGATTACCCGTCTTCGGAGACTCTTACCAGGAGTTCGGCTGTACGGTCAATCAAATCAGCGTCCAAGATCTCTTCACCCGCTACGAATCCAGCGGTTTCCTCTACCCCGCAAAGCGGCAGCGTTTGATGCCCTACATGCCGATCATCATGGAGAACTGGCGGAAGAGTATGTCCGCCCCACGCGATAGCTTTCTCCACGATGTGGTCGTCCATGAAGATCGGGAGTGTGGGGCATGGGCGTCGGTAACAATGTGGGCAACTACAAACGAATCAATGCATTCCCAACATCTCATATCTTCTGGGAATCCAAGTTCCAGCTGCGCTGTGATGCTCAGTGGTCAATCGGAGTCATATGGGTATCTGCACCGAGGATCTCAGAACTGGTTCCGTCCTGAAAACCGTTTCCCTTCGAAGGTCTTTGGTACTTGCGTGCAATCGCTGGGTGAGGACTTGGCCGTCGTTCATGAACACGCGTACCTTCGCATCGATCGTGGCAAAGCCCCCGGTGCGTCTCATTCTGTCCATATTGACGAAGTCGGCAACGACGACGCACGGATGATCGAGCGTCTGGCGAGGCGACTCTGTGGCCCGGTTCAGGCGGAAGCTGACGAATGGGACAAGGGCGATGTGGAGCTCGATGCGTTGGATGCACGCTATCAGCGAGTCGGGCTCCGCCGCTATCGACGGGTATTCATCGCCCGCGTCGATGGTCAGCAGGAACCCATCGGATTCGCGGTCGCCTACCGTGGCCCGCTTGGACTCAACTTCTCATTCCTCGAGAATCGATGCGAAATCTGGATCGACCCACGAGCAAGAGCGGACCAACGAAAACAAGCGTTGACTTCCATTCTTCATGCGACTTCGGGGGTCTATCACGACTTTGAACTCCCAGATCTGCTCATCACCGTCTCGCGTATCGACGAGGATGCGCTCATAGAACGGGGCGCAAAGCTCATCCAGCACTACAACCGATCGGTCTGGCTCCGCGATGGGTACGAGGCGTGGTACAAACATGTTGACAGGTTCTACGACCGCATCATGGAGCGCATGGAACGGGCCATGAGTCCTGCGCGGACAACTGTGAACAACGGGGGGGCGAAATGAACTACATCATGGACACCCCACACGAGGGAGACCGGATTGAGCTCAAAACCGATCAACGCCTGACCCTTGAACAACTTGGCTGGGCGGGTCTCAAACCGGGAGACACAGTACTGGATCTAGGTTGTGCCGCCGGGACCACTGCGAGGATGATGGCTGATCTTGTGTTGCCTTCTGGACGCGTAGTAGGTGTGGATGCTTCCCAGAGCAGACTCGATCAGGGTGGGTTGCACCATAAACACCAGCGATCCATCGAGTATCGTCTCGGCGACGCGGCTGCAATACCGGCTCAGGACAACGAGTTTGATCTTAGCTGGTCGCGGTTTTTGTTTGAATATCTTGAGCACCCCGCCCAAGTCCTCAACGAAATGATCCGCGTCACCCGCCCCGGCGGCACGGTTTGCGTGAGCGATCTCGACGGCAACTGTATCTGGCACCATCCGATTTCAATGGAACTGTCGGATGGTCTGCATGATGCATTGCAAACACTGGGCGATTCCTTTGATCCGCGAGCCGGGCAAAAACTCAACAGTCTCATGGTCAAGGCCGGACTGCGGGACATCGAGGTCGATATCCGCCCCTATCACACGATCATCGGCGCCATCAACCAACGCGAGGAAGGTCACTGGCGCTTGAAACTCGACAGCATCGGCGAAGCTTTGCGTCAGCGGGGTTGGAGCGATGCCAAAGCCACCATGATCGTGAACACCTATCTCACGCACCTCCGCGATCCGCAGACCATGACCTACAGCGTGCTCTTCACGGTTCGAGGAACGAAAGTGTGAACAGAGTAAAAATCGAGAATCTTTGTCGCGGAAACATCTGGGCAACGCATGAAAGGTTGGTTGCGGCTTTGGCGGGTCTCAATCAGCTTCGGCGGCGTGGAACGCAGTCGAAAACTATATCCGTCAATTTGAGGAGTTATAAATATGAAACAGGCATGTACACGGAACAGCACATGGATCCTCGCAAGCGTCACTGCCCTTGGCGGGATGGTTTCGAACGGGTTTGCGCAGTTTGGGGGATTTCAACGGACCGATTATTCATCTTCAGAGTCCCAACCGGTTCATATGACTCTGGGCGATATGGACAATGACGGCGATTTGGATGTTATCATCTCTACCGCTTTCAATGTTCGCATCATTCCGAACAATGGAGACGGGACACTCGGATCAATTTCATTTATAAGCAGCTCGGCCGCAGGCGGCTACATCATTATCGGTGACGTTGATGGTATAAACGGGGCAGACATGTGCCTTGTTGATCGAAATCGAAGCCATGTTGCAGTCATGCTTAATGACGGTGCGGGTTCATTCATAGAGTTAGCGCCAGTGTCGCTCGGCGTAGCTCCTTTTGATGGTGTTCCTTGCGATATTGATGGTGATGGTGATCTTGATCTGGCGATTGTGAGCGAGAACGCGGGCGAGTTTACGATTGCCATCAATGACGGCTCCGGTAGATTTACGGCACTCCCGCCGGTCACCGCGGGTACCTTCGATCCGGAGGACATTGCAGCCGCCGATCTTGACGGAGATGGCGATTTAGACCTTGGTGTAATTGAACGCACGAATAACCGACTCCATCTTTATACCAACGATGGGTCTGGTGGATTTACTGATTCTGGGATCTCATATTCATTCAACCCTGGATCAAGACAGACTCTCACAAGTGTCGATATCGACCAAGACGGACTTGTTGACTTTCTTCTTTCGAGCCAACGTGTCGTGGCTTTGCTCAATGTTGGTGACGGCACACTGGATCCTCAGACTCCGTTGCCCCTAGGGAGCTGGGCTGAATCGATCTGCGCGCCAGACCTCGATGGTGACGGCACGCTTGATGTGGTCGTCACTGATATAAATTCCTCGGTATTTCGCTACGCCTTTGGGAATGGCGACGGTACTTTTACCGATGCAAGTTTTAGCGGAGCGTCGAACTTTGTTTCATGGGCAGCAACCGGAGACATGGACGGCAACGGATCGCCGGATGTGGTTGTCCATACGCGAAACCCCGGGGTCATCAATGTGTTCATTAATCAAACCGATGTCGTTGCCCCCGGCCCGTTCTCGCTGGGTACGCCGGTGGACGGCGCGGAGAACCTCGCGCTGCCCGATCATTTCTCGGCGTGGAACAACGAGCAGCCCGAGTTCCGGTGGAGCCGTCCGACCGGGTTTAGCAATAGCTTTGACCTGAGCGTGTTCACGACCGGTGATTCGCCGGTCGAGGTGTACTCTGCGATGGGGATTTCTGGTACCGCCCACGCCGTCCCCGATGGGGTGCTTGAAACCGGGACGGAGTATGCATGGGATGTGATGGCTATCAACCAGGCCGGAATGACCAGTTCCACTGCAGAACATCTGTTTGAAACCGCTCCGGGGCCTCGTCTCTGTGAACCGGACCTGACTGGTGACGGGCAGATCAACTTCCTCGATATCTCAGCATTCATCCAGTCATTCTCCGCGGGTTGCCCGTAAATCTGTTTCTCCTCATGGCGTGGACTGGCTCAGAGCCATTCCACGCCGTATCAAGTACCGGGTGGGTCCTCCTCATTGAGTAGAGGGACAACGGACCCGCCCGGTTTCTGTACATATTTTGGCAGTCATACCGAATGTTGTAATACAATTCTGGCTGAATCGGGTATATTTACCCATATGGAAAGCGGGGATATTACACGCGTGGTCAATGGTTTGGGCGGCGACGATGAACGCGAGGCGTTGTCTGACGAAATTTATGAGCACCTGCGTATTTGTGTGCGATCGGTACTTACCAAGGAGAGTTCCTCTGGGAGGGGACCGAATGTAAAGCAGGACCTCACTGTGGTGGTACACGAGTGTTGGCTCAAACTTCAAAGCACGGCAAACTGGGAGAACAGGGCGCATTACTTCGGAGCCGCGTCACGCGCGACCCGTCAGATCCTGATTGATATGGCCCGCAAACGCACACGCGCCCCGCGAGTATTTTCGTATCACGACAATGCAGAACTCCAGGATGACTCCGTTGGTATGGATCTTGACCTGAGTAGCACGCTCGACCGGGTTGGCACCGTGCTGGAAGACCTTGAGTCCATCGCACCCCGTGCAGCGAGAATCGCGAGCTATCGACTCTTTGGCGACCTCCCCACTTCAATGATTGCGGAGGAGGAAGGAATCAGCCAGCGGATGGTTCAGCGTGATTGGAAGTTCGCTCAGGCTTGGCTTGCAAGCAGACTCACATTAAGTGATATTTTATGTCAAACGGCGTCAATCTTGTCGCCACTCACCAACTCGAACGCATGAATATTCGTGGACGACGACC
Organism: uncultured Phycisphaerales bacterium; assembly: GCA_963976955.1. Lineage (GTDB taxonomy): Bacteria > Planctomycetota > Phycisphaerae > Phycisphaerales > UBA1924 > UBA1924. The sequence continues at coordinate 1,404,039 of CAXBMD010000001.1, read as the reverse complement.
ACAACAAACTGGATGAGGGAGCAACACTCCAAGAACTCTTTGAGCATGCGATTGGGCTCAGCGCTCGCCGTCGTCGTGCGTTGATTGAGCAAATTTCCAAAGCCGATCCAGAAGTTGCGGATGAGTTGAAGTTGCTGATCCAAGCATCGGCATCGGGCGACGAACTCAAACCAATGGTTCGATTCGATATTTCTCTGCCTCCAATGACAGGCGTAGTACGCGCTTTCGAAGACAACGAGAGCGTGCGGACACCCGTTGGGAAAGGCAAGGTTATTCGATTATTGTCCTCAGCACACCGGATAGGACAGACCGAAGTTTATGAGGTGCTTCTTGATAACGGGAATCGTCGCGTCGCTCTAAAAGTGCTTCGGTCTGAGGTCTCGGCTGGGGACCTCGGTCGTCGCTTTCGTGTAGAAGCACACACGCACGCTATGCTTGATCACCCAGGGATCGCTTCACTGCTCGGAGCCGGTGCGGCAAGCGGCGATTCGGGGACTACACATCCCGCAATCGTCACCGCCTTCGTTGAGGGCAAGAGTTTCGACCAATGGGTACTCAGCGGACAAACAAATGGAGATATTGCCAGAGCGATCATTGAGATTGCCAAGTCGGTGCACCATGCCAATATCCGTGGCATCGTGCACCGTGATCTAAAGCCGCAAAATATCATGGTGGACACTGAAGATCGGTTCCGAATATTAGATCTTGGAATTGCCAAACTTACCGAAGCCGCGCAGGCAACAGCTGGGCAATCACTCGTGTCGATCAGTGAAACTGTTGTCGGCACACCCCGATACATGGCGCCAGAACAGTTCACGCCAACAACACAACAAGTCGATCTACTGGCAGATGTGTACGCGCTCGGATGCATCCTTTATGAATCATTAGTGGGAAAGCCACCCATTGATACTGGGGGGCTCTCGATGGTGGAGACTGCTGACGCCAAACGTAACGTGCGTGTCACGCTACCAAAGATATCAGGAGTTCCGATTGATCTGCTCCAATGCGCTGTCAGCGCCTGTGCCTCTCGCCGAGCGGATCGATATGAATCTTGCCATGCACTGGCTATCGATATCGAACGAGCAATCAATGGGCTGCCGTTGATTCTTAAGCCCCCCACTCCCTCGCGCCGGCTTTGGCTTTTGATGCGACGACGTCCAATGATGACCGCGTTGGTCCTACTCCTCATTGTGACGGCGACTTCCTTTGGGGTTGTCTATATTGGGCTTCAGCAGCGTGTGGCCCAACAACGTGACCGGGCGATCCAGCGATTCGATGAATCGCGGTTATTCGCCAACTGGGTAATCTTTGATCTGGATCGCATGCTCTCCTCGCTCCCCGGCACGGGCGAGGCCCGACGCGAGCTTATCAACCGCGCCAATGAAACACTCGGAGCTTTGACCACAGATCCTGAAGCTGATGATGATCTCTTGATCGAAATCATCGATGCACGACTCCGACTGTCCGATGTTCTGGTATGGGAACTCGGCAATGCTGATCAAGGTTCCGAGCAACTTGATGGAGCGATGGCACTTCTAGATCGGCTCGGCGATCCAAACTCTCCAGGTGCGCAAATCAGGAAGGAATGGATTCGTCATTGCAAAACATACTCAAGTGATATCGATTATGGAGATATTCTTGAGGGCATTAATATGAAAGCGATCCAAGTTTTTGAGCAGTTTGAAGCGGAGTTCAGCGAATACGCTCCCTACTGGAGGTGGCGTGCCGATGCAGAGTGGAAGGGAACACGCCGACTTTTTGATCGCAACGCAAGCGCCACCGAGATTTTGAACATGGGACGCGCAGCGATCGTCCACGCAGATCGATCAGTCGAGATCGACCCCGGCGATTCGTTCAATCAAGCGGAAGCCGCAAACACACGATTTTGGTTGGCACTCGCAATGTTTGAGCTAAATGATCCCCGTGCTTTGACAAATGTGGACGCCGCCATTGAAAGTGCTCAAGCGTTGGTTGAGACAAAGCATCGCATGGGGTTATCTTTGTTCGCAAGAGCGAAAGATTTGAGAGGAGAGTTGCTCGTTGCAGATAACCAACTTGAAGCAGGGTTATCCACGATGACAGAAGCTTCGAAGATCCACCAAGCCGCAATAGACTCAGATCCTGGAAACAAATCAATCTATCGTCGTTCCGAAATCTGCAATGCAAACCTCGCCCAAACGTATCTGCTCGCTTCCAAGCGTGGATATTCGGGATCCGTTGAAGCGGGACTCAAGCATGTCCGAGCCGCACTCCAGCATCTCGACCATCGCAATGTGATGAAATGGATCAATTTTTCTGAGGTGGGATACCGGGATGAATACATCAAGCTTGAACAAGAACTCATCAGCGCTGGTGTAAATGAAGGCGTTCAGAAACCTTGAATAGCTTTCGCTTTATTTAAATAAGACAAATTCACGGCTCCGGACATAACCCAACTCTTTGATGGCATCGAGTGTGTACTCAAACTCGATGAAGGATTGTGACCTGCCCCCATTGTTTGTACCACTCCCTATGTTAGGGCAGAATGCCAATCAACGGGCCCGAACACCCCCCTGAACTCATTTCAGAAATGCTGTGCCCCGAGCGACCACCGTCTCCACCACCAGATTGGATGACAGGTGATCAAGATACTCGATCGTCGTCAGCAGCGAGGCATGCCCCAGCTGCCGTCGGATCACCGCGATGTCAACGCCCTCTGCCCGAAGCTCGCTCGCGTGGGTGTGGCGTAGCCCATGCGCATGCACGCGTTTGTGTATTCCCGCCGCTTGGCCGAGCACAGGAATCTTCCGCCGCAGGTACCCCTGCGAAAGCATCTGGCCGCTTCTGGTCACAAACAACACATGCCCGCCTGAGTACCCCATTTGTGCGTGCTCTTGCATCCACGCAGCCAGTTGCTCGCCTCCGCTGCGATCAATGCCCACTGTCCTCGCACGCCCGCCCTTGCCCTGCAGCACGCGGATGGCCCCGCGCTCCAAGTGCACATCGCACGGACGTAGCGCCAGCGCTTCTGAGATCCTCAGTCCGGTGCGCCACATCAGGACGACCAAAGCGTAATTCCGCCGATCGGTCCATTTCTCTTTTCCGCACGCCTCGAGCAAAGCCTGCAGCTCTTGCTTCGTGAGCACCTCGATCGGGTATCGCTTCTTCATCATCCCTCCCGTGTCTGGCGAATCTCGTGTGTATCTATGGATACGCTTTGTCAGTAAAGCTGTATCCATCAGTGATACCCCAGCTTCCGCGCATGCCTCAAGGCCTAATCAGGGAGGCTTGCCAAAGTTTCCGAAAACCTTCGGCTCAGCGAGCACGAACCGGGTCACATTCGGACGGCTCCCGCACCGCTCGCACGGATTGGGCAGCGGCTCGTCCCCAAAGACAAAGCACATGCCCCGGTTCGCGCGGCAATGTTTGCAGCCGCCGAGCGCCGTAATCGTGCCCTCGATTCGGTTGATCCTTGAAGCAATCCCCCGATTCATACCTGAGACTCCGACGCGATCTTCTCAAGCGCATCGACGCGCGAAGCCAGGTCATCAAGCTCGATGCTCTCACGCGCAAACCGGAGGATGTGCGACGCCGCGTTGACCCTTGACGACCAGCTCGCCTTGGGATCGTGCATGATCCGCAGCAGCGTCGCCACCGCCCCCGCCGACGAACGCTGCGTCAGACCGATCGCCTGCGCAAACGCCTCCCTCCTGCTCCGCCGGTACTCGCTCGCAAACCCTTCGAGCCGCAGCCACCGATGCAGCGTCCGCTCCCCCACCCCTGCCTTGGTCGCCGCCGCCGCGATCGACGGCTCCGTGAGCAGCGCCAAGATGGCCTGCTCCTGCGCCGACGACAGCTCGCTGATCGGCTCAAGTTCATGTTCATGTTCCATGTTTCCCCCCTTTGAAATACTCTGACAATCTCTCCAGATCCGCCTTGCAATCACCGCTGGTTGATGCCTTCATGGTGTCAACCCCGCATAGGGCGGGTGTTATACCAAGGAGACCAACGCAATGAAAGCCACATCCACCGCCACCAAAAGCAAGCCCGCACCCACGAAGAGCAAGACCAAGGCGCGCGCCAAATCCAAACCCTCCCCCGTGAGCCACGACGCTGGCGCGTCCCGCGCACCAGCCAAGAAAGCGAGCCCCACCCCCACGACCAACCAGAAGTTGACACAGGCCAACACGGCGCGCCGTGCAACCAAACCCACGCCGCTCAGCTGCCTCCAGGCCGCCGCTGTGATTCTCGCCGACGCGCCCAGCGAGGGCTGGAGCGTCAAGGAGACGATCGAGCGCATGGCCGAGAAGAAACTCTGGACCAGCGCCAACGGGAAGACCCCGGAAGCGACCTTGTACGGAGGCATGGTGCGCGAGATCGCCCGGAAGCGCGATGCATCCCGCTTCAAGAAAGTGGGACGCGGCCGATTCACACTCAACATCCCCAAGGGCTGAATGCCCCCACGACACCAACGACGCCTCCACCAGCGTGGGGGCGTTGTCAGTTGAGTAATGTCATCTTGAATATCCGATTCAATCAACGCACTCTTCATGCTCGCACCCCACTGGTTGCAGCCCGCTCCGCCTTCTTCCCCGTATACCCCTCCCACCGCTGCACGATCACATCGCAGTACGCCGGGTCGATCTCCATCAGCCTCGCGTGCCTCCCCATCTGCTCGGCCGCCATCAGCGTGGAGCCCGATCCACCAAACAGATCAAGCACACGCTCCCCGCGCTTCGACGAGTACTCCATCGCCCGAGCCGCAAGTTCCACAGGCTTCTCCGTCAGATGCACCATCTTCTGCGGGCTCACCTTCTTGATCGGCCACACATCAGGGATGTTCTTGGGACCGAAGAACTGGTGCGCCGATCCCTCACGCCATCCGTAGAAGCACCACTCGTGGTCGCCCATGAAGTCCTTGCGACCCAGCACAGGATGCAGCTTGTGCCAGATGATCGACTGGCTGAAGTACAACCCCGCGTCCTTGAACGCGCCGGGGTAGTTGGCGATGTTCGCATAGCCGCCCCAGCAGTAGAACGCCCTCCCCGGCTCCAGAACACGGGCCAAATTGCCAAACCATGCCCGCAGCATGGTGTCGAACGCCTCGTCGTCCATGAAGTCGTTGGCGAGCGGCCGGTCCTTGGCGCGCATCTTCTTGGTGGTCGGAGACGACTTGCTCGGGTGCGCCGCCAGATCACGCTGCTGCATGTGCGTGCTTGCTTTGGTTGCAGCCGCTGGGAACGACGAGAGCCCCGCGCTGATCGCGTTGTTGGAACGCGGCTCGACCTTGACGTTGTACGGGGGATCGGTGTTGACCATGTGGATGGGTTTGCCCTCGCAGAGCCGATCGACATCCGACGGCTTCGAGCTGTCGCCGCAGAGCAGTCGATGGTTACCGAGGATCCAGAGGTCGCCGGGCTGCGTGATCGGGTCGTCCGGGGGTTCAGGGACGACATCGGGGTCGGGCTCCATGCCGAGCCCCTCCATCGTGAGTGAAGCAAGCTGGGCATCGTCAAATCCGAACGCGGCCAGTTCCTCGATATCGATCCCCAGCGCGACGAGCGCCTCGAGTTCGCTGTCGAGCAACCCAGTGTCCCAGTGCGCGAGTTCAGCGGTCCGGTTGTCGGCCAGCCGGTACGCGCGGGCTTTCTCTGGCGAGAGATCAGCAGCAACATGCACCGGGACTTTCTCAAGGCCAAGCTGCTGCGCTGCTTTCCACCGGGTATGGCCGCAGACGATCACCCCGTCCTTGTCGACCACGATGGGCTGCCTGAACCCGAAGTCGGTGATGCTCTTGGCCACCGCCCCGACCGCCTGGTCGTTGATCCTCGGGTTGGTCTCGAATGGTGTGATGTCCCCCAGCGCTTTCATCTCGATCTTCATCTGTGTTCCCCCTTAGTTGAACTGTTCTCTATCCCCAAAGTCTCGAATGACACATGACACATCGTGACAGTTTTTGTCGCAACTCTTTCTACGCACGTGTGCATTACTTCTCGCGGAATCTGTCATATGTGTCATGCATTCCCTAAGTCGCCTATTTGCCTTTGTTTACGAATGACAGACAGCGTTTCTATCCGTCATCTATGCGTCATTCCATGATTCGATGTGTCACTCAATCACCCCCGTTCTTTGAGCCCACATGATTTCTGAGTTCTAAACCGATCCAAAATCGCGTCGTGCTTTTCCGGTCATCACGAAAGCCAAGGTTTCGTAGCCGAGTTGTGAGCTTCCTTGTGGAGTATGTCTTTTCGCTATTGTCTTCGCACCAGCTGTTGAACGCCTTCGTGAGACTTGGCTTAGAGACCGTGACTCCATCCGCAACTTCACAACACTCCTCGATAAACATGCTGACAATATCCGCCGTCTGCTGATACTGGCTGGTGGCATTGCGAACAGCTTCCGGTAGTTCTAAGCCACACTGCTGCCATTCCAAGCATCCGCGAACAGCCCATGCAAGGATCCCGCTGGCTTCCGCTTTCAGTTTCTCTATGAGATATGGATCTCGCTCGTTGTCGGGGATGGTCACCCCAAATGGAATCTGACGCATGCGTCTCCAAATCCCATGATCAGCACCGGAAATGTGGGGGAGGTGGTTTCCGTAGAGCAAAAGCTTGTGCGTCGGGTCAAACTCGGCTGTATTGATGTATAGACCTCTTGCGACAATTCGATCCCCTCCGGTCAGGTCCTTAATCCGAGCCTCCCCGAACTGCTGCCCGTCTTCGAGCTCCGAGGTAATCACCAGCCGAGCACCATGCATGCGTGCCTTGTCTGGCGTCGGTCCACCTGATGAACGTTCCTGCTTGAGAATAATCTCGGCGGGGGCACGCTGGCCATAATCGCCGAGTATGTGCAGCAGTATGGATGCAAATACACTCTTGCCGTTGCAACCGAGCCCGTGCATGAAGAACAAGCACTGTTCGCTTGTATGACCGGTGAGCATGTAACCAGCGACACGCTGCATGTAGTTGATTAGTTCCTGATCCGTATCAAATATGCGATCTAGAAACGCTTCCCAGATTGGACACAGAGCTTCTGGATCGAACTCAACCTGCGTGACCTTGGTGTGGAGTTCACGCGGATTATGAGGTCTCATCAAACCGGTCCGGAGATTGACCGTTCCATTGAGGCAGTTGAGTGCCATGTTGTCACCATCAAGCTGGTGAATACGCACAGTCATATCCGGCTCCGAACGTGCCAGTCGCAACACTTCGTCCACGCCTTGCTTGGTGGATGACCGCTTGCGAAAGGCCTGATCTTCGATATCACGGATGCTGAGCTTGATCATGCTCTCCATTCGATCTGGCCTCACCGCCCACCGAGTCGTGTCCCAAACCAACCATTCCTTGATATCTTGGTAGTATCTGGCTTGATCACCGAACTGAGCTACGAAGCGTTCAGCGTTGCCGAAGCCATCGGGACTGAAGTTCGTTTGCTGTGTCTGATTCTCGTACGGATGCTCCTGCGGCTTGCTTCGCCCACTGGTGTACCCGCTCTCGAATGTCCTTGCGGCTCCCGATTCATCGAGTCCACACAGTCTTACGCCGTTGACACAGAGCATTCGGGCTTCGGTCTTGGGGATACCCTTCAGAGCCAGCTCAAAAGCGGCAGCATTGAGCGCATCATTGCGTCCTGGCTGACGCACTTGCCCACGGAGGAAGTGCAGTGTTTTTTCTGACAGCGGTTTAGAAGGAGGCGTTGGGAGCGTTTGTACAACACACGAATCGAGTGTCCCGCTCTGATAGGTGTCGCCCCCCTTCTCGTTTGGATCATTGGGAAGAAGCACCTGCGAGAGCTTTTCGGTCTTGGGAAAGAGCTCGGGCTCTCCTCGAACATTGAATCCCCATGCCTTTAACCATCTCTTAAACGCCTCACAGCACATCGGCTCCGCCAGCTGAAAGTACGCATGAACACCCTTCCCGCTCTTGGATGTGAACACCACCGGGTCGGCTCCAAGGAACCTGCTCAACGCATCGAGCTCATTGACATTTCCGCCGTCTTCACTGTGATCATCGAGATCAAGGCAGATGACACGGACCATCCCCTCTCGATGGAGGACTATGCCGAGGTAATCTGCTCCCTCAATGGTGTACAGCTTCCTCTCTTGGGTTTTGCTATCGAATGCTTGGTTTTCAAGCGTCCCGTCTGAATAGGAGCTGATAGCGCGATCCACATCCGCTTCGCCATACACCCAGCCAGTCTTATTCTCATCCCCAATGCGATACCGTAACGCCACCGCGTCAGGTTCAAAATATGGCCGCAGCCACTTCAGCAGTTGGTGCCGGTCAATACCCATAGTTACCCCCTAGCTTTGCCCCCGAAGCCCCCGCTACGAAGCCGCTCCTGTGAGTTCGTGTGTGTTCCCATTGCGTGTCGCGCCCGCCCCTTCCCCACCCTTGAGGGTTCGCAGCGTGTACGAACCGAGATCGAACGCGCGGTCGGCCAGCGCAATAAAGATGGCCCCGACAGACTCGCCCTCGGGCGTGCCCGTATCGATCTGAATGATCCTTGTTTCTTCGCAGCACTTGTACCGCGTCGTCATGCGCAGACGCGGCTCGCTGTAGAGCCCGCACGCGGCGATGATCGCCAGGTGCACCAGTTCCTCGGCTTCTTGGACATCGGCTAGGCGCGCAAACGCGCACTCGATCTGTTGATCTGTCATGTGATTCCTTCCCAAAGTGTGTTTCTTCCCCACCCCGTCTATCCCCCAAATCCCCTGCTCCCCCACCGTTCCACTTCCCCAAGCGAACGGTCTTCCGGAGAGAATGGCCTCTCCCCATAGATATATACAGAATCTGAAATGCAGGTGTCGAGAAATCTCTCAAGATTCGCCCACTTTCTTGAACTTCCGGCGAATTCGATCTCGTTCTTTCCTCACCACATGCCGGGAACACTCCTTCCACTTGGCGGTCTGCTTGACACTCGATCGTTCGATCTGCAGAAAGAGTTCGAGTTCGTCCGGTTCAAGAACTGATTTGATATGTTCAACGAGGTCTCGACACTCAACCTGCGACATTGGGTCCTCGTTGGCCACCCCGGTCAGGCGTCCTTTGGCCTTGTGGTCCATGAGGGACTCTACTAAGACCATTAATTCTGTCTCTGGGTCCATGCAATATTCGCTTGCGAAATAGACCCGCGTCCCTGGGTTCCGTTTCTGGGTGTTCTGTGTCCGAATATGGTTGCGAATAAAGTTCAGCATTACTCCCGAGATAAAGGTGATCGGCTTACCACGTGAAGCATCGTACAGGTGGGCATTCTCCGTTAGATGCACCCAAAAATCCTGTTTGAAGTCATCGCCATCACAGCAACGAATCACTCCTTGCTTGATGAGTTGCCTTGCCTTCACGTCGATATGCGTGATGATTTTTACGTTCTGAGTCCATTCAGATGCCTGATTCATTTTGTTCATTTCCACTGGAAAGCCAGTTTCTGTCCCAACACGCAATAGATAACCATGCCGCGATCCGTCGCGGATGCAGGGTTGATAAATGTGCGTAGAGATAACCTCCAACAGTTCTCGAACTGAGAGATTTAGTTTCCGTATGTATGGCTAAACTTCGAGCCCCTTGGCCGCTGAACGCTGACTCATTTACGAGCACGCTCTGCAACCCTCGTCTTGATCTACAAGTCTTCTTGCTTGATCACCTGAATCATACGAACGCACCTCGATTTGTTGAACCGATCTACGTGGTTATTTTCGAAAATAATCCAGTTTCCGACAGCAACCATTTGCAATCACTTCTCAGAGCGAGACGTCACCTTTGAATTGACTCAAAATTTTCCGAAGGATCACCACGTTTGTTCGTGATCTCAAGAAACTCGATCCATTTCCTCCTTTGAACTTGCCATGAAACCTCGCGAGTCAGCGGACGCAGATCACGCTCGGTAATCCGATCGCGCCCGCGTTCTTGCTCTGGCAACATCAAGATCTCCTCCTGTATCGACGGCGACAGATGCAGCAGGTTCATGATCTGCGTCATCCGTGGCTGCGTCACCTGCGCGAGATGGGCTAGCTCGGTCTGGTTCTGGACCGTCCCGTCGCGGAGCAACCCGTCGTACCGGATCGCCAGCGCCATCAGCTTCGAGACTCGCGGGACCCGGCCCGTAGCACGAGCACTGATCTCGCCATCTTCATCATCAACAACGCGTTTCCTCCGCCCCTTGATGGCGAACCGCACCTTGCGTGTCACGCTCATCCGATTCTCAATCTTCACGCCGCCTCCTGTGCTTTCGCCTTCTTTGATTCATTCTGCCCGGTCATCTCCGACAGCGCCTTGATCCCACTAGGCCGAAATGTGACCCGGACGCTCTGCTCTGCCGCGTCGTACTCCACCACCTCGATGAGCAGTTTGAGCACCCGCGCCTGCTCGCGTGGTTTCAGGATAGCCCAAAGCTCGTCAAATGCGCACAGCAAGGATTCGGTTGCAACAGGATCGATGGTTTCAGACCGTGCACACTCGAGTTCGGACTCCAACTCGACTCGCCGCTTCTCTCCGTTTGCGATCGCTTTGTGAAGCTCTGCAATCGAGTCAGTTTGATTCCCCGGCTCGGTTGCCAGACGCTTGATATCGCGATGCTGTCTCGAAAGCTCCTTGACCAGTTCATCAAGCCCGCGTTTGAGCGACGCGATCCGTTCATCAAGCTGCGCTTGCGATTGATTCATCACCTTCCCCAGCAGCTCCCCGTCCTCAAACACCCCACGTATCTCATCGATCACGACCCGCTCGATCTCCGGAGCTGGCAAGCTCCCCGAAGGGCACTGCGTTGCCCCCTTCTTGATCGCCCCGACACACCGGTAGTACCGATACTGCCTCGCCTTCTTGCCGCGTGCTGTGGTAAACACGTGCGTCATCGCGTGATCGCACCCCTTGCACCGCAGCAGCCCCCTCAGCAACGCCCCGTACTTATTGCGGACCTCCGCGCCGCCGGTCCGCCCGTTGTGCTTGAGGGTCTTCTGGACACGCTCGAAGACATCGGACTCGATGATCGCCTCGTGCTCGCCCTCGAAGATGTCCTTCTTGTGGGTGATCTTCCCGATGTAGATGGGGTTGGTGAGGTGGTTGTAGAGCGTGGACTTGTCGAACGGGCGATCGCCGATGGGCTTGCCTTTGGCTGTGAGCCGTTTCTTGTTGCGCCAATCACGCCGACGGAGCTCCTCACAAACCGGCTGTAGCGACTGCTTCTCGAGGTAAAGGTCGAATATCGCCCTGATCCGCTCTGCTTCGGCCGCGTTGATGACCAGCTTGGGGCTCCCACTGCTCCGATCCACGTCGTACCCCAGCATCGGCACGCCCCCGGTCCACTTGCCCTTGCGCTTCTGGGCCGCGATCTTGTCGCGGATCCGCTCGCCGATGATCTCCCGCTCAAACTGCGCAAAGCTCAGGAGGATGTTCAGCGTCAGCCGCCCCATCGAGCTCGTCGTGTTGAACTGCTGGGTCACCGAGACGAACGACACGCCGTTGACATCAAACGACTCCATGATGCGGGAGAAGTCCATCAGCGATCGGCTCAGGCGGTCCACCTTATATACGACCACGCAGTCGATCTTGCCGGCTTGGATGTCACGCATCAACTGGTCCATCGCTGGACGCTCTAAACTCCCGCCCGAGAACCCCCCGTCGTTGTACTGCTCTGGTAGGCATACCCACCCCTGCGCTTTCTGGCTGGCGATGAACGCCTCGGCGCTCTCGCGCTGGGCATCGAGGGAGTTGAACTCCTGATCCAATCCCTCCTCGCTGCTCTTGCGTGTGTAGATGGCGCACCGGATGGTCTCCGGCGCGTTCTTGCCCCCCTGCTTCTTGCTGTCACCGCTGCTCTTCATAAATCCCCCTTGGCGTTCCTTCGCCATTATTTGGTTCCTAACTGAAAGAACCGGAAGCCGTTGATATGGCTCCCGGTGATGTGCTTGGCCACCGCGCTCAGTGTCGTGTACCGATCCCCGCTGTATTCAAACCCGTCGCCGTCGGGGAGGACCGTCACCCGGACGGTCTCGCCTTTGTACTGGCGCACGATTACCGAACCCACGCTCGGAAGTCGCGGATCTCTCGCTGTGTGTGATCTGGTTACAGTTGATCGCACCCCGCTCTGAGGCGGGCAGATCAGGGTCTTCGGTGCCATCACCCGAATATCGGAGTCGTTGGCGAGCTCGGCTGCACGCGCCCTTGCTCGCTCGCTCAAACCCCCCATCGCGTCGGCCTGGATCCGCCACGCGATCTTGCGGATCAGGTACTGGCGATGCCGAGTCCGGACGGGCTGGCCGTGGAGGTCGTGGTACCGCTCGGCGAGTTTCCCGGTCGTCATGTGCTGGAGCTCGTCGAGCTGAGTTTCGATCTTCGAATCGATTGCCTGGGCCAAAATCACCTCCCATGTTGATACAGAGTAGCGGCGCAGCCAGTAGTGCGCAAGTAACCGACACACTGAGGTCTGCATGGGTTCAGTTTTCAAGTGCCTGTGGTGAAGAAACTTGGAGATTCTGAGTGGTTCTCCATGAGCGGTCGATGCCGCGGTGCTTGGTCTTTGAATCGTGCTGCGCGCGGTATACCCCTACTGCCAGGATCGACGCGATCTCGTCGAGCCGCTCTTCGGTGGTCATGGTTTCTGGATCTCTCGTGGAATCCGATCTTTGATATGTCATGTGTCCCCCGACGTTATCAGGGCTCCCCAGCCCTGTTCCCCTGTGCTTCGGAGCAATACTGCCCCTTCCCTTGTATATGTACAGGGTTGGTTGGTGGGGTGTCGGAGATTTTGAAGAGTATTTTGATTTGCCGAGAGAACTAGGAGCTCGTGACGGGAACTGGATTGCATGGATCTTACTGTGCGGACAAGGCCCAGCGCGAGAATGCTCGCGATTTCGCTGACTCGCTCTTCGGTGGTCATGGATTCGGTGTTGGTTGGTTGCATGGCATGGTCCTCTACTGAGTACCTATGCCGTTTGGAGTGTGGCTGCACGGGATTTCTTGGATTCTGACTAGTGGGAACAAATGGGCTGTCAACGAATAGTGGTCGATTCTATCGATCAGAAGAACTTAGCAATCCGTACTCGATGAGCCCAGCTATTTCAATTGGAGATTCAAGTCAAAAATCGAAAGAGAATGGATGACCCCTAAACACTCAAAACAAAAGCAAAGGACTCGCTGGACCGTTACTCAAAGAGCTGATGATCTGCTGGCAGTGATCTCGCTCACAAATCCCACATATCGCTATCCGCCTCGGCCTCCGCAAACTTTTGATAAGACAGGGCTTGGACGGGTTTGAAACACTCGGAATCTCAGAGTATGACGTCGAAACTTTCGAGAGCGCCCGAAGAGCATAATGCTCAGCACCAGCCAACTCTACCCCGGAACCGCAAGTCCCCGGGGTGGCCGCATAGGGGTCTAACAACCCAGAGCAACAACATTTCCCTGAAAATCACGTGCGTGTTGCCAATTAAGCTGTGATTAGAAATTGTTGAGTACGCTTACCCGTTCAAAGCTCTGACATATAGCTCAGAAGAAGCGTACACTCCTACTGCTTGAGGTACGATCACAAGGTTGGCAGCAAATGAGACTATCAGATATCACAGCAGGCTTAGCACTCAATGGCCTTGACCCCAACTATGTTTGCTCAGTGGTGGCAGTCACTCCGCTTTCGGGCGATGCCGTCCAAGTATTTTACAAGCTTCCGGACGGTACATTCAAGGAACGATTAATCGGTCCGTCCGATCTCAACGGTCTTGCGATTGCTGCGACAGGAAGACCGTGGGCCTTTGACGGGGACTCCGAGTCGTTCCAACTGGCGTGCGAAGCGAAACGCATTGACCTTGCCTTCCTTTTCGACCCGATGATGGCGGTCCACACGTCCAATGTGGATCCGCTGCCTCATCAGATCACCGCAGTCTACGAGTCGCTGCTGCCCAAGCAGCCTCTGAGGTATGTGCTGGCCGACGATCCCGGTGCTGGCAAGACGATTATGGCAGGTCTTTATATCCGAGAGCTGATCATGCGGGCAGACGCTCGCCGCATTCTGATCGTATCGCCCGGTAGCCTTGTGGATCAGTGGCGTGACGAGCTCTCCGAAAAATTCGGGCTCGAGTTCAAGGTCTTCTCTTCCGCCCTGACGGATGCTTCTTCGAGCGGCAATCCTTTCGAGGACCACAATCAGCTGATAGTCCGCCTCGATCAATTATCGCGGGATGAGGAGGGGCTGCCGGGCGACGAACGCAAACCTGGCCCTTTACAGCTCAATGCACTCAAAGCGGGCTGGGACTTGGTGGTCTTCGACGAAGCTCACAAGCTCTCTGCCCACTACTACGGCTCGAAGCTGACCAAAACAGGTCGCTTCCGGCTCGGTGAGCGGCTCGGGGCCGAAACGAGGCACCTGCTTTTGATGACCGCCACACCACACAACGGAAAGGAGGAGGACTTCCAGCTGTTCCTCTCGCTGCTGGACTCCGACCGCTTCTACGGCAAGTTCCGAGACGGTGTCCACAAGGTTGATGCATCTGACATGATGCGCCGAATGGTCAAGGAAGAGCTCGTCAAGTTCGATGGGACCCCTCTCTTTCCCGAGCGGAAGGCCTACACGGTTAACTACTCGCTCTCCGACTTGGAGGCCGCTCTCTACGAGACCGTCACGCAGTATGTACAGACGGAAATGGGCAAGGCTGACCAACTGGACGGGCAGCGCAAAGGCTCCGTCGGCTTCGCCCTGACCTCGCTACAGCGTCGTCTGGCCTCGAGCCCTGAATCGATCTATCAGTCCCTCAAACGACGAAAAGAACGACTCGCGGACCGGGTGCGAGACGAGAAACTCGGCCTGCGGGGCCAATCAATCATCGCGGAAACCCTTCCTTCTCTGCCGGAGGACGACGACGACCTCACAGGTGAGGAGCAGGAGACTCTTGAGGAAAAGCTCGTTGACCGGGCATCGGCCGCTAGGACGATCGAGGAGCTGGAATCCGAGATCCTGATCTTGGCTGACCTGGAGCAACAGGCCAAGGCGGTCGTTGCCTCGGGCCAAGACCGCAAGTGGGACGAGCTCTCCAAAATCCTTCAGAACAGGCCGGAGCTCCGCGATGAGACCGGCGGCCAGCGGAAGATCATCATCTTCAGCGAATACAAGGACACGCTGAACTACCTCCATAAACGGATCGCTGGAGTCCTTGGGAACACCGATGCCATCGTCACTATCCACGGCGGCACGCGTCGCGACGAACGCAAGAAAGCACAGGCCCTGTTTCGGTCGGACAAGGACACCCGCGTCCTCATCGCCACAGATGCCGCCGGCGAGGGCGTGAACCTTCAGTGCGCGAACCTGATGGTCAACTATGACCTGCCCTGGAACCCGAACCGGATGGAGCAGCGGTTCGGCCGTATCCACCGCATCGGCCAGACCGAGGTCTGCCACCTGTGGAGCCTCGTCGCCAACGAGACGCGGGAGGGTGCTGTCTGGCATCGACTACTCGAAAAGCTTGCCGTAGAGAGCGAGGCTCTTAAGGGCAAAGTCTTCAACATTCTCGGCGATGTCTTCGAGGAGACTCCCCTGCGTGAACTCATGATCGACGCGATTCGATATGGGGATCAGCCCGACATCCGCGCGAAGCTCTCACAAAAAATCGACCACGCCTTCGACCATGACCATCTAAATAGCCTGCTCACTCGCAATGCACTTGCAGAGCAAATCATGTCCCCCGAACGCCTGTTCAAGGTCAAGGAGGAAATGGAAAAAGCCGAGGCCCGGCGTCTCCAACCGCACTTCGTCCGTGCGTTCTTCCACAAGGCTTTTTCCGAGCTTGGCGGCGTCATGCATCGCCGCGAGTCCGACCGGTTTGAGATTACGCATGTGCCCTTGGAGATCCGCGAGCGCGACCGCCGCATCACCGGTCGGAATCGACGAGACTCTGAGCCCGTTCTCAAGCGATACGAACGAGTCTGCTTCGAGCGGGAAGCCGTCCAACCTAGTGACACGCCGAGTGTGCCCCGCGCCGTGCTCATGCACCCCGGCCACCCGCTCATGCTCGCGATGACCGATCTCATACTCGAGCGCAACATAAACCTACTCCGCCAAGGCACCATCCTCGTCGACCCGACCGATCAGTCCGACGAGCCATGGCTTCTCTTCATGCTGACCCACGAAGTCAAGTCAGGCGATGGCACCGTGCTCTCCAAGCGCATGCAGTTCACACGCGTTTCCCCATCGGGCGAGGCCTCATTCGCAGGCTGGGCACCGCACCTTGATCTCGAACCGCTCGACCCGGCTGACGCACCCCAGATCGCCGATCTACTCGACGCAATGTGGATGCAAACGAACCTAGAGCAGAAGGCTGTCGCTCTCGCCGCGTCCAAGCTCGTACCAGAGCACTTCAATGAGGTTGCCACCCGCCGCATCAAACATGTCGACAAGACCCTCAAGGCCGTCCACGAGCGGCTCACCAAAGAAATTGCATATTGGACCGATCGAGAGATCAAGCTTCGGGATGACAAAGCCGCGGGAAAAGATGTTCGTATGCGCATAGAAAACATTACACGCACCCTCCAAGATTTGCAGTATCGCCTCGAGAGCCGCAAGAAGGAGCTCCTCGCGATGAAGCAAGTCCAGAACGGCACGCCCGTCGTGTTGGGCGGGGCACTCGTCATCCCCGCAGGCATACTCCGTCATCGCCGTGGGGAAACGCCAGCACCTACCAGCGCCGACGCCCAAGCCCGGGCCAAGATCGAACGCCTGGCCATGCAAACCGTCTTTGCCGCCGAGCAAGACATGGGCCACACCACCGTCGATGTTTCCGCCAACAAGTGCGGCTGGGACATCACCAGTTACCCGCCGCCCAACCCCGATGGTTCCCAGCCCATCCCGCGTCATATCGAGGTCAAAGGCCGCGCCGCCGGGGCCGACACCATCACCGTCACCCGCAACGAGATCATCTACGCTGTTAACCAAGGCGACAAGTTCCATCTCGCCGTAGTCTTCGTCAATCCCGACGACACTACAGATGGTCCACATTACATCACGAACCCATTCTCACGCGAGCCTGACTGGGGCGCAGCCAGCGTGAACTACATGATCAGCGAGCTCATAGCGCGCGGGAGCGCTGCCACATGACGCTCCGCATTAAATCGCTACAACTGAGCAACTTTCGCTGCTTCAAAGAGGCAACGCTGAATTTGCACCCACGGCTCACCGTGATTGTCGCGGATAATGGCATGGGCAAAACGGCACTGCTGGATGCAATCGCCACAGCCATGGCCGAGTATGTTGACTTCCTGCTTGATGCCAGATACTCCACTGGGATTCTTCCCAGTGACGTACGAAGTAGTGGTGATGACGAGTGTCCCGCCATGCTCATACTCGCCGCCGAATGCGATGGCAAGCAGGTCGAGTGGTCACTCAGTCGAAAATCCGCCACTTCTCGGCGACGTCGCGGCACAAAGCAGCTTGCTGGAGCGAGAGAGGCGGCGGCAATGCTGCGGCAGCATGCAGACTCAGAGGAGTTCTCTCTTCCGCTGTTCACGTACTACCAATCGACACGCTTCGCCCAAAGCACCTTCTTTGACCAGAAGTACGCCGGTATGCGGAACCCGCCGGATGGTCGATTCGACGGCTTCACCGACTACATGACACCACTTTCCAGCGCCTCTCATTTCAACGAGTGGTATGCGGATCGTTGGAAAGCAATGCGCGACACCAAGGTGCTGGTACACGGTGGGGACCATCTGAAGGGCATGATTGGCGAGTTGACGTCAGTCCGCGATGCGGTCAGTACGGTCTTGAAACCCACGGGGTGGAGCATTATCGACTGGGACAAAGACGCGGACTGTGTGGTCGTAGAGCATGTGGATGGGCGCCGGCTGCCGCTATCCTGGCTGAGTTCCGGAATCCGTTCAATGGTCGCGCTGACCGCAGACCTCGCGCACCGCTGCGTGTCATTGAATCCGCACCTCGGGGACGAAGCAGCTTCACGAACACCCGGCACAGTGTTGATCGACGAGGTTGATCTACACCTCCACCCATCATGGCAGCAGAGAGTAGTAGAGCTGCTGCAATCGGCATTCGGTGCGTTGCAGTTGGTACTCACGACGCACAGCCCCCAAGTCCTCTCCACTGTTCATGCCGAGTCCGTGCGAATTGTCAAGCATCACGCCGACGAAAGCTACATCAACACACCCGAGTATCAAACCCGCGGCGTTGAGAGTACTGATGTACTCTCGCAGATCATGGGCGTCGATCCAATTCCACAGGTTGAAGAAGCGCGGGACCTCCAGATCTTCCGAGCCATGATCGAGGACGGAGTTGCCGGGTCTGACGCTGGCCTGCAGCTCCGCGAGCGCTTGCTCAAGCACTTTGGCGAGGTTCACCCATTGATGCTCGATTGCGGACGCCTTGAGCGCTTCGTCGCATTCAAACGGCGGCAGAAGCAAGGGGGAGCAGACTGATGCACCGCTTGCACCGAGATACAGCAAGACGACCCGAATGCCTGGGGCGGTTTCGACATGGCGAGCAGGCATGGGACGCCGTGACCTCAGAGGACAAGCAGGAGATACGCGAGTGTCTCGAAGGTATGCAAGGTCGGCGATGCGCCTATTGCGAGGCTTCCATCGATGACCTCGGATGCCACATCGAACACTTCCGCCGAAGGAGAGTCTTTCCTACCCTCACTTTCGAATGGGAAAATCTGCTGATGAGCTGCGGCAAAGGTGATTGTTGCGGCCATTATAAAGATAGTAAAGGCTGGCCCTACAATCCAGATGATCTGGTGAATCCAACTGTAGATGAACCTGACGATTTCTTCTGTTTCCGCGAGTCAGGTGTTATCGATGTCCGGCCAAATGACGATCTCCGTGCTCGCAGAGCGAGGGAAACGATTCGTGTACTCAATCTTGATCATCGAGGACGACTCCGCCCAATGCGTGCACGCCAGCTTCAATGGTATAAGAATATGGATCCGGATGTTTTCGATGAGTTGATGGATCTTTCCGATGAAGATCGCCGGGAGTACATCGAAGAGGAACTCAATGCAACGGCGAGCCAGCCTTTTTGCTCCATCATCCGTCACTTCCTGCAGGACCTCGCCTCATGACCGACCACCCCGTCATCTCCCCAAAGAAGCTCATTGAGGTCGCCCTCCCGCTTGACGCGATTAACGCTGCATGCAAACGCGAGAAGTCCATCCGGCATGGACACCCGTCCACGCTGCACCTCTGGTGGGCCAGGCGTCCGCTCGCCGCGGCCCGGGCGGTCATCTTCGGGCAGCTTGTCCACGACCCTGAGGACCTCTGGCGCACCCAGAACCCCGGCGCCGAGCCCAAGCCGCAGAACAAGTCCGCATGGACCCGTGAGCGGGCCCGGCTCTTCAAGATCATCGAGGATCTCGTGCTGTGGGAGAACACGACGAACGAAGTGGTGCTCGAAGCCGCCCGGGCCGAGATCCGCCGCTCTTGGAAGATCACCTGCGAGCTCAACAAAGACCACCCGCAGGCCGCCGAGCTCTTCAACCCCGACCAGATGCCCGGGCTCCACGACCCGTTCGCCGGCGGCGGGGCGATCCCGCTCGAAGCCCAGCGCCTCGGGCTGGAGGCGTACGCCAGCGACCTGAACCCCGTCGCCGTGCTGATCAACAAGGCGATGATCGAGATCCCGCCGAAGTTTGCGGGCCGCGCGCCAGTGCATCCGGACACCCGGGCCGACGCTTCGCTCAAGCAATGGAAGGGCGCATCGGGGATGGCCGAGGATGTCCGCCGCTACGGCCAGTGGATGCGCGACGAAGCCGAGAAACGCATCGGGCACCTCTACCCCAAGGTGAAGGTGACTGCGGAGATGGCGAAGGACCGCACGGACCTGAAAGATTATGTCGGGCAGGAACTGACTGTCATTGCATGGCTGTGGACGAGAACGGTCAAGAGCCCGAGCCCAGCATTCAACCATGTCGATGTGCCGCTGGCGAGTACCTTCATCTTGTCGAGCAAGAAGGGCAAGGAGGCGTATGTCCATCCGGTGATCAGCAAAGACGGTTACGAGTTCACTGTGGAGGTTGGAAGGCCGCCGGAAGAAGCGAAGCTCGGCACCTCCGCGGGTAAGCGCAAGGGCTTCCGCTGCCTGATGACCGATGCACCGATGGCATACGACTACCTCCGCACGGAAGGCAAAGCTGGTCGTATGGGGCAGCGGCTGATGGCCATTGTCGCCGAAGGTAAGCGTGGACGCGTCTATCTCCCGCCCACGACGCAGCACGAACAGATTGCCCTCTCGGCAGAGCCAACATGGCGCCCAGACTGCGAAATGCCCAAAAAACACCGAAATTTCCAGCCACCGGTGTACGGCATGGACAATCTCGGAGACATCTTCACCGACCGCCAGCTCGTCGCGTTGACGATCTTCAGCGATCTGATTGGCGAGGTACGGGAACGCATCTGCCGCGACGCAGCCGCTGCTGGGGTACCAGACGATGAAACGACGCTGGACAGCGGCGGGAATGGCGCGCGGGCATATGGGGAGGCAGTAGGTGTCCTTCTGTCCTTCTGTTTGGACAAGATGGCCGACCTTGGCAACACGCTCTGCCGCTGGGAGCCGATTGCTCAATGTCCCCGGCAGCTATTCGGGCGTCAGGCGATACCGATGGTTTGGGACTTTGCCGAAGCAAATGTATTCGCTAAGTCATCTGGCTCGTGGGTGGTATTCGTCGAGGGTTTTTACAAGGCGTTTTCGAAGTCATTCCAGTATGTGGCGCCGCGTGCAGTCGGGCATGCGACTCAAGGCGATGCTCAGTCGCAGGCGTACTCCCAAGGGCGCTTTGTTTCGACCGATCCTCCATATTATGACAACATTGGCTACGCAGACTTGTCGGATTTTTTCTACGTCTGGGTTCGTCGTTCGCTCAGGCATACGCATCCTTCTCTTCTCGCGACGATTGCAGTGCCCAAGGCTGAAGAACTGGTGGCGACGCCGGGTCGGCATGGGGGCAAAGAAAATGCCGAAGCTTTCTTCCTTGCTGGTATGACGCTTGCGATGCGCAGGCTTGCCACTCAAGCACATCCCTCTGCACCGATTACTATCTACTACGCATTTAAGCAATCTGAGACAAAGAATAATCTGACTGATAGTGCTGGCTGGGAGACTTTCCTCGCAGCGGTCATGGACGCGGGTTTGTCGGTCGTTGGGA
The DNA here is from genome assembly GCA_963976955.1 of uncultured Phycisphaerales bacterium. Classification (GTDB taxonomy): domain Bacteria; phylum Planctomycetota; class Phycisphaerae; order Phycisphaerales; family UBA1924; genus UBA1924. The sequence goes on along the minus strand of CAXBMD010000001.1, from coordinate 1,382,933 downwards.
CATGGCCGCTGAGGACCGAAAATTCGTCGCGGATGATTGGTCAAGGTACAAATGCACTAGCTTCTTCAGTGGTGCTAGTGTGTAGACCACGCGATGCGGCAGCTGGTTCAATCTCCCGTCGTCAGTTCGTCCGCATGCTGAACGAAACGCTTCCGCTCGCTCTTGACGCGATGACCAGAGAAAGCGAAGGCTTACATTCGCCGGTCGCGCCGGTGGACCTCTCTCAGGCGATCATCGGCCCGGGCATGGCGATCTTCAGCCGGTACGAGGCCGTGCTCGAGGCCGACGGCACGCCCATGAGCGTGAAGACCGCCCTGCAGCTCATCAACCGCTTCCTCGCCGAGGACGACTTCGACGCCGACACGCAGTTCTGCCTGCACTGGTTCGAGCAGCACAGCTGGGAGGCGGGCAAGTTCGGCGAGGCCGACACCCTCGCCCGCGCCAAGGGCACGAGCGTGGACGGCGTTCGGGCTGCCGGAGTCATCGAATCTGGGCATGGAAATGTCCGCCTGTTCCGCTGGAAGGAATACCCCACTGTCTGGGACCCACGAAGCGACAACCGTCTGCCCGTCTGGGAAGCGCTGCACCACATGATCCGCGTGTACCAATCAGAGGGCGACAGCGGTGCTGCGCATGTTCTCGCTGCGGTTGCAAGCAAAGCCGAAGCGTGCCGTCAGCTTGCGTATCGGCTCTATACACTCTGCGAGCGCAAGGGCTGGGCTGAGGACGCAAGAGCTTATAACGGAGTCGTCACGGGCTGGAGTGCAATTGAGCAAAATGCAGCAAAGGTCGCCAAGCCAGAAGAGAAGTCGCTGTTTGATTTTGAGGAGGCCTCATCATGAAGCCATGGAGAGAGATCGCCATCCCCCACAAGGATGTGCGAGAGAGCAACTTCCAGCAGGCCGAGTTTGCGGCGGACATCACCGCGGTGCACTCGGGCAAGGCCTCGAAGGAGTATCAGGATGCCGTCGCGTTTTTCGAGCGGACCTACATCACCGAAGGTATGCGTCTCTTGCTCACGCAAGTGATACAGCGCCTGAGCGGCAAGGGCGGCGAGCCAGTCATCCAACTCCAAACCGCCTTCGGCGGCGGCAAAACGCACACCATGCTTGCGGTCCTACACCTCGCCCAACGCGAGTGCTCACTCGACGATCTGCCTGGAATCCCGACATTAGTCGAGCAAGCCGGACTGATGGATGTACCCAAGGCCAATGTCGCCGTCATCGACGGCACCGCGGTCTCTCCGGGCCAGCCGTGGAAGCATGACAAGACAACCATCAATACCCTCTGGGGTGAACTTGCCTGGCAGCTCGGCGGCTCCGAGGGATTGGCCATGGTGAAAGAGGCCGATGCGAACGGCACCTCTCCGGGCAAGCAGGTGTTGCGCGACCTGCTTGAGGCGTACGCCCCGTGCGTCATCCTGATGGATGAGCTGGTGGCCTACATCCGGCAGTTCAAGGAAGACCAGACGCTGACGGGCGGCACCTACGGGAGCAACGTCAGCTTCCTGCAGTCACTTACAGAAGCAGTCAAGCAAGTTCCGACAGCAGTGATGCTCGCGAGCTTGCCTGAATCTGAAACTGAAGCTGGCGGCGACCGCGGCGAAGCAGCACTCAAAGCCGTAGAGAAGACATTCGGACGAGTACAGGCTCTCTGGAAACCAGTCGCGACAGAGGAAGCATTCGAGATTGTCCGTCGCCGTTTGTTTGAACAGATCGACGACGGTCAGTCCCGCGATGCCGTTTGTCGGGCATTCGCGGACGCTTACGTCGCCGAGGGGGCGAAGCTGCCCAGCGAAACGCAGGAGGGTCGGTACTTCGACCGCCTATGCCAGGCGTACCCCATTCACCCGGAAGTGTTCGATCGGCTGTACGAAGACTGGTCCACCATCGATGGCTTCCAGCGTACCCGCGGCGTGCTGAAACTGATGGCCAAGGTGATCAGCAAGCTCTGGCAAGACAACAACCAGGACTTGTTGATCATGCCCGGCAGCCTGCCGCTCTCACACGGCGAAGTGCGCAACGAGATGACTTACCTGCTGTCGCCGGGCTGGGACGCGGTCATCGAACGGGATATCGATGGGACACGATCTGAGGCTGTAGGACTTGAAGATCGTGAGCCAAGATTTGGCCAAGTTAACGCAGCACGGCGCGTCACACGGACTTTATTCCTTGGCACCGCGCCGCCGGCCGATCCGAAGAACAAGCAAGGCACCCGCGGGGTTGCAAGGGATCGTGTGCTCCTCGGTTGCCTACAGCCCGGCCAAGCGAGCGCGGTCTACTCCGACGCGCTTAACCGCCTCCTGGACCGACTGCACTACCTCAACAGCTCGGGCGAGAAGACGAGCGACTCGACCACGTTTTGGTTCGACACTCGGGCGAACCTCCGCCGCGAGATGGAGGACCGGAAACGCCGCTTCGACGACAAGACCGATGTCTATAAGCGCATCGAAGAGGTCACCAAGCGACTGTTCAATACCGTAAACATGGTGGACGGCGTTCATGTGTTCGTCCCACATGGCGATACGCCCGACGACTCCTCGCTCAGGCTTGTCGTGCTGCACCCCGAGCAGGCCTACCTGAAGGACGATCCACGACAGGCGGATAGGGCGGTTCTGGAATACGTACGGAACCACGGTAGCCAACCTCGGCACCGTTCGAATCGGCTGCTCTTTGTCGCCGCGGACCAGAACACGCTCGGCCGTCTCCGCGACTCAACCCGCATCGCCCTCGCGTGGCGCAGCATCGTCGATGATGTAACGGACGGACGGCTGAACATTGACCTCGCCCAGAAGAGGCAGGCCGAGAAGGAAGCGAAGGCGGTCGAGGATCACCTGCCCCGCATCGTCCGCGAATGCTTCCGCTGGTTGCTCTGTCCGTCTCAGGACGACCCTGCTGCGTCAACTCCTAATGTCGAAGCATTCCCGTTGAACACAAGCGGCAGCGCAGTCGGGCCCGAGATCGAGCGGATCTGCGACGAGAATGAACTTGTCATTGGCACATGGGCTCCGATCCATCTGCGGGCACAACTGAAGTCGTACTACTGGAAGGGGGATCGCCCTGCGGTCACCGCCAAGACCTTCTGGGACGACTCGCAGAAGTATTTGTATCTGCCCAGGCTGCGCTCGCATGATGTGCTGAAGCAGGCGATCCGAGCGGGCGCGTCCTCTGCCGATTTCTTTGGCACGACGTACGGCATCGATGGCGACAAGTATGAGGGTTTTCAGCTTGGTTCTGGCGAGGTGTCGATCGACGAAAGCTTGATCCTGATAGAGCCATCGGTCGCTGCCGCTTATGCTGCGAAGCTAGCCGCGAAAGAAGCTGCTACAACGGGTTTAGACTCCACGGCACCGAGTACCCAAACCGGATCACCTTCAGAGACCATATCCAATGCGCCAGAGGTTGTGGGGCCAGGGACTGCAACCCAACCGGGCCAATCACCAGCAACAGGATCTACCGAGCAGGGCGTGACCTCGTTCCGCGGTGCGGTCGATGTCGACGCCGCTCTCGCCAAGTCGAAGCTCAACACCATCGCCGACGAAATTATCGCGATCCTTACCTCGGATCCAACGGCGGATGTGCGGGTGACGCTCGAGATTGATGCACGGTTTCCGGAGGAGGCACCCGAGAATACTCGAAGAGCTGTGGCTGAGAATGCGAGTAGTCTTGGCTTTAGGCTGAAAGACTGGGAATAGGCGCTTGCAGAATCTGCTCTTTCATAGTACTTCCACTAACAATCCATGGAATTAAATGTAACGGAAACCTCAAGTAAATATTTTAGCATTATGAATATCTGATCACAAATCGCTAACCCTCCCTACAATAGACGTCAGAGCGTACAATTGTTGCCATCAGCATTTCTAGGTTGTGCAAGTGCATCATCCATAGGATGAGCCTTTGTGGGCGTGCAGCAATGAAAGTAGCACGAAGGCAGAAAGAGTTCCTACAGTGAATCTAAGCCTCTGTCCAAATGCAAATCATATCACCAAATGAGGTATGATCCGCGGGCAAATCTATTGGTCAAAACTCCACCATTCTCGCCATAACCTCAGTCGCCAGTGGTACATTTTGCCGCCGATAGATCTCCTAGGTGTCCCCATAGTGCTCACAACCCCCTCATAACCCGGGCGCGAGTCTCTCAGCGAGAACAGAGACATTCAGCCTGTTTCAGCGTGTTTCAGCGTGTGAACTCCAATCTGAGAGATACTCGGTTATGAGCGGCGTGATATCAGAGACACTCAGCCATTCGCACCCCTACCCAAATCCTCGCAGAAACACGAAGAACAAAGAAAAACACCCCCGAGTCTCTCGGCGGTGTTCATCGTGAACCGTGGGTTGGTTGCGTGTGCAACTACTTAAGTAATAGCGGGGGCTGGATTTGAACCAACGACCTCCGGGTTATGAGCCCGACGAGCTACCAGACTGCTCTACCCCGCAATCAGGATCAGTAGTATTGCGAATCAAATCACAAAGTCAAGCCGGCCATCTGTTCAACGCTCGAAATGTCGGTTTTTGAGCTTATCCTTTGAAACCTTTGGATGAAAAATCCATACAACTCATACCAGAGGCATGTCGTCTCGAAACTCATTCCTTCAACCAAGATGGGGCACCATGAAAAATACCTCTTTACTCGCGTTGGCGAGTGGGCTGCCGTTGATGATCACGGCAGGATCATTTGCTCAAGACAACACACCGAACTCAGGGATGTTCCGATTCCCCGATGTTTCCAAGACCGAGGTGGTCTTTGTCTATGCAAACGACCTTTGGATCGTTGATAAAAAAGGCGGTGCCGCCCGTCCACTCGCAAGCCCTCCCGGCCAAGAGACCTTCCCGAAGTTCAACGCAGACGGAACAGCAGTCGCGTTTATCGGGAACTACGAGGGTGACCGCGATCTCTACACCGCTCCAATTACCGGAGGAGTCCCCTACCGCGTCACACACCACCCGGGGAATGAGCGTCTGACCGACTGGACCAATACCGGGGATTTGCTCTTCTCTTACAATGCAATGGCCGGGAATCCGGCGCAGCAGAATCTCTTCACGGTCAGCCCCCAAGGAGGAATTCCTGCCAAACTCCCAATCCCATACGGTGCTGTAGGCGCGATCAGCGATTCAGGCGAATGGCTCGCGTACACCACCGATTCACGCGACTTCCGCACATGGAAACGATATCGCGGCGGTCTCGCAACCGACATCTGGATTTTCAATCTCAAAACAAACGAATCAAAGAAAATCACCGACTGGGAAGGCACCGACACCACCCCGATGTGGAACGGCGACAAGGTCTACTACATCTCCGATCAAGGCGATGAATCCCGACTCAATGTCTGGAGCTACGACACCAAGAAGAACACAAACGAGCAGGTCACCCACTTCAAAGACAACGATGTGAAGTTCGCTTCCATGGGCCCCGGCTCTACAGGCAAAGGCGAGATCGTCTTCCAGCTCGGTTCCAAGATACAACTCCTCGATCTCCGGAACAATAAATCGCAAGCGATTGAAATCGAAGTCCCCGGTTCGCGTGAAACGCTCCGTCCAAAGCGTGTCAATGCGTTCGAAAACATGGGAAGCGGTGGTATTTCTTCGACCGGCAAGCGTGCCGTGGTCGAAGCACGGGGGGACATCTTTACGGTCCCGGAGAAGAATGGACCTGTCCGCCAGATCACCAACACATCCGGCGCATCGGACCGCAGTCCTGAATGGAGCCCCGACGGGCGATGGATCTCGTACTTCTCCGATCAAGGCGGGGAATATGAAGTCTACATCACACAATCCGATGGCAAAGGCGAAACCCGACAGCTGACCAAAGGCAACCAGACCTTCTGGATGAACTCAAGCTGGGCACCAGATTCCAAATCACTGCTCGTTATGGACAAAGCAGGCGCGATGAAACTCATCGATGTCGAGAGCGGCGATGTCACCGAGGTCGACAAAGATCCTTGGGCAAACCAAGCCAATGTCTCATGGTCCAACGACTCGAAATGGATCGCGTTTGATCGCAGTTCCGACGATTCCCCATTGGCCGCCATCTGGATTTACAACACCGAGACTGGTGAGAAGCAACAGGTAACCACTGGGTTTTTTGCCGACGGAAACCCTTGTTTTTCATCGAAGGGCGACTACCTCTATTACACCTCGAATCGAAACTTCTCTTCCCCGCAATACGAGGATGTTGGCTCGACCTTCATCTACGCAGAAACAGGGCGGATCATCGCAGTCCCTCTGAACGACGAGATTGAGAACAAGCACCTCCTCAAATCCGATGAAGAAACCTGGGTGGACGAGAAAGACACCGAAGATGAAGCAGAGGGAACTGATGCCGAAGATCAGGACGGGGACAAAGCCGATGAAGTTAAGGATTCCGACAGCGAAACCCCGGCATACCTGGAAGGCTACAACACCGAGCATCCATTGTGGGGCAAGTGGGAAGGCAGCGTCAAAGGCATGGCGGCACTCGGTGCGCCGATGGACGAAGTGACTTTCAAACTGCTCTTCATCATCGACGACGATGGCAATATCATGGGGCAATCCGAGTCGATGGGTGAAACCGACGATCTCGGCGATGTCGTCAAGTTCGACGAAGAGACCATGGAGTTCTACTCCGAGTCTGAAGAGAGTGGCCTGAAGATGATCCAGAAAGGCCAGTTGGATGGCGACACCATGACCGGCACACTCGAAATCCCAGCAATGGGGTTCTCTGCCAAGTGGTCAGCCGAGCGTGTTTCTTCTGAAATCACCGAAGAAGAAATCAAAGAGCACGGCCAATCAGACACCGAAGCCGCAGAAGTCGTCGAGATCGATTTCGAAGACTTCGAACGCCGAGGATTTGAACTCGATGTCCCAGCCGGCAACTTTGGGAACCTTGCATCGAATGACAAGGGCAATCTGATGTACCTCAGGGTCTCAGGCGATGCTCCCTCACTCAAGCTCTATGACATCACCGCAGATGAACCATCGGAGAAGACGGTCCTCCCCGTCTGCATGGGATTCTCCATCTCCGCTGATGGCAAGAAGATCATCGCCGCAACACCGATGGGCTTTGGGTTTGCGGATGCATCCGCTGGTCAATCCATCAGCGGCATCGACGCGAAACTCATGAAAACGGTTGATCTCAAGGAAGAATGGCGAGAACTCGTCACCGATGCGTGGCGCCGTCAACGCGACTTCTTCTATGTCGAGAACATGCACGGCGTCGACTGGGACGCGGTCCTCGCGCACTACCTCCCAATGGTCGAAGACGCCGTATCACGCGAAGATGTCAGCTACATCATCGGTGAACTGATTGGCGAACTCAATGTCGGCCACTCCTACTACGGCGGTGGCGACCTCGAAAGCCAACCCTACACCAATGTCGGCATGCTCGGCGTCGATTTCTCGGTCGCGACCGAAACCATCGAAGGCACCGAGTACACCGGATTCCGGATCGACACCATCTACGAAGGTGCCGCATGGGATTCAGACGCTCGCAACCCACTCAATGCGTATGGACTTGATGTCAGCGAAGGAGACATCATCACCCATGTCAACGGTCTCGCGGTCAACACCAAGATCGATCCGTGGGCCGCGTTTATCGGCATGGCCGGTGAGGAAACCAACCTCACCCTTGTTTCAGCGGACACCAACGATGAAGACGAAGAAGTACTCAACGAACGCACCGTAACGGTCGAACCTATGGGATCGGAAATGAACCTCCGCTACCGGAACTGGATCGAGCAGAACCGTTTGTATGTTGAGAAAGCTTCGGACGGCAAGATTGGGTACATCTATGTTCCCAACACCGGCGTGCAAGGCCAGAACGAGTTGTTCCGCCAGTTCTACGGCCAAGCAGGCAAAGAAGCCCTCATGATCGACGAACGCTGGAACGGCGGCGGGCAAATCCCCAACCGCTTCATCGAACTCCTCAACCGTCCACGCACCAACTACTGGTACCGCAGGGACGGCAAGGACTGGCCATGGCCGTACGATTCGCACCAGGGACCCAAGGCGATGCTAATCAACGGCAACGCCGGCTCCGGCGGTGACATGTTCCCATGGCTCTTCAAGCACCACAAACTCGGAGCCCTCATCGGGACCCGGACCTGGGGTGGTTTGGTCGGAATCTCCGGAGTCCCACCGCTGATCGACGGCGGTTCCACGACCGTCCCGAACTTCGGGTTCTACGAACTCGACGGCACCTGGGGCATCGAAGGCCACGGCGTTGATCCGGACATCGAAGTCATCGCCGATCCATCCAAGATGGTCGATGGCTCCGATCCGCAGTTGGACGCCGGTGTCGAGTATCTCCTCAACGAGATCAAGACCAACGGCTACCACCCACCCAAGCGTCCGAATCCTCCAGTCCGCACCAAGGTCGGACTCGAAGAAGCCGACAAGTAAAGCGTTCATCGAAGACAATGCAAAGCCCCGCGATATACATCGCGGGGCTTTTACATGGAGTGCGTCGAGTTGATGATTACTTGATCGTCTTGAGTAAATCCTTCACCGCTGCTTCAAGCTGTGGGTCTTCCCCAGCAGCCTCATCGGTCGGTGTCTGCTTGACAACGACATCGGGCTCAGCCCCGTTGTTATCCATGTCGGTCCCGTCGGGAAGGTACCAGCCACGGAACGGACGCCGGACGGTAGTGCCATCGATCAATGAGAATGATCCCGTCGAAATCACACCGCCGAAGGTCGTTGTGCCAATGAGCCGACCACGCTTTGCGGTCCGGATCGAGTGGGCGAAGATCTCCGCGTTCGAGAATGAGTTCTCGTTAATCAGCACGACAATCGGACGCGAATACGGGTAAATCAATCGGCGATCACGAGGATAGGAATCCGGCCGCACATCATCAGGATTCGCACCGCGCGGGATGGTGTACGCGTGGGTTGGAGCCGTGAGCGATGCGAGGAGGATGTCGGTCGTCCATCCCCCACCATTGTCACGGACATCAATGATGAGTCCGTCCTTGCCCTCAGCAGCCGCAAAGAGATCACGCTCAAAGTCACGCACAGAAGCTTCACCCATCGAACGGATATGCAGGTACCCAAGCTTTCCCTCGGACAGCTCGTCCACCTCGGTCTGCCGGTCAATTACTTCTTGCGAGTACCGCACAACCGAGTTGCTCCCATAGCTCTGTGGAGTCACCATGCCATACTTGGTCACAGTTTCGCCGGTCTCCGCATCCGAAGAGAGGTACTCAACAAGCACTTCCACATTGCTCATCCCAGCCATCGAAGCATGGAGATCATTACGCGATGGATCATCCAGCCGTTTCTCTCCGATCGCAACAATCACATCACCAACTTGGATCCCATCGTTCATTCGATCAACGCTGCCTTGCGTGTACACACGATCAACCCGGTACCCGTTGGATACGGGGGTCGTATCGATCCCGAGGTAACCATTTGCCGGTGATGGTGCACTGAAGCCATCCCCGCCCCAGATACCGGTATGCGAACCATTCACCTCTCCAAACATCAGCGCCATCACACGCTGGAACGCTTCGTTCGTACGCGTCTGCATCGCCAGTGTCCGGTACTGTTCCGTGATGCCATCCCAGTCGAGGCCCTTGAGCGTCGGGTGATAGAACGACATCCCGAATGCAGAAGCGGTCTCCTCAAACTTCTGAGCGAGTTCCGCCATCGTGTCCACTTGGATGCTGCCGTCGATGTCATAGGTCGTCACATCTCCACCAGTCATCCCCGCACTCTTGGCAACCCCGCCATTGATGAACGAGACGGTCTTTCCATCGATCGAAACGCGAGCATCTGAAACAGAGCCCGATTGAATAGTCTTCCGTTCTTTACCATATTGATCCACCGACACAAACGCACCATCGGCACTGAACGCGATCCGGTCGCCCGCCGGGGACATCGCAAGATTATTCTCGGATTCAGGTGTTGAAGTCAGCCGACGAACGCGCATGTATGCGTCGCTCGTGTCAAACTCGAACGGCTCGATCTCAACCGGATCATTCACATCCAACGGCTCAAGCTTCTTCACCGCTTTGACCGCCCCCTTGTAGTAGGCATCAAGCTCATACTTCCGCATCCCATCGAGACTGCGATCCAGATTGATCGCATAGACATCCCATTCCCAGTTGTTCCCGCCGCGATCAGATAAGAATGTCAGAACCTTCCCATCCGCAGAAAGCTGGGGCGAATGATCCAAGTCCGGGTGACGCGTGAGATTGATTGGCTTGCTCGTCGAGCCATCTTCACCAACCCGGGTATCAAGCAGATAAATGTCCGCGTTGAAGTTCAGATCGCTATCCGAATACACCACATGCACAGAATCCGAGGCCCACAACACCTCAGGACCAGACCATGATTCAAGGATCACACGAGTCGTCCCGCTCTCAATATCCATGATCACCACATCCCCGCGATCACGCAGGTACATCAACTTCTTTCCATCCGGAGATGGAGTTGGCCGATACGCGAGCGGTTCTCCAGCAACAACAGGCGTGATCTCAAACCGGAGCGCACCAGCCCAGCGAGCCGCGTGATCAATGGCCTCTTTCTCCGGTTCCGCTTCATCATCACCATCTTCTTCATCTGAGCCCTCGGAGTCCTTCGCTTCTGAATCGCCCGAATCTTCATCGCTCACATCAGACTCCGCTGCGGTTTCGTCCTCAGCATTCTCTTCGTCTACCTTCTCAGGTTCTTCAACCTCCTCCGGCTTCAAATCCTCGCTGCTCAGCGAGACCCGAGCCGTATAGATCGACCCCATCGATTCATCATCGTCCGCAGTGAAGTACAGGACCTCCCCATCGGGAGACCACGCGATATCCCGTTCACGAACAGGCGTATCCGTAATCCGTCGGCTCGGGTACTCCTCCTCGGTCGAACGAACAAACAGTTCATTGCGAGCAACAACGGCGATCGCTTTCCCAGACGGATGCATCACACTCTCAGAAACCTTGCGAGCGACATCCATCCCCTTCAACGAATCCCGATCCGTATCCGTCCCCATCGTGAAATCCACAGCGACAGGTTGCGCATTTCGATCATTCAGATCCAAGGTATAGAGCGTGTTGACGACGACAAAAGCCGCGAGTGAACCATCCTGAGAGACCGTCAAGTCTCGCACGCCACCCATGATCGTCTGCTCTTGCCCAGTCGGCGCAAAGGAAGTCAGTTGCTTCCCTGAGTTCCTCCCCTTCTCATCGCTCTTGTTCGCATTCATCCGGTACAAATTGTACTGCCCATCCTTGGATGAGATGTACAGCATCGAACCATCGGGGAGCGGACACGGATCCATGTCGTTGCCATCGAACCCCGTCATCTGTGTGAACTCACCGTCGCTCGATGAAAGCTTCCAGATATCCAAGTTGCCAGACCCTCGATACGCCACTCGGTGCGGATAGTAATACCCACGGATGAAGTAGATTGAATCATCCGCGTTGCTCAGTGTCGGCGCCCGCCCAAACGCGCTGGTCAACTCTGTGACCGCACCACCATCGATCGGCGCGGAATACATCTTGGGTTGGCGATAGATTTCCGGATAGAGATACGCCGAGAACATCACCGACTGACCATCGGCACTGAATCCGCCGAGCCATTGTGCTCGATCCGAAGTCGTCACCCGATCAATGTTCGACAAACTCATCGAGTTCCCGTTGCCTGAAACCTGTGCCAGATAAATGTTGTCCGCCCCACCACGGTTGGATTCAAACGCGAGACGAGAACCATCCGCATCAAACTTCGCACGCCCCTCAATCGCGGGATGGGCCGTCAATCGCGTTGCCACCCCGCCACCACTGTTGATCGCCCAGAGATCGCCTGCCGCGGAGAACACAACCGTCTTCCCATCCGGAGAAAGCGATGGATACTGGATCAACCCCGGATGCGTCCCAATCTCCGAAGCTCCCGCAAACCCGCTCGCCATACCGGCAAGCAAACACATTGCTTTCATCTTTGTTTTCACACTCATCTCCTCGTCGTGGTGGTTCTGGGGGCTATTGAAACAAGAAAGGCCCACCCAAAGAAATGGGTGGGCCTTGAATATACCAGATGTGTATCACGAATGGTTCAGTTTTTTACTTAGACTTCACCGGTTTCAGAGTTTCCGGATCACGCTGAGGGAGAATCGTCGATCGCCCCTCAAAGAACTCCGCCATTGTTGAGACGCGGTTCTGATCAGCTTCAGATCCCGCATTCCCAGCTTTGATCTCTTCAACCGGTCCAACGACCATGATGACCGCTTGCTCAGGGTTGAGGTACTCAAGGGCCGCTTCCTGAACATCCGATGCCGAGACTGAACGGACCTTGTCGCGGTAGGTCTGCCAGTAATCCGCTGGACGACCGGTCCGCTCGTCGTTCATGAACAGCCCCATCATCGCACTCTTGGATTCAAAGTTGCGTGGGAAGGTCTCGATGAGCGAGTTCTGGATGATCTCGATCTCTTCGGTGGTCGCTTCTTCGGTCTGAATCTTGTCGATCTCTCCGAACACCAAACGGGTCGCCAGCGCGGTCGTCGGTGTTTTGGTGAAGAAGTACGACATAAACATGCCGGGGTATTCAACACGGTTCGAGAACACGGAACCCGCGGTGTACGCGAGCCCTTCCTGTGTACGAACGGTATTGGTAATACGGCTCGTAAATCCAGATCCACCAAGAATCTGGTTCATCACTTCCACATCAATCGCGTCCGGGTTGTCCCGCTCGATGCCACGATTCGCAATCAATACCTGCACCTGAGGCTGATCCTTCTCGTAGTAGTACACACCCGGCTCATAGCTCTGGTTGGGCTGTGGAATCTCAGGTGAAACTTCGCCGATAGACCAATCGCTGAGCTTGGTTTCAAGGAACGACAGAATTTTGTCCGGATCAACATCGCCCGTGACCGCGATCATCAGGTTCCCGGGATGGAAGATCTTTGCATGCAACGCCTTCATATCCTCGATCGTGATCGATTCGATGGACTGGCGTGTCGCCTGGCGACCTTCGAAATGCTCATCGCCCCACATCAGGTACCCAAGCTCGCGGATCGCGATCTGGACACCCGCATCGTTGCGTGATTCAAACGACTCAAGAATCTGGTCACGACGGATCTCGAAGCGTTTGGCATCAAAACGAGGGCTTTGCAGCATCTCCAAGAACAGGTCGAACCCGTCATCAAGCGTGCTCTTAAGACAGTTGATCGATGCGCCAGCGGTGGTGTCACCGATACTCGCCGAGACATCAGCCGCGAGGAAATCAAACTCCTCATCAAGCTTGTCCGGCCCCATCGAAGCAATACCGCCCGAACGCATCATCGCGCCGGTCAGACCTGCAAGCCCTGCCTTGTCAGCGGGAACCATGTACTCACCGCCACGGAAACTGAACCGGATGGTCACCAGTGGGAACTCGTGGGACTCAGCAATAAACACTGGCACGCCGTTGGAAAGCTCATGACGATAATCAGAAGCAACCGGCGGGGTGAACTCCAACTCCTGGAACTGGATATCCGATGGATGCGAAGGAATATCCGATGCAAAGCTGATCGACGATGCGGAGACTGCCGCCGCGATAAGGGTTGTTGTCAGTACGCGATTCATTCGTCACCACCTTCCGAGGCATCAGCCCCATCGCTCTCGAGAGCTTCCAAACGGATACGGAGTTCTTGCTGCAAGTAATCCATCAACTTCTTCATCTGAGGCGGGATCATCTCTTTCTGAGACTCAATCTCCTCAATCCCCTCGCGAAGCTGGTCAGCATTCAACGCCGACATAGCAGCAAGCTCCGATTCGATCTGAGGCATGACCATCCCGACCATTTCTTCAGGAAGAGAGGCCTTGACATCATCAAGCGTAATCAGCTTGACCTCGCCGTTGTCCTTGCGCGTGTACATCGACACCGCGCGAGCACTGTTGCTGAAGTACTTCTTGGCAACGCGCTGAATATCTTCAGCCGTCACCGCTTGGATCGCGCGAGGCATTTCATTGAGGTACTCATAGCTGCCGTACGCTTGCGTGATCGCGAGTTGGAAGAACAACGATGAGTTGTCCTCAAGTCCACGGAAAGTATCCGCCGCGGCTTGGTTCTTGATCTTCTGAAGCTCACGCTCAGAAACCAACTCGGTCTTGAGCAGATCGATCTGCTCGAGCCACGCGAGTTCGAGTTCTTCGAGCGTCGCGTCACCCTTCGGGGTCGCTGTGAACGAGAATGAACCCGCATAGTGCTGCGCCTGATGTCCAGCACGGGCGGATGCCGCGATTTCCTTGTCCTCGACGATCGTCTTGTACAAACGACCGGTTCGACCGTTAAGCAGGTCGGAGATCACATCAAGAGTCGCCTCGTCGGGATGCCCGAAGGGCACCGAGCGGTAACGGACCTCAACCTGATCCTGACAGTCGCATTCTCCAGTGAACCGGAGTTCACCAAGCAGCGGAACCGAGTGGGTCACCAATGGCGATGGTCCGGCACGCTTGTTCTCCAGACGACCGAAGTACGAATCGATCAGTTGTTTCGCTTCATCCACTTCAAAGTCACCAACGATAACGCCGGTGAGGTTTGCTGGTTGGTAGTAGGTCTCGAAGTACTCACGGATTTCGGCTTCCGTGTACCCCATCAGGTCACTCATCCAGCCGATGACCGGAAAGTTGTATGGCGATGCGACCCAGAACATCGAGTCAAACTGTTCGTCAAGCATGCCCGTCGCGGTTGCTTCGAGCCGTTGACGGCGTTCTTCAATCACCACAAACCGCTCCGCATCAAGTTCACGAAGCGAAGGGTTGTTCAACCGGTCCGATTCCATCCACGACCAGAGTTCCAGCTTATTGGATGGGATATCGATGTAGAAAATGGTGAAGTCGTTCGAGGTGCCCGCGTTCATCCCAGACCCACCATTGCCGGTGTATACCTTGTCGAACTCGTTCTTGATCGTGATCTTGCCTTGCTCGTCTTGGAGCGCGGTCATCTGGGCACGCATCGCACGGAGCTCGTCCGTGTCGTTTGCCGGATCCCAAGGGTTCTCGATCTCGCCGCGGTAGAACCGCTTGTACTGCGTATCGAGCGTGTATGCACGCATCTCTTCACGGATTTCGGTCAACTGGTTCCGAAAATCGAGGTCCGCTTCCGCATCGGAGGTCCCGATGTGATCGGTCCCTTTGAATAGCAAGTGTTCGAGCAAGTGGGAGACGCCAGTGATTCCGGGGCGTTCATTGACCGATCCGACCGGGCTGATCCAGCCCGCCGTGATGATGTTGGGCTGCTCATCGCGAGGCATGAGTAAGAAGTGCATCCCGTTGTCGAGGGTGTATTCGATCGGTTCAACCTGCTGAGCGATCGCCATCGACGATGTCACCAGAATGGCACCTGTGGTAAGTAATGCTGTCCGCATGCTTCCTCCTGAGTCTGTGAAGCGTTTCCATAAGGGAATCCCACCAAGCACAGAGCATCAGCGGGGATTGATAATACCGACCTGATCCCATAATGATGCAGCTTGAACATGAAACGGGCCCGAAACACCCTCAAACCGCCGCCGAGGTAAGTTCAGATTCGCCCAACCTCCGCAATCATGCACCGGACGCTCCCGCCCCCGACAATCTCAATGGTTGGAATCGGAGCATGGACAATCGTTCCAAGCGCCTTCAATCGCTCTTGCTGTTCAACCGTAAACGCGTCGTAAGCCCTCGACGACATCGCAAAGACCGCTCCCCCCTCGGCATCCGCAAGTTCGAGAATATTGCCACAGAATGACTCCATCTGATCCAAACTGATCTCAATGACCTGTCGCCCCCCACCCCGCAAAGCAGCAAGCACCCGCTCCCGATCCTCGTCATCAGCGATCGCAGCCGTACAGACCACCGAAACTCGGCTCCCAACACTCATCAAGACATTCGTGTGGTAAATTTGATCGCCATTCCGATCCAATGCTTCGAAGACGACCGCGTCATAACCCGTCTCATCACACCACGCCTCCACCGCCGCCTGTGTGGTCCGAGGCGACACACACCCATACGCGATCCCCTGTACCCGATCCAAAACCAACGATCCGGTGCCCTCAAGGATTTCGCCATCATCTTCAAGTCCGCTCAGATCCAGGTGCCCGACCTCAGCAACTCCAGAAGACAGCACATCCAGCACTTCCACCGATCGCTCTGCCCTTCTCAGCTCATCGCACATCGGGTAGGTGATGACCACCGAACCACCCTCCGCCGGGGAATGCCAGCTCATCCAGTTGTTCGGAAACACACAGTCAGGCAGCCCCCGCTCGTCCTGATAGACCACCACTTCAACCCCGGCATCCCGAAGCGCATCGACCAGCCCATCAAACTCCGCTTGCGCATCAAGAGCCACTTTCACTTCATCCCCGCTCGGCTCGTTCATAAATGCATTGCTTTGAGCCGCTTGCGTGTGATACCCAAACGAGAGCGGTCGGATCATCAGCACGCGATTGGCCGTCTGGAATCGTTCAGGGAGTAAATGGAAGTTCATATCCCATGATATAGGTCCCAGACTGGACGAACCCGCATTGGGTGCCCACAATCAAGCATGGACACGATCACGATCACCCCGGACTTCACCCTGACCCCCGCGATGGTCGTTTCCGTTGCCCGCAACGGAGCCCAAGTCCAACTCTCCGACGCTTCTCAGTCCCAAATCGCCCAGTGCCGAGCGGGTCTCGAATCCGTCCTCGACGACGGACTTCCCCACTACGGCATCAACACCGGGTTCGGATCACTCGCCAACAAAAGCATCGAACACAACGATCTCGAAAATCTCCAACGCAACCTCATCCGATCCCATTCCGCAGGCATCGGGGACCCGCTCGAATCAGAAGTCGTCCGAGGCATGATGTTCGTCCTCGCATGCTCCCTCTCGCGCGCCCGATCCGGTGTCCGCGTCGAGGTCGTCACCCAAATCCTCGCCATGCTCAACGCAGGAATCACACCAGTCGTCCCAGAACTCGGTTCAGTCGGTGCCTCAGGTGACCTCGCCCCGCTCGCCCACATCGCGGAAGTGATGATCGGCGAGGGACACGCGATCCTCAACGGCACCATCAAACCCGGAATCGAAGCACTCGCCCTCGCAAACCTCCAGCCACTGACGCTCCAAGCCAAAGAAGGCCTCGCCCTCATCAACGGCACCCACCTCATGACCGCCCGATTCGCGCTCATCGAGCAGGACCTGGTTCAACTGGTCGACGCCGCGCTCATCGCCAACGCGATGTCCATCGACGCCGCGCGTGCTTCGCATGGATACCTCGATCAGCGCGTCTATGTCGCTCGGAACCAACCCGGTGCCGCGGAAGTCGCGTCCACCATGCGTGCATTGCTCGCAGGGAGCACCATCGTCACCTCGCATGCCGAGAACGATCCCCGAGTCCAAGACCCGTACTCGTTCCGCTGCGCCCCGTTGGTGCTTGGTTCAGTGCTCGACTCGTTCAGGTCCTGCCAAGCAAGTCTCAACTTCGAGCTCGGCGCGGTCACCGACAATCCCCTGATATTCGAAACAGATTCAGATGTTCCCGACATCGTCTCCGCCGGTTGCTTCCACGGCATGCCCGTCGCAATCCCACTCGACACCCTCGCGATCGGGATCGCCCATCTCGCAGGAATCGCAGAACGCCGGATGTACCACATCCTGTCCGTCTTCGATCCTGAATCCAACCTCCGAGCGTTCATGAGTCCCAAGCCGGGCGTGATGTCGGGATTCATGATCGTCCAATACGCCGCAGCCTCAGTCTGCAACGAACTCGTCGGATTGGCGAACCCATCAAGCGTGGTCAACCTCTCAACCTGCGCCGGGATGGAGGATTACAACTCCTTCGGCCCACGCAGCGCCGCCAAAGCCGCGCGTGCGGTCAAGCTCGCGCGATCAGTGATCGCTGCGGAACTGCTGTGTTCTGCCGAGGGAATCGAAGCCCATCGACCACATCGATCGGGCGACCGTGTTGAATCAGCGATCGAAGTCATCCGAACCGTGGCGCCACCATTGACCGAAGACCGCTCCCCAGCACCGGACATCGCCGCGATCGAGCACCTGATCCGCGCCGATCAGTTCAAGTTCACGCTCTGATCCTTACTATTGAAGACCAAAGACGAGACCCACCATGAGCACGATCCAAGCATCTTCACTGATCCCCGCACCACAAAACCGAACCATCCGCGCCCCGCGCGGTTCGAAGCTCACTTGCTCGACATGGCAAACCGAAGCCGCGATGCGGATGCTGATGAACAACCTCGATCCGGAAGTCGCTGAGCATCCCGAGTCCCTCATCGTCTATGGCGGACGCGGACAAGCCGCCCGATCGTGGGAAGCGTACGACGCAATCATCGAAACCCTCCAAAGACTCAAACCCGACGAAACACTCCTCGTCCAATCAGGCAAACCCGTCGGTGTCATCCAGACCCACGAGAACGCCCCGCGCGTGATGATCGCCAACTCCAACCTCGTCCCACACTGGGCAACGCAGGAACACTTCGACGATCTCGCCTCCAAAGGTCTCATGATGTACGGCCAGATGACCGCGGGATCATGGATCTACATCGGAACCCAAGGCATCCTCCAAGGCACCTTCGAAACCTACGCAGAATGCGCCCGTATGAACTTCGGAGGCACCCTCGCAGGCACCCTCAATGTCACCGGTGGATGCGGCGGGATGGGTGGTGCCCAACCCCTCTCCATCACCCTCAACGGCGGGACCTGCCTCATCGCTGATGTTGATCCATCAAGACTCAAACGCCGCCTCGACGACGCATACCTCGACGAACTCGTCGAAGACCTCGACGCCGCCATTGATCGAGCGGTCGAACTCAAAGCCCAAAAATCTGCAATCTCCGTCGGTTGGCCCGGCAATGCGATCACACTTCTCGAACGCATGATCGAACGCAACATCATCCCCGACACTCTTACCGACCAAACCAGCGCCCACGATCCCTTGCAGGGATACTGCCCGATCGAGTACACCTACGAGCAATCCATCGAAGCACGCGAAGCAAACGCCGCGGACTATCAGAAGCTCGCGCTCGCCTCCATGCGTCGCCATGTCGAAGCGATGGTCGCACTGCAGAAACTCGGCTCAATCACCTTTGACTACGGCAACAACATCCGCCAACGCGCGTTCGACCAAGGTTTCAAAGAAGCCTTCGCATTCCCCGGATTTGTTCCAGCATACATCCGTCCACAGTTCTGTCTCGGACGCGGACCGTTCCGCTGGTGTGCACTCTCCGGCGACCCGATCGACATCTACAAAACAGACTACGCCATCCTCCAACTCTTCCCAAAGGAAGACGGCGGATACAACGAACGACTCCACCAATGGATCCTCGGCTGCCACAAGAATCCTGAAGCGTTGCTCAAACAAGACTTCGCAAACTGCGAACCAAGATTCGCGTTCCAAGGACTCCCATGCCGAATCTGCTGGTTCGGACTCGGAGAGCGTGACAAAGCGGGACTGCTGTTCAACAACATGGTCCAATCGGGAGCCGTCTCCGCTCCGATCGTCATCGGCCGCGACCACCTTGACTGCGGCTCCGTCGCATCCCCAAACCGCGAAACCGAATCCATGAAAGACGGCACCGACGCCGTCTCCGATTGGCCACTCCTCAACTTCGCCGCCAACATCGCATCCGGAGCAAGCTGGGTCAGCTTCCACCACGGCGGCGGGGTCGGCATCGGATTCTCCCAGCACGCCGGTCAAGTCATCGTCGCCGACGGCACCCCCGAAGCCGCGGACCGACTCGCCCGCGTCCTCAAGAACGACCCGATGATGGGCATCTTCCGCCATGCCGACGCGGGATACGAAGAAGCGATCCGATGCGGCAAAGACCAAGGCGTCGATATCCCAATGCAATAAGCTAGATCGACTGTGCCCCGAAGACCTTAATCTCAGATCCTTCAGCGAGCACCACGCTCAGGGGTGTTGCGTATTGCATCGATGCCCATTCTGTGCCGTAGATCCGTCCCCAATCGACATCGATGACTGATGAGCGGACTGGGTAGCACGCCCAGTACGGGTGCTGGACCTCGTAGCGAAGCGATCGCCCGCGCCGTGTCACTCCATAGCCCCACTGGTGTTCCTTGAACCAATGCTCGGTGGATTCTTCGATTGGGATGCTTGGAATGGAGTCCGCCTCGACGCGCATCGTCCCGTCACCGCCACCATACCGAAAGGTGTATTCAACCCGGCGCATCGCATCGATCTCCTCTACCCGATCCCCAATCCTCGCACAAACATACGGCTCGTTGTAAATCCCCCGAGCGATCCCCGCGACCACCCGATGTTTCACGAGTTCACGAACAAAGACCACCCCGCGTCGATCCCCTTCCACTTCACGGACATAAAACCGAAGGTTAATCTCCGGAAAATCCCCATATCCGGGCCACCTCATCCCCAGTACTCGCGTGCTTTCAAACCGGAACCCCACGAGACTGCACACCGCTTGCCCCTCAAACAGGTCCAGTTCAAGCCCGGGCGGGAGCCGAGGCATCAGTTTCGCCGGATCAACTGCATAGCTCGCAATAATCAGGTCCCGCCAATGTGCTGTCAGAAATACTCGGCCCATGCCACAGTCTATCAACCAACCGATACACTTACTGGTATGTCACGCCCTCACCTCACCCCAATCCATTGGAATCCGGACATCCCCGAGACCAAGTTCGCCTCACGCATCAGGTCCAAACCCGACGGCTGCCAGATCGCACTCATCGGCCTCCCGGATGACACCGGAGTCTCCCTCAACAACGGTCGTCCCGGCGCCAAAGATGGTCCGTCTGCGTTCCGAGCATCACTCGCGGCGATGGGCGTTGCCAATCCCGCAGACTGGAACTGGCCGACGATCTTCGATGCGGGAGATGTCGAGGTCATCCCAGGTGATCTCCACGCGACGCACGACCGGATCACCGAAGCGGTCGAATCATTGCTGGAACTGAATCTCTTCCCCATCGCCATCGGAGGCGGACACGACTTGACCTTCCCCTTCGTCCGAGCTGTTGCCAATAAGTTCGGTCCCATGAACGGGGTCTACTTCGATCCCCACCTTGATGTCCGCGAAACCGACGGATCAGGAATGCCCTTCCGGAGACTCATCGAAACCAAAGCCGCCAACGCACTCCGCATCCACGGCTTCGACACGATGAGCAACAGTGCCGAACATGTTGAATGGTTCCAAGCACACGGCGGACGGATCGACACCACCACCCTCCCATCCGATCCGTGGCCCAAAGTCGATACATTCGTGTCACTGGACCTTGATGTCTTCGATGCAAGCTACGCACCCGGTGTGAGCGCGATGAACCCTGCTGGAGCAACCCCAGCAGACATCGCCCGCTGGGTACATTCCGCTGGAGCCAACCCCGATGTCCGCTGCTTTGACATCATGGAACTGTCCCCCCCCCACGACCAAAGCAACCGCACCGCCCGACTCGCCGCTCGGATGTTCCTGACTTTCTTGCAAGGCTTCTCGGAGCGTTCTTCATGATTGAGCCGATCCTCATCACCAACGCCCGAATCCTGACCATGGCCGAAGGTGATCTCCCACGGCGTGGCTCAGCAATGTCGAACCTCGCTCCAATCCAAAATTGCACTATCCTGATTCAGGATGGAACCATCTCGGCGGTCAGCAAATCCAGCATTGACGCCCCAGATGCCAAAGTCATCAACGCTCGCGGTCGGGTCGTCATGCCAGCATTCATCGACGCGCACACCCACGCATGCTGGGCTGGCGACCGACTTGATGAATGGGAACGCAAACAGCGCGGCGCAACCTACCTCGAAATCCTCAAAGCCGGCGGCGGTATCATGTCCACCGTACGCGCAGTCCGCAACGCAAGCATCGAAGAACTGACCCACGATCTGCTCACCCGCCTCAACGCGATGCTCAAAGAGGGCACCACCGCATGCGAGATCAAATCTGGGTACGGACTCACGACCACAGACGAACTCAAAATGCTCGACGCGATCGCCGCCGCCTCCAAACAATGGCCCGGCAGGGTCTCCCCCACCGCGTGCATCGGTCACGCCAAGGCCCCTGAAACCCCCAACTTCGTCGATCAAACCATCAATGAAACCCTCCCAGCCGTCCACGAACGCTACCCGGGAATCACGATCGACGCGTACACCGAAGAAGGCGCGTGGAGTGTGGACGAGACTGTGCGTTTGTTCAAAGCCGCGAAAGAACTCGGTCATCCACTCCGAATCCACGCCGACCAGTTCAACGCGCTGGGAATGCTCGAAGAAGCGGTCAATCTCGGCGCGTTGAGTGTCGATCACCTCGAAGCCACCACACCCGAATCACTCAAGCACCTCGCCCAATCGAACACCATGGGCGTGATGCTCCCCTGCTCCGGATTCCATGTGGATAGCCGTTATGCTGATGGCCGATCATTCATCGACGCCAACGGCTCACTGGTCATCGCAACCAACGCCAACCCCGGTTCCGCACCGTGCCTCTCGATGCCAATGAGCATCGCCCTCGCGGTCCGGAATCTTGGAATCACCGCGGCTGAAGCCATCACCGCATCCACCATCAACGCGGCGCACCTGCTCGGGTACACCGATTCGGGCACGCTTCAAGCGGGCAAACGAGCGGACCTGATCATGCTCAGGCACACCGACGAACGCCAACTCGGCTATGAGTTCGGCGGCTCCCATGTCGATCTCGTCATGTGCAACGGACAGATTATTTAAGCTTCGAACACACCCGAACGGTCTCAAATCCGACACTCGATGCAATGTCCGCAGACTTCTCGTCTTTGAGGTCCCCGTCAGCATCGAACGCTTGGTGTGCCGATCCCAACGCGAACTCAAGCGGAATCACGAGTGTGTGGAGCTGTGTCAGAATTTGACGAACATGCCGCATGCCGCGCAATCCGCCCAGCCCACCTGGAGACGCCGCGAGCAACCCACACACTTTCCCTTTGAAGCATGCGAGTGAGGGTTCATCCCCGTTGGGTCGCGAAGCCCAGTCGATCGCGTTTTTAAGCGCTCCCGAGATCGAGCCGTTGTATTCCGGTGTCGAGATCAAGAATGCATCGCATGCGATCATCGTTTCCTTGAGTTTCAGTGCAGACTCTGGGAGTCCGTTCGCTTCAAGGTCTTCCGAAAACATCGGGAGATCCAGTTCATTGAGATCAATCCAAACCAACTCAACCCCGTCCTTCTCCGCGGTCCGCTTCCCGACATACTTTACCAGCTGCGTGTTGTATGACGCCTTTCGCAATGAACCACTGATGAGACCGATCTGAATGCTCTTTGACATGGGGGTGTACCTTTCCGTTGAGTGATGCTCATTGTACCACATAAAAAGCCCGGTCACCCGGGCTCTCAATCGCCAAGATCGTTTACAAATCAATCACACCATCGACGGCTCCCCCGCCGACGAGGCTCATGCCGAGGTTTCTTGTAGAACCGATCATTCCAACTGTTGCGATGGCTGTTGGTATGGCTGTTCCATGTTGAGCGGTAAGTATTCTGAACCCGATTCCATGAAAATGTCAGTCGACCATCTTCTTGAAAGATCGACCCGCTGTATCCCCGGCTCTGCCAACTCACACGAGGCGAATCGCAAGGGTCATAGCACACCAAGATCCGCCCGCGTTCAACCGACGCGTCATACCCAGATCGATGAAACGCCTGGATGATCTGCCGACTGATGCTGCTTCTCGAACTGATCGTGTATCGTCGACCATTGATGACCAACACCCCTGCGGTTGAACTGTTCGAATACGAGTGTGACGATCGATGCGACGACCCATGCGATGAGCTGCTGTACGAGATCCGCACATCGCTCTCCGCAGCCGCCGCTGGTGCCAATCCAGCGAATACCGCAGCGGATCCAAGCACGATCAGGGACATGGCTTTGCGTGTGTTCTTCATCATTTTCTCCTTATGTTGGTGGTATGAAGCACATTCACCCTGAAACCGGCATGAACCAAACCCCACTGACCCAATGGTGACATTTTGCTCCACAGACACCGATTTCATGCAATAAACAACGATTTGACATGTTTTTATGAATGTACTGTCAGCATTTCTGACCTCAGGCGGTACCAAAGAGAAGGCATCCAACAACCGAACCACTGCGTATCGGTTGGCAACACATCAAGGCGGCTCAAATGACCCAGATGATCCCAACCAACTCAACGACCACCATCGTGACCGCATCGTCGAGCGACGAACTCTCGAGTCTTGAAGCGGCGATCATGGACGCGTGCAACGAACTCCACGCCGCCCGTCAGACAGATGACGCCGCTGGCATCAAGATCTTTACGCAAACCTTGTACTCGCTCCTCGACACCTACGACGCGACCGATGGCGACAACCACCCCAACCCAGCATGGGCCCGCGCCAACCAGCGAGCACTCGCCAACAGCGCGATGGGTCACATCGAAAAATCAATCGCCCTTGAACTGGCCGCGCTCAAATACGCGGACACTCCACGCCGGAGAGAAATCTCGTCGGGGAACATCGCGGATCGATTCATCCGGTTGGGTGACCCTTCGAGCGCCATCGCGTTCTTTCTTGATGCACAAGAAGAGAACCCCGATTCAATCCCCGTCTTGCTCACCGGAGCCGTCGCGGTCTTCGATGCTGGGTATACCCAGCAAGCGGAAGTCATCTTCAAGACCCTCTTGAAGAACCCAGACCTCCTCCAACCAAATTCCGAGCTCGCAACATACCTCGATCTCGAACCACGCACACGCGTCGTCGCTGAATCACTTGCGTCGGGGGTCGAGCTTCTGTCTCGCTTGCAGACGATGAAATCCAAGTCCGGATCGAAAGGAGCCCAGTCATGAACCGCTCCGACCACGATCAGTTCTGGACACTCTACGAATCCAAGGTCCGCAGCAGCATCGAGCGTTCCTGCCAACACGCATCACGCACGCTCACCGATTCCACCATGGACATCGACGACATGATCGCATGGATCGACACCAAGGTCTGGAAGATGCTCGAGAACGATGGATATCCAACCTTCCACGACAATCCAACAGTCGAAAGAGCCATCGAACGGTTGACCACACACGCACCAACGCTTGCCCGATGGTCGTACCTCGCGCTGTGCAGAAAGCACTTCCGTCGGATGAGCCGAACCAACCAATACATCACAGGCATGTCCCAATCGCAACGACTCGCCGCCACTTCCGCGGTTGACAGCCAGATCGAAGACCGAGCCGAGCTCGACGAAGCCATAGGGTCACTCCGCGACGCGCTCAGCGCAAACGAAAAGCAGAAACTCGCGGCTTCATGGATCGAAAAATCAGACCGCCATCGCGTCGCGATGGTGCTCGGGGCGACCCGCAAAGAAGACGACCGCATGATCACCAAAGCATCCGGAGGCGGGATGAACGAAAACGCAGTCCAGCAGATGCGATCCCGCGCCCGCAAGCGTGCGGCACAGATCCTCCAAGACGCCGCCAAACTCCCGTTCTTCGTTCTTGCGACACTGGTCATACTCACCGTATCCGTTGCGTCGCAAGACGCAATAGCCGGCGAACAAACCGGTGGTCGCAGAGGGTCCATGACCGCAAGCGCAGTCTCCGACACGACCATCCCAGGCGAACAAACCGGCGGCCGTCAGCCTTAATCGGATTCATTTCAGATTCCAGTATCCTGAATAGTGCAAAATATTTTCAATACCCGGAATATCAACTCAGTTCAGATACATTTCTTGGTATGAAAAACACACTTGCACGCATCGCAGCCGCATCACTCATCGGAACAATCATCTCAGCAACCGGAGCCGCAGTCGCTGCAGAAACAGTACTGCACGAAGCAACATCCATGAATACCGATCCCATCGAACATCTCAAAGTCGGCGACACCTTCAAAGACTTCACAATCTCAACCCCGGTTTCGCCTACAGGGGCTGAAGAAGTCAACCTGAGCGATTTACTCAAAGACGGCCCAGTCGTGGTCACATTCTTCCGCGGAAGCTGGTGTCCCTACTGTCGAGGCGAACTCTCTGATATTCAGGATCGGATCGAGGACTTTGAAGCTCTCGGTGCCTCAGTCATCGCCATATCTCCAGAAGTCGATGAGAAATCCATCGAGATGAGCAAAGAACTCGATCTGGGATTCTACATCGGTCACGACCAGAACAATGAACTCGCACGATCACTCGGACTGACCTTCACACTCGATGCGAAGACCATTGAAAAATATCAAGAATACAAGTTCATCATCCCTGAATCCAACGGCACAGACAAGTGGGAACTCCCGATCCCCGCAACCTATGTCATTGATCAAGATATGACCGTCAAGTTTGTCTTTGATGACTCAAACCACCGCAAGCGTGCAGACTACAAAGATGTCCTCAAGGTCGTCGAAGAACTTGCAAAAGAAGACTAATCCCTCAATCCAACAAGCCCCCTCTTGATGGGCGGAGTGTCATTGTGACCTCCGCCTGTCTTTTTTTTAGCCTGTGATCTTCTCAAGCTGAGCGCGAAGCCGCTTGTCAGAAACGGGCACGATCGTCCGAAGATCCTGCGCAAACACCGCGACTCGGTACTCCTGAACCATCCAGAACAACTCCTCGTACGCATCAGCGACCGTGTCGTCTTGGTCCGCCCCCTGACTCCGCAACTCCTCAAGACAACGAACCCAAGGCGATATTCCCCTCAGCATCTGCTCGTCCTTCGCCGGCCCACCGCTCCGCATCCGGTTCAATCGAATCTCCATCGCACGAACATACCGAGGCATACACCACAGCCATCGCGTCGGTGTCGAAAGAACATACTCCCCACGCGTCAGGACTTGAACCTGTGACTGAATATCACTGAGCGTGTTGTGCCACGCTTGCGGGTGCTTGGATTCGACCAACGATCGAGCCGTCAGGACCGCACCAAACACCTTGGACAGATTCTGAATACTGTTCTGAACGCACTCCAACCCTTTATGGGTGACGCTCATTAGACACGCCTCGAAATCTTCCTTCGATCGCAGGATCGGTCTGTCATCAATCCCAGCGATCATCCCAGCGCGGGCAAACATCGCTCCATGAACCTCATCAGGATTCAGTCCGCACGCCGCCGCGTTCACCGCCATCGGGCTGTAGCCCGGCATCTGCTGAGGACGGATCCGCAGTTCGCTCTTGAGTGCAAGCCCCAACAGCAACCCCTGCGCGGCTCTCGTCTCGCGTTCTGCGATCCACCTCGATGTCCGCACACGAAGATTGACCCCCGCACCATCAATGACCATCGTTGGATACCCGAGCACCTTGCGTCCATGGTCCTCAAACTCGATCCGCTCATCAAACGACTCGATCTCCCATGATTTAAGCCCGTCCCGATGAAAGTCACCCGCCGCTTCGTCGACCGCTTTGTGCGTCTGTTCCTTGAACTCTTCTTTGATCGCACGAAGCTCGCGTCCCGCCGCGAGTTCTTTCCCATCCGCATCAAGCACCACAATCCGAGGCGAAAGGTACTCCGGTACCTGATCATCCCTGAACTGATCCGGACGGATCGTCACCCCCGCTTTGGCAGACAACAACGACGCAAGCTGGGACTCGATCGACCCCTTCGCTTGATCAAGAATCGGTACAAGTTCCGCAGCCAATGCCGGCGCATCAAACTGCCTTCTGAACTGCTTCGGGAGCGAGCGGATCAACGCTTCAAGCCGCTCAGCAACATACCCAGGGACCGACCAATCCAGCACATCCCGCGAAAGGTGAGGCAGGTCTTCCACACGAACCCGGATCGAAACCCCATCCGTTTCTTCCCCAGGCTGGAATCGATAACTCAACCCAGCATGACGCGAACCCACTGCGACTGAATCCGGGTGCGTCTTCCCGGTAACCTTTGCGTCCTGAGCAAGCACAAGATCCCCCTCACGCATGAGGAGCGTGGAGCCGTGATCCTTTGCCCATTTCTCGAACCGTTGACCGTTGTACACATCCGCGGGAACCCGAGCATCGTAAAACTGATGAATCGCTTGGTGATCCGCGATCAGATCACCCCGCCGAGCTTTTTCTTCGAGTGTCCGCAGCTTCGAAAGGAGCTGCCGATTTTGTCGGATCTCAGGACACTTCGTGTTCATCTCAGCTTCAACCAGCGCATGATGCAGAAACAGATCCCGCGATGCGACCGGATCAATCGGCCCAAAGTGCACCGTGCGGCGGGGAACAATGTCGAGCCCGTACAAGGAGATCCGTTCATCCGCAACGACCCGAAGATTTTTATCTTCCCACCGCGGATTCGTGTGCGATTTTTGAATCAGGTGCGCCCCAGCATCCTCGATCCACTTGGGCTGAATCCGCGCCACCGTTCGCGCGTAGACCTTCGTGGTCCGCACCACTTCCCCCGCCATCACCCAGTCCGGACGCGATTCAAAGACCGCCGACCCCGGAATAATCGAGTAGGCACTTCCGCGTGTCCCTTTGTATTCGTGGCGTTCGCCTTTGTTGCCGATGTTGGTCAGCAATCCGGTCAACAACGCACGATGGACCGAATCCGGATCAGTATGCTTGACATCAGGATTCAGCTTCATTTCCAAACACATCCCCCGAAGCTGCCTGTACACTTCACGCCATTCATCAATCCGACGCACGGCGAGATACGCCGATTCGCACGCACGCCCGAGTTTGCGTCGCGTCAGCGTCTTGTGCTGATCGTGGTACCAGTCCCAGATATTCAGATACGACAAGAAGTCAGACCCGTCCACCGCAAACTGCTGATGCGCCTCATCGGCAACCTGCTGCTTATCGTGCGGTCGAACCCTCGGGTCCTGTGTAGAAAGCACGGACGCGATAATCAGCACATCGTTCAAGCAGTTCTCTTCTTCACCAGCAAGAATCATCCGTCCAACACGCGGGTCCACAGGCAGGCGGGCCATCTTCTTGCCCATCGGTGTCAACTTGTTGTGATCATCAATCGCACCAAGTTCGTGGAGCGTTTCATAGCCATCACGCCATTGCCTTCCATCCGGTCGATCCAAGAAAGGGAACTCGTTGGGTTCACCCAATCCTAGATCGATCATCTGGAGAATCACAGATGCCAGATTCGAACGGAGAAGCTCGGGCTGCGTGAACTCATCGCGCCCAACATAATCATTCTGCTCATACAAGCGCAAGCACACGCCCGGCGCAATGCGACCACATCGTCCAGCCCGCTGATTCGCAGACGCCTGTGAAATCGGTTCTACTTGCAGACCATGAAGCTTCGTCCGAGGGTTGTACCGCTTGAGTCGAGCAACACCCGGATCGACCACGCCCCGGATGTTGGGAACCGTGATCGAAGTCTCCGCGACATTGGTCGCGATCACAATCCGCGAACCCGCGCTCCGCCCCGACTTAAACACCCGCTGCTGCTCCGCCGGAGACAATCGCGCATACAACGGTAAAATCTCCACATCATGAGGCAGATAATCCAGCTTCTTGAGTTCATGAGCCGTCTGTCGAATCTCGCGTTCACCCGGCATGAACACCAACACATCGCCGTGCCCTTCGATCATCAACTGCGCCGCCGCATACGAAGCCGCTTCGGGCATCGGTGTGCCATCCATAATCATCGACGCGTCGTACCGCTGCTCAACCGGATACATCCGCCCCGAAACCTCGATGATCGGCGCGGGACCATCCGCCGTCCCGAAATGCTCCGCGAACCGATCCGCATCAATCGTCGCGGAAGTGATGATGACCTTCAGATCCTTGCGTTTGGTGATTAGCCGGTGCAGGTACCCCATCAGGAAGTCAATGTTGAGCGAACGCTCGTGCGCCTCGTCCACGATGATCGTGTCGTACTTGCGTAGATCGGGATCGCTTCGAGTTTCAGCGAGCAGAATACCGTCCGTCATCACCTTGATGAGCGTGTCGTCATTGGTCTGGTCACCGAACCGCATCTTGTACCCAACCGCGGTCCCCAGACCCACCCCGAGTTCCTCCGCGACTCTCGCCGCGACATTGCGAGCCGCGATACGCCGGGGCTGGGTATGCCCAATCATCGCCTCGACACCGCGACCTAAGTCGAGACAAATCTTTGGAAGTTGGGTTGTCTTTCCCGAACCGGTCTCGCCGCACAGGATCACCACTTGATGATCTCGAATCGCCGCCGCGATTTCCTCGCGATGCTCACTGACCGGCAGATCCTCAGGATACGAACACACGGGTCGATTGCGGAGCCGGCGCTGATACGACTCGATCGACCGTGTCAGATCATCGCGGATGGAAGCCTCGATCTTCGCTACGGACTGGCCATCCTTGCGTCGTTTGTCAACCCCACGCAACCGCGCGCGAAACAACCCACGCACCGACGACGGTGCTTGCCTGATCAACTCGTCTAGATTGGGTTCCTGATCAGCCACGCCCCGCCTTGACCATTTCAGCCGCTCGTTTCGGGTCCACCGCGTTCTTCCAAAAACCATCACCCTTAATCCATGACCCCACGATCAACGCATCCGCATACTCACTCAACTTCCCAGCACTCCCCGGCGTCACACCCGATCCAACAAACACCGGCAGCGTCGTCGCTTCGCGGACCGCACGGACATCATCAAGCTCCGTAGGCTTCCCAGTCGAAAGCCCCGTCACAATAAATCCATCAGCGCCAAAGAACTCGCCAGCGTGCGCAAACTCCGCGATGTCAATATCCCCAGTGATCGCGTGCGACGCGTGTTTCTTCTTGATATCGCAGAAGACTTTGATGTCCTGCGCCCCGATCGATTTCCGATACCGCAGCAGCCCCCCCGCTTCCGCTTTGGCAAGGAGCCCCTCGTCAGCAACATGGCTGAACACAAAGTTCTCGCACCGGATAAACCGTGCCCCCACCACACTCGCCACCGCGATCGCGTGCTTGTTGCCACCCGACAGAATCTGGACTCCAACCGGCACAGAGACAGCCCCGGTCACCGCGCCACAGACGCGGGTCATCGAAGCAACAATCTCGGGCCCGAGTTCATCGCCATGGACATACGGCGCATCATGCATGTTCTCGACGATGATCGAATCAAACCCCGCGTCCTCCAGCATCTTCGCTTCCACCACCGCCTGCGATACAAGATCGTCGACCGACCGCTCCGCGTATGGAGTTCCGGGAAGGGCACCCACATGCACCATCCCGATGAGTTTGGTTGAGTCGCCGGGAAGAATAGAAGTCAGGTTCGGATGCATGGAAACCTCGGTGTTGTGATTCGAACTGGGAGTCGCGAGACCAACAAAGAGGCCCTACCCTCGATTCTTGCCCCCATACACAGATAAATGCACTCTCTCAGCACATTTCTCCCCCTCTCGACTTGTGAATTGAGACGAATTCGCATACTTTGTGTAACAAAACACTCCCCACTCACAAACCAAGGCCCATCCACCAATGGCAGACAAACAATACCTCACCGCCCCGGACCCGAAACAGACCAAGTTCCCCCGAGGCGTCCCCTTCATCATCGGAAACGAACTCGCAGAACGCTTCAGTTTCTATGGCATGAAGGGCATCTTGGTCATCTTCATGACCACTTACCTGCTCGGCCCCGATGGTGAGTTCGCAAACATGAACCGCGAAGAGGCGATGACCAACTACCACCTCTTCACCATGAGCGCCTACTTCTTCCCGATGATCGGCGCACTCATCGCAGACATCTTCCTCGGCAAATACAGAACCATCCTCTACCTCAGTCTCCTCTATTGTGTCGGGCACGGTTTATTGGCAATGATGGACATCGCTCCACACACCCTCGGAATCGGTATGAAACCGTTTCTCTTCGCAGGACTCGCGTGTATTGCGATGGGATCAGGCGCGATCAAGCCCTGTGTTTCAGCACATGTGGGTGACCAGTTCGGATCAGGCAATAAGCACATGATCACGACCATCTTCAACTGGTTCTATTTCTCGATCAACATCGGTGCCGCGACCTCGATGGTACTGACCCCGTACCTGCTCAATGTTTCATGGGGCGGTCCATGGCTTGCATTCGGCCTCCCAGGCGTGCTCATGGCAATCGCTACAGTCCTCTTCTGGATGGGTCGCAATGTGTTCGTCCATGTCCCCGCCGCCGGACCAGCTGCTTTCTTCAAAGAAACCTTCAGCAAGGATGGCATCCGAGCCATCGTCAACCTCATCCCACTCTTCCTCATCTTCGTCCCCGTCTTCTGGGCAATCTTCGATCAAACCGGTTCGTCGTGGGTTCTCCAAACCGAACAAATGAACAGCTTCATCGGCTCCTATCAAGTCCTCCCGTCACAGGTCCAAGCCGTCAATCCTGTGCTGATTCTTCTGGGCATCCCCATCTTCACCTATGTGATCTACCCACTCGGTGACAAGGTCTGGAAACTCACCCCACTTCGCAAGATCGGGATCGGGTTCGTACTCACCGCGTGCGCCTTCGCACTCTCGGCAATGATCGAGACCTGGATCCAGTCCAACGCACAAGCGGTGATCGCCCAGATGTGGGCTGACCTCGGAGCGGACGCACCCGCCGGCACTCCAATACCAACCAAGCTCGCCGACATGTTCCAGATCGTGAAAGACCAAGGATGGACCGCTGCACAAATCGGTCCGTACCTTACCGACATGCCCCACATCTCCTGGCAGGTGCTCGCATACATCATCATGACCGCCGCGGAAATCATGGTCTCGATCGTGTGCCTTGAGTTCGCCTACACCCAGAGTCCCAAGAAAATGAAGAGCTTCATCATGGGTGTCTACATGCTGGGAATCTCGGTCGGAAACTTCTATGTCGCCGGCGTCAACTTCGTCATGGAGAAAACCAAGGACGAAGCGGGCAACACCCCACTCGACGGCGCGAACTACTTCTGGTTCTTTGCCGCGATGATGCTCGGGACCACCGTGATCTACATCATCTACACCCAGTTCTACAAGGGCAAAACCTACATCCAAGGCGAGGATGAAATCATCGAAGCCCAAGCAGAGGCCGAAGGCACCGAGCCACGCTAAAGTTTGAAATAAACTCTCAACCACACCCGCAGATCATGCGGGTGTTTTTTACTTTGAATCTTTCCGCACCAGTCCCGAATGAAGAAAGTACTCCATCAAGTCAGCCCCCGGATCGATGTGCAAATCCGCCTCATTCGCCTGCGCCTCGGTCATCACCCGAGCCACCACCGACCGCACCCACGCACCCGCCATCGCGAACGGCACCGGGGTCGCGTCATGCTTCCGGGTCGAGCACAGCGTGTAATGGTCCGGCATAATCAACATCCGCCAACCCTTTGCAGATGGATCGGTGTCCGGATCGCCGTACTTCTCAAGCGCCTTGGAGACCGGCCCGATGATCTCACGATCGATCGCTTCAAGCGACGCAACCTTGGTCATGGAGTCCGACTGATGCGATGCCTCATCCGGCGCTTCGACATGGCAGCACACGATGTCGTACTTCGCAATGGACTCGATCGTGACCTTGCCTTGCATCGCATAATCCGTATCGTGGTAACTTGTCAATCCGGGACACTCGATCAAGTCCCACCCGATCAGCTTCGCGATCCCTGCAAGCAGATCAACCGATGTGATCATGCCCCCCTTAAGTCCAAACCGCGATTCAAAGCTGAGAAGTTCTGGCCGCGTTCCTTGTCCCCAGATCCACGCCATGTTCGCCGGACGCAACCCCTCCTCGATCCGCGCAAGATTGATCTCGTGCGTGCTGAGGTACTCGTGCGACAACCGCATCAGCCGTCCGAGGGTCGCGCCTTCATGGTTCGATCCACCACTCGGTAACGCAGGCTCCCATGGCCGATCCGGAATCTCATGTGGCGGGGTGCATTCAACATTCGCATACTGACTTCCAGCACGATCAACCAAAATCGAACGGTAGCTCACCCCCGGCGTCAACTCAAAATCGCACGCAAGCTCAGGCGCGTGCTCCATCCAGTATTCCGTCAATCCCACAAGCAACACCCTTGCTTCAGTATCCGGGATCGCGCCAGCCGAGTGATCCAGCATCAATCCTTCTTGATCGGTTCCCTCTTGCCCAACCGTGACCAGGTTAAGCCGAAAAATCCAATCCTCGGGATCAGCCTCCACCCCGATCGCCTCCGCTTCAAGCGGCGCTCTCCCAGTATGGTACAACCCCGGCTCATACCCCAGCAGATCCATCGTGCAGACATCAGACCCCGCACCAAACCCCTTCGGAGTCGTCGCGGCAGTCCCGATGCGTCCCGCTCGCGCAAGCCGATCCAGATTGGGAGTATCAGCAGACTCAAGCGGGGTCAATCCGCCGAGTTCTTCAAGCGGAAGATCCGCCCCACCATCCGGGATGATGATCACATATTTCATAACAGATCGTACGCCCAGAGTACTTTCAAGATCACCTCATCGAAGGGAAGAGCAAGTGCTGCACAGACTCCGTAAACACCTGCACGAACGCCCCAGACAGCCCCACCAGAATATCAATCACAAACACGAAGAAGAAGATAAAAATCCCAAGCCCAACCCATTGCCCGTTCTCCGATTGCATCAGTCTGCGGAACGCAGGCCAAAGGTTCATCAGGATCCGCCCCCCGTCCAGCGGGGGCGTTGGCAGCAGATTAAACAACATCAACACAAAGTTCAGAAACGCGCCGGACTTCAAGAAGATGTACAGATTCGTTTTGAGCGGCTCTGAAACAGTCACCGACGAGAAAATATGCCCCTCAGCAAGCGGTATCCAGAAGACCAAAGCAACCAACGCGATCAACCCCAGCCCCAGATTCATCAACGGCCCAGCAAGCGTCACCAGCGTATCAGCGTGCTTTCCTCTGAGCCGAGACGGGTCCACCGGCATCGCACCCCACGCGATCCCGATGAGCAGCAAAGCGATCAAAGAGTACGGCCCCATATGGACCATCGGATTCCAGGTCATGTGACCGGCGCGGATCGGGGTGTCATCACCAAGCCGGACCGCGGTCCAGCCGTGCGCCAGCTCGTGGAGCGTGATCGATGCAACGACCCACACCAACCACGAGACCACCAAGACGGGGCCATTGACACCTGACCAAAGATCTGAAATCCACCATCCGCCCATCGAATCTACTCCAATAAAAAATGCCCGGCTATCGAAACAACCGGGCATCTGAAATCTGTCAAATCAACCGACTCACCCAGCTTTTGCAGCAGGGACAGCGGTCGAAGCCGAAACAGCTTGCTCGACCAAACGATCGAAAAGTTTCGGATCATCAATCGCGATCTGCGAGAGCATCTTGCGGTTCAGATTGTTGCCCGACATCTTGAGCCCGTTGATGAACAACGAGTAGCGGGTCCCACGCATCTTGCACGCAGCAGTGATACGGGTGATCCACAGTGCACGCATCTCGCGTTTGCGGGCGCGACGGTCACGGTAGGCATAGCAGCCCGCACGGCGGACAGCGATTTTGGCTTGGTACTTGTGGCGCGACTTGCTACCGAAGTAGCCGCGAGCTTGACGAAGAATTCTTTTGCGTGCCTGAGTTCTGGCAGCACCTTTGCGTACGCGAGGCATAGCTCGTTCTCCATGTTTGTCTGACGGAGCCGGCACAGAGCCGATCTTGTCATCCCGGCAAACGGGGTGGAACAACCCGAGTCAGCAACAGCGCTGACTCAGAAAGTAAATCAATCAATCGTTTGCAGCGGCCTTTGCAGCCGCACGCATCTCGCGACGCTGCTCAGGAGACGGGCTCCGACGCAGCGATGTACGAGGCTGGTTGCGTCCACGCAAACGACGGAACAGCAACTTCTCAAAGCGCTTCGCTTCAGAGGATGACACGCGACGGTCAGCACGGAGCTGACGCAGACGCTTGCCGCTCTTGTGCGAAGACAAGTGCTTGTGGTAAGCGGTCCGGTGACGAACCTTGCCGGTCTTGGAGACGCGGATTCGCTTGGACAAACCTTTATGGATCTTATTCTTCGGCATAACGCTCTCCGGCGTAGTGAAATCAACTCGTAAACACCCCGCTCACGGAGCAAGGCAGGAGATGAGGATAGCCCCCTCATCAGCCAGAAACCACTTTGACCATGCGGAAACCCATAATTCTCTGTATGCGTTAGGGACCAACAAACGCATCCGAAGGCCCGGATGGCAGCTCATTGCCCTGGATAATCCCCATCCGATCCCGCGCTTGGTAGATCATCTGCTCGATCGGGCGTGGGAGCCAAAGATTGTCCCCCTGCTCCAGAATCGGGGTCCGGTGCCATTGCGAGCTCCCATCGAGCCCCAGCACATGCTGACCGGTGTGATCATGGTTGGGCGTATTCTCTTCTGGTCGGACAGGCTGTCCATTGACAATCCGGCGGATCACCGGACTCCGGTCAGCAAGCAGCACCACACGCACAGGCTGAGCCTCAGCATGGACCTTCATTCCACCGGGGGTCATGATCCGGTAGCTGTACGAGATTTCATCGAGCGAACGCCAATCCTGTTGACCGGTGCCGTCACCGGATACCAATGCATCCGGATTGGTCGGACACGCAAGTTCAGCTAAGGTCGCGTGCTTGGTCCGCACCAGCATGTACAGGTTCGACGAGTTCGATCGCTCCGGGGTACTCCCGACATCCATCCATGTAGATCCGAAACCCGCCGTCGCCATCGGGAGCAGGTCCCGATTAGAACCTGCGTAGGTCCCGAATGCCTGTCCAGCACTCGCCATATTCCCAAAGCACTGCGCCTGCATCGACCGCGAGCGAATCCCGCCCATGACCGGAATAACCACCGACGCGATCAGCAGCAAAGTCGCCGCGAGGGAAACCAAGTCCGCCAAGCGGAATCGCCCGCCAGGGGAAAGTGGCAGATCCATAATGTATCGTTTCTCAGACCGATCAACCTCGTCCTGAATCAAGCCCAGTGTCCGACTGACAAGCGATTGGCGATCCACTTCGCTGTATGCAGCCCCGCCGGTTATCAACCCAGCCATCTGCGCATGGACATGATCACGGTCGGTCATCGGTTGTTCGGATTCCATCCAGTCATCAACAGAGGACGCGGACGACGCTTCGAGCATGGGTTCGCTCCCAGCGTTCATCGCTCTCAACTCCGTCACCGTGATTCGTGTGTCTCGTTGTCCATCTTCAGCGACCGGAGAGTCCAACAGACCCAGCAATCGGTTCACCCGTTCAATGCGGCTTTCATCAGCGGGTGCCCCCTCAAAGATCGCGTCAATCGCGGCTTTGTCCCCGTCGCTGAGGTTGAACTCAGCACCAGACCCATTTGAATCGTTCATATTGTCCATTCACGAACTCCCACAACCAAAGAACTACTCGTCCCGTGCATCGGGTCTTGAGACCCGCTGCCAACTCCTCGCGAACGCCGCGACCGCGGCGTGCATCCGGGACTTGACCGTCCCGAGCGGGATCTCCAAGTCCTCAGCGATCCTCGCATAGCTCAGCCGCTGGAAATATCCAAGAACCAGCACTTCACGGAGTGGCGCGCCCAGATCGTCAAGTGCGAGTTGCACCAATCGATCTTGTTCAGCAGCGTCCATCCTTTCGTCTGGTGCCGGGACATCAATCTCCAGCAGATCAACCATCGAAGTCCCACGATCCGATCCCCTCAGCGGTGCTGAAAGCTCGACCGTGCGTCTCCGTTTCTTCTTACGCAACAAGTCCCGCCCCTTGTTCGCGGCAATTGTAAAAAGCCATGGACGAAAACGCCTGCTCGCATCAAAAGAATCGGCCGATAAGTGGATCTGAAGGAAGGTCTCCTGGAACAGATCCTCCGCAGAAGCCCGATTCCCGACCAGACGGGTCAAAAACCGGAGCAGATCGTCGTGAAACCGCTCGATCAGCTCCCGATACGCCGATGCATCACCATTCCGGAACGCGACAAAAACCGCTTCATCGGTCTCGCCTTCAAAGGCACTGGGTCGGTATTCGTGTGCTGGATCGCTCAATCGGGTCCTTCCTGCTCTCAGATGCCGCATCATACGACGCTCTGGGGTATTGGGATCGCCAAACCCGGAATCCATCTTCCGGTCCGGAAATCATCCCAAGATGGTCCA
Organism: uncultured Phycisphaerales bacterium; assembly: GCA_963976955.1. Lineage (GTDB taxonomy): Bacteria > Planctomycetota > Phycisphaerae > Phycisphaerales > UBA1924 > UBA1924. The sequence continues at coordinate 1,345,138 of CAXBMD010000001.1, read as the reverse complement.
TCCATGATGAATTCGCCGACAAACTTCTCCTGTAGAGTATCGGTTTGGGCAATACAAGGGCATCACCCTCGTTATGCCCTGTAAGGATGGTGTCCGCCTTGAGTATCCAACCCGAGTCAGCGAGTCCCGAAGAGGAGGCGATCCGTCTGCTTGTCCAACGCGCCGCTTCGGGTGAAGAGGCCGCTTGGCGCGGACTCGTGGATGCGTATTCCCGCCGGGTCTTCGCGATGGCGCGATCCCGGGTTCACGACGACGACCTTGCCGAGGAGTTGACCCAATCCGTGTTTGTCACCGTAGCGACCAAACTCTGCAAAGACGGCTACAACGAGCAAGGCCGATTCGAGCCCTGGCTGTTCCGCATCACCATGAACCGAATTCGCGACGAGTTCCGCAGACGAGGACGACACGCACGACCCACCGACCCCAGCCACCTCCAGGACACCAGAGTTCACCACACAGAAACGGACGACCCCCAACCAAGCCCCATCCCACTTCGAGCCGCGCTCGAACAGCTCAACGACACCGACCGAGAAATCATCCAGCTCCGACACCACGGCCAACTGAGTTTCAAGCAGATCAGCGACATCCTCAACCAACCCGTCGGGACCCTCCTCGCAAGACACCACCGAGCACTCAAGAAACTCAAAGCCATCTTGGAACCCGACCCCGCAACCAACCCTTCCACTCATGGAAACGAATCATGAACAACAACGACCTCAACCATCACGACCCCGAAACCGAATCGATCATCGAGCAACTCGATGCCCTCGGCTCATTGGATCATTCCACCCCAGATGCAGGCTTCGAGCAGCGTGTGATGGACGCGATCTCCGTCGAGATCGCCCCCGCCCCGCTGCCCATCACGCCGTCGCACACACACGCGACGCACTTCGTACCGGGATGGAAGTTCAACATCGCCGCCGCGATTCTGCTGGTCGGGAGTGTGTCGGTGTTGATCTGGTCATCGAGCAAAGCGGTCTTCAAGCCCGTTCCCGTCAACAACCAGCAAGTCCTCGTCTCCCTCGAAGAAGACATCAACGCGCTCTACAACTTGGATGATTTCGTTGGAGAGATCGAATCAGACATGGACCAACTTGATCTCATGACCGACGCGATGCACACCGAACTGTCCCTTCCGAGCGTGCTGATGGAACTCACGGATTCAACTTACTCAGAAGGATCACTCTGATGTTCAGACCCACTCTTGCCATTCTTGCACTCGCTTGCTCCATCGCCCAAGCCCAGCCGGCGGGTGATCCGCCACCCCAACGGGATCATCGCCAAGCCCAGCAGCAAGTGATCCACGATTCGCCACAGGATGCTGAGTCCTTGCGTAAGCGTTTACTTCAAACACTCAGCTTTGCTGAGCGGATCGTGGAGAAACACGAAGCTGCGCTCGCCCAGCTCGATGCGGGCGCGGACCCCCAAGAAGTCATCCACGCACTCCGCACCCCGGATGACCGCCAGTCATTCCGAAATACCAACCAAAGCTCCAAGGACGAAGTCAACTTCGGAAAGCAACAACCAAGACGGATGGCGCCAGAACCCGAACTCTCTCCAAGAGACCTCAAACGCGTTCGTGCGTTCATCGCCCAGCACTTGCCAGAGATGGATGCGCAGCTTTCACAAATTGAAGCGATGAGCCCAGAGGGAACCGATCGGCTCGTCGCCCGGCTCGCGCCTCGTGCATTGGAGATCCTCGATCTCGAACAGAACGACCCAACAATGTCCGCTCTCAAACTTGACGAACTCAAAGCGGGGCTGATGTACATCGAAGCGTCCAGACACTACCGGGGCCTTGCCCGGACCGGATCAAAGGACAAAGCCCAGCTAAAAGAAGCCGAGGAAGAAGTCCGGCTCGCGGCGTCCGCACGCTTTGATGCACAAGTGCAGATCAAGCAATACGAAATCCATCAACTCAACATGCGGATCCAGCAACTCCACACCGCACTCCAAGACCTCAACGCACAGCGAGAGGTACAGGTCGAGGCACAAGTCACCGCAGCATCAAGAACCCCAGGCCCACGCTTCAACCGGCAAGCACAACCACGCTCTGGAACAGAACCCGCAGAGTCAGACCCGGAAGACTAAGAAACCATACTAAGAAACCACAGAGCCTGGACCGATCTCGCTCATCGGGGTCATCACAACCACCGCACGCTCATCGCTCCCCTTCTCCGCATCCGAAGCCGCAATCAGCATCCCGCGAGATTCCTCGCCGCGGATATTGCGTGGCGCGAGGTTCGCAACAATCACAATCGACTTGCCAACCAATGACGCTGGTTCGTAGTACTCACGGATCCCCGCGCAGATCTGGCGCGGCTTGCCCGAACCATCATCCACCTGAAGCTTCACCAAACGATCCGCATCAGGGTGAGGAACCGCTTCGAGAATCTTGGCTACACGCAGGTCCACCTTCGCAAAGTCATCGAAGGTGATCTCCGGCTTGAACATCGAATCGGTCTCAGGCTTGGTTGTCTGTGCTTGCTCGCTCATATCAGCTCCATCATGCAAAGTCGGTTCTCATCTCACGGCGATGTCGCCCATCGCCCGTCACGATAGAACGCTTTTTCAACATCGACACCAAACATCGATCGAAGATCCTCAACTCTGGGCAAAATGACCGCTTCGTCCATCGCCATGGACTCAGCCGACGCCCACGACCCGACCTCCACATCGTTCAAGATCATCTCCACACGCAGGAATGAACGGAGTTCCTCATCGTTGGCGCACATCCCAAGCCCTCTCAAGTGATCCGGACAGACGATCCGCATCCCAGGCGACCCCCGATCCGCGATGTACAACCTCCCATGACAAGGGTCCGCCGCCCCACGCTCAAGCTCTTGCTCAAGGATGCGCATCAACTCCAACCGAGGAATACCAGCCCTCTCGCCCGCATCAAGAATCTTGGACTTCACGCCCGCCTGTCGGTACAACTCCACGGCTTCAGGATGCTCATGATACCGAATCGAATACAGACACGCCGCAGCGGACTCCGCCAAACTCTCCCTCGTTTCCACCGCATGAATCGTCGCGCGAGCCCACTCACGCTCGCGCGTTGGATCAAGCAACAACGCCAAATCCCAGAACCAGCGCTTCTTCGATGCATCCGTCATCTGCGAAGCGATCGCGATACACGCCGAAGCCGCGACCTGATCTTCTCCTGTGAACTCCCCCCAGTACGCCGCACGAGCAAAGAGCTGCAATGCAAGCGAAGTATTTTGCTGTGAATCCTCTGCAATCAAGACCGATTCACCAAGCTCGTAGTACCCTGCAGGATGTACAGGATCGAGATTCCGCAATGCCTGATCGTCGATCGACTTCTGGAAACCTGACAAGCCGGCAAAGAGACCTAAGCCCACAAAGACACATAATCCGACTCGCATCGCTTTCATGACACCGCCTCCATTTCTAGGAGTACAACCCATAAATTCGCCATCGCTCTCTCGATCAACATCATCTGAAACACCGCATCATCCGTTTCAAGCTGCCGGGATTCCAGTTCTACCAAGATCTGCTCAACCCGGCTCAACGCACCGGGATTCTCATTCGACACGGCGAACGCCATCAACTCAAGCACCGCCGATTCGTACGCAATAAACCGCTGCATCGGACCCGATGCTTTCCTGAGCCTGATCAGCAGCTTTGCCCGAACCTGCGAAGGCACAACAACACCATCAGCAACCATCCCTTCAATCATGTCTTCGTACACACCGCGAGCACCATCCGGCACTGACCGGGCCCCTCGCAACCCAACCAGCTCAGTCATCGCGGCTTCAAAGCTCTGCATCAAGTTCTCGCTGCTGTTGTCCTGAAGCATCCCGATCTTGATGAGTCTGTGCAGCAACGCTTGACGAGTGCCAGCCTGATCGCCGGGATCACCATCGTGCATCACATACTCGTTGATCAACTGCACCATCCGCCGGGTTGTTCGGCTCGCCCCAGCGATACGATCCAACGCAATCAGAATCGCAGGCTCATCTGGCCTCACGAGCATCGCACGCTCAGCCGCAGACCGCACCTGCAAATCAGGAGCCTGCATCGCAAGATACACCAGCGCATGCGCACTCTTGGGCCCAATCCGATCGAACCGATCCAGTTGATCAAGGTGATTCAACAACGCATCTGCGTCCGTCAGGTTCCGTGCATTGGTCGCCCAGAGTGCATCCCCAGCAGGGCTCGCGAGATCCAGCCCAACCCCGGTCGCCTGTACCATCGGCATCGGCGTCCCGATGGCATCAAGCATCCGATGCAACACCACCTGATCATCCGCTCGCTTCGCCCAGCATGCCGTATTGAGCCGAGCAAGATCAAACGCACGGTTCACCGCCTGCTCCCGCCCTTGAACGCCGCGCGTCATCGAGAGCTGAATATTGATCTCTGAAAGCAACCGGTCACGAACCTCATCGATCGCACCCGCCCCGGTGTCCCACGCAGCCCGGAGTTTACCTAGATACAACTCCCGCGTGTCCATCGAATCGTTTGCATTGAGCACGAACTCCGTACCCAATCCGCGAGCAGATGAATACAACACCAACGCTTTGGTCAGCACCGCGAGCCGATCTGAACGCACCTGAGGATCAGCCACGATCCCCAACATCCACCCACGGCTCGAGTCCCCCTCACCCCAACCAACAGATTGGACAATACGCCGTGCACTTCGTTCCCATTGGTCAACTACGACCGGATCAACTACGGCCGGATCGCCAGCTATCGATTCGACAAGCCGCTGATAGACGGATGCGTACAACGCGCGTTCACTCTGTGTTGCGGATCGTGTCGCAAACGCCTTGAGTTGCCCAATCCACCATGACCACCACTCGGGATCATCCGTACTCTTTTTGGCCCGCTCATCAAACGCCTTGGCCAAGTGTGCATCAAACGAGCCCGCCGCCAGAATCTCCTGAGACCGCTCGCTGAACACCACAAACGCAGGCTCACGCCCAGTCCCACCAAACATCCAAGAACGAAGCCCCGCTGCAAGCATTGATTCTGTTCTGGAATCATCAGGTACCGCTAAAAACGAACCGGCTTGCTGAAACAACGCAGGATTGATAATCCCCGCAAGCACCAAACGGGCCGATTCCACCGCATCGTCCAGATCCTCCGGCGGAAACTCGCTCCATTGCTCAACAAGCCGACCGCCGAGTTCCGAAAACTCCTTCGCCGATTCTTCATCAAGAACAACGGTCGTGCGAAACTGATCAAGCTCATGCGCAACCGCCGTGTAGTGCCGCCGTTCGGGAAGATTCCGCTGGTCTGATTGCCCGCGAACATTCTCGTTTACCGTTGTCGATTCCGCGCTGGTCGCAATCGAACTCGACGGATTTGTAGCAGTCCGCACGGCAGGTTCATGCGTGATAATCCCGATCGAAATCAAAGCCAGACCCATGAACGCATACGCAACCGGGATCAAACCCCAAGGCAGCGTCCCCTCAATCCCGTCCACAAGCGAAGGCCCACGCATCACCATTGCAATCCCACCAGAATTCAGACTCCCATCTGATTGACGCGGATCTCGATTCCCCAGAATACCGTTGACAAGCTGGGCCGCTGAAACCTGATGCATCCGAGCAAACTGACCGAGCCTTTTCCGGGATCGTGTGTTCCATCCACCACACGCCCCGAGCACCGTCAATGCCTGATTCAACAGACCCGGATCGAGGTGAGTCTCGGTATCAACCCGCCAAGCAACCGGTGATTCAGCCGCCACAACTTGAATCCCCGTCCCCTCTGGCCAATGCTTCGCAAGCTCCATCCGCAGCTCCGGATCAAGCAACTGCGATCCCGCGGCATGCACCGCAAGCCGAACCTCATCAGCCGCAGGAGTCTGCGATCGACGATGCTCATTGATCTGCATCAGCCGCGCCTGACACGCGTGCAGGATCATCGCCTTGTCGATCGGATCATACCGAAGCCCGAGCACCGCGAACGGCCCGCCTATCGACGCGTCCTGACCAAGAAACTCCGCGATGAGCCCATCGTGCCCTTTGTCCTGTCCCGTATAGTTGTTTGATCCATTCTGAGTCATGGCGCACCAACTTCAGAATCCAAGAACATCGCACGAATCCGCTCACCCCAAGGCTCAGGTGAGCCGCCTGGATACAACACCACATACTGCGCATACGCCGTAGCAGCACGCGCAGCATCGGACGCTTTGAGCAATCTAAATGATTCGTACCGCGCGCGATGCCAGCGTTCGTCCGCAGTGGGCAATCGCGCGACAAGCATCAACCAGCACTGAACCGCCACCTCTGCTTCTCCGAGCGATTCTCCAACGACCGCTGTACGCATCAACCCATCAGTGCTCGGCACACCATGCTCAAAGACTTCAAGACTCAGCGCGAACCCATACTCTCGCATCGTCGCGTCACCCAGCTCGTCACCAAGATACACCGCGGCCTCAGCCATCGCTTCGGCTATTTCTGAATGCCGGCGATCCAGCTCGACTCGGCTCCCATCACGCCATTCATCCAACACCCTGCGCCCATACCGAATAACCGCCTGCGCATTGGGCACGGTTTGTCGGTCACCGAAGCGTGAATCAGCCGCTTCAAAGACCATCGCCATTGCCGCAGATGCAACAGAATCTTCAAGCACGGCACTCGACATCGCGAGCTCCCCCGCCTGCTCGATCTGTCCCTGCAAGAGCGCCAACTGAATCCTTCGGAACTCAATCTCAGAAGCCGAGCCGTTCAGAGCAGGCATCGATTCCATAAGCTGCTCGCTCTGAGTCACCATGCGTGCAAGGAGCCCGACATCCGGACTTTCGACGCCCATCCCAGTTGAAAGCACAATGCGAAGAACCGCGAGCCGCTCCCGTCCTTCCCGGAGGTTCACCGCTTCATCAGCTTCATACTCCCAAACCCAGTGTGCATGCTTGATAATTTCTCCGTACAACTGCTCACTGTGGTTCCCGCGCCCATCTGCAACGAGGTCCGGATTCTTATACAACACCTGGATGTACTTCCGCCGAGCGATCAACGCCAAAGGATCCGCCGGGTCTTCAATAACCAACGCGCTCACCGCATCCACGCCTTGAAGATGGGGCGTCATCGCAAACCGTACAACCAGCGTGTTCGCCCGCTCCGTCGATGGATACGAACGGATGTACTCCGCGATCAGCACAGACAGCCGCTCACTGAGCTGATCCTGCCCCGCCTGAACCGCCGAGTCATGAGCCAGAATCTTCAACCACGCCGCCTCTTCAACAAGTTCATCATCGACAAACAACGCCGAGTTCCGATCCAATACCGCCGCAGCTTCACCGGGTTTCCCAAGACGCATCTGGCAATACGCGAGCTTGAGTGCCGCATCCGCAGCATGCACCAGATACCGCTCGACATCACTCGCTTGCAGCGACTGCCCGAGCTTCAACGACGCCTGCGCATACGCCCCATCCCCGCCACCCGCATCGCCATCAGCAACCTCCGCGAGCCCCTGCGTATAGAAACTCACAAACCCAGAGTTCAACAACGGCAGCGTACCAAACCGTCGTTGAAGATCCAAAATATGCCCAATCTCTCCGAGTTCGATAAGTCGTTCCAACCCCATCTTTGCAAGCTCGGTCGCCCCTTCCTGTCCACCATTCCCACGCTGTCCATAAGCACCACCCGCTTTGGTCCCCAGAGTCCGCAGCACCAGCAACCGCGCCTGCGCCACTTCCAGCAATGACTCAGGTTCAAAGTCCCGCAGAAATATGGCCTGCCGTAAACTGGTCGACCAATCCAACTCCAGCAGCATGGTTTCAAGTATCCGCTGTTGCGCAAAGTTGACCGCAAACTCAGGAGTGGATGGGGCATCAACAATCTTGGCAAACCATGATCGCGCCTCGTAGGTGTCCCCATTCTGCAACTTCGACAACGCGACACCAAGCATCGCGCGAGCCACATGGTCATACTCAAGCAAATCAATATCCATCTGGTCAAGCACGGGTGACTTTCCATCAAACCCAAGCACCCAACCAAACGACGACAGCACATCATTGCTGACCTTCATCTCGCGGAGCACCGCTTCAGAGTATCCTGCCCAGCCCAGGATGAAGTGCGCCCGCGAGTTGACACTCCGCATCAACGCAAGCTTCCTTTCATTCTCAACTTGTTCCTCACCATTTGTGCGAGCCGCGGTGCGATTTAACTGGTCTTCTTGAATTCCAGCCACCACCGAGATCTTCTTGAGTTCTGGAACAATCTCCGCAAGTGATGCAATCGCAAACTCCCGCGATTCATCAGACAACAAACCAATCCGATCCAAATCCGAAGCCCGCTCATGCTCGGAATACCGCTGAATCAACAACTCCAACCGGAGCTCAAGCAACTCATCCTGAGGCATCAGCCCGACGAGAACCTTGCCTTTGAGCAATATATCCCGCCTCTGATCTTCGCTGAGATTCTCATCAGCAAGCGACTCCATGTACACGCCCGCGAGCCGCTGAGCAATCTTGAAACGCTCGGTGCCGTCTCGCTCATTGGTAAATCGATCGAAGAGTTGCACCTCAAGCAAATCATCAAGCCCGTGTTCTTCAAGAAACGCGCTGACCTGTTCATCTTCTGGAGCGACGGCCATCGCACTTGAATACATCAAGCCGCATATCAGCACGACAAAGCCGGCTTTATTTATCGGTAGGCACATAGCTCCTCCGAGTAAAACCAGCGTCCTGCGACGCCTGCATCGCAACCGCAATAAAGCGAATCGGAACATCCCGCTGCGCCTTCACAGCCACTCCGGGTTCCTTGGGAAGCGAACGCAGGAGTTGCGTCAATTCATCCTGTGACCCCACACTATTGGAACCTACACGGTACACCGCCCCATCACCATTCAGCTCAATGACCACAATCTGAGGCTGCAACTCACTCGAACGAATCCCACCACCATCGGTCTGCACCGACGAAGGAAGATCACGCTCGGGCTGCGCGAAACTCGAAGTCACCAAAAAATACACAAGCAACAAAAACACGACATCAATCATGCTTGTCAACGGCAACACACCGAGATGCGAAGCACGCCGTGCCGATCGTTGTGAGCGTGTAAGCCCCATCAACCACCCCCCGTCCGCGTCCCGAGTTTCCAGTGGCTCACACCAACACCCGCGAGTTTGTTCAACAACCGATCAAGATACTCAGCAGGCGCAAAGCGATCCGGCCGGATCAACACATCAAACGATGAAGACACATCCTCCTTCGCGATCCCCGCAGCGGCAACCCGATAGATCTCATTCAGATCTACCATCACGGATTCAACGAAATAGTTCCCGGACTGATCAATATCGATAATCATCGCCGCGTCTTGCCCATCCTTCTGCTCCTGACCTGGCTGTCTTGGAAGATCAATCTCCGTCCGCCGAAGATCGCCGAGATGCGATGTAAGCATAAAGAAAATGATCAACTGAAAGACCACATCAATCATCGGCGTCAGATCGACAACCAGATGGTGACCGAGTTGTTTCCGAGAAGAGTTCATAAATCAGCCATCACCCCGCGGCGGCGACTTCTGAGCATTGGCAGACTCAATCGGCGCAATCAACTCATCAATCACCTCCCCAATTTCAGTCGTCAGGTGATCGATCCGGTTCCGGAGATAGGTGTACGCCGCCGTACACGGGATCGCGACTATCAGACCAAGCACCGTCGTGATCAGCGCCTGAGAGATGCTCCCCGCAAGCTGATCCGGTCGAGCCGGACCATCCGCCATCGTGATCGCATCAAACGCGCCGACCATCCCGACAACCGTCCCAAGCAATCCAAGCATCGGTGCGATCGACGCAATCAAACCGATACCATCGGTCAAACGGTACAGCCGATCCGTCTCAAGCTGACCGATTTCCTCGACTGTAGACCGCAACTCCAGCATCCCGAACGGCGACCGCGCCGCTCTGGTCAACGACAACCCAAGCACGCGAGACAAGAAACTGTTGGTTTCATGCTCCATGCACAGGATGATCGCCGCCTGCACATTCCGCTTTTGAAGCACCGGACGCAGATCCTCAATCAGATCAGGCGGCGCCATCCGGAGTCGCCGAACACGCATCAGCTGTGCCCCGATCATCCCAACAGCGGCCAGCGAGATCAACAGGATAATCATCCCGATCGCGCCCCCCTGCATGATGTACTCAAGCAACGATCGCTGCACACCCTCGGCCTGCCCAAGCACCAAGCCGGATGTCACGAACTCAAAACTACTACCAATCATGCAATGTCCTCTCATTCTTGTGCACCAAGCACCCGCCATTCTGAGCCGCGTGCAAACTCAGCCGCCTCTTCAAACCGCCCCGCATTGCGGAGACTCTCAACCGCCACCATGTTTGCGCGATCCGACAACATCGGATAGTTCGCTTCAAACCGTATCGAAACATGCGAGAGCTGAACTATCCCTCTCGATCGCATCTCATCACTGCCAGTTATGTTCGCTTCGTACAGATACGAAGCCCCGATCGCGAGTCGGCACCACGCATCAATCCATGTGCCCGACTTCGATTCCGCCCTGGATTCGAGCCAACTCCTGGAATCCGCACGTGCCTTCTCGCCCGGATGCCGCTGAGCAATCAACATATGCTCATACAACTCAAGACCCAACTTTGAATCCCGATCAACCAATCCCCGTTTATTCAGCCCATCGAGAACTTCGTCAAGTTCACGATCGTCCCGAAGCCCATCGAGAATCTCTTGCCCCTTGAGCACCGCAGCCCCCCGAGAATCCGTTTCCAAGAGCCGATCCCCCACCGATCGAAGCGTGTGCGATTGATCAACACTCACAATCATCGGCACATCGACAAAAACCCCGTACCGAACATCAAACTCGATCGCCCCAAGCCTCTTCGGGGAAACCCCATCCCCAAGCAACGCCCCCATCGAAACCGTCGCATCGTATAGATCCCCACGCAGAATCGCCTCCTCGAGCAACCCGGAATACACCTCGGCCGACATCTTCGAATGAGAACCCAGCAAGTCATCCGCAATCCTCCGGTAACTCGCAGCGCAACCCTTCAAGTCCCCACGCGATCGACGCTCATGCCCGATGCGGGCAACGCGATGCACAAACTCGTATTCCCTCGGCACAGACCATTGCGGAACCCCGTCCCCGCCGGTTGATGCGTCATACACCACAAACCAAGGGATCAACTCAGACCGATCCATTGCACCGTCTTTCACATGACGCACACCGACCCCATCAATCGAAACACCAGTCACCGTGCCAGACACCACACCTTCAACCGTGTGAACCTCAACAATCTTCGGCTCATCACCAACTTGCGCCCCCGCAACCACAGCAACAATCCCCAGCAAAGCGACCAACACAACTCGAACACACATCATGGGACATTCACCCCCGATGCACTGACATCCGTCATGTGCCTGTACCGCCCATTGGAAGCTTTCGCGATCCCCTTGAGCATCCCCTCAACCCGCTGCGTGATCACGGGGGAACCGGGATCACCCAAGAGGATGCAATGGATCGGTACGCGACGCCGACGATTCAGCGAGGCGATCCGCCCCGGCACACTCTGATTGAACTCGCCATCGGTCATGAAATAGATCGCATCCGGCTTTGGTTCAAGATCAAAGACCATCTCAAACGCGTCTTCCGGCTCCGTTCCGCCATTGGCAGTCGCGGCCATCATCGCCAAACTGGTCGAAGCCTTGTTCGTTTTAGACCCCTTTATCCATTCAGTTCCCCCATACAGCGGATTCGCACTCGACGAAAACAGAACCACAAAGTACTCCGCATTGGCCGCGAGTCCCTGGACCGACCGGATCAACTCAATCTGTGTCAACTCCCAGCGCGACAACTCCCCGGATCGAATCAAGCTGTCCATCGAACCCGAGCGATCCACGATGTACGCGAACCGCTTCCCCTTCGCTTCGAGTCCGAAGAAACTCGCCCCCTCTCCAGCCCCCGCACCGCTTGATCCGGTCTGCGCATCCATCGCCGAGAGCGAACCCCCACCGTTCTCAAGCTCTGGAGCCAAGGTCTCCGCGAGGTCATTCACAGACTGCTCAGCGCCGACATCGGAAAGCAGATCCAGATCCACGAGCGAATCAGACTCAATCTGCTGAAACTCAACCACCTCCGCATCCGATGCAGTCTGCTCATTAAGCTCAGACTCAGACAGAATCGCAAACTCCACCGGCTCAGCCGCCCCACCCCCGGCATCCCCCGATGTGTAATCAATCCGCACAAGCAACGCGATCACCAGCAGAATCAGATGCACACCCACCGATATCCCCAGCCCCGCAAGCGTGGCCCGCTCAATCCATCGACGCCGACCAGACTTCTCAGTCTCATCATCCATCGGTTGTACTCGTCGTTGAAACTGCGTCAATTCCGGTGTCCCGCCTGCCCCGTCCTTAGGGCCTATGCGATCGTCGATCCCAGCAGTCCACAATACCCAATATGGACCTCGCGTGGGGAGAGTCTGCCGACTAGTACGACCTCTTTCATGACCATTCGTCCCTCATCCCGTCCGGTTCTTCCTCAATACACTCAAATCGGGCGGTATCCAGTTGACGATGAGTACCCACAGGTGTTCAATCCGCAGTTCAGAAGCCAATCCGGAGCCCAAATGACCACAGCCAAACGCCCCAAACCACACCGCGTACTCCTCAAACTCTCAGGCGAGGCCTTCTGCGAATCAGGTGGATTCGGAATTTCAACCAATGAACTGGGCTCAATCGCAAACGAGGTCAAATCCGCAGCCCAGACCGGCACACAAATCGCCATCGTCGTCGGAGGCGGAAACATCATCCGCGGCGCCGAGCTCGCCAAATCCGGAGACATCCAGCAAGCCACCGCCGACTACATGGGTATGCTCGGCACCGTCATGAACGCCGTCGCCCTCAAAGAAAAACTCGACTCCATCGGGATCGACTCCCGTGTCATGTCCGCCCTCGACATCCGCGCCGTCGCCGAGCCCTTCATCCGAGGCCGCGCCATTCGCCACCTCGAAAAAGGACGCGTCGTCATCCTCGCAGCAGGAACAGGCAACCCATTCTTCACCACCGATACCTGCGCCTCCCTCCGAGCGACCGAGCTCCACTGCGACATCCTCCTCAAGGCGACCAAAGTGGACGGGGTCTACACCGCAGACCCCCACAAAGACCCCACCGCAACCCGCTACGAATCACTCACCTTCACCGAAGCACTCAACAAACGCCTCGGCGTCATGGACATGACCGCCCTGACCATGTGCCAAGAACGCAACATCCCCCTCCTCGTCTTCGACTTCAAAATCCCAGGCAATATCCGCAAAGTCATCGAAGGCGAACCCATCGGGACGCTCCTGACCAACACCTGATCCAACGCATACAATCCACACCCAAACGGCGATCTACGAATATTGCCAGACGAACAACAGACGGAGACACCACATGAGTACCGACCCAGAAACCATCCTGATGGAAGCCGAAGAGCACATGCAGAAAGCCGCGGAATACCTCGCAGCCGAACTCAAAGGCATCCGCGCCGGTCGCGCCTCACCAGCAATGGTTGAGTTCATCAAGGTCGAGTACTACGGCTCACAAACCGACCTCAAATCGCTCGCCGTGGTCTCCGTCCCCGAAGCGACCCAGCTCCTGATCAAACCATTCGACGCCTCCTCCGTCGGCGCGATCCGCACCGCAATCGAAGAAGCCAACCTCGGCGTCAACCCAATGGTCGAAGACAAGCAGATCCGGATCAACATCCCGTCCCTCACCACCGACCGCCGCAAGCAACTCGTTGCCCAAGCCAAGAAGGTGGGCGAGGAACAGAAAGTCGTCATGCGGAACGCCCGCCGCGATGCCAACAAGCACGCCGACACGCTCGACAAGCAAGCCGGAACCCACTACTCCGAAGATCAAATCGCGCAGCTCAAAGACGAGATCCAAGAACTCCTCAAGAAGTACGAGGGTCAGATCGACGCCAACATGACCAAGAAATCCGCAGAAATCATGGAAGTCTGACCAAACAACAGGTTCTATAAAACAGCGGGCCGATCACTCCGATCGGCCCGCTTTCTTTTTACTCAGTATCTATCAACTCAGCGGAAGATCAGCGCCTTAGGCGAGATCAGCAACACATGCTCATCCCGCATCAGCATCATGCCGTTGATCTCATCGACCACCGACAGGTATCGCTGCTCACCGAGCAACGCACGGAGCGTCAGCTCGATCTGCGACTGACCAGCCGCCAGCCCGGGTGCTTGGATAAAACCGCCGAGCATATTCTGGATCATGTTCTCAAAGCTTGGCGGCGATGGGTAATGCGCCACATCAAAGTCCACCAGATCCTTCTCCGATGCGAGATCATTGATCGCATTGTCCAAGCCGCCGATCTCGTCAGCCATTTTCAGACCAATCGCATCGGTCCCCACAAACAGCCTTCCCTCAGCCGTTTTGTTGAGCCGAATACCATGCCGACCCGCTTCAACACGAGAGGTGAACAGGTTGTAGGTATCAGTCATTTCCTCACGAACAAACGCAAGCTGGGAAGCATCCCATTCTCCCGTGCCGTTCAAACTCGCCACCGGCCCGCGAGAGCGCTCGACAATGTTCAGGTGAAGGCGTTCGTATACATCGCCGATCGCGTACTTGCCACCGACCACGCCGATCGATCCGACAATACTCGATGGATTGACATACACCTTCTCGCCCCCAACGAGCACATAGTACCCACCGGAAGCCGCCATCCCGCCCACCGAGACCCAGACAGTCTTGTGCTCTTTCAGACGATTGATCCCCTGCCACATGATCTCCGATGCGATCGCAGACCCACCAGGCGAGTCGATGCGGATCACGACGCCCTTGATCATGTCTTCTTTGATGATCTCTTCGATCGCATTGCGGATGGTCCGTGACCCGACCTGATCCCCACCACCAAACATCCCACCCTTGCCCGAATCGCCATCAACGATCACGCCATTGATATGCAGCACCGCAATCGTTGGGTGATCCACCGTCACCTTGTCCGCTTTGGACATCTTGCCCAGAAACGCGAACGGATTCGAGAAATCCATGGACTGCTCTTTGACCGCGTACGGATTGGTCACCCAGGTGACTTTCGAGTCGTAAAACTCTGCGAGATGGTCTTTGAGTTCAGGCAAATCTACAACCCCATCGATCAGATCAACCTTCATCGCCTCTTCACCAGACGCGGCCCACGCCACAGTCATTGCTTTATCAAGCTGACGCTCGCTGAGTCCCCGCCCGTTCATCATGATCGTCCGCATATTGCCATACATGCCATCAAGCAGCGACGAGATGTTCTGATCCCACGCATCCGAAGGCCCGGACCGTGTCGCTGTTTCGTTGGCGCCCTTGTAGTCCCCCACCTGAACCATCTGCGCCTTGACCCCGACCCATTCGAACATATCCGCGAGGTACATCTCCTCCATATGCATCCCTGGGAATGAAACATACCCCCCCGATTGCAGCAGCACCTCGTCCGCGTAACTCGCGAGCATCAATCCGCCCGTGTCGTACCCCTCGGCGAACACATGGACCTTCTTCCCCTCTTCCTGATACCGATCAATCGCCTGCCCAAGCTCCTCAACCTGCGTAGTCGAGAACCCCGCGTCCTTCAGCCTGATCACCAAACCATCAAACTCCTCATCGAACGCGAGTGTATCAATGGTGTTGACCAACCCGAGCAGCGTATCGGCACCATCGCCGAGCCACGACATCCCGGTGTCATGCTCGACAGGCACGCCATTGATCTCCAGCACCGCAAGTGAAATCTGGTCCTCAGCAGTCGCCGCCATACTCATCGCCAAAACCAACCCAGCCGACCGTACCAAGACGCCGTGCATTCTCATAGATATCTGCATGTTGAACCCTTTTCACTGCTGCGTCGCTAAACGACACAAAGACGCCGCACACCGGTGCGTTCCAAGTATTGTAAGTAATCCATCCCCAATAGTTTCACGATTCATCCCGCCGGCTGTCTTTTTGAGTATTCGTCTCAAAGACATCGCTCAAACCCACCCCGCGATGAAGCAGTACAGGCCTCAATCGGATCGTGTCAATCACAATATTGATCATCCCGAGCGTAATTAGGACCGACCCAACCGCAACCAGCACCACATGAAGCTGCATCAGAAGGTCGCTGATCACGCCACTCATCCCCGGCCCCCCATCACACAGCGTGCCGACAATATTAAAGAGATCCCCGACCGCGGCGACCGCAAACGACGCGAGCAACGCATACATCGACTGACGGTCCACCCGCCCTGTCCGCACGATAACCGAACGCATCGCAAGCTTGAGTGCATTGGGTCTCAATCCGATCACAATCACGAGCACACACGCAAATAAACCAAAGCGATACAGCGACCGCTCAAAATGGTTCACGCCCGGTTGAATCAGAGGCATCGGAGCCAATAGATCGACATCGCGATAAATGACCCAGTACAGCAAGACCAGCGGTATATACGCAGAAACCCCGATCGCCGCACGAATCGACAACAATCGACCCGAAACCCCCCACCGTGTATGAGGCCGAACCAGTGTCATCCCCCCCACCCCCGAGAGACACAAAGCGACCAATCCAACAAGACTCACCCAGCTCCCAAGCCCCAGATTGACATTCATCTTTGCTTGTACAATCTCATTGATCCGGAGCACCCATACCGAGATACACGCGATCAATCCCCCTGAACTCCAAAGCACAATCCCATTCCCAACGATCCAAGGCGATGACAAATCCTCAAGTTCTTCCGCATGTGGATCAACAATCCCAAGCAAGGTCGCTCGGATCGACATCCCGCATTCGGGACAGACTTCACGGATCGAAAGCCCACGAAGGTTGTACCCACAACCAATACACAGCAACTCCCCGGTCAGCTGCCGAGCAATCGGATCTACGCCCGAAACACCCGGGACCACACCATCTTGATTCATTCCGGTCATAACACTCCCACGAACATCGAGTGATGATCCACCAGCATACCATCCAAAACGGGATTATGTGAACCCAAACAGCACAAACAGCCGTATTGTTTGCCAATACGACAGGGGCACGCATGCAATCATTCATCGACTCACTCCGCAATCAGATTCAAAAAACCTACTTGGGATCCTCAAGTTCCATCGATCAACTCCTCTGCTGCCTCCTCGCTCGAGGACACGCACTCCTCGAGGATGTACCAGGTGTCGGGAAGACCCTCCTCGCATCCTCCCTCGCCAAGTCCATCGACGCCTCATTCTCCCGCGTCCAGCTTACTCCGGACATGATGCCCGCCGACCTCCTCGGCTACACCATCCTCTCACGAGACACCGGAGAAATGCGGTTCCAGCGAGGCCCCCTCTTCGCGAGCATCATCCTCGCAGACGAGATCAACAGAACCAGCCCAAGAACACAATCCGCGCTCCTCGAATCCATGAGCGAAGGCATGGTCTCCATGGACGGCCACCGCTACAAACTCCCCGAACCATTCATGGTCGTCGCGACCCAGAACCCCAACGACTTCCTCGGCACCTACCCACTCCCCGAAAACCAACTCGACCGCTTCCTCATGCGCATCTCCCTCGGATACCCCTCCGAACAAAGCGAACGCGATCTCCTCCAACTCCGCCCCTCCAGAACAATGCTCGGCAGTCTTGAGCCCGTCATCCACGCCGACCAGGTCATCCAGATCCAGAGCGAAATCGACAAAATCCATCTCAGCGATCCGGTCAAGGAATACATCGTCAACTTCGCCCGCGCCACACGCGAATCAGACCAGATCGATGTCGGGATCTCTCCTCGCGGCTCACTCGCCCTCGCCCACGCATCACGCGCATGGGCATGGATGCAAGCCCGCGACTATGTCGAGCCAGACGATGTCTACCAACTCCTCGTCCCCGTCTGCGCCCACCGCCTCGTCATCGGAGGCCCATCCACCGGAACACAGTGGTCCAAAGCCGCGAACATCATCCAGACCATCGCGCACGAAATCCGAACCCCGGTCTAACACCCAAGTAGTTTGGCCACCGCTTGAATCGGGTGCAGTGCATGCACCCCCGTCGCATCAAGAATCTGATGCCGGCACGATGTCCCCCCAGCAACAACAAACACCCCATCGCCACGCCCCCGAACCGCAGGCATCAATCGCTGCTCGCCGATCTTCATCGACAGCGCAAACTTCTCATTCATAAACCCAAACGACCCCGCCATCCCACAGCACCCCGCATCAATCAAACTCGCCTGACTGCCGCACACACGATCAAACACCCCCATCGTCGTCCCGCTCCCCCACAGCGCCTTCTGATGACAATGGGTATGCACCACAAACTCCAACCCTGAATCAATCTCGTCTACTTCGGCAGGATGCGTCCCCCAACCCCGACCCACAAAGTCCTCAACAAGCATCGACTTGGATTGCAACCCAGCGAGTGTCTGCATCAACGACGCTTCAAGAAGATCACTCCATTCATCCTGCACCACCGACAACGCCGAGGGCTCAACAAAGAGCACCGCTTCAACATCAACCCCTTCAATACACGAACCAATCCGAGAAAGCGACCGCTCTCCGTCCCGCTTGGCAAAACCAAGATTCCCCTGCGAGATCGCCGACCTCCCAAGATCTGAAACCGTCAACACCCCAACCCCATACCCCAACCGCTCCAAAACAGAAACCGCAGCCCCAACAATCCAAGGCTCCGTGTGAGTCGTCATCGAATCCGAAACCAGTAACACCTTCTTGCGATCGTCCCTCGAAAATGGAACAGACCGAACCGGACTGGCAAACCGAGGCAACGAACGCTCCGGATGCAGCCCAAGCCCATGATTCAACACCGACCGCACCGGAGTCCACGACGACACCGCGTTGCTCACCCCAGGCATCAACGACCCCAACCGATTCAACACATGAATCCGCGACAACACCCCCGCTTTCCAAGGCACCCCGTTCTTCAAATACCCCTGCCACTGGTATTCCGCTTTGAGCTTCGCAATATCAACACCGCTCGGACACTCCGTCTTGCACGCCTTGCAACTCAAGCACAGATCAAGCGTCTTGAGCGTCTCTTCATCGTCCCACTGCGCCTCCCCGCCCTCGCTCCCAAACTTCGACTGCCCCGTGACCGCAAGCCGCAACGCGTTCCCTCGCCCCCGCGTCGAGTGCCGTTCGTCAAGCGTCCCCTGATACGAAGGACACATCACCCCATTCATCTTCTTTCGGCACACCCCCGCACCATTGCACATCTCCACCGCATGACCCAGCCCCCCCTCCGCATCAAACCGCATCCCCGTCTCGGCCCCCTCGATCGTCAGTGTCGTATGGCTCGGCCGAATCCGCGTATGTGCAGAGATCGATTCGATCGGTCCCGGTGACACAATATTCCCCGGATTCATCAAACCATGCGGGTCAAACACCCGCTTGATCGCGCGGTGCGCCTCCATCAACTCCGGACCCATAAACCGCTCAAGCACCGGACCACGCGCCCGCCCATCCCCGTGCTCACCCGACGCGACCCCGCCAAGCTCTTTCGCAAGGTCCGCGCACTCTGAAGCAATCCGATGCATCGCTTTCTCATCGGTCGGGTCACGCAAATCAAGCAGTGGCCGAACATGCAGCACCCCTACGGAAACATGAGCGTAATACGATGCAATCGTCCCCGCCCCCTCCACGATCGCGCGGAGCCGGGTCACGAACTCGCTCAATCGATCCACCGGAATCGCGCAATCCTCAATAAACCCCAACGGCTTCCGCGCCCCCTCAACCCCATGCAACAACGGCTCTCCCGCTTTCCGAAGCTTCCAAGCCCGCTCCATATCAACCGGATCAGTAATCAACTCAATCGCACCACCACCCACGACCCCGCAAACTTGTTCGAGCCGTTCTTGAACCGCACCAACCGATTCCCCAAAGAACTCCACATACACCACCGCCCGCGTCACCCCATGCTCAAGCTGAGGGAGCAGGTCCACATACCGCGCCTGCTCCCGGTTCTTCCTCGCCAGATCCAGAATCAGATCATCCAGCAGCTCCACACCAGCAGGCCCAAGCTCAAGCAATCCTTCAACCACCCCGATCGCTTCATCCACCGATCTAAACGCGACCACCGCAAGCCCCTTGGCGCATGGTAACGGATGCAGTTTCAGCGTCGCCTCAAGCGTCATCGCAAGCGTGCCTTCACTGCCGCACAACAAATGAGCGAGATTCAATCGCTCCGGATTCCACCCACCCGCTTCAAGCTGATCCAGAATCACATCGAGTTGATACCCCGAACTCCGCCGAAGCGTCTTGGGATACCGCTCGCGGATCAACCCCGCGACAGGCCGAATGATCTCCGCGACTTCCCGCGAAATCTCCATCACCCGCGGATCACGCGACGCACTCCCCATCCCAAACTCAACCCGCGTCCCATCCCACAAGCACGCGCTGATGGACTCCACATTTTCCGAGGTCCGTCCATACAGGATCGAGTGCACCCCCGCCGCGTTGTTCCCGATGCACCCACCGACGGTCGCCTGACGAGCCGTAGACGGATCGGGCGCGAAGAACACCCCGCGATCCCGGATCTGATCGTTGAGATCATCCAGCGTCATCCCCGCCTCAACAGTGCAATGCATCCCATCAACATCAAGCGAAACCAACGCATCACACTTGCCAGAAAGATCAACCACAACCGCCTTGTTCACACACTGCCCAGCCAAACTCGTGCCCGCTCCACGAGGGAGCATGGCAATCCGTTCCCCTCCACAGATCGCAACAGCCCTCACCGCATCGGCAATCGTTGCAGGCACAACCACCCCATCAGGAAGCATCTGATAAATCGAGGCATCCGTGCTGTACAACCCCCGGCTGTGCGCATCAAACAGCACATCACCATCCACACCACGCCCGAGTTGATCCTGAATCTGGCTCATACCCTAACCCTCGGCCCAACGAAGGGCACCACTCGAACGCAACACAAAAAAACCCGCGGCCGTGAAGCCGCGGGTTCAGTATACGATTTACAGGTTCACAAATGAACCAACTGAATCAAGTTCAATCGTAATAAGGGCTGATCTTGGTATTGCCATCGGTGTCGATGTTGACCTGGTAGTACTGGGTAAGGTACGCATTGCGGTTGCTATTGGTACCGCTCAGATCAACTTCGGTTGATGGTGGGATCTCAATAGTACGATCCTGGTCATCTTCATTCATAAAGATGTTGTCAGGCTGGTTCTTGTTAGCATCCTCAAGATTCGAGTAAGACCAGATCACTGATTCAGGGTCTGGACGGTTGTAGAACTCGACGTGTGCATCGTTGAAACCAACATTGCCAGCCCATTCGTTCCGTGAACCGTTCATAGCAAGAGTCACCGAGCTGCGGCCCTGTGGTGTCGAGCCGTTCGCTGGAGTGGTGGAATCATCAATGAGTTCCCAGTTGCCATCTTCTGGATCGTCAATCTCATAGACGGGACCACGGTTTGAAAGCGCTGGTTCCAGTGCCTGGAATGTGTTCTGCCACATTGCACGGCGTTGTACGAATGGTGGGATGTGGGCATAGCTGAAACTTCCAAGTCCCTCATACTTCTCAAGACCATCAGGCGCTGAGCCAACTCCATTACCGACCGGGGAACCGTTTTCCCAGAACTGGTCCAACGCGGTCGCGCGGAAGTTTGGGTCCCAGAGTGCTTCAGTCTGAACACCGGAACCGCCATCGACACCACCATCAGGTGAGTCATTCTGGTAGTCGACAAACTGCTCGTATGAACCGGTTTCAACTGCGCTGATGCACAGCTCGGTTTCGATGATACCCTGAGCAATCAGGATCGCGAACATATTGCCGGTGGTGTCCTTTGCACGCGCTACATTGATCGCGCCTCCAACCCTGATGGTCTTGTCGTTCTTATCAACACGGCTTGGCAATGGGTAGTTGTCTTTGTTGTTTCCAGCAAACACAACGAGACCCTGAAGGATCGAACGCACCTGGGTGCTGTCCTTCAACTGGTTCGCACGCTGACGCGCTTTACCAAGCGCAGGCAGCAAGATACCGATGAGCAACGCGATGATCGCAATGACCACCAGAAGCTCGATGAGCGTAAACGCACTTCTTTTCATGTTCTTCATAACATGACTCCTTATTGTGCCAGCAAGGACTCCCCTCGCTGACAAACCTTTGAACGACGAATCGATCAAACGATCGAATCGCACTAACGCGTCCACACAAATCGCCCGGTGGACACAAGGGCCGGATTGTCGGCTCAGTACGATTCGGCAGGAATCAAATTCGGACTATTGTCCAATGAGTGCGATATGCTTGGTCGCCGAACCACCTTCACCATGAATACTCTACGGAAATACTATCCGCAAGGCAACCCCCAGTGGTTCCACACACCCAAACACCCACCAAAGAATTTCGCCCATATTCACACCAATAACCTCAAACGGACCATAAAATGACGCAAACCCCAGCCAGCCAACGACTTCGAGAACTGAACATCACACTCCCCCAAGCCACCAAGCCGCTCGCGTCGTATGTCCCAACCCGGCAAACCGGCTCCCTGATCCACATCTCAGGCCAAATCCCCATCAGCGAAGGCACCATCATCGCCACCGGCATCGTCCCCACCGAGGTTGACCAAGACACCGCAATCCAATGCGCCCGTCAATGCACCCTCAACGCGCTGGCCGCACTCCAAGACGCGATCGGTACTCTGGACAAAGTCACCAAAGTCGTCAAGGTCGGCGTCTTCGTCGCCGCCGCTCCGGACTTCGGAGCCCAACCCACCATCGCCAACGGATGCTCCGATCTCCTCGTCGAGATCTTCGGCCAAGACATCGGACAACACGCCCGCGCCGCCGTGGGTGTCGCCTCACTCCCCCGCAATGTGCCCGTGGAGATCGAGTTTATTTTCGAGGTCAGCTAACGCTTACGCAAACGCCTTGTTGTAGTCCTCTAGGAACTTCTTGAGACCATTGTCCGTGAGCGGATGCTGCATCAACTGCTTGATCACATTCAAAGGCACCGTCGCGACATCCGCACCGATCAATGCACACTCAAGCATGTGCTTCGGATGACGAATCGATGCCGCAAGGATCTTGGTCTCAAAGCCATAGTTGTCGTAGATCGTGCGGATCTGCGAGATCAACTCCGTCCCGTCCTGCGAGATGTCATCCAAACGACCAATGAACGGCGAGATCAGATACGCACCCGCCTTGGCAACCATCATCGCTTGCATCGACTGGAAACACAGCGTCATGTTCGTCCGGATGCCCTCATCGCTCAGCGCCTTGCACGCCTTGAGACCATCAACAGTCACAGGCAACTTGACCACAATATTGTCCGCGATCTCCGCACGCATCTTGCCCTCTTTGACCATCGCGCCAAACTCAAGAGCAATCACTTCAGCCGAAACCGGACCACGCACAATCTCGCAGATCTCCGCGAGGCGCTTCCCGTAATCAATGCCTTCCTTAGCGATCAACGACGGATTGGTTGTCACGCCATCAAGAACCCCAAGGTCGTTGGCTTCACGGATTTCGTCAAGATTCGCGGTATCGATGTACAGTTCCATGGGATGCTCCGGGTGCAGTGAATCGGTCTCAAAAAGCAGGACAAGACTCTAGGCCAGCCACCCACAGAATCGACCCAAACCCACACTCAATCGAGCAACTCAAGCAACGATCGACGCATCAGCTTCCCCGTCATATTCCGAGGCAGTGTCTCCACAATCACCACCTTCCGAGGCACCTTGTACCCCGCCAGCCGCTCCCGGCACCAA
Organism: uncultured Phycisphaerales bacterium; assembly: GCA_963976955.1. GTDB lineage: Bacteria > Planctomycetota > Phycisphaerae > Phycisphaerales > UBA1924 > UBA1924. Next base: position 1,321,471 of record CAXBMD010000001.1, on the reverse strand, counting down.
CGCACCAACTCGTCCGCTTCAACCGCCGCCCCCTCCTCAAGTTCAACAAATCCAAGAGGCACCTCGCCCCGCATCGGATCCGATTGCCCAACCACCCCAGAAGCCGCAACCGCAGGATGAGCATTGAGCACCTCCTCGATCTCTCTTGGAAACACATTCTCGCCCCCCACAATCAGCATCTCCTTGATTCGACCTGTAATCGACAAGAACCCATCGGCATCAATCCGAGCCATATCTCCAGTCCGCAGATGACCACGCTCATCAAAGGCCGCAGCCGTCAGCTCCGAATGATTCAGATACCCCTGCATCACATTCGGTCCCCCGATCCGAAGCTCACCGTCCACATCAGAACCAAGCTCAACCCCCGTCTCCGGATCAACAATCCGCTGAATCACGCCCGGAAGCGCCCGGCCAACCGCACCAATCTTGTGCCCCTCATGCGGCAGCATCACATTGGTCACAGGAGCCGTCTCCGTCATCCCATACCCCTCACAAATCCGCACCCCAAACCGAGCAAAGAACCGATCCGAAACATCCCTCGGCAGAGGCTCCCCGCCCGACAACGAAATCCGCAACGAACACAACGAATCATCCCCCGCACTCTTCACCGTCATCAACGCATTGTACATCGATGGGATCCCAACATAAATCGTCGCCTTGTTCTCCTTGATCGCGCCGATCACCCGCTTGGGCATAAACCGCGCCGAGTAGATCACCTTGCAACCAAACAACAATGGCAGCAGCGTCAACGCCGTGATCCCGAACGAATGGAACTGCGGAAGCACCCCAACAAACACATCATTCGAGTTGATCGCGATATGCTCATGCACCTGCGCCACATTGCTCATCATGTTCCGATGACTCAGCATCACCCCCTTCGGTTTCCCCGAAGTCCCAGAGGTGTAGAGAACCACAGCCAACGATTCTTTGCTCACACATTTGGGCAATCGCGGACTCGGCAACGACCGGAAGTTCAAATCCTCCAGATACACCACCGTCTTCGCTTTGGGAACATACCCAAGATGCTCAATCAACTTCCGCGAAGCGATCACCAGATCACACCCCGCATCATCAATTACATACTCAAGCGTCTCTTGCTCACTCAAATAGTTCAAAGGCACGATCGTCTTGCCCGCAAGCCAAACCCCGTAGCTCGCCGCCGCGAAAGCACCAGAAGTTGGCAACAAAATCCCAACCCTCGAAGACGCCGACTTCGCATCCACCAGGTCCGCAATATGCGATCCCGCAACCAACAAATCAATCCCGCGATACGCGCGAGAATCATCTTCAATCAAAACACGCTTAGACCGCTTGAGAAACGACCAAGTCAACGCCATACCAAGATTCATACAAAGCTCCGATCCATGCCCCGCAGCGTACACCACAAGCGAGTCATATGCAATCGGTCTCCCACTGAACTGCTAGGACCAAGGCCAAATCTCAAGCCCATGGGGCGCATTGCGGATATCCATCGACACATTCACCGACGCCATCATCTCCCCGCTCGAACGATCAAACGCGCTCACCGTCCCCGGCGACGACCCCACAAAGATCAACCCGCGTTCTTCATCCACACACAGCCCACGCCCGAACCCCTGCCGAGCATGGTCATCCCCAATCCCGGTAAAGGTCATCGCCGATTCGTCATACTTCGGATACGCAAACCGCTTCATCACCTTACCCCGACGATACGCGATCACCAGCCGGTCCTCGCCCGTCGAGTTCATCACGATCAAGCCATCTCCCATCGGTTGACAGTTGTGCGTCGTCTGAGGCACCTTCGCATACACCTCAATCGAATCCCCAATCAAACGCAACATTGCCGGCATCCCCACACCCGACACAAACACCGCACCGTCAGCGACGAACACCTGATTGATATGCAGCGTGTCCGCCTTCGGAGGCCCCTCATCACCCTCAGGGTCATACGCCCGAGTTCCAAACCCGGACTTCCCAACCCCAATCCACCACGCGCGATCAAACCGCTCATCCACCACATCAAACCGAAGCACCGAATCAAAGCTCGTGCTGCTCAGATAAATGTACCGATCCCCGTCAAAAGAAATCTCATGACAATGATGCAAAAACTTGCACTTGAACGATTTCAAAATGTTCCAATCACGATCAAACACAAACAACTCATCCGACGCCGCGATGTAAATATGCTCCCCAACAAAGCAGATCCCCCGCAACCCCCGCCCCATCCCGCGGCCTTCCCAGTCAATCTCCACCGCATTCCAGTCAAGCACCTGCTCAAAACCACCCGTCTCCAGATCAATCAGATACGCCCCACCATGCGAATCCCCCTGCTGGGTCGATCGGATCACATCCGTCATGAGTACTTTGGGAAGCGTCATGAAACCACCCCCTCAGCAATCACCGAAGCAATCGCATCCGACCCCGTATGCGAGAGAGAGACAAACCACCGGTCAATCCCCATCGAGTCCGCGATCTCTTTCGCCCGCCCCGTCACTCGGAGTTCAGGCTTCCCGGACTTCATCCGAACCACCTCAACATCCGTCCACCCAATCCCCTGACTCCAGCCAGTCCCGATCGCTTTGAGGGCCGCTTCCTTTGCCGCAAACCGTACCGCGAGATGCTCAACCCGGCGCACAGAATCACCAGAGTCCACGACTTCCTGAGCCGTGAAACACTTGTTCAAAAACGATTCTTCGTGCTTCTCAAGCGAACGAGCAATCCGCGCAACCTCGACGATATCAACCCCATGCCCGATGATGCCGCGAGTCGCCATGGATCAGCCCTTCGATCCGCTGTCAGATTTCTTCGGTGCGGGCTTCGAATCAGTCTTCTTTGGTTCAGACTTGCTTTCAGACTTATTCTCAGATTTGGACTCGGTCTTCTTCTCGGATTTGGTCTCGGTCTTGGAATCCGACTTGCTTTGAGGTTTGGTTTCGGATTTGGTTTCGGTCGTGGTATCCTTCGACTTCTTCTCCGCCTCCGCGCCCTTCTTGTACGAATCGCTCCGGTAATCCGTCTCGTAGAACCCCGACCCCTTGAACATCACCGCAGCACCAATACCAATCAACCGCTCAAGCGCAAGCTTCCCGCACTCAGGGCACTTCTTCTTGACCCCAGCACTCATCGCTTGGAACAACTCAAACTCATGCCCGCACGCATTGCACCGGTAGTCATAGGTCGGCATCATCATCTCCAGATTCAGCACCGCCCTCAGTCGATTCACCCGGCGCAACCCCAACCTTCGCAGGACGGATCACCCGTTCACCGAGCATGTACCCCACGCTCATCACAAACGAAATATGCCCCGGCTCAACGCCCTCAGCCGGTTGCTGCAACATCGCCGCATGCTTCCCAGGATCAAACGCATCCCCAGCCTTCGGCTCAATCGCCGAAACGCCATACCCCGCCAGAATCTTCAAGAACTCACTCCGGATCATCTCCACCCCAAAGATCACATCCTTCGCCGAAACCTTCTCAGGGTCCTGCAACAACGCCATCTCGAAGTGATCCATCAACGGGATCAACGCCTGAACCACACCCTGACGCGAAGAAATCCGCGCCTCCTGCTCGTTCATCGACGCACGCCGCTGGAAGTTCTGATGCTCCGCCGCCATCCCCTGGAAGCGACCAAAGTTTTCGTCGCGCTGCACGATCGTGTCAAGCAACGCCTCCACGATCTCCTCGCACTCAGGCGCGTACTCAAGCTCACCCGAAAGCGCCATCTGACGGATGGTCTCAAAGCGAGCCGCGCGTCCAGCGTCAAACTCCGCCTCGATCTGCTCAGGAGACTCGGTCTCGTTGATGTCATGTACATCTTCAGTATTGTTCATAGTGTCACCATTTGTTTCATCACGCATCGTGTTACCCACCCAACAGATCAGTGATCTTCTTAAAGAACCCATGGCTCTCAGGGTTCACATGCTTGTCCTCGGTCTCCGCATACGCACGCAGGAGCTCTTCTTGCTTCGAGGTCAACTTCTTGGGAGTCTCAATCTTCACCACAACAACCAGATCACCGCGACGACCGCTCCGCAGGTTCGGCAAGCCCGCGCCCTCGATCCGGAGCAACTCGCCATACTGCGTCCCCTTCTTGATCGTCAGCTTCTCAGACCCCTCAAGCGTCGGCACTTCAACCTCCGCACCAAGCGACGCCTGCGTAAAGCTGATGGGCATCTCCATGAGCAGATGATCCCCGTCCCGCTCAAACAAATCATGATCCTTCACACGCACCACGACATGCAGATCCCCGCGAACACCCGATCCGTCCGGACTGTGCTCTGCCGCAGGTGGTTCACCCTCACCCTGCACGCGCACGGCTTGACCATGATGCACACCCGCCGGGATCTTCACGCTCAGCGAACGCTTCTTGCCCACGCGCCCGCGACCATGACAAGTCCCGCACTTCTCCTTGATCACCGTCCCGCGACCGCGGCACACCGGACACGCCACAACCATCCGGAACATCCCACCAAGCCCCGCCTGCTGGACCTTCCCCTGACCGCCACACTGCGAACAAGTCTCCGGAGTCGTCCCGGGTTTAGCGCCCGAACCAGTACAAGTCTCGCACACATCCATCCGCGTGAACTCGACATCCTTCGACACGCCGCTGAGCACTTCCTCAAGCGTCAGAGAAACCTGCGTCTCAAGGTCGTACCCACGAGCCGCAGCCCGCTGTCCGCGTGCCTGCCCGCTGAAGCCGCCGCCTCCACCACCGCCGAAGATGTCGTTGAACATCGAGAAGATGTCATCGACATTCATCCGATTGAAGTCATGCGTCGCCGCCCCCTGACCACGCAGACCGTCATGACCATACTGGTCATAAATCTTCCGCTTCGAGTCATCCGAAAGCACCTCATATGCTTCCGCGGCTTCCTTAAACTTCGACTCCGCTTCCTTATCATCCGGATTCTTATCCGGATGATGCTTCATCGCCAAACGCCGATACGCGCGCTTAATCTCATCCGCATCCGCAGATTTCCCAACTCCAAGAATCTCGTAATAGTCACGCGTTGCTGGCATGTCTCACCATTTCCTTGTCATGATCCAACTCAATAAATGGTTTGGACCCATTCTCATCCGCACGAAAAATCAAACGGCTGAATTGATCATGTATAAACTCAATTTTGATCCAATACTCATTTGGATCACCTGTCCACCTGACAGTATTCCCGTTTACTTCTGAGTCCTTATTCACTGTGCATGTAAATATTTTTGAATCATCCGAATCTACCTGAAAACTGAACTCAGATTCGGCAAGTGTATCAGGCGTCAATTGAGAAAGGCGTTTTGCAAACTCATGCCGCTTTAGTATGGACTGATCCAGTGTGGCAAGCTCAACAATCACGGATTGAACTCCAACAACAGCTTCGAAAGACCTCGCTCCAAGCGATCTAGGAATTTTGTTTATCTCAACGGAGCTATGAGGAAACTGATAAGTCTCGCCTGGCTTAAAGATCTCTCTTCGTTTAACCAGTTTTTGCTTTACCTGACGAGCGGAAAAGAGCCCGTGACATCGCAACGCATTGAGTGTATCTGACACCGGATCGAAACCACCAAAACTCATAGCGCAATCGGAGTAAAAATCTGGATCTAGATCCCAATCATATCGGTTCGACTCTGGCGGAAGTTGCGGTACAAGGTCAGGGCGATAAAATGGCCCATCACATACCCCCGCGAGTTCATAGTGCCGTCTCGATTGCCAAAGCGAAAATCGATTCGGACCACCACCTTCCCAAGCAACCTGGAATGAAGAACCACAATCTTCCCACCAACAGTATGGGCATATTCCATACGAACCGCCCGCAGGGAATCCAAACGGATTTCCGCAAATTACACAGGGCAACTCCAATTGCTCTGCGTCGCTGAGTTCTTTCCAAACAGGAATAGTCATAAATCAGAACCCCCACCGTTTCCGGCAGGGGCCTGGTAAATCAATCAATCAGAATCAGCACACAGCCCCAACAACAGGCTTCGCATCTTCCTTCAAATCAGTCAGCATCACATCCGTCGTGAGCATCAGCCCAGCGACAGACGCCGCGTTCACAATCGCGCTCTTCGCGACGAGTGCCGGATCGATGATCCCCGCTTTGACGAGGTCTTCGTATTCGCCGGTCGCCGCATTGAGACCAATCGAACCGCTCTCGGCCCGAATCGTCTCAACAGCAAGATCGCCATCAAACCCAGCGTTGTCCGCGATCTGCCAAGCCGGTGCCTGCATCGCACGCATCACGATGTCAAACCCGAACTTCTCATCGCCCTTGACCTTCTTCTGAGCATCAACGAGCATGTCCGCCGCACGGATCAGCGTCACGCCGCCGCCGGGAACAAAGCCTTCTTTCGCCGCAGCACGCGTCGCGTGCATCGCGTCGTCAACAAGGTCCTTGGTCGCCTGCATGGCCTGTTCGGTTACGCCGCCCACGCTGATGATCGCCACGCCACCGGTCAACTTCGCGTGACGCTCCATGAGCTTCTCGCGATCGTAATCACTGGTTGACTTGTCATGCTGCGCTTTGATGGTCGCCGCACGAGCAACGATCTCGCTCTTCTTGCCGCCGCCACTGATCATCGTGGTGCTGCTCTTGTTGATCGTCACCTTCTTCGCTGAACCAAGCTCCTTGAGCTCGATCGACTCCAGCGAACGACCAAGGTCCTCACTGATGTAAGTCCCACCGGTCAGCACAGCGATGTCTTCGAGCATCGCCTTCCGACGATCGCCGAACCCCGGCGCCTTCACGGCAGCAATGTTCAGCGTACCACGCAAACGGTTGACAACCAGAGCCGCGAGCGCCTCGTTCTCGATATCCTCAGCAATAATCAGCAAAGGCTTCCCAGCAGTCGCCACCTTATTGAGCAACGGCAGCAAATCACCAAGATTACTAATCTTCTTCTCATGGATCAGAATCATCGGATCCTCAAGCTCGCACTCGCCGGTCGTCGGATTGGTCATGAAGTAAGGCGAAAGGTAGCCCTTATCAAACTGCATCCCCTCGACATACTCAAGAGTCGTCTCGTTGGAGTTGCCGTTCTCGATCTCAACCACGCCCTCGTGCCCGACCTTGTGGATCGCTTCTGCGATCAACTCGCCGATGTTCGCGTCGTGGTTTGCAGAGACGGTCGCGATCTTCTTGAGATCCGCTTTGCCCTTGCAAGGAGTCGAGAGCGAGTCAATCGCATCCGACGCCGCCTGAGCCGCCTTGTTGATCCCACGCTGCACATGCACCGGGTTCGCACCCGCGGCCACAACCTTCAAGCCCTCGCTAAAGATCGCCTGAGCAAGCACAGTCGCACAAGTCGTCCCGTCGCCCGCCTTATCAGCGGTACGCTTCGCGACCTGATGCAACATCTTCGCGCCCATCGATTCAAACTGCGACGGAAGTTCGATCTCCTTCGCAACCGAAACGCCGTCCTTGGTCACATGAGGACCGCCGTACGACTTCTCGATCACGACATGCCGACCCGCAGGCCCCATCGTGCACTTGACCGCATCGGTCAGCTTATCAACGCCCTTCTTCATTTCAAGAAGCGCCTTGTCATCAAACATGATCTGTTTATTGCCCATTGTCATGACTCCTTCGGAGTTTAAAGATAGGGACTAGCCATTGGCCACTAGCCACTAGGGTTTTCATTTTTTCTCGATGCTCCTGATCAATCCGCCGAGCACTCGCCCCGCTTCATCAATCGCATCTTCCGTAAACTTGAGTTTCTCATCATCCACGAACCCAAGCTCGCGAGCAATGATCAACTGTGTCTCAACCTCGTACATCGATCCCCGCGCCATCCGCAAAAATCGTAAATAATCCTGAGTCGTCCCGCGTCCCCATCCTTCTGCGATGTTGGACGCAATCGAAACCGCCGCTCGCCGTACCTGGCTCGTCAGCCCGTACCGTTCATCCGCCGGAAACCCCGCAGACACCCGATACACAATCTTCGTCAACCGAACCGCCAACCGCCAAGCCTCAAGATCCCGATAAGACCGAATCTCTCCCGCCATCATCTTCCCCTCTTCCCCTAATGGCTAGTGGCCAGTCCCTAGTGGCTCCTTACGAAAACACGCCGAGCAACTCCGACTCACGAAGAATCAGATGCTCCACGCCATCAATATCAACCTCCGTACCCGCATAAGTCGGATACACAACCCGATCGCCCTTGCCGACACTCATGTCCGCACGGTTCCCATTCTCAAGCACCTTCCCAGGACCCACGGCCACAACCGTCCCCTGAATCGGCTTCTCCTTACTCGACTCAGGCAAGTACAGCCCAGACGAGGTCATCGATTCCTGCTCAACTGGCTTCACCAGCACACGATCTTCAAGTGGTCTTACTGACATTTATAATTCCTTTTGTATCTGTTATAGCTTCACGCTCAAACCTGAATTGGGTCCAGCTGGAATACCCAATGCTGAATCAAATCCAATGTTTGAACGAAGATCTTGGAGCAATGCGGACGCTTCAACATTTGTCCCGATTTTCATTTCTGATTCTGAACGAGCATGAGATACCTGCTTTGCCCTGTACACTTTTACGGTGTCATTGCCTTCGCCCATCGATCTCAAGCACAATGCTCTGATGTAGTAAGCATTGAACTCTCCCTCAGCCAGTCTTTCATTAGCATTACTGGCGACTTTCCTAGTGTGCGTTTTCCCGTTTCGTACATATGTCTCCATTGGCACAAAGAAATTTGCAATCGCAGATGCAAGTGTTTGATCAGTACCATGAGCGGCAGCATCCAACAACAAGCTTGGCCAATTTGCTAGACCAGATGGCGTCAACAGTTTGCTTTTGTAATAGGAGTCAGAATCGATGTCGCTCTGGATCTCTTGTTCCATCAGCTTTCTTGTTGTGTCATCGAGATTTTTAAAGTCCATGAAATAGTCCTTTCACACTTGTAGTGTCATTTAGAATCCCATCCCACCCATACCAGGCATACCGCCCATACCACCCATTCCTCCCATGCCGCCCATGCCGCCCATACCACCCATGCCCGCCATCGGGTCATCGCCGGCACCGTGATCGCTCGACACACCCTTCTCAGGTTTGTCTGTCACAATGCAATCCGCAGCAAGCAGCACAGTCGCGACCGAACCCGCATTCACAAGCGCCGAACGATCCACCTTCGCAGGGGTCATCACGCCCGCTTTGAGCAGGTCTTCATAAGTATCAGTGAGCGCGTTGTACCCGTTCGGGCCTTCCATCGCGGCAACCTTCGCCACCACAACCGATCCCTTCGCACCAGCGTTCTCCGCAATGGTCCGCAAGGGAACCGAAAGCGCCCGATACACCACATTGAGACCAGCCGCAAAGTCGTACTTGAGCTGACCGACTTCATCAGAGGTCACGCTGTCGTCCTTGCCGAACACGATCTTCCAATCCTTGTTCTTCGCAATGACATCCTGAGCACGAATGAAACTCGTCCCGCCACCCGCAACGATGCCCTCAGCGAGCGCCGCACGAGTCGCATGCAGCGCGTCCTCGACGCGGGCCTTCTTCTCTTTGAGTTCCGCTTCTGAACCAGCACCCACATTGATCTGCGCCACGCCACCGGTCAGCTTCGCCAGACGCTCTTGGAGCTTCTCGCGATCGTAATCGGAAGATGAGTTGTCAATCTCGTTGCGGATCTGCCCGATGCGTGCCTGAATGTCCTTGGTCGAACCGGCACCCTCGATGATGGTCGTGTTGTCCGAACCGATCTCAACCTTCTTGGCAAGCCCAAGCTGCGAGATCGAAACCTTGTCCAGATCAGTCGAGAGGTCCTTCATGAACGCCTCGCCACCGGTCAGCACCGCAATGTCCTGCAGCATCTGCTTCCGGCGATCGCCATACCCCGGTGCCTTGACCGCACACACCTGCAAGGTGCCGCGGAGCTTGTTGATCACGAGTGTTGAAAGCGCCTCGCCAGTAATGTCCTCAGCGATGATGAGCAATGGCTTCTTCGCCTCCATCACCTTCTCAAGGAGAGGAACAAGCTTCTGAATATTGTCAATCTTGCCCTCATGCACCAGCACAAGACACTTGTTGAGCACAACCTTCATGTCCTCAACATCGGTCACAAAGTTCGGGGACAAGAACCCACGATCAAACTGCATGCCTTCAACAACAGTCACATCAGTCTCAAGCCCCTTGCCCTCTTCGACCGTGATCACGCCGTCCTTGCCGACCTTCTCGAACGCACCAGCCATGATCTTGCCGGTCTCCGGATCGTTGTTCGACGAGATCGTCGCGACATTCTCGATGTCCTTCTTGCCCTTGACCGGGGTCGCCATGTCGTCGATCGACTGAGCCGCGATCTCGATCCCCTTCTTCATGCCACGAACCAACGCATTCGCATCGACTCCAGCGGCAATATAACGCAGCCCTTCCTTAAACAACGCTTCTGCGAGCACGGTCGCGGTCGTGGTGCCATCACCCGCATCGTCGGAGGTCTTCGATGAAGCCTCCTTGACGAGCTTGGCGCCCATATTCTCAGCGCGGTTCACCAGCTGGATCTCTTCAGCGACCGAAACGCCGTCCTTGGTGACGGTTGGGCCGCCCCACGACTTGTCGATCACCGCGTTGCGACCGCGTGGTCCAAGAGTGACTTTCACAGCTGCAGCGAGTTTCTCAACCCCAGCCAGAAGTGCCTGCCGTGCTTCGACATCAAAAGTAAGCTCTTTGCTTCCCATCGCGGTATCTCCATATTCAGTGGGCTTTCACCCAGACAGCCACCCAAGAGCGGCAGGTTTCATTCTTCCAAGCACGCCACAAGCGCAGCCATGCACCACACCATTGGCAATCCCCATGCCAATCCCCACAACCCCAACCCCTGAAATCTACCCAAACCCACCCCATCCAAGCCCGCCACGCAAGGATCACACCAATTCACCCTGCCAAGCTGGCAGCCACACAACCTCTCAATCCCAGCCCACACCCCCTCACCACCCTGCTATCATCATTTCACTCGGCAAGGACGCCGAACCGGACGCCCGAAACACGGAGCCAGACGATGCTGTCAGCCACCCTCGCAAGCAACCCAATCAACGCCTACCTCCCGATCTTCTTCATGCTCCTCGCAGCGGTCGGATTCGGCGCGATGAACCTCATCGGATCCGCTCTCCTCGGCCCATCCCGCAAAGGTGACCGCAAAGGCGTCACCTACGAATCGGGCATGACCCCCATCAACACCGCCCGTAAACGCTTCAACATCCGCTTCTACCTCATCGCAATGGTCTTCCTCGTCTTCGATATCGAAGTCATCTTCCTCTACCCTTGGGCCCAAACCTTCACCTCCCTCGACCCACGCTCAGACGCCTCCACAGTCTGGCTCCTCCGCATCTTCTTCTTCATGCTCACCACCGTCGTCGCCTACATCTATGGCTACCGCAAGGGTGTCTTCAAGTTCGACTAACTCCCGAACCCAAACCACCCGTGAGTGCCCAAACCACCCATCCAAGCGAACGAACAACCCCTTTGCGCTCCTCAACAGGTGAACGCATCGCCGCCGCACTCATCGCAACCGTCTCCCTCGCCGTCCTCACCACCGCCGCATGGCTCACCCCAAACCCAGACGGACACGCGACACACACCCAGCTCGGCATGAACCAATGCACATGGGCCATATGGTTCGACAAACCCTGCCCAACCTGCGGCATGACCACCTCATTCTCCCACGCAGGAGAAGGATCATGGACCACCGCAGCCCTCACGCAACCCATGGGAGCACTCCTCGCACTCCTCACCACCATGATCTTCTGGGGAGCAACGCATCAGGCACTCACCGGCTCGCGTATAGGATCGGTCGCCCAAACCGCGCTGCGACCCAAACTCGTCATCACCATGCTCGCACTCGCCTCCGCTGCGTGGGTGTATAAAATCAACACATGGTCCTGATCCCGGATACCCACGAATGACCACACCAAAGCCAATCCATCTCGCCGCTCTCCTATCCCTCATCGTGGTCGCCACCATCCCAGGATGCATCGTCCCCGCCCTCATCGGTGGTATGGCCGAATCCCACCGCAGAACCGGCAGCACCACATACGACGCCGAGTACGGCCGCATCGCCGGAAAGTCCTTCGCCGTCGTCTGCTCCGCATCACGAGTCATCGAAGCCGAGCACCCAGGAATCACCGCACGCATCAACCAACGCGTCAACGACCGCCTGATCCAAAACGCCAACCCCTCCTACGCGATCCCCTCAAACGATCTCCTCACCGTCCTCTACAACACCCCGCAGTGGCCCGCGATGACCCGCGAAGACATCGCCATCATGCTCGGAGTCGAACGACTCATCGTCATCGAAATCGTCGAGTACACCCTCAACGAACCCGGGAACCAGTATGTATGGGCCGGTGCCGTCGCGGGAGTCGTCTCCGTCTACGAGTCCGACTCCGCCCTCCCCAACGACCCCATCTTCGAACGAGCGATCAGCATCACCTTCCCAGACTCCACAGGATACATGCGTGACGACATCCCAGAAGCCGCCGTCACCGCTGAACTCTCCAACCGATTCATCAACCGCGCCGCCTGGCTCTTCTACGAACACGAAGAAGCCAATGTCATCCCATACTAAATCCAACACCGATCGAATCACATGAACACACTGATCTCTCACGCCATCACACGAGCCCTCGCGCTCATCGCCGTGCTCGCATGCATCCCAGGATGCAATGTCGTCACACCCATCGCCTACGCGATCCACGGCCCTGAAAAAATCAACCCCACCTACACCCTCCCAGAACACGCCACCACCGTCGTCTTCGTAGACGACCCCTCCAGCAAAATCGCACAGCGAAGACTCCGCTACGCGATGGCCGAAACCGCAACGAGCCAACTCCTCGAAAAACGGATCCTCACCGACATGCTCGAGCCCCGAGGCATCATCGCCGCCGCGACCAAAGACTCACACACAAAGCGCATGAGCATCACCGAACTCGGTCAATCCGTCGGCGCGGACATCGTCATCTACGCCGTCGTCACCAACTTCTCCCTCTCCCCAGAAACCGGCTCATACATCCCCCAAGCATCCCTCCGTGTCAAAGTGATCGATGTCGCCGAAGGCAAACGCGTCTGGCCCGACACCGAGTTCGGATTCCCCCTCGAAATCCAGATCCCTCAGCTCCCAGGTCTCTCCCCCGAAGGCAACGCAGGACAACTCGCGATCGAGCAACAACTCGCCCAGCGCGCCGGCCTTGGCATCTCGCAACTCTTCTACCGTCACGAAATCGGCGAAACCGTCCTCAACCGCAGATAATCATGGACAACCCAATCGAGACACAAACCACAAAGCCGGGAACCACCGCAGTCCACCTCGTGGCGCCCCCTTCAACAGTGATCAATCCGACAAAGCCCATCGGACGAACCATCCCCACCATGCTCCTCGCAGGTGCAACGCAACACCACCTCACCCCTGCGCCGCCCCACAGCCGAATCATCATCATCGGCGACGCAACCACCAAAGCCTCCGCAACAGCACTCGGTCTCCACTACACCGACCACTACGCCCCCATCCTCTCCAACCCAAACGCACTCAAACGCACACTCCTCACCCACCTCAGCAACTTTCAAACAGAACCCTCCAGAATCATCTGCTGGTCCGACGAACTCATCCACCTCGCATGCTCACTCGCATCAAAGCTCGACATCCCCTGCGAGCTGATCTCCACCAAACCCAGCGCCATCACCAAAGCACCCCAAAACATCGACATCATCCGAGTCTTCGAACCTCAAGACCATGACCGCTGGCAGGACCTCCGGCACACCTGCAAAACCGACCAACTCCTCGCAAACCTCATCGACCCCCAAACACCAACCCAAGCCGAGCGCCAACACGCCCGCGCTCTACTTGATATCGACGACCACACAATCGTCATCGGAGCCGTCGCAGACATCGCAAGCGAAGTTGACGCCCGCGAGTTCGCCTTCCTCCTCGGACTCCTCTCCGTCTCAGGATACAAAGTCCTCGGCATCGTCCCCAAATCCGCAAACCACCTCAGCCAAGCCATCCGACACCACCGAGGACTCGGTCAACCCTTCCGACTCCTCACCACCACCGACCCAATCCCCGCACTCCTCCCCATCCTCGACGCCGTCATCCACCCCACCGACGACATCTGTGGCTCAACCCAGCTCATCAACCGCTTCTTCGAACGCGCCGACACCCCCGTCCTCCAACTCCGGCACGCAGGCAAGGCCGGTTTCTCGCGAGCACAAAGTTCAACCAGCCAACTCATCGACGACATGGACCGGATCGCCGCCGAAATGCAATCACAACTCACCCCCGCCTAATCTTCCCACATGCCAGACCACACCTCAGTCCTCTTCGTCTGCCTCGGAAACATCTGCCGCTCCCCCCTCGCCCACGGCATCCTCCAACACCTCGTCGACCAAGCCGATCTCACAACCCACTACCACATCGACTCCTGCGGCACCGCCAACTACCACACCGGCAACCCCCCAGACCCCCGCTCCATCCAAACCGCCGCACTCCACAACATCGACATCACGATGCAACGCGCCCGCCAGTTCGATCCCTCAACCGACATCAAACGCTTCGACCACATCATCCCAATGGACGCCGCCAACCACCGCGACCTGAGCAAGCTCAAAGTCCCGGATACCAAACTCAAACTCATGCGCTCCTACGACCCCACCCTCACCAAACCCCAAGATGTCCCCGACCCCTACTACGGCGGAGACGACGGCTTCGAAAAAGTCTACCAAATGCTCACTCGCGCCTGTCAGGGACTTCTCGATCAACTCGACCGCTAGGCCCCCGAACCAAGTACCCAACAACCGATCCCATCCCCGAAAAACGGAATGATGGATCGATATACCGTTCAATCACATAGAAACAAAAGTAGTAGAACCGTGCCGATGCCCACACCAGCACACAAACCAGAATCAACTGACGAAGCGAAAACGCAGGCAGCAACAAACCCACCGAACAGATCAACACGATCAACCCAAAGCACAACGCCTTCAAATACATCCAAGCCGGTTGTTTCAGATCAGGTCCCATGCAACCCGATACGCAACCCAGTCCTCAAAGATCCAGCATCAACCGAGCCGGGTCCTCAATCGCATCCTTGATGCTCACCAAGAACTGCACCGCTTCCGCACCATCGACAATCCGGTGGTCATAGCTCAGCGCCAGATACATCATCGGACGCAGCGCAACCTGACCCGGATTCTTCGGATCCTCAACCGCACGCTTCTTGATCCCGTGCATCCCAAGAATCGCACTCTGAGGCGGATTCAAAATGGGTGTCGACATCAACGACCCAAAGATCCCGCCATTGGTAATCGTAAAGGTCCCGCCCATCATCTCGCTGAGTTCAAGCTTGTTGTCCCGAGCACGCGTGCCCAGATCCTTGATCGCCGATTCAATCCCCGCAAAGCTCATCGTCTCAGTATTGCGAATCACAGGCACAACCAGCCCCTTCTTCCCAGCAACCGCGATCGCAATATCCTGGTAGTTGTGACTCTGAATCGCAGGCTTCCCATCCTCACCCGCAGTGATGTACGAGTTGATCAACGGGAACTTCTGCAACCCCTGCACGCACGCCTTTACAAAGAACGACATGAAGCCAAGCCCGACCCCGTGCTTCTCAGCAAACTTCTCTTTGTACTGTTTCCGCAGATCCATCACCGCGCCCATATCAACCTCGTTGAAGGTTGTCAGCATCGCCGCGGTCTGTTGCGCCTCGACAAGCCGCGAAGCAATTTTCTGACGCATCGGACTCATCCGCTCAACGCTGACTTCGCGTGATCCGCCCATCCCAGCCGGAGCCGCCGCCGGTGCCTTTGACGCACCAGACTGCACAAACCCAAGCACATCCTGCTCACGAATCCGCCCGCCCGCACCCGTCCCGGTCACGAGCGAGAGTTGCACCCCCCGATCCTCAGCAAGCTTGCGAGCCAAAGGCGTCGCCTTCACATCACCACTCGGTGCCGATTGAGCCGGAGCCGGTGCTGGCTTCGGTGCCTCAGCAACTGCAGTCGCCGCCGGTGCCGCCGCCGGTTCCGGAGCCGCTTTCGCAGCCGGAGCACGCTCGCTCGGCGCAGGACTCGATCCACCACCCGCAGGCTTCGCCGCCGATTCATCAATCTGACCCACCACCGCACCCACTTCAACCTCGTCACCCTCAGCCGCCGAATGCGACACAATCCCCGACGCGGGCGCAGGCACTTCCATCGTCACCTTGTCCGTCTCAAGCTCAAGCACGGTCTGATCTCGCTCGACATACTCCCCATCCGCAACGCTCCACGCGGAGATAATGCCCGAGGTCACGGATTCGCCGACAGTTGGAATTTCGATCTTGGTAGTCATTGTTCATGCGTCCTTGTATAAACCGTATTCACCGTCAAACCGCTCACGCGCGTGCCGCCTCAACCTTTGCTTCCTTGCCAGACGCTTCGGCTTTCGCCCCGATCGCCTGCGTGATGATCCGCTCCTGCTCGATCTTGTGCTGCGACTTGGAACCCGTCGCCGGAGAACTCGACCGTGCACGCCCAATATATCGTGGACGAGCCCAACCCAACTTCTCCTGCACCATATCACTGACATACAACCACGATCCCGCGTTGTAAGTCTCTTCCTGCACATACTCGATCGTCACGCCATCGGGATACCGCGAAACAATCTCCTGCAGCATCGAATCATGGAACGGGTACAACTGCTCGATGCGGATAATCGCCGTGTCCTTGCGTCCGATCTCTTCACGCCGAGCATCAAGCTCGTGGTAAATCTTCCCGCTGCAAAGCAGAACCCGGTTCACATCCGAACGATCCCAGCCGCCCGAGACAAACCTCGGATCATCCAGCATCTCCAAGAACGCGCCGCCCTCAAGGATATCTTCAAGCCCACTCGTCGGGGTGCGAAGCAAACTCTTGGGAGTCAGCACAATCAAAGGCTTCCGGAACGAACGCTTCATCTGACGACGGTACATATGGAACACCTGCGCCGCCGTCGATGGATACACAACCTGCATGTTGTTCCCACCACACAACTCAAGGAACCGCTCGACCCGGCACGATGAATGCTCAGGACCCGCGCCCTCATACCCGTGTGGCAACAGCATCACAAGCCCGCTCCAACGATCCCACTTAAACTCCGCCGACGCAATGAACTGATCAATGATCGCCTGCGCCCCGTTGACAAAGTCACCGAACTGCGCCTCCCAGATCACCAGCATCCTCGGATCCGCAAGCGAATACCCGTAATCAAACCCAAGCACACTCGCTTCAGACAAAGGAGAGTCGTACACGCAAAGCTTCGCCTGCCGCTCCTTCCCGTCGCTGCCAATCGTCCCAGCAGGTTCTTCCGTGCCCTCAATCCCAAGCTCACGAATATTGTTCAAAGGCGTATAAGGCTCCGCGGTCTTCATATCCCGAACCACCGCATGACGGTGCGAGAATGTACCCCGACGACAATCCTGACCAGACAAACGAACCGGATGCCCTTCAATCAGCAATGATCCAAACGCAAGCTGCTCCGCATCCGCATAACTGATCATCTCAGCCGACGCCAGCTCAGAACGCTCAACAAACAACTTCTTGAGCTTCGGATTCAGATTGAATCCTTCCGGAGCACTCCCGATCGCCCCAGCGATCTCCTGAATCATCTCACGCGACACACCCGTTTCCAACCGATCAAAGTTGTACTCGTGCGTCTGCCCCGCCCATCGCTGGGACCCCGGATCAATCGCAGGGTCCTTCGCCATCTCTTTGGCAGACCGCTGCGCACGCTCAAGCGTCTCAGTAATCCGATCATCAATCGACTGCCGATCCGCTTCCTGAATCACACCCTCGCTCAAGAGCTTGCTGGTGTAAATACTGAGAACCGAATCCTTCTTCTTGATCATCTTCGCCATCAATGGCTGGGTAAAACTCGTCTCGTCCTGCTCGTTATGCCCATACTTGCGGAAACACTGCAAATCAATAAACACATCCCGCTTAAACTGCTGACGGTACTCCATCGCGATCTGCGATACAGTCACCACCGCGTCGGGATCCTCCGCATTGACATGGAAAATCGGCGCATCAATCGACTTGCCAATATCCGTGCAGTATCGGCTCGACCGCGAATCCTCAGGAATCGTCGTGAACCCGATCTGGTTGTTGATGACCACATGCACCGTACCGCCGGTCGTGTAGCCTTCGAGCTGCGAGAAGTTCAGGACCTCCGCAACAATCCCCTGTCCCGCAACCGCAGAGTCGCCATGGATCAGAATCGGGATCACGCGTGTCCGTTTGAAGTCGCCCTTCAACCGCTGCTTGGCGCGTGCACGCCCCTCGATCACGCCGTTGACCGCTTCAAGGTGGCTCGGATTACTCGCAAGCGCCAGATGCATCATCTTCCCGTTCGGGAATCGGCGCGTGCCAGAGTACCCCTGGTGGTATTTCACATCCCCGCCACCATCAACAAAGTCCTCCGACCAGTTCTCTTCAAACTCGGTGAAGATCTGTTCATAGGTCTTCCCGATCGTGTTGTTGAGCACATTGAGTCGCCCACGATGCGCCATCCCCATGACAACCTCTTCCCCACCAAGATCAGACGCCGTCTCGATCAGATGGTCAAGCAACGGGATCAACGCCTCGCCGCCCTCAAGCGAGAACCGCTTGTCACCGGGATAGCGTCGACCAAGGAACTTCTCGATCATTTCTGATTTGGTCAGCTGCTCAAGGATCAGCATCTTGCGATCGCGCGACAGATCAAGCTTCCCGCCCACCGTTTCAAACCGGTGCACCAACCACGACCGCTGCTCCGTATCCGCAACATGCATCAGCTCCAAACCGATCGAGCCGCAGTACACCTCTTCAAGCCGCGCAATCACCGACCGCAATGGCACCTGCATCCCAAGCCCCATCCCCGTCCCGTCAACCATCCGGTCAAGGTCTGAATCCGTCAGCCCATGATGCTCAAGCGACAACAGGCTCGGCCGAGGCCGCTCGCGATGGAACGGATCAATATCCGCACACAAGTGCCCCTGATCCCGGTACGCGTTCACAAAATCATTCACCACCGCTTCAAAGTGCGACACCCGCCCAGCAACACCCAAACCGCCGGCCCACACCTGAACAGGACCGTTCTCCGACTTCCAATCCGTCGAACCAACAGACCCACCCGACACAGCTACAGGCTTCGAACCCGCATCGGATCCAAACAGCGTCAGTTCACCAGCATTCGCAAGCTCAAAGCCCTCAAAGAACGCCCGAATCTCGCCCGTGACAGACCCCGGATCAGCCTTGTAAAGCTGATACTGCTCTTCCATATACACAGCGTTCCATTGATTCACACTCGGCACGATCGGTTTCGGCACAGAACTCATAGCTCACCTCAGCCAATTCTGCACGCAACCATTTAAAAACCGCGTTCAGATGGACTATCGGACCACACGACAAGGCACATACCCAGCCGTGATCCTAGCCCTAACTATCGGCCTCAGTGCCCACAACTCCAACAAAACGCACCACTTTCGAACCCCAACACGCATCTTTTACCGGCTCAATCAGAACACAGAGAACGAACGGTCTATCCGCAAGTTCAACCAAACCGACCCGAAACATAGTGCGCCGTCTCGATCAACTTCGGATTCTGGAACATCGCCCCAGTCGGTCCATACTCCACCAATCGACCCAGATACATGAACGCCGTGTAGTTCGAAACCCGAGCCGCCTGCTGCATATTGTGCGTCACAATCAGCACCGTGTACCGCTCCGAAATCTCAGTAATCAACTCCTCAATCCGGATCGTCGCCACCGGATCAAGCGCACTGCAAGGCTCATCAAGCAACAACACCTCAGGATCCGCAACCACCGCACGAGCAATGCACAGCCGCTGCTGCTGACCACCCGATAACCCAAGCGCCGATTCCTTCAAACGATCCTTCACCTCATCCCAGATCGCCGCAGACTTCAAACTCCGCTCACACGCCTCTTGAAGCACACTCTTCCGACGCTCCCCATCAATCCGCAGCGGATACACCACATTCTCAAAGATCGACATCGGGAACGGGTTTGGCTTCTGAAACACCATCCCAAGCCGCTTCCGAAGTTCAATCACATCGACCGTAGGCTCATACACCGGAGCCCCATTGAGCGTGATCCCGCCCTCAACCCGCACGCCCTCAACCAGATCATTCATCCGATTGATCGAACGCAGCAGCGTCGACTTCCCGCACCCCGAAGGACCAATCAACGCCGTCACCGCACCCCGAGGCACCGACATCGAAATCCCATGAATCGCCTGCGCCGCCCCATACCAAAGCTTGAAGTCATCGGTATGAATCACCGAATCCACATCCCCCATCGCTTTATGAACCGTCGGCTTCACCGATTCCCCCCGGCGGATCGCATCGATCACATCATAATGCACCCGTTCCCCGCCCATCCCACCAGGCACCACCGGAGATGGCAACGGCGGAGCACCTTTCCCACCAGTCTGGATCTCAGACTGCGAAGCGACCACCTCCACCTTCACCGCACGCTGTGATTCATTGTCCTTAGGCATCGCTCCCATCATATCGCCGCTCCCGTCATCCGGCCCCGCAACTTCGCACGAATCAGAATCGCCGCAAAATTGAGCGCAAAGACAATCATCAAAAACAACAGCGTCGTCGTCCAAACCATCGGACGAGCCGCCTGAGAATCAGGACTCTGGAATCCAAGATCATAAATATGGAACCCCAAGTGCATAAAGCTCCGGTCCGCATGCAAAAACGGAGCCGAAGTCGACACAGGCAAATCCAGATTCAGCTTCACCGCACCCACCAACATCAACGGCGCCACCTCACCCGCACCACGCGCCATCGCCAGAATCGCACCCGTCAAAATCCCAGGCAGCGCCCCGGGAAGCACAATCCGCCGGATCGTCTGCCACTTGCTCGCCCCGCACCCAAAGCTCCCCTCTCGCATCGAGTTGGGAACCGCCGCGATCGCTTCCTCCGTCGCCACAATCACAACCGGAAGCGTCAAGAGCGCCAATGTCAACGAAGCCCACAACAACCCACGCGACCCAAAGGTCGGAGAACCCTCCGCCGCACGCGCCCCAAAGAACCCCGCAAAGTAAGGTGTCCGCCACACCACCATCACCAGAAGCACCACAGTCACGCCCCAGCCAAGCCACGCAAGTCGCGACATCACCTTGTGACCAAGCCTCGGCGGATGCCCCGGATCAGGCTTCCCCCACAATCCAAATCCAAACGAAGCGATCGCCATCACCACCACAAGCCCAAAGGTCAACCACCACACCCCGCTCGAAAGCGCCGTCCCCTCAACCGGTCCCGTATCCACATACCGCCCCACCGTATAACAAAAGAACCCCAGCCCAAACACCCCATACACAATACTGGGAACACCCGCAAGATTGTTCACCGCAACCCGGATCACACTCGTCGCAAACCCCTGCTTCGCATACTCCCGCAAATACAACGCCGCGATCACACCCAAAGGCGTCACAAAGATCGTCAACAACAGCGTCAGCAACACCGTCCCCACAATCACCGGATACACCCCCCCCTCCGTGTTCGCCTCGCGAGGACCTGTCGACAAGAACTCCCACCAACGCTCCACAAAAACCTTCATCTTCCCAAACACCGTCAACTGATTCGCAGGCACCAAACGAACCACCTGACTCAAAATCATCGGCTCATCACCACGCGTCTGCGCGATCGGCGCAAACCGACCCGTCGTCGGTTCCACCACCACAAAACGCTCCCGCCCATCAACCTCATCCCCAAGACGGATCTCCGCGAGCACCCGCTCGTACTCCACCTGAAGCTCCGCCTGCCGTTCCTCCATCATCGCGATCGTCGCATCAAGCTCCGCAGCCGTATTCCCAGTCGTCTTCCAAGGCCCACCAACCCACAACCCAACGACCCCACAAATCACCGCAACCCCGCACCCAAACCGAATCAGCTTCCCCTGACGAATCCCCGCAGACCCAATCCCCACACCCGCATCACGCTTCACCCACCATATTCCACCCGCAAACACCACCGCACCCAGCACCCCAAACCAGCTCAGCCACCCCAGCCGGTCACTCGCCGTGTCTCGGCGCACCACCCCCATCTCCGCCTTGGACACCGCCAGCCGCGCCTCTTCGATCCCATGATTAATCTCGCCAAGTTCCCGCTTCCGCATCGCCTCGCGCTTTGCCCGGCGCTCGCGAGCCGCTGGATGCAACACCGCAAACTGCTCAAGCGTGTCCGCAGAACCATCACTCACCGCCACCAACGAATCATCGTCCGGATTCCCAATCGAAATCGACTCAGGAATCCCAAACCAAACCCCCCACGCTTCCCGCTCAAGCATCACCGCATCATCAGGCTGCTCAACACTCGCGATCTCTTCCCCATCAATCCACCGGAACGACTCCTGCCCAATATCCCGGTTCCCAACCCGATACAACATACGCCCCTGCGAGTCCTCATCCGTCCGAATCCCGAGCACAACCTCCCCACTCGTCAGCGTCACCCGATCAATATCCCCAGGCCAAAATGTCTGCAGCCCATTGCGAACCACCAACACCAACAAAATCGCGATCATCCCAAGGCACAACACCAACGCCGACCCCGTCAGCCACACCATCGGCTCACCCACCGCGCTCGGAAGCGTCCGACGCGAAGTCACGGCATTGCCAGCCACTTGATTCACAGCTTGTTGATCGTGATCACTCACAGCCCTGCGTTCCTCTTCCGAACCACCTGCCGAACAATCTCAGCACTGGTATTAATCACAAAGGTCATCACAAACAACACAAACCCGCACAAGAACAACACACGGTAATGCGTCTCATCCTTCGGCGCCTCAGGCAGCTCCACCGCGATATTCGCCGCGAGCGTTCGGAATCCCGCAAAGATATTCCACGACATCTCAGGGGTGTTCCCCGTCGCCATCAACACAATCATCGTCTCCCCGACCGCACGACCAAACCCGATCATGCATGCCGAGAAAATCCCCGACCCCGCAACAGGCAGCACAATCCGCACCGCCGTCTGCCACTTGGTCGCACCCGCACCAAGCGACGCCGACCGCAACGAATCCGGAACCGCCTGCAGCGCATCCTCCGAGATCGTAAAGATAATCGGGATCACCGCAAACCCCATGATCACCGCAACAACAAGCGTATTGCGAGGACTGAATGTCCCAAACACCGAATCCCGTGGATCAATCCCCGCCATCGTCAGAAGCGTCGCCGCCCCATACGCGACCCCCAAACCGATCAACGAAAGAACCACAAACTTCGCCAGCACAACCGCCCCAACGGTCGCTGAGTTCTGCGTGGAAAGCCAGACATCAACGCGCCGACGAATCGTAAACGCCTGCACAATCCACACCCCGATCGCCGCAAGCGGGAAGCACGCCAGCACCCACCCGGGACGCGCCGTTCCATATTCACCATTGAGCCACCGCCGAAGATCCGCTTGATTAAGCCCCGAGTTCGTCGCAAGAAGTTCAGTCCCGTCCCACTCCACAACAACCCCATCCACAACCCCCATCTCCATCGCGCGAAGCTTCCGCTGTGTCCGCGTCGAGTACGCCGCATCCCCCGCCCACGCCGGCAAACGATCCGCCTCAACAGGTTCAACCGCACCCGACATCATCGCTTTGTCAAACCGATCCGGAGTAAACCCAACATCCACAACCGTCGGCCCAGCAACCCAAGCCACCCCAACACTCAACAACAACACCCCCGCCACCATCGCCAGATGATGCCCCGTCCGGAACCGCAGCCGTGTAGACAACGGCACAAGCTGCCACACATGAGCACCGAACAACACACCCAAAGGCAACACAAACATCCCAATCAAAAACGGCCCAAGCAAATCTGCCACATACGGAGCCACCACCATCGCCGCCACAAACCCAAGCACCACCGACGGCAAACTCGCCATCAGCTCAACACTCGGCTTGACAACCTTCCGCACACGCTTGGACAAAAACTCGCTCGAGTACAACGCCGCAAACACCGCCACCGGGATCGCAAACAACATCGCAAAAACCGTCGCCTTCATCGTCCCAAAGATCAAAGGCATCACACTCAGCTTCACCTCACTCGAATCATCACCCGACGAAGACTGATACACATACTCCGGACCACTCAACCCCTCATACACCACACGACCAAACAACGCCTTGACGCTGAACTCTGCGTACCCAGGGTCATACCCAAACAACTCGTACCCACCGCCCTCACCCACCACAAGCACCGCATCATTCTTCGGCCCAATCGCAACAACACCCGCCCCCTCAACCGCAGACTCAATCCGAACAATCGTCTTCTCACTCGTCAAATGCCGAAGCACCACCACCCCATCGCTGTACAACACCCCAACCGTCCGATCCCGCCCACTCGGGGTCAGATCCACAACCGAAACACCACCACCATCACCCGCCCGTTCAAACCGATGCGACCGCACCAAGAACCGGTCATCCCCAAACCGATTCTGATCATCAAGCGACACATGCCACGATTGCACCGTCCCAAGCGAATCCCCCACAATCACCGTCTGCCCACCCAGCACCATCTCAACAACAGTAACTTCCCCATCCCCCTTCAACATCTCCACCCGCTCGCGGAACACAAACGCCTTCCCATCCCGCGCAAACCGGTCCATCGCCCCATCGCGATACACCACAAACACCTGCCCACCATCCGCGCTGATCTTCAGCCCCACGGGCTCATGATTCTTCGCCCCCGTCTCTCCAAGCCCAAACGAGGTCTCCTGCAGCCGCGTCCGCGCCTTCCCACCCCCCAAAGGACGGATCGTCCGCACGCTCGAAACAACAACGGTCCCGTCTTCCCGCAGTGCCGCAAGAACAGTCTTCCCCGTCGGATCGATCTGGTAGTCAACAAGCACCACCGCGCCGCTTCCGGACTTGAACCTCAGCGCCTCTCCAAACGATTCCTCCGCAACCACCCGCCGGATCCGCCCATCCTCCAGCACCGAGCTGTACCCAGCCCCGCCACCCACATCGCTGCCCGCTGCGAGCAGCCGCGTCGAAAACGCCACCGATCCAAGCCGGACCGTCCCATCCGAGTACCCCCGCGCGATCATCTCCCCATTCCGCGCCGACGATTCACTAATTTCATACACCCCCTCAGCATCCGCCCCGCCACCCTCAAGATCCCCGAGCTTCCCAAGCTCTTCGTTGTCAATCAACCCAACAACGCGTCCCCCATCCGCATCGTTGAACACCGCCGCTTCCCCATACGGATCAAGGTACACACCATAAGGCAACCCAGCCCCCCGCCCCTCATACCCAACACCTTCCTCGACCGTCCCCGAAAAAAACAACGGCACCACAACCCATGCAAGGTACACACAAATCCCAAGCACCGCAGCAAGCACCGCAAACCCACCAACCGTCACGACAAACTCGGCCGCCGCATCGGTTGCATGCAACCGACGCGACGCCCGAGAACGACTCTGCGTATCAGTCTTCTGTTGTGAGTCAGAATCAGTCACTCAAAAATCATAGCCGATCTTGAGTGCCTCAAGGTCCTCACGAGCGATACTCGCTGGAACCGGGAAGTACCCGTCCTTCACAACGATCTCCTGACCCGACTGCGAGAACACCATCTTGATGAACTCAGCACGCAAAGGATCAGTAATCCCGGTCGTAGGATCAGCATTCACATAGAGATACAAGAATCGAGCGATCGGGTACTCACCAGAGTAGGCATTTTCTGCCGTTGCGTGAACAGCGTCATACCCATCGTACGAGACCGACAACGCCTTCACGCCAGCGGTCTTGTATCCAATGCCCGAGTATCCCAAGCCATACAGATCGGTAGTCACCGCCTGAACCACAGCCGATGACCCCGGTTGCTCCTTGACGGTCGCCTTGTAATCATTCCCCTGCAAACCGATCTGCTTGAAGTATCCGTAAGTACCCGAAGCCGAGTTGCGACCATATAGATTCACCGGACGCGACTTAAACTTCGGATCACTCACACCAAGATCACCCCAGGTCAGATCACCATCTGTGACCGAGTACACCCGTGTCAAATCTTCAATGCTGATCTCATCGAGCGGACAGTCCTTGTGGACATACACCGCAAGACAGTCAATCGCTGTACGAACCGCTGTCGGAGGGTACCCATACTCCTCCTCAAACTTGTCCATCTCCGCACCCTTCATCGGACGAGACATCGGACCGAAGTGCGCCTGACCCTCGATCAAAGCCGCAGGAGCGGTCGATGACCCCTTGCCTTCCACTTCGGTCTGGGTCGCCGGGTAGAACTTCTTGAAATCCTCGCCCCAAAGAGTCATCAGGTTATTCATCGTGTCTGAACCAATCGACTTGATGCTCCCCGAAACCCCGCTGGTCGCTTCATAAGTCGGAAGCTCAGGATCGACCCCGCCACCCATCAGCGTCCCCATCGCGATCAACGGCATCGCCGCCAACCCGACCATCAACGATGCAAATTTTCGTGATTTCATGACAACTCTCCATGTCTACAGAATCAGTTGAACAAAGCGAACTCTTCGCCTTTACACAACATTCGCACACCTTTGACACAAAAGCGAACCCTGCGGCATGAAGGTTGTATTAAGGCGCAGCAACAAACCCATAAACCACTGTCAACGAACACTTTCAGAAACAGCCCGCCAGTGCGTATTTCCCCTCAATCTTCACCAAGCAACCCCTCAACCGCCGAAACCACCGACGCGTCCCCAGGGGGAGTCCGCGAAGGGAACCGCTGGACAACCTCACCCTTCCGATTCACCAGAAACTTCGCAAAGTTCCACTCAGGCTCCCCACCAATCGGTTCAGGCTGCGCAGCCAACTGAGCGTACAACGGATGCACCCCCTCGCCCTTCACAACGATCTTCTCAGCCATCGGGAAGGTCACCCCGAACTCGGTGCTGCAGAAAGTCGCAATCTCCGCATTCGTGCCCGGCTCCTGCGCCCCAAACTCGTTCGCAGGGAACCCAACAATCACCAGACCATCGCCCTTGTACTTCTGATACAACGCCTCCAGCCCCTCATACTGCGGCGTCAAACCACACGCACTCGCCACATTCACCAACATCACCACCGAACCACGAAAGTCCTCCAGCGACCGCGTAGACCCATCCAACATCGCAAACTCATACCCAAGCACATCCTTCGAACCCATCTTCTTCTCCTCTTCTGTCCCAACTTGTGTCCCAACTTGTGTTCTAACTTGTGTTTCTACTTGTGATTCATCACCCACCGCGGCCGCGACGACATCAGACGCTGGCGCATCATCCTGATTCGCCAAAACCACAATACCCAAATACGCAGGCAAAAAGACCGCAACAACAACCCCAGCACCCATTCCCGATTTCTTCCCACAGCACCAACCCATACCACACCGCCTTCCGCGATCTCCGACCGCTATGCTTTTCAGTGATGTCCAACCCCTCAAGCCAACACATCCTACGCCGAACCGTCCGCTTCACAATCAATACCGACGGCTCAATCTCCGGATTCAACACCACCGCCGGCAAACCCACCATGACCACCCTCGGTCGCTACTACCAGCTCCAAATCGCCGTCCAAGGCACACCAGACCCCACCACCGGCTATCTCCTCGGAATCCAAGAAATCGACGCACTCGTCCGAAACATGCTCCTCCCCGTCATCGCAACCCAGATCAACCTCGATCCCTCCGTATCCCCCTCAACCCTCCTCCCCAAACTCTGGTCCACCGCCGCCGCCAAACTCATCCCAACCCTCCACGCAGTCCGCTGGCAACTCACCCCATACCATTCCATTGAGATGACCAAAGAATCCCGAGACAACAACACCATCCTCCTCCGCCAGCGCTACGAGTTCGCCGCCGCCCATCGTCTCCATACCCCCGCCCTCACCGACCAACAAAACGCCGACTTCTTCGGAAAATGCAACAACCCCTCAGGACACGGCCATAACTACAAAGTCGAACCCACCATCCGGGTCCCACTCAACAACCTCACCCCAGAACTCCAACTCAAAATCGAACAAGCCGTCAACGACACCATCATCAACCCCCTCGACCACAAGTTCCTCAACACCGACTGCCCCCCCTTCGACCAAACCAACGCAGGCACCATCCCCTCCGTCGAAAACATCACCACCCACTGCTACCAATCCCTCGCCCCAGCCCTGGAAAAACTCGGATGCACCCTCGACCAAATCACCGTCTGGGAAACCGACCGCACCAGCGCCACCTACCCCGCATAACCAACAGAAATCCGTGGCACAGGCGTCCCGCCTGTGCTCTTCTCTTCCTACCCTCCAGTAGTGTCCGACTCAACACCACCAAGCCGCATCCTCATCATCCGCCCCAGCGCGCTCGGTGACATCTGCCGCTCTACCCCAGTCCTCGCCGCCCTCAAAGCCCGCTACCCAGACGCCAAGATCGACTGGATGGTCCGCGACACCTACACCCAAGCCATCGAGCACCATCCCGCCCTCAATGAGGTCATCCCCTTCAAACGCGTCGAGCTCGGGAAACAATGCCGCCACTTCCGCTTCGGTCCCCTCTTCAAATGGCTCTCCGAACTCCGCAAAAACAACTACGACATGGTCCTCGACTGCCAAGGTCTCGCCCGCTCCGGATTCTTCTCAAGAGCCACCGCCGCCCCCCTCCGCTATGGATTTAAAGACTCCCAAGAACTCGGATGGATCTTCCACAACCATCGCATCCAAGCCCCCAAATCCATGCACTCCGTAGACCGCATGCTCGCCCTCGCCGCCGCTGCAGGCGCCGATGTCTCCAAACCCGATGTATCCCTGTACGCCGGACAAGCCGAGCTCTCCGAGGTCATCATCGAATACCCCGAGCCCTACGCCGTCCTCGCCCCAACCTCCGCATGGAACGCCAAATGCTGGCCCATCGACCGCTTCACCCTCCTCGCCAAAGACCTCATCAAAAACAAAAACATCCAACGCATCATCATCGTTGGAGGCCCCGGCGAACGCCTCCACTGCGCCCCCCTCATCGAGTTCGCCAAAGGACACCCCCAAATCACCGACCGCGTCGGATCAACCTCCATCGCCCTCCTCATGGCCCTCATCGCCCGCGCCAAACTCGTCGTCGCCAACGACTCCGCCGCCCTCCACATGGCAGTAGGATTCAAACGCCCCCTCGTCGCACTCCTAGGACCAACCGACCCAAAGAAAGCATCCCCCTACAACCGCCAAGCCGACATCCTCCAGCACATCAAAGAAGACGACGAGTTCTACTTCCGCGACAACCGCTCCGCCGAAATGATCCAAAGAATCACCCCAGCAGAAGTCCTCAACGCCTGCAACACCCGCCTCAACGCATAAAAAACCCGGAGCCAAAACTCCGGGTTTCAAATAAATTTTCTACAAGTCGCTTACGCCTTCGCCCCAGCGTGCTCCAAAGCAAACGCCTTCATAAACGCGACCAGATCGACACACCCCTGCTTCGGGAACGCGTTGTAAATACTCGCCCGCATCCCGCCAATCGACCGGTGCCCAGCAAGCGTCGTCAACCCCTTCTCCTCCGCCTGCTCAATAAACACCGCATCAAGCTCATCAGTCGGGCACTTGAAAGTAATGTTCATCAGCGACCGATCCTCGGTCTTCGCGTGAGGCGTGTAGAAATCCTGCGAATCAATAAAGTCATACAAAATCGCAGCCTTCTCCTTGTTGATCTCATCAATCGCAGTCAACCCACCCTCAGCCAAGATCCATTTAAACACCTGCCCCATCAAGTACACCCCAAAGGTCGGAGGCGTGTTGTACCGCCCTTCCTTCTTCGCCATCAGCCCGTACTGCATCATCTTGGGTAGCTTGCGAACAGGTTCCTCAATCAAATCCTTCCGAGCAATCAAAAGAGTGATCCCCGCAGGCCCCAGATTCTTCTGCGCCCCCGCATAAATCAGCCCATACTTGCTCACATCAATCGGACGCGAGTAAATGTTCGAAGACATATCCGCAACCAAGAACGATTTCCCGGGAGTCTTTGGAAGCTCCTTAAACTCAGTCCCCATGATCGTGTTGTTGGAAGTAAACTGCACATACGCAGGATCATCCGAATACTTCACCTCATCACCCTTCGGGATATGGTGGTACCCAGACTCCTTCGACGACCCACACACATTCAGCTTCCCGTACAGCGGAACCTCAGCGATCGAATCGCTCGCCCACTTCCCCGTATCAAAGTAATCCGCCGTGCGATCAGCAGCAAGGAAGTTCGCAGGCACCATGTAGCACTGGCTCGTCGCTCCGCCCTGCATCCAGAAGATCGAATAGTCATCCGGGATCGCTCCAACCGCTCGGCAGTCCGCCTCGGTCTCCTGCGTAATCCGATCAAAGGTCGCATCCCGGTGCGAATGCTCCAGAATCCCGATCCCTGAATCCATCACATCCCAAATGTCCTTCTGAGCCTGCTTCAGCACGCTCTCAGGCAAACACGCAGGACCCGCCGAAAAGTTGTATACACGATTACCCATGATTCATCTCCGATTCAAAGAACCCGACTACAGCGCCAAGCTCAACTGTTCTTCATTCAAACATTGTTTATTCACAACATGCAGCGTCCGACCCTCATCGACCACCGTCTGCACAATCCGGATCACCTCAAGAGCCACCGCTTCCTGCGCCTGATCCGTCGATGCCCCAACATGGTGCGTCAACGAAACCCCAGGAAGATCCGCGATCTCCTGCGTCCAATCACAGTTCTTGCTTGATGGCTGGTCCTGATACACATCCAGCCCCACCCGGATGCCCTTCTCCTTGACCGCCCCAATGAGCGCCCGCTCATCAACAATCTCCCCACGCGAAGTATTGATGAACATCGCCCCAGGCTTCATCGCCCCAAAGAACCCGGGACCGCACAACTTGTCCGTATCCGCACTCAACGCGACATGCACCGACACAATGTCCGCATCCTCGATCGCCGCCTTGAGTGCATCGCGAGTGTACTCAATCATCTTGATCCCAAGAGCGCGAGCCGTCTCCTTGTGCATCGAGCGGGACTGCGCACTCACATTCATCTCAAACGCCTGCGCCCGCTTAATCAACTCCATCCCGATCGAGCCCATCCCCACCACAAGCAGGTTGCACCCCTTCAAGCCCCGCGCCTTGGAGAACTCTTGCTTATTCCATTTCCCCTCACGCAGCGACTTGGTCTGCAGCGAGATCCGACGATCCAGATTCAACATATGCCCAAACGCAAGCTCAGCAACCGCCACCGCGTTCATCCCGGGACAGTTGCACACGGGAATGCCCTTCGCCCCCGCTGCTTCTGAATCAATATTGTCATGCCCCGCCCCCGCACGGATCACAAGCCCCAGCTCCCCGCAATCCTCAAACACCGACGCCGGCACCTTCGTCGACCGGACCACAAGCACCTTCGCGCCCGTCGCCTTCAAAGCCGCCGAAATCGTCTCAGGCCCAAGGTCCGCATCCTGATGCACCTCACACCCAAGCTCCCGGAGACCATCAATCCCGATCTGATCAAACTTATCCGCAATCAAAACGCCCGGCTTGCTACCCATCTGAACCTCCAGTTCACAGGTTCAGAACGAACCCGCTCACAAGATTCTAGGACAACCACCACCCCATTGCCGAGCTTTCACTGCCCAGTATCCACCTCTTGCCCACCGAAATCAATCCCCTTCAACCCCCCCCTCGTCCACCGAAACACACCCGGATACAACATCTCGTCATCCGCTTCAATCAGAATCGGATCAGCACTCGTCGGGTTCCGCGGATCAAACCCCAGATTCGCATCGTTCGTATCCCGCGAGCTCACCGACCCATCAAAGAACAAAATCGGTTGACTCGTCCCAGGCACCACAAACAACACCGAATCCGAACGACCATGCCGCGCAAAGGTATCAAACATCCACGCCTTCGACGATGGATACGAAACCTCCGTCAGCTTCCGGTTCACAAGGTACCGCTCATCCCGAGCAAACGATCCATACGCATTGCTCGTCTGCGTCAACGGACGGTACGCCCCACGCTGCACATCAACCGAATAAGTAAACACGCTCGTCTCATACGAACTCTCAAACTTCCGACGGATCGATCCGTTCGAATACTCCTCAATCGGTGTCTCCGCCCGAGCAACCTGCTCCTCATCCTCAGGACACGCCGCAACGGGCTCCTCAGGATTCCCCGTCATGTAATCCAGATAGACCAAATGCGTAAACCAAAGATTCGAGAACCAATTGGACTCCGTAGCCGCATTCGTAAAGCCCGTCCGGTCACGGATGATGTCAATCGCCTGAAACGCGACACCATTGGCGTCCGAGTATGGATTCGACAAATCAGCATACTCCGTGTCCGGCTTCTCATTCCCCCGCCACCACAACGCAGCGATCACACCCCGATTGTCATCCGTATACATCGCCGCCGCAAGCCCGTTCTGCCGCATGTTCGAGCTGCACAGCAGCGTCCGCGATGAAGCCCTCGCCGATCCAAGCGCCGGAAGCAAAATCCCAATCAGCACCGCAATGATCGCGATAACCACCAGCAACTCAATCAATGTAAAGCCGGCCGAGCCACGCCCAAACCGTTCAACACAATCCAACTTGTACCCGCGATTACACTTCAAACCAATCCATCCAATCACCCCCATCAATCAATCATGACAACAGCAAAACCGCCATCGCCAACACCGTAATCCCCCCCGCGCACGCAACCGAAACCCACGCCCTCTGCCGCTCATTCATCCACGCCCGCCGAAGCGACCGCACCGAGCGCTTCAACTCATCAATCTGCTTAATCGCATCGAGCCCATCCTCACCGCTCATTCCTTCACCACCCGAAACCGATCCATCCTGAACCCGCCGTCCACCCGAAACCCGACCGCGCGACTCCTGCGGCGCCAGCGGAATCGCCGCAGGCCCAGCCACAAGCTCCGCACCCGCAGGCGGCTCAGCCCGCATCGCCAGCACCTCGACCGCAGCCCGACCAGGCAACGGCCTCGATGGCCCAAGACCAAGATGCTGCCGATCACGATCCGTCGAAAACACCTCGTGACACTTCCCGCATGAAAACGCATCCTTCGCAACTTCCGCACCACAGTTATGACACACCCCAAACAACTGGCCAACCCCAGGTGTGTGCTTCGCAAGCATCCAAAACTGCCGCGTGCTCGGCCCCCGCAACACCGAGTTCGCCTCGATCCCGCCAGTCTCAACCAATCGCTTAATCGTCGTGTAGTTACACCCCGGACGATGAGGCATCGTTTCATCCCGCACAAACCAAGGCCCCATCTCATTCTGAGACGCCTGCCGGCTCAACGGATCAAACCGAGCATGACAAGAACCACACCGACCAGAATCAGCCGTAAGCGCCCCACAAAAAGGACAGATCAACCGCCGAAGCTTCGGACTCGCCAGTTCACCAGAACCACCACCCGAAGCACCACCAGCCCCGCCCCCAACTTCAGAAGTCGCGACTTTCATCGCCAATGACATCAACACCCCGCGCCGACTCTCGCCCGCACCCGATTCATCCACCAGTTTCTTCGCCGTAGTATCCATCAAACTCCACTCAGCTTGCGTCCATCAATCAATTCGTTCCCGCTCAACAACATCGACGATACAAGCATATCGACACTTCCTGTACGCACAGCCCACCAAAAGGTTGACCCACCCCCCGTTTCATCCAAAACAACACGCTTCGACCAATCCACCAGTCAACAATCCATCAACATGCCCAATATTTCCGCACAAACCCGGCACCCCAATCAATCAACACGATTCCCTACACGAAATCACCGTGTTTGCCGTTACTTACCGACACTCTTGTGCGCATTTCTCATCAGCTGCACCCAGTCCCAACCCAGAACCACCCCACAACCCACCACCAAAACCATCGCCCTCGTCAACGGCAAACCAATCACCCAACAAGAACTCTGGACCCAACTCGCCGAATCCAACGGCCAACAAATCCTCGACGAACTCATCCTCACCAAACTCCTCAACACCACCGCAACCCAGAACGGCTGGACCATCAACGAAGCCGACCAACAACACGAACTCGACGCCCTCATCGCCGTCCTCGACCAATCCACCAACCCCCAATCCACCCCCCGCCTCATCGAATCCATCCGCAGAACCCGAGGCCTCGGCCCAACCAGATTCGCCGCTCTCCTCCGCCGCAACGCGATCCTCCGCCGAATGATCGCCACCGACCCCAACCTCCCAGCACAAATCCAAAACGAAATCCAACAAGCCACCACCCAACTCAAGTCCCCCCCGACCCCCGCCCAATCCGACCGGATCACCCACCGAGCAACACTTGTCGCCCAGCAACGCGCGATGGAAATCGTTGCCCGCGATCTGCTGGACCACGCCGAGATTTTGGTGATGGACCGGTCGATCAACTGGTCCGGGGAGTGACGCGATGTGTGCGCACAAAAACGGTCATGTTCCACATGGAACAATTCCACCCCAAGACCAATCACCAAAGTTCCAGCCCATCGCAATCTTCGGCCACCTTGCGGGGTGGGCCGTCATGTATTCCCTCGGCGTAGCGATCATCCTCGGCGAGTTCCTTCAGCACCCGATCACCCCATCGGCATTGGCCTATGTCGCGTTCTGTGCACACAGCGGGTACCTGCTCGACCGGATCAAGTTCCGCGATGCTGATCTCGACCCTGCGGACCTGATGGCCGATCCGCGCCGGCATACCTACCTCCGCCGGCATGCACAAAAACTGCGAGTTGTCATGATCGCCGAGTGGGTGCTTGCGATGGTGATTGGATTTCTGATGACTCCGGTACTCGGCATATTCGTTTTCAGCGGCATCTTTGCGGGGTATGTGTATTCGGGGTGGAAGCCGGGGAAGGTCTCTCGGCTCAAGGACATCCCGGGACTCAAGGCGTTCATGGTCAGCGCCGCGGTGGTCGGGCTTGGCGCGGCGGCGGTGATGGGTGAGCGGGTACTCGAGGGCGAGCCGTATGTGTGGCCCGATGCGATGGTGCTGGTGTGTTCGCTGGTGGGGATGGGGTTGGTGGTGTTTGGGGATGCCGTGATTTGTGATCTTGATGATCGGGAGAGTGACGGGATGCACAACACGCGGAGTCTGCCGGTACTGGTCGGTTCGCGGCTCGCGGGATGGGTCGGGGGCGGGGTGTTGTTGGTTGGTGGGATTGTGATCGTTTTGGGTGGGATCGGTGGGAGTGATCTGCAACTGCGGATGGTGTTTGCGGCGACGGTTGTGGTTTCTGGACTCGGTATTCTGCGAGGAGGGTCGGTCCTAGGGGGGCAGCGTGACTGGATTGATGGGCGGATGCTGGTGGTGGCCGCTGGAGCGATTCTGATTTATTGCCCATTTCATGATAAAAATGATGATTTTATTGGAATAGTTCCGTTTTGTACAGCATTGTCACCCGTATGGTAAACAGTCGTTTACTTTAGGGAGTCACTGGTGATGATGGAACAGGATCAACCTCGGCGGAACACTCGGCTTGAGCTGCAGGATGCTGCGGTTCGGCTTGGGGCTCGGGATGGGGTTCAGGGGGCTTCAATCCGTACGATTGCTCGTGAGGCAGGGGTCTCTGAGGGGGCGGTGTATAAACACTTTGGGAATAAGGATGAGCTGATTCGGGAGGCGTATACCGCGATTGTTGATGAGATGGCGCGGGATAAGTTGGTGCTGCTTCGTGCGGATCTGCCTTTCAAACATGCGCTTCGGGCGTGGGTGAAGCTGACCTTCGAATACTTCGATGGGAACCGGGATGCGTTCTCGTACGTGCTCTTGATGCCTCATCAGATGGCGGGCGCACTCGGGGATGTATACAAAAAACAAGGCGAGATTTTCCGCAGCTTCTTGGCTGATGCTCAGAAACGCGGGGAAGCGAAACAAATGGATCTTGGTCTGGGGTATGCACTCTTTACGGGGTGCGTGCTCAATATTCCAAGGCTGATCAACGAGGGGGTTCTTGATGGACCCGCTCAGGCATATGGCGATGAGATCGCGGAGGTTGTGATTGGTTTGCTTGCTCTTTGAGCGTGTTGACTGATCTCGTTCTTTGCGGGCTCAGCGTTCGTTTTAAACATCAAGAGGGTTCGGAGGGTTTGCGTGCCAGTGCAAGCCTGCGCGATCGTTGCGTGTGCAGCGCGTGTGAATCTGACTGGTTTCTAAAGCTTCGAGGATGAAGCGAGGAGTAGTGAAATGAAAACTGATATCAAAAACATGAACCGAATCGCATTGGGCGCCATGGCAATGATCGCGATGGCGGGATCGGTTGCTGCGGCTGGAACGGTTCAGATTCAGGTGAATGTAGAGAACCTTGCACCGACCAACAGTGTTGCGTTTGCGCCGTTGCGTGTCGGGTTCCACAACGGGACTTACGACTCGTTTGACAATGGTGCGACAGCGTCGGATGCGATCGTGTCGATTGCTGAGGGTGGATCTGGTTCGGAATGGTTCCCGGCGTTTGGAGCCGCGGATCCGACAGCGACACTTGGGACAGTTGCCGCTGATGCGGGTGGACCTTTGCTTGCGGGCGGGACAGGGAGTGCGGTGTTCAACATTGATCCTTCTGCGAATCAGTTCTTCAGCTTTGGGTCGATGATTGTTCCCAGCAACGACTTCTTTATTGGGAACGATTCTTCGACGGCGTACCAGTTGCT
Organism: uncultured Phycisphaerales bacterium; assembly: GCA_963976955.1. Lineage (GTDB taxonomy): Bacteria > Planctomycetota > Phycisphaerae > Phycisphaerales > UBA1924 > UBA1924. Next base: position 1,284,932 of record CAXBMD010000001.1, on the reverse strand, counting down.
TGACGCGAGCGGGAATCTTTTGATCTCAGAGATTACGCAGTATGGGCGTGATGTTTGGGATGCGGGCTCGGAGGTCAATGGCGCGTTTGGCGCGGCGTTCTTGGCGGGTTCGATGAATGACGATCGGGTTGCGGAGAACGGGACCGTGTCGTTGAACTATGAGGGGCTGGATGTCTTCAACGGCTTGATGACCGGCGCAGGGTACGAGTTTGATCGTCAGTTTGGTGGGGACGATGCGATCTATCGGATTTCATTCCAGGTCGTTCCGGCGCCGGGGAGCGCGATGGCACTCGGGCTTGGTGGCTTGGTTGCCGTACGGCGCAGACGATAAAATCTCACGCATCAACTCGATGCGTCTCTCACCCAGGTGTGGCTTGATTGCTTGCCTGGGTTTTTTATGTTTCGTGCTCTACCTGTTATCGCCGGCGGCGGCTGGTTGTGAGTCCTGCGAGTGCGAGGAGTGCGGCGGAGCTTGGGGCGGGGACGAATCCGGTGTAGCTCCAGTTGAGGATGTCGTGGTTTGCCCATGCGGCTCCGGTCGCGGAGGTGAATCCGACGAATGCGGTTTCTTGGCCGAGGACTGATACGAGATCGAGTTCGTAGGAAATCAATGCGTCGATTGGTCGTGCGTCGATGAGCGAGAGGCGGACTTCGAGGTTTGTGCCATCGTAGTCGATCCATGCGAACCATTGGTCGCCGTCATCGAGTTCTGGTCCGGTGATGTCGGCGGTTGGGAGTCCGGAGTTGTGGTTGACGGAGCCGTTGAGGTTAACGCCGACATGGGATTGGCTTGGGTCGTTGTTGGCGGAGTTGTGCCAGGTGTCGAACTCGACACCGAGTGAGGTTCCGATGCCTGCGTACCCGATGCCCTGTCCGACGCTTCCGAGGGAGCTGTCGATTGGTTGGACGACGAAGACGAATCCGTCTGCGCCGCTTTCGGTGTTGCCGTCGAAGATTGAGCCGCCTGGATCTGAGATTCTAAATGAGAACTTTGTGGAGAAGTCGCTTGCGTCGACTTGGGTATCTGAGAAAATGCTGCCTGCTTGGCCTGAGGTGGCGGGCGTGAGTCGCATGACTTCGCCATCGCTTGTGGAGGCGGTTCCTGCTGAGCCGTTGATTGCGAGTCCGGTGGTGTCGGAGAAGTCTGTGTAATCGACGACATCGGCTGCGACGATGGATGTAGTCAGGAGAGCGGCGGCGATTGCTGTGCGGTGCATATTGATATCCCTCAGAGAATTGGTGTGTTCTCTGAGAATGTGCACTGTTTTTATTGGAATGCCAGTTATCTGGGGGATTTTACTGGGAGATCGGGATGACCCTGCCGTTGGCGATGACGAACTGGACATCGAGGAGTGTGGCGAGGTCTTGGAGGGGGTTGTCGTTGACCGCGATGATGTCGGCGGCTTTGCCTGCTTCGATGGTTCCGATGCGGTCCTCGGCACCGATGAGTTTGGCGGCGTTGATGGTTGCGGAGATGAGGCAGTCTTCGTTGGACATTCCTGCTTCGTGCATGTAGACGAACTCTTGGGCGTTTGTGCCGTGGGCTCCGACACCGACATCGGTGCCGAAGGCGATGTTGACGCCGGCTTTGTGGGCGCGGGCGAAGGAATCCTGGATATGTGGTCCGACGGCGGCGGCTTTGGCGCGGATGGATTCGGGGAAGTAGCCATCAACTTTGGCTTTGTCTTCGACGAACTTTCCTGCGTGGATTGTGGGGACGAGGTAGGCACCGGTTTCGAGGAAGAGTTCGATGGATGAGTCTTCGAGGTATGTGCCGTGCTCGATGGAGGAGACCCCGGCGCGGAGTGCTGAGTTGATGCCGTCGGTGCCGTGGGCATGGGCGGCGACTTTGCGTCCCATCATGCGGGCGGCTTCAACGATGGATTCGAGTTCATCGTCGAAGAACTGTTGATCGACTCCCGCGGCGGTTGGGGAGAGAACTCCACCGGTCGCGGTGATTTTGATGAGGTCTACGCCTTCGCGGATGCGTGCGCGGACGGCTTTGCGTGCTTCGGATGGGCCGTCAATGGCGATTTGGTGATCGGGGAGGTCTGGGCGGAGGATTGGTGAGAGGGAGTTGGTGGGGTCGCCGTGTCCTCCGGTGACTGAGACGGGTGGTCCTGAGACGAACATGCGTGGTCCGGGGACGACTCCGGCGTTGATGCGGTCGCGGAGTGCGAGACCGACTGAGCCGGGGGAGCCGACATTGCGGACGGTGGTGAATCCGGCTTCGACGGTTTTCTTTGCGTTGGCGACGGCGTCGATTGCTGAGTGGGCTTCGGATTCTTGCATTCTGGAACGCATGCGTTCGGCGGCGGGTTTGATCTCTCCGGTGAGGTGGGTGTGGCAGTCGATGAGTCCGGGGAGGACGAAGTGGTTGGAGAGGTCGATGAGTTCGACGGTGTCGTCATCGGTTTGGACTTGGTTGGGATCGGTGAAGCCGTCGGTGATGGAGACGATTTTGTCGTTTATGACGAGGATGGATTGGGTTTGCTTTGAGGGTTGTCCCGGGATGGCGATGAGCGTGCCGCAATGGATGAGGGTTGTTTTGGCGAGTGCGGTTGTGCAAGCGAGGAAGCCGAGGGTGAGTGTGAGGGCGGTGATGATTGCTCGGTTCATGATGGCTTCCTTGGAGTTGATTTATTGTTGTGTTAGCGTGCGAGTTCGATGGCTCTGGTTTCTCTGAGTACGGTGACTTTGATTTCGCCGGGGAAGGTCATCTCGTTGGAGACTCGTTTGGCGATCTCGTGGGCGGCGAGGTAGGCCTCGTCGTCGGAGACTCGGTTGGCGTCGATCATGACGCGGATTTCTCGGCCCGCTTGGACGGCGAATGCTTCGGTGACACCGGGCTGGGACTTGGCGATGTCTTCGAGGTCGTGGAGGCGCTGGATGTAGCGTTCCATGGATTCGCGGCGTGCGCCGGGTCTTGCGGCTGAGACGGCGTCGGCGGCCATGATGATTGGGGTGTAGTGCGTGGTTGCGGGGATGTCGGCGTGGTGACCACCGATGGCGTTGAGGACGGCTTCGTCTTTTTCGCCGTACTGGGCGGCGAAGTCCATACCGATCTTGGGGTGACCGCCTTCGGCTTCGTGGTCCATGGCTTTGCCGATGTCGTGGAGGAATCCGGCGCGGCGTGCGAGTCGTCCGTCGAGACCGAGTTGGTCGGCGATGATCTGGGAGAGGTAGGCGACTTCGATGGAGTGCTTGAGGACATTTTGGCCGTAGGAGGTGCGGTAGGTGAGCTTGCCCATGGCTTCGATGATCTTTGGATGGAGGCCTTTGAGTTTGAGTTCCATCGCGGCGTCTTTGCCGGCTTTGATGACTTTTTCGTCGATCTCGGAGCGGACTTTTTCGGTGACTTCTTCGATGCGGGAGGGGTGCATTCGGCCGTCGGCGATGAGGCGTTCGAGGGCTTCGACGGCGACGGCTTGGCGGACCTTGTCGAAGCAGGAGACGACGATGACTCCGGGGGTGTCGTCGACGATGATGTCGGCGCCGGTGGCTTTTTCGAAGGCTCGGATGTTTCGGCCTTCGCGGCCGATGATTCGGCCTTTGAGGTCGTCGGAGGGGATGGCGACGGTGCGGACGGTGGCTTCGGAGGAGTGCTCGTTGGCGTATCGCTGGATCGCGTTGATGAGGATCTCGCGGGCTTCGTCCTTGGCGCCGTCCTCGGCTTCTTCGATGATTTCGCGGGTGACCTTGCCCATTTCGCCTCGGGTGCTGTCGGCGACGCGTTCGAGGAGGAGTTCTTTGGCTTGGGTGCGGTCGAGCTGGGCGACGCGTTCGAGTTCGTGCTGTTGTTTTTCGATCAGTTCGTCGAGCTGGGCGTTGCGGGCTTCGAGCTTGGCCTTGCGCTGGTCGAGTTTCTCGGCTCGGTCGGAGAGGGACTGTTCACGCTGGGAGAGGGTTTCGTCTTTGCGGTCGACGAGGTCTTCTCGTTTGGCGAGACGGCGTTCGGACTCTCGGAAATCTGCGCGAGCGGCTTCGAGCTCTTTGTCGGCTTCTTCCTTGCGGGTGAGGGCCTTGCGTTCGGCTTCGATGATGATTTTTTCGCCTGCTGATTTGGCGTCGTCCTCGGCTCGTTTGGTGAGGTGGGAGGATTCGGATTTGAGGGCTTGGAGTTTTTTGGAAGCGATCATGGGCGCGAGGAAAAATCCGAGGCCGGCACCGACGAGGATCGCGACGAGTGCGACGATGAAGAATGTGATGTTGCTTTGGGGTGTGCTTGCTGCTTGGGAGAGTGTGATAATTTGGGATGTATGGTCCACGATCGACTCCGTGCCGGGTTCGAGCTGCTGGCTTTCATCGCCTGGGGGGAGAGCAGCTTGAAGTTCGGCGGTCGGGCGCGTCTGGGCGTTGGTCTAGTCGGTGTTGGGTAGCGATCAAGAGTGCGTGGTTTGCGTTGAGGTCACGGGATGGTTATCGGAAATTATGGGATGAAGTTCGTGACGGTTGGATGATTGAACATGTGAAATCTGGTCGAACGAGAAAGCAAACTGTTGTGAACGGAACCGGTCATGGTTGCCGATGATCTTGATGGATACCTGACTGGGCCGATTATTGAGGCTCAAACGGGCGGTTTTGGGTATGTTTGAGTCGAGTCGGTTGTCCAACTCGACGACTAATGTCTATCTTAGCAAGTTCTTTGGTGCTCGTGGCGACCTTTGCGGGCTCAAAATCGTACAATAGTGATTACCAGACTCCCTTGGAGAAGCGAATATGCATTCGAACGGACAGATCAGCCGGAATAACAAGACTCGCGTGATGGGCATGATCATTGCGGCGGGGCTCTCGGCGACCATGATTGGTGGGATCAGCGGGTGCAAGGAACGCAAACGGATGGGCGGCATTCAGGCGCGGATCCAGGCGAAGAAGCTTGCGCATACGGTCCCCATCGATGGCATCCCCATCACCATTGGGCAGTTTACTGCGGTGGACATCGAGAACCCCAGCGGGGATGTCGAGATCCGGTCGCATTCGAAGCATGAGAAGGCATATGTTGAGTTTAAGATCCGTAAGGAACAGTGGTTACGCTGGCGGATGGCCCATCAGGGCATCGAGTTCAATCCGGTTGGTGACTACTTCACGGCTGAGTACATTGTGCCTGAGGGTTCATTGAACCAGATGGGCACGCTTGTGGTTCGTCCGACGGATTTGTCGATTGAGGGGTTTCGGCCTCCGATTGATGTGCTGATCTCGATCCCGCGTTGTGACGGGGCGAAGGTCTCGACGAGCAACGGTCGGATCATGATTACCGGCGTGACAGGAACACTTGAACTCCGGAATGGGGACGAGTTTACCAAGGGTGGCGACATCATTATTCGGACGGGTGAGAATCCGATCGAAGAGGTGATGGCGTACACGAGCAAGGGTGATGTGCACTTTGTTGCGTCGCCTTCGAACGCTGGGGTGTTTGAGATCACGGCTCCTCGCGGTGATGCACGGTTCTCGTCGAAGTTTGGGTATGTCGATCACTCGATGCCTGAGCGTGGACGCTGGACCGGGATCTGGAACGACGGGACCAACGCGATCTCGTTGCACTCGGACAACGGTGATGCTGAGGTGTATGTGACTGAGCAGCCTCAGTTCTACCGTCCTTGATACGGCGAACACAATCGATTCAAAAAGACACCCGCATTGCTGCGGGTGTTTTCTTTGGTCTGGATGCTGTTGGGTTTAGGCGGCTTTGCGTGCACCGAGCTGTGAGTCTCGGATGAAGCGGTCGATTTCGCCTACGACGAAGGATTTGTGGTCGGCGGACTGTGAGAAGTCGAAGGCGAGTCCTGCGTAGGTGTTCTGCTGGGAGTCGATGTGGGTGTGGGCCATGCGCGCGACCATTCCTAATGGGGCTGGGACGGCGGGGGTCAGGTTGACGGACAACCAGAAGAGATGCACGGAATCGAGAGCGGTGCCGTTTTCTTTATCGACGACGAGGCCCACACCACCCCCACCGATGTTGGCGAGTTTGGCTTCGAAATGCGGACCGACTTCGGGGAGCATTTGCGGATCGATCTCGGCTGAGGCGGATGTGCCTTGCTCTCTGAGTTGGCTGATCATGAGGCGATTGGCGATCTCGATGGGACCTGCGGAGTGCTGGTTGAGGAGGGGCCATGCGTTGACGGTTGGGAGTTCGACTTGTGCTGTGGAGGTGCGGTCGAAGTTTCGGCGCATGCAGCGTTCGACATCCTTTGGCATTTCGACGATGAGTTTTTTGAAGACGCCTCGGGTGGAGTTGTCGGTGATTGATTTGATTGCTTTGGTGTGGAACATCCAGCGGTTTTGACCGACGGAGAGGATCCCGATGAGGGGGGTGTCGTTCTCGATGTGGAAGGAGAGGCCCATCGCGCCGGGGTGTTCGAGGGTGAGGGTGTTGTCGTCGAAGTCGATGAGGCGTACGCGCCAGACGAGGTTTTTGGAGTCTGTGGAGGCGTTTGAAGAGTTGACGGTGAACTCGAGCCCGCCGCCTCTTGAGCGGATTTTCTCGAGTGACTGGCGCCAACGGTCTGTTCTTGAACGGTTTGCGGGCATGATGATCGCCTTTCTACAGTGCTGTAGATGGTTGGATCGGTGTGTTGGAGCGGTTTGTTGACCTCAATCCGGGTATTTGGTGTGTGGCGAGGTTATCGGAGTTCTTCGATGGCGCTCAGGAGCGGATCAATAAGGTCGCTGCTTTGCAAATGGGTGGTACTCCCCTTGTGATTTGCGAAGTGGAACTGGTAGAGGGCGGAAGTTGCGATGTTGATTTTGGGTGTGAGTTCTGATTGTTCAGGGAGTTCGATGAGTGAGTCCAGGTGTGTGCGGAGGGGGAGGCCTGCGGGACAGGGTGAACCGATGGCGGTGAGCTTTGCGTGGATGAGGGTGGCGAGTTGGTTGGCGATGTGCTCGGCTCGTTTGCTGGGTCGGCTTGGTGTGTTGAGGAGGAGGAAGAGGCGAAGGCGGGCGCGAAGGGACCGGAGCGACTTTGCTCGGAAGAAGTAGATCAAGAGGAGGCCGAGGGTGAGGGTGATGATGAAGATGGTGCCTGCAAAGATGAGGGCTTGGCGGAGGAGTTGGGTGCGACCGGTGGCGATGCGTTCTTGGAGGGTGTTGGCAGCGCCTTCGAGTCCTAGGTTTGGGTTGAGGTCGCCGAAGACGGCGTCACGAGAGTCGGAGTCGTAGCCGATGACTGCGGAGACCCATGCGTGTTCGATGGCTTCGTAGAACTTGGAGATGGTCCTGAAGATTGAGGGGTCTGGTTCGTGGATATCGTGGAAGTCTTCTTGGGGTGTGCCATCGAAGGTTCTCCAGAAGCTTGGGGCGACCATGGCTTCGACCCATGCGTGGGCGTTGGACTCGCGGACGATGAAGCTGTTGTTGACATCGTTGAACTCGGCGGCGACATAGCCGGTGATGACTCGTGCGGGGATGCCTACGGATCTGATCATGAGGGTGAGCGCTGAGGCGTAATACTCGCAGTGACCTTGGCGGCGCTCGAAGAGGAACCACTCGGTGGCGTCTTGGCCTTGTGGGACGGGTTCGGAGAGGAGGGTGTATTCGTATTGGGTTCGGAGGTGGGTTTCTAGGGCGCGGACGGCTTGGGTATCTAGGTTTGGCGAGCGGGTCTGTGGGTTTGGATCGATTCCTGTGTTGGCGAGGACTTGATTTGCGAGGGCGGCGATTCGCGGGGAGACGCCGGCTTGGCTGACTTCTGGTCGCTCAAAGTCGGCGGGTGTTGAGTAGGTTTGGAACTCTGGGTTGGTGGCGCGGATGCGGTAGGATTGGACGGGGCTTGAAGAGAGCAGGATCATGCGGGTGGCGGGGTCGATCCCGACACGGGATTGGCTGGCGTTGGTTTTGAGTTCGAGTGGTTTCCAGGGGGTGAAGAGGTATCCGTAGTTTTGATCCTCGCGATCGAAGGTGATGGAGTACTCGTGGGTCCACTCGGCTCTTGAAGTGTCGTGGACGATGGGGACGGATTGGTTTTGCTTTACGATGCGGGTGCGGAATGTTGTCGGGATGCTTTGGTTGTGGTGTGCGATCCATCGTCCTGATTCGTACTGGGTGAGGACTGAGCCGCGGAGGTAGATGGCGCGTGAGTTTTTGGAGCCGAGGGGTTGGTCGTTGCGGTCGCTGATGGTCATGCGAAGGACGGGGGTGGGCGAACTGGTGATGCGTCCGGGTCGGCCGAGCTCGACATCTTCGGCGAAACCTGTGGAGAGGGATTGGGTCGCGCCCCCCCACTGTCCAAGTGTGTTGTTGCCGAGGGATCTTGGCATGATGAGGAAGATGATGGTCGCGACGATGACGCAGATGAAACCTGTGACGACCTGAATCGAGCGGAGGTCGGTGCTTGATCTGGATGTGAATGCGGTCTCAGCGGTTTGGTGCGAGGTGAGCGCGAAGAGGCGGAAGAGCATGAGGGCTCGGATGAAGACGAATCCCATGATGAAGACACCGATGCCAGTGGGCATGGAGTTGGAAGTGAGGGCGGCGGCAATGAGGAGCGCGAGGGAGAGGACGAGGATTTGGCCGTGGTCTCTTGGGGTTCGGAGATCAAAGAGTTTGAGGATCAAAAGGAGGAGTGAGAAGAAGGCAAAGGAGCTGACGGAAAAGTTGCCTTTGAGTGCGTTGATGAGTCCGAGGACGATGACGATGGAGAGGAGTGCGTTGATGGCGATGCGGGAGATGGTGGATGGGCCTTGTGCCGCGTACCAGAAACCGATGGAACACCCGACGATCCCGATGATGAAGAACGATGGGGAGATATCTGCGATGGCGAACATGGTGACCGATCCGAGCATGGTCAGGAGCATGGAACGCAGATAGATCCGCGAGAGCCTCGAGGAATGCGTGGGGAGCTGGTTGGACTTGAGGGCGGTCATTGTGGTGTGTCGCTGATGAAATCCTCGGCGTAGATTGATGATGGATAGAGATCCGCGGAGCGGGTGTACCCGATGATGATGGGTTGCTGATTGCGGGCGCTGGTTGGATTGGATGCGGTGGGCGTGATGGGCCTTGTGAGCATGGCGAGTGCTTTGGCGCAGCGGTCGGTGTGGGCTCTTCCGGTCATTGGGGGGATGACGGTGCCGTCCCACGGGATGGAGAGGGAGATGCGTGCATTGGGTGGGGCTTCTTTGATGAGGGTGTAGGCGATGGAGATGGCGAGTTCGAAGAGTTCATCGGGGGTTTGTGATGTTGGTTCGGCGAGCTCGATGGTGCGCTGGATGCTTGCGGTTTCGGGGTATTCGGTGACGAGGAGGGAGTCGGTTCGGGCGGATTGTTTCCATGCGATTCTGCGGAGGGGGTCTCCGGGTTGGTATTGGCGGAGCGCGAAGTAGTCGAGGCCGGATCCTCTGCGGTTGAGGGAACGGGTTTCGGATTCTGCGTTGGTGTTCTGGTTGTTCCAATCGAGCTGGGCGGTGTCCATGGGCTTTGGGAGAACGAGGGTTTGGCGGTGGAACTGGAAGTCCACTGATTTGGTGAAGAGGCCGAAGGGGAAGCGGGTGCGGACTCTGATGGTGTTGAGGGCGAGCTGTCCTCGGACTTGGGGGGTGAGGTTTGCGTGTCCGGTTGCTTCGGCGTTTGGTCTGAGATGGAGGACCACACCCGGCGCGGAGTGTGCATGGGGGTGGTCGAGTTCGATGATTTCGAGTGCGAAGTTGGGGAGGAGCTTGGATGGGTTATAGAGGGTGTAGCTTGCTTTGAGGGTGGACCCGAGTTCGGAGATTTGGAGCGGGTGCGCGGCGAGTTTGATGTTGACAAGGGCGGTCCCGGTGATGATTCCTGAGACGATGAGGGCGGCGATGGAGAAACCGAAGAGCCAGAAGAGGAGGTTGTTTTGGCCGTTGATGGCGCCGAGTGCGAGGAAGAGGGTGACGAAGACGAAGAGGAATCCGGGTGCGGTGAGTTTGGAGGAGCGTTTGGAGTGGGCGGTGGCGGTAAGGGTGGAGCCGCTGGATTGTTGGTGCTTTGGGAGTTTGGCGGCGAGTGCGCTCGGGGTTTGCATGGAACGGATACCGGGTGGGCTACTTTGTTGGATCGATGGTGCTGCTTGCGTTTGTGTTAGAGGCTGGTTCTCTTGTGACTACGGTGTAGAGCATGAACTGGTTCCCGCGCGGGAGGAATGTCTTTGAGCGTGCGGAGTAGATTTCGTCGCCTGTGACTCGGACGATGACATTGCCTCTGGGTGTCTTTGCGGATGGGATCGAGATTGCAAACTCTCCGTCTTCGTCTGTCATAGTGCGCGCGAGTTGGGCGGGGGCTCTGCCCGATTTGCTCTCGTTGTAGACGGTGATTTCGAGTCCTGGGATGCCTTGCTCGTTGTTGATTCGGTCGTCGCCGGCTTCGACGATGATGGGTCTTCCGACGGTGCCGGGGATGACCTTTCCGATATAGCGGGAGGAACCGCAGGCGGTGAGGGTGAGGAGGGTCGTGAGGAGGAGTGTTTTGGCGAGGATTGATTTGGCGGGATTTGATTTAGCGAGGTTCATGCGACGGCTCCGTGTCTGCATCTCTATGCGTGTGGATGTGGTTTACTGTTCCAGTGTGCCCAAGACTTCTTCGGGTTTGGGGAGGTCTTTGATGTTTGCCAGACCGAAGGTGTCGAGGAATCGTGGGGTTGTGCCGTAGAGCATCGGGCGTCCGAGGACTTCGGCTCTACCTGTAATCTTGACGAGTTGTCTGTCCATGAGTGCGCGGACGATGTCGCCGCAGGCGACGCCTCGGATGTTCTCGAGTTCGGCGCGGGTGACGGGCTGGCGGTAGGCGATGATGGAGAGGGTTTCGAGTTGGGTGCGGGTGAGGCGGGTCCCGGCTCGGGCGCGGTGCATCGCGGCGACGACGGGCGCGAACTCGGGGAGCGTCATGATGCGGTATCCCGCGGCGACGCGCTCGATGCGGAAGGAGCGGTTGGTTGATTCGTATTCTTGGTTGAGCGTGTCGATCGCGGCGTCGAGGGACTCGGGCGTGATCTGGGCTGTGGATTGTTCAAGGAGATTGAGGGGGTCGATGATCGCTTGGGCTTTGATGGGGCGGTCGGCGGTCATCAGCAGTGCTTCGAGGGCGGCTCGGGTGCTGGAGTCCTGGGGAGTGGAGGGTGTCGAAGAAGATTCGGTTGCGGATTTGGTTGAGGGTTCGGTCACTGAAGCTGGCCCGTTTTCTGGTCTAGTTTCTGGTTGGGTCGTCGTGGTGGTCATGGGTTGATGGTATCACAGTTTCGGACGGATTGCGGGCAGAATTGGGGGTTCTCTGATATGCTGAGGGGATGCAGCATCTCAATGAACCATTGCCTAGCTCTCAGTATCGGTTTGAAGGTCTTGACGAGTTGACGGAACACGAGTTGCATCGTCGGCGTGAAGGGGTGTTTCTGGTGTTGTCTGGGTTGTTTCTCGGCACGCTGGCGATGCTCAATATCCTTGGGATCACTCGGTTTATCAAGCTGTTTGAGATGGACTTTGATACCGCGACGGCGGGGACGACGGTGTTTGCGGTTGCGGTTGGGGTGCTTCCGTATCCGATGACTTTTTTGTGCACGGACTTTATTTCGGAGTTGTATGGGCGACGGCGGGCGAACGCGGTGGTGTGGGTTGGGTTGGTGCTGAATCTGTGGGTGATCTTTATCTTGTGGATTGGGGGAGCGCTGCCGGGGTTTGAGAATGTGGGGGCGGACGGGGCGATTGTTGCGGATGCGGCGGGACGGGTGCCTGTGTTCTTTGAGGTGCGGACGCTTGCGTTTGGAGCGGTGACGGCTTCGATGGTGGCGTATCTGGTGGCGCAGCTGGTGGATGTGCAGGTGTTCCATTTCTGGAAGCGGCTGACGAAGGGGAAGCATCTTTGGCTGCGGAATAATGGCTCGACTTTGGTGAGCCAGCTTGTGGATACGACGGCGGTGATCCTGATAACGCATTTCTATGCGAAAGCGCTCCCGATTGATCCGGATCAGGAGTTGTGGGTACAGTTGTGGGTATTTATTGGGACGGGGTATGCGTTTAAGCTGGTGGCGGCGTTGCTTGACACGGTGCCGTTTGTTCTGGGGACACGATTTTTGGTCCGATATCTTCGGCTTGATCCTGTCGAATCGTGATTGGTTGGGCTAATTCGGGTGTTTGCGCAAATCGAGTGGTGTGGGCGGTCGATACATGCGGTATGGCCAATATTCAAACCCCCAATGGTTCCGGATTGACAGTGGTGCTTGTTGATGATGAGCCTCACATCACACACATGGTTGCACGCAAGCTGATGCAGTGCGGCTTTACGGTGCATACTGCGATGGATGGGCAGCAGGGTCTTTCAAAGATTCTTGAAGTGATGCCTGATCTGGTGGTGACTGATTTGCAGATGCCGTACATGAGCGGTATTGAACTGGCGACACGGTTGTTCAACTCTGCCAAGATGAGCCACATCCCTGTGATCATGCTGACGGCTCGCGGGTTTGCGATTGAAGCACAGATTCAGGAACTCACAAATATCAAATCGTTGTTGAGTAAGCCGTTTGGGACCAAGGCGTTGATTGATTTGATTTCGACGACGCTTTCGGGCGGCGCTGGTGAGATGGAGCGTTGCGCATGAGACTCCAACTGGCTGATGAAAACCGTCCTCAGTTGCCCCCTATTTTTTCGCAGCGATGCGCGGAGTTGGGATTGGTCGAATGGAGTCTTGATGTCAATGGGATGCCGGTCAATGACCCGGTGTGTCCGGGTTCTTTGAAGAACTGGCTATTGAGTGGTTCGATTCGGGCGATGTTGGTTGAATGCGCTGAGCATTGGTCGACGCAAGATACGCTCAAGATGACAGAGTTTGAGAGTGGAATTCGGATTTATCCGTTTGCGATCGAGCATCATGGTCGGCGGACTGGTTTCGGGATCATGATCGCGTTTACCGAAGAAGTGCTGAAGACTCCTTTGCTCAATGACGGGGCGGGCGGTGATCCGTTGACGATCTCGGCGATTGAGCACACGCTTTCGGGGATGATCCGTCCTTGGGATGAGATGGGTGATGAGATCGAGCGGCTGATGCGTTGGATGCACAGCGATCGGGACGAGATGCGTGGTTCTCAGGGGATGATCGAGAGCTATGCGGACCAGCTGACTGAGTCGTACGAAACCGTGACGGCGCTGCACATGCTTGGGCGTGATATGGGGAGTGTAGAGGAGCCTCGCTCGTATATTCTGCAGACGCTGGAGATGGTTGGGGTGACTATTGGGTACGACTGGGTTGCGTTTATGGTGAACATTGATGAGGGGGAGGCGTTGGTTTCCGAGAAGCTCTCGCAGTATGGCGACCATACATTTGAAGTCTCGGTATTGCGTGGCGAGATCGATAAGCTGCTTGAATGTGAACCGATCGCGGTCTCGGACAAGACCGCGGTGTACCCGGCGGAGGGTTTCTTTGCGGAACTTGATCCGCAGGTGATGATTCATCCGGTGCAGGCGCACGGTCGGAAGTATGGCTGGCTGCTTGTTGGGGGGAAGCAGGGTGATGATTCGTATGTTTCATCGCACGACACCAAAACGATTGATTCGATTACCGGTATTTTCGCGGCGTTCCTTGAGAACTCGCGTTTATACGAGGAGCAACGGCGGACCTTTGTGGGAACCGTTCGTGCGCTCTCTGGGGTGATTGATGCGAAGGACCGGTACACCAGGGGTCACTCGGATCGTGTCGCGATGCTCTCAAAGCAACTGGCCCTTGAGATCGGATACAACGCTGAAGACGCTGAGCGCGTTCGGTTGTGTGGGATCTTGCATGATGTTGGGAAGATCGGCGTCCCTGAGGCGGTGCTGTGTAAGAACGGGCGGCTTACGGATGAGGAGTTTGACATGATCAAACTGCATCCTGAGATTGGAGCGAACATGCTCAAGGAGCTCCCGAGTTTGCAGGACATTTTGCCTGGGGTGATGCATCACCATGAACGCTGGGACGGGCGTGGGTATCCGGCGGGGCTTGCGGGGGAGAATATACCGGAGCTTGGGCGGATCCTCGCGCTTGCGGACACCTTCGATGCGATGAGTTCGAACCGAGCTTACCGCTCTGCGATGCCTCGCGAGAAGGTGCTGGCGGAGATTGAGAAGTGTGCTGGTTCGCAGTTTGAAGCGCGGCTTGCTGAGGCGTTTTTGAAACTGGACTTCACCGAGTACGATGAAGCGGTGAAGAATCATGCGGCTCAGGATGTGCGGAGCGAGGCGGCGTAAACCGTATTCATCGAGCTTTGTCCAACGCTGTTCAATCGCCTTGCAGTACTGTCCATGAATCATCGATCAGCGTGATGGTGATCTCGTCTGGCTTGATGGCGGAGAGTTCGGCGACTTGATCTGCCCTCAGGTAGGGATCGAAGTAGGCGACATGTGCGACTGATCCGGTGAACCCGACATAGGGCGTGTCTGGGTAGAAGACATCGTATCCGCCTCCGATGTAGAGCGGCTGATGTCCACCAAAGAGGATATTGGCCGTATCAACACCACTTCTGTTTGAAGAGTCGAAGGCTTGCCGCGTACCATCGATGTATATCGTTAGCCCGCCATCTCCCCATGTCAGCACGATGTGATGCCATTGGTTCGACTTGATGGTCCCGTTTGGGGTGCTCAGCATACACGCCCCTTTCCTCGATCCGTCATCGCACACATACGCAAAGATACCGCTGTCGTATACCGCAAGATTGAGCGTCGGGTGCCCGTTGTATTTATAGTTGAGTCCTAGGAATGGGCTTTGTGTTGTGGAGTTTGCTGGCCCGGTGTATTTGATCCACATCGCGACGGATCCGTTATTCTGTGCATAGTCATTGTCCCAATCTGCTCCGACGATGCTGTTCGAGTTTGTGAAGACGGGTACCGGGGCCCCCTCGTCGTTTGTACCCAACCCAGCCGCGGATGAAGACAGGTAGGAACCTCTTTGACTCTGGATTGGTTCTGAAGCCCTTGATGAACCAGCCGTCTCGTTGAGCTGCCAATAGAACATTGCGGACATACTCTTGAGGTATGCGAGGTAGTCAACAGTGGAGATATTGAGATCAAGATTTGCATGGGCATGCGTGATCTTGGATTGTGTTTGAAGATCGATGCGATAGTTTTCGGTATCGTCGTCTGGGAGTGCTTTGGTATCCGCGTCGGTGACGGTCGCGGCGTAGGTTGTATCTCCCAGCTTGAGACTCTCGTACACGATCCCTTTTTGTGCGGTGAGTACCCATGCGGGATCGTTCTGGATTGTTTGGAGTGCCAGTTCGGTGGCGTCGAAGATGGCGTTGTTTGTTTCGGCCATCTGTTCGATGAGTGCTGATTGATCGTTGGATGCGGTTCGGAGGCGCATGCCGATGAGGACCATCGAGGCGATGGCGGCTACGGTGATGAGGGTGACTAAGTAGACTGATCCTCGGTTGGTTGGTGATGTGTTGGGCATGGTTGAATCTCTGGGAGATTGGTGCATCGAGAACAGACTGGGTTAGGGACCCACGACGAAACTGAGTGCGTCGGCGGCTTGGGTGTGGTATGTTGAGATCGAGGCGAGATCGGTTCCGTTTTTATTGACGGTTACGATGACCCGTTTGAGTCCTGTGTATGTTTTGGATTCGATTGTCGGGTCTTCGAGGAGGACATGGGCGACTTTCACTGACCGTGTCCATTCTTTCATGGTGGAGTAGGGGCCGTTGTACGAGTTCTTTGGTGGCGAGGAGCTCCATCCATGAAAGTCATCGATGTCGTCGTAGGTCAAGCGTGTTTCACCGGCACCTGGTCCGATGAAATCGATGTCGTCGTTGATTGGGCTGGTCCAGAGCTTGGATGCGATTTCCTCGGAGAGTTCATTGGCGAGGTTTGCGGCGATGAGTCTGTCGGCGTGGACGGTTGTTGAGCGGGCGATCGGGCCGACGATGGAGAGGGTTGAGACGATGACAAACCCGACGAGGAGCATGGAGATGACTGTCTCTGCGAGCGTGATTGCTCTGCGTGATTTGTAGGTATGCGGCATCAGTGGACCTCCGGCTTGAGCGGGAGAAGTGCGTGGACTTCGTAGATTGGCTGGATGGTGTTGGTGTTTGCGATCAGGGCTTTGACGACGGTGGCGTCGGATCCGTCCATAGTGAACTGGACGGAGAAGCCGCTGATGCTTTCGAAGAGTGTGACTTCGGATTCTCCATCTGGTTCTCTGGTGAAGCTCTTGGAACTGGACAAGTAGCAGTAGGTGACATCTTTGTATTCACCCGTTGTGTCGTTTTCTTTCAGATCGAGTTTGAGTTTGATGCCTGAAGAGTCTGATTTATAATGGATATCTGTCGCTTGCCTGAGATCGGTCCGGAACATGTTCAGGGCATCGATGACGGATTGATCCGCCAGACCGGTGTCCTTTGCGGTTGGGAGTGCGTGCGCGCCGATCATGACGGCGCCGCTTAGGCCGACGAAGAGGACGGAAACAATCGAGAGACTGATGACCGTCTCGATGAGGGTGAACGCTCGTCTGGTTGCGTGGGGTTGATGTTTCATTTGATGAGTTTGAGCAGACTTCCGACCAACGAGTCTGCAACCTCCTTTGCTTCCTCGGCTGTTGCGTTGACGATCGGTGTGTATCCTGGGTCGGCGATGCCATCGAGTATGACATCGTGGGTATGGCTTCCGAGTTGGAGACGGACGGTCGTCGGTGGAGTGATATCTCCGAATGGTGTGATGACCAGGACTTCATCTCCGCCGAGGGATGTTCGTTGGATTCCGAGGTTGTATGGGTCTTCATCGAAATCTCTCGCGATGATGATGGCATTTTTATCGATCTCGTTGCCTTCGACGATGACATACATGTTTTCGTTGAGGAAGAACTTGAGTGTGTGCTGCTTTGAGGTTGCCCGTGCCCTGAGCTTTATGGTTTCAATATCGGCGAGGAGTTGTTTCTTTCCCGCTTGGAATTGGCGTCCGGATGCGGCGTCGGCAAACCTTGGGACGGCGATTGCGGCGATGATCCCCGTGACAGCGACGACGATGACGAGTTCAATCATGGAGAATCCGCGTGCTGCGTTTCGGCGATCGGTGTTCATGGGATCCTCCAGAATCGGGAACGCCCCGATCTGCTGTTGCAGACCGGGGCGAGTGAAAGAGTGGGTGAAACTGAGTGTTTCATACTGCGTGCTTTAGTACGCGTTGTACTGGACGCCTCGGACATCGAGTTCGGTGTCTGGGAGGTTTGCACTGATCGCACCTGTCGATGCGTCATAGACCCAGCCAGCGGTTGTGCCGCCTTGGGTTGCGATGATGGCGCTTTGGCCTTTGTTGGTGCCGACCTTGAGCTTTGGGAGTTCACGAAGGTATGGGCCGAGGTAGTAGGTGGTCGACTTGGTGGCGTTTGCAGTGCCTGCCTCATCTGTGTAGGTGGTCATTTTGTCTTCGAAGGTTGCGAACGCTGGGAGTGTTCCGCCGTGCTCTGCTTTGTAGAGATCGATGGCGCTGCGGAGAACAGCGAGGTCAGCGACGAGTCCAGAGTCTGCGGCACCGGATGCACCACGGCTCATGCGTGGGATTGCGATGGCGCCGATGATTCCGATGATCACGACAACGATAACGAGTTCGATGAGACTGAAGGCACGACGGTTGGCCTTGATGTTTGCGATAGCTTGCATGTTTTCTCCTTCACTTGCCTCTGCAAGCGGTTTGGTGTTTTGGAGAAGATCGGTGATTCTCGTGATGGTGTTCAGGCTTGATGATCAGAGATTCCCATAGATTTGGGGTGGGTTCCGTTTATGCGGTTTACACAGTTCATTCTTCATGAAAAGCGGGTAAAACAACCCAGTATTCTTTGCCTTCGTGTCCTACAACGACTTGGCGTTGCTCGACGCTGATGAGCTTATAACCATTCCGGGTCGTTTCACCGATTCGGAAGAGTGTGCCATCGAGGATCGCTCCGGATTGACCTGAGCGGGAGGGCATGACTGCGGAGAGCACCGGCAGATCGTTTGGGGTCACTTGGGCTGGCATCGCTTCGACGACCGGCTGGTCGAGTGTGGTCTTTGGCGTTGCTTGGGGTTGCTTTGGTGCTGGCTTTGCGGGCGGGCTGAACAACTGCTGGAGCTGCCCCGGATTGATATCGACCTCGCCGGACGGCTGGGTGTTCTTCAGGCGTTCGTTGAGCACCTGGGTCACTGATTTGGTGATCGGCGCGGCGATGCTTGCGATGAGCTGCTGGTTTTGCAGCGAATCGATGTCACCGGCAGCGAGCGAATCGGCTGAGGCGCTCTTTGGTGAAAGGATCGCCTGATCAACAATGAGGGAGGTCCCTGCGATGATCATCAGGCCGAGAAAGATTTTGCGTTCTGTTGTGAGTCCCATGTAGAGAACAGTTCAAAATCAACTGGCCCGATGCAAACGGATAGAAGAGATTCTTTAGGGAACAAGTTGGTCTTTGGTGGGTTTGTACCAGTTGAACTGGATATCCGAGGTGACCACGAGTGGCTCGGTTCCGGTGGAGCGGATGGCGATTGACATGACATGGATATCGGGCATGATCTCGTGGATCTCATCGAGCCAATCGGTGAGCGATTTGTAGGGTGATGTCAAGCGGATGATGATCGGATGGTGTGTGTTGCCATCGATGGTTATCGGTGCCCTTGGCTCGAACTGATCGAGCTCGAGTTTGTGTTGCTCGGCGAGGGCGACGATTTCGACGGCGAGTTCGTTGATGCTGGTTGGAACGATGACATCACGATCTTCTTCAACCATGGATTGTAGATTCGAGATCTGGTTTGTGAGTCTCCCACGCTCTTGCTGGGCGTTTGAGAGTTCTTCGGAGACTTGGCTGAGTCTGATTTGCGAGGATTCGATCCCGGATTGGCGGGATTGCCATGATGTATAGACGCTGTAGCCGCTGATGGCGACGAGGGCTATTGCGATGGTTGATCCGGCGGCATGGATGTGTGATGGAGCGATTGATTTGTAATTCATGGGGTTGGCTCCGGGGCGGCCTTGGTTTTGATCTCCGCGCGGATCGTCGAGTTGACTGGTGAGTTCTCGCCTGTGGATGTCCGACGGGAATCGAGCATGCTGACCTGATCGAACACGCCTGAGTTCTCCAGTACCACGAGGAACTCTCTCGCTTGCGAGAGACTCGCGGTGTGGACCTGGATGCTGAGCTCGATGCGCTCGAACTCGTCGTTGGCTTGGATCGACGCGTTGAAAGTGTGGATTCTGACATGGGACGGTGCGATCCCGGCGAGATGCTCCAGAACACTGGTCCACTGAATTCGGGTCTGCGCGCGGAGTTGTGACTCGGATTGGATTTCGAGCTTGACGAGTTGCTGCTTGAGTTCTGGGAGCGAGCTTTGGAGCTGCTGGAGATCGTTGACGAAGCGGGTGACATGCCCGGTATCAGCGGGCTTTGTAGTCCGGAAGTTGATGCAGACGATGATCGCTGGCATGACAACCAGAAGCACCAGAGCGACCAACGCGAGCGTCCAGTTTCGGGTCGCGGATTCACGGCGGCGTGCGGTGGTTCTTGACAGCGGGAGCAGGTTTGGTCCGTGGACCGGTGTTCTGGAATGATTCATGCTGCGGCCCCCATTGCCAATCCGGCGGCGATGTTGAGTCGCGGGGAGAGTGTGTACTCGAACGGCGTGACGGTTTCGTAGCTGGTGCCATCGGATTCTGGGTGGGTTGAGAGTGCGATGGTGGGCATGCCGGTCCGTTGGGCGGTGGCGTGGGCGACTTGGTTGAGGTGGGCGTAGTAGCCTGAACGGAACACGACGCCGAAGGGGGCGAAGCGGTGTTGCTGAGATACATAGGTCAGGGCGGTATCGAGTTGATCCATCGTTTGTGAGAGCAAGGGGGTGAGCAGGGTTGAGAGGATCCGATCGACCTTTGATTCGCGATTAAGCGTTGATGATCTCGGGTTGAGCAGTACATTGATTGCGTGGACAGGCATCGCGTGGTCGTCGATGAGCTGGCGGCGGATGCGTGAAGCTCCGAGATCGATTTTTCGTGTGTAGACGGGGGTGCTGCCGAGGGTGATGACGGCCCATGAGTGATCCCATCCGATGTCCACGATGCAATGGATTGAGCCTTCAATAAACTCGCTGTGGGAAGTTGCGGTGCGGACGAGGGCGGTCTCGATCGGCTCAACTTTAACGGGCATGAGCTGCGCGGACTCGAACTGGTCGATGAGATGATCGAGCGGCTCGGTCTCGCATGCAATAGTGTAGTACGGCGAGGGGTGTTTGGATGGTGGGTTTTTGGGCGGCTGCGTCCAGTACCCGATTTGGAGATCCTTGGTTTTGTGTGCACCGGATCGCTGGGCTTCGAGGAGCGCGAGTTGGGTGATGGGTGCGCCTGAGCCTTGGGGTGGGAGCTCGAGGATGTGGAACGATGAGCATTCCTTTGGGACCGCGATGGAGACCCGGTTGCCGACGAATCCTCGCTGAGCGAGGGTTTGGGCGAGCGTGTTGAGTTCTTCTGTGGATGGGACGAGGTTGCGTGAACCCTGGCGTGCGATCGTGGCGACCGCGGTGGTCAGGGGGTTCTCATGCGATGAGATGTTCATCTGAACGGCGCGGAACTCGTTGTAGTCAAAGTCGATCCCGATGGGAGAGAAGTGCTTTGGGTTCATGGTTATTGCCCCGCCGATGCTGTGAGGTCAAAGAGGGGGAGGAACATGCTGATGGCGATGAACGCGACCATGATCCCCAAACCAATCATGATGATTGGCTCGATGAGCGATGAGATTGATTTGATAACGGTTTCGTTCTCTTCGTCGAGGTAGTCGGCGAGTTGGATCATTACCGGGCCCATCCGACCGGACTGCTCCGCGTTTCTCACGGCTTCGACCGCGCTGGGAACGATGAGGTTTCCGGTTGAGAATGCTGTGGAAACGGGTTCACCGATTGTGACGGACTCTTCGGCTTTGGTGAGTAGGTTTTTGTAGAGGGTGTTGCTGACGGATCGGCGCGTGAGTTCGATGGATTCGAGGATGGGGACCTTTGATTCGACGAGCAAGCCGAGGACGCGGAAAATTCTGGCGGTTTGGATCGAACAGAGTGTGTTTCCGAGGACTGGTACTTTGAGAATGTATGTCTCGGCGACGGCCCTTCCCTTATCAGAACGGAACCAGAATACGAGGCCCCCTGCGGCGAGCGCGATGCCTGGGAAGATTGCCCACCAGTATGCGCGGAGGATGTCGGAGAGCATCATGAGGAACGCTGTGGTCGGGGGGAGTTCTGTGTCGAGGGATGCGAAGAGGTCGGCGAATCGTGGGAGCACGAGACCGATCATCACGGAGAGCACGATCGCGGAGATTGCGGTCAGCAGGATCGGGTACATCATCGCGCCGGCGATGTTGGCGCGGATTTTGGCTTCTTGGCGGAGGAGTTTGCTGACGCGATTGAGCATCACATCGAGGTTTCCGCCGGACTCCCCTGCTGCTGAGAGCGAGCAGAAGATTGGGCCGAAGATTTCGTGCTGGATTTGCATCGCGTCTGAGAGTGAATCACCCTCTTCGAGGCGAGAGCGGAGGCGTTCGAGAACTGCTTTCCATTTCTCGGCCTTTGCCTGCATTTCGAGGGAATGGATCGCATCAACAAGCGGCGTTCCCGTAGAGACGAGCACGGACAGCTCGCGCGCAAACTCAGAAACAACCTTGACGGAAATCTTTGTGTTGTTCTTGTTCCCGTTCTTTGACTTGGAACTTGAGTTGGTCGTCTTTGCCTTGCCTGCGGCACCACCTTCACGATGGATTTTCGTGACGAGGAGGTCTTTCCGGCGGAGTTTTTCCTCGGCATCTCGCTGGTCTGCGGCTTCGATAGAGCCGCTCTTGGGTGCGCCGGATTTTGTGTAGGCTTCATAGGAGAACTTCATGCGGCGCTCCTTGGGGTGTCGATCGGTGCCGCTTCTTCGGCGTCATCGACCTTGGTCACCGAAAGGATTTCTTCGAGGCTGGTGTGGTGCGCGATTGCGAGCTTGACGCCCTCTTCTCGGAGGGAGAGCTGGTTCTGTGATTTGAGGAGCGTGCGGACCTTGTTCTTGGGTACGCCTTCGTAGATGAGACGGCGGACCTCGGGGGTAACTTCCATGAACTCGTAGATGCCCATTCGGCCTTTGCATCCGGTGTCGTGGCAGGTGGCGCAGCCTGTGCCTCTGCGGAATGGCCGACCGGTCATGTGCGAAAGGCCGGCGTCTTCGAGGACTTGTTCGCTTGGGTAGTAGCTTGTTGAGCAGCTTGGACAGACGGTTCTTGCGAGCCGCTGGGCGACGACGCCGTTGAGTGCTGCGGAGAGGAGGTAGGGCTCGACATTCATGTCGACCATGCGGGAGATGGCTCCGGGCGCATCGTTGGTGTGCAGGGTCGCGAGCATCGCGTGGCCGGTGAGTGATGCTTGGATTGCGACTGTTGCGGTTTCCTCGTCGCGGATTTCACCGATCATGATGACATCGGGGTCTTGACGGAGGATTGAGCGGAGGGTGCGTGCGAAGTTCAGACCGATCCCATCGTGGACCTGGACCTGGTTCACCATATCGAGTTGGTATTCGACGGGGTCTTCGACGGTGACGATGTTTGTTTCTGGTGAGCGGAGGAGATCGAGCGCGGAGTACAGCGTTGTGGTTTTTCCTGATCCTGTAGGACCGGTGACCAGGAGCATGCCGTGCGGGAGTTTGAGTGTTTTCTTGAAGCGTTCGAGGAGTTCTGGGCGGAACCCGAGCTCTTCCATGCGGACATTCAGGTTTGCTTTGTCGAGCACACGGATCACGAGCTTTTCGCCGAGGAGTGTGGGGAGACTGGAGACGCGGAGGTCAATTTCTCGACCGTCGGCGATGATCCGCACGCGGCCTTCTTGGGGGAGTCGTTTTTCGGAGATGTCCATCTTCCCGATGATTTTGACGCGTGAGACGATCGCGGAGTGCATACCGATGGGTGAGTGCATCAGTTCGCGGAGTGTGCCGTCGATTCGGTAGCGGATTCGTGTGCCGCCCTTGTCGGGTTCGATGTGGATATCCGACGCGCCGTCCTTGACGGCGCTGAGCATCGCGACATTCACGAGGTTGACGATCGGGGACCCCTCGACCATTTGGGAGAGGTCGGTGGTTGGATCATCGTCGATGGCTTCGCGTTCGACGACTTCGACATCTGTTTCGGTCAGGGTGGTCAAAAACTCATCGATGTCCACATCACCTGCGGAGTATTTGCGGACGAACTCGAGGATGTTGTTCTCGAACGCGAGGACCGGGATGATCTGGAGTCCGGTTTTGGTGGAGAGTTGGTCGACGAGGGGAAGGTTTTGGGGTTCGGCCATCGCAACGGTGAGTTTGCCGTGGACGCGGAACATCGGGAGGACTTTGTATCGTTCGCACTCGTCTGGTGAGATGACACTGATGAGCGATGGGTCGATGAGACCGTGGCGGAGTTTGATACCTTTGACACCGAGGCAGCGTGCGAGCGAATGCAGGAGGACGGATTCGGAGACGGTCCCTGAGCTGATGAGGAGTTCGCCGAGTTTTTTACCGCTGGTGCGTTGCTCGGTAAGGGTTTTTTCGAGTTGTTCTTCGGTCAGGTGGCCTTCGGCGATCAGTACTTCACCGACGAGTCGCGGGCGGGACGCGGACTGTTCGATGACGGCGTTGACATCCGTGAATGCTGCATCAAATTTTGATTCGTTGGACGACATTAGCGGTAGCTCCGGACCGCGTCCTGGACTTGCGGGAAAGGTTCGAATGATTCAGTCGTGTGTGTGACACGGATGGTTTCGGAGAGGGTTTCTCCCATGCTGCAGATTTTGAGTGCCTGACCAAAGGCGTTGAGTTGCTGTGCGATCTCAACCAATGTTTCGAGGCCGGTTGAATCGACATACGAGAGTTCCGAAGCGTCGAGAACGAAACGGCCTAGGGACTTTCGGATGAGTTGGACGGCTTGATCGGAAAGCTGTGCGGAATCTTCGGCGTTTGCGATTGGACCGATTGGGCGCAGAACACTGACGGCGCCGATGGATTGTTGTTCGAAAGTCATCATGGTTCTGCTCCTTCCCTTGTTGAGATTGATTAGGCGGCTTTGCTCGCGGTGTTTCGGCCTGATGGGATTGTGATGATGAAGGTGGAGCCGTGATCGAGTTCGGATTCAACGGAGATCTGGCCGCCGTGCATTTTGACGATTTCTTGGGTGATCGAGAGTCCGAGGCCTGTGCCTGAGATGGAGTTGATGCGTTGATCGTTTGCTCGGCAGAAGCGTTCGAAGACTCTTGATTGGTCTTCGAGCGAGATGCCTATACCGGTGTCGGAGACTCGGACTGTCATCGCGTCTGAAGGGTCGAACTCGACCTTGACGGTGACGGTTCCGCCGGAGGGGGTGTATTTGAGGGCGTTGCCCATGAGGTTGTGGATCGCTTGACCAAGACGGTCGCGGTCGGCTTCGAGCGTTGGGAACTTGGGCGGTAGATCGAAGACCAGGCTGATCTCTTTGGATTCCGCTTGCGGCGCGTAGTCGCGTTCGAGTTCCTCGAACATCGCTTCTGGACGGACGCTGTCTTTGCGGATCTGCATCGACCCGGCTTCGAGCTCTGAAACACAGAGCATGTCGGAGACCAGACGCTCGAGACGGCGGGACTCGGAGTTGATCATGTTGAAGGCGTTGGAGCGGAACTCTTCGTCGCCCGCACCGGCGTCGATGGCTTCCTCGGCATAGAGGCGGATGTTGGTCAGCGGCGTGCGGAGTTCGTGGGTGGTCTGGGCGATGAACGCGTTGAGCGATTCGTCGGCGTGACGCTGCTGGGTCATGTCTTCGAGGAAAATGAGACAGAGTGTGTCCTCGTCGCGGGTGATCCTTGAGCATGTGGTTTTCAGGATTGCGGAGCTTTCTTGGAGCTCGATTTCAATGACCTGTCGACGCGGTGCATCTGGATTGAGGATTCGCTTGGCTGTTGGCACGAGGATCGCCTCAGGATCGATATCGGTGATTGATTTCCCGATTGACATGGATGAGTCGGCGCCGAGATATGCGGCTGCTGAGCCGTTGATGAACTGGATGTTCATGTTGGCGTCGAGCACGATCATGCCTTGCGAGAGCGAGGCGCAGACGCTTGATAGACCGAATGAATCTGAAGAGATGCTTCCGATTGAATGCTCGCAGTCGAACATCGCGATGCGTTCGCTGAGTGTGTCGCGTTCTTCGAGAAGTTCATTGAATGCTTGGGCTTCAGGGCCCAGACTGGAGGAGACCATGAGCGACGGGGTGCTTTTTTGTCCTTGTGCGTAGGTTCCCAGCGCGTTGCGGATCGCGACGAGTGGCGCGGGGCGCTGGCGGAACTGGAGCCATGCGAGGAGTCCGAGGAGCACGCCGCTGAAGCTTGTGATCATCGCGGCGAGTTCGAACTTCCAGAGCATCGCCTGCTGCGCAAGGGGCATGGACTCAGCGATGAGAACAGCGTTGTCTGCCTTTGAGATCTGCAATGGTTCTTGGATCACCAACTGATTGATGGCGGGATCGAACCGGGATACACGCTGGAAGGGGACCGCGGATTCTCCCCATGATTCCGGGAGTGTTTCGCGGTAGGCATCACCGACATCGGTCGAGACAAGGGTTTGGTCGTTGGCGTATCGGATCGAGAGGCGGTGGTAGAGGCCTGTTGCTTGGGCATCGAGGAGGAGTCTGCGGATTCTGGTGAGGTCGCCGTCTTGGAGAGCGAGTTCTGTTTGCGATGCGATGAGTTCGATGTTCTTCGAGATCGATGTGGTGTACTGCACTCGGGATTCGGTACGGAGATCTGAGAGGGTGAGCCAAGTGAGGCCCCCCACTGATAGCGTGATCGCCGCGATGACGAGGAGCATCGAGGAGGAGATGGACGCAACGCTCGGGATGCGTGGCGATGCGGATTTTTGAACCAACCGAAAGGGCATTGCGTGCCTCCATGAAGTCTAAAATTGGGTACTTCACTGTTCGGATCGGGTTTTATGGGGTGGGAATGAAGCGAAGGTCCTGAAAGTCTGGGACTGAGAGCGGTAATTTTTGCGCGTGAAAAAGCCTCCCTGTCCCGTTTGATTGGGGGGGGAGGCTCTTGAAGAAGTGGGCGCGGGTGGATTCGAACCACCGAATGCTAATGCAAGAGGATTTACAATCCCCGCCCTTTGGCCGCTTGGATACACGCCCGTGTATCGACTGTGAGGGTATTCGTTTGAATGCCCAAAAGCCACCTCTCGGACTCAAACCGAGGACCTGCAGATTACAAATCAGCTGCTCTATCAACTGAGCTAAGGTGGCGTATTTTGTTGTCGCTCTTCCTGAGAATGGTGATTCTTCTGGAAGAACAACGGCCTCGCGAGGTGCGAGGCCGTGTTTTGAAATGGGCTATACAGGACTCGAACCTGTGACCCCCAGTGTGTCATACTGGTGCGCTAGCCAACTGCGCCAATAGCCCGAAGCGGCGGGATTATACCCGCTCAATCGAAATAGTCATGTTTTGGGGGCCTGTTTAGTTGCCAAGAATGACGATTTCGACTCGGCGTGAGTCTTTCTTGGTCGCGCGGGCGTTGGAGGGACCGAATGCTGCGGAGTAGGCCTTGTCGTTATCGACGCCTTTCCCGACCAGGTAGGATTCCACAGCGAGGGCGCGGGCCGCGGAGAGGTTCTCGTTGGTCTGCCACTTGGCTTTGGTTTTGACGAGTTTATCGGAGTCTGTGTAGCCTTCGATGCGGATCATGTTGTTGGCGTAGGTGGATTTGAGGACGCCTGCGACGCGGTCGAGGGTTGCTTTGGCATCGTTGCGGAGGTCTGCTGAACCGGAGTTGAAGAGGACATCCGCTTCGACCCCGACGACAATCTCTCCACCTGAACGGCGGCCGATGTCGACGCCATTGATGCCTTCGAATCCGGTTGCTGGGTTGGCGCGGGATGCGGCGAGTGCGTCGCTGAGGCGTTGGTTTTCGCTGCGGAGATCGTTGTTTTGGTCGATGTAGGACTGGTTGGCGTTGCCGGCTTGGTCGGCGGATGCTTGGAGGGCTGCGATGCGGTCGCGGAGGGTGGTGTTCTCTTCGATCGCGGCGTCGTAGTCTCGCTGGGAGACGGTCTTACAGCCTGCAAAGGCGGTGAGGACGACTGCGGAGAGGATGGTGAGTCCAAGTTTTCTGTTCAATGAGCGGATCATTCGTGAGCTCCGGGGCTTGGGGTTTGCTGTGTGTTTTTCTGTCACTGTACTGTATCCGGTTTACGACCGGTTTGCATGGTTGGTTGCGCCCTGATCTTACAAGGTTTAGGGCAAACTGAAGGGGGTGTCCATTCCCATGATTCGTCCGAGTCCCCATTCGATGATGGGTTTGGCGAAGAGGACGAGGAGGGTGGCGATGGCGAGGGATGGGCCGTAGGGCATGGCGCGGGAGAGCTTGCCCTTGCCGAGGGCCCCCAACGCTGCGATCCCCAGTGCAACGAAGGCGGCGAGGAAGAACGCGAGGACCGAATCGATCCATCCCATGCACGCACCGACGGCGGCCATCATGTGGACATCTCCGAGTCCCATCGCTTCTTTGTTGAAGAGGATTGAGCCGAGGATTCGCACGGCCCAGACGACTCCCCCACCGATGAGGTACCCGGCGAGGACTCCTGAGAAGACGATCAACCAGAGTGGCGCGTTGATCGGGGGGATCATCGCTCCGGTTGCGGGGTTGAGTGTGTAGGGGCCTGCCATGTTGGTCACGAGGGTGACGGCGAGCCAGCCGCCGAAGAATGCGAAGAGGGCGACGGGCGCGAGGAACGCGAGCTCGCGGACCATCTCGCGGCGTGCGTAGGGATACATGATCCATTCCTGCGCGTCGGAATGCTTTGGCTCTGATGGGGATTCGGATTCGGGATCGTCTTTGATTGATTCGGCGAGTGCGCTGTTGTGTTTTTCGAGCCATTGGTCGTAGTCGCCGAAGCTTCTGTCGAGGACTTTGAACTTGAGGAGCAGGTTGGCGATGAGGAGACCGACTGCGGCTCCGATCATGATCCCGATGAATCTCCAGCCGTGGAGTCCGGAGGTTGGGATGGACCAGAGGAATCCTTCTGCGGAGAACCATCGGCTGTTGGAGTCGGTGAAGTTCCAGTAGCCGGGGATGACTTGGGTGAGTGATCCGCGCGAGACTTCAAACCAGATGGCGTGTCCTGTGTGGAAGATCAACGCGACGATCGCGGGAACCCAGGTGAGGACGAGGGGGATGGTGTAGGTTCGTGCGTCGATGATGGTCATCGCGACGAGTGAACCCATGAGGACGAAGAGGATGACGAGAGTTGGCCAGGTCATGGCTGGGCCGTTGAGTGCCCACTCGGGTTTGATATGAAATCCGAAGAGGGTGGCGTTGTCATTGACCATGAAGCACATGGCGTAGAGCAATCCGAACAGCACGGCGACGATGGTTTCGACGATCGGGTATTCGGGTGAGATTTTGTCTTTGCAGAATCGGCATTTGCCGCGGAGGATGATCCATCCGAATATGGGGATGTTCTCGCGCCAGGTGAGTTTGGTGTTGCACTTTGGGCAGCGTGAGGTGGGACTGACGACATCCAGACCGAGCGGGAGGCGGTAGACGAGGACATTGACGAGCGAACCGATGGAGGCACCGAAGGCCATGACAAAGCCGAGGGTGATGAGCTTGGGGAGGATCATGATCAGTGCGTCAGGCATGGGTCACTTTCATCGGCTCAGCGGGCTCATTCGCTCGATTCTTCGGCCTGATTCAGATCGATCGCTTCCACGCGTTGCTGGGCTTGGTCGAGGATCGCTCGCGCTTGCTTGATGAGCTTGGTTCCTTGCTCGTATCCCTTGATGGACTCTTCGAGACCGAGTTCTCCGGATTCGATGTTGTCAACGAGGGTTTCGATCTGGGAGACAAGGTCCTCATAACGGGGTTGATCGGATTTTGGTTTTTTGCTCATTGGTTGGGGGCTCCGAAAAGGTTGGGTTCTGGAGATGGTTGTTTGTTTGGTTTGGATTTCGATGACGGCTTTGATTTGGCGTCTTTGTTGGAGACGGTTGAGTGGACCTGGCCGTCTTTCAGATGGGTGGTGAGTTGGTCGCCGGTCTTGAGGTCTTTGGTGGAGCAGACGAGGGATCCATCGGCGGCGGTGGTCAGGGAGAAGCCGCGCGCGAGAACTTGGCGGGGACCGATCGCGTTGAGTTCGCGTTGTGATGCGGAGAGCTGGGTATCGAGCAGGTTGATGCGGGTGTGGATCGCGTTGGTGAGGAGTTTGGTGAGGCCTGCGATGTGCTCGCGCCGGGTTGCGTGGACGGCGGCGGGCTGGTGTTTGGATAGACGGAGGGCGAGGGTGTCGAGTGTGCGGGAGGACTTTGATTGGGTTTGGGAGATCGCAGAAGTGAGGCGATGGATGAGCGTTGGGAGTTTGCTTGCTGAGGATTCGATCAGGCGTGCGGGGTTGGCGAGGGGGCCGGCGTTTGAAAGACGGTTGAGGTGGTTGGTGTGCTGGGCGAGGGTTGTGCTCAGTTCGCGACTCAAACGACGGGTCAGCGAATCGATCTGTTCGTAGAGGGCGGCGCGATCCGGGACGAGTTTCATCGCGGCTTGCGTTGGGGTCGCGGCGCGTTCGTCGGCGACGAGTTCGGCGATGGTTGTGTCGGTCTCGTGACCGATCGCGGCGACGATGGGGACGGGGCAATCGTGGATCGCTTTGGCGACGATGGGTTCGTTGAATGCCCAGAGGTCTTCGAGCGATCCGCCGCCGCGGGTGAGGATGACCGCGTCGATACCGAGTTGTTTGTGTTGTTTGGAAATCTGGTTGAGCGCGGCGGCGATTTGTGATTTGGCTTGGTCGCCTTGGACTCTCGCATCGACGATGAGCATGTTGACGGCGGGGCAGCGTTTGTTTGCGGTGTCGAGAACATCTTGGAGCGCGGCGCCGGTCGCGCTGGTGATGATGGCGATGGAGCGTGGGAAGATCGGGAGTGGTTTTTTGGTGAGCGGATCGAACCATCCTCGCGCGCGGAGGTCGTCGCAGAGTGCTTTGTAGCGTTGTTCGAGATCGCCTTCTCCGACGGGTTCGAGTTTGTCGACGATGAGACTCAGGCGTCCGCTTGGGGCGTAGTAGTCGAGTTTGCCGGTTGCGATGACTTGTTGGCCGTGGGTTGGGATGGAGCGGGATCGCTTGGCGGCGGATGCGAAGAAGACGGCGGAGATGGTCGCGTTCTGGTCTTTGAGGGTGAAGTAGTAATGCGTCCGGTTGGTGACGGAGCTGACTT
This sequence comes from uncultured Phycisphaerales bacterium, assembly GCA_963976955.1. GTDB lineage: Bacteria > Planctomycetota > Phycisphaerae > Phycisphaerales > UBA1924 > UBA1924. The sequence continues at coordinate 1,254,793 of CAXBMD010000001.1, read as the reverse complement.
CAGCAATGACGCGGACCTTGGTTGGGAAGGCGGACTTGATCGCGGATTCGATGGTCGCGGCGAGTTGTGTGACGGTGAGTGGTTTGTCCCCAGACGGAGAAAGACCCCGGCTGCTATCGGCAGCCGGGGATCGGTCTTTCCGGGTCATTTTGCTGGGATCAAATGGAAGGCGGTTGGTCACGCCTGTAGTTTACGCGTTCAGTCGTTGGAAGCGAGTTCTTGGGTTGCTTCCTCTGTGGTCGCTTCTGGTACGGCTTGGTTTCGTGCTTCCACACTTGCGACGACATCGGGTGCTGTGCCGAAGGGGAGCGAGATGCGGACGGGTTCGTCGCCACTGAGCAGGTTGCTTGCGATTGAGCGGGCGTTTGAGTCGTCTGTGTTGACCTGCTCGTTGGATTTGCCGCGGGGAACATCGGCTGGGATGCGGAAGCTTGCGGCTGGTTCTGGGAGCGATGCTTCGGTTCGTGCTTCACCGGTTGAGCGCGAGCTGGTGACGGATTGGACGCCGTAGAATCCGTTGTTGCGGAGCCAGTTGTGGCGTGCGACTTCGAGGATCTTCATGAGTTTTTCGACGCGTTCGATGCGGTTGTGTCCGAAGATGATGTGGTTGGTTTCGAGGGTTACGCCGTTGAACAGGAGGTTGGCGATGTCCTCGTTGCCTTCGGGGAGCGGGACGAATGGATCGATGGAGAAGACGCCATCGAATGCGCGGATCAGGATGCGTGCTGGTGCGTCTTGCCCCCCCATTGCTTCGCGTTGTGATCCGTTCCATGTGACGGAGCCATCGGCGGCTTGTGTGCCTGCGAGGTCTCCGGTTTCGTAGCGGTTGAAGCGGACTTGTACGCCGCGGGTTTGGGTGGTTGGGAATCCGGCTGGGTTGATCTCGATGATCTTGGTTGAACGGATCGAGGCGCTGGTGTGCTGAGCGTTTGCGGAAGTCGCGCAGAGAACTGCGAGAAGGGCTGCGGTGAGTTTAGTTTTCATCTTTGAACTCCGATGTGTATTCGCGCTGGGTGGTCATGAGCCGAGTACGGCGCGGGGGGATGACTGGACCACCATAGAGAATGTACCACAGGAACAGACGGATCAAAGCGGATCGACGGTGCAAACCTCACAAACTGCATGAATACAAGGGTTAGCGGACTGGATGCGTGGATGCTGATGGGACTGTCGTTGATTATCGGAGGATGCGCTTGGTTATACAGCTGTGGGGACAAGCTGAGAATAGGCATCGACGGTCGCGCCGATGTGGGTGGAGACCTTGCGGTGATCGCGGATCTGCGCCCAGGCGTTGGTTCCCAGTGTGCGTGCACGGTCTTTGTCGGAGATCAGATCCTTGAGGGTGTTGGACCACTGAGTTGGGCTCGCACGGTGGACAATCGCGGCGGTTTCGTTTTCGATCAAACTCGTGCTTTGTTCAGCGGTTGATGCGATGACGCACATCGCGTTGCCCATTGCTTCGTACAAGAGTGATCGGTGTTCGTGGATGGTGTCGGGGTAGATGAGGAAGTCCGCATTGAGGGCGAGGTCGCGTTGTTCTTCGATTTTATCGATGAGCGTGAGCTGGCTGAGCGCGTTGGCTTTCTTCGCGCGGGACCAGAGCGAGGATCGCTGGGCGGCGTGGAGGTTGACGAAGAAGTGGATGTTGTCGTTTCCGGAGATTGCATCAAGGATGCCATCGAATGCTGCGGTGCATTCGGTCTTGGCGCGTCCGGAGGATTGGAAGACGATGGAGATACCGTGGTCTTCGCGGAGGATCTTGCGTGGGACCGAGGGGACGGGCACGCCCCATGGCGCGACCTGGATTGGGAGCCTTGCACCCGAATCGATCGCGGCGCGCACGATTGTTTTGTCTGGCGCGGTGATCATGCAGTTGAGTGGCGTGTTTTTGACGAACTGGGTGGCGCGTGGGATGAGGCCGGCTCGCCAAAGTTCGAGGACCATCGCGGCGTTGAGTGATTTGGCGAGTTCATGGGCGAGAGCCCATGATTGGCCTCCGAATGCGTGGACGATATCCCAGTCTGGGGAACCGCGATCGCTGGTGAGTTCACGGATGATGTTGGCGGCGCGGATCTTGAGGGTGAAGGCGAGTCCGCGGTCTTTGTATTTGATTTGTGGCGCGAGGATACCGAGTTTGGTGGTGTTGAATATACCGAGGTCGGGAACCACGAGCCGGGTCTCGATGCCTTCGTCCAAAAGACCAATGGATGTGCGTTCGAGCATCGCGCGTTCGTGCTGGGCAAAGAGTCGATCGACGATGAGCAATGCACGCATGGGCGTCCTCGGAACGGCTTAGGCGTTGTCGACTACGCGGAAGTTGAGCTGGGGCGCTGGCGACTCATCGCCCACAACGCCTTTGGTGTGCCAGACACCGACCCAGTGATTCTTGGCGACTTCCTGTAGGTGGTAGTCTCCCGCGGGTTGGTCGAGCTTGACCAAATCTTGAGGCGGCTGGTTCCAAGGCCACCATGGGGTGACCCCCTTCTCTGCGCCTGGGAGTTTCTTGAACTCTTCTGGATTGTCGACGATCTCATCGATGGTGATGAGGCGATCGTGGTCGACACCGATTTTGGGAATCGATGCGAGCAAGCCTCGGGTGTAGGGGTGTCTTGGGTTGTCGAAGAGGTCGTAGACATTGGCGTATTCCACCACGCGACCGGCGTACATGACGCAGACGACATCTGCATTTTCAGCAACCACTCCGAGGTCGTGGGTAATGAGGATGACACCCATATCGCGGGTTGCTTTGAGGTCTTTGATGAGTTCGAGGATCTGCGCTTGGATGGTCACATCGAGCGCGGTGGTTGGCTCGTCGGCGAGGAGCAGACGGGGCTGGCACGCGAGGGCCATCGCGATCATGACGCGCTGGCGCATACCACCTGAGAACTGGTGCGGGTAAGCCTTCATTCGACCTTCGGGATCGGGGATGCCGACATCGTCCATCGAGCGGACCGCGATTTTCCATGCTTCTTTTGCGGTGACATCTTGGTGAAGGGAGATTGCTTCGATGATCTGGTCGCCGACGGTGTAGACGGGGTTGAGGGAGGTCATGGGCTCTTGGAAGATCATCGCGATCTCGTTGCCTCGCACGGAACGCATCTGGTGTTCGGTGAGGGTCATGAGATTGACCAGCTTGCCGTTTTCCATGCGGTAGGTGATTTCACCGCGATCGAAGCGTCCTGGTGGTCGCGGGATGAGTTGCATCGAGCTCATGGAGGTGACGGACTTGCCGCACCCGGACTCACCGACAACGGCGAGGGTTTGCCGGGGGTAGACGGTCATGCTGACGCCGTCGACTGCTTGGATGCGGGGGCCTGAGCCGTTGTCAAAGGAGACAGCGAGGCTTTTGACCTGCATCAGGGGCGTATCAGTTTTGGTGTTTGTGTTCATGGTCGAATGGGTTGCTGTTTGGGTCATGGGAGTTCCTGGGATATGAACACGGCGTGATTATACGCGGGCTTTCTTGAGTTTCGGATCAATCGCGTCGCGGAGGGCCTCGCCGATGAGGTTGTACGCGAGGGTCGTGAAGAAAATCGCGGCTCCTGGGAAGATGGCGAGCCACCAGACGAAGGAACCGGTCTCACCTGAAGCGTTGCGGAGGAGGGATCCCCAGCTTGCTTGGCCCGTGGGTCCGAGTCCGAGGAAGCTGAGGGTGGCTTCGATCAGGATTGCTGCGGCAATGAGGAATGAGGATTCGACGAGCACGGGGGTGACGCCGTTGGGAAGCATGTGCTTGAAGAGGATTGACCAGAGGGGGAGCCCCATCGCTTTGGCGGCTTGGATATAATCCGTCTCGCGGAGTTTCATGAACTCGGCGCGGATGAATCGGGCGGCACCGGTCCATGTAAAGCATCCGATAATCGCCATCATGACATAGGTGTTTCTTGGGAGCACACCCGCGGCGACGATCAGGAGGAAGAGGACCGGGATTGCCATGAACATTTCGACGAAGCGGTAGAGAACGAGGTCGACCCAACCACCGAAGTATCCCATCAGTGATCCGATCGTTACTCCGATGACGACGGCGATCCCGGTGGAGATGAACCCGATGGAGATCGCGAGGCGGCACGCGTGGAGCATCTGCGAGAACACATCTTGCCCGAGCGTATCGGTCCCGAGATAATGGGACGGCGCGGGGTTTGACTTGATCGACTCGCGGAGATCGAGCAGTGTTGCTGGGGAGTTGGATCGGAGTGTGTCGAGATAGTCGAAGATGTGCTCAGAAGTCAGTGGTTCGATTGAGGTGGCGATCTCACTGAGTCGCTCGTAATGGTCTTCTCTGACAGGGATCGCGGCGAGTTCATTGTCGTCGTAGACCGCTGCTCGGTTGGCGGTGAGTCTCTCGGATAGTTCGAGTCGATCCCACATCGCGTCCATTGGGGTCGCGCCTGGTGCTCTGTTGAACATCGCGGTCTCGGATTGATCGGGCGAGAACGGGATGACTGTGTAGACGACGCGGATTTTGCCATCGGATTCTTTTTCGCGGTAATCGTAACGGTAGAGCTCTGGTGACCATTTCCACGAGATGATGAGCCCCATCACCACGGCACCAGCGAGTACGAAGAATGATCGCGCCCAGCTCTGGTAGGCGAGAATCGAAATCAATATGAACGGGATCGCGCTGACCGCGGCGATGATGATCACCGCGATGGGCATGAACATGTCGGACTGTGCGAGGTCCCGGATTGTGTCCGAGGCGTCACGGGCGGTGAAGTATGATTCGGTGAGACGCGCGAGGATCACCATGATCCCGGATTGTGCTCCAGCGGCGATGATCAATCGCAACCGCGGGCCGGTCGGGAAGTTTTTGATCGGTGCAAGGAGAATAACGGGTGCCATCAATCCCCAGAACATGAGAACGACATCAGAAGATTTGAGGGTGCTGAGGAGAGGAGAGGACATCGATCCTGTTGAGCCGTCGGGATTCAAAGGCCAAGCCATCAGGGGGTGTCCTGAGGCGAGGAGTGGCGCGAAGATTGCGAAGAACGCGACGATCGCGACCCAGACAATGCCGGCGACGGCGGCGGGACGGGTGAGGACATGACCCCACGCATCGGCCCAGAAGCCTTTGACTTCGGTATGTCCGATGCCTTGGGCAAGCTGAACGCCGGTGACGGAGTCGAGTGTTTCTTGGAGTTGGTCGGCGTTCTTGCTCATTTGAAACTGATCCTTGGGTCGGCAAAGGCATAGAGAATATCGGCAAGCAGGAGCGCCAGGAGATTCACGGCGGAGATCATCATGGTGTTGGCGAGCAGGAGTTCGCGGTCACGGAGGTTGATGGATTCGAGGGTGAGGCGGCCCATTCCTGGGACGGTGAAGATTTGTTCGATGACGACTGATCCCGCGAGCATCGCGGGGAAGATCGAGACGAACATGGTGATGAGTGGGAGCAGCGAGTTGCGGAAGACATGCGCGAAGATGATGTTGTTGCTCGAGACCCCCTTTGCTTTGGCGGTGCGGACATAGTCCATGTTGAAATTGTCGAGCATCGCGGCGCGGGTTTGCTTGGAGAGCACCGCGAATCCGCCGTAGACGAGACAGAGGATCGGGAGGCAGACATGCCAGATCAGATCGAGGAGGTATCCGCGTTCGAACCCGCCTGCGAAGGTTGGGAGGTAGGTGAAGCCGTCGGAGCCTGCGTCGTGGAGTCCTGCGACGGGGAACATCCCGAGGTATTCGTTGGAGGCGAGGTATCCGATGCAGAGGACGCCTGCTAATGGGATGGGGAACGACCAGAGACCAATGAAGAATGCGCCGGAGAGGCGGTCAAAGAGTGATCCTGCGCGGACAGCTGCGAGCATACCACAGGGGATCGCGATGAAGTAGATGATGGGGAGCGCGATCAGATTGAGCAGAATGGTGATAGGGAGCGCGTCGCTGATGAGGTCAACGACGGGGCGTGATTTGGTGAACGAGCGTCCGAAGTCTGGAGACGAAATCGAGACAGAACCAACAAGACCAATCCCGGCTTGTGGGAAGGGCTGGGCGTCGAAGATGTCTTTGAGCTTGACCCATTCGCTCTGGGCGATGGTGTAGTTGGTGACAAGGGTGTGTCCCGCGGCTTGGATCTTGTCCCATGAGGGCGAGTCCTCGAATACCGAGCGGTTCCTATTGATGACCTTGTACTTGATCTTGCCCTTTGAATCGCGGAAGCCATTGAGATCGGCTTGACCAGCGGCGTAGCCAAGGAGTTGATCCATAGAGGCCTTAGCGGTAATCAGACCGGCACGAGCTTGTGCGTATTTGTTGTTTTGGCTGCGGAAAATCCGCACTTTCTCTTGGTCTGTCGCGTCGGTTTCAAACTCGAATCCGGATGATTCTGGGTACTCGGTCAGGCTCGGGGTGAACCATTCCCATAGGGGGGGTTCTTTGGGGAGCTTTGGTGAGCGGATGAACTCGCCTGTCGGGTCGATCTGGTCGCGTGTTCCGAACTTGATCGGGGAGACACGACCTAACCATCGGACATACTGGACGGGTGGCGAATCATCGAGGCCGTAGCGGTCCTCGAGGTATGCTTCGCGGACCGCCGCGGAGGTCGCTTCCATTTGTCCGCCGGCGACTTTGAGGGAAGCGCCGATCCCACCCGGAGCGAGGGCGATGATCATGAATACAAGGAAAGTGATCCCGATCAGGGTTGGGATCATGAGGAGGAGTCGTCTGATGATATAGGTGGCCATGGGTCCCGCTTTCTCGCGTCAGGTGATCAGGAACGGATGATGATCAGTTGGCGGGCATGTAGTACTCGCGTTGTTCGATACCCTTTGGATAGGTATGGACATTGGCGTAGTCTTTGGACACGAAACGGAGCCATGGTGAGACTCGGAGGAAGGTGTAAGGCTGTTCCTCATGCATGAGTGCGTGGAACTTGTGGAATATTTTCATCCGTTCTTCTGTATCGAGTGTGGTTTTGATTGCGTCGATGTACTGGTCTTGTCCCGCGTCCCACTGGATGAAGTTGTGGCCTTGGTTCTGGATGGCATCGGTGTGCCAGATTTGCTTGGGGTCGGACTCTGGAGCGGACGCGGACCACGCGAGGGTGATGGCGTCGAAGTCGCGGGTCTTGAGGATCTGGTCGTAGAGGGACCAGTCGACGACCTTCGGGTTGCATCGGATACCGACTGAGGCGCACTGGTCGACGAGGTATTTCTGCATGCGTTCGATGGTTTGTCCGCCTGAGGCGCGGGTGAACTCAAACACGAACTCGACACCTTTCTCGTTTTCGAGGACGCCGTTGCCGTCCCGGTCGATCCATCCCGCTTCTGCGAGCAGTTCGCGGGCGCGGGCGGGGTCGTATGGGTAGTGCTCAAGATCTGGGTTTGCGGCTGGAGATGGCGGGTTGTTGGGTCCGATGGCGACCTCACCAATCCCGCTGAAGATGTCTCGGATCATGAGCTTGCGGTCGAGGATGAGGGTCATCGCTTGACGGACTCGTTTGTCGTGGAAGGGGGTGAGCTTGCCGTTGCGTGGGCCGCACTGCCAACCGATGAAGGAGTATCCCGAGCGCATGTTGACCCATTTGAGGGAGTAGGCCTTGTCGTCCCAGCCTGGTTGTGCTGATTTATCAACAAACTGCGGCGATGATGGACGGATCATGTGGGTCTCGCCGTTGACGAATGAGGTGAGCAGGGATACATCTTCGGTGATGACATCAAACCGCATCGATGCGAGTGCTGGTTTGGGTCCCCAGTACTGTTCATTGCGGACGAGCGTGATGTCGGTCCCGGGAGTCCATTGGTCTTCAGGATTCAGACTCTCGAACTTGAACGGGCCTGAGCCCATCGTGAGTGCGGTGGACTGGTTGATTTGCGTGGTGGTGAAGGTGGAGTAGAAGTGCTTGGGGAGGATGTAGAATCCCATCGCCATCTGCAGGTTGTAGGCGTCGGGCTCAACAAAGTAGATGTCGACGACTTTGTCGGAAACAACTTCAATGCGATCGAGTTTGGTCATGATCGAGCGGAGCGATTCGGTTTCGAGTTGGGGGTTGTTGATGTAGTCGTGATAGGACCAGCGGACATCTTCAGCGGTGACAGGCTCGCCGTCGGAGAAGCGGGCGTTGTCGCGTATTTTGACTCGGATCCATTCTCCTTCTGGATCGTACTGCCATGCCACTGCGAGGGCGCCTTCAAGCTCGAGGGTCTCAGGGTTGTAATCCGCGAGGGTTTCACAGACCTGGTCACCGATGCGGCGGGCGTAGACATCTTCACCAAGGACCGGGGTGAGCTTGGATGGCTGGGCTTCGAAGGTTTCTTTGAATGTGCCACCCATTGCGTAGTCTGGTTCGTTGCGGGGATCGCTGGCAAAGGTGTAGGTATCGAACCACTGAACTGGGACGCCTTCTTCTTTGATCCATGATTCGTCGTGGTTTACCGGGCGATTGCTATTGGAGGCGTTGTTTGTGCCTGAGATGGAAATCCCGGATTCGAGCTTGGCATCGAGACGAGTGACCAGTTGTTCGATGGTTCCAATTTTCTTGGTCATGCTCTCCGTTTGTTTCCAGCGTCGATCGTCTTGTCGCATCGCGAGGATGGAGAACACGAGAGCGAGTGAGACGAGGAGCATGAGGATGAAGTCTTTGAGGCCGAACTTGTTTTGCATGAGATTGGATTCCGGTTTGAGTCACATACTTCTTGGCTTTGAATGCCGAGGGGCATTCTAGCGTCATGAATGCGGTTGTGTTAATGAGATCTCTTTGGATCGAACGCTTCTCGGAGTCCTTCACCAACGAAGTTCATCGCGAGTAAAGTCATGCCAAGCAAGGCGCAAGGGAAGAAAAGCAGCCACCAGTGGCTTCGATAGGTATTGAGTTCGCTCAATCCTTCGGCGGCAAGATTTCCCCAACTCGGGAGCGGCGGTTTGACACCGATGCCGAGGAAACTGAGGAAGGATTCTTGCAGAATTGCTTGCGGGACGGCGAGCGTCGCGTACACGACGATGGGTCCGATGAGATTTGGGAGCAGGTGCCGAATGAAGACGCGGTGTCCGGGTGAACCCAGTGCACGAGCCGCTTCGATGAACGGCTGATTCTTGAGTGAGAGAACCTGACCCCGGATAACACGCGCCATCGTCAACCATGAGACGCCTCCGATCGCGATCAGGAGGGTCATCACATCGAGGGTGGTTCGGGTGCTGTTGGAGAAGACCCGCCTTGGATAGATCTGGGCGGCTTGGAGCATCAGGTCGTCTTGGAGTTCTGGGTTATTCTCAAAGATGATCCGCGCGTCGGACTTGGTCAACGGGTCGGTTGCTGTGGACTGGGTCTCGACGATCTGGTTGATCGACCAGCTTGTTTTGGTTCTTGCTCTGGATTGGTATTCGTCGAGCATCGCGTTGGATGCTACGGCGAGGAGGACGACCAGAAGGATGTATGGGAGGCCGTAGAGCACATCGACGATGCGCATCATGATGGAATCGACCTTGCCCCCCATGTACGCCGCGAAGGCGCCGTAGACGGTTCCGATTCCGACTGAAATTAAAGCGGCACAGATCCCGATGGTGAGCGAGATGCCTCCCCCGGTGAGCAGGCGTATTGCGAGGGAACGCCCGAGTGTGTCCGAGCCGAGGATGAATGAGGGGGCTTGGTCGAGGGCGGCTTCGACACCTTGTTCGCTTGTACCATCAAGGATCGCGTCCATGGTGGTGCCTTGGTTGGTGGCGATTTGTGTGAGCGCCGCCGGTTCGATCGCGGCGATTGCTCGGTCTTGATCGATCTGGTCGTAGGGCCACCACACTGGGGGGAGCCGGCCTGACTTGGGTTCTCCCGAGTCGTAGCGAGGGACTTCGGACACGGCTGGGTTTGCAGCGGAGAGCGTCCAGGGGAGTGATCCGAGGCACGCGAGGAACATGAAGGCGAGGAACGCGAACCCGAGTAAGGCGGGTTTGGAGCGGGTGATCGGGTTGACGCGATGGCGCGTCTGGCCGCGGAGTGCGGGGGCGGGATCGGGTTGTGGATCAGACACGCTGGGCATGGGTGCACCTTATCCGGTTTGGGGCTTGGATGCTTACCGATCTCGGCTGAACTTGCTGACACGCAAAAAGAAAAACCGCAGGAATGACCTGCGGTTTTTCATCTTCGAATCAGGGAGACAGGATTTGAACCTGCGACCTTCTGGTCCCAAACCAGACGCTCTACCAAGCTGAGCTACACCCTGCGGTGGTCTGTAGTGTAGACCCATATCGGGTCAACTGCCAGTCAACTTGTATGGACAATCTGAGAAGATTCTCTTTCCATTGTCCCGGAGGGCTTTACATCGGAACCTCGCGGAGGAAGACGACTTTGGGGGTATCTCCCGGATCGGTCACATTGGAGCGGTCCACGACCATGACATACCGCTTGGCGAGCGATGGGATCAGAGGGTCCTCAGGCTGGAGGTTGGTCACATCGGACTCTTGGTATGCATGGACGACGAACCAGACCGCGTAGTAATCGGAGCGAACGGAGATCATGTTGAGGATCCCGTTGGCCATCGCGAGGCGTTCGGCGTAGTCGTCCTTGGTCGAGCCATTCTTGGTTCCACCGAACAACTGGGGGTCAATTGCGATCAGTTCGACATCATCACCATCAAGGTTCAGGTTGTCATGGAAGTACTGCTGGATCGAGAGCTGTGGTTGTGCGGTCCGGAGTGCGACGGGGCTCGATGGCGTGTTGCCAGCACCCTTGGCATCAGGACCGAATGAAACCGCGAAGATTTCACCGAGTGACCCGAATCCGGGGGTTTGACGCATGCCGTCGATCCCGGAGATGGTTTGGCGGTCGCGGTGATCGCCGTCGGTGTCTGTCAGAATATCCGTGGGTTCTTCATCGAAGAGGTTGTGGGCGTGCGCCTCTGTATTGTCCAGCGGATTGCTTTCATCCGGATCAGCCGAAGCCGATGCGTAGTTCAGCGGGTTGTAATCCTGCTGTCCACCAATATCTGCTGAACGGAATCTTGGCTCAACATAGAGACGATCCCGGTATCCAACGATCGCGGCGGCGACATCGGGGGTATTGCTCGCTGAGGAAAGATCTGGGAGGTCCCAGCTTTCATTCTGGCCCCACCACTCTGGCTCGCTGGTCGGAGGGGTGAAGGTTGGGTAGTACGAGCTCAGGATCGGACTCAGACCTGGAAGCAACCGCAGGACCTCGACCGGCGCGGTGTTGATGTTGATCTGGCCGAAGGTTGGGGTGACGAGTTGGTCCGCGGAAGTATCGAGCGAGGCGATCGCGCGTGCTTGATCGAGCACACCCAATGCCATTGGAGCGCCGGTGCCTCTGCGGATGTCCTCGTCGTAAGTGAACTCAGGCGGGTTCTCGTTTGTATCGATGTTGTAGTACGCGACATAGTTGTCGATCGCGAGGTGTCCGTTGTCGAGAAGTTTTGCATTCGGGGTGAATGTGTCTGCCCAAATATTGTCAGCAGATATATCAGCAGCGTTCGGAGATTCATATCCCAATGCAATGGCGATCGCTTCGGTTAATGTCATCCACTCCGCTGGGTAGTACCCAGCGTTGGTATCGCTGAGCGAGCCCGCTTGTGTTGGGGCATAGGCTGGACCAATACCCCAAGCAAGGAGAAGGTCAGCAAGACGAGGGGCATCATTGAATGACTTGGAGGTCGTCAAGAGTTCCGGGCGGAGATTGGATACACCAAAATCGCCCTCCACATGGAGTGTGGAGTTGCCATCAGGGTGTGCCCAGAGTGCTGTTGTCATATCCAGTGGGTCATTTGGATCACCCGAGCGATTGAACTTTCGAGCTGATCCGTCCTCACCATTATTCGGTGCTTCTGTGTCAAGATCACTTTTCTTATAGGGTTCGAGCGACGCGGTCACGAGAACGGAATCATGTGTGAAGAGTTCCCGTAGTGTGCGGTGGGTTTCATAGTCTGTCCTGATATCGTCGATACGACCCGCAACGATTCGACCATCGGGTTCGGTCGCATTGTCAAGATCCGCTGCACTTTCGATAAAATCATCGGCGTCGAGTGTCAAGGAGTCGTCGCCGTACCTCATCACTTCATCGGTTGCTGAAACCAAGCTCTCTGTGGGATTTAATCGGGATGAAAGCATCCACTCGCGGATCTGACCCATTCCTGGTTCAGTCGTGTCCACAGAATCACGACGGCTGGTCGATGCCCAACGGACAACGGAAAAGCCGGTGTTGTCGTTGCGAACATTTGTTGCAATCTCATCGACGGTATTCGGGTAATCCTCTGCAAAACTAACCGTTTTGGCGACTTCATTAGTAAGACTGAGCAATTCGATGGGTGTTGCTACACCGCTGGTGAGTTCCATGCGGTCAACAAGCATGTCGTTGTGAAGGAGGTTCTCTTTGACAGCATGTACATATCTGGTATCCGTGGTTTCTTCCGCAGGGGTGACGATCTTGCGCCAGAGTCGAACTTCTGAAGCATCCTTTCGCGTAGAAGAACTACTGATCTGATCGAAACCATTTCCGTTGAACTGAGCAGGACTGACATGATCAAGCGGCGTGTTGAGATAGTCGTAGAGAATATCTTCTTTACCATACTCACCAGTCTGGGGGTTCATTGGATGGATCATGACAGGCAAGCGGCTGTCTGATGTATTGAACTGATTCTGGACCCACTCCTTGGCAGGACCTGTCCACCCCCTGCGATCGGTGCCGTCGATAAGCCCGTCTTGGTCTCTGAGTGGGCTCGAATCGTAGTTGATGACATCTGTGAACTGGAGAGGCAGACCGCCGCTGCTTGCCATTGCGTTCCGCCACTTCTTATCAAGTACCCATTCTGGTTTATCCGGGTCGGTTGTCGCGTCAAACTCCGGATCGGCGACCGCATAGAAAACGCGGGACTCGCCTGGCTGGAGTGTGACATTTCGAGCGACAAAGTCGGGGTAATCTGTTGCGTTCATCGGCCCGCCGTTATCGGTGGAAGCCCCATCATTGGGACCGTAATCATCGCTTGGATTTCTTGCCCCGGTGATTGATTCATCTTGATCCCGGAGATCATACCGGCTCGATGATGGCGGGTAATACTGAGCGTATTCAGCAAGCTTGAAGAAATACCCGTTCCATTCGATGTAGTAGTCGAACTGGAAGTTTGATGTTGTGTCGATCAAGTCCTGATCATTCAGATCGCGTTGACGGGTAAGTGGTGAGCCTTCGGACAAACTTGGGCCGTTGGGGATTCGATCGCCACCGAGTGAAATTTCGGTATCCCAAGGATTCGTAAGCTGGAATGCAATCCCTTGCATGAGGCAATCGATATTGGTGCTTGGATCTGTGCTTGGATCGATCGTAATTTTGGTCTGGGCTCCTGGGATAGGAATAAAGCTCGGTAGTCCATTCCGGATCCGTGGTCGCTGAGCACCATAATCAGAATCACCACCGGCACTTTCTGATGTGTCGTGGTATACATAGAAACTGACCGTCTCAGTCAAGATCGGCATCGGCTCAATACCAAAGACATTCACCACTTGGCGATGCTCATCATTGAAGTGCTGCGTGCCGGGTTGTGCACCTGGCAAGCTGAACTCTCCGCGATCAAGCAGGTTCGCAGATGCAGCGCCTGGATATCTGCGGTAGATTGCATCAGCAGGATCCAACATGAACTCGTCTGTGGGGAAGTTTCCAGTGTCTTCAAACTCATCACGCAACGAGTTATCCATCAGGAGCGTGCCAACCGTTGGCTTGGTATCAATGTCGAACAGATCCGCTTCGTTTACCGCAGTGTGGGCTGCAACATGGAGCGCGAGTTCTGGCCCGCGATATCCGTAAAAGAGCGTCGCGGTTTCTTCGTCTTGTGCTTGTGTAGGATCTTCGATGAATACATCATCAATGCTTTGAGGCGAAAGTTTATTGAGTTCAAGTTCTCCGGTGAGCGCATTGGAGTAGATCGAAAATAATGTCTTTGGGCTGGCGAGCGCACTGCCAAGGGTTGGTGCCGCTTCTGCGGCCGTCAGTGTTGGCAGCGTGGGGTTGACCACGGAACCGGGGAGGATGGCTGTTCCGCCGCTGACGGTGGTGAGGAGTCGGCGAGGGGAGACGGAGAAGATGACCATCGATTCCTTTGCGATGGAACCTGTGATTTTGCGTGGCTGGTCGGTCGGTGCGATTGCGTAGGCGGATTCATCGTTGTATCCATGGCGTTCACGATCGAGCGAGAGCGGACGGTTGGACATGAGCGGGGAGAACGCGCGTTGGTTCTGTCCGAAGATCGAGGGCATGCGGCCCATCGCTGATTTTTCGAGACGCGAGACCGTTGCGGGGTCGTTGAGGCCGTGGAACGCGAGGAGTTCGAGGAGGTCGTCCTTGTTGTAGAGCGATCCGGTCGCGGCGTAGCCCTGCGATGTTTTGACTTGATCGGTGGTGAGTGGGTTGAGTCGACCGATGTTCATGTACCACTCTGACCGTTGTTTCTCGGTCATCGGATCGGTTGATGGGTTGATTGGATCTCGGTGGTACTGCTTCAAGCGGTATGTGGCATCGCTGGGGTCATATTCCGCGTTTGGTGGGTTGAAGGTGTCATCGAAATCACTGACGGCCACGGCGTCAGGAGGACTTGCGTCGTTCATTTCACGGAGAACCGGTGGCCATGCGGTGTAGCGATCATCGAGGGTTCCGCCTTCTTCGATGCCGAGCTTGATCGCGCTGTACGCGTATCGACCGATGCTCAGCGCGTTGGAACTGGGCTCGATCACCTTGAAGATTGTTGATGCTGGATCGATGTAGTTGCGGTACCACTTGTAGTCTGGGTCGTGCAGGTCGTTGTTGGAGGTCAGTGTTGGTTTATGGAAGCTGCTTGGTGAGAGTCCCGCGAGTTGGAGGATGGAGTAGTTGTGTCCAACATCGGTGAGTGAAAGCAATCGACGAAGATCGACATCTGCTGGGGTGTACCCCAGAGTGCCTCCATCGACGGGATCTGGCTCGGTGAGTTGTTCCATCGCGGTGTTGACATTGACGAGCGACGAGAGGTCCATCACGCGGATCGCAGCGAAAATACGGGTATTCCCGGCGTCGTACAAACGCTCGATATCCTCGCGGGGATTGGTGCTCGAAGATTGTGTGTCTTGCGCGGAGGTGAGCTCGATCCAGCGTGAGTCAGCCATGCCGTCGCCGTCGGCGTCGGCGTATTGGTACGGCGCGTAGTCGGGGTCGGCCCAGGTTGAGATTTGGTTGTTCCGGTTGACCGTCATGAAGGGCTGGTTGATGGGCTGGAACATGAACCGCTGATACATCGTCCAGACCGCGGGTGTGTTTTGAATGTCTGCTGCGCTCAGACCAATATCGACCGGTTCGTTTCGGCCGGGGATCCAGACCTTGTTCCCGTCCATTGGATCGAATGTAATAATCCGCGACTCTGGATCGCCGGGATCCTCTTGATCCCAGAGCGAGAGGTACTGGCTCATGCGGCGGACTGTTCTGCCATCTGATGGGCGTGTGAAGGTGCCGGTTCCTGATTCGGAATCGAACCCACCGAAGTTGTTGTCTCCGAAACCGTTGGACTGGGCGGTGCCGGCGCGGAGGTTGAAGAGGTTGACGAAGCGGCCGTCGGGCGCGAGGTTTGAGATTTGGAGCCAGTCGCGTTTGTCGAGGAATCCTGAGGAATAGATCCCCCCAATGAAATCCGAAGGCTGGATCGCGCCCTGGGTGATCAACGAGGCGAACGGACGGAGATCATTGGAGATCGGTTGGCCTGGGTTTCCGAGGTAGGTTGGCGAGGTTGCGGCGAGCCATGGATCGGAAGCGACGCGGAAGTCTTGCGTGAGACCGGGCTGCGTACCGAGACTCGAATGTAGACCGGCGGGGTTAAACCATTCCCATTCGTTATTGGACTCGGACCGCATGGTCCAGTCGGTGTAGGACGCATCGGTCGCGTCACGAACGGCGAAAACGCCGGCGCCGTTGCGTTGGGTTGTGAATGCGAGTCGGTCCTTGGCCAGGACATCCAGAACATGGTCGGCGATCGTGTTGGCGTTGGTCTCGATCTCGACCTTGTTCTCGATGGATCGCGCGACGCGTTGGTCGCTCTGACCGATCGAGATATAGATCGCGGCAAAGACCGCGATGAGCGCGAGCGTCCCCACTACGATCAGGATCGCTGAACCATTCCTGGTGATCGGCGCATCGGTGGCGCGGGGTGCGGGGTGAGTGGCTGGGGCTTGGTTGTTGTTGAACATGACGAACTCCGGCACGCTGTGATAAGCGGGCATGCACCTCTAAGGACTGACCGGCGATCGTGCTGCGTGGTGCTCGCAGCGCCCCGTTGCCGGTGTATGTTGACGAACGCGACTCAGTTGTTGGACGCGTCTGGGATATCAAAAACCATCTGAAATGTGTGTTCGATGGTGTTGTCTAATGGATCAGCGATCGAGACCGTCACGCGGACGAACTTTGGCCACGGCCAATCGTTCCCGGCCGAATCGGGGTACCCGAACGCGGCGATCTCGGTTGTTGGTGGTGTACCGAATCCGCCAAGCAATGCGACATGACCAACGATCAACTCGGGGAGTGGGCCTCGATCAAAGCCGCTGATTGCTGGTTGTGGTGGGCGGAGGTTGTAGTAGTCCGCGACTTTCTGGTCTTCACCCTCGGTGAATCCGTTGCCTGAATCGTCGATGATGCCATCGTTGTTGGCGTCGATCCACCGTTCGAGCCCGTGCCATCGCAGTTTTTTATAGCGTGGGTGGAGCGGGTCGGTGATGGTCGCGTCGATGTATCCGAAGGACCATTCAACAATGAACTCGGTGCACTGCGGGATGAATACGGATGACCCCAGCATTTCCTGGTTTGCTTCGGCGTAGGTTTTCAGACGGTCGCCGTTGTCGCTGTCGTCGAATGCGTCTTCTTCAAAGAGCAAGCGGGTCGGGATGTCTTCGTAGCGGACGCGCGCGAGTTGGATCGGATCGCTTGGTTCAACATCCCAGATCGAGGGCATCGCGTCGAGCATCCATTTGCGGACATTGAGGAACTCGGGAGGGATCACGCCACTGGTGGGGAAGCTGATTCTTCGAGCATCCGCTGGGCTCGGCGATGTGATGGAGTCTTCCCAGAAGACTTCCGAGAAATCTTCATAGGATTGATCCATCGGCTCTTGAATCGTATCAAGATTGTTCTTTGGCCAGTAGTCGGAAGGATCATTCATACCAAGATCTGTTGAGCCTGACAAGCCGTAGAGGATTGTGCGGATGCTTGCGAGGTCATCGGTTGCGATATCAACCAGTCCCGAAGCACGGAGCGCGGGATCTGCGGTCGAAGAGCTGAACGCACCACCGATGTTCCGGTCGCCGAACCATTTGGGGAGGACATAGCCGGTGGTTGGGGAACTGTACCCGGACTGTGTGAGCGAGTTGAAGATTGATCGGCTCGCTGGCTGAAGGGCGACCTGACGATCGGAGTCTTCGAGCCATTGGCGGCCCTCGTTGATCCGTTCTACCCCAAAGAGTTTGTCGGGGAGTTCTTGACCGGAGGTCTGCGGGTTGGCGAGCAGGGTGACCTGACGGAGCAGCGCCCAGTCGCTTGCGTACTGGTTGGGGTTGAGTCCGCCGTCGGTTGATGGGGTCCCGAGACCGGCTTGGTTGAAATCAGATCCAGTGATGTTATTGCGTGCGTTGTTGTCGTTCACGAATGGGTTGAAGAAGAGGTTTGCTTGTTGGGAGCTAAGACTTGGATCGAGGTTTGTCAATAGATCTGGACGACGCTTCTGGCCGTGCCCGTAGTAGATCGCGGCTTCGGCGGATTTGGCGATCATTCCTGGGGATATTGCGCGGCGTGCTGTTTCGTACTGCGCGCGTGAGAAGAACATGATCTCATCGACTCGGCGCGAGCGACCCGGACGCCCGTTCTCATCGGGGTCCGAGGAATCCGATGGGGTGAGCTGCACATCGTACTGGTTGCTTGTTGGATCGAAACCCGGCGCGGTCTGGTGTGCGATGACGAGGAACCCGTCGCGGGTCATGCTTTCAAAGTCTGCACGCATGACACGCTCGAACTGGGCGGCGTAGCGGTTGAGTTCCGCGACGCGCCGGCCCCTGTTGACGGTTTCTGCGACCGATGAGAAGATCGTGGAGACACCCACGGCGATCAACACGAGGATACCGATGGTGACCATGATTTCGAGGATGGTGAAGCCACGGGATGATGATGCGGTGATGCGATTGCTGGACACACTCATGGTGAGACCTCCTCAAGCGTGATGACACGGATGGCGAGAGGCGTGCGGGGTGTGAACACAATCTGGCGGATCCAAGATGCACGCTGGGCATCTACATTTGGATCTCCTGGGACAGGATTATTCATCGTTGGGCTGTATGCTGACGCATCTACAGCGGCTTGTTTGAGATTGAATGGCGGGTCCACGCGGACGACTCGAACTGTGGTATCGTTTAGCAAGCTGATCGAAGAATCGCTCGGGGGCGGACCGATCACCGTACGGACGGTGCCCGAGTTGTCGAGCAGTTTCTGACCGGGCTGGACCGCGAATCCGATCGACCGATCGAGGAATGCGGTGTTTGCCTCTTCAATGATCAACCAGTCTAGATGATCGCTGACCACCTGCACCTGCAGCGTCTGTGGTGCGGCGTACACGATTTCATCAGCACTTTGCCCCTTGTTGTCAACGGTTGAAAGCCCAGTTGTGCTATCAATCGCGACAGGCAGCAATGGGACATTGGATCCCGCGGCGGCCCCTCTGACGACAAGGAGATCACTCAGGGTCCTGTCCGCGGGCACGCGGATGCGAGGATCGATATGACGGATGAAGATAGCCAGTTGTGGACGGTTGGTTCCGGGTTGACGACGGGCGACGACATCCCAGACATACTTCGGGTCTTTCCCCGAGAATGGCTGTGGGACCAGACGATCGGCAACGGTCAGGGCCTTGTTCTGGTTCCCGACGGTCGTAATGTCATTGACAGAGTTGAGGCTGCTATCGAGTTCAACGAACCAACGGCCGTCTTGCGATCCACCGAATCCTTCGAAGCCGGGGGCTTTGGGATATCCGTTGTATGGAGTGAATGGGGGGACAACCCACTCGTAGGTGACACCATCGGTTGGGGCCGGACCTGATCGACCGAACTCGTTGCCCGGAACGAACCATTCTGAGAAATCGATGATCTCGGTTGATGAAGTCAGGATCGCTTCGGCCATGCTCGCGACGCTCTGTCCATCGACGACCGCGACGGCGTTGCGTTGCTGTGTGATCACGACGGGGAACACCGCACCGAGGCCGAGGAGTCCCAGCGCGAGGATCAGGATCGCGATCAGGACCTCGATGAGTGTGAATCCGCGGTGAACAGAACTGGATTGTGCCTTTGGGTTGATATTCAACGCAACACCTCTTGGAGTTTGCCTGAGTAGGGCTGGATGAGGTACAAGCGAGAGAGTGGTTCGTCGAGGAGGTTGGGGTCAACGGAATCGAAGGTGATGACACCGTCGTCGTTTGTATCACCCTCGATCCAGTGGTTGATCTTCCGGAGGATGTCATCATCGCCGGGGTAGCTTTGCCATAAGCGATCATCAAACTGGATCTCGGATTCTGAATCGTCTTGGTTGTAATCTTTGTAGATGGTGCCGGTGATTCTGTTGAGACCGCGTGCACCGATGTCCCGCGCCAAGTCTTGCTCGTTGTAGAGCGCGATTCGGCTGACGGCTTTGACGAGCACCGTGTCATGGGAGATGTTGCCCATCCAGAGGGCGCGGTCGTATTGGTCTTGGATGGTCCAGTGTGAGCCGTCGGAGTTGGTGTCCGAAGCCGAGAGCATGCGGAGCCCCCACCGCTGCACACTGTCGGAGAGATCGACCCGTTTCCAGCGATCGTTCAGGTTGGGTTGGGCACCAAAGGGGCGTTCGCGGCTGACACGCGGATCAATAAAGATCGCGGGTGCGGTCGAGCGACTGAGTTGTCCGGTGCGACCATCAAAGCGGATCATGAATGACTGGCGTGGTGAACGGAACTGGCCTTGCATTCCGCCCAACTCACCTGTATTGGTATTGCCGCCGACATGCTGGGCGTTCTTGGCGAACATGTTGGTTTCCGGGAAGACCCAGTGGCTGTCCTGTTTGGTATCACTCATGAAGTCCGTGCCGCCGTAGATCGGGGAGTTGTACCAGATGGCCGCGAAGCGTTGGTCTGCGGGGGTGTTGCGGACGATGAACTTATCGACCATGCTCCCGATGGGCGCGTATCCACGCACGAACCATGACTTGGGGAGTTGGATCGCATCGGCGCTGTTGAGCGGCGCGAAGACCTCCATCTCGATGTAATCGTAATCGAATGTCTGCAGCCCGAGTGCACCGGGTGCGGCGGCGTATGGCTCGCGGTGCATCCCGATTTTGACGGCTGGAACCATGGTGAGCTGACCGTTGTCGGCGACGAGGAAGACGATCGCGCCGTCTTCGCCCTCGCGTCCATCAAGCGCGATGTCCTGCGCGGCCTGGATCGCGGTCTGCACAGAGTTCACGGCGAGTGAACGCTCGGAGGATTCGATCAGCGATTGGAACGCGGGGACCGAGATCGTCAAGAGGATCATCGCGATCACGAGGACCACAAGGACCTCGATGAGTGTGAACGCACCGCGCCGAGTGCTCGCTGAGCCGACATGATGGTGTGTAGGTGTGTTCATTTGATAACTTTCCGTTTACTGGCCGTACGCGACGACATTGTCTTCCATGGCGAGCTTGCGGATTCGTGCGATCGCGCCGGGGTCTCCCTGCGGATCGCGTTGATTGAGTTGCTGAACGAGGTACTCGATGGGTTCGGTCCCAAACAAGCGGTCAGCGCCAGCTCCGACGATGGCAAAGCGTGCCTGACGGAGTTTGAGATTGCCGTTGGTCAGATCGGGGATCGGATCGGCCAAGTCGTCGTTCATCACTTGGACGAGCAGTTCTGGATCGAGCAAGAGCGGCGGGATGTTGAGATCGAGCGAGGATTCAACGACCAACTGGCGATTTTGGTTGTACCGGCCGTGCTCCCAGCGGTAGTAGCGGAACGCGGTCCCGAACGCATCAACCAGCGCGACGATCAGGTCTTGATCTGCGTCGTCGTACAGGTCGTACACACCAGAAGCGAGGAGCGTGTCGATCGGCGCGGCGAGATCATGCTCGGCGACCTCGATCGGACGCGCATATCCGGTCTGGACATTGACGCCGTTGCGATCCAGATCCAGTGTTGGTTCAAACCGGTCGCGTGTGCTGCCGATGGGGTATCCGACATTGGCAAAGCCGCCGTTTTCCAGTGGGCGAGTCATGCCTTGACCGGAGATGCCGTCAACTGAGCGGGGCAATGCACCAGCGAGGTAGTACGCGAGAGCGTATCGCGAGTAGCGGCGGTCATCCCATGCAGAGTTGATCGACCATGCCCCACCACCTGGGAGTTTCACCGCATCAGATGCGTCTCCCAAGCGGCGACGGAAGAAATCGAAGTCGTATCCCTTGGACCAGACAACGAGGGTCCCGAAGTCGTAGATGCCTCCAGTATGACGCTCGATTGGGCCGTCGGGGTACGACGAACCGTTGGGCCTGGTCGGGATGTACTCCGAATCGCCTGTGCTGACAAGCTCACCATCATGGACCAATGGTGGGAGAAACCCGAACTCGAGGCGGAACTGTTCGACGGCCGTCGCGATCGCTTCGGCTGATCGCTGGCTCGCGGCTTGACGGGCGCTCTGGGTGGCGCGACCGAGCGCCGACGCGAGGAACCCCAAGAGCGTTACGATGATCGCGAGGGTCAGCATCAGCTCCATGAGCGTGAAGCCACCACGCTTACCATTGGTCTGTTGAGCGTGATTCGAGTTGGCGTGGTGCGGTTGCACTGGTGAAGACTCCGAGGTCAGAGCGAGAGTGTCTGGTTCGATTTCAACTGGATAACTGGTATCTCTCTTTTGTCTATTGGAGGCTTTCGATCATCTTGACCATGGGGAGGAACATCGCGACAACAATGGTCCCGACCATGCCACCGAGAAGAACAACCATGATGGGTTCGAGCAATGACACGAGTGCTTCAACCGCGACATCGACTTCCTCGTCATAGTTGTCTGCGATCTTCATGAGCATCGAATCCATGTCACCGGTTTCTTCACCCACATCGATCATGTTGACCACGATCGCATCACAGGTTTTGGATTCGCGGAGCGGATCAGCAAAGGTTTCGCCTTCACGGATTGAATCGTGGACCTTTCTGAGTGCCTTCTCGAACACATAGTTGCCCGAGGTTTGGCCGGTGATGGTGACCGCTTCGAGGATGGGAACACCGGCGCTGATGAGTGTGCCGAGGGTTCTGGTGAAGCGTGCGATTGTTGTTTTGCGAATAAGGGTACCGAAGATCGGTGTCCAAAGGATGAGTGTGTCGAGGACCGCTTTGCCTGGAGTGGTCTTGCGGATCAGTTTGACCCCGAAGAAGATCGCAGGCGGGCCGAAGAGCACAAAGATCCATCCCGGGACTTCTTGACCAGGGGTTGTTCCCGCGACCCAACTCGATGTGTTGACGAGCCAGAGTGTCAGCGCGGGAAGCTCCACACCGAAGTCCGCGAAGATCGTTTCGAACTGCGGGATGATGAGAAGCATG
This sequence comes from uncultured Phycisphaerales bacterium, assembly GCA_963976955.1. GTDB lineage: Bacteria > Planctomycetota > Phycisphaerae > Phycisphaerales > UBA1924 > UBA1924. The sequence goes on along the minus strand of CAXBMD010000001.1, from coordinate 1,232,276 downwards.
ATGCCCGTCAAGATAATAAGCGCGATGAGGACCACCACGATCGGGTAGACCATCGCGCCCTTGATCTTGCGTTTGAGTTTCTCGCTCTTCTCCATGAAGTCCGAGAGACGCTGGAGGATGATGTCAAGCACACCACCGATTTCACCCGCGTTCACCATTTTGACATAGAGGTGATTGAATGCTTTGGGCTGCTTGGCCATTGATTCGGAGAGTGACGAGCCGCCTTCAACTTCTTCGGTGACATTCTGAAGCACATTCTTGAGCACGCCTGGTTTCTGCTGGCTCTCAAGGATCTGGAGCGAGCGGAGCAGCGGAAGACCCGCATCTTGGAGCGTAGAGAGCTGGCGAGTGAAGAGCGTCAGGTACTTTGGACTCACGCCACCGATGCTGAATCCGCCGCCCTTCTTTTTCTTCTTTTTCTTCTTTGCTGAGGAAGCAGCCGCGACTTCTGCGCCGCCTTTAGCACCCTTTGATTTCTTTTCTTTCTGAGGCTGGACAGAGGTTGGGAAGTAGCCCTGGGACTTGATGCGTTGGATCGCGTCCTCGGAACTGGCGGCTTCGACGGTCCCCTTCTGGGTTTTGCCCGCCGCATTCAGTGCTTGGTATACATATGTCGCCATGACTCAATCCTTCCAATGATCCCAGTGACCCCAGTGATCCCTACTCGTTCGTTCAATCGGATTGGCTCAGCCGATCCGGTATTGTTCTTATTCTTCAGCGAGTGTTTCGCGGACAACCTCATCGATGGTTGTCAACCCTTCATAAATTGCCAGCATGCCGCCTTCGCGGAGTGATCGCATGCCCTTCTTGCGAGCGACGGACCGGAGGATCGCGGTGCTCGCGTTTTTAACGACCAACTCTCGGAGTTCGTCGTCGAGACTCATGATTTCAAACAACGCCATCCGCCCCTTGTACCCGCCACCGACAGAGACCGATGATCCGGGGCGATAGAACTCGCGCCCCTTGACATCTTCTGGACGCATCGCCAGTTCCATGAGCTCTTGCTCAGATGGGATGTATGCTTCCTTTGTTTTCTGATCCAAGGTACGGACCAATCGCTGAGCGACGATGCCTTCGATGGTCGCGGTCAACAAGAATGGCTCGATCCCGAGGTCTACAAGACGGATGATCGAACTCGGCGCGTCGTTGGTGTGCAGGGTCGAGAGCACAAGGTGACCGGTCAGCGATGCTTGGACCGCGATCTGTGCGGTCTCAAGGTCACGGATTTCACCCACCAGAATCACATCAGGGTCCTGACGCAAGAACGAACGCAACGCGCTCGCAAAGGTCAGGCCGACTTCTGTGTTCACCTGAACCTGGCACAAGCCGTCGATGTCGTATTCAACGGGGTCTTCACAGGTGAGGACCTTGGTTTTGATGTCGTTGAGTTCAGAAAGCGCCGCGTAGAGGGTGGTGGTTTTACCCGAACCGGTTGGCCCCGTCACGATGACGATGCCGTTGGGCTTTGCGATCAAGCCCCGGAAAGTTTCGAGTTCTTCAGGACGGAACCCGACGCGATCGAGCGAGAGCTCGACATTGCCGCGATCGAGCACACGCATAACCACGCTTTCGCCGTAGATTGTGGGGAGCACCGCGACACGAAGGTCAATGGGATTCCCGCCGACGGTCAGCTCGATGCGACCGTCCTGAGGCAAACGGCGCTCGGCGATATCAAGATTCGCCATAACCTTGACACGCGAAGTGATCGCACCACCGAGGTGCTTGGGTGGCGGCACCATTTCGTAGAGCACGCCGTCGATGCGGTATCGCATCTTGAACTCGTGCTCGAATGGTTCAAAGTGGATGTCCGACGCACGATCACGGATCGCTTGGAGCAGCACCATGTTCAGCAGCTTGATCACTTGGTTGTCGTCAGCAGCATCAAGAACCGCATCAAGGTCGATGGATTGATCAGAGGTTCCACCAAGATTCTTCAGGTTCTCATCAGCAGCGAGAGCACCCATCACATCTTCCATGGACTCGGACTTCGCGAAGTGCTTCGCGAGGAGCGCGTCGATCGCCTTGGGAGACGCGATCACCGCTTCGACTTTCGCACCCATCAACAGACGGAGGTCATCCACGGCTTGGAAGTTATCCGGACTTTTCAGAGCAACCTTGAGCCGGCGGGTTTTGGGCTCAAACTCGATGGGCACGCACTGGTACGCTTTCGCGTTCTCAGCGGGGATCGAACCAATCGTGGCTTCGTCGAGTTCTATACCCTCGATATCGACATACTCCATCCCGGCCTGACCGGCCAAGGCGCGATCAATATCGTGCTGGGTGCACATGTCGAGCTCGATCATGATCTGACCGAGCTTGACCTTCTGGGTTCGCCCTTTTTGAACGCCGAGTGCTTCGTGCACCTGTTCACGAGTCACCACACCCATTTTGGTGAGTACTCGCCCGATCTTGCGTCCTTTGAGTTCAGAAGGATCCATAACCAACTCCGTTGCCGAGACCAGCCGAAGACCGGTCTGTGATGATGTTCGCATAGAATTCGGATCTGGATTGCCCGATCATGCTTGAATTTTGCATTTCTTGCGTTGCGACACCGCGAATATGATCCATTCGATGTCGGGTAATCGCCTGATTATTCAGGTGGTTCAACCGCAGCTTCTGGATCGTCGAGCTCTGGGCGCCCGATGACGCCACCCGCTTGGTGAACCTTTGTTCGGACTGCAGTCGGGTCCTTGCACTTGTCGATCATTTCCTCGGCGGCGATCTTCCCTTGTGCATAGAGGGACCACAAGTGGTCATCGAGGAGCTGCATGCCGTATTTTTTACCGGTCTGAATCGCCGAGTCAATACGGTACGATTTGTTGTCGCGGATCAGGTTTGCGATCGCGGGAGTGACCACGAGGAACTCATAGGCGGCAACCATACCCTTGGTATCGATGCGTCCGAGAAGCACCTGAGAGAGCACACAGACCAATGCGGTTGAGAGCTGGACACGGATCTGGTTCTGCTGGGTCACCGGGAAGGCGTCCACAAGACGGTCAATCGTTTTTGCAGCACCGGTCGTGTGCAGGGTCCCGAACACCAAGTGACCTGTTTCCGCGGCTCGAACCGCCGCTTCGATGGTCTCAAGGTCACGCATTTCACCCACCAGAATCACATCGGGGTCCTGACGCAGCGCACGACGGAGGGCTTCAGCGAAGCTGGGCACATCATTCCCGACTTCACGCTGGTTGACAATCGATTTTTTGTGGTTGTGGTAGTACTCAATCGGGTCTTCCATCGTCACAATGTGACGATCCATGGTTTGGTTCACAAAGTCGATCATTGTCGCGAGCGAGGTGGTCTTACCCGAACCCGTTGGCCCGGTCACAAGGAAGAGACCACGGGGACGGCGGACCAAATCCCTACAGATGTCGGGTAGACCGATCTGATCGAAGGTCAGCAATCGGTTCGGGATCTGACGGAGAACGATCGCGATATCACCGCGTTGACGGAAGACGGAGACGCGGAAACGGGCGGCGTCGCCGTAGGCGAAACCGAAGTCGGTGCCGCCTTCTTCTTGGAGTTCTTGCTGGTTGCGTTCGGGCGTGATGGATTTCATCAGCGAAACCATGTCATCGGATTCGAGGACTTTGGTTTCGAGATTCCGGAGTCCGCCATTGAGACGGATGGTTGGCTGGCGCCCAACGGTGAGGTGGAGGTCGGAACCCCCTGTTTTAACGACAGTATCGAGCAATCGGTCGATCTGGACTGTTGACATTGATCAATCTCCTCTGAAAGTCTGAAGCGGAGTGTGTGTGGATTAGTGCCCGCTGCCTTCGATTTGGCTGACGCGTGCGATTTCTTCTGGTGTGGTGACGGCGTTGAGCACCTTCGTGCGACCATCCTCGACAAGACCCTTCATTCCCGCTGCAAGAGCGGCTTTCCGGATCTCAGATGCCTGGGCCTTATTGAACGCGAGGTCGCGGATCTCTGGATTCATGAGCATCATCTCAAAGATCGCCTTTCGTCCCTTGTATCCGGTCGGAATGTCGGCGGTCGGGACGGGCTTGCAGACCTTCCCGATCGCGTCTTCCATGGTCAATCCGATCAGGTTGAGGTATTTGTGATCGAGATCTTCTTCCTTTGCGAGCACTTTGGAGTCCGCGAGGACTCGGACGAGCCGCTGCGCCATGACCGCTTGGATGGATGACGCGACGAGGAAGGGCTTGATCCCCATGTCGATCAGACGCGTCATCGCGCTGGGGGCGTCGTTGGTGTGGAGTGTGGAGAAGACCAAGTGACCTGTGAGTGCTGCCTGGATCGCGATTTCACCGACTTCTCGGTCACGAATTTCACCGACGAGGATGACATTGGGTGCTTGGCGGAGCATGGAGCGGAGCACGCTGGGGAAGGTGAATCCGATGTCTTCGCGGATCTGGCACTGGTTGATGCCGTCGAAGTTGTATTCGACTGGGTCTTCAGCGGTAATGATTTTCTTGTCGGGACGGTTGAGGACATCGAGCGCGGAATAAAGGGTTGTGGTTTTCCCAGAACCGGTTGGTCCGGTGACGAGGAAGATGCCGTTGGGTCGTTTGATGATCCGGTTGAAGACATCGAGATTTTCTTGCTCGAAACCGAGGTTTGTCAAACCGATGCGGACCGCGTCTGGACGGAGGATACGAAGCACAACGGATTCGCCGTGGTAAGTTGGACACGCGGAAACACGGAAATCGATGGGGACATCATCAACATAGATTTTGATGCGACCGTCCTGCGGCACTCTCTTCTCGGAGATGTTCATCCCCGCCATCAGCTTCAAACGCGACAGGACCGCGTTCTGCATGCGTTTGGGGAGGTTGTCGCGTTCTGAACACACGCCGTCCACGCGGTAGCGGAGACGGACACGGTCGCCCATCGGTTCGATATGAATATCAGAAGTCCGCAGACGCACGGCTTCATCGAGCACGCGGTTGACCAGCTTGACGATCGGCGAATCCTCGGATGACACATCGATGGACTTGTCCATCGAACGGTCAACCGAGCGGTCGATCGAGCGGTCAATTGAATCGGTGACGAGCGACTGCTGGGGCGCTCCCGGTGCGCCCCCGGTGGCTTCGCCGCCGGAGATGATTTCTTTGAGCTGGGACTTGGTGGCGAGGAGCGGTTCGACTTCGGAGTTGAGTACAAAGCGGAGGTTGTCGAGGACTTGGAGGTCGTTGGGGTCGTGGATCGCGACGCGCATTTTGCCGCCGGACTTGCCCATCCCGAGGACGAGGTGTTTCTTCATGACGCTTTTGTCGATGGCGTCCTTGTCGATGAGTTTGGCGATCTTCTCGTTGGTGAGATCGACATACTTGATTCCGTGCTGGACCGCGAGGGCCTTGAGAACCTGATGTTCGGTGCACAAACCAAGCTCGGTGAGTGCTTCACCGATCCGGATACCTTCGTCTTGGGCTTTTTTGAGCCCCTCGTTGACTTGATTGGCGTCGATGACACCTTGTGCTACGAGGATTTCACCGAGTTTCTTGCGACTTCTGGCCATGGATAAACAGATCCCTTCGCGGCGTATTCAACGCCCGGTTTGAATGAGCATCACTATAGCGTCACCTACCGCCCTGCTGGCGTTGGAACTGGGATCAATCCTGTATAGCGGCCTGATCCCCCACTTTCTTGCGACGAGTCGCTGTGAAGGTTCTACGATACAAACAACGAACTGTTCCCAAAGGACTGATTCTCTCTCTCTTTCAACTGAAGGACCGCCTCATGGCACGGATATTGATTACTGCTGGACCGACCTACGAACCCATTGATGCGGTGCGATTCATCGGGAATCGATCTTCGGGGAAGCTGGGATCGAATCTGGCGGATCGAGCGGAGCAACTGGGGTGGGAGGTCCGGATCCTGCTGGGTCCCAATGCAGAAACGCCGAAGGAACCCGGGGTCGATGTCGTTCGTTTCGCGTCGGCGCAGGATCTGGAAGATGCTTTGGGGCAACACCTTGCGTGGTGCGATTGTCTTGTGATGGCGGCGGCGGTCGCGGATTACCGTCCCAAAGCGTGCGAGGTGGATTGCGAGGGCAAACGCAGGCGCACTGGGGATGACCTGAGCATCGCACTGGAATCGACCCCGGATCTGCTCGCGGGATGCTCGAAAGATGCTCGCCCGAACCAGTTGCTCGTCGGCTTTGCGCTTGAGCCTGCGGATGAACTTGAAGCGTCCGCGCTGCGAAAGCTCGTGAAAAAAGATATTGATTTGATTGTCGCCAACCCGCTTGACACGATGGACGCGGACTCGATCGATGCCCGATTGATCGGGAACACGGAACACGATATTCAGTTTGACCAAAATACAAATGGCCCGATCCGCAAGGATGCTTTCGCATCCTGGCTCCTCGGACACCTGGACACACTTGTCCAGACTCGCTTACACAACCCACGGACCAACACGGAGTCACCATCTCATGTCGCACTTTGATTCACGCCCCGATCGCGGGCGACCTTCGTTTGGTGACAATCGCGGCGGAGGCCGACCCTCGTTTGGTGGGGGTGGGCAAGGCGGCGGCTACGGTGGTGGTGGTCAAGGTGGTGGGTATGGTGGTGGTGGTCAAGGTGGTGGGTATGGCGACGGCGGCGGCCGAGGCGGACCACCGAGAGATGGTCGCGGAGGACCTCCACGCGGCGGGTTCGGCGGGGATCGCGGTCGACCAATGGGCGGACCCGGCGGCGGCCGATTTGACCGTCCGGATCCGCGTGATCAGCGCGATGAGAAAATGCCCACGCCTCCAAAGGCGAATGTGGTGTTTAAGGATGACGCGGTCTGCGTCGTCGACAAACCAGCCGGGCTCCCGATCCGAGGCGAGGATCACAACACGCTCCGCGAATCGGTCTGGCAGCTCGCGTTTGTCCGCAGAGAAAAAATGCGCCCTGCGCACGAGATCGACACGCTCGCATCTGGCGCGGTGTTGCTTGTCCGCACTCGTGATGAGACCGAGACCCCGCGTCAGATGACGCGCCCTGAGACCAACTACTTGTGCGTGGTCGAAGGCGTGTACGACGAGGAAGTCGCACAATCCGGATCATCGATCAACGGCCCGATCGTCGGCAGCACCAGCACGAGTGCCAATCCGGTGACCCACTTCCGCGTGCTCGAATCCGGGAACGGACTGTCACTCCTCCAAGTCCGCGCAAGACCCGACCTTGATGGACAGATCCGTCAGCACCTTGCGAGTTCGGGGCATCCGATCGTTGGTGACAAGGACCTTGGTGCTGTCCGTGATGACTTGTATCGTCTCGGGATGCACGCGTTTGAGGTTCGGTACGAGGATCCAGAATCAGAGAAAGTTTCTCGCGTCCGTGTGCCTGCGCCGCGTTCGTTCTGGAGCGTGATGGGTGTTGAACCCGCGCCGATGATGGCGAGTGAAGTGGCCGAGCTTCCAAAGGAAGCGGAGGAAGAGGGTTGGGACCGCGTCGCGGGTTGGTACGACAACCTGCTTTCAGTCAAAGGTTCGGATCACCACGAGAACCTGATCCTGCCGGCACTTGAGCGATTGATCGGTCTTGAATCCGGGCAACGCTTGCTGGATGTTGCGTGTGGCCAAGGCCTTGTTTCCCGGCACATGATCAATGTCCAACCCGGCGCGACCGCGGTCGGGGTGGATTTGTCTGAAGAACTGATCAAACGAGCGCACGGGCAGTCACCCGAATCGATCTCGTATGTTGTTGGCGATGTCCGAGCACTCGGCGAAGCGGACCTCGGCGACGAGGAGTTCGATGCGGCGGTCTGTGTGCTTGCACTGATGAATATCGATCGGATCGAGGATGTCTTTGCGGGTACGATGGAACGGCTCAAGCCGGGCGGGAAGATGGTGAGCGTGGTGATCCACCCCGCGTTCCGGAATCCCGGTGCGACCGCTTGGGGCTGGATTCTTGATGAGCGGACGCGCCAGCCGGTCCAGTTCCGGCGCGTGGATCAGTACATGACGCCTCGGACGCAGGACATTGTGATGAATCCGGGTCAGGTAAGCAGCGGCGTGGCCGCGATCACCACGCAGACCCACCACCGCCCGATGAGTGCGTACATCAACGCGATCACTGCTTCTGGAATGCTGGTGGATTCTGTGGAAGAGTGGTCGAGCAAGCGGGTCAGCCAACCCGGGCCTCGTTCCAAGGCAGAAAATCTTGCCCGCGAGGAGATCCCGATGTTCTTGGCAATCCGCGCGGTCAAGCCGGGATAAACTGGATCGATTCCTGCGTGGACCTGATTGGCAAAGCGTCGCCGGGGGTCTAGGATAGATGCGATTGCGGGTGTAGCTCAATGGTAGAGCGTCAGCCTTCCAAGCTGAATGTTGACGGTTCGAGTCCGTTCACCCGCTTTGTGAAAGAAGCAGCTCTGATGGGCTGCTTTTTTTGTGCGCGGAATTGCACCGGTGAAGAGCTGCGAAGACTAGGTGTTTTTATTGATTTTCAAGTCGTGTTTCGATCGATGGTGTCGAGAGATTTGATACACTGTGTATCGCTATCCCTTGATGGACATTGGAGCAACTCTTGAGTGGATCACATCCAGAAACGATGAAACTGATTCTTGCCAAGGGTCCGGTCAAGATGGATCCGATCGAGATCCGTAAGGGCGAGGTCAGTGTCCTTGGACGCAGCTCGACCTGCGAGATTCCGCTGGATGATCAGGGGGCATCGATTTCGCGTCGTCACCTTGAGATTTCGATGCGTGACGATCAGTGGTGCGCGATTGATCTGGGGTCTCGGAACGGGACCCAGCTCAACGGGACCAAGATGACTCCTGAGTTTCCTACCGCTCTGAATCATGGCGATGTGATCCGGATGGGATCGTGGGTGTTCCGTGTCAATACCCGCATCGGGAGCACGGTCGGGGCGGACACCAACATGATTCAAACCATGGTTGATTCGAGCGACAGCACGAACATGGTTGAGCGGGTCAGCGCTGAGCCGCTGGCGAATCTTGCGAGCCATCGGCTTGCGGTGCTGCTGGAGTGCGCGGATCAGATTCATAGCGCCAAGGACATGCCCAACGCGGCACGCATCGCGCTGCACGCGATGATCGAGTCCACCGGATTCTCCCGCGCGGCGTATCTTGTGCCGCTGGATGAGCCGGGGCAATACGAAACGGTTGCGTTCCAGAGCAAGAACCCGCTCGACGATGTCAGTTCGGTGAACTTCAGCCAATCATTGCTCGATAGCGCATCGGAGGGTGAGGTTGTGCGGCTCTCGGCATCTGCGCCCCAAGCCAATTTTGGACAGAGCATCGCTGAACTTGAAATCCACTCGGCGCTGTGCGTGCCTGTGATGGTTGAAGATGCGGCGATTGGATATATGTATTTCGATGCGCGCGGTTCAGAGAGCACCATCAAGCATGATGCGTCCGCGTTTGGTCGCGCGGTTGGCCGCCTGCTCGGACTCACGGCAACCAATCTTCGCGGGAAAGAACTCGAAATCGAACAACATGCGATGCAGTACGATCTTGATGCGGCTGCAAAGGCACAACGCTTGCTCTTGCCCGACGAGAACGGGGTTGTGGGTGCGGTTTCGTATTCAATGCTGATGCGACCGGGTCGGTTGGTCGCGGGCGATTTGTTTGGGGTGATCGAGCTGGATGATGGTCGCGTGTGCGCGTTCCTTGGAGATGTTTCGGGCAAGGGCGCGGGTGCCGCGATTATGATGGCGACGACCCAGAGCTACATCCACGCGATGTTCGAGCAAACCAATGACCTGGGGACCATCATGACCCGGCTGAATCGGCATATCGCCAACCGATCGACGGGACAGTTTGTGACGATGTGGGTCGGGATTCTCAAACCGAACGCTGAGACAGGCACTGCAGAAGTTGAGTTTATTGATGCGGGACATGGGCACTGGATGGTGACCCAGCACGATTCGGATGCGGTCCGCCCGAGCTATGTGGGGAGTGTTGTCGTTGGGATTGATCCCGACATCCAGTTCACTTCTGAAACCTTTGAACTCCAACCCGGACAACGGATGGTGCTGTTCTCCGACGGCATCGTCGAGCAGACATCGCCGAATACCGACGAGGAATACGGATTGGCGCGAGCGGGGGCGTTGCTGCGGGAGTGCCAGACCCATCAGGATGATGTTGCCAGACTCCTTGCGGGCGTGCTGGACTTTGCTCAATCGGAGGACCTTCGTGATGACACGACGATCGCATCAGTCGGGCTTGCTTCGCCGTGATGATTCTTGATTTATCCACTATTTACCGAGCATCTGAGCATTTCTGGATGCGATTCTCGTTCTGATTTGAGCTGAAAGCGAGTATACTGCGTTGATGGACAAGGACAAGGACAACCCCAAACCTCGGGATTTGCGTCAGACGATGGCGACGATGGCCGACACGGTTGTGCATACCGCCGCCGACGATGTGACGATCCCGGACTACCAGACCTTCGAGCATGATGTCCCGACTTTGCCTCCTGGGACGGTTGTTGGGAAGTACACCATCGACAAAGTGCTTGGTGTTGGTGGCATGGGCGCGGTCTACCGCGCGACGCAAGACAAACCACAAAGACAGGTCGCGCTCAAGCTCATCCGTGCCGGTGTGCTCTCGTCCAAATCCATTCGTCGCTTTGATCTTGAAGCGGAGATCCTTGGTCGTCTGCACCATCCCAATATCGCGCAGATCCATGAAGCGGGGATCGATCCGGAATCTGGATCGCCGTACTTTGCGATGGAGTATGTCCCGGGGCAGGAACTGCAGGATTACATTGTCAACCACAAGCTGAGCACGCGGGATCGGCTCGAACTGTTTGTCAAGCTCTGCGACGCAATCCAGCACGCGCACTCCAAGGGTGTCATCCACCGTGATCTGAAGCCTGCGAATGTGTTGGTCGATGCGGATGGGGAACCCAAGGTTCTCGACTTCGGTGTCGCTCGCGCGACGGATTCGAACACCAATGGCGCGACGATGGAAACGAATGTCGGCCAGTTGATTGGTACGCTGTACTACATGAGTCCCGAGCAAGCGATCGGGGACACAATGAACCTCGACACACGCTCAGATGTGTACGCGCTGGGTGTGGTGCTCTACGAAGTCCTGACCGGGACGATCCCGTTTGATTTCAAGGACAAAGCGATCCACGAGGTTGTCCGGATTATCCAGGACACCAACCCGATCAAGCTCAGCAAGAACGATTCCACGCTCAAGGGCGATATCGAGATCATCGTGGGAAAGGCGCTCGAAAAGGACAAGGACCGCCGGTACCAGAGTGCCGCGGAACTGTCTGCGGATATCCGCAGGTCGCTCGCTGACCAGCCCATCTCGGCACGCCCTCCGAGCATGGTCTACAAGACCTCCAAGTTTGTCCGTCGCAACACCGGGGTGACGATCGCCGCGGCGTGTATCCTGATTATCTTCTCGATCGGTAGCGGATTCGCGGCGACGCAGTGGATCCAACGGATCGAAGCGAGACAACTCGCGCTCGACAACATGCTCTCGACACTCAAAGAGATGGATGTCCAGAAGGGGCAAGGCCCCGCGCTCGCAAAGCGATTGCTCGATCTCTATTCCGACCACGGCGAAACCATCTTTACCGGAGACAAAGACAGCCTCGCGGTGTTCTACTCCAACATCGGGGAAGCGTATTTGGGGTATGGCGATAATGACCGCGCCCTCTCATCGTTTGTGAAATCGAACTCGATCCGTTCGAAACTCCACACCCCACCCCATCCGCTGCTCGCGACTTCGCTCCAGAATATTGCTCGGGCGCAGTTCTTTATGCATGACTACGAAAAGGCCAAGGATTCGTACGAGAAGGCTCTGGCGATGCGTGAGCAGTTGTTCTCTCTGGATGATCCGGGAGCCGCGGACATTGCGACGACGCTGCACCATCTTGGCTCCACCCATCTCCGACTCAATAACTTTGATCAAGCGCTTGAATACTACAGCCGGTCCAAATCGATCCGCAAGGAGATTTTCGGATCGGATTCGCTTGAGGTCGCGGAGGTCAACAACTCGATTGCTTCCTATTACAAAATTACCCATCAGTACGAGCTCGCTGAGCCATTGTTCCGGGAACTGCTGGTGGTGCTCCAGGGGCTTCCTGAGAGCAATCCCAAACCCCTTTGGGAAGCGCGGACACTTGATAGCTTGGGAGACACACTCACAAGTCTTCAACGGTTTGAAGAGGCGATTGAGACTTATGGGAGCGCACTTGAACTGAAGCAGATTCTGCTTGGGAATGATGCTGGAACTGTTGCGGAAACCCAGCTGAGTCTTGCCGGGGTTTTGTATAGATCGCAACGATACGAAGACTCACTCGCGCACGCAGAAGAAGCCGTCCGGATCCGGACGGTTCTCGGTGATCAGCGTATGTTGCAGGTAGCGCAGAACGATCTCAACATCATCCGCTCGAAAGTGGACGAACTCTCGACCGCTGCCGGGAACTAATCTACCATTGATTGAGTAGTCGAGTCGATTCAGCGGCGACGGCGACGCATCAGACCAAGACCTGCGAATCCGAGGAGTCCAGCGGTTCCTGGTGTCGGGGTGATGACCACGCCATACCCGCCTACGGTCCCTTGGCCACCGGACCATGCGGCGAGTGGGTTGTCAGCACCGGCACCGTCCGGGCCGGAGACTTCGGTCAGGCTTACGAATGAGAAGATCTCTTCAAAGGTTCCTGCGCCAGCGCCTGCGCTTTCACGGAAACTCAGAGGCACATTTCCACTCTCGGTGATTGCGAGGAAGTATGTTCCGGGAGGCAGGAGGAGGGTGACGCCGTCGGTTGACGGGGTAATCAGTCGTGAGTCTGGACCGCCGAAGATCGGATCGTCATCGTTCCCAAGAACGCCATAGCCTTGGCTGTCAAAGAGCCAGAGCGATGGGTTGAACCCGGATCCTTCACCGAGATTGAGTCCAAACTGGACTGGACCCGCGATGTCGTTGCCGTTGAGGATGACGAGTTTGTAGACATCTTCGGTGTCTTCGCCGCCAAGGGTGCCTGCGATGGTGTTGATCGGTCCAACGAATGTAATGTCCTGCGAAGCGCCGAGGGTGCTTCCCGCGTCTCCATCCTCGATCCAGTCTGGACCAGCGGTTGCCGCTGACGAGAGTGCACCGGTTACGAGAAGAGTCGCGATTGCACGTGTATTGATATCCATATTACAGCTCCACAAGCGTTCTTTGGTTTGTTTCTGCTGAAATCTACCTCAGACCATGGGTCCATGCCACCCATTTTCATATATGCCATGCTCTATTAACCGGCATAACCGGCAATTTGCATGGTCGATACGCAAGCCCCGACTGAATTTCATTATCGGACGATGCAGCGGTCGATCCGCTCTTTCCCATTCCGAGATCGATAGGGATGCCGAGAACCTACGAAAGCACTCTAAAAATGGTAAGTTTGCTGGTCGAGGGATGGTTTGTCGTGTCTTTTAGTATCAGAACAACCGTCCAGACTCGCACACCGTCTGGGGGAAGCTGATCAACTCAAAAGAGAGCGGAGATTTATCATGATCAATCACTGGACAATCGGAGCACTCGTCTCGGCGACACTCGCAAGCGCATCGCATGCAAGCGTGTCCACTTACACCAGCGAAATCTCCATGATCAGCGATATCACCAACGCTGCGAACTTCAATGGATTGGTCAATGAGCAATCGCTCTCGGGATACCAAGAGGGCGGTCTCGAACTCAACTCCGACCGGGATTACTTCAGCTGGAATGCCCCGGGCATGGACGGCTCGGAAATGTTCTACGCGAACACCGGAGAACTTGGCCTGATCGACATCACCCTCGTCGATGGCAGCGATTTCTCTGATATGGATATGCAGATCTCCAGCGGGTGGTCGCCTTCTCAAATCGGAACCATGTACCTCTGGGTCCAGCTTTACAGCGACGGCGGCCTCGTTGGCGAGTTCGACATCGACGCGACCACCGGCGAGTACATCGGACTCGTCGGAGGCGGGTTTGATCAAGTCTCCATCGGGAGCTACGGATCCGCGGCAATCCGCGACTCACACAACCACGCCGCACGCAACGCGATCGCGATCGACAACATCAGCGTGGGCACCTATGTCCCAGCACCGGGCACCCTGATGCTCTCTGGATTGGGTTTGATCGGGCTTCGTCGCCGCCGCTGAATCATTCATGTACAACTGACAGTGAATCGGTCCGAGAATTACCAAGACCGACGATCATTTCGTTGTGAAATATCAAAAATTCTGGTCATGAATCGGCATCAAGTCGAAGCAAGATCGCTATGGTTATGTTCGCTCTCGGCTCATTGAGTCGGATCGCTGGTGCGATGGCTGAGCGGTTGAAGGCGCTCGACTTGAAATCGAGTGACCCTGAAAGGGGTCCGTGGGTTCGAATCCCTCTCGCACCGTTTTTTTCTTTGATACGCTCTCGCAGCGGTCAGCCCCGATGCCCGCTTGTGGGAAGTTGGAGGTTGGCAATGACAGACTCCCCATCACAACGGAATCCCATTGAACTCGAACTTACCCGTTCGATTGGTGAATCGGCCACCGGTGCTTCATTGATCACCGAATCCAAGATCCGTGAGATGGTCGAGCTGTTCTACAGCAGAACCCAACAGGACGAACTGCTCGGACCAGTCTTCGAAGAACGCGTCGCGGACTGGCCCAATCACTACCAGACGATGACCCGCTTCTGGTCCTCAGCGGTCATGCACGCGGGAACCTACTCCGGACGACCGATCGAAGCGCTCAAGTTTGGTGGATTGACCGAGGCACACTTCCGGCGCTGGGTCACTCTCTTCACGAGCACCGCCAACGAGGTGTTTCAGGATTCGGATGCCGCGGTCTTTGTCGAGCTTGCCAAACGCATGGCTTCGAGCATCGCGATGCGGATCGGTGTCGGACGCCTGGCGTTCTGAATCTGATCACTCGCACCATCGGGTCTCGGCGAGGCGGAGACCGGCGATGACATACGCGACATAAATCGCGGCGTTCTCGCCGATCTCGGTTGCGGTGTCCAATGTGACAGGATCAATGCACTCTATACAATCGATCATCAGCGGGTCTTCGCGCCTACCGATGGCTTTAAGCTCTGCTTCAAGTGATTCAAGCACGGCGTCCGCTTGTTGACCCGATCGCTTGGAGTGGGCTTCGATCGCATGAGCAACTTTGATCGCGAGTGCTCGCTGTGAAGGTTCGAGCAGCGTGAGTCGCGAGCTTGATGAAAGCCCATCGGCATCGCGATAGATCGGGACTTGGATGATTTCGATCTCAGTGCTGAGCCAACGGTTCATCGCGCCCAGGATCGCGAGTTGCTGGATGTCCTTTTGTCCGAAGTACGCTCTGTCGGGGGACACGATCTCGAACAGTCGGCGGACCACGGTTGCGACGCCGTCGAAGTGCCATGGGTGGGCTTTGCCGTCCATTCGCAGGACGAGTCGATCGGGAACGCGTACATAGTGCATCGCGTGGTCAGTGCCGATTTGGTCGCTTGTGAACTCGCTTGGGTGCCGAGGACCTGAATCGCCGGCTTGGAGTGTAAAGAGAGCATCCATAGACAGTCCATACGGGTAGATCTCTTCAACGCTCGGCATGAAGACGGCATCGACGCCGCAGCGCTCAGCAATCTTGAGATCCGCTTCGATCCGGCGCGGGTACGCTTCGTATCCGGGCTTTCTGAACTGGATCGGGTTGACGAACAGACTCAGTACCACGCGGTCGCATTCCGCTCGCGCTTGTTGGAGGAGGCTCCCATGCCCTTCGTGCAGACACCCTTGCGTGGGTACAAAGCCGACGGTTTGAACCGCGGCTCTTTGATCGTTGACCCACGACCGCATCTGGTTGGCGGTTTCGATGATCCGCATAGCTCAAGTCTAGGGAATGATTTGCCCATCAAGCACCGACTCGGGCAACCTTCGCTCCCGGATTACGGCACAAGTACCATGACGAACCAGCACTTCGATTGGGGTTCCTCTGCTGAGGAACATGTTCATTGAAGCCGTGAGTCCGTATGCCCCCGAGTTGAACATCGCGACAACATCTCCGACTTGCACATCGGGGAGCAGGACTTCGGATCGCCATTGATCTGCGGAGGTGCACAGCGGCCCCCCGAGCGAGACGGGGGACTGCCCGTTGTGACCCGCGCGACTTGCGATGACGATCCGGTAGGTGTTTGCCGTGATCGGGAGCAACGCTTGATGGATACCACCATCAAGGATCGCGAAGGTTTTCCCGACCGATTCTTTGACATCGATAACACGCGAAACATACAAGCCGTGCTCGGAGACCAGCACGCGTCCGGGCTCGATCATGCAGCGGAGATCGGAGAGGACTGGGTCTTGCTTGGCGCCCTGGATCAACCCCGTGAGTCTGGTACCAAAGCGGTGGTGATCAAATTCTGGGTCATCGTCTTTGTGGGGGACACCCAGACCACCGCCAAAGTTGAGGGATGGGATTTGGACTTGTGCTTCAGCGCCGATCCGAGCGGCCATATCCAGTGCGTTTTTGCATGACCCGAGCATCGCCTCCGCGTCGAGGACCTGCGATCCCAGCATCGTGTGGAGTCCTGCGAACTCAACATGCTCCAACTGGTGTGCGAGCTTGATCGCGTGGACGACCTTGGATTCATCAATGCCAAATTTTTGTGCCCCCCCACCGGTGCGGATCTTGCCGAGTCCGGAAGCATCGGTTTCTGGGTTGACCCGGATACCGATCGGTTGAACCACGCCGAGCGATCCTGCGATTGTGTTGACCCGGTTGAGTTCGTTGACCGATTCGATGTTGATCTGCCCGACTTTGCTTCGAACAGCGCGAGTGAGTTCTTCGTCGGTCTTTCCGGGACCCGCGAAGATGATGGTTGATGGTTCAAAGCCGCTGTGGAGCGCGGCGATCAGTTCGCCGCTGGATGCGATTTCTGCACCATCGACACCAGCCTTACGAATCAGACTGCAAATCGCGATCGCTGGATTCGCTTTGATCGAGTAGTAGACCTCGACCTGATCGCCCAGTGCGGACTTGAGAGTCTGCATACCGGTTTCAATCGAATCACCAGCGTAGATGTACATCGGTGTCCCGAACCGATCCGCGGCTTCGCCCACATCAACCCCGTCGAGCTTGAGCCGACCGTTGACAACCTGAATCCCGGTCATGACTTCACTCCAGCGGCTGCGGTGAATGCGCGGGTGCGGGAGCTGAGTACATTGCAAAGACTCCGCAGCGTGTCCAAATCGTCTGCAAAGACCATCGCATCAAGCACAGGACGGCTCGACGATGGGATCATCAGTGGGATCACACCATTGCCTCGGTTCGGATCATAGAGAAGATCGGGACTGATGGTCTCAGCCATCTGTTGAAAGCCGGTGTGCGCACCTATTGGGATACCGGTCACGAGCCGGAACGCTTTGCGTCCGAGCCGAGAACACAACATGAGCGGGAAGGTCGAGGTGTTGACGCGTGGGTTGATTTCCACAATGTAGATATGGTCGTCTACGGTCACGATGAAATCGATCCCGACGAGACCAAGGTAGCCTTTGGTGTGGAGCCACTCCGCGACGCGGTCGCTTTGTTCGATCAATCTTGGATCATTACCGAAAGGGCTGGGGAACTCGTTGCCACCGAACGCGAAGCTCTGGGTCATTTGCTGTTCGGAGACGCCGAGGAATTGAAAGCCCTGCTGAGTGATTTCGTACTGCGCATTCGGGGAGTTGGTCACATCGAGCAGAGGCTGAAGGATGAAGAGTCGGTCGGGATTGGATCGCTGGGCATCGAGCTGCAAAGTTGCGATGTCGCTGTCTTGCTCGATCTTCCAGACACCCAATCCCCCGATGCTCAGGTCCGAGCGAACCATCACCGCACCTGTTTCCTCAAAGAGCGTACGCGTCGCGCCTATGAGGTCGTTGCGATTGGTGATGGTTGTCGGGATCGTTGGCAGTCCCAGTTCAACCAAAATCGGTTGCAGGTTTGATTTGAGATTCAGCGTGTCGAGCAGCGGAGTCGGTGGGGTCGAGGCCTGGACTCCAAGCTTGGACGCAAGGCCTTGGATTTCTTCGCCTCCCATGTAAGGCGAGAGCGTCATCGAGCGTTTTCTGAATGCTTCCATCAAATCAGTATCCGCGAGCATCCGCTGCACGAGGGTTGCGCCCTCCCTGCTAGGAACATGCCATTCACCGATATCGATTCCGATACTTGTGAGAAAGCTCAACAAATCCGGATCAGGTTCCGCATCAACCACAATCGCATCGTGGGGATAAGACAAATACATCGCTCGACTCGAAAGGGCACGAAGGACGGTCCCGCCCAATCCGCTCGCCTCACCGGTGCTGAGTCCGTCCCCCAACCGATCCGCTTCGAGCGAATGGATGTAGAGCGTTGGTGGTCGCGGATTCACTTGCTTGCTCCGCCGTTGAACCAGCCCAGATCGCTGGCACATGGAACACCGTCGGCTGGTGTCGCGCGAAGCACCGCGTCCATGACCGCCGCTTCGATGACACGCGAACCAAGCACGCCGGTCCGGTTGACATCGCTCGGATGATCCCCGATTGACAACGCGAACACCATGTCGCCGTCGTATTGCGTATGGCACGGCGACACCGCACGCGAAATCCCCGCTTGTGCAATCCGCGCCACGATGCACGCTTGGGTCTTGGTGAGCTTCGCGTTGGTGGTCAGCACGCAGAGGGTGGTGTTGCTCCCGAACTTGATCGTTGGGAGGTTTCCCGAGACAAGTTCGTAGACCGTGCTCAGCGGCTTGTCATCGTCTGTCCGTGCGCCCGCGATGATCGCTCCGGCTTCTGCGTTGAGCACATCACCGAACGCGTTGACGGCAACGATGGCACCGACGCGGAGCCCGTCTTCGGTCTCCCAACCGGCGGTGCCGACCCCGCCCCGCGTTGCGTGGTTGTGGCCATGGATTTTACCGACCGCGGCTCCGGTTCCTGCGCCGACACTCCCTCGCGCAAAGTCGACCGATGCCGATTCACACGCGGATCGGCCGTCTTGACTCGTGGGGTATGCGGAGGGTGATCCGATTCCTAGGTCGTACAACGCAGCGGTCGGCACGATTGGAACCGTCCCTTGCTGGGTCTGGAATCCTCGATGTGCATCGCGGAAGTATTCGACGGCCCCTTGAGCACACCCAAGCCCCATCGCTGATCCGCCGGTGAGCATGATCCCTTGGACGGTTTCAACAAGGCCGCAGGGGTCGAGGAGTTCGATTTCGTGGGACGCGGTTGCCCCCCCTCGGACATCGATCCCAGCGACCGCGTCCTGATCGCAGACAATCGCGGTGCATCCGGTGAGGTTCTCGGTATCCGTCGCATGCCCGACCCGGAAGCCGTCCACGATGGTCACAGAGTGTTCCCGAGCTTGTTGCCAACTCCAAGTATGGGTCATGGGGAATGGTATGCGGCTGATAGGCCCACTCAGGCATATCCCACGCTGTTTTGGGAGCAAAGCCGGGCTTGGCAAATATCCGCTCAGTAGTACATCCACTGGCCAAGCACATGGAACGCGAATACAATACCAGCCGGTTGTGTCCTATGGACCCAACCGATTCGCGTACACTCTTGTACTCCGCGGGTGTAGCTCAGTGGTAGAGCGTCAGCTTCCCAAGCTGAATGTCGTCGGTTCGACCCCGTCCACCCGCTTTCTAACAGAAAACGCCGAGACCCAAACGGGTCTCGGCGTTTTTTTATGCAAAGAGTTGCGAGAGACTTGCTTTAGAGCGGGAGTTGTTGATAAGTGTACTGGATGTCCCGTTTGCTAAGCTCAGCAAGCACATGGTCCACCAGACCCGCCTGGGGTCCGATCTGTTCCGCGTTGATGACCCCCGGCATGTCCAGCTCACCCTTGGCGATCATCCGTGCGATGATCGCGCAGGGGAACGCGGTGGTCCGGGACATGCTGGTGGAGCCGTGGTTGTAGAAGTCGAGCAGGTCCCACTGGTGGCGGGTCTGTTTGCCGCTGGAGTCGAGTCCATCGGTGATGATCCGCATGATGGTCAGGTCCTGCTCTTCAGGCTCGTAGGTCCATTTGGGGAACATGAGTTTGCTGATGACATCCAACGGCCGGACGCTGCCGCCATCGACCTCGATGCGGTCTTGGCTGAACAATCCGGTCTCGCGGAAGACACGCATCAGTTCGATGTGCCCCGGATACCGGAGCGTCTTCTCTTTCATGAATGGCACCTTCATGGTGTACGCGAGTGAACGCAAGCCATCGGTGTTGAACGATTCGAGTGTTCCCAGACCATCAAAGTCCATCAGGACCGGTTCGCTCAGCGCCTCGCGGACCACGATCTCGCCATGCTCGACCAGTCGCGATGGACGCGTGTATTCCTCGAGCACATCCGCAGGAGAGAACCCCGCTTTGTACTCGTACGGCCAGTTTCGTTCGCGCGGGAGGCCGCCGACATAGATCTCGATGTTCTGGCATTCCTTGAGCAGGCTCGCGCCGTATCCGGAAAGCATGTTGCTCATCCCCGGCGCGACGCCCATGTCCACAACCGCGGTGACGCCGTTCTCTTTGGCGAGTGCGTCAAGGTCCCAGGAATCTTCAGGCATGAACGAGATGTCCGCGTAGTTCTTCCCGGATTCAATCACGGCTTGCAACGACTGAAACCCGATCTTGCTCGCGAGTGCACCCAGCACGATATCCGAATCCGCGATCGCTGCTTTGAGTGCTGAAACATCGCTGAGGTCCGCTTGTTTGGTTGAGAGTTTGCCCCCCACTCCATCGGCTCGCTTGACCGCACGATCGAGTGATTCCTGCCGAAGATCCACGATCGTCACATCAAAGTCCGGGTCCGTGGACAAATCCGCGGCCATCACCGACCCAACCATCCCACCACCGAGCACTGTTGCCTTGATCATTCTTCCTTCTCCTGCTGTTGAACCACGGTCACGATCGCGGCTGGACCACGCATCATATCACGGATCAACAGCAATGTCGGATTCCCTCATTTTGAGGGGTTTGCGCAACATGATGGCGCGGATCGATTCCAAGGCATCCGACCGAGGAGCATCGCCATCCCGCACCAGCCGGTGGTTCCAGCGAAGATCAATCCACACCCGACAAACGCGCTCAGCGCCAGGAACCATGTGCTGATCAGCACACCACACGCAACCCCCACCACGATTAGCGTGCCTGCGACGATTTGAACTTGCCGCATGACATCGAGCTTTGGTGCCGTTGCTGAACGGATCGTTGATCGCCCCGATGCTTTCCAGCCTTCGATTCCACCCTGCAGATGGAATGCTTGCGCATCGCCAAGCTTGGACGCTGCTTCAGCGGATCGTTTCCCGGATCGACAGTGAAACACAAGTCGTTTCTGTTCACCCAACTCGCGGAGTTGTTCGGGTGAGAACTTTGAAAGGGGATGGTGGTGTGCTTCTTCGATTCGTTCAGCCGCATGCTCGAAGTCTTCTCGAACATCGACCAGAACAGTGTCCCCATCCGACAACCACTGCTGGACCATCTCGGGGGTGACTTCTACAAGTTCGCATTGTGTATGTGCAGTCATCGCGCGTTCTCCGTTGATTCCTGCAATGGAGTATAGCAGACTATTGCTCAGACTGAAACTGCTGCCACGCAAGATGCCCGCCCTTGAGGTTGACCACCTGGTATCCGAGCCGTTGAAGGTAGGAGGCTGAAACTGCCGATCGAACACCGCTGTGGCAGTTGACCAACCATCGCGTATCCCTAGAAACTTCGTCCAGTCGAGATGCCAACCGCGTGTGCGCGATGTTCATCGCCCCTGGGAGATGCCCGTTCTCGTACTCAGTCACCCGACGAACATCGAGCACATGGACCTCTCCAGCATCGATCATCGCGGACGCTTGGGAAGCATCCACTTCAGGGAGCGTGACAAGGTCACGCACCGAGTCCGGGTAGTTCTCGATCTCTGATGCGTCTACCCAGCCTCGGATTCGATCGAGCCCGATCCGGATCAGCTCGCGGATCGCGCCTTCGAGGTGTTCTGGTGCGATGATCAGATAGATGTCATCGGTATCTTGAACCATCGAACCCACATTGGTGCTGAAGGATTTGATCAGCGTAAAATTCATCGCGCCGGGGACATGCCCGGCTCGGAACGCATCCCAGGGACGGGTGTCGATCAACGCGACATGTTGGGTATCGAGTGTTCGCAGATCCGCCGCCGACATTTTGATCGGCTTGGGAAGCCCACCCAGCACCCTCGGCCCAACCTTGTTGTCGCGTTTCATGTTCGCAAAATACATCGGGGGTTCGGGCTGGCCTTCAAGGATGAAATCCACGAACGCTTGCTCGGAGGTCGCCGCTTGGAGTGCTGGGTTAAAGCGTTGCTCGTACCCGATTGTGCTCATCGGGACCGCCCCCAATGCCTTGCCACACGCGCTGCCCGCACCGTGTGCGGGCCAAACCTGCACATAGTCCGGGATGTCGTTGAGTTTCTGAACCGTTGAATACAGTGTCCTCGCGGAGGGCTCCATCATCCCGGATTGCCCCGCTGCGGATTCGAGGAGGTCGGGTCGACCAAGATCACCGACAAACACAAAGTCTCCGCTTGCCATCGCGATGGGTTCGGTCGCGCCGGAGCCATGGTCTGTAATGAGGAACACGATGTGCTCTGGGGTATGCCCCGGCGTGTGGACCGCTTTGAACTCGATGTTCCCGATGTGGAATGTATCGCCGTCTTTGAGCAGCGTGTGCTCGTACGACCCGCCTCCGGCTTTCTGATCGAGCCACTGGTATTTCCAGTCCGCGCCACCTTCATCGGAGACATAGACATGGGCGCCGTTTCGCTCCGCGAGTTCGCGTGATCCTGAAATGAAGTCCGCATGAATATGGGTCTCCGCGGCCGCGACCAGTTTGAGACCATTTCGCTGAGCAAGCTCGATGTACCGATCGACATCACGCTCGGGATCAATGACAATCGCTTCACCAGAACGCTGACACCCGATGAGATACGCCGCCGCTGCGAGTTTCTCGTCGTAGACCATCCGCATAAACATGATTCATACCTCAGTCTGGAAGGTTCTTGCGAACTCAGTTTGCTGGAAACAGGAACACGATCGCTTCACCGAAACGCGCCGACCACGAAGTCTCGTTGTGGACTTGTCCCTGACCGATGATCAGTTTGTGGTCCGACTTCGAAAGCCGCGCCTGTCTTGCGAGCATCGCATCGACTTCCTTTGCCCAATCAACATACTGCGCGTTCATCTCGTCATTCGCAGAATCCGTCCCGACCTCTGCTGAGCCCATTCCGATCACAAACTTTGATGGGAAGCCCTTTGCGCCCTTGATCTGCGATACGGTCGGGTCTTTCCCAATCATGGGAAGACTCTCGATCAATGCTCGTCCGAACAGCTCTGGGTATTGGGTCGATCCGTACAACGCCATCGCCCCACCGAGCGATGCGCCGCCGATCGCGGTGTGCTCACGACCTTGCTCAACCCGGAACGCTCGGCTCACTTTGGGCATCACCTCGCGGATCATCCAGTCCATGCACGCAGCGCCATCGCCTTCGATGCCTTTGTACGACCCCATCGGCATGAACTCTGAAATCCGGTGCTCTCCCGAATGCGGGATCCCGACCACGATCATGGGCTCGACCTTCCCTTTGCCGATCAGATCAGTCAGGGTTTCATCGATGTTCCATTCGCCCGGAACGCCGGGCATCTGATCGAACAGGTTTTGGGCATCGAACATGTACAGCACCGGGTACGACCGATCTGCATTTTTTGGTTCGTCGTATCCTTCGGGGAGCCAGACCAGCAGGTCGCGGGTCATCGCTTCGGCGCCGCCCGCTCCGCCGCGGACTTCGACGCGTTTGACCGTGCCGGTGACTTCCAGTGCGCGGTAGATTCCTTGCTCGCGGACCTGCTCGCTGAGCGCGACCGGGACACGGAACTGCGGGATCTCGATCTCGATCACTGGGCGTTCGTTTTCTTTGAGCTTCGAACGATCGATCAAACCGAGCGAACGGTTGGCGATCGACTCACCATTCTCGTCGAGTTCTTCGCGGTCCCAGCCTCCGAGCGTGAACTTGAACTGCATCCCGACGCCGTGGAGATCGCGGTCGATCACGATCTGCCAGCGTGTGTCGGAGCGTCCGCTCAGGAGCGACTCTTCATCCGATGGGTTCCAGCCGTTGATGCTCGACGCAAGGTAGATCGGGTTCGCTTGATTCGCCATCCCGGAGTTGTCCTTCACGATCAGAACAAATCCCTGAGGAAGCGTCTCAGGACGAACCATGTCGGGCTCCATCGCAAAGCTCGTGGTGATGCAGCAAAGCATGAACGAAAGTGCAAGGAATGTACGCACGGGATCTCCTTTTTAACCTGTATTCTCATGGATCATTGTTGATCCATGGACCAGTGTAGTCCATAAAAAAGGTGCCCACACGATCGTGTGGGCACCCAGAGTTTCAATCAACAGGATTGCTCGATTATGGGCAGCCAGCGCCAAAGGCACTGAGGAATGCACTCACATCGAGGAAGTTGTAGCTTCCGTCTGGTTGGAAGTCAGCGATTGGGTCCTGATTCCCGAATGCAGTGAGGAAGGCAGAGACATCAAGGAAGTTCAGGCTGCCTTCGCCTGTCAAGTCAGCAGGACAAGGATTGGACACAACCGGGTTGGTCAGGTTGATGAACTGGTCCCCTGCAATCGCGTTGAAGTCCAGATCATTGATCCCGTCTTCATCCGCATCGCGTGGGCCGATGTTTGGCGAGTTCGCTGGAAGACCACCCAGCACCTGATTGGAGAGGAATGAGAACCCGTCGTTGGCTATCCACCCTGACATGAGGATGTCTTGCGAGCCGTCCCAACCGAGTTCATCGAGATCAATGCTGATCTCGATACCGGTGGAGACCGCTGATGCTGCCGCGGGATTTGCAGCGACATCAGTCACGCCGGCAACATTGGAGTTGTCGATCGCTACCTGAATAAGACCAGAGGTTGGGTTGAACGGATCCAATGAGAGCAAACGAGGCGCGTACTCACTGTAGAGACTCCCGAAGGTGCCGTCTTGGATGTCTACGCGTGGACCGGAAAAGTCCATGACTTCGTTGACGCTGACTTCGCCGCCTGCGTATGAGCCGTAATCGGTGATGACCGCGAAGTCAGGATCGATATTGGCCCCATTGGTGCGGAGAGCTGATGCATCTGTGTAGTTGTTGAGTTCACCGGTACCACCATCAACACCGTTGTTGATATCGATCCAGTAGTCTGGCGCGAACGCGGAATCGAAGGTGATCCCAGCCATGCCGTTGAGTCCGTTGAAGCTGATGTCAACATTGGTATCGAGGAGGACATTCTGTCCGCCTGGAGCAACATCGAAGAAGATATTGAACTTGTTGTAGTTGTTCTGGATGTTGCCACCAATGAACACATACAGACGGTTGTTCGGGGTATCGATGTATACTCGGCAGTTGTCAAGCTCTGAACCGTAACCCCAGTTTGCATCTGGTGATACAGGAGTAGATTCGGATTGTGAACCAATGACACCCTCGATGTTGGAGTTGTCGATCGCCATCATGACGCCGCCAGCGAGTGAACCCGCGTTGGCTGCGCCGAATCCTGCGAGCGATCCGAGATCGTTGATGCTCGACGCGATTGGACCGAAGAATGCGCGAGGCACATTCGGGGTCGTGCCGTCGTCGCCGTCATCGTTCCATGCGTCCACCGAGTACACATAATCGGCATCAAAGCCAGAATCAAAGGCCAGGCCGGTCTGACCTGAGACAATGAATCCGCCGTCACCCGAGCCGCCACCGAGCGCGCTTGAGCCGCCGGCACCGGTATCGAAGTAGAGGTCAAGACCGTTCCCGTTGTTCTCAAGGTTGCCGGCAACCATGATGTACAGGTTGGTTGCGTCCTTGGCGATGTAGATGCCGTCGATTTCTGAACCGCCACCGTTTGGACCGGAGCCGTCTTCGGTGCCATCGGTTTCGTTACCGAACCCGGTGAAGTTGCCCTGAAGGAATGCCTGAGTCCATGCGTCAGCACCGAGGCTGCCATCAACAGTCGCGCCGGTCGAGGCAACGCCGCTCAGATCAACTTCGATGTGCTGGGTTGTGGTATCGAATGGTGCAGCATTGAAGTCCTGCGGGCCACCGAGGTTGTTGGTGTCGATCGGGAGAGTACCGATGATTTGATTGGACTTGAATGTACGATCACCGGAGTTGACCCAGCCCGCGATGCGGATGGTTTCTGAACCGGAGAGACCGAGGGACGCAAGCGGGATCTTGATCTCGATACCAGTCGAAACAACCTCAGGATTCCCGAAGTCGCCGCCTTGGAAAAGACCCGGGGCATTGTCGCCGAATCCGGTTGCATTATTCTGCACCCAGATGACATCGCCGTAGAAACCGCTCTCGGTTCCCGGATCGTAAATGCCGTCAATAACTGGTTGTGCAAGCGCCGCACCTGAGCACGCAGCGATGGTTGCCGCGAACATTGATTTAGAAACTCTCATTCTGAAACTCTCCTCGAAAAGAAGTGTGAACATCGTGGTTCAACACGATGATTCTCTGAAAAACACACGCGAAACGCGTGGCCAAACTGCCCGATTTTATCACAGATGAGCGGAATCCAATCTGCAAATCCGTATAATTTTACAGAAATACTCGTTGGCAACCATAAGAAGGGGCTAGTCCCTAGTGCTTATCAGTCGAAGTTCTACTTCCCAACAACTTGTTCCAGTTCCCAGCAGTCGAGACGCTGCCCAAACCGGATTCGTATCATGGGCACTCCCCCAGACCGTGTCGCATGGTCCGATATCAATCGTGAGCCGCTGATGGTCATTCTCTCGAATGATCCGGAGCCCCTTCCCATCCCCGCTCGATTCCCAACGAGCTTGACCCAATCTTAACAATTGCCCGACGAAGGGATCCTGCTTGAGCGTCATGATCCAGCGGACCTGACCCCTGAAACTCTTCTGTTGTGCGTTGAGCGTGCTCCCATCCAGATACCCAATCGGGATGGGCCTCCGATCGTCTGGATCGTCCGCCCCCGCCATCCCAAACTCGTCGCCGTTGTAGATCATGGGTGACCCAGGCGACGCGACCAGAACCATGTACGCGACCAAAGCCCTCGTCAGTGCGTCCTCGCTGACCGTGTCCCGGTCGTAGGTGTCCGCGTCGCGCCAAGGGTGAGAACCGTTGTCGAAGGATCGCTGGTGGTTGTTGTGCATCAGCGACGCGAGCCGTTCGGTGTCGTGTGAGCTCATCAGATTCAGTTGTGAAGCGTCCGTCTCAGGATCATGGGAATAGACATCCGTGAGCCGAGCAGCAACGGATCGTGCGTCCCCCTTCATATGTCCGATCGAGAGCCAATCCGCGATTGCATACGCGGCGGGATAGTTCATCTGCGCGTCAAACGCCGTCCCATCGAAGTATTCACGCGCATCGTACCAGATCTCACCCACGATCAATGCTTCCGGATTGATCCCTTTGACCAGCCCACGCCAATCTTTCCAAAACGGTCTCCCGATCTCGTTGGCGACATCCAACCGCCAGCCGTCGATGCCATCGGAGGGATCGCCGTCGCCATTTGGGTCCATCCATCTCCGGGTCACCGCCATCATGTGGGCCTTGGGCCCCGGAGCGAGATCACCCGTCTTTGTCTGTTTAAACACCGGCAATCGCCCATTATGCCCCCCCCACGACTCCCAGCCAACGAGCCTCCCCTCGTCATCAAATGTTCCATTGAACCAATCTCTGTAGACAGAAGATTGTCCAAGCCGGACGACATCCTGGAATGCCCAGTGGTCCAATCCAACATGGTTCCACACCCCATCAAGCATGATCTTCATGCCCCGCTCGTGGATTGCAGGGACAAGCACATCCAAAAACCAGCGATCCGCGGGGGTCCAATCCCATGTTGATTCATCGGCAGGGTCCATATCCGGATCATCAGTAGGTGCAAGTTCCGTGATCCTGCCGGGGTATCCGAGTGTTGGATCGATATGCCGATGGTCCATCGCGTCATATTTATGGAGCGAAGTCGAGGAGAATATCGGACACAAATAGATCCCGCCGACGCCCATCTCTTTCAGATCATCCAGATGCGCCAGCACTCCTTGGAGGTCACCGCCATACCTTCGCTGGTAGATCACATTGGCAACCGCCCCGCCGACTCGGCTCGGATCGTACCCGAAGTGCCTCGGTTCCCCCTGCGCCAGCATCCATCCACGCTCGACCTCTTCGATGGTTGCGGCATCAAACGACTGCTCCCATGCAACCGTCGTGCTCTGTCGTTGACTGGGGTCATTCCCTTGGTTTTCATTGGCAAAACGCTCAGGGAAGACTTGGTACCACACAAGCCCTCGGCTCCATTGAGGCCCGAACCGGATTCGGTCGGCGTGCGTTGTCGGCTCTATCTCGACTTGTTTTAAAGTCCCAACCACTTCCGAACGACCTCCAGAATGGCACCCACCAACTTGGGTTGAGCACATCATCAGGATCGCGATGACCATGCGCCCAGGAAAAGCCAAAAACTGATTGGTATACATGCCCATTCCCTGTTGACGCGAGACATTCGATCCAGTAAAGTCCCTGATGGGAACATAAGGTCATTTTTGGAACGACCCGACTGCGAGCCTTAATTCTACACGAAGGATATCACTGATGCATCCCAGCCGCCGCAAGGCATTCACTCTTATTGAGCTTCTTGTGGTGATCGCGATCATTGCATTACTGATCGGGATTCTCCTACCTGCATTGGGGAAAGCACGACAATCCGCTCAAGATATCAAATGCCAAGTCAGCAACCGGACCATCGCACAATCGATGACAATCTATGCCGATGACAACAAGGGCTGGCTCCCGCTTATACCAACCGAGAGCAGGGCGAACCCAAACCCATCACGAGCAGATCGAATCAACAGTCAGGGATACGCCGGCGGTCTCGCTGGTTTGTTCTCCGTCAGGCAAATCGGAGACGCACCTTGGGAAAGCGGAACTCGCCCAACATCAGGCGACTACGGATATGTCGGAGCATTCGGTGCTGGGTTCGGTGTCTACGCCAACGGCGACTCCACCCCCGTCATGGATGGGTATATGGACAGCTTCGAAGCGTTGACCTGTGCTCGCGATAAAGCAGATGTTTTCTTTCCTTGGAACGGCGCCACCTATCAGAACAAACGATACAGTGACCCCGACCGCATAGATAAGGTCCCCGAACCAGCCGGCTCACGCGAGCAAGTGATCAAATACAACATCAGCTACCTCTACATTGCGGGTCTTCGGATCGACGAGCCAGGGATTCCCATCGCGATCCCGTTCTTCGGCGACGAAACAAATACAAATGACGAAGCATTTAATGGATGGTATGGGTATGACTGGGTAAACGGCCAACCCGGTACTGAAAACCAATCAGTGCTTGACGAGGTTGGATACAGCCCAGAAACTGGCTACGCCGAAGTTGATAACCATGGCACTGAAGGCGGCTACTTCGCATTCACCGATGGGCATGTCGAGCTCGTCAAGAAAAACCCACAACGAACCTTCTTCGCTGACCCCTACGGAAATGGGATCAACGAAGAACTCCGCAAGGAACTCACCAAAGAAGGTCTCAGCATCAACCTTTACAAGAAAGAACGCAGCAACTTGGTTCGTACGATCGACTGATTCGATCCGCCACTCGGCACTGATCGTCGTTCATCCGTATAATCCACATGTCTTTCCGCCCTGACCCCTTGCCATACGCAGGGACCAGAGAGAGACCTCTCCATCCCGACATGACGACGACCGAGGCGACCCGTGACACCAGCGACCCCCGCTCCCGCACAACGCGATACCAAACCATCCATCATCAAACGCCTCTTGGCTCACCAAGAGTCGGGCTTGGTGCTCGTCATCATCCTCATGATGGCGCTGCTGACCCTCTACGGGATGTTCACCGATCCCATCGAGCAGAAGACCCGAATCAAACTCGAAGAGAATGCGGCGATCTATCGACTTGACAGCGAGGGCAACGAGCACGAGCACCTCGCCGCCAACCAGATCGCGGGATACCGCGTCGTCGTTGATGATGAAATCCGCGAGTACAGCTCGTCCACCATCGAACGCTACGACTCCGCCGCTCGCACGCTGATCCAAGTCAACTCCGTCAACCGGTTCCTCAACAAATCCAACCTGGTGCTCATCGCGAAGGACGCGAGTTTCTTTGCGATCATCGCCGTCGGCATGACAGGCGTCATCATACTCGCGGGGATCGACCTCTCAGTCGGTTCGATCTATGGCTTGTCCGCGATCGTCGGCGCGATGGTGTTGAGTAACCTCCCCGCTGACACCGGATGGATCGTCGCGGTTCCGCTCGCATTGATTGTCTGTATGGCTGTTGGTACCGCGTGCGGACTCGCGAACGGCGCCATGAGCGAGGGGCTCGGGGTCCACCCCTTCGTCATCACACTCGGCATGATGGCCGCACTCCGAGGACTCACGGTCGTCATCCCTCAGCAGTTCTTCAACACCCAATCCATCGGCGGCTTCCCAACCTCATTCACCACAGGATTCTTCAAAGCCGAGTTCAACGGGGTCTATCCGGTCCCGGTCATTCTCATGCTTCTCTGTGGCCTTGCCGGCTGGTTTGTCCTCTCCAAGACCGTCTTCGGACGACGCATCTTTGCGATCGGTGGGAACGAAACCGCAGCGAAATACGCCGGTATCCCGGTCAAACGCGTCAAGATCCTCGTCTACACCATCACCGGTGCCCTCTGCGGCCTTTCAGCATGTGCCTATCTCGGGTACTACGGAGCCGCGGAGACCAACGCGGGCAACGCGTACGAACTCCAGGTCATCGCGGCGACCGTCATCGGCGGCGCGTCGCTCATGGGTGGACGCGGAACGGTCATCGGCGCGGTCCTTGGCGCCATCATCATCCAGCTCATCAACAATACATTGATCATCTTCGAAGTTGATACCAGTTATAATCAGATCGTCATGGGTGCCGCGATTATCATCGCGGTGGTCATCGACCAAACCAAACAACGAATCCAAGCCCGCCGGGCGTAATCACACACGGAGCACACGAATGTCAACCTGCAAATCTCTCCTATCCACCGCTGTACTGCTCTCCGTGTCGTCTTTGGGACTCATCGGGTGCTCAGGATCGACCGACGCCGAAAAGGCTGCTTCTGAAGATTCCAAAGCCACTTCATCTTCCGATGTCGTCTACAAAATCGGCGTCATTGCCAAGAGCAACTCCAACCCTCCGTTCCTCGCCGCGAAGAACGGCGCCATTGCTGCTGGCAAACGCCTGAGCGATGAACTCGACGGCGTCAGCATCGAAATCCTCTGGCAAACCCCCGCGATGGAAGACGCGCAGGTCCAAGCGCAATATGTCGAGCAGTTGGTCGCTTCGGGTGCTGATGGCATCGCGATCTCCTGCACCGACGCGAACCTGCTCACCGGCGCACTCAAAGCCGCGATTGACAAGGGTGTGGTCGTCGTCACCTTCGACTCCGACGCTCCCGATTCCGGACGCATGGCGTACTACGGCGTGGACGACTACGAAGCGGGCAAAGAAGTCATGCGTCAACTCGCAGGGGTGATGAATAATGAAGGCAAGGTCGCCGTGCTGACCGGCAACCCAGCCGCGACCAACCTGCAAGCCCGCGTCAACGGCGTGGTCGAGCAAGCCGCGGAATACGAGGGCATCCCAACCCCGGTCGTCTACTCATTCATGCCCGAAACCGCAACGGAAGCCGCCGCGAAGATGCAACAGGTCCAAACCGCCAACCCAGACATCACCGGGTGGGCGCTCGTCGGTGGCTGGCCACTCTACACGGACAACGCACTCGATGGCATTTATGAAAATGCAAAGATTGTCTCCATGGACCCCCTCCCACTCCCGCTTGAATACGCGAAAAAAGGTCAGGTCCAAGTCCTCGTCGGTCAGCCCTACTTTGGTTGGGGCGAGAAGTCCGTCGAGATGATCATCGACAAACTCCACTTTGACCGCAGCCCAAGCTCAGAGATGGTCTACGCGGAGTTCGACATCGTGACATCAGAAAATGCCGAAGAGTTTGCAGAGCACTGGAAACTCTGGCTCGGTGAGGATTGATCACCATCCATGCCCGACCGTGAACCCATCCTGACAGCGACCGGTATCTCCAAGCGTTTCGGGATCACCCAAGCGCTCGATGATGTCAGCGTGTCCTTCCGTGCAGGCGAGGTCCACGCGCTGATGGGTGAGAACGGCGCGGGCAAATCTACGCTCGGGAAGGTCATCGCGGGACTCCATGCGCAGGACTCAGGTTCTGTCGTCATCGACGGCCGAGAGTTGATCCCGGGATCACTCGACGACGCATTCCATGCCGGGATACGCATCGTCCACCAAGAACTGGCGCAATGCCCGAACTTGTCGGTCGCCGAAAACCTCTGTCTCCACGATCTACCGACCAAGGGATTGACCGTTGACTTTGCGGAGATGGAACGCAGGGCTTCATCGCTCGTTCATCAACTCGACCCGGACATCGATGTCACCAAGCCGCTGGGATACCTCTCGCCGGGACGACGACAGATCTGCCAGATCGCCGCGTCGCTCGACAAGAATCCGGATGGATCGATGATCGCCAAGGTCATCGTGCTCGACGAACCGACCTCGTCGCTCTCGATTTCCGAAGCGTCAATCCTGATGGACATCGCCCGCGACCTCGCTTCGCAAGGACTCACGATCATCTATGTCTCCCATCGCATGAGCGAGATCTTCACCTGCTGCGATCGGGTCACCATTCTTCGAGATGGCAAGTTCGTCGCGACCAACATCGTCGCTGAGATCGACGAGCCCACGCTCGTCGAGCAGATGATCGGGAGGCGCATCGAAACCCCAGCCGCCAAGTCGGATGGGATGACCGCCGAGTCTGTTGAGACCATGACGCTCAAATCTGAAATCCGAGGGGATGCCCCCGCCCCGACCGTCCCCAACGCTCCGCCGTGCATGACCATCCGAGGGTTATCTTCACCCGGGAAGCTCGACAACTGCTCGCTCGATCTCCACCCCGGTGAAGTGCTCGGCGTTGGTGGTCTCGTCGGCGCGGGACGATCCGAACTCTTTGATGCAATCTTCAACATCGATACTCGCGCCACCGGTTCAGTGAATGTAGACGGACGCGAAATCCTCGGCAAAGGCATCCGCGCCGCAATCGAAGCTGGGGTTGGACTCGGATATGTCCCAGAAGACCGTCGCATTCAGGGGCTGTTCTTCAACCTCGGGATCGACGAGAACATCCTCGCACCGATTATGAACCGGCTCTCCGGATTCTGTGGCATCCGCAACCAAGCGAAGGAACTCAAAGCGGTCCGCAGCCGCATCAACCGATTCCAGATCAAAACCGCATCACTCTCCGAAACCACCCCAGGCGAACTCTCCGGTGGCAACCAACAAAAACTCCTCATCGCACGATGGATGACCGAGCAAACCAAGGTCCTGCTGCTCGACGAACCGACCCGCGGGATTGATGTTGGTACGAAATCGGAAATCTACAAGCTGATCCGCCAAGCCGCTGATGAGGGGCTCGCGATCTTGCTCGTCTCCTCCGAGATGCCCGAACTCCTCGCGCTCTCCGACCGCATCCTCGTCATGGGGGACGGCCAGATTAAGGGCGAACTCACCGGCGCGGACATGACCCAGATCAATATCCTGACGCTTGCCACCAAGGAATCACGAGCAGCAGTCACCGCCTGATGGCATATTACAAATGCGTGACATCCGACGGTATACGCCACCGTATAGTGGTTTATGAATCTCAAAAACTCCGCCCTCATACTTGTTGCCGTCTGCATTGCATTCCCATTGACTGCATGTCAATCGACACAGGCATCACGCCAAAGAATCCAGATGGCCAGCGGAACACCAGTGTCCGAACTGCATGCAGGACAGAATGCGGTCATCCATTACACGCTCGAAGAAGGTGTTCGCAAGTACAAATACTGCAAGATTGTGTCGGCGGATGACCAATGGCTCATCGTCGCGGAGAAAGCAGTGAAAACCTTGGAATCCGACGAACTCAACGGTTGGCATGCCATGATCCCGATCAAGAACATCGTGATGATCCGCGTTGAACTTGATTCAGAATAACTTACGATCCAACGACGCTCACATGAATCTTGCGGCCGGGCATTTCAAGCTTGCCGTCTTGCGAGACCACATCAACCGTGACCTTCCCGTTCTTGTTTGTTGCTTTGAAGTGTGTCACGAGGTACTCACCCATCATGTACCCAAAGCCTTCGCCTTCGTCTTCATAGAGCGTACCGAACGCTTCGCCGTTCGCATCGAGATGCACGATCAGCGTGAGCTCATCGCGTGAATCCGGACGATCACCGAAGTGCTGTGTGACCGGAGCGGTCGCGATGATTGATCCGGGACGGATGTAGAGATCAGGGAGATTGGCATCCTTTGAATCTCGCCCGGATTCAAAGTCTGGAAAATCAAACTTCGCCCATTCCACACCATCGACAGCCGATGGCATGACCGACACGCGGTCACCCTCTGGAGTTGCTTTGGTGACCACGAGCATGTCCGCACCGAGCAAGAACGAATCATCTTCCGACCGCAATGCAGGATCAGCAGGATCCGCAAAGAAGGTCGGGCGAACGATCGGCATCCCGGTGTCCGCGGACTCTTTAAACAGCGTGTACATATACGGCATCAACCGGTACCGACGCTCAAGTCCACGACGACAGGTCGCTTCGACCTCGTCACCAAACGACCATGGTTCCTTGTCAATATTCCCCTTCGCGGTGTGACCACGCGAGAACGGGAAGAGCGTGCCGAACCCCATCCAACGCTGAAAGAGCTCGCCATCTCCGTTGTACGCAAACCCGCCAATATCCGGCCCAACAAACGGCTGACCCGACAAGCTCAGGTTCAGCGACATTGGGATCGACATATCAAGGTGCGCCCAGTTGGCGCTGTTGTCACCGGTCCAAGTCGCGCCGTAGCGTTGACCGCCGATGAAGTTGGCGCGGGAGAGGACGAATGGTCGCTTATCGGGATTGGTTGCCATGACGCCTTCGCGCGTAGCGCGGATCATCTGCATGCCGTAGACATTGTGGTAGCGGTCGTGCGTGTCGGTGCCACCGAGTTCTGGATCGGCACGGTGGACATTGGTCTCAGGCATGGTCTTGGATTCAACATTGAACACCGCTGGTTCGTTCATGTCGTTCCACACGCCGTCGATGCCGTTGGCCATGAAGTCTTCGTAGAGCCCCGCCCACCAGTTACGGACATCCTTGTTGAGGTAATCCGGGAACACACACACGCCGGGCCAGACCTCGCCGTTGTAGATGTTGCCATCCTTGTCGCGGACCCACGCGTCGTGCTCATGACCGGAGTCGGCGACGAAGTACCCTTCCTCGTCCTTGACACCCGGATCAATCATCCAGACATTCGAGAACCCCTTGGAATCAAGCCATTTGTTGAGTCCCTTGGGATCGGGGAACTGTTCCTTGTCGAATGTAAAGACGCGGTACTCGTCCATGTAATCGATGTCCATCCAGATCACATCCGCAGGGAGCTTGCGATCGCGGAACTCTTGGACGACTTCTTTCACACGCGAATCCGGGTTGTACGAGTACCGGCACTGGTGGTACCCCACCGCCCACTTGGGAGGCATCGCGATCGTCCCGGTCAGTTTCCCAAGACCAAGCATCACTTCCTGAGGCGAATCGCCATCAATGATAATCACCGAAAAATCTCCACCCTCGGCGCGGAAAGTGATCCCGTCGCGGAGATCGATCTGGCAACGGTAAGTCGTATCAGCAAGCACACCAAACGCGGTCCCATCGGCGCGAACCGCGAGGACCCAAGGGTGCGAGGTGTACAGGTTCTCTGCATCGAGTCCATACCCGAACGCATCAAGGTTCCAGGTCTCGGTGACGAACCCGTTGCGGAGCAAAGGTCCCGCGCACTCGCCTGTTCCATAGAGAGAAGTCCCTACTCCGATGTCGATCGACGCGACGGCGCGTCCGGTCTCATCGTCGGTTGAATAGACAGGCACTTCGGTGAGTGTGTCCAGACCGACATCGCCGTAGGACTCAAACTCATGAACCAACGCGAACGAGGGCTTCCGATCTCGGCGAGCATCGTGCGAGCGGTCGAACCGGACGATCCCGTCGCCGATAACCTGAGCCACTTGCGCCGAAGCATGCTGGACGAATCCGAGCGAGAGAATGACAAGCACAAGAAACTGAATACAAAGCGGCTTTTTCACGCGTGAACCTCACTAAAACGACCGGAGTCCCATGCACCGAGCATGGTTCAAAAACGGATGTCGGTACACAATACTTCTCGGACGCCTCCACATGCAACTCTCGAACGAGAAAACATCGCAAACTCTCACAATTCGGGTTCACTTCCGATCGAAAATCGACCATACTCAGTGCGTATACACACCAGCCACGACTCCGCTCTACAACGGGCGGATTTCTGCGAAAGCTTTTCGAAAGGGCTTCCATGTCATCAACCGCGAACCCGCGCTTCTCCGCCCTTCTTTTGGGAGCGGCTGTGATCATTATCGGTGTTGCCGCCCAATCGGCGCACGCCCAGAACAAACTCAACTACCTCCAGTGGTTCGAGACCGAATGGGACGACATCGAACGCCGCGCGCCGGACATTTTCCTCGCGGGATACGACGCACTCTGGCTCCCCCCACCCTCCAAAGCATCCTTCGGCAGTGTCGGATACGACCCCTTCGACCGCTTTGATCTCGGGAAACCACCACTGCTCTCGTTCTCCTCCTCCAGAGCACGCACCACCTACGGCACCGAAGAAACCTTCAAAGCGATGATCGCTGAACTCCAGTTCTCCGGAGCAGAAGTCTACATCGACGGCATCTTCAACCACAATGGCGGACGCACCACCTCCGACGCATTCCTCGCACAAGGCGGATACCCCGGATTCTGGATCCCACGCGAAGACCCACCACGCGACAAGCTCCCGACCGACAACTGGGGTGATTTCCACAACGGGAACGCATCGGGATACCTCCAATCCGAAAACCCCGGCGCCTCAAACTACGATCTCCTGAACGGGGATCTCGTCGCGCTCGTGGACATCGCACAAGAATCCAACAACACCTTCATCCGTCAACCCGTCGATGCATCGAATCCCCAGAACATCCCAGGCGGCACACTGTACAACATCCCAGATGCCAACAACGCACGCTTCTACACCGATCAAGCACTGACCCCGGATTCAATCAACAACCCCGGAACCAGCCGAAACCCCGGGAATCTGAACTTCACACGCTACCCATACAACACCGCATCCCCACTCGCAGGCGATCCGGTCGCCGACAACGGCACCGGCCTGCTAATGCGCTGGGCGCAGTGGATGATCGAAGTCCAAGGCGTTGACGGCTTCCGTCTCGACGCGCACAAGCACACCCCGAGCTGGTTCTGGGATGGGTTCTTTGATTCCGCGATCCACAACCTCCGCGTCCGCCCCGATGGCAACCGCACCAACCCATTCGTGTTCGGTGAGAATGTGACGGGCAACTTTGACACCCTCAACAATAATGTCCGCAAGGACGCATTCGCAAACCACGATGCGCTCGATCTTCAGGGTGCCGCCCGACTTCGTGATCTGCTCAATGCCAACGGTCTCGGTTCATGGGCCAACATCACCTCCAGCACCGACTCATCGCATCTGGACATCGCCGACGACGGAATCGTGAACGGCACCATGGGTGTCAACCATGTCTTCTCGCACGACAACGGCACCGTCGGTGACGGCGGATCGCTCCCACCATTCCCCACCGCGGCACAGCAAGGACTCGCAATGCACGCGTACACGCTGATGCGTCCAGGCCGTGCGATTGTCTACCACAACGGGCGAGCGATCTTCTCGCGTGCCAACGGGTTCTACCCACGCGAAGGCGTCCCGACCGCACTCGGATGGGACCCGGTCACCCAGCAACTTGACGACACCATGACCACGCTGGTCAAACTCCGCAAGCAGATCGGTGCGGGTCAATATTTTCAGCTCAACAGCAACATCAACGATGTGCTCGTCTTCCAGAAAGCGTTCAACAACCGCTCCAACTCGCTGACCGCGGTCAACGACCGCTTTGATGCTGGTTTCCAAACAATCACGGTGAACACCGCGTACCCGCAAGGAACTCGGATTCATGAGATGACCGGAAACGCCGCGGATCCGATTGTGGACCCTTCCGGGGACATCCCGGAGACCATCGTCGTAGGCGCAGGTGGATCAGTCACCCTCAAAGTCCCCAACAACGCCTCATCCGCAGGAACCCATGGCAAGGGCTATGTGATCTACGCCGAAGCCCTCCCAAACGCAGCCGTCACCTTCATCGGTCAGGACAGCACCATCGACCCCGATCCTTCCAACTTCCCCGACTGGATCCAGCGACTGAGCGAGATCCAGGTCATCAAGAACGACTCCTTCGAGATCCGTGTCCAGACCACACCAGGCGATGCCCTGGACTCCAACACCGATGACAACGCGCTCTTCGCATTCGATCAACGCGTCTCCGACTACAACGGCAACGGCATCCCCGACATCCCAACAAGCGCGCTGAGCTTCGCGGGATATGAGCAATTCATCACCGTCAACAGCCCGCTCTACAACTCGGGCAACTCGTTCGGGCTCTATCGCCAAGCGATCGACGCAACACAGATGGAAGAGGGCATGCACTACCTGAGCGTCGTCGTCTTCCGTCACCGTGATCCCAACACCTCCGCGATGTTCCGCGAGGTCCGCAAGGTCATCTACATCGACCGACTACCTCCAGAGGTTGCTCTTGAGCAAGCGGGCATGACACTCGAAGACGACCAGCCCCAGTTCATCGTCCACGCGCTCGACCGCACGACCGACGAGCTGCACCTGCTGCTCGATGTCCCAAACGGCACCGATCCGCTCACGCTGATCAACAGCGGGACCCGCGTCAATCCTTATGACCGGTTCGAGTTCCGCACCACATTCGATGGGGCACTGAGTGCCGGTGATCACCAGATCACGATGGTCGCGATCGAAGAATCCGGGACCACCAACATCGTCACCGAGACCATCACCATCGCAGGCGAGGTCGATTGTCCCGCGGACATGACCGGTGATGGCAACCTCAACTTCCTCGATGTCTCCGCATTCCTGACCGCGTTCGGGAACGCTGATCCCGCCGCCGACTTCCAACCGGATGGCAGCTTCAACTTCCTCGATGTTTCTGCATTCCTCTCCGCATACGGGGCGGGTTGCCCGTAACGAGAGCGACCGAATCCAAGGGTTTCTAGCAAACCTATGGAAGAACAAAAAAACAAGCGGGGCTGGAAATCTCATCCAGCCCCGCTCTTCTATTTGAACACAACAGCGTTGTTGCAGTTCTGCTGTGTTGCAATTGCTATCGCTTAGCGGCGACGGCGTCCAGCGACCAAGCCACCGAGACCAAACAACGCCAGTGACGATGGGGTTGGAACAACGGTGTAGCTCAGAAGTGCACCCGAAGCGGAGCCGGTGCCCCAGTCTGGGGTTGCTTCGCCTGCGAGGCTCAGGTGATCCACACCTGGGTCCGAGTCACCACCACCAGAGGTTGCGACATCAAAGTTGAAGGTGTCGCCGACACTCAGTCCGAGCGATGCGAGCGAAACAGCGATGCGGTGGATGTTGATCCCGTGATCAGCACCGGACGACATGATGTCGGTTCCCGCGGCGTAGGTTGCGTCAAGCAAGCCCCAAGCGCCGCTGAACGCATGAACTTCAGCGCCAGTGCCGGAGTCTGCCCAGCTGCCGACGAAGTGGTCAATGTTGCCGCCCCAGTCGATGTTGCGTGGCCAAGCCCCGTCGCTGCTGCCAGCAAGACCGGTATCGATTCCGACGAGGTACTTGCCCCAGTCAGCGCTCATCGCGGCGACGGTGATGTCAAAGTACAACCAAGTCGCGTCGTTGGTGACTTCAACTTGGGCGATGTCCAAGTGCGTGAAATCACCGAAAGTGCCCGCATTAATATCCCCAACGCTGTCAGCGTACACATCGGCACTTGCCGCTCCGGCCAGCGAAGCGATCGCTGCAGCCATAAGTACATTCTTCATTGTGTGCTCCCATACTCCAAAACAAACCATCATCCCAAAACGAGGAGGGATTATGGCGTGAAAGACAACCATTACTATAATGGATCGGGTTTCGTGAACAAGCCCGAACCCGCTGGAATTGCAGAAAATATGGATGAAATCACCAAGGACCCAGAAGGGTTTGGTTACTGTTCGACATCCAGATCCGCCACCACCATCGCATGGTCCGATACCTGCAGCCCACTCTCGCGATCGATGAAGCATCCGGTCATCCGCTTGCGTGCCGCGTTGTTCATCAGCAAGTAGTCGATGCGCCAACCACGATCCAGAGCTCTTGCTTGACCCCGATTCGACCACCACGAATACGGCCCATCCACATCCCCATGCGCCTCGCGGATGACATCCGCCCACCCCATATCAATCAGATCCCCCATCCACTGCCTCTCGTGGGGCAAGAACCCAGACGATTTCATGTTCCCCTTCGCGTAGAACAGGTCCCGCTCTGTATGCGCCATGTTGAGATCGCCTCCGATCACTGTCGGAATCTTGGATTTCAGCATCGGTTCAGCCCACTGATGGAAGAACCCAAGCCAGCGATCCTTCTCGGTTTGCCGAAGATCCCCAGATGACCCCGATGGCAAATACACGCTCACCACCCGAAGCTTCCCCACCCGCGCCACGATCACACGACCCTCAGGATCGCCCTCACCAGCACCACGCCCTTCTTCCTTGATCCCATCGCGGGACCAGATCGCGGTCCCTGAGTAGCCCTTCTTCTCTGCTGGATGCCAGAGACAGCTCCAGCCGTCGGGGTCCTGCCAATCCGTGGGGAGTTGCTCGGGCAACGCACGAACCTCCTGCATCAGCAGGACATTGGGATCGATTCTTTCCAGATGCGCCGGCAGTCCTTTTTTCAAAGCCGCGCGGAGCCCGTTGACATTCCAGGTCGCAATTCTCATCCCACACTCTAGGACTATGGTTGAGCATGACCGCATCAATCAGCACCAACGCCATCGTCTTCGCGGGCAGTCCCATGTCCAACCTCGCGCTCTACCACCAGATCCGCTTCGCGGTCGGTGATCCCACCGCACTGATCGTGCTTCCAACAGGCCCCAATTCCAGCACCGCCCCCCACCGTTTGCTCATGATCCGCGACATCGAGATGGAACGAGCAAAGCAGACCGCAAAAGCCGACGAGGTCGTGTGCCCCAAGGATTTCGCCCCATCGGACTGGCAGACGGGCGACCGCGAGCTCGAAACCGCGCAGTCCGTTGCGGAGTGCTTGGTCCAGAAGAACATCAAAGCCGTCACCGTCGACCGCACCCTCCCCGCAATTTACGCCCACTACATCACCAAAGCGGGCATCGCGATTGAGTGCGACCCTGATCTTGGAGTCCTCGACCGCAGATCCAAAGACCAAGAGGAACTCAACCACCTCCGCGAGGCGCAGTCGATCACTGAGGGGTGCATGAAAATGGCGTGCGAGACCATCGCTCGCGCTTCAACCGACGCATCCGGACAACTCATCCACGAAGGCGAAGTCCTCACCTCCGAACGCATGTTCCAGCTCATCGACATCTGGTTCCTCAACCACGGCGGCGCAACCCCCCACGGCTCCATCGTCGCGTGCGGCCCCATCGGCGCGGACTGCCACGAACGAGGACACGGACCGCTCTACACCGGTCAACCCATCATCATCGACCTCTTCCCATACATCAAATCATCCCACTATCACGGCGACTGCACCCGCTGCGTCGTCCATGGCGAGATCCCACCAGAAGTTGCCAAGATGCACGCCGCGGTGGTCGCCGCGAAGAACGCTGCGCAGGATGCGACCAAAGCGGGTGTCACTGCGGACGCCGTCCATGCGGAAACCATCCGCGTCATCAAAGAACACGGATACGAGTCGGGTATCCCCACCGAGGACGCGCCGGACTCAACCTGCTCCATGGTCCACGGCACCGGCCACGGCATCGGACTCGATGTCCATGAACCACCGCTGATCGATGTCGGTGGTCCAGCACTCGTCGAGGGCGATGTCCTGACCATCGAGCCCGGACTCTACTGCAAAGCGATCGGAGGCATCCGCATCGAAGACATGGTCGCTGTCACCAAGGACGGCATCGAGAACTTCAACACACTGCCAACCGATCTCAGCTGGGCATGAGTCTGGGCATGATCGCTACTTCGCCTTACCCTGAGCAGCGACCGCAGCCATTGCGGATGCAACCGCTTCGGGATCACCGATGTACTTCTTCGAGATCGGCTTGAGATTCTCATCAAGTTCGTACACCATCGGCATACCGGTCGGGATATTCACGCCGACAATGTCGTCATCCGAGATCCCATCGAGAAACTTGACCATCGCTCGCAAAGAGTTGCCGTGCGCCGCGATGATGAGGCGTTTGCCCGCTTTGATCTGCGGCGCGATCTCGTTCTCCCAGTACGGCACAACTCGCTCGACCGTGTCTTTGAGGCACTCGGTCGCCGGGATCTCGCTCGGGTTGAGATCCGCGTAGCGCCGGTCATGCCCGGGCCAGCGTTCATCGGAAGTTTCGAGCGCGGGTGGCTGCGTGTCGTACGAGCGGCGCCAGACTTTGACCTGATCCTCGCCGTGCTTTTCAGCAGTCTCGGCTTTGTTCAATCCCTGAAGCGCGCCGTAATGGCGTTCGTTGAGCTTCCATGAACGAGTCACGGGAACCCACATCAGGTCCATCTCTTCGAGCACATGCCAGAGCGTGCGGATCGCACGCTTGAGCACCGAGGTGTACGCGAGATCAAAGGTGAAACCCTCCGCGGCAAGCAGCTTGCCCGCTTCGATTGCTTCTTCATGCCCCTGATCGCTCAGCGGCACATCCTTCCATCCCGTGAACCGGTTTTCCTTGTTCCAGGTGCTCTCTCCATGACGAATTAGAACGAGTGTGTACACGCGGTGCTCCTTTGATATTGGCTTACACCCGATTCTAGCCACTCCAAAAAGAGCCGTGGCCGATGCGAACTGCATCAGCCACGGAAGGTCAGGAGTCTTCGTAGATTGTCAGACTGATCAGATCATCAGTCGATCAGTTCTTTGCCCATTGCGAACGGAACTGGTCCGCGTCCATCGAATCCGGACGAACCAGATTCAGCAAGTTGGCCTGAGCACGCTGAATCTCAAGCGGGGTCAGCTCAAGCAACGCGATCCGATCGAGTACCAGCCCGATCTTGGACATCAGCAGATCAACTTGGTCCTCATCGCCGCTCGCAAGAACCTCCGCGATCGATCCGATCCCGGGACGGGTCCCGGTCGCTGCATCACGCTCACCGAACAGCCCGATGTACGCATCGACCATCCGTGAAACACTGCGGGGCGAGACACGCTCGATGATCAACGCTTCGGTCCGAGCGAAGTCGTAATGCTCGACGCCGTTGATCGCACCTTGAAGATTGACTTCATCGGAAGGATCCGCTGGAGCCAACCCGAGTTCAGTCAACACCTGTCGCTGAGCGAGATACGGATCATCATCACGCAGCGTCAGCACATCTTCATCCGCAAAGGCTGTTGCAAGATTTGCGGGGGTCACGGTTGGAGGCCCGAAAGTCGTGAAATCACCAAGCGTCAGGTCATACGCATAGACGAGACCCGAGGTCCCGGGTTGGGTGCCCATAAAGTTCGCAAGAGACACACCACCTGGGAAAGTTTCAACAGTCAATCCCAAAGGCATCCCAGACCCGCCGTTGTTGGCGAGGACGACAGAGCTTGCACCAAGCAGCGCACCAGCAGTATCGGTATTGAGCGTGCCGTCGAGCAAGATGTTCCCCGAAGCAATCAGCTCCGCGGCCTGCTCGTCGTAACCGCCACCGGCCCGATCCGCTTCATTGGCAACACCATCAATGTATCCGCCAAGGTGTCCAAGCAGTGTGATCTCTCCGCCCATTTGACCTTGCGACAGAACAGTGAGGTTGCCGATCGCATTGACATCGCTGAGTTCGACAGTGGTAAAGCCGTGGCCCTTGGCACCGAACTGGATCGATCCCATCGAAGTAATCTTCTGTCCGCGCCCCGCATAGATCCCTTCGCGAGCCGCGATAAAGAACCGGCTCGAAAGATCAATGGCAGCCGCATCCATGAGGTCCAATCCCTCCACAGCAGCATTGGAGAACAAGAACGCCGACGAAACCATTGCTGCACCACCAACATCGTCACCAAATCGGATGTTACGGAACGCGCCCTGATTCAGCTGGAAACTCAGCGGAGGAGCAACCCCGATACTTCCTTGGAACTTGAACGGTGTGCGCGCTTCGCCAACACCATTCCAGACCTCGCCATCGTACATAAATGCGACATCCGATGCACCATCCACATTCGAGAAGATATTGCCCCCAAACAACGCGGTCCCGAGTCCTGTGTGGAAGGTCACGCTCGGACCCATGACATTGGTGTACCCCATCAGGGTCATCCCGTTGAGGGTGGAAACATTGTCCATGTAGCTCGTCATGTTGACATCAACATCGAGGAAGCCAAGCCGCTGATCGCTCGTTGCGCTGTCACCAACGCTGCCACCAAAGTGGGCAACGCCATTGGTCGCATCGATGCTCAGGGTGTTGTATTCACCCGATTGGGAATACAAATCTCCGCTGATATTTGTATGACTGCCCGATCCGGTGCTGGTCAGCGAAACGCTGTCCGTCAAACGGACATCGCCATTCAAGAAAATCCCGGCATTGGTTGAGTTCAGATCTGCACCGAGATCAATAGTCCCACCCGGCCCTGCGTTTAGGGTGATTGTTCCTGCGGTGATCGGTGTCCCGCGAGCTTCGAAGCCCTCGGACACGATGACATTGTCACCACGCACCGTCAGGAACCCGTCATTGTTCGCGCCGTTGGCGTTGATCGATCCGGAGAGGGCGACATCGCCG
The DNA here is from genome assembly GCA_963976955.1 of uncultured Phycisphaerales bacterium. Taxonomy (GTDB): domain Bacteria; phylum Planctomycetota; class Phycisphaerae; order Phycisphaerales; family UBA1924; genus UBA1924. The sequence continues at coordinate 1,187,467 of CAXBMD010000001.1, read as the reverse complement.
CCCTCCGCTTTGATGAACACATGGTCTGCGGTGATTGAACCCGAGTTCCACGCCGCAATCGAGTACACATCACCCGCCGCAAGCGGGACCCCGTTGTCATTGCCAAATGCGGCATCAAACCCAGCATCGGCTTCCTGCAATGGCACTTCGATTTCTACAAATCGGCTCCCCAGGTGCGTACCGATCAAGACCTGTCGGCCTGCCGCCATAATCACGGTGCCTTCCGGTGCGGAGATGGTCCCCATGTTGGCAACCTGCCCGCCGAGCAGGGCGATGACATCACCACCCAAGTGCCCTCGGTTGACCACGCTCCCCTGCATGTCGGTGAATCGGTAAGTCTCAGATATGAAGTTGGCATTGGAGATGTGGCCCGCCGCTGCGTACAAGCTGCCCGCGTTGACGACCGCGTTCTCACCGAACACAATGCCAGAAGGATTCACGAGGAACAGCTGCCCGTTTGCGAGCAGCGTGCCATTGATTTCTGATGGGGTCGCGCCGTCAATCCGATTGAGGACCCGCGAGGTCGAATCAGGCATGATGAACTGCACGGTCTCACCGAAATCGATGTTGAACGCGAGCCAATCAATGATGGTCATGTCGCTGGTGGTAATTGTAAGCAGATTCCCATTGGAATCAAAGATCGCGGTACCCGCGGCAATGCTCGCGTCATCCTCGCTGGGATTCGCGTGTGCAACGCCGGTCGCGAGACCTGCCATTGCGATAAGTGCGAGACCCAAGCGGGTTCGCCTATTGTTCATATCTTCAGTTTTCATTTCACATACTCCAGTTCTTGAGTTGTCAGAAGACAACAGTTGCAGTGAAGTGCAACCTGGAATCTCCTACATCACTTACCGTCGAGGCCCCACTCCCGATCTTGGTCATAGCCATGCCATAGTTCAGACGAAGCGTGAGGTTCCTCTTTAACTGTGCCTCGACTCCAACACCCACGCCAACCAATGTCTCGGCATTTTCAAAGAAGAAGGCGTCTTGTACCGACACCCGTCCTATATCTACGAAGCCCGAGAGAATTAGATCCCAATCGGCGCCCCCATATGGTCGAGATCGTGCATTTCTAAAGGTAGAACCGAACAAAGTCGTTGTTTCAGTGGTGACCGGAGTCGCCTTTCCGAGGTGATAGCGGTATTCAACAGAGCCGATAATCGCGTTATCACCCACTGCAACGGACTCTTTGTACCCGCGCACGCTTGATGCTCCGCCCGCGACCATCTGGTAGTTGGGCGCAAGGCGCGATCCGAGACTGCTCTGCCCACGCAATGTGAAAACAAGTTCATGTGCGAGTGTCATGTCATCCACGCCGCGATCACCTTTGAATCCCTTAGGATCAAAGATCGGCTCAAGGAAGAACGAATGCGTGATCTGCCCCTTCACCGTCGTGAACTCATTCTCAACATTCGGACGACCGAGCGTCCCGATCGCCAGTTCGCTCGTTCCCGCGACACTCGCAAGGTTGGTCTCAAACCGGACCTCAGCAAACGCGGTATGCAACGGCGTGCTTTTCTGATACCGCACTCCCGCGAACGGCAGCAGGAAATCCTCTTTGCCGCTGATCAACAGGACTTTGTTGTCCACCGAAATATGCTCATAGCGGAGCCCCCCGAACACATCCAAGAACCTCGGTCCATCCTGCCAAATGTTCGTCGAAATCTCGCCGCCGAACTCGTACCCCTCACCCTCAAAGCTCGCAAACCCGAGACCCACATCCGACGCGGTGTACCGATTCCATCGGCCATGCACGCGGGCGCGGAAGTCGGGACCAAGATCAAACGCGTACGACCCCATCACCGCGTGCGATTTGTCAAAGCCCGCGGTGATGTAATCGAGTTGCAGAATATCGTCCTGGCCGATCAACTGACGGTGGATGAACCCGAACCGCTCTTGCCATTCATTCGTGCTCTTGGTGCCTGTGTTGGACGCGCTCGCGTACGCGGACCATTGTTTGGGTTCGGAGATCAGGTAGTCGAGCACCACCTCGCCTTGCTCCGTGGACGGCGCGATGGAAACATCAACCCGCCGCCCCGGATGACGATTGAGTTCGTACACCTCGTCATCAACGCTCTCTTTGGTCAGCAGATCCCCCGCTTCGATGGTCAGCCGATCCCGCTGCCGCTGGTGCGCGGGATGATTGACATTCGGATCATCGTGCTCGCCCGGTTGTTCTGCGATCCGATCGCCGCGAGCGACGGTGCGGACATCGCCAACAGTCGCAGGCCAAATCAGGATCGTCAGCGGATGATCACCCGGACCACGAAGGTCTTCTTGTGTCGTTCGAAAGGCAATCTCATCAAGTGATGGTGTCACCAGGTGACCCAGGAACCCATATCGAGATTCCATCTCATCACGGACCGCTTGGATAATCACCGCAAATGCACTGCCGTAGAGCGTCTCCACGCCTTGGAGACCGATCTCCCCGATCGTGACCTCAACAACCGCTCGCCCATCCTCGGCGCTCAGAGGCCCTACATACCCGCCTTCAACCGGAATCAGAGAAACCGTCCGCTGAAGCAGCGGCTTCAAATCCGGGAGATCAGGATGATCCGTCCGGTACCCCAACTGGATCCCCGTCACGCGATATCCGACACCATCCCGCTCAGTCACTTCTTGACGCGACTCGAGCTGCGCATCGCTTTGGTTATCGGACGGTTGAGCGGCGGATGCCGCAAATGTTTCTGATGCGAGAGAAAGCACAGCCACGGTTGCGAGCGTGGCGGCGGTAGACTTAAAGTATTCTGAAATCAAGACTTGTGGGGGCATGGTGCACTCCAAACATATACATCACCACTGTCCCTAACGAGAAAATAACCCGAAAGGCCCATAAAATCCTCGTTTCTCTAGGATTTATGTGGTATTCGTTACCTTATCGACGGATTTATCGCGCAAAGTTGATCACTCTTGGTGTGATCTCAAATCTCGCACAACTTTGCACAGATTCGGCTCGATGGGGACATCATGCGCAAGACGAACACACACATCATCCGTGCGGCCATCATGACCGCTTCATTAACCGCCCTCGCCTTCCAAAGCGCGTGCGGCTCACAACGAACCGCCGAACTCTCCACATCAGAGCAGATGCTCATCTTGGAAGAAATCGGCATCGAATCCACACTCGTTGGATACGAAGAAGCGTTGTCGCCAGAATCAGGTCCATCGCTGATCGCAGGGGATTGGCTCGCAATCCAGTGCGCTCACGCCGGCGGATACTTTGATCGCTACGACTGGTCACCGACCTACGCCAATGTGGTCTCCAGCGACTTCGAGTAAACCTCGATCACGCGATCACCACAACCGGACACGATTCCGTTCTACTCGACCGCTGCCGCAGCGCGTTCGCTCATGTCGCGGAACAGCACCACATCATCCATATTGAAGATCCCGTCGCGGTTCACATCGCCGAAGGGTTCTTTTTTGCCGTACGCGTCAGTGAAGCGTTCCCGGTCGCTGGTCCCGATCTCGCGATCACCATTGGTATCGTACCGGCGTAGGAACTGGTCGAGTTCGCGCCGTTGCTGCATCGTGGTCATCGCATCGACGCGTTCATCAGCGTTCAGGTTCCCGTCGCCGTCCTCGTCAAACTGGATCGCGAACTCATCCATCTGTGATCGGCGCTGCTGCGTCTGCTGATCTTGCATCGCGACCGTTTCCTCGAGGGACATCACCCCATCGCCATCGGTATCGTATTGGCTGACAATATCAGCCATTCGCTCAGCATCGCGTGCGTCAAAGTCCGCGTTCATCGCCGCGGTTTCTGCTTCGTTGAGTTGACCATCCCCATCAGCGTCGAACTGTTCTTTCATGCGTTCTCCTCGGCGGGAGTTGAGCATGCCCTCTCTGCGAGCCGCGAACTGTTCTTCGATGCTGACGATCCCGTCACCATCAGCATCGAAACGATCAGTCATCCGTTTGCGCATCGCCGCGACCATCGCGTCGCGTTCGGATTCATCGAGAATCCCATCCCCATCGGTATCGAACTGCATGAGCCGTTGTTCCATCTGCTCGAATCCCCCGCGCCGTCCGCCGCGACCTTCACCTTCTCCGCGGCCGTTGCCGCGAGCGGGTTGCAGGTCTCGCGGCAGTGCTTCGACCGCTTCTGTGTCAATTTCGTCACGGGGTTCAATGTCGTATGCGCTCTTGAAGTCCGCACTCGCCGTTTGGCTAGAACCGGCGGAACTCGCGAGTTGGACCCCATCACCATCGCTCCCGGCGCCCAGAATGAGCACGCCAGCGATTCCCAGCAATCCGATCCCGACAATTCCACCTACGAGCATCTTTGTGTCCATTGAACGATCTCCTGTAAAGATTCCACCAGATTAACGCACTCATCGGTTGGATATGACGGAAAAAAAGAAATGCCGCCCCAAATACTTGGAACGGCATCATTGAAAATGGCGAGAGAGAGACTTGAACTCTCGACCTTGGGGTTATGAATCCCACGCTCTAGCCAGCTGAGCTACCTCGCCAGGTCGGTTTGAAAGATCAATCCATTCGGATTGGTCGGAATGATAACCCGCTCAAGGCCCATTGGAAAGCCGAAGAACAAGCAAATCGGTCCCTGATTACTCTCAGGACTTCTTTTCGTCGGTATCGGACTCGCTCGAATGCGCGACAGGTTGTGCTGAAGTGTGGGCTGAGCTTGCCATATCCGGATTGTTTGGTGCTTTGGCGGCATCAAACTTCGGGGACTGAGCCGATTGATTCGACTGCACATTGATCTCGTCGCCGACCTCTTTCAGGCCTTTTTTGAACGAGACAATGCCCTCTCCGAGACTGCGGCCGACTTCTGGAAGGCGACGACCGAACAGCAGCAGCATGATGATGCCGATGATGAGCATCTCTGGCCAGCCGAGATTCGGGAGAAATGCGAGTGTGTTCCCAAGTGTGTTCATAGTGGCATTCAATGGGTCAGCCCTCCAAGAGTCAATGACTCGGTGAATTTCAATCGTCCAAAGGACGACTCCCCATCTCTCCAAATACTACCGCCCCAGAACCAAGATGGTTCACCCCTCAGCAAGATCAACAACATTCTGCAGCAGCACCGCCACCGTCATCGGACCAACCCCCCCCGGCACCGGGGACACCCACCCAGCGACCTCGCAAACCTCGTCATACGCGACATCCCCGACCGTCTGCTTCTTGCCGGTCTCAGGGTCCAGAATACGGTTCACCCCGACATCGACCACCAACGCGCCCGGTTTCACCATGTCCGCGGTGATCAGCCCCGCGACCCCTGCAGCGGGGATCAGGACATCCGCGGATCGGCACAACTCGTTCATCCCCTCAGTGAACTTGTTGCAACTGATGACCGTCGCTTCCCGCTGCATCAGCAGCACCGCGATTGGTCTCCCAACCACGACCGACGCCCCAACCACCACACATCGTTTGCCCTTGAGATCGATCCCGGTCGAGTCGATGAGCTTGAGTGTTGCCAGTGCCGTGCATGGCGCCCGCATGGACCGCCCGTACACCACATTCCCGATGTTCGCGGGATTGACCCCCTCGACATCCTTATCCGGATCCAGCAGCATCTTAATATCGTGCGAATCCACCCCGTCAGGCAATGGCATATGCACCATGATGGCATGCACCGATGGATCAAGATTCAACTCCATCACCTTGGTTTCAATTGTTGATTGGGATGATCCGACTGGGAGTTCGTGAAGACGGTACTCGATCCCGAGCATCTCGCAGGTCAGGGCCTGATTCTCCGCATACACACGCGCACCGTTATCCCCCGAATCCACCAAGACCGCGTCGAGCTTCGCGGGTTTCCCCTGATCGCGCAGCACCCCGGCACGCGTCGCTGTCCGCTTACGAAACTCGTCGGCCAATGCTTTTCCGTCAATCAGCTGTGCGCCCATGAACGATGATAGCCCTCGAGTGCACAAACCCGTATCATGTCCGCGTGAGCGATGCCAAAGACAGAATCTATGAACTCCGATCCCTCCTGAGCCGCGCAAACTCCGCGTACTACTCAGGTGATGAAGTGATCATGTCCGACCCCGAGTTCGACCGTCGGCTCAAGGAACTCGAATCGCTCGAAGCGGACCACCCCCAGTTCCACGACCCCAACTCCCCCACCGCCCGCGTCGGAGGCGAGCCGATCCCGGGATTCACGACCCTCCCCCACGCGATCCCGATGCTGTCGATCGACAACACCTACAACGAGCAAGAAGTCCGCCAGTGGGTCGAGCGGATCGACCGACGGCTATGGCATATTGACGACAAATCATCGAGTCACGATGTAAAAGCTGATTTGGCAAACGACCCACAAAGCTATGGTTATAAAAATCGGGAGGATGCTGAAAATTTATTTGGATCACTACCAGATCCTGGGCCATTACCCAAATACAAACTCCAACCTCTCTACCCACCAGCATTCACTTGCGAACCTAAAATCGACGGCGTCGCCCTCTCCATCCGCTACGAACACGGCTCATTCATCCGAGCACTCACCCGAGGTGACGGCACCGAAGGCGATGATGTCTCCCACGCGGTCCGAACCATCAAATCCGTCCCGCTCAATCTCCAAGGCGATGATGTCCCCGCAGTCCTCGAAGTCCGAGGCGAAGTCTACATCCCGCTCCAAGAGTTCATCCGCATCAACACCGAGCGCGAAGAAGCGGGCGATGACCCGTTCATGAACCCTCGCAATGCGTGCGCCGGGACGATCAAGAACCTTGATCCGAAAGTCGCCGCGGCTCGCAAGCTCGGATTCCTCGCGCACGGATCAGGAGAGATCAGCGATCCAGCGTTCGCATCAGGACACGCGGAGTTCTCAGCAAAGATCAAGCACTTCGGATTCGATATCGGGGAGCATCGCACCATCGAACACAACGCGGACGCGATCACCGAAGCGATCCACCGCATCGACCGCATCCGTCACGACCTGCAGTACGCAACCGATGGTGTCGTCATCCGTGTGGATTCATTCGCGCAGCAATCCCAGCTCGGGTTCACAAGCAAATCCCCACGCTGGTGCATCGCCTACAAGTTCCCTGCGGAGCGCAAGACAACCCGGCTACTGAGTGTTGAGCACCAAGTCGGCAAAACCGGGAAGATCACCCCACGCGCGACGCTTGACCCCGTCAACCTCGCGGGGACAACCGTCTCCCACGCGACCCTCCACAACTATGGCATGATCCGCACGCGAGACCTCAATGTGGGTGATCTGGTCGAAGTCGAGAAAGCCGGGGAGATCATCCCGCAGGTGGTTGGGGTGATCCTCAATGAGCGCCCCAAGAACGCGGAGCCGGTGCTCCCACCAGCGCACTGTCCAGCGTGCGATGCCCCCCTTGAAATCGAACCGCTCGAAGCCCACGAAAACCCAACGCTCGAAACCACTCGCCGATGCATGAACCCGGAATGTCCCGCGCAGATCCGCGAGAAGCTGGTGTGGTTCGCGGGTCGCAAGCAGATGGACATCGAGGGGCTGGGTGAATCCACGATCGACCTGATCCGCACCAGCGAGATCCCGCTCAACCACTTCGCGGACATTTTCAACCTGCACGAATACCGTGAACAACTCATCGAGCTTGATCGGATGGGCGAGAAGAAGGTCGAGAACCTGATCGCGGGGATTGAAGCGGCGAAATCTCAGGGCCTCGCACGCGTGCTCGCGGGGATGGGGATCCGCCACATCGGGACAACCACCGCAAAGCAGCTCGCGCGTCGCTTCGCGGACATCGAATCGCTCCGTGCAGCCGAGTTGTGGGAGTTGATGCCCACCGCCGTCAACACGATGAGCCAAGCCAAACGCGAAGAACTCCTCGGCTCAAAGGACAAACTCGAAACCACCTACGAAACCGGACTCGGTGCGGACACAGCGCCGACGATTTACGAGTACCTCCGATCCGAAGCCGCGAGCGATGCATTCGCTCGTTTAGCAGCGTGCGGCGTCGACCTCACCAGCAAAGACTACCAAGACGCGGAGTCCATCATCGATTCGCCATTCGCCGGGAAGACCATCGTCATCACAGGCACCCTCGAACGCTTTGGCCGCACGGAACTCAGCGAGCAGCTCGAAACCCTCGGCGCGAAAGTCACCGGATCGGTCTCCAAATCCACCGACATCCTCATCGCGGGTGAGAAGGCGGGGAGCAAACTTGCCAAAGCGGAGACGCTTGGGATCGAGGTCTGGGATGAAGCGAAACTTGTCCAAACACTGGATTCGATCAACGATTGAACGCTTCGAACGCCGATACTCCTCCCATGAAGAACCTTGAATGGAAAGCCGAACTCCGCGACCCGAACCTTGCTCGCCTCATCTGCAAGAAGATCGGCGCGACCCGGATCGGGAAGATCCGACAGACCGACACCTATTACAATGTCGCGCGCGGTCGTCTCAAGAAGCGCGAAGCGATCGCGATCGAGCGGGGGATCGGATCACCCGAACCCATCGAATACATCTTCTACGACCGCCCCAACGAGGTCACCCCCAAGGTCTCCGACTACTCCATCTACACCCACGACGAGGTCGTCCAGCGGTTTGGGCAAGCCGCGCTCCCGGTCTGGTTGACGGTCACCAAGGTCCGCGAGTTGTACCTGCTCAACACGACGCGCATCCATATCGATGATGTCACCGACCTCGGTTGGCACTTTGAGTTCGAGATCCTTACCAACACCCCTGAAGACGAAGAACTCGCGCCCGGTCGAGCGGACGAGATCCGAACAACCTTCCTCCCCGCGCTGGGCGAACCGTTGCGTGTGTCGTACTCGGATCTGCTGGCGCAGCACCTGTCACTGAATCCCAAATCCTGAACAACTAGAGAATCTTGCGTGGCGGCATCAGGACATTGGCGAGCAGCAATCCAACAACCAGTCCCGCACCGATGACCATGACGGTGACTGCGGATTGCATGCCGCTGATGGTGTTCTGGTCCATGAACATCTGCAGACTTTTGAATCCCATCGAGCCGGGAACAAGCATGAGCAGTCCCGGAAGCAGGATCGTCGCGGCGGGACGGTCCATGACACGCGCGTACAGGTTCCCGAGAATCCCAACGCAGCACGCAGCAAAGCACACCCCGAACTGCAACCCGAACTCCGTCACACCGAACCTTGAACTGGAATACGACACCAACACCGCGAGGATCATCCCCCACGCATCAGACCATCGCGCGCGGAACAAGATCACAAACAACAACGACGACACGAACGCAGCAAGCACCTTCCACGCCGTCCCCAGTTGCTGCGGCTCAACCGAATACGGCAACTCAAAGAGCACATGCGCCGCTTGGTTCCCGATCGCGGCACCGAACCCGATCAACAACAAAATCATCAGCGCACCGACCAACCGCGCTGAACCGGACACGACATGCCTGGTCGCCAGCTCGGTCATCGACATCGTCAGCGTCATGCCGGGCATGAAAACGATGATCCCCGCAATCATCGCAAGCCCCGGCGCGTACGGCCCCAGCACCATGCCCATCGACCATGCGATCAACGCAGAGATCAATCCAGCGAGGAACTCGATGAGTCTCGCGTGCTCGCGAGTCTTGCCCGCGACATGACCCAGCACACCGATCACACCACCGATGATGCTTGCGGAGATGAGTTCTTTGACACCACCACCAAGGAACACCGATGCGGACGCCGCGATGACCATAATGCAGAGCACATCAACCCAACCCGGAACGGTATCAGGTTCATGGACAATCTGTTTGATCTTGCGGACCGCCGCCATCGGAGCGAGTCGTCCCGCGATGACCGCATTGAAGAGCTCATCAAACTGCCGCAGCTTCCCGAGATTCACTTCACCCGGATTGATCCGCGATAAATAGGTCGAAAACGAACCTTCATGCTCCACCGACAAGAACACCGAGGTCGGGGTCGAGAAGACATGGCACTGCAATCCCAGTTCGATCGCGCAGACGGAGATGGCTTCTTCGAGCCGGTGCGCTGCTGTGCCATAGGTACCCAGCGCGCGTGACAACTCGATCAAGAATCGGATCCGTGGATCATCTGGGCGAGGCGCCCTTCGGATGGAGCGCTTCGGGATTTGCATCGCCTACATCGCACCGCCGTCAAAGATTACACGCTGTTTGGTTCGTCGAGGGTTGGGTTCGGGGACCGCTGAAAGGAGTGACTGGGTGTATTTGTGTTGTGGGTTGCGGATGATGTCGTCGCGGGTTCCTTCTTCGACAATCTTGCCTTTGTACATCACCGCGATGCGCTTGCAGACATGCTGGATGACCGCCATGTCGTGGGAGATGAACAGGTAAGACAAGCCGAACTCTTCTTGGAGGTCCATCAGCAGGTTGATGACCTGCGCCTGGATCGACACATCGAGCGCAGAAGTCGGCTCATCACAGACAATGAACTTGGGTTCGAGCGCCAGCGCCCGAGCGATCCCGATGCGTTGACGCTGACCGCCGGAGAACTCGTGCGGGTACCGGTCCGCAGCGGCTCTGGGCATCCCGCACCGCTCAAGCAGGGACTCGACCCGCTCGCGGAGTTCCGCTTTGTCGGTGACCATGCCGTGGATGATGAGGGGCTCACCCACGATCGACGCGATGCGCATGCGGGGGTTGAGCGAACCAGCGGGGTCTTGGAAGACGATCTGCATGTCGCCGCGGAGTTTTTGGAGTTCGGCGCCATGGGCTTTGAACATGTTGTGACCCTCGAAGGTCACGGTTCCCGAGGTCGCTGGGAGCAGGCGGAGGAGCGTGCGTCCGACGGTCGTTTTGCCACACCCGGATTCCCCCACGAGGCCGAGGGTTTCGCCCTTTCCGATGGAGAATGAGACCCCATCGACCGCTTTGAAGTGGTCGGTAACGCGTTGCAGGAGCCCGGAGCGGATCGGGAAGTGCATCTTGAGGTCCCTGACCTCAAGCAACGGCTCAATGTTTGAGCCGGAACTGGACGATGCGGATGCGGAATCTGTTGATGCAGCGGTTTGGGTCATGCGAGTATGGTATCCGTTCCTGAGCGTTTGTGCAGTCATGAAGCGACCCGATATGCTCCGCTGGACCGGTAATCCACGATCTCCTGAGCAGGCCCGTACGATCGTACCGCCGATCCACACATCAAGCTGACAGACTTCACTTGCACGAACATTCACCCGATGCGGTTGACGCGGGCAAGTTTGTGTCTATTCTTGCTTCTCGGCGTCCAGAAACGGATGCGTCGGGCTGGTAGCTCAGTTGGTAGAGCACGGCATTGAAAATGCCGGTGTCCCCGGTTCAAGTCCGGGTCAGCCCATTCGCCTATTTGACAATACATGTGGCAATACATGGCAACGACCAGCAGGGATCGGCATAAGTGCTGGTCCCTGTTTCAGTTACGCCTCATATCCACGCTCTTTGCGGCTCATCGCCGCTTGCTGCTGCGATGCGTTTACGACACAATTCCGTCGCTCTTTGCGCCGCTTTGAGTGCTTGCTCGCTGACCGAGCGGGAGTGCCGGTTCGGTCGCCGCATTCTCGAAATCCTCATCCCGAACTTTGTGGCAGTGCGCCTCTGCTACGGCTCTTGTGAGACCCATCCACGAAGTGCAGACTGCTCCCCGAGGTACAGTCACCCGCAGAGGTTGATCAGGTGGTGGTACCTTCACATTCGAGGAGGAGTAAAAAAACACCGGCCCAGCTCTGCTGGCTCAAGGGGGGCGCACGGCTGGACAGAGTTTGGACTGATTCCAATCTATATTGTATCAGAAATGAATCTGACGGTGTACCCTGCGAATATGTGGGACTCGCTTGTGGTACACTCGCCGAATGGACAACCGTGAAACCGAAGATTTTGAACTTGGCGGTGACGAAAGAGAACGCCCTACGATCGAAGACACATCACATTCATCCGGGTTTGGTGCCTTTGCGGATCCTAAGCAAATCGGCCCATTCAAAATCCTCGCTAAGTTGGGCGAGGGCGGATTCGGGGTGGTGTACGAGGCAAAACAAGAATCCCCAATCAAACGGCGCGTCGCGCTCAAAGTGATCAAGCCGGGTATGGACTCCAACGCGGTCGTAGCCCGCTTTGAAGCCGAGCGTCAGGCACTCGCGCTGATGTCGCATCCAAGCATCGCCAAAGTCCTCGATGGCGGGATCACCGATCTCGGTTTGCCGTACTTTGTCATGGAACTGGTCAAAGGCGAACCCATCACCGCGTTCTGTGATCGCAATAAACTCCCGTTGGCGGATCGTGTTAAGCTGCTGATCCCTGTGTGCCAAGCGATCCAGCACGCGCACTCCAAATCCGTAATCCACCGCGATCTCAAACCCAGCAATATCTTGGTCGGGTACAACAGCGAGGGGCATCCGCACCCAACGGTGATCGATTTCGGTATCGCCAAAGCACTCAACCAACAGCTCACTGAGAAAACGATCTATACCACGCAGGGACAGATGATCGGGACACCAGAATACATGAGCCCGGAGCAAGCGGAGATGTCGGGGCTGGACATTGATACACGAACCGATGTGTACTCGCTTGGTGTGGTGCTCTATGAGCTGCTGACCGGGATGCTCCCGGTCGAGCCGAGCGAGCTGCGGAGCAAAATGTACCGCGAGATGCAGCGGATGATCCGTGAGTTCGTCCCCCCCAAACCGAGCACACGACTCGGATCAGCGTTGAGCACGATGCAAACACGAGACTCGGCAAAGTCCGCCGCCACTAGCCGACGGATGACCGACTCCGAACTCTCCAAGACGCTTGTCGGCGAGCTTGACTGGATCGTGATGAAATGCTTGGAGAAAGACCGCGACCGTCGCTACGCAACCCCGACAGCGCTCGCTGAGGAACTGGGTCACTACCTCAACAACGAGCCCATCAATGCGAGGCCCCCAAGCACACGCTATGTGATCGGGAAGCTAATCAAACGCAACAAGGCCGTCTTTGCAGGTGTCGGCATCATCGCGGCGACATTGGTTGGGGCAACCGCGGTGAGCATGCGGTACTCCGTAATTGCGAACACACAACGAGTAAAGGCCCAGAACGCGCTGATCGAACGCGACGCCGCACTCGTCGAGACTCAAGAAGCACTCCGGGTCACCGAACAACAACTCGAACAGATCCAATCACTCGTCCGGGTCTATTCGGATTACGAAGAACAAATCCGCCGAATCGAAGGCGCGACCACCGCACGCGCACGGCTGGCAAACGCAACAATCGCCGTCCTGGATCGGCTGTCGAGCGTGATGGGATCACAAGCATGGATCAAGCACGAACTCGCAGAAGGATACCTCACCGTTGGTCAGATCCATGGCATCCAGAATGACCACTACGAAGAAGTGGTCGATGCATTCACCAGAGCACGCAAACTGTTCGCAGAACTGGCTCAGGAGAATCCGACTGATCCGCGAGTCGCGCTGGGAGAAGCGCAGGCACTCATCGGACTCGTAATGTCGCAGATCGGGAATGTCGATGTCAAAAGGCTCAAAGACCTCGCCGCTCGAGCGGAGGAAATCTCCCGAACGGTTCCCGTAGAGGAGGGACTTGCGTCGCTCCAATCCCGAGTGCTCGCCCGAAGCCTGCTCGCACAAGCGGAGCTCGCGATGGCCGATCAACACCTGAGTGAATCAGCTGAGTTGGCACAGCGCGTGATTGATCAATACGCACAACTGGACGAATCACAACTCGGCGATGTCAAATCGCTCGATGTCGCCGCGGATGCTAACCGAGCGCGAGCAAGAGCACTGCGTGAGCTTGGCGATCTTGACGGTGCGATCGCAGGGTATGAATCCGGGATCGAGCTGCGACGCCGAGGGGTGAACCTGTTCCCAACCGATTCGGTTCTCCGCAGGGGGCTCATCCATGACCTGCATTGGCTGGGTCGCGTCAACGCGTACGACAAGAACGACCCAGAACGAGCCGTAGAGATCTATCGCCAATCGCTCGCGCACGCTGAGCACCTCCGCGAGGCAGACCCGGAAGACGGGCTTGCATACGAGCTGGTGCTCGACCAACGCAAATCCCTCGCAACAGCACTGCGGCGGAGCGGGAATCTGGAACAAGCACAAGAGCAAACCCGACTGCTGATCCTTGCTGCGGAGGACTTTGTCGATCGCGACCCGCTCAACCGCCTCCGTCAGCGTCGCCTCTTCGCCATCCATTTCGACGAAGCGCGTGTGCAGTACGACGAAGCTCTACAAAGACTCCGCGATCCCGCCACACAAGCCGAGGGGATGGCACTGCTCCGGAAATCGGTTGAATCATTCGATCGGTGTTCGAACTTCTATCGCGACATCCTCGACCAGGACCCAATGGGTTCGTATGACAAGTTTAATCTCGACGCTGCTGAGGTTGAACTCCAGCACGCCAAAGCAATCGAGACACTCGGAAATGAGTCCGAGGATGCAGCATTAATCAGAACAGCAATGGATTCCTATCAACGAGCGGCGGATCTGTATGTGCTGCACTCCAAAGAAAGCGAACTGGCGAGTGATCAACTCCGCAATTTATCGATCGCATACAGGAACATCGGGACCATCGCGCTGTCCATCCCAGATGGCAAAACCGCGGTCAAGTACCTCGAACGCGCCGACACGGTCCTACCCCTCGACCGGTGGGACGCGTTCGCTCGCAAAGCCGAAGCGTACCGGCTAATCGGCGATGCGGATCGGTGCAAAGACTACGCGCAGCAAGCAATGGATGCCACGGACAAGTTTGACGAGCCCAAGCGGAGCAATGCTCGCGCGAGGGTGCAAGCAATCCTCGACGCGATGGCGTCACCGTGAATCCGATCCCATCCTTTGATGGTCCATTGGACGCAACTACGAACCGCAGTTGTTCATGAACTGGGCAAGGAATGCGGAGACATCGATGAAGTTAAACGAGCCATCCGCGTTGAAGTCCGCGGTGGCATTCTGAGAACTGAACGCTGCGAGGAAGGCGCTGACATCCAAGAAGTTGAGCGAGCCGTCCCGTGTCAGGTCCGCTGCACAGAAATCCCCGCTCAGATCGATCGAGTTCAGCCCGCCATCATCACCAACGCGATGGAGTACACCATCGCGAGTAAAGCTTGACGCCGGATCCACGAGCACCACGATGTCATCAGCCACCGTCGGACTGTCGCCATCGAGATCCGCCGACCGGACGATCAACGGCAATCCCGCTGGTTGATTCGGTGCATCAATCACCGCTGCAAAGCTCAATCCATTTCCTGGCACCGTTGTATTGCGGATCACCCGGACCGTCTGATCACCCGAATCGTTCACACTCACCAGAACCATGTCACGATCGCCATCGTCGTCCACATCCGACAGAGCGAGTGAAACGGGCTTTGGATTGATCATCGCATTGTTCCCCAGTGGCAGGTTAACAGGTGGGGCAAACACATTGCCGCCGATGTTTCGCGATACTGTCACCACGCCATGGCTTCCGGAGTTACCCCGGCAAATCACGACGATTTCAGGCTCACCATCACCATCGAGGTCCTCAGCGAGCACCTCGGTTGGGTGCGTCCCGGTTGGAATCACAACTGGAACCATGTTCTCAAAATCGCCGATATTCACGAAGTAGGTCACGGTATTGGAATCGGGGCTTGTCACCACCACATTCGCTAGTGCAATACCACGAGCCGCAACCGAGTTGTAACCCGATGCTACCGTATCAACATCATCAACATCAACCTCGCAACTCTCCCAGCCCCCCCCAAACGCGATGGTCTGGACCACGCCCCCACCTGTGCCGTTGCTCTGGATACCAAGCAAAAGATCATCCATGCCATCACCAAAAGTGATGAAGTCATCGCTTGCTAGATCGCTTACTGTAAACCCCGACGCGATATTGAACGCGGGAAGCGGCGCGATACTCAGCGGTGATGGATTTGAAGAATTCATGTGCAAGAAATGAACATCGTTGTTATTCCCGTTGGTACCTTGGTTTGCAAACGCGATGTCCGGGATCGAGTCGTTGTCGAAATACCCAACCTCGACACTCCCCGGCGAATCCACAATCGCTCCGGTATACAAACTCGCCGAGACCATCTGGAAGCCGTTTGCAGTGAGCGAACCCTGGAAGACCGCGACCGCACCGTTCGGTGATACGCCCGGGATTTCAGGGATCGCAACGATCAGATCCACATTGCCGTCGGGTGAGCCATCGATCGCGCCGGTAACATCGAAGAGCACCGCGTCGTTGGGGATGCCTTCGGATGAGAATGGGTTCTGCGTAAACAACAACTCTTCGAGCGTGATAGGCACGAGGGTGACAGTTGAAGTAGGCCCCTCGGTTTGGTTGTACATTGGAATGACAGTACCCTGCGCGATTGAGCCGTCTGAGTACTCGAGCGAGAGAATTGGCCCGGAGTACACATCAAATCGATCCCGGCCGGGAACAAAGCTCGATGCTTGAACAGCGATACCGAGCGGATCCTCGCCTGAAATTGGGGGACTGGAACTATTGAACTCATTGACAATCAACGATCCGGCGAGTGCCGCGGCCCCCTGAACCGTGAACTGTGGAGCCCCGTTGGGATGCAAGTTCAATCTGAGTGTGCCCGTAGTCTCGCCCGATGGTGTGACATCGTACTGGGCGTAGTTGCCGATGATTTCCATGACACCGCCGCCCTCTTGCGTAAAGTTCGTGAAAGTAAGAGAACCCGTATTGACGAGGTTTGATATCTCAAAAGTGTTTACTGAAGCGAAGACTGTGGCGCGCTGATGGATGTTCATCACTCCGCTCACATTAAAGAAGGTCGACCCCATACTGGTATCAGGCAAGTATAAGTTGCTTCGGAACATATCTAAATCTCCCGAAATATCAAACGACCCATAGGTCAACAACGATGTAAAGTCGAGATTCCTCGACCATTGCATCCCAGAACGCACGATATCGAGGGCACCGTTTTGTTGATAATCAATCGGATGAATCGCCCCAGTATCTTCGTCGGCATACTGATCGTCTTTACGGAATAATGCAGGAGAGCTTCCTGTATTGTCGTACAACTTCAATGCCCCAGAAATGAAGTCGAGATCTCCATCGGAGTCAAAGTCGCCAACCGCAAGGTCATTGCCGTAGTCCATTTCTTGGTCGATCACTCTGCGTCGGAACTGGGGTGAGGGGTGCTGATTTTCGAGCAACATAAGCCGTTCAGTTGTTCCGCTGAGAATCGCGAGGATATCCGAATCGCCATCGCCATCAAAGTCGCCGCCGTACACCTTTCGCGGTGCGCCTTGCGGAAAGAACCCCTGCTCACTACTGGAAAATGTGGCTGGACCTGTTCCTTGGTTCGCGAGTACAACAATGCCGCAAACATCTTGAATTGGTGGCCCAACAGCGATCAGTACATCGAGATTGCCATCGCCTTCGAGATCGACGAGATTCACATGGTGGATTGGTAAGCTGGACGAATAGATTGTTGAAGCACTAAACGCGGGTGGGTTTGCGCCATTGTTTGTATAGAGCCGAGCCGAATACCCGCTGCCTACCAGACCCCCGTGGATCATGTCCAGGTCGCCGTCGTTATCCATATCCCCCACCACAATATCTCCCCCAGAGAAGTCACCCGCGATAATGGTTTGGAGCGTGAAGGGTTCAAGGGCTCCATTGCGAAAGCCGTTGTTCAAAAACAGGAACAGTTCGCCTTCATCGTGACCGACGATGTCCAGAAGCCCATCGTTGTTGAAATCCCCGACCTCGAACGACTCTGAGACACCGGAAGGAATCGATTGTTGTACGCCGTCCCATGGAGCATGCGGTGTTTGCGATTGCTGGGCATACCAAGCGATGGTTCCGTCATCACGAAGCACGACGGTGTCAATATCGCCGTCGTTATCCAGATCACCAGATTGGATCTGCTTCACGCCGGTTGTCGGGGACGAGATATATGGGAAGTAGGATGCCTCCGGAGCGATTACGACATTGCCAATCATGCCAATGGACGATGCTGGAGATGAATTAATAAAATTCAGCCTGATCGTTTCTCCAGTGAGATACTTTCTGATCTTTTCACCGTCGTTATTTGAAATCACCAGGTCGGGGAAATAAAGATCAAAGCCTTCCGCGGCTTCAAATGAACCAATACCCAAATCGGTAAACTGGCCCAGATACATATCCCCAGTGCTCTTCACCGTGTATGAAGACCCGTCAAAAGAACCAACGATACTTTCCGCACATTCGAAGATCCCAGGATCACCGGTCAAAATAGCGCCATCGGAGGAGTCATCAATCGCGGCTTGGAAGTCGCCGTACCGAACATTGGTTTGCGAACTGACCATCGTTGAGTTGTCGAACCATGTGAAGAGCCCATCTAACTCACGGTTGAGAAATGAATCCAGATCCCCGTCCCCGTTGATGTCAATCAGACGATCGTCGAACATATTCGGGGTCGAAATCGGACTCAGCCCAACAAAGGTCTGCTCAACAAAGGTGGGCGGCAAACCAAAGAAAATCGTATCATTCCGGTACCAGACCGACTCGCCATGTTTGACAAGATCCAAATCACCATCGCCGTCAAGGTCTCGAACGGTGAACGGCCCTGAAGCAGACGGGTGGACGCTGTGTTCCGTGAATACCGGATCGATCGCCCCGTTATTCTCGTACCAGAATCCATCAGCATTGAGGATATCGATATCCCCGTCAAGGTCCAAATCAACCGCATTTGTGATAAACGCAATCGGCGGATCGAAAGCGAGAAACTCTCCAAAGGTTGGATTTGCGCCTCCGCTGTTCCGGAACCAGAGACCAGCAAAGTACTGAGAAACAAAGTCAACTGCTGAATCACCATTCAGATCAACCGGGATGACATTCGCAAGTGAAACAATTTCATTGATCATTCGTTCGGTAAACTGAGGCGTGATACCCCCATCATTCTGATACCAGTTTCCAGAAGTGGTCGTGATATCAAGATCGCCGTCGTTATCAACATCAAGAACATACTGGATGACACCATTGAATGTGTTTGTGTAAGAGACAAACTCAAAATGTGTGCTGCCAACCCCGGTGTATCGCTGCCAAAACATACCATCGCGGAGGATATCTGTATCGCCGTCGCCGTCGATATCCGCTAAAGTGACTTGCTGACTTCCAACAAAGCCTGTTTCGCGTTGGACGAATGTTGGATTCAGACCACCCGTGTTCTGATACCACATATCTGGACCGCCGAAGGCAGTTTGAGCGAATATGTCTGGTAAACCATCACCATTGAAATCTACGACACGCAAACCATTGAGAAAGCTTGCAGGATTCCCAAAGACATGCTCGGTAAAGGTCGGCACGCCCCCTCCATCATTCTCGTACCATGCGAGTTTGAGCAATGCGGGATCAGGCTGCTTCGATGAGATCGGGCTTGAAGTTGAGATGATGTCCACATCACCATCCTGATCCACATCCGCAAACACGACTTCTTTGGGTTCAAAGAGCGAACTTATAATCTCAGTCTCTTGAAAGCAGAGCTGCGCCGATGCGGGCATTGAAACAATCAGCAAGGCCAGCACCGCTGGAATGAACATTTTCATGTGGACTCCACAAGTTGAATAACAGATCACGAGAGAGTCCAGTGTATCACAATATGTGGTGATTTCATCTACGAAAATGAACGTAGACTTGGGATAATCCAAAGGCTTCAAAGCAGTTCGCCAGGTGTACAAGCCCCAAACATTCTTTGGAACGGTACACAGAAACCAAGCCCGAGTCATCACGCTCTAACAATGGCCGGTCAATGATGACAATGGCGAATATCCATGATAATGCTTCGGCCCATTCCGACGAGCAGTGGTAGACGAACCCAGTCTCCATCCGCTCAAGGGCACCCCGCCGCGAACGCCGCCAGGAATCCCGAAACATCCAGGAAGTTGAAGTCACCTTCACCCGTAAAGTCCGCTGCCAGATCCCCAGCTCCGAACGCCGCCAAGTACGCAGATACATCAAGGAAGTTCAGATCGCCCTCGCCAGTCAAATCCGCGCGACAGGATTCAGTCCCGGTGAGATTGAAGAAATAGGCAGAACCGGAGGCGTCGCCCGCATCGTCGTCATAGCGTGCCCCTACAAGAGCGGTGGTGCCCGAGATGGCCACGGCATTGCCGAACACATCATCCATTGCGCCATCAGACGCGACGAGCTTGTAGAGTTGCTGACCAGTCGTCGTGTCGAAGGCGTAGACAGAGCCCGCTGCGTCGTCGTCATAGTCTGCCCCCACAAGAGCGGTGGTGCCCGAGATGGCCACGGAAAAGCCGAACCGGTCACCCTCCTCACCATCAGCCGCAGTGAGCTTGAAGAGTTCTTGGCCGGTGGTCGTGTTGAAGATGTAGGCAGAGCCGGAGCCCCTTGCCCCAACGATGGCGGTGGTGCCGGAGATAGCGACGGCATCACCGAAAAAATCAAACTGCGCTGCATCGGACGCAGTGAGCTTGAACAACTCCTGGCCCGTGGTCGTGTCGAAGATGTAGGCAGAGCCGGAGGCTATGCCCGCATCGTTGGAGCCTGCCCCAACAAGAGCGGTGGTGTCCGAGATGGCCACAGAATAGCCGAACCGCTCATCCCTTCCGCCATCAGACGCGGTGAGCTTGAAGAGCTGCTGACCAGTCGTCGTGTCGAAGATGTACGCCGATCCAGAGTTGCGGTCCCAGTCATCATCCCAGTGTGCCCCCACAAGAGCGGCGGTGCCCGAGATGGCTACGGAAAATCCGAACCGGTCATCCTCCTCACCATCAGCCGCAGTGAGTTTGTAGATCTCTTGGCCTGTAATCGTGTCAAAAAGATACGCTGCCTCATTGCCATAAGCCCCGATGATGGCGATGGTGCCGGAGATAGCGACGGCCTCGCCGAAGTATCCAGACACCGCCGCATCCGACGCGATGAACTTGAAGAGTTGGAGACCGGTTTCTGTATCAAACAGAATGGCCGAGCCGGAATTAAACCCCCCGTCGTCATCACCATCGACCCCGACGATGGCCGTTGTACCTGAAATCGCGACGGAGGAACCGAAAGTGTCGTATGTCGCTGCATCGGATGCGACAATTTTCACCACTTCATTGATCGTTTGTGCAGACGCGGGCAGAGCAACAAAGGCGGAGAGAATGATCATGGCCCGCGAGATCCGACGGTTGTTTGAATGCGACATCATGATGTCTCCTGAATGGAATAGGGTTGATACACAAACCACCAAACGGCGGTTTGTCCCCAGTTTACCATATTTTGAATACCCAAGAATAGTAAAAAACATCGATTGGGCAGATATTGACGGCCCTTGCTCATTTCAACAACTCCAGCGAACTGGCCCCGCTTTCAACTGAGTATACTTTTACAATTTCGCCCCTCACCCTTCCCCTCACCCTTGTATGAATGATGAGCTTCCTGAACCCAAAGCAAGCTTCAAACTGAGATGAGCATGATCCCAAAGCCCAAACTCCCCATTTCAGCGACCGTGATTGCAACATCGCAAATCACCTCAAGCCTTCGCAGGATCACTTTCAGCGGGAACGACATCGCGCAAATCCCATCCCACAGATGCGGAGGCCACCTCAAACTCCTCCTCCCAAAGAACGACTCAAACTCCAACCCAATCGCAATCACCGATCACTGGCGACAGCACTACAAAACTCGAACCTACACCCTCCGAAACCACCGACCAGACCAACAAGAAATCGACATCGATTTCGCAACACATCCCAACCCCACCGGCCCCGGCGCAAAATGGGCATCTGAGACACAAATAGGCGACCTCATCCACCTCACCATCCCGAGCGAAAAGAAACTCAACGACACCACCGCGCCGTGGTACATCTTCCTCGCGGACCAATGCTCAACCCCCGCCGCACTCGCGGCTCTCCAAGACCTCCCCACCACCGCACCGGTCCACGCGATCCTCGAAACCAGCACGCAGGATGATCGCAAACTCTTCACCCAGTTCTCGCAACTCACCCCCCACTGGATCACCCGCTCCCCGACCCACACCCCGGACGAGCACGCACGCTTCGTGCTCAACACCATCGCATCGATCAACTTCCCAGCAACGCGTCCCGGATTCTTTGCCGCCGGTGAATCCAGCGTGATCCGCGTCTTCGATGCATGGGCGAAATCCACTTGGGACCTCACCGGTGCAACCCCCTACATCAGCCCGTACTGGAAAGCCGACTTCGATCAGGATCAGCACAAGTCATTCAAGTCAAAGTTGAAAGCAAACTCCGAAGAACCACCCCTAATCACCACGCGCCCCAACGCATTCGCGCGGTCAGAATCCTGAGTTCGTCACTCCTGCTCCGCGTCGGTCTCAACCACCTTCATGCTCCGCGAGAGATCATCACGCACGCGTTCATGCAATGAACTCTTGCCCAGCTTGCCTACCGCACGCTCATACGACTTGATCGCCGCCTTGGTCGGATATGCAAGATGGCAGATTGGATCACCCGGCGCGACCGATGGCAGCGTCGTCATCCCCAACACAATCCCGCTCTTTGGAGCAAAGATAATGTTCTGCTCATCACCAATCAAATCCGTATTCGTCGCCAGCGGCTGATCCTTATGCACCACATCGCCGGGAGAAATATGGAACTCAAGGAATCCACCCTGCATCGCGCGGACCCACTTGGTTGTCTTGATCTCGATCCGTGAAGCGGGCTCAACCGGTTTCCCCTCGACCATCCCAAGATGCCGAAGACAGTTCCGGATCCCGCGTTCCGCGTACTCCACCACCCCAGGCTCAACCTTCCAAGGCTCCCCCGCCTCCAGCAGAATCGTCGGACACCCAATCTTGCACGCACTCATCCGCAACGACCCCTTCGGACCTTTCCCGTCCACAAGCAGATCCGCACCAAACGCACGCGCAAACTCCGCGACCCGTTCATCCTTGAGATCCGCACGCACATTGGGGAAGTTCGTCCGGCGAATCGCAGCGGTATGCAGATCAATACAGTAATCCGATCGACGGATCACCTGATCAAAGAACGACTTGGCCATCCGGCTCGCCAAACTCCCCGAACTCGATCCCGGAAAGCTCCGGTTCAGATCCCGACGATCGGGCAGATACCGCGAGTGCCGCTCAAACCCCAGCAGATTCACCACAGGCACCAAGATCAGCGTCCCCGCAACAACCTCAAACGGCTTCTGCCGAATAATGTTCCGAATCGCGCCAGTCCCATTAATCTCATCGCCATGCACCGCCGCCGTGATCGCGACCGTCGGACCATCCTTAAGCCCCCTCCAGACATACACCGGCGTCACCACATTCGCGCCCGAGTACCCCTCAGAGACCACGATCGAAAGTGATGCCGATGTACCAGGCTCAACCCCTGATCCAAACCAAGGCCCGTCCTTCTTCACCGTCGCCATCAGTTCGTCTCCAAATCCACAATCAACTGCGGATCAAGTTTCTTCGCTTTCGCCTTGCGCTTCCGGCGTTTCTTCTCAGGAATCAAATCCCGCATCGCGTCGAGCTTGCCATAACACAGCAGCTTGTCGTCCGCTTCAAGCACACGAGTGGTCTTGGGATTGGAAATCACCTTAATCCCCTGATGGAGGTTCAGCACGGTAAAGTCCCGCTCGAGCAACCCTGATTCGTCGAGCGTCTTCCCGATCAGATCCGACCCTTCGGGAATCATGATCTCCGCGACACCGACCCCCTTAGAAACCGTGAGCCGCTGCCGAACATCAATCTCGGGGAAGTTCACCTGACTCGCGATGTAATCCACCACCGCACCCGCGATGTCCAGCCCCGTCGCGCCCTCAATCCCCTCAAGACCAGGCGAAGAGTTCACTTCCATCACCTGAGGCCCATCATCCCCCTCCAGCATGTCCACACCCGCGACACGCAAACCCATGATCTGCGCCGCGCGAACCGCCGTCTCGATGTACTCAGGAGGCAACTCAATCTGCTCGGTTTTCCCGCCGCGATGCACATTACTCCTGAACTCATCCCCCTGCGCCACGCGTCGCATCGCCGCAACAACCGTATCCCCGATCACAAACGCACGAATATCCTTCCCCCGGCTCTCGCTGATAAACCGCTGCACAAGCACATTCTGCTTCGCGTTCTGAAGCGTCTCAATGATCCCCTCAGCGACCTTCGTCGTCTCCGCAAGAATCACACCCACACCCTGCGTCCCCTCAAGGATCTTGATGACCACCGGCGCACCCCCGAGCCGTTCAATCGCGGGAAGCACATCCGCACGATCACGCACAAAGGTCGTGTGCGGAATCCCAATATCATGCCGACTCAGAATCTGCATCGACCGCAGCTTGTCGCGCGAGTTGGTAATCCCGTTGGCCGTGTTCGGCGTGTAGATATCCATCTGCTCAAACTGACGCACCACCGCCGTACCAAAGTACGAAATCGACGCTCCGATCCGAGGCAGCACCGCGTCATACTCACTCAACCCTTTGGATCGAAAGTACAGCGAAGGCTCACCCTCCTCAAGCTCCAGCGTAAAGCGGAGCGTATTGAGCACCTTAACCGTGTGCCCCCGCTCCTCCGCAGCCTGTTTGAGACGACGGGTGCTGTAGCAGCGCGGAGCGGTAGAGAGAATTCCAAGTTTCATAGTTCATCCTTAGCGGCTGGTGTTTGTTTTTTCTTGGTTATCACATACTTGCGAGACGAATCGACCAGATACCGACCCGACATCGCCCTCCGACCAATCAGCATCCGGCACAGCATCCCCTTCCGGCACACCAACCCGATCTCCGCTTCAAACTCCTCGTCACCGATCCGGATCGTCGTCTTGCAGATCACCCGCTCGCTCGGCTCCCCACTACTGGGTTTAATATTCGTCACCCGCTCGCACCGCGCCTCGACCCACTTGGTCATCCGCACCGGTCGATCCCGGTAGACGATCTCAAAGCGTACATGCTCGTCATCGATCATCTCGTACTGCGCCACATCAATCGCGCTCGTCTTTGCCCCGCTGTCAAGTTTGGCACGGACACGCCGCAATCCCCATTCAGGAAAGTCCACCCGCTCACGCCACCCCGCGACCACCTTGCCATTGTGTTCAGCCATTGAGCCATACTCCGGAACCCAGATCAATCCAACCGAGCGGTTTGAATACCAGATCCATTCGTCATCAATTCGAGATGGACCTTCACACAGTCCCTTGTAGATGATATTCACCCGATCCCGCTGCATTCACAAAGAACCCCTCAAGACCGCTGAATCAACGCTGAACCCGAACACAAGATGCGCAAACCACTCTTGATCGAATAAATACACGACATCAAATCCTAATTGCCTTGTGTCTTTACTTGGTTCCCGATAGATTGATTGGTGCGAGTGTTATCGGGTCTCGTCCGATTCTGCCGTACTTATTCTGAGTTCGAGCACACCGCATTCATCTCGGGGGGTCTCCGATGACCCCCACAACTCAAGAGGGGTACACCATGTATCGAACCAAATGGATCGCCGCGGCAGCCATCGCCGCCATCACCACAACCGCGCTCGCGGATGTCGGACCCGGAGAATGCGACGGCGAGCGCCCGCAGTTCACCGCCGACGAATACCAACTCTTCGGAGGCGGACAGATCGCCGCCGCCACCCAGTGGAGATCAAACGACGCCGAAGGTGTCCTCAATGTCTACGACCTCACGGGACAAACTGCAGCCCCGCTCGGGGTTGATTGGCCAACCAACATCTATTCGCACCCATCATGGGTCCGAAGCGAGATTGGCCAAGTCTTCGGCGTAGCCCTGGACGATCGCGGGAATATCTACGCCGCCCATACCGCGGTCTACTTTTCTGACAACATCGGCTCCATCGGCGGACAACCCGGCCAGGTCTACATCATCGACTCCGTGACCGGCGTCCCGACCGTCTTTGCAACACTCCCCAACAACAGCGACCCGGTCATCGCCGCCTCTCCAAATGGAATCGCCGAGTCCTACCCAGGTCTCGGAAACCTGTGCTTCGATGTCGGCAAGCAAATGGTCTATGTCTCCAACTTCGAAGACGGTCGCATCTACCGCATCGACGCTTCAGGCACATGCCTAAGCACATGGGATCACGCAACAGGGATCGTCGGCGATTGCACCCCCGAAGTAGGTGACGGCGAAGGCGCCGCACGCCTAGGCGAACGCGTTTGGGCGGTCCAGTCCTTCAACGGCCGAGTGTACTACTCACTCTGGGTTGAGGATTCAACAACCGCATCCGCAGCAGCAAACGAAGTCTGGTCCGTCGCCTACGACGCAGCAGGCGACTTCATCGCAGGCACAGAACAACTCGAAATCTCCGTCCCCTCGCTGGGACCAGACTATTCCAACCCGGTCTCCGATATCGCATTCGGACCCGCAGGACAGATGATGATCGCCGAGCGGACCATGCAGACCGATCTGACAACGGGCCGATTCAACACCGCACCTCACCAATCCCGCGCACTCGAGTATGTATGTGAACAACAACAAGGCATCCCCGTATGGATCCCATCCGCAAACGCCTTCTCCATCGGTGGCGGCGCAAGCAACAGCGCCGATTCAGCAGGCGGCTGTGACTACTCATACGCCGCAGCCCCAGACGACCGCGTCTGGGTCACCAGTGATGCGATGATCCTCGGCACTCCAGGCATAGGCCCAAATGTCTACGGCATCCAAGGATTGCCGCAATCAGGAGGGAATGTCGCCAGCTCGATCTTGATCGATATGGACGCGGAAATTTTGCAACAAGACAAATCCGGTCTCGGATCAGTAGAAGTCTCCTGCCCAGGACTCATCGAAGACGCGTGCGCGATCATCTCCAAAGAAAGCGTCCTGTGTGAACTCGACCCTTCGGGGAACTACACAATGACCTTCGACCTGACCAACAACTCCGGTCAAGATGTCGCCTACCTCCTCGTCCTCTCGCAAACCCCCGGCGTAAATGTCGTCCCATCCGGACTCATCGCACTCCCAACCGTCCTCCTCGATGGTGACACCACACAGGTCTCCATCACCTTCAACGGCGGACTCCCGGGAGAAGAACTCTGCTTCATCCTCAGTCTCAACACCGCAGACTTCGAAGAATGCTGCGCCATTGAACAATGCATCGAAATCCCTGAGTGCGACTGTGCACAGGTCCACGACGAGATCGTCGAATGCTCAAGCGATGGAACAGGATGCTTCACCTACACCTTCGATATCGACAACCTCACAGGTGACGACATCTACTACTCATTCTTCGTTCCACTCTCACCCGCCGGAGTCACGATCGACACCGGGAACATCGACCCAAGCCGTTGGGACTTCCCACCAATGCTCAGCTACGGCACCGAAACCGTCACCGTCACCATCTGCGGAGCTCAACCCGGTCAGGAAGTCTGTTTCCTCCTGACCTTGCACACCGAGAGTCTTGAAGAATGCTGCTCGATCGAGGTCTGCGTCACGGTACCCGACTGCCCCCAAGGCATCTCGTGCCCAGTCGATTGCAACGGTGACGGCATGCTCAACTTCCTAGACATCTCGATGTTCCTCAGCGAATACTCCGCACAAGACCCACGCGTTGACCTCAACAACGATGGAAACTGGAACTTCCTTGATGTCTCCCTGTTCCTCTCACACTTCGCCGCGGGCTGCCCATAACCATCCCAATGCACTGAGATCATAAACGCACACGACCCCCTCGCCTGATACCACAAGCGAGGGGGTCTTTCAATTGAACACGGGGCACCCAAACAGAGTGCCCCGCATCGTTTCGTCATCATCCACGCGTTGTCATGGAAGATGACCCACCATCCAGATGTGGGCTATGGAGATATCTTTATGGACATCCCGCCGCGAAGATCGCAAGGTACGCGCTCACATCAATGAAGTTCAAGACGCCATCGGGTGACCCGTCAGGATTCCCTGCATAATCAACGCTCAGATCCCCCTGAGCATACAACGCCAAGAACGCTGAAATATCCAAGAAGTTCAACTGACCATCAGGAGACCCGTCGGGGTTGCCCGCAAGATCGCCACAATCACCCGCAGTCGGCGGACCGTACAACACGATCGAGAACGCCGCCATCGGATTGTAAGGCTCACAGTTGAACCCACCAAAGAAGAATGGCCCCGCATACACACCGCCGTCGACAAGCCCAAACGCATCTTCGACACTCGGCGCGCCCGGACCGGGAACCCAAGACCATGTCTCGGCGATGGAATCAAACTCTGCCATCCCAGGCTGAGGCAATCCAAACGAAACCCCCGCCGTCGCGAACGCCGCGATGTCACCATCAACGCCGGTTTGCGAATCCGAGTCACTGTCCGCGTTGTCAAAGTCAACCGTGCCGGGCTGGATGAAGTCGACCGACCAACCCCAGTCCGCAAGCCCATCGCCATCAGGATCAATGTCCGGGATACTGTCAGAGTCCGCGTCGTTCAGATCCATGCGCGGGTTGTGCAGAGCCGCACCGTTGAGATCCGAATCATCATCACCGATCTCGAAAGTCAACGAACTTGCAAACGATCCACCGAGATCAACATCCGCGGTGTAGAACGCCAGCGTCGCCGTATCGACCGGGTACTCACCCGGAAGATCGTAGAAAGTAAAGTCCACAATCGGAAGCGCGATCGATTCAAGCTGAGGCGACCGCCCGTTCATCCCGTCCCAGAAGGTCCAGGTCGCCCCGAATCCTTCGACACCATCAGGAAAGCTATCAGAATCCGTATCGGTGTCCGCATGATCGGTGATCCAGTGGATCTGGACACAATCCACAACCGTGTTGTTCGCGATGTCACCCCAATCGAGCAACATCGGACTGGTCTGCGCGCCGTAGTTATCCGTCAATCCATCAAGACCAAAGAAGTAACTGACAAACGAACCATCAGGGCAACCGGTCGCCGGGCCACCGATCACCCAAATCTCATCGCCCTCGCCGCCATTCACACCACGCTGCGCATCGACCCCATCAATCTGGGTCATCAACCGCTCGCCGGTCGCGACATTGAAGTACAAGTGTCCAACATGGCGAAGCTGACCCGAAGCCGCTTCAAGCTCAACCGGGGTATTGCCCGCGACCGAAGTCCCAGCAAGCACCGCCAGCATCATCGCGTTCATTGTTCCATTCAACATATCGATCTCCTTTCAAAATACATGAATATATACACATCGCACATATCCAACACATAAACCAGAAGACCCACACCGGCCCTCTCCATCAAAGATATATCCCTCCAACACACGCCGCAACTGTTTTCACTCCTATCCGCTCAAAACAGACACTACTACCATCCACCTAGGAAGAACCCACTAGAGCACCCCCAAAAAGACCTAAACCGCCCTCTTGCCCACGCACAACGGCATATCACACCGCAATCAACCCATCAAAAAACCGCCTCTACAAAGCCCGAAACAGGCTTCGAAGAGACGGCTATAATACATAATATTACTCAGAAAATTTCGCACCCATTCTGAACAAGCACAATAAATCTTGAGATATCAAAGAAGTTCAACCGACCATCCGGGCCACCATCGGGTCGACCCGCGATGTCCGCGCGAAGATCCCCGGCACTGTACCATGTCAAGAACTGTGAAATATCCAAAAAGTTCACATGCCCGTCCGGTGTCCCACCAGGTCCGCCACCAATATCAGGTGGACAATCACCCTGCCCCGGATCAAACGGCCCATACAACACAACCGCAAAGTGCGCCGCTGGTCTATACCCAAACGGCTGATCAGGAGAGCAGTTCAACCCGCCAAACGAGAACTGATTGAACGCGTGAAAATCGCCGGTCCCATCTGGATTCATGGGCACACCAAAGATCGCCGCATCATCAGTCATCCCCGCCGTCGGCCCATCACCCACCCAATCCCAACGATTATCCACAGAGTCATACTCCGCATGCCCCGGAGTTGGTGATGCAATCCGAATCCCACTCACCGAATCAAACCGATACACACCATCAATCCCGGTGCTCCAATCCGAATCACTGTCCAAATTGTCAACATCCGCCGTGCCAGGCTCGACAAAGAACACCGACCAGCCCCACTCCGCCAATCCATTCTCGTTGTAGTCGTTATCCGGAGTCCCATCGGAATCCACATCACGCAAATCAAACCGCGCATTGTGCACCTCCGCGCCCTGCAGATCAGAATCAGTATCCCCGATCTCAAAGACCAGACTCGTCCCGAAGCTCCCCCCAAGATCAATATCCGCAGTCCAGAGCGCCAACTCATCTTCAACAGCAGGATACACACCAGGCAAACTAAAGAAACTGAAATCAATAATCGGCAGCGCAACCTCCTCGACCACCTCAATCGGCGCCGAGCTCACCGCATCCCAGTAAGTCCAAGTCGCCGCAAACCCTTCAACACCATCTGCAATGCTGTCCGAATCCATATCTGTGTCAGGGTGATCGGTGATCCAGTGCACCTGCACACAATCAACCACCGTATCCATCGAAATCTCGCCCCAATCAAGCAGCATGACATTCCAGTCACAGCTCAGCCCAGAACACGACGAGTCCGCGTTGAGGTCAAAGAAGTGCTCCGTCGAATACCCAAAGTCAGCACACTGTGCCCCGGTATCCGCGACCCAAATCTCAGTGCCCTCAATTCCCGTAGCGGGATTCTGCGTATCTCCAACTTCAATCAGCGTCGTGATCTTCTCACCCGTCGCCACATTAAAGTAAATATGCCCCGCATGACGAACCTCGCCAACACTCGGCTCAAGCCCAACCGGATCGACAGCACCAAACGCCGAACCCGAAACAGCCACAACCACCAACGCGTTCAAAGAAAAAAAGTTCATTTAGTTACTCCTAAATTTTACAACTTATTTGATAATCATTTCATGGACAATTTGCTACAGCATCTGCATACATCATTAGAAAGGCTGATACATCAAGAAAGTTAAATGCTCCATCCGGATTTCCAAACTGACCACCTGCAAAATCAGCCGAGGGATCATGATTTGCATACAGCGACAGGAATGCAGAAACATCAAGAAAATTCAATCGACCATCCGGAGACCCATCAGGATTCCCTCCAAGATCAACAAGACCAATACAAGGCTCAGTAATCACATCTCCATACAGAACCGTCTGAAAATGCGCCGCCGGAACATACGCAGACTGCCCACCCGAACAGTTCAGACCACCGAAATTAAAGGTGCCCGCGAATGACAGGAGCCCCGAGCCATCGGGATTCTCCGTGACTCCGAGAACGAATGCATCCTCCGTCGCACCAGCGGTCGGACCATCGGATATCCAGTCCCATTCATCAGCTATCGAATCATATTCTGCGTGCCCCGGAGTGGGCGAGCCGAACAAAATACCCGCCGTACTCAGCGCAGCGATATCGCCGTCGATACCGGTCCGCCAATCCGAGTCACTGTCAGCGTTGTCAACATCAGCAACCCCAGGCTGAATAAACTGAATCGACCACCCCCAATCCGCGAGCCCGTCCTGATCAGGATCAATATCGGGGATCGAATCTGAATCTTGATCATCGAGATCCCTCCTCGCATTATGCACTGAAGCACCCTGGAGATCCGAATCATCGTCACCAAGTTCAAAGGTCAATGAAGTCCCAAACGAACCAGCGAGATCAATGTCCGCGGTCCACAACGGCATCGTTGCCGTATCAACCGGGAACTCACCGGGCAGACTGAAGAACGAGAAGGAAATAACGGGAGCCACAAGACACACATAATTGGGCGCCGAACCATTCACACCATCCCAATAAATCCAAGTCGCCGCCAGACCCTCCACACCATCTGCGATGTTGTCATTGTCAGTATCGGTGTCCGCATGATTCGCGAGCCAATGAATCTGAACACAATCAACAACCGTGTTAAACGCGATATCACCCCAGTCCACAAGCATCGCGTTGACCGAAAGCGAAGTGGTACCAGAAGGATTGTCAAGATCGAAAAACATCGAGGTTGAATACCCAAAGTCAGCACACGGATTCCCCGTATCCGCAATCCAAATTTCTGACCCAGGCTCACCAGCAGCAGGTTGCTGCGCATCACCGGCACCAATCAGCGTCGTGATCTTCTCACCTGTCGCGACATTGAAATAAATATGACCCGCATGTCGCACCTCGCCAACACTCGCATCAAGCGCGACCGGATCTGCTACAGCAAACGCCGAACCCGAAACCGCCACAACCACCAACGCCTGCACTCGTAAAGAAGACATAACTTCTCCAATAAAATGAAATGTGTGAATCAAACCCGGGGACCGTTATGGACAACCCTGAGCAAACAGCGCCAAGTACGCCGAAACATCCAAGAAGTTGAGCTCACCATCCGGCGAACCATCCGTATTCCCTGCAAAGTCCATCCGCAGATCCCCAGCAGCAAAGTACTGGAGGAATGCCGAAATATCGAGGAAGTTCAGCACACCATCAGGCGACCCATCCGGGTTGCCGGCAATGTCGCCGCAGTCAAAGTCCGGGATGTTACTCGGCCCATACAGCACCGTCTGAAAGTGCGCCGCCGGTGTGTAACCTGTGGTCGATCCAGGTGTGCAATCAAGACCACCAAAGAAGAATGTACCAGCGATGGTCATTGAGCCCGAGCCGTCTGGATTCGGAGAAGATCCGAGCGTAAATGCATCCTCGGTCGCACCTGCTGTAGGACCATCGGAAACCCAGTTCCACTCCGCAGCGATCGAATCGAACTCCGCATGCCCCGGGGTCGGTGAACCGAAGACAATACCAGCAGTAGCCAACGCAGCGATGTCGCCATCGATACCAGTGGACCAATCATCATCCCCGTCAGCGTCGTCAACATCAGCAATCCCAGGCTGAATGAACTGAATCGACCAGCCCCAGTCCGCAAGACCATCCTGATCGATATCGATATCGGGAACGGAGTCCGAATCACCATCCTGAAGATCCATGCGAGCGTTGAACACCGCTGCACCCTGAGGATCAGAATCATTGTCTCCAATCTCAAAGGTCAGCGAGGTTCCAAACGAACCACCAAGATCGATATCAGCAGTCCACAACGCAAGCGCCGCAGTATCGATCGGGAACTCGCCCTGCAAGTTATAGAAACTGAATGCAATGATCGGCAAAGCAATACAATCCAACAACGGTGAACGCCCATTATTTGCATCCCAATAAATCCATGTTGCCGCCAGACCCTCGATCCCATCAGCAACGCTGTCACTGTTCGTATCCGTATCCTCATGATCCGAAACCCAGTGAACCTGCACACAATCCACAACCGTGTTGAACGGGATATCACCCCAGTCAAAGCAAATAGCGTTGAGGGCCAAAGAAGTCGAAGCACTCGGATCATCAATACCAAAGAAATACTCAGTCGAGTACCCCTGATCCGCACACTGCGCACCAGTATCCGCAATCCAAATCTCAGTCCCAGGCTCACCAACAACCGGCTGCTGCACATCACCAACATTGATCAGCGAGGTGATCTTCTCACCAGTCGCGATGTTGAAGTAAATATGCCCAGCATGACGAACATTGCCATCACTTGGGTCCAACCGAACCGGATCACCTGACGCCGATGCGTATCCCGCGATCCCAGCAACAACCAAAGCGCTAATTCCCTGTGCGTTCATGTCCACTCCTCTTCAAATATTGGCAGTTCAATGAATTAGAAGCGAATGCTTCCATTAGGCAACATACGAGAAAAACCACCGACCTGATCCATAAATCAGCATCCCCATACACAAACCCCCAAAAATACCCATACCACCGAGATAGAATCACCTGCAATATGTACCGTTTCGCCTCTCGGAGCCCTCAAATGACCCACGCAACAAATATCAACATCACCGGCCCAGGTCTCGATCACGCAAACATCGACCCGCACGCCGTCACCATCTCCGGCATCGTCCTCGATCCGAGCTACACACCAGACAACCTCCCAGTCTCACTCCAAAACTTCGACCGCGACATCAACAACCCCGGAGAGTTCCCCTACACAAGAGGCCTCTTCCCCAATGGTTACCTCTCACGACTCTGGACCATGCGACAGTTCGCAGGATTCGGTTCAGCAGACGACACCAACAAACGATTCAAGTACCTCCTCGAAGCCGCCAAAACTTCCACCAAAGCAAACACCGGTCTCTCCACCGCCTTCGACCTCCCAACACTCATGGGACGCGACTCCGACGACATGCTCTCCATCGGTGAAGTCGGCAAGTGCGGCGTCGCAATCGACACCATCGAAGACATGCACCGCCTCTACAAAGACATCCCCATCGACTCCGTCACCGTCTCCCAAACCATCAACGGCCCAGCATGCGTCATCTGGGCCATGTACCTCGCGATGGCCAAACAACGAAACATCAGCTGGGACACACTCGGAGGCACACTCCAAAACGACATCCTCAAAGAGTTCCACGCACAAAACGAGTTCATCTACCCACCAGAAGCATCCGTCAAACTCGTCGTAGACACCATCGAGTTCCAAGCACAACATCTCCCCAAATGGAACTCCGTCTCCATCTCCGGCTACCACATCCGCGAAGCCGGATCATCCGCACCACAAGAACTCGCCTTCACCCTCAGAGACGGCATGGAATATGTCGAAGCCTGCCTCATCCGAGGACTCGACATCGACTCCTTCGCCCCACGCCTCTCCTACTTCTTCAACGCACACAACGAGTTCTTCGAAGAAATCTGCAAACTCCGCGCAGCGAGACGAATCTGGGCACGCATGATGCGCGACCGCTACGGCGCCAAAAACGAACGCTCATGGTTCATGAAAACCCATGTCCAAACCGCAGGCTGCTCGCTCACAGAACAACAACCACTCAACAACATCGTCCGAGTCGCCTACCAAGCAATGGCCGGAGTCCTCGGCGGATGCCAATCACTCCACACCGACTCCATGGACGAAACCCTCGGCCTCCCAACCGAACAAGCCGTCACCGTCGCGCTCCGCACCCAACAAATCCTCGCGCACGAAACCGGAGTCACCCGCACCGTAGACCCGCTCGGTGGATCCTACTTCATCGAAGAACTCACCGACAAAATGGAAGCCGAAGCCCTCGCCTACATCGAGCAAATCGACAACATGGGACGCGGCCCCTGGAAACCAGAACACGCCACCACCTCCACCATCGACGAAGGCGGCGCCGTCGGAGGCATCCACAAAGGATACTTCCGCCGCCAAATCGCCGAAGCCAGCTACCGCTTCTCCGAAGAATGCGAAGCGGGCGACCGCATCATCGTCGGCGTCAACCAATACACCGACGACAACGAAGAACGCCCCATCGACATCCTCACCATCTCCGAAGAAGTCGAGACCATCCAAAACGAGCGCCTCGCCGACTTCAAACAACGCCGCGATGATACAGCCGTAGAAGCCGCCCTCGAAACCATCCGCGAGGACGCAAGAGCCAACAAGAATGTCATGCCCGCACTGGTCGAAGGCGCCCTCGCCAACTGCACCCTAGGCGAGATGGTCCAAGCCATGGCCGACATCTACGGCCGCTACACCGGCGGACCGGAGTGGTAAGGCTATTCCAATGAAGCCTGTGCGATCATCAGAAGTTATGCAACACTGGAAGACGCAAAGAAATTTTCAGAACGATGTTGCATCACTAATACACCCTGATACAAGTTGGTACTTTGCAAATGCGACAGAAATTTGTGCTGACAAGGTTTATCTGTGTGCTTCTGATGATTTGCTGTTACCTTTTGGCACATTCAAGCTAACGGAAGTGAATCAGTCTGATTCACTTGGACAACCAGATTCTGATCCATCTCACTGGTCTCGAGTGCAGCTGATGCGAAGAATGCTTCGCTCTTCTGATTTTCCTGCGATTATCTTGGTATATGACACTAGTCATGAGAAGTATGTTATCGCCGACGGCAATCACAGAGCGATCGCATATTTTCTTGAGCAACAATTTGGAATGATGAAATGCTTCGTTGGCACTCACCCAATGGCGTTTTCGACATTCACTTGGGCTCGTGGCGCATTTTCTTAGCCCAAACTTTGCAATATCACGTCGGACGGCCATTAGTTCCTTTTGCTGCCACCTTTCTTGTAAGTAACAGTCATAGGATGGCCAATTACAGATTGCGCCATCGCCGCTGCAATGGACATTGCAAGTTTCTCGATGAATGAGCCCTCCGCGATCATGGTGTAGTCACGATCCCTTTTGATAACTCGATATTTCACATTCTTGTTTTTTAGAAATACACCTATAGTATCAGTGCTATTCTGAACTGAAACTATTTCGATTGCGACTCGGTCACCCGGGTTGAGAAGTTCTACTTCTAGTTCCAGTCTGGATTCATGTGGTTGGGTTTCCAAAATTATGCCAAAGCCGTCTTGCGGTTCTGTCGTTATCGAATAATCAATTATGCTAGCTGCTTCATCCAACTGGACGAGTATCGGCTGTTTTTCAATTGCTCTATTCCCGCTATTAACAATGTCCATTGAAAACAAATAAACAGAGTTTACAGATTTTTTCTCATATTGAATTTCAATTTTATCTTCCACACGATCGGAAATCGCCAAGAGAGACTTTGGTTTATCGAGAAAACAGTCGACCCTCAGTCGACTGTTTGATTTCCTATGCAGATACAGAGATACCAACGAAGTGCCGACAACGCCGATAGTTGCGCCTGCAATAGAAGTAAACAGTGGGTCAGTATACCAAGCCATGAAATTCCTCTCAATGATAGTTTTTACATCATACACCGAGTGCCCAGCTTACGTCCTAACAAAGTCAGGGTTTAAGCATGATCCCCAATCCCCACCCTCTTCTTAATCCTCTCAAGCCGCCGGGTGCCACGGGTTGACCGTCTTCGGCAACCCGTGTCTTCCAAACAACACACTCCCCTACCCACTACTCCAAATCCTCCACAACCACATCCCCCGGCTCCGGAACCACCTGCTCCAAACTCCCCGCAATATCCCCCATCAACACCGAAAAATCCCGCTCAGGAACAACCCGCTTCGGATCCCCCTCCAGCTTCGATCGAATCGCAAACCCTTCAAGAATCTTCGGATCAATCTCAACCTGATACATCCCACGCAGATCGCGCCCACCAACATCCCCAAGCGTTGGCACACGAAGCACCACCGCCTCCCCCTCCAGCATCCCCTCCACAATCCAAGGCTCAACAAGCCCATCCCCATCCCCAAAATCCAGCAGCCGCCGCTTCGCCCCACCAAGCGTCGACCACCACACATCCTTCGTCGCATCCAGCGCCGCCTCTAAGCCCTCATGATCCACCGCGCCATATTCAAGCAGCCGCTCCTGTAGCAACTCCGTCATCGCAGCGTCATACCCCTCACCACGCCGCAGCGCCTCACCCGCAAGCCCAATCCCCACCACATGGCTCGGCGTGTCATCATGCGTAAACGCAGACCCCTGCTCCGAAACCACCACCGTACTCTTGTACCCATACCAAGTAATGATCTCATGCCAGGTCATCACATCAAACGCCAGCCGCTGCGCGATCCGTATGGACAACTCCTCTCGCACATCTTCACCCATCGCATCCCAATCATCCGGATACGCAAACCACACGCTGTACACGCTCGGCTCAATCCCCCGAAACCGCATCCGCGACCACCCCTCCCGAAGCGCGAGCGCAACCCGCGCATGAATGTACGCCGTCGTATCCGCAGCGTTCCGGATATGACACACATCCAAAAACCCCGCCCGCCTCGTATACACAATCCCGCGATCCACCTCGTGTGGTTGATCCTTCACCGACTCCCCCGAATACGAATGCCGCCCCAGCTTCATCACATCCGCCTCCGCATACAGCGTGAACGGCCCCGGAAACGGCAGCGACCCAATCCGAGCCCGCGGCATCGCCGCAAACTCCCCAAGCTCCGCCGAATACCGCATCCCCGACCCCGGACGAGGCGAAATCGGCCCCGAACACCCGACCAGCGAGAGCAAGAGCATCCCAGAAATCAACACGCTACAGACTTTGATCTTCATCATCAAAAGAGTATCGCAATTCCGTATAAAGCCCGACTGAATCCGAAATGAAATCCCATTTCATAATGCCCCTCACGCCATCAAATCAGGATACCAGAAAAATGAGATCAATTTCATGATCGATTCATCGTCGTTTATATCCCCGACCCCAACATACACATGTCGAAAGTTCGTAACTCAGACACCGGAACTCAAACAAAAGGAGATTTAAAATGAACCGCGACCAACTCGAAGGCAACTGGAAACAGGTCAAAGGCAAAGTCCAAGAGCAATGGGGCAAACTCACCAACGATGACATGGACACAATCAATGGCAAAGCCGAGCAACTCGAAGGAAAAATCCAAGAACGCTACGGCAAATCCAAAGAGGAAGCCAAAAAAGAAGTCGACACCTTCTGAACGACCTGCAGTTGCTCCAACTAAATACTGAACACCGCACGCCATGAAACGCGTGCACCCACAATCGTTCAGCAAAGAGCTCGGTCGGAAGGCCGAGCTCTTTGTGCATTATGTACACTGGTAAACCGTGCGCATAAAAAACGGGCGTCCAAACAGACCGCCCATCTCAGAGTATCCCCGCGAGTGCACACACATAAACCCGCGAGCATACCCCGCTCTCTCCCCACCCGTCTCGCTCCCCGCTCTCTAGACCAGACGCACCGATAGCTTGTAGCAAGCCCACGCGAGAACACAACAACACCTCCCGCATCGGTGCAATATTCAGTTGTTTTCGTTCGTATAGATCAACAAAGAACTCATTGATCCCAGCCCAAACATACAGGCCTTGAAACATCGTACACACCTCTATCCGTACTCTAAATCAAGCGGTTCCACCACAAACCCAACAACCCGCATTCCCAAGTGAATCCCTACAAAAATAAGCAAGCGTCCCCGAAAGGACGCCCGCGGATAGCAAGAGAAATTCCCGCTCAAACACTCACCGTTTCCGGCGAGTCACCATAAACCCACCAATCCCAAACAACGCCATCCCACCCGGAGAAGGCACCCGGTTCAGATTCAACACCCCAACCGCAAACGGCACCCCCGCCGCCGGAGTGAATATCTCATAGTCAAGATCAACCGAATCCCCGATCGCTGTCCCCCGCAAAGTCACCAACGAGAAAGATCCCCCCGCAGCGTTCGCAAGATCAATCGCAACCACCCCGTTCTCATCCACCCCACCACTCATCTCACCGAAGTTCTCATCATCAAAAGCATCCGGAACAAACCCGGTCGGTCCAACAGTACCCGTAATCACAAACGCATCAGGATCAGAACCACCAAAAACGAACCCATCCAGATCAACCGTAATCTGAACATCCGCCCCCCCAAGACTCTCGATCAACATCGAAGCCCCACCCGATGAACCAAAAGTAGTATTCTCCCAGCCGCCCTCAAACAACCCAAGGTTCAACTGCGCCCCAGCAACAGCGGCGATCCCCGCGATTGCTCCAATAGCAAAGTAAGTTTGCATGTGTGTCTCCCAGAACGAGTAGAAAGTGTGTCCATATTCACTTTGCCCCCAAAAATCCCCCATGCCAGCAAAGTCCGAGATTCACACGCTTTACACCACCCAAAACCCCATTCCAAGCCCCGCAACCCCCATCACAAACACAATAATTATGAAACCCCTTCCCGAATGTACATGTATAGCCCTACACACAGGAGCCCAATCCTCATGCGAACCTTCCTCGTCACCCTCACGATCACCCTCTTCATCTCCATAGCCCACGCCCAATCCGACCAACAACTCGTCGCCCGCTACGACAAAGCCGTCGCCGCCCAGAACTACACGCTCGCTCTCAAATCCGCGCAAGAAATTACAACACGCTACCCCGAATCCGCAAACTGGAACTTCAACCTCGGCTCCATGCTCGCGCGCACCGACGACCCCGACGGAGCAATCGAAGCACTCAAGACAGCCGCAGACCTCGGATACACAGGCACCCGCTCCTTCGAACAATCCGAAGACCTCAACCCCCTCCGCGAAGACGACCGCTTCAAAGCAATACTCCGCCAAGTCCAACGCAACGCACAAGCAAGACTCGACAACTACATCGCCGAAGCACAAAACCACACACCTAAAGCACACATCCCCAAAACCACCCCAGACTCCCCCGCCCTCATCCTCGCACTCCACGGCACCGGAATGACGGGCACCGACATGATCAACGCACTCACAAAAACCGCAGACCAACTGAACATGATCCTCATCGCCCCAGACGCACTCCGCCCTGCAGGCGACGGATTCTCATGGACCTACCGCGACGAATCCGAATGGATGGTCAACCACACCATCACCCAAGCCATCGAACAGCACGACATCGACCCCAACCAAATCTACCTCGTCGGATTCTCCCAAGGCGCCAACATCGCACTCATCATGGGACAAACACACCCAGACCTCTTCGCAGGAATCATCCCAATCTGCGGCCACTACGAACCACAAAACGCCTCCGCCGAAGACTCCGCAACACTCCCACCCTTCTACCTCATAACCGGCGCACGCGACCCCTGGAAAAAAACCTACACCCACGCCAAACGCGACCTCACCAAATCAAAAACCCCAGTCCAAGTTCGAATGCTCGCAGGCAAAGGACACGAAATCCCAGCAGGACCCGCAGGCGTCAAAGAGCTCGTCCGCGCCATCACCTGGTGTCAGAACAACTCAACTCCCGACGAATGACGAGTCAAAAACCTCGTCCACAACTTCCCCATCACCCCACCACCGCTCGCCCCAGATCGCAAGATTCAGCATGGGCCACGCAAGATTCCAGTTCCCCGCAGCATCACCAAGCACCGCCTCAACCGCTTCATCATTGAAAAACTCCCGAGCAAACCCGGACCGCTGAAGCAATCCACCAACCCCACCAATCCACTCCTGAAACGGAAGCGGGAAACTCGCCTTCGGACGAGACACCACCGCCGCAGGAAGCACATCCGCAAACGCTTCCCGCAACGCGATCTTCGTTCCGCCCCCATCCCCACCCAAAAACTTCCGATCCATCGGCAGCGACTCCGCAAACCCCGCAACCACCCGATCCGCAAACGGCGTCCGCCCCTCCACCGAACTCAGCATGCTCGCCGTATCAAGCCGCCGCAACAGGTTCGGAAGATTCATCCGACGATGAAACGCGAGATGCGCCTGCATCGAGTCCGCCGTCCGTTCACGCAACCCATCAAACGACGATTGATACCAACCGCGTAACTCCCCATCACCCTCGACACTCGATAGCCATCCCGCACGCATCAAAATCGGTTTCACCTGATCATTCACCCACGCATTGGACTGCAGATGAAACATCCCCGCGACCGCATCCCCACCATCAACAGAATCCACAAACGCCCGCGCCTGAACCATCGGCGTCTCATACCCACCAAACAACTCATCCGCCCCCTCACCCGACAACGCAACCTTAAACCCCTGCCCGCTGAGCGCCGCACACACCTCATAAATCGCCACTTCATTCGGCGTAGACATCGGCACACCAGTCGTGTCGATCATCGAACGCCACCGATGCATAAACATCCCCGCATCGACATCCACCTCGGTATGCCGCGTCCCAAGATGCTTCGACACTTCCCGCGCCATCACGAAATCATCATCAAACCCCGCGACCCGCGCACCCGCACAAAAAGTATTCAACTCCCCCAGCTGATCCATCGCAATCTTCGCGATGATCGAACTGTCCAATCCACCCGACAGCAACGCGCACATCGGCACATCCGTCCGCAGATGCCGGACCACCGAATCCTCGATCACTGAACGAGTGTCACCAGATTCAACAACGCTCCCCGAATCCCTATCCCAACACGACCCTTGATCCAACACTGAAAAATCACTCGTTGAATAGAGCGACCATTCCCCCGGCGCAAGACCCGAAACCCCCTCGAACATCGTCCGTGTCCCAAACTCAGGACGGATCGTCGACAGGTACGCACTCATCGTCACCTGATCCGGACGCGCCTCAATCTTCGGATGCGCCAGCACCCCGCGGATCTCCGACGCAAACACCATCGCCCCCGCGACCCCAGGCACCCGCGCCGTGTACATCGGCTTGATCCCCATCGCATCCCGCGCCAGCAAACACACACGATTCTTCGTATCAATCAACCCAAACGCATACATCCCCCGCAGCTTGTGCCGCGCCCCCATCCCCCAATGCGCCAGCGCCTGCAGCACCGTCTCCGTATCACACTTCGTTTTGAACACCACACCAAGAGCAGCAAGCTCCGCGCGAATATCCGCGTCGTTGTACAACTCCCCGTTATACACCAGCGTGAACCGACCATCATCGGTCGTCATCGGCTGATGCCCATTGGACCCCACATCCAGAATACTCAGCCGAGTGTGCCCCACCGTCCCGCATACCGTCCGCACCAACCCCGAATCATCAGGCCCACGATGCACAAGCTCGCCGCGCATCGACAGCACATCCCGCTCAGGAATTGGAAGCTCAGAAAGAATACCAACAACGCCGCACATGCCCCATCCATCGGCTCTTCTCACCCACCGCGATCAATCATCCGCGCTCGCGACCGCCGCCCCATCAGGATCACAACTCTTGCACGCCCCATGCGTCTTCTTCACCTCGTCTAGCCGACGCGCCACCCCCGAACTCCGAGCATGCGGACAGTCCTTCGTGTGGTACTTCGTGCCCGATTTGGTGATGTACACGATCCCCGAATCCGGCGCAGTCGGCTCAACCTTCTTGGTCACAATCGCAGGCACTTCCGCCGGAGATTGCTCTGGTTCCAATGTATCTTCAACCAAGATCGGCTCAGCAACCTCGGGTTCAGGTTCCGGAGCCGACCACACACCCTTCCGAGCATCCCGCGCACGATCCTGTGCCCAAAGCATCACCTCATTATTGAAACCCGCAGGATCACGAGCGTGCTTCGATAGCCCAAGCCGCACCATCTCAAGATTCACAAACAAACCATCAGGCATGCGATACACATACCCCCGAGTCCGACCCATCGCATCCGTCGGACGCATCCGGTCAGGCAACAGCATCAACTGTTCACCCTCAAGAAAGGCAAGCAACTGATCACGCGCCGCAACACTCCCCCGAATCCTCGCCGGCCCCTCACCCACCAAGTCCGGAGCATCCGCACCCGCAAGCTCATACGCCACGATCCGCCCTTCAACGAACAGTTCGATCGAATCCCCATCAATCACCCGATACAACACCCCAGAAACCAATCGATCCTTGTTCGGCTCAATCACCCGAGGCATCACATCGTCTGCCAACCCCTTCGGCTCAAACCCTTTGGCAAAACATGACAACACAACCACAAGCATCAAGCCCGCGATCAACCGTCCCCACAATGCAATTCCATCTGCTTTCATTTAGACCCACACATTGACGATCAGGTTCGGTTCTTTGAGCTTGCCCGACCAAGTCCCCATCGAACTCGTCACCATCTTCACTTCATACTCAGGATGGTTGTCGAGCCATTCGTTGATCTGCCGATCCAAGAACTCAAGCGAGTCCCCGGTCAACCGGCAGTGAAAGCTCTTCACATGAATCGCGCCGGTCCCCGTCGCGTTGGGTGACCGTGCCCATTCATCCTCGTGCCGCTT
This sequence comes from uncultured Phycisphaerales bacterium, assembly GCA_963976955.1. GTDB lineage: Bacteria > Planctomycetota > Phycisphaerae > Phycisphaerales > UBA1924 > UBA1924. The sequence continues at coordinate 1,144,165 of CAXBMD010000001.1, read as the reverse complement.
GGAGCTAAGCTTCTGCTCAAAGGTCGTAATCTTCGACTGCCCAGACGACGCAGAAGTCCCCGCATCCGACGAGAGATCAATCGGCAAAGTATCATCAAGACCCAACCCCTCGGTCTCATCAACCTTCGGCTTGGACGCCGGAGCACCCTCTTTTTTATGTACCGGCCCAGAATATCCCGGCGGTAAAGGATCAAATAACGGTCCCTGCATAACGGAGAACCTCCTTAGACACACACTCTACCAAATTTTCATCACGGATGCGAATCCAAATCCTGACATCGAAATCTCCACCCCGCCCCCAAATCCCGCGTCCCCAAATACCGCCCCCCGCCACCGCTCTCCCACAAAACCTCAAAAACAAGTCCGTCCCCGGCCTCCGACAACTCAAACCTGATGCACCGCCCCAAAGCCACCCGCTGCACCACACCCCGCCCCCCCCCAATATCACCCTCAAATCGCAGATAATGGGCCCGGTGATCCCCCAATTGTTCCCCGTGGAACAATTGCTCCTCCCGACCAGAATCACCCCCCCATTGATCAGGCCGATCCCCCACCCGGAAAGTCATCAGCCGATGCCCATCCACAATCCCAGGCCGCTCGATCATCCAATCAAAATGGCTCGAACCATCCGCAAGGGTGTGGAGAAGTACAATTGCCGCGGTGGATTCGGGGTGGGGTTGTGGTGAATCTGTTCGCATCGAGCTATATTCAATACAGACCACGGCCACGAGTCGAGCAAGTTGGAGTTGAGTATGCCTACACGAGTGTTGATTATCCTGTCGATCGCCTGTTCCGTTCTGCTGACCGCGTCCTGCGGCCCGACCCAGAAAGTCCAGCGGACCCTCGCGCTCAACCAACTGTCACTCAAGGCACGGACCGCGGCGGCGAATGGGGATGACCAGCAGGCGCTGGCGCATTGGCAGGAGTATGTCGAGCGGCGGCCGCACTCGCACTTTGCGCAGTACAACCTCGGGATGACCGAAACTCGGCTTGGGATGTATGTCTCAGCGATCCAGCACCTGACCACGGCGAACGACCTGCGTCCAGGTGAAGTCCAGTACATCGAATCCCTTGCGGACACCTACTTTGCGGCTGGTCGAACCGAGGACATGATGACCCTGCTCCAAGAGTCCTCGAATGAAGGTATGGGGGTTGAGGGACACCTGCGGCTCGCGCGATACGCGCAGCAGGCGGGGCTGCTGGATGACGCGAAGGCGGCGATCCGGTCGGCGATGATCTTTGACAAGGGTGAATCCGCGGCTCCCTACATGGCGATGGCGGACTTTGCTCAGCAGATCAATGATCGGGAACTGGAACTCCAGTCGCTTCGGCAGGCGTTGTGGTTTGATCGGTCTTCCAATGCTCTGGATCAGCGGTTCTTGGCGCTTGGGGTGACTCCTGGGCCATCGCTGGCGATGGTGCCTGAGAACTTGGGCAACTGAGATTTTCGGGACCGATCCGTCTTTTTCGGGTTCCGTTTGACGGGGCTGCTTGACGAAGCTGAGATCATTTGCTACCCTTTATCCGTATATTCGGATAATGGAACAATGGCAAAGACTGCACCCAATACCACTGCGATTTCCGCCGCTGAGTTGCTTAACCAGCTCAGCGATCCAATTCGGCTCCGGATGATGCGGATTTTGTGTTTGCATGAGCTTGCGGTGGGCGAGTTGGTGCGGGTTGTGCAGATTCCCCAGTCGTCTGGTTCTCGGCATCTCAAGGTGCTTGCTGAGGGGGGCTGGGTTGTGAAGCGGTCGGTTGGGCCTGCGACTTATTACCGGGTTGTGCTTGATGAGTTGTCGGCGACGATGCGTGGGATCTGGCTTGCGGTGCGGGATGATCTTGATGGTCTCGCGGAGTCGGTTGGGGATGACCAGCGTGTGCGTTCGGTGTTGTCTGAGCGGATGACGGATTCGAGTACTTTCTTTGGTGAGCATGCTGGGGAATGGGACGGGATGCGGAACGATTTGTTTGGTCAGCACTTTACAGATCGCGCGTTGCTAGGGCTCATTGATCCGCGCTGGCGGGTTGCTGATCTTGGGTGCGGGACTGGGAACTGCACGGAGTTGTTATCGCCTTGGGTTGAGGGCGTGGTTGCGGTGGATCGTTCTGCTGAGATGCTTGATGGGGCGCGGTCGCGATTGCAGACGACGCAGATCGGAACGGATCACATCGAGTTTGTGCAGGGTGAGCTTTCCGCGTTGCCTATGGATGACCAGAGTGTGGATGCGGCGGTGTGCGTGCTTGTGTTGCACCACTTGCCTGATCCGCTCGCGGCTCTCAGAGAAATGCGCCGGGTGCTGACGACTCAGCGCGGGGGCGGGGTGGTGATGATTGTTGATATGTGCGAGCATACCAACAGCGAGTACCGTCGTTCGATGGGGCATGCGCATCTTGGGTTCTCTCAAGAGCGGATGACGGGGATGCTGAAAGAAGCTGGCTTTGAGGGGATACGGATGAATACATTGCGGCCTGACACGAGTTCGTCGGGTCCCCCACTCTTTGCCGCGGTGGCGCGGGTGGATTGACTGATTTACTGAGATGACACACAACACTTAGCCGCTGATTGGAGCGGTACACGAAGGGATACGAGATGACTGCGACAGCAAACGCACCGACACTGACGATGGACAGTATCAATGGGCTTGAGTTCAAGGTCCGCGACCTTGGCGAAGCGGAGCACGGACGCAAGGAACTTCGTCTTGCGGAGCACGAGATGCCTGGCTTGATGGCGCTTCGCGAGCAGTACGGCGAGAAGAAACCGCTCAAGGGTTTGAAGCTGATGGGCTCGCTGCACATGACTGTGCAGACCGCGGTGCTCATTGAGACACTGACCTGCCTTGGCGCGGATGTCCGCTGGTGTTCATGCAACATTTTCTCGACGCAGGACTTTGCGGCGGCGGCGGTCGTTGTCGGTCGCACCGAGACCGGGGGCACTCCTGAGAATCCACGCGGGACACCTGTGTTTGCGTGGAAGGGCGAGACGCTCGAAGAGTACTGGTGGTGCACCAAGCAGGCGCTGACTTGGCCTGACGGTTCGGGTCCGGATCAGATTGTTGACGACGGCGGCGATGCGTCGTTGTTTATGATCAACGGCCTCGACTACGAAACCACCGGCGTGATCCCTGAGTTCAACGCTGATAAAGATCCTGAAGAATGGAAGCATGTGCTGGCGACTGTTCGCAGCACGATCGAAGAGAACCCGGGTTGGTTCACCAAGAACACGCCTGCGATTCGTGGGATCTCGGAAGAGACCACGACCGGTGTGCATCGTTTGTACCAGCTTGCGAACGCTGGCAAGCTGCCTTTCCCTGCGATCAATGTGAACGACTCGGTGACCAAATCGAAGTTTGACAATGTGTACGGCTGCCGTCACTCGCTGATTGACGGGTTGAACCGTGCATCGGATGTCATGATCTCGGGCAAGGTTGCTGTGGTCTGTGGCTACGGCGATGTTGGCAAGGGCTGCTGCCAGTCGCTTAAGGGGCAGGGTTGCCGGGTTGTGGTGACGGAGATCGATCCGATCTGCGCGCTTCAGGCGGCGATGGAAGGGTACGAAGTGAAGACCCTTGAGGACTTCGTTGAGACCGCGGACATCTTTATCACGACTACGGGCAACAAGGACATCATCACGCTTGCGCACATGAAGCGGATGAAGAACAAGGCGATCGTTGGGAACATCGGTCACTTTGACAATGAGATTCAGATTGAGCCATTGATGAAGGACGCTGATGTTGAGCGGATCAACATCAAGCCTCAGTTTGATGAGTTCTTGTTCAAGTCCAAGGGCACCAGTATTCTTGTGCTTGCTGAGGGTCGCTTGTTGAACCTCGGTTGTGCGACCGGTCACCCAAGTTTCGTGATGAGCGCGAGCTTTACGAACCAGACGATCGCACAGATTGAGCTTGCGGAGAATCTTGAGAACTACGACAACTCGGTGCATGTGCTTCCCAAGCACCTTGATGAGCAGGTCGCTCGTTTGCACCTTGACAAGCTTGGCGTGAAGCTGACGAAGCTGAGCAAGGAGCAGTCGGAGTACTTGGATATTCCTGTGGATGGTCCTTACAAGCCGAACCACTACCGGTACTAAACTGAAATACGATTGCCGCCGTCTCGAAAGGGGCGGCGGTTGATTTATGATTGGCAAGCTGCTTGAGGGCGGAACGACATTCTCGTTTGAGTTCTTTCCGCCTAAGGATGAGGGTGGTGCTGATCGTTTGTTTGAACACATCCAGAAGCTTGAGGGGTTGAACCCTTCGTTTGTGTCGATCACTTATGGCGCGGGTGGATCGACGCGAAAGTTGACGCGGGATGTGGTGCATCGCGTGCGCGAGCGGACGGGGCTGGTGACGATGCCTCACCTGACCTGTGTGTCGCATTCGGAGTCGGAAATTCAGGAGATTCTTGAGGGGTACGCGGAGCGCGGGATTACGGATATTCTCGCGCTGCGTGGCGATGCGCCGGGCGGGGGCGAGCACGACTGGGCGAGCGAGGACTTTGCATATGCGAGCAAGCTTGTTGAGTTCATTGCGAGGTTCAATGATCGGCACAAGGCGTCGGGGTTTGCAGGGTTTGGGATCGGGGTTGCTGGATTCCCGGAGGGGCATCCCGGGACGGGGAATCGGCTCGACGAGATGAACTACCTCAAGGCGAAGGTGGATGCGGGCGCGGACTTTGTGGTGACGCAGATGTTCTTTGAGAACCGGGACTACTTTGATTTTTGCGATCGGTGTGTGCTTGGGGGGATTCGGGTGCCTGTGGTTGCGGGGATTATGCCTGTGCAATCGATCTCGGGGATGAAGCGGATGGCGGACTTGGCGCTGGGGATGCGGTTCCCGGCTTCGATGCTGCGTGCGGTGCGTCGTACCGATGGGAGCGCGGAAGCGATCCGTCGGGTTGGGGTGCACTGGGCGACGGAGCAGTGCCGAGACTTGCTGGATCACGGGGCGCGGGGGATTCATTTTTACACGCTGAACACTTCGGGGGCGACGATCGAGATTTACCGCACGCTTGGGGTGCGGGACTCGGGTCAACTTGCGGGTGGCGAGATGCTGCCGTTTTAGGTGGTTTGTGTTGCTTGGATGAGGCGATCGAAGAGGTGTTGTCCGAGTGCGGGGGTGTCGGTGCGTTCGGGGTGCCATTGGATGGCGAGGGTGTAGGGGCGGGTTGGGTCGTCGAAGGCTTCGATGACGCCGTCGTGTGCGGTGGCGAGGACGCGGTAGTGTGCGGGGTCGGAGACGGCTTGGCGGTGGGATGAGTAGATGGTTCCGGAGGGGAGGACGGACTCGTCGGCAGAGGTGATGGTGTGGGGGTTGTTCCAGTGGTCTGCGTGGGTTGGGTGGGTGTCGGGGAGGTGTTGGTTGAGGGATCCTCCTGCGGTGAGGGCGAGCATTTGCATGCCGAGGCAGATGGCGAGGACTGGGGTTTCGGGGTTGTTGTTGAGCTGGGCGATGAGGTTGGTTTCGAACGCTTGGCGTGCGGGGAGGACGGGGGTGATTTCGGGGTGGGATGGGGTGTTGAAGGGTTCGGTGACGGGATCGTCTCCTCCAGAGAGGATGAAGGCGTCGAAGCGGTTGATGAGGGATTGGAGGGTTGCTGGGTCTGATGGGGTTGGAGGGAGGATGACGGGGATGCCTCCGGCGTTGTGGACGGCTTGGGCGTAGGTCATGGTGAGGTACGCGGTCTCGCGGTCCTTGCGGATCATGAGGTCGGAGGTGATTGCGATCAGTGGTTTACGGAGTGGTTTGTGCGAGTCGGTGGTCATGTTCTTTGATTGTCGGCTGTTGTTGGCGTGCGTGTGGAGGATTGATCGAATAGAGTGAAGGGATGTCACTGCGGACTTTACTCATCTCGATGGTTGTTGCGGGCGTGCTCGCTGGATTGGTGCTTATTTCTCGTGGGCTTGGGGGTTCGGCGGGAGGGGAAGACCTGAGATCGCGGACGCTTGGGATTGATGCGGTGTCGATTGTTGAGATTGAGCTTCGGCGGAATGGAGACGGCGCTGATGCGGAAATCGCTCGGCGGGTTCCGGGTGGGGTGGATCAATGGCGGTTGTATTTGGATGGGTCGGATGATGATGGGAGCGGGTGGTCGGGGGATCCGGTTCGGGTTCGGTCGGTGCTTCGGGCGCTGGCGACGGCTTCGATTGCGGTGGATGACGAGGAAGAAATCGGCGGTGTGTATGGGACGCTGATGCTCAAGGATCAGGATTCGTCTTCGACGGAGATTCGGTTTGGGGATTCGGCGGCGGGTGGGTTTGTGCATGCGGAGATTGTGGATCGGGGGACGGATGGGATCGCGACGAGGCGGTGGTTCGGGCGGATTGAGCGGTCGCTCCGCGATTCGCTTTTTGGGGGCGGGCTGGAGGCTTGGCGATCGCTTGAGTTGTTTGACATGACGATGTCGGAAGTGACGCGCGGAGTTGTTCGGGCGGGGGCTGATGAAACGGAGCTGCGGCGTGACTCGAGTGGATGGAAAGTGCTGCCTTGGGAGGTTGGGGCTGAGCCTGAGATGGTTGGTGGGCTGCTTGGGTTGACGCTTGGACTCAAAGCGGAGCGGTTTTATGATGAGGGGATCTATACGGATGATCTTACGGGGCTTGATGACCCGATTGCGCGGATCTCGCTTTGGGGGGGGGCTGATGTTGGGAGCGGGACGGTGATCTCGATCGGATCGGGCGTGGACAACACTGGGAAAGAAGTGTTCGCTCGGTATGCACTTGATGATGGGCGGTCGTATGTGATCGCGGTGCTGACTGAGGGGCTGAATCGGTTGACGGCATCCCCACTGGCGTATGTCAAGAAGACGATGGGCGGGATGGGGCGTGCGGACATCGCGCGGGTTTCGATCTTGGGTGTGGATGGCAAATCACGGTTTGAGGTTCGCTCGTCGCTCGATTCTTGGGTGCGGGTTTCCAAGGGGAACGAGGTTGCGGCGACTCCGAGCGAGGGCAAGGCGATCGAGCGGTTGTTGTCGGTGATTGCGAGCGAACCGGCGCAGCGGGTCTATTCCGGGAGCAACACACGCGGAGAGGGCTTTGCGGTCATCGGCGCGGTTGTGCTGACCGGTCGTAATGGTCACGCGGTTCGGCATGAGGCGGCGATTGTGCCGGGTGCTGATGGGATGCGGCTGCATCTTTCGCATTCGTTTGAGGACGAGGCGGGATTGGTGTGGGTGTTTGGATCACCCGAAGCGGCTGGAACCGGGGCGTGGATCGCGGCGATGGGCACAGTCCCGAGCGAATCGGATTGATTCGTTCGCGCGGGCGTGATGATCCTCAGTACTGAAATCTAGACGATTAGAACTTGGCGGGGATCGCTGCGGGTGCGCCGATGTCGGTGCGGACTTGTTTGCCTTTGAACTCGATGAGGTCGCACGCTTGGTAGGCGAGTTCGCGGGCTTGTTCGCGGGTGGGCGCGGTGGCGGTGATGGAGAGGACTCTGCCGCCGTTGGTGTAGAGGTCGCCTTTGGTCATCTTGGTGCCTGCGTGGTGGACCTGGACATTGGGGATGTCTTGGGCGTGTTCGACTCCGGTAATGACATCACCGATGCGTGGGTTGGTTGGGTAGTCTTCGGAGGCAAGGATGACGGTAACCGCGTGGTCGTCGGAGAAGCGGATGTCGAGTTTGTCGAGTGTTCCTGCGGCGGTTGCGATGAGGAGCTCGAGTGCGTCGGATTCGAGGCGTGCGAGGAGGGGCTGGCATTCGGGATCACCGAAGCGGACATTGAACTCGAGGACTTTGGGGCCACCTGGGGTGAGCATGATCCCGGCGTAGAGGACGCCTTTGAAGTCGATCTCATCGCGGCGGAGTGCGTCTGCGACGGGGACGAGGACTTCGGACTCGATCTGGTGGCTGAGTTCGTCGGTGAGGGTTCCTGAGGGGCAGAACGCGCCCATGCCTCCGGTGTTGGGTCCCTTGTCGTTGTCGAGGAGACGCTTGTGGTCTTGGCATGGGGGGAGGACGAGGATGTTCTTCCCGTCGTAGAGCGCGAGGACGGAGACCTCGATGCCTTTGAGTTTTTCTTCGATGAGGATTTCTTTGCCGGCGTCGCCGAAGACTCGCTTGCGGAGGATCTGGTCGATCGCGTCGAGGGCTTCTTCGGTGGTTGAGGGGACGATGACGCCTTTGCCTTTGGCGAGTCCGGTGGCTTTGACGACATAGGGCTCGTCGCGGGTGTTCATGTACGCGTCGGCGTGGTCGGCGTCGCGGAAGGTTTTGCCTTCGGCGGTTGGGATCGATGCGGCACGCATGATTTGTTTGGCGTAGGCCTTGTCGGCTTCGAGCTGGGCACCGCGCTGGGAGGGTCCGAAGACGAGGCGTTTGGTGCCATCGACTCGCTTGGCGAGCTTGTCGGCCCATCCTTCGGCGAGGGGATCCTCGGGACCGATGACAACCAGACCGATGTTGCACTGGTCGCAGAACTGGTTGAGGCGGTAGAACTTCTCGTTGGAGTAATCGATTTCGACTGGGTGGGCGTAGTGGGCGATGCCGGGGTTTTGGGTGTCGGTGGCGTAGAGGGTGCCGAGCTTTGGGGATTTGGCGATCGCTTGTGCGAGGGCGTGCTCGCGTGCTCCGCCTCCGATGAGGAGGACATTGATGGGATCGCTTGGTGTGGAGGATTGCTGGGGGGTCATGGGGTGATCGTAGGCGTTTTGGATTGGGAATAGGCATGAAAAAACCGGGAGATGTCTCCCGGTTTGTGAGGATTGAGATGTTTTGATCAGCGGGGCTGGTTATGGGCAGCCGGCACCGAATGCGGCGAGGAACGCGCTGACATCGAGGAAGTTGAAGCTCCCGTCGCCGTTGAAGTCGGCGGCTCTGCCTTGGACACCGAATGCTGCGAGGAACTCGCTGACATCGAGGAAGTTGAGGCTTCCGTCGCCGTTGATGTCTGCTTGACATACGGTTGGCATTGCTGGGTAGGTGGAGAGATCTGACGGCACGAAGTCTGGGTCAGTTCCACCACCTTCTGAGATGCCGACGACTGCGTCATTCACAGCGATGCTTTCCCATGACATGACGATGGTGCCATCGAAGTGCATTTCGATCTGGAAGGTGTTGTTGTTTGAGCTGGAGTATTCTGTTACAGCATCCCAGCTGATGACCACTCGGTCGGCGAGTTGTTGTGTGTAGACCGTTCCTGATGACGATGGGTTCAGGTCATCAAAGAGTGCGGAGACCTGTGGGTCTGCAAAGTGATCGTCATAGGATTCTGAATAATCAGAGCTGCTGTCGGTCGTGATGTATCCGTTCGGTGAGACCCAGAACGAGGTTAAGATCTCGTCGTAAATTTTTACGGACTTCCCATCGGCCAATGTAAACTGGGAATGGATGTCATCGTTGTTTGAGGCGCCACTCACCGTGCCGTCGGTGGGTTCGAATGGGAGGACTCCTCCTGCGAGCGGCTCGATGTAGGCTTTGTAGCCTTCTGGGCCTGCGTCTGGGACGAGGGTGAGTTTCATGCCTTCGAGGTCCAGACCTGATTCAAACTGCTCTGTGAAGAAGTCTGGGATGTCTGGGGTGGTGAAGGTGTACCCTGCGCCGTTGTTGTCATCGGAGGAGGCGTTGCCTGCTCCGTCCTCGGCATCAACGGTGAAGAAGTATGTGGTTTCATCGGTGAGTCCGGAGATTCCGATGGAGTGTGAGGTGGACAGGGCACCGGCACTGACGGAGTTGTTGAGTGCTCCCATGCTTGTGCCATAGTGGAAAGTGACCTTTGAGGGCTCATCGAAATCTGCATTGAGTGTCGCGGCGCGGGGCTCGATATTGGTTGCGATGGCGTTGGAGATGACTGGCGCGGTGCAATCGACTGTTGCCGATGCTTCGACGACGATGTTGGAGCCGCCTTCGCCGTTGTCGGCGTCGAGGTAGGACGCGGTGACGGTGTCGCCTTCGTTGACGGCAAGGTCTGCCCCACCGCTGTTCGAGTAGGTGAACGATGCGGTGAAAGCGGAGGATTCTGGTGCGGTTTCGGTGAGCGTGAGCATGAAACCAGCGTCGGAATCTGAGGAGATCATGACATCGACGGTGTCGATGATTGCGTCGGAGGTGTTGAGGTCACAATCGACGACTTGGACGGATGTTTGACCGTCGCAGTTGAAGAGGTTGCCACCCATTGAGATCAGACCTGCTGATGAGCAGTTGATGAGGGTTGAGGAGGAGACGACGCCGAAGGACTGGGTTGGTCCTTGTGGGATGTTGAATCCTGTGACCTCGACGGTGTATCCGCCGGGAATTGGGTTGGCGATGGTGACCTGCTCGATGTTGTTGAGGTGGTCAGCGACGGACTGTACTGCGCCAGCGGTTGGGTTTGCAGGATCGAGTGTCCATGGGAGGTATGGGTTCCCGTTTGGATCGATGATGCGGAGGTCGAGGTCGTTGACGAGGGCGTTGCCTGAGTTTGGTGTGCCCGGTGCGTCGTCCCATGCGATGGTAACGCGGAGTTCGGTTTCACCTGGTGCGACGATGATGACGCCTTGGTAGGTGCCGCCTTGAGCGACCTCGGCTTCGACGATGTTTTCGGCGATAACGGTGTCGATGGCTTGGTTGGCGCGGACTGAACCGTAGCCGTATTGATAATCTGGCCCGTCATTTCCTCTGTCTACCGCAGTGTTTGCGAGGAGTGCTTTGAGTGTTGCGTTGCGGAGGTCGTCGCGGTCTGGGAAGGTGTCGCGGTACTGCTGAAGGATCAGGGCTGCGATACCGGTGACGGTTGGCGCTGCCATTGAGGTACCGCACTTGTTGCCGTAGCTTGTGAATCCGAATGATGAGAGGGAGGTGACGCCGCCGTCACCGCCGACTTGACAGCCTGGTGCTGAGATGTCCGGCTTGATTCGTCCGTCATCGGTTGGTCCCCATGAGGAGAAGGAACTGGTTCCATCGGTGTCGGCGTCTACTGAACCGACGGCGATGTGGTTTTTGGCACATGCGGGCGGTGCGGTGGAGAAGAACTCACCGAAGTTTCCGTTGTCGTCACCGAGGCAGCGGGAAGTTTGGCGTTCGTTGCCGTTGGCCCAGATGATTCGGAATGGGCTTCCGAGTGAACCGGCTGCGATGGAGTCGATGAGTGCGGAGGTGATGCCGTAGTTGCCGGTCCAGTCACAGGGGTAGCCATTGGGTGCGGTGTTTGTGCCGATGGAGTTGTTTGAGAGGTCTACGCCGAAGGTGTTGATTGCTTCGGTGTAGTCGTCTTCGAGGTCACCGGGGTCGGTGTAGAGGAAGCCCTCGGAGAGGCCGCCTTCTTGCTCGAAGCCGTAGGAGATGAGATCAACTGCTGGCGCCATGCCTCGGTTGTTTCCGCTTGATGCGGTGCCGTCGCCGCCGACGGTGCCGCCGACATGGGTTGCGTGGTCTGAGGTACTTGCGGTGTCGGAAGTACCGACGGTCATGCGGCCGTCGATGTCTGCGTGGTTTGCCATTCGTCCGCCGTCGTAGATGAGTGCGGTGACTCCTGAACCATCGAGGTCGTATGGTGCGGCGTTGACGATGTTGACGCCGGTGAGGGCGCGGTTTTCTGCGTTGAGTTCGGTCAGTCCTGGCAGTGGTGGTTCGGCCCACATGACGGTGTCGTCGCTTGCCAGTTCACCGATGCGTGAAGCTGGAAGGTGGAAGACCACCGCGTTGACTGAACGAATCTGCGATGCGACTTTCCCGCCAATGGATTTGGCGATGCGTGCGGATTCAACATTCGCATTGGCGTCTTGGTGGAACTGCACGACGACGGCGACGGTTGGATTCACTCCGACACGCTCAAACTCTTCGATGAGAATTGACTCGGAAAGAATGCGGTCTTTGAGTTCTGACTTGGCGACAGCGCCATCAAAGGAGACGGCCCATGGGTGGACGATCCCGGTGAGCAGGTCTTTGTGGAGTTTTTGGTAGGTCTTGATCTCGGTGATGTTGGCGAGGGTTGAGTTTGAGAGGGCTGCGGTGTCCGCGTCTTGTGCGAGGGTCGCGAAGTAGTGTGTGGTCCCGAGTGAACTCAGAAGGTCGAGGCCTTGGGCTTTGAGGGTGGCGCGTTCGTTTGCGGAGATTGGACGCGAGAGGGTGATCAGGACGCGGGACTCGGTGGTTCGCTTGGTGAGGGTGGTCATCTCCGCTTTGAGCTGGGTGGATGACATGAGATTTACTTGGTCGACCAGACCGTTGGTCCATCGGATAGCCGGGGACATCGGTGAAGCGGGGCGCGGTGCCGCGAGCGTGGTTCCTGCTGTGGCGGCGATAATGAGCGCTCCGCAGAGTGTGCGGTGCGAGATGGCGGTGGGACGCATGTGGATCTCCTCAGGACGGTATGGATGGTGGCCACGAGTGGACCGATAACGCGGCGGTACTGATGCCGCGTGACGATGCATACTCGCAGAAATATGGAGACCTGTCAATGGGATATAGCCCTAAAATGGGCGAAATCTCGGACGGTTGTGTTCTGACTTGTTCGGGCTCAGATGGATTCGAGGCAGGTTTTGATAATCTCGGCACGGGCAACCATTTGCGCTTTGCCTTCGTCGGTTCGTTTTTTGAACTCGACTTGGTTGGCTTCGATGGTCTTGGACGAGACGATGATGCGGAGCGGGAGACCGATGAGGTCCGCGTCTTTGAACTTGGGGCCTGGTCGTTCGTTGCGGTCGTCGACCAGGACATCGAGGCCGCTGGCGGCGAGTTCGTTTGCGATTTCGAACGCGTGTTCGAGGACACCATCCTCGTTTGGTTTGATGGTGATGATGTGGACATGGTACGGCGCGATGGCGGCGGGCATGATGATGCCGTTGTCGTCGTGGGAGGACTCGATGCAGGACGCGAGGGTGCGTGAGACACCGATGCCGTAGCAGCCCATGATGGCGGGTTGGTTTTTCTGATCCTTGTTGAGAACCGTCAGGCCCATCGCTTCGGAGTATTTGGTTCCGAGTTTGAAGATGTGCCCCACTTCGATGCCCCGCTTGGCTTCGAGTGTTGCGCCTGTGGCTCGTGGAGATGGGTCTCCCGCTTCGGCGTTTCGGATGTCGGCGACGATCGCTTTGTCCTTTGCGGAGGGGAGATCGCGGGACCAGTTGAACCCGGTGATGTGGTGATCCTTCTCGTCGGCACCGGTTGCCCATGATTGGCTGTTGAGCGCGTCGGGGTCGATCACCATTTTGAGATCGAGCTTGTTGAGCATCATCGGTGAGACATATCCGATCGCGAATCCTGCGGCGATGGCCTCTTTTTCATCGGCCATTGCGACGGTGGTCCCGATCGCGTCGCGGACTTTGGCTTCGTTGCCTTCGTGGTCTCCACGCAGGACGGCGAGGACCCACTTGGGCTCGGTTTCGACGGTGCGCATGACGAGGGTCTTGAGCATCCCCGCAGCGTTGGTCCCGAGGTGTTCAGCAACGAGGTCGATCCCCGGCATGTTGGGGGTGTGGTGCTTGGTGACTTCGGTGGTTGGGGATTGGTCCCAGTCGTATGGACGCTCGCCGATTTCTGCTTTTTCCACATTGGCGGCGTATCCGGAGACTGGGCAGACCAAGATGGTGTCTTCGCCGTTGACGCAGTTGACCATGAACTCATGAGAAGCGGATCCACCGATTGGACCGGCTTCGGCTTCGACTGGGGAGAAGTCCAGACCGCAGCGGGTGAAGATGTTGGTGTAGGCTTGGTACATCTTGTCGTAGGTTGCGTTGAGTCCTGCTTCGCCTTCGAGCTCAAGGTGGAAGGAGTAGGCATCCTTCATGATGAACTCGCGGCAGCGGAGGAGACCGGCGCGGGGGCGGGCTTCGTCGCGGAACTTGGTTTGGATTTGGTAGAGGTTGAGGGGGAACTGCTTGTAGCTTGTGAGACAACCGCACATGAGGTCGGTGATGACTTCTTCGTGGGTTGGTCCGAGTGCTGTTTTGCGTCCGTGGCGGTCTTGGAGTTGGAAGAGGAGGTCGCCGTAGTCTTGATCGCGTTTGGTGTTCTCGTAGAGTTCGATGGGCATGAGCGCGGGCATGAGCATCTCGGAGGCACCGGCGGCGTCGAGTTCTTCGCGGATGATTGCGGAGATTTTTTGAAGGGAGCGCCATGCGAGGGGGAGGTAGTTGTAGATCCCGGAACCGACGGGGCGGATGTATCCGGCGCGGGTCATGAAGATGTGCGAGGGCATCACGGCGTCGGATGGGGCTTCGCGGGTCGTGGGGATCAGGGTCTGGGACCAGCGGTGGACGACGGCTTTGGATTGATTGATTGCGTGTGCTGTGGACATGGTCAAAGAGTGTATTCACCGATGGCGCGGTGGTCTTTGGGAACTGGATTTATGCGGGAGATCAGCGGGCGGAAGTGGTCGAGTTTGAAGTCTGAGGTCGGTGCTCGAGCATTGATGCGATGACCGGCTGACCTGCCCAACGGTTGTATTGTTCCTGGGCATCGGGGAGGGTGGTGTCGGTCCACCAGCAGGTGGTTAGCGGGATATTGAGGTCCGCGGCGAGATCGGAGAGCTGCTGGTTGGTGAGGTCAACGAGCGGGGTTTCGATGGTGACTTCGATGCCGCCTTGGGATTGGGCGTCGAGGGTTGCGAGTCGAGCGGCGAGGATGGCTCGGTCGATCGCGGTCGCGATGAGATTGAGGGATTCTGTTGGATCTGCGGATTGGTCGATCTGGATTGGCCAGAGGACGCGTTTGATTCCGAGTTGGATGGCGAGGGTTGCGGCGTCGAGGAGCATCCGGGTTTGGTGGACGCCGAGGGAGGATTGTTGTCCTCTTGATGGGGCTTCTTCTGGGTATCCGGCGTGGTCGCGAATGACGGTGAGGGAGAGGAGGTCCGCTTGCATTTCCACGGCACGGTCGATCGCGGGGATGCGGAGGTCCATGTCTGTTTGAGAGGTCCACCACGCGGGGTAGAGGGTCGTCCGCTGCTTGTTGTCGGCGGCGGGCTGCTCGCTGGCCATCGCGGTCAGGACGAGGGACGCGAGTCCGGCGTCGGTGATCAGGAGGCAGGGTTCGTTGGGGTGGCGTGGGATCTGCATGATGTTCATTCTATCGGAAAATCATGCGGGTGTGGGCCAGTCTGGATGTGATCAAGTCCCTGAACAGGGCTCAGGACATGACATGGTTGGGGGTGGGTTCGCGGTATTCGTTGAGGTTGATGCTGCGGAAATACTCGATGGTTCTTGCGAGGCCTTCTTCGAACTGGATCTCGGGGGTCCAATCGAGGAGATTTTGGGCGCGGGTGATGTCGGGCTTGCGCTGCATCGGGTCGTCTTCTGGGAGGTCGTGGTAGACGATTGCGGATTTGGACCCGGTCATTTCGATGGTCATCTCGGCGAGTTGCTTGATGGTGAACTCGCCCTCGTTTCCGAGGTTGACGGGGAGGTGCTTGTCGTCGGCGTCGCAGTTCATGAGACGCATGAGACCTTCGACGAGGTCGTCCCGATAGCAGAAGGAGCGGGTTTGGGAGCCGTTACCGAAGATGGTGATGTCTTGGCCCCTGATTGCTTGGAGGATGAAGTTTGAGATGACGCGGCCGTCGAAGGGGTGCATGCGTGGGCCGTAGGTGTTGAAAATTCGCGCGATGCGGATGTCGAGGCCGTGGCTGCGGTGGTAGTCCATGAAGAGGGTTTCGGCGGCGCGTTTGCCTTCGTCGTAGCAGGCGCGTGGTCCGAGGGTGTTGACATTTCCTCGGTAGGTTTCGGGTTGTGGGTGGACGGTTGGGTCGCCGTAGACTTCGGAGGTGGATGCTTGGAGGACCTTTGCGTTGCACCGCTTTGCCATGCCGCAGGTGTTGATCGCGCCCATGACGGAGGTCTTCATCGTTTTGATTGGGTTGTACTGGTAGTGACCCGGTGCTGCGGGGCAGGCGAGGTTGTAGATTTCGTCGACCTCGAGCCAGATCGGGTGGGTGATGTCGTGGCGGATGAGCTCGAAGTTCTTGTTGTCCAGCAGGTGGAGGACATTGGATTTTTGGGAGGTGAAGAAGTTGTCGAGGCAGATGACATCGTGTCCCTGAGCGATGAGTTTTTCGCAGAGGTAAGAACCGAGGAATCCAGCACCGCCGGTGACGAGTACGCGCTTCATTGGCATGGTTCTGGTTCTCCGTGACTTGAGTTCTGAGATCGTTGGTTCGTTCATGCGTGGGATGCCGTTGCTTTTTGGAAGTCTTGGGCGAGTTGGGCGGCGTACTGACGGATTGCTTCAGCTGGGACCATTGCTGGTTCCCAACCGAGTCCTGATTTGGTTTCGGACATGTCGGCGCAGGTGTAATGCTGGTAGCTGTTGACCATCTGCTCTGGCATCGGGATGTAGTCTGGGGGCATCGAGGTTCCCAGTGCGTCGTTGATCGCATCGACGATGTCGTTGAAGGTTGTGATGCTCCCGGAACCGAGGTTGTAGATTCCGGGCTTGGCGGTTGATTTGGCGGCGGCGAGTGTGCAGGAGACGACATCGTCGACATGGACTTGGTCGCGTTGGTGTTGTCCATGCTCGAAAATCTTTGGGTTGTTTCCGCTGAGCATTTGTTGGGTCAGGTTGTAGACCATTGAGGCCATTTTGCCTTTGCGGGTTTCACCTGGGCCGAAGACATTGAAGTAGCGGAGTCCGACGACATGGGGGAGTTTGCCTGCGTCGATCAATGAGGTTTCGAAGACTCGGGTTGTTTCGACATCCATAAGCCACTTGGAGAAGCCGTAGACATTCATTGGGTTCCCGGCCGCTTCGATGGGGAACGGGGTTTCTTGTGCGGCTTGGGGCGGCGTGCCGTAGGTTGCGGCGGAGGATGCGTAGACGAGGGGGATGTCGGACTCGGCGCATGCGTCGATGATGTCGATGAAGGGTTCGGTGTTGACCGAGATCATTTTCTTTTCGTCGAGCACGAGTGTATCGGTGATCGCGGCGAGGTGGAAGACCGCTTTGGGCGCCAGACCCATGATGGCGGGTTGCCAGTTGAGGTCGGTGATGGAGTCGGGCATGATGGTGCCGCGGAAGGGGCCGGCGTTGTGGCGGTTGCATGCTTCGACGATGTTTGCGTAGGACCCTGTGGAGAAGTCATCGACGACATAGAGGCGTGCTTCTGGCTCGTCGCGTTGGAGTCTGGCGACGAGATTGGCGCCGATGAATCCGGCTCCGCCGGTGATGATGTAGACTGGATTCGTCGTGCTCATGGGTGATTCTAGGGCTTGAAATACGGACAAACCTGCGGTCTGTTATGGGTCCAGCGGGGGGAGTTTGAGCGTCTGCCCGATGTTGAGCGCGTCGATCGAGCGGAGCACATCGCGGTTGGACTCGTAGATGAACTGTGCGTGGCGGGATGAGCCGTAGAAGCGTTGGGCGATGAGCGAGAGGGAGTCTCCGGGCTGGACGATGTAATCGACGGTCTCGGGAACTTTGTCCGCGGCGGGCGTATTTGGGCCGTCGGGTTTGGTGACGAGGCCTTGGATGTTGTTGGGATCGACGGGGATTCGGAGCGTTCTGCCGGCGCGGAGTTTGAGCGGGTCGACTCTTGGATTGGCTCGTGCGATCGCGGACCATTTGGAGGCGTCTTTGTAGTACCTGCGGGCGATGTCTTGGAGAATTTCGCCTTCTTTGATCGTGTGGATCGTGAACTCGGGTGGGATGAGTTTGGGGGCGTTGTCTTCCGGTTCAGGTTCGGGTCTGAGTCCGAGCGGGTGGAGAGATGCTTCGGGTTCTTCGATCAGCGGATCGGGTTGCGTGACGATCGGTTCGGGGACGATCTCTGGTTGCTCTACTGGCTGGGAGATGGTGATCTTGGGTTTGAGAGGCTGGTTGGGCTCCCATGCCCAATAGACACCGATCCAGATCAGCACGAGCATGCAGAGTCCGAAGTAGACTTTGGATGAGCGATCTTCCATGTCGGTGTACCTCATTGGGAGTATACCAGATCGCGGATGGTCCAGTGTTGGTGTGTATCCTCAGCCCTTAGCCTTCGGGGAGTTCCAGTTCATCTCGGGTTGATTTGGAGCTGTCCTTTTTGCTTGACCACACGAGGGGCGCGGCGACTGCGACCGAGGAGTAGGTACCGATCACGATGCCGACGAGGAGCGCGAAGGAGAAGGCGCGGACGCCTTGTCCGCCGTAGATGTAGAGGATGAGGACCGCGAAGAGCGTGGTTCCCGAGGTGATCACGGTACGCGAGATGGTCTCGTTGATCGACAGGTTGACGACTTCCTTGGATGCGTAGGAGAGCTTGCCACGGTTCTCGCGGATGCGGTCCATGATGACGATCGAGTCATTCAATGAGTATCCGATGATGGTCAGCATCGCGGCGACAAGGTTGAGGTCGATCTTGAATGGCTCGATCAGGAGTGCTTGAGCGAGGTCCGTGAACATGTGGTGGTCATAGATGATCTCTGCGAGTGCGATCAGACCGATCGCGGTGAGCACATCGTGCGTGAGCGCGATGATCGCGGCTGCGGAATAACGGACTGAACCGAACCGGACCCAGATATAGATCAGGATCAGGAGCAGCGAAAGCAGGACCGCGGCGAATGCGGTTGCTCTGAAGTTTTCTGCGATCGCGGGCGAGAAGTTCTGGACGCTGAGTTGGTCAGAAGAGGAGGTCAACGCGGCGCGGACGAGGTCCCATTCGCGAGTTGCGATTTCGGATTCCCATGCATCGGCGTTGTCGAAGTAGGTCAATCCCTCGTCGAGACTCAGGAGAACGAACGACTTGACCGCGTTGGGGTTGCCTTCGACGATGACGACTTCAGACTGACGGCCGAGAAGATCGGAGAAGTCGGTCTTGCGACGGGTGATGTCGAGACGGGATTCGATGCTTTCGAGGGAGACTTCGGGCTGGATGTCTTCGACGAGGATTGCAACACCACCGATGTAATCGGAGATGGAGTTACGGTACTCTGGGCGCGCGATGTTGTCACCGAGTCTTGCTGAGAGGATCGGGTACACAGATGCTGCGGAAGATTTATCCGCTTGCGAGAAGCGGAAAGAGAGTGCGGGCGGTGCTTCGAGAAGGTCTTGGAACTCGGCGCTGATCGCGTTGCCTACGGCTTGGCGATCGGTCGCGAAGGTCTTGATGATGAACTTGTCGGAGGTGATGCCGTCGGATTCTGGGTTGACGGGGATGATTTCTGCGATGCGGAGTGCGTGTATCGGAGAATCTTCTTCTTGCGCTTCACCGATGGCGTGGACGCGATCGGCGATCTCTACACGGGTCGATGTGACGCGTGGGGAGGATGCATCACCGATGACTTCGTGGCGCAGGCTCATGGTGACCTGGGTGCCGCCTCGGAACTCGGTGTCGAGCATTTCTTCGCCTTGGTAAGCGATCATGAAGACGCCAAGACCGACATATCCGGTGGAGATGATGAGGAAGAGCCAGCGGAGGCCGATCCAGTTGATCTTTGGTTGGAGGAGTCGTTCGAGTGGTTTGATGACCATGGGGAGCATGGACATTTTTTTGATGCGGATTTTGTCAACCAGCGCGCTCATGATGAGGTGGTTGATGAAGAGTGCGCTGACCATGGTGCAGATGACACCGATTCCCAGCGTGATCGCGAAGCCTTTGATTTCTTGGGTACCGACATTGGCGAGCACGAAACAGACGATGAGGTTGGTGACATTACCGTCAACAATCGAGGAGAGTGCTTTTTGGTATCCGATGCGGACGGCTTGTCGGAGATCGAGTCCGCCGTTGAGTTCTTCGCGGATGCGTTCGTAGATCAGAACATTCGCATCCACCGCCATACCGAAGGTGAGGATGATGCCTGCAATACCGGGGAGGGTCAGCGAGGCACGGGAGAGGGCGATGGCGCCGAGGATGAGCAGGGCGTTGGCCGCGAGACAGAGCACGGCGACGACGCCGTATCCGAGGTAGTAGACGATCATGAATGCGGAGACGACGACGAGGGCGATGATGCCCGCTTGGACACCGGCGTCGAGGTTGTCTTGACCGAGGTCTGGTGCGATGGTGTTTTCGGAGATCGGTTCAGCGGAGATTTTCGCTTGGAGTGAACCTGCGGTGAGCACGCGGACGACATAGTCGATTTCTTCGGGTGAGAAATCGCCTTCGATGATGCCTGAACTTGAGATGCGTGAGTTGAGTCTTGGCGCGGTGTAGACCTCGTCGTCGAGGAGGACGGCCATGTTGGACCCGGTGTTTGGACCGGTGAGTTCACCGAGGCGGTTGGCGCCTGAAGCATCCATAGTGAACCCGATCGCGGGGCGACCGAGTTGGTCAACGGATCGGCGTGAGTTGTCGACTTTCCAGCGTCCGTCTTCTTGGGTCATGCGGAGGCCGCGGGTGTCCCAGCAGAGCATGTAGTAGTCGCCTTCGTACTCTTCGACGACATACTTGTATCGTGAGGCGAAGTAGGCGGCGGGGTTGGCGATCATCGAGTTGTAGCCGTCGACGGAATCGAACCAGCTCTCGAGTTTGTTGAGTTTGAACCAGCGTGCGTCGCGTGCACCGGCTTGGGTCGGTCCGGCTTCAGCGAGTTTTTCGCGGAGTCGGGACTCGTCGGGGTGGGTGTAGACCGAGGTGCCACCGCCTGCTGGGTCCACGGTGATGCGGAAGCTCAGCACACCCGCGGCTTGCACAAGACGCTTGAGGTCTGCGGTGTCGTCGAGCGAGTTGCGGTTCTTCGAGTAGAAGTCGTACGCGGCTTCGACCTTGTCGAGCTGGTCGCTCAGGTCGGGGTAGCGAACACGGATGCGGGTGAGTGCGCGATCGCGCGGGCTGGGGAGGGTGATGATCCCGTCGGCGGCGTCGTCGCGGATGGTTTTTTGCTCAGTGGATTCTTCGAGTGCACGGCGGACATCTTCTGGTGAGACCGCGCTGTCGAGCACGGAATCGCGTGCGGCTTCATAGTCAAGTTCGGCGACGGCGGCTTGATCGACCAGTTGGTCGATGATGTCGTCTGGGGTTGCCTCGTTTGCGGAGAGGCGGTCGATGTCTTTGCGGAGACGCTCGGCATCGTCGTAGGCTTTGGCCGCGTCGTTGAGGAGCGAGAGGACCTTGGGGCTGTTGGCGCCCAAGCGGTTGACCTCGGCTTGACGCTCATCGGCATCGAGCGCCATGACGCGTTCGAACTGGTCTGCTTTGATGGATGCGACACCGAGCTTTGAGAGTTCGTCTTCGAACCCTTTGCGGAGACCTTTGACATACTCGCTTGGGAGCGGCATCGTGATTTCGATGCGGTCTTGACCTTGTGAGATGATCTGGATTTCGTAGAGGCCGTTGGGGTCGATGCGCTTTTTGAGAACTTCGATCACCTTGGGGATGACGGTCGAGGCGCTCTCGGTGCGGTCGATTTGTACGGAGTAGACCAGGGAGGCACCGCCTCGAAGGTCTTTACCCAAGCCGATCTTTTGTGACGGCGGATTTGCGGCCCAGAATGCGAGGGCGAGCATGATGATGGCAATGATTGAGTTTCGAGTGAAGTGACGCATGCAATGCCTCTTGATGACCGGTGGTTGCCGGGGAAATGCTGAATAACGGGCTTACTTGTCTTCAGGAATCTGTAATACTTCTTCGGACTTTGCTTCTGAAGCGGGTGTCGATTTGGATTCGATGATGCTTGAGATTGAAGACCTTGCGACACGGATTCTTGTGTTTGATGCACGATCGGTTTCAAGGAGGACCTCGTCGTTCTTAAGTTCGACGATGGTGCCGATGATCCCGCCTGCGGCACGGACCTTATCCTTCTTGCCCAGACCCGCCATGAGGGCGGCGTGCTTCTTGCGTTCTTTGCGTCCGGTGAGGGAGGTCATAACAAGGATGCCCGCCATCATGAGGAGCATGATCGGGATGAGAGATCCCATTCCTCCGCTCGGGCGTGCTGCGCCGGGGGCTGATGGATCCGGCGAGGTTCCAAGCGGGGCGCTTCCTGATTGTGAGGTTGAGGGTGCTCCGAGGACACCTCCGGTTGAGCCGGTGTCTTGAGCGATCATGGCGTGGGTGAACCACTGGATCGTAAGTGGGCTGATTTCCATGCAGCGATACCTTTCATGTCCCTGACGGGTGTATCCCGCAGGGCAAGGATGGTAGGACACCCGATTGGACTGGATGGGTTTATTTGGGGTTTGATTCGGGGGTGTTTGCTTCGATGAGTTCTTTGAGATGTGGCCTTTGCGCGATCAGACCGGACCAATCCCCGGCTTTGATGGCGTCGCGGAGATCCGAAGTCAGACGCTGGAAGAAGCGGAGATTGTGGAGGGTGACGAGTATCGGACCCAGCATTTCGCCGGTCATGAACAGATGCCGAATGTATGAGCGGGTGAATGGTTGTCCGTCAGGGGTGTCCCAGCCGTGGAGTGCAGGGTTGCAGGCGTGGCAGTCGCAACCGGGTTCGATGGGGAGCGGATCACGCGCAAAGGGGGCGTTGCGGAGGCGGATCTGACCATCGCGTCCGGGTTCACAGGTGAAGGCGTTGGCGTTGCGTCCGTTGCGGGTTGGGAGGACGCAATCGAACATGTCCACACCCGACATCACCGCGGCGACGATGTCTCGTTCGTATCCGACCCCCATGAGATAGCGGGGTTTGTGGGTTGGCATTTGCGGTGCGGTGTGGCGAACGATTTTGGCGATGTCGTCAGTGGACTCCCCCACCGCGACTCCACCGATGGCGTATCCGGGGAGGTCGATGTTGCAGATACGCTCGACGGACCAGTCGCGTTGCTCAAGGTCGGTGCCGCCTTGGACGATTCCGAACAGGGATTGTTCTTCGGGTCTTGCGTGGGATGCTTTGCAGCGTTCGAGCCAGCGGACGGTGCGTTCGTTGGCGATTTGCAGGCGTTCGGCGTGGTTGTAGCCGTTCTTCTTGGTGGTGTCTCGCCGGGCGGCGTGGCGGAGGCGTGTTTGGTTGACTGGCCCTGCTTGCGGATCGACGGAGGGTGGGCAGTCGTCGAAAGCCATCATGATGTCGGGACCGAGTTCGTTCTGGACCCGCATCGCGATTTCTGGGTTCATGCGGATTTTGGAGCCGTCGAGGATGGACTTGAAGGTGACGCCGTCCTCGTCGATCGCGTTGATGTCCGCCATGGAGTAGGCCTGGTATCCACCGGAGTCGGTGAGGATTGGGCCGTTCCAGTTCATGAACTTGTGGACGCCTCCCATGTCGCGGATGAGTTCTGATCCGGGGCGGAGCATGAGGTGGTAGGTGTTGTTGAGGAGGATCTGCGATCCGGTTTCTTTGACTTGTTGTGGGAGGATGCCCTTGATGGTGGCGCGGGTCCCGACGGGCATGAACGCGGGGGTGTCGAATGAGCCGTGGAGGGTTTCGACGGTTCCGGAGCGTGCGTTTCCGAGGGTGTGGTGGATTGTGTAGTTGAGGGGCGTGGACATCAAGCAAACATAGGTTCGGATCATCGGCGGTGCTGTTGATCCTTGCTTGCTTTGTTGAGCGTTTGCTTTTCTTTGTCGGTGAGCGATCCGATTCCTGAGTTGGCAACTTTGGCGAGGATGCGATCGACTTCTGCTTCGGAGGGGGTTCCACGCTTTGCTTTGGTTGATTTGCGTGATCGGTGTGAAGCGGATTTGCCTCTTGAGTCTCCGAAGACATCGAAGAAGTCGAGGAGGTGGTGTGAGTTGCGGATGAAATAGAACCCCGCGATCGCGCCGCCCATGTGTGCTGCTTCGCCGCCGGCGTTGTTTGATCCTGCGAGGAGTTGGAAGAGTGCGAGTCCGACATATCCGTAGGCGAAGAACTTGAGCTTCATCGGGATCGGCAGGAAGAGGAGTTGGACGGTGGTGTTCGGAGAGATGTATGCGCACGCGACGATGACACCGAACACGCCGGCGGATGCGCCGATCAATGGCATGTGGTAGTCGTTGGACAAGAGTCCCGGGATCTGGGCGCCGGTGACATTTCCGAGGACGGTGAGGATGGAGAAGAGGAGACCGCCGCAGAGGCCGCAGACGAGGTAGAAGGCGAGGTATTTTTTACCACCGAGGTATTGCTCGACCATTGGTCCGAAGATCCTGAGTCCGAACATGTTCATCCCGATGTGCCAAATGGTGAGTGGTGAGTGGAGGAACTGGAAGGTGATGAGCCGCCAGACTTCGAGACGCTGGAACGCATCATGAACGGTAAGGGATCCAACATTGTACAACGCCCCATCCAATGGATTGCCGGTCTTGGATGCAAAGATCGTGACGGCGAGGAGGTGGACCGCGATGTTGATCACGATGATCCATGTGTTGACCGCCCAGCTTGGGGATCGGATGAGCATGCCTTGCCCGCTTTGCGGTGGGCCTCCGATGCCGGAGCCGGTGCGGTTGTAGTCTCGGTCGTGGATGCCCATTGTGGAGTTCGCCTTGAGGAGAGAGGATTGATGGATGATTGGGAAAAAGAGTCCTGTTATTCCAGATTTCGGCTCGATTCGGTCGCTTTCTTGAGAGTTCGTCGTTCTCTGCGGGTGAGGGAGTCGATGCCTGCGGTTGAGATTTTTTCGAGGATGCGGTCGAGATCCGCTTGGTCGGGTTGTTCTGCGTCCTGTTTGGGCTCGCGTGTGGTGCTGGGTTTTGGGTCTTGATAGCCGGGGACCATCTGTGCGTAGTCGAGGAACTGCAGTCTTCGGCGTTCGATGGTGCAGATGATTCCTGAGACGATCGCGATGGCGAGGAGCATTTTGGCATCAACGAAGATGATCCCGACCAATCCGACGATGGTCGCAACCCAGAGTCCTGAAAACGCGGTGAGGTGACGGGCGGCGAGATCGCCTCGTTTTTTGGAGAGGTGGATTCGCAGGACCGTTCCCGCGTCGAAGGGGAGCATGGGGATGAGGTTGGCGCCGAGGATGATGAGGTTCACGACATGGAAGCCCCAGATCGACACGAGCCACCAGGGGGTGGTTTGATTTGAGGACAGGACGAGTGTGTGGATGGATGCGGATGGGTTGAATGGGTTGAAGAGCACCGCATCCCATGAACCGGTTAAGAGGACGAGGGGGATCATGAAGACTGGGATCAGCGCGAGATTGATCGCAGGACCAGCGAGGGCGGTGCGGAGTTCGGCTTTGGGATCGGGGTCATCGAACTGCGCGGGTTCGAGTCCGCCGAGCGGCCAGAGCATGCGTTGGTCGGATTGGCCTCCGTTTCGGCGGGCGACTTGCGCGTGGGCGAGTTCGTGGAGGAGGGCGAGGACGACCATCGCGATCAATGAAGGCACGACAAACACCGCGCCCGCTTTGTGTCCCGGGAGGGTGAAAATCAGCTGCGCGAGGAGATAGACCACCATGATGAGGTGGATCTTGTAGCGGGCTTGGGAGATGGTGAAGAGGGGGAATCCCCACGCGAGGGGGTTCTCGCCGTCACCGAAGACTCGGGCGAGGACTTTTTTGATGCCTGCGAAGCGGTCCCCGTCGTCGTCGTATGAAGATTTCCATTCTGACTGACCCATACAGGTTGGTACCGGGGGATGTGTTAGTGGTTCCAGGTGCTTGAGCCGTAGATTGCGGAGTCTCCGAGTTCCTCGGCGATGCGGAGGAGTTGGTTGTACTTCGCGTTGCGGTCTGAGCGGCAGGGGGCACCGGTCTTGATCTGACCACAGTTGGTCGCGACGGCGAGGTCAGCGATGGTCGAGTCTTCTGTTTCACCTGAGCGGTGGCTGAGGATGCAGTTGAACTTGTTGCTCATCGCGTAGTTGACGGCGTCGAAGGTTTCGGACAAGGTACCGATCTGGTTGACCTTGACGAGGACCGCGTTTGCGGATTTCTCCGCGACGCCGCGCTCGACGAACTTCTTGTTGGTGACGAAGAGGTCGTCTCCGACGAGTTGGACCTTGTCTCCGAGTTGGGCGGTGAGTTTGGACCAGCCTTCCCAGTCGTTCTCGGCGAGTCCATCTTCGATGGAGCGGATGGGGTACTTGTTGCACCAGTCGGCCCAGATCGAGATCAGGTCGTCGGAGGAGATGATGTCTTGGGATGAGGAGAAGAACTTGTAGCCCTTCTTGCCGTCTTTCTCGGCTTCGTTCCAGAGCTCGGAGGTTGCTGGGTCGAGGGCGACGAAGATTTGCTCTCCCCATGAGTATCCGGCTTTGTCTACCGCTTCTTCGATGATCTTGAGTGCGTCCTCGTTGTCTTTGAGGTTTGGCGCAAACCCGCCCTCGTCCCCCACTGCGGTGGACATGCCACGCTTGCTCAGGACGGACTTGAGGTTGTGGTAGATCTCGACACCGGCGCGGAACGCTTGACCGAAGTCGTCGAATCCCCAGGGTTGGATCATGAACTCTTGGAAGTCCACGGTGTTGTCCGC
Organism: uncultured Phycisphaerales bacterium; assembly: GCA_963976955.1. GTDB lineage: Bacteria > Planctomycetota > Phycisphaerae > Phycisphaerales > UBA1924 > UBA1924. Next base: position 1,117,990 of record CAXBMD010000001.1, on the reverse strand, counting down.
GTGCTTGCCGCCGTTGAGGATGTTGAGCATTGGGACGGGGAGTGTTTTGGCGGCGGACCCGCCGAGGTAGCGGTAGAGCGGGAGACCCGAGGTTTCGGCGGCGGCTTTGGCGACGGCCATGGATACGCCGAGGATGGCGTTGGCGCCGAGGTTTGATTTGTTTGGTGTGCCGTCGAGCTCGATCATCGCTTGATCGACGCCTTCTTGGTCGCGGGCGTCGAGGCCTTCGATTTCGCGGGCGATCTGGTCGTTGACATTGGCGACGGCTTGCTCGACGCCTTTACCCATGTAGACCGGTCCTCCGTCGCGGAGTTCGACGGCTTCGTTCTCGCCTGTGGATGCGCCGGAGGGGACGGCGGCGCGGCCGACGGCTCCGGAGGAGAGGACGACATCGACTTCGACGGTTGGATTTCCGCGTGAGTCGAGGATCTGGCGGGCGTGGACGAGGTCGATATCGAAAGCCATGGGATTGCTCCTGATCTGTGTGGAACGATAAAAGAAAACCGAATTATCGGAGGATAGCTCCGAAGGGATGAATGGACCTGCAAAATCGGCTATCCTGCGGTTGAATCGCGCACTTGTTGAGGATTGCCGAATGCCCATCACTCCCGATCAGTTTAATGAGCGACTTGCGGATATCCGCGCCCGGCTTGCGGTGCAGGGGATGCTGGTGAGTGAGATCGCTGAGGAAGTGTTCAAAACCATCTTTGATATGGACACCGATCGGGCGTTGGAACTGATGACCCGGGACGATGAGGTGGATCAGGCGGATCTGGAGATCGAGCGGGATGCGGTGGATTTGCTTGAGAAAGCTTCGCATGATGTCTGTCCGCTAAGTTCTCAGCAGATCCGGGCGCTGCTCTCGGCGGTCAAAGTGAACAACGAGCTTGAGCGGATCGCGGATGCTGCTGCGGATATCGCTCAGCGGGTGGTGTCGCTCGGGGATCGGACCTCGACCTTCCCGAAGACCACGATGGTGATGACCAACTCGGTTGTGGGCATCCTGCGGAACTCGGTCCGCTGCTTTGCGGATATCGATGCGGCTCGCGCCAAGCAGGTGCTCCGCTCCGAGGGAACGGTGCTTGAGTTTTATGATGTGATTGTGAAGAAATCCGAAGAGCGGATATCTGACGGCCGGCTTGGTGTTGAACATGCGTTCGATCTGCATTCGATCATTCATCAGGTCGTGGTGATGGCGGACCACTGCACGAATATCGCTGAGCAGGTGATCTATGAATCGACCGGCGCGATCGTTCGGCATACCAACGCGGGATGGGTTGAACACATCCTCGACTCCGACTTGTCGGACGACGACGCGTAGTTAGCTCGCTGGTGCTGGCTTTGGGGCTGGTTTGGGGGCTTTGTAGAACGGGAGCGGGACGATGGTGCCTTCGAGTTGGGCTCGACCGGCGTCGATGCTGATCTTGGTTCCGACTGCGGATTGATCTTTGTTAACATACGCCATCGCGATGGATTTACCGACGGTTGGTGCCATGCATCCGGAGGTGACGGTGCCGACCGGGTTGCCATCAACGAGGATGGGCATGTCTTGGCGTGCGGTGCGTTTGGTGTCGAGTTCGATGCCAACGAGTGTGACTGCTGGCCCACCGGCTTCGAGTTCTTTGTTGAGTGCTTCTTGTCCGATGAAGGTTTCGCCGTCGGTTTCGACGGATTTGTCGAGGTTCATTGCGAAGGGCATGTTGACGGCGTGGGCGGAGGTGGTTTCGTTGAGTTCGTGTCCATAGAGCGGGAGACCGGCTTCAAGGCGGAGGGTGTCGCGTGCTGCGAGTCCACAGGGTTTGAGGTCGAGGTCGGACTCGATGCTCGCGGCTTCCTTCTGGAGGAGTTTGATCGCCATGGAGACGGCGGATGCGGGGAGGATGATCTCTACGCCGTTCTCTCCGGTGTATCCGGTGCGGGCGATGATGATTTTCATGATCATCATGTTCTTGACGGTGAAGCGGAAGCGTTTGAGCTCTGCGACTTCTTTGGAGACTTTGGCGACGAGTTCCATGACCTTTGGGCCTTGGATTGCGACCATTGCTGTTTTTTCGGTTCGGTCTTCGAACTTGACTTTGAAACCTCGTTCGTCGATGACCGCTTGCATGTGGCTGATGATTTTTTCGCGGTTGGCGCCGTTGACGACGACGAGGAAGTCTTCGGTGTCGAATCGGTTGACGATGACATCGTCGAGGACTCCACCGGTGTCGTTGCACATGAACGAGTAGCGGCATTGTCCGTTCTGCATGTCACCGATGCGGCGCGAGCAGACGCGTTCGAGGAGGCGGGCGGCGTCGGTGCCTTTGATTGAGAGACGGCCCATGTGGGAGACATCGAAGAGGGAGCCGTTGGTTCGGCAATGGGTGTGCTCGTCGTGGATGGAGGTCTCGTACTTGATGGGCATTTCCCACCCGGCGTAATCCACCATCTGGGCGTGGTATTCGAGGTGGTAGGCGTGGAGCGGGGTCGTCTTGAGTGTGGTGGATTCGGTCATGGTGAATCCTAGCCCTGAGGGCGTTGGATTTGTTCTATGATCGGTCATGCAGAGCCCTCCTGTCATTCCGACCATTGAACAGTGGATTGCCCACTTGGATGGGATGGTTGCTGGGGTGATCGAAGGGCTTCCAGTCCACGGCAGCGATGTTGAGAAGCGTGCCTATGTCCTTGGATTCTGCGATGAGTATGGGAGCACGCAGGCGACGGATGGGGCGTTGTTGTGCCGGGTGCTTGGGCTTGCGTATGAAGGCGATGGGATTCCGCGTGGAGATGTGGATGATCGGCTTTGGGATGCGGTGCATCAATCGGGGGAGGAATGGATGGGCTGGGTTCCGGCATCCGGTGGGATGGTCGATCCAGCAGGGTATGCGATCGAGCACCGGACGCAGATCGAGTTGTGTGCGCTTCATGCGTTGTGGCATCTGTGCGAGCGTTCGGGTGATGCGGGAATGAAGGATCGGTTGGATGATCTTGTAGACTGGCACACGCGGGAGTTGCAACCTGATAACGGGATCAATCGTCCTTGGGGGTTGCATGCGTTTGTGGTGCGATCGGTCGAAGCGGAGGTTGAGGACACTCGACTCGATGCGATGCTTCATGCACAGACACTCGCGAACAACTGCTGCATCACGCTGGGGCGACCGGATATTTTGAGCGCGGTGATCCTGCGTGACAGCGCGGATGCATTGCGGGCGCGAATCGCACATTCGGCGGATTAGCTGAGCGGTTGGTGGTGGCCGTTGGGGGTGCGGAGCCAGCGTTTGAGGACTGGGCTTCCTTTCAGGATCTGTTCCCACTGGGCTTCGTTGTGCTCGAACCGGTGCTTGAGCGCGGCGGCGACGAGTCCCATGAACATCGGTTGCGGTTTGAGCGGGCTGGAGGTCAGTTCCGGGTGGAACTGGGCGCCGATGAAGTATGGGTGCGTGATGGGCTCAACGGGTGCGATGCCGTCCTGAACATGGTCTGCCGAGGGGAGTTCGAGGATCTGCATGATGGGCTGGTCTGGGTGACGACCTGAGAAGATGAGACCACCCGCTTCGAGTTGCTCGATGTAGGTAGGGTCGACCTCGTAGCGGTGGCGGAAGCGTTCGTGCATCGAAACCTTGCCATCGGCGAGGAAGGAGGCGAGGGTGCCTGGGGTGATCTGGACATCTTGTGCGCCGAGGCGCATGGTGCCTCCGAGGCCTTCGATTTTTTTCTGGTCGGGGAGTTCGGAAATCAATCCTGCGGTGGTCATCGGATCGAACTCGGTGGAGTACGCGTCTTTGATTCCCAGCACATTGCGTGCAAACTCGATGACGGCGACTTGGAATCCAAGACAAATCCCAAGGTACGGGATTGCGTTTTCTCGGCAATGTCGGACGCAGGAGATCTTGCCTTCGACGCCTCGGGACCCGAACCCGCCTGGGACGATGACGGCGTCGAGGTTGGACAGGCGTTCGGCGACATTCGCGTCGTTGATCTTGGTGGTGTCCATCCAGACTTGCTCGACATCGCATCGGAACGCGGCTTCGCAGTGCTCGAGGGCTTTGTCGATCGACGCGTACGCGTCGCGGAGCTCGGCGTATTTGCCGAGGATGCCGATGCGGACGGTTTGTTGGCGTTCAGCGGTGAGTCCATCGACGAAGGTTGCCCATCGGACGCGGGCGCGGTCTTCTGCGGTGGCATCGACGCGGTCATGGAGACTCAGGGTCGAGAGGATTTCGCGGTCGAGTCCCTGAGCGCGGAGCTCGTCAGGGATGGTGTAGATGCTGTCGCGGTCGTGCATCGAGAACACGCGTTCCATCGGGACATTGGAGAACATCGCGATCTTCTCGCGGACTTTGTGCTCGACTGGTTTCTCAGCGCGGCACGCGATGAGGTTGGGCTGGATGCCCGACTCCATGAGGCGTTTGATCCCGAGCTGGGCGGCTTTGGATTTTTGCTCTCCGAGTGCTTGGGGCTCGATGACATAGGTCAGCGCGACGAAGCAGACGGTGCCCGGGCCTTCTTCGAACGCGAGTTCGCGGAGGGCTTCGATGTAGAATCCGTTTTCGTAATCGCCGACGGTACCACCGACTTCGACGAAGACGACATCGGCGGGACCATCGCCGTCGCCTCGGATGGCGAGTTCGCGGAGTTTGCGTTTCACTTCGCCGGTGACATGGGGGATCATCTGGACATCTCGTCCAAGGTACACGCCTTGTCGTTCGCGGTCGAGGATTTCGGAGTAGATCTGACCTGCGGTGACGAAGTTTCGTTTGGTGAGGTTTTGGTCGAGCATGCGCTCGTAGGTCCCGAGGTCCATGTCGCATTCGGTGCCGTCATCGAGGACGAAGACTTCGCCGTGGCGGTATGGGTTCAGGGTTCCGGAGTCGATGTTGAGGTAGCCTTCGAGTTTGATGGGGGCGACTCGTAAGCCTTTGTCTTTGAGGACCTTGGCCATGGACGAGGAGAAGATGCCTTTCCCCAGACCGGACATGACGGTGCCGAGGACGGCGACATATTTGTGGTTGCCTGGTCGGTACCCATCGGGCATTGGAGAGAAGAACTCTCGCTCGGCTCCGGAGGTGGTGCCTGCTTGAGCGAGAAGGTCGCTGGACTGGTGATCCGCGCTTGATGTGTCATCACTCGGTGTGGGCATAGCTCATCGTACCAACGCAGGGGTATCACTTGCAAGGGCGGAGGGGTGAAAGTGGACAAGATCGAATCAATTTCTCAAGATTCTGCGGCTTGGAACCGGTCGACGAAGGCCCGGTATTGTTCTGGGGTGTCGATGCCGGTGTGGGGGGAGTTTGTGTAGGCGGCGAAAATGGAGTGCTTGTGATCGAACCACCTGAGTTGTTCGAGGGACTCAGCGATTTCAAGCGATGAGGGTTGCCAGCTCAGGTAGGAATGGATCGACTCGACGGTGTATGCGTAGATCCCCACATGGCGGTATGCTGGGCGGTTGACCTCGACTCTCGGATAGGGGGCCGGGGAGCGTGAGAAATAGATCGCCTGTCCGATCTCGATCATTGTGTCGCTCGGACCTGGCTTGCTCATTCTGAAATCCGTCATCACCGCTTTGACGATGTTTGGATTGTGGAAGTCTTCGTCGCTGTCGATTGGACAGACGACTGTTCCGATCGCATTTTCGCTTGGGCCTTTGAGTGGGCAGAGTGCGTCATATGCGGCGTCGATTGAGTCGGGTTCGATCTCGGGTTCGTCGCCTTGGACATTAATGATGATTTGATGCTTGTCGAGTTTGAGGAGTGTTGATGCCTCACCGAGACGGCTCGTGCCGTTGGTGTGCTCGACGGAGGTCATGACCGCTTCGAATCCATGCGATTCGACGGCGGATTTGATTTCCTCGGCGTCGGTCGCGACGACGACCCGTTTGACGGATTCGGCCTTGGAGGCTTGCTCGCAGACATGGACGACCATCGGCTTGCCGGTGTCGTCTGCGAGGGCTTTGCGGGGGAATCTGGTGGACCCGAGTCGTGCGGGGATGATGGCGACCGCTCTGTGGTCTTTGCTCCCAAACATGGGTCGTCCTTGGGGTTAGCCTTTGAGCTTGGTGATCAGTGCTTTGATCTGCTCGCGGCGGTCGCGGACATCGCGGTAGTTGAACTGCTGGATCGCGAGCGATGCGGCGATCTTGTCGGCTTCGTTCGCAGATTCGAGGTCCGAGTCTTTTTCGGCTTTGTGGGTCAGCGCGTTCATCAGCGAGTATCGGAGGTCCATACCAAGCTCGGAATCGTCTTCTTTGTTCTTCTCGAGTGCTTGGCGGAAGGTCTGGATCGCGGCGTCTTCCCAGCCACCGAGCATCATGAAGGATTTGCCCATCAGCATCAGCACTTCGCGTTTGAGCTTGGGTTCGTTTTGAGCAAGCTGGAACTGCTCGATCGCTTCGTTGTACTGACCGGTCTCGAAGAGGATCTTTCCGAGTCGGTACTTGATCCCGAGATCCGTGGGGTAGTTCTCGACCCTGAGGGTGAGTTCCTGCAGCTGGAGCTTGAGGAATTTTTCTTGGCCATCTTTGAGCTTGGCGACCATCTCCGCATTGGAGGGATCGGCTTGGACATGCTTGGTGAGTTTGGCGATCATCCGCTGGGCGCGGCGGATCTGGACTTCACCGGCTTGTTGGCGGAAGCGGAACTGACCGGAAGATTTGTAGGCGCTGCCGTAGAGGGACATCGCTTTGAGTTCGTCGGCGTTTGTCCCGCGATCGATCAGTGCTTTGGCGTATGCGTTGAGCACGGCGAGGTCATCGGGGCGGGTTTCGAAGTCCGCGGCGGCGCGTTCGATGATCTGGTCTTTGGTGCTGCTGGTTTTGGCGACGGAGTCTTGTTGCTCGAGCTCGAGCTGCTTGTCGGCGTTGCGGATGTTCTTGCGGAACCCGCCTTCTTCGTCGTTGTCGTACCCGCCTGAGGACATGGTTGAGGCGGCGAGCATGTTGCGGACGCGGACTTGGAGTTCGCCGTCGGTTGGATCCATGCGGCAGGCCATCTCGCCTGCGATCGCGGCGAGTTCGAAGACTCGCGCAGCTTGGAATGCGTCGAGGAGCTTGACGAACATGTCTTTTTTCTGTTTCGGGTCGTTCTGCGCGAGGGTCAGCGCGTGCTCACCGATCATTTGGGTCGGTCCGGTGAGTCCGAGCTTGCCGGCGGCTTGGGCGGCTTTGATCGCGGTGCTGATATCCATGCGCTTGAGACCAAAGTCGAGGAGGGCGCTGATGTATTTGCCGATATCGCCTTTGCCTGCGACGGCGGACTTGGTTTCTTTGCTGACGCCTTTTTTGTTCTGGACGCTGAAGACTTCTGCGGAGCGGAGGTAGCTGTTGAGGGCTTCCATATTGGCTGGGTCGCGGCGGAGGCCGTTGAGCCAGAGCTGCATCGCATATTCGTAGTTTTCGGAGTCGTGCACCGTGCGTGCGTGTTTAAAGAACGCCTCGGCCTTCTTTGGGCTGAAGGTTTCGTCTGCGACGGGGTTGGAACCGGCTGGCTCCTCTTCCACATTCTTTTTTTTGCCAAACATCGCCACGGGTCTACCAAGCTCCTGTGTCACAATCCAATCTGGGTGATTGGTCATGGAGTGTATGCGTTTTAATGGTTGAAGGGTATCGCTTGGGGACACCGATCATTTGCCAGCCATACGATGGATGGATGAGTGTAGATCCTGCCAAACTCCGTATCGAGATTTATCCGACCGAGATCCTCCGCGCGAAGGGGGCTGATGTCGAAGTGAACGACGAAACCCGCGCTGTTGCGATGCGGATGGTGGAACTGATGCGTGGTGCTGAGGGGATCGGTTTGGCGGCTCCCCAGGTAGGACTGAGCTGGCGTCTGTTTGTCGCGCATGTCCCTGTCCATGAAGAGGATCCGGTCGATGCGGAGATCCCGTGCAACACGGTTGAACCGCAGGCTTTTTTCAATCCTAAGATCGTCCATTTTTCCGAGGGATTGGAGCCGTATGACGAGGGGTGCTTGTCGCTTCCTGGGATTACTGGCGAGGTCCGCAGACCCAGTACGGTGACGATGCGGGCACTGGATATTCATGGGAATCAGGTCGAGGTCCGCGCGACGGGGCTGCTCGCGCGGTGCTGGCAGCATGAGATTGATCATCTTGATGGGATTCTGATCTTGGACAAGATGAGTCAGATGTCGCGTCTCAAGAACCGATCGCGGATCAAAGCGATGGAGAAAGCCGGGAAACGGTGAGCGGGGTGTGGGCATGAACATTGTCTTTTTGGGTTCGGGAGCGTTCGGTGTTCCGACTCTTGAGCGGCTCGCACGCGAGCACACCATCACCGGGATTGTGACCCAGCCGGATCGTCGGGTGGGACGCGGGAAGAACACCACCCCCACTCCTATTGGACAGTGGGCGGCGGAGCATTTGCCTGCGGTTTCGATTGTGAAACCAGAGAAAATCAATACGGATGAAGCACGCGAGACCATCCGAGGTTGGGATGCTGATGCGTGGGTGGTGATCGCGTATGGACAGTACCTTGGGGCCAAACTCATCGCGGATCGGTTTGCGATCAATCTGCACGGGAGCCGGCTCCCGCGATGGCGCGGGGCGGCGCCGATCAATGCGGCGATCGTTGCTGGGGATACGACGACTGGAAACTCGGTGATCACGATCGCGAAGGAAATGGACGCGGGGTATGTGCTCGCTCAATCGGAACGGATGATCGAGCAGACGCAGACCGCGAGTGAACTGCATAACGCTCTGTCTCTTGATGGCCCTGATCTGATTTTGGGTGTGCTTCAGGATCATGCACAGCATCGGCTCCATATGGATGAGCAGGACCCGGATTTGGTGACGGTGGCGCCGAAGATGCTCAAGAGTGATGGGTGGATTGACTTTGGGGATGCGGATGCGTGTCGGTGTCGGATCAATGGTTTGAGTCCTTGGCCTTGTGTTTCGGTGGAGCATCGAGGGCAGGTGCTCAAGGTGCTTCGGGCGCAATCGTCGATGGAAGAATCCCAACAAGCACCCGGGACGATCGTTGAAGCGACCACGGGCGTGGTTGCGTGCGAGAGCGGGACGCTCGTGCTGCTTGAGGTCCAGCCCGCTGGAAAGAAGCCGATGAGTTGGCAGGCGTATGCCAATGGTCGGCAGGTCGAAGACGGTGAGATGCTGATCGGACGGAGTGGATCTGAATGACTTCGCACATGATGACACTCTGGGATCTGTTGGTGCCCAAGCGTCGCGCCAAGGCGAAGCGGGGACCTGCACAGATACAACAGGCGAAGAAACCACAAGCGGAAGTCGTTGTCCGCAAACCAATCCAAAAATCTGCGTCCAAGCGTGAAACTTCGATGCAACACAAGTATGAACAGATCACCAAGCAGATGCTCGCAGAGCACGGCGTGCGCGTGCGGAAGTGGCGGTCGTCGATGTCGGGTGTCGCGTGGCAGGTGACTTACAAAGACGGGACGATGTCCAAACTCATCGAATCCCCCAAGCCCAAAGGCCCGATGTCCGCGGCGGTGTTCCTGCATGAGATCGGGCATCATGCGATCGGGTTTGGGACTTACAAACCACGCTGCTTGGAAGAGTATTACGCGTGGAAGTTTTCGATCGAGAAGATGGAAGAGCTGGGGTTGAATGTAACTGACCGGGTTCATCAGCGGATGCACGATTCGCTTGAGTATGCGGTGGCCAAAGCGCTCCGTCGTGGGCTCAAGAAGCTTCCAGAGGAGTTGCTGCCGTACTTGCCTGCGGGGGTTTCGGTGCGGGTCTGATAAACGCGTTCGGGTTGATAACAGCGACAGAAAGTGCATGAGATCTGGTCCGAATCCGTGATCGGGTGTCAGGTGGTGGGTTGTTGTGCTATATATGGAGCATGAAACTGTCCCCAAGAGAGATTGCAGAGCAAGCGGAAACGCTCAAAGGAGCTGCGCGGGACACCTATCTCGACAGTGTGTGTGATCCTGACACCGAGATTCGGCGGAAAGTGTTGACGATATTGGAGATGCGAGAGTCGCAGACGATGGACGCATCAGAACTGACGATTACCGATGATGATCTCGCGCAGGGTGATCTTGTGCTTGAGATCGGGTCGTGGTTTGGCGGGTTCAAAATCCAGGGGACGCTCGGTCGCGGTGCGATGGGGACGGTGTACCTCGCGGAGCAACAGAACCCCAAGCGTCCGGTCGCGCTCAAGATCATGAACGCGGAGAAGATGACCGAGATGCGTCTGCGCCGGTTTGATCTGGAAACCGAATCGCTCGCGAAGCTCAAGCATCCCGGGATCGCGACGATCTATGAATCCGGGAAGACCGAGATCGATGGGCGATTTCATCCGTACTTTGCGATGGAATATGTGCAGGGGAAGGAACTCGACCGGTATGCGGCGGCCCTCGGGCTTCGTGACCGCGTTCGGTTGCTTGCGTCGATCTGTGAAGCGATCGAGCATGCGCACCTGCGTGGTGTGGTGCACCGGGATTTGAAGCCTGCGAATATTGTCGTGGATGGGGATGGGCGGGCGCGTGTGCTGGACTTTGGTGTCGCCAAGTCGCTTGAGCAGGGGTCGGGTGTGAAGGAACTGGTTGGGACGGTGCCTTACATGAGTCCCGAACAGCTTCGGCGGGATCCGGATATTGATCTTCGGACGGATGTGTACTCGCTGGGCGTGGTGATCCATGAGGTGCTGACGGGGGCGCTTCCCAACTACCTGAACTCGATGACGATTGATGAAGCGATCGAGGTGGTGAGCACACCCGTCAAGCTTGACCAGAGCGGGCTGGATGCGGAGATGCGTGCGATCGTATCCAAAGCGATGTGCCCGGATCGGGAGAAGCGGTATGGCGCGTCAACCGAGCTGGCACTTGACCTCAAGCGGTACCTACGCAATGAACCGGTCGAAGCGGTCGGGGGTGGGCGATGGTATCGTGGGCGAAAGTTTGTGGGCCGGAACCGTGCGATGGTCGTGCTTTCGTGCCTTGCGGTAATGGTGTTGATCGCGGGGGTCATCGTGTCGAGCTACCAAGCGGCTCGCGCGACGAGGGGTTGGGCGACGGCAGAAACCCAGCGGATCGCGGCGGAAGTTGCCAAGCAGCATGCGGAGACCGAACGCTCGCGGGCGGTCGCGGTCAATATGTTCATGGTCAACATGCTCGTGACCGCTGATCCAGAATCAAGTCTTGGTACCGAGCTCACGATGCGGGAAGTGCTTGATACCGCGGCCCTCACCGTGGGCAGCGACCTTGCGGATCATCCTGGTGTCCACGCAACGATCCGCATGGCGCTGAGCAATACCTATTTGGGACTGGGTGATCTTGAAGCGGCGCTCTTGCACGCACGCGAGATGGTCCGGGTCACGACCGAGTCGCTTGGGAATGACAACTCAATGACTGCGGATGCCAAATCCACACTCGCGTTGGTGCTGACCGAGCTTGGCGAGTACGACGAAGCGGAGACGATGCTGCTTGAGGCGGATGAGGTGATCAAGGAACTTGATGATCCGATGGAATCTGCGAAGCTGAAAAATGCACTGGCGCGGATATACCACATGCGTGGCCAGCACGACCGCTCGCTCGCAGCGTGGGAAGAATCCGAGAAGGTCATGACGCGGGAACTGGGACCCAACAGCAAAGAAACGCTGATCTCAATGCATAACCGGGGTGTGGCACTCAAGGACATCGGTCGGCTTGCTGAGAGCGAGGCGTTGATGCGTGAGGTTGCGGATCGTCGCCTCGCGGCGTTCGGCCCCGATCACCCGCAGACACTCATCGCGATGGATGTCCTTGCGAGCGTGATCCAGAAACAAGGACGCGGCGATGAAGCAATCGCAATGTTCCGCGAAGTGGTCGAGCGACGGCTTCGGGTGCTGGGAGAGGAACACTTCAGCACGCTGTTGTCGCTCGGAAACCTTGGCGCAGCGCTCACGCAGCTGGGACAGATTGATGAAGCGGAAGGATTGACCAAACTCGCACTCGATGGGCATCGAAAGCGGTTCGGGAGCGAGCACAGCAAGACCCTTATTTTGATGGGCAACCTTGCATATTTGTATGAAGATCAAGGCAAGATCGAAGAAGCGGCTCGGATGTACCGCGAGGTGATCGATATCCGCGAGCGTGCAACGGGGGGGGTTGATCCCGAAACATGGTCTCCGATCAACAACCTGGCGATGCTGCTGATGAACAATGGCGATCCGGAGGGGGCGGAGCCTTTGTTTGAAAAGTTGATGGCGATGTGCGAAGCGGTGCTCCCTGCGAATCACTACTACCTTGCGCTGTTCCGGAACAACTACTGCGAGTGCCTGACGAAACTCGGTAAACTGGATGAAGCGCAGCGGGCGTATGATCTGAGTCATCCGGTGCTGGTGGCGACCTTTGGACCTACACATGCTCGGACACTCAAGAGTTTGGGGCGTCTTGAAGCGATCAACGCGGCACGCGATACACAGAACTAATCGCTGAGGATTGATTTGGCGATGGCGTTGCCTGCGATGTAGCCGGTGGACCATGCCCATTGGAAGTTGAATCCACCGATGCGTCCATCGACATCGAGAATTTCTCCGACGAGAAAGAGGTTCGGGCAGGTTCTTGATTCGAATGTTTTGCGATTGATTTCTTCGATCGGGACGCCTCCAGCAGTGACTTCCGCGTGGGTGAACCCTCGGTCGGCTTGGATCTCGACGACGCATTCTGTCAGCAGGTGCGCGAGGGCTCTTCGAGAATCGCGAGGCAATGCGTGTCCCGGGGTTGTTGGATCGATGCCTGCTTGGTCGCACAACGCTCTTGCGAGTCGTTCGGGGATAAGGGTGCGGAGGTGGGTGTTGAGCTGGGATTTGCCGAGGCTGGTGAGCTCTTGATCGACTTGTTCGAAGGATTGTCCCGGGACCCAGTTGATGCTCAGGTGCGCTTTGCGGTCGGCGAGTTTGGCGGTGGTGAGATACCGCGAAATGTCCATCGGTGCGGGGCCTGAGAGACCGAAGTGGGTGCAGAGGGTGTCGTTGGTGAAGTTTTTGAGGCGCTTTCCGGTGCTGGAGACCACGGCGATGTCCGCGCGGGACGCGATCCCAGAAAGCTCGGTGATCCATCGGCTGCTCTCGGCGGTGATGAGCGGGACTAGGGCGGGGAGGACTTGGTCGGTGATGGAGTGGCCGAGGGATTTGGCGATCTCGAAGCCGTGGCCGTCGGAACCGGATTTGGGGAGTGCCTTCCCACCCGCAGCGAGAACCACACGCGACGCGTGGATTGGTGGTTTGGAATCGTCGCTGTGGATAACGAAACCGTTGTCGGTGTTTGAAACAGATTCGACGCGCCAGGGGTGGATGATCTGGATACCGAGTCGGTCCGCTTCGTCGAGGAGTGCGTGGAGGACGGTGTGGGCGTCGTCGGTTGTGGGAAACATCTTCCCGGTGGGTTCTTGCTTGAGGGTGACACCGAGACCTGCGAAGAACTCCATGCTGTCGCTCGCGCTGAATCGTTTGAGGACCGAGCGGACGATCGCGGGTTTGGTGGTTGCGTATTGGTGTTCGTCCACTTCGTGGTGGGTGACATTGCAGCGACCACCGCCGGCGACGAGGATTTTGATGCCGATTTTTTTGGCGCCGTCGAGGAGGAGGATTCGAGTGTTCTTCGGATCGTTGCCGGCGTTTTCGATTGCTCGCGCGATGGAGATCGCGGTCATCAGACCGGACGCCCCGGCTCCGATGATGGCGATCTGAGCGGGTTCGGTGGGCGCGTGTGGTGGCATAGAAAGCACCCCGAGAAGGATTCGAACCTTCGACCTGCGGATTAGAAGTCCGCTGCTCTATCCAGCTGAGCTATCGGGGCTTAGATTTGGTCAGCGGTTGCATGCGCAATGCCGACGGTCTTCAATAGGGGCATGATAGCACGCCGATGGAAACCGCTCGCTTTGTTTTTGATGGTCTTTCTGGTCTCATCCAGCGCGATGGCTCAGGATGTCGCGATCCGGGTGATGACTTTCAACCTTGAAGATGTGCGATATACGGAAGCGAGCGAGCGGGGGAATGCTCGGCTTGCTCGGATCGCGGAGGTGATCCAGCGGATCCGTCCCAATGTGCTGCTGCTCAACGAGATTGAGACCACGGACAATCCATTCCTGGAAAGCACGGCTGAGCGGTTCATTCACAACTACCTCATGGTTTCGCAGGGGGATGGTTTAGAGCCAATCGAGTTCGTCAGTTTCACACCCGGCACGAACACAGGGGTGCATTCGGGGCAGGACCTCGATCATTCGGGCTCCGTCATCCATCGAGTGCCTATGAAGTCAATCAAGCAGACTCCCGAGCAGCGGGCGTATGGCGGGGATTGCTTTGGGTTTGGTGGGTTCCCGGGACAATACGGCATGGCGCTGCTTGTTGATCCGAGACTCACGATCGAGTCCGATTCGATCCGCACATTCCAACGATTCCTGTGGAAAGACCTCCCCGGCGCGATCGCTCCAAAGAACAAGGATGGCTCCGCGTACTACACGGCGGATGAATGGAACATCTTTCGGTTGTCCTCGAAAACCTTTGCGGATGTCCCGATCACGCTCCCCAATGGAGCGGTGGTTCATGCGTTGATCTCGCATCCGACGCCTCCGGCGTTTGATGGTCCTGAGATGCGGAACAGGCATCGGAATCGCGATGAGATCAAACTGATCCGAGAATACATTGATGGCAGCGATTCGCTGTATGACGACACGGGGGTGCATGGTGGGCTTCCGGATGGCGCGTCGTTTGTGATCCTTGGAGATCTGAATGCAGATCCGGTGGATGGGAGTTCGCTCGGTGATCCGATCAATGCGTATCTGTTTGGAAGCGAGCGGATCAAAAATCTTGTTGCACCGGAATCTGGGGTTGCGGTCGATGGGCTCGATTCCACGGATACTTCGTCGTTCCGATTGCGGGTGGATTATGTGCTGCCGTCGGTTGACCTCAGGGTGCTCGAATCCGGGATCTGGAGATTTGGGGTTGATGACGGCTCGGCATCGGATCATTTCCCGGTTTGGGTTGATCTGATTGTGCCTATACCTTGATGGATCGGGCTACGATCCGGGGTGAGTGAAGCGATCCAATCGACAACCGAGCAGGCAACCGAACAGGCAACCCAACAGGCCTGTCAAACCGAAACTGCGGAGGGTTCCTCCGGGGTGCTTGGCGCGTGCATTGAGCTGACCAAGCCTGGGATTACCAAGCTGGTGACGATCACGGCGTTGGTTGGCCTGTTAATCGGTGGATTGCATTACGGCACGACCGGGGTGACGCACTGGATCGTGCTGATCGTTGGATGCTTGATCGGGACCTCAATGGCGTCGGGTGGTGCCAACGCGCTCAACATGTGGTACGAGTCGGACCTTGATGCGATGATGGATCGGACCAAGACGAGACCGATCCCGTCGACGCGGTTGTCCAGCGGGTTTGTGCTTGGGTTTGGGTTGTTTATGTGCACGGCGGGGTCGGGTGTGCTGTGGGTGACGATGGGATTGATGCCCGCGCTCATCGCGGTCGTTACGGCGATCAGTTATGTGTTGATGTACACGCCGCTCAAGACACGGACGATTACCAATACGCTGGTGGGTGCGGTTCCTGGTGCGCTGCCAACGATGATCGGGACGGCGGCGGTTGCTCCCGGGACCGGGTTTGAGCCTTTGACGGATCCGATCGGGTTGATGCTGTTCGTACTGATGTTTGTGTGGCAGATGCCCCACTTCTTTGCGATCGCGTGGATGTGCCGGGTTGATTACGAGAAGGGTGGATTCCGGATGCTCCCCAGCGTGGATGAATCCGGGAACCACACCGCGGCGGTGATGATCGGTTCGTCGCTGCTGATGATTCCTGTCTCGCTGCTTCCGATGAAAATTGTTCCCGAACTGAGCGGGTGGGTGACCGGCGGGACAGGGATCGCGCTGGGACTCGTGCTGGTCTGGTTGTCGATCAAGTTCGCACGCACGCGGACCGACAAGGCGGCTCGGACGGTGTTCTTTGGATCGATTATTCACTTGCCTGTGTACATGACGGTGTTCGTCGCTGAGGCACTCGTCAGGACTGTGCTGTAATGCGGAAGATCGAGGTTGATCAGCTCCGGGTGGTCTATCCAAACAAGGACGGCGACCGCGTCGCGCTCGATGGCGTTTCGCTCACGATCGGGAATGAATCCATCGCGCTGCTCGGACCCAATGGCGCTGGCAAGTCCACGCTGATGGGGGTCCTCGCGGGGACGCAGTTCCCGCAGAGCGGGACGGTTCATCGGAATGCAGACGAGGGGTTGGGGGTGGTTTTTCAGACACCTGCGCTCGATGAGCTGCTGACGGTGCGGGAGAATCTTGAACTCGCGGGCGCGTTGCACGGGATGGGCAATGACGCGATACACGACGGGATCGAAGCGATTGTCGCAAAGCTTGGACTGTCGGATCGTATGAATCAGCAGGTCCGGCACCTCTCGGGCGGGCTCAAACGGCGGACGGATGTCGCTCGCGCGTTGCTCCCTAGTCCTGGGATTTTGCTGCTTGATGAACCGACTTCTGGTTTGGATGTTGAAGCTCGCGCGACGCTGTGGTCGGCGCTGGACTCGATCCGGGTTGAGTCAGAGATGGCGGTGCTGTATGCGACACACCTGACCGAAGAGGCGCAGCGCGGGGATCGTGTGATCTTGATCGCGGATGGGAAGATCGTGGTTGATGGTCCGCCTGCCGAACTGACCCAATCGCTTGGATCGCATGTGCTCCGCATCCGGACGGGTGATGCGCAGGCGGTCGAAGCGTGGAGCCGATCGATCGGGTGTCCGTTGGTGTCTCGTGGGAATGATGTGCTGATCTCGCATGCCAAACCGGAACATGCCGGGGAATGCCCGGGGGATCCGGAGTCGGTCACGCTCGCTGCTCCGACACTCGAAGATGTCTACCTCTGGCACGCTCGGTCTGCGTTTGCAGGGGGTGGCGCATGAGCGGTGTTCAAGCGGCTGTTGCACTGGGAAAGCGCGAACTGATCCGTCAGGTGCGTCAGCCATCGAGAATTGTTGCGAGTATTCTCACGCCGATGCTGGTGTGGGCGTTCTTTGTGGGCGGTTTTTCGGGCGCGATCGGGCAAGATAACACCGACCAGAATCTGACCGCGTACATGATCCCAGGCGTCGCGTCACTCACCGTCATGTTCGCGTCGATCTTTGCTTCGATCTCGCTGATCCAAGATCGGCACGACGGCGTGCTTCGCGCGGCGCTCATCTCCCCCGCTCCTCGCTGGAGCATTGTTGCGGGGAAGGTCGGGGCGGGTGCGTTGGTTGCGATGCTGCAGGGGTTGGTGATTCTTGCGTCGCTGCCGTTTGTTGGGGTGGATCTTTCGGTGCTTGGGGTCGTTGGCGCGTGCTTGGGCCTTGCGTTGATCTCGGTCGCGTTGATTGGTCTGGGGCTGGGGCTTGCGTGGATCGTGGATTCGTCGCAGGGATTCCACGGCATTATGAATGCGGTGCTGATGCCGATGTGGTTGACTTCGGGTGCGGTGTTCCCGATCAATGACGCTGCGGGGTGGTTGCGGGTGGTCGCGATGGTCAATCCGCTGAGCTGGGCGCATTCTGCGATTCGGAGTTCACTTGGGATGACGGGGATCGAGGGGATGCCTGTGGGTCTGGACTGGATTGTTTCAGTCGGCTTTGCAGGAGCGTGCGTGGTGCTCGCGGTCGCGGTCATGGGACAGGCGACAAAGCGGCGTTCGACGCAGTCTGAGTAGGTTTCATCGCTGATCAATGCGACTACACTCCGTCATGTCCCAAAGAACCGTATTCCGCTCGTTGATCTTGCTCGCAATTACAGTCGTGGTGCTCGCTGTGTATTCGGTGGTGGCGCTTCGGAAGTCCAAACCAAGTGCTGGTGAAGTGCAGCCGATGGTTGAGTTGACGCCTGATGGCGAGAACTTGTATTCTGAGTTTTATGTTCCTGAGTTCACGCTCACCGACCGGTATGGCGAACCGATCTCCCACGAAGTGCTCGACGGCGAGTACACGGTGGTGGATTTCTTCTTTACCTCGTGCCCGCTCTGGTGTCCCGGGATGACGCAGGCGATGCATCGCGTGCAGCAATCAACCCTCGGCACTGACCTGCGGTTCATGAGCATCTCGATTGATGGGGATGTGGATACCCCCGAAGCGATTGATGCGTACGCGGATCAGTATGGGTGCGACAAGGACCGCTGGAGCTTTGCGACCGGCGATCCGTCGGTCGTTGCTTCGATGGTGATGGACGGGCTCAAGTTTGACCTCGGTGATCCCAACGACAGCGAAGACGCGGGACGGCTCATCAACCATCCGACCCGACTCATCCTGCTTGGGCCGGACCGCAAAGTCATCGGGCTGTACCGCTACGACGACTCGGACGAGGTGGATGAGCTGATTGTCGATGCGAAGAAACTGGTCGACTGATCTTACTTCTTGGACTTCGCCTTTGAACTTGATTTCATCGCCGCTTCCACATCCTTGACCGAGATCGGGATGGATGAGGAGAGGTTCTGGTGGCCGTCCTTGGTGACGAGGATGTCGTCTTCGAGGCGGATGCCGATTGCTTCGTCCTTGATGTAGATCCCGGGTTCGATGGTCACGACCATGCCGGGTTTGAGCTTCGCTGAGTTCGCGCCCGGATCGTGTGTTTCGAGTCCCATGTGGTGGCCGATGGAGTGGAGGAAGTAGTCTCCGTATCCGGCATCCGTGATCACCTTGCGAGCGGCGGCGTCGACCTGCAGCATCGTTGCGCCGGGTTTGACGGCTTTGATCGATGCTCGTTGTGCTTTGAGGACGATCTCGTAGACTTCGCGTTGTCGTTTGGTGAACTTGCCGCTGATGGGGATTGTGCGGGTGATGTCGGATGCGTATCCATTGATTTCCGCGCCGCAGTCGAGGACCATCAGGTCACCATCCGAGGTTGCCTGGTCGTTTTCTTTGTAGTGCAGGATGGTCGAGCGAACGCCGGAACCCACGATTGGATCGAAGGCGACGACCTTCGCGCCCATGTCAGTGAACCCGCTAAGGAGGGCGTTGTGGAGTGTGCGTTCGTTGATGCCTGGCTTGGCGGCTTTGAGCACGCGGTCGATGCCCTCGGCGGTTGCTTTGATCGCTGATCGGATGTGCTTGAGTTCGGCGGGGCTCTTGACCATACGCAGTTCGGTCAGGAGTTCGGATTGGTCGTGGATGGTTGATCCCGGGATGCGTGATGTGAGCTTCTGGAAGAGATCAAGATCCGCGGATACGGGTTGGGTGTAGGTTGAGAGCGGCTGGAGGCAGGTCATGGACTTGGTGCGTTTAACCGCTTCGCCGAGGAGTCTTGGGAGGAAGTTGGTGCGGAAGATGGATTCGAACCCGGTTGCTTTGCGGAGTTTTTCGGTGATGAGGTCGCGGTATCCATCCCAGACATCCATCTCGGGGTTGACCGGTTTGAGGAGGAGAATGCAGCGTCGTTTGGGGTCTGGATTGGTGGGATCAAAGAGGACCATCGCGCCCGCTTCTACTCCGATGCCTGTGAGGTATTTGAAGTCGAAGTTGGGGAACCATTCGCCGCGCAATGGAGGTGCGCCGTCTCCGGACATGACGAGACCGACAGAGCCTTTGAGGGCGGTGAGGACTTTCTTTCGGCGGGCTTGGTACTCGGAAACTTTGATTGCGGTGTCGATCATTTATTCGGATTCCATATTGAGAGCGTTGCGGAGGGCATGCTCGGCTTTTGTTGATCGGGAGTCGGCTTTGCCGAACCCGGGGAGCGCGCCGGCTTGGAGAGCGGTCTGCGCGTGTTCTTCGATGTTGGTGATGAGGATCGCGGGCGGTGATCCTTCGGGGAGATTGCGGATGAGTTCGATGCCCGATTCGTTGTCGAAACGACCGTCGAGGATTCGGTTGACGAGGTAGAGATCGGTTGGATCGCTCAGTTGGTCACCGGAGTTGATGCTCTTGACCTCCGCTTTGGGGATAAATCCACGGATCGCTGCGGTGAGCGCGAAGACATCGGGCCGGCAGTGTCCGACGAGGGTGATGGTTGGGGTGGGTTGGTCGGTCATGATGGGGATCCGTTGGTCGATGCGGTGATGATGATCTGGTTCGCGGTGATACTCAGGACAATAGGACCGAGACGGCAGGTTCGTGGCTCTGTTGACGAATCCTTGATGACGCGGGTTGCATCGAGAATGGATTGATTCGTCAGCCGATCGTGGCCGGAGTCGGGTGAGAGGTGGTTGATCGCAAGGAGGAAGATTTCGAACAGTGCCGCGTCTGGTTGGTTGCGGAGTTGATCGCGGGTAAACACGACGGCATCTTTTTGAATCGTCGCGAGTGTCCAGAGGTATTGTTCGACGAGTTGGCGCAATGCCTGAACCGTTGATCGGCACGAATCCGCAGTGGTACTCGCACGCGAAGCGATGTCCGGATCAAGCTCACGCAGCACAGGAAGCAGTTGGTGACGGATGCGGTTGCGGGTGAGTGATTCGTCGTCGTTGGTGTGGTCGTGAACCGGATCGAGTCCGGCAAGGTTGCACACCTCGATCGCGTTGTCGTGCGTGATGGTGAGCATCGGGCGGATGATGGTGATGCCTTGGAAGGATCGGGAGTCGTGGATTCCCGCGAGTCCTCGTGGTCCCGCTCCGCGCGAGAGGTTCATCAGCATCGTTTCGAGTTGATCGTCGGCGTGGTGGCCGGTCGCGATGTAGCGGATGTTGTGTTCATTGGCGATGCGTGCCAACGCGTCGTAGCGGGCGGTGCGGGCGTTGTGCTCGGTGTTGCCTTGGTGGTCTTTGATGTGGATGGGCTGCTCGATGAACTCGCATCCCAGTCGCTTTGCAATGGTGGCAACCGCGTCTCGATCGCGTGTGGTCAGTTCATCCGAACGGAGATCGTGGATGATGTGGGCGATGAGTGGTTTTGGGGTGACCAGTGCGAGGATCGCGGCGAGAGCGGTGGAATCTGGTCCTCCGGAGCATGCGATGAGCGTGGATCGGTCGTCGTCGCGTGTGGATGAACCGCCTGTGAGCAATCTCCAGCGGCGCAGGACCGGCGCGGCGAGCGGGTGCGACCGGATCAATTCCGGGTTTGACACGCTTTGGATCGGGTGTTGGTGGGCAGAGTCCATGCAGAGATGATATTGTGTAGAAACCCAGAAGGAACCGATTGTGCAACACGGCCCAGAAACACCATCTACACCCGCTCAGACCCATACGGACACCCAGACCAGCACCCAATCTGTGCCGGTGGATACCGCTGTGGATACTGGGGCTGCGGATGTCCAAGACCAGACCGCTGCTCAGGACCAAGCTGAGATGATGGATCAGACTGCTCAAGACTCGGGTTCTGAGAGTTTCTTTGAGACCTGGGCAAAGGGGCAGGAGATGCCGATGGGTCCCAGCATGTTGTTTGTTGCTGGGGTGGTCCTCGCGTTCATCGTGATCATGCGGTCGCTGATGCGGTCTTCTGCCAAACGCAAGCACCAGACCCGGACGATGGGCGATCCGACCGAACGGATCGAGACGCTCAATCAACGCGCGAAGGGTTCGATGGACCCAGCACGCAAAGCGATGGTCGAAGCGGAAGAGCTCACGCGTCGGATGGGCGCGGTGCTGGACAATAAAGCAACCAAGATCGAGATCCTGCTCGCTGAAGCGACCGAGCGGATCGCGCAGCTGGAGCGGGCGAACCAAGAGATTCCTCGTTCGGTCAGTCACCAAGCTCAGAATACAGCTGCGGAAGTCCCAAACTCGATGAATGCATCTCGCGGCGTGTGTCCAGAGGCACTTGACCGTGCGAGATTGGATCAGGACCGCGTGGAGCGGACTTGGATCGAAACCAACGATCAGAAAGCTGTTCCTGAGAAGGAGCCAACATTCCGGATAGATCGTGGGTTCCAACCAGCGCCGCAACAAGAATCGCCCCATCCGCTGACCTTCCCGGAGCAGGTGGACGAGCTTGCAACGCAGGGATTGAATGCGAATGAGATCGCGAACAAACTCAACCGCTTGGTTGGGGAAGTTGAGCTGGTGCTGAATCTGCGTCGCAACTCTGGGTGAGTTGGTACTGTGAATCAGGGTTCTTTGAGGGCATCGGCGATCGCGTCCACGTGGTCTTGGATGATCTTTGCGATCTCGCTGAACGGGAGAGCCGCGAGTTTTTGGCCGCTGATTTCGGGGCGTCTGTTTTTGATCTCATCGCGGAGGTGGATCGATGGGATCGGCTTTGGACGCGGACGATCGGGCTGAAACTTGATCGGGCTGACCATGACCATGGTGCCGTTGGCAATCTTGAGTGCGTTGGCGGCGGTGTGGCTGATGATCACCGGTGCGCTTCCCGCATCCTGACTAAACGGATGCTCTACTTGGGTGCGGACGGAGACATAACCATCGGGCGAATCTTCGGTCGAGACCAGTGCATCGATCGCGTCGCGTCCGGGTTCACCGACCTGCACACGCATCGGAGCGCACGCGAGCGCCTTCATGTTGCTCAGTCGCATTTCCAGGTGCGGCCCCGCATCGAACGGGTCGATGCGGTGTGTGGTTGTGAAACCGAGATCCCGGAGCATCTCTGCGGCGGGTCTGGTCGCGACCCCGACTCCGCCGAGCGAAGAAAGGACATCATCGTGGAGCAGCGAGAGGTTGACGAACTTCGGAAGGAGTTCGTACATGAACTCGCGTTTGTCTTGGTGGGTGGATAAGCGATCCGCGTCCTCGTAGGTCATGTTGATGAACTTGCGGACGACACCTCGCCAGAATGGGGTGCCGTCGTTGTACTCATCGATCGGCGCCATCATCTCCGCGAGGATGCGGTCGGAGAACCATTCCTTGTGTCGCTTGAGGTAATGGAATCGCGAATAGCTCAGGAGCTTGCCAAGCCCTCGCCCCCGCGCATCGTGGCGCATGACATTGCCACCGAGTTCTGTTGGGCACGCGTTATCTTGGAACAAGATCGCGTAGACATGCTCCATGCGTCCCGAGACGATCATGCGGTCGTGATCGTTGTCGGGCTGATCGGGCGCGTGGATCTTCTTGGAAAGCAAGGTCGATTCGCGGACGATCTTGAGGAGTTGGTACGACAGGTTCGGGTGATCTTTCGCGATCATCCCGCCTCGGATCGCGGAGGTGCCGAGGCACTTCCCGTCGTCGGATTCAAGCACGAACATGTAGTTGTCGTGCGTGCGGTCGTGATCTTCCGGGGCTGTTCCCGATTGGCGGACGGCATCGAATGATCGCGCGGATATCGCGAGCATCGAAGCGATGCGGTCCTTGAATGGTGGCAGGTTGATGAAGTTGCCCGTGTGGGCAAGCTCGATCAGGGTATCAATATCTTCGGGCCTGGCTTCTCTGAGACGGTCCATGCGTGTGCTCCTTGGAGGTGTTCAGAGATGGATTAGCTTGCGGCTTTGGCGAGTGCTCGCTCAAGACATTCGAAGACCTTGGGCCAATCTTCCATCTTCATCACCGGGAGCGGTGGGAGCATCCGGACATGGAACGGTCCGTGACCGCACCAGAAACAGATCACGCCCTCGTCGTACGCGGCTTTGCACGCCGCGATGACTTTGTCCTTGTCCCCTGCGAACGGGGTGAAACGCATCATGCCGCCGACACCGCCCGAGATTTCAGTGAAGTCGTCACCTGATGGGAACCATTCAGGGTGCTTGGAGGCCATCGCATGAACCTGCTTGCTGAACTCGGCGTGGTGCTTGGCGAAGTTGCCGTCCTTGCCGTAGTGGTTGCCGTTGATCAACTCATCGAGGAGTGCGTTGCCGACGGTGAAGTCCGCGGTTGCGCCGGTGAAGGTGCCTGAGAGCAAGCCGGGCTTCGGGTTGTATTCTTCGGTGTAGAGCGTGGCGCAGGCTTGGGTCATTTTGCCGACGCAGAAGACATCGATGTACTCGCCGAGGTCATACATTTCGTACGCGAAGAGTTCTTCGGTGCGTCCGAACGCTTGGATCTCGTCGTCCCAGATCGCGATGTTGTTGGCTTTGCAGATTTCCATGAGCGCGACATGGAACTCGCGTGGTGCGGTGTTGAAGCCGCCTTCGCCTTGGACGAGCTCGAAGATGAAGCACGCGTGCTCGTTTGGGTAACGGGTGATGTGTTCTTGGAGTCGCTCACAGGCGTACTCGATGAACTTGTCCTGGCCGCCCATTTTCGCTGCTCGTGCTGGGTCGTAGAACGGGATGTAGTCCACTTGTGTGGACAACGGGATACCCTGACGGCCCCCGGCGGAATCACCGATCTGGGCCATGGTCACAGAGCGTCCCATGAAGCAGTGCTCGAACGCAATCACGCGCGATGCGGGGGCGTGCTTCTGGTAGCAAACTTTGATGGCTGATTCGTTGGCCATCGCGCCGGAGGTGGTGATGAATGCGTGGGCGAGCTTGGAAGACTTTGCGGCACGATCGATGAGACGCTTCCCGAAATCGAACGCGTCGTAGGAGGTTTGGAGGTTGCCGTGCTTGGTGGTGTCTTGGAGAGACGCGTCGAGCTGTGCGCGGATGACCTTGGGGTTGGCATGTCCGAGGAAGTGGACACCGATGCCGGTGAGCATGTCCCACTTGACTGAGCCGTCGGCCATCTCGACCAAGGCGCCGTTGCCTGCGCCTGAACCAATCGAGGGGTAGAGCAAGCCGCGGCCTTTGATGCGGGCGGCCTCTTTGAGCATGTCGTCGAAGCTCGATGCGAGGTCTGGGTTTGGTGGTCGGCTTTCGGTGATCTGGGCGCTGTACTGCCCGACCTGCTCGACGATGGTTTCGAAGGTGGCTTTGATGCTCTCGTCGTTGAGGAGTTGGGTTCCGATGGTGTCTGTGTTGGTTTGGGTGGTCATCTCGTGATTCCTTGTGAACTGACTGACTGATTACGATTCGGAACCGCCTGCCGAGAGCCGCGCGATGAGGATCGCGAGGAGCTGGCAGCGTTCAACGAGACTTGGGATTTCGATCCATTCGTCGGGGGTATGGAGTCCGCCGCCTCGCACGCCGAGCGTGTCGATGGTTGGGAGTCCGGCTTGCTGGAGGATGTTGCCGTCGCAGACCCCTCCGGTTTTGGCAAAGGGGAGTTTTTGACCGAGCGCTTCAGCAACGGATCGCGCTTTGAGCGCGAGCGATTCGGTCGCGGGGATCATCGGCTTTGCGGGCCGATTGAAACTCCGGTGGACCTTCACTCCGGGGAGTGCGTCTTGGGATGTATTGAGTGCTTCGAGCATCGTGGTGATTTCATCGGCGATTGATTGATCCGGGAATCGAACATTTCCCCACGCCTTGGCATGATCCGGGACGCCATTGGTCACAGGTCCACCTTGGAGAGGTCCGATATTGAGGATGCGTCCGCGTTCTGGGTCGGGCATGTCCCCCACTTTGACGATGCACTCGGCGAGTTTGGTGACCGCGGAGATGCCTTCGGTGAAGGCGCGTCCGACATGTGCTGACTTGCCGAAGGTTTCGATCATGAACTGACCCGCGCCCATCCGCTCGACGACGAGTTCCCCTCCCGGCATTGCGGGCTCGAGCGCGAGACCGAAGTCGTGGAGTTTCGCTTGGTCTGCAAGCGCGTTGGCGGAGTGGTAGGTTCCGGTTTCTTCATCTGCGTTGAGCGAGAAGGTCCAGTTTGCGTTGACGCCGCATTCTTCGAGTGCTTCGAGCGCGGCGACGGCGATGACGAGCCCGCCTTTCATGTCCACGCATCCGGGACCGAGCGCGGTCTTGCCATCGTCGGACATGGTGAGCTTGTTGAAATCGGACGCCGGATCGTGGACGGTGTCCATATGTCCCGCGATGAGGACTCGGCCGGACGATGCGCCGTTGAGTCGCTCGCAGATGGAGGTGGTTGGCATGTACCCGCCGGGCTTACCGCCGAGGAGCCAATCGGGTTTGGGATCCGGGGCGATCTGCGTGTGGTTTGCACCCAGTGCGGTGAGGCGGGATGTCAGGAGATCACGAGTGTGTTCGATCCCGGACTCGTTGAAGCCTCCGGTTTTGGTGCCGACATGGAGGATGAGGTCCTCGAGGAGCGCATCGGCTTTGGAAGCGATGGCATCGGCGACGCGTTGTTCTTGGGGGTTGAGTGTCACGCGGGGAGTGTATGGGATCATAAATCGCCCTTCCAAGCGATTTAGGGGGGATTTTTCGGAATCATGGTTTAGATTCGATAGAGCATGTTTTCGATCGAAACATTTTTGGAATCCAGACCGGGCGCATGGGAGATTAAGGTTTGGTGAGTCTTCCAATGTCGTGAACTCAACTCCCCGATTCTTTGGTAATGTTCTGTCAATGAAGCACCTGCGGCTTGTTCAAGTCACGGATGACGACCGTTCAAGCTGACCAGATCGAGGAACTGTTATGAGGTATCGAGCGTGCTGGATCTCGGATTTGCATCTTGGGAGCAAGAAGGCAGAGACCGAACTGATCTACTCCTTTCTCAAACGGAACGAGTTCGATGTGCTGTACCTCAACGGCGACATCATCGACATCTGGCGCTGGAAACAAGCGGGACTGCTCAAAGCAAAGAACACCCAGGAACACATCAATGTCGTTCAGCGATTGCTCAAACTCGCGAAGAAGGACACACCGATCCACCTGACCATCGGGAACCACGACGAGTTCCTCATGCACTTTCTCGGCGACAATCATGGCCACCGCGACTTCGGGAACATCAATCTCGCAGAGCGCGTTGAGCACACGACCGCTGATGGAAAGAAGTACCTGATCCTGCACGGCCATCAGTTTGACCTCGTGACGCGGACCGCGCCTTGGATTGCCAAGCTCGGGGATCGTGGGTATGAATCGCTGATCTGGATCAACAAGGTAGTGAACCGCATCCGCCGGCGGATGGGACTGCGGTATTGGTCGCTGTCGAAGTTCATCAAACTCAAGGTCAAGAAGGCAACGATGATCATCGGGAACTTCGAAGAGAGTGCGCTCCACTACGCGAGAGACCACGGCTACGACGGGATCATCTGCGGTCACATCCACAACCCTGAAATCAAGGTCAACAAGAATGGGCCGGATTATCTGAACTCGGGATGCTGGACGGATCTTGCCAACTGCAACGCGCTCGTTGAACGCATGGACGGATCGATCGATCTGATCCACTGGAACGGCGAAGACGAGGTGATTCTCAAATCCACCGACCCAGAACGCGGGGAGACCTACCTTCCCACGATCTACGAGCTTGGACGGTTCCCAGACAAGAAACTGCGCAAGCACCAAGCGAGCGTTGCGGTTGATGAAGTACTGGTCGGAATCTGATCAATCTGCGTTGGGATCGCGGATCACTCCGAGGTCGATGACGACGCCGTTGGGTTGGTAGAGATCGACATTGAGTTCGTCCGCTTTGAGCGAAGTGAACACGAGCGAAGTGCGTCCAGAGGTTTCTGCGTTGATGTAGTCGGCGCGGGATGGACCGGCGTATTTTTCGTTGTTGCGTTCGTTGGCGTGGAAGTGGTAGTGCGCTAGCGCACGATCTGAAAAACGGATCATGTCTTCGGATGCGACGAAGCGTTCATCGCTCACGCGGTCGCGTGCTCGCGGGCGGAACAGCACGGCTCGGTGCAGTCCTGTGGATGGATCGACATCGAGGATTCCGCCGTATTCTGTTTTGCGGTCCTTGTGATCGAGACTGCGTTGAACGAAGATTTTCTCGACGACTTCGGGTGACTGGATCGCTTCATCCATGACAAGAATGGTGATCAGATCCGCCCAGCTGAGTTCACTCTCCCACTGCTCGAAGCGTTCGTTGTGGGCTGGTTCGCCTTTGGCGGTTTTGCGTTTGATGAAGGTGCGTCCTGCGAATCGTGAGGTGATCTCTTGCGACAGCTCGGCTTTGCTTGCCGACATCCAATCGCTGTGGTGTTGGCTTGCCCAACGGATGGGTTCGATGTGTCGCAAGCGGAGTCCTTGGCGTTGATTGTTTCGGAGGCCCGAGATCGCGGTCCGGGACTGCTCCCACCAGAGGGTGTTGTTTTGTGCGGTTTTGTCGTCGTCGGATCTGCGGAGTTGGCGGAGCCAAGCAAGTTCCATCGCTTGATCGGGGAGTACTCCGAAGTGGTACCAGCAGGCGCGGAGATCGTCGAGGGTTTGCTTGGTGCCCAGATCATCAGCGAGGTTGGATTGTGATTCGAGCAGGTGGACACGCTGGGAGCCGTCCTTGTCGAGTCGAGCGAGGAGCCCCCACGCGTCGTCGCGTGTGCGATCCGCGACGCGGAGGATGGAGCGTTCTTCGCGGTTGGACGCGCCCTTGAGTGGATCGAGGAAGACTCCAAAGACCACGGCTTCAAGCGGTTGACCGGGATTGAGTGCTTCGATCGCTTTGCGTTCCATGCGTTCTTCGTCGGGGTATCCCGGCGCGACGCGTGCATACGAACGGACAATCGCGGGCATCAGACCTTCCCACTTGGCGCGGATCGCGTGCTGGAGGATGATGCGGACCGCTTGGCGGTCTTCTTCGGTTGGGAGGATCAGACGCGCCATGCGTGCGGAGTCCGCGTTGCCATCCTCGGAGGTGTCGGACATCAGCAGGTCGAGCGTGGTGTAGCGGAGTTGGGGTGTCGTCGCCGATGACCACGCGAGGTTTTTAAGTGCTTGGCGGGTGCGTTCGCGGACGCGGACGCCTGCGACGACCTCGCTCCACGCTTGTTCTGCGGCGGCGATCCGGTCTCGCTCAAGCAAATCCGGGTTGCGGACATCGAGGATCGGGTTCCCGGTCGGCTTGTACTGGGAGCCTGCTGAGCACCCGAACTGGGCAAGCATTGGGACAAAGCACAGAATCATGAAAAAGGCACGGGTATGGGTCTGCATGGTCATGGTTGAGTGTATGCCCAACGCTGATCTGGATGCTATGACGGAGGGCATTTGCACCTTGCTGGTCGGTGCGGGTCTATGATTCTGCATGACTACCGAACCCACCACCCTGAGCGAACGCGTCTCGGCGATCATTGATCTGATCCGCCCGGCTGTGCAGTCCGACGGCGGGGACATCGAACTGGTGGATGTGACCAACGACGGGGTCGTCCAGATCCGGATGCATGGGGCGTGCGTTGGGTGTCCATCCTCGGATATGACCCTCCGGATCGGGATCGAGCGATCCTTGCGGGAACGCGTTCCTGAGGTGATCCGGGTTGATGCGGTCGATTAATCTTCGATTCTGAGCGGTGTGGGCAGTATGTGTACAACCGCTTGTAATTGGTGATATGTCAGATGTTTGCAGGTTTTTGGCTTGTTGAGGCTGGGGGGTCTCGGTATACTTTGGGATACAGATCGGCACTGAGGCCGATGAGAAGATTGGAGCCAGGATGCTTGTCATTACCCGTCGTGAAGGCGAAGAAGTTGTCATCGGAGACCCAAAGAATCCGATCGGGGTTGTGCGCATCGCATCGGTCAAAGGCGAGCGCGTCCGTGTTGCGTTCGACTTCCCGCGGGATGTCGAGATCCATCGGCGCGAGATCGCGGACCAGATCGTGATCGAAGCCGAAGAAGAATACGAGACCGCGGTCCTTGCAAAAATCTCGCCGGCTGTGACCAGCTGACTCGTTCAACTCTTCCTTGATACCGAATCAATGAAAAAGCCCCGTCTTTCGATGGGGCTTTCTTTGTGTTGATCTTTGTCCTGAAGTTGAACCAGATACTTATTCTGGATCGCCGCCGGACATGTCGTAGACCCAGCCTTCGATCGCGCGGTCGAGGTTCTGGATATCGCCGTCATTGAAGAAGAGACCGATTTCCTTTGCGGCTGCTTCTGGGGAGTCTGAGCCGTGGATGAGGTTGAAGGAGTTGGAGACGCCGAAGTCACCGCGGATGGTGCCTGCGTCTGCTTTGGAGCCGAAGGTCGCGCCCATCATGGAGCGTGCGATCGCGATCGCACCAACGCCACGGATGGCGAGGACGCAGACTGGCGAGCTGGTCATGAATCCGACGAGTCCGTCGTAGAATGGTTTACCCGCATGGTCGGCGTAGTGGGTGCCTGCGAGTTCTTTGGAGATGGTCATCATTTTCATGCCGACGACGGCGAGGCCCTTCTCTTCGAAGCGGGTGATGATCTTGCCCATGAGGCCGCGTTGGACTGCGTCTGGCTTAAGAATGATGAGGGTGGTTTCCATTGGATTGCTCCGGTGCTTTTGGGGTTTGTGGGGGTTATTGATCGTGATCCACGCCGGATAGCTCTGTGCTGGGCGCGGTTGGAATGATAGCCCCAGCATGGGCTTGCATCCAAGATGGGCGATTCGGTCTGGGTCGGGTTAAGCCGCTGAGAAGCGTGCTTTTAGAAATCCCAAAGCTGCTCACCCACGACAAATCCCATGAAGAAGGATCCAAGCATGCCACCAAAGAACCCGACGATCCCGGACCCGATCCAGATCATGAACGCGTAGAGGGTATGGAGTCCCACAACTCGAGTCGCCCCATCAAATCCGAGGTCTTTACGGCTGGTTGTGTATTGGTCCAACCAAAGAACGATGCACACAAAGGAGAGTATTGCCCACGCGAAAAAGGCGATCAGGATATAGATCCAAACAAGATCGGCTCCGATCGCGGGATCGATGAGTCTGAAGACAAACGCGATGAGGACCCCCACCGCGGTCAATGGGCCGATCATGAGCCATGGGCCGTGGAGCCACCAGAGTTTCTGGGTCCAGAGGTTCGCGTGGAGACGGAACTCGTGGGATGGGGCAAGCTTGCAGATCCCGATACCGATCCAGAGCGATGCGACGATTCCAAATCCGATGCCGAAGAACGCGGCGACGAGGGTCTCCCACTCCCCTTCCGAAGCCATGAACGCGCCCAATGCGTAGATCACAAGGATGGTGAACCACCAGATCAGGTTCGCTTTGATGACGGTCCCGAAGTTTGTATGGATGCCTGTCCGGGGTTGGTTGCGGGAATCAGCGGCCGCGTCCCACACGCTTGCGCATTCTGGGCAGATTGCACCGATCTGGCAGGGGATCGCGTATCCGCATCCATGACACGCGACGAGCGGGATTGACTCAAGTTTGTCGGTCGTCGACATGATCTGGGTACGATCGGCAATCCTGATGGGTTGGCTCGAAGTTTCGAGAACTCCGAGATTGGTTCGTTCATGAGATACTGCTCGTATACAAAAAAGCCGCCAATCCGGGTTGGGATTGACGGCCGTGCGATGGATCAGTTCTGGACAGTCACCAAAGCGACTTTCTCATCTCATATACGCTCAACTTATGCGCGACGACGCTTTGAGATCATCAGGCCACCGAGTCCGAGCAGGGACACGGCGCCTGGTGATGGGACTTGGTAGGTGCCGAATGGGACTGCTGCAGCGATACCTGCTTCGTCCAAGTTGTCAAGTACATCATTTCCTGGGATCATCCAGTTACTGGAGATCCAGTTTGCACCGTCTGCGCCTGTGCCGTCCACGCGGTACATGTACGAGTCTTGGTGGGAGATGGTGTCGTTCTGCTCCCAGACTTGGTCGATCACAACGCTTGATGCGTTGACGATTTGGAACCCGTCGTTGCCGTTGAGGCTGACATTCCCGGAGACGAACATATTGGCAAAGTCACCCGAAGTGCCAAAGATGTTCTGGAAGCTTGAGACGCTGCTGCCTGAACCAACGAGGTACACAAATGAGTCGGTGACTGTGCCTAAGCTGCTGATGTCGGTTGTGGTTCCCCATGAGCCGCCGTTAGACGAACGCAGGAAGCTGTATCCAGCGAAGTCAACGGTGCCATCAACATAGAGTTCGATTGCCTTGGGGGTGCCTCCAGAAAGCGGGCCGTCCATGATTCCGGTGATGATGACATCTGCCGAAGCGGTTCCAGCGATCGCAACGATCGCTGCCATTCCAAATACATTCTTCATTTTTCTCTCCATTTCAAGTTTTCAAATCTCTCGGGCTCGCCAACACTGACGGGCCCATCTCTCCAGCCTGCAGTGTGCAGAATCTCTCTTCCTGCGGCTGCAAAACAGTGGTATGCTCACACAAGCATTCCTCTTGGCATCACAACATTATATTGAAACGATGTGTTACTGACGAACGCAGTTGCGTTTGACTTCTGCTAAATCGTCCGTCAAGAACCCTGAACAAAGCGGTGCAAAACCCTCCACGAAGCATCGAGTTCGTGCTATCCTTATTGATGCATGACCTGAAGTCCGTTGAATGCACATGATCCCCGCCAAGGAGGGTGGAATGGCGAAGAAGACCGCTCCCAAGAAGACCAAACGAGCCAAAGCCGACGCTGAGTCGATGGCGACCAAACAGCGCGACATCTCCGTCTCGGAGTTCTTCGCCAAGAACCGGCACCTGCTGGGTTTCGATAATCCGCGTAAGGCTTTGTTAACCACGGTCAAAGAAGCGGTGGACAACGCGCTCGACGCGTGCGAAGAAGCGTCGATTCTACCTGAGATCGAAGTCAAGATTGAAGAGATTACCCCTCCACCCTCGGCGACCAAGCCCGGACGCTATCGCGTGACGATCACGGAC
The DNA here is from genome assembly GCA_963976955.1 of uncultured Phycisphaerales bacterium. Lineage (GTDB taxonomy): Bacteria > Planctomycetota > Phycisphaerae > Phycisphaerales > UBA1924 > UBA1924. Next base: position 1,085,649 of record CAXBMD010000001.1, on the reverse strand, counting down.
AATGGGCCTGGGATTGTCCGCAAGCAGGTTGAGAACATTTTCGGCCGGTTGTTGTATGGTTCAAAGTTCCACCGGCTCAAGATGTCTCGTGGTCAGCAGGGGATCGGGATCAGTGCTGCGGGGATGTACGGGCTGATGACGACTGGGAAGCCGATGGTCATCACCACGCGACCCAACAAGAACAAAGCGGCGCACCATCTCGAACTCGCGATGGACACGACCAAGAACAAACCCGAGGTCACCGTCGATATCGAGACCGAGGACTTTCCCGCCGGGACGGGCACGCGGGTCGCGATCGAGATGGAAGCGAAGTTCTTCCGAGGCAAGGGCTCCGTCGAGACCTACCTCGAGCAGACCGCGATCTCCAACCCCCACTGCACGATCACCTTTATCCCACCGGACAAAGCGAACGAGAACCCGGATCTTGCCGAGAGTTCTGAGTTGATTGAAGCGGACGAACAGGGCATCCTTCGCACGCAGGAGTTCAGCGATCGCATTGTGTATCCGCGGACGGTTGATGAGCTTCCGCCGGAGACTGAGGAGATCAAGCCACATCCGTATGGCGTTGAGCTTGGCACCTTCTTGACGATGCTCAATAAGACCGAAGAGAAACAGCTCGCGGGGTTCTTTAAGAATGAGTTCTGCCGGGTGCCGCCTTCGATTGTGAAAGAGGTGACCAACGCCGCGTCGTCGAAGGACAAGACGATCACCAGCGCGACAAGAATCAGTTCGCTTGATTCCAAAGCGGGCGAGAAGATCTACAAGGCACTCCAGCACGCGAAACTCCGGAGCCCTCCGACCGATTGCTTGTCGCCGATCGGTGTGCAGCAGATGCTCGCGGGATTGCTCAAAGGCGTGAAGGCGGAGTTCTACACCGCGTCCACTCGCAAACCCAGTGTGTATCGCGGCAACCCATTCCAGATCGAAGCGGCGATCGCGTTTGGTGGGCAGCTCCCGGGAGATCAGCAGGCCCGCGTCATCCGCTATGCGAACCGAGTCCCGCTGCTGCACCAGCAGTCCGCGTGCTCTGCGTTCAAATCAGTCATTGACACAAGCTGGAAAAACTACGGCATGCAGCAACCGCGTGGCGGGGTTCCTGTTGGGCCGTTGGTGGTGATGATTCATATGGCGAGTGTGTGGGTGCCGTTTACTTCTGAATCCAAGGACGCGATCGCGGACTATGACGAGATCAGAAAGGAAATGTCCCTCGCGCTCCAAGAGTGCGGCCGCAAACTTGGTCAGTACATCCGTCGCCGGCAGCGCATGAAACGCGATGCGCAGAAGCGTGATGTCTTCGAGCGGTACATCGGCGAGATTTCTAGAGCGTGCAACTACCTCACGGGGACCGACACGCAGGAGTTGTACGACGCGCTGCTCGCGCAAGCAAAGGCGAAGACCGAGATCGCGGATGCACAGCTTGACGACGAGGGCAACTTCATCAAGGATTCCGCAGGGAACCTTGCCAAGGCGGACGATGTGATCATCCTCGACACCGCGATCCCTGACGGGACAGAGAACGGCGAATCTGTTTCTGAGGCGAAGCCGGTCGTCAAGAAGAAGCGTGTGAGCAAGGCGTCTGGGAAGACCACCAGCAAGAAACGAACAACCAAGAAGTCATCCAAGAAGGCGGCCGCTGGGCTGTTCGGGGCGTAATCCATGGCGAAGAAAATCACCAAAAAGAAAGTCGTCAAGAAGGTTGCGAAGAAGAAAGTTGCCACAACAACTTCCAAGAAATCCACCAGCAAGACCGTTGGACGCACTGCGCCCAAAGACTCCAACAAAGCGGGCAAGCGTGACCAGGAAACCTCGGTCAAGCTCTCGAAGATGGCGCAGAGCATTGTCACCGCGGTGCATTCGGATAAGGAACCGGAGATGGATGTGCCCATCCGTGCCGCGTCCAACACGAACTGGAACGCGAAGAAGGGCATCCTTGAGATGGGCGACAATGTCGGCACTCGGCAGTTGTTCAACCTCGGTCAGGCACGCAAGTTCATGCAGACATTGCTACACGGCAAGTCTGTTGATGAACTCCTCCAAGCGGACAAGACGCTCTCGCTTCGTGGGATGTTCTACAAATCCCTCCACACCATCGAAGGCACCAAAGAAAAAACCTTCGACGACCAGACCGAATCCGACGGCATCCTCGAAGATCTCGAAGTATCGCTTGGTTCGTTGAGAGAAGAACTCCACATCTTCGCGAAGAAACGCGGGACGATGGTTGGGAACATCACCGTCGTGGACAACGGCGACGAGATCAACTGCAAAAAAATGGGTTCGGGCGGGTACGCGATCCCGTCGATCTGTGAGCCCGAGGTCATCCAGTTCAAGGATGTCAAAGCGAAGTTCATCCTCCATGTCGAGAAGGACACCGTCTGGCAACGCTTCAACGAGGACCGATTCTGGGAGAAGCACAACTGCATCCTGACCGAGGGCTCGGGTCAACCGACCCGAGGCGTGCGACGCATGCTCCACCGTCTCAACAAGGAACACGGGCTCCCGGTGTATTGTCTGCTCGATTGCGACCCCTGGGGGCACTACATCTACTCCGTCATCAAGCAGGGATCGATCTCCCTCGCGTTCGAATCGTCGCGTCTTGCGATTCCTGACGCGAAATACCTTGGCATCCGCTCGATCGACTTCGAACGCTGTGGATTGTCCGACGATGTCAAGATCGAGCTCAACGACCGGGACATCAAGCGGGCGAAACAGATCGCGTCCTACCCGTGGTTCGAGAAGGACAAACAGTGGCAGAAAGAGATCAAACAGATGCTCACCAACGGCTTCAAAATGGAAGTCGAATCGCTGATCACGAAGGACATTTCGTATGTGACTGAGGAATATGTCCCCGCTCGGCTCAAAGCGAAGGATTGGTTGGGCTAATCCGAATCAACTCCACCTGGACTCGAAGTCCAAGCCCAGTTGAGACTGACGACTGACTTCCGGGTTCATCGACTGATTCAATTTCGATTTGAAGATTTCATACCCAGTCCCGATCCCAAATCGGGTATGTTGGATCGTAGTCGCATTCCGCTGATGAGGGTCTCATTTTGCTTCTTACACACTCGGCTCGATCGGGCCATCCATCTTGGCGTGCATCATCACGCTGTGGGTTTACGCTAATTGAGTTGCTGGTGGTCATCGCGATCATCGCGTTGTTGATCGGGGTGTTGCTCCCGGCGCTGAGTTCGGCGCGGGCGACGGCTCAGAAGACCGTCTGCTTGTCGAACATGCGTCAGCTCGGGGTGGCGAACCAGATGTACGCGATGGATTTCAAGGGGCAGTCGATGCCGACGGGTCGGTTTGAGACGACGCGTGGGCCTCGGAATGCTTCGGGTCGTCTCAACACGATCAACTGGGCGTACTTGTTCAATCGACCGGGCTCACGCCGCAAGGGGGTTGGGCTGTTGATGGATTATGTCAGCAACGCGACGGAGATTGTGGAGTGTCCTACGAATCAACGGCGTGACCCGTTCGGAATCGACGAAGACCCCGACACCTTCATCTTCCGCGAGTACTACGGCGACGGGGAAGTCAACTTCGATTACACCTTCAACGCACCGGCACAGGGCGCGAAGGATTCGGTGCAGTTCGATGTGTGGATGTTCAAAGAAGCGGCTCCCAATACCGCGGTATTTGATGCCCGAGATTTCGCAGCGATGGCAACCGAGGGGTTGGTGGTGCGGATGCCGGGGCTGCCGATGATCATCGAGGAGAGTTCGTGGTGGTTCAACAACAACAGTCCGCAGGGCGCGTCCGACGGCGCGTGGGGCAATGTTGATCAGTGGACGACTCGGCATGATGGGGGCGGGACCACCTTCTTCCACGACGGGCATGTCGAAGTGTTCACGCCTCCGAGCGGGTTTATCAACGACAACCCGAACGAATCCTACGGCGACACCGGGTTCACCTCGTGGGACATCTATGTCCGTCCAAACTTCCGCGGCAGTTACCACCGCTTGTACGACATCGCCGCCGCACAAGCAAACGCGAACACGAACGGCGGGTACAACCCGGGATACGGCGCGATCAACCACCCTTCGCGGTACCGCTGAATCAGATTGCTTTGCAGGTTCTGATCTATGGATTGCGCAATCAATCGGTAGAATCCGCACGATCCGCACAACCCGTAGTTCTTCTCATGCACATTGGCTTGCAAGGCGTCCAAGCGGTTTGGACAATTGGGTATGCCCATCACCCCCCCATCACTGTTCACCACCGGATTGCAAGGCGTTCAGCAGAGCCATGCATTGCTGGCTCGGTCTTCTGAACGCTTGGCGACCGGGCTGCGGATCAACCGTGGCGCCGACGACCCTGCGGGGCTGATCGCTTCAGAGCACTTGGGAGGGCAGATGTCGTCCATCAGTGCGAAGATCAACGCGATGGGGCGGACCAACATGGAGTTGTCGATCCAAGAGGGCACCTTGTCTGCGGCGTCGTACGGGGTTCGTGATCTGAGCGGCTTGGTGGTGCAAGGGGCGAACGCCGGCGGATTGACGGATACCGAGTCCGCCGCGATTACGACCACCGCGAGCGGGATTGTCCAGAGTATCGGGACCTTGACCAACGCGAGCGGGAACCCCATCATGGGGGACATCAGCATCGAGCGGCAGATCGGCACCGATCCCGGGACCGGCGACCCGATCTACGAAACGGTGACCCTGAATGACTTGCCGTCGTTGATCGCATCCGATCCCGAAAGTGCGCAGGCGTTGGTTGATGAAGCGAGCGGCGTAGTCGCGTCTCGACAAGCGGAGATTGGCGCGGAACAGCGTTCCAACGAATCCATGCAGCGTGCGATGGAGGAGGAGTTCATCAATGTCGCGCGCGCCCAGTCGAGCATCCGCGACACGGATTACGCGAAGGAAGCGTCCGAGTCTGTCCGCGCCTCGATCTTGGGGAAAGCATCGATCTTGGTGTTGCAGATTGGTCAGCAGCAGAGTGAACGCGTGCTGGACTTGTTGGCGTAGGACTGGTCAGCGGTCCCGCTTCTTGGCTTCGCGGACGCTCAACCGGATGAGTTGCTTGAGTGTTGGCAGGTGGACATCATCGAGCGACTTGATGTACAAGCAGCCCTTTCCGGTTTTGTGCTTCCCGAGTTTCTCCATGAGTTCGGGGATGTCGTCAAACCCCGAGTTGATGTAAAGCGATAACGCCGCGGCCCTTGGAGAGAACCCGACCAGAGGCATGTCCCCTTCGCGTCCGCTCTCATACACATAGTGGTAGGTCCCAAACCCCACAATCGAAGGTCCCCACATGGTCGCGGGTTCCTTGGTGATCTCGGACATAATCTGAATCAGCGTCTGGCAATCTTCCGCGTACTTTGCGGGCGCTTTCTTGATAAAGGCGTTTACAGATGCGTTACTGGCGGCTGTCTTGTTTCCAGATTTCTTTGCGACCTTTTTCACGGCTTTCTTTTTCGTAACCTTCTTCGCCATACCCAATGCTCCCTCTATTGAAAGACCCCCACGAACCAGTTCGAGGGGGCCTTGGGTTCTTGGTGAGTGTACCAGAAACATCACTCGTGATCAGTCTTCGAGCATCCCGAGTTGCCACATCATGAATATCCGCTGATCCGCGACATCGCGGATGCGCAGGTCCAGGGGCTTGCCGCCGCCGTGTCCTGCGTCGCGGTTTACCCAGAGGAGGATCGGCTCGGATTCTTGGTCCGATCCGGTGGCGTTCTGCATGAGAGCCGCCATCTTGCGTGCGTGGAGCGGATGGACGCGGGTATCGTTCTCACCAGCGGTGAACAACACCGCGGGGTATTTGGTACCACGCTTCACATTGTGGTATGGGGAGTACTTCTTGATGAACTCGTACTGCTCCGCGTTCTCCGCGGTGCCGTACTCCGGAACCCAGTACCGTGCCATCAGGAAGTTCTGGTACCGCACCATATCCAGCAGCGGCACCGAGCTGATCACGGCGCTGAAGAGGTCCGGGCGCTGGACGACGACCGCACCAGTGAGGAGTCCGCCGTTGGAGCCGCCCGCGATCCCGAGTTTGCTTGGATTGGTGTAGCCGTTCTCGACGAGCCATTCCCCTGCGGCGATGAAGTCGTCGAACACATTCTGTTTGTTTTCGAGCATCCCCGCTTCGTGCCACGCGTTGCCGTACTCGCCGCCGCCGCGGAGGTTGGCAACCGCGTACACACCGCCGTTCTCATACCATGGGAACATGGTTGATGAGAAGTATGGAGTCTGCGGAATATTGAATCCACCGTATCCATAGAGAATCGTCGGGTTGTTCCCATCAAGCTTGAGGCCTTTTTTATGGACGATGAACATCGAGACCGGGGTGCCGTCCTTGGAGTCGTACCAGACTTGTTTGACCTCGATCTTTGAAGGATCGACAGAAACTTCGGGACGCGCCCAGAGTTCACGCTCACCGGTGGCCAGATCAACACGGTAGATCGAGCGTGGCATGTTGTAGCTGGAGAAGCTCAGGAACGCTTCGGTCCGGTCGTCACTGGTGGACAGCCCACCGGATCCGATTCCCGGGAGTTCCAAGTCGCCCATTGATTTGCCGCTGTAATCAAACATCGCGATGCGGGTCTTTGCGGAGTCGAGATACTGTACAGAGATGATCCCGCGCGAAAAGCTGACGCCTTCGATTACCAGTTTGTCATTATGAGGCACCACCGATTTCCAGTTCTTGAAGCCCGGATTCGACAGGTCAACCACCGAGACTGTTCCGTTTGGAGCTTCAAAGGAATGCTGGATGAATAACCGGTCGCCATCGTAGTGCATCCCGCTGACGCGTCCTTTTTTGTCAATCACCATCGGGACCAGGTTGAGCTCGCCGGTCCGGAACCATTCGGAAAGATCCGCAACCCAGAAGTCAAGCCCCGCGGTCCCGGTCCAGTAGCCGACGGTCATCCATCGGGAGTCCTTTGAAGGCATCCCGAATGGGCCATATGTTGTTTTGAGCGCTTCGAGTTCCGCGTCGGTTTTGTTCTGATCGCCGTAGAAGAACTCGATGTCTTTCTGGCGGAACAACTGCTGATCCTGACGATGGTGCGTTCCGAGTTTGTGGAGTTTCATCACCGATGAATACGCGTCATCGGTGTCTTCAAGCCGTTTGTAGAAGAACCCCGACGAGTCGGGCAACCATCCCGAGAAGTTGACCTTCCCGGGAATTTCATCAGCGAACCATTCGCCGGTCGCGACATCCATCGCATACAGCGTCGAGTTCTCATCGCCCGATGTGTACATCCCAAACGCCATCAGCGAGCCGTCCTCGTTGGGCTGCGTCCAAGAGATGGTCGTCAGCCCAGACGCATCAACAGTCAGCGGGTCCAGAAGTACGCGTTCGTCGCCATTGAGCCCTTCGCGAACATAGCGCACCGCTTGTGGTTGTGAGCCTTCGCGACGCGAGTAGAAGTACCGCGTGCCATACGCACTGGGTGATCCGATCGAAGGCACTTCCATCAACTGACGCAATCGGCTCTCGAGCGCGGCGCGTCCCGGGAGATTGTCGAGTATTGATCGCGTGTACCTGTTCTGGTCATCGGTCCACGACGCGACTTCGTCATTCACCAGTCCCATGTTTGCTGGGTTCGAGTTGTCTCCTTCGAGCCAGCGGTATTCATCGACGACCGTGTTGCCATGGATGGTGTCCGTCACTGGTTCTGATTTGGTTTCGGGAGGAGCGGCGAGGGCAACGCTTGAGCTCGCAAAGAGAAGGGCCATGAGCAAGATTATCATTGAGTGTTCTCCAAAAAGATGCAGGCGCATGATACCAAGGGATCGCATCAGACGCCCACCATTCCTACCGATTCGGGGCCCAAAGGATGCGTGATTCAGTTTGAGACTATTGAACGAGACCCTTGGTCAATCGCATGAAAGCGGTTTCGAGGTTGACGGGTTCTTCTTGGAAGTGGGTCATCCGCAAGCCGTTGTTGACGAGGATATTGGGGATGTCCGTAAAGTCCCCGCCCATGCGTGCGTCGAACTGTGCGTGGATGAGTTGTCCCGCGCCACCGCCGTGCGCGGTGCCGTCGCCTTGGACGATTGAGACTTTTTCGATTCCGGGCATGGACTGCAGCACCTTGGCGGCGTCTTGCAATCGTTCAGCTACACCAACATGGATCACATGACCGACCTTTGCTTTGCGCAGGATCTCGTCGACGGTGCCGTTGAAAAGGAGTTCGCCTTTCTCGATGATCCCGACGGTGTTGCACAACTCCGCGAGTTCGTGGAGGATGTGCGATGAGATCAGGATTGTCTTGCCCATCTTTTTGAGCTCTTTGAGCAGCTCGCGGATCTCGATGCGGGCACGCGGATCAAGACCCGATGCGGGCTCGTCCATCAGCAGCACCTTTGGATCGTGCAGCAGCACGCGTGCGATGCTCAGTCGTTGTTGCATGCCGCGGGATAACCCGTTCACTTCTGCGGTTTGTTTGTAGGTCAGGTCGGTGAGTTCGAGGACATCGTTGACGACCTTCTTGCGTTGCATGCCGTTGATGTTGTACGCTGCCGCGAAGAACTCGAGGTACTCATGCACGACCATGTCTTGGTACGCGCCCATGAAATCCGGCACATACCCGATGAGAGGCCTGATCTGACGGTTCTGATACCCCACCGTTAATCCAGCGATCTGTGCCTGTCCAGACGACGGCTTGAGCAGCGTCGCGAGGACCTTGATCGTGGTCGTCTTCCCCGCGCCGTTGGGACCGATGAATCCAAAGCAATCCCCCTCGTTGATCGTCAAGTTCAGCGAGTTGAGCGCGGTCAGCTCGCCGTAGCGTTTGGTCAGGTTGATTGTTTCAATCATCGGCATGGTCAGAATCCTATCGCGGCGTGGGTGCCGCTGAATCATTCATCCAAATATCATTCGCTTGCTTTTTCAGGGTCAAAGACCCCCGCGTACCGTGGCGGGTCCGCTGGGAACGGATAGATCCAAGTCACCAGCGTCTTCCCCGATGCGGGAACGGGCTTCCCATCGACAAACAACGGGACCGGGGACCCCTTTGCGGACGCGTTCTTCGCATCAACCTCAAGCACTCCCATCACAATCAAGCAGGGCTCGGTGAACCATTTTCCGAGGTCCCATCCGTGCAGCTGCCGACGGCGTGCCAGCTTGTTCCCGACCGGATCCGTCAGGACTCCAAACCGAGGCGGCTGGAACTGGGAGATCATCCGCGCCGCGATGAGCCGATCCATCAAATTGCCCTTGGGACCTTGGATACTCAGCGAGTCCACGCCGCTCTGGATCGCCGTGGTAAAGAAGTCCGCTTTCCCGGTATTCCGATTCGCTTCGGTAATCCGTGTGTAATCCAGCAGGTTGAGCACCTCGCCCGGCCCCCAGCCTCCGCCGGGAATCATCGGGGCCCAGGTCGTCACGCGGGAAATCATGGAGTTGCCGAGCCCTTGCCCGATCGTGCGGATGGGTGTTTGTTGCGAAACGATCACGAATATAACATCCGTCAACTCACCGGGGAGTGCGTGCTCGATTTCGCCGTGGACTTCGCTTCCGACGAGTTCGAGTGTGGATTCCTGAAATGCCGCTGTATCAATCACCGGATGGGGCATCGACCAATCGCTCACACCACCCCAGTCCGCGCGGAAGTCCTTGACCGTCGCGCGCGTCGGCACGCGGATCGACTCCGGGCTTCGGCTTTCGATTCGGTATCCGGTGTTGTCCGGGAATCCCGACACGATGGATGCGGAAGAGGTGCTGGGTTGCCAGGGAGTCAACAGATTCGCCATCCGGTTGGAAGTGGGTGCGGTGTCTGCGCGATCACGAAGCGAGACCTCGGACTGTCCGTAGCTCGGGAGCATGACGCTCATCCACGACCGCGCTCGGCTGGTGGGTTGGCCGTAGACCTGCTCGAAGAGTGTCAGGTGCGTGCTGTTGACCTGCTTGGGCCGAAGCAGCGACGCGCCGATCCATGACATCGCGGTGAACAGTGAGATCATCACCACAAAACCAACCCATGCGTGCTGGCTCTTCTTGTATTTTTTGAGCACCGCAAACCCACCTGGTCCCGCGACGATCCAGTACAGCAGGAACACGATCAATCCAAAGAACACGCCTTGGATGGCGCGTCCGGTCTTTGCGATTTCTCCCGAGATATTCGAATCAAACTCGAGCACATTCCGCGAGCGGACATCGGAGAGCAACTGCTCGCTCATCTCGTTGGGACGCTGGATATCGCCACGCATTCCCAATATGCGGTGCCAGAATGCTTCGGGATCGGGGAGTCCGAGTCTTCGGAGTTCGCCGTTGCCAAAGTCGATCCCGATGACGGTGACCATCCCTGATCCGACGATCCGTCGGATCGCGATCACTTCGCCGTCGCGGGTCTTGATGACCGGGATCGCGGTGTTTGGTTGTGCATCATCTGCTGGAGCAAAGGTCGTAAAGGTACCGTTCTTTGGGAGCGGCATGTCTTTGGATTCGGTGATGAGCTGACGGATGCTTTCGTAGTCCACGCCGTCGTGCCGGGTGGGTCGTTCGATTTCTGGGAGGAGATCGCGGAGCGGATGACCGCCACTAAACCAAGGGTCATCCGATGGCGGCATCACGACGACCAGATGCCCGCCTTGCTGCACCCAGTACCGGATTGCGCGGGCGCGTTCTGGTGAGAGTGTGGATGGATCATGATCGCGGAGCGTCGAGCTTCCCCAGATGAGTGCGTCGAATGGGACCAGCCCCTGCCAGCGATCCGGAAGTGAAGTGGTCGTCAATCCGGGCGCGACGCGCAGGAGTTCGTGTCCGAGCAGTTGCCAGGTCGCGCTGTCGATGGTTGTGCCGTATTGGTCGATCCCGAGTTGTCGAGTGCCGACCATCCCCGCGAGCCCAATCCAAGGCTCCTGCATCATCGGGTTGTATCTTGAATCAACGCCCAACAACCGACCCGCTCGGTACCCGAGCTGTCCGGATTCGGCGCTCCCGGATTCCACGGCTTCAAAAGCATGGATCTCAAATGACGCTTGACCGAACTGGAACGGCACCCAGCAGTACAACCAGAAGCTCTGAGGCAATCCGGGATTCGCGCTCACGACGCGGTCGTACTGCGCATCATCGCCATCGGTGTCGCGGATCGTAACGCGGAGGATGACCTCGCGTGGTGAGGATCCTTGATCGAGCATCTGGACCTGAATCCCTGCCCAGTCCCCTGAACGGATCATTCCTCCGACTCCAAGATTGAGGATGCTCAGCTGGACCTCTCCAGTGCCTTGGGTGTCGAGAGCTGTGCTGGGTTCCCCCCCGTCCTGAGCGTGCGCAAAGGAGACCCCCAGCATCAATACACCCATCACGGCCATCAGATTCAACAGACACTTCCAGCTTCGCAATAGACCAACCTCCTGAGATCATACCGAGCATTTTTTGCTCAGCATCTCGACCCGCTTGGTGGTCGATCTCAGATTCTACAACTTCCCGGACATTCTTGTTGCATGATCCAAAGTTTCTTCGCGATTCGTCCGATCATATCTGCATAATGATCGACTCCGGGACCATGATTGTGCTCATTACCGCTTTGGCATCCGCCATCAGCGTGCTGTGCCTGTATTCGGTCTACGGCAATGTCATCCGGCACGAGACCACCCTGCATGATTTGCGCCACCGTGTCGAGACCCTCCAGAACCAGCAAGCACTCCACCTCGCGGAAATCAAGGGACAGATCCCGACGGATGACGATGAACTGGGTGAGGTTGAAATTCTGGACGATCTGGACGATGTGATGGAGCCGATGCCTTCTGAGGAGTACTCCGATCAGGAGTTGATCAGCTCTTCGACCAAAGCCGCGTGACTCTTGGCTCCCATCCGGAAGCAATCGAGTTCGAACTTCTCGTTGGGTGAGTGGACCCGATCATCCTCAAGCCCGAATCCCATAAAGATCGTTTCCAATCCGACGGTTGTTTTGAGCAATCCCGCGACGGGGATCGAACCACCGGATTTGATCATCGCGGGCTTGACGCCGCACGCTTTGCCGATCGCTCGGAACGCGGCTTGGAGCGGTGCCGATTCGGTGGCGCAGGTTGCTGGTGCGCCGCCGCCGTGATTTTCGAACTCCCATGTGCATCCCGGAGGGGTCCGTTCCTTAAACCACTGGATCACCGAATCAGCGATGGTGTTGCAGTCTTGGTCATCGACCAAGCGGAACGAGAGTTTGACGCTTGCTTGTGATGGGATGACGGTTTTGGCGCCTGGTCCGGTGTACCCCGCGATGATGCCGTTGAGATCGCAGGTTGGACGCGCCCACTCGCGTTCGATCGATGTGAATCCGGTCTCCCCAACATTCGCTTCGGCGGGCAAGCCGATGCCTTTGAGTGCCGCGACGGGATCGACCCCGAGCGATTCCCACTCTTTGCGTTCGGAGTCTTTCAGATCGCGGACGCCGTCGTAGAAGTTGGGGATGGTCACCTTTCGGTCCGCGTCCCACAGCTGCGCCAACACCTTGACAAGTTCATTGATCGGGTTGGGGACGCGTCCTCCCCAGAGTCCGGAGTGGAGGTCTTGGTCTGGTCCGGTGAGGGTGACTTCGAGGTAGGTGAGACCGCGCACGCCATAGGTGATCGCGGGCTTTCCGCGGCCGAGCATGCCGGTGTCTGAGATCAGACAGACATCGGTCTTGGAGAGCATGTCCTTGTTGTCTTCGACGAACTGTTCGAGGTTGACGGACCCGGATTCTTCTTCGCCTTCGAGGAGGACGGTGTACTTGACGCCCCCACCCGGTTTGCCGGTGGTTTCGAACCATCCGCGCATCGCTTCGAGGAACATCATGACCTGCCCTTTGTCGTCGCATGCGCCGCGTGCCACGATGCGCTCCCCCATCGCTCCCTCGGCGGGTTTGCGGATGGGTTCAAACGGGGCTGATTCCCAGAGTTCGATCGGGTCTGCGGGTTGGACATCGTAATGGCCGTAGAACAGGACATGGGGGCCGTTGTAGTCCGCATCACCCGCGCTCGTCGCGAGGACGATCGGTTGACCTGGGTCCTCTGCGGTTCCGGTGGACTTGATCTCCACACTGAACCCAGACGCTTTGAGATGATCCGCGGCCCAATCTGCAGCTTGGGCGGTGTCCGCATCGTGCTTGGAATCTGTGCCGACGGACGGGATACGGAGCCAATCCATGAAGCGTTGGATGGACTGTTCTTCGTTGGTCTGGAGCCAATCCAGGACTTGCTGAGTGGACATGCTGATCTCTCCTATAGGGTTCAATGCAGCATAGGTAAAAAAGAACCCGCCGCCCAATAAAGGACGGCGGGATCAAGAATCTTTGAACCAACCGCGAGTCGGATCAGGATGATCCGTTTGTGCGGTTGTCATCACCGATTAGCGGCGACGACGAGCGGTTGCCAGACCACCGAGGCCGAGGAGCGCGAGGGCACCTGGAGCTGGGATGTTGGCGTAACCAGCGGTTGCTGATGCTGGGACCTGGTCAAACTCGAGGATGCCGAAGGTCGCTGCGCCGTCACCGATGCGGTAGAAACCAGCAGGGAGGAACGAGCCGTCAGGACCGACGGTGAAGTCAGGGGTGATTGGGGTGCCAGCGATGTTGGCAACATCAGCGACGCTGTCGGTCACGAAGATTGACTCAACAACATTGTTGCCTGCATCACGAAGGATCATGGTGTAGGAGCTGTTCTCGATTGAGTTGGCGCCGATGGTGATGTCAGCGGTGTAGCTGAGGAATGCCTGTGACTGAGCGTTGCCGAGGGTGAAGTACCCGCCTGCAGCGATTGAGCCCGACAGAGCGTAAGGCGAGCCGCCGTCAGCGCCGCCGAAGCCGGAGCTGTCAGCGTCTGAGTCCCAGAGTTCGATGCTCCAGCCGGTCAGGTCGACTGCTGCGCCGGTGGTGTTGAAGAGTTCGATGAACTCGGTGTCTGTGCCGGTTGTTGAACCGAGGACTTCGTTGATGGTGACGCCAGCGTTTGCGGCAGCTGCGATGCCTGCGAGGGCAGCGATGGTGATTGCGATCTTCATTGTTCTTCTCTCCAGTTCGTGTGATTTCACATTAAATATCTCTCTGAACGATAGGAACGATTCTTTGCGGCGAATGGGCGTGATCTTGAACGGGTCAGGAACTCGGAAACACCCATGCTCCGGTCGGTTTCGAACCATGATAGTACCATAGTCGATGCTTGATATGGAGACAAATTTTCAAGAATGAAGCTTGTATAAAGAAGAATCTTGAGAACCACCCAATAACCCATCCAGACCACGAACAAAAAACGCCCCTCGAAGTCGAGGGGCGATGATTGGATTGTTATCGGTCCGGCTTAGTAGATCTTGGGGTTCGGACGGCCGTTGGACTGCTCATCCATGAAGGCCTTCGATTCCGAGGTTGCATTCACATCATTCCATAGAGTACCTGTAGGGAACCATGGGTTTGGATCGGTGTAGGAATCGATTTGTTCCATTGAACTGACTGAACTGTCGAAATGTGCGACATTGATGCTGTCAGCATGACGGTAGCTTAGCTTCAGGTTGTTACCGGTATCTGATGCGGCTCCGAAGGATCGTCCGTATGCTGTTGAACCATTGAAGATTGGCGACGAGGAAGTGAATGAGCCATACCCGCTTGTTCCACCTTGTAAGATTGGATTCAAACTTGGATCAAAGTCCAACCCGTCAGCGTCTGTCCAGTATCGAGTACCATCTGCAAACATGATTTTGCTTGATGCACTGATCCCGACTCGGTCCATCCGGTGGCGGAAGCCCTTGGGTTGCTGCGGGTTATTTGGGTGAGAAATCATGCTGTAGATGCGGGCTTGTGCAGGGTTTCCCGTATCAGCAAGCCCCTTCAAATATCCTACATCAGCGCGGCTGACATGTGCAAAGCCGGATGGCATAAGGTAGCTGACCTGCTTGATACCATCCTGTGCGGTTTCGTCAAAATCATCTAGATCGTCTGGCCGGTCACCGGGGTATACAAAATCGTTGAATACGCTAGCACTTGCACACCCAAGCGATGCAAAGATATCGCGCGTGCGCTGTGCTCGGTTGGTTGAAAAACCGAGTGATTCACCGGCTATAGAGGAAATCCAGTCTTGTGTAGTCGTTGGTGTCGAAGAGGTGGAGATCCCGACCATGACATCAGTGCCCCACTGTGGTGGCCCATTACCTGTGATCAACCCTGTGTATCGTGTTCCGACATTGACCGGGCTTGAGTAGTACTCTCTGTTTTCTCCCGCATACATGCCATTGAGGTTTGCAATCCCACGCATCGTGGATTTACATACAACATTCTGTGCGCTTGCGCGGGCCTGTCCGAGTGCGGGAAGGAGGATCCCGATCAGCAGTGCGATGATCGCGATCACGACCAAGAGTTCAATCAGCGTAAATGCTTTGCTCTGTCGATTCATTTGAATCTCCTACAGTGAAAACTTGTTTCAGTTTCTATTTCTTGATCACATAGACAATCGGCTTCTCATCGAGAATCTTGATCTTGAGTCCAGATCCAAGAGCGGATGACCGTTCACGGATGTCCCTCGGAATGCTGTCACCTGTACGCGCGTGGAGTTCCCATTGTCCCGAGTCGTCAATCTCGTTTACTGGGTAAAGCGTACGGTCACCTGTGTCTGGGTGCTTTGCAGGATACATGATGCCCTTGGCTTTGCCTTTTTGGACAAGGTACAACTGGCCCGTGATGACATCGACAGTCATGTGCCCGTTGGGGCTGTCGATTGAGTTGCGGTTCATCATTCTCCAGCCGGAGAAGGCGAGCACCGCAATCGCTGCGATGATCAGGATGATCTGCCAGGGTTTGATGTCACTCATGCGTCCTGCCTCGTTTTCACTTCGTGGGGTCGTCTCTTCATGTACGATCCCGCTTCATTGCCCTGCCGAATATTCGTAGGGCGGTTATTCTACACGCGGTACTCAGAATCTCCAATTCCCATTACGGAAGTCTATCAGAGAATGCACCGATCGGTTGCGTAGGCTCAAAAAACCTCACAATTGAATCAGTTCTTTATATCCACACTCACCGGATAGTGGTCCGATGCGTACCCATCGAAGGTCTCCAGATCGCGCCAGCTCGTGCCATCGGGTCGTGCGGCGGTGCCGAAGACGAATGCGTTTTTGGTGTCCATACGCTTGATCGCCGCATCGTTGGCAAGCATCAGGTCGATGCGTCGGCCTGATTCGTGCGAGATGATCGAGCTGTCTTGCGTGCGATCTGCGAAGATATCCACAAACCCTGCTTTGAGATAGGTTTGGACCGATTCGTCGCTGACCTCGGCGTTGAAATCACCCAAGACCACAACTGGACGATCGGGATGCTCTTTGAGCACGCCTTGGATGAGTTCGAGCGTGCCTTTGGCTTCTGCTTCTCTCCAGTATGCGTTGTAGAAGCCTGATTTATGGTGCATCACGAAAAGTGTGAGCGTCCATTGTTCTTCGCTCTCGGCTCCGGGAACCTCGATATCAACCATCATGGGTGATCTTCGGAACGCGATGGGCTCGCCGGCGTACCAGTTTTTGTTCTTGCCGTATTTCTCGGGATGCACACCGCCGAGGAGTTTGTTGGGCCAGTTTTTGGTCTGCGTGATCGGGTAGCGTGAGAGCACCGAGTTCTCGATGCCGCGTTCGTTGCCCGCGTCGATCGAGATCACATAGTCATACCCCATGTCCGCGAGGTAGGTGTCGCGGTATTCCAGCAACGCCAGCTCGGATTCGACTTCTTCGATACAGAGCACATCGGCATTGACCGCGTGAATCGCCATCGCGGTCGCGATGAGTTGGTGTTCGGGCTTGGCGGAGTCAACATCGTCGTTTTTGCCTGTGAGCTTTGGATCGTCGTGTGCATCGAAGAGGTTCTCGATGTTGTAGGTGGTCAGTCTGAAGGAGGACTCGTTGGTCGCCGGTGCGGACTCGATGCCATACTTCCGCATCGCGAGTCTTGTGCCTTCGTACTCTTTGATGGTGTTCTTGTCAGCAAATGACTTGTCGGATTTGGCATCGCTTGTTTGAGCGAGCGACGGGATGCTTGTGAGCGAGAGAAGGAGGAGGGAGGTGAGCGTTGGCAATCGTGGATGCATGATTGGTTCCTGGAGTGGTGTATTGCTCAGCGAGTCTAGGGCTTGCCTGCTCAAAAAATGGCTACCATTGCGGGTATTGATGATGGTATAAAGGAAGGGCTGAATGTGAAGATTGTGTTAGTCAACCCCAGGGGCTTCTGCGCCGGCGTCCGGATGGCGATTGATGTCGTCGATCAGGTCCTGGAGTTGCTTCCCGGCGAGACTATTTATGTGTACCACGAAATTGTGCACAATCGGCATGTCGTGGAGCGGTTCATTGGCCGTGGAGTCCGATTCGTCGAATCGCTCGAAGATGTTCCAGAAGGAAGCATCGTCATCTTCAGCGCCCACGGCATCCCCCCATCACTCCGCGAACAAGCACTCCAACGCAACCTCACCGCGATCGACGCGACCTGCCCGCTCGTCACCAAAGTCCACTCCCGCGCGATCCGCTACGCGAGGCAGGGATACCAGATCCTGCTCATCGGACACAAGAACCACCAAGAAGTCATCGGCACCATGGGCGAAGCGCCGGGTCAAACTCAGGTTGTTGAATCCCCAGAGTGCATCAAGAGTCTCAAGATTGACGATCCCGAAAAACTGGTGTACCTCACGCAAACCACACTCTCGACCGACGATGCGGGCATCATCATTGACGCGCTCAAAGACGCATTCCCAAAGATCAAAGCTCCACCCACCGAGGACATCTGCTACGCAACCACCAATCGACAAGAGGCGGTGCGGCGCGTTGCGCCCCAGTGCGACCTCATGATCGTGGTGGGATCAAAGAACTCCTCCAACTCGGTCCGCTTGATGGAGATCGGAGAGAATGTCGGAACGCCCAGCGTGCTCATCGACGATGTGTCCGAGCTTGATCCGTCGTGGTATCCGACCGGCAACGAGAGCATCATGCTTACCGCTGGCGCGAGTGCGCCTGAGGATCTGGTCTCCGAAATCTGCAAGCACTTTGTGACCGAGCATTCCGCGTCGCTCCATCTCGCGGACATCTCGGAAGAATCAGTCGAGTTCGGATTGCCCTTGACATTGAAACGGCTCATGGAAGAGCACGGCGTGGATCACCGCGACCGTCGCATCACCATCGAGGCCCCCACCATCACCGCGGATCAGTACGGGGATACCCCAGTGCCGCTCACCATTTCGGGCGGACTTTCATGAAGCATCCTGAGCACCATTTCTTTTCCATGACCCCCGACACACTGACCGACTGGTGTCTTGAACGCGGGCTTCCCAAGTTTCGCGCCAAGCAGATTCTCGAATGGGTCTATCTCAAGGGCGTCGTTGATCCCATGCAGATGAGCAACCTGTCCAATCAGGATCGGCAGACGCTGCACAACGAGATGGCGTTCCTTAGCGGCCCCACCGTCGCGCACCAGCTCGCGACCGATGGCACCCAGAAACTGCTCGTCGAGTGGAGCGACGGCGCGACCGACGCGCGCGAAGCGGGGGTCGATCATGAATCGCGGTTGCCGATTCTTGGTCAGGAAATGCCATACTCTGACACGACCCGGCAGACCGAATGCGTCATGATCCCCGCGCCGGATTCAGACCGTCGCACGGCGTGCATTTCTTCGCAGGTCGGTTGCCCCGTCGGTTGCAAGTTCTGCGCGACCGGGATCGGTGGCTTGGATGGAAACTTGTCTGCGGGCCGGATCGTCGAGCAGGTCTGGAGACTCAATCAACTTGAGGGCGTGGGTCGGATTTCCAATGTTGTGTTTATGGGGATGGGTGAGCCGCTGGCGAACTTCCGTCCGGTGGTTGATGCGGTGCGGACGATCGCCGCGCCTTGGGGGATGGGGATCAGCGCTCGGAAGATTACGATTTCAACGGTTGGGATGCACAAAGCGATCGAGAAACTCGCGGATGAACTCGAACTGCCGGTCACGCTCGCGCTGTCGCTCCACGCACCCAACGACATCCTTCGTCGTGAACTCATCCCTTGGGCGGAGTTCACCTCGATTGTCGATCTCAAAACCGCGTGCAAAAAATGGTTCAACAAAACCGGACGCGAGATCACGCTCGAATACATCCTGCTTGGTGGGGTCAATGACCAATCCCAGCATGCGATCGAGCTTGCGAAGGTGTGCAAGGACCTCCGCGCCAATGTGAACCTGATCCGGTACAACGAGGTCAAGGGGCTGTCGTTCGCTCGTCCGAGCACAGACGATGTGCACCGGTTCCAGTACTTGCTTCGTGAAGCGGGCGTGAACTGTCACATCCGTGCGAGTCGGGGGCGGGATATTGCCGCCGCGTGTGGTCAGCTTCGGCACGAACACGCTTCGGCATAAGACAAGGGCTGCTACCGTGATACCGATGCTGAGCCAAATCCAATCGACTGCTGCGTCGTACAACTGGGCGGAAGAGTTCCGTGTTCAGTCCGCGCAGCACTGGACGGTTGTCGGCGTGTGCGCCATGCTGATGGCGCTCTGGTGCATCGTTGGTCGGCGATGGCTCTCTCAGAACACGGACGAGGGGCGATCCAAAGAACGGAAGCTTCGTCATTGGATCGGGTGGTTCATCGTGGTGTCCCAGTCGATCATCTTTCTGCGTCGGTTCATGCCAGGACATTGGGACTTTCAGGAGTCGCTTCCGTTGCACATGTGCCGATGGACGGTGTGGATTGTCGCGTGGGCGATGTTGACGCTGGATCGACGGGCGCGTGCGATGACGCTGTTCTGGGGGTTGGGGCTCAGCACACAGGTGTTCTTCACGCCGTTCCTCAAGGAGGGGCACGGCTCACTCTCGTTCTGGATCTATTGGCTCAATCACCTGCAGATCGTCGGCGTCGCGGTGTATGACATCGTCGCGCTTGGATATCGACCGAACTTGCGTGACCTCTTATTCGGGATCGCGACGGGGGTTGGGTTTGCGATTTTGGTCTTCTTCCTCAACATCATCCTCGGCACCAACTACGCGTACCTCGGATCGGCGGACCACGACTCCGCTTCGATCATCGATGTCCTCGGCCCATACCCATGGCGAGCGGTGTGGATGGTGGTTGGGTCTGCAATCGTGATGACCGTCCTCTACCTGTTCTCGCTTGGCGCAATGTCGCTGCGGACCAAGGTGTTCAAGAAACCACCACCCCGATTCATCGAATCTGATCGTCCGAGCCAAACCTGACTCACGCTCATCATTCCACTCGATCCGCTACACTCGATCCATGGTTACCCTGCTCCTCATCCTCTGCGCCGGTGCAACGCTGCTCTCCCTGATCGGGACCTGGGTCGCGCTGCGGGTCGGCACGAGACTTGGAGCACTGGACTCTGCACCGATCGAGGGGCAAGTGAAGACCGCTCCGAGACGCATCCCCAACACCGGAGGCATCGGGATCGTCCTCGCAATCTGGCTCCCGATGCTCGTCGGGCTGCTCGCGGTGTCTTTCCTTGAAGCCGATGCGTTCACTGGCACGCTCGAACCGATCCAATCAGTATGGACTGACCTGCAATCACGCGTTGGACTCGGATGGGGATTGCTGGGATGCATCATCGGGTTGCACCTGCTCGGACTCATCGACGATCGGCGACCGATGGGCGCGTGGTCCAAGCTCATCATCATGCTGATCCCAGCGGTCTTCTTTACCATCGTCTTTGACACAAAGCTGCTGACCATGCTCGATGGTCCCGCCGGCGGTAGCTGGCTGAGCATCGTGCTCACGATCATGTGGATCGTCGCGATCACCAACGCGATGAACTTCATTGACAACATGGATGGATTGAGCGCCGGGATCGCGGCCATTGCGGGCGGGTTGTTCTTGATCGCGGCGATTCTCAACGCGCAGTGGTTTATTGGGGTGATCCTTGCGTTGATGGTGGGTGGATGCATCGGGTTCTTGGTGTTCAACTTCCCCCCAGCGAAGATCTTTATGGGCGATGGTGGCTCGCTTGTGATCGGGTTCGTCCTTGCGATCACCACTGTGCGGACGACCTACATCCCTGCGGATGCGGTGGGTCCCAATGCGGGCGCGTGGTACGGGGTGTTGATGCCGATCGCGGTGCTTGCGGTGCCGTTGTATGACTTTGTGACGGTGACCTGCATCCGGATCTATCAGGGCAAAAGTCCATTCGTCGGGGACCTCCAGCATTTCTCGCATCGGCTGCGTGATCGCGGCTTGGGCAATCGAGGGACGGCTCTGGTCATCTACGCACTCACCGCGTGCTCAGGAATCGCGGGGATCCTGCTAACCCGAGTCTCCGCGTGGGAAGCAGCGATGCTGGGCGTGCAGGTCCTGCTGATCCTCGGCGCACTCGCGCTCTTCGAGTACCGATCACCTGCAAAGCGGGGACACGATGGCTGAGCCGCAGAATACAACATCGAAACCGCCACCACGCGAGATGATCGCGATTGGATCCATGTGTGTGATGATCGTGTTGATTTTGGTTCGCGCGATGAGTTCGCATGAGCCGTTCCCGGTGTGGGATTCGGATCCGTATCTGTTCGGCTCGCCTTTGACCGGGATCACCAGCGGATACGCGATCCTGCTCAACGCGGCGATCATGACGCTGGGTCTGGTCGTGTTGCTCCTCTCCCCCGTCATCAACAAGTCAGATGAGCTCATGCGGGCGTTGCTCGGAGTCGGCGGGATTGGGCTCGGGATTCACCTGCTAAATGACCCCGCCAATCTGGTCAATGGTTCGACCCTCGGCGCGATGATGTGCTCGGCGATTGCCGCGCGAGCGTTTCTGACTTCTCGCCCCCACTGGTCGCGAGTTTGCATCCCCGTCGTACTCGGCGTGGGCATCCTGCTCGGAATCTACGGCTTCCATCAGGTCTTTATCCAGCATCCACAAACCGTCGAGATGTACGAGCAGAACAAACAATCGTTCCTCAACTCGCGCGGATGGACGGATGGCTCGTTCGAGGTGATGAGCTACGAGCGTCGCTTGCGTCAACCCGAGCCGACCGGATGGTTCGGGCTTGCCAATGTGTACGCGAGTTTCATCGCGGCGTTCGGGATCGGGATGGTGATGGTGACGCTGTGCTCGATCCGCAAAGCGTGGTGGATGCTCAGTGGGCTGGTCGCTGGGATGCTGCTGGTGATGCTGCTGATCTCCAAATCCAGAGGCGGCATCGGCGCAGCGGTGCTCGGATTCGGGGTGCTGCAATACGCGTTGGCGCGGAACAAAGGAAGGGTGAGCCGCATCGGGACGAGCACGGTGTGTGCGTGCGTGCTGGTGATGCTCGGAGTGGTCGGCGGCGCGATGATGCACCAGCTCTCGCTGCTGTTCCGTGGTCAATACATGGTCGGGTCGCTGCGGATCTTTACGGAGCATCCGATCCTCGGCGTTGGTCCGGGCAAGTTCCAAGACGCGTACATGGTGCTCAAACCATCGACGAGTCCGGAAGATGTCACCAGTGCACACAATCTGGTCTTCGACCTGATCGCGCAGCTTGGACTCTTCGGCATCGCGTGGATTGGTGCGTTGGTCCTGTTAATCGGGACTGCGCGGATTCCAAAGACTGAAAATCCAGAACCCACGGGTCTGCCAACTGGCGTCCTGATGCGTGGGATCCTACTGATGACGGTGGCGGTTGGGATTACGGTGATCAAGCTGCAGACCAACGCGATGGATCTTGAGCTGATGCTGTTCCTGCTCGTCGGGATCGGACTCTGGGCCGGGGGGAGTCTGCTGCTTGCACGGTTTGGATCGCTAAGGACACTGCAGCTCGCGATGCTGGGCGCTGCGGTTGTGCTGAGTGTGCACGCGATGCTCGATCTGACTCCGGTATGGGTTGGCAGCGCGTCGCTCTTTGGGTTGTGTATCGGAATGGGATTCCGTGGCGATCCGAACGCGCCGACGGATCGGAGAGGGCCGCTCGTGAATCTGATCCCTGCTGCGGGGATTGGGTGTGTGATTGTGCTGTCCGGGATGGGCGCTCGCGCCGTGATCGCGCGGGACCAGCAGCTCATCGCGATCGGTGGCACAGCACATGAAATCGCTCGGCTCCGCATGGAACTCCTCGCGATCGGCGCATCGCAGTCGCTTGCGGATGAAGTCTCGATGATCGGCGGGATTCCGGTCGGTGCGGACGGACAATCGATCTTCAACACCTTGAATGCGATCGAGATGCAGGACCGGACCCGGACCTCCCTGGCATTACTGAATCTTGCGGGCACCATCGATGACCCGAAGGTCCAGATCACCGCGCTCGAGCACGCGATGCGAATCGCGACCATGCTCGACAACGCTCGGTTCAGTGATATTCAAACTGTTGCCCACGATGAAGAAACCGGCAACTTCTGGACCAGCATCGACTACCTCGCATCCAGGCTCAGCGATCAGGGCACCACCTACCGCGAGCTCAATTGGGCCGGGATCGCGTACCGGACGATGTCTGAGCGGGCTGGATTGCCTGAGGACATGATCGAAATTTTGCGGGGTCTGGTGTGGGAGAACTGGGTCCGCGCCGATGCGCTCAACCCGAACGATCCCAAGCACGCGATCCGTCTGATGGAGCTGGCAATTGAGCGGGATGACGCCGTCAATGGGAGTAAATGGGCTTCTGAGGGCATCGAACGATCCGATCGGATGCGTTTGGATCCGCTCAAGCAGCTCTCTAGAGAGGTGCTCGCGCGAGCGAAGATGGTCTCGGAGCGTGATTGAGGGGTCGGCATGCACCTCCTGATTGACCTCAGAAACCGTCCCTGAAACAGGGATAAGGGGGGTCGATTGCTTGAAAATTGAGATGGGGTCGCTAGGATTATGGACTTTCGCGTCGGTGGTCCTGCTGGGCTTTTGGTGCGGAAGGTGTCGCAGTATCAAAGAGTTGGAAGCCGCGGAGCGGTCATTCCGGAGTTGAGTTATGGACGAGTCATCAGACCCAGACCCCGAACGAGGTGGATTCTTCGGAGCTCGTGCTTGAACAAGGCGCGGAGCTTAATCCGTCTTCAACTCACTGATTCATAGACACCGTTCAAAAACACCAATCAGTACCAACAACCAAATCATCAGAAGGGATCAGAAGTCTGATCCCAAGTGTAGCTCCCGAAAGAACGGGCTTCACCAAGACCAGTACCGACCAACGAACCGTCAAAGACTGACACTCAGAAACACGACTGTCAAACACAAGGATTTACACGATGGCCAAAGAGCTCAATTTCATCCGCAACATCGGCGTCTGCGCCCACATCGATGCGGGCAAGACCACCGTTACCGAACGCATCCTGTTCTACACCGGCAAGAGCTACAAACTCGGCGAGGTCCACGAGGGCACCGCGACCATGGACTTCCTCCAAGAAGAACAAGAGCGCGGCATCACCATCCAGTCTGCGGCAACAACCTGCCCTTGGACACACAAAGGCCAAGAGTACAAGATCAACCTGATCGATACCCCCGGTCACGTGGACTTCACCATTGAAGTCGAGCGTTCACTCCGCGTGCTCGACGGCGCCATCGCTGTCTTCGACGGCAAGGAAGGCGTGGAAGCACAGTCCGAAACCGTATGGCGTCAAGCCGACCGGTACAATGTTCCACGCATGTGTTTCATCAACAAGATGGACAAAATGGGTGCCAACTTTGAGTACTCGTTCGACACCATCAAGAAGCGTCTGGGTGCCAACCCAATCGCGATGCAGATCCCCTGGGGCGAAGGCGATGACCTCAAGGGCATCATCGACCTCCTCGAGATGAAGGCGTACCACTTTGACCAAGAGTCACAGGGTGCGATCGTCACCGAGATGGATATCCCTGAAGAACTCCTCGAGAGCGCCCAGAAGTGGCGACACGACCTGATCGAATCGGGTGCCTCGCTTGACGATGCGCTCATGGAGCAGTACCTCGAAGACGAGGACTCAATCACCCCAGCACAGATCCGTGCAGCAATCCGTAAGGGCACCATCGCTCTGGAATGCAACCCGATCTTCTGTGGCTCAGCACTCAAGAACATCGGTGTCCAGCGTTTGATCGACGCGACCATCGATTACCTGCCAAACCCTGAGGAAGTCCCTGACACCAAGGGTACCGATCCGAAGGACAAGACCATTACCATGACCCGCAAGAACAACGAGACGGACCCATTCTCCGCGCTCGTGTTCAAGGTTGTTTCCGATACCCACGGCGACCTCACCTACATGCGTATCTACTCGGGCAAGCTCGTCAAGGGCAGCCGTACGCTCAACCCAAGCAACAACAAGCGTGAGATTGCATCGCGTATCTTCGAGATGCACGCGAAGGATCGTTTGGCGCTCGACGAAGTCGCTGCGGGCAACATCGTTGCGGTCGTCGGCATCAAGAACTCGATGACCGGTGACACCCTTTGTGATCCCGATCACCCGATCGTCCTTGAGCGGATGGAGTTCCCACCACCGGTTATCTCAATGTCCATCGAACCAAAGACCGCAGACGACAAGCGGAAGCTGTCAGAAGCACTCGTGACCATCCGTCGCGAAGACCCGTCTTTCCGTTCGGAATACAACGAAGAAACCGGCCAGACCATCATCGCAGGCATGGGCGAGCTTCACCTTGAGATCATCAAGAACAAGCTTCTCCGTGATATGAAGATTGGTGTTGAGGTTGGCAAGCCCCGCGTTTCGTACCGCGAAGCGATCAAGGGTTCTGCCAACGGTTGCCGTGGTCTGTTCAAGAAGCAGTCCGGTGGTCGCGGTCAGTTCGGTGACTGTACCATTAACATCGAGCCTTACACTGCTGAACAAGCTGAGGCAGATGGCTTGGACTTCAAGGACAATGTCGCGTTCGTAAACGGTATCGTTGGTGGTTCGATTCCTAAGGAGTTCATCCCATCGATCGAAGTCGGTGTCCGCAATACCGCCAAGAGCGGTGTCTCGGCTCCGTTCCCGTTGATCAACATCAAGGTCACCGTCACCGACGGTAAGTACCACGATGTCGACTCTTCACAGATCGCATTCGAGCAGGCCGGCCGTCTTGCACTCCGCGAAGCGGTGTCCAAGGCTGGTTCGATCCTCCTTGAGCCAATCATGAAGGTCGTCATTGTGACCCCTGAAGATTACCTGGGTAATGTGACCGGCGACATCTCATCGCGTCGCGGCATGATCCTCGATACCGAGGACAAGGGCATCATCAAAGAAATCACCGCTGATGTCCCGCTGAGCGAAATGTTCGGCTACACCACCGACCTCCGCGGCATGTCCCAGGGTCGTGCGGCCAACTCGATGGAGTTCAAGGAGTACCGCGAAATGCCTCGCAATCTCCAGCTGGAAGTCATCGAAGCAGGCGCATAAAGCTCCTGTTCCAGACATCGGTTTCATAGAAACCCGACCAAGTTCATTATCCGGGCGTGTCTCACAAGGCACGCCCGGCTTTCTTTTTCTTGTGCTCATCGCTGCGCATCAACCCACGAATCCAGAATGCCGACCTATCGTTAAGACCCGTGAACCAATCGGGGAATATCGGACCTCTTCAGATGGCGACAGGGAGTCGAGCCAATGTCAGATCGGTATCAAACAATCTTGCTCTTCGGAGCACCGGGCGCCGGGAAGGGCACACAGGGCGTACTGCTCGGGAGCATCCCGGGGTTCTTCCACATGTCCACAGGTGACATGTTCCGCACCCTCGACCGACATTCCGAAATTGGAAAGGTGTTCAATCAGTACTCCAGCCGAGGCGAGCTCGTCCCCGACGAGGTCACCATCAAAATGTGGCAAGAGTATGTGCATGCACAAACCGTGCTGAGTTTGTACAAATCGCACGACGACCTGCTCTGCCTCGACGGCATCCCCAGAACAGTTGCCCAGACCAAAGCGATGAAAGAGTTCATCGAAGTCCGCGGCATCGTCCACCTGGTCGCATCGGACCCAGAAGCAATGGTCGCACGCTTGCAAAAGCGAGCAATCGAACAGAAGCGTGTTGATGACGCCAAGATTGATGTCATCCGGAATCGTCTGGATGTTTACGAACGCGAGACCCGCCCAGTGCTCGATCAGTTTGATCCGAGTCTGGTCCACGAGGTCAACGCGATCGGTACCCCGGCGTCGGTACTCGGAGAAGTCCTCCGCGTGCTTGCGCCGATCCAGGCATCAATGCACAACACTGTTTCCAACTAACTTCCTGCAGACCCACGGCAGACTTCGTCTGATTCCGCTTATGGATTTGGCGCGGGTGTCAACTCATCAGCGCGGAGTGGGCTGTTCATCACATCGATCGAGATCACCTGCGAAACGCCTTGCTTCATCTGCGGCTCCATCTTGATCCCATACAACGCGGGATAGCCGTAGGCCATGTAGTTGACCGGTGGATGGAAGTAGTACGCGAGCGGAACATAGTTGTGGAGTTGGTCGTTGGTCCCAAAGAACTCCCACGGCTGTGTGTAGGTGTTTGAGCGTCTTCCATTGTCTCGCAAGCGTTCTGGATCAACGGGTATCCAGAGGATCTGGTCACTGTCGGGATCGTACAACGCGAACTCGACGATTGCATGGATCCGTTCATTCGCTTGGAGGATGACGCTGTTGTCATAACACACCACAACGCGCGCGGGGATCGCCGCCGCTCGGAGAACACCGACGAGCATGCTCGAAAGATCCAGAGGCGATCCAGCTGGGTCCAGGGCGATCTGATCTGCAGAGCGGGCGAGGAATCCGGTCCATGAAGAGCTTGGGAATGAGGAGAATCCTCGTTCGAGCACCTTCTGGTACGATTGGCGATGCACCGTGGGCGCATAAATCTCTGGGCTCCGCGTCACGCGGACATGCTCGATGACTTTGCCGGTCAGGTACTTGACGAGCGTCACCTGATTGATCGACTTGGGGTTGTTCCCTTCGAGCCAGCGATCGACCAGCATGGTGAGCCGATCTTGTCCGTTCATGTCGATATCTTCGTTGATTTGGTCCACGACCGGAGTCAAGAATGATTCCGCTTCGAGGGGCCAGTCTTTGGGCCAAGGAATCGTCTTGGCGAGTTCTTCATTAAAGATTGTGTCGGCACTGACGATGTGGGAGACCTGAGTCATGTGCAGTTGATACAAGTCGTCATCATTGACATCTATGCTTGATTCCCACCAGATGTACGGCGCGCGTGATTCTGGTGTGTAGAGCACCTGGAACTTGGGTTTATAGTCCGCATCACCGATCCGCATGGAGACTTCGATCTCCTCATTGGGAGACCAATAGTGCCCGCCTTGACGGACGACAGGGAAGGTGTATTCGAATCCGGTGATATGAAATCGGCCGGTGAGCTCTTCCTCGTACCGACCATTATTAAACTCTACGATGCCCGCACGCACGAAGATTTGCGTGCGGATGTCCCAACGCCAAGGCTCTTTGTGCTTGAGGTACGGGTTCTCTTTGAGGGGCGAAACGGAATCCGGATGTGCTAAGGTCTGGGCACTGGCAACGCTTGATCCAAGAAGGATCAGCGAGAAGATCGCATAGAGAACACGCGATCGTGGTTGAACTCGAGTCATATTTGGCTTTGTTTTCAGATGCATATTCAGGTGCATAATGATCCCTTCGTCATGAACGATACGGACCCGATATAGGCCGGTTTCGCTGGCTGCATTCAAATCGCAAATCGGGCAAGAACTCCAATAATGATCCGTGTGCCGATCTATCATACAGCAGACCGACCAACGAAGGTCCCCAAGACCACGCATTGCCAAGGAGAACTCAGTTGACCACCGCTCAAACCAGCACCAAGATGACGCGCGTTGAAAAAGATTCCATGGGAGAAATGACCGTGCCGGCTGATGTGCTCTACGGCGCATCCACCCAGCGTGCAGTGCTCAACTTCCCGGTCTCTGGTCGGGCTGTTCCTGAGACGATCATCCGCGCGTTCGCGCTCCTCAAGACTGCTGCCGCCAATGCCAACACCAAACTTGGCAAACTCCCAGCAACCAAACGGGACCGCATCGTTGGCGCGTGTGATCAGGTTCTTGAAGGACTCAGTGAGCATGGTGGGATCGAACGCCACTTCCCGATCGATATCTTCCAGACCGGGTCGGGCACCTCGACCAACATGAACATGAATGAGGTCGTAGCGAACCTCGTCTGCATCACCAACGGCGTCGCGATCGGTTCGAGCAAAGACGCGAGCTACCTTCAAACCGACCCCGCGATCCATCCCAACGACCATGTCAACATGGGTCAGTCGAGCAACGATACCTTCCCCACCGCGATGCACATTGCTGCCGCGATCGGGATCAAGGATCGGCTCTTGCCCGCGGTGCGTTCGCTCGCGGAAGCCCTTGAAAACAAGGCCAAAGCGTGGGACGATGTGGTCAAGATCGGTCGCACCCACCTCCAAGACGCGACCCCGATCCGTCTGGGACAGGAGTTCAGTGGATACGCATCCCAGATGCGCCATGCTGAGGGCCGGCTCGAACGCTCGCTCGAAACTTTGGCTGAACTCGCGATCGGTGGCACCGCCGTCGGGACCGGGATCAACACGCATCCGGAGTTCAGCGGCTTGATCGCAAAGGAACTCACCACCCGCTGCGGGATCGCGTTCCGCGAAGCTGACAACCACTTTGAAGCTCAGCATGCGAAGGACGGGTATGTCGAGGTCTCGGGAATGCTCCGCACGATCGCGGTCTCGATGAGCAAGATCGCCAACGACATCCGTTGGTTGGGATCGGGTCCGCGATGCGGGATCGGCGAGCTCAAACTCCCCGCGGTCCAACCGGGGTCGAGCATTATGCCTGGGAAGGTGAATCCGGTGATCTGTGAAGCCGTCGTGATGGCGAGCTGTCAGGTGGTCGGAAACGACGCCGCGGTCGCCGCGGGTGGGTTTGGCGGCGTGGGCTCGCTGCTAGACCTGAATGTCGCGATGCCGATGATGGCGGCGAACCTGCTGGACTCGATCCAACTGCTGACCGGATCGTGCGAGATGTTCGAAGACAAACTCATCAAGGACCTCGAACCGGACCGTGCCCGCTGTGCGGAACTCATCGAAGGCTCGCTTGCAATGTGCACAAGTCTTGTTCCTGTCATTGGATACGACGCTTCGGCCAAACTCGCATACGCTGCATACGAGCAGGGTAAAACGGTGCGTGAGCTTGCGTTGGAACAGGGTGATCTTGATGCTGATCGTCTCAACGAGCTGCTTGATCCCGCATCGATGACCCACCCATCACCCTAACGCCCTGTTGCTCATAGCATGATTTTCTGATTTCGAAATCATGCCGAGTCCTATAGGAACCAGCGACACTAGTCTGCGAATAGTGACCCACATGCGCGGTGTTCTCCACTAAACGCCGGCGCACGCATCAAAGTCGGCGATGGGTTCACGCAACCAAGCGCACTTTGATGGACATAATCGTGTAAAAAACCACCAAAACCAGGCCGTGGACGATATGATGATGGCATTCCACATTTCCTGACAACTGCCAATCAACTTGGAGCGATTCATGCAATCGAATAGACTCGAAACCAGAACCTCGAACACCATACTCAAGAGCATGATCCTTGCATCACTCGGTATGGCGGTCTCCCTGAGTTCCGCTGCACCGGTCAAGTCGGGCGCCGATGCCAAGCAGGGCGAGTTGGTCTCAATGAAAATCCGGAACGCCGGTAGCCAATCCTTGCTGGTTGAAAGCCCGACCGCTCAGAGCAGCATCGCTCAGTTTGTCCAGGGCGATGTGCCCTACAGCATGTTCCTCCGCAACAAGGTGGTCGTCCGAACCAACGGGACCACTGACATCCAAGCACTGGTCGCGGCACTCCCAAGTTCCCTTGGTTCGGTGGTCCTCGAGGGCAACCTCGCCGATCGTGATGATGCTTGGGAACTCACCACCCAAGATGTGCGCACCGCAATCGCGGTTGCTGAGCAACTCTCGCAGAGTGATGGTGTCCGTGTCGCGTTTGTCGACAGTGGGCGTATCCTCAACACCAAGGCGGTCGCGGCACAAGCCCAGGCCCAGCGTGAGCGTGCCAGCAGCGCATGGACGAAGGCTTCCAAAGACACCAGCGCTCAAGCGCCTGGCATCAAAGCAATCGATCCCAATGTACAGCCAGCGGGCACTTCTGATCCGAACCTCGCCTCGTTCTGGCACCTCAAGAACACACAAGCGGTCTACATGAATCGTGACAACAACATCACTCAGAATATTTATGATGTCATGGGCTACACCGGCGCTGGCATCACTGTGGGTCTTGCACGACGGAACAATCTCGATCACCTCGATTTCGATCACACGGATATCGATGACAACTACGATGTCGAACTGACCATGCCGATCGATACAAAACTAAGCCCACCAGATCGTTCGATGACCGCTCTTGCTGGTGTGATTGCAGGCGAGCGTGACAACGGTATTGGTGGTCACGGGATTGCGCCCAATGCTCGCATCGCGGGAATGAGCACAGGCACCGACTTGCTGCTCTCAAACATGTTCGACTACGAACGAAACGCAATCGATGTAAAGGTTATCCCGTCACCCGGACTACGCGAGTTCACAGATATGGGCTTTGCCAACGGATACAACGACGGCGCGGTTGCAGACTATGTCGGCGACTTCTTTAGAAACTCAATCAACTTCGGTCGCAACAAGAACGGGTCCATCTTGGTGTTCTCAGGCGGATTCGGACGCCCCCTTGTGTTCGCGGCTGGTCTCGCAAAATTTTACCCCGATCCATATGACAGCGACAAGTTTATCGACCTCAGAGATCATGGTGGAATTGACGAACTCTTCATCGGAAACTATCTCGATATCATCGACGAAGAAGAAGGCGGCGGATTCGTCGGCGGTGCGTTGTTCCCAGAAACAAACTTAATCGGTCCAACTTACATCCGCGCGCAAACCTACATGTATCCGTTTGCCAACGACCGTCTGACATTCCTGATCAACAGCGTGTCAGAAGACGGCTTTGCGGACATGAACCAAGCGATCGGTCCGGGCGTGTTCGCCTCGGTGTACACCGGTACTTCTAATACAGTCACAAGCTTCGATAACGCACTCACAAATCCTCCAAGCGGCCTGTTCTCCACCGTCCCGTTCAACTTGATCGATGAACTCCCAGATCCATCGACCGACCCACTCGCTAATGACGACGCGTTTGACGATGTACTGAATATTAACGGGAGCAGTGCCGCCATTGCAGGCGGGATCATCGCGTTGATGCTTGAGGCGAACCCAACACTCACCATTCGTGATATTCAGCACATCCTGTTTGAGAGCATCTTCGAGAGCACCCGTGCAACGAACGTGAAGTTCCCGATCTTTACCCCTGATCGCCAGTACATAGATGTGAATCGCGTTCTCCCAGCATTTGATCCTTCAAACCCAAATGACGCTTCATTTAATCTGTGGTCGTTCTGGCAGGTCAACGCAGCACTCCACCAAATCCCAAGCGGTGGTGTCGCGGCTATCCGTCACTCCGACCAGTTCGGGTTCGGAACCATCGATGCAGAACTTGCGATCACCAAAGCTGAGACATGGGCCGGTGCACCGGATCTCTTTGTGCTCGATACCGGCCGGGTTGATGAGGACAGCGGCGTAGGAGACGCGGAAGAAACCCGAGTACCACTCGAAATCCCCGACGCTGAGTTTGTTGTCATCAGCGATGTCACGACTCGGCTCTTGGATGGGGCAAGCCGTGGTGACCTCAACCAGATCCAAATCTGTGTCCGCAACAATCTTGTCATCGAATCAATTGTGGTCGAACTGACCGCCGAGGGCAGCGGAGTCAATGATCTCTTTATCGAGCTGCTGGGTCCATATGGAACCCACTCGAACCTAGCCTACCCAACCACGCTCAACGATCAGGGCACAACCTTCCCGCTTAACTTCAGAGATGATGAAGCCGATGCTGGGTTCAGCGCCGGGACACTCGGGACGACCGAGATGGCCCTCATCCGTCACGAGTTTACGACATTCAAACACTGGGGTGAACTCTCCGGTGGTGTCTGGAGACTCAACTTCTACGATTTCGGTCCAGATAGTGAGAACGAAGAGGGCACGCCTACTGAAGACGGACCGCCCGTAGTCCCCGCGATCCCAAACAGGCACACACTTGGTGTCTTCGGACTCCCAGGCAGCGATTTCCGTGATGAAAAAAAAATCACTGCCTTCCGTATCAAAATCTATGGTTACGAGAGCGGCGAAGAACCGTTCCTCAGTTGCAACCCCTTCAATACTTCTTGCCCAGCGGACCTGAATGCCGATGGAGTGGTCAACTCCGCTGACTTCAACCTGTTCCTCAGCTGGTATCTCGCTGGCGATGTCCGCGCTGATCTGAATGACAATGGTCGCGTGGACTACTTCGACATCACCGCATTCCAAGGCATCTTCCGCCCAGGATTCTGCGTCGTCGGCGGTGGCGCTCCAGACGCGACCGGTGGACGCCCTCGACCCGGTGGCTCGAATGCTTCGGACAGCAACCCACCGACCCGTCCGATCTAACTGATCGCGGCATCGAGAACACATCTCATCACACACGCCTCCTTCGAGAGGCGTGTTTTTTTATTCATTGAAAACCCTACCCGTAGCGGCACCACTGCACCAGAGACTGAACGCCAAGTCCACTGATATTCGTCTACTACGATCTCATGTACAGCGGTCCGTATCGCTCAGCGGTCCGAGGGTGAAATCTCGGTTTCGTCCAGCGTGAACCGGTACTCAATATCACGAGCCTTCTCCGCTTGGAACTTGAGCGTGACCGAATCCCCAGCGTTCCCCTCGACGAGGAAACGGAAGGTGCTCCAGTCCTTTCCACCGATCCCACGATCGATCAGCAACCTGGCCGGACGGTCACCCACAGGGTCGATCGACTGATCGAAGCGATCCGAGACTGTGCCGGAGAGCAGCACACTCGGGCCTTCAAGCGTCAGCAGATCGGGCAATCCGATTTGCTTCGTGCGCGCCAGACCCAGTCGGGTCGGGATGATCTTTGTGTTCTCGATCTCGACGGTGATTTCCCAGAGCTTCGGATCCAGCTGCTTGACACCGATCCATTTGAACTCGACCTCGGGCATGTTCTGAGCATGGAACATCGTGAACGCAAAGTTGCGGTGGCACCCCTCTTCAAGCATGAACGGCGGGGTCACACGCGACGAGTACTTGGTCCCACCACCTATGAGCACCTTGCCGTGCTCTGGATGGTCGTACTCCGTGTAATCGGTGAAGGTCTGTCCAAAGAGCATGCGGTCTTGCCAGTGCATCCGTTCACTGTCTGTAAACTCGCGATCCGGATCGGGCATGATCCGTGAGTCGGTCCAGAGTTCGTTGGTGAAGGAGACAATCCCCAGCCCTTCTGCGAGCCAGTTGACGAATCCGCCATGGACGGTGTAGAGGTCCGCGTGGATGACCATGTAGTCGTAGTACGGCAGCAGGTCCTCCCCCGCTTCACCGAGCTTGTTGTACACCGATTGATCCGATCGGGAATACAGACCATCAAGATAGTCAGCCCCCGGTCCGCGAAGGATCATGCCCCCCGCGTTGTGGTAGCTCTGGCCCGCGGCGATGTTGGGGTGCTGGAGGATGAACTGGGCGACCGCGTTGGTCTCCTTGCGATCAAATGGGTACTCACCCGCGCCGTACTGGATGTAGTTGGGTTGCCAGTCGCTCGCCCAGTTGCGGTTCATGTCGTACCCGCCCGGCCCGTCCTCGTTGATCCGCCCGTCCCCGTCGTTGTCGATGCCCTCCGAACCCAATCGGCTCAGCTCGCCTTTGACGCCTTCGGGGACGCGCTCGATGATCCGAGGGTCGAGCTCGTTGCGTCGGTATTGGCCGTTGGGATCAAACTTCCACATGGAGGTGATGTGCCCATCCCCGTCGAGGTCTTCCGGACCATCCTCATCAAAGAGCCCGTCATAGTCGTTGTCGGTTGGTCGCTGACCGGTCCGCGAAGAGTGCGGCGTGTTCGGATTGGCAAACCACTCGGCGCGTCCGTCGGGGTTCTGTGAAGGCAAGAAGTAGAACGACACCCGATCCATGAGATTGGTCAACGCATCGACCTTGCCATAGCTTTTGGTGAGATACCAGATGGCGTAGAGGACGGTTTCGGTCGCTTGGATCTCGTTGCCATGGACATTCCCATCAATGTACATCGCGGGTTTCTCGGACGCGTCACCGGTCTTTGGACTGTTGAGCGTGATGAGCCACATGTCACGCCCCTGTTCGCTCTTGCCGATCGATTCGAGCGTGAGCAGTTCGGGGTACGAATCAACAAGGTCGTGGATGATCTGGGTCATCTCTTCGTAGTCGTAGAAGCGGTTCCACGAGACATCCACCTCTGATGCGATCTGTTGCTGCGCGACGGCGTGCGAGGTGATGAGTCCGGACGCCGCGAGAAGACCGGCAACAGTGAGTGAACGCAATGGCTTTGAGAGCTGAATCATTCTGAGTCTCCCAGTTTGATCGTGTGGTTTCCGAGGCGCGGGTCGATGATCTCGATGGTTTCTGATCCGATGTCATCGCTGCGGATGATCCAGCGATGATCGGATCGTCCGCCGTGGGGTTCAATCCCCCAGACGCGATCGACTCGTTGTCCGGTGATGATCTGGTCGAGGTCTGTCGAGAGTCGCACGACGATCGGGCGGATGGTGTGCTTGGTCTGTGAATACGCGGTTGTGGTTGGGAGTTTGCCCTCGTTGACCAGCGAGATGCGGACCTCGTGGAGCCCGCCACCGAGGTCTTTGATCTCCGGTCCAACGATCACGACATCTGGTCGCGTCCCGATGAGTTCAACAACAAACCCGGTCATCGATTCGCTCGCTGCGTCGAGTTGCTCAGCTGGAGGATTGATCCGCGCCAAAGGCACGAACCCACCGATCTCGACTTCGCCGAGCGTTGGGTGCGTGAATGGTGTCCAATCAACGAACCCTTCGATGGATTGGTCTGCGAAATACTGCAGCCACTTCGCGTCTTCGCTCAGTTGTTTCTTCTTCGGCTTCTTTGGTTCTGACTCGTTCGTCGCTTCTGGTTCAGCATCCGGATCAGGAAGCGTGACCCGGCGGATCTTGATCCCTGCCTGTGCCGCGAAACCTTCAACCATCTCGGGGGTGATCATGGATTTCATGCTTTCGTCTACTTCTTCACCGGTCGCCGCGACATACGCGTCCATCAACTCATCGAGGGTTTCCTGACTGATGTCACCAATACCCGATGGGGTCAACCCCGAATCCTCGGGCGCTTCATTCGGCTCTGCTTCATCGGATGGATCAGGCTGGTCTCCCTCGGCTTTCTCGGCATCGGGTCGCAACCAAGGCACCGCCGCAAAGCTTGGGATCCCTCGCTGAGCATACATCCATGCGTGAAAGCTCCCCGCGATGTCTTCCTTCGGCGCGGATCCGAACCCTGTTGCTTCTTTGTACAACTCGCCAATGAACTTGTACGCATCCGCATCTTTCGCGTCGATCGCTTTGGGTGCCGATCCCGAAAGGTCTTTCGCTTTGGAATCCGGAAGGTTGATCAGGTTGTCGTGCCGTCCGAGCGTGATCGCCATGACGATGTGGTCATGATCGATCACGAACTTCGCGAGCGCGTGCGATTCGGGTTCCGACAACGGATACTTCCCAGAGTGCGGCTCATGCTCAGGCCAACGGTGCATGAAGTTCTGATCGAGATCGATACTCCCGAAGCCGTCCTCGTTGATCTGCCCATCCCCGTCGTTGTCCAAGCCCTCTGTATAAAGGGTAAAGCTCGCACGCTGGTCCTCTTTGGGATTTGGCTTGATGTTGAGTCTGGGATCGTCGGGGTCCGCAAGGTGTGTCGCGGGGTCTTCGATGGGTGGATTGAGTCGGCGCATCATGGTGATGAGTCCGTCGCCGTTGATGTCTTCCGCGCCGTCCTCGTTGATCGCGCGGTCACGATCGTCGTCCGTGTTTCGGCTGTTGCCCACATACCCCATCGTCAACCGATCAAGATTCCGAGCAGCGCCGTCCGGATTCGCGCGGGGCACAATGTAGATCGTCATCGAATCGAGCAACGCTGCATGATCCGACAGCACCTGCTTTGCGATCCGAACTGCAACCTCGGTCCCAACAAGATACCGCCCATCGAGTCCTGCGGTGATCAGGAGCGCGGGTTGGTCCGATGCGGATTGAATCGAACCCGCGAGCGTGATCAGCTTGATCGGCGTGCCATCAAGACTTGTGCCAATGATCGAGACCGAAGCGTGCTCGCTCGACGACGCGATCGCGTTGATCGCTCGGTCGAGTTCTTGATTGCTCAGATAGTGATCGGATTGCCCGATCGCACCAGTCGAAAAAACGGACATCAGCCCCACGGCCGCGAGTGTGCTGTACTTCATGTGCAATGCCATCCTCATTCACGAAAAACAAACTGTACTTGGGTGAGACCACTTGCGGAGTCGCAGGCCTGAATTGTACCCGAAATCGCCCCATTGGTTGCGGATTCGGGTTCCGTACCCCACTGACCGAGGAGCTTATCCCCAAGAAAAGAGCGTCCACTTTGGACTTATCCTATTGCCGCGGCTGGACTTCCTGAACTCCCGGCTCTATCCTTGACCTGCTCCGTGGACTATCGGGATCACGAGCACACAATTTACGCCGGTAGCATTGCTTTCAACGCATCAGGCGTCGAGTGACATTCCGGTATTCGCGGGACCCCGATGCCCGAACACTCCGGACAAAGAAAACACATACTACATGAATTTTAATGAACTGCGGCTCGCAGAGCCAATCGTTCGCGCGGTAGCCGATAAGGGCTACACGACCGCTACTCCTATCCAAGCACAAGCAATTCCTGTCGCCCTCGAAGGCGGCGATGTCATGGGATGCGCCCAGACCGGGACAGGCAAAACCTGTGCGTTCGCGCTCCCGATCCTGCATCGCTTGTCGCAAAACACGCCTGTTGACGATTCTCGTCACCAGAACAAAAAATCAAAGCACACCCGCAACGGTGGGCATGGTCGTCCGCCCCGCGCGCTCGTCCTGTGTCCAACACGCGAACTCGCGATGCAGATCTATGAGAGCTTCATCGCTTACGGCCGCAACCTGCACCTCCGCCACACCGTCGTCTTCGGAGGCGTGAGCCAAGGCAAGCAAGTCCGCGATCTCCGTGCTGGTATTGATGTCCTCATCGCGACTCCCGGCCGCTTGCTCGACCTCATCAACCAGGGTCACATCGATCTGAGCCGAGTGGAAACACTCGTACTCGACGAAGCGGACCGCATGCTGGATATGGGTTTCATCAACGACATCCGCAAGGTCATCGACATGATGCCTGAAGAACGCCAGACGCTGTTCTTCTCTGCGACCGTGTCCAAAGAAATCCGTCGTCTTGCTGACGCGATCCTGTTTGAACCAACGACCATCGAGACCGCTCCAGAATCGAGCACCGCTGAGCTGATCGCCCAGCGTGTGTACACCGTCGAGCGTCAGAACAAGCC
The DNA here is from genome assembly GCA_963976955.1 of uncultured Phycisphaerales bacterium. Lineage (GTDB taxonomy): Bacteria > Planctomycetota > Phycisphaerae > Phycisphaerales > UBA1924 > UBA1924. Next base: position 1,047,399 of record CAXBMD010000001.1, on the reverse strand, counting down.
TGTATTGCTTGAGCGGCTCTTGGTCGAATCCGATGTGGGCCGAGCATTGGTCTTCACACGCACCAAGCACGGCGCCGACAAACTCGTCAAGTTCCTTCAGCACTCAGACATCAACGCTGAAGCAATCCATGGCAACAAAACCCAGAACGCCCGCACCCGCACTATGCGTCGCTTCAAGACCGGGGCAACCCAGGTCCTCGTCGCGACGGACATCGCTTCGCGTGGGATCGATGTCGACGACATCACCCATGTGGTGAACTTCGATATGCCGATCGATCCGGAGACCTATGTCCACCGCATCGGCCGGACCGCTCGCGCCGGTGCTTCGGGGATCGCGCTCTCGTTCTGTGACCACGACGAGATGGGCATCTACAGAGCGATCGAACGCCGAACGAAAATCGATATCGAGGTCGCGACCGACCACTCCGACCTGACCTTCGATGCCCCACCTGCAGGCCAGCGTGGTCCATCGAGAAAGAGTCATGGCGGCGGGTTCCGCAAGTCCGGTCAGAACAATCGGTTCGGAAAGCAACGCCCCGGCGGCTCCAACAGCAGCAACTCCGGTTTCTCATCTGATAAGCCAAAGTTCAGCAAAAAGTCCGGCGGCAAGTTCGCTGGAAAGAAGCGTCATGCGGACGCCGCTGAGGGTTCAGAAAGCAACTCCGGAGGCAACTACGCAGCCAAATCAGGTGGCGGGAAGCCCGGCGGCAAGTCCTACGGGATGCCGGGCGCAAAGCCAGCTGCGAAGAAGGGCCACCGTGGCAGCAAGCAATCCTCCAGCAACCAAGAGGGCGGATTCCCAGGACACACGAACAAGTCCAATACCGCCGGGCGGGTTAAAAAATCAGCCATCAACGGCGATCGCCCCAGTGCATCACGCGGGAAAAAGACCGTGAGCGGAGGCTGGTAAGCTGATTGGTTTGGATCAAATGCAACTTGCAGGCATGAGCGGTTGATTTGACGACTCCGACCATTATCAGGCTACGATATACACATATGACCAGCTTCCCACTACCAACAATCATTCAAGGCGGCATGGGTGCCGGGGTCTCCAGTTGGACTCTTGCCAATGCCGTATGCAAAGCCGGCCAACTCGGAGTGGTCTCCGGAACCGCACTTGATGTACTCCTCGCACGCCGACTCCAAGTTGGTGATCCGGGTGGTCATATGCGTCGCGCCCTAAGTCACTTCCCAATCCCGGATGTTGCTCAGCGGATTATTGATCGCTACTTCGTCGAGGGTGGTAAGGACAAGGACAAGCCGTTCAAGCCCAAGCCAGTCCCCAGCATGAAGCCTTCAAAGCTTCTCGAAGAGTTGCTGGTTGCGTCCAACTTTGTCGAGGTCTACCTCGCCAGAGAGGGGCACGATCGACCAGTCGGCATCAACTACCTCGAAAAAATCCAAGCTCCGAATCTGCCTTCGATCTTCGGCGCAATGCTCGCAGGGGTTTCCTACATCCTCATGGGTGCAGGGATTCCCAAGGCAATCCCAGGAATCTTGGACAAACTCGCCAACAAAGAGCCCGTCGATCTCCGCATCGATGTCCAAGGCACCGATCCCGGAGAATCCTTCTCCACCACCTTTGATCCCAAAGCGTTCTTCGATGGAGAAGTCCCCGACATCAATCGTCCGGACTTCCTCGCGATCGTGTCCTCCGCGACGCTCGCGAGCATGCTCGCACGCAAATCCAGCGGCAAGGTCAATGGCTTCATCATCGAAGGCCCCACCGCCGGTGGTCACAACGCGCCACCACGCGGCAAGATGCAACTGAGCATCGAAGGCGAACCAATCTACGGCGATCGCGACGACTGCGATCTCAAAGCGATCAGCGACCTCGGTCTCCCGTTCTGGCTCGCAGGCTCCTACGCGGAACCCGAGCGGATCGCGGAAGCAATCGAGATGGGAGCCGTGGGTGTTCAGATCGGGACCGCGTTCGCGTTCTGTGAAGAATCCGGACTATCACCCGAACTCCGCAACCGAAGCGTCGCGATGAGCCAAAAGGGTGAAGCGAAGGTCTTTACCGACCCTGTCGCATCCCCGACCGGCTTCCCGTTCAAGGTCTTGACCATGGAAGACACGCAATCGGAACAGGATGTGTACCTCCAGCGGACACGCATCTGTGACCTTGGTTACCTCCGGCACGCGTACAAAAAAGACAACGGCAAAATCGGATGGCGCTGCCCATCTGAACCGATCGACGACTACCTGAAAAAGGGTGGCAAGATCGAGGACACTGTTGGACGCAAGTGTGTTTGCAATGGTTTGTTGTCCAACATCGACCTCGGACAGATCCAGCAAGACGGTAGACTTGAGAAGCCACTGATCACTTCCGGTGATGATGTTGCCGATGTTGCACGATTCCTCAAACCCGGTGCAACTTCGTACACCGCTCTTGATGTGATCGAATACCTGACCCGCGACACCGAGGGAACGATCAACATCCGATCCACCTCGCAGACTGTCAAAAAGCTCTGAGACTCACCAATACATCCAATGAGGGATAGCCCATGTCTGAACCAACCGTCCTGTGGGACGCAACCTTCGACAAGCGTGTCAAATCGTATTACCTTTGGCCAACTTCGATCATTCTTTGCATCACGATCGTCGGCATCCCGTTCGCGATCCTCTACATCCTGATCGGGAACTGGCTCATTGAGAAGCACCTCAAAAACCTGGGATGCACACTCAACCAGCGGACGCTTGAGATCAAAAAAGGCATCCTCAACAAAACCGAATCGACCATCCCGCTCGAAAAAATCACCGACCTCCAAATGTTCCAAGGCCCGATCATGCGTCATTTCGGACTCCGGGGGTTCAAAGTCGAGACTGCGGGACAGTCGTCAGGACCGGGCGGATCGCTGGTGAACATCATCGGGATCGTGGACGCTGTCAACTTCCGCAAAGCGGTGCTCGACCAGCGTGACAAACTCGCGGGAAGCGGTTCATCAACTCCACACGCAACCTCGTCGGCGTCCACAGGTTCCGCGGCTGGCAACGATATCGCTGAAACCCTCGTCGATATCCGCGATATTTTGGCTCGGATCGAGTCGAAAATGGGCGATTCTTAAGACCAGAACCGTGCAGGATCGATGGTCTTTTCGATGACCTCGGGGCTATGATTCCCACTGATTCCTATGACCTGAACCGAGGATTACCCGTGGCCAATACGATCACCTGCCGACTCGTCACCCCAGCAAAAGCACTCCTCAGCGAAGAGGTGCTCTACGCATCAGTTCCCATGTGGGACGGGCTTGTGGGCTGCCAGCACGGCACCTCCCCACTGGTCGCCAAGCTCGGGACAGGCAAGCTCCGCCTCGACTTCCCAAGCGATGCCGGGGGCGGATCACGCATGTACTTCATCGACGGCGGGTTCGTCAAGATGGCCAACAACGAGCTGGTCATCCTCGCACAGCGTGCGATCGCAGCGGAAGAAATCATCGAATCCGAAGCCCGCGCCGAGCTCGCTGAAGCAAACGCTCGCGTGATCCCAGACGACGCGACCAACCGGATGGAAGCGGTCGAGAAGCTGACCCGCGAGCGTCAAGCCGCGGCTCTCAAAGTCTCGATGGCATCCAACAGCAAAGCGGTAGGTATCTGACCCCACCGGCGTGCTGGCAATCCACTGAACAAGTTACTGAAAACTCGACGAGCCGACCGGATCACCCCGGTCGGCTTCTTTATTTGGCAAACTTGCTCCGCCAGAACTTCATAGGCATCACCCCGATGCTCATCAGCATGAGCTGACTGAGCACAAAGATAAGCAACCAGAAGACCGCGGAGTTGGTGAAGCCGTAGGAGTGGAGACCGACACCGAGCATGTTGGTCCCGAACCACGACCACGCGGTGATGATGTTCCCGAAGATTGCAAGGACAACGAGTCCGCGATCTCGGATCATCCCACCCCAGCGAGCGTGGAGGATGAGCAAGTTCCAGAGAACGATCATCGCGGCGCCGTTCTCTTTGGCGTCCCAACCCCAGAAGCGTCCCCAGGACTGATCCGCCCAGATCCCGCCGAGCACCGTCCCGACGAAGCTGGTGACGGTTGCGAAGCAGATGACGCCGTAGGTCATCTTGATGAGCGACTTGCCCCGCTCGCGATCGAAGACCTTGGTGAACACCCCGAGCAGGATGTACGCGGTCGCGAGGAATCCCGCGAAGAAAGTCGCGGAGTATCCGATGGTAACGACGACAACATGGGTCGCGAGCCAGAAGTTGGAATCGAGGACCGCTTGCATCATCTCCATCGTGTCCCCGGAGCTCCCGAGGTTGTGCGCGACGATGAGCGTCCCGAACCCGATGACGGAGGCCATGATCCCGCCGAGCCCGAGCTTCATGTGCCGATCGATGAAGAGCCCGAGGATGACCCCGAACCACCCGATGAAGATCGCGGAAGAATACAGGTTCGTCACCGGTGGACGACCCTGCAGATACACACGGCTCGCGATCCCGATGGTCTGCACGACAAACGCGACCAAGATCAGGAAGGTCATGGTTCTCAAGAGTGCTTTGGACCACTCGGGTTTGGAGAGCTGCGTGGTCAGCAGACCGAAACATCCAAACAAGAACGCGATCACATACAACGCGGATGCGGAGATGAACGGTCTTGCTTGGTTGAATACCACCTCGTATCCGGATTTCTGCGATTCGTGCGGGAGCTTCTCATCAATCAATGCCGCGTAGTTGTTCACCGCGCTGTTGAACCCCTCGACATTCCCGGCACGGTACGCTTGCAGAACACCCAGCAGCGCGAGGGCATCGGGGTCGCTGGAGTCGCTGTCCATCGCTTCATTAAACGATCTCCAATCCTCAGAAGTCGTCAGCGGCGCGATCATGTACGGCGACCGGAGCTGGGAAAGATCGCTGAACAACATCAGCCGCTGATTGAGCACCAGCACCGCACGCTGGAATGGGTCTCTGCTTTTCGCTTTGACCTTGCTTGCCAGCATCGCTTGCCGATTGATCTCGTTGCCCGCGTCTCTGAGTTCCTCGAACGAGAATCGTGTCCGGTTTTCTTTGTCGAGCCCTGCCATCGCTAAAACATCGGGGTGGTCGATTCGGATCACGCGTCGGTGGATAGAGTCTTCTGGTTTGGTGATGACCTCGATGTACCACTCGATCGCGGGCATCGTGCCTTCATCAGTCTTGAGACTCTGGCGTCCGCTCAGGTTCATCAGACTGTTCCGCGCGACGGTATCAAGAGGCTTGGTCCGACCACCTGCGGAGACCGAAATCTCACGGAAGGTATCAAGGTCGAACTGACTGTTGACATGGTCCGCACGCACGAGTTTTTGACCGGCGTAGACCACCGCGAGCACAAGAGCGATCCAAGGGAGGATTTGCTGGAACTTGTTCATTTGGAGCTTCTCCTCAACGCGGGGATCATCCGGATCCCGAAGTGAATCAGCATCCCGAGCGTCACGATGATGCACGACACATACGGGATCAACCAACCTGGATTCTTGACCACCTGCAGCACCGTCCCGGTATCACCACGAAGGAACGACGCTTGATAAAAAGTCTCGCCGGCATGTCGGAGCGGGTGGTTCATGTAGATCAACACTTCGCGATCCACATTCTTCGCGGTATCAACCAAGCGAACATCGCTGGAGAAGTTCCGCGCCATCTGCGTCCCTGTAAACAGGTCATGCTTGAAATCAATCAGTTCGATCGAATACGGCTTGTAGGTTCGCTTGAATCGGAGTTCGATCCAGTACTCCTTCCCCCCAACCGTTACAGGCTGCGCCTCATCCACATAGACCGAGATCAGGTACGATCCCAAACGGGTCTCGCCATCCATGAGGGTGATATACGCGGAGGGTGTATCAACATTCGCGCCGTCGACGCCGTTGGCGCGAGGGGCGGGCATCGCAGTGAGTTGGCTCGCGATCCCAGTGTCTGCCAGAGCCCGTCGTTGTGGGTCAGATTGCGCCGGCCCGAACATCTGGGAGTTGGACATCCATTCGGTCATCTCGATGCTGAACGGGAGCAGCCCGTTGGAGATGGTCTTCCCGGTCCCCATGTACCGCTCGGGGATCACGACGACGAGATCATCATCCGGACTGGAACGGTCAATCACCGCGATCTCAGGCGTACGGATATCCTCCACAAAGTTGACCGTCTCCCCTTCGAGGATGGTCATGTTGCCTTCCTCGGCAGCAAACCCCGTCACGAACTCACCGACCAACAGCAGGATGACCCCGAAGTGCGTCATGATGATCCCGATGCGTTTCTTGGTGAACTTGAACCGCGCAACATGCGCCGCGATGAGGTTGATGAACATCGCCACTCCAAGCGTCAGACCGCCGGGGAACCAGATGGAGCCGGGGAGCACCTGAACTTCTTTGGGCACGAATATCTGCAGCTCGATAGAGACAAAGACGGATCGGAAGTACTCATCAACCACCGTCCAGATGCCTTGATGAACCTGCGCGAGTGTTCCCGCAAAGATGAGGAACAACGAGAGGGCAAAGATGACGACGGTCAGCTTGAGCGACGCGAGTGGTTTGAGCAATCTTTGGATCTTCTTGATCATGGTGCACCCGGCCTTCCCGTGTTGTACGCTTGGACATACGCGTCGAACCGAGCGAGTTCGGTTTCGACCGCGTCATGGGTGCCGGTGAGTTTGAAGAACAAGGTTTGATTTCCAACCGGAACAATCCCCGCGACCATCCGCGATGAGCCGTCAGTTGAGAGGAGATCAACGGACACTGCACTGTTGCCCAGATCGACGAGATCCAGTTCATCCACCGCACCGAGCAATGGGAGCCCGAGTTGTCCGCGCCAGCGGTTCACATTCCCGAGCACCCCACCACCGTCACCGAGGAGCGAGGTCATGGTGATGCGTGCGCCGCTCTGGGATTGGTACGCTTCAAGGAGCATCGACGATGCGTTCGCTTCAGCGGTCCATTCTTCGGGTTTGCTCCAGTCGATCGGGCTTTGGGTGCTTGCCGCGGCAGGTTGCGTGCTCGCTGCAGGGTTCATCCCATGTTCGCCGTTCTCGCCGTGGGTGTGGAATGTGGAGGAGAAGCGAACGATATCGATCTTATTTGGTTCGATTATTTCTGATTCACCCATCGCTTTGACGAACCAAGTTTTGCCGTCGTTGACATTGATGACGGTCCCGATCAAGCGTTGATCGCCTTGGAGATCGACGATAATCACATCCACGCCATCCACCCCTTTCAGGCGAGCGAGTTGATCCATCATGCCTTGTTCATCGGTTGGTTCGAGTCCGACCTGACCTCTCCAGCGGTTGACATTGGCGACCAATCCACCGACATCTCCCGGGAACGCGGTAATGGCGACCTCGGTGCCGTTGGGTGCTGTGTAGGTTGCGATGCGCATCGCGTTGGTTGTTTCGGTTTCTACCCATCCCGGAGGGACCGTCCATGCGACCCCATCAGCGCCTGATTCTTGCTGATGCATCGTGCCGGATGGCGCTTGCGGAGTCGGCATCACACCGAATCGCGATGCGGTGTTGGTTTCTTTGGGCGCTCGGTACGCGTGGATCTCTTCACGCTTGCATCCGCCGATGAATGCGAACTGGAGACACCCCATCACAAGGATTGATTTCTTGAGAACGGCCCCCCCTTTGGTGCCTGTGGACGGGTAATGCTTCAAAGTGCGATCTCCGTGTAGTACTTCCCTTTGGACTCGGTCTGAGCAATGTTTTTTGCTCGATAGAATTCTCCCCGATTCTAGGCAGAATCACATAAAAAACCCCGGTCAATCGACCGGGGTTTACATGCTTCTAGACACTTCTTATTGCTTCGCTTCTTATCGCAAGGTCAGCAGTTGGCTGTAGCTAGGGAGTGGCCAAAGATTCTGGTCAACTCGTGTTTCCAAGAAATCAGCCGCGGCTCGGAGTTCTTCCATCGCGTTCAGAACATGATCCCGGATGTGGTAACACGCTTCGAGCGGTTCGAGCTGAGTGAAGCTGAAAACCTCGTCGAGAGCGTCGATCTTCTGCTCTAATGCATGTACACCATCAGCGATCATTTCGAGCGATCCACGCAACCCGGACGCATCGACACCAGCGGATTCAGTGCTCACCACTGCGTTAGCGACTCGTCGTTGGTGCTCGATCGCCGCAGGGAGGATCAGCGTCCTCGCAATCGAGAGCATCTGGCGCGATTCGATCCCGATGGTCGTCACATACTTGGTCGCGAAGATCTCCGCTCGGCTGTCAAGCTCGGAGTTCGAGAGCACCTTGTACTTCTTGAACATCGAAGCGGTCACGCGGTTGTTGAGCGCGGGGATCGTGTCCGGGGTGGTCTTGAGGTGCGGGAGTCCTCGTTTTTCTGCTTCTTCTCGCCATTCTTCGGTGTAGTTGTCGCCGTTGAATACGATCGCTTTGTGGTCCTTGATGACCTGCGTGAGAATCTTGCGGATCGATGCTTCGGTCTGTGCCGGGGTCGAGTTTTTCTTGGTCGCTTTCTCGATCTCGGTCGCGAGATAATCAAAGCTCTCAGCGACAATCGTGTTGATCACGGTGTTCGGCCAAGCAACCGACGCGGTTGAACCCACGGCTCGGAACTCGAACCGGTTCCCAATAAACGCGAACGGCGAGGTCCGGTTGCGGTCCCCAGAGTCCCTGCGGATATCCGGGAGCGTGCGGGCTCCAAGATCCAGATGCCCACCCTTGAGCGTCCTACTCGTCGCGCCCTTCTCAATCTGCTCGATCAGATCGGTGAGCATGTCACCAAGGAAGATCGAGATGATCGCAGGAGGTGCTTCGTTGGCGCCCAGACGATGGTCATTGGTTGCACTGGAGATGCATGCACGGAGCAGGTCCGAATGTTTGTGGACCGCACGGATGACGCCGCACAGGAAGACCATGAACTGGAGGTTGTTATGCGCCTCATCCTGCGGATCGAGCAGATTCACTCCGGTATCTGTCGAGAGCGACCAGTTGTTGTGCTTCCCTGAGCCGTTGACACCCGCGAATGGTTTTTCGTGGAGGATCGCGACAAAGCCGAAGCGTCCTGCGACGCTCTTGAGCGTCTGCATGAGCATCGCTTGGTGATCGCACGCGAGGTTGGTCGTCTCAAACAGCGGCGCGATCTCATACTGTCCCGGCGCGACCTCGTTGTGGCGGGTCTGGACGGGGATCCCGAGGCGCGCGAGTTCCCGCTCGACTTCTGCCATGAATGAGAGCACGCGTGTCGGGATGGACCCGAAGTAGTGGTCATCGAGCTGCTGGTGCTTAGGAGGCATTGAACCAAAGAGGGTCCGGTCACAGCTCACCAGGTCCGGACGGGCGTGGTAGAGGTTGCGATCGACCAAGAAGTATTCCTGTTCAGCGCCCAGTGTTGACCCAACCGAGTTGACACCCTCGTCAGTCTGGAAGATTTTGAGGATCCGCATCGCTTGCGTGCTGATCGCGTCGATCGATCGCAGGAGCGGGGTCTTCTTGTCGAGCGCCTCGCCGTTCCACGAAACGAACGCGGAGGGGATGCACAGGGTCGCATAGTTGGATCCTCGGCTGATAAAGGCCGGGGAGGTGACATCCCACGCGGTGTATCCGCGGGCTTCAAAGGTCGCTCGGAGTCCACCTGATGGGAAGCTGGACGCATCGGGTTCGCCTTGGATGAGGGAGCTTCCGCTGAGTCGATAGACGAGCCCGCCTTCACCGTCGGGGACGGTGAGACTGTCGTGCTTCTCGGCGGTCAGTCCGGTCATCGGCTGGAACCAGTGTGTGAAGTGGGTCACGCCTCGCTCGATCGCCCAATCTTTCATCGCAGTCGCGATGACCTCGGCGTCGGAGTGCGAGAGCTTTGCCCCACCCCCCATGACCTGCTCGACGGATTTGAACACGCTTTTGGGGAGACGCTGACGCATCGTGCGCATATCGAATGCGTCAAGACCGAAGATCTCATCGATCCTCTGCATCGGTTTCTGGGCATCCAAGCTGGTTTTTTGCCAGTAGTTTGATGCCGCGATTGCTTCTGACTGGGGTTCTCGGTTCAACATCGATCGTCCTCGTCTTGCATTTTGAATGTTTGGGGTGGGTAAAGAAGAGCATAGACAGCGGGTCGGGACCGTTGGAAGAATCGGGTCCAATTATTTTTCAAAGCGCCATCAACGAGCCGATTTGAACTCCGTCCGAGATACCCGAATGGATCTTGATCCGGCTACGATACAAGCGCGGGCCTGTGGCGGAATCGGCAGACGCAGCGGACTTAAAATCCGCCGGGGTAAAACCCATGAGGGTTCAAGTCCCTCCAGGCCCATTGGACGCAGTTTGCAACGAACGGCAACGACTAGCAGGTATCGGCATAAGCGACGATCCCTGTTTCATTTGCGCTCGGTTTTGTTGCTCATTGCAATTCAGTGTCGCTTGTTGCTGCGACGCATTCTGCGACACAACTGCGACGCATTTTGCGACGCTTTCCGAGTTGGTCAATCCATCATTCCCATACGCCGGCGTGGATGCTGCTTTGGCATAATCTTCATCGCGCACCATGTGGTAATGGGCCTCGGCAATCTTACTCGAATGCCCCATCCACTTTGTGCATGTTGCACTTGGGTACTGCGCTGCAAGTTCACTCACCCGGCTTGCCCTCATTGAGTTGAACAGTGACGGCCAAGCCGTCATTCCAGCAATCTCGATGATCCTCAGCAAGTGGGTTCGGAGATTTGCAGAGGTGCATCGGTGCCCAGCAACCACAAACTCCGCACCCTCGGGTGCGTGATCGAACGCATCCATCAGCACAGAGCGAAGCTCGGGAAACAGAGGAACGATTCGCTCCCCTTTGCCGGCGTGCTGCTCAGTCTTTGGGGATCGCACTCTGAATCGATTCCCCGCCCAATCAATATCACCCCAGCGTACCATCAGCACTTCTGAGGGGCACCGTAATCCGCCGAATCGAGACAGTGCGATGATGCATCGCCAATCGGCATTTGGTGCCGCGTCAATCAGTCTGAGAGCATCCTCTGGGGGTAGATAGTGCTTCCGTCCCTCATTCGTCTGCGCACCGGCCTTGACCCCCTCAAATGGATTTGACTGGATCATGCCCCAACGCACCGCTTGTTTGAAGAACATGCGCGCGGCTTTAACATCCCGAGAGATTGTTGGATTCGAGAGCGTGGATTTAAGAACCGACCTCCATTTGTCCGCATCGTGGGGAGTGATAGATTCGAGTGGATGATCCTTGCCAAAGTGCTTGATGAGTCGCCGGCGTGTCTGGGCATATCGGATGCGTGTGGTTTCTTTCACATTGATCGTGTTGAAATACTCATCGAGCATCCCGTCCAGTGTGTGTGCCTTGGTTCGCTCTCTTGCTTCGACCAATCCAGTCCTTGCCAGCTTCGCATAGGTCTCATCAGGAAGCCCAGCGACCCACTGAGCGGTATCCGAGTTGGCAGCAGTGTTCGATAGCTTTGATTCGATCAAGCGTTCTAATCGGGCTTTGAACGCATCGGCCCCCTTCACACTCATCTTGCCCATGCGGATCGTGTGACGCTTTCCAGTTGCATCTGCGAACATGATGCGCTTGGTGCCGTTTTTGTCTCTGGATATGGATGCCAACGCTCTACCTCCTGCCTGAATTCTACCACCAACCGTTCAGCGTTTCACCTACCTGTCAGTTATTGCCACTTGTTTCTGATTGAATATGACAACGCGACTGCTTCAAATACGCTTCTATGTCAGCAATGCGAATTAAGATCGCACGCCGAACTCTGGAGTGCGGAATATCCCCAGCTTTCAAGAGTCCATAGAGCGTGCGATCAGATACACCCAATGCCACCGCCGCTTCCTGAGGACGGAGTGTGATTCTCATCCGTGAATCGCCATTTACGCTTGTTTTCGAGTCCATTCTTGACCTTCCCGATGCTCGTGCATCTTGATTGCATAGTCGAACACAGGAGAGTACAACGATTACCCAAATTGTGAAGCCCCGATTTCGGAGCAAAACCAAAAAAACTTACCGACACCATATCAGTCGAGCCAGTCGGGCGTTTTTTTGCCAATCGTCGTACAATAAAACGGGAAGGCACATGTGAATGAATCTTTCCCAACTGATCCCCCGCAAATGCGGCCCGATCAGACATCTAGGCAGTCGCTCTCCCCGACTATGTGCGCGTGCCGCAGGGAGATACCAACCGCAGCGGGGTGGCGACGACGAACTTACCCGGGTGTCCTGAATGAACCATCATTCATTGGTCGAACCATCGATCAATCATCGGGGGCTAGGTTGACGGCAGGGTGAAATCCGCTGATGCCGGGGAAAACACAGCGGGCGGTTAGCGACGGCTGGCTCCGGGTGGGCAGAATCGTTAAACGCATCGATCCGTAAGGGGTCGGTGCGCTCTGACTTCACCCGGTGAACAGTTCTACCTCCTAACCAAACGAACAAACACAAAGCCGGCGACCAATGAGGACAAGAGAAAGACCCAAAACCAGCGGCGGGTTTTTTTCGCGATTTTTTCGACTCGAATCTACCCCATCGAATGTTGCATGGCGAGTGGACAAACTCGCTCCAATGCACGATGATCTACACACATGGATACCCCCACCTTCATCGCCAAATGGTCAAAGGCCAAGCTCTCCGAACGGGCCGCCTCACAAGAACACTTCATTGACCTATGCCGGCTCCTCGGGGTGCAGACACCCGCTGAGGTCGATCCGGTTGGTGATACCTTCACATTCGAGAAGGGCGTGAAGGTCGCCGGCCCCGCCTCTCTCGGCTCTAAGGGGGCGCATGGATGGGCTGATGTGTGGTACAAGGGTCGGTTCGCGTGGGAATACAAACGCCGGGACAAGTACAAGAACCTCGAAGAGGCGTACCGCCAACTCCAGCAATACCGCGAAGACCTCGGCAATCCCCCATTGATGATTGTCAGCGATATTGCCAACTACGAAATCCATACCAACTTCACTGGATACAAGCCCGAGGTGCATTCGTTCACCCTCGAAGAACTCTCCGACCCCGGCAAGCTCTCATTGCTCAAACGGGTGTTCACCGATCCCAAGTGGTTCAAGCCGTCAATCACCGTTGCCGCAATCACTGAGAAGGTCGCATCCAAGATCGGGACGATTGCTCAAGCGTTGCGTGATCGTGGGCATGAGCCGCATGATGCGGCACACTTCTTGATGAAGGTCATGTTCTGCCTCTTCGCTGAGGATGTTGAGTTGCTCCCTAAGGGACTCTTCCAACGGGTGCTGACCAAATCCAAAGACGATCCCGCTCGGCTCCAGAAGCAAATGGATGCCCTCTTCGATGCCATGCGATCAGGCGGGGACTTTGGCGTTGATGAAATCAGCTACTTCAATGGCGGCCTCTTCGATGATGCCCATTCCATCGAACTCACCACCGATGAAATCGAAATCCTCATCGACGCGGCTGTCCAAGACTGGTCGGTGATCGAACCCTCCATCCTCGGCACCCTCTTTGAACGCTCCCTTGACCCATCCAAACGCTCGCAGATCGGGGCGCACTACACCAGCCGGGAAGACATCATGCTGGTGATTGAGCCGGTGATTGTGCGTCCGCTCCGCAAGCAATGGGAAGAGACCAAAGAGCAGATCGACATTCAACTCGAACGCCGGCGCAAATCGACCACCAAAGCGACCAAAGCGAAAGCGGATGCCGAGATTGCCAACCTGCTTGATGGGTTCCAAGACAAGCTCTCGTCTGTCCGCGTCCTTGATCCCGCGTGCGGCTCTGGCAACTTCCTCTATGTTGCGATCCAGCAACTCCTCTTCCTTGAAAAAGAAGTCGTCCTCTACGCCTCGCGTGAGGAACTCGGGTTTGGTGGCCTGCTCCCGCGCGTGCGCCCAACCCAACTACTCGGGATCGAAATCAATCCCTACGCCTCGGAACTGGCGCAAGTGGCGATCTGGATCGGATACCTCCAATGGATGCGAGACAACGGCTTCAACGCCCCCAGAGACCCCATCCTCGAACCCATCGACACCATCGAAAACCGAGACGCGATTCTGGCGTGGGCCGATGAGAATGGAGAGCGGATCAGCGTGTGGCGTGAGGGAGCGAAGTGTTTGGGGCAAGCGGAATGGCCCGAGGCGGATTTCATTGTGGGGAATCCACCTTTTTTGGGCAGTAGCATTATCCGAAGAGAACTAGGTGATTCGTATACAGGAAACCTGTTCGCAAACTATGAAATACCAAACAACTCGGATTTGTGCTGCTACTGGTTTGAAACAGCTCGCCAGAAAATACAACACAAAGCAACTGTTGTGGGCCTTCTTGCGACACAAGGAATAAGAGGCGGGGACAATAAAGCTGTTCTCGAACGAGTTGTAAAATCAGCAACTATTTTTTATGCTTGGGATGATTTGGAATGGATGTTAGATGGAGCAAGCGTTCATATCTCGATTGTTTGCTTTAGTGCCAATAAACCTGATATAGTGCTATTGAATGACAAAAACATTGAGCAAATAAATGCAGACTTGTCTTCTGGGCACAATCTATCGACGGCATTTGATCTAGAAAGCAATCTCTCGATTGCATTTCGTGGAAACCAAAAAGGGGGCGGATTTGATGTAGACTGGATTCAGGCGCAAAATTATCTCCGCCAACCCAATCCGACGAATCACTCGAATATTGAAGTCCTAACGCGATACTCGAATGGCTTAGATGTTTCGAGGCGAAACCGAGGAATGTGGCTTATAGATTTTGGATTGGAAAGAGAACTACAAACTGCATCGTTATACGAAGCACCAATGCACTATGTCGAGCTGAAAATCAAACCATCGCGCATTAAAAATCGTAGAGCAACATACGCCAAATATTGGTGGATACACAACGAACCACGCCCAGCTATGCGATCAGCAATATCAAACTTGCCCCGTAAGCTGGCAACACTGCATGTGTCAAAGTACCGTTTGTTTATCTGGCTACCAAACGAAACACTTCCTGACCATCAACTCATCGCATACGCCCGCTCCGACGACTACTTCTTCGGCACCCTCCACAGCACCATCCACGAACTCTGGGCGCGCCGGCAAGGCACACAACTCCGCGAAGCCGAATCCGGGTTCCGCTACACCCCCACCACCTGCTTCGAGACCTTCCCCCTCCCGTGGTCGCCGGGGCATGAGCCAGCCAATGGCGATCCCCTACGCCCGCTCCATGATGCGATCGGCGCGTGTGCCGCGACGCTCAACGAACAGCGCGAGCGTTGGCTCAATCCTCCTGAATGGGTGCAACCGATCGCCGACCGGATTGATGCCGAGGATGATTTTGCCGATGTGCTTGCGATCAGTGGTGAGGAAGCCCAGCGATTGATCCGGCAGAGTGCGATTGATGCCGCGTGCGCCAAAGACCCCAAGCTCAAGAAACGCACCCTGACCAATCTCTACAACGAACGCCCCACTTGGCTCAAGCTCGCCCACAAAGCCCTAGACGAGGCCGTGATCGCCGCGTACGCCGCCGTAGACCCTGAGGGGGATTGGAACACCACTTGGGCCGAGGTCTTTGAAGAGACCGGAGCAGGCCAGCCCTTGCCCGAGGGCCATGCTCTGATCGAACGCCGGCAGGAAGTGGAGCAGTTGATCTTGGGGAATCTGCTTCGGTTGAATCAAGAACGAGCGTAGCCGGCGCGTTCAAGATTCATCCGCGATCGCTCCCCCACCATTCTCCTCAACAATCGTGCAGATTTGACCTCTGGCGGCATCGTCCAGCTTCGACCATTGGTTGATGACCTCTTGAAGCCGAGGGTCAATCTGCGACTCATCTGCGGATTGTGCGACGCATTCTGCGACACCCTCAGCCACAACCCCCCCTCCTGAACCATTAGCCGCGCCTGTTCGAGTCCCTCCAGGCCCATTACTCACTTTGCTCCTCGACTCCAAGAGGACTCCCGATAATCAGCGGCCCAAATGAATCCATCTCAAATCATTGAGTGCCGGTTTTATCGTTGATTCTGTCCTTTCAAACATGTACATTGGTTCGATCTACCCGGAGGATGCTGATGAAGTACGGAATGCTCGTGATGTCTATGTTGTTGTTCACGAGCTGCGCGGTCGCTGAAGTCCCCAATCCGACCGGAGACGCGGGGTACGACCAGGCGGGACAAATCTATTTCACCGATTCGGAACTGACCCAGATCACGGTCACCATGGATCCCGCGGACCTGCTCGCGATGCTCGCGGACCCGTTCGACAACACCTACCGACTCTGCACCGTCCGGATCATCAACTCGCAGACCGACACCATCGTGGAAGATGTCGCGATCCGTCCCCGAGGCAACACCTCCCGCAGCGCGGTCAAGAAATCGTGGAAGCTCAAGTTTAATGAGTTCGTGCCGGGACGGGAAGTGTTCGGGCTCGAAAAACTCAACATCAACGGCCATCAAAACGACACATCCGTCATCCGGGGCAAGCTCGCGTGGGATGTCTTCAACGCGTTCGGGGTCCCCTCCCCCCGTGCCTCGATGGTCCGGCTCATCATCAACGACGGCACGCTCGTCGATGATGTCTACGCAAATGTCGAACAGATCGACGACGAGTTCCTCGCCGCGTGGTTCGGCGACGACACCGGGAACCTCTACCAGTGCACCTACAAAGGCACCCGCGCGGACCTCCGCTTCGTCAATCCGGGAGACTCGGACACCTACGCCAACCTCGGGAACCTGACTTATGAACTCGAAAACGACAGCGGGATCAACCAGCACGCGGATCTCGCGGAGCTGATCCATTTCATCGAAACCGCGGACGACGCGACCTTCGCGGCGGAGATCAACGACCGGTTCAATGTCGATACCTTCCTGCGATCCATGGCCGTGGATTGTGTCAACGGGCAATGGGACAACATCTGGTACGGCGCGAACAACTACTTCCTGTATCTCAATCCGAATACCGGGATCTTTGAATACATCCCATTCGACCTCGACAACACCTACGGCATCGACTTCTTCTCCACCGACTGGGCGACTCGACCCGCTGAAACCTTCGGGGACAACGGTTTCGGTTGGGATTTCTCGAGCCCCTTCGGTGGAGGAGGCGAGCCCCCACTGCTCCGTCGCATCTTCAATATCCAAGCGTTCCAAGACCAATACTTCCGCTATGTCCGCGAGCTTGTTGGAGCCGAGGGCGCACTCACTGAACCCACTCAGACTGCGTTCACTGATTCGCAAGGCGATACCTTCCTCTCCAAATCCGACCCCAATTTTGACATCGACACCGTCACACTCTCGAACACTTCCGACACGCTTTATGCAAAGGTCCAAGTCCACGGACCCATCGATATTGGTGGCAATACAGACCAGACCCGGATCATGTTCTTCTTCGATACACGAGCCGGGGGTTCGACTTCGAACCCTTGGAACCGGGACATCAACTCCTCGACCCAAGCGGACTACTTTATTGGTTCATGGACCGACGGCGGCGGTGGGTTCATTCTCTACGAGTGGAACGGCGGCGGCTGGAACCTCATCCACGCGAGCTACGACAATCCCGCTGGGATCAATCAAGACCTGAGCGAGAAATCCGATGGCATCGTGAACTACACCATCCCGCTCGCTCGACTCAACCTCACCGACACATCCAGTTTCTCATTCGATGTCGTCACCACCAACGACCGCGATGGACTCCCAGACCCGGGCATCGACCACCTCTCAAACCTTTCTCAATCGACTCCAGACTACGACACCCCATCAACTCCAGGTGTATTCCCAGCGCACACACTGACACCCTTCACCCCCACCACCACCGGTGCGTTTGACGGGATCTTCACGCTCACTCCGCGAGAAACCCATATCGATGCGCTCCGCACGATGCTTGCACCCTATGCGTTTACGGGCTCGTACTCTGGTGGGAACTCCGATTACGGATTCAACAACCAGACCTTCCTTGACTCATTCACCCAACCCGCAACCTACAGCGGCGGTCAGCCTTGGGCGTGGGGCGTCAAGCCGTATATCGAAGCACGAACCCAATACCTCCGCACGACCACACCCGCGCCTGCGGATCTGCCTCGGGTGTATGTGAATGAAGTCGTCGCGATCAACGAGTCCATCGCGATGGACGAAGCGGGACAGTTTGAGGACTTTATCGAGCTCTACAACGACGAAGACTTCGCGGTGGACCTCTCAGGCATGCACCTGAGCGACACACCCAGCCTCCCTCAGCTCTGGGAGATCCCAGCGGGAACCGTGATCGAAGCCAAATCATTCCTCATCATCTGGGCGGACAACGATCCACTCGACGGCCCGCTCCACGCGACCTTCAAACTCTCCAACTCCGGAGAGATCGTTTCGCTCTCGCACACCATCGACAACAGCGTAGTTTTGATCGACACACTGACCTCTCCCGTGCTCGGAGTCGATGAGTCCTTCGGACACTTCCCCGACGGCACTGGTGCTGAGGAGATTTTCTGTGCCGTGACTCCGGGGTCTGCGAACGATCCGGACGACGCGTGCTTCACCGATCCTGACCCGACACCCTTGATCTTCATCAACGAATGGCTCGCGAGCAATGACGGCTCAGCGATCGATGAGTTTGGGGACAGCGACGACTATATCGAGCTCTACAACAGCGAGAACACCGCGATCGACCTCTCGGGTCGTTACCTGACCGACGACCTCACCAATCCCAACAAATGGGAGTTCCCGGTCGGCACGAGCATCCCCCCCAACGGGTACCTCGTCGTCTGGGCCGATGACGAACCCCTTCAAGGCCCACTCCACGCGACCTTCAAACTCTCCGCCGGGGGTGAATCCATCGGACTCTTCGACCGCGTGGACAACCAACTCGCGCCGATTGATACCCTGACCTACGACGCGCAGACAACCGATGTGGCGCAGGGGAGAGCACCGGACGGTTCTGTCTGTCTTGCGTTCTTCACTCCGAGTCCGGGTCTTGCGAATCCAGCGGGAGCCGCGGATTTGAATCAGGATGGTTCGCTTAACTTCCTTGATGTGTCCGCATTCCTGACCGCGTTCGGAAATAGCGACCCAGTCGCGGACTTCGAATCTGATGGAAGTTTCAACTTCCTCGATGTCTCCGCGTTCCTCGCGGCGTTCGGAAGTCCTTGCCCCTAAACTCTGGCACCCCCTGGAGTGTGCATCATGATCAATCGGCTTTCCGTCTTCCTCTTTGTTCCGTTGATTGCGTGTGCTGTTGCCAGTGCCCAGCCATTGACTCCGGTCCAGGTCAAGCAGGTCGCTGCGCCCCCTTCGGACATCACTTCGGGGTTGGTCAAGCTCCCCGACCCATCCAGCATCCCGGTCGTCTCGCACTCCACGATGATCCCGGTGGACATGCAACTGATCAATGGCCAATGGTCGTGGTCCACCACGCTCAATGTCCACCAACGCGGTGCTCGGATCGCCCTGCTCCCGGTCCAAGCAGATACATGGTCGAGCACACTCCTTCCAAACAACCAAGCCAGAATCCCAGCGGTTGATTCCGGCACCGATTCCCTCGCATGGGTCGCGCCGGATCGTGAGTTCACGCACCTGAGCATCCAAGAGAACCAAGCGGGCGACTGGACCCTGACGATCAGATCAGACCACGACGCAACGGGGTATGTATTGATCGATGCGGGCCCCAAGTCCACACTCTCCACGCATGTCACCACGCGAACCACGCTTCAATCGCAACCCATCACCCTCCGCGCCGCGTTCGAACCCGGCACACAGATGACCTCGCTCTCCGCCGAGATCACTTCGCCATCCGGGCTGGTCTCTACAGGACTCGCACAACCCGGCGCGTCAGAACTCACCTTCTTCCCTGAGGAAGTCGGCTCCCACAGCGTCCGCGTGATCGCACAAGGCATCACCGCCGATGGATCGAATATCCTGCTGACCACCCAGCATCTGATTGACGCCGCGCCTCAAGCACCGATGCTCAAGCAAGCATCCATCCAATCCAACGATGAGCAGATCGTGTTCACTTTCGCGCCAGACGATTCGCAGCGACGGACGATCCTCGCCGCGGAGGTTTGGGGACGATTGAACAACCAACCAACCCCCGTCGCATGGCTTTCGACCATCGTCGGCCAAACCCGTGCCCTTACGCTCGATACCCGCTGGGTCGCGGCATCCGGTGTTGATCCGGAAACCCTCGAACTCCGAGCCGTGCGTTTGCATGATATTGATTCGATGGTCCCACTTGAGATCATTGATCGCGTTGCGGTGCCCGTTTCGGGAATCACCCTCCCCGAAGCACCAGCATCCATCTCGCCCGACATGCTCACAGGCAATCCCGGGTCACTGGTCCCAGCAAAGCTCACGCCACAGATCACGCAATCTGCAGGACCGGGGCACCGCTTGATGCTTGTCCATGGATACTGCACCGACGCGGTCCCGTTCACCGTCTCGCATTACTCAGGAGACCTCGCGTTGTTCGAGGACTTCGAGCAGAGCCGATCGCATGACGCGTTTGCACTCGAACTGCTCGCCCAATCGAGTCCGATGAAATCGTTCGGGATCGTCGCCCACTCGCAGGGGGGGATGGCCGCCCTGCATCTCCGCACCTTCTACTGGAGCGGATTGGACTGGGCGAAGGGCAACCGACTCATCCAAACCGTCGGCGCACCCTATCAAGGGACCGCACTCGCAGGGAACGCCGCGGTCCTCGGAGACATCTTTGGGTTCGGGTGCGGCACCAACGACAACATGACCTACGCGGGTTCGGCAAGCTGGCTCTCGCTCATCCCGTCATGGGCCCGGGATGATGTTTACTACTACACCACCTCATTCGAAGACGGATTCTTCTTCGACTACTGCAACATCATCACCGACCTGATCCTGAGCGATCCAGACGACGGCGTCATCGAACGCTCCGCGGGACAACTCTCAGGCGCCCACAACATGGGGCACCTCGAAGGATGGTGCCACAGCGAGGGGATGCGTGATCCGGGACAATGCACAGACCAGAACCGAAACACCATCATGAACCAGGAGGCGAAACGATGAACCGCACCACACCGACCATCGCCGCATTGATGTTCTTGTCCGCCGCAGCGACCGCAGGCGATCACTGCATCACCCCCAACGCATCGATCCCGGACAACGCATCCTCTGGGATCACCATCCCAATCAATGTCACCGCGTCTGCATCTGAGTCGGTCGCATCCGTTGATCTGGAACTGCTTCTCACCCACGACTGGATCGGCGACCTCGTCATCACCCTCCAATCCCCCATCGGCACCACCATCACACTCCTCGATCGACCCGGCATCCCATCCGCCGGATTCCCGGGACCATTCGGGTGCGGCGGGCAGGACCTTGATGCGACCTTCACCGACAACACACTCATCCCCGCTGAGTCATTGTGCTCCACTACCGCGACTCCAGTCATCTTCGGCTTCGTGATCCCGAACATGCCGATGGACACCTTCACCTCTGAACCCGCAGCGGGTCAATGGATGCTCAAGGTTGCTGACCACTCACCATACGATACAGGTGCAGTGCTCCAAGCGTGCTTGCACCTGAGTACCAACATCGACTGCCCCGCGGACTTCACCGGCGAGGGCAACCTGAACTTCCTCGATGTTTCCGCGTTCCTCTCCGCATTCGGGAACCAAGACCCCATCGCGGACTTCACCAACGATGGCAACTTCAACTTCCTTGATGTCTCGGCGTTCTTGGCTGCCTTCGGTGCGGGCTGTCCGTAAACCGAATGGGTAAATAAAAAAACGGCCCCATGCTCATGCACGGGACCGTTGTCTTTTACAGATACGCTCTCAGCGAATCATGGGCAGCCGTCGCCGTACGCAGCGAGGAATGCCGAGACATCCAAGAAGTTGAATGATCCGTTGCCATCAAGGTCCACCGCAGGATCGGCATTCCCGAACGCAGAGAGGAACGCGGAGACATCGAGGAAGTTGAGCTGGCCGTATGGTTCAGCAAAGTCCACGATGCATGCGCCGCTTCCGACCTCACCAATCAGATTCACGATCAGGGTTGTCCCGGAACCCGCGACTCCGAAGACCGATTCTGCATTGACTGACTCGAAGGTAAACGAAGACGCGAAGGTGCCTTCCGCATCGTCATAGAGCACCGCTTCGATGGACTGGCTTGACTGTGCAGCGATCGAACTGACTTCTGAGAAGTCGGTGATGAGTGCGGAAGTGTCGCCGCTGGAGGAAATCAGTTTGACATCCATTGGTGCGCCAGTGGAGGCATCCGCGTTGTTGTAGAACACGATGTCTGCAACCGCGTCTCCGCCGTCGAGACTGATGGTCCCCAGATCGATGGTGATCTCGCTGAGATTCGAGCCCGACTCGAGTGACCCGACGGACTCGGTAAACACATTGATATTCACCGTGATGACATCGTCGCCGTCGTTGTTACCGTTGCCCGCGCCACCGCTGTTGGTGACATCGAGGTTGTCGATGACGATGAACTCGGTGGACATACCTGCTGTGCTGGTTGAACCTGCTGGGAGCGAGACATTGAACTGGCTCGAATCGCTCGGGGTATTCATCGGGAACGCGTTGGCGTTGCTCCAGACGGAAGTGTTGATTCCCGTAGTCGGGGTGACGGTGTAGTAGGTCCCGTCGCTGCCGTCCTTGTTGATGGTGACGGGGACCGAACCGAGCGAGTCGCCAACGATCGCGTTGAAGTCGATGGTCATCGACGAAGATCCGTCGGCATTTGGAGTGGAGCCAACCCACAGGGTCGAATCATTGTTCTGATCAACATAGATCGACCAAACATACTCAGGGTGATCGATGAATGCGTTCCGGTTATTGGTGTAGTAGAACGGGTTAAACGCGACATCAGAAATCGCATGGTTCCGGCGACGCTCAAACTCGTCTGGTGCATCAAGGTAGTGCCATGCGAGCAACGCGGAAAGATCACCCATCTGGTTCCCGGAAGGCACGCCGTTGACTAGAGAGATGCCTTGTGAAGACCAGCGTGTGTCCGAGTAAAACAAGCTGCGAGCGATGTCGCCTTTGTCCATATCACCCGGAAAGTAGAAAGTCCCAAGGCTTCCGTATCCACCGGTGGAAGTCGCATTCCCGAATGGTTTGTTTCCACGCGAGGAGTTGATCGAAGGATTACAGGGTTTCAATGCGTGTGCATCACCCAGATTACCACGCGAGGAGTTCGAAACACTCCCCGGCTGACGCGACTGTGGCCACACATGCTCTCGGTTCCATGTTGAACCCGAATCCCACAGCCCAGTGACCGACGCCCCGTTGTACACAAGGATGACATTGGACGAGTTGTTTGGATCGACATCAACATACCGTGACATCACGCGGAAGTCGCCGTACGAGCGCTGTATGTGCCCCGCGGTCATCGCTGCGGTGAGCTGGGTTTTGAGTGTTGACCCGGTCCCTGTCGCGCCTGAGTAGTAGCTTGCAGGCGGATCGTATTGATCCGATCCCATTGCGGTACCCGAGACGGCGAGCAGCATGATCATGGAACATGCCGCGGTCATGGAACGATTCGGTGCTGATAGTTTCATACGAACAACTCTCCGCAGCACACCGCGGTTGATTCACGCGATGTGGTGACCTCTGTTTTGGTGAACTCGCGGGATCAACACCCGCCAACAAATAGTACACGCTCGATCGCAACTGCCGAATGATTTTGCCCATGTTTCACGGGATTTTAATGGTTATCGGGGGCCAAGTTACCCCGTGAAACACGCCAAAACTCGCCGCATGCCCATCGGAGGCAACCCCCAGCCACGCTGCTGGTTTCCTCACACATCCTCCCAACAACTCCCTACTATTCAAGCTATGGGTACAAAGTGCACACGACACTTCTTGGGATGGGACACGCCAGCGCTGTTGAACGCGTCGCAATGGATCCTTGATACCTACCAGACGGAAGCACGGGAACTCGATCTTTCATCGGTGTATCTCGTTGTGCCCGGAAAGCGGGCGGCACGGGTTCTGCTTGGAACCCTCGTGGATCTGTGCGATGAACAGCGTGTCGTCATGGTCCCGCCTGTGATCTTGACCCCACTCGAAATCCCGTCCGCGATCCTCAGCGTGCCGGGGGCGCACGCTTCGAAACTCACCTGCAAGCTCGCATGGATCCAAGCACTTCAAGCGTGCCCAGTATCCGTCATCGAAGACCTGATCCCAGAGCCACCCGAAGCGGACCGCTGGGATCAATGGATCGGCATCGGTTCATGGGTCGCAAAGCTCGCAAGCGAACTCTGCGACGCTGGACTCCGCATGAATCAGGTCACCCCCGACCGGGTCCCCGATCTCGAGGAATCCGAGATCGCCCGCTGGTCCAGCTTGGGACAAGTGCAGCAGAACTACGAACACATTTTGTCCGCACTGGGTGTCGTCGATGACCGCTTGGTTGCGATGGACCAAGCACACAGCACCGATCCATTCTCTGGTCCTGATCACCACCTAATCCTGATCGGCATGCCTCAGCTCGGTTCGATCGCGCGACAATCCATCGAGCGTGCTGAGTGTGCAGTCGATTCACTGGTGTACGCGCCCGAACATCTTGCGGATCATTTCGATGAGCTCGGATGCGTGCGCACAGACCAATGGTCGCAAGCGCCGATCGACATCCAAGAAAGCCGGATTCAGTTCCAGCACGATACCGCATCCATGTGCGAGCACGCGCTGACGGAGCTGGCATCGCGTGCCAATCCCATCGACACCTCATCGTGCGTCATCGGACTCGCCGACGAAACCTTGCTTGGTCCGCTCTCGCGCATCGCCGCGCATTCGGGTACCAGTGAAGGCATCCACATCCACGCCCCCTCGGGTGACCCCGCGTCCGGCACGCCGCCGGGCCAACTGCTCGACCTGATCCGATCCCATCTTCAGGAACGAACCTTTGATACGCTCTCCGCGTTGATCCGCCATCCGGACATCGAGCGAGCGATGACGATGCGTTCGCTCGGATCAGAATCCGCACAGGAGGAAGAAGCGAAACGACCCACTGCGTGGTGGCTCAAAGCCATGGACCGAATCCGTCAAAACCATGTCCAAACAGGAGTCGTTCAGATCCCCACCGGCGTCCATCCGAACGACTCCAAAGACATGCGTTTGGTCATCGACTGCACAGACAAAATGCTCAAACCCCTCAGCGACGCCAACACAGAACAACCGCTCGATCAATGGACGACGGCCATATCAGACATGCTTGAGCTGATCTACAAAGACACCGATCTCGATCCCCACTCCCAGCACGACCAACCCGTCATCGAGGGGCTCGGCGCGATCCGATCGGTGCTTGATGAAATCCGGGACGCACAACAACTCGGTCAGGTGATGCCTCAGACCCAAGCACACGACGCGCTGGGGATCGTGCTTGATCGGCTCAACCAAACACCGCTCCCCGACACCGTCAACCGCGAGTCCATCGAAACCCTCGGCTGGCTCGAGCTCGCGCTCGACCCCTCCCCGATCTGCATCGTCATCGGGATGAGCGAAGCGTCCATCCCAGAGAGCATCACCCACGACCCCATCCTCCCCGGATCGCTCCGCAACGCGCTGGGGATGATGACCAACGAGGCTCGGCTCGCGCGCGACGCGTACCTCATGTCAGCGATCAACGCATCCCGCGACGCGGTCTTCTGCTGTGCTCGGATGGGGGACAAAAACGACCCGGTCGCTCCGAGCCGATTGCTGCTCCGCACCACCGGCTCAACACTCGCCAAAAGAGTTCAGCGTTTTGTGACCCCGTCGTTGGACACCCCGTCCCCCCACCGCTTGAGCATTACCTCCGCGCCGGGTCTGGTTGACCGTTTCCGAAAGCCATTGGTCATTGCTCCGGACTACACCGCACCAGAGTCCATGGCGGTCACCGAGTTTGATTCCTACCTCCGCTCTCCAGCGGGATGGTACATGGAACGAAAGCTGAAACTCAAAGAAATCGACACGACCGCCCGAGAGCTTTCGCCAATGATTTTGGGCAATGTTGTCCACGCGGTGCTCGAAGGGTTCGGGAGCGATCCGTCCCTTCGTGACCTTGATGATCCGGACACCATCAACGACGCGCTCCGTGCGCTTCTGGATCAAGTCTCCGTCGCCCAGTTCGGATCAAGACCACCCGCCGCGGTCCAGATCCAGACGAAGTTGCTCAGCCACCGTATGGAATGGTTTGCCCAACAGCAAGCGGTTCGGAGGCAGCAGGGCTGGCGAATCGCGCACACAGAATGGTCGCCGCCTCCTGAATCTGCACCGTTGCTCACCGTTGACGATCAACCAATGCCCCTTCGCGGGAAGGTTGACCGGATCGACATCCACGACGACGGCCGCGTCGAGGTGCTTGATTACAAGACCGGCGCAATCACCACCGCAAGAGCCGCGCATCAGAGTCGGGACGGATGGAAGAAGCTCCAGCTCCCGCTCTATCGCCACCTCGTCAAACCACTCGTAGGCGATCACCCCATCACACTCGGATACGCTGGGGTTCCAGCGCATGCAGACGAACCCGTCTGGTCGATCGCCGACTGGGAAGACAGCGAACTCGAAGACGCGGATAACGCCGCACGCGAGGTGGTCCGTCAAATTCGGAACTTCACCCCAGGCCAAGCAGTTCCGATGGGCGACTCCCCTCCAAACGAAGGCGTCATGGGATTCATCTCAGGCGAACGCTTCGACACCGGCGGGCACAACTGGTCCGACGACTCCGAACTCGAAGACGCCGAGGTGGTGTCATGAGTTTGATTGATCCCAACACAGATTCCCCGAACACCATCGTCCGCGCTTCTGCCGGTTCAGGAAAGACCTTCTACCTCACCACCAAGTTCATCAAACTGTTAATCGAAGGCGAATCACCGTCAGGAATGCTCGCGACAACCTTTACGCGAGCCGCCGCGGGCGAGGTGATGCACCGCGTCCTCGAACGACTCAGCAACGCCGTGACCGACCAAGACGCGCTGCAAGAACTCAGCGAAGCCACCGACCTCCCAGAGCTTTCCGCAGTTCAATGCGCCGATGTGCTGGCCACTTTGATCGATCAGCTCCACCGCCTCTCGATCATGACAATCGATTCCTTCTTTGCGCGCATGGCCGGCTCGTTCAGTCTCGAGCTCGGTCTCCCAATGCAGTACCGCCTGCTCGAAGAGGACGAAGCCGACCTCCTCCAAGAACGGTCCGTCGATCAAGCGATCACCGACTCGACCATTTCCGAGATGGTCGAGTTGCTCCGCTCCATGCAAGGCAATCGCATCCAGATGCAGACCCACAGCGCGATCATGAAAGTGATCAAGACGGCATACGCGATGTACCTCGCAACCGACGGGAAGCCCGAGCCGTGGAACTCGATCGGGGTTGTTGGCAAAGCCATGAACGAAGCGGATCTGCTCGAAGCGGCATCGGCAATCGAGCACTGCAGCGTCCCGCTGACCAAAGCAAAGAAACCCAACGGGCACTGGGTCAAAGCCCAGAAGCGATGCATTGATCTGATTGCCGCCTCCGACTGGAACGGCCTGATCAAAGGCGGGCTTGGATCCATCGTCGGCGGCGGACTCTCTACCGGGGAGTTCTCGCAGTATTACAACCTTGACATCACCCATGACCTCCGCGATGCACTCATCCCGATCATCGAGCACGCGCGCTTTGTCCTCACCACCGAACATGTCGAGCGAACCAAAGCGATCTACAAACTCATGCATCGCTTCGACAACATCTACAGAACCGCCAAAATGACCGGCGGCCAGCTCACCTTCGACGACCCCCCACGCCTGCTCAACGAATCGCGCGTCACCGGCGACCTGGAACACCTGTACTACCGGCTCGATGCGAGCATCCGCCATGTCATGCTCGACGAGTTCCAGGACACCTCGATGCCCCAGTTCAAACTCCTCGAACCGATTCTCGATGAGCTGCTGAGTCAGGACGAAGAAGCCAGATCCGTGTTCATCGTCGGCGACGCGAAGCAATCCCTCTACTCGTGGAGACAAGCCGAACCCAAACTCCTCAGCGCGATGACCGATCGCTGGGAGAACTTCAACGAAGAATCACTCGCCAAGTCTTGGCGTTCATCACCCATCGTCCTCGATGCCGTGAATGATGTCTTCGGTGATCTGCTCAACAACGACGCGTTCAAACCGATCAAGAACGATCAAAAGCAAGTCGCCCAGCAAGCCGCGATCAACTGGGACGAACAATACCAAACGCACCGAGCCGCCAAGACGGACATGCCGGGCCATGTGAGCCTGATCGTCGCCGATGGCGATCCCGAATCCAGCGACAAGGAAGCGGAAGAAGTCCTCTGGGCGTGCGCCACAAGCGTGCAAGAAGCCAAAGCCCAAGCACCCAACGCATCGATCGCGGTCCTTGTCCGTCAAGGGAAACACATCTATCCGTTGCTCGATAGGCTCGCCGCACTCGGGGTCGATGCGTGCGAGGATCGGGGCAATCCGCTGGTTGATGCGCCGAGCGTGGCCGCCGCGGTCTCGATGCTCCAGCTGATTGATCACCCATCCAACACCGCCGCGTTGCACCATGTCCGCTCAACCCCGCTCGGCGACCATCTTCGGCTCCAGAACCCACATCGCATCCACACCCTCGCGTCCGATCTCCGCATACGCATCACCAACGAGGGCTGCGTACCCATGCTGACTCAATGGCTCAACGCGTGCGCCCCGGACATGGATCAACGCGGGTACACGCGTTTCAATCAGCTCATCGAACTGGCGGGCAAGCTCCAAGACGACGGCCGACGGGGCCCAGCCGTGCTCGCGATGGTCGCCCAGACGCGGAAGATCGACGAACCCGGACACTCGCCGGTGCGGGTCATCACGATCCACCGCTCCAAGGGGCTCGAGTTTGATGTCGTCGTCCTCCCCTTGCTCGGTCAACCGTGGGGTGTCCGTCCAGATTCCATCCTTTCTCGACGCGACCATCCGTTGGGATCGATCACCCAGGTGTCCCGATACCCAAGCCAACCACTCCAATCCATCCATCCCCAGCTCCAAGCGCTGCACGACCACACGCTGCTCGCGCAGATCAACGAGGAACTGTGCTGCCTGTATGTCGCGATGACCCGCGCCAAATCATCGCTCCAGATGATCGTCCCGTCGGACAGCAAAGGACGCCAAGACCAAATGACCGACGCATTCAAACTCACCCCGGCGCACATCATCCGCGCCGCGCTTCAACCAGATGACCCATGCTCCCCCGGCACGATTTTGTACGAATCATCCAGCGACGAACACTGGGCAACCCAGATCAACGCACAACCCAACGCGCCGGTTCATCAACCACTAGAATCGATCCCGCTCC
Organism: uncultured Phycisphaerales bacterium; assembly: GCA_963976955.1. Lineage (GTDB taxonomy): Bacteria > Planctomycetota > Phycisphaerae > Phycisphaerales > UBA1924 > UBA1924. The sequence goes on along the minus strand of CAXBMD010000001.1, from coordinate 1,018,267 downwards.
GAATCCAATCTCCCAAAACGCTCCGCGCCGGTCAGCTCAAATCGCTCACCCCTTCCAAACAGCACGGCTCAGAGCACATCTCCGCCTCCTCGTTGCTGGAAGATTCCGGATTCGGTTCCGCCGCACGGATGTATGGCGAATGCCTGCACCGAGCGTTCGAGCAGTTCAACTGGATCGACGACAAGGACTTCGATTTCGCGATTGTGCATCACGCGTTGGTCGAGTTCGGATACCCCGAGGAACTGGTTACCCCGGTGATGACTGATCTGACTTCAACACTGGAATCCCCAATAGCCGCTCTCCTCACGCGGTCACAATGGATCAGCGTTCACTCAGGAACAGCCACAGCCAAGGTCTTCCACGAGCAACCCTTCGCGATCCGGCTCGGACACCAGAACGAAGAACGCCTCGTCCAAGGCCGATTCGATCGACTCGTCGTTGGACGCGATGAAAAGGGCACCATCACCAGTGTCCACATCGTCGATTACAAAACCGACCGCGGCGCCAAGGGACTCAGTGACTCAGCATTGATCGAGTTTGCGAATAAACACAAGCCTCAGATGGATATCTATAGACAAGCCGCGGCCAAGATGTACCACATCGACGAATCCGCGGTCCGCGTCTCGCTGGTCTTCACCTCTGCGCCGGGAGTCGTCGATCTATAATCCCTCGGAGTTCCACGCATGAAAGCACACCTCGTTCAACTCGACATCCAATGGGAATCCCCCGAAGCCAACTTCGCCAAGGTGCGTTCACTTATCGAATCCATCGCTCCATCCCCCGGCGATCTCATCGCACTCCCCGAACTGTTCGATTCAGGATTCTCGCTCAACACCGAAATCACCAAAGACTCCAAAGGCCAAACCCTCGCGTTCCTCGCAACGCTCGCCGCTGACTTTGATTGCCTCGTCCATGGAGCACGCACGATCCTCCCATCAAGCGAGCAACTCGCATTCAACTGCGCCACCGTGCTCAGCCCAGAATCCGAAACCCCGATCTGCGAATACCACAAGATCCACCCGTTCTCGATGGGCAACGAACCCAAATCCTTCCAAGGCGGCAACGAACTCCAGCAATACACTTGGGGCCAAAACGACACCGCAATCAAAGTCTGTCCCGCGATCTGCTACGACCTCCGCTTCCCCGAACTCTTCCGCAAAGGCGCGATCGACGGCGCAGAGATGTTTGTCCTCGGCGCAAACTGGCCCAGCCCCCGACAGCACCACTGGAGAGCACTCCTCATCGCACGCGCCATCGAGAACCAAGCGTTCGTCCTCGGCATCAACCGCTGCGGCTCAGACCCTTACCTCCAATACGATGGTGGCACCATCGCCATCAGCCCCAAGGGCGACATCCTGGGAGAACTCGATGACCAAGAAGGCGTGCTGAGCATCGAGATCGATCCATCACTCGTCCGAGATTGGCGAAAGCAGTTCCCCGCGCTCAACGACATCAAGATCCGATCACTCTGATTGTTCATCACCGTGTCCGAACAAAAAAACACCCGTCATGGACGGGTGCTCTTGTATTCAATTAGTCACTCAGGAGCGATTTACTTGTTCATGACGGGCATGCCTTCGACATGCTTCATGCCGCGACGGCGGTCACGAAGACGACGGGACTTACCAACGCGGTCACGTAGGAAGTAGAGCTTCGCACGACGAGCATCTGCACGGCGGGTCACTTCAAACTTCGCGATCATCGGTGAGTTCATTGGCCAAGTACGCTCAACGCCGACATCGCCGACGATGCGACGGACGGTGATCATCTCGTTGATACCCTTGCCCTTACGGGAGATCAGTGTACCTGAGAAAACCTGGATGCGTTCTTTTTGACCTTCAACGATCCGCACATGGACATTGATGTTGTCGCCGACATCAAAGCGTGGAATATCCGACTTGAGTGCTTCGGTGTTGACGGATTCGATGAGTTTCTGAGTGTCCATAAGTCAATCCTCTGATGCGCCTGCACTTGCAAGCGGGAGGCAAGGTTAGGCGGGTGGTGATCCAGAGTCGAGCGAGAATCGTGCTTCTCCCCCCTCAAAGACTCCCACGGCTGTTTTTTTGACCCTAAACTCCGCCATGAGAGCCATCGTCGTCCAAAAACAAGCCAGTCCCGTCGCCCCGAACATCTCCCTCAAGTCCGACTGGCCCGATCCGGCCAATCCCGCGCCGGGTCAGGTGATCGTCAAGACCCTCTGCTCCGCGTTCAATCATATGGACCTCTGGGTCGGAAAGGGCGTCCCGGGACTCACCCTCGAATACCCCAGAGTCTCAGGGTGCGACGCCTGCGGCGAGGTCATACGCGTCGGAGAGGGTGTCGACGAAAGCTGGATCGGCAAACGCGTCATCTACAACGCCGCGATCATCGTCCCCGACCGGGTCAGCCCGGATGATCCACCCGCATCAATGATGTGCCCAAACTACGAACTCATCGGTGAGCATCACAACGGCGCGCACGCCGAGATGTTCTCATGCCCCGCAGACAACCTCGCGGCGATCGACGACGACGCAGACCCCATCCACGCCGCAGCGTTCGGACTCTGCGCGTTGACAGCGTACTCCATGATGGTCACCAAAGCGGACCTGCGTCCCGGACAATCAGTCCTCATCACAGGCATCGGCGGCGGAGTTGCCACCTCAGCACTCGCGATCGCCAAGCACTTCGGATGCAAAGTCGTCGTCACTTCCCGTCATCAGTGGAAACTCGACAACGCGATCCAACTCGGCGCGGATCACGCGATCCTTGATGAAGGGCAAGACTGGTCGCGTGATGTTCGAGCATGGACCAACAAACGCGGCGTCGATATGGCCGTGGACTCGGTCGGCAAAGCGTCGCATCTCAACTGCATCAAGGCGCTGGCGCGAGGCGGGGCGTATGTCACCCCCGGTTGCACCACCGGCCCCGACGCGACCACCGACCTCGCACGCATCTTCTGGAACCAGCTCCGAATTTTGGGCTCGACCATGGGTACCAACAACGAGTTCAAAGAAGTCGCTTCGCTCTTCAATCGCGGCGCGATCGGACCGGTCGTTGACAAAGTGTTCACACCAGACGAATGCCGACAAGCGTATGAACGCTTAGAAGCGGCCGAGCAGTTCGGAAAGATCGTCATCGACTGGCGGTAAGCATCAGCGATTCAGTTCGGAGCCGGAACCGTATACTGCACCGTCACCGACCAGATCCGCAAGCTGCTGTCCCCGGGCCATGACGAACTGAACACACGCAGGTAATACCCCGTCGATGCACCATCAATCACACCCGCTCCCTTCGTGATCTCGGTAGTCTCCAGCGACCGAATCCCCATCACCGGCGCGATGCCCATCGTCGAGACACCCGCAACAGTGACCATTGATCCATCAGAGCGCGCACCGTTCAACGAGATCGAGAGATCCGACACCGCATTGTCCTCGTACCGTGCGGTCAGTTTGGTGATGGTCGCACCTTGCGGCAGTACAATCGGCGCAACCAACGGCGCGCTATCTCCCGGCGTGCTCAGGTACGCACCGCCACCAAAGAATGAAGCACGGAACGGCGTACCAAGCGAACTGTGAAATACATCCCCCGCGACCGTTACCGCTTGGGATTTGGGAGCGGTGTAGGTAAACGACGGCGCCGTGACCGCAGCACCGATCACCACGCCCGCGGTATTAACTTCAATCACATTGACCTCACCAACCCGCAGTGTCCATTTCATCGTCTCGCCATTGAACGACTGCGTAGCCCGGACAATCCCCCCGGTGACATGCGCGAAAATAGTGCTCCGTAATGGATCCTCGTTGGAAATTACGATCCCTCCGGTCTGGAAGTCGCTCACATGCACACCAAAGAACTCATACGGCACGATCGGTGATTCACGGTTCATCACCACGCGATCGTTTCCATCTCCAAACGCGAGTACCTTGTTGGGACCAAACGGGTTGGTCCCAAGACTCCAGCCCGGGCCGGAGATTGCATCCGCCTTGAGTGCGTGGATCGCCTTGGGTGTTGCGGTGACGCGCTGCCTCGGGAACAAAGTATCATACATGTCCTCGCTGTCCCCAGAGCGAACCGAGATCTCGAGGTACGCAATGCCGGCATCGAACGCATCCCCAAAATCAAGAGCGACATTCAAAAATCCGTTGGGGATCAGGTGGTCATCCACAACGACAGTCTCCCCGAGCTGAACACCATCGATCGCTGAATCAAAGACTCGGCACTCAAGATCATACAAACCAGCTGCCGGTTCCCCGCCAAAGTACAACTGCCCCTGATAAGTAATCGGCTCCGCGTAGACCAAACTCGCGACCGCCGCCAATAGAAGCATCCCGTTCCGAATCATGTCATCCACCTCCGTGTGGGTTTCGATTATGTACCGAATCGACACCAGCGTATCACAAACCGAATCAACGGTGTGGTCGCGACAAGAAAAAAAGCCCGTCGAACGGGCTTTTTGAAAGTGTTGGATGATCGAATCAACAGCTGATTATTCAGCGGTTTCTTCAGCCGCAGCTTCTGGCTCTGGTTCTGGAGCAGGTGCTGGTTTCGCGGCTTCGGCTTTGGACATCGCGTCCTTCGCTTCAGCGAGGTACTTCGCAGCGTCCTCGGTCTTGGCGCGAGACAATGTGCCCTTGACCATGTTGAGTGCTTTCTTAGCGCTGTTGGAGAATGGGGTCAGGTCAGCTTCGGAATCGCCGGCCATCTTGCCGAGTGTTGCGACGATGCCTTCGATTTCCTTGAGTGCCTTCTTGCACTCGCCACGCTTCATGTTGGTTTCGCGATCGGAGATCCACTTCGCCTTCATTTTGCCTTCGAGGATGTCCGCTTTGCCAAGCATGTCACGGACGGTGTCCGATGGCTGAGCGCCCTTTGCGAGCCATGCCTTGATCTCTTCGACCTTGAGCACGATCTGCTTGTCCTCGTCCTTGGACATCGGGTCGTAGTGACCGAGGTTCTCAAGAACACGACCATTGCGACGGGTCTGCTGATCGATCGCGTTGATGCGGTAGAACGGGCGGTGAGTGCGGCCAAAGCGCTGCATACGGAGACGAACCATAGTGGTATCCTTTCAAAGCCCGTTCAAATGACGGGAGTCCAAACCCAGCAGTACCAAATCCTGATTGCTCAGAACCGGTTTGATCCCTCGACTGCGCCAACCGTTGGTGCTGTCTGCGTCCGCTGGGAAGAGAATCGTTGACCTCATCCCCCCCAAAGTCCAACCCAAGATCGGATATGCAAGTCGAATAATGCCTGTATCTTCCAATCAGCCCCACTACCATACCCCATGCGGATTGATGTCCTGACAACCTTCCCCGAGATGTTCGATCCCACTCCCCCCGGTGCGATGGGGATCTCGATCCCAGGCAGAGCCCAGAAAATGGGCCTGCTGGAGCTCTCAGCGACCAATATTCGCGACTACACCACCGACAAGCACCGAAAAACCGACGACCGACCCTACGGCGGAGGTCCCGGGATGGTCATGATGTGCCAGCCCGTCTGGGACGCCGTGACCGCTGTGGAAGCCACCGATCCAAGACCAGCGACCCGGATCTACCTCACCCCACAAGGACAGCCACTCACCCAGGAACTGGTCGAGACCCTCGCGAGCAAACCCCGATTGCTCATGATCGCGGGACACTACGAGGGGATCGACGAGCGGGTCATCGAGCGACTGGACCCGATCGAAATCTCGATCGGAGACTACATCCTCTCTGGAGGAGAACTCGCCGCGATGGTCCTGATCGACGCGATCACCCGAACTCTCCCAGGCGTGCTCGGTCACGATGATTCCGCACTGGAAGATTCCTTCTCGAGCGCAAACACCACCAACCCTGACGGCTCAACAATCGACCCCAAAGCACTCAAAGGGCTCGACATTCCTGCCGGATCGAAACTCCTCGACTGCCCCCACTACACGCGACCGCGCGATTGGGAAGGCATGGAGATCCCTGAGGTTCTCGTCGGCGGAGACCACAACGCGGTCGCACGATGGCGCCTTGAGCAACGCCTCCTCAGAACACAGTCAAGAAGACCCGATCTAATCCCCCAAGAACATCCGGAATCAGTTGACTCTGAGTCCAATCTATGCGATGATCACTGATCCCGAACACCGATGTAGGTTGTACAGGATCGGGGCTACTCAGTACACAAAAGACTTCTGGAGATTTTCGATGAACAACGGTTTCAAAGCCCTGCTCGGTGCTGCACTTCTTACTTGCGTTATGTTCGGTTGCGAGAGCACCCAATCCCGTGACTGCGATGGCAAAGCATGCGCCACCGCTCAATGCGATGGCCAATGCGACGGCCAGTGCGACGGCAAGTGCGAAGGCAAAGAGTGCGACAAAGACGCAAAGGTCTGCAAAGACGGGTGCACCAAACCATGCTGCGCAAACAAACAAGCATGCACCCACCCAAACTCAACCTTCTCTTGCCCGAACTGCAAGGACGGCAAGCACTGCTGTGCTGACTGTGCCGCTAAGGACGCTGCTGCGTGCCCAGACTGCAAAGGCAAAGCCCATGCAATGGCATGCCCAGGCTGCAAGGACGGCGCAAAGTGTGCCAAATGCTCGGCGTAATCAGCCAACACATCAATCCTGAATCAACGACCCGCTCTTGAGCGGGTTTTTTCATGCCTTGCGCGTATCCTTATGGACACCTATGGAAGCACTCCTCACCACCCTCGCCGACTGGAAACCGTTCAACGCCATCGTTGTCGGTGACTTCATGCTCGACCAACAACTCTACGGCAACGCCAACCGCCTCTCCCCAGATGCGCCCGTTCCCGTCCTCCATGTCACCAAGCAAGAGAACCAACCGGGCGGTGCCGCGAACCTGTGTCTTGACCTCCACGCAATGCATGGCATCGTCACCGCGATCGGGGTCGTCGGGGACGATCAAGAAGCGACCATCCTCACCGACGCGCTGCGCAACCAAGGCGTGAAGTCCGGGTCAATCATCAAGGACCCAACTCGACCAACCACCGTCAAACGCAACCTCATCGGACTGGCCCAAGGCCGTCACGCACAGAAAATGTTCCGCGTCGATTTCGAGTCCTCCGCACCGATCGCACAATCCGTCGCGGATCAACTCCTCAAGCAACTCGATGCACACCTCGCCGATGCCGACTTCGTGTGCATCGAAGATTACAACAAGGGTGTATGCACTCCCGCACTGTGCCAAGCGATCATCAAGCGTGCGAAAGCCGCAGGGAAACCGGTGTATGTCGATCCCGCGCCGATCAAGGACTACAGCAAGTACGCCGGCGCGACCGCGATCACGCCAAACCGCACCGAAGGCGAACTCGCAACCGAACTCGATCAGCAAACTGACAGCGACTCGAACAACAGCACAAACAACGCAGCAATCGCGCGCGATCTGCTGACCCGCTTCAACTTCGACGCGGTGGTCCTGACCCTCGACAAGCACGGCGCGATCCTCGATCGCTCCGATGTGGACGAAGCGGTTTCGATCCCGACGCAGGCGCGTGCCGTGTACGATGTGACCGGAGCGGGTGACATGATGCTCGCGGGACTCGCCGCCGCTCGCGCAAACGGTCTTGGTTGGATTGATTCGGTCAAGCTCGCCAACGCCGCCGCGGGACTCGAAGTGGAGATCTTTGGTGTCGCGCCGATCCCCATCGAGCAGATCCACCACGAGCTCCTCTCGCTCAGCGCCCAAGCCAACGGCAGAACCCGAACGCTCAACGAAGCGGTCGTGATGACCAAAGCCGCGAAGAACACCGGGAAGACCGTTGTCTTTACCAACGGCTGTTTCGATGTCATCCACGCGGGACACATCTCCCTCCTCCAACGAGCCGCGGCTCTGGGCGATATCCTGATCGTCGCGATGAACGACGATCACTCCGTGCGAGGACTCAAAGGCCCGACCCGACCCGTCAATGACCAAGAGAATCGCGCGCGAGTGCTGGGTGCTCTGGAATGCGTCGATGCGGTGGTGCTGTTCAACGATGAGACCCCAATCAAACTCATCGAATCGATCAATCCCGATGTCCTCGTCAAAGGCGGCGACTACAGCGTCGAAACCGTTGTCGGAGCGGACTTTGTGCTCTCCCATGGCGGACGCGTCGAACTCCTCGATCTCATCGATGGGCTCTCAAGCACCTCCACAATCGAGCGCATGAAGCAATCCTGAGGGTTCGCGTGGCGATTGACCGCATCTGGACACACTTCCGAGTCCGTCCAAAACTTGCCAATACGGACCAAAGCCCCGGCGTGAATCGTCCGATATACCAGTATGCCTACGACCCACCTGATGATTGTCCACCCCCGCTACATCGCGCCGCTCCTCAGCGGGACCAAGTCCCTCGAGTCTCGTCTCGGTCAGGATCGGCGCGCCCCCTTCGGCAAGGTTTGCCCCGGCGACACCATCTACATCAAACCCACCGGCAAACGCGTCATCGCCAAAGCGATCGTCCACAAGGTTGACGAGTTCGAAGACCTCACTCCCGAAGACATCAACAACCTCCGCGATTGCTACGACGACCGCATCATGGGGGGCGATCAATACTGGGAGTCCAAATCAAACTCCAAATACGCAACCCTGATCAGTTTCACTAAGGTCACGATGCTCCGCGACGAATCGACTGTTCCCGCAGAACTCCTCGTCCCGAATCGCAACGCATGGCGGATCACTGAAACAGAAACCAAGTCTACTCGTCGCGCTGCATAATCCGTATTTTCGCCTACAACCCACGGCCACACCGCATTCAAAATCTGGGTTGAGTTCCTTATTTCAGGTCTAGCCGCTAAAAACCCTTGAGTTTAGGGCGAAATCTCAGTATCATCGTGCTCCCACATCGATAAGGAGTTCACGATGAGTAAGACAATGATCAACGGAACGCTCGTGTTGAGCGTACTCGCATTCGCATCCACCAACACGCTCGCCAATGTCTACAGCTACGACGACGGCGGCTCGCATGTCACCCTCGGCCCGCCTCGCTCATTCGAGCAGTACGGCGACATCGACATGCTCTGGGGCAACTACTTCCAGACTCAAGACGCAACCGAAGAGATCACCAGCATCTCCTTCGAACTTGGTCGCCTCTCAGAAAACAACCAGGTCACCGTCCGCATCTACCAAGACAACGACAACGACCTCGATCCAACCAACGCGACCAACATCTACTCAACCGTCATCGACAACCCACTGACCGGCGGCGGCGGCACACTCAACATCGTTGACATCGCCAACCTCGAAGTCTCCGGCGGATTCTTCGTCACCGTCAGCCATCTCGCCGAACTCGTCTACGACGACGAAGGCCAACCAGGGTACTCGAGCCCTGCTCGCTACGACACCGATGGCCGTGCAGACCGCTCTTGGTTCTACTACGGCAGCTTCGGCGATCTCGACAACGCTGGATACCACACCCGCATGGACGGCCCTGATGTCCCCTTCGGCGGTGCATTTGCGATCCGCGCCAACACCGTCCCAGTCCCAAGCACCATGCTGATCTCATCAGCAGGTCTGATGATGGCATCACGCCGTCGCCGCTAAGACTCAGTGACAACGACAAAAACACAAACGCCCGGCTCCACGATGAGCCGGGCGTTTTTTGATGTTCCGATTTTCATTAATCCAGATAGAATGAAGCGAGACGCTCCATCACACGCGCCAGCGGCAGACCCACGATCGAGGTCTCATCACCGGTGAACTCGATCGGCCACCCCGCCGCGAGCCGTTCGGTGATGTTGTACGCGCCCGCTTTGCCCTTCCAGAGTCCCGAATCCAGATACGCTTCGATCTCATCGTCGTCGATGTCCCCCACCGTCACGACGGAGCGATCCACAAACAACTCCCGCCGATCGCTGAATGGATCGAGCATCGCGACCCCGGTCAGAACCTCGTGGGTTGCGCCTCGCATCTCTTTGATGATCTCGCGCGCGTGGTCACGATCGTCGGGCTGACCGATGATCTTGCCGTCATGGACACAGACCGTATCCGCGCCGATCACGACGACCTGACCGCCGATTCCAAGGTCCAGCCCAAGTTCCGCACTGCTGAGCATCCGTGAGCTTGAAGTCGCTTTCAGATACGCCAGCGAGACCACCCAGTGGTCCGCATTGCTTGATTCACCCGCCACCAGATCCCCGTCATCGATCCCAGCGGGATGAACGCGGTGGTTGATCCCCGCGTCGCTCAGCATCTCGCGCCTACGCGGCGACGAGCTGGCAAGCACCACGATCGGGAGCTGCGCCTGCTGCTCATCAAGCGTCTGGGATGGGTCAATGGTCGAGTTCATGATTCATCCAATGTATACCAAATCCGACCGGGTTTGGTTCATGTTCGATGTGGATTCCATCAGAATATCGACAAAAAAACACCCCGCCGAAGCGGGGTGTTGATGGTCGTGAGACCTGGATTGAAATGTTCAACCAGTTGAATAGTCCCGAGGGCTTATTCGTACAGGTTGGTTGCTTCGGTTTCGATCACCGGGCTGGTGAGGTTATCCGAAGTCATTTCCAGACGGAAGCGAACATCGCCAGAGCCATCGGCACGGACGGTGATGCGCCATGATGCCTGAGCACCAACCGCGAGGGTCCCGACTGGGCTGAAGCTGATCTTCTGACCAGCAACGGTCGCTGCGGTGGTACCGGTTGAGCCGACATACGCCTGCTCAGCTGGGAGAGTCGCAACGATGCGGACATTGGTGTCCTTCGCTGAACCCTGGTTGGTGACGGTGACGACATAGGTGGTCTGGCCGCCGACTTCGACTGGGTCAGTGATGTCGACCACTTCGAGGAGGACCGCTGGGATACCCTTGACGCCTGAAGTACAGGTGTCGGAGACCGACTCAGCACATGAAGCGTTGGCGGTTGCCGACGAGCTGTAGCTGCCGGCTTCCGATGCCTTGACGGTGATCGAGAAGTCACGATCAGCACCCTTGGCGAGTGTGCCGAAGTTCCAGACAACGCGGTTGCCTTGGACTTGGCCACCCTCTGAGGAGCGGACGAGGGTCGAACCAGCCGGGATCGTTGCCGATGCGGTGGTGGACTGAGCTTCGCCGGTACCTGAGTTGGTCAGGGTGTATCCGAAGGTCATGTTGCGACCGAGGAACTGTGTTTCCGAGCACTTGGAAGTGATCGCGAGTTCTGGAGCAACAACGACGGTGGTGGTTGCTGAAGCATCAGCTTCGAGACCGTTGTCTGCGGATGCTGATGCGGAGCTCTTGAAGGTACCAGTCTTGGCTGCGTTTGCCTTGACCTCGTAGGTCTTGGACTCACCCGAAGCGAGGACCCCGACCGGGATGCTCACATTGCGGCTGCCGTTGGCCATCGACAGACCCTCTGGGAGGGTATCGGTGATGTTGACGCCGCCAGCTGAACCGGTACCGGTGTTCTTGACCACATAGCGGATGACGATCTCGTCACACTTAAGAGCGCGTTCGGTCGCGGTCTTGGTCAGCGCGAGTGCTGGCTCAACAACATTGAGCGTTGCACAGAGGTAGTTGTTGTACGAAACGGTGATGCAGTCCGAAGCCTGACCAACTTTGCCGGCTTTGCCGACCATGTTGATGACCTTGGTTTCCTTTGGTGCAAAGTCACCGAGTGCCCAGACCATGTCGCCCCCGCCGGTGTTGGCGCGTGGCTCGGAGCTGGTGATCTCGAGGTTGCTCTTGGAGTTGAGCGCAACGAGTACATTCTGCAGTGGTGATTCGGTCAGGTTGGTGACATGGTATGAGAAGTCGAAGTCCGCGCCGCGGGTCACTTCGCCAGGCATGACCTGATGAAGGAGAATCGCGCTGCTGCGGATGTCACCGGTTGGGAACGCCATGCGTGCCATGGTTTCGCCATCGCCCAATGTTGGTGAGTAGACGCCCCAAGTGTTCTTGCGAGGTGCCGCTGGTGCTGATGCACCGTCGTCGCTGTGTCCAGCGATCCCGAGCTTCAAACTCCCGTGGTTGTCGTCAACACGCTCTGTGCGTTCTGACGAAGTACATCCGATCAACGATGCGGCAAGACCAATGCTTGCTGCGATCGCGAATGCCGACTTGATGCGTTTGTTGTTTTTCATTCCTCGAGCTCCATGCTTTCTTTTGTAGGACAGGTTGTCCTGTGCGGAACGCCCTCCGCAGGGGTGCGAGATTAACAGAACCAACTCTAGGCGTGGAATGAGCAATTTCCCCACTTTGTATCCACCAACATCCGCAATACTGATCGAAAAATCAATCTTCTTGAGACACGAACACACTCAAGCAAGCCGCTTTCAAATCAGCTTCCCCACTCTGAAAACCAAGCCCCAACCCCGGCACCAGCACACGAAGACACCCGCTTGAATTCACCCCATTCAAGCGAGCTTTGAGCTTGGTCCAGTCCTTGTTGGTTGTCAAAATCGCCGAGGCATCAGACGCACCAGAGGCATCAAGAAAATCAGCGACCGTCGTGTCCGAAAAATGATCATGATCCGGACGATCACAACGGTGCGAGATTTTTGCTCCCTCCGCAACCGCCATCGACACAAACGCTTCTGGATGCCCAATCCCGGTCAGGACCGCCACCGGAAGGTTCTGGATCTTCTCAATGGGATGATCCGCAACTCGCTCCCCATCCACCCCATACTCAACGATCCGATCCCAGCGATGTGTCACCACCGAAACCACCGTCCCTTCAGAAACCTGCTGCGCGACCCAGTTGCGTAGCTCCCCCAACGCTTCTTGCTCAACCATCTCCGCGTGGGAGATCACCACCACATCCGCACGCTCCAGTGACTCTGCCGATTCACGCAAAAAACCCAATGGCAACAACCCATCCCGATACGGCGGACGCGACGCATCAATCACCACAATGTTCAGATCTCGCGCCATCTTCCGATGCTGGAACCCATCATCGAGCACCACGCAATCCACGCGCTTGCCTTCGTCGCTCGCGAACAACTTTGACAACCCAGCGATCCGATCGGGCTGGGCAACGATCGGCACGCCGGGTAACGCATCCATGTGCTCGCGCTGCTCGTCACCGATCTCGCCCGGCTTTGCTTTGTACCCACGCATCGCGATCGCCGGATGATGCCCCGCTTCGACCAGCAACCGAACCACAAGCTGAACCAAAGGCGTCTTCCCCGTCCCACCGGTCGAAAGATTCCCGATCGAGATGACAGGACGATCCAGCGTTGTGACACCATCACCGCGATCGAACTTTCGGTTCTGTTGGTTGATCCCGATTGAATACAGTTTGGAGAGTGCAGATGCCAAGAACACAGGCAGCCGGGTCGGGCGATGCTCTGGATTCATCCGTGCCGCTCCACCTGCGACCGCGACCGGTCCAGCAGCTCCCGAAGTTCCTCACGCATCTCCCGCGTCTCTTTGCGAGCGAGCCGAATCGAGTTGATCGCATCCACGCACGCCATCAGCACGATCCCAGCGAGCAGACCCACAATGCAGGTCCACGCGAGCAGGAACGGCTCTTCATTGGTTGGCGATACGATCCCGAATCCATACGCGACCAGCGGGATCGTGAACATCATGACCCACCCCGTCACCATCCGAATCTGGCGCCGGGACTCGGGCATCTTCCCGACCGCATGCTCTCGCAGGACGATCAGGTGCGACGCGACCACCAGCAACGCGAGCATCGCCAGCGGCAGCACAAACCAAGATGGCGCGATCGGACCATGTTCCATACCCCAATCATACTTCGATAGTGGGAAGTGTGCCTCCAAAATCACCAATTGCCGCCCCAAGAGCTACACTCTCGGACCATGATCGACCTCAAAGCACTCCGTGACAACCCACAACGATTCAAAGACGGCTGCGCCAAGAAAAACTACGCCGTCGATATCGACCAACTCCTCGCCCTCGACGAACGGCGTCGCTCGCTCCTGAGCGAACAAGAAGCCCTCCGCGCCGAGCAAAACAGACTCTCCAAAGAGACCGGACCGAAGATCGGGCAGCTCTCAGGACAGCTCAAAGCCGCGAGTGATTCCGATAAGTCCGCGATCCAATCGCAGATCGATGAAATCAAGCAAGCACCCGCAAAGCTCAAAGAACAGATCACCGCGCTTGATGAACAAGTCGCACAAATCGACCCTGAACTCAATGACCTCCTGCTCTCGATCCCGCTCCCGCCAGACGACGATGTCCCTGTTGGCAAAACCAGCGACGACAACATCGAAATCTCCCGCTGGTCGCCGGACAGCTGGGACTTCGACAAGACCTTCGAGCAAAACAAAGGGTTCCAGCCCAAATCACACATCGAACTCTGCGAGATGCACAACCTCGTCGATTTCCCACGCGGCGTCAAAATCGCGGGCTCCCGTTCGTACATCCTGACCGGCGACGGCGCACGGCTCCACAACGCGATCCTCCGCTACGCGATCGACACCATGGTCAACGAAAACGGGTTCTCACCGATGACCGTCCCCGTCCTCGTCCGCGAGCAAGCGATGATCGGTACCGGGTTCTTCCCAGGCGGCAAAGACCAGTCCTACCAAGTCAACGAAGAAGCACGAGGCGGCGGACAAGACCTCTACCTCACAGGCACCGGCGAAGTCGGTCTCATGGGACTCCACCAAGACGAGATCCTCGACCAGTCCAAGCTCCCCCTCAAGTATGTCACCGTCTCAACCTGCTTTAGAAGAGAAGCAGGCGCCGCGGGCAAAGACACCGCTGGGTTGTACCGCATCCACCAGTTCGACAAGGTCGAGCAGGTTGTGATCGACATCGCCGACGAAGCAAACTCCCGCAAGCACCACAAGGAGATGATGGGATTCGTCGAAGCCCTCCTCAAATCCTTGGGACTCCCCCACCGCTTGCTCCAATGCTGCACCGGCGATCTGGGCGTGAAAAACGCGGACATGATCGACATCGAATGCTGGATGCCCTCCCGCGGCGATGTCAACGACGAAGGCGTCGCCACCGGCGAGTTCGGTGAAACCCACTCCGCGAGCCGCTTGTACGATTTCCAGTGCCGACGCCTCAACATGCGCTACCGGCAAGGCGGAGAGGGCGGCAAGGGTGCAACCACCTTCTGCCATTCGCTCAACAACACCGTCGCCGCATCCCCCCGCATCCTCATCCCGATCCTCGAGATGTACCAAAACGAAGATGGCTCAATCACGATCCCCGAAGCGCTGCGTCCATACATGAACGGGCAAGCCAAAATCGGTTGACGCTTGAATCCTGATCTTGATCCACAAACATTTCAAATACTTGGAATAGTTTTTGCAATATTGCATTGACTTCTTTGTTGGCTGCGCCAACAACTCCCCCACGACTTTGTGCATGGTGCGCAGAGCAGGAGTCCCCGCGATGATGTTGGACAAACAACATTCTACTTTGATGCTGAGAGCCACGAGCGATATCCGCTGGTGTGGCTTTGAACAGCTCAATCGCAAGGGTTGACCACGAGCCGGGCTCGTTAGCCCGCGATCACAGAACACATTGAATCCCGGCAAAAGCAACTTTCACATGCTCACGCTTTGCATGCGCGAGCTGAACATTGCTCAACATTCATTTTACACTCGTATACACGAGTGCGGTTATTACATGCGCTGGAGTATTGTCATGGTTCAGGAATCCACAGCAGTTGAAAACTCATTGGCACGGGTCTTGGCACCCGAAGATGTCGCCGCAGGTCAGTTCGTGATGGTGCTCAACGAGCAGCACCAGTACCCCTGCGGGCGCTGCAACGACTCAAACGATCCCGAATATGTCGTCGTCGAGGTCGTTATGCGGCCTGACGAAGCGTCGATGCCACGCTTGGTCGTTGCCGTGTGCCTGCCGTTTGTGATCGTTGAAAGCATCTCCGGCACCAAGGAAATGCTCGATGTCCGCAGCAAGCGGTTGGCGCGGGTCTCCGACTCGTTCGTGTACGCAGCCCTGTAAAGGGTTGCAATCGTACTGTTTTTTCACCTCTGATGTACCCGCCCGATGCACTCACCGCTTCGGGCGGGTATTCTCTTTCTATGGCAACCCTGATCGCAAAAACAGTTTCAACAGCACTCTGCGAAATGCGGATGGCAACCACCGATCGCGGCATCTGTCTCCTCGAAATGGGCTCCCCAGAACGCGCGGATCGTGAACAGTCCGAACTCGAATCCGCCTTTGAAACCCAAATGGTCCAAGGCGAACACCCCCTCCTCGATCTCCTCGAATCCGAGCTTGATGGTTTTTTCTCGGGCCAGCTCACCAAGTTCTCCGTCCCGCTCGACTGTCCCGGGAGCGAGTGGAAATCCAAAGTCTGGAACGCGCTTGTCGAAATCCCATACGGCCAAACAACTTCCTACGGCCAACTCGCCGCGTGTCTTGACAATCCGGGAGGCGCACGAGCCGTGGGCCTTGCCAATGGTCAGAACCGCGTCAGTATCGTGATCCCGTGCCACCGCGTCATCGCCGCCGACGGTACCCTCCACGGCTACGGAGGCGGGATCGAACGCAAACAATGGCTCCTCGATCACGAAGCCGTCAACAGCGGCAGCGGACTCTTCGCTCAAAAGAGCTGATCACCCGACCAGTCCAGACTACTCAAGTCCAAGCTATTCCAGACCAAACTTCGTGAGTTCGATCGTGTCATCAAGTTCGACCGAATGCATCTCGCTGTACTGACGCAGGTACCGGATCAGTTCCAAAAACTCATCCCGCAGCGGCGCGACAAACGCCATGCGTTCTTCGTTGATCGGGTGTGTGAACTCGAGATACGCCGCGTGGAGTGCTTGTCGGTCGAGCATCGTGGTGTTTCCATCACCGACGAACGGACGCCCGCCGTACATGTCGTCACCGACGATCGAGTACCCAAGATGCGCGAGGTGCACGCGGATCTGATGCGTGCGTCCCGTTTTGAGATCAAGCTCCACAAGCGAATACCGCTGTGGTTGCAGGTGCGGACGGGCCGCGGGGATCTCGTAGCGTTCGCGTACAGAGCAAATGGTCACCGACGCTTTGCCAAGCTCATCATGGCGCACGACCCGCTTCTCGCGCGCCCCCTTCGCTTTGGACTGGTGCGGCCCGAGCGGATAATCAATCACCTGATGGTTCGGCTGCACCCACCCATGCACCAACGCGATGTACCGCTTGTTGACCTTGCGATCCTGGAACTGCGCGCCCAGCTTCCAGTGCGCTTGGTCGGACTTGGCAAACACGATGCACCCCGAGGTGTTCCGATCGAGCCGATGCACCACACCGGGACGAGCAAAATCTTTCCCAACGCTCGAAAGCCCACCACCGGTCACATGCGCAAAGTGCCACGCAAGCGCATTGACCATCGTGCCTCGATTCTCGGATCGCGCCGGATGCACGATGATGTCGGGGTCTTTGTTGAGCACAAGGATGTGATCGTCCTCAAACAACACATTAAGCGGGATCTCATCGGGCTGGATCTCACTCGATGGCGGAGGCGGGATGACCAGCTCGATCCGGTCGCCATCTTTGAGTTTTGTAGAAGGCTTGGCGATCTTTCCATTCACCGTCGCACCACCGTCGCTCATCAGCGACTGCAGCTGGTTTCGGCTCATGAATGTGACACGCGTCGTCAGGTATTTATCAAGACGCGTGCTCAGCGACGCGCGAGAAATCACAAAGCGAACGCGCACCAAAAAATCATCGTCCCCCTGATCTTCTGCGTGTTGATACGCGAGTCGGACCGCGTCGGGATCGACCTTCCCGCCTGCATTGAGCAGATCCGAAGGCTGCGGATCGGGCGCATGATTGCCGCCCGGTTCACTCACGGCTGGTCGGTCTCAACTGGTTCGGTTTCGGACGAATCCGCGTCAGACGGATCAGCATCTGCCGGATTGACATCTACCGCTGGTGTTTCAGCATCGATTTCTGGAGCATCAACCGGAGCTTCTGGGATTGCTGGAATCTCAAAGACCTCTTCGCCGGGGAGTGCAACAAGATCAGAACTGTTGGGAAGCACCATCTCTTGATCGAATGTCCCCAGTGCATCCAAACGCATCTGCCCAAACGCACCAAGTGCAGGCATCTTGATGGTCTCAGCAAGCGTGATCACGCGTTCGTAGTTTGAAGCCGCGGCATCAAAATCCCGCTTGCATTCAGCAACCGCACCCGCACGGATCAAACCATGGATGGTCAGCAGTGCCTTACCCTCGTCGCCTTCGGTCAGCGTGATGACCTCGCTTGCGAGTTGGCCGGCTTGGTCGAGGTACATCTGCCGTTGACCTTCATCGAGTGTGTCGCCTTCGTTCACAGGCTCACCGGTGAGACGAGAGATTTCAGAGCCCGGCTGCACGCCACGCAGATACGCGGTGAGGTACAGGTCGGTGGTTGTCAGCTTGGCAATCACCGGAACCGAACGCACACCAGCGTAGGTTTCAGCGAGCACATTGAGCGACGCCGGCGATGGATTCCCACCCATCGTCGCGGCTTGCAGATCACCAAACGCACGATCGATCTTCTCGACCTTCTTCTGTTCCATCCACCGAAGACCCGCCCATGCGAGTGCCGCGATTGCGAACACCAGAATCACAGGCGAGCTCCACTTGTTCAAGAAGTCGATAAACTCCTTGTTGATCCGGGAGTCTTCGAGTCCTGCACCAGCGCGGATTTCTGTTTGACGATCGTCCATTGGTCTACCTACTGAAGTTTGTGTCCATCAATCGAGGGGACACCGGTTCGCATTGTGGATAACCCGCTCAAGCAAAGTACGAGAGCGGATCGGGAGAAGATCGTAGCTTCCCCGGCACTCCAAAGCCCGCTGAGGGTCAGGAATCCCAGAATCGCCACGGACGCGGGTCGTTGAGGGTTTCGGCTGGAACCAGCCGCTCTTTGATCAATCCAGCCAGTTCCGCAATCCCCTCGCTGGTCCGGCTGCTGCACGCACAATCCACCGAGCAGGTCGCAGGCCCGAGGTCTGAACGGACACCAACACGGAGCACGGGAGTCTCGGGTTGGATCAACGACGAGAGCCGAGGATCGAGCTGGCCAGTTTCGTCCGCATGGTCGATTGCGTGGACCACAATGTCCGCTTGTTGAATGATCGGTGCGACCAACGCCAACTCTTCCCCAACCACAACCCCGCCATCAATCCCAGGCGTGTCCACCCATCGCACCGCAAGACCCGCAAGATCCAGCATCACCCCCACATGATCCCGCGTCGTCCCCGCATGGTCCGAAACCATCGCGACCGAACTCCCTGCGAGCGCATTGACCAGCGAAGACTTCCCGATGTTCGCGTTCCCCATCGCGACCACCAAAGGCGGATGCATCAACCGACCCAACACCAAAGCATCTGCACACGGATCACCATCGGTGTATCCCCGCCACCTCGAAGGTTGATCCAATAGCAAATCCACACCCATCGGACTCTGGAGCGTCGAAAGCGCCACCAGCATCCGCGCCTCGTGAAGATCCTCCGCTTCAGGATACATATCCAGCGGCGAAGCACTCCCCGCCAACCCAATCCCCGCATCGGTCATCGCGTTGGAGATCGCCCGCGTCATCCCAATCCCGCCGTGAGGCATCACCAGCACGGAACCCACATCAAACCGTGCGATCAAAACTTCATCCAGGTCAAACAACGACACCAAACGGATCTGACCGACTTCCAATGGTCGAATCTTGAGCGGCCCAAACAGATCATCGCCGGACACACGGATGATCGACACCGCCCCCACCGTGTTGACCGGGGTTTCGATCCGATGGGTTGCCATGCAAGAACCAGCGTTCACGATTCACTCATCTTCCGCATCATCTTCATCCATCGATAAAAGCTGCGTGCATGCGATGCGGATGCCTTGGAGCTGCAGGTCGGGCATGAACGCGTCGATCGCTTCGTCTTCTTCCAGCACGCCCATGTCCCCGCCGGTGACGATGGTCTTTGGGTATCCCTGATAGTGCTCCGCGTACCGCTCGGTCAGCGACCGCACCGCGCCCTGAATCACATAGGTGACCCCGAGCAGGATCGCTTCGTCCGTCTGCTTGCCAGGCTCTTTCGATTTCGGATCAAGCTTGCGATACACCACCTTGGGAAGACTCGAGGTCGCTTCATGCAGCGATGAGAGCATCATGGAGAGACCCGGGAAGATCGCCCCGCCATGGAAAACCCCGGTCCCGTCCACAAAGTCCACAGTCACCGCGGTCCCGACATCAATGACCACACACGCCTGTTTGAGCTGATCGAACGCGCCGATCGCGCACAGGAGCCGATCCTGACCAACGGTCATCTCTCCCGTTTCCGTCAAGGTGTGCTTGATCGGGATCTGGAAATCCCGTCCGAGCCGGTAAATGTTCTGCCCCACCGCTTTCCGGGTCACCCGCTCGACCTCATCGGCAAACTTCGGGTTCACTGAAGACAGCACGATCGTGGGCTCACGATCATCCTCATCAGCATTGGATTCGATGATCTCTTTCACCCTCGCAGCGATCGCATCGGCGTCCGATGACGCGAAGGACTGCGGGTTCAAGCACTCCTTCTCAGTGAACGAGCCCACCCGGGTTCGGCTGTTCCCCACGGCGATCGCGATCAACAATCCCAGCGATGGGAGGTCAGATCCGGTGATTTCGGCAGATGATTCTTGGGTCATGCCCTAAGCGTATGCGCCGGTCACCGATTCCGCCCGAATCCGACCGCACGAGCAAGAATCCGCGACAAAGACTACCCTATGGTCTGCGATACGGTCCAAGGCCGGAGCACACGGAGCCCTCACCATAATGTCACGCTGCATGTCCGATGAATCCATCAAACGCCGAGCGATCAAAGGCTTCCAGTTCCCGCTCGGCGTCTACCCCGTCGAGGTGATGATCCCGCAAGAGGGGTACACCTCGGAGTTTGAGCCCGCCGACGGCGATGAAGGTATGGATGGGATGGACGAGGTCGAAGCGTGGCCCGACCGCTATGTCTACGACATCGTTATCAGCACCCCGCGCCTTGAAGCACTCTGGGTGCAGGTCTTTGCGATGATGCCGGGGCGCATCTATCCGATCCTCGACTATATAGGACACGACCGCTACCGCGAGATCGATCCCTACATCGCGTACGAACCCATCGGACAAGAACGAATCACCAACTTCCTCCAACGCTACCGCGATTTCTTTTTCGAGGACGGCATGGTCGGGTTCGGCGCCGTCAGCGAGGAGCCATTCTTCTACTCCTTTGTGGATGAACACAAAATTCTGACCATCCGGATCGAACCCGAGCTCAGACCCAAGCTCGAGAAGCTGCTCGCTGCGTTTGATCTCGCGCCAATTGATGAACCCGCCGGAGCCGATGCCGCCGCGCACGAGCACCGTTCGGTGTTGATGACTTCCAACGAACGCCCCGATTTGCTCAACGCGGATGAAATTGTTGAACTCGCGCGAGAAAGCTGGGGATTGGTCCTCAACATCGATCCCGAGACCAATCTGGATGATGACGGCAACGAACTGGGGATCACCTACTTCAGGTGCCTGCTCCGCTATTCAACCGATCAAAAACCGACCGCCCAGTACGCCGAGGTGATCTGCACCGCTGAATGCATGCTCCAAGCGGAATCGTTGGCGTTGCAAGCCGCGGACGATTTGATCGATCAAGTCGAATCTGAGAATGAGATTTCAGACCTGCTCTTGATGAGTGCGGACCGGATCTTTCCAGAAGATGTCTCGGCAGAAAATACCAACTCAAAAACATGGAAATCACTCTCTAGAAAACACTTACAATCCGCTCAAATCCTGAGCGCCCGCTGGATATTCGACGTAGCTGGATCAGATCCTCAATCCAACTAAACAATCATTCGGAACCGATTCACGCCAATCGACGCGTTCTTTCGCCAGTCAATTCAGCAAGAGCGGTGGCGATCATCCGTACAAAATCTGTTTCGATTCCGTGGAAACCATGTTCGCAGCACTGCGGATAGAGAAGGCATCGCTCGTCAAGCACAGCCCCGCTTCTGTGCAACCAAGACTCGATGGCAGTAGGACACCACCAACTCCAGAAATGGGCAGCTGCAGACAGTGACCGATTGACGATCCGTGCTGTTGCAGATGAATAGGGATCAAAATAATGCCAACCATTTGCGATTTGACCCCGATGCCGGTATTGTCCACCCCTACGGTCTCCCCGCGTCTGACGGCGTGCACGATGGCTGTATCGCGGATACTATGATAGTGACCGCTCACAATTAGTAGAACCATATGTAGTTGGCCGGTGTGCCGGCTCAAAACACCTTGAACGGAGTGATCCCGGATGTCACCCAGCAGACAACGATTCGTGACCTTGCTTCTCGCCACTACAGGAGCCGCGGCTTCATTCGCCCATGCGAATGCAGACCCCGTGATCTCCCCATCAGCCACAGCAAGTGTCAACGCGACCGATGTGCTTGATCGTGCAACGCATCTCGTGTCCCAGGGACAAGTGATCCGCGCCCGCGCTCTGGTCCAAGCACTCCAAGACTCCCCAGCCGGTCTCTCGCTCGGTGACGAGCAGGACACCCGCGTCTGGAAGCTCCTTGCAGAGATCGAACGAACAATACAACGCACAGACCGTCACGATATTGCACTCCAAAAAGCACAACAGTCGCTGGGCATGGATCAGCTGGTCGATGCAGACCGTCAAGCCCAGACCGTCTTCAACTCTCCCAAGTCCACCCCTGAGCAGATCGACCGCGCCAACGCGATCACCGATCAGATCAAGTTCCGCCGCGATCAAGCCCTCCCGCTGATCCCGGCAACACTCGACTCAGCAATCAACTCCTTCAACCAAGGAGACTACACCCGCTCCAAAAACATCATCAACCGGATCGGCTCGCTCGGTCTAGAGCTTGATGCACCGACCCGACGCAAGCTGAGCATCTACCGCACGCGCATCGCGGACCTCGAACAAACCCGAGGCGAAACCTTCGGCACCGCAACCCCATCCATGGGTATGCTCGCGCCAGAATCCGGATCAAGCTCAGAATGGCTCATCGCCAACGCTGAAGAGATGCTCTCCCAGCCCACCGAAGTCACCGGCGACGAACCCGATGTCGAAATCGTCGATGTCGAGCCAACCGCTTCCTACGCAAGCGACGAACCAGCCGAAGAAGTCGACCTCGTCGAAACCGCTCGCAAGTTCCAAGCCCAAACCCTGCTTGCCAACGCGGACATCGCGTTCGAAGAACGCCGTCTCAACGACGCGCTGACCTCCTACAACGATCTGCTCAAGAACTTCTCTTCTTACATCTCCCAAGAAGAACGCGCCCAAGCGGCACAGCGTCTCAATGAAGTCGAGATTTCCCTCGGTATTCAGGGCGGCCCAAGCGAGGGCGGCCTCCAAGACCCGATCGAAGAACGCAGCATCATCATGCAGCGTCTCACCGCGACCTACGACAACCTCACCAGCCAAGCAAAGGCTGCACTCGCATCGGGTGACACCTCCGTCGCTTCGGGCCTGGTTGCCCAGGCCCGTCTTGAAGTCCAGCGTGCCCGCGATGTGATGCCCGAAGCAACCTACGAGCAGTACATCACCCAGCTCGACACAATGTCATCGAACATCGCTCAGCGTGCAGAGCAGCTCCGCCAGACCCGTCTGGAAACCGAAGCCGCCGAGCGCGAGCAACGCACACTGGAACTTGAAAACCAGCGCCTCAACCAGCGTGACGAGCGTGTGCTCGCATCGCTCGAACGCGTCCGTGCTCTTCAGTCCGAACTCAAGTACGAAGAAGCACTGGAAATTGTCGAGAACATCTTGTTCCTTGATCCCGCAAACCCATCGGGCTTGCTCCTCAAAGACATCATCGCCGACACCATCGTCTACCGCGACTTCCTCGGCTTCCAACGCGACAAGAACCTCAGCTACGCACACGAATCGCTCAACAACCAAGAAGCCATGATCCTCCCAGACTTCTTGCTCGACTACCCGGACGACTGGCCCGCGATCAGCTTCCGCCGTGGATCGACCCTCGAGTTTGCCGATTCAGAATCCAACCGTGCCGTCCTCACCCAGCTCCGCGAAACACGGATGCCTGTGGACTTTGACGACAACTCCTTCGAGGATGTCCTCGCGTTCATCGGAACCACCGCGAACCTCGACATCGATACCGACTGGGAATCACTCGCAGATATCGGCGTTGATCCGGACTCCCCGATCACCCTCCGCTTAAACAATGTCACCCTCGAGGTCCTCCTCGATCGCGTCCTTGACAAAGCTTCCGACCCCGTCCTCCCAGCAAGCTGGGCAGTCCAAGACGGCATCCTGACGATCTCATCAGACGATGTCCTCCGCCAGAACACACTCCTCGAAATCTACGATGTCCGCGACCTGCTCTTCGAAGTTCCCGACTTTGATAACGCGCCCCAGTTCAACATCCAAAGCTCCGGCGGCGGCGGCTCCGGCCAAAGCCCCTTCTCCGGCGGCGGACAGGGTGTCACCCTCGCAACACGAGGGGACCGCGTCACCGCGATCTCCGACCTCATCCAAGCAAGCGTCGACCCAGACGGCTGGGCAGATGCCGGCGGCGACACCAGCTCACTCACCGAACTCAACGGCAACTTCATCATCACGACAACCCCACGCTACCACCGCGAGGTCATCGGGCTCCTCAACAAGCTCCGCTCGCAGCGTGCCGTGCAGATCAATGTCGAAACCCGATTCATGTCCGTCGATCAGAACTTCTTCGAGCAGATCGGCTTCGACATCGACATGTACTTCAACGCCAACAACACCGAGTACCAGCGCACGAATCTTATCGATCCGTCACTGCTCCCTTCGGACTTCTTTGACCCCATCACCGGTCTCCTCAATGACAATGTGACCGGTAACGGTCTCCAGCTTGTCGATACCGATGGTGACGGCGTTGCCGACGCGATTGGCACTCAAAACCAAGCGGTCTGGGGCCCAGGCAACAACGGCGGCGGCGGTCTACCAAACGATCAGTGGTCCATCATCCGTGCCGCTCAGAACTCCTTCGGTCTCACCGAAACCCTCGCGGGTGCGAGTTCCTTCGCAGCCGACATCCTCGGTGCCAACCCAGCGCTCGGTGTCACCGCACGATTCCTTGACGATGTCCAGGTGGACTTCCTTGTTGAAGCAACCCAAGCGGATCAACGCTCGGTGACCCTCACCGCGCCCCGCCTGACCTTCACCAACGGCCAGCGTGCGTTCATCACCGTCGCAACCACGACCACTTATGTATCCGACCTGACCCCGATCACGGGCTCCAACTCAGGTGCGTTTGACCCCGTCTTGTCAACCATCTCAGATGGTGTGCTGCTCGACATCGTTGGTGTGGTCTCCGCTGACCGCCGCTATGTCACCATGACCATTCAGACACAGCTCTCGGACAATGACCTCGACAGTAACCCCCGGACTGTCACCCAGCAGGGTGCCGCGGGTGGTGGTGGCGGTGGCGCAGGCGGAACCGGCAACGCTTCAACCTTCACCGGTACCATCCAGCAACCAACGGTCACCTCGACACAAATCAACACCACGGTAACTGTTCCAGACCAAGGAACAATCATGCTCGGCGGCCAGCGTCTGATTGACGAAGTTGAAGTCGAGACCGGCGTGCCAGTCCTCTCCAAGATCCCCATACTTTCACGCTTCTTCTCAAACCGGATTGATGTCAAGGAAGAGAAAACACTCCTCGTCTTGCTCAAGCCAACAATCCTGATCCAGAACGAAGAAGAAGAACGCCACTTCCCAGGCCTCTTGGATCAACTCGGCAGCTGATCACCGATATCAAAGATTCATCGCACGGGACACAACAAAGTGTCCCGTGTTTTTTTGCGCCCACCGAGTGTCGATCATGCGTTCCAAGCACGCGCCAATCCAACCCTGATGCACTATACTCTGGACGCAAGACCAGCTGTTCCATGCATGGGAGATGAACGATGTCCGATTCAAGACTCAGGGTTACCAAGATCGACGAGATTACGCAGGTCGAGTTTATCGACCGCAACATTCTTGATGAAGCAAACATCCAAGCAATCAGCGACGAGATCAGCGGCTTGATCGAAGTCGATGACACGCCTCAGATCCTCATCAACTTTGCAAATGTGGACCACCTCTCCTCCGCAGCTCTGGGCGCGTTGATCACCATCAACAACAAAACCAAAGAGAAGAGCGGCACGCTCCGCCTCGCCAATATCGACCCGCAGATCTACGAGGTCTTCGTAATCACCCGGCTCAACAAACTCTTCAACATCCACGACACACTCAATGAAGCGATGGAACAGTTCAACTGACCCACCGCCACGACTTCTCCGTCAACGCAGTTCAACCGAGAGCAAGCATCCCCAATCATGGGCGACCCAAACGCACGCATCCCGAACACCGACAAGATCGAGCTCCTCAACGATCGCGCAGCGATCACAGAGTTGATCGACAACATCCTTCTGCTCGCGGCTGACGCGGGACTCAAGGACGCCGCGATCTTCGCGGTTCGGCTCGCGATCGAAGAAGCAATTACCAACGCGTTCGTACACGGGCACCAGAACCTCGCGAGCGATATCCCCATCATCGTCGAGTACGCAGTCTCCAAAGGCGAAATCCAGATCACCGTCGAAGACCAGGGGCCCGGGTTCGTACCCGAGAAACTCCCCGATCCAACGCTCATGGAAAACCTCTCCAAGCCATTCGGACGAGGCGTCATGCTCATGAAAGCGTACATGACCGAAGTGCTCTACAACACACAAGGCAATCGGGTCACCATGCGCTACCACGCTTCCTGACCCACTCAAAGACGCCATTCAACTCCAATACCGATCCAACAAGAAAAAACTGGGCTCCCTTTCCAGCTCACGATTCCACAATTCCATTGCTCGAATCGACAACCAAGACTACAATCTTCGTAGATAGAATGATTCTAAGACTCAGGACCTCGAGGTCCTTATTTCGCCCCCCGGCGTAATACAATGAGGATACCCATATGAGTGTGACACTCCCAATGTACCTTGACCACGCCGCGACAACCCCATGCGATCCACGCGTGGTTGAAGCGATGATGCCGTACTTCACCGAAACATTTGGCAACCCCGGTTCACGCAACCACAGCTTCGGCTGGGCCGCGGAGAAAGGTGTTGCGACCGCACGCCAACAGATTGCTGATCTGATCGGCGCGGATTCCAAAGAGATCATCTTCACCTCTGGATCAACCGAATCCAACAACCTCGCGATCAAGGGCGCGGCGAACATGTACGCGAAGAAACCCGCCGGCCAAACCGGTCGCGGCCACATCATCACCGCGATCCACGAGCACAAAGCCGTGCTCGATCCATGCAAGCGACTCGAAAAAGAAGGCTTCGATGTCACCTACCTCGCGCCGGGACACGACGGTCTTATCACCAAAGCGATGATCGAAGACGCGCTGCGTGAAGACACCATCCTCGTCACCATCATGTGGGCCAACAACGAACTCGGGACCATCAACGAGATCCCAGAAATCGGCGAGCTCTGCCACAGCAAGAATGTAGTCTTCCACACCGATGCAACCCAATGGGTCGGCAAAATGCCAACCAATGTCAAGACCGACAACATCGACCTGCTCTCCCTCTCAGGTCACAAGATGTACGGCCCCAAAGGTGTCGGCGCGTTGTATGTCCGTCGTCGCAAGCCACGCATCCGTCTGACCGCGCTCCAAGAAGGCGGCGGTCAAGAACGCGGCTTCCGCTCAGGCACCCTCAATGTGACTGGCATCGTCGGACTCGGGAAAGCGTGCGAACTCTGCGCCCAGACCATGGACGACGAACGCGAACGCCTCCTCGTCCTCCGCAACGAACTCGAAACCAAGATCGAGAACGCACTCGATGTCGTCCAGGTCAACGGCGCCCGCGACCGTCGCCTCACCCACATCACCAATGTCTCCTTCGGCTTTGTCGAAGGCGAATCCCTGATGATGGCGATCAAAGAAATCGCAGTCAGCTCCGGGTCAGCATGCACCAGTGCATCGCTGGAACCAAGCTATGTCCTCAAAGCACTGGGAATCGGCGACGACCTCGCCCACTCCTCGCTCCGCATCTCGATGGGACGCTGGACCACCAAAGAGCAGATCGACTACGCAGGCGACAAGATCATCGCAGCGGTCCAGAAGCTCCGCGTGCTCTCCCCGCTCTACGACATGCACAACGAGGGGATCGACATCTCCAAGATCGAATGGGCAGCGCACTAGTATTCTCAGCCCCCTCCGGGGCTGAGTGAAGCATCGTCAGCCCCCCGTGGCTGAGAATGGCATTGTCAGTCCACAAGGACTGAGATATGGAATAGACCACCCCACCACTGGGTTGATCAGATAGAACACAACCACCTGAGAGGTGTACACCATGGCATACGGCGAAAAAGTAATCGACCACTACGAAAACCCACGCAATGTTGGGACCTTCGGTACCCAAAAAGAAATCAAAGAATCCGCAGAGATCGGGGTAGGACTCGTCGGCGCTCCAGAGTGCGGCGATGTCATGCAACTCCAGATCAAAGTCAACGACTCCACCGGAGTCATCGAAGACGCGAAGTTCAAGTGCTTCGGATGTGGGTCGGCAATCGCAAGCTCATCGCTCGCGACCGAATGGCTCAAAGGCAAGTCCCTCGACGAGGGTATGGAAATCAAGAACACCGCGATCGTTGAAGAGCTGAGCCTCCCACCGGTCAAGATCCACTGCTCGGTTCTTGCTGAGGACGCGATCAAAGCCGCAATCTCGGACTACAAGTCCAAGCACAACAGCTGATCCACACTCAAGATCAGCGAACCGGATACCGATAGAATCCGTAGATACTCCTGTAGACCATTACGCGTCACAGATAAGGAATAGAGGTCAACATGTCCACTGAAACACCCACCGCACAAGACTCGGTCATCATCTCCGAACTGGCCGCAAACGAAATCCGTGGCATCATCGAGAAGCAAGAGCTCGACCCAGAGAAGGTCCGTCTCCGCGTCGGTGTCAAAGGCGGCGGCTGCTCAGGATTCAGCTACCTCCTCGACCTCACCGAAACCCAGAAGGACTCCGACGAGCTCTTCGAGCAGCACGGAATCAAGGTCATCGTTGATCCAAAGAGTCTCCTCTACCTGAGCGGCGTCACCGTCGACTTCAAGGACGAGATCATGGGACGCGGGTTCGTGTTCAACAACCCGAACGCGACCAGCAGCTGCGGCTGTGGTTCAAGCTTCTCCGCATAATCGACCTGCACATTTCCGCGGCTTATCCCGGTTTTTCGCACTGAAACTTCATTTCTTTGTCCACTTTCGATCTCTTGGGTTGCGAAAGCGCTGTTGGTATGGTTCAATCTATCTTTCCTAGAGTCACCTGAACCGGAGATCAGATCACATGAGCGAAGCAGGATGCCCACTCGAGACGACCTCTTGTTTTTCTCCGCCGACCATGGTCCAGTTCAGTGTGTTCCTACCCAACAAAGTCGGGAAAATGCTCGATCTCGTCGAAAACTTCGACGAAGCATCCCAGTGCCAGATCTGTGCCGTTTCCGTCCATGAAGCATCAGATCATGCCGTGGTACGGTTGATCACCAACCATGCGCATGTCGCGCGTCGAATCCTCAAAGACGACGGCCTCGCATTCGCTGAGCACGAGGTGCTCGTTGTGGAACTCTCCCAAGGCCATACGCTCTCCAAGCTTTGTCTCTACCTCCTCGGTGTCGAGATGAACATCGCGTTCGCCTACGCCCTGATGCTCGATACCGGGGGGGCCCCCACCATCGCGATCGCTGTGGATGACCAGACCCTCGCGGGACAAATCCTCCGCAACAAGGGATTCAGGCTCATCGGCGAAGCGGATTTGCCCAAATAATACCCATTTACATCCAGAATCTGTATTTTGGGAAGCAACTCGCCGATTCCCAAGTTGGTACAATCGGTAGATAGAATCACAATCAACACTCAGATCCTCTCCAACCGGCGTCGATATGGCCACAGCGGATCACATACGGAGCTTCCATGAAATACACAGCCACACTGATCGCCACGCTGGGCGGGCTCGCCGTCCTCTCAGGACTTCCAACCTCGGCACTCGCGATGAATACTCTGTCTAATCCAGATACCAAAGCAGCCCACAAAGAAACCCTTGAAGACATCCTCCCCGATCTTCAGAAGCCTGAACTCTGGGTCGGATCGTCCGCACCTGAGCTGACCATCGCCAAGTTCATCAAAGGCGACTCCGTCGATTCCTTCGAAAAAGGTCAAGTCTATGTCGTCGAGTTCTGGGCAACATGGTGCGGCCCCTGCATCGCCGCCTTCCCCCACCTCTCAGAAACCCAAGCCGACTACGGCGATGATGTCCGCTTCATCGGAGTCAATGTCTGGGAGCGCGAGCAAGGACAAGAACGCATGGACATGGTCGAAGCGTTCGTCGAAAAACAAGGCGATCGCATGAGCTACACCGTCGCGATCGAAGACGGTAGCTCCATGGCTGACAACTGGATGACCGCCGCCGGACAAGGCGGGATCCCCGCCGCGTTCATCGTGGACGCCAGCTCCAAAATCGCGTGGATCGGTCACCCGATGCAGATCGACGAACCACTGCAATCTGTGGTATCCGGTGAGTTCGACAGCGCCGCCGCAGGTGCAGACGCTTGGAGCAACCAGGTCCTCATGGCTGGATTCCAGACCATGGCCCAGTCCCTCCAAAGCGGGGAAGACATCGAGACCGCACGCAAGATCGGGAACATCCTGATCGACGACCACTTCGCCGAGGATTCAGGTGGGCTAAACGCCGTCGCATGGATGCTCCTCAACTCCAAAGCCGAAGAAATCGGAATGAAGGACTACCAGACCGCGCTCAAAGCCGCCGCGATCGCATGCACCCTGACCGAGTGGAAAGACTGGGGCGTCATCGACACCTACGCACTCGGTATGCACAAGACCGGCGACACCGTGTCGGCAATCAAGTGGCAGAAGAAAGCAATCGAACTCGCGAAGCTCGACGACGAGCAAGGCGGCAAGAACGCCGTCGCTGAACTCGAAGCTCGGCTCGCAGAATACGAAGAAAACTGAGACCCCCATCTCACGACATGATCTTATAGAAGAGGGCATCCCAAACGGGTGCCCTCTTTCTTTGTCATTGATTGATCCTATTCGGATCGATTAGATCAGGTCTTTGGACGCGAGCCAGTGCTCTGCATCGAGCGCCGCGGCACACCCCATCCCCGCCGCGGTGATCGCTTGGCGATAGGTCGAATCCGCAACATCGCCCGCCGCAAAGACACCCTCGATGTTGGTCTTGCTCGAACGATCTTTCAGCTCAATGTACCCCGCATCGTCAAACGCCAGAGCCGTGTCCTGCAGGAACTTGGTCGCGGGACGGTGCCCGATCGCGACAAACAACCCCTTGATTGTCAGTTCGGATTCTTCACCGGTGACGGTGTCTTTGAGTTTGACCGCATAGATTTTCTCGTTGCCGTACTGATCCGGGGTGGACAAGCAATCGATCACGCCCTTGTTCCAAAGCACCTCAGCGTTTGGTTTGGCAAGGAACCGCTCCTGCATCACCTTGCTGGCCCGAAGCTCATCCCGACGATGAATCACCGAGACCTTGGACGCGAACTTGGTCAGGAAGGTCGCTTCCTCCATCGCTGAATCCCCACCACCCACAACCGCGACATGCTGGTCGCGGAACATCGGGAGTGCACCATCGCACACCGCACACGCGCTCACGCCCCCGCCGTTCTGCGCGAGCATCATCTCTGAATCGAGCCCGATCCAGTTTGCTGTTGCACCGGTCGAGATGATCACCGCGTTGGCTTGGATCGTTCCGCCGCCAGAGGTGTGCAGGGTGTGTGGGGTCCCATCGCTTGAGAACTCGCACTTGGTGATGTCCTCACCGACCACCTGAGTCCCGAATCGGCGGGCTTGTTCTTCGAACTTCATCATCATCTCAGGACCCGCGATGCCTTCGGGGAATCCTGGGTAGTTCTCAACATCGGTCGTAAGCATAAGCTGGCCACCGGGGAGGACCGGACCGGGGTCTTGCTTGGCAACCCCGACATACACAACAGGATCAAGATTCGCACGAGCGGCATAAATCGCGGCGGTCCACCCTGAAGGACCCGAACCGATGATGACAAGCTTGTGGACTGGTGTTGAAGTTTCGCTGGACAAATCTGATCTCCGTTCGTGCATGTTCCTGCCCCGCTCTCGGGACTCTCAACAACCCCCCAATACCGTTGACTATTCCAAGCGGTGCGGCATCTGGGAAATCGGGTTCAATCGTAGCCGAGAAACCAGTCACACAAAAGAAACAGGCCAATCCGTGATGGATTGGCCTGTGATTGTCTCTTATGAAATGGTCTGACCGGGCTTAGCCAGCAGCGGTCGCTGATTGAGCGTCACCGATGAACCGGCGATCTTCGCTTGGTTCTGGCTTATCCAGATTCTCGAACGCGTCATCACGACGGTAGAACTGGCTCGGCTTGTCGTCGCTGATCCGCTCGTGGAGACGCGACAGCGACTCCTCGATGATCTGACGCACACGCTCGCGGGAGATCCCGACATCCGCCGCGATCTCTTTGAGTGTCAACGGCTCAGCACCATCAAGACCGAACCGCAAACGAAGAATCTGTGCTTCACGCTCGTCGATGGTTTCCATCAACTGACGAAGAATACCGAGTTCTTCCGCTTCGAGGGTTTGCTCTTCAGCAGTGGTGTTCCGGTAATCCGCGACCAACTCACCCAGCCCAACCGATTCGCCGTCACTGCCGGCGGGAGATTGGTTTGGAGCGCTGAACGCTTTGACCGCACGCTTGATGATGAGGATCTTCTTGACAGGAAGATCCATCGCTGCAGCGAGCTCTTCGATGCTTGGTTCATGACCCGTTTCGGACTGAATTCGGCGGGCATGCATCTTCCACTTCGCGATCAGCTCAACCATGTATGCCGGGATATGGATCGGCTGATTGGCATTGATCAACGCACGCTTGATGCCTTGCTTGATCCACCAACTCGCGTAGGTGCTGAACCGAGCGCCCTGCGCTGGGTCAAACCCTTCGACGGCACGCATCAGACCGATATTGCCCTCTTCGACAAGATCGTTGAGCGGCAATCCGCGGTTGTTGTAGTTTTTGGCGATCGAAACAACGAGACGAAGGTTCGAACGGATCATCGTTTCACGCGCAACTGGACATTGCTCGTTGATGATTTTCCATCCGAGTTCTTTCTCTTGTTCCGCTGTCAGCAGGGGGTGGCGGTTGATATCGTGCAGGTATACCTGCAGCGGTGACTTCACGCCAGAATTGGACGAACGCATTTTTGTACTCACTTTCCTACCCATCCTTTCCGCGGCGAGTGCCGCCGGAAACGAGATGAACTCTCACTCACCTCACTGTTCGTCATCGTACACGATCTGTTCCATCGGGTAAAAGTGTTTTCCCCTGAACTCGGGCATTTTCTATCAAATTATCTGATCCCAAATACCGTCTGATTGCACCGCTTGAGCCGATTATCGAGTAATTTGCAAATGTGATCGGTCTTTCCAGATTTTTATTGGCATCCCCCGATAATGAGACCATACTCTCCAATTCGCCTCTTTCGAAGTCAGGATTATGTGTGCAACGAGATATCTCCAAACTCCTTGAAGAATGGCCCTTTGTCCCAGGACAAATCTCCGTTCGGCTCATCGAAGGCAAAGACCACGAACCCCGAATTCAGGTCCGATTGGACCTCGGGATGCTCCAAATGAAGCTCGATGGACGCCCCGACGGTGCGCGCCCCCACGAAACCGACTCCTATCTCGAGTACCACGAAGCCCGATTGACCAAAATGCTGGGTCAAGGAGCCGCTTCCGATTCGGATCTGGAACCCGAACTGGACCCCGAATCCGACGAAATCTCACCATTCGAGCTCTCTGACAGCGAAGAAACCGAGCATGAGCGGTTCTTGACCCCCGATGAGTGCCGTCAGCTCCGCGAGGAGGCCCAGCAGTACTATCACCGTTACATTGCCCTCTTGGTCCTTGAGGACTTTGAGAGCGTCGCACGGGACACCTCACGGAACCTCCGTGTCCTCGATCTCTTCCGGGACTACGCGATCGAAGAGGACGACCAAACCGCGATGGAAGGCCACCGCCCCTATGTCATGATGATGCGGGCGCGGGCGCTTGCGAGCCACGCCGTCAAGCACGAAGAGAACAAAGCCGCGATCCATGCGATCGACGAGGGGATCGAAGCCCTCAAGCTCTACTACGAAGCGACCGGTCAAGAGGAAGAGTTCAAGGAAGCCGGGGAAGTGGACATGCTCCGCGAGATGCGTGACAGCCTGGTCCCCAAACTCCCCGTCAGCCAGCGTGCCGAGCTCCGTCAACGGCTCGAAGCCGCGATCGTCTCAGAGAACTTCGAGCTCGCCGCGATTCTCCGCGATGAGCTCCGGATGCTGGGACACTAAGACCAATCAGATCAAATCCCGGCGTTCGGCGCGGGCCCGCTTCACAAGCACGCTCAGCAGCGTCAAATCCGAAGGCGTGATCCCCTCAAGGCGCGATGCCTGCCCAAAGGTCGTCGGACGATATTTACCGAGTGCCGCGCGTGCTTCGGTCCGGAGTGATCCCATCGGTTCGTACTCGATCCACTCCGGGATGGGTTTGTGTTCCATCTCGCTGTGCCGACGGATCTCAATCACCTGCCGTTTGACATACGGCTCATACCGACGATGCGCATGGAGTGTCTGATAGATCGCTGGATCAATCTCTCCAAACGACTCACCCAACACCGGCCCGATCGCACGGATCAAATCCTCGATCCCATACTCCGGCTCAAGCACGCGATCGCACACCTTCTTCTCGCCATCGACCGTCGAGTCCATCAACGCGCGTCCCTGCTCGACGATGTTCATACGGCGCTCGAAGTGTGCCTTGCGTTGCAAGCCCAGCTCGTGATGATCCAGCAAACCAAGCTCGATCGCAAGCGGGGTCAGTCGGTCCGGCGCGTTGTCCGCACGCAACAGCAAGCGATACTCCGCTCGGCTCGTGAACATCCGGTATGGCTCGCGCGGAGTCTTCGTCACAAGGTCATCCATCAGCACTCCGATGTACGCCTGCGATCGACCGAATGAGAATGACTCCGCTTTGGATTCCGGTGAATCCGCATTCTGCGCGTGGATCGCCGCGTTGATCCCTGCGATCAAACCCTGCGCCGCCGCTTCTTCGTACCCGCTGGTGCCGTTGATCTGTCCCGCGAGAAAGAACCCCGGAACCCGGCGCGTTTGCCCCGTCACATACATCTGATGCGGCCGCACCATGTCGTACTCGACCGCGTACCCATACATCAGAATCTCAGCGTTCTCACACCCCGGCATCGAATGCACAATCGTGTCCTGCACATCCCGGGGCAAGCTCGTCGCGATCCCATTGCAATACACCCAGTCCGACTCGTGCGACTCCGGCTCAAGGTACACGCCATGCTGATCACGCTCCGCAAACCGAACCACCTTGTCCTCGATGCTCGGACAATACCTCGGTCCTGCAGATCCGATCTGCCCCGTAAAGATCGGCGCACGATCAAGATTGGCGCGGATCGAATCATGCGATCCCGGACCAGTATTCGTCTGCCGGCACGAAACCTGCTCGATCAGCGGGAACCGGTCGCACCGCACCTCCCCGATCTCCCAACCCCCGCGCGACAGTTCAGAGAATGGCATCGGGTCTTCATCGCCGTCTTGGATTGGGAGCGCATCCCAATCGATCGTGTTACGGTTGAGTCTTGGTGGTGTCCCTGTTTTGAGCCGTCCAAGCTCAAACCCAAGACCCGACAACGCTTCAGAAATCGGATTCGCGGCGTCCTCGCCCTCACGACCACCCTCAGTCGTGTCCGTCCCGCGATGCATGATCGCACGCATAAAGGTGCCAGTAGTAAGCACAACCGATGGCGAGCTCAGCTCGATCCGCTCGCCCGCTGGAGTGCGGATCACCACCCCTCGTGCGGATTGGCCGTCGCTGGTGGTCTCGGTCAGGATCTCTTCAACGCCCCCCTCGATGACATCAATCTCAGGCCGAGCATTGATGAACGCTTGGACCGTCCGCGCATACGCGTGCTTGTCGGATTGGCATCGCGGTCCATGAACCGCGGCCCCCTTCGAAGTGTTCAGAAGTTTGAACTGGATCCCCGTCGCGTCCGCGACCAGCCCCATCAGCCCCCCCATCGCATCGATCTCGCGGACGAGCTGCCCCTTCGCGAGCCCCCCAATTGCTGGATTACAGCTCATCACCCCGATTTTCGAGGTATCAAGCGACACCAATGCTACAGAACCGGGCGTTCCCAGCCGATTTGCAGCAGCCCACGCGGCTTCAACACCGGCGTGTCCGCCCCCGACCACGATGACTTGATAGTGTAAATTCACGAACAAACTGTAGACTTCTGCCCTTCCCTCTTGGCACGCAGCCGCTTGTTTGGTAGACTATTGCGACAGATATATTCATTGCCCATCGTGGCCTGTCTCCAAATATCAACTGGGACCATACATATGAACACCAAAAAAAGAACCCTGAAGCCATCTACACTCGCGCTCGCCGCCGGGATTGCCCTTGCGTGCATCGGTGGCACCGCGATCGGTGATCAGGTGATCCTCCGCGATGGAACCGTCTACGAAGGCACCGTCATCTCCGAGAATCGCCGAGAGGTGATCATCGAAACCGAGGTCCACGGCATCAGCACCCGCTTGACCCTCAGCGCTCGTGATGTCCGCTCAGTCTCGCGTACGCCGCTGACCGCGACTCCGGCTTCGAGCACCGATGCCCCGAGAACCACACTCAGTATCCCAAAGTCTGATTCAGACGACAAGGCAGAGAAAGTATCGCTCAAACGAGAGGGCTACCAACTGCTGATGGAGGTCCCACTGACCGGGACCTTCGGACAGGACATCTACCCCCTCGCCGTCAAGAGCTCCCTGGAGTGGGCGATCGAGAACGGGGTCACCGACATTGTCTTCCGGATCAACTCCCCAGGCGGGGAAGTCTGGGCCGCTCAGGACATGGTCGCGGTCATGGAACGCTATTCCGACGACCTGACCTACCACATGCTCATCGAGCACGCGATCAGCGCGTCGATCTGGCCCGCATTCTGGTGCGAAACCATCTCCATGGCTCCAGGAGCCGATTTCGGTGGTGCGGTCGTCTATTCGACCGACAGCACCGGTTCAGCGGAAGTCGATAAGAAGATGACCTCGATCATGGCGTCGAAACTGGGTTCAGCCGCCGAAGCCAACGGGCACTCCCGTTTCTTGGTCCAAGCGATGATGCTCTCAGAAGCCGAGGTCTACGCGTTCCGCGATCACGGCGAATGGACCCTCACCAACTCCTCAGACAACCTCCCACGAGGATACGAGACCATCGACGGCCCCAACACCATCCTGACCCTCACAACGGAACAAGCCGCCAAATACGGCATTGTGACTGAAATGGACTCCAAATCCCTCGAATCCTTCGCAACCGCGCATGGCTTCGAGAAATGGGACTCAGCAGGAGACATCGGACAAACCCTGTCTGACCGGGACATCAAGAAATGCAAAGTGCTCCGCAATCGCCTCACCGCGACCCTGACCTCATTCAGTTCCGACATGATTGATTACAGCAGCACCACCCGCATCTCTCACAGAGGCGCATCAATGCAGAGCATGAAGAAGCACCTCGGGATGTACAAACGCATCATGATGCAAGCGGAGTCGATGGAGATGCCCTCCATCGTTGACGGCTACGAGAACGCGATCGATGTGGTGTACTGGGAGCAAGAGATTGAAACCAACCTCGCACGCCTCCGCCGCTACAAGCGCATGGGTCCTTGATCCCTCAGGCCCAACGGGCCTACTACCAAAGAAGACTTCGTCTCCACGAACCAACGCTCTGAGCCCCCAAGCCGGAGCGTTTTTTGTATGTCAACCAACCGCGTATTCAACACAAGAAAAGACCCCACCAGATAGATGGGGTCTTCGTATTCACGATTGATGTCGTATCTTATTCGACGCAGTCAGGATCGGTGATTGCATCGAGACCGCGAGTACCAACATCCTTACCACCGAAGTCGATACCCTGGAGACCGTTGCGTGTCCAGCGGTAGCGCTGACAGTATGTGGTCTGATCGCCAAGCCCACCCTTTGGAAGCGGGAAGGTATCCAGCGGGACATAATCTTGGAGCCAAGGCACGTTTGGTGTCGCTGGGTTCCAGCCTGGGTTCGCATCCTGAGTTTCTTCTTGACGCACGGAGCCGTCGAAGAACGCGAGGTTCGCCTTGGCTTCGGGGTATGCGAAGTAGAGTCCGGCAGGATCTGAGAAGCGGTCAAACTCTTCGAACATCATGACCTTACCCGATGGGTGAGCGACATGTGTCATCTTGCGGCGACCAAGCTTCGGTGCGCTCCCATCTGACGATGTGAAGAGGTGCGGGGTGCTATCGATGGGAATATAGGTCGTGGCTCCATTGATACCATCCGTGTTCCAGGATGCTGGAACCATTTGGTAGGTTGAAGCGAACGGCCACAACTGCTTGATTGCTGTTGAACCCCAACTGCCATCGTCGTCATAGCCACCTTCTTCGGGTTGACCGTTGCCATACGGGAACGAGTTGCCGGGCTCGAGATACTCGAGTGGATTCTCTTGCCAGTTGATCAGGTTCTTGTCGAACGGAGAAGCGGCGATCGGCTCGGGCTGACGGTCGGTCAGGTAATCGAGCAGCACAAGGTGCGAATAGCGGCGGTGCATGAGGCGCTCTGCAGGTGCAATGAATGAACCTTCCCCCGTAAGCCGGCCGGTTGCCCGCTGGAGAATGTTCTGGACCTGCCACGCGGCAGCGGTCTGATCATTCGGTGCCTCTTTCAATTTACCGTTCTTCAGGTTGACATATGACTCACCGCCACGCCATGTGAAGCTGAAGATCGCATCGTCTGAGTCACCGGCGTAGTTCGCGGCACCCGTGTTGAGTGAGCGAGCATTGGCCTGCGCCACGACATTCTGTGCCGAGCGGCGTGCCTGTCCCAGAGCGGGAAGGAGGATGCCAATCAGCAGAGCGATGATCGCGATGACCACCAGAAGTTCGATAAGGGTAAATGCCTTGCGTTGTCTATTGTCTTGTCTTACCACGACAACCTCCGTCTTGTTGTTCTCAGATTGCTGGACTCGGCGTTCATGCCGATCAGTTCAATCTTGGGTGTTTCTTTCACGCATATCCGCGTGGTGTGTCATTGTCCTTGACGATCTATTCGCACTGTGGCCCAGAATGTTCCCGAGCAAAACTGAAAACCGACAAGATCAAGTGGTGACACGGCTAGTTAGAGGGGTCCCACACGAACGCCCTTTCATGTCCTTGGTACCTTTATACAGATTTCACCGAAACTTCGCAACCTTGGGGGGGTTCGAATGGTACAAATTTGCAAACTATCCATCTTTGTTCGGTTTTTAATAGGCGTTTTTGTGTACGAATCCGCGCCCAATCGTCATCACCAAGATTCTCATATCAAACAGAATCGACCAGTGCCGAATATAAAACAGATCATACTGGAGACGCTTGCGAAGACTCGTATTCCCACGCAGCCCGTTGACCTGCGCCCAGCCGGTCATCCCAGCTTTCACATGCTGGCGGATCATGTACCCACGCCAGTCCTCGCGGAACCGGTCGATCAGTTCTGGACGCTCAGGACGCGGTCCAACCAGCGACATCTCCCCGATCAGCACATTGAACAACTGCGGGATCTCATCAAGACTCGTTCGGCGCAACCACAGCCCGATCTTGGTGATCCTTGGATCGCCTTCCTGGGTCCACTCTGCGTCGCCGAGGTTTGACCCCCCCGCCATCGTGCGGAGTTTGTAGATCCAGAACTCCTCGCCACCGAGGCCAACCCGCAACTGACGGAAAATCACAGGCCCCGGTGAACTCAGCTTGATGATTGCCGCCGCAACCAGCATCACCGGGAAGAACACCACCAAACCAACAATCGATCCGAGAATATCAATGAGCCTCTTCAGAATCCCCCCCATCCCTGAGAGCGGGCTCTCGCGATAGCTGAGGATCGGCATGCCCTCAAGTTCGGACACCGCCATGGACTGAGGGAGGTACTTCAGGCGAACATCCGGGATCAAACGCACATCCACCGCGAACCGCTCGAGCCGCTGCAAAATCTGAGGAAGTTGCGGCGACATCGCGTTTGGCAATGCGATGTAGATCGCATCGACCGGGTACCGCTCAAGGATCAGTTCAAGCTCGCGCGTCCCGCCTTTGATCTCTTTATCGATGCAGATCGCGCGGTTTGTTTGCTCGTGATGGCTAATGAAGTAGGACACACGCAGACCAGTCCACGCGTTGCGTTCGAGCGTGCGAGCGGTGATCTGTCCGAGCCGACCAATCCCGAGGACCGCAACATGCCGCGTGTTGCGTCCGCGGCGGCGCAAAGCGCGAAGCACAAGACGCACGCAGAGCCGCTGAAGACTCAGTATCACCGGGAGGAACAACGACAACATCAGCATCTGGAACCGGAATGGTTCGGTAAAGAACTCCGCGGGAAGCACCGGGCCAACCGTCTGCATCGTCGGCATCCGGTGCCCACCGGTCAGCCAGGTCAGTACGATGACCGCGACCATCGCGACGATCGATGCCTGCACCACGCGAGCAACCTCGCTGAGCAGTGTTTGATCACGGCGCGGGCGGTACAGCCCCAACGAGTACATCGTAAAAATAAAGATCGGCACGACAAACGCCGTCATCGAATCCTGAAGGTACCCCGCTGAACCTTCCTCAAAGACGCCGTATCGCTCACGGCGGACCAGCCACGCAAGCGCGCAAGCACCCACAGCGGATGCCCCGTCGGTGCACGCGAACAGTGTGACAAAGAGTTGGTGGCGTTGCTTAAGCATGACCCTCACGACCAAACGGCTGATTCACAACACCACCCGTCGGCGCTGAAACCTGATGCGTCATCTTATTCGTCGGCGTCCGCAGCGTCATCTGTGGACGAGGCTTCGCCCGCTTCTGAAGTTGCTTCTGAACCTGCTTCAGGAGCCGGTTCTGGACGATCCAAGTGCGAGAGATTGATGTTGAAGTACAGCGTCGAATCGCCGGGGATGTTTGCACGCGGATTCCCGCCTGGTCCGTACCCGATATCCGATGGGATGATCAGCTTGCGCCGTGCACCATTGGAGAGCCCGTCCATACCCATGCCCCAGCCGTCGATGGCGCGAGCACCCGGTGGATACATGAACACGAACGGAGCACCACGCTTGTAGCTTGTATCAAAGACGGTGCCATCCGGGAGGTAGCCCCAGTAGTGGACATGCATCTCGTCGCCGTCTTGAACGACCATCTCTGAGTAGGTTGCAGGATAATCAATCACCACCAACCCACGCTCACGCTCCGTCGCAACCGCGTACGGCTCGACCTGTTCAAAGACAAACGACGAATCTTCATCCGCTCCCCACACAATGTTTCCATCAGCGTCGTACCCACGATCCGCAACAGTCAGCGTCTTTCCATCGAACGCGACCGAACTCGTCATTTCCACAGCCCCCATGACCCCGGTCGGGTATGGGTATGGAGTCGAACCACTGAACCCAGCACCAGCCGCTTTGAGCTCGACATCGAGCGTCGCGATCAGTTGATCCTTACTGAGGGCGGGAAACTGCGATGGAGCGGCGGTCAACCCGTTCAGCACGCCTTGTGCTTCGGTGCTCAGCGCCATCGTGTAGGTCCGCAACCGGACTTTGCCTTTGTATTCGTAGAGTTGGAAGATCGATTGGCGGAACGGCGCCCAGGTCGAGTTGGAGAGCGAACTCTCGACATACATGGTGTTGTCCATGCCCTCGATTGCGACCGGGGCAATGCTCATCATCATGGACACATCAACCGACTTCCCGTCTTCGCTTTGCTGGGTCTCGATCGGATCGGCGGTCATCCAAGTCCCGGTCAACTGATCCGCGATCTGTTCAATCGAAGTTTCAATACTGAACAGTGAACTGGTCGTCGTGGTCATTTCTTCTGCAGTTGCCAATGACCCCATCCCGCTGAGCGAGAGTACGGCGGCAAGGACGATTCGGTGATCTCTAAACATGCGTTCTTTCCTTTATCTTGATTGATAAACCCGATCTGTATCAGGATACGGCGATTCCATCCGCGTGCTACGAAGTATAGCCAAGCATGGTTCAATACCCCATCGGGCCAAAAAACCTGACCTTCTCCGTCAGGAGAACGGCTGAAATGCAGTACACCTATGAAACCGGCGTTCAGCAATTTCGAATAGAATGGTACAGGCCGGGGACCGCACACCCCGATTACATATAAGAATGTATGAAAATAATGATCGGAGCGATCTCAGGCCGATCATTCAATGTAGAATACTGATTATTTTGAACTTTTCGTGAGTGGGATTTTTTTATGAGTGAACGAGACCAACCGAAGCGACGGGAGTTGATGCCGGATACCGATCCGGAACTCCTCCGTGCCGCACTCAATCCAGTGCGAGAGCCAGAGCCAGACTTTGAGTTCGATCCAGACGACCCCGGCTCAGCTTGGCTGCTGGGTGATGACCCTGAAGCCAATATCCAACGAACCGCCGACCGACGCAATGCAATCAAGCGACAAATTAAGAGCGAAGGCGCCCAGTTTGTCTACGGCCTGTTGGTCCTCGCCGCATCCCTCGGTTCACTTGCACTCGCCGCGACGATCCGGACAGTCCCGTTCTACATCGCCGCTGGTGTCATCTGCCCGATTGGGTTCTGGATGTTCAGTTCGCGATGGAAACGATGGCTCGGGTCCGCCCCCTACTGTTACCAACTCCTGACCTCCCTCGGCGAAGACGCTGAGGACATGCGTCTTGCCCACGAAGACAAGCAACGCAAAAAATATGTCAACGCGATCGGGGACCTGTACGAACATTCCCGCGGCGACCCGCCCGGACCTGGCAATCCACCACAGGACTAAAAAAAGGGCTCACAACTTGTGAGCCCTTTTTAAATCAGTATATTGTAACTATTAACCCAGTTCTGGGAATCGGTCGGTCACAACCTTCACCAGGTCCGCGACATGTGAAGCGGACTCATCGAAGAGTTTTTGTTCTTCATCAGTGAGCTTGAACTCGACGATCTTCTCGACGCCGTCCTTGCCCAGCAGTGCTGGAACACCCACGAACAGTCCCTTGTGACCGAACTGGCCGTCGAGGTACGCCGCCGAGGGGATGATCCGCTTCTTGTCCTTGATGATCGCTTCAGCCATCTGGATGGTTCCCAGAGCAGGTGCGTAGAAGGCGCTGGTGCCCATGAGTTTGACGATCTCGCCGCCGCCAACCTTTGCACGCTGAACACACGCGTCGATCTTGTCCTGGCTCATCATGTCGGTGACGGGGATGCCGTGGACCGAGGTGAGTCGTGGGAACGGGACCATGTCGTCGCCGTGACCACCGAGGAGCATTGCTTGGACATCCTCGACCGAGACACCGAGCTCCCACGCGATGAACGCACGGTAGCGAGCACAGTCGAGTGCACCCGCTTGGCCGACGATGCGGTTGGTTGGGAAGCCGGTCGCTTTCCATGCGGTGTAGACCATCGCATCGAGTGGATTGGAGACGATGATGACGATCGAGTCTGGCGCATGCTCCTTGATCTGCTCGGAGACCGACTTGACGATCTTGACATTGGTCTCGATCAGATCATCCCGGCTCATCCCCGGCTTGCGAGGGATACCCGCGGTGACGATGACCACATCCGAACCCGCGATGTCCTTGTAATCGAAGGTGCCGGTGAGAGTCGCGTCGAATCCTTCGATCGGTGCACAGCAACCAAGATCGATCATCTTGCCTTTGGGCATGTGCTGATCTGGCGCGTCGGCGCGAGGGATATCGAGGAGAACGATGTCACCAAGCTCTTTTTGGGCGGCCCAGTGGGCGCAGGTCGCGCCGACATTGCCCGCGCCGATGATGGAAATCTTTGCTCGTTTGCTTGCCATGGTCCGGTGTCCTTTCCGCGTGCGTGCTGCACGATGATCCGTATCTTAAAACAGTGAAATTCATCCTAGACCCGCCCTCGCAAAGGTCTACCCCTCCGACTCACCCGCTTGCACACTTGCCCACTTTACAGGGAGCGGAGCCAGCGGCTTCCCAGACCTCGGAGGCAACGAAACCGAACAGATCTCCCCCCCCACCACCACAGGCACAAGCAATGGCTGCCCCGAAGGCAGCTCTCCAGTCACCGGACTCGCAAGATCATGCGTCGGTCCACCGGCAAGGAAATCCA
Source organism: uncultured Phycisphaerales bacterium (assembly GCA_963976955.1). GTDB lineage: Bacteria > Planctomycetota > Phycisphaerae > Phycisphaerales > UBA1924 > UBA1924. Next base: position 974,232 of record CAXBMD010000001.1, on the reverse strand, counting down.
TCTGCCGGTACACCTGATGCAACGGACGCATAATCTCGGGTTGCTCCGTCTTCCCCGTGCAGGTCTCTAAAAACCCATCGACAAACTCGACGACCTGCTCGTCAGGCATCCCCCCCGATTGATCCCGGCACCACGCGACCGGCGCATCCTTGAACATCTCAACCCCCGGCGCCGCGATGAAGATCTCCCCCATGAACCCCGCTTCCCGCATCGCCAGCCCGATCTCTCCCGGATGACGCGTGACAAACCGCTCGGATTTGCACCGCCACACGACCCCCTCATACAACGAGTCTTCCCACGCCGCCTTCGCATCCTCAATCAACTCCGCAAGCGATTCAGGCATCGGTTCGGCGGCCCACGCAGCGTTGATCGCCGTCGCGTGCTCCTTGATCCCGATCTCCGCTTTGTCCATCGCGAGCGGACGCTCCTCAGGATCAAGCGTGTGGAGTTCCGCGAGCGCCATCGCGAGTGCGTGAAGACCGATCGCTGGAGCGATCGAGTCCCGCCAGCGGTCACCGTCATCGGTATCAGGAAGAGCTAAAGCGGTCTGGGCAAACTGGACCCATCCCGCGAGGAGCGAGGCCCAGGTGGTCGTATCGGATTGTGCTTGAGTGTTTTTCACGAAGGGATGGTAGTAGCCGAGGGTCGACGGAGAACCCCTCGGAAGACCACCAAATACACCGCGATCCCGACCGGGATGATCCGAGCGAGCGTGGTCACCCCGCCGTTGAATGGCGGGATGTCTTTATTGAAGTAGATATCCCACCACAGATTCATCCCGGCATGAAGTGCGATCACCACCCAGAGATTCCACGGGGCGAGGGCGTAGATCCATGCAAAGAAGAACCCACCCGCCGAGAGCATCGCGAGCCAACTGATCATCTCCCCGATCGGCATCGCGCGGACATCGGATCGAACCAGATGCGCCAGTCCGAAGACGATCGCGGTGGTGAAGGCGGCGGTCCAGAGCTTGACCCGAGCCGCTTGCATCAAAAGCCCAAACGCAAACGCACGGAAGAAAATCTCCTCGGTCACCCCAGGCAGCAGCGTCGAATACACCAGCGTGTACCTGATCTCGTTGGCTTCAGTGAACACCCCAAACGCAAGCAATGCAAGCGAACACCCAAACCCGATCGCAAACGCTTTGGCCGCACACATCGGGGGCATCACCAGACCCATGCTGATCTGCTCCCGATCCTTGACCATCCACCGGATCGTCAACCACCCCACAAACGCGAACGCCATGTGCATCGCTGGATGCACCAGAATACGCACATCCATCGGCAATCCACGCAACCAATCTTTGTACCACTCCTGTTGATACAGCACGATGGGCACAACAGTCCCGACAAAGAAAAACGCGAGAATCACAATCGCGATGTGATACCGAATACCAGATTTTGTTGGATCACCCATGCATAGAAATGTACCCGATCAGAACGCACCCATGTATGCGTATACAAAAAGACCCCCGGGCTGTGGTGGGCTCGCCCGGGGGTGGATACCGAGACTTCGCTGGAGGCAGGTTCGCGAAGTCTCAGCGTAGATTGTCTGTCCCGTCTTTGAACGGAACACGGAACGGTTCACCACTCGCGGCGGGCAGCCCGCCAATCCTGTCGTCAGCTCTTGTCTCCGGCTTCGACTGCTCCGTGGCTCTTGCGAGCCGATCGTCTGCCGGGGTTCGGGAACGACCGTTCCGTGGCCGAATCCCGCAGCGTTCATTCCATTCGATTGCTGACCATCCCATTGAATCGCGACATGCCGTACCGACCGCCACGAGTGGTGAACCGTCCCATTTCTCTATCAGCTACAGCCCATCGACGCACCGCAGTTGAGACACTTGTAGCAGGTCCCGCTGCGGACCGTGATCGTCCCGCACACATCACAAGGCGGCGCATCACCCGCGGCATCAAGCGCCATCGAGAGCGTCGCACTGCGAGCATCAATCCGGGTCCCATCGCTCGAACTTGCGGTCACGCGGGTCTCGGTCAGTTCCGCCTTCATCATCGACTCAGCAACCTTCTTCTGAATGGGCTTTTCCGACGATTTCTTATTGCTCGGCTTGGACTCGATCGTGTCGACTGCCATGCGTCGCACGATCGGATCGGGCTTGTCCGCTTGAGCTTTGGGCTCCGGAGTCGAGCGTGCAGGGATGTTCGCTTCGCGGTACCCGTCGATGAACTCCATCCCGAGCCAGCGGAAGATGTAATCGACGAGCGACTTGGCAAACGGGATGTCCCGGTTGGTGGTCATGCCAGCTGGTTCAAAGCGTTGGTGGGTGAACTTGCGGACCAGCGATTCGAGGGGCACGCCGTATTGCAGCGCGACCGAGGTCGATGTCCCGAGCGAATCCATCAAGCCGCCGATGGTCGAGCCTTCCTTGGCCATCGTGATGAACAACTCACCCGGCATGCCATCCTCGTAGCAGCCGACCGTGAGGTAGCCCTCGTGACCAGCAACATTAAACTTGTGCGTCAGCGAGTTGCGTGTCTCAGGCAGACGACGACGCATCGGACGGTGCACGATCTCGACTTCCTTCTGGATCACGATCCGGACATTGTCATCGGAGATCGCACCAGCGAGCTCCGCGACATCCGTCGCGACCTCGTCGAGTGCCAACGAGTGATCGAGTTCATCAAGAATGGTGTCATCCTCAAGCTCGGTCTCGGTGTCGCTCTTGGAGTTGAGCGGCTGGCTGAGCTTGCACCCATCGCGGTACAACGCGTTGGCCTTCAAACCAAGCTCCCACGACAAGCGGTACGAACTCTTGATGTCCTCAAGCGACGCATCGTGCGGCAGGTTGATCGTCTTAGAGATCGCACCGGAGATGAACGGCTGAGCCGCCGCCATCATGCGGATGTGACCACCAGCGGAGATCAATCGCGTCCCGATGTTCCCACAGGTGCTTGCGCAATCGAACACCGCGAGGTGCTCGTCTTTGAGGTGCGGCGCACCCTCGATGGTCTGCGTGCCGCAGACAAGCTCGTTGAGCTGCGCGACCTGCTGACCGGTGAGTCCGAGGAACCGCAGCGCGTTGAAGCTCGGATCCGCCTTTGCTTGCTCAGGGTTGGCACCGATGCGTTGGAGTGTTTCTTCGCTCAGAGCCCACGCATTAAACGCGAACCCAAGCTCGAACACTCCCGGGAGTTGATCGGTGATGCCCTGCAGATCATCCTCGTTCATCCCGTGATCCGCGAGCCATGCAGCAAGCGAGACCCCGACGCTGTCTTCGATATCCGATGGCATCGGAACATGCAGGTTCAGTGTGCCCAAGATGTACTGGACCATCTCACGACGCTCAACCTCGTCGTACCCCAGCGACTCAAGCGCGGGATCGATCGAAGCGTTCGCGATCTTGAAGTACCCGCCCCCTGCGAGTTTCTTGAACTTGACGAGCGCAAAGTCCGGCTCAACACCGGTCGTATCACAGTCCATCAGCAGACCGATCGTGCCGGTCGGCGCGATCACGGTCGTTTGCGCGTTGCGGTATCCGTACAGCTCACCAAGATCAAGCGCGTCGTCCCACGCGGTCGTCGCGTGGTGGAGCAGATCCATCGCGTTGCCCAGAGGCACGCCGTGGTCGCGGATCAGATCGTGGTCGATCGGGACCGGCGCGATCCGCAGGTCTTCGTATTCGCCGCTGTCCCGCGACACACCCATCGCCGCTCTACGGTGGTTGCGGATCACGCGGAGCATGTTGTCACGCTCTGGTTCAAATCCGGGGAACGCGCCGTGCTCGCCCGCCATCATCGCGGACATGCGGTAGCTGCGCCCCGTCAGGATCGCCGTCAAGCAACCACAGATCGCGGTGCCCGCTTCTGAATCGTACGGAATCCCCGCTTGCATCAGCATCGCGCCGAGGTTCGCGTATCCCAGACCCGTCGTGCGGTACTTGTAGCTGAGTTCCGCGATCTCCTTGGAAGGGAACGCCGCCATCAGCACCGATATCTCAAGGACCATCGTCCACAGGTCCACGCCGTGCTCGAAACCAGCGATGTCAAACTCGCGGTTCTTCGCGTCGTAGAACTTGAGCACATTGAGCGACGCAAGGTTGCACGCGGTGTTATCGAGGAACATGTACTCCGAGCATGGATTCGATGCGTTGATCGGTCCCGCGTTTGGACAGGTGTGCCATGCATTAATAGTGGTATCGTACTGCACACCCGGATCGGCACACCGCCATGCGGCGTACGCGACATCGTTCCACAGCTTCCCAGCGTCGTGGGTCTTCGCGACCTCGCCGGTCGTGCGGTACTTGGTTTCCCACTCGCCACCCGCATCGACCGCATCAAAGAACGCGTCCGGGATGCGGACCGAGTTGTTGGAGTTCTGACCCGCGACCGTCGCGTACGCTTCGCCGTTGAAGTCGTAATCGAGCTTCAGTCCAAGGCGTGCGGCGGTCTCGCCCACAGTCTCAGGGTCCTGCGCCGAGGTCTTCTCGTTCTGGATCGCTTTGAGTCCTTCGACCATCGCCGCGACCTTGATCTCTTCGCGGACCTTCCAGTTCACGAACTCCGCGATGTCCGGGTGGTCCATATCAAGACACACCATCTTGGCGGCACGGCGCGTCGTCCCGCCGCTCTTGATCGCGCCCGCGGCCCGGTCGCCGATCTTCAGCCACGACATCAGACCCGACGACTTGCCACCACCGGAGAGCAGCTCATCGGCCGCACGCAGGTTCGAGAAGTTCGTGCCGGTACCCGATCCGTACTTGAACAGACGCGCCTCGCGCTGCCAGAGGTCCATGATCCCGCCTTCATTCACCAGCGAATCACCCACCGACTGAATAAAGCACGCGTGCGGCTGCGGGTGCGTGTACGCATCATCCGCAAGCTCGGGCTCACCCGACTCAGGATTCACGATCCAGTGCCCCTGCGCCGGACCCGAGATCCCATACGCGAAGTTCAGACCGGTGTTGAACCACTGCGGAGAGTTGGGCGCGCACATCTGGTGGACCAGCATGTACACCAGCTCGTCATAGAACGCGGTCGCGTCGGCAGCGGTGTCAAAGTAGTCGTGCTTCTCGCCCCAGTGCTTCCAGCATCCCGCAAGACGGTGGATCACCTGACGCGCCGAACGCTCCGGCCCCTTCTTGACCGAACCATCGTCGTTCTTGACCGTCTCGGACTGACCAGGCAACCCAAACTTCTCGGTCATCTGAGGCACACCCGCTTTGCGGAAATACTTCGACACCATGATGTCGGTCGCAAGCTGCGAGAACCCAACCGGGACCTCAGCATCTGGCATTTCAAAGACAACCGAACCGTCCGGGTTCGTGATCCGACTCGATCGTGTGGTCCACTGTGAAGTGGCGAACGGGTCTGTACCTTCCGTGGTAAATCTGCGGGTAATTTTCATGTGAATCCTACTATGAATTAATTGTCGTTTAAACTGATCTAAATTATGAATACGCTGCCCAGTCACGAGACGTATACCAAGAAATAACTGGCCAAGTTACAAACTCAGCAGGTTCGAAATTTTCACTCAACAATTCAATGTTCTCAATTTGGTTGGCAAGAAGTGAAAGTGTGTGTGTTTTCTTATCGCTCTCATAATCCCAAAAGTGATAACGGTTGTGTCCATCTGCAGTACGACGGCTTGGCCCAAAATCCATTGGTGCGCATAGTCGAACAAGATTCCCGTTGTCTTCTTTACTAAAAAACGTAAGTCGTACTTTGAATCGCCCTGCGATTCCCTCAAGAAACAGTTCGTGATCTGAGTGATGGTCCCGATCCGGATAAAATGGATGATCCTGCTTAGCCATTGTAAAATTCCCTTTCCTGGAAACACCGCTAATCAACTCGCGGCAGTGTCAACCCACCCTGATCCTGATACTTCCCGGCCTTATCCGCATAGCTCTGCGCACACACCTCATCGCCCTTCAGGAAGATGAACTGCGCGATCCCCTCGTTCGCGTAGACCTTCGCTGGGAGCGGGGTGGTGTTGGAGATTTCGAGCGTCACCTTGCCGCGCCATTCTGGTTCCAGCGGCGTTACATTCACGATCAACCCGCAACGCGCGTAAGTCGATTTGCCAACACACAGCACAAGGATGTCGCGTGGGATGTCGAACCATTCCACCGTCTCACACAGCGCGAAGCTGTTGGGGGGGATGATCACATGGTCGGTCCCTTGGACCGCGGTATCGACCGTCACCATGAAGTCATCGGTGAAGTTCTTGGGATCGACGACCGCGAGCCCACCGGTCGGCGGGGTCGGGGTGAAGATTTTGAACTCGGTGCCGACTCGCACATCGTATCCGTAGGACGAAACGCCGTAGGAGATGGTGCCTTCGCGCTTGATGGCTTTCTCGAACGGCTTGATGTCCACGAGTTTTTCGATTTGGGTGTCACATAGAACTGGCATACTGAACTGCTCCGTCTCTCTCAATCCGATGCTGAACTGATCCAGCACCGATGGGGACTTCCAATGTCCCCGGCCTCCGAACTTGACCCAGCGATGGAGTGTCCACACACCATCCAAGGGCTCACGAACCAATCAACGAACCGACAAGTACCCCCTCGGCTGGGGCGATACCCAAGCCGCTGAGTTGCGGTCATTGCATTGTGGAGTCCCGAACACACGGGGACGCCTCACTTCGTCGAGCCGATCCAGTCCCTGGTTTGCCCACCGGGACGCAATCGACTCCTAGGCGTTCATCAAACACGACGCAGATCCAAGGATCTACCGGCTCGATAAACAAACACTAAACATTTTCCAAACTTTCGTCTGCGGTCACTCGAAACTGTCGTGAACCCGGATCCCCTTCAAAACTCGCACGGCTTTGACGCCTGTGGATATCTTGTCGGTTGATTCCAAGTCCTCTCCAGTGCTCGACTTCCCACGATGGAAATCTTTAGTAATTCCTGCCCAACCCCAATATATCGGTTTGGCTGGGCCTGGATCATAGCAACACACAAGGTGTTGTGGAACCCCCAGATTGGATATTTTGGCATTTTAGTGGTTTCTCTCCGGGTCATCCGGGACCGCGAGTTGCCCGAATTTTCCCTACAAATCCCGGTTCTGAATCACGAAGATATTGATGATCAACTGTTTACCTTGCCAAATCACGCAGGAAGCCCGATTTCCAGTTCTCGTACAGTTCCCGAACTTGCAAATCTCCGGATTCGACCGACGCAAACAGTTTTCCACAACCGGTGCGTCGATCCATCCCAAAATGTTGCCCCGGACGATCGTCGTTCAATTTCGACCGGGTGCATACACTCCCATCCCGGGTGCGTATAGGTGCTCAGGGATGAACACGCGCCGATCACAAATCGGCCCCAACCCGCATCGCCAAGACTATCCCAAGTCTTCACGGCGCAATGCACTAGCGAACGCAAGGGACCACCCGTTGAGCCAAAGAATGCACCACTCAATGAGACCTTTTTTCTCCACCGCACGCACCATGTCGCTGTGCCTACTGATGCTGCTGCTCGTGTCAACCACGACCATGCCCGGCTGCCGATTACTCAAGAAAAAGAAACCCGTCCCCAAAGCACGCATCACGACCCCCACAGTGGTCCGTGATCTTCCCTCCCAGCTCCGAGGCACCATCGGCGCCGAAGCCCGCATCATCGGGAACACCCCCACCCTTGTCTCCGGGATCGGGTTTGTCGTCGGTCTTGAAGGCACCGGCGGGTTGACCATGCCCGAGCAGTACGCCGCCCACCTCGAACGCATGATGGGACTCAGCGGCGTCACCGTCGCCAACGACGACCCCAACTCCCCGCTCTACTCCATGAGCCCTCGCCAGCTCCTCCAAGACCCCAACACCGCCGCGGTGATCGTCCAAGCCGCAGTGCCTCCGGGATCGAGCCCTGGAGACAGCTTCGATGTCTATGTCCGCGCGATCAACGCAACCAGCTTAGAAGGCGGCAAACTCTGGACCACCGAACTCCGCATCGGTCCACCATCCTCCTTCAACGACAAGCAAGCGCATGTCATCGCAAAGGGCAAGGGCCCGCTGTTCCTCAACCCCTTCGCTGAACCCGGTGTCGAAACCCGAGGCGTCTCCCAGAACATCGGACGCATCCTCGACGGCGGGTATGTCACCGCCACCACTGAAATCCAGATCATCCTCGACAACCCATCCCACCAACGCGTGCGACAGATGGTCAGCGCGATCAACTCCGCGTTCCCGGCAGAAATCAAAGACCACGGCCCAGCCGCACGCGGTGTCGACGAATCGATGATCCTTGTCAGCATCCCCAAACGCTACGCAGACCAACGCAACAACTTCCTTGAGCTTGTCTCGCACATGACGATCGATCAGTCGTACCCAGAGGTCTACGCGCAGAGGTACGCCAAAGCCGTCGAGACCGAGCCGTACCTTGCGAGCGATATGTCCTGGTGTCTCCAAGCGCTCGGAGAGCGTGCACTCCCCGAACTCCGCAAGCTGTACGACTTCCCCGAAGCCGCCCCACGACTCGCCGCATTGCGTGCCGGTGCGGGATTACGCGATCCAAAGAGCGTGCCCGCCTTGGTCAACATCGCGGAGAACGGCCCCGCAAACCTGCAGACCGACGCGATCGGACTGCTCGCTCGGATCGAGGACTCGATGGTCCCCGATCAGGTCCTCCGCAAGCTGCTCGAATCAGACAAACTCAACATCCGCATCGAAGCGTACGAAGGCCTGATGACCCGCGCGGTCAACGCACGCAAGCGTCAGCTCGCGCGGTCGCTGGGATCGCAGGGACGAGCCGCGAGCGGATCTAGAGCCTTTGAAGAGCAGCTCGATGTCCTCTCCCGGATCCAGCTCCCGTCTGATCCTGTTCGGGGCGTGTCTCGAAATCTCATCGCCGGCAAGTTCTTCCTCGACATCGTGCCGTTTGGCGAGCCGCTGATCTACATCACCCAGCACCGCGAACCACGCATCGTGCTCTTTGGTGCGGATCAGTTCGTCAAGACCCCGATGCTCGCAAGCGCGTGGTCGGACCGTTTGATGCTTGCTTCAGATACCAAGGGCGATCCGATCCGGATGTACTACCGCGATGATCGCGCACGACGCACATTCACCCATTCCAATGTCCCCGCCGACCTCCCATCGCTCGTCGAGTTCCTCGCGACCGAACCAACCCCAGGATCAACAAATCGAGGGCTCGGACTCTCCTACTCCCGCGTCGTCGGCGCCCTCTACGAGTTGTACGGCGAACTCGGAATCCAAGCCGGTTTCACGACCGAAGAAGACCAACTCCTCACCGACCTCCTCGCGTCGGTTGACGAATCTGATGTCGTTTCGCGTGCGGAAGGCCCTGAAGATTCGATCACGATGGTGCCTGCGAATGATCCACGAGAGCAGGTCGTGAATCGCAGATCCGGACTCGAGCCACGCCGTTCCCTGCTGGTACCGGTCAATCCCCCCAAACCAGCCGAGACCGAACCCGGCACGACCCCACCACAAGACCCGCAATCACTCCGCAAAGAGTGAAATCCGCTCCGGTGATCCGACCCACTCAGTATTGAATCAGCGTCGAAGCTCTTCCGCTCGCGCGACGAGTGCTTCAACGCGCTGCTGGATCTCTTGGATCGCTTGGTCTGCCCCGTTTTCGAGCAGCACCTCGGTATCGATTGGCTCGCCGTAGACAATCGCAACCGGACGCGTGAACAACCTCGGGCATGATTTGTGCCGAGGCCAAACCTCATAGACCCCCGCGATCCCGACCGGGACCACTACGCATTTGGCGCGTTTCAGCAGCACCGAAATCCCACGCTCAAACGGCTGCACCTTGCCGTCATCGCTCCGTGACCCTTCCGGGAACACGATGACCGCTTTGTGCTCGTTGAGCCGTTTGATGACCTCTTTCATCGCGCCGGTGTCCCCCGCACCTTGCTTGATCGGGGTCGCGTTGAGCGTTGAGATCAACCAAGCAAACGGCTTGAACTTGAACAACCCACCCCGCGCCAAAAAATCCGTATCACGCGTCGTCAGCGCCCCACCAATCAAAGGAGGATCAAAGAACGACTGGTGATTGGCAACCAACAGCACGCCCCCGGTGCGGGGAACATTCTCCAGCCCCTCTCGACGACGACGGTAGATCACGATAAAGATCGCGTGCACGATCATCCTGCAGCAGTTGAAAAACGCAACATGCAGCACAGAAGAACCGGGATGTTTGGATCGGAACTTGGCCAACATGATGTTAATCGTGCTCGGGAAGGTCCTTCACACGCGCCAAGGTGTGCTTCGCCATCAGGTCCACGACTTCCTCGATCTCAAGACCTGATGTATCAACACGGATCGCGTCGTCGGGACACACCAGCGGCCCATCGTTGCGGGTCGAATCGATCCGGTCCCGCTCGACGATTCGCGCACACATATCCTCGAGCGTCATCCTCGTTGGATCAATCCCGAGCTGATCAATCCGACGCTGAGCGCGGATCTCCGGATCAGCATCCAGATAGAACTTGATCGCGGCATCCGGGAACACGACCGATCCCTGATCCCGTCCCTCGGTCACCAGATGCGGGTGCTGCGCGAAGATAATCCGCTGCTTGCGGACCATGTGCTGACGAAGCTCAGAAAGCGTCGCGACAAACGAGACCAAGTCCGTCACTTCCGACGAACGGATCCGGTGATCGATCGGTGTGTCCCACGCAAGGATCGTCGGGGGATCCTGCGACCAGTCAAAGTGCAGGTCCGCACCGATGACCGCGCTCACAAGCTCGCCCACTTCATCTTTCTCGAATCCCTTGTCGATCATGATCGCTGCTGCGGCACGGTACATCGCGCCGGTGTCGAGGAAGTCCAGACCCAGCTGGGCCGCGAGCATCCGCGCAACGGTGGATTTTCCGGTCCCGGCGGGGCCGTCGATGGTGATGATGATTGGGCGGTTGGATGGCACGGGGGTCTTGTTCCCTTGCGTGGTGATCTGGCGTTTGGCAGTGAGTGTCTTGGTGGCTGAACTCGTATTCGTGCTCACTGGGGGACCTCTCATCAATCGTTGTCATTCTCGGATTCAGTGTCGGTATCAGATTCGCTGCTTCCGACTATACCATAGCAGACTCACTCCTTGAGTGCAGCAAGCGCCTCTTCAATCGCTTCTTTCGAGTGGATAACGCCTAGGGATTCGTCGCCTTCGCCCTTGTAATCGATCGAAATCGTCCCATCAAAGCCCACAGCCGCGATCGCGCCGACGAGCGCCTGCAGGTCGTAGCCCTCGTGCACCGCGACCGGATCGTCCTCAAGCATCATCCCCTCAAGCTCCGCAGCGAGCGCATCGAGACCGCTCAACCCCGAAGCTTCATCATTGGGAGCATCTTTCGCATCTGATGATTCCGACTCGGGGATCGTAAACCCAAGCGTCGAAGCATTCACGACCGACGCATACGGCGTCAGCTTCTTGAGATACCCGACCGGATCGCCGGTCTTCGCCGCGGTCTCAAAGTCGGGCATCGTCCCGATCCGGAATCCGCCGATGCCTTTGAGCAAATCAGTCAATCGTTCGGGGTCTTCTGTCAAACCAGGAGCAGGAGCAATAAGCACATTGATCTCCGCACGATCCGCGGTCTGCAAGATGCTTTTCATGCTGTCAATCGCTTGCTCGAACGCTTCGTCCGTGTCCTTCGATTGAATCGAGAGCGACACCGCGTTGCACCCCATCAATGACGCGGCTTTGACAACCCGCTGCATCCGTTCCACACCTTCGATCGCCTTGTCTCCCTTCACCTCTCCGAGCGGGAGCGGCGATGATTGACTCAGCAGCAAACACGAACACCCGATCCGATCTCCCGAATCTCGGATGAGTTCCAGATCCTTTGGAGTTAGCCCCGCGAGCTGATCGGTGGAGAAGTTGATCGCGCGCAGACCGAACTGATCCATCGTGTACTTTGGGAGATCCGAAGGCGACATCGCACGAGCGCCTCTCCGTTTGAGGACGCTGGCGATTGAGTTGGTATTGAGCGAAAACATCATATGAACCCACTCTAGGGGGGCCATCTTCGGGTGTGTGGATTTGATTGCGAGGGATTCTGATTCGTCGGAAGAATCCGACCGCTACCGAGTCAAATCATTCTGATTCGACATATTCCCATACCGTCACAGGCACCTGACGAACGCCCCACTGAAGAGCGATCTTGTGCGTCGGGTACAGCAAGTCCAGACGGTTGCCCTTGATCGCTCCACCGCAGTCGAGCACAGGCACGATCTCGGTGTTCGCGTATCCCGGGATCGAAACCATCGACCAGTATGGAAGCACGCGTGGATCCGCGGCGACCAGTTTCATGCCGTTGGTCCAGACGGATTTCATCGTCGCGGTCTTGCCATCGGCAAACTCGCCGCAGGAGCGTGCGTCGGGGGAGTACCCCGTCACGGTCATGTAGATGACGCGAGCGGGACGCACGAGCTTGCCATCAAACCAGCGGTACGACGGATCGATTGCAGGTTCTGGTTCAGGTTCAGAAACCACTGGAACTTCAACAGTTGCTTCTTCAGCGACTTCGACCACGGCCGGGATCAACTCGATCTCGACCGGAGCAGGTGCCTTGATCTTCGCTTGCTCGACCATCGAAGCCGAGTGATCCACGCCGACGAGCGCGGGGAGCGCTCCGGTCTGCTTCGTCCAGATCGCGCTGGTGACGACGAGCGTCAACCCAACCAACCACGCGGCGCCATCGAGCACACCCATCGCGCGGGCGCGGCTGTGGTTACTCAAACGGTTGATGTTGAATCGTGTATGCATATGTGTGGAGCGTCTGCCTTGTCCCGTGCCGACCTTGGCATGATGGGAAGAAGTGGTTGGGGCGCTCCGTGCCCGAGGGAGCAATGGTATCCACTGAACTACCAAGAGAGTACGACATTCCAGACACAAGACCACAAGACTGTGGAATAGAGTTTCCCCACCCCATAATCCCCCCATCCAATGGACAAGAACGACGATTCACACAATATTGGGGTGGGTTTTGATCGGGTATCGGGATACAGTCTATGTCTATGGCACACCCCCAACATCCCAACTCAACACCGAGTAGTTTCCGCTCCAAACTGGGGTCCTACTGCACCGGTCTAGCGATCGGATTCATCCTCCTCGGATTCTTCATGTTCCAAAAACACCTCAGCGAGAAACGCACCCAAGAACGCATCCAGATGAACGATCAAACCAACAGCCAACCATCCGCGGTGCCAACCCCGTGAGCCCAGCCCCCAAGTCATCCAAGACATCGAAAAAAACGACCAAGAAAAAGGTCGTCAAGAAACGCGCCAAAGTCGCCGCTGTAAAGCCGTTGGTTGATCCAAACAAGTGCATCCGCATCCGAGGCGCCAAAGAACACAACCTCAAGTCCCTCGACATCGACATCCCGCGCGATCAACTGGTCATCATCACGGGATTATCGGGATCAGGAAAGTCCTCGCTCGCGTTCGACACGATCTTCGCTGAGGGACAGCGCAAGTACATGGAATCGCTCTCCGCGTACGCACGACAGTTCCTCGATCAACTGAAAAAACCCGACATCGAAGAAATCGAAGGCATCCCCCCCACCATCGCGATCGAGCAACGCTCCGCATCCCACAACCCACGCTCGACCGTCGCGACCACCACCGAAATCTACGACTACCTCCGACTCCTCTACGCCCGCTGCGGCACCCCGCGCTCATGGGCGCCCACCAAAACCAAAAAAGACGGCACCGTCACCGCACGATCCGGTCGTCCCATCGAAGCGTCCTCCGCAACCCAGATCGTCGATCATGTCATGGCGTTCGGTGAAGGCACCCGCCTGATGGTCCTCGCGCCCGTCGTCCGCGCGAAGAAGGGCTTCCACAAGGACACCCTCGAAGACTTCACCAAACAAGGATGGACCCGCGCCCGAGTCAACGGCAACATCACCGACCTCCGCGAAGCACTCAAAGAAGACACCGAAAACCCCCTCAACCTCCATCGACACAAAAAGCACACCATCGACGCGGTCGTCGATCGGATCGTCATCAAGGACGACGCACGCCAGCGCCTCGTCGAATCCATCGAAGCCGCGCTCCGTCTCGCGGAGGGATCGGTGGTCATCTCCATCAACGACGAAAAAGACAAAGACCTCTGGACCGACCACGCGTTCAGCGAGCACTTCGCGGACCCCGACCATCCAGAGATTTCCCTCGCTGAGCTCTCGCCCCGCTTGTTCTCGTTCAACTCCCCGTTCGGCGCGTGTCCCGAGTGTCATGGTCTTGGAGTGATCCTTGAGTTTGGTGAGGAACTCGTCGTCCCCAACAAAGATGTCGCGATTCTCAACAACGCGATCCAGCCCTGGAAGAAGAACGGGCCGGGTGGGATGATCTATCCGCGCATGCTCCGCAAGTTCTGCCGCGCGTTCGAGATCCCGCAATCCATGCACCTCAGCGCGATGTCCGAGGACCTCTACAACCTCCTCATGCACGGCACCGAATACGCCAACGACCACCTCGTCGGCAAAACCAAGTACCGCAAGCAATGGGACGGCGTCTACCCGATGCTCAGCAACTGGTTCCACAAAACCGAATCCAGCTGGGTCAAAGACCACCTCCACCAGTTCCAACAAGAAGTCACCTGCCCAGCATGCTGCGGCGACCGACTCAAAACCGCCGCCCTCCATGTCACCATCGAATCCACGCACAAAGCGGACATGAAGAAGGCCGGTTCCGACACCGTCATCGGTCGTCCAAAGGACGACGGCTCGATCCTCAACATCTCCGAACTCGCCCGACTCAACATCACCGACGCGATCGAGTACATCAAGGGACTCAAACTCTCGAAAGAACACGCCCACATCGCCGAAGCGATCCTCCGAGAGATCGTCAACCGCTTGCAGTTCCTCGAATCCGTCGGCCTCGACTACCTCTCCCTCGACCGTCGCACCGCGACCTTGTCAGGCGGTGAAGCCCAACGCATCCGTCTCGCAACCCAGGTCGGATCGGGTCTCGTCGGCGCGTGCTATGTCCTCGACGAACCCACCATCGGCCTCCACCAACGCGACAACGACCGCTTGATCCGCACGCTCCGTCACCTCACGGACATCGGGAACACGGTGCTGGTGGTCGAGCATGACGAGGACACGATCCGAGCCGCGGACCACATTATTGATATTGGTCCGGGTCCCGGCGTGCATGGCGGAACCGTCGTCGCGCAAGGGTCCATCGACGACATCATCAACACCCCCGGCTCACTCACCGGCGATTACCTCTCCGGACGCAGGAAAATCGAAGTCCCAACCCAGCGACGCAAGCTCAACATGAAAAAGACGATGACCGTCAAGGGCGCGCGTCACAACAACCTCAAAAACATCGATGTCCCCTTCCCCATCGGGGGCATGCTCGCCGTCACCGGCGTTTCGGGTTCAGGCAAGTCCACGCTCGTCAATCAGATCCTGTTGCGAGCCGCCAAACAGCATGTGATGGGGACTGCTGCGTCCCGCAAGAACAAGCCGGGGGATCACTCGCGGATCACAGGATTGCAGCACATCGACCGCATCATCGAGGTCGATCAATCCCCGATCGGTCGCACGCCACGCTCCAACCCCGCGACCTACACCGGGATCTTCGACGAGATCCGCAAGGTCTTCACCGCGACCAAAGAATCCAAAATCCGCGGATACAAGCCCGGCCGCTTCTCCTTCAATGTCGCGTCCAACAAGGGGGGCGGACGCTGCGAAGCGTGTGCCGGGCAAGGGATGAAGAAGATCGAGATGCACTTCCTCCCCGATGTCTTCGTCGAGTGCGAGGTCTGTAACGGGAAACGGTACAACCGCGAGACGCTCGAGGTCCTGTACAAAGGCAAGAACATCGCCGATGTCCTCGCGATGACGGTTGAAGACTCTTGCGATTTCTTCACCAACCATCCCAAGATCCTCCGCTTCACCACCTGCCTGCGTGATGTTGGTCTTGGATACATCACGCTCGGACAACCTTCGACCACACTCTCGGGCGGCGAAGCACAACGCGTCAAACTCGCCACCGAACTGGGCAAAGGCACCCGGCACGACGGCACCCAAAGCGCCGAACACACCCTCTACATCCTCGACGAACCCACAACCGGTCTCCACTTCGAGGACATCAACAAACTCATCACCGTCCTGAACCGACTCGCCGACGCAGGCAACACCCTCATCGTCATCGAGCACAACCTCGATGTCATCAAGTGCGCCGACTGGATCATCGACCTCGGACCAGAAGGCGGCGACAAGGGCGGCACCCTCCTCGCGACCGGCACTCCAGAGGATGTCGCCAAAGTCAAAGCGAGCTACACGGGCCAATACCTTACAAACATGCTATAGATTGGATTTGTATGAATTATGTTCTGGAAATAACTGAATCAATTATAACTTGCGGACTAGTTTCCAGCATAGCTCTTCCAGTTCTTGTTTACTATTATAATAAAATCGAGAAAAAAAAGCTAGATTGCATCCGAGAGCTTCACGAACTCAACAAAATTTATTTAGATGCAAGCCTCGAAGAACTAAGAGCATTCCACCAAGCCAGGCAATCATCTCTCAGGAGCAGAAGAGAAGATGTCATAATCGAGTTTGATCAAGCACTTAGCCAATGGCTGTCATTTGTCTCGTTACCACGCACAAAAACTTCCGAAAACCTAGAAACATTTGCTCGCAATGTAGCCGATCATTTTAATGCACTTTCAAAACAAGTTAGAGCCAGCCGGTTATTTATGCCAGCTAAATTAGCTGAAATCATGGATGAAATTCATCTCATATCACTCGAACTGCGAGATTTTTTGATCTTTGAATACAAACTCACCCTTGATCACCTGGAGTTCCAAAACTCTATGACACCAAAAACCCCAGACTTCTCAGGATTAAATGATTTTGAACTTGAATCTTTGGCAAATGAAAATGTTGCAATTTTAAATGAGAATGTCAATAAATTTTTCAAAATCATGGATAGCAAAAAAACCTATGCTGATGCCGCAAAAAAAATAAGAGCTACAATTAACGAAAGATTGCCTGAAGCAAAATCTAAATGGGAACTCCTTGCCAGAGAACTACTTGGTGCAGACGCGACTGATCCTTCAAAGCCTGAAAGCAAAAATTCATTAACATGAATAATCCAATTTCAAACCGAGTCGAACGAATCAAAGCGGGCAACGACCCCGAGCTCATCTGCGAGATGCCCTCTGGATACGCGATCCTCGGCAAGTTCCAACCCGAACCCATCACCGGATGCTGCATGCTCCTCCCTAAGGTCGTCGTCCCATCACCCAATGACCTGAGCCACACCGACCGCGCCCAGTTCTTCTCCGACCTCACACTCCTCGGCGACGCGATCATGCTCGCGACCGGTTCAAACCGCATCAACTACCTCGTCCTCTGCAACCAAGTCCCCGAACTCCACGGCCACTGCATCCCCCGCTTCGACAACGAAGACCCCGAACTCCGCAAGCAAGGACCGTTCGAGGCGTATGACTTCGGCAGCGCTCGCGTCGCCGACGCGAACGGTCAAGACCAAGCACTCCACGCGAAGCTGCTCGCGGAACTGACCGCACTGATCGCACAACGCGACGGCTGAACTGCACAAACAAAAACCCCGCATGCGTAGCACACGGGGTTGAGGTGTATCTGGTTCTGATCAGTGATCAGCCGTCGAGCAGGTCCGCGATCTCGTCGTCCACAGGGTTCGATGCACGATCGTCCTTGGGCCCCTTTGATTTCTTCTTGGACTTCGCGTCGTCATCGTGATCTTCGCTGTCCTCTGACGCTGCGATCGCCGCGTTTTGAGCCGCGACCTCCGCTTCGAGTTTCGCGAGGTCTTCCTCGGCTTCCCGTCCCTCTTTGGCAAGCTTCGCTTTGTACGACTCGATCTTCGCCTTGTCCGGACCGAGCACGAGGGTGATCTGGCGTCCCGCTGTCCGCGGCGCCATCTCGATCTTCGCGACATCGCTCAGGTCCTGACAGATCTGGAAGAGTCTTTCTTCACCGAGCTGCTTGTGCATCATCTCGCGCCCACGGAACCGCTGCGCAATCGAGACCTTGTGTCCCGCGATCAGGAATCGGCGGGCCTGGTCCACACGGATCTGGACATCGTGCGGATCGATCTTGACCGAACGACCGAGACGGATTTCCTTCATCTCAAGACCAGCGGACTTGGACTTGCTTTCGCGTTTGGAGAGTTCGTATTTGTGCTTGCCGTAGTCCATGATCTTGCACACCGGAGGGCGCGAGTCAGAAACGACCTCGACAAGGTCGAGACCGGCTTGCTGCGCCATGCGCATTGCATCAGGAGTTTCAACAACTCCCAGCTGTTCCCCATCCTCGCCGATCAAGCGGATCGGGGATAGGCGGATCATGTGATTAATTCGGGTCCGTGTCACTGGACCTTGTTGGCGGAAAAAGCGTCTGCGAGCGATGTCAAGTCTCCTGGTGGAACTGTGTTTACGCACCGGCACCGTTTGCCCATGCGGCCCGTTTGTATACGGGATTATGGTATTGAACCGTCCAGCGTGCCAGAAAGCAAGCGGATAGTCTCCATATCGGACGAATCCTCACACGAATCGAGCGATTGTGCACAACTGGTCATCCGCCGGTGGAAGTCATCAGCTCCCGGACCGACGACCGATTGAGCCGAATCGCACTCGGCGCCGCCGCCAGCAGGGTCAGGACGATCGCCGCCAACCACGACACCACGATGGGGAACAACGGCGGGAGCATGAACTTCAGGTCCATCCCGACCGTCACCCGGTTGACATGCTGCCCCCCCCAAGCCGCTTGGAGACCCAGGAGCGTCCCAAGCACGCACGCCGTGATCCCGATGATGAGGGCCTGTCCACAGATCAACCGAACCAGCTGCCCTCTCGATGCCCCCACCGCTCGCAGGACCCCGAGTTCGTACCGTCGAGCGCTGACCTCCGCGACGATAAGGTTCGCGACCCCGAAGCACGCGACCAGCATCGCCCCCAGCGCGACCGTCGAGATCACGATGAACGAAGACGAGAACACCGCTTCGATCTGCGACCGGATCCGTGCCCCGGACCCAACATTAAGCACCCCCGACCCGATCAACGCCCGCTCGATCTCCTGAATCGCTTCGCCCGTCGGCACCGAGTCATCCAGATCAATCTGGATCAGCATCGGTTCACGCACCCCGAAATGTTCGATCATGTCCTGCCGCGATCCGAACACCGAGCTGATCGCCTGCTGGACCATGCTCTCCCCCAGATCAAAGTACTGCGACACCAGCTCCAGCCCCGGCGTTGTCACCACCCCCACAATGTCAAAGCGGTGCTCGTTACCCTCCGAGTCCTTACAAGTAAAGACATCCCCCAACCCAATGCCCTTGGCGACCAAAAACTCACGCGCGACGATCACGCTCCCGCCTTCTTTGAGCTTTGCCAGCGCGGTCACCGGATCACCCTGCACAAACTCGACATGCACCATGTCGAAGAACGCCTCGGGTTCAAACCCGAAGTAGTTGGTCTTGTACGAGGTCAACGCCTGCACCCCAAACGCATCGGTCTCGACGGCGAGCATGTTGATCGCGCAGGTCCGCTCGACGACATCAAGATTGTTGAGGATCTCAATCGCATCCTCGCTCATCGGAAGCCCGTATGCGAACGCATCGGGGAACTGGATCTGGTTGATCCAGTCGCGCATCGCTGCTGAGCCGTTGGTCCAAATCGCGATGAGCAGCGCCAGTCCGGTCATCAACGCACCAGCGGTAAACCCGTGCCGATAGGGCGTCGCGCGGACCGTCCGCACCAGCAACGATTCGGGTAGACGGAATAGTTTGGAAATCACAGGCCCGATCACCTTGGCAACCACCACGATCACCGCCGCGGAAATCAGAAAATACCCAAGGAACATCGCGGGAAGACCGACCGAGATGTAGGTCCAGAAGAAAGTTTGCCCATCGAGCCCCGACAGGACGATCGTCGCCATCAGCGCCATCCCGAGGAGCCCAACCAGCGTCACCCTCCCGATCTGCGCCGGCTTCGATGGCTGCGACTGCTGCGTCATCGCTTGGATCGGAGACAGCGTCGACGCCCTCCAAGCAGGCCACAACGCACCCGCGAGTCCCGCCGCAAGCGCACCCAGCAATGTCAGTGTCAAACTTACGGGCGGGATCACCAGCCCCGCCGGGAGTTGCTGCTCAAACACCTGCATCAGCACCCACGCGAGCCCGATGCCAATCGGAAGACCCGCAATCGCACCGATCCCCGACACCGCACACCCGACCAGGAGCTGCGCGATCCCGAGTTGGTACCGGTGCGCCCCGATGCAGCGGAGCACCCCGAGCATTTTCTGTTGTTCTGCGACACCGGTGGTCAGTCCGGTCGTGATGATGAACGCCGCGGAGATGAGCGAGATGACCGAGATCAGCATGAACCCGAGCTGGGCCGCGACGATGTTCTGCTCGACCCCAGCGGTGATGCGTCCCGTAGTCTGGACAATCGCCCGACCCGGATACGCATCGGCGTGCGCTTCCACAAACGCGAGCGGGTCAACGCCATCGAGCAACTTCACTTCCAGATCCGTAATCTGCCCCTTCTTCCGCGCCATCCCATCGAGCGTCGGGATCGTCGTGTATCCCATCGGACGACCACCGACAGGGGGCGCCTGCGAGATCCCCACCACCGTCAGTTCCAGATTCGACCGGAGCAAGCGAGCAAACTCAACCGTGTCCCCAACCCGGATCCCAACCCCACGATTGAGCTCGATCGCTTCGGTTTCATTTTGAGTACGCTGACCAACAAAAGGCTTCGGGTTGGAGATGTACCCGATCGGGTCATCAAACACCTTCGTGCTGCGATGCTTGCCCTCATCGGTCGCATACACCCAGCTCAGCCGTTGCGCTACGCGAGCGTCGATCATGATTTCATTATCATTGACCGGGTATCGGCCTTCGAGCAGAATCACAGGCCGCGCGTCAAACTCCGCATCCGGATTGATCCCGTTGACAAACACACTTGTCAGGTAGTTGTGCTCGATGACGCTGTGCTCGCCATTCGGATTTGCTTGATCTATCGGCATCGCCGTCGGAAGCGTCACCATCAGCGACTGCGTCTGCTGCAAGCGGGGCAGCACCGAGTCCACACCCTCCCAAGTGCTGACCGTCTCCGCAACCGACGCGGGCATCGTCGATCCCTTGATCGCAACCACCCGGACCTCCGCGAGTCCCACCTGCGTGTCGATCTGCTGCTTGAACGATGCATTGAGCGAACCCATCACACACGCAACCGCGCTGATCAGCACGACTGACATGCACACCGCCGCCGACAATAAAATCAATCGCGAGGGTCTACCCAAGCAGATGCTGCGTGCGAGTCGCAAGAGTGCCTGCATCGAGCCCCCCTTCTTCTGGAGCGTCGATCACGCCTTTGACGACCCCGTCCCCCATCACGAATACTTTTTTGCAGTAGCTCGCCGCTTCGGGTTCGTGCGTCACCATCAGCACGGTCACCTCCTGCTCGTGCGCGATCTCGCGGAGCACCTGCCAGACCAACGAACTCGATGCAGAATCCAGATTCCCTGTCGGTTCATCCGCAAACACCACCGGCGGCTTGTACAACAACGCACGCGCAATTGCGACCCGCTGCTGCTCACCACCCGACAACGCCTGAGGCCGATGCGTCGTCCGATCCCCAAGCCCCAACCGATCCAGCAACTCCATCGCCCTGCTATGCAGCGCCCCAGTCGAATCCCCCGCCAGCAGTCCCGGGAGGAGCGTGTTTTCGAGCGCCGACATCGTCGGGATCAGGTTGAACGCTTGGAAGATCACCCCGATCGACTTCCTTCGAAACCGCGTCGCTTGCCGTTCAGTCAACCGATCGACCCGCTCCCCCGAAACAGAAACCTCTCCCGAATCAGGCGGGTCCATCGCCGCGAGGATGTGCAACAGCGTCGACTTCCCAGACCCCGACCGACCCATCACGGCATAAAACCCGGGATCGGTGATCTCAAGATTCACCCCACGGAGCGCATGGACACTGGTGGCCCCGCTTGGATATGACTTATGGACATCAACACATCGGATCATGGTTGAGTATTGGGGGTACGAGTAAACAAGTTGCAATTCTCCGGGTGGCCCGACGGAGGATTCTGATCCTCCTTCGGGATTCAGGATCCTCAATATAAAGTATACTCAAGCATGCGCCGGATCAACGATCCTCATCACGCTCGCTTTCTCACCTTCTCGACCTACCGCAGCCTTGATTTGTTTGGCAGCGTTCCATTACGAGACACATTCAGCAATCAACTCAAACAAACCAGAATACGCCAACCCTTCGTGCTCTATGCATGGGTGCTCATGCCCAACCATGTGCACATGCTTCTCCGCGAGCAACAATCCGGTGAAGTAGAAGGCATACTGCGAGTCTCAAAGCAGCCGTTGCACGAAAGATTCTCTCACGATGGCGGGAACTGGATGCACCGGTACTCGATCGGCTGATCGATCAACGCGGCCGCACACGATTCTGGCAACACGGAGGCGGATATGACCGCAACATCGTTTCAGCAAGCGAGTTTCACGAGAAAACCAGCTACATTCATATGAACCCGGTCCGGGCTGGATTGATCGAAAAGCCTACCGAATGGGCGTGGAGTTCTGCCCGGTGGTGGGATGGGGTTCGGGAAGGCGAAGTTGAGTGTGACCAGTTCTCCAACCCGAAGGAGTCGAAGACGACTCCGTCGGGCCACCCAGACTCTGTAAACCCGGTTTAGGCAATCGACGCGGAATAGGCATCCGCATCCATCGCATCGTCGAGCGTCCCGCGATCCGCGATTTTGATCTTGACGAGCCAACCGTCGCCGAACGGATCGCTGTTGATCGTTTCTGGGCTTGATTCGAGGGATTCGTTCACCTCGATAATCTCGCCTTCAACCGGGGAATAGACATCCGAGGAGGTCTTGACGGATTCAACCTCGCCGACGGAGTCACCAGGTGAAACCTCTGTCCCGACGGGCTGCATCTCAGCGAAGGTCACATCCGTGAGTTGATCGACCGCGTAGGTGGTCAGCCCGATGGTCAGGACATCGCCCTCCACTTTGAGCCATTCGTGGGTTTCGGTGTATGTGCGGTCGGATGGGTTGCTCATGATGATCCTCGAACGATGCATTGGGGATGCACGGGATGGTGTGGGATTGAGGCCAATGGTAAGGTGCACCCAACCGATGGGCAATGCCCCCTCATCCACATTCCGAGCCGTAAATCTGTACCAGGATTCCGCTCCAAATGCCGCTCCATGCGTGCAATTCGGACCAATATACGATATGATCCCCAAGAACCGGCGGGCGGAGCCCACAACAGCCGGGGTGACATATCCAACCCGCCCCTCGATCTCCGAGCGTGCGAGTCAACAAGCGATGTGTTGCACGCCGACACGGAGGTGGCGCTGACATGACGACCATGACGACTAAGACGACCGAAACGACACAGACGAACCCATCCCCAGACACCGGCGCTCCATCAGATCCCGTTCTCAAGAGCGGCCTCGCCCTCACCAAGCTCACCCTCGCGGGATTCAAATCCTTCGCAGACAAAACTACCTTCACCTTCGACGACCCCATCACCGGCATCGTCGGTCCCAACGGCTGCGGCAAGTCCAATGTCGTTGACGCGATCAAATGGGTCCTCGGCGAACGCTCCTCCAAATCTCTCCGCGGCAAAGAAATGATCGACTGCATCTTCGCAGGATCAGCCGTCCGCAAACCCTCCGGGATGGCCGCCGTCACCTTGAGCTTCGACAACCCCAAATCCGCCGCGATGCTCGCGGACCTCGCGGGTCTCGCCGACGAATCCAAACCCGCCAACGACCTCGATCTGGAAATCGAAGATGTCGAAGTGGACGAGGACGACGCGGTAGAAACCGAAGCCTTAGAAACCGAAGCAGCTGAAACCGAAACACACGCGTCCCACGACGAGCACATCACCGACGCCGAAGCCGACCAAGCCGTGCATGATGGCGAGAGCGAAGCCGCGTCCATCATCACCGAGCGCCGCCGCATCGCGCGCCCGCTGCCGATCGACGCGGACCAAGTCGAGGTCCAACGCCGCTTGTACCGCGATGGCAAATCCCAGTACCTCATCAACGGCAAGCTCGCACGCCTCAAAGACATCCGCGACCTCTTCCTCGACACGGGCATCGGTGCCGACGCATACTCGATCATCGAGCAGGGCAAGGTCGACCGCATGCTCCTCGCGTCCCCGATGGAACGCCGTGTGATCTTCGAAGAAGCCGCAGGGATCGCCAAGTACCGCCAGCGCCGCGTCGAAGCGCAGCGGAAGCTCGACAAAGCGGAATCAAACCTCGCCGTCACCCGCGAGCAGCTCGACTCGACTGAACGCCGTTTGCGCATGGTCAAAGGGCAAGCGTCCAAAGCACGGCGCTTTAAAGAACTCGACAGCGAATACCGCGCCCAGCGCCTCGCGCTCGGATTCGAGCAATACGACGACATCCGCCGTCGCCTCGAAGGGCTGACCTCGCAGATCGCATCCCTCGAAACCGAGCGCCACCAGACGCAAGAACGGCTCGAAGAAGCGGAAGAAGCGAGCAGCATCGCCAAGGAACACCACCTTGTGGTTGGTCGCATTCTGCGTGAAACCGAGAACTCGCTAACCAACGCGAAGCACCAAGCGGAGTCCGCAAACCAACGCCGCGAGATGACGCACAAAGCGATCGAAGACGCGGCACACCTCGTCGAGACCGAAACCATCCGTCTCACCGAGTCCGCGACCCGTCGCGCCGAGCTCGACTCAGAACTCAGCGAGCACACCCAGACCCTCGAAGGCCTCCAGGAAACCCTCGCGACCAACGAAGCGCAGCTCAAAGAAGCGAGCAGCGAACGCGAAACCGCGACCCGCAACCTCAACCAGCAGCGCCAGATCGTTGACGAAACCCGATCCGTCGTCGCAAGCGTGGAGCGCGAACACGCGACCCTCATCGCCCGCATCGAGAGCGACGACCGACGCATCGAATCCATCACCGAACGCGTCAGCGAACTCACCAACCGACTCCGCACACTCGATGCGCAGATCAGCGAATCCAAGCTCCTCGCGAGCAACACCCGCGAAGCCCTCGAACTCCTCGACACCAAGATCAAGCAGGACGAATCCCAGCTCCACATCCTCGACTCCCGCGTCGAATCCCTCGACTCCTCCCGAGGCGACCTCGCCAAGCGTGTCAACACGCTCGACGAACAACGCGTCCGCAACGAAACCCGACACGCGACCCTCGACGAGATGGTCAAAGGCCGCGTCGGTCTCGACGACGCCGTCCGCGCCGTCCTCGAACTCCAAGACCGGGGCGAAGGATTCACCGGAGTCATCGGCCCCTTGGCAGAACTCATCGAAACCACCGGCGACCAAGCCAGCAACATCGAAGCGGCGCTCGAAGACACCCTCCAAGCACTGGTCGTCGAATCCATCGACGCGATGCCGACCCCAGAAGAAATCGCCGCCCTCCCGGGACGCGTCACCTTCCTCCCGCTGACCAACCTCCACTCTTCTACACATTCAGCGATCCCGGGTTGGCTCACCGACGCAACCAACGGCCGAGTCGCCCGGCTCCGAAACGCCGTCACCTCCCGCACCAACGACCCACGCGTCGAAGCACTGCTCGACCGTCTCCTCGGAAACTCGCTCTTGGTCACAGACCTCGACTCCGCGCTCATGCTCGGCGCGGGACCACTCGCATCGGTCCCCTGCCGGTTCGTCACCCGCGACGGCACCGTCATCGAACCCGATGGACGCGTCTGTGCAGGCACCCGCTCGGGGAGCGAATCCGAAGGACTCCTCGCTCGACAGAGCGAACTCCAAGAACTCGCAGGACAGATCCAATCTATCACCGCCCAGCTCAACGAAGCGAAGGACCACCTCTCCCGCGTGGACTCCGACGCCGCTTCGCTCGGCGAACAACGCTCGCTCCTCCACGCGAAGCTCACCGCCCTCCGCGAGTCCCGCGTCCGCACCGAACACACGCTCGACACGCACAGCGCGGAGATCGAACGACTCGGCCGCGAGCACCAGCGAGGTGTTGACGAACAGCACACCCACGCGACGCGCCTCGAAGAGTCCCGCGTCGGTCGCGAAGCCCTCACCACCAAAGCGGGTCAGCTCGATCGCCTGCTCGGAGAGCAACGAACCAAGCTCGAATCCTGCCAAGGATCGCTGGGTTCGCTCGAAAGCACCCTCGAAGAAGTCAACGACCGCGCCAACTCCGTCCGCGTCGCCGTCTCGACCGCACACGAGCAGGTCCGCTCTGAGACCCGTCACCTCTCATCGCTCACAAGCTCGCTCGACGAGATCGAACGCGCCAGCGCCCAAGCCCAAGCGATGATCGAACGCTCCCGCGCCAACCTCGACGAACACAAGAAGGTCGCGCAGGAAGCCCACGACGAGCAGCTCAAAGCCCACGCCCTCATCGAGTCCCTCGAAACCTCAATGCACGAACAAGCGGAGGTCGTCCGCGTCGCCGACGAAGCGGTCGAGATCGCAACCAACGCGATGAGTTCCGCCCGCGACCAAGCCGATGCGTTCAACCGCGATTGGCACGCCGTGGAAACCTCGCGTCGTGAAACAGAGGTCAAACGCGAGACCATCGAAGAACGCACCCTCGAAGACCTCGAAGTTGACCTCGTCATCGAGTACCCCGAGTACCGCTACATGATGGACGACGGCGGCATCGACCGCATCGATGTCACCTCCATGACCGCGAGCGTCCATGTCCTCAAGGACGAGATCAAAAAGCTCGGCAATGTCAACCTCAACTCCATCGACGAAGAATCGAACCTCACCCAGCGCAACGACGACCTCATCAACCAAGTCCGCGACATCGACGAAGCACGCATCAAACTCGCGACGCTCATTGAGAAGCTCAATGTCGCCTCCCGCGCCCGCTTCGGTGAAGTCTTCGATCTCATCAAAGACGAGTTCGGCGGACGCAACGGCATGTTCCGCAGACTCTTCGGCGGAGGCCGCGCCGAAGTCCGTCTCATGCCGCTCATCAAAGAAATCGATGGCGAGAAAGTCCAGACCGACGAAATCGACCTCCTCGAATCCGGAATCGAAGTCATCGCCAAACCACCAGGAAAGGAACCGCGTTCCATCAACCAGCTCTCTGGTGGTGAGAAGACCATGACCGCCGTCGCGATGCTCCTCGCGATTTTCCGATCCAAGCCATCCTGCTTCTGTGTGCTCGACGAAGTCGATGCCGCGCTCGACGAAGCGAATGTCGGCCGCTTCTGCTCAACCCTCGACCTGTTCGCGCTCCAGAGCCGGTTCATCGTCATCACGCACAACAAACGCACGATGCAAGCAACCAACAAGCTCTTCGGCGTCACCATGCAAGAACGAGGCGTCTCCAAACGCGTCGAGGTCCGCTTCGACCAAGTCGGAGAAGACGGCGAAATCGACGAGAAAGCTGTCAAAAACGCACCAGTCGAAGCAGCAGTCGAAGCACCAGACGAAGAACAAGAACCGACCTCCGAAACAAACGACGCCAAGCCATCCGGAGCACTCCGGGCAGCGTTGGCGTCGATGCGTGAAGACGATTCACCGGTTCCGGTTGAATAATACGAACTACTTCGACTCGACCAGCTTCTTGAGTTTCTCCAGCCCATCGAGCCATCCCTCTTCGAATCCCTCTGGGAAGTCGTCCGGGATCTCTCCGCTCATCCGGTGATCAATCGAGACCCGCGTCCCGTCACCCGCATCCTCGAAGCTGATGGTCATGTTCATCAGCACCGCCTTCTCCATCGTGCAATCCCCACGCATCCTGATCTTGTGGTTCGGTTTGATCATCGTCAGCTCACCGATCACATTGAACCCGCCATCAGGGAGTTCGATATAGAAACGCCCACCCATCCGCTCTACACACCGCGTCGGTTTCGACTCTTTGGTGTCCTCGCTCTCATAAAACCAGTTGTGAGGCTCATCAAACCAAGCCCGATACACCACTGACCTGGGCGCATTGATCGTGATCTCCGTCTGCGACTGCGCCACGCGTGGCTGTGTTTCAAGAAACTTTGTACTCATGACTGCTTTCCTTCTTTCTGTTTACGCTCGACCGATTCTTTCAGACGAACCAACGACCCCGACCATTGGTCCTCGTAAGTGCTCACCCACCGCTCGTACACCATCCGCAACGGTACCGCATTCAGGTGGTACCACCGCGTCCGGCCGTCCTTGCGTGAGAGCACCAATCCCGCGTCATCAAGCACACCAAGGTGCTTCATGACCCCGAACCTCGTCATCGACGGGAACGACTCCACAAGCTGCGTCGTCGTCCGAGGACCATCCTTGAGCAAATCCATCAACGCTCGTCGCGTCGGATCCGCAAGCGCTTTGAACACGCGGTCCATCTGATCAATCTGGTCATTTCCCTGCGGCATCGTGCCTCCAAATCCCACAAGTCCTTCGCGAGATACATAGGTGACTATACAGTCACCTTTCTGGGATTGCAACCTCGAACTCAAAAACCAATCAAAATGACCCCCACGCCCATTTGCCCCTTTTATGCATCCCAGCGACCCCTTTGGGGTACATTGCAAGTATGAACCCATTCCGAATCATCGCCACGCTCGTCCTTTGCCTCGCATCCCTCGCTCCCGGAGCCGTCCCAGTGAAGACCTACACCTTCGTCTACATCACCACCGGCCCAGCGACTGACATCGAGCAATCCGAACAACAAACCGCCTTCGCCGGTCACTTCTCGAACATGAAACGCATGGCTGAGGAAGGCGACCTGCTCATCGCAGGACCGTTCGGCAAATCCGAATCCTTCGACGACCTCCGAGGCCTCTGGGTCTTCAACACCGACAGCACCGCCAAAGCCCTTGAACTCGCCGCGACCGACCCTCCCGGGAAGCTGGGAATCTTCGTCTTTGAAGCAGTCCAACTCATAACCGACGACGCCCTCCTCGAACTCCCCCGCCTCGAAAGAGAAGACGAAGCGCGAAGACTCGCCGATCCAGATGTCCTGGATGCTTGGTCAGGACGAGGCTACTTCATCGCAACCGCACCCGTCAGCAAGACCGACGAACCCACCCGAACCTCCAGCGTGTTCATGCTCGCAACCCTCACCGCTGACCCAGACACCCGCGTCACCAACGACCAACGCATGCTGATCCTCGATGCCACCACCGAAGATGAAGCACACCATGCCCTCAAAGACTCGGGCTGTAATCCCGATGATTGGAAACTCGATGTGTGGTACGCAAGCTCGATGATCGCCAAACTCCCCTCACTCCGCGAGTAACTCGGGCAATTCACTTCTACGAAACTCCCACCGCGCTACCATACCCTGATGCAGCCCGAACAGACTCCGTTCCAAGTCGTCAGTGATTTCCGGCCCGCCGGAGATCAACCCGCAGCGATCGACGCGCTCGTCGCGTCCATCAACTCCGGCGATCCACGCTCCTGCCTGCTGGGCGCGACCGGCACCGGCAAAACATTCACGATGGCCAATGTCATCGAGCGCACCAACAAGCCCACCCTCATCCTCTCGCACAACAAAACCCTCGCCGCCCAGCTCTACGAAGAGTTCAAAGCGTTCTTCCCCCACAACTCCGTCAACTACTTCGTCTCTTACTACGACTACTACCAGCCCGAAGCGTACATCCCGGGTCGCGACATCTACATCGAGAAAGACTCCGCGAAGAACGACGACCTCGATCAACTCCGCCTCGCCGCGACGAGCAACCTGATCCAGCGACGCGACTGCGTCGTCGTCGCGTCCGTGTCCTGCATCTTCGGACTCGGTTCACCCAGCGCCTACTCCGAACGCGTCTACACCCTCTCCACCGGCATGGAACTCCCAAGACGCGACCTCTTCCTTTCGCTCAACGCGATGCGCTACGAACGCGCCGAGATCGAGTTCAAACGCGGAAGCTACCGATCACGCGGAGACGCGATCGAGGTCTGGCCCGCCTACGAAAAATTCGCCGTCCGCATCGAACTCTTCGGCGATGAAATCGAAAAAATCGAACTCATCAACCCAACCAGCGGCGAACTCCTCGCAGAAGAATCCAAATACTTCCTGTTCCCAGCTGTCCACTATGTCATGCCCGAAGACCGACTCGCAGAGGTCCTCAACAGCATCCGAGCTGAAATGGACGCGCGCGTCATGGAACTCCGCCACGAGGGCAAGCTCCTCGAAGCCCAGCGCCTCCTCGCTCGCACCAAGTACGACCTCGAGATGATCGAAGAAGTAGGGTACTGCTCCGGAGTCGAGAACTACTCCCGCTACATGGACGGGCGGCTCCCCGGAGAACGCCCCTTCACCCTCCTGGACTACTTCGACTACGCGCCCGGAAACCCAGACCGGATCACCGAACCCAACCGCGAGGTTGCGCTTCTCGATGCGCAAGGCGAACCGCTCCGTCCCACCCAAGACACGCGAGATCACGAAGAAGACACACGCCGCTTCGGGGTCACCCGAACCAACCTCAAAGACTGGCTCATCATCGTCGACGAGTCCCATGTCACCCTCCCCCAGATCCGCGCCATGTTCAACGGCGACAAAGCCCGCAAACAAGTCCTCGTCGATCACGGATTCCGTCTCCCCTCCTGCATGGACAACCGCCCCCTCCGCTTCGAAGAGTTCGAACAACTCGTCCCCCAAATGATGTTCGTCAGCGCCACCCCAGGCCCCTACGAACTCGAAGCCACCGGAGGCGAGATCATCGAACAGGTCATCCGTCCAACCGGACTCCTCGATCCCGAAGTCGAAGTCCGCCCCGCGACCGGACAGGTCCCCGACCTCATGGAGCAGTGCGAACTCGTCGTCGAATCCGGCGGACGCGTCCTCGTCACCGCGCTCACCAAACGCCTCTGCGAAGACCTCACCACCTACCTCGGCGACCAAGGCATGCGCGTCCGCTACCTGCACTCGGAAATCGAAACCCTCGACAGACTCGAAATCCTCACCGCACTCCGAGCAGGGGACTTTGATGTGCTTGTCGGCGTCAACCTCCTCCGCGAAGGACTCGACCTCCCCGAAGTCAAACTCGTCTGCATCCTCGACGCGGACAAAGAAGGCTTCCTCCGTTCCGCCACCTCGCTCATCCAGCAGATGGGACGCGCCGCACGCAACAGCGAATCCCGCGTCATCCTGTATGCCGATCGCATCACCAAAGGCATGGACCAAGCGATGAGCGAAACCGCTCGACGCCGCGAAAAACAGATCGCCCACAACACCGAGCACGGCATTACCCCTACCACGATCGTCAAAGACATCCGGCGCGGGATCGACACGGAACTCAAAGCCCGAAGGTCCGCAAAGTTCGCAGCTGAATCCACCGACACACTCATCGACGCAGAAGTCCTCGTCGGGATGCTCCAAGCGGACATGATGAGCGCCGCCGAGGATACCCGCTTCGAGCTTGCCGCCGCTCTCCGCGACCAGATGCTCCATGTCAAAGAGCTGCTCGTCCAGCACAACGACGATCAGACCCCGCTCCTCCTCAAACGCTCGCAGATAGAGTCCATCCTCACCAAAGGCAAGCAAGGCTCCCCCGGCACAAGAGGCAAAGGCCGACGGCTGTAGTTCTCAGACATACACTCCCAGCGGTATGCAAAAACGGATTCACATCGTCGGCGCGTCATGCACAGGAACCACCACCCTCGGCCGCGCCCTCGCGAATCACCTCTCCATCCCCCACCTCGACACCGACAACTACTACTGGAAAGACACGCCCCTCCGCTACAGCGAAAAAATGCCCATCCCAGAACGGATCGCATCAATCGAACACGACATCAGCGGACACTCAAACTGGATCCTCTCTGGGTCACTCTGCAGTTGGGGCGAGCCCCTCATCACGCACTTCACCCATGTC
This sequence comes from uncultured Phycisphaerales bacterium, assembly GCA_963976955.1. Classification (GTDB taxonomy): domain Bacteria; phylum Planctomycetota; class Phycisphaerae; order Phycisphaerales; family UBA1924; genus UBA1924. The sequence continues at coordinate 942,493 of CAXBMD010000001.1, read as the reverse complement.
ATCTTCTTACACACCACCTGGGAAGTCCGCAAAGCCAGACTCCTCACACGAGAAGAACTGCGCTACGGCAAGGACATTCTGACACAAAAAAGTGAACAAGGCGAAATCAGCCGAGCGTTCCTGCAATGGGCAAGCCGCTACGACACCGCAGGACCCGAGCAACGAAGCCTCGTAGCGCATCAACAATGGATATCCGCGTTGCCCCAGAACATCAGTATCTTCCGCTTTGATGCAAGCCAACCCATCAAGCAACTGAGCGAAGCAGTCCTAGCCAAGTTCGACTAACGCATCACCATCTTGATCGACGCAGCCGCAAGAATCAGCGCGATCACCAGTTTCAAATGCGGCAGCTTGATCTTGTGCGCGATCCACGCCCCGAGATACCCGCCGATCAACGCGCCCACCCCCATCGGGATCGCGAACCCCATCGCATCAGAGATCATCAGGTGCACCGAATCATTCGGCGCAGGATAAGTAATCGCCGGCAGCGTGTACAGCTTCATCGACGCGCCGATGATCGAGCTGATCCACATCACCCCCGCACTCCCCGCGATCGCATGACGCAGCGGGAGCCCCGAAATCTGCAGCAACGGCACCAACAGAATCCCACCACCAATCCCCAGATACCCCGCGACACCACCTACAAACAATCCAACAAGGATCATCTTCCAATGCGCCGGAGAAGGTGAATCAATCGGATGGTCCGGGATCTTCTTGATCGAAGTGATGATGTTGTACGCGCAGTACAACCAGATAAACCCCGCGAACGCAAGAATCGACCATCGCCCGGGAGTCTCCCCCGACAGCAGCACACCCGCAACCATCCCCGCGGTCATCGAAGGCACCAGCGACATCAGGACATCCTTGCGAGCCGCCCCCTTCTTTGCGTGCATCAGCGTTGACGACAACGCGACGATGACATTGACACACATCGCCGCCGCCATGTACACATGGTGCCGGGTCTGGTGTTCGTCCTCGTGCCCGTCGATCCGGTAGCCCCAGATCATCGCCATCGCCGGGAGCATGATGATCGAACCACCCAGCCCCGCCAGTCCGCCGACAACCCCTGCAACAACGCCGATGCTGGTCCGAATGAGAATCTCGATGGGGTCCATAGGTGCTCCGGGTGCCAGTGCAGGTCAAATCAGCATCCGCACACTCTAGGTCACACGAACAGGATCACCACAGCGATCAACCACCCAGCTCTATTCAGGGCATCCCTCGCCGAAGATTCTCAGGAACTCGCTGACATCAAGAAAGTTCAAGCTCCCATCCTCGTTCAGATCCGCGATGCTGCACCCGCCGCTGACCTCTTCAAACTGGAGATTGTCAAATCCAATCGCGTGAGCGCTGTCGTTGGTGATCATGAACTGGACCATGTCAACACCGGCGTAGCTCCGGTGATGCACCCGACCGTCCGGATCACCAAAGTCAGGCGCCCCAAACACATCGAGCGTGCTCTGGAGAATCTTCCCTTTCCGCATCAGCGTCACCTGGAGCGGAACATCAATCGAGATCACCGAAGTCGTGATCAGATCAATCTCCAGATCCACCGCAACATCAAACGAGAACACAAGCGTCCCACCCGGACCACCCGAAGCCAGCGCGATGTAAGCCGGGGAGTTGCTCCCCTCGATCTTGAACCCACCCGTATCCCCCTGCGACACACCATCGCCAATCCAGATCGGCTCCGTCGCCGACATCGTCAGCCCCTGTGCACCATAAAACTCTGAAATGGCAGGCGCATTAAAGTTCCCGAATCCCGAGCCGTAAGTCGTGTACAACTCTTCAAAGGTCACAACCTCCTGAGCGGCTGCCCCACTCGCAAGCACCGCAAGCCCAATCGCCATACTCCCCACGCCCTTTATCCCATTCAAAATCGAAACGCCCATTGTAAATTCCTCCTGTATATCGGTGACAAATCATGCCGTCACGCTCTAAACAAGAGTACCAAAACATGCTTCCTATTACAAGGAAACAGACACAGTAAACAACTGAAAATGAATCGCTTACAACCCTACGGCAGGCCACCAGATTGCAAAAAAAGAGCACTCAGTGCCCCGAACGCCCCACCAGCCGCTCAAACTCCGGAATCGCGCGGCGCATCGACGACACATCAAACCGAGCAGGCAGCTCATCAACCCCCATCGCAGACGCCGCGATCTCGACAACCCGTTCAACCAATCGACTCGGTGGCATCGCGCCCCCCGTCAACTGATCGTGATCCAGCCAGCTCAGCGTCACCTCATGCTCGGTCGTCCCTCGGGATTTCCAGCTCAGTGTCAGCGTGTATGCCCAGCCGCGATCGGTGTCTCGTTCCTCGTCAATGACAATACTGAGCGGCGCAAGTACATTCGTGGTGTCGTCGGTGTGCATCGACCCCTCATCGGCATGATCCGCGTCTCGATCCACTCGAATCACTCGACCCGTGTATGCAGGTTTCCCTGCTCGGATTCCAGGTGCCCGCCCATCGCCATGATGTCGTCGATCACGCCCTTAAACTGCCCGTCAGGCATCGGCGGACTCTTCCCGTCCATCAGCGAAGCGTACAACGCATCATCCAATCCGAGGTACAAACGCATCGCGTAGTCGTACGCCGCGTCGTGGTCATCGCGGGACAGATCGAGCCGAAGCTCATTGATGACCTTGGTCCCCATCTTGATCCACTCCATGAAAGTTTCCTTCGAGATCGAATCCTGAATCCAGGTCCCCACCCCGTTCTTGAACGGCGGACGCGCCATCTTATGACCCATCAACCCCGTCTTGGTGCAACGGAAGTCCCCACCATTCCCACCCGCAGGTGCAGCACTGGTTTCACCAGTCTGAACCACCTCAGGAATCGGCGCATCGATCTCAACCAGCATCTCCTCGATCGCCTTCTTGGGAAGCATGTCGCCCCGCGTCACCGCTTCGATGTACCCCCAGCTGAGGATCTCCTTCGCTTGCTCCGTTTCCCCCGCATCAATAAAAGCACGGCCCGCAAGCTGGAACGCCTTGGTCATGCCCTTGTTGATCTCGGTGCACTGGACAAACGCCTTCGCCGCCTCAAGGTGACGCTCCGCTTGCAGCAGCGCGTTGCCGAGCGAAAAATACGCCATGTCGTTGTTGGGATCGCTCTCAATAAGCGACTTGAACTGGGTGATCCGGGTATCTAAATCCACAGCGAACTCCTTCGTCTTCGTGTCCTACCCACAACGGTAGGTCACCAACCCCACTTTGTTTGCATAAAGTCCGTCTATGGGATACACCCCGAGCACACGATTAACAACCACCCTCTGCGGCATCCCGCTCCGCTCTCCCATCTTCCTCGCATCAGGAACCGCAGGAACCCTCGACGAAACAAGCGATGTCCTCGACACCTCCATCCTCGGCGGGATCGTCACCAAATCCATCACCCGCCATCCAAGACAGGGCAACCCCTACCCACGCATCACCTGGACCCGCGCTGGGATGCTCAACGCGATCGGCCTCGCCAACCCCGGCCTCGACGCGTGGAAATCCGACATCGCCCCAAACATCAAGCCCACCCCCACCAACTTCGTCGGATCAGTCGCGGGAGACTCCATCGACGACTATGTGCAAATCGCCTCAGCGATGGACGCCGTGGACGCGATGAAGATCATCGAGCTCAATGTCTCGTGCCCCAATGTGCATTCCGGTCTGGAGTTCGGAGCCGACCCCGCCGCCCTCAAGGACCTCGTCACCCACGCGCGATCCGCGACCCCCAGCACCAAGCTCTTCGTCAAACTCTCCCCCATCACCGTCGGCACCCCACACACCATCGTCGATCTCGCAAAGGTCGCCATCGACGCAGGCGCCGACGGACTCACCCTCTGCAACACCGTCCCCGCGATGGGCATCGATGTCCACACCCGCAAACCCATCCTCGCCAACATCACCGGCGGCATGTCCGGACCGTCCATCCACCCCATCACCGTCCGACTCGTCCACCTCGTCTATTCACAACTCGCCAAACACACCAACACCCCAATCATGGCCGCGGGAGGTGTCACCCGCTGGGAAGACGCCGCCGAGTTCATCCTCGCGGGAGCAACGACAGTTCAGATCGGCGCAGGAAGTCTCGCGGACCTCAACACACCTCGCAGAGTCATCAAGGGGCTCGACAAGTGGTGCGTCAAACAAAACGCCAGTTCAATCAGAGATTTGGTTGGACAGGTCAAGCTCTAAGCGAATCACATCGCCAGAAGCAGATTCCCGATCAGCGAACCCAGCAGCAACGCAACCAGAATCAAGAACGGCGGCCACAACAACCGGTCCATGATCCCGCTTGACTGCTTCTTCACCGTGTTCTCTTGCATCGGGGTCATCACCGCCGCTTCCGCAGCAGCAAGCGCCGTCAAATCCGCTTCACCCAGCACATCGCGGTGCGCGATCGGTGGAACCTCGCCGTTCTTGAGTGCGCGAAGGTCGATCAGCAGATCGGTGCAGTTCTTGTAGCGGTTCTTGACCTTCTTGGCCATCATCATCTCGATGACCTCGCTGATCCCCGCAGACAGCTTCGGATTCACATGGTCCGGTGGAATGAGTTCCGTCTTGAGATGCTTGTGCATCACAGCACTCGGGCTTTTGCCCTCAAACGGCACCGCCCCCGTCACCATGTGATACAGCGTGGTCCCAAGCGAGTAAATATCCGCAGGAGGACCGATGTCCTTCTCACCACGAATCTGCTCCGGAGAGATGTAGTACGGCGTACCAAACGCACGACCCGCCTCCGCTTCCGCAGCTTCAACATCCGTAATCGCGCGAGCCAAACCCATATCCGCGAGCTTCACGACACCCTCTTTGGTAATCATGATGTTCTTGGGTTTCACATCCCGGTGAATCAACCCACGAGCGTGCGCATGCTCGAGCGCTTCAGCGACCTGGATAATAATCTCAATCGCAAGCTTCTCGTTAAACCGCTTGTGCTCGACAATGTCCTCGTGAACCGTCCGCCCCTCCACATACTCCATCACGAAGTAGTAGATATCCCCCTCGTTCCCAACATCAAACGCCTGCACGATGTTGGGGTGATTGAGCGACGCCGCGGCGCGTCCCTCTGCGAAGAACCGCTCAATAAACTGTGGGTTCTGGGAAAACTTCTCGGGAAGCTTCTTGAGCGCGACCATCCGGTCCAGCGACACCTGCTTCGCTTTGTACACCGTCGCCATCGCGCCAGCGCCGAGCTTGCCCAAAATCTTGTACCCGCTGATCTTGCTCCCCGACCGCTCCGCTTCGATCGCTTCGCGCAATCGAGCAAGCTGACGCTTGGTGATGAACTCGCGGTCCACCAGCACATGGGCCAGCGATTTGTTTGCAGACCCCTCCGCCTCGGCGCGGGTCATCGTCTTGCAGTGCTTGACCTCTTCGCTCGTTGCGAGTCCCTGGTCGATGACCAGCCGACCGATCAGCGTGTCGAGATTGGTACCCGACCGGGTCGCCGCCATGATCGACTTCTCGGAATCTTCCACAGTCGCGGCATCCGTCGCGCCGGGATCAAGATTCGCCGTATCGTCAGGTGAAACTGGATTCAATTGCTCCCCGCTCAAAGCCGAGTCATCGAGCAAGCGTGGGACCGAGTTGTCGTCGTGGTTCTGAGACATAAATCGATACAACCGAACAGGGCTCGACCCTGATCCCAAACCTTCAGGATTCAGCGAGCCAACAACACCGAGGGTAGGCATCCCAATGGGATTCGGAAAGCGCCACCAGCCAGCACCCCGCCGAGAGTCACCCTCAACACAACAGCCCCGACCAGAGCGATCGGGACATCAACTGTACCAAGATACGGCCCAATTTTGGGATCGGATCAACCAGATCCCAACAAATCCAAACATTCCACAATCCCCTCGGACCACTCTTCGCCCGATATCCATCCAACACCCCCGATCTCCTCCCATTCGCACGCACCCTTTCAGAATCCACCAACCAAGCAACCACACACAATCATCCGCATTCCGTGTGTATACTCACCACCTCGATGCTCACCACAGACTCCAGACCAAGAGACCTTCGCTGGATCCACGCCGGCCCACTCCTCTATGGCGACTGGGGAACCTCACGCCTCTATGTCCTCGGGCTTGCCTTCCTCTACACCGCCCACGCTTCCATCATCTACCTCGCCGCGATCGGGCTCCTCATGCTCGCGGTTTCCTGGGCATACACCCACATCTGCCGATGCTTCCCCGATGGGGGAGGTGTGTACACCGCCGCACGCCAGCTCTCCCCGACCCTCTCGGTCATCGGATCAACCCTCCTGTTATCCGGGTACATCATGACCGCCGCGATCTCCGCGATCGAAGCGTTCCACTACTTCCATGTCCCCCACCACCTCGTCTTACCCCTCGCCGTCGTCGCGATCATCCTCGTCGGCGGCGTGAACTGGCTGGGCGCAAAATCCGCAGGCAAGTTCGCCCTCATCATCGCCCTCGTCGCCCTCGTCGTCTCCGCAGTCATGGCGCTCATCGCGATCCCCGCATTCGCCCGAGGCATCGAGACCATCTCCTTCGACTACTTCCGCCAGAACCCACCCCAAGACGCGTGGGTCAACTTCACCAAAATCTGTCTCGCCCTCGCAGGTGTTGAAGCCGTCGCCAACATGACCGGGATGATGAAAAAGCCCGTCGCCAAGGAAGCCAAAAAAACCATCTGGCCCGTCTCCATCGAAGTCGTAGGACTCAACCTCGTCTTCGGTCTTGCGCTCGCAGGACTCACCTTCGCCGTCGCAGGAACCCAACTCCAAAACCTCCACACCCCGGACGACCAACGCCTCGTCGAGTCCCGCCAAGTGTTTGTCGACACCCTCGCCCCCGATATCCACGAGCGATACGACACCTCCCGACCCATCATCATCTCCGACGAAGAGTTCGCATCGCTCTCCCCCCAAGCGCAGTCCGCGTACACGGACCTTGCTGTCCACAGAGGACAGGTCAACAAGTACACCAATGCCGCGATGCGTGTCATCGCACGCAACACCGCGTCCGAGCTCTTCGGCGACAACATCGGAAACATCTTCGCCAACATCGCGGGGATCACCTTCGGACTCCTCCTCCTCAGCGCCACAAATACCGCAATCATGGCAATGGTCTCCGTCTTCTACGCGATGGCCCAAGACAACGAACTCCCACGATCTCTGAGCAAACTCAACTACTCCGGTGTCCCCTACATCGGTCTCATCATCTCCATCATCATCCCCGTCATCGTCATCCTCGTCGAGCAAGATGTCACCGTCCTCGCATCCCTCTATGTGCTCGGTGTCACCGGCGCCATCACCGTCACCGTCCTCTCCAGCGCCATCAACCTCAAGCTCGAACTCACCCCGCTCACCCGTGTCTTCTTCTGGGCGCTGGGGCTCTTCCTCCTCTCCATCACCGTCACCATCGGGATCACGCAGCCTGTGTCCACCGCATTCTCAGGAACCCTCGTCGCACTCGCGCTCGGCATCAGAACCATCCGCACACTCAAGCCCGCTTCAACAGGCAAAGCCATCGAAGCACCAGGCGGCGGCTGGATGCAAATCCTCTCCGAAAAACCAGAATACGACACCGACAAACCCAAGATCATGCTCGCCGCTCGCGGTCGCTACCAATCCGAATACGCGATCGACCTCGCCAAAAGACGCGGCGCCACACTCATGGCCATCTTCGTCCGTCAGGTACGCCTCATGGACATGTCACCCGACCGCGCCCCGCGCATCGAGACCGACACCGCTGCACAAGAAACACTCGGCACCACCGCGATGCTCGCCAAAGAAGCCGGGGTCCCCTTCATCCCAATCTATGTCACCTCCCCAACCATCCCCGAAGAGATCCTCGACTACACCGTCACCTACGGCTGCGACACGCTCATCATGGGTAAATCACGCCGCTCCAATGTCGCTCGCCGACTCGAAGGCGATGTCATCTCACAAGTCGCCAAGGACCTCCCAGAAGGCATCGTCCTGATGACCAGAGCCGCCGATGTCCCCCACGCGATGATGCCCCCCGGCACAAACATAGACGCCTCCAAGTAACTCAATCTCATTGTCAACATCCGCTCAGGACGCTATCCGTCCCTTGAGCTGCTCGCGCTGCAGCAGCATCGCATAGCGTTCCAAAGTTCGCCGTGCGATGCTCGACCCATTCCGCCGCTCGGGATAGACCAAGAGCGTCCCCACCCGGCATGTAGAGCCACGAAGATCGTTCCCCTGCCGAACCTCCACAACCAGTTGGATCTTCTCACCCTCGATCTCAAACGAAACCCCGATCCGCTCAAACCGGTTGAGCTGCATATTCGAAACCCCGTACATCAAGATGCCGAGCCCGTTTGCCGTCAGGTCAACAATACGACCCAGCGCGTGCGGGCTTTCCAGAAACGCACACTCAAGAATCGGTTGCCAATCAAACTCCGCAAGCTCGACACCCTCTTCGTTGACCGGTATTTCCGGATTAAATCGCTTCGCGGCCATGAGATCCGTGTAGTACCTCTTGTGCTCATCGAACATCGCGCCCGCAGACTTATCCGTCGTTTTGTAGCGATCCAAGAACCACATCTGAACAGGAATCTCTTCTTTCGAGATCGACACCGAGGCGCGATACGCCGAACGACGATCCCCCATCCGAAGCTGCGCCGGCTTGCTCAGATGCATCGACTTGACCACCCGAACCTTATTGAGATGAGCCGGCACCTCAAGACTCAACACCTTGGATTCAAAAGTCAGCATCCTCCCATTGATCTTAAAGAACGCCTCGATCCGATCCCCTTCTTTGTACACAATATCGCGACCAATGACCTGCAACTCCTCGATCACCAGCACATCGTCTTTCCATTCAAGCAGCCGCCCTTGCGCAAGCGGATCCTCACCAGAACGACCCAGCCGAACAATGCCCACAGCAGTATTGCGATCCACGGCCTCTACAAAGAGACTCTCCAGATCCGCTCCAGACTCCACCGATTTATTCTGTTTCTTGGAAAACATACAGAAAGTACATCGGCGAAAAAACCTATCCAGAGAAGAAGAAGCATGGTGTTGAAACAGAATTTTGGATGCCGACGAGGAAACTCATCCAATTATCCGGACCACTGCGACTCCTAGCCATGAAAAAACCCCTGCAGAACAGGGGGTGTTGAAATCGGATTACCTTGAAAGATTAAGCCCGGCGACGACGCCCAGCGACCATCCCGCCAAGACCCATCAGCGCCAATGCACCAGGCGTTGGAACCGTTGGGAAGTCCTTGCCGTCAAACCAGCCCTGCTGCCCCGACCATCCGGTCAACTGACCATTCGAGTCGTACGAGGTGTTCAGGTTTTTGAATGGGTGCATCCAAAGACCAAGCAGATCTTCGAATCCGATCCCCGTCCATTCACTCGGACCTTCAGGACCGGGGTACGCGGGATTGTGACCGTTGATGAGCGATGCGTCCATCTCAAGGGTCATCACGCGTGTGCCGTCCATGTTGTCAATCACCGAAGCCGCGGTCACCAATGAAGCGTTCTCGGTGCTGCTCGATGCGAAGATCATATCAGCCGCTTGTTGACCGCTCTGCTGCGAGCCGTCCTGATAGCTGGTCGCGGTGTTGAACCCGTTGTAGGCGTACCCGGTGACACGAACATCCGACTGCGATGCGTCAAAGTAGATCAACGCGAGTTCACCCGCGTGCCCCTTCGGGTTTGGCCCGTTATTCACAGCAAGCGTGTAGCCATCGGTGATCTGGTTTGCGAATGTCACCGACCATATAAAGCGATCCGTAACCGTATTGAACTCTGCGTTGATCGACTGGAACTCGCCACCCGTCATGCTGAGTCCTTCAACACCATCAATATCCGCCGACCAGTTCCAGTTATAGACATCCGCCTGTGCCGATCCTGCAAATACAGCGATACCGATCATTGCCATCTTTGAAATTTTCATAACTCAACCTCTCTCTTTGCGGCAACCAAAGCCCATCAGTCTCTCAAACCAAATGAACTCGATATTGGACCGCGTATTTCGTGTCGATCGCCGCGAAACATCACACGGCGTGGATGAAACATACTCCAACCCCCGCTTCTTTCAACACACATCCACAGATAAGTCAAGCGTTTACACCAATTGTCCGCTACCTACGGAAAGTGTGTACCAATAACACCCCTACCCCATCGCACGCAGCAGTTCCTATAAAGCTCCATCCGAATAACCACGCCTCTACGCCGACCTTGCTGCACAGATTCCACCGCTCCACAAGCCACACGATTCGCTCCCGAACCTACCCTTCACCGATGCTTCCAGAAATACCTATAGACGACATCCCAGACTTCATGCCTGACGCAAACAACAGCGCAGACGACCACGCCGACCAGCAACTCGGAGGGGTCCTCGACGGCCTCACCGAACCCCAACGCAACGCTGTCCTCTGCACCCAAGGCCCGCTCCTCATCCTCGCCGCCGCCGGATCAGGCAAGACCCGCGTCATCACCCGACGCATCGCCCACCTCGTCGCCGAGAACACCCCCCCGTGGTCCATCCTCGCGCTGACCTTCACCAATAAAGCCGCCGGGGAGATGCGAGAACGCGTCGCGCTCCAAATCGCAGGCCCAAACGCCCTCGACCCCGACGCCCCGCGTGATCCGCGCCTGCGTGGCCTCACCATCACCACCTTCCACTCCCTGTGCGCCCGCCTCCTCCGCCGCTACGCAGAGCGTGCCCAACTCCCCGGACTCAAACCCGACTACACCATCTACGACAGCTCCGATCAGATGGCGTCAATGAAGCGCGTCCTCAAAGCGATGAACCTCCAAGCAAGCAACTGGCCCCCGCGCTCCGTGCTCTCCACCATCTCATCCGCAAAGAACGACATGATGGACGCGAAGAAATACGAAGCCAACGCGTTCGATTACTACTCCAAACAAGTCGCCAAGATCTACATCGCGTACGAAGAAGCCCTCCGCAAAGCCGGCGCGATCGACTTCGACGACCTCCTCCTCTACACCGCCAAAATCCTCGACACCCACCCCGACATCAAAGAAGAACTCAACGCCCGCTGGCGCTACCTGCTCATCGACGAATACCAAGACACCAACTCCGTCCAGTTCAAAATCGCCTCCCAGCTCGCCGCCTCTCCCCCACCGCTCCCTGGAATGGAAGACGAACCCTCCGCGCCAAACATCTGCGTCGTCGGTGACCCCGACCAAGCAATCTACGGCTGGCGCGGCGCGGATATCTCCAACATCCTCGACTTCGAAGAACACTACCCCGGCGCACGCGTCATCATGCTCGGAGAAAACTTCCGCTCCACCGAGCCCATCCTCCAAGCCGCCGACACCCTCATCAAGCACAACACCAAACGCAAAGACAAACCCCTCTTCACCTCCAAACCCGGAGGCGAGCCCATCACCGTCGTCACCACCAACGACGAGCGCCACGAAGCCGAGCTCGTCGCCGACTGGTTCCGCTCACTCAACGAAGACCACAACATCGTCTGGAAAGACATGGCCGTCTTCTACCGCACCAACGCACTCTCCCGCGTACTCGAAGACGCGATGCGACAGTCTTCAATCCCCTACCGAATCGCGCGAGGCACCGCGTTCTTCGATCGCGAAGAAATCAAAAACGCAATCGCCTACCTCCGCGTCATCGCCAACCCCTCCGACCCCGTCTCCCTCCTCCGCGTCATCAACACCCCGACCCGAGGCATCGGCAAAACAACACTCGACACCATCCAAGGCGCGTGCGCCCGCGCCGGAATCACCCTCTGGGAAGGCCTCAACCGCGCCGATGAACTCGGACTCAGCGACCGCGCCACCAAGTCCATCCAAAAATTCACCGCCATGATCAACGACTGGACCGGAGGCGGGTCATTCATGGGCGCAACCCTCTCATCCAATCTCCACGAACTCGTCGAACGCGTCATCTCCGAGTCCACCCTCGAATCGCACTACACCAAACAAGCCAAAGCGTCCGGCGCAGAATCCGACGAAGAACGACTCGACAACCTCAACGAACTCATCACCTCCGCGCGCGAGTTCGAGCGTGAGTTCGATCCCGCCGACGACCCCGCCTTCTCCAACCCCCCAGAAACCCGTGGCACAGGCGTCCCGCCTGTGATGACTTCAAACCCCCCAGAATCATCGACCGCAGAAGACACAGGCGGGACGCCCGTGCCACCGCAACTGGTGGTTTCCACGACCACTCCCCCACTCCTCGCCCTCGTCCGCGCGTACCTCGAATCCATCGCCCTCATCGCCGACGCCGACGCGGTGGACTCCGATTCCGGAGCCGTCACCCTCATGACCCTCCACGCATCCAAAGGCCTCGAGTTCCCCGCCGTCGCGATGATCGCACTCGAAGAAGGCACCCTCCCCCACTCTCGCGCCGCCGAATCCATCGCCGAACTCGAAGAAGAACGCCGACTCGCCTTCGTCGGGATCACCCGCTCCATGAAGCACCTCCAGATCTCCAACGCCACCCGCCGCACCGTCCGAGGCATCACCGAACGCACCATCAAGTCACGCTTCCTCGAAGAAATCGGCTCCGAAAACATCATCTTCTCCGACCAAGCCGACGCAAGCTACGGCGGCGATATGGGCGAATACGACGACGCGTTTAGCAACAAGTCCAGCCCAAACCGCTTCCGCGCCGGTTCCTTCGCAAGCTTCAAGCCCGACCACAAATCCATCAACGACGCGCGAGAGCAACGCCTCGCCAGCATCGAACCCCGCAAATCCATTCCCGTCCCCCCACCACGCCCAAGCATCAACCCAGGCGGCCACGCCCCCTCCGGAAGCTCTTCAAACAACAGCGGTCAATACCCCATCGGCTGCACCGTCTCCCACCCCCAGTTCGGAGAAGGCGTCGTCATGAAAACCACCCCTGGACAGAACGCACGAGTCATCATCGAGTTCAAAGCCGTCGGACGAAAGACCCTCGTCCTCGAATACGCACGACTCAAGCGGATTCGCTAGATCGCATTTACCAACAGCTTAAAAAGCTCAGCTTACACAAGAAGCTCTAAATCCGCGAGAGGCCGCTTTAGTACAACATCTCGCCGGACAGTCCACAGCAACTCTTTTTGCATTTTCAACAATCTGACATATGATACTTCAGCGTCACCAACAGCACCATTAGAATTTGATAGCACGATAGAACTCATTATTTTTGGAATCACCTTGAGACTTTGAACACGGTCAGGATCTCGATCAACTAAAACAATTTTGCAAAGCACCAAGTTCAGCTTTCTCTCAATTTGAACGTCAATTTTCTCGAATCCACTATTCGTTATCGAGTGTAGTAAATCAAGCATTTCACTATAAACATCCGAAAGCCTGACCAAGTAGTCGGACTCCTGTTTCAATCGATACAATACCACAGACATGATATTAGTAAGAGCACCACCAGCGAAGCCCGATAGAATTGCAAGTATGATCATTTCACTTAATCTTAAATCCATAAGACTCTCCACTCTAAAACTATCAAGCAGGCCGAATCCCACGCTGCAGCTGCATCACCCGCTCGGATTCATCCCGGCGCACCTGATCCAGCACATGCTTGGGGATCCGCCACGCCCCATCGTCCGCCGTCACGCTCGCGCAGTGCTCGTTCAAACACCGGTACATAAACTTGAACGCATCGCGTGGCTGCTGCATCGCCCCCAGCGCCTCGATCAGATCCTGCCGCACCACATCCTCCGTAAACAGATCAATCAGCGCCAGCGCCGGAACCCCCGCAGGTCGGCACACCGTCAGCCGAGCGTTGCACAGGTCATAGAGCATCGCACCCGTCCACGACAAACGCTCCACCATGTTCTGCTTGTCCATCCGCGCTTCCTGAAAGAACGCGCTCGACTCTTTAAACAACGCATGACGCAGCTCGATCGGCAGCAGCATCTTCGTACCCACCCCATCAAGCTGCAAAAACTTGTTGTTAAACATCGGCCAAATCAACCCACGCATCCGATCCGTATCCCCATTGATCAGCGTCGGCTCATCCACCCGATCAATCACCACCATCACCCCCGTAAACCCAAACTCCCCGATCACCCGCCGCAAGCGTGCAAACATCGCGTACCGCTGCTCATCGCTGTCCGTCGTCGGAAGCTCACCAGACCCCAGCACACTCCGAGGCATCCGCCGCAGCGACCCCAAGAACCCCTGCCCAACCCTCGGCACCATTCGGCACTGCTTATGCACCTTCGACGCGATCCGGTTGATCACCAACCGATCAAGCACCAGCGCCTTGACCATCAACAGCATCCACATCACCAGCAGAATCCCCGACCCGATCTGCACCGCATCAAAGAAGAACCCCTCGAACGATGAATAAATCTGCAACCACCCAAACAACGCGACCGCAGGGATCCACCCGAGCCACATCCCGATGATCATCAGCGCCGAGTGCCCACCCCCAGGAAGCCGCAGCAACTGGCGCAACCGCGCCGTCCGCGCCCCGCTCGGATCGTTCACATCGTACACCGACTGCAAAATCAACAAGTCCCGGCGGATCAACGCCGGCATCTTCCGCGCCCGCTTGGCCGCGTTCTCTCCAAGGTTTGCTTCCGGTGGTTCAGTCGGACCGGGCAGGATCGCATTCATGATCCGCCCCGTCCCGATCGACACCATCGCGTCCATGTGATCCACAAGCCGAACATCCGAAAACGGGTTGTCCTTCTTCGCCCCCGCGCGATCAACATAGTGATCCAGCATGGAGTTCAGGTTGTCATAAGGGATCATGAACACCTTGCTGTTGGGGAACTCATCGTTGTGCCGACCGATCCGCGACGCGATCTGCAACCGGATCGCCGTCTTCCCCGCCCCCTTCTCCCCGAACACGATCGAAGTCGAAGGCCGATGCAACTCCCCAAGAATCTTCTCAAAGTCCGAATGCGCACTCGAAACCACCGGCCGCGCCAACTGCACCTCACCCGGCGCAGGCACCTCGCTCTGACCCGTCAACAAAGTCGGAGGCCCCATCCGCGCAAAGATCGAATCGTGCCGAGCTTCCTCCCCACGGAAAGGATTCTCAACAATCGACCAATGCTCAAAGAACTGGGAAAGATTCATACAAGAGTATATCGGCGATTCGCACGCCAAGGGTCAATACAGCCCGATCCAACCGATTCAGTGAGCCACCCGATGCCCAAGCATCGGCGCCACCTCAGCAACAATCCGCTCAAGCGTCTCCTGATCCTTCGCCTCAGCATTCAACCGCAGCAAAGGCTCCGTGTTGGACATGCGGATATTCACCCACCAGCCCTCATCCTCGAAGCAATCAACAGTAATCCCGTCAAGCTCGTCGATCTCGCACTTCTCCGCGTAGTACTCCATCACCGACTCGATCGCTTCCTGCGCCTCTTCGTTCTCAAAGTTGATCTCGCCCGACTGCTTGTACCGCGCCATCGGCTTGATCAGCTCGCTCATCGCCTTCCCGGAGTTGGCAAGCACCGACAAGAAAGTACACATCGCGATCGCGCCAGAATCAGCATTGAAGTTCTTCCGGAAGTAGAAGTGACCCGAAAGCTCACCACCGAAGATCGCCTTGTTCTCCGCGAGCAGCTGCTTCATAAACACATGCCCCACCCGACCACGCAGCGGCTTCCCGCCATGCTTCAAGATTTCTTCTTCCACCGCTTTGGTCGAACGCAGGTCATACACAATCGAAGCCCCCGGCTCCATCTCAAGGAAGTACGACGCAAGCAACGCCGTCATCTGATCACAAGGAACAATCCGCCCCTTCTCATCAACCGCGACACACCGGTCCGCATCCCCATCAAAGCACAAGCCCAAATCAGCCCCCTGCTCGATCACCGCAGCACACAACTGATCCAGGTTCGACGCAACCAGCGGGTTCGGCTCATGCGCCATCTCGCCGGACTCAATATCAAAGTTCATCTCGATGATCTCAAGACCATCAACATGCTCCCCGTTCTTCCCGAACACCTTCGGACACATCATCCCCGCCATCCCGTTGGACGCATCGACCACAATCTTCAATGGCTTCGAAGCATCACGCTCGCCCAAATCCAAGAACTTGAGCACATGCTTCGCGTATGGCTTCCAAAGGTCCCGCTCCTCAACAATCGCCGCCGGATCGGGTACCGCGTTCTTGTCCACCATCGCCGCGTACTTGCGGACCAGCTCAAGCCCGGTCGACTCACCCACAGGCTTCGCCTTCCGTTTGGAAATCTTGAACCCGTTGTACTGCGGCGGGTTGTGCGAAGCCGTAATCACCACGCCCCCCGAAGCATCCAAATAGTTAATCGCAAAGTACATCATCGGGGTATCAATCAACCCCAAATCAATCACACTCGCGTGATAGCTCGTCAAACCCCGAACAAGCTCATCGCGGAGTGTCGGAGACGACTTCCGCATATCCCGCCCGATGATCACATTCCGCATCATCGGCGTGGACTCGCCATCATTCGCCGCTTCTTCGAGCAAGAACCTCGCCGACCCACACCCGATCTGCCACCCCATCCGATCGGTCAACAAATCCGGGTAAATCCCACGGATGTCATACGCCTTAAAGACTCGTCCAAGCATCGGCAATCTCCGAAAGCACGCCCCATCGCGTGAACCAAGACGATAGGACAGCATCGGCCTCTTTCCAACCCGCTTCCAACACCCCACCAGCCGATCCACTAGCGGATCGCGCTCCCCACCCGGATCAACTCCACACCACCCGGGATCGCTTTCTGGAACGCCTTCCCGTACCCCGTCGTCACAATCCGCGGATCAAGCACCACCACTCGACCCCGATCCGTGCTCGACCGAATCAGCCGCCCGAACCCCTGCTTAAACCGAATCACCGCCCTCGGCAGCGAATCATCCCGGAACGGATCCCCTCCCCGCTCACGGATCAACTCATTCCGCGCCTCGACAATCGGACGATCCGGCGGATCAAACGGCAATCTCGTAATAATCACATTCCGCAGCCGATCCCCGCGCACATCAACCCCCTGCCAAAAACTCGACGCCCCAAACAACACCCCCCGATCATGCTCGCGGAACTCGTCCAATATCTGCGTCCGCGACCCATCCTTACCCTGCACCCACACCCGGTACCCCATCGCTTCGAGTGGCCGACGCAACACATCCGCCGTCTGATACAACAGCTTGAAACTCGTGAACAACACGAACGCCCCGCCGTCCGTCGCCACAACATGATCCTTCACGCGCGAAGCAATCGCCTGCTCAAAGGTCTCCCCACCAGCCCCCCCGTGGCACAGGCGTCCCGCCTGTGTTCTTCCGCCTCCCCTCCCCGGACTCGGCACCGAAGCATCCACAAACACCTCCACCTGCGACTTATACTCAAACGGACTCCCAAGCTGCAGCGTGCTCGCGCCCTCCCCGCCAAGCCGAGTCAGCGCATGCATAAACGCCGTCTCCGCATGCTCCGCCGTTTCATCAGGATCAACATCCCGCGTCGTCAGCGTCGCCGAGGTCAACACCACCGACGCCGTCCCCCCAAACAAATGATCCTTGAGCAGCGGCGCGACCTCCGTAGGACTGCACGCAATCGTCACGCGAACCCCGCCCCGACCGGGCTGTCCAGAAGTCTCGATCCAGTACACACATTTCTCAGCCGTCTGCTCGATCAGCGTCTCCGCTTGATCCGAAATCTCTTTCGCTCGTATAGCAAAAGCATTCAGCTCAAACCGATCCGCTTCACTCGTCACATCGTCACGAAGTTTCTTGAGCCGCAGACACAGATCATTCATCGCTGGAGAAAGCACATTCTCCACAATCCCCGCCTGCCGTACGCGTCCATTGACCAATCCCCCGCTGATCATCTTCCGATTCAGCGAATCAAAGAACGCATCGCTCGCCCGCTGCGCCTCCCGCACCAACTGAATCGCCCGATCCACCGGCTCAATATCCCCCGTCACCAGCGCCAGCTGCGCCAGATACCCCCGCTGCGATTGCTCCTGATACAACTGCCGAAGCAAAAACCCAACCCGACCCTCGCTCAGCGAAACCCCGAAGTGATCCGCCGCCGCATCCTCAACCCCGTGCGCTTCATCGAGCACCACATGGTCATACTCAGGAAGGAATCCCGTCCCCTGCATGCGAAGCGCCAGATCCGAAAAAAACAACGCATGGTTGCAGATCAACAGATCCGCATCCTCCATGTCCCTCCGCGCATCCTGATAAAAACACTCCGCATGATGCGGGCACTTCCGCCCCATGCAGTTCGTCGAGTCCGACTGGACGCTGCTCCACACCCCCATCCGCTCCACCGCAGGAAGTGTGCTCAGCGACCCATCCTCCGTGTCGTACGCCCACTCCTCGATCACATCCAACGACCGCCGCGACGCTTCATCCGGAAACAGCTTGTTCCTCCGCTCGCTCGCCAAGCGGAGCCGACGAATAGACATGTAGTTCCCCCGCCCCTTGACCAGCACCGCTTTGCACTCGCGCTTCTCCCCAGTAATCTCTTCTTGCGTGGCACAGGCGTCCCGCCTGTGTTCTTCACCCTCTTCCACCCCCCGCTCCAGATCCAGCCCCGCCAGCGCATCAAGCAGCACCGGAATATCCTTCTTCACAAGCTGTTCCTGCAGCGCGATCGTGTTGGTCGCGATCACCACCTTTTCCCCGCTCCGCATCGCCCGCACAATCGCAGGCACCAAATACGCAAAGCTCTTCCCAACCCCCGTCCCCGCCTCCACAAACAGATGCCCACGCGACTCCATCGCCCGATCCACCGCAGCCGCCATCCTCAACTGCTCATCGCGCGGCTCATACCCCTCGCCCAACCGCGCCGCGATCGGACCACCCGCCCCAAGCAACATCTCAACATCATGACTCACGAGTTGGTAATCCCCAAAGGCATCCGCTTGGGTTCCCCATCCTTCCGAGGATACATCTTGGGAGTCGCCCGCTGCTTCTCAAGCACCACCACCCGGCCCGTAGGCGTCTCCACCGTCCCGATATGATGCGTGTGCAACATATGCAGCGCCTTCTTCGCTTCCGCGACTTCCTCGTCCGCCTTCTCGCCCTTGGTCAGCACCACAAGCCCACCAACCTTCACCAATGGCACCGTCAACTCCGCGATCATCGCGACCTTCCCCACCGCCCGCGCCATCGCCGCATCGTATTTCTCGCGGTGCCCCCCCGTGTACCCCTGCAACACTTTCGTCCCCTTGTCCTGCCCAAGCCCCTCCGCTCGGCTGTTGATCACCGTGACATTCTTCAGTCCCAACTTCTCAACAACCAACGAAAGGAACGCCGTCTTCTTCTTCGTCGCATCCACAAGCGTGAACTCAAAGCTCGGCATCACAATCGCAAGCGGAATCCCGGGAAGCCCGCCACCCGATCCAATATCCACAATCTTCCCGCTCTCCCCCATTTCCCGAAGCACAGGCACAAGCGTCAGCGCATCAAACAAATGCCGCTCCCACGCGCTCTCCACATCGCGGATCGCCGTCAGATTCATCTTCGTGTTCATGTCCATCAAGTGAGCAAGGTACAACCCAAGCGCCTCAAGCTCGCCAGGTTCAAAGCTGATGCCGTACTCCCCGAACATCCCCATCACCTTCTCGGGACACGCGATCGGTTCCAGCCCATCACTCAGCGACACCACCACATCCTTGTGCGGCTGGCTCGCCCCATCAGCGCGTGACCGCCCTCCCCGAGAATCCCGCGGATCGCCCGTACGGTCGTGTTGGTTGTTGGTAGTTGTCCGGCGGTCCATCATCATCAGCGTACTCAAAAGAAGCCCGGTAGGGCGGTCTGGGGCGGTGGAGCGCGACATTGACAATCAATCCCGTCATCACCCAGCAAGTCAGAAGACTCGATCCGCCATAACTCACAAAGGGTAGGGTGATCCCGATGATCGGAAGCATCCCCAGATTCATCCCCACATTAATAATCACCTGAGCCGCAATAAAAGCCGGAATCCCCACCGCGATCATCCGCCCAAGCGGGTCCCGGCAACTCCCCGCCACCAGCAGAGCCCCCCCGATCCACATCACATACAACCCCAGCACAAAGATCCCCCCGATCAACCCAAACCGGTCCACCACCACCGCGAACACCATGTCGTTGTGATCCTCAGGCAGCGAGTTGTACCGCACCAGCGCCCGCGCCTGCGGATCACTGATCCCCGTCACCCGCCCCGCACCGATCAATGTCTGCGCCCGAGTGCTCTGGTAGTTGATCCCATGCGAGTCCGAATCATCCCCCCGGAACTGCTTCACGATCCCCACAATCCGCGACTTCTGGTGCGGACGCAGCAACGGATACGCCGCCGGTGCCGCCATCGCGGCGCACAGCACAATCAAGGTCAAATGCCGCAGCCGCGCCCCCGCCGCGATCAGCATCGCAAACAAAGCGGGCACAAACAAGCTCGCTGTCCCCAAGTCGGGCTGGAGCGTAATCAGCGCCACCGGGACCGCCGCGATAATCCCAGGCACAATCAACCCCCGTATCTTCCGATGCCCCGACCGAAACCGCATATACCGCGCCACCAAAAGCACAAACGCGATCTTCATCACTTCCGATGGCTGGAAGTCCGCAACCCCAAGATTGATCCACGCCTTGGCGCCATTCCGTGGAGTCACCAACCAACTCGGAACCCCCGGAAGCATCAGAAACACCAACAGCCCCAACCCCACCACATACATCAACACCGAGAACATCCCGATGATCTTGTAGTGAGGCAACGCAATCACCACGCACGCCATCACCCCCACAATCAAAAACACCAACTGCTTGAGCGCCTCGGCCGCCATCGGATTCGTGCCCGCTTCCCGCACACTCCCCTCCGCGACATCAATCGAGTAAATCCCAATCAGCGTCAGCGCAAGCGAAGCGATCAGCGTCAACCACGCCGCATTCATCACCTTCACGGCATCAAAGATCGAATGATCCCCCCAGCCCCCGCCACGGATCGCCCGCACCCAAATCGGATCACGACCATACACACTCATGGAGTCACCGATCCCAGTTTGGCCCCAGGCAGATACCCCTCGCGCACCAGCGCATGCACAATCTGATTGTTAATCGCCCCCGACACCCGCGACCCCGATCCACCATAATCCACCACCACCGCGATCGCATACTGCGGAGTCCCACCAGACCCCACCAGCGACACATACCAGCTGTGATCCCCCTGCCGAACCACCTGCTTCTCCATTGGCCCATCCCCATCGGGATCAATCACCAAAGGCGAAGAAGTCGCCGTCCCCGTCTTCCCCCACACATCAATCCCCTCCGCATTAAACACCGGATCACGGATCGTGCCGTAAGTCACATGCTGACCCGTCCCGTCCTTCGTGTTGTTCACCACCTCATACAACCCATCAAGCGCCGCCCGCACCGACCACGAAGGCAACCCAAGATTCCGAACAACAGGCATCTCCCCCGTCCGGATCAAGCTCGGCGCAAGATCAAACCCACCCCTCGCAATCGTCGCATACGCATCCGCCGCATGCAAAGGCGTCCAAGTGATCGGTCCCTGACCGATCCCCATCTGGATCGCATCCTCAGGAGAAATCGGAAGCGTCCCACCCTCACCATCAAACACACCGGTCGACCCAGCCCACGACGACCCAATCCGAAGATCAATCGGCACCCCAATCCCAAACATCGAATACACATCCTTGATCCCCTGAGGACCAAGCCGCTGACCAAGCGTAAAGAAGAACACATTCGACGACACCATCAACGCATCCGCCCCATCCGGATGCCGCCCAAGCTGATCGAAGTGTGTCAAACCATACCGCTTAAAGTACCACGACCGGAGCATCCCCGGCCGATCCGGATACAGCGACCCCGTCGCCTCGATCCGCTCCCCCGGCGCATACTTCCCAAGCTTCGCCGATCCAGTCAACACCAACGCCTTCGCCACAGACCCCGGCTGGTACGGCTTGGCAATCGCACGATTCACATACGGGAACCGCTCATTCTTAAACCGCTCCACATCCGCCTCATTCGTCAGCCCCAACCGCGCCCAGTCCCCATCCCGCGGCGCGACAGGCGTAGACACCATCGCAAGCACCTCCCCCGTCGCGACCTCAAGCACCACCGCCGCCGCATCAAGCTCCGTTCCCAGCGCCATGTACTCGTTGTCATGCCAAGGCTGCACCCGCGTCAACCCAACCGCAGGATCAAGCACCGCCCGCACCCGCGCCTGAAGCGACATATCAAGCGTCAAACGCACATCCCTCCCAGGACTCGGCGCAACCTCACTCACCCCCCGCGTCTGTAGATGCTCCGTCCGCACCCCCCGCAACCCACGCAGCTCGTGCTCCATCGCAAACTCAATCCCCGTATGCCCCACCCGATCCTCATCCGAGTACCGACCACGATCCACCCCATCCTCCATCACCGCCCGCGCCCGCAGCGACGCATCCGCCGCCAAAGCCTCGCGCCGACGATCCGCATCCTCTTTAAACACCCGATCCCGCACGCCCCCAAGCACCAGCGACCCCAGATCATCCACCGACACCCGCACCGTCGACTCATCCCGCAACGGGAGCGGAAAGCTCGACCGATCCAGAATCACCGTCTGCGATTCAAACGGATACACCCGCCGCGTGTTGTCCGTGACCGTCATCCCGGGAAACAACGGGATCATCTCATCGAGCGCCTCATCCCCCCCCGCGACATAGCTCATCGCAGGCACCTCCCGCACCGTCATCCGCATCAACTCAAACCCCACCGAATCACTCACGCCCTCGACAAGCGCATGCGGGATCGTCTGCTCCTTGATCTTCGACGACGAGTTCTTGACATACTTCGCAAGGTCCTCATCGGTCACCGAAAACCCCATCCGCTCGCGTGCTTCAACCTGATTGCGAACGCGTGCTTCTACAATCGACCGGTGCTGCCGTTCGATCTTCTCAACAATCCCGTCCCGCTTCACCAGCAGCTCATCAAGCCCAATCCCGGTGTACGCCGCGATCGTCCGCAGCGACGCATCGACATGCTTCTGATAGATCAGCCGGTAGTTCTCCGCGATCGCATCGCGTTCCGTATCCGAATACAGATCCCACCGGTCCTTGTGCGCCATGCGTGCATACCGCCACGCCCGCTTGCTCGCCCATTCCCCGCTCAGCACCGAATATTCAATCGCAACATCATAACTCGCCTGGTCATACGCCAAAACCCGCCCCGTCCGATCCAGCACCCGCCCCCTCGTCGTGGGAAGCCAGGTCCGCCGGATCAACCGCGACTCAGCCAGTTCCCGCGACGCCTCCCCCTCCACAATCGTCATCCAGGACATCCGCACGAGCAACCCCACAAACCCGGCGCACACCGCAAGCATGAGCAGTATCAGCCGCCGATGAAACATACTCGGGATGTACTTCGATACACGAACCATCAACACCGCCAACCAGACCCATAAAACCCGTGGCACAAGCGTCCCGCCTGTGATCTTCACGACACCCAAACCGACAAACCAACCACAACACCAAACCCATCATATCCAATCGGCCCATCGCCCCCCGCCCCACCAATCCCACCCGAACCCCACTTTCTTCCTTGTACCCACCACCGATCCCCAATAAACTACAAGCCATCCCCCCATTCCCCCATTCCCCATCATGCCCGAGCCCAAACCATGCCCCCATTTCCCAATACCAACAATCCACTTCCCAAACTCGTCGCCCTCCTCCTCGCCACACTCACACTCCTCACCCCCCACTCCAAAGCCGACGGCATACTCTGCTCCGCCCGCGATCTCCTCGGCACATACAACACACCGGGCGAAACCAGCAAAATAATGATCGTGGATAGCACCGCTTATGTGGCAGATTGGAGTTCCGGCCTCCAGATCCTTGATGTTTCCAACCCAGCAGCACCCACATTGATTGGCTCATATGACACACCGGGCTTTGCTGGCAATGTGACGGTCATTGGCACCACCGCCTATATTGCAGATTGGTTTAGTCTCCAGATTCTCGATATCAGCAACCCAACAGCACCCGCTTTGGTTGGCTCATTTGACACGCCGGGTGTTGCGAGCGATGTGATGGTTGTGGGCACCACAGCCTATGTGGCGGATTTTGGCTCTGGCCTTCAAATCATCGATGTCTCCAACCCCAATGCACCCGCACTCCTCGGCTCATTCGACACGCCAAGCAGGGCTTACGCTGTGACAGTTGTCGGTACTACGGCCTATGTCGCAGCCGATCTCTCTGGTTTGCAGATCATCGATGTCTCCAACCCCGAAGCACCCGCACTCCTCGGCTCATACGACACACCAGGCCAAGCGTGGGGCGTATCGATTGTGGGCACGACCGCCTACATCGCAGATGAAGATGCTGGCCTCCAAATCATCGATGTCTCCAACCCTATATCACCCACACTTCTTGGTACATTCGACACACCGGGTGAGGCGTATGACGCAATGGTTGTGGGCACGACCGCCTATATCGCGGATGAAGAAGCTGGCCTTCAAATCATCGATGTTTCGGACCCCGCAGCACCAGCGTTGCTCGCCTCATATGACACATCAGATATGGCTGTTGGCGTAACCGTTTTTGGAACGATTGCCTATGTCGCGGATTATAACGCTGGTCTCCAGATCATCGATGTCTCAAATCCCGCAACCTCCCCATTGCTCGCCACATACGACACGCCAGGAGAAGCGTATGACATAATGGTTACGGGCTCGACCGCCTATATCGCGGATGAAGAATCTGGCCTACATATCTTCGATGTCTCCAACCCGGTAGCACCTACATTGCTCGGCACATACGACACACCAAACAGGGCTAGAGGCGTGACTGTTATTGGAACAATCGCCTATGTTGCGGATTATTCCGCCGGCCTCCTGATCATCGATGTATCCAACCCCGAAGTACCCGCATTCCTTGGCTCATACAACACGCCGGGCCATGCGCTCAGCGTAACGGTTGTTGGAACGATCGCCTATGTCGCAGATCAAACTACAATCCAGATTATCAATGTCTCCAACCACACAGCACCAGCGCTGATCGCCTCATACAACACCCCACGCCAGGCCCTTGACTTGACCGTGGCGGGTACGATCGCGTATGTCGCAGAACAAACCTCTGGTCTTCAGATTATCGATGTCTCCAATCCCCAAGCACCCGCACTCCTTGGCTCATACGACACACCAGACTGGGTTTATTCGGTAACGGTGGTGGGCACGACCGCCTATGTCGTAGAAAAATCTGGCTCAAATAGTCTCCTGATCATCGATGTATCCAACCCCGAAGCACCCGCACTCCTCGGCGCATACATCGCACCAGGCACGATTACTGATGTAACCATTGTTGGTACGACCGCCTATATTGCGGACAGGCACGCTGGCCTCCTATTCATCGATGTCTCCAACCCCGCAGCACCCACACTACTCAACTCATACAACACAACAGAACTAGACAACTTCAGTTTGACGGTTGTGTGCACCACCGCATATGTGGCGGATAGAGATACCGGCCTCCACATCATCGACATCTCCGACTGCCCCCCAAACTGTCCCGCGGACTTCAACAACGATGAAGCATACAACTTCCTCGACATCTCTGCCTTCCTCAGCGCCTTCTCCGCCTCCGACCCCACCGCCGACTTCAACCAAGACGGCTCCCACAACTTCCTCGACATCTCAGAGTTCCTCAACACCTTCGCCGCCGGCTGCCCATAAGCACATGAGAACTAAAAACAAAAAGACCCGCCCAAACGGACGGGTCTTTTTTTCTATATTCAAACCCCAACTTATTCTCGCTTATCCCGCTCGATCTCCGCATACGCATTATGCGAGTGAATCGATTCAAAGTTCTCAGACGAAATCGCGTACTGCACCACGCGGTCATCCTCATTGAGACTCAGCGCAAGATCCCGAATAATGTCCTCGACAAACTTCGGATTCTCAAACGCCTTCTCGGTCACATATTTCTCATCAGGACGCTTGAGCACCGCGTACACCGGATGGCTCGCCGCCCCTTCAAGGTGCTCAACCAGATCCTCGATCCACATGAACCCCTCGGTCCGCACCGCCGCCGCAATTCGGCACCGCTGGTTGTGCGCCCCATACTCCGAGATCTCTTTCGAGCAAGGACACAAGCTCGTCGCCGGAGCCGCGACCGTCATCACAAAGTCCTCGTGCGAGTTGGCCGTGCACTCAAACTTGACCTCGTAGTTCATCAATCCCTTCTGACCGGTCACCGGCGCGGGTTTCTCGATGAAGTAGGTAAACGAAGCCTCAAAGTGCGCATTGCTCGCGTTGAGCCGTTCCTTGATCGCCTTGGTGATCCCCGGAATATCCTTCGGACTGAACGGCGAGCACTGATGCTCGTTCAAGACCTCCAGGAACCGCGACATATGCGTCCCCTTCTTCTCCTGAGGTAGCGACACATACATGTTGATCGTCGCCACCGTCGTCTGCTCCCCGCCGTCCCGAGTCGCTAGGCGCATCGGGTACACGACTTCCTTCACCCCGACGCGATCAATCGCGACCATCCGATCGTCCGAGTTCCCCTGCACATCAGGCATCCCCGCCGCCTTCGCAGTGGCCGTTTTCTTTCCAGAAGTCTCGTGCTGACAATCAGTTGAGCAAGTCAATGGCAACTCCATTTCTCAAGTATTCAAAAGTAGAAATCTATCCCAATCCTAGACAGATACCCCACCGAAAACCGTCCTTGGAATGTTTCTATTCCCACCAAATCCCCATGACCCGCCTGTTTGAGCCATGAAATCGAGCTTACGCCCGCGACGCCTGCACCTGCTGACGAGCCACCGACGATTCCACCCATGAATATCCAACAGGCGTCCCGATCAACGCCCCGCCCGCCCACGCGAGCGACGACATCATCATCCACCCCGGCGCACTCCCCATCGCAAGCGCATGCAGCAGCTTCCCGCTCCCAGGCATCGCCATCGACAACAAAGGCCCAACCACCGCCCCAAGCATCACCCCCACCATCACAGGCACCAACGACAAATCCGCCTCCCCGCTCCGCTCATGCTTCATCGCGTGATTCTTCAACACCATCCCACCAAACACCCCAGCAAGACACGCCCCAATAAACCCACCCCACACCGCTTGTCCCGACAAATCATTCTGCACCTGGAGCCACACCAACAGCATCGACACCCCAAAACCAACCCCCACCAACATCAGATTCGAAGCCAGCGTCCCACCGATCCCCTTGACCATCTCTCCATCAACCCGCACGCATTCATCATGCTCTGTCCCGCGCGTGCTCGCCTTGGTCAGCATCGCAAGCCCCACCAACGACAGCACCAAAACCACAGCACCCTCCGCCGCAAGCTTCACAAGCGAACCAGAACCCGGAGCACCACGCAGCGCCTCGCCAACCTGCCCCGAACCCCAAGCCCCCCACGCAACCACGAGCCCCATATTAAAAACACCCTCGCGCAATGACACCGCCTTGGTCCCGATGATCCCACCGATCATCGCAAGAAAGAACACACCAACGAGCGCGAACAACCCGCCCACCATCGACCCCGAAACAAACGCCGTCGTATAGCCAGACCCGTCCCCGGCCCGCAGCGAACCCATCAGCCCCCCAGCAATCGGTCCAAGCACACACAGCGAGACAACCCGCACGATCCATATCCAGACAGCATTCTTCATACCACCATCATCGGCTCACAAACGCGCCAAAGCAACCACGATCGGGTAGCATCAACACATGAGCCCAACCAATCACAACGCCAACACCCCAAACCCAGGCACCTCAGAGCCCAAAGTCCTCCTCGAAGACCTCACCGTTGACCTCCTCTGGCCAACCCTCCTCCGCGCCCCCGCAATGGCCTTCTCCCCCTCCCGCTGGTTCCTAGGCACCATGTCCGCCTTCATGATCATCCTCGTCACTGCGATCTACGCCGCACTCTTCTCCCCAGCTCCATCCCCACTTGCATCCCCACTCGCTTCCCCAGACGCCTACCCCGGAATCCAATCCATCCCCTACGCCCTCACCACCCTCAACCCCACTCAAATACTCTTCACCCTCGCCGCCGTCGCACAGTTCCACATCAACAACATCGCACAAGACCCCTGGGCCTCCCTCGTCCTCTACATCCCAATCCTCCTCGTCATGGGAATCTTCGGCTTCGCAATCACACGCTCGGCAAGCATCGAGTTCGCGTTCGGACGACAATCCGACGCCGGCGCAGCACTCTCCGCTGCACTCCGCACCATCCGCCAGATCATCCTCACAACCCTCGGCCCACTCCTCGCCGTCGCGATCCTCGCCGCACTCGTCATGCTCCTCGGACCCATCCTCGGACTCCCAGTCGTCAACATCCTCGCCTCCATCCTCTACATCATCGGACTCGCCCTCTCCATCCTCATCGTTTGCATCCTCACCATGCACCTCCTCACACTCCCACTCTCCATCTCCGCACTCGCCATCGAAGGCACCGACGGCTTCGACGCACTCCAACGCGCCTACGCGTACCTCGTCGCACGACCCGTCCGACTCGCACTCTACGCATTCATCCTCATCATCCTCGGCACAGCGGTCACCACCATCGTCGCCATCATCGCCAACTGGTCCATCGGAATGGCCGACACCCTCGCATCCATACTCACCAACGACGCCGGACGCAGAGTCCTCTCAGGCGACCCGGACATGGCCGCCACCGAACCACTCGCACACCGCATCATCACCCTCTCACGCTCCGCACTCCAACTCATCGTCGCCGGCTACGCAATGAGCCTGATCTTCTGCTCCTCAACCATGGCCTACCTCTGCATCCGCAGAGTCTGCGACGGACAAGACATCACCGAAATCTGGGACCCCGCAAACTAAACCCGCCCCGGACAACCCTTCAATCATCAAGCCCATCCGTAGGAAGATCCCAAGGATCCAACGGCTCACCGATCTCCTCAAGCGTCACCGCATCGTCAAGCGAGAACCCACCCACCGCCGTCCGCACCAACGACGCGAGCATCCCCCCAACCTCAAGCTCCGCACCAATATCCCGCGCAAGCGAACGGATATAAGTCCCCTTCCCGCACTTGATATCAATCTCAAGCATCGGCCACTCATACCCCACAATCTCAATCGAATCGATCCGCGCAGGTCTCGATTTCATCTCAACATCCACCCCCTTCCGCGCCAGCGCATACGCACGATGCCCGTCCACCTTGATCGCCGAGTACATCGGTGGCGTCTGCTCAATATCCCCCACAAACACATCGCACGCCGCCCGCACCTCATCCAGCGTCGGCTCCCGCTCAATCTCCGCCGGCACCGGCTCAAACTCCATATCGCACGACTCGGATGTATTGGCCAGATCCACCACCGCCCGGTACGCCTTATCCGTCCCCATAATCCGGTCCTGCTCCTTGGTCGCCCTCCCAATCAGCACCACCAGCACCCCGCTGGCAAGCGGATCGAGTGTCCCGCCGTGCCCAACCTTCACTTTTTTGGGTGCTCCCCCAGATTTGAGTTTCCCTTTGATCACCCGGCAAACCATCATCGAGGTCAACCCGAGCGGCTTGTTGATGCTGAAAATCCCCCGAATAGGGGCCGGTTCGCTCGATATGTGTTGCTGGGTAGTCACCACCAACAGTATGCCCAAACACACCCATGTGAAATTAGGGTATAAATCCCGGTAGAAACCCTGAGTTTATTGTGCTATTTATTACACACCCAGCATACGCTCGGTATAAAAACAGGGCCGCCCGGACCATCCGGGCAACCCTGAGCAGGAAATGGTTTGTTTTTTCGTTCACAGCAAACAGCGCTCGAGTCCAAAGCAGAAATCAGTGCCACTTGCCACACCTCAGGTAAACAATAGACAGCTCTGTCTATTATTCCGCACAACGCAAAGTATATTTGTAAGGATTCTAAAATGGCCAGCTCAAAGCGCGAACAAGTCCTCAGATGTGCCCGTGAACTTTTCGAACGCGAAGGGTTCCACGCCACAGGAGTCGACCGAATTCTAGAAAAAGCAGGCGTCGCCAAGATGACCCTCTACAACAACTTCGGTTCCAAAGACCAACTCATCGTTGAGGTCCTCAACCAAAGCTCAGAGATCATGATCAACCGCATGAAAGAGCATGCGCTCGCCGCCAGCTCCGACTCATATGAGCAAATTCTTGCCATATTCCGGGCATTAGGCGATTCCTACCAAGACCCCGAGTTCTGTGGCTGCATGTTCCAAGCCGCCGTCGCCGAGTTCCCAGACCACGACTCCGCGCCCGCCCAAGCCGCCCTTGCCCACCACCGCCGTCTCACCGAAATCTTCCTCGAGCTCTGCACCAAAGCCAGTCTCAAAAACCCCGAAGAACTCTCCCGCAAGCTCGCCCTCCTCTCCTCAGGCGCATCGTGCGTGGCGCGCCAGACCAAAGCACGCACCCCCGCCGATGACGCCCTGTGCATCGCAGAAATCCTCCTAGAGCGGGCCAGCACCTGAGAATCAATACAAATTAGCCTTGATGGAATAGAACGATCAGTCTTGGCGTTCATCCTTGCAGAAGACCATTCACACGAAAGGAAATGCAATGACCAACACAACCCAAAACAAAGCCATCGAGATCACCGAATCCAATTTCGACGACCTCATCAACGCTTCAACCCCCACCCTCGTGGACTTCTGGGCACCATGGTGCGGCCCCTGCAAAGCGCTCGGACCAACCATCGACGAGCTCGCCCAAGACTTCTCAGGCAAATCAACCGTCGGCAAAGTCAATGTCGATGACAAACCAGCACTCGCACAAAAATTCGGAGTCTCATCCATCCCCACCGTCCTCGTCTTCCAAAACGGACAAATCGTCGAAACGCTCATCGGTCTCCGCCCTAAGGAGGCATACGCCGAAGCACTGAGCAACGACTAAACAAACTCTCTCGAGAGTGTGTGTCCTTGTGCGAGTGACACACACCCTCCCTCTTGGAAAGTCCCACTTTCCACGACGACGCCCGGCACTCCCTCGCCGGGCGTTTGTTGTTTTCAACCTACCACCATTCTCACATCCAACTTTTCCCCACATCAACGCTTTTCACCCAACCAACAACGATTTCCACGCAAGCAATCGACTCCCCGTGCTATCCTCTACCCTCGATGGCAAAGGACCCCTGGGACACTCCGGCAATGCGGCAATGGACCGCGATCAAAAAAGAACACCCAGAGTGCGTCTTGTTCTTCCGCATGGGTGATTTCTACGAACTCTTCGGCGACGACGCCGTCAACCTCGCAAGAGACCTCGGACTCGCACTCACTCAGCGCTCAAGCAAAATCCCCTTCGCAGGTGTCCCCCACCACCAAAAATCAAACTACCTGCAGAAAGCCATCGACGCCGGATACCGCGTCGCCGTCGTCGACCAACTCGAAGACCCCAAAGAAGCCAAAGGCGTCGTCAAACGAGGCGTCACCCAGGTCGTCACCCCCGGCACCCTCGTCGACGAAGCCCTCATGCTCGATGAGCAAACCGCATACCTCGGCGCCATCGCTTTCGACGACGACCACCACGCCGGCATCGCGATCGTCGAGCTCTCCACAGGATCATTCCAAGTCTTCGATGGATCCAACCTCGCCTGCACCGACGAACTCGCACGAGCCGGGGTCCGCGAGGTCCTCTACGCCCAGTCCTCCATGGGACAGATCCCACCACGCACGCAAACAGTCCTCGACAACCTCAATGCCCCAGGAACCGGTCAACCCTCCTGGCACTTCCGCAAAGAAGAAGCCCTCGAAGCAATCCACCAGCAGTTCGGATCATCCACCACAGCAGGGTTCGGTCTCGACGACTCCCTCATCTCCATCCGCGCCGCAGGGGTCATCCTCCGATACCTCCAACAAACGCAGGCCGTGGATCAAACCCAGACCAACGCAACCAGCGGCTCAGAGTTCCAGCGCCAACGCTCCACCCTCGCCCACCTCCGCGCCCCCACCCTCATCGACCGCTCAACCACCTGCACCATCGACGCCACCAGCCTCCGCGCCCTCGAAATCGAGCACACCATCCGAGACGCAAGCGTCGAAGGATCACTCGCAGGAATCTTCCTCGCCTCCCAGACAGGCACCCGCTGCGTCATGCGCACCCCAATGGGCAAACGCCTCATCCGCCATTGGCTCAGCGCCCCCCTCACCCAAATCGACGCGATCAACGCACGCCTCAACGCCGTGGGCGCACTCAAAGACGACCGAACCCTCGCATCCCAACTCGGTGACCGACTCGCCCCGATCTGCGACATCGCCCGCATCGCAGGACGCGTCGCGCTCGGACGCGCCACCCCAAGAGACCTCGTCTCCCTCGGCAACGGCGGCGCCGCAATCCGAGGACTCATCGAAACCCTCGAACAGTGCCAATCCCTCAGCACACAACGCACCGCGCTCATCAACATCGAAGGCGCCCTCGCACCCGTTGCTGATTCAATCGTCGCCCAGTGCATCGAAGACCCACCGTCCCACATGCGAGAAGGCGGCCTCATCCGCGACGGCATCGACCCCCAGCTCGACGAAGCACGAGGACTCGAACGCGACGCGGGAACCTGGCTCGTCAAATACCAAACCAAACTCATGGAAGAACACGACCTCCCCTCCATGAAGGTCGGCTACAACAAAGTCTTCGGGTACTACATCGAACTCCCCGCCGGACAAGCACGCAAAGCACCCGACATCTTCACACGCAAACAAACACTCAAAAACGCCGAGCGCTACATCACCCCAGAACTCAAAGAGTTCGAAGACAAAGTCCTCGGCGCCAGCGGCAGAGCAATCGAACGCGAACGCATCCTCTTCGATCAACTCTGCGAACAAGCCCGAAGCATCCTCGACGAACTCGGAAGCTACGCCCACACCATCGGTCAACTCGATGTCCTCTGCGGCCTCGGTGACAAAGCACACCACCGAGGTTGGGTCCGACCACAAATCACCAACGACCACTCCACGAACACCTCATTAGAAATCGTCCAAGGCAGACACCCCGTCCTCGACGAAATGCTCGAACAACGATTCATCCCCAACGACTGCAAGCTCGGCACCAAAGAATCAACACCACACCTCGCGCTCATCACCGGCCCCAACATGGCTGGTAAGTCCACCTACATCCGCCAGTGCGCCCTCCTCGCCGTCCTCGCTCAAGCAGGCAGCTTCGTCCCCGCTGAGTCCATGTCGATGGGCATCTGCGACCGCGTCTTCACCCGCGTCGGAGCCGACGACGCCCTCCACCGCGGACTCTCCACCTTCATGGTCGAGATGACCGAAACTGCAAACATCCTCAACAACGCCACCGACCGCTCCCTCGTCATCCTCGACGAAATCGGACGCGGAACCTCCACCCTCGACGGCCTCTCCCTCGCGTGGGCCATCTCCGAACACCTCGCCCAAACGCACGCACAAGGACCACGAACCCTCTTTGCAACCCACTACCACGAGATCACCGAACTCGAACAACGACTCGAAGGCAAAGTCAAAAACCTCCATGTCGCCGTCCGCGAATGGACCAGCGAAGACGGCGTCCAAGAAATCGCCTTCCTCCACTCCATCCGCGCCGGACGCGCCGACCAGTCCTACGGCGTCCATGTCGCACGACTCGCAGGTGTCCCCATCAGCGTCACCAACCGCGCCACCGAAGTCCTCGAATCCCTCTCCGTGCAACAAGGCGAACGCATTGATGCCAAAGCGATCACCGCGTCCAACAAAAAATCCGTCGCCAAAGCAAACGCAGATTCAACCAAAAATATGAACGGCCAGATGGGACTCTTCACCGAGTTTCTCAATCACCCGGTCGTGGACGAACTCCGAGAAGTCAAACTCGACGACATGACCCCGATGCAAGCCTTCGACGCGCTGCGCGCTCTGCAGACCAAAGCATCAAGCAATCCCTAATCAAATACTCAGATCCTCAAGATCAAACGCCTCGCCCTTGGGCACATAGATCAGGTCATATTCAACCGTCCAGGTCGCCCCGTCGTCCTTCGATGCCGACCCAGTCTGACGAACCCACCCATCCCCGATCGGACGCACATGCATCTTGTGATGCGTGTACGAATCGCCGTCCTTTGGATTGAACGCCTTGCCCACAAACATGACACCTTCGACATCGGACTTGGTATCCGCGATGAACTGGGTCACATCCCCACCATTGCCAAGCCAGTTCTGCCGCCATGCCTTCTCGATCGGATCAAAGAAGTTCCAGCTCTCGCCCGAATATTCATCCGCCTCGGATTTCCATCGCTCATGAATGACCTGCTTCTTCACACGGAACCTGAGCGTGTTCTGCCCCGCGAGCTTGCCGGTCTTCGCGGAATAGCAATCCCACTCTCCAACCCAGAAGTGCAAACCCGTTGGCGTCGCTCCGCTCGCGTGCGTCTTAGTTTTCGATGACTTGGCTTTCGCTGTCGATTCCGCCGTCAGGTTCGGACGCATCGAGTCGAGTAACTTCGGCCACCGAGCATCCTTGCGGAGCGAAACCAGATCAGAGTCCCCAGTATACTGCTGCGGGTTATTGATCCCGAGCTTCGCCGCCATCTTCAGCGCTGCAAACGCTTGGTCCGGGTTTCCCTTGAGTGCCTGTGCACACCCCAGATTAAAATACGCCAGCGGAGCGGTATCAGGAAACGCCGTCGCGGTGATGTGCGCCATGATCGCCCGATCAATCTTCCCCTGCGCGTGGAGCGAGTACCCAAGCAAGAACCACCCCTGCGAGTTGGACGAATCCTCCGCAACAATCTCGCTGCACATCTTCTCGACCGCCGGATAATCCTGCGCCTGCATCGCCTTGTTGACCTCATTGAGCGTCGGCGCAATCTCGACCACCACCGCATGCGTCACCGGAGCACACGCCAAACACGCAAGGACGGGAAGCAGCACAAGTCTGCGTTGAAGTGGTCGGCGTTGGAACAAGTTCATCTCGGGTCTCCTGTATCGAGTATTCAAAAAGCTGGTTGGACATCAGAATATACAACCCGTCCACCCACGGGGTTTCATATCGGACCACCATTGAGCCAAACACCCCACCCCGCCATCAATCCGAATCATGCCCGCAATCCATCGCTGTCAAGCTGTGCCGGTTGTGCAGGTTGGTAAACACTCACAACAGAGTTTGATGACGATTCAAGATACCAGTCCCCATGATCCGATTCGATATTCTCCATATGCCTACCCAACCATCGCTCAAATCAGTGCTGCTCGCCGCCGCAGGTTGCTCCTCCCTCCTCGCGACCGGAGGCCTCCTCGGATGCGCTTCTGAGGTCAAAGTCCAACGAGTCGTCTACGACGCACCAACCGTTGCCTCCGCCGAAACCCAGGCCGAACCCGACTTCCAGTTCCGTCCAGAGTCAGGATTCTTCGCAGACTCCCAGCCCAACTTCCTCCTGACCTCCGTCAACGACGACCCAGCCCCGCTGACCACCATCGAACAGGTCCGCCAGACCCTCGAAGCGATCTACGACATCGACGCCAAGCTCGTCGCCTCCTCGATGCAAAACGACCCCAACCGCGCGCACTCCAGCGAAGAGATCGCGAAGATCGACCGCCAACACGCCGAGTCCCTGATGACCATCATCGAACGCTTCGGCTGGCCAACCCGCGAGATGGTCGGGCTCAAAGCCGTCCAAGGCGCATATATCGCGATCCAGCACGCCGGTCATGACCCAGACTTCCAATCCAACTGCCTCGCGCTCATCCAGCAGCAAGTCGACCAAGGCGAACTCCCAGGCGCCTTCCTCGCCCTCATGACCGATCGCGTCTCCATCTCCCGTGGAGAGCCCCAAGTCTTCGGCACCCAGATGACCATGGCCCCCGACGAGTTCGGTGTCATGCACGCCGTCCCCTCCACAGACATCTGGGAAGCCGACAGCCTCGACCAACGCCGCGCCGCGCTCAGAATGCCCCCACACCAACGCTTCATCGACGCGATCGAGCTTGCCTACTTCGATTCGGTAAACAACGCCGTATCCCGGATCTCCTCCGTCCCAACCGAATAACCCCCCTCCATCCAAGCTGCCCCCCCGTTTCGCCCAAAGCAGCACTTCCGCCCCATTGGTTCCCTCTCAACCAGCCAGCCCGACCCTCCAGCCAGAACCACCCATATTCAAGCTCTTTCTGTTTTATCGGACCACTCGATTTGACCCACTATTCGGGAACATCCCTTGATTCTGGTGCGTAAGGTCAAGTGCACCTGTTCAGGTGCTGTGTTCTTTATCCAATCTGCTTGTTCGCCAGCCCGTTTTGTGGTGTATTGGTAGTGAAGGTCTCGTTTTTAACTTCATCCAAAGAGAAGAGGATCGACATGCTGACTGCATACTTGGCCATTGCCCTCACTGGCATGGCTCCAGCCGCCCCCGCACCCGCCACCAGTACCAATATGGCCAAATCAGGTCAAATCGGGAACCAAAGCCCCAGCTTCAATGTCGTCTCCGACAACGAGATCATCATCGATGGTGTCACCTACACCTCCTGGAACGAAGTCGGCCAATCAGGCTACTTCCAACAAACAGGCACCCGCTGCGGCACCGACGCACTCGTCCTCCAAACCATCAACGATGCCCAAGAAATCGCAGGCACACCCTCCGATTGCACTTTCAGTCGAACACGAATCGAACCAGAATACGACCCATCAGTCGAAAAATACCGCATCCCCGTCGTCGTCCACATCATTCAACGATCCAACGGCACAGGCGCAGTACCCGACTCAAGAGTCCACTCACAAATCGAAGTCCTCAACGAAGATTTCCAAGCCATGGCAGGTAGCCTCGGATCACCAGGCACCAACGCACAAATCGAGTTCTACCTCGCAGAGTTTGATCCAGAGGGAAACCCAACCACCGCGATCACCCGAAGCACCAACGACACCTGGTACAACGATGGCGGCGCTTACTACAACTCCCTCGCATGGGACACCAACCGTTACCTCAACATCTACACCAACAACGCCTCGGGCAACCTCGGGTATGTCCCATCCCTCCCACAAGGCGGCATCGCCGGATCAAACTCCGACCGCGTCGTCATCCTTCACTCCACCTTCGGCCGCAACGCGCCACTCAACCCATTCCACCTCGGACGCACCGTCACCCACGAAGTCGGCCACTACCTCGGTCTTGAGCACACCTTCTCAGGCGGTTGCTCCAACGGCTACACCAGCGGCGACCTCATCTCAGACACCAACCCGGAAAGCAGCCCGACCTACGGCTGTCCCGGCAGCCGCACCTCTTGCGGCTCAGCAGCACCAATCCATAACTACATGGACTACTCCGACGACATCTGCATGAACCAGTTCACTCCAGAACAATCAAACCGCATGCGCTGCTCGCTCATCAACTACCGCCCAGACCTCTACGAACTCGCAGCAGGTCCATGCTCACCAGCCGACCTCGTCCAACCCTACGGCTCACTCAACTTCCTTGATGTCTCCAGCTTCATCGTTCAGTTCGGGAACCAAGACCCCGCCGCAGACCTCAACGACGACGGAAGCCACAACTTCCTCGATGTCTCTCAATACCTCTCCATCTACGGCGACGGATGCCCATAACCCAACCGTAAAACCCAGTCACAAAACCCAGCCACAGATCCCACGATCAATCCAGCACCCCTCGTTTCGACGAGGGGTGTTTTTTTCCCGCTTCGGTCCGCACCCAACCCAATACCCGGACACCCAATACCCGGACACCCAATACCCGGCCGTTGGAAACTACAAATCGTGAGACTAGTATTCAGTTGAAACAGGCGATCTCCCCTAGATCACCCCCCATTGCCGCCTTAGCTCAGTTGGTAGAGCGAAGCTTTCGTAAAGCTTAGGTCGCGAGTTCAAGTCTCGCAGGTGGCTCTTTCCAACCCCATACTCAACAACCACTTACCAATCTTCATATATCTCGCTTGGATCCAACCCCAACCCTTGTGCGTATGTGGTGGTGTCTGGTATGATGCGCTGGTCCCGACCCACGATCCAGCATTGCACACCGGACGCGACCGAACAACGATCTGGCTGAAGTGATCGACAGCCAATCTCCCCCAACGGTCAAACCGCCCGGATCAGGACACCCGGACGCAACCGCACACACGACCGATCACACGACCGATCACACGATGGAGTTTCGCATGCACTACACACCCCGTCTTTCATCATCCAAGACCCACGCACCGGGTCGCCTCACCGCCTGCTCCATGCTCGCCGCCGCGCTCGGTTCTCTCAGCGCACCGGGAATCATCGCCTCCACCGGAGTCCTCGGCTTCCTCGCCGAAGAATCCACCGCCGAGCAGCGCCAGTCCCGCACTTCCGACGCACAAGAAAAAGCCAACACGCTTCGACTCATGTCCAAAGCCATCACCATCGATGTCGAGGATCAACCACTCGAAGAACTCATCGACTTCATCGTCGGCGTCACCGGCGCCCAGATCGAACCCGTCTACCTCGACTCCATCGCATCAACAGGCATGGACCCCTCAACCCCAATCTCCCTCCGCGTCACCAATGTCGCCGCGATCACCGTCCTCGAACGCGTTCTCAAAAAAGCAGAACGCATCGAAGGCATCGGTGAAGACTACACCTGGCAGCTCACCGAAATCGGTTCCATCGAGTGCGGCCCAAAGACCGTCCTCAACGAAAACCAACGCGTTGAACTCTACGACATCGCAGACCTCATCTTCGTCGCTCCAGACTTTGACAACGCACCACAGTTCAACATCCAAAGCTCCGGAGGCGGAGGCAGCGGAGCAAGCCCCTTCAGCGGCGGCGGACAAAACATCACCATGGAATCCTCCACAGAACGCGCCCAACGCATCATCGACCTCCTCCAATCCAGCGTCGATCCAGACCAATGGGCAAACGCAGGAGGCGACGGCGCATCACTCACCGTCTACGGCACCTCCCTCGTCGTCTCCGCACCAGACTACATCCACCGACAAATCGTTGGATACGACTTCTGGCCCGCACAACTCCAAACCGTCCGCGCCAAAGGCGACAAACGCTGGATCCAAATCAAACCAGATCCAAAGCTCAAATCAGTACCATAACTGAACGAAAAACCCGACTCTCTTCCGCGCGGTTCAGCAATGAGCCGCGTGTTTTTATACATACATCCCACCGATACAACCGACCTTTACACTCAGTCAGCACTCGGTCTTCTGTCAGCCAGCAACCAAGCAGCAACCTCGCAGCGTCCCGTCCTGTACAGTATGTGGGTCTTCCATGAGCATTCCAAACGGCGTCATCTCGGGTCAAAGCTGCAACCAGTGCGGATACTCACTCGACGGCCTTCCCGTCGGATCCAACTGCCCCGAATGCGGACAGTCCTCCAAGCTCAAAAGCAAAAACATCCGCGAAGCGACCATGAGCTTCCAAGCACCCACCTGGTATGTCAAATGGATCCGCAACGGGTTCTACCTATGCCTCATCTCCATCTTCGGAGGCCTCTCCCTCCCCATCCTCGGCGCCGCCGTCGGATCAACAAGCATGCTCTTCCCGATCTCTCTCATGCTCTTCGTCCTCGCAAGCGGATTGTGGACCGCAGGCGTCTGGATGATCACCCGCAAGCGCACCGACATCGGGGATGTCTCCAAAGACGAAATCCTCGACAACCAAAAATTCGTCCACATCATCCGCATCCTCTCCATCGCATGGCCATGCTGGATCTTCCTGATGACCATCGGCGCAGTCGCACCAAATATCGGCGCCTCGATGCCGTTCGAAATCCTCGCTGCAGTCGTCGGACTCGTCGCATGGATCGGGCTCATCCCCGCGTGCGTCTACTTCGCCGAGCTCTCGTACTGGGCCGCCGACGAATGGCTCTCCAACCGACTCCGCGCCGTCGCATGGTTCATGACCGTCTTTGGAGTCCTTGCCCTCACCGCCAAGTTCCTCTCCATCACATCCCTCCCAATCTCCGCGCCCGCCAAACTCGTCTACATCTGGACCTACGCCATCAGCTTCATCGCAACCCTCGTCCTCTTCCACTCCGTCTTCCGCATGAGCATCCTCATGAACTGGGTCCTCGGACACCAAGCCGCCAGCGCCGACAAATACAAACGACTCGCCGAACGCACCGAGCGGCACATGAACCACCAAGGAAAGCACTCCACCAAAACCCCCTGCGAATACTGCAACTACGACCTCATCGGACTCCCCTACAACGGATACTGCCCAGAATGCGGCGAACAATACGGCGAAGGCAAACCGCTCCTCTCCGGTGACCCAGGCATCAAACGAACACCACACGACGACACCCCCATCGAAGTCGCCGACTCCTCAGGTGGAACCGTCCGCCACGCCCGCGGCTTAGGTCTCCCGCTCGAAGAGATCCCCCCACCAGAATACAACGACGAGGGTGAAGGCGACATCCCACTCGCAGGCGAATAACACCGCAGTTTTTCGCGCCACACCCCCGCACTTTGCCCCCGATCCTTCGCCTCTGGTGCCCTCATGGTCGTCAACCCGATACCATATCCCATGCCTACAAACGCCAGCACCAAAGAAGACCCCAGCTCCGTCTGGACCAACACCATCGACGCCAAGGGGGTCGCCGAATGGATCGCTGAGCGTGAAACCATCGTCCTCCTCACCCACACCAAACCCGACGGCGACGCCCTCGGATCCACCCTCGCCATCGCACGCGCCATCAACCTCGCAAGAGGCACCACCGGCGCCGTCTCCGCCGCCGAATGCTGGTACGCCTCTCCGATGCCCGAGTGGAGCCAGCAGCTCGCCACCCCAACCAAGATCCGCGTCATCAACCCACCCGAACCACCGCCCGCCGTCCTCGATCCCGAAGGCATCGTCATCTGCGACACCGGTTCATGGTCCCAGCTCGATCCATTCAAAGCATTCCTCGAGCCCCGACTCGACAAAACAGTCATCATCGACCACCACCTCCAAGGCAACGCCGTCATCTCCGAGCGAAGACTCCTCGATACCGACGCCGCCGCCGTCGTCCAGCCCGCCGCCGAAGTCTGCTGCCACATCCTCAACCTCGACTCCCCATCCAAACTCCCCACCGACATCGCAACCCCCCTCTATGTCGGTCTCGCCACCGACACCGGATGGTTCAAGCACTCCAATGTCAACGGCCGAGTCATGCGCCTCGCAGGAGAACTCCTCGACGC
The DNA here is from genome assembly GCA_963976955.1 of uncultured Phycisphaerales bacterium. GTDB lineage: Bacteria > Planctomycetota > Phycisphaerae > Phycisphaerales > UBA1924 > UBA1924. Next base: position 901,557 of record CAXBMD010000001.1, on the reverse strand, counting down.
CGGAGTCAACCACTCCGCCCTCTTCGCGATGCTCTACCAACGCGACCGCTCCTCAAGACTCAAACTCATGGGACGCGCCCTCGAATCCATCGAGATCATCAAAGACAAAAACGCCGCGATCATGCAGCTCACCCACCAAGACTTCAAAGACTGCAAAGCATGCCCCGGTGACTCAGGCGGCTTCGTAGACATCCCACAGTCTGTGGAAGCCATCCGCGTCGTCGCGATCCTCAACGAACAGTTCGACGCCGACGGCGTCTTCACCAAAATCTCACTCCGCTCAAAACCCACCGAATGGGACGGACAACCCCCAGTCGATGTCAACGAAGTCTGCCAAAAACTCGGAGGAGGCGGACACGCAAGAGCCTCGGGCGCACGCGTCCGAGCATCACTCGAAGACACCAAGAAACTCCTCATCGAAGCACTCCCATGAGCAATATGCCAAACCGCGACGACCTCCGCAAAAAAATCGATCAAGAAATAGCCAAAGGCAGCAAGCCCAAACGCCAACCCCAACGATCACAAAATCGTCCGCGCCCAGACTCCAAACCCTACATCAACACAACCAACCCCAAACCAAACGACAAGCCCAATCAAAAGCAACGCGTAGTCCCAGGCAAACGCCCACCCATGGGCATCATGACCACCACCCTCTGGGAATACCCCTCACAACACTACGACTCACAACTCGGCACCATGCAAGGCAACAAGGACTACATCGGCGCCACCCCCTCCTGGGTCATCTACCAACTCCTCAAACGCTACACCAAAGTACACGACACCGTCATCGATCCCATGTGCGGCTCCGGAACCACCCTCGATGTCTGCAAAGACCTCAACCGCAAAGGCATCGGTTACGACCTCAACCCACAACGCCCAGACATCACCCTCAACGACGCACGCAAACTCCCCCTCGACAACAACTCCGTAGACTTCGCATTCATCGACCCCCCCTACTCCACCCATGTCGATTACTCCGACGACGACCGCTGCATCGGCAAACTCGACGCCGGCCAAGCCCCCGCCCGCAACGAGCAAATCATGGGACAAGCGTACTACCAAGCAATGGACAGCGTCCTGAGCGAACTCTACCGCGTCCTCAAACCCGGCAAGTTCCTCGGCCTCTATGTCTCCGACTCATGGAAAAAAGCAAAGGGCAAATCAGGCGACCAAGCCGGCACCTTCATGCCCATCGGCTTCGAACTCTTCGCCATGATGAGCCAAGCCTTCACCCCCGTAGACATCATCTGCGTCGTCCGCCACAACAACAAACTCCAACGAGGCAACTGGCACAAAGCCGCGGAAGAAGAAAACTTCTTCCTGCGAGGGTTTAACTATCTGTTGATTATGCAGAAGCCAAGAGCCTAACCTTAAGGACAACCTGACGCAAATTCTGCAATGAAAGCAGATATGTCTAAGAAATTATAACTTCCATCTTGCGTTAAGTCTGCTCTAGGGCTCTGCAACTGCAGCAATGAAATAAATTCCATCACATCGAGATAATCTAGCGTCGAATCTTCATTCAGATCTACGACGCAGCCTGCGCACTCTCCTAAATTCAGTATATTTACACCGCCCCGATTATAGGGCAAATTGTCATTCTGAAGAACATACGCCATGTCGCCAGACACTTCGATTGATGACAAATTCCCAAGACCGTTATACAGGCCTAACTGTATCGGCGAATATGGATCACTCAAATCAAGAACCTGAAGATAACTCCTAAAATAATCTGTGATATATGCTATATCATTTACAACATGCACATCACGCACCTTCCCGGGTGAGGTATATGTTGAGAGATAGACTGGGCTTTCTGGATCTGAAACATCTACAGAATGCACTCCAAAATCCTCGTCAACCACATAAACCACACCATCGGCGAAATATAGATTGGTAGATTCTCCCGGTGCAACATAGGTTCCAACAAGCGAAGGAACATTCGACTCAGAAATATCCAACGCAAGCATCCCTACCATCGAATCTGTTATGTAAGCAAGACCCCCTACAATTGCCAAGCCACGCGCGAATCCCTCTGTCTCAAATTGCCACAGCAACTTTGGGGTTTCCGGGCTACTCACATCGATAGCCGCGAGCCCATTTGTGTTAGTCAAGTACAACACATCACCAACAATTACCAATTCCGCACCTGGCGCTACCGGCGAATAAGACCCCATCAATGTAGGATTCTTGCTATCAGATACATCCAAAACAAGCAGCCCCATTGACGAGTGTGATATGTACGCCCTATCGCTGTCTACTACCACCCCAATAGCAAAACCTGCTAGGCCATAAAACGAGATCGGCTGAATGGAGTCAATGTCGGACGCATCATATATGTTCAACCCTCGATCGCTGGCGATATAAACAACATTATCTTCTATATCAAAATCAAATCCATCAATACCAAATGTCGCAACAGACACTCTCGACGGACTGCTCACATCAATCGAATCTAGCCTACCGAAAACTTCATAAACATAAGCAACACCCCCATCCACAGCTACAACTCTTGGCGAGTAATCCAACTCGTTTGAATAATACCCCAGCAATATTGCATTGAAAGAATCGGACACATCATAGACCATCAGTCCATATGCATCGTTGGTTACATATACGCGATTACCTACAACTTCGATACTTCGGAAAGTATCATGAACTGAAACAGTGTCCATCAGAACGGGTGACATAGGATTGTCAACATTGAGGATCAGCAAATCATTTGTGGATGGCATTGTAATGTATGCTAAAGATCCAACTACATCAAGACTCGCAGTGTGATCTCCCTGGTAAGACCAACTGTTCACCAGCAATGGCTTGCTGGCATCTGAAACATCAACAATTAACAGGCCTGTCTGAAAACCGGTTATATACGCCAGCGACCCCTCAATATCTATGTGCTGAACTCTTCTATTAGTTTCAAAAACACCAAGCTCGATAGGCGACACGGGGTCTTGCACATCATAAATCAATAAGCCATTCTCATAATTCGCTATATACAAGATCCCATCAGATACTGCAACATCAACAGCACTGCCAGGAGTATTGATTTCGGCAACCTGAATTGGGCGGGTGGGATCAGAAAGGTCAACAACATAAACACCTTCTTCCTCTGCTGCAACAAAAACATACTGAGAGTAAACATCAATCTGCCCGAAACCAGATGCCGGCAAATCGCCTACGAGTTCCGGAAAATCAGGCTCATTAATATCTAAAACAATCAGACCATTCATTGCGTCAGATAATACAGCGTAGTTCCCCACAATCTCCACATCTCGCGACCGGCCGCCAGTATCGTATGAACCCATAAATGCATTCATGTTACACAGAAGTCCATCAGCGCCAGCATGACTAATGACAAAGCAAGCTATGGATAAAGCAGCAATAAATTTCAACATCTCGGACAAACTCCCAATGACAGCTAATGCCGCACCAGTTTATCATAACTCTACTGCAACCACAATACCAATTTCATGCCAATAGTCTGTGTTGAATTTTTACACAAGGGGCTGATCAAAATTAACTTCTTTGCATCTTCCCGATCTTAATCCACTAACATCAAAATCTGTGCGCAAATCTCCCCCACTCCCCAACTCCCCCCTTCCAATCCCCACGCCGATCAACTACAATTCCCTCAGCCCCCACCACAAACACAAGGGGGCACAATGCAAAGCCAAACGCACGCAAACACACAACAAGACACTCCACAGCTCACCGAAGCCCTCCTAGAGGACCTCCTCAATCCCGCGATGACCCCCATCCTCATCTGCCAAATCCACGGCCTCACCCTCGCACAACTCAACACCATCATCCACTCCACCGACTACCGCAACGCCATCGAAGCGATCCAGTCCATCAACGCCGCCCGCCAACCCGTCATCGAATCCCAAACCCACCTCCAATCCCTCGCCGCCCTCAAATCCGCCGGCGACCTCGCCCACCAACTCGCCCTCCAATCCGCAACTCTTCCACCCTCTCCCAGTCTGCTGGGAGAGGGCCGGGGTGAGGGCTCCCACCTCTCCTCCCCTACTCCCTCTAAATCCTCCCAATCTTCCCTCCACCTCCGCGCCCTCGAATCCCTCCGAAAATCCACCACCACCCTCCTCCGCGAAACCCGCCCAACCCCCCGCCGCCGTCCAAGAAAACCAACAACATCTGGGTGGCGTGGAGGTGTCGTCCCCGACTCCTCCATGATCTTAATTCCCCCCAAAAAACCGCCAACCCCACCCCAACCCCAACTCTGGCACGCCGTTTGTGATACCTCCCCTGCGGGCATCTGGTGTTCAAGGAGGAACACGGATGCACCGACAGAGGCGCGCCATGAACTACGGCATTCAAATCTCAGCATCCGGAGCACTCACCTCCATCCACCAACAAGACGCGATGTCCGGAAATCTCGCAAACCTTGGTACCGCAGGGTTTAAGCCCATTTTCGCCGGAACCCAGTTCCGACAAGCCGTCCGACAAGAAGACGGCGTCTTCAACCTCGATTCCAACGCCATGCTCGAACGCCTCGGCGCAGGTGTATTAAGTGCGCCCAACCGCATCAACTTTGCGCAGGGCGCCATCGAACTCACCAACGCCCCCCTCGATGTCGCCATCCAAGGCTCCGGTTTCTTCCTCGTCGACCACGACGGCGGACAAGCCCTCAGCCGCGACGGTCGCCTGACCATCAACGAATCCGGCACCCTCGTCCAAGCCGCAACAGGCCGAGCCGTCCTCAGCTCCAGCAGCACCCCAATCCAAATCGACCCCCAAGATGGCGAAATCGTCATCCACTCTGATGGACTCGTCACCCAGAACGACCAAGCCGTCGGACAACTCGGTCTCGCCGATGTCACCGACCGCTCCATCCTCAAAAAATACGGCGAAGGCCTCTTCGTCTCCCAGTACGGCACCCCCCTGACCATCCAAGACGGCACCGGCGCGTTCAAGCAAGGAGCGTTCGAGGGTTCAGCCGTCAACGAGATCGACGCGATCATGAAAATCCAATCCGCCTCCCGATCCGCCCAAAGCAACATCGGGATGATCGACATGCAGAACCAAATGATGGATCGCACCATCAACACATTCGGACGAATCGCGTAACCAACCGACTCGCCCAGGAGATTTAGATTATGGCCATTATCGCGATGCAATCCGCGGCTTCAGGACTCCGGGCACTCAACACCCGCCTCGATGTCACCGCGAACAACCTTGCCAATGTCAACACCGAGGGCTTCAAAGCGTCGCGTGTCAACTTCGAAGACCTCCTCTACATCGAGCGGGCACAGCCCGGCATTGAAAACGCGAACGGCGATCAGCGTCCGACCGGGCTTTATGTCGGCCTCGGTGTCAAGACCTCGGGCACGCAGCAGGACTTCACGCAGGGGTCGCCGATCCCGGGGAATGGGCCTTTGGATATGTACATCAGCGGACGCGGGTTCTTCCAGGTGCAGGTCGAGGACGATCTGGGCAATGGCGGAATCGCGTACACGCGTGCGGGGAACTTTGTGCTCAACGCGGACAACGAGGTTGTGCTGGCGAACTCGGATGGACGACGCTTGGAGCCGACGATTACGATCTCGACGGATGCGGAATCCGTGTCGGTATCACCCAACGGCGAGATCTATGAGAACATCCCGGGTCAAGCACCGAGTCTTGCGGGACAGGTAGAGCTTGCGATCTTTGTGAATCCGGAAGGGCTCACGCAGGTTGGTGGGAACCTCTGGGTGGAATCCGCGGCGTCGGGATCACCGATCACCGGCGATCCCGGTTCTCAGAACTTCGGTTCGATCACCGGCGGGATGCTCGAAGGATCGAATGTTGATCCGGCGATTGAGTTGATCGAGCTGATCCGTACACAGCGCGCGTTTGAAATGAACTCACAGTCGATCCAGGCGGCGGACGAAACACTGCGGTCGATCGCTCAGCTCCGGAGATAATCGGGTAATCCAATGATGACTTTCCATGTCCATTCCGTTCGATTCATGCTCATCGCGATATTGATGTCAGTGGTGTCGGTGCATGGAATTGCTGGGATCACGACGGTCTCGCTGCGTTCGACGGTTCGGATTTCTGGGGACGATCCGATCACGCTTGGGCAGCTTGGCGAGATCGAGGGCGATCAGGCGGAACTGCTTGCGGGGGTGAGCATCGAAGAGCTGATTGAAGCGGCGGCTGGACAGTGGGAGTCGATTTCGAAGGATGACCTGCGTGCTCTGATCAACGCGTGCGCGGAGATCAATGCGGGCTCGGTCGTGATCAACGGTCCGGATGTCAGCGTCCGACGCTCGGGCGTGGATGCTCCGGTTTCTGCGGCAACGGAACGCGCGACAGATGACCACTCAGACAAAAAGACGGTGGCTGGGCCTGTGGTTCGGAATCATGTTGAGCGGTGGGTGCGGGACCGGTACAAAGTTGGGACGGACCTGCTTCGGATTTCGTACCGGGATATTGATGAGGCGTTTCTCTCCACTTCGACCGAGGGACGGCTCGTCGAGATCAAGGAAATCTCCAAGCGGGGACGCACGGCGATCCGGGTGATCGTGCTTGATGATCTGATGGTCGCGAGCGAACAGGCGTTGTTGTTTGATGTCGAGATCTTCCGGACCGTGCTGGTCGCTCGCGAGCGGGTGAATCGGGGATCGGTCCTCAATGAATCGGTGACGATGAGCGATCGGCGCTGGGTGTCCCCGGAAGAACACGCGGCGGATGCGGATGAAGCGATGGGGATGGCGCTGAGCAAGACAATCAACGAGGGGCAGATGATTGAGTCGCAGCACATCGAGCTGCCATTGGTGATCCGGCGCGGGGACATTGTGTCCGCAAAGTCGATCGCGGGTTCGGTGGTGGTGACGGTTCGGGGGCGGGCAAAGTCGAACGCTCGATTGGGTGAAACGATCGAGATCGAATCGATGAGCGGGGACAGCCAGTTCCGCGCCAAGGCGACGGGCAAGGGGCGGGCGGCGATATTGAAAGACCATCGACTAGGAGATCAGTCATGAAGTTTGCGTATCAAGTGTTGATTGGAACCGTTGTTGCTGTTGCGGCGACTTGTTCAGTCCAAGCACAGAGTTTGTACCTGACCGATGGCGTTGGGGATGGTCCCAATGCGTCGTCGCAGCCAGTGATTCTGCTTGAGGATGTGTCGCTGACCTTTATTCCTGAGCCTGAGGTTCGGATGTATCAGAAGCATGACATTATCACGATCATCATTGATGAGGTGTCGTCGCAGACGAGCTCGCAGAAGCTTGAGACGGAGAAGGAGAGCAAGAGCAGCGTTGAGGTCAACGCGATGATTGATCTGCTGAAACTGCTTGAACTGCAGGTGACCACGAATCCTCGGCTTGAGAACCGGACGCTGCTGGACACCAATGCAACACGCGAGTTTACGGGTGAGGGCGACTACGAACGCAAGGACAAGTTCTCAGCGCGGATCACCGCGACGGTGCTTGAGGTCAAACCCAACGGCACGCTTGTGCTGGAAGCGCAGAAGCGGATTCAGAAGGATGATGAGATTCAGACGCTTGTGATCGCGGGGTTTGCCCGCTCGGATGACATCACGAATCAGAACACCATCTTGTCGAGCCAGCTTGCGAATCTGTCGCTCTCGGTGGAGAACGAGGGTGATCTGAAGAAGGCGTCGGAGAAGGGGATCATCACCGAGTTCTTCGACATGCTCTTTGCGTTCTGAATGCTGAATCTGATTATTGAAGAGGACAACTAGGACAGTACTTCACAGATCCGGTCGCAGTCGCGCCGGATTTGTTGTTTGAGGGTGTCGAGTGATCCGAACTTGACCTGGTCGCGGACCCAGCCGACGAGTTGGAGTGTGCAGTTCCAGTTGTAGTCTGGGAGGTCTGCTGGGGGCGACCATGATGTGCCGTCGTTGTTGATGAGGTGTGCTTCGGCGCGTCTTGTTGTGCCTTGGACGGTTGGGCGGGAACCGATGTTGATGGCGGCGAGGGTTTGGTGTGCTTGGTTGTTGTGCGTGAAGCGGGCGATCCCGGCGTAGACGCCGTCTGCGGGGAGGAGGGATTGGGTGTCGAGGTTGATTGTTGGGATGTTGATGGTGCGTCCGAGTTGTTGTCCTTGGACGACAGTGCCGATGAGTTCGTGTGGTCGTCCGAGGGCGTAGGTGGCGTCGCGGACGCGTCCTTGATCGAGGAGCCAGCGGATGAGGGATGAGGAGGCGGTGACGACGGATTGGTCGGTGAGTGTGATCTTGACTGGGCCGAGGATGTCGGTGGAGATGCCTCGGAGGTCGCAGTGTTTGGTGAGGAGTTCGGGGGTTCCGGTGCGGCGTTTTCCGAAGTGGAAGTCGTGTCCTTCGACGATGATGGCGGGTTGGTATTGGTCGATGAGTTCGTCGAGGAAGGATTCGGGGTCTTGGGCGAGGAGTTCTGGAGTCGGGGCGAGCTGGATGACCTCGTCGGCTCCTGCGGCGAGGAGGCGGGCTTTGCGGACCTCGAATGGGTCGATCTGGGCGGGGGCTCGGTCTGGGGCGAGGATGGAGAGGGGGTGGGGATGGAAGCAGAGGACGAGGACGCGGCCATCGGTACTGTTGTGGGTGTTGGCGTGCTTACGGGCACGCTCGATGAGCATTTGGTGTCCGAGGTGGACTCCATCGTAGTTTCCGATCGTGAGGGCGATGGATTGGGTGGGCTCTGGAGCGGACGAATCGGGCATGGGGTAGTGTATCAAGTTGGCCTCGGATGATCTAGAATCGTGACCACCCCCGCGTTCTTCGTTCTGGAGACTTTGGAGGGTGATTCATCTTCGTTTTGGAGCTTTCGCATGGCATGGTTTGGTCGCAAGGACAAGGCAACTACTCAATCGGTTCACACTGCGGCTGCTGGTCAGTCCGCGCCCGCTCCGAGTGTTCGTCCTCCTGCGCTGAGCTCATCGTCACCTGAACGCGAGCAGCGGATTCTGGAGATGGGGACCAAGATGCTCGATCTGGCTCGGAACCATAAATCCGGGTTGCTGTCCAAGCAGTTCTATCAGGACAAGATCATGGACTGGTCGATGAAGGATCACAACTTCAAGGTGCAGATGTTCCGGTTTGTCGATGCGTTCCCGGCGCTGACGACTCCGGACATGGTGCACGACCACCTGGTGGATTACATGACGCAGCCGGGCGTGAAAGCGCCTCCGGGGATGGACCTGGCGCTCAAGGCGGGCGGGGTTGCCAAGGGTCTTGCGGCCAAGACGATCTCGGGACAGATCACCGGGATGGCGCACAACTTTATCGCGGGGACGGATGCGGCGGATGCGCTCCCGATGCTGACCAAGCTCTGGAAACAGGGGATCGCGTTTAGCGTGGACCTGCTTGGTGAAGCGTGCGTGTCCAATGCGGAGGCGGATGCGTATCAAGCGAAGTATCTGGATCTGGTTGAGAATCTTGTGGAGACGGCTTCGGGGTGGGAGGCGAATGATCGTTTGGAGCGGGATCACCTTGGGGTTGTGCCTCGGGTGAATGTGTCGATTAAGGTGTCGAGTTTGTGCGCGTTGTTTAATCCGATTGCGCCGGAGAGTTCGATTGCGGACTTTATGGAGCGGGCGAAACCGATCTTTGATGCGGCGAAGAGGAACGGGGTGCTGATCAACTTTGATATGGAACACTTTGCGTTTAAGGATCTGACGCTCGATACCTTTATGCATGCGTGCGACGAGATCGACTTTGAGGCGGGGATCGCGATGCAGGCGTATCTCAAGTCTGGGGTGGATGACGCGAAGCGGATTTGCGAGTGGGCGCAGCGGACGGGACGGGTGGTGACGGTGCGTTTGGTGAAGGGGGCGTACTGGGACTTTGAGACGATTCATGCGGAGCAGGAGGGGTGGCCTTGTCCTGTTTGGAATGAGAAATGGCAGACGGACCAGTGCTTTGAGGAGATGGTCAAGGTGTTCCTTGATCACTGTCCGACCAAGGCGGGCGAGGGCGGCGTGAAGCTCGCGCTGGGGTCGCACAATGTGCGGTCGATCGCGGCGGCGCTTGCGGGGCTTGAGGCGCGTGGATTGGGGATGGAGACGATTGAGCTGCAGATGTTGCATGGGATGGCGGATCAACTCAAGCATGCGGCGGCGGATATGGGGCTGCGGGTGCGGGAGTATGTGCCGGTCGGGGAGATGATTCCGGGGATGGCGTATCTTGTCCGTCGGCTTCTGGAGAACACGAGTAATGAGTCGTGGCTCAAGGCGGGGTTCCTTGATAATGTGGACACGGCGATGCTGCTGACGGACCCTGCGAACAAGGGGGCGGGGATTGATCGTCAGGATTTGTACATGATTGCGCCCGAGCGGCATGAGTTGACGCCTCCGGATGAGCGGGTGGGGAACGCTCGGCCGTTCTATACCGAACCGATGCGGGACTTTGCCGATACTCACCAGCGGCGGATGTTTGAAGCGGCGGTGAAGGTGGCGGTGGTTCCAGAGGTTCAGAATGATCGAACACCTGAACAAGCGGGCGAGATGATCACGCAGGCGCATGAAGCGTTTGATGCGTGGCGGGACTTTGATCCGTATGGGCGGGCGCGCGTGCTGACGCTCACGGCGGGGATGATGCGGGCGCAGCGGGATGAGCTTGCGGGGGTTGTGTGCAAGGAATCCAACAAGACCTGGCGCGAAGCGGATGCGGATGTGTGTGAAGCGATTGACTTCTGCGAGTATTACGCTCGGCTTGCACCGAATATGTTTACCAGTCATCGGTTGGGGCGGTTTATTGGGGAGCTTGATGAGCTTTGGTACCAGCCTAAGGGGGTTGCGGTGGTGATTTCGCCTTGGAACTTCCCTCTTGCGATCTGTTGCGGGATGACGGCGGCGGCGCTGGTGACGGGGAACACGGTGGTTGTAAAACCTGCGGAGCAGACTCCGGGGATTGCGAAAATCATGTTTGAGTTCATGACCAATGCGTTGATGCAGGTGGGTGCGCCGGAGGGTGTGCTGCAGTTCTGTCCGTCTCCGGGTGAGACGACGGGGGCGGCGCTGGTGCGGGATCATCGCGTGGGCGTGATCGCGTTTACTGGATCGAAGGCGGTCGGGCTGGACATCATTCAGGCGGCGGCGGTGACTCCGGAGGATCAGCTGCATGTCAAGCGGGTGGTGTGCGAGATGGGGGGCAAGAACGCGATCATTGTGGATGCGAGTGCGGATCTTGATGAAGCGGTGCTCGGGGTTCGGAACTCGGCGTTCGCGTTCCAGGGTCAAAAATGCTCGGCGTGCTCGCGGTGCATTGTGGTTGATCCGGAGGGGCCGAATGGTCAGCGGATGCAACTGTTTTTAGAACGGCTCGGCGAGGCGACCAAGACGCTGGTGCTTGGTCGGGCGGACAATCCGAACAGCGATGTGTCTCCTGTGATTGATGCGGAGGCGGCGGGGAATATCAATCGGTATATCCAGTCGGCGCGTGATGAGGGTTTGAATGAGCTTGTTGGCGCGAAGGACTTCCCGGAGACGGGGATCGAGAACATGGTGCCTCCTCATATCTTTACGGGGGCGAGCGAGGACAGCACGATTTATCGTCAGGAGATCTTTGGTCCGGTGCTTGCGGTGATTCATGCGAAGGATTTCGATGAGGCGTTGCGGCTTGCGAATGGTCATATGTACAAGCTGACCGGCGGCGTGTTTACGCGGAAGCCGACGCATATTGATCGGTCGAAGCGGGAGTTCCGGGTCGGGAACCTGTACATCAATCGTGGGTGCACGGGGGCGCTTGTTGGGCGGCAGCCGTTCGGTGGGTTTGGGATGTCGGGCGTTGGCTCGAAGGCGGGCGGACCAGAGTATTTGATGCAGTTTGTTGATCCGCGGGCGTGCTGTGAGAACACGATGCGGCGTGGGTTTGCTCCGGAGCTTTGAGTATGCGTGGACCTACTGAACCAAATGAGTTTGATCTTTGCTATATGAGAGTAGATCCGAAGGTTGTGGTCAAAAAGCTTAGCCAGGATGACCCCAACATTCGATCTCTGATGGTTTGGCATTGCAAGCGGTTCGATGTAGAAGTTCTTCGTCGTTTTACCGAACTGCGATCCTTGCGGATAGCGTATTGGTATGGCGAATCTCTCGAAGCCCTCACCTGTATGCCTCACCTTGAGCATTTGCATATCTATATGCTTCCTCGAATAGACGATTTCACTCCCTTTGAAAAACTGAAGAACTTGCGTGCGTTGACACTCAACGCGGGAATCTGGTCAGATCTTCAAAAGATCAAAACCTTTGCACCACTCGGGCAACTCACAGAGTTATTTTTAATCGATTTTTTTGGTCTAATACCAGAAGACGGTCGGATCGACCACATGCTTACCTCGCCCAGCCTAACTGATATCAACCTCGCCGATGTGCACTCTTTTACAGAACTTGCAGCAGCTATTCATAGACGTCCGGACCTGAAACGGTTTTTCGTACCGGTTCAATCATGGGGTGATGAGAAATGCGAGAAATGTGGTGCTGATATTATGAGATTGCTCGGCCTCCATGGTACTCGACGAAGAAAGTTCGCATGTGTGCAGTGTCATGCAAAGCGGATTCAAGATCATGAATCTGCTTTTGAAGCAGTCTACAAGAGCATTGCGTTATAACGCAGTAAGGCGCTGAGCTGTTTGTTGTTCGATGAGAGCGTCGAAGAGTGGGCCGAGGTCGGCGTTGTCCATGATGTTGGACTTATTGAATTTTTCCGACAGGCGTTGGTCGGCGACGATGTTGTCTTGGTAGCGGTAGACTCGGATTTTTTCGGAGCGCTGGGCGGTGCCGATCTGGGCTCTTCTGGATTCGTCGCGTTCGGCGTGGAGTTTGGCTTGTTCGATTTCGTAGACGCGGGCGATCAGGAGTCGCCTTGCTTTGTCGCGGTTTTGGGCTTGGGATTTGGATTCTTGCATCCGGACTTCCACGCCTGTGGGTTTGTGCAAGAGCTGCACGGCGGTGGCGACTTTGTTGACATTCTGGCCGCCCGGTCCTTGGGCGGTGGTGATGTGTTCGTCGACATCGTTTGCCCAGTCGATGTTGACTTCGACGGCTTCGGGTTCGGGGAGGACGGCGACGGTGCAGGTGGAGGTGTGGACCCTGCCTTGGGTTTCGGTGGCGGGGACTCGCTTGACGGAATGGACACCAGACTCGAATGACAGGCATTGCCAGACGCCTTCGCCTTTGAAGTTGAGGACGGCGTGGCGGATGCCTCCGACGGAGGCGTCTGCGTCCATGGACATCTCGTCGACGGTCCATCCTCGCGTGGTTGCGTAGCGGGTGTAGACCTCGAGGAGGTCACGCGCCCAGAGTCCGGCTTCGTCGCCTCCGGTGCCGGCGCGGATTTCGAGGATGACTGAACCGACGGCGAGGTCGTCGGTGGTGACGAGTGTTGATTTGATGTCTTGGAGTTGCTGGATCGCGGCGGACTCGATGGCGGGGAGTTCTTGACGCGCCATCTCGGCGAGTTCGGGGTCGTCGTCGTTGATCGCTTCGCGCAGCTCAGCGACTTCCATCTCCATCTGTTTGAACTTGTGGTACCCCTCGACGACGGGGGCGAGGGCGGCTTTTTTGATAGAGATCGTGCGGACCTGGTTGTGGTCTGCGAGGACTTCGGGTGATTCGAGCTGCGTGGATAGCGCTTCGTACTGGGACGAGAGTTCTTCGAGTTTGGATAGGAGGCCTTCGTCGGCGGGGGGGCTCATTGATGAAGGGTATGCGTGCTGATGTGTTTTGGTTGGGATGAAGACACGACTGCGCCGAAGACGGCGAGTCGTGGCACCCAGATTTGAGAAGACATGGTTTGCCGAAGACGGTCAAACCATGGCACCCTCAGTCAACCGTTGCAGCAGCTTGGGGAATCGGATGGAGTGGATCCCCCACCGCAGCATGAGGATTTGCCATTGTGTCTTGGTTGCCAGTCGGCGGGGCCGCCTTTGATGAGGTCCATGAATGGCCAGACTGGGCAGTAGTCGTCTCCGGGACCGAACATGTCTTTGCCGGTGCGGACGATTGAGCCGTCGGGTTGTTTGTGGAATGCGGAGACGCCTGGCATTGTTTTGCCATCGGGTGTTCGGTATCCCATGGCTTCTGTGAATCCTGAGTTTTTGCCTGAGACGCAGGGGTAGTTCCATCCGCGTTCTTTGGCGAAGCTGGCGAGGGTTTCTGGGGCGTCGTTTGAGCAGAGGACGAAGGCGCAGCGTTCTTGGATGTGGTTGGCGTGACCGATGAAGCCGTCGGCCCAGAGGGAGCAGTAGTTGCAGTGCTTGCCCATGTTGTGGACGACGAGGAGTTCGGTTTTGTCTCCGAAGAGTTGGGAGAGTTTGACGGTTGAGCCGTCGGTGTTTTGGAGTTCCCAGTCTTCAACGGGTTCGTTTGGAGCGTCTTGGATGGCTTTGCGGTAGTTCGCTTTGGCTTCCATGAGTTTCATGCCGAGTTCTTGGATTGTTGATTCTGTTGTTGGCATTGTGCGACCTTTCGTTGAGTGAGGGTTAGGCCATCCGGATCCATTTGATGAGTGTGCGGAGGTTTGGTGGTTTGCCGTACATGAGGAGTCCGACGCGGAAGACTTTTGCGGCGAACCAGAGGAAGAAGAATACGGCGATGACATTCACGAAGATCACCGCGGCGATTTGCCATGCGGGGGGCGGGTCGGTTGAGGAGACGCGCATGATCATGATGAATGGGGAGATCGGGGGGATGAAGCTGGAGACGGTGGAGAGCATGGAGTTGGGTGCGCGGACGACGGGCATGAAGAAGAAGTATGGGATCATCATGGTCAGCATGACGGGGGTCATGAGTGACTGGGCTTCTCGCATGTCGTTGACGGCCGAACCGATCGCGGCCATCATGGACGCGAGCATGAAGTAGGCGAGGAGGAAGAAGACGAAGAAGAGGATGATGGTTTGTCCGGAGATCATGTCGAGGCGGTTGAAGGCGATGAGGGCTGCGATTCCCACGGAGTTGTAGACGACTAAGAGTGATAGACCGACGCCCATTTGTCCGACGATTTTGCCGGTCATGAGTTCCATTGGGGAACACGCGGAGAGGAGGACCTCGACGACGCGGTTGGATTTTTCTTCGATGGTGGTGGTGAGGAGGTATTGGCCGCCGGTCATGGTGGCGATGATGAGGAGGACGAGGGAGGCGACTGGGATGAGGAAGGTTGCGATCCCGGAGGATTCTTTGCGTTCGCCTTCTTCGGTGATCTCTTTGCTCTCGCGGGCGTTGACCTCGGCGAGCTCGGTGATCATGTTTCGGTCGAGACCGGCGTTGTCGTAGCGGCGTTCGCGGATGGACCAGCGGACACCGGATTCGATTTCGCCGACGGTTTCTTCGTTGAGTTTGGGGCGGAAGAAGGCTTGGTAGGAGCCGAGGCCTTCTGAATCGTTGAGTTTTTGTGCTGCGTCTGCGTCGATCTCGATGACGGCGAGGACTTTTTGCATTGGGTCTTCGAGCGCGGCTTTGGTGGAGAGTTGCTCGCGGATTTGGGATTTGATTTCTTCGATGTCCGCGTCTGGTGCGGTGGGCACGATGCGGAACTCTGGGGTTTTGATGAAGCTCATCGCGTTGTCGATTGAGCCGGAGGCGGAGTCACCGGCTTTGCCCATCATGCCTTTGGCGAAGTCGGAGGCGCGCTTGGCGCGGTCTTCCCAGCGCTGGCGGACTTCTTCTGGGGAGAGTCTTGTGGAGATGTCTTCGAAGACTTCGCTGGAGTGGTCGAGGATATAGATGGTGCCCTTGTCGGCGGGTGGTTGGGCGGCGGCGGAGAGGATTGCGATCAGCGGGATCAGCGCGGCCATGAGTGCGGGGACGACGAGGGCTCCGATGATGAAGCCTTTGGTCATTGCGGTGGATGCGAACTCGCGTCCGGCGACGCGTGCGATTTTAGAGAAGTTCATGAGCTGGCCTCCGCTTCACCCTTTGAACCAGCGAGGAGCTGGGCGCGGAGTTGTTGTTGGTCTTGATCGTGGTGCTGGGTGTGGGTGCCACCGGTGACGATCTCGATGAAGACATCTTCGAGGGTCGGGCGTTTGATCTCGATGCTGGAAACCGGGATCGCGGCGAGGATGCTTTGCATCGCTTGTTGTTGATCGATGGAGTCGGCGACTTTGACCTCGTAGATGCCTTCGTGTTTGTGGACGGCGGAGATGCCTTGGACGGCGGCGATTGCTTCGGTTTGGTCCGCGTCGCTGATGGTGTCGACATGGATCGCGTGGGGATCGAAGCGGGTTCGGATGTCTCCCAGGGTGTCGTCGAGGACTTTTTTGCCTTCGTGGATCATGATGATGTGATCGCAGATGGACTCGGCTTGCTGCATGACATGGGTGGAGAAGATGACGGTTTTGCCTGCGGTGTGCTGGTCGTTGATGAGATCGCGGAGCAGACGCATGTTGACGGGGTCGAGACCTGAGAAGGGTTCGTCGAGGATGATGAGGTCTGGGTCGTGCAATACGGAAGCGATGAACTGGACTTTCTGCTGCATGCCCTTCGAAAGCTCTTCGCATTTTTTCTTGGCGACATCTCCGAGCTCGACGCGCTCGAGCCATTCCATGACTTTGGGTTTGAGGCCTGCGGAATCGAGGCCTTTGAGTCGTCCCATGTGGGTGAGGAAGGAGGCGACCTTCATTTTTTTGTAGACGCCTCGTTCTTCGGGGAGGTATCCGATGCGGTCTTTGGATTCGACGGCGGACTTCTTCCCGAGGACGGTGAGTTCACCGGAGTCTGGGAAGAGGATCGACATGATCATGCGGATCGTGGTGGTCTTTCCGGCTCCGTTGGGACCGATGAAGCCGTAGATTGCGCCTTGGGGGATGTGGAGATCGATCCCTTCCACGGCGACTTTGGGTCCGAAGGTCTTGCGAACCTTGTTCATCATAATTGCGTCAGTCACACCAGCTCCCATCGAGATTGATACACCACGCTGAGGCATCAACTTTTGACGCTCATCGCACGCAATGGTATCCCATTGTTAGGGAAACTGCCCACTGGGTTGCAGTGTGTATGGAATTGCTTTGTTTTAGCCGGTTTGTGAGTCGATGAAGCCGCCGAGTTTGCGGGAGCGGACGGGGTGCTGGAGTTTGCGGATTGCTTTGGCTTCAACCTGGCGGACGCGTTCTCGGGTGACTTTGAAGATGCGTCCGACTTCTTCGAGGGTGTAGGTGTACCCGTCCCCGATGCCGTAGCGGAGCTTGATGATTTCCCGCTCGCGGTAGGAGAGGGTTTTGAGGACGAGTTCGATGCGGCTCTTGAGCGCGTCTTGTCCTGCGGTTTGGTCTGGGGTGCGTTGGTTGGTGTCTTCGAGGAAGTCTCCGAAGTTGGAGTCTTCGGATTCACCGACCGGGCGATCGAGCGAGACGGGGTGCATGGAGATGCTCAGCACGCGGCTGACCTCTGATGCGGTCATCTTGGCTTGCTCGGCGATCTCTTGCGGGGAGGGCTCGTAACCGGTTCGCTGCTTGATCTCTTTTTGGATGTTGCGCAGGCGGGTCATGGTCTCGATCATGTGGACCGGGATGCGGATGGTGCGCGCGTGGTCGGCGATCGAGCGGGTGATCGCTTGGCGGATCCACCAAGTTGCGTAGGTGGAGAACTTGTATCCGCGCTTGTACTCGAACTTATCGACGGCACGCATCAGGCCGGTGTTGCCTTCTTGGATGACATCGAGGAATCCGAGTCCGCGGTTGCGGTACTTCTTGGCGATGGAAACGACGAGGCGGAGGTTGCCACCGGAGAGGTCGCGTTTGGCTTGTTCGTATTCCCAGAAGACGGTGGAGATGCACTCGATGCGGGCTTGGAGGTTTTCGGGGTCTTCGAGGACGAGGGCCCGGAGGCCATCGAGTTCCATGCGCATGACTTCGAGGTCTTCGGCGTCGTACTTTTTGGGGTACTTGGCGGCTTCGAGCATTTCGCCTTGGAGGGCTTGCATCTTCTCGGAGATCGATTTGATCTTGCGCATCAGCGGAACGATGCGTCCGGTGCGGAGGCAGAGTTCTTCGACGAGGGCGGCCATGCGTCGGCGGCGGGTGGAGATGCGGGTCTGAATTTCCTTGGCTTTTTTCGTTTCGTGGATGGTGCCGTCGTCGTGGCGGAGGTCTTCGAGAGCGGTCCAGTCCTGCTTGTTGAGTTCGAGGAGCATCTCGATGGTTGGGAGGTTTGTTGGGATGCGGACGAGGAGTTTGTCCTTGGCGTTCTCGTCGAGCGTGCTTGTCCGCATGGTGCGGTCGAAGGGGAGCTTGCCATCGCTGACGAGCTTGAGGGTTTCGACGGCTTGGGTGATGATGTAGTCGCACTCAAGGCAGCGGCGACGGAAGATCATCCGCGTCGTTTCGATCTTCTTGGCGAGGCGGACTTCTTCTTCGCGCGTCAGGAGGGGGATGGTGCCCATCTGGGAGAGGTACATGCGGACGGGATCGTCCATGCGGCGGTCGGACTCGGAGTTGATCGCTTCATCGAGGTCGCGCTGGATGACGCGGTCGTTCATGCCTTTGGCTTCTTCGACATCCTTCTTGGCTTGGTTGAGGTCGTCGGAGTTGAGGGTGATGGTTCCCGAGAAGTGCGGGGCGTTGATCTGGACGCGGAGGGATTCGTTGGAACCGAGGTGTTCGCCTCCTGCGACGGACATGGCGCGGAACTCAGAATCGAGGTGCTGGATGCTTTCGAGGGTGCGCGCGTCACCTGAACGGCGGGCGCGGAAGACGCGACCACGGAACTCCATCTCGTCGATGAGTTCGATTTCCGCTTCGTCGACCATGGCGACGATCGCGTGGATCGCGACCGGATCGACGAGTTCGTCTGGGAGGATATTGTTGAGTTCTTCGAAGCTCAACCATCCGCGCACGCGTCCGGACTCGATCAATGCTGTTACAGATGGATGGGTGATCCCGATCATAATGCTCCCGATATCGTCTTGAATGGTTCGCATCCTATGCACGCTCGAACAGTGAGCGACTGCAAACTTGCTGTCTATCCGCGGTTGTCCCTTGTGCTATCCGTCTCCGCCTGAGAGGCGTCCTCGCATGGTGCCGTATTTTTTACGCATGTCCTGTTGTTTGGCGGCGAAGGCGCGGAGTTGGTCGAGTTCGTCGCTTTCGGTGTGCTGTGATTGGGTTGGCTCGGCGCGCTCTTGATTCAGGACGAGGGCTCGGGTGCATTCCCGCATCATCCTCGCGAGTCGTTCGTCGGAGCCTTCGCTTTGTTGTTCTACGGTTCGGCAGAGCAGGGTTGCACGACCGACAGGATCGGCGGTTGATTGTTCGTCGGCGTGGATCATGGTTTCGGAGAGTTCGCGGAGGACTTCGTGGAGTCCGGTGCCGGTCCCGTTCTCGACGCTTTCGTGGAGGGCTTGGGCGACCATCGCGGAACTTGCGGAGCGGAACGCGGAGGTCATCATCAGGTCGTGTTCTTCGGAGGACATGGTCAACCAGAGTTTGGGATCGCTCAGCAGACATCCGAGGAGCATCTCTCGTGCGGTGAGGGGCGCGTTGGTTTCGGGTGGCATCGTGTCTTTGGGTTCGATGGATGCGGGGACGCGGCGACCGAGGCGCATGGAGGCTTTGACGACCTGCTCGGAAACGCCCGCGGCACCGGCGATTTGGCGGATCATGAGCTGGCGACGCATGGGGCTGAGCTTTTCGATTCCGAGGTCTAAGAGCGTGCGGATTTCTTCTTCGATGCGCTGGGTGACGCGTGCTGCGCCTGCGCCGGCGAGTTCGGCGCGAAGGCGATCGAAGCGCCATTTGAGGAGATCGACGGCGTTGTCGATGACTTTGTTGAAGACTTCCACGCCGTCGGGTTGGGAGAGGAGTTCGTCGGGGTCTTTGGCGTCGGTGTGTCCGGCGAGTGCTGCGATTTTGATGTCGATGGTTTCAGAGAAGAGGACTTCGATGGCGCGATCGGCGGCGCGTTGACCGGCTTGGTCGCCGTCGAAGAGGAGGACGACGGTGTCGCAGAGTCTGCGGAGAATGGTCGCGTGTCCTTTGGTGAGTGCAGTTCCCAGTGTGCCCACGACATGTTCGACGCCGTGCTGGTGGCAGGCGATGACATCGGTGTATCCTTCGACGATGACGGCGACGCGTTCTCGTTTGATGGCGCGTTGGGCGTGGTTGAGGCCGTAGAGGGTGCGGGATTTGTTGAAGACGAGGGTCTCAGGGCTGTTGAGGTATTTGGGATCGTCGTCGTCGTTGATGCGGCGTCCACCGAATCCGATGACGCGTCCGATCTGGTCGCAGATGGGGAAGATGAGCCGGTTGCGCATCGCGTCGTACTGTCCGCCGTTGTCTCGTGTTTTGAGGAGACCGGCGTCGGTGAATGCTTGCGTGTTGTAGTTCTTGCTGTCGATGGTCATGAGGAGGCCGTCCCAGCGGTCAGCGCTGGTTCCGATTCCGAAGCGTTCGACGATGTCGTCGGAGATTCCTCGGCGGTCGATGAGGGCGCGTGCGGTTGAGCCGTGGTCTGGGTGGGTGAGGAGGGCGCGGAAGTAGGCTTGGGCTTGTTCGTTTGCGGCGAGGATGTCTTGCTTGGTTGAACCGGTTGGGTACTGCTGATCGTTGTTGGAGTCGCTTTGGTTCTGCCGGCTGGGTTTGAAGGGGGTCAGCTCGATGTTGCCGCGCTCGGCGAGGTAAGTCAGGGCTTCGCGGAAGTCCATGGAGTGGTAGCGCTGGACGAAGGTGAAGGCGTCACCACCGGCGCCGCAGACGAAGCAGTGGAAGATTTGCTTTGCGGGAACGACGCACATGGATGGGGAGTGGTCGTCGTGGAAGGGGCAGACGCAGACATATTCGCGGCCTTTGGGTTTGAGTGTGATGCAGTCCCCCACCACGCCCACAATATCCGACGCGTCGCGGACGCGCTGGACATCATCGTTGGGTTGTGGTTGGTAGAGACTCACGCGATCAACTCCCCCGGGTGGTGCGATGGGCACCAACTGGTCATCTGTATTCTAGGTTGCTTTTCTAGGTGATTTTCTGCAGTCCCAATGCTGGCTGACTCGGGTGGTGGTTTGTCCGTGCGGCGTGGATGGGCTGCGGGCGGACCGGGTTCCGGGGCAATCAACCATAAAGAGTAGCCCCGAACTGACGGCGTGCAAGCATTCTTGGCAAACTGAGTCTCCGGACGAAAAAACAAGGGATTTGATCGGACGCAACCGGCTATATTGAAGCGATAACCGTCCACAGTCCATTTGCTGCCCGCGAGGTGCCCATGCTTATTTTGTTTGATATCGACATGACGCTGCTGGAGACCAACCACATCGGGATCGACTGTTTGCGTGATGCTGGGCGGTCGTTGTTTACGCCTGCGTTTACGATCGAGGACATCAGCTTCGGGGGGAGTCTGGACCCGGTCATCATCGCGGAGATGTTGGTGAAGAACGGCATCGAACCCACTGCAGAAAACATTCAATCGATGCGGTTGGGCTATCACAAGCATCTTGAAATGCTCTCGGGGACGATGAGCGTTGCTCGTGCGCTTCCTGGGGCGCATGATCTGGTCTTTGCGACGGCGACGCATCACGCGAAACCGACGCTTGGGCTTTTGACTGGGAACTACCAAGAGACCGGGACGATCAAGATTCAGGCGGCGGGGTTTGATCCGGCTGTGTTTACCGTCAACGCGTGGGGGGATTCGTCGCCGCATCCCAAACCGATGCGCTCGCACCTGCCTCCGGTGGCGTTCGAGAACTATCTGAAGGCGAAAGCGGTTTCGATCGATCCCCAATCAGTGATCATCATCGGGGACACGATTCATGATGTGTCGTGCGCGAAGGACAACGGGTGCCGAGCGCTTGCGGTCGCGACGGGTCATGCGAGCTTTGCTGAACTCGAAGCGGCTGGCGCGGATTGGACAATCCACGATTTGACGGACACAGAGGGGATTATGGAATGGATCATGTCGGCGTAAAGCCCACCTCGAAATCGGAACGGTTTGCGTGCATCGATACCCTGCGTGGGTTTGCGCTGCTTGGGATTCTGGTTCCGAATGTGGTGGTGTTCTCTTGGCCGATGATGGCGATGACGGATGCGACGGTGATGGGTGATTCCGCCGCGAACGCGCTGGGTCACACGATTACCTCCACGGCGTTTCTCGGCAAGTTCATGTTCCTGTTTGCGATGCTGTTTGGGTCGGGTGTGATTATGTACGCGCGGAAGTTTGACACGCGGGTCGACCGGGTGTTGTGCAAGCGGTGTGGGTATTCGCTCGAAGGGCTTGGGAAAGAACTGGCGTGTCCGGAATGCAACGGCGCCGAGCGGATCGTTCGGAAATCCAAGCTGACGGATGGCGCGGGGTTGTGGTACTTCCGGTGCGGGATCTTGTTGGTGTTCGGGATGCTCCACGCGTATGGGTTGTGGTTCGGGGACATCCTGACTTTTTATGCGGTCGCGGGTTTGACGCTGCTTTGGTGGATCCGGAAGATCCCGGCGAAGTGGCAGTTCTGGGGTGGGTTGTGTGTGTACTTTGTGAGTGCGCTGCCGATGATTGTGTTCTCAGCGTATGGGTACTGGGCGTTTTCTGCGGGGCATGTGGAACTGGATCAGCTTTCTGTGAATCCGGAGATGGAGATCGCGGGGTATCTGGGTGGGTACTTTGATGCGTTCAAGACGCGTGTGTTTACGGTGATGATGATGCAGTTTTTGTTTGCGCCGTTGATGATGCCGATGCTTTGGAGCATCATGTCGATGGGGATGGGACTCACGCGGATGGGGGTGCTGACTGGCGAGCGTTCGCTGCGGTTCTATGTGAAGACCGCTTCGGTGTGTTTGTTGATCGGAGTCACAACGACCGCGATTGGGTACTCGGTGATCGAGCACCGGTTTGATCTTGTGCCTGGGTTTATTTGGCAGTCGGTGGCGCAGCCGATCGGGGTGCCTTTGGCGTTTGGGTATGGGGCGCTGGTGATCGGTCTCTCGAAGTGTTCGTGGGCGCGGTTTGTGTGTTCACCTCTGGCGGCGGTTGGACGGATGGCGCTGACGAACTACTTCATGCAAACCATCCTTTGCACAACTTTCTTCTATGGATATGGCTTTGGCAAGTACGCGTCGATTGATTACCCTCGGCTTTGGTTGGTGGTGTTCGCGGTGTGGGCGATCAATATCGTGTTCTCAGTGCTGTGGTTACGGGCGTTTACGATGGGACCATTTGAATGGTTGTGGCGGTCATTGACTTATCGACAGTTTGTCCCCATTGTGCGGAAGTCTTCGGGTGATTCTGCCCGTTCTGACGCATAATTCGGAATCATCTGCTACAATTCATTCGCTGGGTGCAACTCGATCAGGACGATCAATTTGATGCAGCCCACTCGGCAAGGAGGCCCGTAGATGCCAGGCTCGTACCGCGCTCTCTGCTCTGATTTCTACATCAACGCGAAACTCAATGTCCGCATGGAACTCCCGACCAATCGTGAGCCGGTGCTGGATTTGTTTGAGCGGGCGCGTCGATCGTTCCCGGCGATGAACGCGTTCCGACGGTACAAGGACGAGCTTGCGCTTGAATCCGCGGCCAATGCGACCCCCCACCGCTGGATGGCGATCCGGGCGGCGTCGGTTCGGACGGGGGTTGTGAATCCAAACAACGAAGAAGAGATGTACTCGGTGCACCGGATGGCGGCGGAGGTTTCTCCGTACTACCTTTCGATCTCGCCTTTGGATCTTGAGTACATTGAACTGTTGTATGGGTTTGATCTTGCGGCAAAGGAAAACCACGACGAGATCGCGGCGAGCGCATTGCTGAGTGGTTCACCACTGGCGGCGCTGGTGGACAATGCGGATATCAAGATCAACGACTGCCAGCCTTTGCTTGGGATGAACCTCCTCAACGAAAAAGGACTCGAAGCGCACTTTGAGATCAAGACACGCTCGGGTGGCAAGTCCGGTGTCCCTGCAGCGCCGGGCGGGAACGAACCGATCTCGGTGTACCTGACGCTGCGCCGGTATGATCCGGTGACGGACCTTACGGACCTGACGGGTCAGCTTGATGAACTGATTGAGCGCGGGCAGGAACTTGTGGATCAGTACGCGGTCCCGAACCTGTTGATCCCGCTGCGCGAAGAGATCGTGGCGCGGTCGTACTGAGTTTTTGTGTATACTTGATTGATGACTGTTGTGATACTCGGACAATCCGGATCGGTGCCTTCCATGCTGTTGTGGATTCTGGTGCTGATTGTGGTTGTTGGGATCGGTGGGCTCGTGATTATGAACCTTCGGCGGCGGATGCTGTCCAACGACGATTCGATCAGCACGGGGTCTTCGGGGTTGCTGGATCATCTTCATCAGATGCACCGGGCGGGGGAGATTGACGACCAGGAGTTTGCCAACGCGCGCAATGCGGTGTTGAGGCAGGTGCAGGACGACATGGAGGCGCGGAAGAACCCTCCAGAGGTGAAGAAGCCTTCGATTTTGGATCATGTGGATGATTCTGATTTGCTTCGATAAATAATTGTGCCGCTTGTAACGGTTATACGGCCAGTCTATTGCGTCTGGTGGTGATTCCGGCGGTTGCCAAGTAGCCCTTGGGGTGCTTGCGGGCTAGGGTTTTGGGCCGATGGAACCGATGCGCAATATCGGCGCATATTCATCGGTAAAAGCCCTGTGAATCGGGTTGAGCCGACACCCCGATTCGCCCGATACCAGTGGTGCCTGCGGCTTTTTTGCGGGCTCCAACCTGGACTCATCACACGAGAGATCAATATGCCACACACCGATCCGAAGCAGAACCCAGCACCACAACCCCAGGCCCAGCCGATGAACGCGATTGGCGCGACCGGATCGGGCGATTCGACCTCTGGATCGGGGGGTGGATCTGGTGGAGGGGGAGCCGGCGGGTCCGGCGGCGATGACGGTGGCAACGGCGGGTTTCGTGGTCGCAAGGTGACCACCTGTTCCTTCTGTGGCAAGACCTCCCGCGAGGTTGGCCCGATGGTTGAGGGGCCGGGCGAGGTGTATGTCTGTAACAACTGTGTTGAGCTCTGCCAGAACATCTTTAAGCAGGAGCGTCGGCGCGTGTCGTCGATCTCCGCACAGCTCTCGGAGATCCCGTCACCACGCGAGATCGTCGAGTACATGGATCAGTATGTGATCGGTCAGCAGCTCGCGAAGCGTTCGCTTGGTGTTGCGGTTCACAACCACTACAAACGACTGATGCACCACGAATCAGAACACGCGGACAACATCGAGCTTGATAAGTCCAACATCCTGCTGATCGGTCCGACCGGTTCGGGCAAGACTTTGCTCGCAAAGACCATGGCGCGGATGCTCAAGGTTCCGTTTGCGATCGGTGATGCGACGACCCTGACTGAAGCGGGGTATGTCGGTGAGGATGTTGAGAACCTGCTGCTCAAGCTGCTGCAGAACGCGGACTTCGATGTCGAAGCGGCGCAGCGTGGCATTATCTATATTGACGAGATTGACAAGGTCGGCAAGACCTCGGGCAATGTCTCGATCACCCGCGATGTGTCGGGCGAGGGTGTGCAGCAGTCGCTGCTCAAGATGCTTGAGGGAACGATTTCCAATGTGCCGCCTCAGGGCGGACGGAAGCATCCTGAACAGCAATACATCCAGTTTGACACCACGAACATCTTGTTCATCTGTGGCGGTTCGTTTGTTGGGTTGACCGACATCGTTCGTCGTCGTCTTGGCAAGACCCGGATCGGGTTTAGTGGCTCTGCGACCGGTACCGATGACACCAAGGGGCGTCAGCACTTTGCGAGCGAGAACGCGGAGCAGGAATGGCTCCAGTCGCAGATCTCGAATGTTGATGTGGTTGAGTACGGCGTGATCCCCGAGCTTGTGGGTCGTTTGCCTGTGATTACGCCTTTGATGCCGTTGGGTCATGATGCGTTGGTGCAGATTCTGACTGAACCAAAGAATGCTTTGGTGAAGCAGTTCCAGCACCTGTTCCGTCTTGAAGGCGCGGAGCTGAGCTTTACCGAGGATGCATTGCTCGCGATTGCTGAGAAGGCGGGCAAGCGGGCGACCGGTGCTCGTGGTCTGCGTGCGGTGATGGAAGACACGATGCTTGATCTGATGTTCCACCTGCCTGACCTTGACAACGAGGGCGTGCAGTATGTCATTGATGCGGCGCACATCGAGCATCCACGATCGCTCCAAGAACTTCGGGTTGCCAAAGCGAACACCGCATAAACCAGTTTGATTTGAATAGACAAGAACCCCGAGTGCATGCTCGGGGTTCTTTTTTGTGGCTATTGAAATGGGATTCGGATGCGATCAGTTGATCGGTGTTGCGACGCGGGCGGTTTGGCCGCCGACGGAGACCTCGGCGAGGGCGTAGAGGCGGACCGGGGAGTCGATCAGTCCACGCACGGATTGTGGGTTGACCGAGATCAGGTGGAGCTCGATTTCTGAATCCCGCTTGTTGGAGTCCGGGTACGCGAGATCGGGCTCGGCACGAAGGATCAGCGGCAGGTGGTCACGGACCCAGGCGCGGACGGTTTCCAGACGGGTCATTGGGTTGCGGTGGTCATCGCCTGCGACGAGGTGGAGTGAACCTGTGGAATCGACGCACATCTCGACATCGAGTGCGAACGGGCACCGGGTTTCGAGGAGGGCGAGGCCTTGGATGAGTGATCCGTATCCGCGGCTGTTGAGTGTGGCGTTGGATGCGACGAACGAGACCTCGGCGGGGGTCTGAGCTGCTGATACAGGATTGGACTTGAGTGCAGTCGAAGGATCGCGGTGCGACGATGGTGTTTGTGGTTCCAATCGCTGAGGAGCGGGTGCGGTGCCTCGGCCGATCTCGATGAGATCGTTGAGGATGCTCGTCGCTTCGTGGGCGACGGTGTCGCGGAAGATGTTGGTCGTCCCGGTCGCGTCAATGCGACCGGCGGCGTCCACGATCTCGATCGGGCGATCGAGGAAGGCGTCAACAGCGCGGGAGAGCTTGGCGCTCGCGTCGGCGACCTGCTGACCGGTCGCGCCCATGACCGCGAGGCGGACATGGGGAGAATGGAACGATTCGTCGTCGGTGTCCCAGACGCCTGTAAGTGTCTTGATGAGTCGGTACGAGGACACGACGGCGGCTTCGTCGGCGCCGGTGAGGATGGTGATCTCGTCGATTTCTTCGCGGTCGAGTAGTTCGGGTTCGGTGGTTTCATCCACGCGAAGGATCACGCGGTCGGCGATCGCGCTGACTTTGGCGAGTGCTTCTTGGAGTGTGGAGCACTCGGGGGATTCGATGGTGCTGCCTCCGGCGATGAGGTCAACGGATGTTGATCCCGCGGCGGCGCGGATGAGGGCGACGACTTCGTTGCGCCGGCGAGCGGTCGAGCAGGCGTACTGGCGGACCCAGAGCGATGCGCGGACGGGGAGGTGACCGAGCAGGACCGCTTCGACGCAGAGTTGTTTGCTGGTTTGCGGCTGAGTGTGTTCTATGCGGGGCGCGACGACGACCGGGGATTCGGGTGCGATGGATACTTTTTTGGGCGCTGCGGTTGCGGTGATTGAACCGGAATCGGAGGGCATGCGGAGACGGGACGGTGCGTGGGCGAGGGGCTCGACGGCGTCGGTTCCGGTTTGGGAGAATGGTTCGGGCGCGAGTTCGCTTTCGCCGAGGAAGAGATCGGCGAGCGCGTCGTATTCGCCGTCCTCGATGCCGGCGAGTTTCATGTAGCCACCGGGTCCGGATGGATCGGTTGCGTGCTGATTGGCGTGGTCGTTGTCGTGTCCATTGTGATCCATGTTGAGTCTCCACTCATGCTCTTCGCGCCATCCTGGCTCGCGAGCGGTGCGGTCCGTTGATTTGTCTAGCTCTGCACGCAGACGATGTTGTTCTGTGAGCCGATACCGTTTTTCACGCTTGATGGGTTGTGTGGATCTAGCATCCACTCGCCGTCGACGACTACTTTGTATTCGTATGACCCTGCGGGGAGGGGGCAGTGGAGTTCGAAGATCCCGAGCGACTCGTTGAGTCTGAGCTGGGACATCGCGGGGTTCCACGCGTTGAAGCTGCCTGCGATTTGTACGGTTTGTCCGAGGGTTGCGGGCTGGACGAAGAGGACGCCCCCGGTGACGGGCCGGACTCCGAGCAGGTGCCTGACGCGTTGCATCGGCGCGGCGACCGGAGCAACCACGCGGTCATCGACGACCTGGATCGCGACGGGGCGGTGTGGCATCATGGATCGGCGTAATGGTTCGGACGCGACGAGGGTGCCGGTGGATTCGTGGTTGGGATTACGGCGTGCTTTGATCGCGAGTTCTTGTGCTCTGGTCAGGACCGGGGTTTCGTCCACAGCTCCGCTTACGGAACTGGCAACGAGTGAGCCGCCCGGTTTGGTGTGCGATGGTCGTGATGTTGGTTTGGTTTCGATGGTTGGGGCCGCGGCTTCTTGGAGTATTTCAGCGTTGTCGGATTCATCAAGTTCGTCGATCGGTTCTGGACGCTCGATGGTTGCGTGTTCGATGAGCCATTCGCAGAGTGAGCGGTAGTCCTCGGCGCCGGTGGATTCTGGACGGAAGCTCTCGACGGGCTGTCCATAACTCGCAGCTTCTTTAAGCGTCTGGTCGTAGCGGATCACGAGCGGGATGAGCGCGGTTCCGAAACGGTCGCGGAGGTCGTCGAGCAGGTCGCGTGCGAGGGGTTGGGTCGGGTCGTGCATCGTCGCGAGGACGCGTGGATTGAGTCGCATCCCGACGCGCCTTGCGATGGAGCGGACGGTCTGGACTTGCTTTGCGGCACCCTTGAGCGAGAAGAAACTGGTCTCGACGGGGATGATGACCTCGCGACCGGCGGCGATCGCGTTGTAGGAGAGCAAGCCGATGGATGGTGAGCAGTCGATGAGGCAGACATCGTACCGGCGCTGGACCTGACCGGTTTCGTCGGCGTCTTGGCTGACGCGGGAGATGCGGTCGATGACGGAGCGGAGCCGGAGTTCTTTGTCGGGTTGACCCATGAGTCCGCCGTTGACGGATTCGATCCCTGCGAGCATCATGTGGCTGGGGATCAGGTCGAGGTTGCGGGAGACATGCCAGACCAGTCGGTCGCGGTTGAGCGGGGCGCGGGGGTCTGTGCGGAGGGCGTCGTAGATGGTGTGTTCGAACTTCTCTTCGGGAACACCGAGACCGGCGGCGCAGTGGGATTGGGGGTCCATATCAACGAGCAGGGTTCGGCACCCGCGCGCGGCGAATCCTGCGGCGAGATTGATGGCGCTGGTGGTTTTCCCACAGCCGCCCTTCTGGTTAATGATGACAATCGTCCGCAACGAGGTTCTTCCCTTTCATCGGAGAACAAGCCCGATGAGGGTTCTTATCGGAAACAGACGGGCAATAACTCCAATCCTGACCACCTTGGCAGAAGGTGGTGCGGAGTGTTGCGCGGAACAGACGAATGGACTTTCGTGGAACGAAATTACGCTCTGATGGCGTTAAAACCGGCTTCGAGAGACTCGACGGGTGCGTCTTTGACGACCACGCATGTGGCCCGGCTTGTGGGGATTACCACCCGAATCGTGCCGGCGGTCGCTTTTTTATCGTGCGACATGCGCTCGACGAGCTCTTGGTTGCTTGGAAGACCGGCGACTTGTACCGGGAGTCCAACCTGTTTGAGAAGGTCGCAGAGTTCGTTGCCGATCGCGGGATCGAGTCCCGATGCGTGCTCGGCGGCGCGGCACGCGGCGACCATTCCCAGCGCGACGGCTTCTCCATGATGGAGCGGCGCGAGGGATGGATCGGATGGGTCGGGGGAGAGGTTGTCGAGGGTTTCGATCGCGTGTCCGAAGGTGTGTCCGAAGTTGAGGAGCATTCGGCCGCCGAGTTTCGAGGTGTCTTCGCGTTCGTCGAGGGCGACGACGCTTGCTTTGAGTGACACATTCCGCTCGACGAGTTGGGTCATGGTTGCTGGATCGAAGGATGCGATCGCGTCGAGGTGCTGGATCATCCAGTCGAGGAGTCCATCGTGTCCGATACCTGCGGAGATGAAGCCGTGCTTGATGCACTCGCTGAGTCCGGATCGTCGTTGTCGGGGGTCGAGGGAATCGAGGGTTTCGATGTCGGCGATGACGCATTGGGGTTGCCAGAACGCGCCGACGAGGTTTTTGAGGAGGCTTTCGGAGCCGTCGGGATTGGTGACGCGGAGGTTGAATCCGGTTTTGCCCCCCACTGATGCATCGACCATTGACAGGAGCGTGGTTGGGCATTGGATGACGGGGACGCCTCGGAGGTAGCTTGATGCGACGAATCCTGCGAGATCGCCGACGATTCCGCCTCCGAGTGCGATGATGGGATCGATGCGGGAATGACCGGTCGAAGCGATGTGTTCGAGCAGGGTCTGGTAGGTTTGGATCGATTTGATGGATTCGGTCGGGGTGGTGGTCGAGAGGGTGGGTTTGATCCCGAGCGATTGGGCGATGGCGGTGATCTGGTCTGCGAATCGTTGGGGGACACCGGAATCCACGACGACGAACGCGCGGCGCGCGCCGGCGGCGTGCATGGGTTTGAGCACGGCTTGGAGATTGGCGAGGACACCAGAACCGATGAGGATGTCGTATCCCCGGTCTGCGAGATCAACATGCACCGATCGCTCGTTGCTCACTCAGCGTCCTTCTTTGACGGGGGCATGAAGGGCGGGACCTCGACCATCGGGGCTTGGGGCCACATGGATTCGAGGTCGTAGTGGGCGCGGGCGTTGGGCTCGAACACATGGACGACGACATCGACGAAGTCGGCGAGCAACCAGAGGGTGTCGTTGTCGTTGGAGATGCGGAACATCTCGGTGTTAAACTGCTTAGCGGTCTCGTCGAGGTTCTCGAGTGCCGATCGCATCTGGCGGGCTGAGGTGCCCGACCCGATGACGATGAATCCGGTGACGGGGGAGGCTTTGGTGACATCGAGGATGACGACATGCTCGCACTTGTCTCCGAGCAGTGAGGACCCGATCGCTTGGGCGAACTTTCTCGCTTGATCGACTTCGAGGATCCCCTGCGCGTCGGACATGGTGGTGCCGGCGCTGCCGCTGGAGGTGGATTGGGGGTTTGATGCGGATGGGTCTTGGTTTGATGAATTGCTCATAGACCCAAGGATAGGCGGGCGGGCTTTGAATTCCGATCCTGCGGCGCTTCAGGACTGGAATGATCCCGGAGAAATGTGTTCTCGAATCCTCGGCGGATTCAGGTCGCCGGCTCGTTTGAGCACGATCCCGGTCCATCCGCTCCGCTGGCACGCTTGGAGGGCTTGGACGGCTTCAAAGCGGATCCCTCCTGCGAGGAACTCCTCGACGATGGGATGGAGTTCGTCGTGCGAAAGCGCGATCAGCACGAGCATCCCTCCGGGATGAAGCACGCGGGCGATGTCGGACGCGGCTCGTGCTCGCTCTGGCGCGGTTTCGGTGCCTTCGAGTGGATCGACGGCGATCACGGCGTGGAACGCGTCGTCGGTTTCGCCGTTCAGGGACTGGATCCAGTCGAGTTCGAAGGACGCGTGGTTGGACTGGTGACGCTGGCGCGCGAAGCGGATGGATTGACCGTCGCGGTCGATCGCGACGACTCCGCCTGAGGGTCCAACCGCTTCGATGAGTCTTGCGGAACCTGAGCCGGTGCCGCACCCGATTTCGAGGACGCGTTGTCCTGGGGTGATGTCGTTGATGAACTGGCCGTAGAGGACGGTGCGGGGGTCGTGTCCGACATCGCCGTAGAGTCTGCTTGCGGTGTACCGGATGCGCATGCCTCTTCGTCCTTCGGAGTCGATCCTTGGGAAACGGACATCGTATTTTTTCAGACCCGGCCCATGCTCGCTGAGTGCTCTTTTCAGCGAGACACCCGAGCGTTCTCGATAGCGGACGCCGTCGGGCATGGTGATGGTTCTGCGATAGAGACCGATGTAGCGGGCGAAGCGTTTGAGCTTGTAGACGACGCGTGAACCGATCCCGCGTTTTTTGGTTTTTATGTTGTGCGATTCGGGCATGGGTTAGTTCCCGCCGAAGAGCGAGGCCTGCTTTGCGGTGACTCTTGGGAAGACGAACTCGACCTCGCGTGATCCGGTGTTGATTGGGATCCAGGGGGTTGCTTGGGTCTGGGTGGAGATCGTGCGGATCAGACCGTCGTGGTTGTGTTCGTCCGCGGCAAGCTCGGGCGTGTTGCATTCCTGCGAGAGGTGCAGGAGCACGAGATGCTCGCGGGGTTTCATGCGC
Source organism: uncultured Phycisphaerales bacterium (assembly GCA_963976955.1). Classification (GTDB taxonomy): domain Bacteria; phylum Planctomycetota; class Phycisphaerae; order Phycisphaerales; family UBA1924; genus UBA1924. The sequence goes on along the minus strand of CAXBMD010000001.1, from coordinate 869,493 downwards.
CTGACGGCGTTGGAGCTGAGCTGGTTGCTGAGGTGACCCGATCCACCCATGATTCGTTTTTTGAGGAACGCGGGTCGTCCGGAGCTTTCTTGGAGCTGGGGGCAGTAGTTGGATTCGATCGCGAGGGTGTCGACGCCTCGCATGTGTTCGATGAGTCCTGGGGTGATTCGGCCGCAGTCGGTCGCGTATCCGAGGTGGGCTTTGGAGCCGTCTTCGCAGTCGATGACGAAGCGGAAGCACGCGACCCCGAGCGAATCGTGGGAGAGGATTTCGGAGTACATGCTGACATTGGGGGAGAGCTCGCACGCGTCGTCGAAGGGTTCGGTGTGTGCCGAGAGGAGTCCCATGCGCTCAGCGCGCCCCATGTGTCCGCGGTGGATCATGAGTTTGGCTCGGAAGTATCCGGGACGGATCGCGCGGACCCACCCGGCGTAACAGTGGTCGGTGTCGAGGTGGGTGTAGACGATCGCGTCGACTTCGTCGGGGCGGATGCCCCGCTCGCCCAGGAGTCTTGCGGTGCGGCGCGGGCTGAGTCCCGCGTCGATGAGGTAGACTCGGCGGGGTGAGTCTACGGTTGCGGGGACGACGAAGACGGAGCAGTTGCCTCGTGATCCCGATGCGAGGACACAGAGTGCGCCGCTCGCGCTCTCAAAGTTGTGCGGGTTTGCTGTTTCGGTGGTGAGGAGTTGGTTGATCGTGCCGTTCATGTATGCGCCTGCGCGTGCGCGTCGATGGCGCGGATGAGTCGGCGACCACCAACGGGGCAGATTGATCTTTTGGCATCTTTGACGAACTCGTAGATATCGCGGACCACGTCCGAATCTGCGGCTCTTTCTTTGAGGACCTGCAAGCGTTCCTGCTTTGGGAGGTTTGTGCGGAAGACATCGGAGTACACGCCTTTGACCGCGGCGATGTCTTCTCGGGTCATCCCGGCGCGGCGCATCCCGACTCGGTTGATCCCGACGACGGTGTTGCGTTCGACGGCCATGAAATATGGGGGGAGGTCGTTGGAGAGCATGACGCCGCCTGAGGTCATCGCGAGCTTGCCGACGCGACCGAACTGGTGGATCATGGTGCCGCCGGAGAGGATGACGCGGTCTTGGATTGTTGCGTGTCCGCCGACGCCGGCGTTGACGACGAGGATGACATCGTTCCCGAGCGTGACATCGTGGCCGATGTGGGTGTTGACCATGAAGAACGCGCGGTCACCGACGCTGGTTGGTGTGTGGTCGTTGGATGCGGCGTGGACGGTGCTGCCTTCGCGGAAGATGCAGTCGCTGCCTATGGTGACACCTGCGGTTGGGTCTCCGAACTTGACCTTTGCGTCTTGTGGACCGAATCCCATGGATGCTCCTGGGTAGAAGACACATCCTGAGCCGACGGTGAGCGGGCCTTGCATATTGACTGATGCGATGAGCTGGACACCCGATCCGAGGGTGATGTCGCCGTTGAGCACGCAATAGGGGCCGATCTCGACATCGTCTGCGAGTTTGACCTGATCATCGACAATCGCTGTGGGGTGGATCTTGGGCATGCCGAAAGTCTAGGTCGTGTGCGTATGATCGTGGGTGACGAATCCTTCAAAACCATCGCGGATTGCTCTTGGATTGATGCCTTATGAACAGGCGTATGAGATCCAGTGCGAGCATCACGAGGGGGTGCTTGCGTCGCGATCGGAAGGGGCTGCTGAGCTGGGGCGGGTGTTGATGGTTGAGCATCCACCTGTGATTACGATCACGAAGCGTCCGGAGGCGGCATCGCATGTCATCGCGAGCGAAGCACTGCTTGCAAAGCACGGCGTCACCCTCCACAACACGGATCGGGGCGGGGATGTGACCTATCACGGTCCGGGGCAGCTGGTGTGCTATCCGATTGTGGATTTGAATGCCGCAAAGCTCCGGATTCATGATTACATCCGCGTGCTTGAATCGGCGGTGATCGGGACGCTCGCGGAGTTTGGAATCATCGGTTCGGTTGATCCGGGCGCGACGGGGGTGTGGGTTGATCCTGCGGAGAACCCATCGCTGTCATTTGCGACTGATCAGCCTGCGAAGATCTGCGCGATCGGGGTGCGTGTTCGGAAATGGATCACGCTCCATGGGCTCGCGCTGAACCTGAATCCGGACATGGAGCACTACTCGCTGATCGTGCCTTGCGGGCTTGCGGGGCGTCCGGTGACTTCGATCACCAAGTTGCTCAGCACGGGGAACGCCCCCACGATGGACCAGCTCAGCACAACACTGTTTTCGCATCTCTCGCATCAACTCATGGCCAAAGTCGAAACCGAATCGACCATCAACGGGTAAAGGACACCATGCACCATAAGTATAAAGCACTCATTCCCGCACTCGCCTTGCTCGTCTGTTGCTCGCTTCAAGCGCCCGCTTGGACGATCGCGCATGGTCCAGAAACGGCGCGTGAGCTTCGGAAGCAGCGCGCGGAGAACAAACTCCAGAGCAACAAACGCAACCTTGAACGGCTCGCGCGTGATGCGGAGCTTCCTGAGGTTGATGCGACGATGCTCAGCGAGTACACGCGGATGGTGGATTACATCGGGGACCCAGCTCGCGAGGGGCGTGTGCCGGGATCGCAGGGGATCGAAGACGCGGCGGTTTTTATCGAGAACGAGTTCAAAGCGATCGGGCTCACGCCAGCGTTTGATCTGACCGAGACAAGCGCGGACGACACGGAAATCGTCACCAAGTTTGCGACCTATCGACAGTCGATGCCGATGGGATCGTCGCAAGCGGCGACGACGCAGACGCTCTCGATCAACGGGATTGATCTCAAAGCTGGCGAGGACTTCGCGCCGCTCGCGTACTCTGGGTCCACCGCCGCTGCGGGGAAGGTGGTATTTGCGGGGTACGCGGTGGTGTCGGGCCCCGATGGGTATATGAGCTTTGGTCCCAATGAGAACCTGAAGGACAAGGTGGCGCTGTGTCTCAAGTATGAGCCGATGGATGGGCATGGGAACTCGCTTTGGAAGGATGAGGGGTGGTCGCACCATTCTCGATTGACTTACAAGATCAGCGCGTTGGAACGACGGGGCGCGAGCGCGGTGTTGATCGTTGCGCCTGATGGGGCGAACGATGTGAGCGCGGGGTTGCTGGACACGATCGATTCGACCTCACCACCGGCGTCGATGGCGCGGAATGGGAATGGCCCCAAGTTTGATATTCCGGTGTTGTCGATCACGCCTGAAACGGCGCAGATGATTCTTGATGCGGATGGTTCGGGGAGACCGCTCGAAGAACTGATCGCTCAAGCGAACAAGGCGGGGATTATTGAAGATATTGACGATGCGACGGTGAGCATGGAGGTGGAGATTGAGCGGACCCCGACCCTCACCGACAACATCGGCGCGATTCTGCATGGGAAGGGGGATCTTGCGGATGAATACATCGTCATCGGCGGACACTACGACCATGTTGGGTATGGACACTTTGGATCGCGTGGCACGAAGGGTGTTATCCATCCCGGTGCGGACGACAACGCGTCGGGAACCTCGGGGGTGATTCTCGCGGCCAAGCAACTGTCTGATCGATATGCACTGCTGAGCGATGAGGACAACGCTCGGTCGATCTTGTTCCTGCTGTTTACCGCGGAGGAATCCGGGCTCAATGGTTCGAAGTACTATGTTGAGCATCCGATCGTGAACATCGACAAACATGAGGTGATGTTCAATATGGACATGATTGGTCGATTGGATTCCGATCCGTTGCAGCTTGGGGGGTTCAAGTCGTGCGAGGAACTCCAGGAACTCGCGACGCACCGGCTCGATGAATACGGGCTGGTCTACGACATGGAAACCTCCGTCGGCGATGGACGCTCGGACCACGCGTCGTTTGATACGAAGAAAGTCCCCAACATGTTCTTCTTTACAGGTCTGCACGATCAGTACCACACGGAAGACGACACGCTGGAACTGCTGGACATGACCGGAGGCGTGCGGATCGCGACGCTCTGCGCCCAGATCGCGTACGACGCGGCGATGATCAGCGAGGGCTTCGACCATCGGAGGGATCGCAGGTCATCCGATGAAGATGAACGCGAAAGCGGGCAACCGAAGGTGCGGATCGGGATCATTCCGTCGGACGCTGCGGATGGTGGGCTGTTTGTCCAGCGCGTGTTTGACGACACCTCCGCGAGCAGCGCGGGTCTGCAGGCGAATGACCGGATCACGCACTGGGACGGGGTGGAGATCACTTCGGTGGAGTCGTGGTCACCGGTGTTGCTTGAGCATGAGCCTGGGGATGTGGTGACGCTGACGGTGGTGCGTGATGGGAAGACGATGGAGATCGAGATGACACTCAAGGGGCTGGAGTAACTGATATGGACGCTGAGTTTATCGATCAACTCCGAATGCTGGAAGAGTCGCATCTGCAGCCGACGGTCCGGAAGGATCGGGATCGGCTTGCGTTGATTCTTCATGAGTCGTTTACGGAGATCGGTGCATCCGGGAGGTTGCACACGCTGCGGGATGTCCTCGACCACTTACCCGACGAGGATACATCGCTCCGAACACTCGAGGACTTCGTTGCACAGATGCTCTCCGATGACATCGCGCTGACCACCTACACCGTTGCGCGGACTGACCGGTCCGACGAGCGCGTGCACCGCTCTCGCCGAAGCTCGATCTGGGTTCGAGAACGCGATGTGTGGCAACTGCGGTTCCATCAGGGGACACCCATTTAGACCGGTGTGCGCCCCTATAATCACGCATGGCTCCAAGTAAAGCATCCAACTCCACTCTTGAAACCGTTGAACCCATCGGTGCTCGCGTGCTGATCCGCAAGGATGAGGACAAGAAGCAGACCTCCAAGGGGATTCACCTTCCCGATAAGATCGAGATTCCCACGATTACTGGTCGGGTGGTCGCGATCTCGACGCAGGTGGACAACGACCCGGATTACCCGATTGTCAACTACGACCGGATCTTGTTCAACCCAAAGAATGCGATCCCGGTGGACTTTGAGGGGGATAACCGTCTGTTTGTGATCCCGGTTGAGGACATTGTCGCCGTGTTCCGTAAAGACGGGTGATTGATGTCGTTTCCTGATCCATCGTGTTGTTCGCTTGATTCGCTCCCGGATCAGCTTTCGCTTCCGAAGTGGTCGCGTCCGAATCGGCGGTCGCCTTTGGATGTGACGATCCGTCCTCCTGGATCCAAGAGTTTGACGAACCGGGCGCTGCTGCTGGCGGCGCTGGCGCCGGGGGAATCGACGATCAACCATCCGCTCATCGAAGCGGACGATGCGCAGCGGATGCTTGCAGCAATCGAGCAGCTTGGGGCGACGGTTGTTCGCGATGAACAGGCCGTGACCATCACCGGGACCGGCGGGAGGCTGGTTGTTGATCCAGAGAACCCCACCATCAACCTCAACAACGCGGGGACCGCGACGCGCTTTCTTTCCGCGGCGGCGCTGCTTGCGGATTCGCCATTGACCATCACGGGGAATGAACGGATGCAGCAGCGTCCGATCCGCGAGCTTGTGGATCTGCTGACGACGCTTGGCGCGAAAGTCGAATATCTCAAGACCGAGGGGTGTCCTCCGATCCGGATCACGCCTCCGAATGATTTGAGTTCGATGCCTGGGACGGTGGAGATTCTGCCAACGCAGTCGAGCCAGTTTGTGTCCGCGTTGATGCTGATCGCGCCGTTTCTTCCCAATGGTCTGACGCTCACGCAACCCAAAGGGGTGACCTCCGCGAGTTATGTGCGGATGACGCTGGAGTTGTTGGATCATCTGGGTGTGCATACGCAGCACGCCGGGGATCTTGCGGTGATCCGGATCAAGCGTGGGATCAATCGGTTTGTGCTCGACATCGAACCCGACGCGTCGGGCGCGACCTACTGGTGGGCGGCGGGCGCGTTGCTCCCAGACGCGACGATCCGGGTCGAGGGGATCGCGCTTGATGCGAGTCAGCAGGGGGATGCGCAGTTCCCGTTGCTGCTTGAGCGGATGGGGTGCACGCTGGTGACGGGGGAACGCACGCTGGCGTGTCGGGGAACGAACAACTTGATCCCGATCATCTGCGACATGCGGGACATGCCTGACGCGGTGATGTCGCTTGCGGCGGTGGCGTGCTTTGCATCCGGGACGACCATCATCCGGGGCGTCAAGACGCTCCGCGTGAAGGAATGCGACCGGATCGAAGCGATGAAGGTTGAACTGGGGAAGATCGGTGTGGTGGTGACGGACAACCTCAACGGCGATGAGGACACACTTTCGATCACGCCCCCACAGAACTGGGGCGAACTTGCGGGCGGCGCACCCATTCTGATGGAGACCTACGACGATCATCGGATGGCTATGTCGCTGTCATTGCTTGCGTTGCGCCTGCCGAACATTGTGATCAACGACCCAGCATGCATCGCGAAAACCTACCCGAGCTTCTTTCAGGACCTCGGCAGGGTCTATGACCCAAACGAACATATCTGAACCGGATTCCGACGCATTGGGTTCACAAACGATGGCTTCTGTTGTATGGTAAATCAATCATGATTCAGTACTGCGAAACACTCAAAATGGTCCTCAAAGAGGGCACCCCATGCGACGACCGCACCGGCGTCGGCACCCTCTCGATCTTTGGGCATCAGTCGCATTACTACCTCGACTCCCACGCCCCCGGCGCGATCGAGCATGAGGTCCGGACCGGTCAAAAAGCGGGCTTCCCGATCGTCACGACCAAAAAACTCCACCTGCGATCCATCATCCACGAGCTCCTCTGGTTCCTCCAAGGCGACACCAACATCGCGGCGCTCAAAGAACACAATGTCCGCATCTGGGACGAGTGGGCGGACGAGAATGGCGATCTCGGTCCGATCTATGGTCATCAATGGCGGTCGTGGGCAAAGCCGGACGGCTCTACGCTGGATCAGATCTCAGAGCTGATCGATGGGCTCAAGAAGAATCCGTATTCGCGTCGTCACATTGTGACCGCGTGGAATCCGGGGCAGATCGACGAGATGGCGCTGCCCCCCTGCCACTGCTTGTTCCAGTTCCATGTCGCGAGGTCGAAGGACACCGGACCGGATTGGTTGTCGTGCCAGTTGTATCAGCGTTCGGCGGATCTGTTTCTGGGTGTGCCGTTCAATATCGCGTCGTATGCGCTGCTGACGCAGATGGTCGCGCAGGTGACGGGGCTTCGTGCCGCGAAGTTTGTGCATACTTTAGGTGATGCGCATATTTACCTGAATCACCTGCCTCAGGTCGAGCAGCAGCTTGATCGGGATTTCCGTCCGCTCCCCAAGATGAACCTGAACCGCGAGGTGCAGAGCATCTTTGATTTCAAGTTCGAGGATTTCGAGCTTGTGAACTACGATCCGCATCCGCATATCAAGGGTGAAGTCGCGGTCTGAATGAACCTGCAGAAAGTGCGGGAATCTGCCCGATATACGCTGTATGCAAGACACCATCTGGATTCATTCGCTGTATCAATCCCAGTTCGATCTCCTCGGCGCGATGTCGGAGGAACTGCTCGAAGCGTTTATCGCAAAGGGATACGACGCTCGTATTTTCGACCTATCGCCAGACAACATGCCGACCGATGGCACGCTGTTCTTTATGAACACAAGCAACTCGCTGCATGGCCTCCCGCCTGCGCTCTTCACACCCGATTCCAGCATGCGCGCGATCCAGTATTATGTCGATCATCCGTTCGGGCTTTCGGACGGCTCGATTGATCAATGGAATCAGATCAACGCGCTGAGCAACTATCGGCTCGCGCTGCCTTGCATTGACGATGCGCACCTGCTCCGCTACCGCTTCCCCAACCTCATCCACGGCTGGATCCCCCACGGCATCCCGCGCTCCGCGCTCTGTGACTTGGACTCGCTCACTCCCGAGAACTTTGCCAATCGCGAGTTCGATGTCGTTGTGACCAGCTCCGTGCGGCCACAAGAAGAAATCGACGAGGCGATCGCGGAGATCAAGGACCCCGGGATGGTCCAGCTGATCAACACCATCGCGAACATGATGATCCGCGATCCGCAGCTTGGGTATGTCGCGGCGTGTGATATTGCGCTTGGATCAAAGGGGATCATCACCGGCAAGTGGATGACACAACGCCACCTTTGGGGGCTGGTCATCGCGATCGTCAACCGCTTCCGCAGAATCGAAACTGTGAAGGCACTGCAGGGACTCAAGGTCGGGGTGTTTGGTTCTGATGAATGGTCGAAGCATTGCACCGGGACGATCAAGTACGCTGGACAAGCGAGCTATGCGCAGTGCGCTGATGCGTTTAGCCAAGGACGGATCGGGCTGGCGTGGGGGCCGACGCAGTTTGTGCATTCGTATTCCGAACGCATCATGCAAGCGATGGCGGGCGGCGCGTGCGTGGTTGCGGACGATCGATTGATGGTGCGTCATGATTTCAACGGGTCGATGTCCGCGACCCACACTGATCCCACCGCGACGCTGTTCGATTGGTCCGGGACGAATCTGACCAACGCACGCGAGAAGATCGACGAGCTGCTCGCCAATCCAGATCGAGCACTCCAACAAGCAATCCGTGGTCGAGTGCACGCGGAGAACACTTGCCTGTGGGAACACCGCGTGGATCAGATGTTCAACTTAGTCGATTCGTGCCCGCGCCCCGCGGCTCATGCTGTTTAAAACACCCGATCCTTATGAACCCATCTCATCGATGAACGCATTGGCCTCGTCGATGGACGCTTCCATATCCGCGATAAGTTCAGCGATCTCTGATTCGAGTTCGACGAGCGTGTCGTCGAGCGATGCGATGGCTCGGGCGTTGAGGTTGTGCTTGAGAAAGAGAACCTGATCGCTGAACGCGGAGAGCACCGGGCCCATTTTCGCTTCCGCTGTTTTCATCGCTTCGAGCACATCCTCGAACGCGTGCTGGGTTTCGTCGAGTTGTTTCTCGGATGCCCTGCGGAGTGATTCGGTGGAGTACTCGTTGAGTTCTTTTTCCCACTCGCTGAACAGGGCTTTGCCCACGCGCTCGACGGATTTGATTTTGTCGGACACATTGTCCGCGCGGTGCTCGGCTCGCTCGAGCTGCTTCTTGAGACGGGAGTAGGCGTCTTCGAGTTCGCCGCCGTCGAAACCGGAGAGGGATTTGAGCTCGTCGAGCGTGGTCGCGAACTGTACCTTTGCGGATTCCTGCGCGTCTCGGGTCTCGTCGACCCGGTCGACGAGTTGTTCCCGCTTGGGTGTTCCGAGCGTCTCGCGGACGGCGATGCCTGTCGAGGCGCACCCGGATAGGCACGAACCCGCGGCAAATGAACCCATCAGCACCAACGCCACCACCATCGATCGCTTGCTCAACATGTCACGCTCCAAAGCCAAAGAGTTCATATCCATCAAAAGAAACACGGAGACCAAGATGGCCTCCGTGCAGTGTATGCGAAGTTGGATTCAACCGCCAGCGTATTATCGACGGCGACGGATCGACGCGAGGCCGCCCAAGCCGAGGAGTGCCATGGCGCTTGGGGCTGGGACGATGTTGATGTGAGTGGTCACGCGGGTGATGTCCACATTGCCTTGCTGGATCCAGAGGGTGTAGTCGCCTTGGCCGAGGGTGGCGAGGCCGCCGGAGAGGGTTTCGATGGATTCGAAACCGACATTGGTGAAGTCGGTGATGATGAAACCTTCGAGCCCGTCACCGATGAAGCCGTCGATGTCAAAGTCGAAGAAGTTGTCGAACGCGAGTCCGACGAAGACGCCCATGTCGAGGCCGCCGTTGGGATTGAAGGTGTCGGCGATGATGATCGAATCGACCCATTGGCCGGCACCGACGGAGAAGGTGAGGTAGTCGATGTCGCCCGACTCGATCTCGGCGTTGACGGTTTCGTTGATCACGGTGTTGACGCCGAGATCGAAATCAATGTAGGTCGGATTGAAGCGATCCCCGGAGAGGTCGCCGTCGATGGACTCGTCGTAGACCGCGCCCATCGCGACGGATGAGCCGACGATGAGACCCAAGAACGAACCGGTGACCAAAAAAGCTGATTGACGCATGGCTGAAACTCCTCGTATGTTGAAAGCACCGAACACCTGGTGCTGTTCTCTCTGTGTACAGGATACTGGATTCTTTGTCGCGGGAACAGGAGAAAATTGAGTAATTATCGTGGAACCGAGGGGGGAATCGGGGATTTGGGATGGCGAAAGCGATCCGGGGGATGGGGGCTGGATATGGTCAGGGTGACTCTTCGGTTCAGCCATCTACTCGATGATCTTGTTTCCTAACCCCTCTTACCACTAGGAGAATTCAGCCGAGGATTAGAAAATTGGTGGCGAAGCTTGTGAGTTGGACGAGAATGTGGATACTGTTGAGATACCAGCAGTAAACCAAACTACAGATACCATTCCATAGGTTGGCCCCTCGAATCCAGCACTACCAATAACTCATTATTCTTGTAAGCCCGAGGCAAAGCAACACGAATCGATTCAGGCAACTGCTTGCTAATCTTAATTGCCTTGGTTCTATTCTCAATATACTCTGCATACTCTGCATACTCTGACTTTCCAAGGCGGTACTTTATACTTCGAATCAAAAACCGATTGTGAACCCCTGAAGTATCTAATGTATCCCAATCGTGCTTTGATACCATTTCTTTTGTTCGAATGGTAATTATCGAATCAAATCCTATTGCAATCGCAATAGACTCCATCAATATACTGCTGAGCACTGTAACTTCGATGTCCGCAGACGGGTCATGTGCAGCCGCGTGGCGATTACTGCCAGCGCTGATGAATGCAAGTTTGTAATCTACGGCAGCGCCAAGACCTAAACGGGACGCAATAGCCGCCGTCTGAGACCATATTCCTTCTACAGAAAAACACTTCGCCATATTTTCTAGATCTTGATACCCTAAATTGCTCTTATCGAAACCGAAAGCTAACGATGAGATTGTGTAACCAGCCCCACATGTCGAAGCGACCGACTTAGCATGCTCTTGTAGAAATGCTGCAGCATTTCCGCCATTTTTTCGAACTAGCTTCTCTCTCATCGACATGGCTTGAATTACGCCTAGTGTAGCTGATTTTTGCATTTTTTTAGGCAAATTAACAAATGGAATGGCTCCCCGACATAATTCATTTGCTACTTCTGCACATCTAGCTTTCAAAAAATCTTCAAGACAACAGTAACACATTACGCACAAACCATTTCGTAAGAGTCTCGCGGAATATTGCTCACAAAGTGTTTTGGTTGGATCAGGCTGTATCGATGCCTCAAGAACTGCAATACGCAATGCTAAAACTCGATCACAAAAATTTTGCCTTGCTTTGCTCATACCCTACGCTCTTGTTAGCAAATCAACAATTCGATTCACTCGAAGTTCAAGTTTTGCAGGCGTGTTGGTTGCAGTACGCACAGCATCTTCAAATTTGGGATCGTCAAATGCCTCTCGAGTTGACCGAACTATTTGCTTTCGTCGACGGAACGCCCGGGAAAGCGTGTCCTCATCTAACTCAGAAATCGCAATCATTTGTGCATCATACATACCCGCCAACATTTGATCACGCCAGCCAGTTGCCTGAGGACGCTTGAATGCCGCGTCACCCCAAATTTTCTCACATCCATTTATAGATTTTAAAAATAACTTTGATAATTTATGAATTTGAGAATCACTGCAGTCCTGGTTTTTTGACATAAACTTGTCCATGGACCTGCGGTAATCGCCGGAAAAATTTGTCCAAATATTTTGAAATGTCAAAAATCGAAGCACAAATTCTACATCTTGCATTTTTTGATATGCTGCTGATTTTTCATTCTTAATTTTTAGTTGACGGCACAAAAAACCGTTTTTGGCCAATTTAACTACGGTGTCGTTAAGGTTGCCTCTAAAGATGACATTTCGAATTTCTTGCGAATTTAAAGGCTCCCCACCCTTATTCAAGCGAGTAAACACTTCGTACTTCAGCTGAGGATCAGACTGCTTAAGTAGGGTCACAACGCGTAAATATGGCCTAACTCGAAGTGCATTTTTAAGTTCGCCAGGAAGATTCGCAAATGTAAATCCATCAAGTTCTTTGAAAGTTTCCAGCCCTTGCAATCGCAATCCATCGTTTAGAAAACTTGCTATTGCAGTAATACGCTGCTTTCCATCAATTACAGAATACACGCCAAAATCATCTTCTGACAAATAAACAGGTGGAATAGGTATATTTAAAAGGAATGATTCAATAAGTGCCGTTTGCCGATCCGTCCCCCATCGCTCTCTGCGCTGATATTTAGGTCGAATATCGATTGCATCACTAGAAACCATTTTCGCGATGGTTTCCAGTGACATGTCCGACGACTGCAACACTAATCGGTTCTGCGCTTTCAAAAAACGAGATACTATCTTATCATGAACGATGTTTGATTTTGACATTATTTACCTCATGTGACTAATAATATCACTCCCAAACTCCGAGCACTTGCGGAGGGTGGCGCCGTCCATTTGGCGTTCGAAGTCATATGTTACCGTCTTTGCTCCGATTGCGCCGTTGATTCCCTTGATAATCAAATCCGCGGCTTCGTTCCAGCCCATGTGGCGGAGCATCATCTCGCCTGACAGGATCAGGGAACCGGGGTTCACCTTGTCTTGGTCGGCGTATTTGGGAGCGGTGCCGTGGGTTGCTTCGAAGATTGCGGTGCCGGTGTCGTAGTTGATGTTCGCGCCCGGAGCGATGCCGATCCCTCCGACACACGCGGCGAGGGCGTCGGAGATGTAGTCCCCGTTGAGGTTCATGGTCGCGACGACGGAGTATTCCGCGGGACGGGTGAGGATCTGCTGGAGGAACGCGTCGGCGATGACATCCTTGATGATGATCTCTTTGCCGTTGTTTGGGTTCTTGAATGAGTGCCAAGGTCCGCCGTCGAGTGGGGTTGCGCCGAAGAACTCGCGAGCGACGCCGTAGCCCCATTCCATGAAGGCGCCCTCGGTGAACTTCATGATGTTGCCTTTGTGGACGATGGTGACCGAGTCGCGGTCGTTGTCGATCGCGTACTGGATCGCGGCTTTGACAATCCGGGTCGTGCCTTCCTTGGAGGTTGGCTTGATCCCGAACCCCGAGGTGTCTGGGAAGCGGACCTTCTTGTAGCGGTCTGGGAAGTTCTCCTTGAGGAGTGCTTTGAACTTCTTGTTGTCATCGGTGCCTTCTTCGAACTCGATCCCGGCGTAGATGTCTTCGGTGTTCTCGCGGAAGATCACCATGTCGGTCAGGTCCGGACGCTTGACGGGGGTGGGCACACCGGTGAACCAGCGGACGGGGCGAAGGCAGGTGTAGAGATCGAGGACCTGACGCAGCGCGACATTGAGCGAGCGGATGCCACCACCGACGGGGGTGGTGAGTGGGCCTTTGATTCCGACGAGGTAGGTTTTGAAGTCTTCGAGTGTTTTCTCTGGGAGCCACTCACCGGTCTCGTTGAATGCTTTTTCGCCTGCGAGGGTTTCGTGCCATTGGATTTTGCGCTCGCCGTTGTACGCCTTTTCAACCGCGGCATCAAACACACGCACGGACGCGGCCCAGATGTCCCGGCCTGTGCCGTCGCCTTCGATGAAGGGGACGATTGGGTTGGCGGGGACATTGAGCTTGCCATTGGACATGGTGATGGGTTCAGCGGTGGTGGTCATATCGTTTTTCCTTTTGAAAGGGGAGGATTCATTGAGAGTGGTATCTTTTGGCACAGATGGGGGAAAGTCTTGCGACTTGGGCGAAAAAACGACTTGTATTCTGCTTTTGACCAGAATTCGCATCTCGACGGGCGATTGTCTGTGATATTCTCTATGAAACACACCGCAGAGGAACATCCATGAACCGTACCACACGCTTGATTACTTTTTTGCTCCTGCTCATGCTTCCTTCGGTCGCGATGGCGCAGACCAATGCGTTCTCCTACCAGGGATCGCTCACCGATTCGGGTGGCATGGCTGATGGCGTGTACGACTTCCGGTTCTCCCTGTATTCCGTTTCCACCGACGGCTCCAACCTTGGGACCGACGAACACCTGGGTGTCCAAGTCACCGATGGGCTCTTCGGTGTCGAACTTGATTTCGGCGCATCCGCATTTGAAACGGGGGCTGATCGATACCTGGAGATCGAAGTCCGCTTTGATGGCGATGTGACATTCACCACACTCGTGCCGCGAGTCCAACTCGACTCTGTCCCGTTCTCGGCTCATGCGGACGGTGCGGACATCGCAGACTACGCGCTCGCTGGACCGTTCGAGCCGAGAGATTCAACCCCGGCTTCCCGCAGCGGGGTCAGTGGCCCAATCAACAACACGACTCTCACGATTGGTGGGAATATCTACACAACCGCTGAACCGATCTTCCCGATCCAGCTCAGCCGTGACATTCTGAATACTGGATCTCAGCTTATCCCTGGAAACTACCACGACTTCACCATTGAACTGGCTATTCCTTACAACGCTTCAAACCAGTTAAGAAATCATTTCGATCAAATCGAAGGTCCGGTCCAGATTGTCATTGAAGCGAACTCGACTGGATTTAACCAGACCGCATACACATTCACCGACGGGATCTTCTCCGGCTACCGACTGGAGCAGGACCAAACCCTCGTCGAGGTCATCACGGTTTCCTTCTCGCAACAACTCCAGAACCCGATGCCGGTTTCGGAATTCGTCTCACGCGACACCAATGGGTTCAATCCTGTCGGGCACGGTCCGTACGCGCCATACCTCGGCGGAGATCACATCGCCCCCGGCAACTACTTCTACGCATATGACGGCACTGTCCCTGCAGACTCCAGCGTCGGTATCTTTCCCGGTGAAGAACGGTACATCAACAATGGCACGCCCACGCCGTTCGCGGATCAGCGCCCCCTGACACTGCTCCTCAATGTCCACCAGGACCAGTTCAACATCTTGTGGGATAGGTTTGCATCCGGGAATGGCGGCGCCGAACCGCTCGATCTCCGCGATTCATCCGGGGTCATCTGGAACGCGCCGTCAGCCTCATTGATCTCGTCATGGACCCTGGACATCGCCGACGACGGCGGGCTGTTTGAGACTTACGAGTTCCAATACATCGCCACCCCATAACTTCCATAAGCACCCCACCCCTATCATCGAAGATGCGAAGCAAATCAATCGTCGGCTTTCTTATCCCACTCCTTGCCTGCACGCTGATGGGGTGCGCTTCTGGATCGGGTGATCTTTCACACCGCTCAAACCGCGCCCCCACCGCTGAAGCCCGCTTGTGGAACGATGTCCACACGCTCACGACCCAGTTCCCACACCGCAACGCGAACGACCGCGACCAGCTCGCACGCGCGGGGATGTGGATCTCGATGCAGTTCACGGACATGGGACTCGACGCGCAGATGACACCGACCCCCGCGCTCCCGATCACGGGACGGTCGCAGGATATAAACATCATCGCCGAGATCCCAGGCACCACCCATCCCGACGAGATCATCGTCATCGGGGCGCACTACGACGCGGAGGTCAACACCCCCGGCGCCGACGACAACGCATCGGGTGTCGCGGTCATGCTCGAACTTGCTCGACGATTCGCGGATAACCGGCAACCTCGCACGATCCGGTTCATCGCGTTTGCCAACGAGGAGAACTCGAACTCTGCGGACGCCGCGGGCCGGGGTCAATCCAACGGCATGGGATCGCTCACCACCGCGCTCTCCTCAAAGCTTAAAAACGAGAACATCATCGCGATGCTCTCGCTGGAAATGCTCGGATACTTTTCCGACGAGCCCAACTCCCAGTCCTACCCGTTCCCGCC
Organism: uncultured Phycisphaerales bacterium; assembly: GCA_963976955.1. Taxonomy (GTDB): domain Bacteria; phylum Planctomycetota; class Phycisphaerae; order Phycisphaerales; family UBA1924; genus UBA1924. The sequence goes on along the minus strand of CAXBMD010000001.1, from coordinate 853,775 downwards.
TTCGATGGGCGAGCAGCTCGGGATGACCCTCCCCACCACCGCCAACTTCATCGCGATCGTGGGACGCACCAACGACACGCCTTTGATCGCGAAGCTTGCCCAGTCGATGTCCGAAGCGGGAACGATCCCCGTCGTCGCGGCCCCGCTGCCCCCGATGATCACCGCGATCTACCGCTCCGACCACGCGAACTACTGGATGCAGGGATATCCCGCGGCGATGATCACGGACACAAGCGAATACCGGAACCCGCATTACCACAAGCCGGGGGATTCGATTGAGACGCTGGATTTTGAACGGATGGGAGCGTGTGCGGATTCGCTCGAAGCTGCGTTGCGATCGTTGACATCAACCCACTAAAAAACCCCGTCGAGTGACGGGGTTCTCATGAATGAAGATTGGTTTGCTTTAGCCGTTGATTCCAGCGACCTTCACGATGGTGTAGCGTTGGCGGTGGCCGGTTTTCTTCTGGTAGGTGCTCTTGGTGCGGAACTTGTGGATGAAGAGTTTGTCGCCCTTCTTCACCGGTTCGGTGATCTCAAGAGTCACCGATGCGCCCGCGATGTATGGGGCACCGAGCTTCGCGTCGCCGCCGGCGGTGCCGAGGACGAGGACCTTGTCGATTTCGATCTTGTCGCCGGCTTTGCAGTCGCCGCCGTTGTAGAGGTCGATGTAGATCGATTCGCCTTCGGTGACTTTGCGTTGTCCGCCGGACTCTTCGATGATTGCGTAGTTGTCTGCCATGGTGATGCTCCGTTCAGCTGCCGCGTAAGTTCGGGGGCATCCATTGTTTGGATACCTTCAACCCGTCTCACTTCGGGGTCAGGATGATAGCCCCTCATGGTCGTCCGGTCGAGCGTTGGCTCGGTCACATTGGACGCTCTGAATCGAGTCCAGCGGGTCAGTTTACCAAATTCACGGGAATCGGCTCGGATCGGCATACAATCGACCATGTTCCAAGACGATCCCATCATCGAACTGACCGCTGACCAAGCCTCCCAACCCATCGAGGTGGCCTCCACACCTTCGCCATCGTCGGATCAGGACCTGCTGACCACGATCAAAGAGCAAGCGGATGTCCTCTGGGACAAGGAACTGTTTTCGGTCAATGACACCTCGATCGTGGTCAATCAGCTCGTGATCGCGTTGATCGTCCTGATCGTTGGGTACATCTGTGCCAAAATCATCTCCAAGCGGGTCGGGAGCACCGTCCTGCCTCGGTTGAAAGTTGAACCCGGACCAGCCAACGCGATCCAGAGCATCCTCCACTACCTGCTGCTGACCATCGCGGTGTTCCTCGCGCTCAACATCGCTGGGGTGCCGCTGACTGTCTTCACCATCTTCGGCGGTGCGCTCGCGCTGGGGATCGGTTTCGGATCTCAGAATGTCGTCAACAACTTCATCTCCGGACTCATCCTGCTCATCGAGCGACCGATCCGCGTCAACGACTTGGTCACGATTCAGGGCGAGACCGGCACGGTCGCCAACATCGGCGCTCGCGCAACTAAAATCGTTTCGTACGACGGGACCACTTTCATCGTCCCCAACTCCACCCTGCTTGAAAACTCCGTCGTCAACTGGAATCTCCCGACTCGGAAGCTGAGGACCATCATCAAGGTCGGCGTCGCGTACGGCACCGACACAGGACTGGTCAAATCCGTCCTCGAAGAACTCCTCGATGACCATATCCGCGTGCTCGAATCCCCCGACAACCGGGTCCTTTTTATGGACTTTGGAGACTCATCGCTGAACTTCGAGGTTCACTTCTGGATCAGCCCGCGATCAACACTGGACCGCAGGCAGATCGAATCCGACCTGCGCTTCAAAATCGACGCGCTCTTCAGAGAACACAACATCACGATCCCATTCCCACAACGGGATATCAACTTCAACGGCGACCATCCGTTCATGGTCAGCGTCAAGAACAGCGAGTGATCAGTTCTTGAAGCTCACAAACTTCTGTTGACCAAGCTGAATATATTGATCTGCGGTGTCGCCCTGATCTTCGATCGTCAGGTAGTCGACCAAGAGTTCCAATGCTGACTGGCACAACCCTTTCTGCTTCTGGATTTCCGGCGAGCTCTTCTGGAGATGCCCAGCCACTCCGGGGAGTCGTTGCAACACGGGGCTCAGTGTTTGCTCCAGAAGCAGGAACGCCTCATACACATCGGCATCACTGGTAGCGACATGATTCTCCAGCAGGACGCCGTCGGACATCACACGCAAATGCTCCAAAGAGTTTATCGCGTGCAGGTACGCGATCTCGAGTTCAGCGGTTTGATCCGCTCCGTCGAACGGGAGATCCATCACGAACCGATGCAGCGACTTGTAGTGTGTTTGGTCACTCAATCCGTACGCGAGCACCGCATCCTTGAATCCGGTTTGGTACGCTTTACCTTTTTTGAGCGACAGCAACGCGCCTTCGATATTTCTGGAATCGATTTTCATCGCCGCGGATACGGCACGATGATGACGGATGACATGGATCCCCACAGGCTGAATCTCTTTGCGTTCAGCACTCCCGAGATCCTCGAGCAGCGAATCGGTCAACTCCGCGGCCTCGATCTTCAGGCCCACATCCTGCAGGTACCGGACCCGTTCTTCCATCGCCCAGCGGTAGAGCCCGTAGGAGTTGGTATCCATCGCACGGATGCCGTGCTCCTTGACATGGACTGCTTCTGCTTTTTGGAACCGGGTGAATGTATCCCAGCGTGCGTTGGCGCCATCGTCGGCCTCTGCCATGCGGCCGACAGTCTGCGCCGCAGCGCTCTGGATCGCGAAAAGGTCTCCGAGCCGTTCAAGCTCGGTGGCGCTGTCCGGTGCGTCTTGGAGCGCGATCTGGCAAACGCTCTCTGCGTTGACCCAATCTTCCAGATAGTTGTACATCGAGAACATCGCGACATACCCGGATTGGCGGGCGTGCTGATTCTCTGAGTTTGCGATTGAGGCATCGATCTGCGCGATCCAGTTCACCGCTGCATCAGTGGTCATCTGAGTTTGCGTATCCCGGAGATCAGCAAGAAAGTCGGAGTAATCATTCAATACGACGAGGGCCGGGTCAGCGGCGGTTTCGGTGCTCGGGAGCGTAGATACGCCGTTGGCCCATGCCACTGAAATCATACCGGCAATCAGCACAGATGAACCGATGATCAGGTTTGTAGTCTTATTCATGTTCAATCTGCACTTTCTTTGTTAAACTTTCACGCGTGAGACATTCCGTGGTGATTAATCGCCGCAAGGAATACTACCAACTATTGTACCGCAGGACTGACGATCGAATCGATCGCCGCTGATGGTCGAACTGCCCGAAGCGCACTGGATGCCCCACCCGAACCCCTCGGTGGGGCATGTTCCCGGATCGCAATCGCTCACCCAAAATCCGCTCGCGTTCCACACATGATCGATCTGTAGTGCTCGTCCTGATCTGTACTGGATATATGGCTCGGCCCAAAAACCATCACTGCAAGGGGGCAACACCGGAAAACCACATTCTGCAGTGAACTCGAACTCACGCCCGTCCACGGCACCCATCAGCGAACTCAGCATTGACTCCATCGAGGCAACCTGTTGTTGCGTCAAGGAGACCCGAAGCGTGCTCGAAAGATTGATCGTCACCGACTCGGTGAAGGACAGAGCAATGTCGAATGGGCCGCATTCCTTGGACGGAACCTCCCAACAACGCACGCAATCTGTATCATTCGATAAGACCGGGCAGCACGGGCAATTTGAAAGGCAGTGCTCGCACTCGATCCGATCACTGATCTTCAGCGGCTCGCCAAGCGACACAAGGTATGGTCCGAAATCCGACCTGGTGCAAGTCAGCGGTCCCGCATCACAACACTCGTCGGGTTCCTCAGGGATACATGTTGACGGGCACGCAGAGATTGGCAACTTGATCGGTGGCCCGATCTGAATCTGAGCAGAAGACACGCCGGCGCAAAGACCGATGAACAACATACCGATTTTTGCAATTCGAGCCACTGGAATCTCCCTAAATCTGTTCAGTAAATCGACCCCAATGTAGTACTTCTCAAATTCAATTGCAACAACACAATCAAAAAGTCCCCTTCAACTGGGGAAAAAGCATCAGCCGGAGGCCGTTAATCTTCCGCCATCGCCTTGCTCTTGGCAATGCGAGCGTCACGCTTACGGACAGATTCACTCAAATTGACCTTGCGAATGCGCACGATCTTGGGTGTCAACTCCACAAGCTCGTCCTCTTCGATGTACTCAAGCGCCTGCTCAAGCGAAAGATCACGCGCCGCTTTCAAAGTCACGGTCGCTTCCTTGTTGGCCATCCGCATGTTGTCGAGCTGCTTCTGGCGGACGATGTTGACGGTCATGTCCAGGTTCCGGTTTGCTTCGCCGATCACCTGACCCGCGTAGACCTTATCACCGGGACGCACGAACAGCACGCCGCGCTCGTGGAGGAGTTGGGCCGCGTGTGAGGTAACCGGTCCCGTTTCCGACGCGACAAGCACCCCGCAGTGCCGGACCGGACGCTCGCCCGTAACCGGGACGAACTTGAGGAATGTATGGTGCATGATCCCTTCGCCCTGCGTCGCGTTGAGAATGCGCCCACGCAATCCGATGAGCGAACGCGAGGTAATCTGGAACACGCAGTGCGTCAGTCCATCGCCGCGTGGTTCGATCTTGACGACCTCGCCCTTGCGCTCACCGATGATCTGCATGACACTGCCGACGGTGGTGTCGGTGGTATCGACCACAAGCTCTTCCATCGGCTCGCACTTGACCCCGTCGATCTCTTTCTCGATCACGATCGGACGACCCACCGCAAGCTCAAAGCCCTCGCGACGCATGGTTTCCAAAAGAATCCCGAGGTGCAACAACCCACGCCCCGAAACGATAAACTCGTCCATCGAACGACCAGGAGATACCGCGAGCGCGACATTGTGCTCAAGCTCACGGTCCAAACGGGTCCGGATCTGACGCGAAGTCACAAAGTCCCCATCGTTCCCAGAGAACGGCGAATCGTTCACACGGAAACTCATCGAGATCGTCGGCTCATCAATCACGACCCGCTCCATCGGATCCGGATGATCCGGATCACAGATCGTATCACCGATGTCCAAGCCCTCGATGCCCGAGATCGAGCAGAGGTCGCCCGCGCCGACCGAGTCCATATTCAGCTTCCCCAGCCCCTTGAAACCCTGGAGCGTGACGATCTTCGCTTTCTTTGTGGTGACATTGCCTTCGGAATCTTGCTTGACCAGCGCGATCGGCTGCCCGACGCGGATCGTCCCCTGCGTCACGCGGCCGATCCCGATCCGACCAACATACTCTGAGAACGCGAGCGTTGTGATCTGCATCCGCAGTGGTTTTTCAATGTAGACATCCGGATGCGGGATGTGGTGTGTGATCGCTTCAAACACCGGACGAAGGTCGGTGCCTTTGGTTTCACCGTCCCATTCATCGACCGCCCAGCCGTCGCGTGCTGATGCGTACACAACCGGGAAATCAAGAATGTCATCCGCAGCACCGAGCGCCGCGAGCAGGTCAAACACTTCGCCGATCACTCGGTCCGGATCACCGTCTGGACGATCACACTTGTTGATGATCACGACCGGCTTGAGACCAGCTTCCAGTGCCTTGCCCAGCACGAACCGAGTCTGAGGCATCGGACCTTCATACGCATCGACCACAAGCAGACACCCGTCGGCCATCCGGAGCACACGCTCAACCTCGCCACCGAAGTCCGCGTGACCAGGTGTATCGATGATGTTGATGCGGAAGTCGGTTCCCTTGAGATCGTGGTACTCGACCGCGCAGTTCTTCGACAGGATGGTGATCCCGCGTTCGCGTTCGAGGTCACCCGAGTCCATGATCAGTCCGTGCTGACCGCCTTCGAGTTTTTCGAGTTCACCGCTCCGGAAGTTGCCGGATTGTTTGAGGAGGTTGTCAACGAGCGTGGTTTTGCCGTGGTCGACGTGTGCGATGATCGCGACATTACGAAGAGTCGTAATTGTGGTGGTTTCAGATGGCATGGGTGGTTCCGGTTGCTGATGCTGCATTCTGACCCGGCTACCGCCGAATCTCAGGTCACAAGTCTAGACCCACCAACAACAAAGGTCGGTCCAATTTCACCCCGCCAGCATCAAACTGGCATCAAACTCATCTAATCCAGACTCTTCACAAAGACCACATTCCCCCGCATCACCCCCTCGTCTTGGACCACCTGCCACTCCACACGATCCACCATCGAGAGCATCTCCTTGGAAATCAGGTTCTGGGTCTCGTGCATCGATTTGAGTAGAGCCCCCACACGCAAGAATCCGCTCAGCACCACCGAGCTCCCCGCACCGTCCCCGCCGGCCACCTCATGATCCATCCCCCGATCCATCGCACCGATCGCGTCCATCGCCGAGACCACCTGATCCAGCTCCCGCACCCGTTCACCGGTCTCCATCGATTCTCCGCCGAGGCAGAAGATCAGATCCGACGACGAGGCCCGCTGCGTGGTCTTCCAAGAGATCCGGGTCTGATCATCCTCCGCATCGATCACCGTGTGCGAGCGGACCGCGCTGGGAAACATCCCGCCGTACATCCGCGTCCCGCTCGCGCCCACCACGCGGAAGCCACCGGATTCGCTTTGGAGCATCGGTTCAATGATCCCGTCCATCGATTTGGCGTCGATTTCGTGATCATCGAAGACCGAGAGCACCGTCATCCCGAGCGGCTCCACACCACCCAGATTCCCCGCATCGGCGCGGGTAAAGACGAACATCGACCCTTTGGGCGTGAGCACCGATGCGTAGTGTGTGTTTGGTTGTGTCTTCCGTCGCTTGGCCGCCCCCGCACCCTCACGAATCTTGATCGACAGCCCCTTGTCTTGATCGAGCTCCAGTTGCATCACCGAAGACGCCGCCATCGCCAGCACAATGTCATCCCCCAGCCCGCTCAACAATCCAACCGGCGCTCTCCCAGCCTTCAACTCCCCTTGCATCGGCAGCGCGAGCGACATCTCAAACCCCTCACCCGTCGCGCCGGCGAACATCCGTACATGTGTGTTCTTTGGATCGCGTTTGATCCCATCGATATCCCACAACGAATCCAGATTGGAATCCACCCGGACCCGGACGGCGACCATCCACCCTTGATCATGCTCCCACACAGGACCGGTCGGCTGTGCCTTTGGGGACTCTTGACCGACTGACACCAGCACCCGTTCGAGCAAGCCTCGCCCCGCCTTTGGACTCAGCATCACCCTTGAATGTCCGTTTTTTTTGCTCAGGATCACCATCGCGTAGCGTCCCTGCTCGATGCCATAGACCGCAACCCCCCCCACCAGTTCTCGCGCGACGGGTTTGAGTTTCTTCCGAAGCACCCCAACCGCAGCGTCGTCCACTTCCGCCATGACCACCCAGTTGGAATCCGCCGAGAGCATCAGACTCAGTGGGTTGTCCGAATGCTCGAAGATCGAATCCACACACACGACGACGCGCCCGGAGAAAAATTCCTTGATCACCCCGTCCGCATCGGTCTCAAACAACGCCCCCAGCGCGCGCCATGCCTGCCGGGTCTTCCCGAACACACCCATCGACGCGAGGAACGATCGCGAGGACACCCCCGCATCACTGAGCAGATGCTCCGCAGGATTCTCCAGCACCGCGATCAGATCAATATCCGCTGGGTACGAATCCAGTTCACCCCAAGGCGCATCAACCGCATTGACAGCTTTGACGACAGCAGCATGCGCCGTCATAGACGGCATACACAACACCGCATATACCAGAGTACACACAAGAACACGATGCAGGGATACAGATTTCATACAACGGTTTATACCGTCAAGGCAGCTCAGCGATGCGTTCATCACGAAGTGTTTCTCGCACGATGGGCTCGGTCCGCTGGGAGCGGATGATCACAAACCCCGATGCGCCAGAACTCGGAAGCAACCGCCCGTGTTCTCCGCCATAGGACACCAAGCTCATCGAAACTCCTCGGCTCGGGAATCGCCGTGTCGATTGCAGTCTCCCGAACGGATCGGCACGAACACCCGCGTCATTCAAAGCCGCGAGATCGCTGTCTGTAAACTGGACCAGCTGTTGGTTGACGGTCAGTTCGAACGACTTCGCCCCCGTTGTACGAGGGGTCGCAAGCATCCCATCAAGCGGAGAAAGCTTGGCAAGCACATGCCCCACCCCAGACTGAACCTCAGTCGCGACCCGCTGGGTGTCCTCTTCAACCGCACACGCGACATCATCCACAGGCGTGGACTGTGCGCCGATGGTCGCCAATCTCGGATTCATGCTCTGCAGCCCTGCGATAACCATCAAACCGAGCAGCAACCCCGCCGCGATCGCAAGGCGACCGGTACGGACCCAGCGTCGCATCGTGCGAGGAATAAAGCGGTCATGCTGATCCAGACGGTTGAGCACCGCACACTGCAGATCAGGCATCGGAATATCATTCAAATCCAAAGCGCGAACCGCATCCGCGGTTTCCAGCAGCTCAGCACGGCGGGCATGGTCATACCGCAGCGCGTGCGCAATCTCTTCTTGCATCTGGTCGCAGATCTCGCCATCAAGCGCGGCATCAATCAACGATTCCGGGATCCGACCCACCGGCTCCTGACCAAACTGATCCTCACTCGATCCCCGGCTCATGCCAGCACCTCGTCGGTTTCATTCAACTGACCACCAAAGTGATCCTGATACACCGATGCGAGCTGCTTGTGTTCCTTAAACAACACACGCAAACGACGACGCCCGCGATGGAGATGGCTCTTGACCGTCCCCTCAGGCATGTCCAGCTGCGAAGCGATCAACGCGATCGGCCAATCCATCTGATGGAACAGCACGATGATCTCGCGCTGCTCAACGGACAAATGCATGAGCGCGGATTGGATCGCGTCTTTTTCGGTGACGGATCGTTCATCGCTGTAGGTCGAAGCGTCGGGCATACCGCCCTTGCCACCCATGGATCCAACGAAGTCCGTGTCGTATGCGGGTTTCGATTTGGCGACCGCGTTCATGTACAACCGGCGAGCGATCGTGAACAACCAGGTCGAGAATCGGAAGCGGAAATCAAAGCGGTGCAGGTTGGCAAGCACGCGGACGAACGCTTCTTGCACGACATCCTCGGCCATCTCGTGACGACCAGACATGCGCAGGATGTAGCCGTAGACCGAACGCTGGTGCGCCTTGATCAGTTCACCGGCAGCCGACCGCTCACCAGCGATCGCCCGTTCAATCAGATCTCGTTCAGTTGCACGATCCATGCGACACCACTCCCAACTTGGGTTCCTATCCCTCGACTATACCAGAATCACACCCAACGGATGCACCATTTACTGGACAAACGCTTCTATTGGTTCGGAATTGCCGTTTTTTGATTTCAAGCCCCATATTCATCGAAAAACCCTGTCTACACCGGTTGGGTGTAGACAGGGCTGGAGAAAGATTTGTTTGTGTATTGCTCGGCTTTCCCGATCAAGCGGCTTTCGCAGCGGGTGTTGCGGTCGAAGTCTTGCGGGTGCGTCCGACGGTCCGCTGAGCGGGGGTTGCCCGGATTTCAGCATCGTCGATCATCGCGTCGACCAGTTCGAGCGGGTGAGCCGCCCAGAGGTCTGCGCCGATTTCCTCAGCCAAGCCCTCGGCTCGGTTGAAGACGCCGCCACCAACCACGATTTGTGTATTTGGACACGCACCGATCTCATGAAGCGAATCGATCATCACGCGGATGTCTGGTAGGTCCGCTGGGTTTGAGCAGAACATCAGCAGCACATCGGGTTTGGATTCTTGGACAGTCTGGCGTACTTCATCAAGTGGCACCCCACCACCAGCGAACCGAACACCAAAGCCCGCGGCTTCGAGCAGGTCCACCGCCATCTGTGCGCCAAGCTCCGAACCCTCGCAGGTTCCACAGCAAGCGAACACAGAACGGTTGACCGGATCAGCATTCGACGAAGCGATCAACGCACGCGAGGTCTGGTCAACAAGCACGCGGAACAAGCGTGTCGAAAGGTTGTACGCAAGAGCTGAGATCTGATCCTCGCGGTGAAGCTTGTCGATCATCTCATAGGTTGGCCAGAACAGGTCGGTCAGCATGAGTTCGGGGGAGACACCCTCGCTCAACTGTTCGTTCACGATGGAACGGGCCGACGACCGGTTGCCTTCGATCAGTGCTTCAAACAAACGCTCGCTCAGTACATGGACACTCATTGCTTTAACCTCGTCGTTGATTTTCCCTTCCGCACTTCAGTGGGGTGGGATCTGTTGTGTGTTCTGAGCGACGACGCCGCAGCCCAGACCCCACCTATCGAACGCTCACCAGTTTCTTCCCAAGCACAGCACGATCCAGATGCATGTTTGTGCGCACAATCGCTTGACCGAGATTCAAGCGTGCTAAGCCTGTTATTCTGGGACCTTTGCACAGTTATGGTCCGAGAATGTACATTAAAACACAATTCATGCCACATATCTGGGGTCTTCCCCCCTAACGAAATCGATCCTGCAATTTACAAATAGGGTGTTCTGATCACCGCTTTATCAAACCTTTACGGCCGAATAACTCGTATATGAAAGCACGAACGCGCTCCGTTGATAGAACATATGTCCAAATCCACCACAAAGATGACTTGATAAATTCTGCTGCCAAGTCATGGTCCGAGCAGTTATAGACTGATCCGCAAAGACTACTAGACTCTGACAGCACCACACCCGGTTCGATGATCCACTACTTATAGAAGGATACTCCGATATGCAACCCACACTCAATCACTCAACCTCCGGCGAGTTCCTTTTCCGCTGGCGCAGCTATCTCCCCCTCGCACTCGTCCTTATCCTTCTTCCAGCACTCCCCCACCACCACGACCATTTCCACAACGCGATCCTTCATTATGGATTCGAGTTCACCTGCTTGCTCGTCTCGGTCTTCGGCCTCGTCATCCGCGCGTTGACCATCGGGTTCGTCCCATCGGGAACCTCCGGACGCAACACCCGCGCCCAGGTCGCCGACTCCCTCAACACCACCGGCGTCTACTCCATCTGCCGGAACCCGCTGTATGTCGGCAACTTCTTCATGATGCTCGGCGTCGTGATGTTCGCACAGTCCTGGTCCGCGTGTCTCATCTTCATCCTCGCGTTCTGGCTGTACTACGAACGCATCATCGCCGCCGAAGAACGCTTCCTTTCCAAGAAGTTCGGTGATGTCTACATCAACTACCTGCAGAGCGTCCCCCAGTTCCTCCCCAAACTCACCGGCTGGACCAGACCCAACATGAACTTCTCCATGCGGACCGTCCTCCGCAGAGAATACTCGAGCTACTTCGCGATGATCGCGAGCTTGTGCGCGATGGAGTTCCTCGGCGATCTCCTCTCCGAACGACAGATCGAGCTCGATCCGTACTGGGGAACGCTCCTCGCGTTCTCCGCGATCGTCTACTTCTCGCTCCGCACGATGAAGAAGAAAACCCACCTGCTCGATGTCGAAGGCCGATGAAAGTTCACTGCTGATAGACCCCAGAAACCTCAGCCCGGTTTGACCGCGCTGTAGCACGCGCAGATCCCAAGCGTCAACCCACGCACACCGGTTTCCCCAAACCCAACAGATTCAAGACACCCCACCATTTCGTTCCGGGTCATAAAGGACGACACCGATCTGGGAAGATACTTGTACGCGCCCGACCGATCCCGCGCGATCCAGGTCGCCGTCCGAGGCATGATCGTCCCGCAGTAGAACCCGTTGAACCAACGCACCAACGGATTGCTCGGCGTATCAAACTCCAAAATCACCAAACGACCACCCGGCTTGAGCACGCGATAAAACTCCGCGATCGCCTTGCTCGGTTCTTGGACATTGCGGATCCCAAACGCGATCGAGACCACATCAAACGACGCATCCTCAAACCGAAGGTCCATCGCGTCCCCCTGCTCATACGAGATCCGCTCAGCGAGTTTCTCGTGCAAGCCATCCTTCTTATACCCAGCGATCTCGAGCATGCCGGGGGTGAAATCCACCCCGATGACTTCAGATGCGCGTGATCCGGTGGCGAACGCCTGCGTCAGATCCCCCGTTCCACACGCGACATCCAGCACCCGATCCCCCGCGTGCACGCGTGCCTGCTTGACGGCATATTTCCGCCACGCGACATCCCGCCACATCGAATGGACGCGGTTGTTGAGGTCGTAGGACCGTGCAATCGCGTTGAACATCGCCTGAACCTTGGTCGCTTTGGCATCATTCTGATGCAAGCCCCCCAGTTCAGCGTCGTTCCACGCGGGAATAGTGTTCTCATTCGCTTGTGTTTGCACTTCTGTCATGGCACAATCAGTGTAGACTTAGACTCCAAGGCCGCTCGCCCAACTCACGGAGAATACGAATGAATCGCACCCTCAAACTCCTCATTACACTCCCGCTCCTGATCCTCATCACGCTCCCGACCATCGGGTGCTCCGTCAACCCCGCGACCGGGAAGCGGTCCTTCACACTCATGTCATGGGAAAAAGAGAAAGCCCTCGGTCTTGAAGCCGCTCCAGAGATGACCGAAGCGTTTGGTGGAGAAGTCCCCGACGCCGCGATCGGTGATTACGCGCGGCAGATCGGCAACAAGCTCGTCACCGGCGTCGAAGAAGGCGTCCCCCAACTCGAATGGGAGTTCACAGTACTCAACTCGCCGGTCATCAACGCGTTCGCACTCCCAGGAGGCAAGATATTCCTCTCGCGTGGACTCGCTGAGAAACTCGATTCCGAAGCGCAGTTCGCAGGAGTCCTCGGTCACGAGATCGGGCATGTCACCGCGCGACACTCCAATCAGCAGATGTCCCAGCAGCTCGGGATCAACTTCGCGATCGGCGCCGTCGCCGCGGGGGTCGGACTGTCCGACGCCGACTCAGAAGTCCGTAAGTATGGCCAGCTCGGACTCCCAGCGGTCGCCGTAGGATCAAACCTCTACTTGCTTCACTTCGGTCGCTCCGAAGAACTCGAAGCGGACATGCTCGGGATGCGGTACATGTCCCGCGCCGGATACAACCCACGCGGCCAGCTCGAAGTCATGCAGGTCCTCGATGCCGAATCCACCGGCCCGCGCCCCGCAGAATGGCTCTCCACCCACCCGCTCCCCCAGTCCCGCATCGACCGCATCAACGAATACCTCGCGGGAGAATACGCAAACACGCAGAACAACCCAAGCTTCGTGGACAACAAAGCCCGCTACAAAGCGGACATGCTCGACCGACTGAGCAAGCTCCCACCAGCGCCCGAGCCATCAACAGAAGAACAAGCCCAAGCCAGCGCATACCTCGACCCGTCGTTGTACTGCGCCCAGTGCCGTGTCAACTAACACAAGAACCCACTAACACAAAAACCCGTGGCACAGGCGGGACGCCTGTGCCACGGCAACTGGTTAATCCAACCGTTCCCGAGCCATCCGCACGATCGTGCGATAGTTGTCGCGGTAGAACTGCGTGTACTCAATCTCCAGCCGTTGCTGACGACCGGGTTTGCGCCACTCGTTCCGAACCGCATCATAAGTCGCTTCGGTAAAGGGCACCATCTCCCCATCCACATCCGTCTCCGGGAACGCGAAGTACAACGCATCAAGCTCCGCGATTTCCGCATCGCTGAACTTGCCCGATGCAATCGCATCACCCAGAGCTTCGTACGCCGCTCGGCAGTCGTCGGCGATGTCGATCCCAAAGCACCCCATCATGACCTGCACGCCCGTCCGCCAACCCGGGTTCTTGACATCCGACACGATCTCAAACGGATTCACCTGATCCATGAAGTACGGGAAGTATTTTTCATACATCACCCGCCGCACCGGCATCCGCCGAAGCTCGCTCCACTCCGGCCCCATCGGTTCCCCATCAGGACCCAGCGGGTTGTCCGGGTTGTCCTTGCTGAACTGCCACAACGCCTGCGCCTCTTCGGTCATGCAGAACCGCACGAATCGTTTGGCAATCTCGGGGCTTGGGCCTCCGTTGATGATCGAGATCGGGTCGGCATCAACATACACCGCGCCCTTGGGGTCTTCGTACCCAACGCGATCGCCGCCGCCCGAATCCTTGATCACCTGCGCCTGTCCGCGTCCATAAAAATCAATCGCAAGCCCCGCCGCCGCTTCGCCGCTCGAAACATCGATGGGTGGTTTGGTCGATGAGTTCGTGAAGTACCGCGTATTGCCGCACATCCCACGCAGGATTCGCCAGCCCTCTTCCCACCCTTCGTTACCAAGGATTGAATCAAAGGTCGTCGTGATCGACCCAGACTGACGAGGGTCCGCAAGCGCGATCCACCCACTCAGTTCATGCTTCGCAAGATCCGAGAAATGCTGCGGGATTGGCATCTTCAGTCGGTCGCGGTACACATCCCGGTTGTACACGATCCCGAACGACGACAACGCCGTGCCGATCCAGTACTGGTCCGGGTCATACAACTCCTGAGGCCCGATCACATTCTCCCCAAACAACTCGTCGAGTTCCCCTTGCGTGAAGTCCATCGGCGCGGACTGCGACACCGTCAGATTCAACATCGTCGAATCATTCATCTTCACAGGCACCGTCGTCCCCCGCTTGAGCGCGGAGTGGTCGTACGACCCCCCACCAAACATCACATCAAACGCGATCGCGCCGGGTTCAAGCACCAGCAGATCATCCGCTTCCCAGTTCTCACGCTGATCACTGAACTGACGCTTGACCGCATCGGTAAACATCGCATCGAGCTGCTTGCGGATCTCAGAAGTCCCGCCGGGGGTCCGGTAGTCGATCACCACCGCTTCGTGGTACTCCCGCTCATGCCATTCGCTGAACGCACGAGCAAACTCATCGCGAATCTGAGGCACATGCGGCGTCACCACAATCAACTTTCGCGCCCCCTCCGCGTGCATATCCCCACGCTTGACCCCGCTCATCGCGAACGGCACCCCAAGCACAATCAACAAACACAACGCAATGACAATCTGAGTCGTTCTCATGCCCAAGTCTAGCCCAAAGCACAGGCATCCGTGGCACAGGCGTCCCGCCTGTGATCTTCACCTGAACACTTAACAAGGTCCAGAGCAAGGGTCTTCTTCGCCATCACCCGAACCGCCCCACCAATCCCCCGTACCATCTAGATATGCCCAAGCACTCGTCACAAAACTCAGATTTGATCGACGAGTTCACCCTCCTCTGCGAATCCTGCGGCTACATCATCGAAAACCTCGACCACTCCCTCCCATGCCCAGAATGCGGCAAACCCATCAAAGAAAGCCTCCCACACAAACGCGAAGGATCACCCTGGCAATATGAGCGCAGTCTCCGAACCCTGATCACCACCTGGTTCCTGATCCTCTTCAAACCCAAAAAAACCTTCCCCAAACTCAACCTCAGCCCATCCGGTTCGATGGCACTCATGTGGTACAGCCTGCTCCTCGCATCGCTCACTCCCACCATGGTCCTCGGGGTCTATTTCATCATCAATGCAATCAGATTTGAAGACGCATTGTACGGCCTCATCGGTCTCATCGCGTACATCATCCTCGGCCTCATCTATTGGATCGTCGCAGTAATTTACGCCACCCTCGCGATCCCAAGAGTCCGCTGGATCGCCAAACTCCGCGGACACAGACTCCCGTTCTCCGTCGTCTGGCCCGCCGTCGAACACGCGGCGCTTGGTCTCACCCTCGCACCACTCTTGATCAGTCTGAACATGCTCCTGCTGTTTACCAACGAAACATTCTTCTATGGAGCAAACAGCACCATCCAACTCGCGATGAATCTCGCCATCAACATCGTAGGATTCCT
Source organism: uncultured Phycisphaerales bacterium (assembly GCA_963976955.1). Classification (GTDB taxonomy): domain Bacteria; phylum Planctomycetota; class Phycisphaerae; order Phycisphaerales; family UBA1924; genus UBA1924. Next base: position 838,031 of record CAXBMD010000001.1, on the reverse strand, counting down.
CTCCCTCCCACTCGCGATCCTCGAGTTCGAAGTCCTCCTCCGGCTCGGCATCCGCGAACTCAGATTCCGAAACCCTGCGGTGTTCCAAAGTAATGCCCCACGCCCCCCAATCCAACGCCCGACCCCACCGCTCCGCACCGACATGAGCTAAAATACAATCCCATATACCACCCATGACACCTACATCACGCCGCAAACACGAATGGAAGGACGAGTACACCCTCCTCTGCGAACGCTGCGGCTACATCCTCGAAGACCTCGACCACTCCCTCCCCTGCCCAGAATGCGGCAAACCCATCATCGAATCTCTTCCCCAGCGCCGAGTCGGCACGCCTTGGCAGCAGAATCCCAGTTTTCGTTCGATGGCTAAAACCTGGCTGCAAACATTACGACATCCACTCAAAGTTCTGGATTCTATCTCTTTTGAACAAACAGAAACAACTCGCTTGAACCAAGAGACAATCGCTGCAGCCACACTCATCTCGCTCATATTCTCCACGGCACTCTGCTTCATTTTGTCATTATTACATCTTCCTTTATCTGGAGTCTTCTTCATTGCAAGCATTGTCCCAGCACTTATTTTGGCATTCGTGCTGATCGCCCTGAGTTCGATTGAAGCAAGAGGCATTCAAGTTATTGGCAAAACCAGAGGATTTAGAATGACCTCCCCGATTGCATGGGCCATCGTCGGTCATGGTTCAGTAGGATGGCTGTTTGCAGGCCTCTCGATCGGATTTGGAATGGCAACTAAGGCAGTGGCATACAGCATCGAAACCATTTCAGACGACTACGCACTAGCAGACAACTATCGTATGTTTGGAAATATCGTAATGGTCATCGGTGTATTCACCGGCTTCCTCTTCTTCGAAACCTTCGCCTACCTCGGTCTCCGCCGCTGCAAATACGCCAACCGCACCCGCCCGAATCCCGCCCCAAACCAAACCCCCAAGCCCTAGAATCCACCCATGCAACCCCCCGCACCAACACGACCCATCTTCCTCGGCGATGACCGCACCGGAATCATCCAAATCGGAGGCGGCCTCCCCCTCGATCACCCCCTCTCCAAGGGGCTTACCCACGCATCCACCCCCGCGCCCGTCTCCGTCCAGACCATGACCGCGGGATACACGCACGACATCGACAAGTGCGTCGCCGAGATCCACAAGCTGACCGCCGCGGGCGCGGACATTGTGCGCGTCGCGGTGCCTGAGAAGAAAGACACCGAGGCGCTCAAAGAAATCCTCTCGCAGACCACCGTCCCCATCGTCGCCGATGTCCACTTCCACTTCAAACGCGCCCTCGAATCCATCGAAGCGGGCGTCCACAAAATCCGCCTCAACCCCGGCAACATCACCGACCGCAAGCAGGTCGAAGAAGTCATCGACGCGTGCAAAGCAGCCAATGGAGGACGAGGCATCCCCATCCGCGTGGGAGTCAACGAAGGCTCCATCATCGAGCGCAAGGACAAGCAGTCCCGCGCCAAAGAACTCGGCGCGATCTTCTCCGAAAACAAGCACGGCTACATGCTCGCGATCATGATCGCCAAACTCGAAGAATACCTCGACATCTTCTACGAGCGTGACTTCTACGACATCGCGATCAGCGCCAAGTCCATGGACGCCGCCCTCGTCATCGACGCGTACACCGAAATCTCCAAACGCTTCCCCCACCCGCTGCACCTCGGCGTCACCCACGCGGGACCCAAAGAAACCGGATGCATCCGCTCCGTCGTCGCCCTGGGCACACTCCTCGCCAACGGGATCGGGGACACCATCCGCATCTCCTACGCCAACGACCCAATCTACGAGGTCGAAGACGGGCTCGAACTCCTCTACACACTGGGCAAACGCGAACGCATCGGCGCTGAGCTCATCGCCTGCCCAACCTGCGGCCGTATCCAGGTCGATCTCTTCTCGCTCGTGCAGGAGGTGAACGCCAAACTCACCGAAGACATCACCGTCCCCATGAAGGTCGCCGTCATGGGTTGCGTGGTCAATGGACCAGGTGAAGCGGAGGGCGCGGACATCGCGGTGTTCGCTGGTGACCGCAAGGGCATCATCTATGTGCAGGGAGAGAAGGTCGCGACCGTTCCCGAATCCGACATCCTCGATCGGCTCCTGACCGAGTGCAAGGACTTCCAAGCGAAGGTTCTTTCTGGAGAAGTGAAGCTGGGCGAGAAAAAAGTGGACATCGTTCCACCCGATCCAGAGGGTGAACTCGGTTCCGGATGGGAAAAAATGGCTTCACAGCGCATGGGACACACCCCATTGACTGTTGAAGGGAATTGACCCCAGTTCCGATCTCACAAGAAACCTTCAAATTCTCCACAAACACTACATTTTCACAGATGTCCCGCTATCTTGTGTGTTCACCTCACGCTACTACGGAACCCAATCCATGCCGACCCGATTTTCGACCTGTATCTCTGTTTTTCTCGCCATCGCAACCAACGCCTCAGCACAGAACACTTCCCCGTTCTGTTCTGCGGATCTTCACTACGACTCCAAACTCAACTTTCTTGATGTTTCGGAGTTCGTGGTTCGCTACAGCAGCCAGGACCTCAGCGTCGATTTTGACAACTCCGGACGCATCAACTTCCTCGATGTCTCCGCGTTCATCCTCACCTACGCAACATGCCCAAGCCTCACCGACACCGACGGCGATCGCATACCCGACTTTGCAGAAACCGACAACGGTATCTACCTAAACCTCCGCTCCACAGGAACCGACCCGCTCGTCGCCGACACAGACAGCGACGGCCTCTCCGATGGTGACGAACTCCTCGGCACCGAGCAAGGACTCATCCTCCCCGGCGCCAACCCGCTCCGCAAAGACATCTTCGTCGAGTGTGACTGGTTCCAAGGCGAGTTCCAAGGACGCAGCGAAAACTACCGACCAACCATGAATGTCTACAACCGCGTTGCCGAAGCATTCGCAAACGCATCAACACAGAACCCCTACAACCTTCCCGATGGCATCAACATCCACCTCGACTTCGGTCAAGACGCCAACAACACCGGCGGCAACCAACTCCCCGGATCACCCGTATTCATCCAGTTCGACAGCGACTTCAACGCCTACAAAGCCGATCACTTTGACCCCAGACGCAAGGGCTACTACCACTACGCGATCTTCGCAAACCGCTACAACACAGACACCAACAACTCCTCGGGTGTCGCCGAAATCAATGGCGACGACTTCATGGTCACCCTCGTCGACTACAACTCCACTGACAACATGGCCAACACCATCATGCACGAACTGGGCCACAACATCGGCCTCCGCCACGGCGGAAATATCAATCAAAACAACAAGGTCAACTACAACTCCGTCATGAACTATCGATACCAGTTCCCAGGAGTTGACATCGACTCCGACACCATGGGCGACGGGGTCCTTGACTACTCCTACGGCTTCAACATCGATGTCATGGAATACGCCGTCAACGAAACCATCGGAGTGCACCGGGTCCCAGTCGATTTCAACAACAACGGCATCATCGACACAGAACCCTACGAACGCAACCTCAACTGCGGAACAGGAACCACCGCCCCCTGCGGCTCAACCGCCGGGGGCAACTGCTACGACTCCACCTGCGGCACCCTCCGTGATTACGACGACTGGTCCAACCTCAACTGGAACCGACTCAGCCAGAACTTTGATCGCCAAGCCGAGATCCAGATCGTCCCCTGCGAGAACTGGCCCGGGAAACAGTACGAATAACACGACCCGGTGGGCACCAAACTCGATTCCTGCTATGATGGGCACACGCCCCGCTGAGGACTCGCAAGTGATCAGAATTCAACGCATCACCATGGATCACCCGCTCTACGCGCAAGAGGTCGCGCTGCGCACCGCCGTCCTCCTCAAGCCCATCGGGTACACCATCGAGGACTACTACAACATGGCGCCGGGACGCGAAGAAAAATGCGAGCACTTCGTCGCCGTCATCGATCATCCGACAGGCGACACCGTCGTCGGAGCCGCGACCCTCTATCCCCCAGAACCAAGCGCCGACGAGCAAGCAGGCAAGGTCCAGCAGGTCTGCGTGGACAAACAACGCCAAGGCGAAGGCATCGGCAAAAACCTCATGATCGCCATCGAGGTCCGCGCATTCACCGAACTCGCACTCCCGGGTCTGTACTGCCACGCACAACTCTCCGCGATGCCGTTCTACGAAAAGCTTGGATGGGAAATCGGCTCCGACATCTTCCAAGAAGCGGGGATCGATCACAAACGGATGCAGATCGTCACGCCCCAACCCTAAAAAACACCCCCTGCACCCCAAGAACACCCCCAATCCCTCCCAATTCCATGATTGAGCGAAAAACCATTGGTTTTGAGCCCCGTTTCCCATAGAGTATCGCATGGTCTCGACCAATCACACCCCAGATCAACCAACCACCGAGCGCGAAAGCACGCTGTCTTCACGCGAGCACGCCGTCCGCGCCATCCTCACCAAGAGCGGCATCCGCTGCACGCGCCCGCGCCTACTCATCTACGAATCACTCTGCGAATCCAAATCTCACCCCACCGCTGAAGAACTCCACCACACCGTCAAACAATCCGCCCAAGGCATCAGCCTCGCGACGATCTACAACACCCTCGACCTGCTCGTCGATCACGGACTCGCGCGAAGAATCGCCAACCGCTGCCCAGGATCGGGCGCGAGCCGATACGACGCGGACCAAGACCAGCACATCCACCTCGTCCTCAACGACGGCACCGTCATCGACGCGCCCAAGCACCTCAGCAAACAACTCCACGACGCAATCCCACAAGAACTCATGGAACAACTCGCCAAACACGCGGGTGTCGACGCACTCAAAATCGAGATCGTCCAAGACTCCCCCACCAGTTCCACCGAGCACGCGCACACGCACTAACGCATCACCACTTACGCTGATTCAGCCGCCGCCCGCACCGCGCTGGGACTCATCAACAACCCAACAGGACTCTGCCCGCTCGACGCGCCCATCGCGCGGATCGCTGCAGTCTGCGAATGCGACAGACCAATCTTGCGTGACAACGACCGGAACGCGAGCTCGCGCGGATCAACCCGCCGCTGCCCCATCGCCCGCATCCATACGCCAACCCCAAGAACCAGCACAACCAGCCCCGCCCACACCAACCATTCGATGCCGCCGCGGCTCTGGACCTGAGACCCCTCTGGAACAAACAACTCCGTCGGCCCCGCCTGCGCGATCATGATCACAAAACCGTTCACACTCCCGCTTAACAAACTCACCGTGAACCCTCCATCAATCCCGCACGATGACTCACCAGCATCCGATGCACGCACTGATCCGCTCGACCACGCACCGCGTCATCCGCTTCATGCAAAGTCATCTCGTTGAGCGTCGTCACCAGATCACGCCATCCATCAAACCGCACGCTCAGCTGCCTCGCCATCCTCGGCTCAAGCACCCGCTGCGCCGCCCAAACCCCAGCAAGACGATGCGAAACACGATGATCCTTGAGCATCGCGCCCAGGTCCTCCGCCGCACCCTCGACCACGCCCCCCGGAACATTGGACAACAACATCCGGCGGATCGCGCTCGATCGCACCCGATGGTTCGCGTCCCCCTTGTATTCAATCAACGACCCGATCGGCGTGTGCGCCGACTCGATCGCGTTGGCCACCACCCGCTGGTCATCGCTCTCCAAACTCCGCAGCACCGCACGCGCCGCCGCGACGGAATTGATCGCGCTCAACCCACGCACCAGCGACGCACTCACGCGCCCCTCAAGCATCGGTTCCTCAACAAGCGAAAGCAGATCCATCTCAAAGCGAGACTCAAGACCCAGCGCCAAGATCATCCCAAGCCCAGCACTTCGTTTGGATGGCTGGTGCAGCATCTCGCGGACCAACCGCACGAAACGCGCTGGATCGGACTGGTACAACCGCCGCGCCTGCACCCGCGATGCGGGACTCGATGGGATCTCCATCGACAGCCGTTCAACTTCTTCGTTCGCGACCCGCCGCACCCACGCAGATCCAGATCGCCCATTGACGCGAGCGGTCTCAAACCGGCGCGACCAACTCCCCGACCCCACCGAGTGAACCCCGCTCCCCACCGACGACCACCGCATCGCTGCATGTCGAGCGATCGAGTCATCGCCATCATACAAATAGTCCACCAGATCCAGCGGGTCCGCAACGCTGCACCCGTACAGCCGCACCAGACCGTCCGAGTCCGCCATCGCAGGTTCAAGCTCGCTCCGCCGCAACCCGCGATCAAGATCAAGCCCCGCGACCCATCGCAGATATCCGAGCTTGCTCTGTCGCCCCAACACCGCAAATGCTTCCCTGCTCAGCATCGGTGCGCGTGGTTCAAGCACCACCGCGCCATCCGCCTGCCGCGTCGCGATCCGGACGCGCTTCAATCCCTTTGCTCGCAGCGGACGCACGCACAAGTGCATCTGGTCCAGCACCGCGCAGTGTTCCGCTTCGGATTCCGCGACTTCCAATCGAGCGGATGCAACACCCGCGATTGGATCAATCACCAACCACCGCAGCGCCCGCTCACGCAGGATCGGCGCGGGAGTCGTCCGCAGCACCGTCCGCATCGGCATATGGCTCGGATGGTTCCGCTCACTGAGCAGCCGACGCATCTTCTCAAACGCCCGCTTCTCGATCGCCGTTCCCCCCTGACGATCCATCAGCAGCAGCGACGCAAGCAAAGGCGACCTGCACCGATGGCTCGAAAATGACCACGCCGCGTCCGCGATCGCCGCGAGCATCGAGCACCGCTCAAGCTCCAGCACCGACGGATCACCAAGCATCCGCGTCACGCGTCGATCCCGAATGTTGGCAAAGTCCTCTCCAAGCATCTCCGCGTCCAGGTTCCCGAACATCCCAAGCACCATCGCGATCAGCGTGCGATCCGCCGAAAGCCGAACCCTCGAATGCTCATCGCTGAGCATCGAGCACACCATCACCCCAAACGCGGGATCATCGGTGTCCTTCGCGATCGAGAGCGCGGTGATCCGCGTCTGAGCATCCGCATCCGTCGACATCTCTTTGGTGACTTTGACCCACCGCGTGCGCCCCAGCGACAGCGCAATCTTCCGAACCCCAGTCGGCAACTTCCCCCAACCCTCAGCAATCGCCCGAAGCGCGGCATCCGCATGACGCGCACGCCAACGATCCGACAATCCAGAAATCAACTCAACCGGGCCGAGCGATCGCTCCGCAATCCCGCCTTGACCGTACCCCGCAATCTCAACCAACCGGATCGCAAACCGTTGGCATTCAACAGGTTCGCCGATCTTCAGCCCTTCGCTCAACGCCGCGACCTGCAAGCGCAGAGGCAGCCCCAACAAATGCTTCATCGAATCATCAAGCTGGATCGGTGCGGACTTCAAAGGCGTTCTCGTTTTCGGTGGGTGCTCGGGACTTGATTTTTTTTCGACAATCTTACCCAATATACCATTTATAGTGTTTGAATATCAGAAACACCTGCTATCTTGTACCAAATACGGAAATTCAAACCGAACTCCCCATTTTGGATCAATCATCCACTTCTCCCTTGGAGACCCAAAGTTGATCCGATAACATCATCGGTTGAATCGCACTTTTTGCGAGAATCTCCGCGGGACAATCGCACACACCGGGCCGCCTTTTGTCAGCCCCCCTCTCCGCATGGGAAGGAATCCATGGCAACCACCATCAACTCATCCACACGACTCCAGTCATACCAAACACTCCTCTACGCGAGATCACTCCAACCAGAACTCTTCCAATGCTCAGAATCTCGCCCCATCATCCAAGACTACTACACGCTCAACATCGCACTGATGCCAGGGTCACACGCCTGCACCTTCACCTCAGTTGACGGCTGCGCCACCGAGCATGTCACCGACATCCCCATCGGAAACTCCGACATCGGACTCGTCGAATCACTCCTCTGCTCCGCAGAAAAAGACTTCGAACAAAAGATCTCACGCACCAAAATCAACTACATCACCGCCGCCCAGACCGAGCAGCTCACCCCCCACATCTACAACGACACCTTCGAAGAACTCGACCAGCACGCAAGAGATCAAGCCGCGCTGGCCCACCGCTGGAAAGACCAAGCAGGCCCATGCCTCTCGCTGGTCACCACCCAACCCTTCGCGCAGGAAATCCACATCCAAGCGTACCATCTGATCGCCGCAGAGAACCTCGTCCTCCGCACACAGTCCATCTTCGAACTGAGTAAGTAAGCTCCTCGGAATACACGCGTGATGTCTTGGTCCCTCAGGGACACCCACCTTCATATGCCGACAAGAACGCGCTGATATCGAGGAAGTCCAGTTCGCCATCGCCAGAGAAATCAGCCGCCATATCACCATGGACAAACAGTGTCAGGATCGCGGAGATATCAAGAAAATTAACTCGCCCTTCTCCAGTCAAATCTACCCTGCACCTTCGGCAATCGAGTTCAAACACTGACACATGCCCACGCCCCCCAAAGGCAAGCGGCGACCCGATCATTACAGAGTCCCCGAACAACTCCATTCGCGCCCCGAAGGACTGAGTCGGATCATTGAGAGGACTATTGATCTCACCAGACGCTTGCCAGACCCCATCGACGAGCCGGTAGACATACGCAGTCCCGATCCCAGCTCCAGCGTTCGGCGCTCCGACAAGCATGACATCTCCCTGAACCTCGATCTCGCCTCCGAACAAATCAACGCTGTTGGGTTCTGGAGAATCCAAAACATCAGTCCTCAGCCAATCGCCACCAGCATACTCATACACAAGCACCTCTCCGGATCGCCCAAACCCGGAACCTGCAAGATCCGCAATCAACACCATGTCTTCCATGAGCCAGAGTTCATACCCAAACCGGTGCCCAAACTCAAAAGGCGTCGGTGAGAGCTTTGCGGCCTCTTGCCATTCATTCCCATCGAACTCAAAGATGTACACCGCCCCACTCCGCTTGAACCATCCCTCTTCGAGGTGGTCTGGTGCCCCAACAACCAACCGATCACCAAGAAGCTTTGGAGTCACCCCAAACAAATCCCCCGCTGTTCCATCCGATGCGGTCAGTTTTTGAACCTCTACCCACTGCTCCCCGTCATATTCAAACACATACACCGCGCCTGATCCACTTCCACCAACTCTCCCAGGCGCTCCCACAACCGCGCGATCACCAGCATGCTCCACAAACGAAAAGCCACCCCCCTCGATCCCATCCGATGGCGTAAGTATCTGCTGAAGCATCCACTGCCCATCGATGTACCTGTAGCAATACACCTTCCCCGTCGCGCTGCTAACCCCTGTTTCATACGAGCCGATGAGCATCGAACCATCGTCCACCGAAATCCAAACCCCAAAGAGCGAATCATTTTCAACATCCGAAGGCGTGATCAGCGACTCAAAATTCCACCGATTCCCATCATTGCGGTACACATGCACAGCCCCAGTACGGAGTCCATCCACAACATGTTGCTGCGCACCAACAATCGCCATATCACCCGATACATGGACCTCGGAACCAAAGTACGACTCTTGTTCCGGATCTGGCCCGAGGATCTGTTCAAATAGCAACGGATCGCACCACTGGGCGTATGAAGTCCCACAGCAACTCATCATAATAATTACGAATCTCAATAGTCCTGACATGCGGCACTCCTACTTGCCGATTCATATCGACTCCCAACGCCGTTCCAAGTCAAAAAGGATCGGTTTTTCACCCTCCCTCTCCATCCAATCCACCATCAACCCGATACACTTCCTCTATATGACTCCCCGATTCGCTCCAATACGAATTACCATGCCCCGCTGAGGGCCGATGCCGCATCGTTAACGAATGCCTGCATCCAGCACTCGCGGGGCGACCGATCAAAATCGGCCGACCTCCCCCACTCTCCCCCCATACAATCCAGCCACACCAAAACGCCACGCACCGCGCCAGCGCTCAAGCCAACGCTTCAGCCAGCCCCGATGCCAGAACGGATAGATCCACATGACCGAATCATCACCGACCAAGCCCGAGTATAAAAAAACACTCAACCTCCCCAAGACCACCTTCCCCATGAAGGCCAACCTCGTGCAGAACGAGCCGGCATCCCTCAAACGATGGGACGCACTGGGAAACAAGCAAGGCCTCTACCACGCGATGCAAGCGACCAGTGAAGGCCGCAAGAAGTTCGTCTTCCACGACGGCCCCCCCTACGCCAACGGCTCCATCCACCTCGGTCACCTCATGAACAAAACACTCAAGGACCTCGTCGTCCGGAGCAAGTTCATGGCCGGATATCACTGCCCCTACATCCCCGGCTGGGACTGCCACGGCCTCCCTATCGAGCACAAGGTCATGACCGACCTCGTCGAATCAGGCAAAGCCGCCAAACTCGATGGACTCACCGACGACCAGCGCCGCACCGCCGTCCGCCGCGAATGCAAAACCTACGCCGACAAACAAATCAAACTCCAAGCCGGTCAAATGAAACGACTCATGACCGTCGCCGATTACGAAGACCCCTACCTCACCTTCCTCCCGCGCTACGAAGCGGGCGTCCTCGAAGTCCTCGCAGGTCTCTGCGAGCAAGGCCTCGTCTACAAAGCACTCAAACCCGTCCACTGGTCCGTCGCCAACGAAACCGCGCTCGCTGATGCCGAACTCGAATACCAAGACCGCGAAGACCTCTCCGTGTATGTGGACTTTGAAGCCGCAGACGCAGCCGCCGTCTTCAACGCCTTCGGCATCGCCGAAGCCGACCACCCCGGCGCAACCCCGAGCTTCATGATCTGGACCACCACCCCCTGGACCCTCCCCGCGAACCTCGCGATCGCGGTCCACGAGAAGTTCACCTACGCCCTCGTCCGCATCGATGGCAACTTCACCGTCATGGCCGTCGATGCCATCGAGCGCGTCACCAAACTTGCAAAGTCCGAAGAAGTCGAAACCATCGCGACCACCACAGGCGACAAACTCGTCGGGTTGTCCTACACCCACCCGTTCATCAAGAACGCGCCCGCGCCCATCGCAGATCCAGACGCCGACACCTCCGCATGCTACAAAGTCGTCCACGCCGACTATGTCACCCTCGAAGACGGCTCCGGTCTCGTCCACACCGCACCCGGTCACGGCTCCGATGACTACATCACAGGTTTGAGAGTAGGCCTCCCCGTCTACTGCCCAGTCCTCGGCGACGGCACCTACGACACCACCGCACCCGATTGGCTCGTCGGCATGTCCATCTGGAAAGCCAACGACCTCGTCGCCCAGCGCCTCACCGAATCCGGACACATGTTCCACGCCTACAAGTTCAACCACTCCTACCCACACGACTGGCGCTCCAAAACCCCCGTCATCTTCCGTTGTACCGAACAATGGTTTGTCGCCGTAGACCAACCCACCAAACGCGACGGACACTCCCTCCGCGAGATGGCGATGAAATCCACCGGAGACGACCGCTCCGTCAAGTATGTCCCCGCATGGGGACGCAACCGCATGCGCGGAATGCTCGAATCCCGCCCCGACTGGTGCATCTCGCGTCAGCGCTCATGGGGACTCCCCATCCCAGCGTTCACCCTCCCGACCGGTGACGCCTTCATGACCGCCGCATCCATCAGCGCTGTCAACGAACTCATCCGCGAGAAGGGCTCCGACCTCTGGTTCTCCGAAGACCCCGCAACCCTCCTCGCCAACTACAACCCAGCAACCGACCCGGACGCACCCGCCGAACTCAAAGACGGCTCCGTCACCTTCGACCAGCTCACCAAAGGACAAGACATCCTCGATGTCTGGTTCGAATCCGGATCATCATGGAACGCCGTCATGCGCCAGCGCAGTGATGGCCAAAACTTCCCAATCGATCTCTACTTGGAGGGCACCGACCAACACCGAGGCTGGTTCCAGCTCTCCCTCCTCCCATCACTCGGAGTCATGGGACGCCCACCCTTCCGCACCCTCCTCACCCACGGCTTCATGGTCGACAAAGACGGCAAGAAACTCTCCAAGTCCGCCGGAGCCGCACTCAAAGACCTCTTTGATCGGTATGGAGTGGATGTCCTCCGCTGGTGGGTCGCTTCGCTCGCATACGAGAACGATGTCAAAGTCGACGAAGAGTTCTTCAAACTCGCGGGAGAGTCCTACCGCAAGATCCGCAACACCCTCCGCTTCATGCTCTCGAATCTCGACGACTATGAAACGCAAGCAGAGCCGGACTTCTCCAAGTTCCATGTCCACTCCGTAGACGCGTGGGTCCTCGGAGAGTTCAACACGCTCATCGACAAGGTCACCAACGCCTACGAGAACTACGCGTTCCACGAAGCACAGAAGCTCATCTACCGCTTCTGCAACACGACGCTCTCATCGGAATACCTGTCCGCCGTCAAGGACCGCCTCTACTGCGACGCGCCAGATTCAGAGCGCCGCCGCAACACACAGCAAACCCTCGCTGTCCTCACCGATGGACTCTGCAAACTCCTCGCGCCGATCATGTGCCACACCGCCGACGAAGCATACCGCGCCCTCCACAAGGTCGATCAGAAAGACAAGACCACTTGCGTCCACCTCACCGGATTCCCATCCAAGGTCAACCTCGAAACCGCGACCGGCTGGCCAAAGCTCTGGGAAGCGATCGAGCAGGTCATGAAAGCCGCCGAGGACACACGCGCCAAGTCAGGCATCGACAACCCACTCGACCTCGGTGTCAAACTCCCCGACCCCAACGGCACCTTCGAATGGTTCAACACCGAAGACCTCGCCGACATCTGCGGCGTCTCCCGTTTCGAACTTCAAAAAGAAGGCGAGATCGAGATCACCGACCTCCGCGACCAATCCCGCTGCGACCGCTCCTGGAAACGAGACACCACCGTCAAACCAAGATCCGACGGCGGCACCCTCTCCGACCGAGACGCACAAGCACTGGGGCTCCAATAGTCCCATTTTTAGCGATCTTGAGCACTTTATATCAAATGCATATGAACTGAAGATTGTACTCAACCGCGCAATGAAGTTATTCGGTTGACATGCATGATCACTCTAAGGTATAGTGCACCTAGAACAGCATCTATGCTCGGCAATTCTGTAGAGTATGCACATCCATTGGGAGATTATTCATGAAACCATTTTCTTGCATCGCAGTCGCGTGTACCTTCATCTGCTCCGCTTCAGCATCAGCCCAGATACACAATGAGAACTTCAAGTTCCTCCCCAACGATGGACAAGTCTCCGCAGCATTCGGGTTCAGCATCGACGCAGACAACGGGATCATCGCTGTAGGATCACCATACAACGGTGATGGATACTCAGGATCAGTCTACTTGTTCGATCAGAACACCGGTCAACAACTCAGAAAACTCACACCGGATATCCCTCTGAGCAATGGAAACTTTGGCGTGTCGGTTGCCATCGAAAACAACCTCATCGTCGTCGGATCAGCACATTACCACGCTCCCTACGGCGTTGGATTTGCCTACATCTTCGACGCACAAACCGGCGAGCAACTCGCCAAACTCACCCCAGACACCGGCGACGAGCCAGGCTCGTTCGGATACGCCGTTGATATTGAAGACGGCATCATCGCTGTCGGCTCACCAAGACTCGGGACAGGTGCCGTCTACCTTTTCGACGCCGCTACCGGCACACAACTCCACCGAATCAGCGATGCCGACAACCTGATCGACTTGGCCAACTTCGGCCAAGCCCTCGACATGGACCAAGGCGTGCTCGCCATCGGTGCCCCAAACGATGGCCCAGCCGGCAGTCTCCTTGAAGGTCCAGGATCCGCATACCTCTACAACATCGCGACCGGGACTCAGATCAAAAAAATCTGGTCCTCCGACGGAACACCAAACAACCGCTTCGGTTCCTCAGTCGCAATAGAAGGAGACCGGGTCATCGTCGGCGCTCCCGGTGGCACCGCGGGTGACGGCAACGGACACGCCTATCTATTCAGTTTCAAAAACAACGATACCCAAGAAATGACCAAACTCCATCGCGACTTCGATGCTGGCACCTACCAATACTTCAGCCAGTCTGTAAGCATCGAAAATGGCAAAGCAGCAATCGGAGCAATGGGCTCAAGACTCAACGGCGAAGTCCAATACTCCAATGCCGGAGCTGTGTATTTGTTTGACACAGTAAGCGGCGACAAAATCACCCGATTCGTCGCATCCGACGCCACCCGCGACGACACCCTCGGACGAGCAGTCGTGGTGACCGGAAATACTATCTACACCGGCTCAATCTGGGACGACGACAACGGCGACAACTCGGGCTCCGCCTATGCCTTCAGCATCCAATGCGATGCGGATCTTAACAACGACAGCCAAATCAACTTCCTAGATGTCTCCGCATACCTCGCCGCCTTCTCATCACAAGACCCAATCGCAGACTTTGAAGCTGACGGCAACTTCAACTTCCTCGATGTCTCCGCATTCCTCGCCGCCTTTAGCGCCGGCTGCCCATAAAATACATCACCAATCCCAACAGTCCGAGAACGCACGACCCAAACCGGTCGTGCGTTCTGCTGCGCCCACACCATCCCCGATAACACCCAATGTTGCCCCCACGCAACACCGCCCCGAACCGCCCGCCGCTCCACGCCGAAAAACGGAGCATGAGCCACGACAACACCAACGACGCCAACAACCCCACCCCAGAGAACTCGTCTCCTGAAAAGAAGGTTGTCTCCCCGCCGATGCGAAAGAGCACCACGCTCCCCCCGCGCCACTCCGATGCAGGCCCAAACTCCGCAGACCACCTGACCACCCTCGCCCACGATCTCTCCAATCTCATCGATGGCTCCATGCGCTGGCTCTCCCTCGCCGTCACGCAGATGGACCCGAACACAACCCCAGACACGCTGAACTCGAACAACCAGTTCCCAAACGAACAACTCGACGCCGCGCGTCAGCAGATCGACACCGTCCAAAAAACACTCCACCGCATGTCCACGATGGTCAACACCGCGATGCGCTCGCACACCGTCCCCATCGGATCGCCAATGCTCGGCGTCTCCCAAGCCATCAACACCGCGATGGCCATCGACCACGCCGTCGATGTCGTCCGACCCCTCGCATCCCAAGCCGGTGTCCGCATCGAGATCGACATCCATCAATCCGCGGGCACCATCCCCGTCGGACCGCTCTACACCGTCGTCCTCAACGCGCTCTTCAACTCCATCCAGTCCATCAGCCGCGCCACCAGAGCCGACTCGCTCGATCCCGGAGGCCTCATCCAGATCGCCGCGAACATCGATGCCGCCCACGATGAGCTCGTCATCACCATCACCGACGACGGCGTAGGTCTCACCCCAGGAACCAACCCCGAACTCCCCTTCAAACACACCAACACCTCCTCCGAAAGCTCCACAGGCATCGGACTCTCCATCGCGCGCCAAATCGTCGACCAACTCGAAGGCGTCATCACCCTCACCAATCGCCCCAACCAACCCACCACCACACGCCCCGGCGCACTCCTCACCGTCCGCGTCCCCATCCCACACCAAGACGATTCCAATCCCGGCGATCGCTTCGTCGGGTAATCGACAGCACACATGACCACCCCCACCACCATCCTCATTGTCGATGACGACCAGATCGTCGCCGACTCACTCGCCGCGTTCTTTCGCGCCGAGGGCTGTCATGCCAAAGCGGTCTACAACCCGACCGCCGCGATCAACGAACTCAAGAACACTCCATACCAAGTCGTCCTCACCGACCTCAACCTCCCCTCCATGACAGGCATCGACCTGCTCCGCAAGATCAAAGCCAACCACCCCACCACCGCCGTCATCCTTCTCACCGGATACGCCGCGATCCAAACCGCCGTCGAAGCCCTCCGCATCGGAGCCGTGGACTTCCTCACCAAACCCGTCGTCGACGACGAGCTCCGCCTCGCCCTCCAGCGTGCCCTCCAGCAGCACGAAGTCCTCAGCGAGAACACCAACCTCCGCACCCGCATCGCGTCTTACAAACAACAATCAACCAACCCCGACATCGTTGGATCAGACCCACGCATGCGCGCGATCTTCGAAACCGTCCAAGCCGTCGCACCATCCCGCACAACCGTCCTCATGTCCGGAGAGTCCGGCGTAGGCAAGTCCCTCATCGCCGGCGCGATCCACCGCGCCTCCCCACGCGCAAGCAAACCCTACATCGAACTCGCGTGCGGATCAATCCCCGAAACACTCCTCGAATCCGAACTCTTCGGCCACACCAAAGGCGCGTTCACCGGCGCCCACGCCGACAAACAAGGCAAGTTCCTCGCTGCTGATGGAGGAACCCTCTTCCTCGACGAGATCAACTCCGCGTCCCCCGCGATGCAACTCAAACTGTTGAGAGTCCTCCAAGAACGCAAGTTCGAAGCCGTGGGATCAAACGAAACCATCGAAGTCGATGTCCGCGTCATCCTCGCATCCAACCAATCCCTCGAAGCCCTCGTCGCCGAAGGTTCATTCCGACAAGACCTCTACTACCGCATCAATGTCGTGCAGATCGAGGTCCCCCCCCTCCGCGACCGCACCACAGACCTCCCCGCGCTGGCGCAACACTTCCTCGATCTCCAGTCCAAAGAACTCGCACGCCACTTCGTCGGATTCACCGACGAAGCGATGCAACTCCTCCGCGCGTACACCTACCCAGGCAATGTCCGCGAGCTCTCCAACATCATCGAGCGTGCATCAGTCCTCGCCAAAGGCCAGACCATCACCGCGACCGATCTCCCCCCCCAGCTCCAAACCGACGCACTCCCAAGCTCGACAAGCCGCGCGTCAAACCAAAGCAGCAGACCCACCACCGAGTGGACCCCCATGTCCCTCACCGATGCGCTCCGAGATCCAGAACGCCAGATCATCCTCGCCGCCCTTGCCGCAAACGACTGGAACCGGACCGCCACCGCAGAAATCCTCGGCATCAACCGCACAACCCTCTACAAAAAAATGAAGTCACTCGATATCGATCCAGACGACCACGCGCAAGCAAGCTAACAACGCTCTGCACGAACCTTGAACAAAGCGATGATGCACACCCATGTTCTTGAAGAACTCTTAATCTTTCCGCGCTCTTATCACACCGCTGATCCAATCTTAAAACGAATCAAACCCTTTCAAACAAGTCTCTTTGATACACACGAATACGATTCTCTCCGCTCGCCGCCGGACACGATCGACCAGCAGCGACAGGGAACCCCACACACATGACGCGTCGACGGACGCACAGTGGAAAGCCCACCCGATCGGTTCATTGTGTTTTGAATCGACACACGAAGAAAATGTATACAGGAGAGAAGAAATGAAAATCACGACAACAGTTCTGACCCTCGCCGCAATCGCAGGCGCCGCCCACGCAGACATCATCGCATACACCGGATTCGAAAACGGCCAAGCCTCCGGCGACGCCTACATCGATCTCGACTACACCACCGACCACATCCTCGTCAACAACCCAGGACAAGTCCAGGTCAGCTACGCCTACGCCGGAACTGAAATGGGTTTCGACGCCTACTACCGCTCCACTGGAGGCATCGGTTTCAGCGACGGTGATTTCGTCGGTTTCGACGGCCCAGACACATACAGCGACTCGCAGTACTACAACATGAACGACACCGATGGCATCATGGGTCTCCAGTTCGACACCGTCACCGCAACATCACTCACCAGCGTCAGCATCGATATCCGCCTCAACGAAACCACATGGGAAACCCCAGACGACGGCATCCACATCTGGGCAGTCGTCGATGGAGGAATCCAAGTCGACCTCATCAATACCTTCGGACTCGACATCGACGACGACTTCCCAGAACTCGAAGGCGTTTGGACCACCATCACCGCCGACCTGACCGGCTACACAACCATGCAACTCTTCGTTGAAGTCGACAGCGACTTCAACTCCGAATCAATCCGCCTAGACAATGTCGAAGTCCTCGGCACCGTCCCAACTCCAGGATCAATCGCGCTCCTCGGTCTCGGGGGCCTCGTCGCAGGCCGTCGCCGCCGAGCATAAACCAAAGTCGCTCCAAAGACGACAGAAATCACACAAGCCCCGATCGCTCAACAGCAATCGGGGCTCTTTCATTCGACAACTCAATGCAAAAACACAAACCAAAGCCCGACGATGACGCACAAGCAAGTTGACTAACGCGCCAGCACCTCGTCAATCACCAACTCGTCTGGGTCCAAAACCGTGTACGCATTGATCGGCGCAATCAACGAAGACGCTGCACGCGAATTCATCCAAGACGAGCACAACTCCGCAAGTCTCAACTCCCCCGCCTCCACTTCATCCGCATCAAGCGACCGACCCGAAATGTAAAATCCATCCGTTAAACACAGCGTGAACCCGGTCTCCCACCCGAATCCAGCGGCACCATTCTCAACACGAATCTCATGCCCCAAGCTTGCCAAGCCCCACGCCTCATCGTCCAAAACCACGCCACCCCGGACAACCCCGGAACACACACAGCCCGATAACACAACACTCAAAACTGCCCACTTCATCTCAAAACACTCCAATGCCGATCGTGCACAACAACCGGGTCGAAAGCCTATCAACTCCCCACTCAATAACAAGCCCCGATGTGCAAGAACACACCGGGGCAATCAAAACTTTACCATTCCCAAATATTCAACCAAGCACTTAAGGCTTGTTCCCAGGGAAGTTCTTCAAGTACGCGATCACCTTCACGATGTCCTCGTCTGGAAGCATCTCCTCGGTAAACCCACCACGCGGAGGCATCGGCACGCCGCCAGGCACTTCACGACCGACATGCACATAAGTAAACAGATCCTCCGAGCTCGTCACCTTGACAAACTCCGAAGCCGTCAGATCAGGACCATTGTTCGGCATCCCCTTCGCATCCGCCCCGTGACAAGTCGCGCAGGTTTTCCGAAACACCAACGCCCCCTTCACCGCCATCGCGTTCACGCTCGGCTTCTTCGCAGCAGCAGGCGCCGACGAAGAATCACCCTCGCCACCACACCCACCAACCAACGACAGACCACCAACACACGCCACCAAACACACCGTTGTCATCATCCGCTTCATGCCTGTACTCCTTCACTTCATTCCCTACTACGCGCGGCAACCACCACACGCCAATACTGTAGACCACGAACACACCGATTTATTGAACGAATTCGATCACCAATTCTTGTCAAACAAGATCTAGCCCTTGATCCGACCAACCAGCGATTGCGCCTTCACTTCAACACCCTTCAGGATCGAGTTGAGCATATCCCGGTTCGGCGCATACTCCTGAGCAACCTGCGAGCTGATCCATTCCTTATTCACCAGCTCCGCGAGGTACTGCGTAAAGCTCACCATCCCCTCCGATCGGCTCGTCGCGATCACCGAAGGCAGATCCGAATCCCGCTCATCGCGGATCAACTCGCGCACCATCGGAGAAGTCAGCAACACCTCAACGGCAGGCACCACCTTCGACCCACCATCCTGCGAAGCAAGCTCCGGATTTGCAGGCACCAACCGCTGCGCGCAGATCGCCTTCATCGTCGACGCCAGCGAGTTGCGTATAAACGAGCGTTCCTCCTGCGGGAAGAACTCAAGCATCCGACCAAACGCCCCCATCGTGTCCGAAGTGTGCAGCGTCGCAAAAACCAGGTGCCCGGTCTCCGCCGCCTGAATCGCAGACAGCACCGTCTCCTGATCGCGCATCTCACCAATGAAAATCACATCCGGGTCCTGACGAACCACATGCCGGAGCGCCTCGTGGAAGTCCGTCACATCAATCCCGATCTCGCGCTGCGAGATGATCGCCTGCTTGGGAATAAACCGGTATTCCACCGGATCTTCAATCGTAATAATGTTCACCGGCCGCGTCGCGTTCACCTCATCAAGCATCGCCGCGAGCGTCGATGATTTCCCCGACCCCGTCACCCCAACAATCAACACCAACCCCTCCCGCTGCTTCTTGACAATCTGCGAGTACACCGGAGGCAGCCGCAGATCCGCATAGCTCGGGATCTCCGCCTTCACCCGCCGCACCGCCGCGTGCGTGTGATTCCCCGACCGCAACATGTTGATCCGGAACCGATCCCCCCCACCGTCCGCGTCTTCAAGGTGCCACGCAAAGTCGAGATCACCCGTCTCATCAAACTTCTTCTTCTGCACATCACTCAGCAGCGGGTCGAGCAAATGATCCGCTTCATCCTCGCTCACAGGGTCCGCATCAATCGGACGCAGTTCACCACCAATCCGGTAAGTCGGAGGGATCCCTACCTTGATATGCAAATCCGACGCATCCAACCGACGCATCGCGCCCAGCAGCTTCTTGATATTGAGTGTTCCTTGAATCATCAGAACCTCCCTATATACACACACTACCAGATCCACTCCAAAACAACCACATCCATTTCACATCCACAATACTAGACAACTCTGTCTAGAATGCGTACAATACGGATAATCTTATCGTGTTTTCACGCGCCATACCAAGGAGCCTCCAATGACCACCCAAACCGCCAACCAGTCCAACGCATCCAAGTTCTTCGAGCAATGGCCCGCCAAGGCCAAAAACATGCACACCCAAGCCCCGGACATCTCCTCAGGATTCGGCGCGATGTTCGGCAAACTCATGGGAGAAGGCGCCCTCTCCGTACGCGAAAAAGAACTCATCGCCCTCGCGATCGGCATGGCCCTCCGTTGCGAGCCCTGCATGTACTCCCATATCGAGAAATGCGTCAAAGCCGGCGCGACCCGCGCCCAGATCATCGAACTCGCCGGCGTTGTCGTCACCATGCAAGGCGGACCAGGCTATGTCTATGTCCCCAAACTCCTCGAAGCCCTCGATGCCCTATCTGTTGCGTAAGCACCAAGATTTCACAAGCCATTGAGCCATTACTCATTGTAAATATTTGATTTACCGGTATTTCTTGGACCAAACCCAAATCGATTGGTCCGAATTCAATAAACAACTCTCCAAAAACAACGAAAACGAGGAAATTCTCCCAAATTCGGGCGTTTTCACTGTCTTCATGCTCATCCAGCAGTACTATGTAGGCCCTGTATGGGGGGATACCCTCATATCGCAATCCGAGCCAGTCTCAGATTGCACATCAGGACTCAGAGCACAGCCATGCTGTCCTCTGATTCAGTGAGCGGCTGTATCGATCTGTTGTTGATACAAAACCGCCGCTCACAAAAGAGTAAGAGAAAGAAAGAGAGAACCCAAATGAACAAGTTCGCAACAATCGCAGGCCTCGCAATCGCCGCAACCGCAATGACCGCTTCCGCAGATGTCCTCCTCAATGTTGACCTCTCGGTCGTCGATCAGGTCACCTTCACCGCAACCGCTGGTCTTTCATCAGCGGACGCATCAGGCACCGACAACATCGGTGTGCTCCTCGAAGACTTCTTCAGCGCTCCAACCGCTGCTGGCATCTTCATCAGCGGCACCGGTGACCTCGCCGCAGCTGGCAACAGCTCAGACGCCACCCCAGGCCTCTTCAACGGTTCAGGCAACACAGGCCTCAACTTCTGGTCATGGACCGTCGACACCTCGACAGACTTCGTCACCGGCGCAGTTGCATTCACCGGCTCAGCAACATGGGACGTCTCAGCTGCTCAGTACGCTGACATGCTCGCTGGCAACACCAGCGGCAACATCGGCGCATTCGCTGACACCGACGATGACATCTCAGTCGTCATCGGCCAGTGGAATGTCGTTCCAGCCCCAGGTGCTTTCGCACTCCTCGGCCTCGGCGGCATCGCTGCTTGCCGTCGCAACCGCGCCTAATCAAACGCGGAGCCAACACCTGATTGCTCTTTGAGCAATCAAAGTTGACATCTTGATTTACACCAGCACGGGCTCCTCGGAGTCCGTGCTGTCTTTTTACCCCCCACCACACCCCCAAACCCACACCAAACCCGCTAAACTAACACTCCAACACAAACCACACCCAATCCACCACCAAAGTAGATCGGCCCCACGATGAAAATCCACGAATACCAAGCACGCGACCTCCTCTCCGCCTTCGGCATCCCCGTCCCAGCCGGATCAGTCATCAAAGACCCCAACGACGCCGCAAACGCATACACCGAGGTCACCAAAGCCGCAGGCACCGACCTCGCCGTCGTCAAAGCACAGGTCTTCGCAGGCGGACGAGGCAAAGCAGGATTCGTCAAGCTCGTGAGATCAGCCACCGAAGCCACCGCCGCCGCAGATTTCATGCTGAGCAACAAAATGGTCTCCGCCCAAACCGGCGCCGAAGGACTCGAAGTCAACACATTGCTAGTAGCCGCAGGGGTTGACATCGCAGACCGCGAATCAGGTGTCCCCGACGAGTACTACCTCGCCATCACCACCGACCGCAACACCCGCCGCAACACCCTCATCGCCTCCCGCGAAGGCGGCGTCGAAATCGAACAAGTCGCACACGACACACCAGACGCGATCATCAAACAACCCATCAACCCACAGATCGGCCTCCAGCCGTACCAAGCAAACGAAGTCGCTTTCAAAATGGGATTCAAAGGCAAGCAAGTCCGCCAAGCCGCGACCATCATGCTCAAACTCTCCGAACTCTACCACGCCAAAGACTGCTCACTCGCCGAAATCAACCCATTGGTCGTCACCCCACCAAACGACACCTACCCCGACGGCCAAGTCATCGCCATCGACGCCAAGTTCAACTTCGATGACAACGGACTCTTCCGACACCCAGACCTCGTCGCCATGTCCAACCCAGAAGACGAAGACCCCGCAGAAATCCAAGCCGCCAAGTTCGGAATGTCCTACATCGCACTCGACGGCAACATCGGTTGCCTCGTCAACGGCGCAGGACTCGCAATGGCAACCATGGACACCATCAAACTCTTCGACGGCGAACCCGCAAACTTCCTCGATGTCGGTGGTTCCGCAACCGAAGAAGCCGTCACCGAAGCCTTCCGCATCATCCTCTCCGACGCCGCCGTCAACGGCATCCTCGTCAACATCTTCGGAGGCATCATGCGCTGCGACATCATCGCCCAAGGCATCGTCAACGCCGCCAAATCCATCGGATTCTCCGTCCCACTCGTCGTCAGACTCGAAGGCACCAATGTCGAAGCAGGCCGCAAGATCCTCGAAGACGCCGCCGCCGACCTCCCAACCCTGCAAGCCGCCGGGGATCTGGGTGACGCGGCACAGAAGGTAGTGGCGGCGGTGGGATAAATGCCTGGTGTTTACAATATATACTGTGACGAGAGCTGCCACCTTCAGCATGATAGCGCAAATGCCATGGTGCTGGGCTGTGTTCGGATTGATAAGGATCTATCAAGATCGGTTTCCAACGAACTTCGAGATATAAAAATTAAACACAACTTGATAGATCAAATTTCAAGTAACCGCGACCACAGTATTTTTGAACTGAAATGGGCAAAGATTTCACCAGCAAAAATCGACTATTACATTGATGTTGTAAATTATTTTTTCGACAATGAAAACTTGATGTTCCGTGGGGTCGTAATACCTGACAAGACTGTTCTTGACCATGATGCGTACGACCAAGATCACGACACATGGTATTACAAGATGTGCTTCAGAATGCTTGAACCTCTAATCGACCCTGATTACGAGCACAATATTTATCTAGACATCAAGGACACGAAAGGCGAGCAGAAAAGACGAAAACTGCAAGATGTACTAAGAAACTATCGACACGACTCCATTGGCATGATAATCAAACGAGTCCAGCAGATACGCTCACACGAGTCCGAGGTAATGCAATTAGCCGATTTGCTGATGGGCGCTGTTTGCCACCACAACCGTGGCTTGCAGAGCAGTGCAGCAAAACGCGAGATTATAAAATTAGTCCAACGGCGATCAGGAAAATCTTTGTGTTCGACGACATGGTTACGCGAACGCAAGTTCAACTTATTAGTATGGGACCATTGCGCAGGAGGCAGTAGTGCCTGATCCTGATTGGCTTCCAGACTTAATCATCTTTGATGGAGATTGGCATCAGTACATCGAAGACATACATAATCGGTTTGTTGAAGATTTCAGCCGATCACATGTCATGTACAACGGTTGTCGTGTGACAGCCCCGAGAGATCCAGAAACTGATGGCAAAGGCAAAACATTTTGGCACTGTGTATCTGAAGGACACAACGAAGATGAACGAGTACCTGAGTTAAATCGCTGTAGCCGCATTGCCTGGATAAGATCAATTATTGAAAACTCACATCATGAGCAAGTTGAAGTGTGGACAAACAAGCGGGGGAATCAAAAACGACATTTGCTTTGGTTTCTAGAAGAATTTTTAGTGGTACTAGGCGAAGGGAAAGGCTACTTCGTGTTGATCACTGCATACTTAACAGATAAAGACCACAGTAAAAGAAAATTCCGAAAAGAGAGGGATGCGTATAACCAAAACGGTTAACGCCGCCCCGAGGGACGGCGTCGTTACTCCTTCCACGCATGGTAGATGAGCTACTATTAGTATCGGATATGAGAGTAAAAAGTTCAAGCTTTTTAGTAAATTCTCAATCAAGTTAGTGTCTATTCAACAACCACATCCGTGCGCAAATCTCCCCCATCTCCCAACTCCCCCCTTCCAATCCCCACGCCGACCAACTACAATTCCATCAGCCCCCACCCACATTCAACCAAGGGGGCACAATGCACAATCAGTCACAAACAGGCACACCACAACGCACCGAATCAACGCTTCCTCCCTCTCCCATTCTGATGGGAGAGGGCCGGGGTGAGGGCTCCCACTCCTCCTCCACTTCTCCCTCCGCCCCCTCCCACTCTTCTTCCTCTTCCCCCCAGTCCCCAGTGGCCAGTGCCCAGTCCCTCACAGAACAACTCCTCGAAGACCTCCTCGACCCCGCGATGAGCCCCATCCTCATCTGCCAAATCCACGGCCTCACCCTCCCACAACTCCGCGACCTCACCAACGCCGAAGACTTCCGCGTCGCCACCGAAGCGATCCAGTCCATCAACCAAGCCCGCACCCCCACGATCCACACCAACCTCCACCTCCAATCCCTCTCCGCCCTCCAACAAGCCGCCGACCTCGCCCACCAGTCCGCCACCACTCTTTCCCCCTCCCCCCGTGGCACAGGCGTCCCGCCTGTGTCTTCATCCCGCGCTTTCACCTCGTCCAAACGCTCCTCCCCCCGGCTTCACTCTGGGGAGCCGAAGGTGGTATCCGCGCAGCGGACGGAGGGGGTCTTCTCTTCCCACCACCTCCGCGCCACCGAATCCCTCCGCAAAGCCGCCACCACGCTCCACAGAGCCACAAAATCCTGTACAATCGAACTCAACAAAACCACAGGAGCCCCACCCCACGGCGGACATTCAAGACAACAAAATCATCATGATCATCCTCTGCGTCCTCATCCCACCCCTCGCAGTCGGTCTCAAAGTCGGGTTCACCAAACACTTCTGGATCAACCTCATCCTCCTACTCCTGACCTTCGGCCTCGGAGCAATCATCCACGCCCTCATCATCTGCCTCGGATAACCACCCAGCAAGCCCCCCAATCCCAATCACCCCCCAGAATCCATGCCCCCACCCTCGTCCTTCCGGATCACCTCAAGCACATCCGCCACCGCATCATTCGGAACAATGAAGGTCAACGAGTAAAACCCGATCCGCCAGATATCCCCGTTCTGCCGAAGCACCGCCGTCCCGCGGAGTTGGCCATAGGTTTCGTGATCCAGAATCTCATCAACCCACGCCACATCCCCATACGCATTCATCTGCACATTCCGGTCCCGCGCCACATAAGTCCACCCATGCCCATCGGCAAAGTGCGGCTCCGCATACGCGCGAAACTCTTTCCGCGTCCACCGCTCATGCGCATCGGTCCCCATAAACACCGCCCCCTCGGTCATCAATCCAATATACCGCTCTAGATCCCCCACCGACGCCGCATGGTGCCACTCATCAAGCACGACTCCAACATCCGACCCACTCAAAGGCCCGCCGCTGCCCATGAAGGTGTTCTCGCCATCCGACTCCTCGGTCGTCGCGCACCCCCCAAAGCCCAAGACAACCAGAACCGAACCAAAGACTGCGATCGAAGCGAGTTTCATATTCATCGTTCTTCCTTTGCGTTGACCATCCAGCCACTGAAATCATAAACAAACTTCCACACCGCATCGACATGCTCCTCCGGCATCGAATACTTCTCCGGCGCTTCATCAAGGGTTTCTTTAAAACACCGGAGCCATTCCTGACGCCCCGATTCGTCGATAACAAACGGCAGGTGACGCGCCCGCATCATGGGCGGGCCATGACGCTGCTGGAAGAGGTGCGGGCCGCCGAAGAGGAAGACGAACATCGACGCGTTCTTCTCCGCGGCTTTGATCAGGTTCTTCTCGCTCTTGGGGAACATGTCCGCGATCGAGGATTTGGCGAGGCGGTGGTAGAACGCGTGGAACATCCGGTTGATCTCGGGTTCGCCCATCGCTTGGTAGACGGCGGCTGGGATGCGGTCGGTCTGGGGCGGGCCGTGGGGAGGGGTGTGGATCGGGCGGTCGCCTGGTCGGTTGGGGTATGCGTTGAGGATGTCCATGGGTGATGGTAGTAGGTCCATCGTCGGGACGGTTTGTGACGGTTGTGTGGTTTGTGGGGGCGTGATGGAGACTGTGTGCGGTGATTCGGGAATAGTGCTTGTTGGTCTCCGAGAGCGGTTCGATATTTGGGGTATGAGCCGATGGACTGCAATCGCGAAAATGATCGAGGAGATCGATAAGCCTGAGGCGCGGAGGAATCCCCGCTTTCTCGCTCGGCGGATGTCGTGCGACGGTGGGCTGGTCATGGACTTCTCGGCGACGGGCGTGCGGGTGCATTACACGAAGCGTCCGAAGTTTGAGATTGGGAACTTGGTGAATCTGAGTCTGGAATCGGAAGCGGGCACGCATGCGGGGGAAGCGGAAGTTGTCCGGCTTGAGAAGATGGCATTCCGGAAGTATGAGGTGGGGTACCGGTTCACCGATCCTGAAGCGGCGAAGAAGATGCAGCTGTTCAAGTGCGGGTATGACGCGCTGGATGACGGGTGCTGGTCGGCGGCTTGAGCCGCTGGGGATTTTTGACTGTTTTGAAAGAGTGATGAAATACCTCGCGGATGCGGGGTGTTGTTCGTTGTGTCGGTGCGGGTGGGCCGTGACGACCATCTTCAGCTGTCCTGTGCGTGAGGCCCGGGCGCGATTCTGTCGCGGCCTGGGCCTCTCTTTTTGCGTTTTGTCTTGTGTGATGTGCGGGTTTCGTTATACTGGGCTTTCTAGCACAGGATCTGTGATTGCAGGTCTGTTTTCATTGCACATAGATACCCAAAGGCCTGCCATGAACCATACCCACCGCGTGTTGAACATCATTTCTCCATTGGCGCTTGCGTCTTGTTGCGTTTTTGGGTTGGGGGGTGTGGCTGGGGCGACGGAGCCGGTGACTTCGGTGTATACGGAGGTTGCTGGTGCGGGGGGGCTGCGGTTTGAGGGGGTTCCTGATCTTGACCTGATGTATCTGATTGAAGTTGGGGACATGAACTCTGATGGGGTGGATGATCTGTTGTTCGGGTTTGCTGACAACGCAGATTACGGGGCGGCGGTTGCACTGGGGGAGATTGGGGATGATGGGGAGATCAGCTTTGTGATTGAGGATTTGTGTCCTGCGGATAATTATGATGCGATCGCGGCTGGGGATCTTGATGGGGATGGGGTGGTTGAGATTTGTCTTCGTCAGTATGGCTCTCCTTCGATGGTCATTTACAGTAGAATTGGGATTGGGAACTGGGGCAGTGAATACATCGATCTTCCGTTTGGCGAATATTCCAGCGGACAGGTTGCGTTTCATGATGCTCGAACGGGGATTGAGGCCGGGGATCTTGATGGGGACGGGCTTGCTGATCTTGTGATGAATGCGAGCAACTCGACGGTAATCATTCGGTGGTCGTCTCGACCGGAGGGGACTGAGTTCCAGGTGTATCCGGTGCCTCAGATCGGGGCGC
Source organism: uncultured Phycisphaerales bacterium (assembly GCA_963976955.1). Lineage (GTDB taxonomy): Bacteria > Planctomycetota > Phycisphaerae > Phycisphaerales > UBA1924 > UBA1924. The sequence goes on along the minus strand of CAXBMD010000001.1, from coordinate 810,133 downwards.
GGAATGCGTTGTATGACATGGCGGATTATGACGGGGATGGGATGCTCGATGTGTTGATTTTTGATGTTGACACGGAGCGGTTTGTGTTGCTCAAGGGGACCGGGTTTGACTTGGTGATGTTTCCTGAGGTGATCGAGGTTCCGGTCACTGGGTACGGGGAGCGTGGGGACTTGCCTTACTTTGGGAACTTTGATGGGAACGGGGTGGTTGATCTGGTGCTGAACAACTCTGCGGATGGGACGAGTGTGGTGGTGCCTGACTTTGTGACCGGGGAGAGTGAAGCGGTGGCGTTGTCGCTTGGTGAAGGTGAGCGTGTGGTTGGTGTGCCTGGGGATTTGGATGGGTCGGGTGCGGATGAGATTTTGGTGGTCGGGGTGGATGCGGATTCGCACTCGACTCGGATTATTGATGAGCCCTCGCTTGTGTTTGATGCGTTGATGGCGGGGTCATCGCAGGCGGTGATTGAGGTTGGGAACTTGCCGATTACTGAAGTGTTGCTGGAAGAATCTGGCGGAGGTCCGAGAGTTCCTATGTGTGTGGGGTTGCCGCTTGATGGGGTTGGTGATGAGGAGTTGTTGTGGATGGGGAAGACCCGTTCGTATTCGGTCGTTTCGCAAGAGGGGTTTGAAATTCTGGAAATACGAAGCGGCGCTTCACTGCGGGTTTCGCCTTGGCGGGATGAATCGGATGGGCTGCCGAGCTATGGCGCTTCGCAGTTTGAGGGGCAGAATGTGCCTTTGTATATGCTTCCTGCGGATGTTGATGGTGATGGGGTTGATGAGTTGATCGTGGTTGGGCAGGCATCTCGCGGCAAACTTGTGGATGTGAATGATGGGGTTTCGACGAATATTGCTGGCGTGAACAACGCGTTTATGTGCGCGATGGCGGACCTGGGTGGGGATGGAGAACCTGAGGCGGTGTTCTCGCAGGTGTTTAACAGTCTCGCGGTGCTTTCTTTGAATGGGGACGGGACCTTTGCGCCTCGGATCTTGTTTGCCAATCCGAACGGGAGGGACTACCGGACGCTGCTGGTCGCGGACTTTGATGCGGATGGGAAAGACGATGTGATGATGTATGACATGGTGGCGAATGAGTATCACCTTTGGCGCGGGACTGGTGATGCGTCTGCTGAGCTTTGGACGGTGACCAATACGATCGGGCCTGGCGCAGACAAAGCGGACATTATCGATTTGGATGGGGATGCGTTTCCTGATCTTGTGGGGGGCGGGCAGTTCGGGATTGAATTTCATCAGAACAACGGTGATGGGACATTCACACAGATCCACTCAATTGACCCACAGTTTACGTCTTATTGGATTGTGGCTGCTGATGTTGATGGCGACGGCGTGACTGATTTGGTGGTCGCCAATCGTGATGCGCCTACAACCATCTACTTCTTGGATTCAAACCATGATACCGAACTGGTTCTCAAGCTCGATCATGGCGGCTCGTTCGAAGAGTTCGAGGTTATTGCAGCCGATTTTGATACGAATGGTTTGCTTGATGTTGTCGCGAGTTCTGCCTCTCAGGGAATAAACTGGTATGCAGATGTTTCCAGTCAGCACATGGTGTGGACACAGACTTCGGCAAGAGTGTTCGAACCTGCTGGGGTGCTTCCGGCTTCGGAATCGTCAACTGTCACGGCGAGTGATTTCAATGGGGACGGGGCGGTTGATATCGCGACGGCTTCGGACTGGGACAACTCGGTGCGGGTGCATTGGGGGACGCCGGCTTCGTGCGGGGCTGATCTGACTGGGGATGGGAGTCTGAACTTTCTTGATATCTCGGAGTTCTTGAGTTCGCAGGTGGATTTCGATGGGAGTGGGTCGTTTAACTTCCTTGATATCAGCGCGTATCTGGTGGCGTATGGGGCGGGGTGTCCGTAGGGATTGGCTTGGGTGAGTTTGGGTGGCTGGGGGGCTGGGATCGGGCTGTGTTCGTTCGTGGGTGGCACGCTGCTATGATGGTGGTTCGCACGGAGAACTTGCTCCGGGCGGTTGTTTTCGACCTTTTTTTGGTGAGATGAACTATGGGTATGCGGACGCACACTTGCGGGCAGATTGCAGAATCTGACATTGGATCGACCGTAGCTTTGAACGGCTGGGTCAATGCCTTTCGTGGGCATGGATCTGGGCTGATCTTTGTGGATATGCGGGATCGTGATGGGATCACGCAGGTGGTGTTCGACAGCGAGGATTCGGCGGCGGACCTTGTTGAAGCGGGTGACCGTCTTCGCAACGAGGACTGCATCTCGGTGACCGGTGTCGTGCGCGAGCGGGCGAAGAAGAACCCGAAGATCCCGACGGGATCGATCGAGATTGTCGCGACGGAGCTGACGGTGCTTTCGAAGACGAAGAAGCTGCCGTTTGTGCCGAGTGATGAGAAGAATCTTCCTGGTGAAGAGACGCGGTTGCAGTACCGGTATCTTGACTTGCGTCGTCCTGCGATGCAGAAGATTTTGCAGACCCGTCACCGGTTGACGAAGCTGACGCGCGATTACTTTGATGAGCACGGGTTCCTTGAGATTGAGACCCCGATGCTGTGCCGGTCTACGCCTGAGGGTGCTCGGGACTTCTTGGTGCCTTCGCGGCAGCAGGAAGGGATGTGGTATGCGTTGCCTCAGTCGCCTCAGCTGTTCAAGCAGATTTTGATGATTGCTGGGTGTGATCGGTATTTGCAGATCGTGCGTTGTTTCCGGGATGAGGATCCGCGTGCGGATCGTCAGGCGGAGTTCACGCAGATTGACCTTGAGATGGCGTTCGTGGATCGCGACGCGGTGCTTGAGATCATGGAGGGGTTTGCGCAGAAAATCTGGAAGGACATCATGGATGTGGAGCTCGGCGAGTTCCCTCGGATGACTTATCAGGATGCGATGAACAACTACGGGAGCGACCGTCCGGATACGCGGTTTGATCTCAAGCTTGTGGATATTTCGGAGCTTGCTGGCAAGACGGACTTTGGTGTGTTCCAGAACGCGCTGGGTATGGAGAAGGGGTGCGTGAAGGCGTTCCGGGTGCCTGGGGTTGCGGAGAAGTTTACTCGGAAGACGACCGATGCGTTCAGCAAGTTCGCTGAGGACTTTGGCGCGGGCGGGATCCCGACGACGAAGTTTGTTGGTGGGAATCTTGAGGGTGGGATCGGCAAGTTCTTGGGTGATATCAAGGACGAGCTGGTGTCGACGCTTGGGCTTGAGGACGGGGACGCGGTTGTGTTTGCGGCGGATACCTATGGCGTAGTCACTCGTTCGCTGGGTGAGCTTCGACTCAAGATCGCGAAGGACTTTGATCTGATTCCTGAGGGGATGTGGAACTTCCTTTGGGTGTATGACTTCCCGATGTTTGAATGGGTTGAGGATGCGCAGCGGTACCATGCGCTGCACCACCCGTTTACTGCGCCGACGGACTATGAGGTCGAGCGGTTGCTTTCTGCGGACGCGAAGGACATCGATATGGTCGAATCGATTGTCTCCGATGGCTATGACATGATCTGCAATGGGTCGGAGATTGGTGGCGGGTCGATCCGTATCCATCGGGCTGATGTGCAGTCGAAGGTGTTTGAGCTGCTTGGGTTGAGCATCGAAGAAGCGAAGCAGAAGTTCTCGTTCTTGATGGATGCGTTGTCGTATGGTGCGCCGCCTCACGGTGGTGTGGCGTTTGGGCTTGACCGTTTGGTGATGCATATGTGCGGCACGGAGAATATCCGTGAGGTCATCGCGTTCCCGAAGACCATGACTGGGCAGGACCTGATGTGCGAGGCGCCCAATATTGTGGACGACGAGCAGCTCAGCGAGTTGCATGTTCGGTCGACGGCGAAGCCTCGCGTTGAGGCATGATTTGGAACTGATTGACTGTGTGAGCCCGGTACCGATTGGTGCCGGGCTTTTTTGTGGATTGAGAAATGAAAAGAGCCCCACACGGTGTTGACGGTGCAGGGCTCCAAGAGGGTGTGGGTTGGGTTAGCAGCCGCTGGAGTAGACGCTGATGAATCGGCTGATGTCGAGGAAGTTGAAGTTGGCGTCGCCGTTGGTGTCACCTGGGACGAGGCGTTGGTTGAAGAGGTCGAGGAATCGGCTGATGTCGAGGAAGTTGAGATCTCCGGAGGCGTCGTAGTCTGCGGGGCATGATGGGAGTCCGTCGACGGGAGTCATCGCTTGGATGTTGATTCCGGAGTCGAAGGTGCGGGTGATGTCACCGGTCTGGGCGTTCATCTCGTGGATGATGCCGTCGGTTCCGGCGATGTAGAGTGTTTGTCCGACGGCGACCATTGCGGTGGTGTCTGATTCGACTGGGTGGGTGCCGGTGTATTGGACTCCTCCTTCGAACTTGTCGAAGAGGTAGACGGTTCCTGAGGCTGATCCACCGAAGGCGATGCCTCCGAGGTACATGGTGTCTGGACCGAATGCCATGGAGTTGATGAGGGAGCCGCAGGCGGCGAAGAAGGCGAAGTTCTGTTGACCGATGTTTGAGCGGACGGCGATTGTCGATTGACCACCGACGAAGATTCCGCCGGCGTCGAGACCCATCGCGGTGATGTCGGTGTCGGTGATTTGGGTGGAGTCGAGTACTTCGTGTGTGGTTGAGTCGATGTAGAAGATTTCTCCGGCGCTGTCGGCGACGACGAGTTCTTCACCGATCCATGACATCGCGCTGGCATCAGCGGGGACGGAGAAGGCGGAGGTGATGAAGTTGGTGTTGACATCGAAGGCGTAGACGGTGCCGTTCTCGTCACCGAGGTAGAGGGTTTCGTCGTGGACAACCATGGAGTTGACCGGTCCGGCGCAGACACCTCGGAAGGTGACTTCGCCGGTCTCGGTGTCGAGCTGGTGGATGACGCCTTGGCTTCCGGCGAGGAGCAGGATTTCTGCTTGGGTGGTTGTGGCGGACGAGATCGCGAGTCCCGCGATGGCGAGGGTAGCGAGTGAGCGGCGTGGTGTGTTGGTGGTCTTCATTCTTGAAACTCCTGTTCGGGTGTGTTTGATTTCTTGTTGCGGGATCGTTCCCTTCAACACATACATCTTCGTGCAGAGTTGGCGGGATGCGCCCCCACTCTTTGGGGGGTGCGGGTGGATTACGGAATCTGCTTGTTTTTGTGTGGATTGTGCAACGCTGGTTCGAGCTGTGGTTTGGCGCGTCCGATGAACTTTGCGAGGAGTTCGCCTCTGGATGAGACATTCCAGTGTCGGTAGATCGCGAGGACATGGTCGTGGATGGTGGCGCGGGCGATTCCGAGTTGGTAGGCGATTTGTTTTTCGGAGTCGCCTTGGATAAGGAGGGCGAGGACTTCGAGTCTTCGGGTGGTGAGTGAGCTGGGCGTGGGTTCGTCGGCGGCGGAGAGGTAGGTGCCGATTTCGTCGTTGATGATGATGTGGATGAGGGAGATGATGGCTTGTTCTCTTGGTGTGAAGTCTCGGGTGCCTACACCTTTGTGGAGCCAGAGTGTGGTGCATCGGTTTGGGATGTTGGTTGGGCAGATGGAGATGACATAGTCGTCGATGCCGCAGACTCGGTGGATTTCGTTGAATGTGTGTGAGTTGTACCAGGTGTTGGGTCCCCAGATTTGGTTTCTGGAGAGGAGCATTGTTTTGCCTGAGAACTTGCTGAGGTAGGGGTATTCGGGGGTGCGCTCGACTGGTATGGACTGGGCGTATTGTCGCCAGCGTTGTTCGGCTTCATCGGAGATCCATCCGGCGCGGTGGATGCCGATGAACTTGGTGGGTTGCGAGTTGGAGGCGCCGAAGTTTTCGATCTCGGAGTTGATGATGACCTGGGCTCCGACAAACTCGCGGAGGTTGGTGAGCAGGACCTGCCTCCAGTTGTCCGTGTCGGCACCGGCGTCGCGGCAGCGGCGAGCGATCTGGTGGCATTCATGGACATCTTTTGATGAGAGTTCGGCGAATGACATAAGTCTCCGTTGGCGGATTGGGCTTCTGTGCTAACGGTCTAGGTCGCTCAAGGGGGTTGGCGTGGCATGGATTGTGGGCTTTGATACGAAATTGCTGAGTTTGTCGGTCATTGAGTCAATGAAAAACGCCCCGCGGTAGGAGCTGCGGGGCGTTTTGATTGATCGGGTTGTATCAGAAAATACTTATGGGCAGCCGTCACCGAATGCAGCGAGGAATGCGGTGATGTCGAGGAAGTTGAAGGTGCCGCTGTTGTCGAAGTCTCCGGCGGGGTCTCCGCTGGAGTAGAGGTTGAGGAAGGCGCTGACATCGAGGAAGTTGAGTGAACCCAGTGGTTCTGCAAAGTCTGCGGCACAGACCTGCTCGATGCTGAAGACATCGTCTTGGATCTCGGTGCTGATTGTTGTGTTGGCTCGGATGATCTGGGCGAGGGTCATGGCTTGGGCCTCGGCGACGAGGTCTGCGGGGAGGTAGGTTTCGTACCAGAAGCGGTCGCCATCGCGGAGGTTGGTGAACTGGGTTCCAAGGACACGGCAGAGGGTTTCACCGACATACGCGCCGGGGCGGTGTGGTTCGGCGAGGAACCCGATCCATGCGTCGATCTGGTCTACATCTTCGTAGGCATTTTGGAGTCTTGCGATGACATCGGTGCTTGGGTTGATCTCGCTGAAGTCGGTGACTGCTGGGAGTCCATAGGCGATGCGGATGTCGTTGTAGGAAGGGAGGCCGTGGTCGCGACCGCGTTGGAGGTTGAGTGATGCGAGGTCGAAACCTCCTGCGCCGGGTTGTCCGAAGAGGAAGTTGCGGACATCGTCAACGACGAAGACATCGACTGTTTGGGCGCGTTGGTTTGCGAGTCCTCGGAGGAGTGATTCGATGCCGTTGTTTGTGATGTGTGTTGGGTTGAAGAACGCTTGGGCGAGGGGGAGGTGGCCTTCGGGTGCTTCGTTGCCGTTGGCATCGAGTCGCTGGATTTGTGATGAGAGCATGGTGTGACCGACGCGGTAGGCGGCGGCGGCGAAGACATTGGCGATGCTCGCGTTGGCGTTTGGGTTGTACGCTGTGTAAGCGGGGATTCCGTCTTCGCCGAGGAGTTTGGGGAGGAACTCGTTGTAGGTGATCGATTGGATTTCTGCGGTGACCATTGCTTTGGCGTATTGGTAGATGAGTTCGCCTGAGGAAGATGGGATTTGTGCGGCGATCTCGGCGGCGATGCGGTTGTGCTCGCGGACGAAGAGGGTGTGCATCGCGGTGAGGGCGACTTGTTCGTTGGCGCGGATGTCGCCTGCGAGGAAGAGTGATGGGTCGTGATCTGTTGGTGCGTTGTGGAAGGCGTTGGTGTTGAAGGGGAGGAGGTTTCCTTCGCTTGTTTTGAGTCGTCCTGTGCCGTCGTTTGTGCGGAGTTCATTGGCGCGTTCGATGGTTGAGCCGTAGACATTGGAGGCGTCTACATAGGAGGTGATGTTGTTGATCTGCTCGCGGACCTTGTTGATGTGGGTGTACGCGGATCTGTCGAGGGCGATGGTTTGGACGCCGCTCCAGTTTGGATCGAACCATGCATCTCCCATTGGGACGGGGATGTCCATGGTTTCTTGGGGGCTTGCGATTGGGGTTTCGTCGAGGTCGTGATCGAGGAACTGGCCCCACTGCCAGATGAAGTCTGAGTAGGCGTAGTGGTTTGGCATGTTGAGATCGTCTTGGGCGCACATCGCGTTGGAGATGTGGCGGACGGATGGGCGATTGGCGCTTGCGGGGGTGTCGTGTCCATCGGCGTAGTCTGCTGGCATCATGCGTGCGAGGTTGGTACCTGTAGCGCCCCAGAGTGGGTTGGTTGGGTTGTTGAAGGTGCCGTTGATGGTGCGGTATTCGAAGGGGAAGATTGCTGGTCCGGGGAGTGGTGCTTGGGCTGGATCGATTTGGGCAATTGGCTGGGCTGTCCGCTGGTTGAGTGAGCGTTGGTCTTTTTTGTTTGTTGTTGGGGCGCGCTTTGCGGGCTGGGATGTGGCTTGCTTTGGGGCTTGCTTGCGGATTGGCTTTGTCTTTGGCGCGAGTGCGGCGATGGAGGTGCCGGTGATTGCGAGGATGGTAAGGATGGCGATGCGTGGGGTCAGTTTCCCGAGCGGTGTGTTCATGATTTGGGCTTCTCTTCTGATGATGTTTGAACGGGTGTGGGTTCGGCAAAGTCCGGAAACGGATCTCTGGATCGTTTTTCGGTAGCTGAGGGATATGGAACGACCAAAAAGCACGAAACTGGGTCAAAAACTGGGGGTTTCTGACGGGGTGGTCTGAGTTTTGAGTGGTGGTGTGTTGCGGAAAAATGCAGAACGCCCGGCTCTGATGAGCCGGGCGTCTGAAAGCGGGTGAACAGATTTGAACTGTCGACATTCACGTTGGCAACGTGACGCTCTACCACTGAGCTACACCCGCGTTTGGTTGTCGCTGGTCTGACGACTGTTTGGTCATCGGGCCTGCAGGGGTAAAAATAGACCATAAAACGGCGTTGGTCAATTGATTTTTTCAGCAACCTGACAAGTGGTGGTTATTGAGGCGTTTGCGGGGAAATTATCTGTCCTTGGCGGAGATCTTGGCGGGTTGATTGCCTGTGGCTTGATTGATCGCGGCGACGACCTGCGATGAGGAGTAGGCGTTGGAGAGCCAGATGGGGTCTGGGTTACCGGGTTCGTAGACGACGAGGAGGGGGATTCCTGTTTGTCCGAGGTCGCGGAGTTTGTCCCAGCCGGGGGCGGACATTGCGGTGAGGTCGGCGGCCATGGGGACGACATTTGGGCTCAGGAGCAGGGGCTTGACGGGATCGCGGGAGAGGACGGTGGCTTCGAGGGTCTTGCAGTTGAGGCACCACTCGGCGGTGAAGTCGAGGACGACTGTTTTGCCGTTTGCGAGGGCGTCGTCGAGGGCGGTTTGGGAGTAGGGCTGCCAGAAGTAGTGGTACTGGTGGCTGGTTTGGTTTGCGGCGACGGCGATTCCTGAGCTGGCGACGAAGAGGCCGAGAATTGCGAAGATCAGACGCGGGGTGGTGCGTTTGGAGATCATGATGGTGCGGACGATGAGCAGGGTTCCGGCGGTGAGACCCATGAGGGCGATGATCCACCAGTGGATGGCTTTGAACCACCAGGGGGTGGACCATGATTGGCTCGATGAGATGGAGATTGCGGTGGTGCCGAGGAAGTAGGCGGCGGCGGCGAGCATGAGGAGTCCCATGACTTGCTTGACGAGTTCACTCGCTGGACCGGTCTTGGGGATCTTGTTCATCCACTGTGGGTTGAGGGTGAGGATGAGGTAGGGGAAGGCCATCCCGAATCCGAGGGAGAAGAAGATGGTCAGGACTTGCCAGGGTTGCATGGTTGCGGCGCCGGCGAGGAGTGCTCCGGCGACGAATCCGAAGCAGGGGAGGCCGAGGATGGCGGTCATGATTCCGAACATGAACGATCCTGAGGATGAGTCGGCTTTGGGGTTGATCATGTAGGTTTTTTGTGGGAGTTTGATGGTGAAGAGTCCCATGATTCCCAGACCCATGATGGCGATGAGGAGTCCGATGATTCCGGTGACCCACCAGACGCCGAAGATGATGGAGGGGTCGACGAAGTCGGCGACGAAGGCGACTGGGATCCCGATCCCGACCCAGAAGGCGATGACTCCTAGAGCCATCATTGAACCGAGCTTGATGGCGCGGGACTTGGATTCTCCTGCGTGGTTGGTGATGGTCATGACCTTGAGGGGGATGACGGGCAATACGCAGGGGGTGAGGTTGAGGATGAATCCCCCCACTGCTGCGGCGAGGGCGATGACGGCGATGCCTGCTGCGGAGTCGATTGGGGGAAGCACAAAGAGACCAAGGAACTGGCGTTGTTGGTTGAGTGGTGTGGCGACTGATGCGGTGGCGCCCTCACCCCATGCGTCGGTGTTGGAGAAGATGGTTGGATCGAAGTTGTCGAAGAGCGGGTTGGGGGTGATGGCTTGGTCGGTTTCAGCGATCGAGCTTGAGATCGAGATGGTGAGGGTTTGGGTGTCTGGGGTTGGGGGGAAGCAGGTGGTGGCGTTGCAGGCTTGGTAGAAGGTGTCGATGGAGAGGGTGTAGTCTCCGGGCTGGGCATCGTCGGCGATTCGGATGGGGATGTAGGCGACGGCGGTGCCTTCGTAGGTGATGAGATCGATGGGTGGGCCGAGGAATCGGACGGAGACGGTGTGGGTTTCGGGGTATTGGGTTGGACCAGCGGTGAAGAAGTCTGGGAGGGCGGCTTCGATGGTGGTGGCGATGGCGGGGAAGTCTCCGAGTTCTTTGGGGACGACGGGTTGGTTTGGCCAGGTGTGGTATTCGTCGTCGTGGTCGAGGGTGACGGCGATGACGAATGTTGAGCCGGGGGTGAGAGCGGTTGCGGAGGACTGGGCGGTGATGGTGACGGGTGGCTCGGATGAGCCTCCGAATCCACCGAAGCTGGGTTGGGCGTGGAGGGTGGACGCGATCATGGAGATTGCGAGTGTCAGGAAGAGTGGTTTGAGGGTGGGGATCATTTGAGGATGGCTCCGGGGTCGCGGATTGATATTGGGGTGAATGGTATCGGATTCGACTGTTGATTGAGTCGTGTGGAGGGAATCAACGCTTGCGATTGGCGGTTTGTTCCCTGCGGATGAGATTGGGATTGATTGATCGTGAAATTTGTGGAGAATTCGAGGATTCGGGGCCGATAGAACGCACACTGTGTCTTCCTCGATGGGAGGCCGGTGTGTCTTTGGTTGGAGTTGGTGCTCGATGAGTATGTTGGACCAGAATGAGATTGATTCGCTGATGGCGGCGGTGGATGTCGAGGACATCGTTGAAGCCGCGCCGCAGATCAATATCTTCTCGCGGACACGCAAGGATCTGGACAACATCGAGGTTCGTCAGTACGACTTCAAACGGCCTGAGCGGGTGTCCAAGGACCAGATGATGGCGCTTGAGACGCTGCACGAGGCGTTTGCGCGGAACTTTGGCGCGTCGCTCTCTGGGTTCCTTCGGACGATTGTTGAGGTCCGGGTCGCGGCGTGTGAGCAGATGACTTATGGCGAGTTTGTTTCGGGTTTGCCGAATCCGACGAGTTACAACTTGATTCAGACGGACAAGCTTGAGGGGCAGATGTGTCTGGAGATCTCGCCTTTGATTATTTATCCGATCATTGATCGGTTGCTTGGTGGGACGAATCAGGATTTGTTTATTCCGCAGAGGCCGATGACTCCGATCGAGCAGCGGTTGATTTCCAATGTGCTTGGGCGCGGGCTTACGGCTCTCTCTGAGGCGTGGAGCAGCGTGATGGCGCTTGAGTTTAAGATTGTGGCTCATGAGTCGAATCCGCAGCTTGTGCAGATTGTGCCTCCCAATGAGGTGGTGATGGTGATCGGGCTGGAGATGCGGATGTCGTCGAGGGCGGGGACGATGAATCTGTGTATTCCGTACAATGTGATTGAGCCTGTGATGGATGATCTGAGCAGCCAGAGCTGGTTTGCGATCAGCCGGAACGACAACGACACGAGCTCGGAGGACCGGATCGTTGAAAACCTTGATCAATCGGGGGTTTCGGCGTCGGTGGCGCTGGCGAACACGACGATTACGCTCAAGGAGCTTTCGGAGCTTTCGGTCGGGGATCTGGTGGTGACGACGCACAATGCGAAGGATCCAGCGGTGATCTACATCGAGGGGGAACCCAAGTTCCTTGCGGAGGTGGGTCAGCACCGGAACAACCGGGCGGTGCGGGTGAAACGGGCGATTCAGAAGGGGGAGCGGATCGTTGAATGATTCGTTTTGGGGGTTCGGGGGTCGTCTTTGGGTGGGTGTGGTTCTCTATATAAATAGACGGTTATTTGATCCTGAGGGGCTTGTGATCTAGACTCTTGGTGTCGGGCTTGGAATGCTCGGCGTTTATAGGAGACTCTTGTATGAACGATGGTTATGCACAATGTCGGTGATTGGCTCTTCCAGCCAGTGCCCCCGACGGTCGGGAAGGACGCGGATCATGAACTGATCTGATCGTCCAACTCGGTTCGGATGCGGTCTTTGCGAAGACGCATTCGGGATGCATGACCGGAACTCATAGGGGGTTTCCGGTCGTTTGCGTTTTAGAAAATCGATGTCAGTCTGGTATGGCTGACGGAATAGATAGTGACTGGGTGCGGGATAGGCCGCACGACAACCAACCAACTCGATAACTCGGAGATACTGATGGACACGCAAGAAATGATGAGAATCCTCGACGGCATTGCACGCGAGCGTAATGTTGAGAAATCCCTTTTGATCGGCGATCTTGAGGCGGCGATGGTGTCTGCGTGCCGGAAGTACTTTGGGACGCTGGATGCTGAGGAGTTCTCGTGCACGGTTGATCCGTTGACGGGTGAGATCAGTTTGTTCCGGTATGACGAGCCGCTGGAGATCAGTCCTCAGGACTTTGGTCGCATCGCGGCTCAGACCTTTAAGCAAGTGATGATCCAACGCTTCCGCGATGACGAGCGTCAGTCGCTGATGGAAGAGTTTGCGGGTCGTCAGGGCGAGCTGGTCACCGGTACCGCGCAGCGGTATGACCGGGGTGCTTTGGTTGTGCAGGTCGATCGCGCGGAGTGTGTGATGCTGCGGAGCGAGCAGATTCCTGGCGAGCAGTTCATGCCTGGCGATCGGGTGCGGGCGTTTGTGCTTGATGTGAAGGACATGGGGGCGCAGGTGAAGATTTACCTGAGCCGGGCGCATCCTGACTTTATCAAGTACTTGTTTGAAGTTGAGGTCCCCGAGGTTCTTGACCGGACCATCGAGATCAAGGCGATCGCACGCGAAGCGGGCTACCGCACGAAGATGGCGGTGTCCTCGATTGACTCGAAGGTTGACGCGGTCGGTGCGTGTGTTGGTATCCGCGGATCGCGGATCAAGACCATCGTTGAAGAACTCAACGGCGAGAAGATCGACATCGTCCGCTGGAATGAATCGTCGCAGATCTTGATTGCCAACGCGCTCAAGCCTGCTGAGGTCAGCGAGATTTCGTTGTGCTTTGAGCTTGGACGCGCGACGGTTGTTGTGCGTGATGATCAGCTTTCGCTTGCGATTGGTAAGCGTGGACAGAATGTTCGTTTGGCGGCTCGGTTGACGGGCTGGGATGTTGACATCCTGACTCCGGAAGAGTTCACGAAGGGTCTGACGACCTTGTCGGAGACTTTGACGCAGATCGAGGGCGTGACGGAAGACAAGGTTGACCGTCTTGCGGCGCTTGGCATGATCTCGGTGTTTGACATCGAGGAGATCGGTGCTGAGGTTGTTGAAACGGAGCTGGAGTTGACCCCTGAGGTTGCTGCACAGGCCGTGGAGTTGTGTGCTGCGAAGGCGAAGATTGTGGCTGTTGAACAGGCACTTGAGAAGGAACAAGCGGCTGCGAAGCGTGCTGAGGAAGAAGCGGCGGCGTCTGGGATTCTTTCCGGCGATGTCAATCCTTCGGACAACCCCGAAGCGACCGCGGCTGCGATTCTTGGTGGTGCGCTCGATTCGATTCCCGCGACTGAAGCGGAAGTCGAGGATGAAGCGTCGAGTGCTGAGGCGGAGAGCCGAGTGTCTGACATCCTTGGTGGATGATCGGGTGCACTGATTTTGGAGAGTGCGTGGGTCCTCTGGCTTGCGTGGAGATGACGACGACAGGAACTTATTGACCGTTCGATGAACGGAGGACCATTTGGCTAATACACGAATCTTCGAGCTCGCGAAAGAGCTCGGAATTAAATCTAAAGCAATCGTCGAGAAGTGCCATGCAGAGGGCATTCCGAAGGATGTTATTAAGAATCACATGTCCACGATTTCGATCGGGCTTGAGCAGACGGTACGCGAGTGGTTCAGCAGTGAGAACACTGAGGAGTCTCCACACACCGCGGTCGAGAAGACCGAGAAGGTGGACCTGGAGAAGGCACGCTCTCCCAAGAAAGCGACCAAGGCGAAGAAGGCTGGGTCCGATGAGTCGGATGATGATGGCGATGGTGCTGCTTCGCAAGCGGTTGCGGTTGCTCCCCCACCACCACCTGCGGCGACAAAGATCGTTGCTGCGGCTCCGACCAAAGCAGCTTCGACTGCTTCAACTGCTCCAGCCAAAGCGGCTGCTGCAGCTGCGGCTCCGGCGCCCACCGCTCCGGCGGCGGACGCACCGAAGGATGGTGCTGCGGGCGTGAAGGCTGATGCTCCTGTTGTTGAAGGAACGGATGCGAAGGTCGCGGACAAGGTGGAGACACCGAAGGAAGCTCCGAAGTCTGCTCCGAAGGTTGAGAAGCCGACGAAGACGACGACTCCTCCTCCTCCGCCTCAGATGAATGTTCCGACGCGTCCTGCGATGATTGTCCCTGCGGGTCCTCGGATTGAGGATTTGCAGAAGAAGACGATCAAGCTTGCGGGTCCGCAGGTGATCCGTGTTGAAGCACCTGAACAGATTGAAGCACCTCGTCGTCGTCCACCACCTCGTGAAGGTGGCGGGTACCAAGGCGGCGGTGGATACCAAGGTGGCGGCGGTGGCGCATCGGGTCCTGGTGGTGGCGGTGAGGGGCGTGCTCCTCGCGGTGGCAACACGCGTCGTCGTCAACCGGGTGGTACTGGGGTTCGTCGTCCGGATGGCGCGGCTTCGGGATGGAGTGCTGCGGATCTGGCTGAACGCGAAGCTCGGCTCAAGCAATCGGGTGGTTACCTGAAGCAGCGCCAGAACCAGATGCGTTCGAGTGCTGCGGCGTCGCAGACCCCTGCGAAGGTTGGCGGCAAGGTGACGATTTCTGAGCCGTTCACGATTAAGGATCTTTCGGCGGCGACCGGTGTGAAGGGTGCTGACATTGTCAAGAAGCTCTTTATGCAGGGCGTGATTTCCAACATCAACTCTGGGATCGATTCTGAGAAGGCTCAGGAGATCATGATTGATTGGGATATCGAGCTTGAGGTCGCAGAAGCGAAGGGTGCAGAGGCGAAGGTCGCGGAGCAGTTTGCTGAGCGTGACCGGACAGATGAGCGTGCTCGCGGGCCGATCGTGACGATTCTTGGTCATGTGGACCACGGCAAGACCTCGCTTCTGGACAAGATCCGGAAGGCGAATGTTGCTGATGGTGAAGCGGGCGGCATTACGCAGGCGACGAGCGCGTTCCGTGTTCCTGTGAAGACGGGGAGCGATGAGAAGTTTGTGACCTTTATTGATACTCCTGGTCACGAGGCGTTTACCGCGATGCGTTCGCGTGGTGCGAATGTGACTGACATTGTTGTGCTTGTTGTTGCGGCGGATGACGGTGTGATGCCTCAGACGATCGAGTCGATCTCGCACGCGAAAGCGGCGGGCGTGCCGATCATTGTCGCGCTCAACAAGATTGATAAGGAACAGGCGACTGAAGCGAACATTCAGCGGATCATGGGTCAGCTTGCTGAGCATGGTTTGAACTCGACTGAATGGGGCGGTGAAACCGAGGTCATCAAGACGAGTGCGACCAAGGACATCGGTATCCAAGATTTGCTTGAGATCCTTGATCTGCAGGCGGAGATTCTTGAGCTCAAGGCGGATTACGCTGGTCAGGCGCAGGGGACCGTCATCGAGGCGAACCCTGAG
This sequence comes from uncultured Phycisphaerales bacterium, assembly GCA_963976955.1. GTDB lineage: Bacteria > Planctomycetota > Phycisphaerae > Phycisphaerales > UBA1924 > UBA1924. Next base: position 794,647 of record CAXBMD010000001.1, on the reverse strand, counting down.
GGCGGTCGTGGTAATGTGGCGAACATTCTTGTCCAAGAGGGCGAGCTGAAGGTTGGCGACTTTATTGTGATGGGCCGAGCGTTTGGTCGTGTGCGTGATATTACTGATGATCATGGCAAGCGGATCAAGTCGGTGCTGCCACCGGTTCCGGTGCAGGTCTCGGGTATCAACGATCTCCCGGATGCGGGCGACAAGTTCTACTGTGTTTCGTCGCTGAAAGAAGCGGAGAAGGCTGCGGAGCAGCGTCGTGAGCGTGAGCGTCTTGAGCAGCTTGCTCAGCCGAAGGTCACGCTTGATTCGATGTTCTCGCAGATGGCCAACAACGAGCTCAAGGAAATCCTTGTTGTGCTCAAGGCGGATGTGCAGGGCTCGGTGGATGTACTCAAATCTGAGATCGAGAAGGTCTCGGGTGATGAGGTCAAGGTCCGCGTGATTCACTCTGCGGTCGGCGGGATTACCGAATCGGACATCCTGCTTGCCAACGCGTCCAACGCGGTCATCATCGGGTTCAATGTGATTGCCAACTCGAAGGGCCGAATGCTTGCTGAAGCCAAGCGTGTTGAGATTCGTAACTACCAGGTGATCTACCACATCGTCGAGGATATGCGGAAGGCTGCTGAAGGCATGCTTGCTCCGGAGATCCGCGAAGAGGTCTTGGGTCATGCGGAAGTCCGCGAGGTCTTCAAGGTTTCCAAGGTCGGCGCGATCGCTGGTTGCTATGTCACCGACGGCATTGTGCAGCGTGATGCGTTCATCCGCGTGACGCGGAACGGCGTGGTCGTTGAGAACAACCGCAAGCTGGATCAGCTCAAGCGGTTCAAGGACGACGCGAAGGAAGTCCGGTCGAACATGGAATGCGGCATGAAGGTCGCGGGCTACGACGACATCAAGGAAGGCGATGTGATCGAATGCTACAAGAGCGTCGAGATCGCGCGGACACTTGATTGATTGTGACCCAAAGGTGTTGATTGCACAAGGTATCCGTACATGGTGATTGGTGTTCTACAGATTGAGCTTGATATACCGGGCGCGATGTCTCTCAAGGACAAGCGGCGGGTTGTCAAATCGATCAAGGACAGCTGCCATCGTCACCATATGGTCAGCGTTGCGGAGGTCGGGGCGCTCGATGTCTGGAACAAGGCGATGCTTGGTGTGTCGGTGGTGTCCAACTCCGGGATGATCGCGGGACGGACGCTTGATCGGGTGATGGACCGGGTTCGGTCGGTGCTTGATTGCGAGGTTGTGGATTGCTCGCGGGAGATTCTTCGCGGGGATGCGTTGGTCCCATCGGAATCGGATCAGGATCTGGATGGGCTTGAGCGTGAGATGTATGCACGCGCGGAGGCGGTTGTATGAAGCGACGGGCACAGCAGATTTCTTCGACCATGCAGCGTGAGTTGCAGAAGGTCATCTCTAAGGGGTTCAACGATCCGCGGATCCGTGGGTTGATCACGATCACCAAGGTTGAGCTGACGGATGATCTCAAGAACGCGAAGGCGTATGTCAGTGTGCTGCCTGCCGAGCGTGCGGAGCTGACTATGCATGGGCTCAAGGCGGCGATGGGTCGGATCCGGCGGGATGTCATGGAGCGGATCCATATCAAGGAGATGCCCACGCTGAAGCTTGAGTACGATTATGGGATGCGGGAGCAGCAGGTGATTTCTGATTTGCTCGCGTCTGATCCGTTCCGGAAGGACGAGCTTTCGGGGGATGAATCGGCGGATTCGGTGGAGTCTGGGACCGTCACCGATGGCGATGGGCAGCAGGCGGATGATGTTGATGCGGTCGATGTGCGATCGACCGAGGAGTGAATGTGGCGACCGACGAGTCTTACAACCCTGAGGCGTTGATTGGCTTGACCGGAGGCGATTCGGAGGTGGCTGCGCCGGTGGATGTGGGTGCGCTGTGTCCGATGGTTGGGTGGGCGTGCGAGCCGTTGGTTCATGAGATGGTGTTCTCGATGGTGCTTTGGGAATCGACTCTTGAGAACGCGGTGCGTGCGATGGAGCGGGTGCAGGAGCAGTTTGTGGATTACAACGAGCTTCGTGTGTGCTTCCCGAAGGAGATCGAGGCGATGCTTGGATCGCGGTACCCGCGGGCGGAGGATCGGTCGGTCCGGCTGATCGGGGCGCTGCGTCGGGTCTTTGCGGATCATCAGAAGCTTTCGCTGGCGCACCTGCGGGAGATGAATAAACGCGATGCGCGAGAGTATCTTGATTCGTTTGAGATGCTGCCTCGGTTTGTGATTTCTCGGGTAATGCTGCTTGGTCTTGATGCGCACGCGTTCCCGATTGATGCGAAGATTACTCGCGCGCTGCACAAGGCGAAACTGATCAAGGGTTCGAAGAATCCCGATACGGTCTCGTCGACGCTTGAGCGGGCGATCCGCGCGAATCAGACGCTTGACACCTACACCAGACTGGAGCGATGGCTGGTGGCCTTTGAAACGGGATCTTGATGCAACGGATGACGCAAGGACGGAATGCACGCGTGGCTGGACGAACACTTGCTGCGGTGTCCGTGTCGGCTCTGGCTGTTTCTTTGGTTGCGGTTGCGGGGTGTGCTTCTGGGGTGGACCGGGGAACGACTGCGAAATCTGCAGACCAGAACAATGAGCAGTCGGGGTATGTGCGTGGGTTTGAGGGGCTTGCGGTCAAGAGCAGGCTTGAGCGGTTGATCGATCGCGAAGAGGAGAAGCCCTCGGTTGGCAGCTTTGCGCTTGCGGACCGGATTATGGATGGTCGGCTGGTTCGATTGACGCCTGGGACGGCGGAGTTCAGCGATGCGGTTCGTCCGCTTGATGAGGTGCTGGCTTTGGCGGTTGCTCGGATTCCTGCGCCAGCGGTGAAGGGGGAGGTGGCGATGCTGCCTCAGATCGCTAAGGGGTATGTGCGGGCACGGGCGGCGATGCTCAATGATGATGCGGCGGGTGCGGTGGCGATTTATGAGCAGATCGCGGGGGTGTCGCCGCAGTCGACAGAGATTTTGATTGGGCTTGGGGATGCGTACATGCGGCTTGGGGATCGCGGTCAGGCGGTCGATGCGTATTTGCGAGCGGTGGAGCTTGGGGATCGGACGATCCGGGCGTTGGTGTATGGCGCGATGGGATCGACCAATGATCCGGACCGGGTGATCGAACTGGGCTCGATGGCGTGGGGTGATGGGGAAAACTCGGTTGATGATGGGGATCTGGCGGGGCGGCTGCTTGGCGGGGTGATGCTTGGGCGGGCGCTGATTGAAGATGGCCAACTCGCGGCGGGCGCTGAGGTCATGACGCGGGCGATGGGGATGCTTGATGGGGACACGGCTCGTGATCCGCGGTTTCGGAGGGAGCTGATCCAGTTGTACACGCAGCGGGCGGAGCAATATGCGTCGCTCGGGGATGCGTGGATGATGCTTGAGCAACCGGCGCGGGCGCTTGAGGTGTACGAGCTGGCGCGGGGGCTCGCGGGCGATGAGCCGATTGAGCTCATGGCGCGGCGGGTGGCGGCGGAGCTGCTGGCGGGGCACAGCGGGCTGGCGGCGATGGGGATGATCGATTGGATTGATGCGCATCCGGGGGATGACTCTGGGTTGCTCCATCATCTGGTGGGGATTGTCGGTGAGCATGCGCTTGTTGGCGGGTTGCTCAAGGATTCGATTGCGCAGCGGATGCGGGATGCGAAACTTCCGGTTTCGCATCGGAGGGCGTTGCTTGGGTTGGTGCTGACGCTTGAGCATGATCGGGACGCGAGCGTGTTGGTGCTGAGCGGGGTTGATCCTGTGATTGTGTCGCCTGTCGCGTGCGCTCGGGTGCTTGGGATGTTTGATGCGGGAGCGGATCGGCTCGGTGCGATGATGGGGATGGTGGAGCGGAGTCCTTCGATTGGGTCGCTGGTGGTGCCTGCGCTGATTCGGCTCGATGGTCGGGCGCTGGAATCGCTTGCGGGGGTGACGGGTGATTCTGAGACGGCCGAGTTGGTGCGGTGTTTGATCGTGGATGATCTGCAGCGTCCAGATTTGCTTGAGGGATTGAGTTCGATTGATGGGGCGATTGATAGATCGTCATTCGATTCGAAGTCGACCGCGTGGCTGATTGCGCATGCTCGCGCGGCGGTGCTCTCGGCTCGGTGGGAACTTGCGGATGCGTTGTTTGAAGCGTGCTCGACTCGCGCGATGAACGGGGCGGATCACCCGTTGTATGTCGATACGCTGATGGTGGCCAACCGGAGCGATGAAGCGGTTGATGCGGCGGAGACACGCGCGCAATCAGCGGATGGGAACGCGGCGGACTGGCTTGTGCTGGCGCGGATGCATCAGCAGGCGGGGGATGGGTCGGGGATGGTTGGGGCCCTTGAGATGGCGCTGGAGCTTGATCCGTACGACGAGGGGGTGTACGAGCAGTTGATTACGGTGCTGGGATCGGGCGGGGAGATTGGGGATGTGGAACAGTTGCGGGTTGTTACGCGGTCGCTCGGGCAGCGTTTGCCTCGCTCGGCGATGGTGAGCTTGATCCGCGCGCACGAGATGGCGAGCGCTGGAGCACAGGGCGGGGAGATGCTGGCGCAGAGCGAGCGGGTGCTGGTTGATGCGCATGCACAGCACCGGTATCGGGAGATCGGGATTGACCTGCTGCTGAGTGTTTGGCGGACGCAGATGACGCAGGGGGATCAGGGCGCGGTGGCGAGAGGGCTGGCGTGGATTGATGCGCAGCGGGAGGACATGGGGGGATCGATCGATCTGGCGAGCGCGAAAGCGCGGATGATGGTGCTTGCGGGGGACGGGGTTGGCGCTGAAGATTTCTTGGATGGTTTTTATGAGCGGATGCCTTCGCGCCGGGTTGGGCGGCTCCATGAGGGGTTGATCCGATCCGATGAATCACGGCGCGAAGAAGCGGATCGGCTCGCGCTTACTCGTCTTGACGGGCTGGTCTCGGTTGAGGATTGTTTGGAACGGCTTGAGCGGGCGGGTGGGCTTGGGGTGCTTGGTGGGGGGCTTGATGAATACGACGCGGATGAACTGGTGCCTGTTGATGGGGACTGGTCGTATTCGCTTGGGGAATCGCTGCGGATTGTGCGTGTGCTTGGGGCGGTGGCGCAGCGTGGGGTTGAGGGGACGGATGTCGATCTGTTGCTGACACTGGTTGAGCGGACGAGACAAAAGAGTGCGGCTGGAATGGATGTCAACGGAATTGATCCGCTCGCGTCGCTGGATTTGATTGAGCTGGTGATTCTGCCTGCGAGTGATCGGTTTGAGATGGATGACTATGAGGAACTCGTCCGGTCGATGAAGGGGCTTTCGGGTGGGGGTGACCCGTTTACGGTCGGGGTGCAGTCTGTGCTGCGGTCGCAGGATGCGGGGACGGCGCTTGATCTGGTGACGCGGCTGACGATCACCGATGATGGGATGCTTGATGAGAAACGGGTTGCTGATCTGGCGTCGTTGATCGGTCAGATCGGATCGGCGGACGATCTGGTGGCGTCGATTGATTGGATGGATCGTGCGGGGTTGATGATCGAAGCTCGCGATGCGGTGGTTGGGTCGCTTGGGGTGTTGCAAGAGGGATCGCTGGCGGACAAGACGAATCCTGATGGGGTCAAGGCGGACTTTGCGTACTCGGTTGCGGTCGTTTCGTCGTTCTACAAGCGGGATGATGTGTCGCCGGCGATGTACGGCGTCGCGCTGGGGTATGACGGGGATCATGCGTGGGCGAACAACGATCTTGGGTACCGGATGATCGAGGATGGCGGGGATTTGCAACTTGCGGAGCGGCATTTGGTGCTGGCGCATCAAGCGGAACCCAAGGCGGCGAGCATTACCGATTCGCTCGCGTGGGTTCGGTACGCGATGGGCGTGATCGAAGACGAGGTTGATGGGGATGGGAAGGTTGTTCGCCGGGGGGCGCTGGGGTTGCTTGAGGAGGCGCTCGGGCTTGAGGATGGGACGAGCAACGCGACGATTTATGATCATCTGGGGGATTCGCTGTGGATGGTTGGGGACTTTGAGCGGGCGGTCGGGGCGTGGCTGGATGCGGAGAGTCGATTGCGGGAGCGGTTGACAGAGCTATCGAATCAGGAGAATGTGAATGCGGTGGCGTTGGAGTCGATCCGCGAGGAGCTGAGCTCAATCCGGTTCAAGATTGCCGATGGGGAAGCAAGCCGGGAATCTGGTCGGGTACCTGCGGTGGCTCCGAACCGGGCGGGGTTGGTTGTGCCAAATCCGGCTGATATAGTTGATGAAGTTGTTCCCGAGAAATGAAGCGAAAGTAAAGGTATACACCGATGGCTGGACATAGTAAATGGTCGAATATCAAGCACCGCAAAGCGCGTCAGGACAAGGTCAAGGCGCGGGTGTGGTCCAAGTGTTCCAAAGCGATCATGGTCGCGGCACGCTCGGGCGGTCCTGACCCGGACTCGAACCTGACGCTGCGCTACGCGATCGATGAGGCGAAGTACGCCAACATGCCTAAGGACACGATCAAGCGCGCGATCGACAAGGGCGCGGGTGATACCGGGGGTGCGGACTTCCAAGAACTCGTCTACGAGGGCTACGGCCCCGGCGGGACGGCGCTGCTGATCCTGTCGTTGACGGACAACAACACACGCACCGTCGGTGATGTCCGCAACATGTTCAAAAAGGGCGGCGGGTCAATGGGCAACGCGGGGACGGTTGCGTTTATGTTTGCGACCAAGGGACAGATCATCGTCGATGCGAACAAGTACGGCGAGGACGCGATTATGGAGGTCGTGCTCGAAGCGGGCGCGGATGATGTGATCGCTCCCGAAGCGGACGATGACGACAAGGGCGTGTGGACGATCATGACGGAGGTCGGTGACTTCCAGGCGGTCAAGGTCGCGCTGGAAGAAGCGGATATCGTTATCATGGAAGCGGAGATCTCTCGCATCCCGGATAACTTGATTGAGGTCAAGGGTGATGATGTGCGCAAGATGATGAACCTGATCGAGACGCTCGAAGAGCTTGATGACATCCAGAAGGTGTACTCGAACGCGGACTTTGATCCTGATGAACTTGCCAAGCTGTGAGCGGAGCAACCATCAGCGGGAAGATGAAGGGCTGGGCGACTTTTTCAGAGTGCGAACAGTACCGGTACACGCTGGGTCGGCGATGGGACGCGGGCGGGAAGCGCGTGTGTTTTTGTTTGCTCAATCCGTCGACGGCGGATGCGGAGGTGCTTGATCCGACGCTGACGCGGTGCCATCGGTATGCGGTGCGTTGGGGGTTCTCGGCGATGGATGTGGTGAACATCTTTGCGTTGCGGTCGACTGATCCAAAGGGTTTGAAGCTGGTGGATGATCCGATCGGCGAAGAGAACGATCGGCATATTGCTCGATTGGCGAAGGGTGCGGATCTGGTCGTCGCGGGATGGGGGACGCATGGGAAGCTGATGGGGCGGGGGGATGCGGTGCGGGGGTTGTTGACGAAAGTGTGTGTCCCCCACTGTTTGGATGTGACGATGCATGGGTTTCCGAAGCATCCGTTGTATTTGCGGGGGGATTTGGAGCCGCGGGTTTTTGGGTAATTTTTTTGATCAGCCCGCGCCCCTCACCCACTCCCACGCACAAAACTGCTGATGTAGTCGCCGGTTTCCATGCCGGAAGCGATATAATACAAACATGTAGGAGGTCTCAAGTGTATTTTGAGCTTGTGTCAACATATAATTATGTATTCAATTTTGATCAAGATTGGATCCGTGAGACTTCCAACTCTTCAATTTTTTGTGAGTGCGGAAACTTGAACATGGATTATTGCGATGATCCGATTGATGTATTCGTGCACTCTCAGGAACAGCTTGAAACGCTTGTACCTGCGATGAGCTACAAGCGAGCAGTCAATGTTGTTCACCAATGTCTTGTGGAAGCATTAAAGCTCGACGATCTTGGGATGGCGATAGGAAATGTCTTTGTTGGGGATAGTCCCGCGCCCGCGTATCGTTCCGTGATCGTTCCAAGCCGGTTCCGATACAAAAAAGCAGCAGGTACAGAGAACTCATCCTCGACAGATCCATTTCACGCTTGCGCATGTGGAAGACAACTCGGCGGATCGGTCGATTGGAGGTTTCAACTCCCGGATGGTGTCAATCCACAAGTGATTTCAATCGACATCGGGGCTGGGATCTTTGTGACCGAAGCAATGCTCGATCAACTTAGTTCGCATATTCTCAATCAGCTGGCTTTGTATCCGCGGCGTATTTCCAGCTCCAATTCGATTTGACTGGTAACACGATGACGGATTCTGCTTCGGGTGGGGCGGGTTTTTCTATGGGTCGTTTGGTGTTTGAAGACCCGGTCGCACGGTCGCACGGATGGTGTGCTTTGCGGTTTTTTTGGGGGCTTGTTGTTGGGGGTTTTGTCGCGCGTAGGATGGGGGATGAGATCGATACAGGTTCAGCGGTTCTTTGAGGTGGTTCATATTGTGGCTCTGAGCGCGTGGTTTGGGGCCGTGGGGATGTCGGGGGTGGTGGCGGCGGTGGTGTTTCCCGCGATGGGGAAGATGCAACCGACGCTTGGGGCGTATCCGGGGTATGAGGGGGATCATGCGCTGCTGGCGGCGGGGTTGATCGCGGGGAAGGTGTTTTTGATTGTTGATACGATTCAGTTCATCGCGGCGGCGATTGCTTTGGGGTCGTTTGTGACGATGATCGTTGCGGGGTATTCGCTCAATACTTTGGTGCGTGTGCTGCGGAGTGTGGCGTTGCTTGCGACGATGGGATTGCTGAGCTGGCATCTGTTTATGCTGATGGATGCGATGAGCAAGAACCTTCGCAGCTACTGGGACTTTGCAGCGGCGGGCAATACGGAACAGGCGGATGTCTACAAGAACGCGTTCATGGCGATGCATGAGACGGCGGCCAACTCGCTCAAGGGGTTGATGCTTTCGACGCTGGTGTGTTTGGTGCTGGCGATCTGGACGGGGGTTCGGGTTGGGGCTGTGGAGTTGGCTGCTGGGACTGGGGCTGGGGCTGATGCTGATTCGGGTCAATCGTAAAAACACACAAGCACCACTGGGTGGTGCTTGCATGGTGTGGTCACTAGGTCTCTTGCTTGGTGACTACTGTCTGTTGTTGCGGTCGATGCTGGTTTATTAGCGACGACGGCGGAGACCCATCGCGCTCATTCCCAGGAGTGCGAGGGTGCTTGGGGCTGGGATGAAGCTGACATTGTCGATTGCGGATTGGTCGCTGCCTGAAGTGTACTCGCCTCGGATGTACATGTTGGAGAGGTTTGCGAGGACGGTTTGGAAGTCCGCTTCGGTTGCGTCGGTTGATGTGAGTGTTGCGGCGACGGCGCTGTTGACGATTTTCCAGTCTGCGGATGCGTCGACGAGGATGTCCCATGAAGTCCATTGTCCGAGGACGGGGGCGACTCCTGCGGCGATTCCGATTTGGATGCCACCACCGGAGAGGATGATGTCGGCGCGGTCGTCGATGCTTTGGTTGCCTTGGATTCCGAGGATGTCGTAGGAGATTGAGGTGCCGTAGAGTGCGGAGAGGTCTCCGAGGTCTGTGGTTGGTGCGGAGAAGAACCAGTAGTTGCCTGCGGTGATGTCGACGGCGCGGATGGCGCCAAGTCCGTTGTTGCCGATGGTGCCGTCCCATTGGAAATCGCGTCCGTCGCTGAAGAGTCCCCAGCCTTGGGCGTCTGTATCGAAGGAGTAGGTGACCCCAGCGAGTGCGGGTGCGGACATGACGGCGGTAAGTGCGAGGGTTGGGATGATCGAACGCATTGGGAACTCCTGTGCGGTGGTGAACAAATGCCTTGGACGACTGTCTGTTTGATGACAGCCCCTTGGATCCTAAATATGACCCATAATCACCCAAAAACAAGGGAAGTTTCGGGGATTTTGAATCTTAATCCACTCCTAGCATCTTCCATGACTTCTGACTCCCCCACCGCTTCCAAACAGACACCAACGGCATCCAAACAGGTGCATCTCAAGGGCAAGGACAACCCAGCGGGGCTGCGGGATATCCCGTTTGCGCTCCCTGAGGTGAGCAAGGAGGATCGTTCACGGGCTTTGAAGATTGCCAATGCGCTTCGGAAACACTATCCGGATTCGAAGTGTGAGCTGGATTTCTCGGCGCCTCATGAGCTGTTGATTGCGACGATTCTCAGTGCGCAGTCCACGGATGCGGGGGTGAACAAGGCGACCCCTGGTTTGTTCGCGGCGTTCAAGACTCCGGCGGACTATGCGAACTCAACTCCTGAGGAGATCGAGGGGTATGTGAAGACGATCGGGTTGTTTCGGAACAAGGCGAAGGCGATTCATGCGTCGATGACGCGGGTGGTTGAGGTGTATGGCGGGGAGGTGCCTGGGAATATGGCGGATTTGTTGACGCTGCGGGGGGTGGCGCGGAAGACGGCCAATGTGGTGCTGGGGAATGCGTTTGGGATCAATGATGGGGTGACGGTGGACACGCATGTGCAGCGGTTGGTGTGGCGGTTGGGGATTGTGGATGAGCCGAAAATGGACACGGGGAAGATTGAGAAGTTGTTGATGGCGTTGATGCCGAGGCCGCGGTGGTCGGAGATCGGGCACACGATGGTGCTGCATGGCCGGTACTCATGCACGGCACGACCGAACTGCAAACATGATCATCCGATTTGTGTGAAGTTTGGGGTGAACTGTGATAAGGCGTATAACAAGTCGAAGTTGTAAGAAAATAGGACAAAGCATTCCTTGGGAGGGGGTGTTTTGTTCTTCTTCTTTGGTTCGGTGGAGGAGTGTGTGGTTACGGGCACCCAGCTCCGAAGGACTGGAGGAAGGCGCTGATGTCGAGAAAGTTGAAGCTGCCGTCTTCGTTAAAGTCGATCGCAAGCTTGAGGAAAGCGCTGACATCGAGAAAGTTGAGTGAGCCGTCGAGGTTGATGTCGGCGCGACAGAACTGGTCGATGACATACACATCGCGTTCGGGGTCTCCGTTGCGGAAGTTTGAGGTGAGGATGTAGTCGTCCTCGAGCTTCACGACCTGACCGAAGGCTTCGGTTCCAGATGGGTTTGATGAGAAGAACTCTTCGACGAGGAAGTAGCTGCTTCGGCGGTAGAGGAATATCTTCCCGCTGCCGATCTGGTTTGTTCCTGGGGATCCGACGATGATGTATTGGTCGTTGAGATCGACGCTTCGTCCGTACGCGTCATTGTCTGAACTCGACGAGGGGGCGAGGGTGCGGAGCAAGGCGCCGGTGGAGAGGTCGTAGACGAACGCGGCCCCTCTGAACTGGTTCGTGCTTCCGCGCTGAGCACCGACTACGAGGGTGTCCCCATCGAGTGCGAGGGAACCTCCGAATCCGTCGAAGCTGCGAGCGTTGGGTGAGGTGAACCGATGGAGGACCGCGCCTGTGACGAAATCGAAGACATAGACGACGCCTTCTTCGGTGATGTCGTTCTGCGCAGTCACCACGGCGTACTGATCGTTGTGCTTGACATGGAGCCCGAAGTCACGATCGTTTGATCCGGTGGACGCGGTGAGTGCGATGATGTTGGCGAAGCTGTCTGTGCGGTAGACATAAACCTTGCCTGTGGTTCCGGCGACACCGCTGTTTGCGAAGGGGGATCCGACAAGTGCGATGATGCCGTGGAGTGAAACTCCCGATCCGAATAGGTCGAGGCTTTGGCCGTCGAATGCTTCGAAGCGTTTGACAATTGCGCCTGATCCCGCATTGAATAAGTACGCGGCTCCGGTCCGTCCGCGTGTTGTGTCTTGCTGGGGGGCACCAACTAGCAGGAGTCCGTTGTGGAACTCCATGTCCCATCCGAAGCGGTTGTCGAGTGTGTTCCCGGTGCCGCTGAATCGGCGGATGTATTCGAGGGTGTTTTCGTTGAACTCGTAGACCCCGCTGGGCTGGGTCCCGTTGCCTAAGCTCCCGGCGCCCCCGATGTAGACGCGTCCGTTCCCGGAAGCGAACGAGCGACCGATGTCGTGGGTGTCGACGCTGTTTGGGAGGAAGAGTTTTTGTACCAACCAGAACTGCTGTGCCGTCGCGTGGGTTGTCAGGAACATCAGAACAATGGTGAGTGCAGCACGGATCGGCATGATGGGTCTCGGTATAAGAACTCGGTTGAGGAGAAGTAAGAACGAGTGTCTAGACTATCGGGTTTGAAATGTGCATGCAAGGGTGAAATGGCGATTTACGCGGATTCGGCGAGCAGTTCGACGGGGAGTCTACGAACGGATTTCCATTTGAGATCTATGTGCAAGATGAAGAAGAACAAAACATCCTCCCGCAAGGGGTGTTTTGTTCTTGTTCATTCGGTTGATTCGGCGCTGCGTTTGATGCCTTTGAGCATGCCTTTGAAGACGATGCCGTGGAAGGGGAAGACGCTGTACCAGTAGAGGATGCCGAGGATTCCTTTGGGGCGGAACTTTGCGGTCATGGTCATGTGGGTTTGGTTGGTTGGTTGGCTGGCTGGATGGTTTGGAGATTCGTTTGGTTCGATGTTGAAGTCGAGGATTGCGACTCCGGGGAGTTTCATTTCGGCGCGGAGGGTGAGGGATTTGTCGTGTTCGATGCCGATGACTCTCCAGAAGTCGAGGGTTTCTCCGAACTCGACGCGTTCTTGGTCGCGTCGTCCTCTGCGGAGTCCTGGTCCTCCGACGAGGGTGTCCATCCATCCTCGGAGTTTCCAGAGGATGTCCGCGGCGTACCAGCCGTGCCCTCCACCGATGCGACAGATCGCTTTGAAGACATGATCGGGTGGGGCGTCGATGGTGATGGTGCGCGCGTCGGTGAAGGTCTTTCCACCGGCCCAGTCGGGGTCTCCGGGGATTGGTCCTGCGACGGACCAGCGGGTTTGGACATTGCCTGATTCGGTGTGCATGAGCGCTTTGGCGATCGCTTCGCGGACACCCATCGCGTTGTGGGGCATGAGTTCTTGCGTGAGGTCGTTGGTCACAACCACCTTGTTTCGTAGGCCGTCAGCGAGCGGGCGTGCGATGCGGTAGGAGACTGGGGTGATGAGACTGATCCATCCGGAGCTGAGCCGCGGGGTGAGGACGGGGACGGGGATGATGATGCGTTTGGGGAGTTTGAGTTCTTGCGCCATGATTTTCATGAGCTTGTTGTAGGAAAAGATGTCCGCGCCTCCGATTTCGAGGACCTTGCCTGTCGTGTCTGGGGTTTGGAGCGCGCGGACCAACCAGTGCAGGACATCGGCGATCGCGATGGGTTGGGATTCGGTCATCACCCATGATGGGGTGATCATGATTGGGAGTCGCTCGACGAGGTAGCGGAGGATCTCGAAGGACACCGAACCCGATCCAATAATCATCGCAGCACGGAAGACCGTCACCGGAACCCCGGTCGATCCGAGGATCTCTTCGACCTCTCTGCGTGAGCTGAGGTGTTCGCTCAAGAGACTGTCCGCTTCACCGAGTCCTCCGAGGTAGATGATGCGCTCGACTCCTGCGGCTTTGGCGGCTTGGGCGAAGTTGGATGCGAGTTGTCGGTCTCGGGCGGCGTAGTCTTCGCCGGTCGCTTCCATGGAGTGGATGAGGTAGTACGCGGCGGACGCGCCTTGGAGGATTTCGGTGAGGGTGTCGATGTCCGAGAGGTCGCTTTGCTCGACGCTGACGCGGTCATTTGATCTCCATTCCCGATCATCGAGTTTGCGGGGCGCTCTTGCGATGCATCGGACTTTGTAGCCATCGTCGAGGAGGATGGGGACGAGTCGGCCTCCGACATAGCCTGTGGGGCCGGTGACGACGATGGTGGAATCGGTTGGAAGATTGGGGAGAGGGGGTGGAGTGTCCATGGTGGACTGTACCACGAATTAGATTGATGTGAAGATGAAGAAGAACAAAACATCCCCTGACAGGGCGTGCTGTGTTCTTCTTCATTTGGATTGGTTCGGTGTGTGCGGTCCGTCGTTGTTATGCGAGGCGTGAGAGCATGGATGAGGCGAGGGTGAGGACGATGAAGAAGCCGCACATGTCGGTGACGGTGGTGAGGATCGGTCCCGCGGCGATCGCGGGGTCCACCTTGAATCGTTTGAGCAGCAGGGGCACCGCGCCTCCGATGACGACCGCGATCAGGGTGTTGAGCATCAGTGCGCCCCCGACGACTGCGCCGAGGTATGGGTTGCCTTTCCATGCGTACGCGACGAGTCCGAGGAGGACGCCGAGGACGAGGCCGTTGATGAGACCGACGGAGATTTCTGCGAGGACGGTGCGCGCGATCTCAGTGGGTCGGACGACTCCAAGCGTGAGTTCTCGCATGGAGACCGCGACCGCTTGGTTCCCGGAGCAGCCGCTCATGTCGGAGATGATGGGGAGAAAGACCGCGAGGGTGATGACCGCTTCGAGCGTGTCCTGGTGCATCGCGATCACACTCGCGGCGACCATGTTGAGCACGATGTTCACACTCAACCACGAGAGGCGTCTTCGAGCGCGGAGCATCAGGGGCATGGATCGGAGTTCTTCACCACCGACGATGCCCTGTGCGCTGAGGTACATGCGGTCGCCTTGTTCAGCGACCGCGGCTTCGACGGCGGCGCGGTGGACGACGCCGCAGAGTTGACCGGATTCGTCGAGGACGGGGACGCCGAAGAAGTGGTTCTCGTTGAAGAACGCTTGGAGTTGTTCGAGCGTGTCGCTGTCTTGGACCGCGACGGGGTTGTGGATCATGAACTCGCGGAGTGGTTTTTGTCTGGATGCGAGGAGCAGGTCGCGCATGCGGAGGACCCCGACGAGCTTGCCTTGCTCGTCGGTGACATAGGTGTACTGGATGTCGTAGTGCGCGTATTCCTCCGCGTTGTCCCCAAGGTCCTTGATGACCTCCGCGACGCGGGTCTCCATCCCGAAGGACAGGTACTCGGTCACCATCAACCCACCAGCGCAGTGGTCGTCGTACGCGAGCAGACGCTGCATCTCGATCGCGTCTTCATCGCTGAGCTCGTCGATGATCGCGCGTGCGTCGTCGTCGTCAAGCTCCCCGATGACATCCGCGGATTCGTTGCTGGGGAGGTACTCGAGGATGCGCGCGGACTCCGCTGGTTCAAGCGTGTCAAACGCGTCGGTCGCGAGCGGCTCTGGAAGCACATGGATCAAGTCCGCGGCCCGCTCCGGTCCCAGGAGCAGGAGCAACGCGCCTCGCGCGTCCTCTGGGAGACGAGAGAACGCGAGGATTTCGTCCGCGTTGCTCATCCGATCGAGCATCGCTTGGGTCGCTTCGTGGTCACCCGCTCGCATGACTTCGAGGAGCTCTCGCGGATCACACGCTTCGGTTGCGACGGTCTCTGGGAGTTCATTCATGGAGAAAGGGTACGAGGAAAATCGAGGCGCTGATGGGTTGGGTTGGTCGAAGTTGAAGAAGAAGAACAAAACACCCCTGTCTGGCGTTGTTTTGTTCTTCTTCAGGGTCGTCCTCGAATCCGTCGGCTCCGCTTCTCAATGGTCGCGGGGGGTTGGGTTCGGAGATCGACGCTCTCTTGCGCTCGCGTGTGCGAGGCCGTGATTTGTTAGCGTTTGCGGCGGGTGATGATCAAACCAGCGCCGGTGAGCAGGGCGAGGGTTCCCGGGGTGGGGACGGGTCTGGTGTCGATGCGGATTGCGCCGAGGTAGAAGAAGGCGTTCCCGTTGTCGTTGTTGGGACCTGCGGAGACATTCATGGTGATGGTGCCTGAATCGTCGGCGAGCAATCCCGTGAGGATGAGGACTTCTGATTCGTTGTTGGATGCGTTGAGCGTGCCCGACGAGTTGGTGTCGCCGATGAGGTCGTACTGCGCTTCGCGGTTGTCGCTGACGCCGGTGCGTGAAGCGAAGACCGTGAAGGTGTAGAGCGTGTTGGCATTGAGGTTCCCGAACTCGATGACGCTGAGCGAGTTGTCTTCTTCACCTGCGAATGGGCCGGTGTGTCCGAAGAGGTAGTCGTCGGTCGCGTCGGCTCCGAACTGGGCGGCGAATCCTGTCGGGTTCTCGGATCCCAATGATGATGGGGTGCCGGTGGAGAAGAACGGGTTGGTGATGTCGATGGTCATCCCGGTCTGGAGGCCGTTCTGATCGATCGCATTGGCGATTGATGAGACCTCGTTGGTGAGGTTGTTGAAGGTGAGCGGGTTGGACTGCATGTCGGGTCGTCCGAGGTCGACGAAGAGGACGCTTGCGGATGCTGTGCCGATGACGGACGCGAGAACGGATGAGAGGACGAGAGCGGTTGCTGTGGGTTGTGTGCGCATGTGAGTTCCTGTGACTGAACGCCGACCTCGAGATGCCCCCATCGGCGATCACCTTCCAAGGCCGGTACCTAGAACTATGCTCTAGATTCCCCGATCCGCAAGCGAAGCGTCCAATATAATGTGGGTCCATGGGGGAGAATTGGCCTGCGAGGGGCCTGAGGGGGGTATCCGGCGAAGGGGTGCCCCGACTCGCATTCTGATGCGTGGTTGGGTCTTTGGGTGTTGGGAGGTGTCCGATTCCGACTGCGCCGAAGAGGGTGAGTCGGAGTAGCCGGTACATACCGAAAAAATGAGTAAAATTGCGATAATTGTACTGATTTACAATATACATGAACTAAATGCCTTGAAATGCCGTTGTATATGTATTACAATTGCAACCGGAGGAACACCATGACAAACAAAACACAAAATTCTGTAGGGCCACAACTCAAGGCCATGCGCATTCAGCATCGTATCACCCTAACTGCCTTTGCAGCCCAAATCGGCGTAGATGCAGGCAATTACAGCCGGATGGAACGAGGGGTTTTTGCACCACCTGGAAGAGAAAAACTCTTAGAGATTTTAGAGCAATTAAAAACTGATTCGGATACTAGTGAATCCATACTGGATCAAGCTGAAATTGAAAGAGGCCGACTGCCAACAGATTTACAAGACGACGAAGTATTGATGAAAGAACTTCCTCTTTTGTTCAGGGCAATTCGACGAGGTAATAGAGAAACTATTGACGCGTTCATTGAAGCAGTCCGAAAGAGCGGATCGGCCTAAAATGTCATGTGACAAACAAACCTCCACATCGATTAAAGCGTGAAATTCTTTCGAAAGAAGATGTCGCGAGAAGAGCATCTGATTTTCTAGATCAGCACCACAGCGAACTGACAATACCAATTCCGATTGAAGACATAGCAGAGTTTAAACTTGAAGTAGCCATACTTCCAGCAATAGCTCTGGATTCTGTTTCTGGAGATGGGATTGATGCTTATCTGTCACCTGATATGCAAGAGATACACATCGATCAATATACTTATCACCATCGTGCACACCGTCGTACTTTTAGCGTGGCACATGAAATCGGTCATCTCATTCTGCATCCTGAAACATACTCAGAACTGGTAGAAGGTCTAAACCTAGGGCAATTCCGTGAAGCAATTCTGAACCTTCATAAACAAGATTTAGATTTCATTGAATGGCAAGCCAACCAATTTGCTGGCCTGATACTTGTGCCATCATCTGTATTGAAAATTCAGTTTGAGAATGTTTGTAAAACATCAAGTATCGACTTCGCCAACCCAGTTTCAGGCACCGACTTAGAAACGATTGTACAAGAACTAGTGCCTCTGTTTGAAGTTTCAAGCGATGTTCTAAGAATCCGCTGCGTGTCCGACGGATTGGCAGAGATATAGCTTTATACTTGTGTCACAGCCGTCCTACTCATAACCCGAACTAACCAACCAAGAAGAACAAAGCACCCCAGACAGGGGTGCTTTGTACTTATTCTGGGTCATCTTCGATTCAAGCGATCCCGCTGCGATTCGAACGCAGAACCTTTGGCTTCGGAGGCCAACGCTCTATCCAGTTGAGCTACGGGACCCTTTCCCCCCAAAGTTGAGAACCCGTCTTGCGAGCAAGATTCTGGCGTCTGGGGGGAGCGGAGGGAGTCTACGATCTCTGCCGACCCAAAGCAAACCCCCCAACCCCCCACCATCACCAGAAATCACCCCCAAGAACCCGTATGGCGATCCCACCCACCAATCCTGATCAACCCATGATCGAAGCGGTGAAGCCCACCCGCGTCGCGTACCTCTGGAGGGTCCTCCTCATCACCTTTATGGGGTCGATGGGCACCGCTGTGGTGACCAACGGCATCGCGTTTATCGCGGATCAGGGGCTTGGGTATTCGAGCACGCAGAATCTTGTCCTGGGGTTGGTCATCGGCGCGACTTATATTCCGTTTGCGTTGTTTAGTGGGCCGTTGCTTCGCAAGCTTGTTCGGCGGAATCCCGGGATCACGACGCGGCGGGTGCTGCTGGGGATTATGGTGCTGCTGACCGTCGTCGCGCAGGGGCCTTTGCTTGCGGATCGGTTCGGGGGCGAGCACGCGGCGATGCTCACCGAAGCGGCGCTGTGGCTGATGGGTCTGGTGTTCATGGCGGCGACGGGCGTGCAATGGCCCATCGTTGAGGCGTATCTGTCGGGTGGCCGGCGGAGCACGGATCTTCGCAAAGCGATCGGGAAGTTCAATATTGTGTGGTCGAGCGCGATTGTGTTGGTGTACTGGATGATGGCGCCGCTGCTTGAGAAGAACCCGTTTTTGATTGTGTCGCTGCTGGGGGGGCTGCACATTGTGATCGCGTTGTTTGTGTCGCAATTGCCTGATGATCCTGCCAAACACCTTGATGAAACGCACGAGCCGCACCCTGCGGTGTATGTGCCTTTGCTCAAGGTGTTCCGGATGATGTTGATCGCGAGTTATGTGATTTTGTCGGTGATGATCCCGTTGATGCCGAGCATTGAGACGAGGCTGGGGCTTGCGGAACTCTGGTGGACCCCGATCGCATCGACCTGGCTGACGGTGCGGGTGATCTTCTTTATTGTCTTTGAGCGTTGGCATGGGTGGCATGGTCGCTGGTGGACGCCTTGGTTTGGGATGGGCGCGATGATGCTTGGGTTTGCGCTGGCGATGGTGTCTCCAAATGTTGGTGTTGCTGAGGTTGGCCAGGTGAATGTGACGGGGGTTATCCTCCTCGTCGCGGGGTTGTCGCTCGCGGGGGTCGGGATCGCGGCGACTTACTACGGCGCGCTCTACTACGCGATGGCGGTCGGGAACGCGGATGTCGATGCGGGCGGGAAGCACGAGGCGTTTATTGGGGTTGGGTACACGGTTGGGCCGTTGTGTGGATTGTTTGGTGGGATGGTGTGGGCTGGGGGCGCGGGGATCGTGGCGGTGACGAGTGTCGTGGTGCTGACGATGGTTGGGGTCGCGATTGTCAATGCGATGCGACATCCGAAGACGGTGTGATCTGAAGAAGAACAAAACATCTCCCCCTAGGGATGTTTTGTTCTTCTTCAACCCGCTTGGTTCAACTCGACCATCGTTCTACTTTGGAACCGTCCCAAAAACATCGCTTGATCGGGAATCTTTTTTCGGACTCAGTCGTACACCTCATATGGGCCAGTCGGGATCGGTTGGCCCGATACCTTGTGGATCGGCCAAAACTGCGGCACGATCCCTCTTTGGACGCGATTCCGGTCGATCCGGTATCCTGTGTCTCTCTCTTGTTGTTCGGATCTCTGTACGGAGTTGAAATGAAATCATCGAAATCGCCAGCACGCACGCTTCTTCTCGCGGTCCTCGGGACCACCATTGGTCTCTCCTCGATGAACGCGCTCGCGACGAGTCCAACCGCGAACCAGCCTGCGACCTCCGAACAAGTCTGGAGCCTCGCATCCCAAGGCGACCACTCCGGGATCAACGAACTCCTCATGCCACAAGCATGGGACACCGACGGGCTCGACGGGTTTACGGGTGCTCTGACGCTCCTGCAAGAGAACCTCCAGAAACGCGAAGTGACCCGAAACGAATCGATCACCGAAGCGCAGGAAACACTCGAAGAACACCTCGCGCTCTTCGACGAGAATGGCTCGTTCATTGAGCTTTCCAAGGCACTCAGCGCGGCGGTCGCGCTCCAGATGTTGCACGAGAACAAGGACCGGTTCTTTGCCGATCCGGACATCGTGCGTCTGCTCGACGAAGCGACCAAGGGCGCACAGCAAGCAGAAGCCGATGGCGATTGGCTGATCGCGTCCGAACTGTTCTACCGACTCAACGCGGTCTACGACCAAGAAGGTACCTTTAAGGACGATGTTGAGCGGCTCACCCGCCGGCTCACCATGATCCGCATGTATGTCCCCGAACGACTCTGGGAACTCCGCAACGAGCGTCGGCTCGCTGAGGACCTTGATGGGCTCCCCCCGTACAACCCGTATGGCGACCTCTTCACCGACAAGCTCGCGGGGGTCGATTCGGTCACGGTTCGCACCGCGATCCAGCGGAGCGCGGCGCAGTATGTCGGGCGTCAATCACGGCAGCACCCTGATGGCGTGTCCATGAACGATCTGATCGTGGGCGGTCTTGATGCGGTGCGCACGATGGCGACGACCACCGACCTCGAAGGCGCGTTCGATGGATTCGGGGACAAATCTAAACGCGAGAACTTCATCGCGGTTCTCGATGATCTCAGTTCCAAGTACAGCAATAAGAGCACCCCTGCAAGCGCGTACGACTTACGCCGATCGATCGACGCGATGCTGTCGGCATCACGCGACGGCGTCGGGGTCATGCCCGAAGCGCTCCTCCATGAGTACGGCAACGGCGCGATCGCAGCGCTCGACCCCTACACCGCGATCATCTGGCCTGACGAGGTTGCACGATTCCAACGCTCTACGCAGGGCGAGTTTATTGGTGTGGGTATCCGCATCCAGCTCGATGAACTCCAGAACATCACGATCGTCACTCCGTTGACAGGCACCCCGGCGCAGCGTGCTGGACTCGAAGCGGACGACATCATCAAGAAGGTGGACGGGATTTCTGCGGTTGGTTTGGGGCTTGACCAAGCGGTCGAGGTCATCACCGGCCCACCCAACACCAATGTCACGCTGACCGTCGAGCGCAAGGTTGAGAACGAAGCCGGGGAAGAAACACTCAAAGAGTTCGAGTTTACGATCACCCGCGCGAAGATCGACCTGCCTTCTGTGCTGGGTTGGTCCAAGACCGGCGCGGGCAACGACGACTGGGACTACTTTATCGACCGCGAGGAAGGCATCGGGTATGTCCGCCTGACCGGGTTCACGCAGGACACGACGCGGGACTTTGACCGTGCGATCGAACAGATGAAGCAGCAGGGCTTGACCGCGTTGGTGCTCGACCTTCGCTACAACCCAGGTGGATTGCTGGACCAAGCGGTGCAGTTGTCATCCCGCTTTGTTCCTGAGGGGATGGTCGTCAAGACCGTTGATGCATCGGGGATCACGCAGGACCGTCAGGATGTGCGTGCGGTGAATCCGAAGTATTCTGTGCGTGACCTGCCGGTGGTTGTGCTGGTCAACGAGGGTTCTGCTTCTGCTTCTGAGATTGTCTCGGGGGCGATCCAAGCGGGTGCTCATCAGGGCAAGAACAAGGCGCTTGTTGTCGGTGCTCGCTCGTTCGGCAAGGGCTCGGTCCAGAATGTCTACATGCTCCCGGGTGGGTTGTCAGCGATGAAGCTGACCACGCAGCACTACCAGATCGATGCGCCACGGATGATCCACAAAGTGCCCGGCGCGACGGAATGGGGGATCGAACCTGATTTGCATGTCGAGATGCTCCCCTCCCAGCAAGCCGCGGCATTGATGCTCCGTCGTGATGCGGATATCTACCCGATCGACAAGGACGGGAACGAGATCGAAGGTGCCGAGCGTCCAGATCCGAGCACGCTCATCACGGACGGCATTGATTTGCAGGTCCAGACCGCTTTGGTTCTGCTCCAATCGCAGGTGGATGGTTCGATCGCCAAATCCGCGATGAAGGACTGAGTCCTACGCCTCTGGTCGAATAGAACAACACACTTTCTTCAGCCCGGTTTCAACCGGGTTTTTTCATGCCTGTATGGTCGGATGCGTTGAATATGCGGATTTTGGCTCTTGCTGTGGCACGGCTTTGAGGTGTTCTTGTTCATATCTTGTAGGTAGAAATCACCAGTATTTGTTGTTATCGGATAAAAAAATTGGTAGACTGGACCCATCGTCTGGGACGATCTCAGGCGGACTCGCACACTCCCCGGTACCTCGTGGCGGGGAAACTTTGGAGAGATTCACCATGAAAAAGATTACACAGTTCCTCGCAGTCACCGCATCGACCCTTGCGATCACCTCAGCCGCCCACGCGGGCGGGGTGGGGTATGGGATTGCCATTTTCGATGAGATGATTCCCGTATATGGGCCGGGTATCTTAACGATGTCAGACCCGGGAGTCGGTGATTTTTACGCCGACATGGGCATGACCATCTCTGCCACCGAAAATCTGTACCTCGGCAACGGTGTCTCCCAAGGCGACTTCGGAGGCTTCTCCATCGAAGGCACCAATGGGCCGGCGTTCCTCTCGTTGTATGAACCCCAAGCGGGAGGCACCGTCTCCTTTACCTTTGACAACCCGGTGGACTTCTTCATCGACATGATCATCTCGTCATGCTGTGAAACGGATGATGTAGTCTGCACCGTTACCACCCTGCGTGACGGGGTTATTGTCGAGAGCGAAATTCTGACACTCACGGTCCCTGTAGGCGATCCCGACGGTCAATCCATCTTCCGTCAGTACCTCAACGCGGACACTTTTCACTTCCAGCTCGCGCCAAACTCCAGCCGAATCTTTGCGTTCGATTACTTCGAATGGCAGCACCTCGGCTGTGGGATCGGGGATATCAATCAGGACGGTGCGCTCAACTTCCTGGACATCAGCGCGTTCATCGCGGAGTTCAGCGAGGGGTGTCCGGAATAAAGCAGCCCAAACCGATCGAACCCGATTGACTACCAATTGAGCAAAGCATCCCCTGAAGGAGGGGATGCTTTGTTTTTTGTACTCGATCCAGCACCAAAGCGCCCGGCATTCGGCCCGCCAACCCCCAATTTGACCCCCATTTCCAGACCCCAACGCCGGAATACCCCTACAATGTGCGAATCGGCCAAGAGATCTGCGCGATCCCTTTGGACTGAGTCAAACTGGGCACCCAAACGACCGATATTTCCGAGGTCGTGCAAACAGGTGTCCGGAGCGTAAGTCGGGACACTTCAAGCAGATCGGTTGGGCAGCCGCCCCCCGGAAAAACAACCGAGCAGAGATGAGCAACGCATGACACCAGCAACCACCTCCCAATCCGAATCCAAGGCAGCCAAATCCATGACCAGCCAGCCCAAATCATTCGAGATCACCACCGAGATGAAACTCGAGTGGCTCCGTCAGATGCAGCTCATCCGCGAGTTCGAAAACCGGACCATGCAAGCGTACCAGCAAGCGAAGATCGGCGGCTTCTGCCACATCTACACCGGTCAAGAAGCGTGCGCTGTCGGAACCATCGCATCGGTCAACGACGATGATCCCGTCGTCACCGCGTACCGCGACCACGGGCACGCGCTCGCGCGCGGGATGACCCCCAACGCATGCATGGCGGAAATGTTCGGCAAAATCCATGGCTGTGCAAAGGGCAAAGGCGGCTCCATGCACATGTTCGACAAACCAAACTGGCTCTTCGGCGGTCACGGCATCGTCGGCGCCCAAACACCGCTCGGAGCGGGTCTCGCGTTCGCTGAAAAATACAAGCTCGAAGTCATGGGCGAAGGCAAAAAGAAAGTCTCCCTCACCTACCTCGGAGACGGCGCGATCGACCAAGGCGCGTTCCACGAAGCGCTCAACTACTCCTCCGTCCACGACATCCCCGTCATCTTCATCATCGAAAACAACGGGTACTCGATGGGCACCTCCATCCACCGACACTCGGCAAACGCGGACAACCTGATCTCACGCGGTCAGTCCTACGGCATCAACTCCGTCGAGATCGACGGACTCGACATCTGCGACCTCTACTCCGAGTTCAAACCCTTTGTTGAGCAATGCCGAGAGAACTCGCGACCCGGATTCGTGGACCTCAAGACCTACCGCTACCAGGGACACTCGATGTCCGATCCGCAGAAGTACCGCACCAAGGATGAGGTCGAAGAGTACAAAGAAAAAGACTCCATCGCACGGCTTCTGGGTCAACTCATGGACTCGGGAGACATGACGGAAGACTCCTGGAAAGCGATGCAAAAAGCGATCAAAGACCAGGTCCGCGCCGCGATGAAGTTCGCCGAGGAATCACCGGTTCCGGATGCGAGCGAACTCTTCACCGATGTGTACGCGAACCCCGAAAAGAACCTCTCCCCCACCGCGACCTACACGCATGGGATGAACAACCCGCTGCTGTAAATTCATGACTCTAAAAATTCTTAAAAAACCTGTCGTAGTTCCTGACTTGAACTACCTACAAGCACTGCCAAAAGGCAGAGAACATCTCAGCGCCAAGTGCTTTTGGGTTTGGCCTAGGCGTCTTTTTACAGAAGCGGCTGACAAAGGAAAGTCGTCATTCGGATATACTCACAAACTCCTCAGAATCTATAATTTAAACGCTTCACGCAGCGCCGTATCTGGAAGCCTGCTCGATTTCTGCAATGACCGAATTACAAGCAAAGATGTCCTTGATTGGGATATGGTTATCGATGCGGAACTCACTCAAGCTGTGCGGAATGCAGCTGAGTGGGGCGAGACTGCTCGGTTTTTATCCTATGTTGAAAATATCAACCAACAAAATGCGCACAAATTCAATCATTTCTGGATGGTCCTTGATTTCAATCGAAAAACATCGAAACACAAACTGCCTGACACACATCGCTTTCTTGAGTCGATTGAAGCAGACAAAAACTATATCACAAAAAAACGTGCTATTGAAAATTTTATCGAATCAACAAATTATCTCGGCGATGACAATGTGTCTGCTGATGATGTTGAAGCAGATGTAGACAGCACTTCACCCTTGATTACTCTGTGGAAGATCATGTTGTACATCAAACTCCGCTGGGACACTAAGCCTATTACTGACTCTGAGTTGAATGACTATGACGACATTGCCTACATACTGATTTCATACCTAACTGGAAACATAGCCACGGCTGACAAAGCATTAATTCGAATGATTCAAGTGTGCGCACCCAACATCAATTTTTACCCTAACACTGCAATTGCTCAATCTGCTTGAATAATCACCCCAAATGAGACCAGACAAAATGACCATCCTCCCCACCATCGACCTGTAACACATGATCAACGGCCCACTCATCGCGCTCTCAATCGTCTTCGCATTGATGCTTATGGGCCAAGTCCTCATCACCCTCGTCTTTGGACGGGACCGAACAGTTCCGAGAACAGCAACGCCGACAGCACCAACCAACGACGCACAACCGATTGTCATCACCCTTGATCCGATCGACGAACACGAGAACCCATCATGACCACCCTCCCCACCATTGAACCGATCACCTCCGACATCCACCCCGCGATCGAGCACAACCTCGACCTGCCCGCGATGCTCCCAAACGATCAGCTCCCCCCCTTCGAAGGCGACCGCATCATCCAATACCGCGAAGCACTCCGCGAAGCGATGAGCGAAGAAATGCGACGGGACAAACGCGTCTTCCTGCTCGGAGAAGAAGTCGCGCAGTACAACGGCGCGTACAAAATCTCCCAAGGCATGCTCGATGAGTTCGGACCCCAACGCATCATCGACACCCCGATCTCTGAGAACGGCTTCGCGGGCATGGCGATCGCCGCCGCGATGTCGGGTCTGCGTCCGATCGTCGAGTTCATGTCGTGGTCGTTCAGCTTTGTCGCCGCGGATCCGATCCTGAACAATGCGCCCAAGATGCTCTACATGTCGGGTGGTCAGTTCGGGTGCCCAATTGTGTTCCGAGGCAACGACGGTGCGGGCGGCCAGCTTGCGTCCACGCACTCATGGTGTGTCGAGGCGCTGTATGCGAATGTGCCTGGTTTGAAAATGGCGATCCCATCAAACCCGTACGACGCGAAGGGGCTGCTCAAAACAGCGATCCGCGACCCGGACCCCGTCTTCTTCATGGAGTCGGAGCGGATGCTCGGAGACAAAGCGCATGTCCCGGAAGAAGAGTACTACATCCCGTTCGGTCAGGCGCGGCTTGCACGCGAGGGCGATGCGGTGACGCTTGTGAGTTTCGGTCGTCCGGTGCATTTCTGTCTTGAAGCCGCCGAGCGTCTTGCTGCTGAAGGCATCGAGGTCGATGTGCTTGACATGCGGACCATCCGGCCGCTGGACATTGATTCGATCATCGAGCGTGTGAAGATCACCAACAAGGTGCTGGTTGTGGATCAGTCTTGGCCCTTCGCATCCATCGCGAGCGAGGTCATCACGCAGATCTGCGAGCGTTGCTTCGATTGGCTTGACTCACCGCCCGCGCGTCTGAACACTGAGGATGTCCCTACGCCTTACGCGAAGGGCCTTGAATACGACTACCTCCCGAACCCAGACCGCATCGTCGAAGCGGTCAAAAGTATGCTGTAAGGACATAATGTCATATGATCTCATGATATTACCGAAGATCGATGGCTTGACCGCTGAGTCAATTGCCATAGGGTTCGACCGGTTTGAAAAAGGCGACCCGTACCCATTCGGCGAGCCCTCGAAAGAACTCGAAGCCTGTGCACGCGAGATCTGGGATCAATACCCACCATTAAACGAGCTCACCGACGACCAAATAGAAGAATCCGTGTGGTCATGTGATCACGACACTCTGAATGGATTTATTCACATGGCTATGTTCTTAAGGGTTCAGCCATCCACACTGAACTTCATCACAAATGTCGCACACAAACACGGGCTCGCCGTGTTCGATCCTCAATTCAACTCCTTCCAAGACACCTACAACTCCTACACATTTAACACCAACCTCGTCCCATCGGTCATCCTACAAATTGCAAGCTTCCTGAATAACTTGTTTAAGATTAAATCGAAACACAATGAGGGTAATCCAACCGAATGACGATCCACACCGACCCATCCACTGCACCCAAGGGTGTCTTGCTTGCGCTCAACAGTCGCGGGGAGGACCTTGTTGATCCCTATGGATCAACCCCGTCGAACACATGGACCTGGTTGCACCTCGCGCAGAAAGACACCAACGCGCGCGAATGGATCCTCAACAAGTCCGGCATCCCAACCACCGAAGCGCAGGCACTCATCGCGGACCACGCGCGTCCGCGTTGTATCCAGACCGAGACCGGGCTGCTCTTCGTCGGACGAGGCATCAACCTCGACAAGGGATCGGTCCCGGAAGATATGAAATCCATCCGCGTGTGGATCGAGAAGGACCGCATCATCACGGTCATCAAACGGCGCATGCGATCCGCGGAAGCGATCGCCGAGCAGTTCAATACCGACCATCCGCCCTCCTCTCCTGCGAGCGTGCTCGTGCAGTTGTTCTCGCAGATGATCCAGTACATCGCGCCGTTGGTTCAGGAGATCGGCGACGCGCTCGAAGACATCCAGTTCAGCGTGATCGACGACGAGATCCCCACACCCGAAGTCACCGAACTCTCCCGCATCCGATTGCGGACGGTTGCCCTCCACCGCTACCTCCTTCCGCTCTACGAAGCGGCGGTCACCCTCAGCACCGCAAAGCAGCTCACCGGATCGGGCAGTGCGCTCACCCAAGCGACCCTCACGCGGGACCAGCTCGGGCGCATCGTTGAAGAACTCGCCGCGATCGAAGCCAAGGCGGCGGTCACGCGGGACGAGATGGTGTCCCAGCGATCCGAGCAGCTCAACAACCGCGTCTACCGCTTGACGGTGATGGCGGCGATTTTCTTGCCTTTGACGGTGTTTACCGGGATGCTCGGGATGAATGTCGGGGGCATCCCGCTGGCAAGCAACACAATCGGGTTCCTCGTCACCACCCTGATCATGCTGGCATGTATGGGGCTCACCATTGTTGTGTTACGATTGATACGCTGGTTATAGACCAGCCGATAGAAGTAGTTCAGACCACGCGAAGGGCACTATGATTGCCCACTTGAAGCGAACGGAGACCCGATATGGCCATCAACATCACCATGCCCCGCCTGTCTGACACCATGGAACAAGGCACCGTCGTCAAATGGCATGTCAAGCAAGGCGACAGCGTCTCCTCCGGTGATGTCATCGCGGACATCGAGACCGACAAAGCGACGATGGAACTCGAATCCTTTGATGACGGCGTGGTCGCCTCGCTCGCGATCGAAGAAGGTCAGAAAATCAATGTCGGGGAGACCATCATCATCCTCGCTGAAGACGGTGAATCCGCTGAAGATGCGGTCGCGTCGGTCGGTGCTTCTGGATCGTCTGGCTCATCCGCTTCCGCTGAATCGAGTGCTACCGCATCCACAGGCGGTTCGGACACCTCCACTTCTTCACCCTCTGCAACCGCAGTCGCTGAACCACCCGCAACCAGTGAAGAAGATCGCGTCTTCGCGTCCCCCCTCGCACGCAAGATCGCTCAAGAGCACAACATCCCCATCGGGTCTATTCATGGCTCAGGCCCCTCCGGCCGCATCCTCAAGAAGGATGTCGAGCAGGCCATCTCAGGAGGCACCGCAGCGGCGGCCGCTCCTGCACCAAGCTCGTCATCACCAGCACCGATGCCTGTACCGCTCCCCGCACCGGGCGCGGCTCTGGAATCACGAAGTGTCGCGCTGAACACCATGCGCGAGGTCATCGCCAAACGACTCATCGAATCCAAGACCACCATCCCCCACTACCAGGTCACCATGTCCGCTCGCATGGATGCGCTGAGCGCGCTCCGCGGCGAACTCAACGACCAGCTCGCAAACCAGGGCGTCAAGCTCTCCGTCAACGACTTCATCGTCCGAGCGTGCGCCATCGCGATGCACCAACACCCCTTCATCAACTCGTCTTGGAACCCACAAGGCCCCGCGATCACCCTGCATGGGCATGTGAACATCGGGGTCGCCGTGT
Source organism: uncultured Phycisphaerales bacterium (assembly GCA_963976955.1). Taxonomy (GTDB): domain Bacteria; phylum Planctomycetota; class Phycisphaerae; order Phycisphaerales; family UBA1924; genus UBA1924. The sequence continues at coordinate 765,875 of CAXBMD010000001.1, read as the reverse complement.
CCCTCCCAGAAGAAAAAGGCGGCGGGCTCGTCGTCGCGACGATCAACAACGCCGACCAGATCGGTCTCCGTCAGATCTCCGCAGAAACCAAGCGGCTCGCATCCAAAGCACGCGACAAGGGTCTCGCGCCTGCGGAACTCTCGGGATCAACCTTCACCATCTCCAACCTCGGGATGTTCGGGGTCGACCACTTCACCGCGATCATTAATCCACCGAACGCCGCGATTCTTGCGGTTGGTCGAGCGATCGAGAAACCATTCGTCGAGTACGACGACAACGGGGACGCGGAGCTCGTCATCGGATCAGAAATGTCCATGACCATTTCGAGCGATCACCGCATCATCGACGGCGCGATGGCGGCGGCGTATCTCAAGACCGTGAAAGAACTTCTCGAATCGCCTGCTTCGCTGCTGGTCTAATCCCGCAGAAAGGCTCGTCGAATGACCGCATTTCACACATACCTCGCTCGCCAAAGCACCGCAAAGATCGGGATTTGGGCGCTGGTTCTGATCCTGATCGCGGTTCTGATCGCGGTCTTGCCAACCGTCGGATTCGTGCGAGGAATCACAGTCGGCGCGGTCCACCCCATCGCGGAGTTTGATACCGCTGATGTCTACGAGCTGGTCGATCCGACGCCGTTCTCAGGGTACTACCTGTCCATACCCGTCAACAGTCGAGATGACGAGGTCCCACCGATGGAGATCTCGATCACCAATGCGCAAGGAGAGGTCCCGACCCAACCCATCAAACGCTGGAACTCGATGATGGGACGCGAGTACAAGCAGTTCCTCAAAATCCCAAAGCAGGACGACACCAAGCTGACCATCTCCATCCAGACCGAACGCAACGAATCCATGCTGATCTTCCGCAGTCTCGAGGATGTCGTTGAACACGAGATCGCGCGAGCACGCATCCTCTGGTTCGCCGCACTCGTCCCCCTGGCGATGGGACTGTGCCTGCTCATGGTGATCCTCATCCGAGCGGTCAACGACTCGAGCAAAGTCGATCTACATGTGAGTTCGTGATGAGCAGTGACCCCAGTCCCCCAAATCCACCTCAGTTCTTCATCGGACCCGACTCGTCCAATACACCCCCTGAAGACCCGGACCGCTTGCTCGATGAAGCACGCGAACGCATCCGCCTCCAAGACCAACACAACAAAGAAGGCGTCAAACTCGCGCGACGGCTCATCGTCGCGTTCGTGCTGATCCTCATCCTCGGGATCGTCTTCTATGTCGTCCTCCCGGTCTACGGCCTCAAACTTAACCCGATGGTCCCCGTCCTGAGCTTCATCGCGATCCTCGTCGGCGCGATCATGACCGCCGTCGAAGAACAGAAAGACCAAGACGACCACTGGGATGATCCCGATGACCCCAGAGGTCCCAATGGCGGCAAGCCAAACAATCAAGATGGATGCAATAACGATGGATGCGCCGTCGGGATGTGTCCCGGACCAAGACCACTCCGGATGTTCCGTCATCCCAAGAAGAAGAAATAGAACCGAGCCCACCCATGCCATCGCTCAAAGAGCACCGATTTGAGTTCGCGATCGTCCTCCTGGGAGGGCTTGGCCTCGCTGGGATCGCGGGATACATCAACACCCTCGTCATCGCGCTGGGCGCACCACCCGTCACACACCTGACCGGAACGATCTCGCGATGGAGTTCGGATGTCGGTCGCGGAGACATGATCGACGCGCAGCTCATCGCGGGACTTGTCGTCGCGTTCATCCTCGGCGCGATCTGCTCGGGAATGATCGTCGGTTCCTCCACCCTGCACATCGGACGACGGTACGGACTCGCGATCCTCATCGAAGCGGTGCTGCTCTCGCTTGCCGCACTCTTGATTGATCAATCGCTCATCACCGGCGCGATGCTGACCGCCGGTGCGGCGGGACTGCAGAACGCGATGGCCGCGTCCTACCGCTCGCTCATCATCCGCACGACGCACCTGACCGGGGTCATCACCGACCTCGGATTTCAGATCGGTCAAATCCTCACCGGACACCAACGGCTCGGATGGGAGTTCGTGCTCCTCGCATCCATCCTTTTCGCGTTCGTCGCGGGAGGAATCCTCGGCGTCATCAGCGCCCAACAGTTCGGATCCGACGGCCTCTGGTTCCCTGCGGCACTCCTTGGAATCACCGGGATCGGATACTTCGTCATCCGAACAGTCCTGCGAATCCGCAAATGACACGAAGAACTTGAAGATGAAGAAGAACAAAGCATCCTCTCCCAGAGGATGCTTTGTTCTTCTTCTCTTCCGTTTTCTCTTCATCGCGGGGTGCCCTGCTTACGCCCCATGTCTTCATGGGGTTTAAGCAGGTTCTCCAAGCACCGATCCCACAGATCTTCAATCCAATGCCCCCCGATCCTGCTTAAAGCCGATGAAGACATCGACTGTAAGCAGGGCACCCAACCGTATTGATCGTTGAAAGAAGAACAAAGCACTCCCTGTCAGGGGGTGCTTTGTTCTTCTTCATCGACCACGCCCCGCCGCTCACAAAATATAAGTCTGCGTCACCCAGTGCGTCGCGAAGGTGGACCCGATACACAGCGTGAGCCAGTACACGAAGGCCATCTCTTCCCAAGCACCATGCCCCCACCCACCTTGGATCATCGAGACGATGTCCGGGATGAGCCAGAACTTGATGCTCTCAAAGAACCCATCCCAACCATCAAAGATCACCCACCCGATCCCAAAGTAGATCGGGATGTTGCAGATGATGATGATCGACCAGTAGAGAATCATGAGGTCCAATCCTCCCCGGGATCAGCAAGCCCTGTCCCGGTGATGAGCCGAATGAGATTGAGCACACCAACAAATGCGATGCTCGCGGTCAACAGCATCGTGATCCCATACACCCCATACGCAATAAGCATATATTGCAAGTATTCGCGCTGCCGCCTCGTGCTGTCAATCTCCCCGGCACTCGTCCGGGCAGCACCCGCAAATCCGAACAACCAATCACCAACAAAGTACCCGATTGTCGCAAGCACCAGCGCCCCGACAACCAAGATCACCTGCTCTTGGCGCGACTTGCACTTGGTAAACAGCGCGTCGATGCATGTACCCAGGACAAACACCGCGTTATCCTCGTTGGGCGCGGCGGCGTTTGAGTTCCGCATCAATGAACGGTTGAATATCACCGCGATCAAGCACCGTCGATGGGTTCGCTTCGAGTCCGGTCCGGTGGTCCTTGACGCGGTTGTCGTAGAGCACATAGCTCCGGATTTGCGCGCCCCAGCCGCGATGCTCGAGCTTGCCGCCGCCCGCTTCGTCGATCTCTGCTTGGCGTTTGTCTTCGGCGATCTGCTCGAGCTTTGCGGTCAGGATCGTCATCGCTTGCCTGCGGTTCTGCTGCTGCTCGCGGTGGGTGGATGCGAGGATCATGATCCCGGTTGGCTTGTGAATCAGACGGATCGCGGACGCGACCTTGTTCACATTCTGACCACCGGGACCCGACGAACGCGCAAAGGCGTGGATCTCAAGATCGGTGTCGGGGATGTTCACTTCCGCTTCGGCAAACTCGGGAACGACATCGACGGTCGCGAAGCTCGTCTGACGCTTTCCTTGTGCGTTGAATGGGGAAACGCGTGCGAGTCGGTGGGTGCCTTTTTCGCATCCGAGGTATCCGAATGCGAATGGGCCTTTGACATGGAGGGTGACGGAGTCGAGCCCGACTTCTGAGCCGTGGGATTTTTCGACTTCTTCGATGTCGAATCCGTGGTTCTCGAAGTAGTACAGGTACATACGGAAGAGCATTTCGCACCAGTCGTTTGCTTCGGTGCCGCCGTCTCCTGCGGAGATGGTGAAGAAGCAGTTGCGTGTGTCGTGCTTCCCGGAGAGGAGTGACTGGACCTCGATTTTGTCCATTCGGCTGATGAGCTTATAGAGCTGCTCGTCGGCTTCTTTGAGGAGGTCCTGGTCGCCGTCTTCGCGTGACATCTCGAACGCGAGTTTGGCGTTCTCGAAATCCTCGGTGACATCTTTGATGGGATCAGTCTGTGCTTTGATGAGCTTGAGTTCGGTGACGACCTCGTTGGCTTTGTCCTGGTTGTCCCAGAAGTCCATCGCGCCCATTTTCTCTTCGAGTTCGGTCAATCGGTTTCGTTTGTTTTCATAGTCAAAGAGAGTCACGGATCGTTACAATCCGCGCCTCTAAGTCGTTAATCACATTCTGATGTGCTTCCAGGTGCATGCTCAAAGTCCTTTCTGAGAACTCATCCGTTGAGAGTCCATCCTTTTTGGGGACTCATCACCGTTTTGATTGCAACTGTAGCATCCGAAGCGGGGGTTTGTCCGTAGAATAGCCCGTGAACCTTGTCGCTACCCAACTCGCCCAGTCTGGCCCGACCCCGCGCCCAACCCGCGAGGATGCGATGAAAGAAGGCTTCTCCCTCCTCATCATGGTCTCCCTGCTCGGGGTGCTGGTCGTGACCATGCTCTCGATGTGGATGGTCTTGCGGAGCAGCAGACGCAAACGCGCCCGCCCTGAACCCGTCGCGACCGATATCAGCGTGGACGCTTGGGCTGAGTCCGCTCGACGGATGGATGAAACCCCCTCCGAATATGACGAAGATTTGTAATCCCAGCCCTCGGTATTAATCTTGCTTTGGAAGCGAATCGAGCCAGCTCTGCGCCTGCTTGTGACCAAGGTCCCGCGCCCGACGCCCCCACAAGATCGCGTCCTCCCGCTGCTTTGCACGCTCCAACCATACCGCGGCATCAAACGCGGCTTGGGGAGCGAACTCGTCCTTACTGTGCAGCGTCGCAAAGTCCACCATCCGCGAAGCGGCGTCACCGGGACGACCGATCATCCCGAAGCTCTCGGCGAGCAGCCGCATGGTTTCGGGATCTTCCATCGCTGATTGAGGCAACGCGGTCAGCAGCTCGATCGCTCGTTCCGGGTTCCCGTCCCGCTTCTGGATGCTCGCTTCGATGATCGTCCACGCGGGCACATGGGGCTCGAGCTTCCTCGCCTTCTCGATCTGCTGCTGGGCGATCGTCAACTTGTTCTGGCGGAGCGCGATCTTTGCCCATGTCGCGTAGATCATCGCCCGGTCCGGCGCGAGACGCGCCGCGATGGCGAGCGACGCTTTGGCCTTGTCCAGCTTGTTGAGCTTGAACTGGATGTTGGCGAGGTACAGCGGATAGTCCGCGTTGTTTGGGGACGCTTCCATCGCCGTACGGTAATGGGATTCGGCGAGTTCGGGCTCGCCGATGGTGTTGGCGAGCGTGCCGGCTTTGAACTGGGCGGCTGCATCGACCCCCTGCGTGCGATCAATCGCCGCGACGATCTGTTCGTATGCGTTTGGGAAATCCTGCATCATCATGTACAGTTCCACCATCGCGAAGCGAAGGTCCGCATCCGCTGGGTACTGCGCGATCGCGCCCTTAAGGATGGTGACCGCGGGACCGAACTCCTCGGACGACACATAGACCTGCACCGATTCGAGCACCTGCTCAATGGTCTGGGTCGGTGCGGATTGTCCCGCGGCCGCTTGGTTGGCCGAGCTGCTTAGAGCGTCCGATTTGGGAGCATTTGGATCATCGGGATCGACCAGCAAGGATTTGGCCGCAAAAAAGATCAGCACTAACGAGAGCGTCGCCGCGACGACCAGCGCCAGCATCCCCGGTTCCACGGCTCCGATTCGAGACGCTGGGATTGGCGGGAATTTGGTGCGAGAGTTTGGTGTGGATTGGGGGGAGGTCATCACACTCATTATCGTCGCCGCGTACACTGTTGGCACAGAGAATCCCCAACGAACTTGCCCCAGCTTGCCTGAATATGCCCGGAATGGACGAGATATGACCACCCCACCATCGACACCCCTCGAACCAATGTCCAAAGCGTACGACCCCGCGGCAACTGAACCCGCGATGTGGTCCAAATGGATGGATTCGGGAGCGTTCCATGCGGACCCAGGCCGTGTTCTCAATGACGGTGCTCAGCCTTACACCATCCTCATCCCCCCACCCAATGTCACCGCCGCCCTGCACCTCGGTCACGCGCTCAACAACTCGATCCAGGACATCCTTATCCGTGCGCATCGGATGAAGGGATTCGAGACCCTCTGGATGCCGGGGACGGACCACGCGGGGATCGCAACCCAAACGATGGTCGATCGCAAGCTCAAAGAAGATGGCAAACCCGGGATCGCGGACTACAAGAAGAAAGAACTCGCCGGAGAGAATGGCCGCGAAGAGTTCCTCAAACTCGTCTACGACTTCAAAGACGAATACGAAGCACGCATCACCGACCAGCTCCAGAAGATGGGCTGCTCGTGCGACTGGGAACGCCAACGCTTCACGATGGACGACATCTGCGCACGCGCCGTACGCGAAGCGTTCTTCCAGTTGTTCCGCGATGGACTCATCTATCGCGGCAAGCGCCTCGTCAACTGGGACCCCGTCACGCAGACCGCGCTCGCCGACGACGAGGTCGAGATGGAAGATGTCGAAGGGTTCTTCTGGTACATGCGCTATCCCGTTGTGGATGACGCGGGCAACGAGACGGGCGAGCATGTCACCGTCGCGACGACGCGTCCGGAGACCTACCTTGGTGATACAGGCGTTGCGGTCAATCCGAAAGACCCGAAGCATGCGAAGTTTATTGGCAAGCGTGTCAAGCTGCCGTTTGTTGGTCGCATCATCCCTGTGATCGGGGACGATTATGTGGTCATGGCCGACTCCGAAAGTTCGGACACCAAAGCAAAATACGCCTCTGGATTCCTGAAAGTCACCCCAGCGCACGACCAGAACGACTGGGCGATCGGTCTTCGGCACGACCTCAAGGTCATCAACATCATGGCCCCCGACGCAACCATCTCCGACCAGCATGGATGGGAACGCGCCGAGAACAACGAAGGCGGCGAGCAGTTTATTGGCATGTCCCGCGAAGACGCTCGCGTCGCGATCGAACAGGCGTTCCGCGATGCGAATCTGCTGGAAGCGAAGAAGCCCTACACGCACGCGGTCGGGCATTCCTACCGGAGTCATGCGGCGATTGAGCCGTACCTGAGCGACCAGTGGTACTGCAAGGTCACCGACGACAAACTGCGGGGCAATGCACAACGCGCCCTCAATCCCAACCAACGCACCGAAGCCAGTCTCAAAGCATGGCCCGAGTCCACACCAAGAACCCGTGGCACAGGCGTCCCGCCTGTGATGACTTCGGACACCAGTCACCCCACCCTCAGCAAATCAAGCAGAAACCTCCCCCACTGGCACCAAGACGGTAAATCCTACTTTGTCACCTTTCGATCCGCACAAGGAGAGTTCACAGAAAATGAACAGAGCCTGATCCTCAACGCATGCTTCCATTTCCACGGCGATCGCCACCATACCTACATTGCAACTGTGATGCCTGACCATGTCCATGTGATCCTGCGCCCGCTGGAATCATCTCCAAACGATTGGCACGGACTCCCTGACATCCTGCACTCAATCAAGAGCTACACAGCACATGCGATCAACACACTCCGGAATACCACCGGCCCCGTGTGGCAGGATGAGTCCTACGACCGGATTATCCGGGATGCTGATGAGTTTGATGAGAAGGCAAACTATGTCTTCGAGAATCCGGCTCGGGCTGGGCTGTGCTCTGAAGCGTGTACCTATCCATTTACTTTGAGGGACTTTCAGTGGGAAGAACACAGGCGGGACGCCTCTGCCACGGATTCCAGTTCAACCGACGGCTCCATGAACTTCTTCCCCGCTCGCTACGCGAAGACATACGAGACTTGGCACGACAACCTGCGAGACTGGTGTATCTCGCGCCAGCTCTGGTGGGGGCATCGGATTCCGGTGTGGCATTGCAGAGTTGATTTCACAGACGAAAACGCGCCTGGTGGACTATGTATGGAAAGCTTAGATGATGTCTTGGAGGGACATCACATGGGCAATGGTCGTTTCGCAGTAGCGATCGACTCAGCCACAGGCGAATCACTAAGCTATGACCAAATTTTCCCTAAAAACGAAGATGGCACACGAGGTTTCTGTTGGGACGGTGTAGTTGACATCTATGTGTGTGACATCTCTGATCAAGCACAAGAAAATTGGGGCAAAGACACTGGCTCTGGTTTAGTCTTTACCCAAGACCCCGATGTCCTCGACACTTGGTTCTCCTCCGCGCTCTGGCCGTTGTCGACGATGGGATGGCCAAACGCATCCGCAGCGAAAGACTCATCGGGGATCGCTGATTTTGAGTCCATGCTCGGCGCGTTCAACCCGACCTCCGTCCTGACCACCGCACGCGAGATCATCACCCTCTGGGTTTCGCGGATGACGATGTTCAACCGGTACTTCCTGCAAACAACAGAAACCCGTGGCACAGGCGTCCCGCCTGTGTCTTCATCCTCAATATCGTCAGACAAAGAACACAGGCGGGACGCCTGTGCCACGGCAACTGGTATGCCCGGCCCCGCACCGTTCAAAGATGTCTTCATCCACGCGATGATCCAGGATGGCGAAGGACGCAAGATGTCCAAATCGCTCGGCAATGGTGTCGACCCCCTCGACATCATCCACTCCCACGGCGCCGACGCGATGCGGTTCACGCTCTGCCAGATGACCACGCAGACCCAAGATGTCCGCATGCCCGTCGAGCACGATGCTAAGACCGGCAAGAACACCTCTCCGAAGTTCGACATCGGACGCAACCTGTGCAACAAACTCTGGAACGCATCGAAGTTCGCAATGATGATGCTCGAAAAGAACCCGGTTCGTGCAGGCCTGCCGATCGATCCGCAAGAGTTGTCCCTCGTCGATCGCTGGATGCTCTCGCGCGTTGTTCACGCGACGGGGGCGATCAACGCCGCACTCAAGAACTACATGTTCAAGGACTACGCGGATGCGATCTACGATCTCCTCTGGCGTGACTTCTGCGATTGGTATCTTGAATCGATCAAGCCGACGGTGGAGAACAATCCCAACCAAGCCGCGGTGCTTCGATTGGTGCTTGATGCGATCCTGCGATTGATGCATCCGGTGACGCCGTTTATTACCGAATCGATCCATGAACGGCTCTCCACGATCCCGATGCGCGAGATCACCGGATTCAACTTCGACGAGACCCGGACCAACGACACGCTCTGCCAATCCGGTTGGCCCGCGCCCGATTCGACGCTGCGTGACGAGGTCGCGGAAGTCTCGTACGGCCGGATCTGTGCACTGATCACGCTGATCCGCGAGATCCGTGCGTCCAACAAGGTTCACGCAAAGCGTGCGGTGGTGCTGCATGTGTCGGGTTCACTCGCGGACGATGTAGCGCGGTGGTCGCCGTTGGTCGAGACGCTCGGGAACATCAAGGAAGTGACCTCCGACCCAGCCCCCGAATCGAGTGCGGCGTTTGTGTTCGAGGGTTCGGAGTACCGCTTGAGCGATCTTGCGGATGCCGTGGATGCGTCGGTGGAGAAGGAACGCTTGACCAAGGAACTCGAAGACCTCAACAAATCCATCGCGGGGCTCGAAGGGCGTTTGTCCAATCCGGGGTACACCGACAAAGCACCGGAGCACCTGGTCAACCAGACCCGCGCGGAGCTTGAGCAGAAGAAGCAAGACCGCGACTCAATGCAAACGATGCTGGGCAAACTCGGATGACCCGCGCGTGTGTATTGGTTGTGATCGCGGGATCGGTGTTGTTGTCGACTGGATGTTCGTCGTCCGGGTCGGCATCATCCACCGATCGCAGTTCCCGCGCCGCGCCGGTGCAGCGGTTTGTTGCTCAACGCGAAGCGTGGTCCTACCTCGGGAACGCGGGGTGGACCTACTACACCCCGAGCAGCACGATCCGCACGACGATCACCGATCGGCAGATGCTCATCCGCATCCCGTCGTTTGTTGAGTTTTCGCAGGTCCATGCGCGCACCGCACTCACCGTACTTCCCGAACCGAGCGAACCCGTCGATACTTATTTCTTAGGGTCGCGCCGACAATGGGAAACGATGACCAAGAAGCTGCTCAAGGACCGCGCCCCGGTCTACCTCGCGATCGAACGCGGTGGGTTCAGCATTGGAACCACCGGCGTGTACTACGACCTGGGTCCACGCGACTCCTTCGCGATCGCGGCGCACGAGGGGTGGCATCAGTACGCTCATTCCGTCATGATCGACCGGCTCCCGGTGTGGCTCGACGAGGGCATCGCGTGTTATCTCGAAGGGTTCCGCTGGGACGAGGTGGAACCGGACACCCCGAAGTTTCTGCCTTGGGCGAATCTTGAACGCTACGACCAACTCCGCAAGGCGCACGCGAACGGTTCGCTGATGTCGCTGCATACGCTGGTGAGCAATCGTCCCCAAGACCTCATGTCCACAGATCAAGGCGGCGACCGCGCGCTGACCTACTACGCACAGCACTGGGCGCTCGTCCATTTCTTCCGAGAGTTTGAAGGCGGGCGATACTCCACAGGACTCGCTCGCACGCTCCAACTCACCGTGCGTGGAGAGCTGCTTGACAACCTCAGCGAAACCGATGCACGCACGATGCGAACCCGTCGATCGGGTCCGGGTGTGCTGTCGATCATCGCGCCGGGGGTTTCGCTTCGGGAACTTGATGAGCAGTACCAAGTGTTCATCAGCCGAATCGTCCGTCCCGGTGGACGCAACGCGGCACTCAGCGGGCAATCACCAATCTAAAATGATTTCAATCTTCGTCGACCGGCAGATCGGGCTCGATCCCAAGGTACGGCAGCACCCGTTCAACAATCTTACGAACAACTGGCCCCGCGACGCGTGAACCATAGTGCGTGCGGCTGCGGACGCGCTCGGGTCCGGGGTCGTCGATGACCACAATCACCACGATCTCGGGCAAGCTCGCGGGCGCGGCGACAATGAAACTCGTGTTGTACTGGTTGGCAAAGTACCCCGACGCGTTGTTGGGACGACGCATCCCCGCTGGAGGGATGCAGGGGATGTTGGAAGTCCCGGACTTGCCGAACATGGAATACATTGGAGCGGGCGCGCCGTCGTAGCGTTGGTTTTTGTCGTCCATGTTCTGGGCAACGATGGTCATCGGCCCACGCACACGCATCGCAACATCCGCATCAAATACACGCTCAATGATAATCTCGTCTTTGGTCAGACCGGGACGGTCGTCGAGACCCGCAGCGGTGAGTCGGAGCTGCGGCAGTGTCCCCGCCATGATCCCATCACGCGCGAAGACAGAGAACGCACGCGCCATCTGCACCGGGGTCACCGAGACCTCGTAGCCCATTCCCACAGAAGTCTGCGTCCAGTGCGTCCAGTCGCGTTCGCTGGTGACGATGCCGGACTGTTCGCCCATGATTCCCAGACCGGAGTTGCTCCCGAATCCGAGCGAGCGGATCGCGTTGCGGAGGTCTTTGTGTGCGAGGCGTTCGGTTGCGATCGCCATCCCGATGTTGGAGGAGTACTCGATCACGCCGTCCCATGTGAGGGATTCTTTGGGGGTGACATCGGTCAGAACCCTTCGTCCGTAAGGGTTGTAGCGGTTGCCTTCAATCTTGAGGACTTCATCATCGGGGAGCAGGCCTTTGGTTTTGGCGAGCGACCACGCGAAGGGTTTGAAGGTTGATCCGGGTTCGTAGAGATCGCGGACACAGCGGTTGCGTGCTTGCGCGTTGTCGCCGTCTCGGTGATCATCGGGTTGAAGGACACGCCAGCGTGGACGGTTGCCTTTGTCGGGTAAGGTCGCCGCGGGGACATCGCCTTCTGGGTCGTACCACGGGAACTCAACGAGCCCCTCGACCTCGCGGAGGACATCGGCCATCGCGAGGACTTCGCCGGTGTTTGGATTGACGACGACCGCGCGAGCGCCGGCGGAGTTGGCAATCTCAGCACCGGCGGTCAGTTCTTCGAGAACGATGCGCTGGATTTCCAGATCGATCGACAATCGGACATCGTCGCCTCGTTGTTCTTCGGTCCATGCACCGCGTTGGACCCAGAGCGGCCCCCCGCTCGCGTCGCGGACATAGGTCAGTGAGCCGTCGGTGCCTTCGAGTTGTTTCTCGTAGAGATTCTCGGCGCCGAGGATCCCGGTGCGGTCGGTTGCTTGGTTATTGACGAACCCGAGCTTGCCGACGATGGAGCCGACGAGTTTGCCCGCGCTCGCTTGCCGGACCTGTTGGTCTTCGAGGAAGACACCCGCGAGTTTGGATTCTTCTTTGAACGCGCGGACTTTGTCGGCGGTTTGCATGTCGATCAAGCCGCTGATCGGGAGGTATCGGCTGAGCATGGGGCGGCTGCGAGGATTCCCCTCGTCATCAAGCAATGGCTCAAGACCGCTGGCTTGGCGTTGATCCATCTCCGCGATGATCGCAGCACGACGCTTGTTTTCAAGCACCGCACCGATGACCTGCTGCCCAAGTTGGCCGGGGTCAACCGACAACGCCCCCGCAAGCCCCACCACCGCTTGATCGAGGTTCGCGGTGATCGTGGTTGGATCGATGATGACGCGACGCGCGATGCGGGTGGTCGCGAGGACGCGACCGCGCCGGTCGAGAAGATCGCCTCGCGTCGCGCCGAGGGTGTGCGTGGTCGCGCGGGGCTGGATATGCGCGGACAGTGGCTCGCTCGGAGCGATCTGCAGCTGGGCAACGCGCGCCAGCACAAGCACCAATCCAAGGATCACCGCAACGCGGACCACGAGGATGATGCGTCCGAACCGGACTTCTTGTGCTGGACTGAATCCGTTTGTGCTGATCGTGCTCATGCGTTTAGTGCTCCGGATCGATCACGATGACGCGGGTGCCGTCGTCGAGTGTCCAGAAGTTGGGTTGGTCTGCGACTTCTTCTGGAATCGCATCGGTTGTCTCGTCTGCAGCAGCAATCGCTGGCTCTGGATCTCTTGGGTCCAGCAGTTCGATCCGGTGGTGCGTCTGGTTGACCATCGAGTTGTTGAGCTGATCTCCAAGCATCGCGCGGATCTGGTCGGGGGTGATCCGCTCTGCGATCTGTGCGCGCAGTTCCATCGACCGCTGCGTCAGCTCTCGGCTGCGGAGACGGGACTGGGTCATCTCGTTTGAGGTTTCGAGCCGAGCCTGGCGGACGGAGAGCACGCCTACCCCGGTTGAACCGAGCGCCAGAATCAGCACGATCAACTTCACAAACATCATCGGCTCCGGCTGGTCGGCTTACTTGGCGGGGACTTTGAGCTTCATGCCCACACGGATATCGTCGGCTTCTTTGAGGCCGTTGAGCTTCACGAACTCGTTCATGCGACGCGAGGTCCCCAGGAGCTTCATCGAAATCTCACCCAAGGTATCGCCCGCGGCGACGGTGTAGGTGGTGGTCGAAGCTTCTGATTTCTTCGAAGCGGTGCTCGAACGGGTCGGAGCTTGTTGCTGTGGTGCAGACACACGGGCGTTGCTTGGGAGTTTGAGGGTCATCCCGGGATTGATGATGCCGTTGTTTCCGACCTTGTCCGCGTTAAGCTGCTGGATTTCCGTCCAGCGGTTCCCATCACCGAGCGCATCAGCAGCGATGCGGTACAGCGAATCGCCCTCCTGCACGGTGTAGGTCGTGTGGTTGACCGCACCGAGCGGGCGGGTTGCTGGTTGGGTTTCAATCTGAGAGTTTGTGATCTGGACTGGATTGGCCAGCGCGGGCGCGTTGAAGTTGTTCATGCTGTTGTTGAGACCATTGGAGAGACCGTTGGACAGTTCATCGAGCAATGACCCGGTGTGACCCGAACCATTGGCGATCACGACAGGCTCGGGGTCCTTTGGAACGATGCTTGCAAACCGGTTCTCGTCGGGCATGACGCGATCGATGGCGCTCTCGATGCGGTTGCGTTCTGCACCCGGGAGCTGCACGAGCGGCTGGCGGTTGAGCGCGTCCAGCTGGTCTGGGTCCATGGAGGTCGCTTTGGAGAAGTGGTCACTGACAAGCACCCCGACCACAAGGATCAGGACGAAGCTCAGAATGAGTGCGAGTTTGCTTTCTCTGGTCACGGCCGATTCCTTGGCGCTGCGCATGCAAAGGTGCCTGCTTAAAAAAGTGACTTGTGAAACAGAACGCATTCCTTCGCGCTCCGAACTGGATTACCCGATCGTTGAATCGAGCACCCGACACACACGCATTTTCGCGGAGCGCGATCTCGGATTCATCCCGATCTCTTGCTCGCTTGCCCCGACGGGCTTGCGTGTGATCAGCTCGACGAGCCCCTCGTCACCCAGACGGGCGAACGATTGCTTGACCGGACGATCCTCGAGCGAATGGAACGCGATGATCGCGATCCGTGCGCCGGGACTCAGCCAACCCGTGTCTCCCGATTGGACTTTCTTCGCTCCGAAACCAATCGAGCGGAGAAGAAGTCCGAGTGAACCCAGCTCATCGTTGACCGCGATCCGAAGCGCCTGGAAGGTGCGTGTCGCGGGATGGATGGGGCTGCGGGGTCCTTTGGGGTACGGGACGGCCGAACGGATAAGATCGGCAAGCTGATCAGTCGTTTCTATCGGCGCAAGTGCCCGTACTTCAACAATCTTTCGTGCGATGCGCCTGCCGTGCTTCTCTTCCCCGAACTGCTTGATCAGATCCCCGATTTCCTTCTCCGGGAGCGTGTTCACAAGCTCCGCGGCGTCAATCGGTGAGGACCGGTCCAGACGCATGTCCAATGGTCCTGAATGACGGAAACTCAGCCCTCGCTCCGGATCATCGACCTGCGTGCTCGCAAATCCCAAGTCCGCGAGCACCATGTCCGCTTGAATCCCGCGTTTGACGAGTTCTTGAGGGAGCTGAGCAAAGTTCCCCTGAATCGCGACGACATTCGCGGCTTTCGGGTCCTCGGGAGACATCGCAATCCGAGCAGATTCCTCCGCACGCGCCAGATTCCCGGCGTCCATGTCGTTGAGGACGATGGTTCCGGTCGGACCGATCGCGGGAGCGATCAGGCACGCATGACCACCCAATCCAGCGGTGCAGTCCACAAACACTTGCCCCAACTGGGGTTGCAAGTACTCAACAACCTCTTGAGCGAGGACCGGGATGTGTGAATAGGACTTGGACATGGGTCAACACTATCCCCTATTGTCCCTCCATGCCGACCGATCCCAACACGATCATCCTGACGACCGCGCCTTCGACCTCCCACGCGGCCCAGATCATCTACGGGCTCGACCTCCGCGGCATCACCGCACAGATCATCGAAAACCCACTCAAATCCAGCGACCGGTACGCGATTACCCTCGTCAAAGGCGACGAAGCACTCGCTCGCGCCGCGATTATCGTCATCTGGGACGCGATGCTCGACGCAACCCCGAGAGCGGCGGACATCGAAGGCAACTGCTATTTTTGTGGGTACAACATCGCTGGACTGATGCCTCCGGTCATCTGTCCGGAATGCGGGCATCCGCTCGACACCATCGCCGCACGAAGAGCGGCTTCAGAAGGCCGAATTATTTAATCGTTCCAGCCCCAGAATCGCAACCAGTTCTGGTGGGTGAATCCCGCGATGTCGGTATCGCTCCATCCATGATTGCGGAGGGCTTCACCGATCAATGCAAGATCGCTCGGGGTGTTGATGCCTTGAGGGAGTTCGTCGGCTCCGAATCCGCCGTCCATGTCTGAACCGAGTCCGACCGAAGTCGTGTTCCCCGCGATTTCGCAGATGTGCTCGATGTGACGGACGACCCATTCCATCGACGCGCGGTCTTTATCGCGGAGTCCGGGCTGGAGGAACGAGGAGAGCAGGTTGATCCCGATGACCCCCCCACGATTGGCGATCTCGGCGATGGTCTCGTCGCTCTGGTGCCTTTGGTTCTGTGGCGAGTTCGGATCACCCATCAACTCCCGGCAGTTCGAATGCGACGCGATCACCGCACGGTCGGTCATCGAGAGCAGGTCGTGAACGCTGCGCTGGGAGAGGTGCGAGAGGTCGTGGACGACATCGAGGTGATCCATGCGTTCGACGAGGGCGCGACCGAGATCGGTCAAGCCGTTGCCTGATCGGGTGTGATCGGTGCCGTTGCCACCTGCGTATCTGGATTGGTGCCACCATGCCATCCCGATCGCGACGACGCCGCGCTCGACCCACATGTCCAGTTCGTCGGGATCGGTGATCGGATCGGCGCACTCGACGAGGATCCCCATGTTGATCGGGCCGCCTTCGAGTGGGGATTCTGGCGAAGGTTGCTCGATTGGGCCGTGCCCGCGCCTTGGCATTTGTGTGATCACGCCCGCATCGCGCCACGCGTTGTAGAGCAACAGTTGGCGCATCCCCGCATGGTACGCGGCGTTCGCGTCTCCGAACGGATAGGTGAACGCGCCGGTCTCTTCGTCCGCTTTGCGTGGATCGACGCCTTCGGTGAAGATCGTCGCGAGACAGTTGCGGACACCACCAGCGACCATGCTCGGGAGCGTCACACTCGCGGGTTGGTACCGACCTCGGCACGAACGGAGGTCCGCGTGCAGGTCGCGACCGTTCTCTGCGAGGTACGCGAGATCAAGGTGCGCGTCGAACCAGTTTGATGTAGATGAGGATGCAGACATGAGGGCTCCAATGAAAAATCCCGGAGGGATGCTCCGGGATCGTAGTCATTCAACGGGTTGCAACCGCTTAGTACTCAAGCGCACGAGGCAGGGTCTTTGCTTCTGCGACCCACTTCTCGACATCCGCACCGGTTGGGGTCCGACGGCAGAGCTTCTTCGCGTCGTTGACCTCGACCATTTTCTCAGCAAGGTTCGCGGCGTTGCGCTGCGCCAGCTCAGGAACGGTGTCCACGCCGGACGCTTCGAGGAGTTCGGAGAACTCGGAACCGACGCCCGAGATGCGGTACAGATCAACCATGTTGGCCCACTTGAGGATGTGGGTCTCGGAGATGTCGGCTTTCTCAGCGAGTGCGGTGCGTTGTGATTTGGTTTTGCATGCTTCGAGGAGTGCATCGGTGTCGTTGATCCCGATTCCACGGAGCTTTTCGCCGTAGGTTGGACCGATTCCTTCAACATCTTCGACTTTGTAGTTTGCCATGATTTATCTCCATGCGAGAGTGTGGTGAATTGTCCCCACAGAGGATATGGTACACTCGGTCTGATTTCTGCATTTGAGGTTGATCTTGACATGATCTGATCCATGAAATCAAGGGATGCGCATTCCCAATAAGATGCCCGACGCACGCACAAGGAACACCTATGAACCTCACAAAGACGAAACATCCGCACTCAACACGCGCCACACGCATGACATTGCCCCGCCGACGCGGAAACCTGCTCATCGGTTGCGGCGTGGTCATCCTCATCTTCCTGATCCTCGCGGGGGTCGGGACCTACTTCGTGGTGTCCAACGCTCGGACCTGGACCGCGGATGCAACCACTTCAGGAATCGACAAAATGCTCGCTCAAGCAAAGATCGATCCGGTTGAACACGCGGAAATCATGGCGCATGTTGACAATCTGATGGAACGGTTTGTTGAAGGCGAAGTCGAATGGGCGGAGTTTGGGACCATCGCAGACGAGTTGATGCACTCGCCGGTCATCCCCGCCGCTCTGGTCATCGGACTCGATCAACTGTACTTCTCCAAGTCCGGTCTCCCAGCGGAAGAACAAGCCCAAGCGCGAGTCGAACTGGCGCGGTACACACAGGGGCTCTTCGAAGAACTGCTCCCGCCAAACTCGGTGAATGAAGTTCTGGCTCCGGTCATCACCAATACGCCGGACAAGGACGACATCAAGCTGAATATGAAGCTCGACCAGAATGGCCGCACGATCACCGCCCTCAAATCCGCGGACAAGGTTTCCGATGACGAGCTCCGCACACTGATCGCGAACGCCAAAGCGAAAGCGGATGAAGTCGGCGTCACGCAGACTCCGCACGAGATCGATCTGTCCGATGAGATCGCGCGGGCGATCGGGATCGCTCTTGGTGAAATCGAAGACGACTCGATTGATGCGAATGAGACTGATATCGAAGCTGCTGTCGAAGACCTGCCTGACGCGCCGGATCCGGATGACGAACCTTAACGATCCGATCTGAACTCAATAAACAACAACGCCGCATGATGATGCGGCGTTGTGTGTTTTGGATGGGATTGAGTTGTTAGAAGAGCACCGTGAAGACGCGGGTCGCGAGGAGCTCCATCACCCGGAAGCTTGCAAGACCGAGCAGGACGCCCGCGCTGATGGTGAGGATCGGGTGATCGAGCAACGCGGATGCGGGGAAGTTCGCGTTGACCGGGATCGCGTGCACGCGCTTGGTCGCCATCGGATCGGCGTACAAGAAACAGGCGAGGTCTTTGTGCAACAGTTCACGGTCGGTCAGCTGGTTGACCTTCACTTCGATCAATCCAAAATCCACCGCAGTAAACGCGGCGTCATCCGCGCTGCTCGCGCTGATGTCGAGCGTGCGGCTGGAACGGGTCCGGTGATCTTGTCCAACAACTTCATAGAAAGGCATAGACGACCTCCAAGTGTGTGGTCGCAATATACCATACTTTCTATACGCATGCGGGATCAGATCGCGCAAGAGAACCAGCCGCGTGAATTCCGGTGGAAATCCCTAGAAAACAGCACACACCATTGTGTGTGCCGCTTTGATCTGGGTAAAACTCTTGAGATACGCTCAGCGCCGGCGGCGCGTGCCCATGAGGCCCGCGAGACCGATCAGACCGAGTGCTGATGGTGCTGGAACTTCGCCGGTGACATACACATTGTCGAGCGCCGCGCCATAGACCCCGCCCGAAACACCCATGAACTGGAGCGTGCTTGAGGTGCTCGTCGCGGTGAAGGTCCACTCGTGGCTTTCCCACATCGGGTTCTGCGGCGTCGCCCCGGTCGCGACATAGTCAAAGACAAAGTCTTCACCCGATCCCGCTGCAGATACATTCATGATCTTCTCAACTGGTCCACCCGACATATTGGCGGACATATCGAAGGTGACCGTGTAGATCCACCCGATCTGGGTTTCGAAGGTCTGGGCAATCCCGCCGCCTGAGTTCAGGTTGTTGATATCGATGCTGTGGATCCCGTCCGATGCGTTCAGGATGGTCCCGAAGTAATCGATTCCACCACCGATGGTGATCCAGCCATTGATCGAAGTATTGCCCCCGCCCAACACGCTCCAGCTGCCGCCGGGGTTGAGGGAAGACTCTTCGAATGAGCCGTTGATGATGAGACTTGGGGTACCTGCGATCGCTGATCCAGCGAGACAGGAAACAATTAGGGTGTTCAAGCGAACTGACAACATATGCTCTCTCCTCACGAAAGTGTGTAAGGGGAATTTACCTCAGATACCCGGGATTGCCACTCGATTCTGACGAAATTATGGGCGTTTTTAGAGCGTGACCGTTGCTGGGGTGCCGACGACAATGATCTCGGCTTCGGTTTTCTCGACCACTTCCTCGACCGACACGCCGGGGGCGAGTTCGGTGAGTTCGAAGAGTCCGCGATCGTGGTTCATGGTGAGCACGCACAGGTCGGTGATGATCATGTCGATGCACGCACGACCCGTCAGTGGCAGGTTGCATTCTTTGAGGATCTTCGCGTCGCCCTTCTTGTTGCAGTGTTCCATCGTGACGACGACCTTCTTGACACCCGCGACGAGGTCCATTGCGCCGCCCATGCCTTTGATCATCTTGCCTGGGATCATCCAGTTGGCGATGTCGCCCTTCTCGGAGATCTGCATCGCGCCGAGGATGCACATGTCGATGTGTCCGCCTCGGATCATGCCGAAGGATTGGGAGCTTGAGAAGAAGGACGAGCCGGGGAGGGTGGTGATGGTCTGCTTGCCGGCGTTGATGAGATCGGGATCGACCTTGTCTTCTGTTGGGAAGGGTCCGATCCCGAGGAGTCCGTTCTCAGACTGCAGCCAGACTTCCATGCCGTCGGGGATGTAGTTGGCAACCAGCGTCGGCATTCCGATCCCGAGGTTGACGACATACCCGTCTTTGAGTTCTTGAGCGGCCCGTTTGGTGATTTCATCGCGTGTGAGTGGCATGGTCCAGTATAGGACTCGGACTGGTTAGCCGCAGTTACAATCGTTCTTTGGCTTTCCGGACGATTTTCCGACCGGTTTCCCCACTGGTTTCCCCCCCACCGTCAGCGATGCACGCGTGCCTCTTTTCTTCTTGGGAAGCACCAATCGCACCAACCACAGCGCGGCGATCACCCCCACCGCCGTCACCACCCAGAACTGCCAATCATCTACAGGCATGGTTCACCATAGTCCTACGAGAACATCGAAACCGATTGGTACACGATCAATGCGCCGGAGTACGCGAGCAGGGTCATCCAACCGAGTTGGAGCCATGCCCAGCGCCAGCCCCCCGCTTCTTTCGCGGTTACGACGACTGTCGGCAGGCACAGCATCGCGAGGATGTAGTACACCAGCAGCGACCAGCTTGTCGCTCGGGTGAAGACCGGCGTGCCGTCGTCGCGTTTGGCGTTTGCGATAGATGCGAGCACTGAGTCATCCTCGGTGTCGTCGGTCCCCACGACCTGCACCGCCATCGTCGAGACGAACACTTCGCGAGCCGCGAAGCTTGCGAGGACGCCGATGGTCAGCTTGCGGTCGTATCCCAACGGTTCGAAGACTGGTTGAACAGCACCGCCGATGCGTCCGAGGAACGACTTGGCCGATGCGTTCTGCGCCTCGATCATGTCCGCTTGGGTTTCGAGTGATTCGATGGTACCGGTGTCGCTGCTCAGCACCGCTTGTTGACGGAGATCAATCGACTCTTGAGGCGTCGCCGCGTGTGGGTACGCGCCGAGCCACCACAGCACGATCGAGATCGCGACGATCAGCGTCCCCGCTTTGCGGAGGAACATCATCGCGCGGTCGTAGGTCAACAGGAACGCGGCTTTGAGATCGGGCAATCGGTAGCTCGGGAGTTCCATCGCCATCGGTCTTGATGGGCCTTTGAGGATCGTCCGTCGCACGAGGAACGAGCTGAACAACGCCGCGACGACACCGATGACATAGCACGAGGTGAACGCGATCGCTTGCATCCCCGGCGATTCCGGAAACAGAATCACCGTCAACAACACATACACCGGAATGCGAGCGGTGCAACTCATGAACGGCGCGACCAGAATCGTCGCGAGCCGGTCTTTGGGATCGGGGACCGCACGCGCCGCCATGATCCCAG
This sequence comes from uncultured Phycisphaerales bacterium, assembly GCA_963976955.1. Taxonomy (GTDB): domain Bacteria; phylum Planctomycetota; class Phycisphaerae; order Phycisphaerales; family UBA1924; genus UBA1924. Next base: position 744,820 of record CAXBMD010000001.1, on the reverse strand, counting down.
GGATCGCGCACGCGTGGCTCGACAGCAACGGCACAAACGCGTGCCCGCTCAGTCCAAACGGACGGAGCACACGATCAATCACAAACGCAGCGCGAGCGAGGTATCCAGTCCCCTCAAGCAGCGCGAGCAAGAAAAACAACAGGACGATCTGAGGCAGGAAGATCACCGTCCCGCCAACACCCGCGATGATCCCATCGACGAGCAAGCCGCTGATCGGTCCTTCGGGGAGCATCCCACCGACCCATCCGCCGAAGGTTCCAAACCACGCATCAATCAGGTCCATCGGGATCGCGGCGAGTTTGAAAATCACCCAGAACAATCCCGTCATGATGATCGCGAAGGTCAGCACACCCAGCAGCGGATGCGTGAACGCGCGATCGAGACGGTCGGTCAGCCGATCATTGATCGGTGTTTCCCGAGCCGCGGCGACGAGCGAATAAATGTCATCGCTCCACGCTTCGATCGCATCAATATCCGTCGGCGCGCTGCGGTTGGGGATCTTCGCGTGGTGGATCGCGGACATGAGGTCATCGACGCCGTCGCCGGTCTTTGCGGAGCATCCGACCACCGTGCATCCGAGGCACTCGCTGAGTCGTTCAAGATCAATCCCGATCCCGCGGCGCTTCGCGGCGTCCATCATGTTGACCGCGACGACCATCGGGAGCCGTTGGTCGATCGCTTCAGCGACGATCGTGAGGTTACGCATCAGGTTCGTCGCATCGATCACAACGAGGATCGCGTCGGGGATGTCTGGTTTGACCCCGATCGGCGCGAGATCGCCGTGCAAGGTCTGCCTGCAAACTTCCGACTCGGACATGTCGAGCTTGAGCGAATAAATACCCGGGAGATCGATCAGCACCGAGCCGTCGTAGTACGCGTGGCGTGCTTCTTGTGTGGTGCCTGGGAAGTTTGAAGTTTTGGCGCGGAGTCCGACGAGACGGTTGAAGAGCGTCGTCTTCCCGACATTCGGATTCCCAAGGAGTGCGATGGTGCGACCGCCGACAACTGGAGGGGTATCGACGCTGCTCATGATGATTAGCCGTTGATCGGGGAGTCTGGATCGACCATCACGCGACCCGCGATTTCTTTCGCGAGACCGATGCGGCACCCACCACCACACGCGCCCGAAAGCGACACGATGCAAGGCTCACCAAATCGGCACATCGTCACCGACGCGTTGGGACGAAGACCCATCGCGCGGAGCATCTTGACTTCCGTCGAGGTGCCTTGGATGCGAACCCGTCCGCTCTGCCCTCGCGCGAGTCGGCTCAACGGGATGGACTCGCTGGGTTCAACAGCGGTCGCCGCGAGTTCGAGATTGGGTTGGTCTGGGATGTTCAGCACTATGGACTCCTGCATCAGATGCGTACATGAGTATAGCACAGAGGGTTCGCCTATTGAGACTGAATCGCAGGATGATTCTTTGATATCCTGATTTTGGCGCAAAAACCGCGATGCGTGCTCAACCGATCGGATTCTGGACCGGCACGAACTTGATGCAGTATCCGCCGCGCCAGATCGGGAAATCGACCTCACAGCGGAGTCCGAAGAACTCCGATGGGTTCCATCCGATCCGCTCAAAGAACACCTTGGTGAGCTGCGCGTGCCGGGAATACCCAGCCGTCGCCGCATTCCCGATCCCCCTCCCGAGCAGTTCGAGCGTCGGGACCTGCGGGTACCGGAGCACCCACTTATCCCCACCTGGCGCGGAGAGGTTCGGATTCCATTGCTGCGCATCAACTGATGGGCGGAACATCCGTTCCATGTCCTCATGGATATAGATGTCGAAGATCAGTTTCTTGGAAGGACAGTTCGCGAGCGACCATATCTCGTTGAAGATCGGCATCCCTTGCGGGTCAATAAACGGATGGTTGGAACGCGCCGCGCTGACGACATCAAAGGTCTGGGGATGATCCAGACTCTGCGGATCGATCACGCGGATCGTGCTCTCTTGCGTGCCTCGCGAAGTCACGGTTGGGAGTGGTTGCGAACAGAACTCTTGGAGGAGCGCGTCGGGTGTGGTCCCCTGCGCGTCCGAATCGTCGAGGTTTTTGAGTGCGTGTTCGAGATCGTCGTCCCAGCGGAGCGTGCTGCCGTTGGAGATCACGACGGGCATCCCCCCTGGAATCACCGTGGTTTGGATCAATCCCGTCGCGATGGCGCGTTGGAGGACATCGGTGTCTTCAGGTGATTGTCGGAACGCGTAGAGCGAGATGGTGGACTGGGCCGCGCGTCCAGTAATTCCCACGGCTGCCTTATACAGCGCCTGCCGCGCCTGAAGCGAAGCGAGTTCGAGCGGCTGCTGGTTCGCATCCAGCGCGGTGATCCGGGCGCTGAGTTTGGAGTGGGACCCGCCGTAGTCGCGGATGAGCCCGTCGAACTGATCGACGCCCGCTTGTGCGATCTCGATTTTGTTTTGATCAATACCGTCTTTCGCCATCGCTTTGAGCATCAAGCGGAGCCCTTTGGTCCCAGGCATTTTGATCAGCGTCTCGATGGTGGGTTCGTGGTCCGCGATCGCTTGGATCACCCGCTGGCAGGTGTTCCGAACAATCCCGAGATGTCGCGACATGCCCGAACCGCCCTGGGCGTGGTCTGGGAGGAGATTCACCAGCTCGGAGAGGTCCGCGTGGAGTCTGGACGCTACGCGCTCGCACCGCGCCCGCTGGGTTGCGGTCAGTGGGGCCGCGGGTGCTTTCAAGTTCATCAAGGAATCAGATGGCATGACATGCACAATACCGCCTTCTAAGGCGGTTGTGCTCCGAAAAGCTTCGTGCGGGCTTGTAAAGATGCGTGGCTTCATGAAACTCGAATCCGGGGTTTCCGTATCTCTAGAAAGGTGAATGGGCGGAAAGTTCAGATTTTTTCGAGATTAACTGATTTGAGGGTTGATTTCAAGTCAGATTTAGATACATTGGGAAAGTTCTCAAGAAACCTGAATCTCCAGACGCGAAACTCGGGCCGAGGACACTCAATACCAAGCAAGAGAATCAACCACGACTCAAACAGGAGACTTTCCATGAAAACCACCACCCAACTCTCAATCGGACTGTGCATGATGAGTATGACCGCTCTTGCTTCCGCTCAGCCGGTCAATGCACTCCGCGGACCAGCCAATGGCGAGTCCATCGCGTACGACATCAACGACTGGGGACAGGTCGTTGGTCAGTCCAACAGCGGGATTTCAATCTCATCCACACTCTGGGACTCCAACGGCACCGCGACCACGCTCGCGCATGCAGCCGGCTACAACCTTTCGCTCGCGTACGCGATCAACAACAACGGACAGGTCGTTGGGTACTCCGAGAACAGCATGGGCTCCCGCACCGCAACACTCTGGGATGGAACTCGCACGACCGACCTGGGCGCGGACATGAATGCGGTTGGTTCGAGCGCCGCTCGTGACATCAACGACAACGGGACCGTGGTTGGCAGTGCCGCGATCAACCCCGGATTCGGCAAGGGGTTCGTGTGGGGATCCGAAGGCTATCAGGTCGCGGGCACCCTGTACCAGGGCGGCTCAAACCGCGGCGTCAACAACGACGGCGTCATGGTCGGGCACTCCTTCTTCTTCGGCGACCCGGACACCGCGAGCATCTCCACCCCAGACGGACGCGGCGGGTTTGACACGCGTGATCTCGGTCCCGCAGGATTTACCTTCTCAATCGCAACCGCGATCAACAACAACGGCATGAGCGTCGGGCACACCAACTTCGGCAATGGAGGCGCGTGGCAAGCGGCGATCTTTACGAGCGATCTTCTCGGACAACCCAGCGATCCGATGCTGCTGGGTTCACTCGACGGGCTCAACATCTCGGAAGCGAACGATGTCAATGACTCGGGCATGATCGTCGGATACTCATGGGACGGGACGCACTCCGGGCTCGACTCCCGCGCGTGGGCATGGAAAGCCGGGGAGATGTTTGATCTCAACGACCTGCTCGAAGAAGACTCGATGTTTGAGCTGCTCATCGAAGCGACCGGTGTCAACAATAACGGCGACATCGTCGGATACGGACTCCTCCACGACGGATCGACCTCCGCGTTTGTCATCGAAGGGTTTGTTCCAGCGCCCGGTTCGCTCGCAGCATTGATGTTCGGCGGGATGGCCGCCGCTCGTCGCCGTCGATCCTGATTGTTTCGAAGTAAACACACAAGTGGGTCGAGCCAACGCTCGGCCCCGTTTCTTCCACCCCCCACCCCCAATTCCCATTCCCAAGAGAGAAATACCATGAAAAAGAACACGCTACTGCTCCAGACACTCACCATCGCAACCATCGCCGGCTCGTCACTCGCAGGCGTCACAGGATTTGAATCCATGACGGAAGGATTCGCGGGCGAAAGCTTCACCGACGGCGGGATCACTTTCTCCGCACTCAATGATGTCGCTGGAATCAACCCCGACGGTTCACACTTCGTCGCGGGCGAGTACGGCAGACAGTTCATTGTCGAGAACGCAACCCTCGCGATCAACGATTTCCCAGACGCGCTCAGCGGAACCAACGCACTCTCTTTCGGCAGCACTTACATTGCAGGCGATAACCTCTCGATCAATATATTGTCCTCATTCCATATGACAACCGGACAGGTCGAGAGCTACGCCTCAATGGACTTGCTGTTCTTCGAGAATGGTCCCTGGAGCGGGATCACCCTCTCGCTCGATGCGACGCTTGATGGCACGCTCGTCGCGAGTGATTCCTACATGCTCTCGGATCTGGGTGGGCGTGATAATCTTGTCGGACGATCACTCTCGATCGACGGCGTCGCGTTCGACTCGCTCCAACTCTCCGCACGATACAGCGACGGCACCTACACCGCGTTCGCTGGACTCATGGACAATGTCGTCATCACTCCGACACCCGGCACACTGGGCCTTCTCGCGACAGGCTCACTCCTCGGAATGCGCCGGCGTCGGTAGGGTTTGATCCGTTGTCCTACAACGCCGACGGATCTTGGATCACTTGCTCACAGACCCGGTCGCCCTCGGCCGGGTCTTGTGGGTGATCCGTGCAGCAACGAAACCCGCGATCGCAAAGAACACATACATCAATGATGCAGGGACAGATTGCGTCCAGAAAAGAATCCGGACCGAGACCGAGTCCCAGTTCTGAAAGATCAGAATCAAAAACACGACCGCAGCGATCGCCGCGATGATTGATTTGGGACGGAGGTACCACGCCTTGGTTTCAGGCTTGGTCTTCGCTTCGTTGCTTTCATTCATAACTAACCCCTCGTTCAACTGGCGTTCGTTCAACCAGCGCTCACTGTGCGCTGCTCGATGCGTTTCTCCGACACCGTCTGCACGACCCGATCGACATACACACCCGAGAGATGAATCTCATCAGGATCAAACACACCCGTCTCGACGACCTCGTCCACCTCCGCGATCGTGAAGCGTGCGGCGGTTGCCATCTCCGGATTAAAGTTCCGCGCGGTCGCGTGGAAGATAAGATTTCCGAACCGATCCGCCTTTGCCGCTTTGACAAGTGCGAGATCACCAAACAGACCGGTCTCCATAATGAAGTCCCGTTCTTGTCCGCCGTTGGGGGACGCGAAGACGCGAGTTTCCTTTCCTTCGGCGACCTGGGTACCGACACCGGTCGCGGTATAGAACGCGGGTATTCCTGCGCCCCCGGCGCGGACGCGCTCAGCGAGTGTGCCTTGGGGGTTGAACTCGACTTCGAGTTCGCCGGAAAGGAACTGGCGTGCAAACTCTTCATTTTCACCGACATACGAAGAGATCATTTTCTTGATCTGCTTTGTTTCAAGGAGCAAACCGAGTCCCCAATCGTCGACGCCCGCGTTATTGGACACGCATGTAAGGTCTTTGACACCCGTCTGGCGGAGTGCCATGATGAGTTGTTCAGGGATGCCGCAGAGTCCGAAGCCTCCGACCATACACATCATTCCATCTTTGATGATCCCCATGTCTTGAAGATCAGCGAAGCAAAGTTCTGGAGTCGAGAATTCTTTGGAGCCCATTGGTTTCTCCGAATGGTTGATTTTACCGATACCCGCAGCCTCAACGGCCTGTATAGTCTATACCGGATCAGCCTCCGTTTGTTGGTCTGCACTGGACATGTGGGTGGGCGGGATTTGGCGATCCCGATTTTGCAAGGGACACACTCGTGATCAACGGGTCTTTTTCAAATACCCCGGACGGTTCTCGGTCGCGGGTCGATCCGCCTCACGAGTCTTCGGACACGGCGCATTCGTTCAGCTTTAACGAGCGGTCATCCAAGCTGTTCCTTGAATGCTTGGTCAACGGCTTCCATACCACTTCAATCCTGGTGTGTTCACCTGAAGGCAAAGTGCTCTTTGCCAATCGGATCGCATCAAACGCATTCCCTGGTTACACACCCGACTCGGTGATCTCACGCAACCTGACCGAGTTGACTCCGAAGCCTTGGGCGCTCGAACGAATCAAGTACATGGAACTCGCAGTTGAGCGTGATCGCCCGCTGACGGTGCTTGAGATTCTTGGTGGGAGTAAGCTCAGTTCAACCATGAGCCCGATCAAGCTGGGTCATGAATCGCCGTTCGGTACGGTCCTGCTCATCACCGTCGAGACAGTAACTCCGCTCAAACTCCGCTGGCTGCGCTCGACCCGTGATCCTGAGGATCTGATTGATGCGGATGTGATCGATCTCGGACGCTTGTCGGTCCTCACACCCCGCGAGCTCGAAGTCCTCGCGCTCATGGGACAAGGGCACCGACAAAAACAGATCGCCGAGATGCTTCATCGTTCGGTGTCCACGATTGATCGTCACCGCGAACGCATCGGAGACAAGCTCGGGATCACCGATCGAATCGAACTCGTCGGACTGGCTCGCGAGGCGGCGCTGGAAGTCAGCGATGCGACCCGGACCAACATCTCGTTCCGGAAAGACTCGGACCGACCCAAGCTCAGCTGAACAACACCCCACAGATCCACACAGACCCGGGATATTGTGTATACTTGGAAATGATTTTTCTGAGAGATATATGATGGATTCGGACCAACCACCGCAAGACACTGATCTTCACGCAGAGTTCCCCAAACTCAGGATGATCAAGGGGCTCTCGACTGACCTGCTCTTTACCGAACTCCTCCACGGGATGTACGCCGTCTCGATCATGATCTGGGATGTCAATGGCACCATTGTGTGCGCCAACGATGTTGCGGCGAGGGGATTCCAGCAAGCATCCATCGACGACCTCCTCGGCACAACCCTCTACGACTTCGCACCCGAGAACTGGGCGCACGAACGATACAAAGTGGCCAAGCTCTCGATCGAGACCGGCCACCGCATCACCTTCCTCGAAATCCTCGGCGGCTACAGACTCCGCACACTTATCCGCCCCGTCAAAGCCATCGTCGACGGAAAGCCGGTGAGCTATGTACTGATCACCGTCGAATCCATCACCTCCAGAGAATACGACTACGCAAGCTCGACACGAACCAACGAGATGGTCATCCACGCGAACTTCAACGACCTTGGCAAGCTCGATGTCCTCACCAACCGAGAACTCGAAGTCCTCGCCCTCATGGGTCAAGGACTCCGCGCCAAGGACATCGCCAAACAACTCTGTAGGTCTGTATCAACCGTGGACAACCACCGCGACAACATCGGTGACAAACTCGATATCCACGACCGCGGCGAACTCATCGCGATGGCCAAACTCGCCGTGCTGCAAGTCGAGGACGCCTCGCGACAACGCGTGCAGTTCTCCAAATACATCCCGCCCAAACCCAACGATATCAAGCTTGACGAAACCAAGCCCGATGTTTCCATCTTGGACGATTCAAGCTCGAAGTAGCTGCTGCGGTTCTAGTTCTTTCCTCGGCCCGATGTAAAGAGCGTCGTCTGCGCCACGCTCTCTGTTGGCCGTGACGACAGATCATCAAGCTCGCGTTGCAGGTCTTCGAGTGTCGAGAGCTGCAGGTGCTCGGTCGCGAAGCGGATGTACGCGATTTTATCAACATCACGGAGCTTGGTCATGACCCGCTCACCGATCAGGATGGTCGGGACCTCACGCTCAAACTCGGCGTGGAGTTCTTCTTCGACGAGTTTGGCGAGGTGTTGTTTCACATCTTCGGAGATGGGTCGCTTGCCGCACGCGTTGGCGATGCCGCGGATGATGTTGTCGGAGCTGAACGCGACGCGGGAGCCGTCCTTCTTGACGACCATGAGCCGGCCCGCGGGCTCGACGCGCTCGTAGGTGGTGAAGCGCCGGTCGCATTTGAGGCAGTGCCGACGACGACGGATGACCTCCCCACCCTCGCTCGAGCGTGAGTCGATGACCTTGTCCTGGTTGTGGCTGCAGAATGGGCAGATCATAGAAAAAACGCCTCCGGTGCACGGATCATACCAAGGATGGTATGACTGTGCAGCGAAGGCGGCGATCAGACACGATATAGGGGTGCTTATTCGAGTCCCTTGAAGAGCTGAGCATATTGGGAGTCCAGAAGTCGGCTCCGGAGGTAGTTGTACCGGTCCTCACTCTCCTCGAGTTCGAGTTGAGCCTCGTCGTATGCCGACTGGAGTTCAAGAATCTGTGCTTTTTCTTCAGATTCATCCCACCCTTCTTTTTTATGAGCAAATGGATCTCTGTTCATCTCGTTTTCAATCATCCGCATTTTCGCTTTGCTCACGAGCAGTGCTGATCGCGCTGAATCAAACTCATCTTGCAAGTTCATGATCGTCCGATCGAACTCCGCAGCCATCCGATCTTGGTTTTCGCGGAACTCCTGCGACCGTTCGGCTCGCATCGCGATCGCACGCTGTCGTGCCCGCTCTCGCTGGTCGGCTTGTTCTTCCTGACGCTGCATCGCGATGGTTTCGAGTTCACGCATCATCTTGACCACTTCGACCTGAATGTTCGGAGGCGCGGCGACCACAATCGCATCGCCAATGACTTCGATCGATGCGAACTCAAGATCGTGCTTCACTGACAACAAGCTCCGCAAAGAGTGCGAGTACTGCGCAATCTCATCGGTATCCATCCAACTTGGCCCGGCATGGACCTGCGTCTCGATCCGTCCTTTCTGGAACTCATCGTATGATTCGATGAACATCGTCGAATCCGTGATGATCAGGTTGTAGTTGTAGGCATCTTCCGAAAAATTGTTCCTGAACGCAGCAAGTGCAGCATCGAAGGTGTATTCCCCGTTGAATGACGACAGGTGAGGACTGCGCAGATAACCCGCTAAGTTCCCCCCCCTCGCATCTCGGCTCAGCTGGAGTTCACGATCAAACTTGAGAGCGATCTCGGTGAGAATCGTCTTCATCGAACTGTTCTCGATATCGAAGGTCTGCACTCGATCGTCGGCGGTTTCCCGTTCTGTGGACTCAGCCGCCAACACTACGCCTTCGGAGCTTGGCATCACCAACCCCGTCCCCCCGGCGTTGTTCCATGAGATCCCCCCAATCGACATTCCCGCGATTGCCGCTGTAATCAGTGCAATGTTCATCATTCGTCTCCTTGGATTGGCTCGCGTGTGAGCGTGTGAAATCAGTTTGGCAAGCTCGGCGGTTTCTCCGAGCTCCGCGACCGCGATGCGGATCGCTTCAGGTTCCGGTGTGCCGGTAATCAATAAATCATCAACCCGCGAACGCAGGTGGTCTTCGAGTTCATCGCGGACCTGCTCGCGCTGCCCTTCAGGGAGCGAGAGCATCGAAGTCAACACATCCAACCACGAAGCGATCGAGTCACGATTCGATGGCGTGACCATCGCCCGCTTCGACCGTGTGTTTGATCTCAAGTTGGAATCGTTAAGTTTGGACATCAGCCCGCGAGCCCATTCTCAAGTTGGCTTTCAGATTGGTTCTCGATCTGAAGCACAAACCCATCAAGAATCGATTGCACCTGACGATGGTGCTCGATCCGCTTTGCGAGTTGCTTGCGCCCCTTGTCGCTCAGTGTGTACCACTTGCGCCGGCGGCCGGTAGATTCAGGATCAGCGGTCGCGGCTTTCACTTCCTCCCAGCTCGTCGAAACCAACCCGTTCTTTTCGAGTTTGGTCAACAGCGGGTACATCCCCGATGCGGAGAGCTTGAAGTGCCCTTCGGAGCGAGCCCCGATGCTCTTGCCGATCGCGTATCCGTACGAAGGACCCTCGGCGAGCACCGAGAGGACGACGAGTTCGGAATGGTCTTGTTTCAATGTCAGCATGTGTACACCTCTGGGTTCCGTCTTCGGTAGATTGTACGCTCTTGAATATATCAAGTATCGATATATCTAAATAAAATATCGAATTACTCGTATTGCGAGCTTGTCCCTTGGGAATATTTATCTTATTTTCTCATTTAGTTAAATGAGAAATCAAATGAACCCATTCACCACCATCACCCACGCACTCTCCGATCCCAACCGCCTCCGCTTGCTCGCGGCGTGCCTGGACCAAGAACGCTGCGTCTGCCAGCTCGTCGAACTGATCGACCTCTCCAACGCGTCCATCTCCAAGCACCTCGCAGTATTGCGGAACGCGGGGTTGCTTGAGAGCCGAAAGGAAGGCCGCTGGGTGCACTACCAGACGCCCCCCACTCCAACGCCCCTGATCGGTGATGCATTGACACTCGTCCGTCAGCACGCGCTCAGTGACCAGCAGATCCAGACCGACATCGTCAAACTCAAACATATTGATCAGATCGAGCCGTTCGATCTGGCGCGGATGCAGCGTGAGGGGTGCTGTGTCCAGACTGATTCCGTAAAAACAACCTCCAACACACAAGGAGCAACGACATGAAAACCACCGAAGAACTCCGTCAGCAGATCCGATCCGACTACGCGAGCATCGCCGAGAACAACGGCAACTGCTGCGCCGGTGCCTGCGGCGTGACCGAAACCATCGACGCGGGAGAACTCGCGGAGAAAATCGGATACACGAGAGAAGAACTCGAATCCCTCCCCGCCGACGCGAACATGGGGCTTTCCTGCGGCAACCCAACCGTCATCGCCGCTCTTAAAGAAGGCGAAACCATCCTCGATCTCGGGTCGGGAGGCGGTTTCGACATCTTCCTCGCCGGACCAAAGGTGGGCAAAACCGGTCGAGCGATCGGGATCGACATGACGCCCCAGATGATCGACAAAGCACGCGCCAACATCGGTCACTACCAGAAAACCACCGGCCTCGACAATGTCGAGTTCCGTCTCGGGGAGATCGAGCATCTCCCCGTCGCGGACAGCTCGGTCGATGTGATCATCTCCAACTGCGTGCTGAACCTGTCGATGGACAAGCAGCGGGTCTGGGACGAGATCAGCCGCGTCCTCAAACCGGGTGGTCGCGTCGCGATCTCGGACATCGCGTTGCTCTGCGAAGTGCCATCGGAAGTGAAATCCATCCTCGAAGCATGGGCAGGATGCGTCGCAGGCGCGATCCCGGTCGAGCAGATGCGTCAGCAGATGGTCAATGCGGGGATGGACGACATCGTTCTGACCCCCAAGCCCCACTATGTCAACGCGTTGACCGCCGCAAACGATCCGTTGTATGCAAAGGTGACCGCGTTGCTCCCAGATGGACAGACCGCTGAAGAAGTCATCACAAGCTTGGACATCCAAGCCAAGAAACCCTGCGGCTGCGGACCAAGCTGCTGCTAAAGACCCAACACCCGTGGCACAGGCGTCCCGCCTGTGATGACTTCTCATTCCCCAAAGACCACAGGCGGGACGCCTGTGCCACGGAGAGAGAAATCGATTAAAAACCACCCAATCACCCGGTCTACGCCGGGTGATTTTCATAGGATGACCCGCACCCGGTCGAACCGGGCGCACCTGTCCCAAGTTTTAGACCAAGCGAGCACCACCAATGCCCAACATCACCCTCCCAGACGGCTCTGTCAAATCATTCGACCACGCGGTCTCCGCGTTCGATGTCGCGATGACCATCGGCGAGCGCCTCGCAAAGGCATGCGTCGGCGCGATCATCGACGAGCAGCTCTGCGACCTCTCCACCACCATCGACCACGACTGCTCGCTCGCATTGGTCACCGAGAAGACCCGCGACAAACAAGACGACCCCAACGCGCTCAACCTCCTGCGCCACTCCACAGCACATGTGATGGCTGAAGCGATCCAACGCATCGTTCCCGAGGCGCAGCTGGTCTATGGACCGCCGCTGGAGAACTCGTTCTACTACGACATCAAGTTCCCCGAGGACCGCCCGCTCAAGGACGGCGACTTTGAAGCGATCGAAAAAGAGATGGCGTCGATCATCAAAGAAGACCGCCCCTTCACCCGCTACGACATGTCCATCAGCGACGGGATCAACAAGCTCAAATCCGAAGGCTCGAAATACAAGCTCGACAACGCGGAAGCCGCGGTCAAAGCGGGGTCCGAGTCCTTGTCGTTCTACGCAACCGGTGAACCGGGCAAGAACTGGGAAGACCTCTGCCGAGGGCCACACATCCCAAGCACCGGACGCATCGGTGGATTCAAGGTCATGTCGCTCGCGTCCGCATACTGGCACGGCGATGAGAACTCCGACTCACTCACCCGCGTCTATGGCACATCCTTCTTCAGCAACAAAGACCTCAACGCACACCTCGAACGACTCGAAGAAGCAAAGAAACGCGACCACCGCGTGCTCGGGAAGAAGCTCCGCTTGTTCCACATCGACGAATCCGTCGGACAAGGGCTTATCCTCTGGACACCCAACGGCTCCGTCATCCGCAAGGAACTCCAGAACTTCATCGGCGCCGAGCTCACCAAGCAGGGATACAACGAGGTCTTCACGCCACACATCGGGAAGCTCGATCTGTACCGCACCTCGGGGCACTTCCCGTACTACGCGGACTCACAGTTCCCCCCGATCATCGAGCGCGATCACCTCATCCAGATCTCCGAAGAAGGATGCAGCTGTTCCCAGCTCTCCAACAACATGAGCACCGGTGAAATCGAAGGCTTCATGCTCAAACCCATGAACTGCCCCCACCACATCAAGATTTTCGATTCCGCCCCCCACTCCTACAAGGACCTCCCGGTCCGGCTCGCGGAGTTCGGGACTGTCTACCGCTGGGAACAGTCCGGCGAGCTCAACGGCATGACCCGCGTCCGCGGATTCACCCAGGACGACGCGCACCTCTTCTGCACACCAGAACAGGTCAGCGACGAACTGCAGGGGTGTCTCTCGCTCGTCAAGATCATCTTCGATGTGCTGGGGATGGAGGATTACCGCGTCCGCGTCGGTCTGCGCGATCCGGACTCCAGCAAATACACCGGTGACCCTGCGAACTGGGACAAAGCGGAGAAGGCGTGTCTCGATGCCGCGTCCACCCTCGGCGTCCCGTTCACCGAAGAACCCGGAGAAGCCGCGTTCTATGGGCCGAAGATCGACTTCGTCGTCAAGGATGTCATCGGACGCGAGTGGCAGCTCGGTACTGTCCAAGTGGACTACAACCTCCCCGAACGCTTCAACCTCAGCTATGTTGGCGCGGACAACGAGAAGCACCGTCCCGTGATGATCCACCGCGCCCCGTTCGGTTCGATGGAACGATTCATCGGCGTGCTGATCGAGCACTTCGCCGGTGCGTTCCCGGTCTGGCTCGCTCCCGAGCAGGTCCGCGTGCTCCCGATCTCTGAAAAGAGCAACGACTACGCCGCGGAGGTCCTCGCATTGCTCAAGGCGCAAGGGATCCGCGCGACATGCGACACCAACGACCAACGCGTCCAAGCAAAGATCAAGAACGGCTCAGAAATGAAGATCCCGTATCTGGTCGTCGTCGGCCCCCGCGATGCGGAAAGCCGCGCCGTATCCGTCCGTGCCTTCGGGACCGAGAAAGACCTCGGCTCCATGCCACTCGATGATTTTGTCGCGTCGGTCAAGAACGAGTACAGCACCAAGGGCAAGTCGAGCGTGAAAGACTTCTTCGCCGCTGTGACCGCTTGATACCGGGTCAAGCTTCTATTCGCTCAGGTGATCCCGGAACCATTGCATGAGTTCCTTGCTCGTGTACGCATCGTCCCACGAGTTGTGGTTCGCGCCGGAAACCTCGGTGTAGTGTGTGTCCGCGTCGATCGCTTCAAGCGCAGTGTGCAATGAGCGTGATTCGCTCACAGGGACGACCGAGTCGTCATCGCCGTGGAAAAACCATGTGGGGATCGCGCTGAGTGCCTTCGCGGCTTTGACGACCGCAGGGTCCGTCAGATTGGCGCCGACTTCTTCGAGGCGCTGCTGCTCTTTGGAGATCCGTCGCTCGGTGTACCCGCACACCGGAGCCGCGGCTTTGAACAAATCTGTGTGCATCGCCCCAATGACGATTGTGCCATGCCCGCCCTGACTCAATCCAGTGATCGCCAAACGCTTCGGATCGTACAGCCCTTGCTCCGCCGCTTCATCAAGCATCTTGAGCACCGCTACTTCGTGGTCTTCCCACTCGCTGTTGAACACCGGTTTCTGAGGGACGATCAGCACGAACGGCCAATCCTCTGGATTCTCCATCGCATGCTTCGGGAGTCCGACTGTCAGTTGTTTTTCGCCGTCGGTACCGCACTCGCCGTAGCCGTGCAGGAAGAGGATCGCCGCCCCACCCTTCTCCGCCGCTTCGTTGATCACCACCTTGCACGCGTACTCCTGATCGTTCACGGTCATTGAAAGATCAATGACTTCCGCATCAACCGCGGTGTCAATCTGGGGTCGGTTCTGGTGCATGCCAAAGCTTGCTGAGAGGGAAAGGACGATTGCGAGGAGTTGTGGGATCATGACCACATCATATACGATCCGACAAGACTACGAAACAGCGGTGATTTGGCGCTATAAACCATCCCCTTTGGTGCCGAACTGAGCGATCATCGCGACCGCTTCTTCGGGATCGTCCGTCCACTGAAAGATGTCCATATCAACCGCGTCGATCGTCTCATTGGCAATCAATGCGTTGTTGATGAACTCACGCATGTGATCCCAGAACTCCTCGCCCATTACGATGATCGGGAACCGCTCGATTTTCTTGGTCTGGATGAGCACCGCGGTCTCGAAGATTTCATCCATCGTTCCATAGCCGCCGGGCATGACGATGAACGCTTTGGAGTATTTGACAAGCATCACCTTGCGCACAAAGAAGTAGTTGAAGTCCACAAACCGATCAAGGTACGGATTGGGATGCTGCTCCATCGGGAGCTCGATGTTGCATCCGAGCGACAACCCACGCTCTTGCCGTGCTCCCCGATTCGCCGCTTCCATGATCCCGGGACCGCCCCCGGTCATCACCGCATACCCCGCGCGAGCGAGCGCCGCGCCCGTCTCCTGCGCGAGCTTGTAGTATTTGTGATCTTCAGCGAATCGCGCTGAACCGAACACGGTCACGCATGGACCGATGAAGTGCAAGCTCCGGAACCCACGGATGAACTCGCGGAAGATCTTGATCGTGGTCCACAGCTCTTGCCTGCGCAGCCGAGGCCCTTTGAGCAGATCGTGCTCCCCACCCTTTGGGGGCTTCTTGCCCCACTCCTGGGGATCGCCCTGCGGCTTTGCGTGCGTTGCGGGGTTTTTCAGTGATTCGTTGGGAGTTTCTTTCGTCATGGAAGGACAGGATAGGGGGATTCTCCGTCCCGAGCATCCCGCAACGCCGCGATGGGTGCCCATAATGATTCATGCCGAAGCAGACCACCACGACCAGCGACTGGACCCTCACCAACCCACGCAACCTCGATATCATCGGAAACACCGAGCACCCGTCCACCACCCCCACTGCAACACTCTTGCTCCTCCACGGCTTCAAAGGCTACAAAGACTACGGCTTCATCCCCGTCCTCGCGCAACACCTTTCGCGCGCCGGCATCCTCGTCCACCGATTCAACTTCTCGTGCTCCGGGATGACCAACGACATCGAGACCTTCGCACGACCCGACCTCTTCGCGCTCGACACATGGACAAGGCAAGTCGAAGACACCCGCTGCGTCATCGACGCAATCAACGACGGCACACTCGAAGGCGCGAACCTCCCGATGTTCATCGCAGGACACTCACGAGGCGGCGCGACCACACTCCTCGCCGCAGCGCGTCCGCCCCAACCAACACTCGCAGGCGTCATCACCATCAACGCGGTTGACCGCTGCTGTGGACTCAGCGACGAAGCACAACACACGCTGCTCAACGATGGATACATCACAACACCAAGCGCACGCACCGGTCAAGAACTCCGCATCAACGCATCGTGGTTGCAAGAACAACTCGATGACCCCGATGCGCACAACATCCTCAACCTGTCCGCCCACATCAAACCCCCCGCGCTCATCATGCAAGGCACCGACGATCAAGCGATCGATCCCCGCGCCGGACAACGGATCGCAAATGCACTCAGTTCTGTACTCCTTCCCATCAAAGGTGCGAACCATGTGCTCAATACGGCGAATCCTGCGCCTCATGGCGGGCCAATTTCGCCACAACTCGATTTTGTCCGCACACAAATTGAAAGCTTTGTGAACACTAACAGCACCAAAACGCCGATTTGACTTTCATGGTTCATTGGGCCACAATTCAACGCATGAATCGAACACGATCATTCAATCTGGGAATGCTATCAATCGCGAGCATCGCGTGCGTGTCGCAAACCACGCTCGCATTGAGCGGGCCTCGGATGATGATGCACCCAGAGCTTGACCTCTACATCGCCAACAGCCCACCTCTACAAACCAAACCGAGCTATGTCCCAACGGATGTCACCCTCGCCCAATCCGAGTTCGCAGAGATGCGTTCGATGGGCGCGGACATCGAGCTTATCAAATCACACG
Organism: uncultured Phycisphaerales bacterium; assembly: GCA_963976955.1. Taxonomy (GTDB): domain Bacteria; phylum Planctomycetota; class Phycisphaerae; order Phycisphaerales; family UBA1924; genus UBA1924. The sequence continues at coordinate 728,113 of CAXBMD010000001.1, read as the reverse complement.
AATCCGATACGCCGTCGCTGTCGATGTCCGAGTTCACCTACACGCAAACCGTCGATCCCGGAACAATCGATGGCGTCTTTGATTTCAGAGACCACACACTCACCAACGACGACACCATGCGCTTCTATGTCGGTCGCAACACCACGCTCAACGATGGGAACATCTCGGGTTCAGAAGGATCCCTCCCAGGACTCGGTGAATCGGTCTCCACGATGACCCAGAGCGAGGGCGAGTACAACTTCTACGACATGGCCGTCGAGTGGCAAGCCGCGTCATCCGGGGATGTCGACTTCAGCTTCACCTCAGGCGTCACCGCGATCCAAGCCAATATCTCCAAACGCGTCACCAACGGCGGCTCAACCGATCTCTACGACGCAACCAACAAAGTCATCGCGGTCCCCACCATCGGTTCATCCGTCCGCTGGAAAATCTCCAACGACTGGAGCCTCACCGGATCAGCAACCACCCAGTCCGTCAATGTCGGGTCTTCGCTCCTCGGATTCCAAGCGCAATCCGACTGGCGCATCTCCGATCGCGTCGGTCTCAGTGCAGGCTACCAGATCCTCCGCTCGCAGTTCGATCTGGGCGCGGTGACCTCGGACCTGAATCAAGAGGGGCTGTTCGCACGCCTCCAGATCCGGTTCTAAAACCACTGATTACTCTAATCTTCAGCCGCCCATCAACTCACAAAGAATATCAAGCCCTTTGCTGAGCCGTTCGCGATTGGTCGCAAAGCTGATCCGGAAGTGCGTATCGCGTTCCGAGAACGCGCCGCCCGGAATCACAAGCAGTTCCCGCTCGATGCACTTCTCGGCAAACTCGGTCCCGGTCATCCCGAGATGTTCAGGAACCTGCGCGAAGACATAGAACGCGCCGCCGGGAGTGCCCACCGTCGTGTGCTTGGACAACCGCTCGACAACCATGTCGCGCCGTGATTCATACTCCGCGACAAACTCGCTCATGTCCGCATCAAAGCACGACACGACCCCCGCTTGCAACGGCGCCGGAGCGCACACAAAGGTGTACTGCTGGAGTTTGGACATCTGATCAATAATCGCCGCGGGTCCCGCGGCATACCCCAGACGCCACCCCGTACACCCATAAGTCTTCCCGAACCCACGGATCAGCAGCACATTCTCGTGCATCCCATCGCCTCGCGCAGGTGATGGGCAGCGTGCCATACCAGAATCCCCAGCCGCGACCGCGTTAAGCGAATCACTGAACACGAACTCGTCGTAGATCTCATCAGAGATCAACAGCACACCCCGCTTCTTGCAAAGCTCACGCAGCTTCACGCCTTCCTCAGACGAGAGCACAACACCCGACGGATTCGAAGGCGTATTGAGCAGCACAAACTTTGTCTTCTCCGTAATCAACGGCTCAACACGATCCGCCGTCAACTGGAAATCGGGATAGGTATCGCAGACCACCGCTTTAGCGCCGCACATCGTCACAAGATGCGGATACGCAACAAAGTATGGGTCAGGGATGATGCACTCATCACCCGGATTCAGCATCGCCATAAACGCGAGGAACAACGCGCCGCTGGTCCCGCTGGTCACGAATGTTGTTGGCTGGTTGTCCATGCCCTGTCCGGTCGGCGCGCAGTCCCAACCCAGATCAAGCTTCATCCATTCGATGATCTTGCTCAGGAGCTTGGGATCCCCCTGCGTGACGGTGTACCCGTTCTGATGGTTCTGGATCGCGTGGACCGCCGCATCGCGGATCGCTTGGGGAACCGGGAAGTCTGGTTGACCAATCGAAAGATTGATCGGGTCCTTGAGTGTGGAAGCGAGGTTGAAAATCCGACGGATACCAGACGCATCGATCGCGCTCGCGCGATCCGCTATGAGTTGATCAATCATGCCAACCTCTCGTTCTTAAGTTGTAATGGTGTGAGACCGAATGTCCCAAGCGGAACCTACTCGCGGACTTTGGTCTTTGGGAGACCCAGTGCGCCGTCCTTCGGTGTGTGACGGCGTTCGTCCTTGAGTGCCGCGACGCGCTCGGTGCGGGTCATGACATTGCGCTTGGTGGTCAGGTTGCCTTCGGTTTTGAGTGATGAATGAATACTCATTTCAGGGCTCCGGTGCGTATCCACGCGTGTTGACGGGCTCTGCCCGATGGTGTGCTTGATCCAATCAATGCGAGTGTTCGCAGTGACTTAGTTGTATTTGACCCACTGCGTCTTGGACTCCGCAAAGTCCGATCCGCCGCGGCGTTCTTGTTGCCATTGCTCTCCGAGTTTCGCGATTGCTCGACGATGCTCTTTGCGCTCGGCTTCCATCCCGCGAAACTCTGAACCCCCAGGAACCTCAAGTCCAAGCGAGTACAGCGTATAGCGGGAAGGATTGTTGCCCGCTCGGACCTTGGAGTCCACTACCGGGACCCCAATGATTGCGATCCCGTGCTCATTCATGAAGATCACCGCGCTCGCCGCCTGTTCGGTAGAGAGCGTCGCGAGCTGCAGATAGTTGCTCCCCGGAACCCTTGGATCCGCATCCATATACCCCTGAGCGGTCATCACCGCCTGTGCGGGCTTCGCAGGAACCCGCGGCGGCTCGGAAACGCTGTTGTCTACCGCCCCCTCCGTACTCACCCGATTCGCTGGATTCGCCCCACCCTCAAACCCATTGGGAGGCAGCACGAGCGATGTATTGGGAAGCAACGATTCCATATCCCGTTTCCCGTACGCCACACCAGATTTGTACGCCATCGCCCAGACCAGCACGAGCGCACCCGCAATCAACGCGATGCTCATGTACACCCGCGACATACTCAGGTGCACCCCGCCCTCGGTCGCGACGGGCTCATCAGGCATCGTCGCCGCAGATCGCTCGGCGCGAGAAACACCCGCGGAGATCACCGGACGCTGGGTTGATCCATCATCTTTCGGTGCCGCTTGCTGAGGTTGCGGCTTGGATGCATGCCCAGAAGTAGTTTGGCCAGTCGGTTTGCCAGTTGATTGCCCGGATGAATGCTCTTGCTTGCGTCCAGACCCATCGCGCCGCTCAGGATCAGGTTGATCCTGTCCAAGAAGTTCAAACAACGGGGGTCCGGGTCGGCGGTCGGTCATAGTAGATGATAGCCGGGCTGCCAACAGCATCACCACATCCCCCTTCAAACATACACCCAAACATCACATCCAATACCCCCCACCGCACCCTCAATACGCTATACTGACCCTGATATGACGATCCCAGACGCAAACATCATCGATATGACCCCAAAGCCCATGACCTCCATGGAAGCGGTCTACCTCCCCGCCATCTTCAAAGGCTTCGGGACCACCATGAGGCACTTCTTCACCTCGTTCGGTCAGGGACGCACCAGCTACACCATGCAGTACCCCGAAGAACGCCGAGAGCACCTCGAGGTTGAAAAGGGTGGCATCGAAGTCAGCAACTTCCGAGGCGTCCACCGTCTCAACAAAGACGCTGCAGGACGCGTCAAATGCGTCGCGTGCATGATGTGCCCCACCATCTGCCCCGCCAACTGCATCCACATCGAAGCCGCGGAATCCCCTTGGGACGACCGAGAAAAATACCCCGCGAAGTTCGAAATCGACGAACTCCGCTGCATCTTCTGTGGCATGTGCGAGGAAGCATGCCCCGTCGACGCGATCGAGCTCACCCAGCTCTACGATGTCACCGGCCGCAGCCGACAGGAAATGATCTACGACAAGACCAAACTCCTCTCCATATACGACCTCACCATCGACCAAAAACCGATGTGATCTGCGACACCTCTACGGCTTGTGACGCTGCACAGAACACCCGTCCGACACCGAGCCCAACCTCGACAACCCACTGATCCACTCGATAGCAGGCATACCAGCCCACTGCTCGGCTCATCGTCCATACATTATCGGACGACATCGCCCGGCTCCTATCCCAAAAACTTCGCATGAAAACACCCAGTTTACTGGTGTTTTTTCCATGCTGTTGTACATTCTGATTGGAAATCGTGCCCTGCGTTCGTCGGGGCTTGGTATCAGTTCAAACCAAACTCTCACGAAGACACGAGGAATCACATGAAATCATCCACATTCATTGCCGCCGCCGCATTCGCAACCCTTGCAGGCGCCGCACATGCAGACCTCGCTGCGACCTTCGGGTTCACCGATATGGGCGCAAACTGGAACTCCGGCACCAGCGTCCTCACCGTCGCCGCCGATGAATCAGGTGCCATCAGCACCTCAGGCGATATCACCGATTACCTCGGGAACGCATTCCCAACCACCGCGCTCTTCAACTCAGGATTCGCAGACGGCTCAACCTCCGCCGACTCGTCCTTCATCATGGAACTCTCCAACATCACCGCGCTGGGTGCCGACGCATTCGGATCATTCATGATCACCGACATCAACGGCGACACCCTCTCGGGAACCTACACCGGTTCATGGACCAACCAGTTCGGTTTCGGATTCTTCGATGGCGAGATCATCGCAGCGTCCTACAACGATATCGAATCAGGCAACAACCTCTTCGAAGGCACCGCAGGACAAACATTCGGCGTCCCAGCCGCTGAACTCACCGGTGCGGTCTCCATGCTCCTCCAGATGCCAGAATGGTTCAACACCCAGAACGGCAACTTCGATGCCCGCACAACTCAACTCGACGGCATCCTCGCAACGGTTCCAACTCCAGGATCCCTGGCACTCCTCGGTCTCGGCGGTCTCATGACCGGTCGTCGCCGTCGCTAATACGGTTCACCACGCGATCTGAACCACTTCAGATCGTGCTAAACGCAAGAGAGAGGCCGTGCGGTGCGAACCGTCGGCCTCTCTTCTTTTTTTGAACTCATCATTCAATCAAGCAGCGTCGAACACAATCCCGCAAACGCCGCCGCTTCGCGTTTGACCGCATCCTTCCATGATTCACCATCAAGTGCATCAGGAAACAACACCGATCTCGACGCGTTGATCACCACACCAAGCCCGCCGTGACTCGTCGCGCCGTCAACGCACATCGCCTTCACATCCTCGACCGTTCCACCCTGTGCCCCAACTCCGGGAACCAAGAACATCGCGCTGGGCATCGAGCTCCGCAATGCTTCTGTTTCCGCCGCACTGTTCGTCGCCCCCACCACCGCACCCACTTGATTGCCGAGTCCTGTAATCATCTTCGCCGTGTGCTGCGCGAGCGAAGAACCATCGTCCACCAGCAACGACTGCAACTCATCCGCATCCGGATTGGATGTTCTGCACAACGCGAACACACCCAATCCCGCATCCAAGAACGGCTGGATCGACGACCGTCCCATGTACGGCGAGCAAGTAATCCAATCCGCACCCATGAACTTCGCGCCCGCCGCGTAATGACCCGCGGATGATCCAATATCGCCGCGCTTCGCATCAAGGATCACCACCAGCCCCAGCTCGTTCGCTCGACCGATGACTTCCTCAAGCACCGCATAACCCGCAGCACCAAACCGCTCAAAACACGCGGATTGTGGTTTGACCACCCCCACCGCATCAGCAACTTCATCGAGCACCCCCAGACAGAACGCCCGAACCCGCTCGATCGGTTCACCCTGAATTTCAGCAGGAATCCGCTCCAGAACCGGATCAATCCCCACGCACCCGCACGATCCCGCTCCATCAATCGCCGCCTTCAACCGTTCCATCGCGTCCATCGAGTGCCCTCCGGTGATCATGAACCATACACTATCCGCATGGACACCAAAGGGATCAACCCCGAACACCTCGACCTCAAAAAAGATCATGGACTCACCGTCCGCTGGTCCGACGGCGTCGAATCCTTCTTCCCCATCGCGTACCTCCGCAAGATGTCACCCAGCGCGGAGATGCGTGAACTCCGCAAACAAATGAACACCAACCCGCTCACCATCCTCCCCGATGGCATGGCATCATCCAAACCCATCGTCGCGACCGACGCGGAGATGGTCGGGAACTACGCGATCAAAATCATCTTCTCCGATGGACACGCGACCGGTCTCTACTCATGGACCTACCTCCGCGAGATCGATCCCAACAACGACTCAATTAAAAACGCCGATGGCTTGACCAAATCAGACCAAGGACCAAGCCACTCCAACCCCCTCGGACTGTGACCCATGCAAAGCCAGCCCGCGTCACGCTCCCTCACCACCCCGGTCGCTGATCTCCCAGGAGTCTCGCCGTACGCCGCCGGGAAACTCCAAACCCTCGGTGCCGCAAACCTCGGACAACTCCTCACCCACCTCCCGCACCGACACGAATGGATCCGCGCCCGCGCCGGACTCAATGACCTCCAAGCCGGAGTCATCGGCTCAGCGATCGGAGAAATCAGCGCCCTCAAAGTCTCCGGATTCGGACGCAAAGCACGCCTGCAAGTCGTCATCATCGACGACGAAGGCGGTCGCCTCGACCTCGTCTTCTTCAACCAAGCCTTCCTCGCAAAGAAACTCGAACCAGGCATGTTCCTCAATGTCCAAGGCACCCCCAAGATCTACGGCCCGGGTCTCCAGATGGCCAACCCAACCTTCACCATCATCCCCGAATCACAACTCGAGCAACTCCAATCCACCGACCAAGACGACGAGTACCGCCCCGTCTATCCCGCAACCGAAGGCCTGACCTCACCGCAAATCAACGACATCATCAAATCCGTGCTCACTGAAGCGTGCGCCCTGCTCAAGGATCACCTCCCCGACGACTTCCGCACAGCACGCGCACTCCCCGCCCTCGCCGAAGCGTACCGTATGTTCCACGCGCCGAGCGACGAGGACGAAGTCGGGATCGCAAAGCGCCGACTCGCATACGACGAACTCCTCCTCCTCCAGCTCGGCGTCCACATGAAACGCGCCCACCTCCGCTCCACCCTCCAATCCCCCGCCCTCCCCACCTCTCCCGAAATCGACCAGCGCATCAACGCGCGCATCCCCTTCACCCTCACTCCCGACCAAGACCGCGTCGCAAAGGAAATCGCACGCGACCTCTCCTTCACCACCCCCACCAACCGCTTGATCCAAGGCGATGTCGGATCTGGAAAGACCGTCGTCGCCCTCTCCGCGATGCTCCGCGCCATCGCCCATGGACACCAAGCCGCCCTCATGGCACCCACCGAACTCCTCGCTGAACAACACTACCTCTCCATCTCCGACATGCTCAAAGGATCAAGCACCCGCATCGCGTTGCTCACCGGATCGATGCCCGCCGAAATGCGATCCGCAACCCTTGCGCTCATCGAATCCGGAGAGATCGACCTCATCGTCGGCACCCACGCCCTCGTCTCCGACACCGTCGCGTTCCACTCCCTCGCCGTCGCGATCATCGACGAGCAGCACCGCTTCGGGGTCGAACAACGCGCCAAACTCCGCGTCAAAGGCACCATCAAACCCGGCATGCAAGCGCCCAACGAGACCCCCCATGTCATCGTCATGACCGCGACCCCCATCCCCCGAACCATCGGACTCACCATCTTTGGCGATCTCGACATCTCCACCATCGAGCACCTGCCGCAGGGACGCAAGCCGATCACCACCAAACTCGTCACCCCCGACAAACGCTCCACCGTCTACAACTGGCTCAACGAGAAAATCAAACAAGGACAACAAGCGTTCATCGTCGTCCCCGCGATCGAACCGGGAGGCAAAACCTCCGCAACCCTCCACTCCGACGGCTCCTCCTTCGGAGGCAAAGGCCCCACCCGAAACCTCCGCGATCTCAAAAAAGAACTCGAAGGCGGCGAACTCCACGATGTCACCATCGCGTCCATGCACGGCAAACTCAAACGCGACACCCGCGAACGCATCATGCACCGCTTCCGCAAAGGCGAGATCGACTGCCTCATCGCAACCACCGTCATCGAAGTCGGCGTCGATGTCCCCAACGCGTGCGTCATCGTCATCGAAGACGCCGACCGCTTCGGACTCGCGCAGCTCCACCAGCTCCGTGGTCGCGTCGGTCGTGGTGATCAGCCTTCGGTCTGCGTGCTTGTCGCCGATCCCAAAACCGACGACGGCAAACTCCGTCTCCAAGCAATGGTCGAATCCACCTCAGGATTCATCCTCGCGCAGCGCGACCTGGAAATCCGAGGTCCCGGCGATGTCTTCGGCACACGCCAATCCGGGATGCCCCCCTTCAAAGTCGCCAACCCGCTCGAAGACCACGAACTGCTGGGGATGGCGCGGAGAGATGCTGCGGAATGGATCGACCGATCCCCAAAGCTCGAAGCCCCCGACGAATCCCTCATCCGCAGAAGACTCCTCAAAGCCCACGGCCAATGGCTCGGGGTCGGGGATGTTGGGTAACAATTACTGTGTGTTCAGAATAATTTTTCGCCTCAAACCTGTGTGATTCAGCCCCATCACCCAGCTTTGGGTGTCCCCAATCGACACGCATATATGGGTTTTTGACCCAATTTCGAGGACCAACCCGCACAGATCCGATCCATTGCCCAACCCAGTACCAAACATTTGTGTACACTGGGCCCATGAGCACCATCCAATCCACACCAGCATTCCACGATCGTCTGAACCTCGCCGTCGGGGATACCTCATATCGACAGCTCGGGACGATCACCGAAACCCATCCCGAAACCGTCCGCCGCTACATGCAAGGCCAAGCCCCCAGCGCCGCGTTCATGACCAACCTCTGCCAAAGCTTGGGAATCTCAGGCGAATGGCTCCTCTCCGGTCAAGGCCCAATGCGCGTCCGCGACATCCGCACCCACGCGCTCAAGAACGCGGACGCAAACGAACTCATGGGCGCGATCGCCAACACGCTCACCCAACTCATCGAACGCGTCGACCGCCTCGAACGCTTTGTCCAAATCATGGAAACCCGTCTCAACGCGAGCGGCGAAATCGAACCCAAGCCAACGCCTCAAGCCATGCCCGATTCTGGTACACTCGATTCCGATGAGCGATCAGGAACCAAACCAAGAGCAACAAAGGTCTCCACTGAGAACACCGAAGACGAAGCCGGGGGAAGAATCGCCGGAGCTATCGCCAAACGAGCATCTCGACCTAATGCTTGAGCTCTGCAAACCCGAATCCATGGCCCTCATCCGCCGATGGGTCTCCGCGTTGATGCTGGTCCCGAAGGATCAACGCAACGAGATCGTCAAAGCGGTCGAGAAACAGATCGTCACCGACTTCGTAGACTGATCCCCCTGCGATTGCCACCAATACCATCGGGCATACCATCGAGTATGTCTTTCAACCAAACCGCATCCAACACCTTCGCCCGCATCGCCCAGATGCTTGAACTCCTCGGCTCCGACCGCTTCCGCGTCAACGCCGCGAGCAAAGCGTCCCGCGAGCTCAAAGCACAGACCACCGATCTCGAGCCCCTCGCCAAAGCTGAGGATGTCAAAGCCCTTACCGCGCTCGAAGGCATCGGCAAAGGCACCGCGACCAAACTCATCGAGCTCGCCCAGACCGGGACCATCTCCGAGCACGAAGAACTCTCCGCCAAAGTCCCCGCCGGACTCATGGAAGTCCTCTCCATCCCCGGACTCGGTCCCAAGACCGTCAAGCTCATGTGGGACGACCTCAACATCGAATCCGTCGCGGACCTCAAATCCGAGATCGACAAAGGCACCGTCGCCAAGCTCCCACGCATGGGCGCCAAAACCATCGAGAACATCGTCGCCGCGATGGAGTTCATGGAAAGCTCAGGAGACCGGCTCCACCTCGGTCTCGCATACCCCATCGCACAGTCCATCGTCCAGCACATGCGCGAAATCCCAGGCACCCAACGCGTCCAGTACGCCGGCTCGCTCCGGCGCGGCGAAGAAACCATCGGCGACATCGACATCCTCATCGCCACCACCGATCCCGACGCCGCCAAAGAATCCTTCACCACCATGCCGGGAGTCACCCGCGTCCTCGCCTCAGGCGACACCAAATCATCCATCCGCTTCGCGCTCTCATCAGCAAACGAACGCTTCAAAGACCTCTCGACCCCAGCAGAAATCCAGATCGACCTCCGCGTCGTCCCCGAAGAATCATGGGGCGCAGCCCTCGCGTACTTCACCGGCTCCAAAGACCACAATGTCGCGCTCCGCAAACTCGCCATCAAGCAAGGCATGACCCTCAACGAGTACGGCCTCTTCAAAAACAGCGACGACCGCGGAGACCCCATCGCGTGCCACACCGAAGAAGCGATCTACCTCGCCCTCGGGATCGCCTTCGTCCCACCAACCCTCCGGCAAGATCGGGGCGAAATCCAACTCGAAGAACTCCCCCACCTCATCGAACTCGCGGACATCAAAGCCGACCTCCACACCCACACGACTGATTCGGATGGCAAGCTCTCCCTCCAAGAATCCGCAACCCTCGCAAAGGAGCGTGGCTTCCACACCCTCGCCATCACCGACCACTCCCAATCCTCCGCAATCGCCAATGGACTCAAACCCGACCGACTCCGCAAACAAATCAAATACATCCACGACTTCAACGACTCCTTCGAAGGACTCACCATCCTCGCAGGGTCCGAAGTGGACATCCTTGTCGATGGATCACTTGATTACGACGACGACCTCTTGAACGCCCTCGACATCGTCGTCGCGTCGCCCCACGCCGGACTCCGCGCCAAACCCAAGCAAGCGACCAAGCGATTACTCAAAGCAATCTGCCATCCAAGCGTCCACATCATCGGTCACCCCACCGGCCGACTCATCCAGCGCCGTGCAGGTTTAGAACCGGACATGAACGAACTCATCGCCGCCGCGATCGAGCACGATGTCGCGCTGGAAATCAACGCCCACTGGATGCGCCTGGACCTCCGCGACACCCATGTCCGCGCCGCCGTGGAAGCGGGCTGCAAGATCGCGATCAACTGCGATGTCCACCACGCCAACGACTACAACAACCTCATCTTCGGCATCCTCACCGGACAACGCGGCTGGCTCACCCCCGACCTCTGCATCAACACCTGGAAGCACGACAAACTGCACGCTTGGCTCAGATCCAAGCGGTCCTGACATGATGTCGGCAATCTCTGCGTGATGAAGTTCCCGCAAAGAACAAATTCGCACACCGCCCCTGCACAACAGAACAAACACGCTATTTCACTGACACACAAAGACTTGCGTTCTATTGTCATTGTTAAAATAGGCAATATAGAGCATAAATCGCTGTTTGCGTCCTTCCTCCCCGGAGTGTAGTTTCGAGAGCCCGTTCTTCTACGGCTTGATACAAATCACCACATCTCGGAAGGACTCAATCATGTTCACAGCTCGGTATTGGTCACTCGGTGCAACTTCGATTGCGATGGTATGTGCAGCACATGCTACTGCAGCACCAAGCTGGATGGGCGTGTACGGATCGTACGATCGACACGATGGAAGCAACCCCGGAACATACACCGTTCTGATGAATCAAGACTACTACGGCCTCCACGCTGAAGTCGGAATCCGAATCAATGGAGGGACCCTATCAACCGAGTCCATGACCTACGCCGGGAACGACTCTGGAAACTCCGTGTGGACATACACACCCGCGGCATCAATCCCCCCCGGAAGCAGCATCGAATACTACTTCCACGGCTTCGACGACTGGGGCGCCAACATCTGGGACAACAACGGCGCTTCAAACTACACATACACCTCAGCGCTCATCGCATCAGCAAAGTCCGGACTCGGCGCATGGGTGGATTCGGAGGATACCTCCTTCCGGGTATGGGCACCCAACGCAACAACTGTTGCCGTCGCTGGATCATTCAACTCGTGGAGCACATCTGCAAATCCGCTCGTTGCTGAAGCCGGTGGTACTTGGTCGGTTGATGTTGCCGGAAATCTCGACACAGAAACCTACAAGTATGTGATCGATGGAACGCTGTGGAAGAATGACCCACGCGCCACCGATGTCACCAACTCGGTCGGAGAGTCCATTATCTCTGCGCCGTCGACCTATTCGTGGAGCAGTTTCACCATGCCGGGTTGGCACGATCTGGTGATCTACGAGATGCACATCGGAACCTACAACGACACCGCCGGAGGCAACCCCGGAACCTGGCAATCCGCAATCAGCAAACTCGATCACCTCGAAGACATGGGCATCAACGCGGTCGAACTCCTCCCCATCGCGGAGTTCGCAGGAGACTGGTCATGGGGTTACAACCCAGCACACCCGTTCGCACCCGAAAGCATCTATGGCGACCCAGACGACCTCAGAGACTTCGTCGATGAATGCCACCAGCGCGGAATCGCGGTGATCGTGGATGTGGTTTACAACCACCTCGGTCCAAGCGATCTCGACATGTGGCGCTTCGATGGTTCCTCCACCGGATCCTACGGCGGGATCTACTTCTTCCAAGACTGGAGAGCCCCCACCCCTTGGGGAGACACCCGCCCAGACTACGGCCGCGGAGAAGTACGCACCTACCTCAAAGACAACGCAATGTACTGGCTCGAAGAGTTCAACACCGACGGCTTGCGCTGGGACTCCACCGTCAACATCCGCACACAAAACAACGGCGGAGGCGGGTCCATCGCCGACGGTTGGTCGCTCATGCAGTACATCAACAACGAAATCGACTCCGCATCCGGATGGAAGATCTCGATCGCCGAAGACTTGCAAAACGATGACTACCTGACAAAAACCACAGGCGTAGGCGGAGCAGGATTCGATTCCCAGTGGGATTCAGACTTTGTACATCCAATCCGGGATGCAATTATCGAAGCGACAGACGCCAACCGCGACATGTACGCCGTCAAAGACGCGATCCAAAAGGTTGACAACGGCGATCGCCTCAAACGAGTCGTATACACCGAGAGCCACGACGAAGTCGCCAACGGCAGCGCCCGTGTCCCAGAAGAAATCTGGCCGGGCAACGCGAGCAGTTGGTTCTCCAAAAAGCGTTCAACCCTCGGAGCCGCGATCGTCTTCACAAGCCCCGGCATCCCAATGATCTTCCAAGGACAAGAGTTCCTCGAAGACGGATACTTCCAAGACACCGACCCAATCGATTTCGCCAAAGCAACAACCAACTCCGGAATTGTGGACCTGTACACAGACCTGATCGGGCTCCGTAAAAACAGTGGAAGCAAAACCGCAGGACTCCGTGGAAACGGCGTCAATGTCCACCATGTCAACAACACCAACAAACTCGTCGCCTACCACCGTTGGGACAGCGGCGGAAGCGGAGACGATGTCATCATCGTCGCCAACTTCTCAAGCACGAGCTACTCCAGCTACAACATCGGTTTCCCATCCAGCGGCACATGGAAAGTCCGTTTCAACTCTGATTGGAGCGGCTACGACAGCGGATTCGGAAACTACTACTCCTACGACACCACCGCAAGCTGGGGCGCCAAAGACGGCATGTCCTACAACGCAAATGTCGGAATCGGTCCATACTCGGTCATCATCCTCTCGAAGGATTGAGAACGATTCAGCAAAGCATCAAACGCCCGCCACAACGATGTGCCGGGCGTTTTTCATTGCTGCCGACTCGAATGCCCATTGAATCGCCAACACGGCTGGCCGATCCCCCGACCTCTGCATCAACACCCGGGACCACGACAAATTGCACGCGTGGCTCAAATCTAAACGGTAAACCAAGACGCCGTGGCACAGGCGTCCCGCCTGTGTTCTTCCACCCATTGTCCGAAAAATCATCACAGGCGGGACGCCTGTGCCACCCAAGACAATCGCCTACCATCCCCCGGCTGCGGTCACGGCCCTGAACATCACACCATTCGCGAGCGATCGCGGGAGTTCTGCATGTTCGATCGAGTCTCAGACAGTTTCAACAACGCCTTCAAAAAACTCAGCGGCAACGCCGCCATCACCCAGTCCAATGTCAAAGACGCCATGGAGGAGGTCCGCTCCGCGCTCCTCGAAGCGGATGTCCACTACGAAGTCGCCGACGAGTTCTGTAAAAAAATCATGACCGACGCCGTGGGTCAGCAGGTCACCAAGTCGCTCAAACCAAGCCAAGAGATGATCGGCATCGTCCACAAACGACTCATCGAACTCTTCGGTGGAGACCCAAACGCCGAGCAACAGCCCACCCCTCCCGGAATCATGAAACTCTCCCCCGGCCCAACCATCATCATGATGTGCGGCCTCCAAGGTTCCGGAAAGACCACCACCTGCGGCAAGCTCGCAGGAGTCCTCAAAAAACAAGGCCGCTCCGTCATGCTCGCCGCCGCGGACCTCCAAAGACCCGCCGCGATTGAACAGCTCGAAACCGTCGCACACCAAGCCAACACCGAACTCCCAGGTGGTTCACAAGTCCACTTCTACGGCGAACACGACAAAACCGCAGAGTACGGCAAAGCCGTCGGAGTCGCCGTCAAAGTCTGCCAGAACGCACTCAAAGAAGCACGAGCGAAGGGCGTCGATGTCCTCATCCTCGACACCGCCGGCCGCCTCCATGTCAACGACGAACTCATGGGCGAACTCAAATCCGTCCGCTCCATGCTCTCCCCACACCACATCTTCCTCGTCGTCGACGCGATGACCGGACAAGACGCGGTCAACTCTGCAAAAGCATTCCACACCCAGCTCGAAGTCGACGGCGTCATCCTCACCAAGTTCGACTCCGACACCAGAGGCGGAGCCGCACTCTCCGTCAAACAAGTCACCGGCGCACCAATCCGCTACATCGGTGTCGGCGAAAAACTCGACGCCATCGAACCCTTCCACCCCGAACGCATGGCCGGTCGAATCCTCGGCATGGGCGATGTCGTCTCCCTCGTTGAAAAAGCACAACAAGAAGTCTCCGAAGACGACGCCAAAGCGCTCGAAGCCAAGATGGCCAAAGGCCAGCTCGACATGGACGACTTCCTCAAACAAATGAAAATGATGCGCCGCATGGGCTCCATGAAATCACTCATGGGTATGCTCCCAGGCGTCGGCTCGATGATCAAAGACATCGACATCGACGAAAAAGAACTCGACCGCACCGAAGCGATGATCCAATCCATGACCAAAGCGGAACGAAAGAAACCCGACATCGTCACCCACAAACGCAAACAACGAATCGCCTCCGGCTCAGGCACCGACCCAAACCAAGTCGGCAAACTCACCAAACAGTTCGGCATGCTCTCCAAAATGATGAAATCAATGGGAGGCATGGGCGCGGGTGGCAAAGCCGCACTCGCTCAACAACTCGGTGGCGGCATGGGCGCAATGGGTGGCATGGGCGGCTTCGCTGGCTTCGGCAAAGGCGGCACCAAAGCCAAATCATCAGGTGTCAAAAAACGCAAACCAAAGAAACGCCGGTAAACAAAGGACATAACCATGCCCCTCACTACCCTCGGCTATAACGCAGACCGCATCGCCGAAATCGCCGAAGCACTCTTCGAACTCGAAGACAAAGACATGGCCGCCCCGCGCGTCGAACACGGATGGTCACGCAAACAAATCCTCGGCCACCTCATCGACTCCGCTTCCGTCAACCACCAACGAATCCTCGAAGCACAAATCACAGGCTCAATCGTCTTCCAAGGTTACAAACACGAGCAATGGGTCGACCTCCAGAACTACCAAAACGCCGACTGGGAAGAACTCATCACCCTCTGGTGCTCACTCAACATGCACCTCTGCACCATCGCCGAACACATCCCCCCCGACATCCTCGACGCCCTCCACGACACCCACTCCTACCACAAAACCGCCTACCGAGAACTCCCATCCGATAAACCAAGCACGCTCGGATACCTGATCGAAGATTACTTCGCGCATCTGGAGTACCACCTGCATCAAATTCAGGATGTCTAAAGCAACACATTTCCATTGCATCCGGTATCCGGTTCATGTAAACTCGACGGTATCAATCACTAGATAACATGATGCGCGAGGAGCCGGAATGTTCTCAACGAGCCGTTTTACACTTATCCTACCGATACTCCTCGCATGCCTCGCGATTCCCACCCACCAATCAAAGGCCGATGGCATCCTCTGCAATCTCAGGTCCGCAATGGGTTCGTATCAATCTCCCAACTTCGACTTCTTTGGGGTTATCGAGATTGAAGGCAACACGGCCTATATTGCCAGCCGCAATTTTAACAGTGGCTGGAAAATTGTAGATATTACCAGCCCATACGCCCCGCAACTAATCGGCTCATTTAATTCGGGAACTATTACAACTGATATTGACATAGCTGGAACAACAGCTTATGTGCTGTTCAATGACACCGGCTTACAAATCTTTGATGTGAGTAATCCAACCGACCCAATTCTACTCGGCGCCTACGAAACCACAAACTCAAATAGAAGTCTACAAGTCGTCGACAACAAGGCTTATATCACAGACAGCATCGGAATGCACATTATTGATGTGAGCAACCCCACCGACCCCGCCCTACTCAGCATCACCGAAACAGATGGCCAAGCATGGGGTGTCACCGTCTCAAACGCCACGGCATACATTGCGGATGGCACAAGAGGCCTTCAAGTGTACGATGTAAGCACACCATCCTCCCCGGAGCTGCTAGGCAACTACCTTTCAAGCGGCGCAAGTCATGTCACAATCAGAAACAACTCCGCGTATTTGTGTACGGGGAGAGACTTCGAAATCTTGAATATTAGCAATCCAAAAAATATCGCATATCGAGGCTCAATCCGCTTGCCTGATACACCAACTCAAGCAGTCGCCGATGGATCCAAAGCGTATATTGCTACTGACAGTGCTGGACTGGTCACGCTCGATGTCTCCAATCCAGAAGCTCCCATTCTCATCGGGATCGATGAAATTCCTGGTCCGATTGACAACTCCTTTGGGTATGCACTGGGAGTACAGGTTATCGACGACATCGCATATGTTGCCGCGAGACAATCAGGTCTTCGGATCTTCGACATGAGCAACCCAACGACTCCACCCTACCTTGGCTCTTTCGATTCAGAAAGCATCTACGAACTCCAGGTCATCGGCACAACGGCCTATGCCGCAAATCATGTCGAAGGACTCCAGATCATCGACCTTGCCGACCCCGCCAACCCCGCACTGATCGGCTCATACAAGCCCACGGACAGCACAAACAGTGTGCAGGTTGTTGGCACGACCGCATACATAGCTGCTCGTACACAAGGCTTCCAGATTGTCGATATCAGCGATCCCACACAACCCGAACTGATTGGGTCAAATGACATCCCAGACTTCGCACAAAGCGTCGCCATCTCTGGAACTACCGCATATGTTGCTGACCACCGGGATGGATTCTACATCTTCGATGTGTCTGACCCGACCGATCCAGTCTTACTCGGATCCAGAGATACACCCGGGATCGCAACCCATCTCACGATTGACGGCACAACGCTGTATGTCTCAGCCGGCTCAGCGGGTCTACACATCTTGGATGTGAGCGATCCGACCGTTCCAAGACTGCAAACCACTTACGATATAGATGCGAAATCAAAGGCACGAATCGTTGGCACCACCGCATATGTACTGGGCTGGCATACTGGATTACATATTCTTGATGTCACCGATCCATCAGCACCAACCTTGCTAGGCACATACCACCATTGGCCTTGGGAGTGGTTCCCGAGGGACATCACGGTCGTGGGAGACATCGCCTATATAGCAGACCACCAAGAGAGCCCCTCCTTTGAATCAAATGGACTCAAGCTGATCGATGTAAGCAACCCGTACGATCCCACGCTGCTCGCACGACATGACATCCAATACGCAGACTATGTCTATGGAGTCGTTGTGGAGAATGATTCCGCTTATATAGCAATAGCAGACCGAGGAATATACATCGTTGATGTGAGCGATTGCACGCCTTGCCCCGCGGATCTTATCAAAGATGGAGTCCTCGATTTCAACGATGTTGCCAACTTCCTCGTTGCCTATCCAATGAGAAACTACACCGTCGATTTCAATCGAGATGGCTCATACAACTACCTCGATATTTCGGAGTTCCTCCGCGCCTTCGCCGCCGGTTGCCCGTAAGCAGGTTCAGCATCAGTTCTCGATTGGCAGCGGATCAGACGCCCGACCTTCCGCCCAGTCCTTGAACTTGGGCCAGAAGATTTCTTGGATCAGAATCTTCACGCACGCCGCGATCGGGATCGCGATCAGCAATCCGAACACGCCGAACAACGCGCCGCCCGCGAGCGACGCAAACAGAATCGTCGGCGTGTCCATCCCCGTGCTCTTGCCCTGAATCAAAGGCGTCAGCACATAATCATCCAGCGCCTGTCCAACGAAATACAGAATAGTCGGCGCGCCGACCACCCACCACCACTCGCCGCGGATGTCGTTGTACCCCTGCAGCCAGAGCAGCGACACCGCGATGGGAACACCAACCAGCGCAAGGTACGGCACGATCGAAAGGAACGCAATCGCAGGCCCAAGAATAAACGCACCGGGTACCCCGATCGCAAAGAACCCAATCGAAAACACAATCGCTTGAATAAACGCAATCGTGAGCCGACCACGGATAAACCCGGAGATCACCGCATCAAACTTGGTGAGCAGATCGATGATCCGGTCACGGTTTTTGTCAGGCAGCAAGTTCGCCCCAAACCCCTTGACCCCGATCCACTCGGTCGCAAGGAAGAAGAAGAAAAACGCCGTCAGGAATCCCATGAATCCAAGACCAAAGACCGCGCCGAGAAACGAGAGGATCCGGTTGACTGTCCCGATCCCGACCGAGGTCGCGGTGCTCGCGACCTCGTCTTTGTTTTCCAAGATCCAGTTGTTCGCCGCGACAAGCATCTGCGACATTGGTGAGTTCTCATCGTCCGCGGTTCGGATCGAATCGTGGATCGAGATCCATGCCCCGCCGACCTGTTGATCTTCGAGTGCTTTGTGGGCCATCTCAATATCAGGAATCTTCTGAGCTTGCTGGACCTGATCGATGTTCCTGATGATGTGCTGGGCAAAGGTAATCGTCTGGGCAATGCCGTACGAAGCGCCGATGGTAGATGGGATGATGACCAGCAGCACGACGCCAGCGATGATCCCGGTGACCGAGGTCCGCCGAGCGATGTTGAGTTTCTTCATCGACCACACAATCACAGGCTCAAACAGGTACGCAAACAGCACCGCCAGCAGCAGCGGGACCGTGACGACCGACGCCTTCTGCCCCATCAGAATGAGCGCGAAGATCCCGAGACCGAGCAAGATATCGCGGACGGGCTGCATCTGCCAGAGGTGCAGGCGCGACCACAGCGGGTACGACGACTGGGGGATATCTGAAGTGGATTCGTGGTCGGAAGTCGGAACTTGATCGTTGGCCATAAGGCCAGTATATCAGGGATTATGAGCCGATGGGTTCCGGTGATGGGACTGATCCAGCGGGCGCAACTTCCGGCGATGCGAACTCTTCGTCGAAGTCGTAGACATCTTCGAAGTCTTCGATGGAATCGTCGTCGGTGGTCCGCATGAGATTCGCTTCGACGAGCGCGAAGATGATGCTCCCGAAGTCGCGGGTTTGGTAGATGCCCCATTTGTTGAGGACGGATTTGGCGAGGAGGCCGTAGCGGAGGATCGCGTGGTCGCGGAGTCCGAGGCAGAGTTGGGTGCCGTCGACATGTCGGGACTCGTCGATGATTCCGAGATCGTGCGCCATTTCGGTGGATGGATCTTGGGATTGGCCGTGGACCATCTGGGAGGTGTGGGCGAGACCGTCGCGGATGAATGGGAAGCATGCGGCGGAGTATCCACCGGCGGCGTCGAAGATTTGTTGGAGGTCAATTTTGTGTTCGTGCATGGGTCTCTCCAATTGTTCCATGTGGAACATTGGTAGGCAAGGGTATCCCGCCAACTTTCCATTCGGGGTATTGGGCGTGGGATCTTGATCTTTTCGTAGCGCGGAGGGGGGTGGATGCTCAAAAAGAGCGAATTTGCGCACAGAAAGGGTTCTCTTCAGGAATAGCTCTGGTGGGTTGGCAGAATGGGGGGTCTATATTCAAGTACTGATGCATCGGATTTTATATTGAGATCGAATCCCTTTGTGGTTGGGGTAGCGCTTCTGGAGGATTGTTCGATGGGTGATTCATTGAAATCGCGGCTTGGGATTGCAGTACCATTGATGCTGGCGGGCGGGCTTTGTGTGTTTGGGGCTTCGTGTCGGTATCAATCGCTTGGTTTGCGGGAGGCAGATTCCGTGGTGGCGAGCGAGCCGAGGGTGTACTTCCCACAGATTACGGCGAAGAACCTGAACGGTGATGAGATCACGCTTCCGGATGATCTTTCGGGGAGTCCGGCTCTTGTGTTGGTTGCGTTCAAGCAGCGTCAGCAGATCAATGTCAATACCTGGCTCGATCAGTTGGAGTTGATTGAATCCACGATTGAGGGTGTTCGGGTGATTGAGACGCCGACGATTTCGGGTAAGAAATGGGGATGGATGGCGGGGTTTATTGATGGAGGGATGCGTTCAGGGATTCCCGATCCTGAAGCTCGCGCACGGACGATTACGCTGTTCACTGATGTGGGTGCGTTTCGTGAGGCGCTGGGTATTGAAACCGAAGACTTTATTCATGCGGTGCTGCTTGATGAGCAATCGCGTGTGACTCGTATTGTTGTTGGTGACTTTGATGCGGAGAAACTTGAGACTCTCGTTGAGAGCCTTGGTGACTGATGTGTTTTGAAGGATGCTCGTGGGTTAAGGGCATCCGGCGGCGAAGGCGTTGAGGAATTCGGAGACATCGAGGAAGTTGAAAGAGCCGTCGGATGTGAAGTCAGCCATTGGGTCGTGGTTGGAGAACGCATCGAGGAACGCGGCGACATCGAGGAAGTTGAGAGCACCATCATTGGTGTGATCAGCGGGACAGGATGAGCACTCACTGAGATCGTAAATTTGCAGGCCGGCTGTGGTTGTTAAATACACATTTGTCCCAAAGATATCGAGCGAAAGCGGGCCGGTGGGTAAGTCATATGAGCCCTTCCATATTAGATTATTTGGGTTGCTCACATCCACCAGTTGAAGTCCGTGTGACTCATTTGCCATGATGGCGGTTGTTCCCGAAATTTTAACCGAGTTCACTTTTCCAGAAATGTGGTGAGTGCTCAGTTCGACCAAGTTTGCTGGATCACTGATATCAAAGATGTGGAGATTTCGAGAAAGCGAGAATGGACTCTCAGAACTGAAAATACAGGCTGTCGATCCGACTATTTCAAATGCGTTGATGTATTCAGCCAAGTTTAAAAACCCTAGTAATACTGGGGCCTCTGGGTCACTCACATTGAAGATTTGAGCACCTCGGAATCCGTTTGATGAGTCCATTAGCACATAAGCAGTTGAGTTGTGAATCAATGTACTGTGAGCAAATGCGACGGTGGATCTCGAAGATAGGAGCGTGGGGCTCGCTGGATTGGTGATGTCGTAGATTCCATAGCCTTCGTTGCCGAAGGTAACATGCATTGTTGACCCAAGGATGGTGACACTGGTCACATCATCCCGTTCGAGTGATGCGAGCAGGGTAGGTTCAGCTGGATTGCCTACATCAATAATTTGCAGGTCTTGCGACACAACATACGCGGCCGAGCCATCGATCGTCACACTCGTCACGGGGTGTAGAGTCTGGTACACACCTAGCGAGATTGGCAGTCCTGGGAGATTGACATCGAGAATTTCGAATCCCTGGTTGGCGTATGTAGAACCAAGATATGCAATTCCGTCTGTGATTGTTACATTCGCGGCTCCCGGGATCATCGTGTCGAGTGAACTGAATGGGTTTGGATTGACTGGCTCACTCACATCAATAATCTGAACTCCATTCCATTGCGTCGCAATATAGGCGGTTGTTCCGACCACCATGATATCTGTGACTGCTGATTGCATGCCGTATTCGCCTTGGAGCGGAGGCCTGTCGGATGGGGTCGATACATCAATGACTCTGAGCTTTGTTGACATGTTGTTTGCAAGATAGGCATTGTTCCCAACGACGGTGATCTTTGAAATATCCGGCTGTGTTTCGTCTACTCCAATGACAACTGGTGCTTCTGGATCACTGACATCAATGATCTTAAAAGCGTAGCTCTCAGCAAGATATACGAGACTTCCGACGACCGTCATCGTGCGGGCTGTACCAATTGGCGGTACTGAACTGAGCTGGATAGGGGCGGTCGCGTCGGTCACATCAAGTATGTGAAGTCCGCCGGAGCGTGTAAGGATATATGCTGTGGATCCATTGACATCGACTCCATAGATTTGATTCTGTGTCCATGATCCGAGCAAATGGGGGGTTGTTGGATCGCTGATGTCAAGAATATGTACGGATGCGTTGTTGTTTTGAGTGGATGTTTCAGTGATGTATGCTCTTGATCCCTCTACAACAACATGACTTGCATCGAAAGTTGTTTGCCATGAACCGAGCAAGATGGGGCTTGTTAGATCGCTGACATCAATGATTTGAAGACCTTGATCTTTGTCTGCTACATATGCGGTGTTGCCGACAACTGCTGCTTCCGTCGCGTAGCCCGGCGTGCTGTAAGCGCCGAGGAAGACTGGTGAGGATGGCAGGCTGACATCGAATATCTGGAGTCCCGCTTCACCATCGGATACATAAGCGGTTGTGCCTACTACCACTACATTTCTCGCATTGCCTTGGGTGTCGATTGAGCCGAGGAAATCATGTGCGTTGCAAAGCAAGCCATCGGCCTTTGAGTGGTGTGCGAGGAGGGCAAGGATAACAACTGTTATGAGCCGGGTGTGGATCTTGAAAAATGAGACTGACATGCGATTCATTATAAAGTCCATTCGTTAGGAGTTCCATTCAGTCAATGGCGCAGTGTACATTGATCTGGCAGTCCATGCAACCCTTCTATTTCATAAATTAGGGGTGTTGTAAGATGGCTGATGCCCCATTTATGCATTGTGAGATGGGTTGAAAGGATTCACAGCCGTTGACGAAGCTCATGCACTTATCACAATGGAGCGGGGTTGGAAGATGAGCCATTTGGGTGGGTTTGTTGATTGCATGGCGGAATTCCAGGAGGGTGGGTTTGGTGTTGAAGATGAAGACACAGGCGGGACGCCTGTGCTACGGGTTTTTGTGGTGGGTAGGGTGATGAGTCCCGCTGGGGTGGTGGTTGGGGTGAGGGTGAAGGAGGAGGGGTCGAGGTTGAGGGCGCGGGCGGGGTTGGTGGTGGTCATTGCTAGTAGGGTGTGCATATTGGTGCCGTCTCTTGTGGAGAGGAGGCGGATGTCGTCGAGGGTGGTGATGCGATCGGGGGTGTCGAGGTTGACGATGGAGTCTGTTCCTAAACATACATTGATACCGGCTTCGAGCATTTGTTCGAAGGGGTGTGGGCCGAGGGCTTTGTAGTGTCCGAAGTAGGTGTGTGCTCTTGGGCAGTAGGCGACGGAGGTTTGGGTTTGGGCGAGTTGGTTGATGGTGTTGGGGAAGGATGGTTCTGTTGCTGGCGCATCGTTGACATGGGCGCAGAGGATGGGGAGTTGTTTGAGGACGGGGAGGAGGTGGGTGATGGGGTGTTCGTCTTTGCCGATTTCGTTGAGGATGGAGTCGTCCCAGACACCGAAGCGTTCGAGGAATCCTCGCTGGGTGCCGGTGCCTTTGGAGATGAACTCGCGTTCTTCTAAGGTTTCGGCGAGGTGGGTTGAGAGTGGGATGTTATATTGTTTGGCGATTTTGGCGGCCCATTGGTAGACGGCGATGGAGATGGTGTTGGTGGCGTGTGGGGAGAGGCCGAAGGTGACACCGGTGTTGTGGAGTTCCTGCTGGATGGAATCGAGGTGGGTGTCGAGGTAGGTTTGGAGTGTGGTGGTGATTGTGGTTGCGGTGGTTCCGATGCCGAAGAACTCGAGGTAGGAGGTTCCGAGCATTGGGGATTTGGCGAGGGTTCGGATGGGGATGTCTTTGAGGATGGCGTTTGGTGCGCCGGCGATGTCCCCCACTGCGATGGTGCCGCCTGCGATGGATTTGGTGATCCCGAGGTTGACGGAGCTTGCGATGTCGGTGTCGTCCATGAGTCGGTTGGCGCGGATCATGTCGAGCCAGGGGACGAAGCCTTTGTCGGGGTCGTGGGGATAGGGACCGATGTGGGTGAGGTCGAGGTGGGTGTGGGCGTTGATGAGGGCGGGGATGATGATCTGGTCTGGGAGGTCGATGGTTTGGGTGGAATCTGGGAGGGGGACGGCGTTTATGTCGGTGGGATGACCAACAGCGTGGATTTGCCAAGCCTTGTTGTCGGATATCTGGTGGGCTTTGAGGATGAGGGAGCCTGGGGAGAAGGATTGGGTTGCGTCGGCGATGAGGGCGGCGTTGACGCGGATGAAGGTTTGGCCTTCATTTGGTTGAGGGATGAGGGGCGTGGGTGCTGAGGGGTTTTTTGTGTGCATGGGCTGAATGATCATGGCTATTGGTGTGGTTGGTCGATGGAGATATTCCGGGCTGTGAACTTTGGGGCTCGGGGCGATACTATGAACCAAGAGCGTACCGGCCTATTCGGGGGCTCTCCACGAATGAAAGAATCAAGGAGGCAGTCATGTCGATGAAAACAATGAAGCGGATCGCACTGAGCACGACTCTGGTCGCGATTGCTGGGCTTGGGACGGGGTGTGTGAGTCAGGGCGAGTTTGATAAGCTCTGGGAGACCAACCGGTCGCTGACCAATCGGAATATGGAACTTCAGGGGCAGGTGGACTCGATGAACTCGGCCAACTCCGCGCTCTCGGGGTCGGCGGGCAATGCGGGGTCGGTGATCTCGCAGCTCCAGAACGACAACGCGACGCTCCGCTCGCAGCTGATGGGGGCGCAGCAGTCGCTCAACGATATTGAGGATCGGATGAACTCGCTGTCGATCGTATCGCTTGATCCGGCGACGGATCGTGCGCTGCGTGATCTGGCGGCTCAGTATCCGGACATGATTGTGTATGACGCGGATCGCTCGATGCTGCGGTTTGCTTCGGACCTGACCTTTGGTTCGGGTTCGGACTCGATCCAGTCTTCGGCGGGCACCGGGCTTGCGACTTTGGCCAATGTGCTCAACTCGGGTGCGGCGGCTGGGTATGACATCCAGATCGTTGGGCACACTGACGACGAGAAGCCGGGCGCGAACACTCGGAAGAACCATCCGACGAACATGCACCTTGCGGCGCATCGTGCGATCTCGGTGCGGAACGCGCTTGGGAATGCTGGTGTGCCTTGGGAGCGGATGAGCGCGATGGGATGGGGCGAGTACCGTCCTGCGGTCACCAACAATGTTGGCAAGGGGACCGCGGCGAACCGTCGCGTTGAGATCTTCCTTGTGAACTCGACGGCTTCGGATATGTCGACTGCGGATGTGCCTACTGAGGTTGACACCTACGAAGCACCGGCTTCGCGTGGGATTGATCCGACGAAGTGATGCTGGTTTGAAATGGATTTGAGAACACCCGGCTTTGGTCGGGTGTTTTTTTGTGTACACGACACGGCTTGCCGAAGACGGTCAAGCTGTGGCACCCTCTGGGTTTGTGCACCATCGGTTATGGCGTGATGTGTTCTTCGGTTGCTCGGGGGGGTGCGATGGCGAAGAAGACGCTTGCGAGGAGGACGAGGATGCTCGTTGCGGCGGTTGGGAGGGACCAGCCTGCGTTGCGGAGGGCTTGGTTTTCCATGGTGATGGCGGGTGGTCTTGGGGTGAGTTTGATGGCGGCGCCGTACTGCCAGGAGTATTCGATGAGGTCTTCGGTATCGCGCTCGGGGATGGGTTCGCCTTTGAGTTTGGCGTAGTTTTGTCGGCGTTGGAGGGACTTACCGGATTCTGGGAAGCGTTTGGGGTTGTGGGCGGTGATGGTGCCGTCGGGGTTCATTTCGTAGAAGTCGAAGCGCCAGAGGTCTCTGCGGGCTTCGCCCCATGCTTCGTTGTGCTCGATCTCGATGGAGTCGAATCGTTTTTCTTTGGCGGGTTCAAAGCCGAAGGGTGTTCGGGTCGCGAGGATGAGGCGGGGGACGATTTCTCCCGAATCGATTTTGGATTTCATCTCGTCGAGGGTCATGCCGGCGCGGTCTGCGAGGATCATGATGGAGAGCCATTCGCGTTGGCGGTCGAAGACGGTCGGGAGGGGCTGCTTGGGTGGGATGACGACTGGGAGGAGGAGTTCGTCTTGGCCGTAGTCCACTTGGACGAAGGGCTGGTCGTCGATGGTGATTTCTTTGATCGTGAACGGGTTGTTCATGAAGAGGAAAGCGTCTTCTTGGACATCGCGGAAGGAGAACAGCGGTGCGTCTCGCTCGGTGTTGAACGCGTTGATGCGTTTGGCGAGTGCGAACGATGAGAAGATGAGTGTGATTAGAGAAAGACCCGCGACGATCCAGAGGATGGTGCGGGGGTCTTGCTTTGGTTGGGTTGTGGACATGCTTTGCTTTGCTGTTTCGTGCAGTGGTTGCTGTCGTTAGTGATCCGCGGCGTCGGTTGAAGCGTGGTCGTCTGCGTGGTCGTCCGAGTGATCATCGTGCATTTCGGATGGGTCGATTGCTCCGAAGAGTCCTGGGGTGATGCCTCGGCGTGGGACGGAGTGGTTCGCGGTGGAGAGCTCGTCGTGGTGGTCGTACCCGAGCTTTGCGAAGTAGTTGTTGATGTCCGCGCTGTGGCGATGCTCGGCGTGGTGGTGGTAGTGCGTGGTCCAGAATGCTTTTTCGGAACCTGCTGCTTCGAGGCCTTGTTGTCTGCGGAACTCGACGATGCTCATGCCCTGGGTGTTGATTGTTTTACCAACATATGCGTTGAAGTTTGGATCTCTTGGGAGGGCGTTGAGTCCGCTGCCTGTACCGCCGTCGACGATTTCGCCTTTTTTCCAGGTGTAGACACGGTCTCTGGAATCGAGATCGATCATGGTGAATGCGAGGAAGAGACCGACGCAGAAGAGGCAGAAGAGCATCGCGAAGGTGTTGAGTGCTTTGTCGTAGCGGAGTCCCATGAAGAACATGCAGACGAGGAGTGCTTTGACGGTCGCGATGGACATCGCGCCGACGATATTGACCCAGAGGGGGAGGTGGATTTCGAATGCGGATTCGACCCATGCCTCGGCGTTGTAGAACAGCACGGTGGTGAAGGTGAAGAAGAGGAGTACTGCGAGAACCCCGAGCTGGATTTGCCAGCTGACGACGGGGTGGCCGTGGGCGTGTTCTTCGTGTGCTGTGGTGTCGTGGTTGCTCATGATTGTGTCTCTGCGAATGTGTGTTGTGTGTTCGCGGGGCGTGTATTCAATGGGATTGGCGAGTTAGTGGATGAGGTACAGGAGTGGGAAGAGGAAGATCCAGACGAGGTCGACAAGGTGCCAGTAGAGGGCGGAGTTCTCGACCATGAGGTACTCGGTTGGGCCGTAGGCTTGGTACTTCCATGAGCGGTAGAGCACCCATCCGAGGAGGGAGGCGCCGATGAGCACATGGAGTGCGTGGATTCCTGTCCCCATGTAGTAGAGCGACCACCAGAGGACTTCGTATGGGTTCTCTGCGTAGGCGTAGGAGAAGAAAGTACCTGGTGCTTTGCCGTCACCGAGCTTCACGGCGTACTCGAACTTGAGTTTGATGAAGACGAAGAGTGCGGCGCAGATGAGCGTGATGATCAGGTTGATCTTGAGCCACTTCTGTTTGTTGAGCTGCGCACAACGGACCGCGGATGCTGCGGTCCATGAAGAGATGAGCAGGACGACGGTGTTGCCTGCTCCGAATCGCCAGTCGAGGTGGTGTGAGCCGTTGGCCCATGCGTCTGGGTAGAGGAGGCGGAAGACGGCGTAGGCACAGAAGATTCCTGCGAAGAGGAGGACTTCGGTGGTGAGGAAGAGCCACATGCCGAACTTGGATGCATCGAAGTCATCGTCGCGGCTCTTCCAGTGGTGCGCGAAACCTCGGTTGCGCCAGTGCGTGGGATGGTTGGCGATGTGCGCCGGTGCTGGGGTGGTGTCTGCATCGAGTGTTGTTTGCATAGTCGGTTGCTCCGAGTCGTTCGGTCTCTGAATCGGTCTGTATCAGCTCAGTGGCTCGATGGGTTTTCGGGGAGTGGGTAATCTTTTGGATCCCAACCTGGCGGGACGACTTTGTCGAAGTCGTATGGGCCGTGGGTGACGACTGGTTCGTGGTGGAAGTTGTGCTCGATTGGTGGTGATTCTGTTTCCCATTCGAGTGTGAGTCCGCCCCACGGGTTTTGTGGTGCTTTATCACCTGCGAGGAGCGAGGCGATGAAGGTTCCGAGGTGGACGAGGAATCCGGCGAGGATGATCCACGAGCCGTAGGTTGAGATCTGGTGGAGAGTTTGGAACTCATCGACATAGTTGGCGTAGCGGCGAGGCATGCCTTGTGTGCCGAGGAAGAACTGTGTGAAGAAGGTGACATTGAATCCGATGAAGACGAGGACGCAACCGAGCATGCCGGCTTTCTCGTTGTACATCTTCCCGAACATCTTTGGCCACCAGTGATGGATGCCGCCCATGAATGCGATGACGGTGCCGCCCATCATGACATAGTGGAAGTGTGCGACGACATAGTAGGTGTCGTGTAGGTGGAGGTCGGTGGCGAGGGTGGCGAGGGGGAGACCGGTGAGGCCGCCGATGGAGAAGGTGAAGAGGAAGGCGAGGGCGTACAACATTGGGGTATTGATCGCGATTGAGCCTTTGTAGAGGGTTGCGATCCAGTTGAACACTTTGATCGCGGTTGGGATTGCAACAAGGAAGGTCAATCCCGAGAACAGGATCGCGGCGAGTTCACCCATTGCGGTGAAGATGTGGTGACCCCAGACGAGGAAGGAGACGCCTGCGATGCCGAGGGAACTGAACGCGATGGCTCGGTACCCGAAGATGTGTTTGCGTGAGTGGACGGCGATGAGTTCGGAGATGATGCCCATCGCGGGGAGGATCATCACATAGACCACGGGGTGTGAATAGAACCAGAAGAAGTGCTGGTAGAGCACGGGATCGCCGCCCATGGATGGGTCGAAGATACCGATGTGCATGAAGCGTTCAAAGACGAGTAGGAGGAGGGTGATCCCGATGACGGGGGTCGCGAGGACCTGGATGATTGCGGTTGCGTAGACGCCCCAGATGAAGAGGGGCATGTCGAACCAGCCCATGCCCGGCGCGCGGAGCTTGTGGACGGTGACGACGAAGTTCATGCCTGTGAGGATTGATGAGAATCCGAGGATGAATGCGGCGAGGATCATCAGGACCACACGCCAATGGTCGGCGTCGGTCGTTGTTGAATACGGCGTATAGAAGGTCCAACCGGTATCGACACCACCGAGCAGGATGGAACCGACTCCGAAAAGACACCCGAAGACATAGATGTACCAGCTCAGGAGGTTGAGTCTTGGGAACGCAACATCCTTGGCGCCCAGCATGATCGGGAGGAAGAAGTTTCCGAGGGATGCGGGGATCGAGGGGACGATGAACATGAAGACCATGACCGCACCGTGGAGGGTGAACATGCGGTTGTAGACTTCGTTGGCGCTGTTGGCGCCCATGATGTCTTTGAGTCCTGCGAGTCGTTCGCCGGTGACGGTGGTGATCATCTCACCGGTCGCGGCGTCCATTGTCTGGACGGTGCGGACGGGATCGAGGAGTTCGTAGCGGACCAAGAGTGCTGCTACGCCACCGATGAAGAACATGAACATGATGGCGAAGAGGTACATGATGCCGATCTTTTTGTGATCGACGGTGGACATCCATTGCCAAACTTTCCCGATAACTCCGGGAGGTCCTGAGAAGTAGGAGCCTTCTTCGTGATGTGCGTGGTCGTTGCTTGTCATTAGCCTTCGCTCCCGGCGGTGTCGTCCGCTTGCTGATTGTCTTCGCTGCTCTCACCGGCGTTTGGGTCGCGGTCGGAGAGGGATTCGATGTATCTGATGATTCCTTCGATATCGGTGTCAGAGAGTTGACCCTGGAATGAAGGCATGGAGGGGACGAATCCGCTGACGACCTTCGCGTTGGGGTCGAGGATGGATTCGCGGATGTAGTTTGCGTCGCGTTGGACTGTGGTGCCATCGGCGAGGGCGGCTTCGTATCCGAACCCGGTGCTGCCGTTGGTCGAGGCCCATGTCGGACCGGTCCCTGGTGTGCCGTCAACTGAGTGGCAGATGGAGCACATGGTTTTGTGGATGGACTTGCCGAGCTCGATGGGGTTCTTTGGGGTGGCCCACTCTTTGATTTTCGCTTGGTAGATTTCGTCTGGGACGACGCGGAGGGTTGCGGCCATTCGGGAGTGTTCGTCGCCGCAGTATTCGGCGCAGAAGATCCACATGTCACGGCCTGCGATCTGCATCCCGGTGGTGTTGTCGATGACGATGTCGGAGCTGCGGAGTTTCGGGGTTTGGAAGCCGTATCCGGTGTAGCGGTTTGGCATGACATCCATCTTGGTGCGGAACTCTGGGATCCAGAATGAGTGGATCACATCTTGTGAGTGCATGCGGAGACGGACGGCGGTGTTCTCTGGGACATAGAAGACTGGGTATTCGAGACCGGTTGTGTTCGTGTATTGCGGGAACTCGATACTTTCAGCAAGTGCGGTGTCGCCTGCTTCGATCGCAGCGTCATACGCAGCAGTCGCAGCTTCGAGTTCTCCCATAGTGCTGTGCTGCGAAAGGAAGTTGGTTTCTGGTGAAGTGGCACCGTTTGGGTAGGTGACTTTCCATGCCCATTTCCATGCGTCGACTTTGAGTTCCATCGCGGATTCTGGAGAGACCATTTTCATCGCGTATCCACGGAAGCCGAGGACGAACATGACGAGCATGGACGCGGATGGGACGACGGTCCAGAGGATCTCGAGGTTGAGGTTGTGATGCGGGGATGGTTGTGCTGGGACGCCGGGCTTGCGGCGGTACTTGATGACCCAGTAGACCATGAGCGTCATGAGGATGACGAAGCAGATGATGGAGAACCAGAGGATCATCATGAAGAGGCCGTCGGACCATGCGGCGGCTTCTGAGGCGCCGTGGCCTCCGAAGATGATTTTCTGGAAGAATGACATATTCGCTTCTGCGA
Organism: uncultured Phycisphaerales bacterium; assembly: GCA_963976955.1. Taxonomy (GTDB): domain Bacteria; phylum Planctomycetota; class Phycisphaerae; order Phycisphaerales; family UBA1924; genus UBA1924. The sequence continues at coordinate 697,286 of CAXBMD010000001.1, read as the reverse complement.
GCGTCGGCGTATTCATGACATCTGCCCCGGGGCTGCGCCGGCGTTGGTGCCGGCGGTTGTTGATGAACTTGAGTGTGTTGAATCTGTATCTGACTGTTCGATTGTCTGTGCGTTTGCGAGTCGCTTCTTCTCGCGGGTGCGTTCACCCAAGAAGAGGAGACCGATGATGGTGGCGAGGATGACGGCGCTGAGTCCGGCACCGATCTGCATGACGCGGAAGGCGACGAGGGAATAGGACCCTGCGAGCGGGTCGTAGCGGTAGCAGAAGTGGAGGATGCGGTCACCGATTGAGGCGGCGATTTTGCCTTGCGATGCGTCGAGGAGTGTGAGCTTGAGGTCTTGGGTCGGGTAGTCGTAGCCGTAGATGTAGCGGGTGAGGATGCCTTCTGGGGAGACGGCCATCAGCGAGATTGGGTGTGCGTATTCGCCACCGGCGATTTCGTTGAATGCAAATCCGACTGATCCAGCGAGTGCCCTGATGGATTCTTCTGATCCGGTGAAGAACTCGATGCCTTGTCGTGCGGCGGGGTTGGTCTTGGAGCGTTCATAGGTCCGGATGAAGTCTTCGCGTTTGTTGAGTGCTTGGGTGGTGCCCTCGTTGTGGTCGAAGCTGATGACGAGGATGCGGTAGTCTTCGCCTGCGGTGTAGTCGAGGTCGTTGATGGTGTTGCCGAGCGATCGGAGGACGGTTGGGCAGACGATTGGGCATTCGTAGTAGACGAGCGCGAGGATGGTTGGTTTGTCGTCGAGGAAGTATTGGGCGAGGGCGACATCGCGTCCGTCGGCGGTGGTGAAGACCGCGTCCATCGGGAGTTTGGTGCCTTGGGCTTCGAGGAGGTCTACGCCGTTGAGTTGGCGGATTTCTTCTTTGTCAAGCACGCGCTGCGCTGATGCGGGCGCAGCGATCACGGCGGTCATCATGACGATGAGCAGCGTGAGGAGTGGGTTGTGCTTGACGGTGTGGTTCATGTTTGTGTGATCAGATTAGTTGTTTGCGTACTCGGCGATGACCTGATCCATCGCGGCTTCGATGGGTTGGTGTGCGGTGGTTTCGTTGACCCAGCCGTAGGTGTTGAGTTGTTCGAGGGATGCTTGTTTGGCTTCCCATGTTGGCGCGGAGAGCGCGGAGGTTTCGCTGATTTCCTGTCGGTAGTTTGACATGAAGTTGTCGAAGTACGCGACGAGGATGAAGATGACGGCGAGGACGCCGAGGACCATGAGGATGAGCGTGATGCCCAGTGCCTTTGGTGATGCGGTTGCGGTGTGCGCGACTTGTGGCGCTTCGTCGTGTGAGTGGTCGTGGAATGCGTCGGTCATTGTGGTGTTCCTTGAACTTTGGATCTGTTCGATCAATACATTCGATTCGGTATGTCTTTAGACATAGTTTTTGTGGCTCAATGCTTCGTGGAGCATTGGGTCTTTGGTTGGGATGAGTGGTGACTTGGTCATTTTCTTGGTCACACACCAGCCATAGATGAAGACGACACCGAGGACGGATGCGATGGTGATGATGTGTCCGGGGACTGACTGTGTTGCGTTTGCACCGTCGTGGACGGCGAGCATCGGGAGGATGATCCATGCCATGTCCAGTGCGATCATCACAAGGATGTACGCGCTGATGAGCGAGAGGAGTTTGGGGCTGCGTTTGATTGGACGCCAGATCAGGACGAGGAATGGGAAGATGAAGTGTCCGATGATCATGACCTTGAAGAGCCAATCGAATCCGATTTCTCTGCGGGCGGTGAACCACATGGTTTCTTCTGGGATGTTGGAGTACCAGATGAGGAAGTACTGCGAGAAGGTGACATAGGTCCAGAAGACGATGAAGGCGAAGACGAGCTTGCCCAGGTCGTGGAAGTGTTCGTTGGTGACGACGCCTTGGAGTTTGCCTGCGGATTTGGTGAGGGTCATGATGATCGCGACGGTGGACGCTGAACCCAGTGCACACGAGGCGAAGAAGTAGACGCCCCACATGGTGGAGAAGAAGCGGTAGTCGAGCGACATGAGGAAGTCGAAGGCGCAGAAGGTTGTGGAGAACGCGAAGACGGGGATCCCGAAGCTGGACCAGAAGCGTGCTTTGCGTCCCAGTGCGCGGTCTCCGGTTTCGTCTGATTTGCGTGACCATCCGAGGAGCATGCGTGAGAGGGTGATCCAGCAGATCGCGTAGATGAAGACGCGGATGAGGAAGAACGGGCCGTTGAGATAGGGGGCTTTGACCTCGAGGAGGTGGTTGCCTTCGCGGACGGCGGGGTCGAGCCAGGTCAGGAGGACGCCTTGGTTGAGGACTTCAATGATCGCGATTGCGATGAGGCAGGTTGCTGGGATCCAGACGAGCGACGCGAGGTTCTCGAACTGGCGGCGCATGGTGATGGCCCATCCCGCGTTGAGTGCGTGGAAGACCATCGTCCAGAAGAGCGAACCGAGCGAGATTGCGAGGACGGTGAAGATACCGATCTCGAGACCTGCGAGTACATGAGGGAATCCGACCGAGACCACTCCGATCGCGGCGACGACGAGCATCAGCATGCCCACGACGAGCATCGGTAGTCCGATCTTCGCGGCGACCGCTTTGGGCATCGAGATGTTGTCTTCGTGCAGGCGCGCGTCGTTTGCGAAGGACTCAAGGCGGTGGGCCCATTGTTCATCGCTCACGGCGGTGATGTCTGGTGCTGGATGGTTTGCGGCGATCTGGCTCATTGGTCTCCCCCGCTGTTGTCAGTGGTGGTTTCAGAGGTGGTGTCCGCTTGGTCTGCCGCAGGTGGGGTTCCGAGCTGGGCACGGGTTGCTGCGTCGAGGGTGGATGGATCCACGGATTGAGCGGTCTGCAGGACGCGGAGGTAGGCGACGATCGCCCATGCGTCTTGCTCGTCGACGGCGTGCTTGTAGGAGGGCATACGGATCGCGCCATCTGGGGTGTAGAGGCCTTCGCGGATGATGTGGAAGAGGTAGCCGTCCTTGCCGCCGTCTTGGGCGGTGTCTTGGAAGCGGGGATCGCCGGCGAGATTCGCCGGTGCGATGGACCAGAGGCGTCCGACGGTTCCGGAGTCTCCGCCTTGGCCATCGAAGCCGTGGCACATCGAGCAGTAGATGTTGAATCGTTCTTGACCACGCATGATGAGTGGTTTGGTGACTTCGACCGGCATGCGGTCGAGGTACTGCGGGGTTTCGGATTCTTGTGATCCTGCGACGAGACCGAAGTAGAAGGATTCGTCGCCTTTGAGCATCGCGTCACGGTCTGCGACGATTTTGTTTGCCCATGCGGTGTCACCGAGGTTGGTGGTGTCGTGGGTGGTGTTTCCGAATGGGACGGTGCCTTCGACGAGGGTGCGGTTGGTGCGGCCGTCGGTCCAGAACTCGGACTCGGATTGAGGCTTGAGCTTGGGTTGGTAGTCCATGTCGGGGAAGAATCGGCGTGGTGGCTTGTCGGTGCGGTCGCCGCGGCATCCGCCGAGGACGGTGAGGGCTGACCCAAGCATGACCATTCCCATGAGCATGGTGATGCTCTTGGTTGCGATGGTGTGTGGTTGTGTGTGTGTCGTCTTCATCGTGTTCCTTGGGTGAACTTCTTTTGGGTTTGGCTCGGTAGTCCGCTTGGGGGGTTAGTCTTCGTCCTCGATGAGTGCGATGTCTGTGCCGCCGGCTCGTTCGAGGAGGGCACGGGTGGCGCTTGGATCGAACTTGGGGTCGTGCGATTCGATGCAGATCATGAAGCGGTTGTCGCTGACTTTGTAGAAGCGTTCATGGCTGAAGAGTGGGTGGTGGAATCGTGGGAGTCCGTTGAGCGCGAGCATGCCGAAGATACACATGAATGCGGTCAGGAGGACACCGAGTTCGAACATGATGGGGACGAACGGTTCCCATGCTTCGAAGGGCTTGCCTTGGACGACGGTTGGGTAGAGGTATGCGGTGGTGCCCCACTGGAGCAATGCACCGATGGACACACCTGTGATGGCGGCGGCGCCGGCCATCAATGGGAGTTTGGTGGTTTTCATGCCCATGGCGGTCTCGATATCGTGGATCGGGAACGGGGTGTGGACATCCCAGTTGGAGTATCCCGCGTCGCGGACCATTTCCGCGGCGTGGTAGACCTTGGGTGTTTCGTGGAACTCAGCGACCATGCCGTAGACTCGGTTGCCGGACTCGCTGACATACTTTGGTGCTGGTTTGCGCAGCAGCATTGGGAAGTAGTCGGCGGCACCAGAGATCAGTTCTTTAAGTGTCATTGTGTGATCTCCTTCCTTAGTGGTCGTCGTGGGTGTGGGATTGTGGCATCACGACCTTGAGCTCTGCGAGCGCGAAGACCGGGAGGAACTTGAGGAACAGCAGGAACAGCGTCATGAAGATGCCGCAGGAACCGACGAAGGTGAGGATGTCGACCCATGTAGGGAAGAACATGTGCCATTCACCTGGGAGGAACGCGCGGTGGATCGAGGTGACGATGATCACGAATCGTTCGAACCACATGCCGACGGTCACGAAGGATGCGACGATCCAGATGACGAGCGGGTTCTGGCGCAGTTTGCGGAACCAGAAGAGCTGTGGTGTGGCGACATTGCAGAAAATCATGGTCCAGTAGGCCCACCAGTATGGGGCTTTGGCTGGGTTGACGCGGTTGTTTGCGAAGACGGAGAACTCGAACTGGTTCCCGGAGTACCACGCGATGAAGAACTCCATGCCGTACGCGAACCCGACCATGGTGCCTGTGAGAAGCAGGATTTTGGCCATGTTCTCGAGGTGGCGTTTGGTGAGCAGGTCGGAGAAGTTGGGGAGGATCAAGCGGAGCGGGATCATCAACCAGAGCACCATCGCAAAGCCGCCGAAGACGGCACCGGCGACGAAGTATGGTGGGAAGATGGTGGTGTGCCAACCCGGGATGATCGAGGTTGCAAAGTCGAAGGAAACGATCGAGTGCACGGAAAGTACGAGCGGGGTCGAGATTCCTGCGAGGATGAGGTACGCTTTTTCGTAGCGGTGCCAGTGGCGGGAGGAGAAGCGCCATCCGAGGGACATGATGCCGTAGATGAGGACGCGGATCTGGTCTGGTTTGGGGAGTGCGTGGACGACGATGTCGTTGCCGATCGGCATTGGGATGGCCATGGGTCGTGAGACGCCGCGGGTGAGACGCATGTAGGCGCGGTCGCGGAGGGTGGCGACATCGGGGATCATGCCCATGTACCAGAAGAGGAGGGAAACCGTAGCATAAGTACTGACCGCGAACACATCCCAGAGGAGTGGTGAGCGGAAGTTTGGCCAGATGCCGTTGGAGTTGGGGATTGGTGCGAGGAACCATGCGAACCATGCACGGCCCACATGGATCCCTGGGAAGATGCCTGCACAGATGACCGCGAAGATGGTCATCGCTTCAGCGGAGCGGTTCACGGCGGTGCGCCAGTTTTGCTTGAGGAGACAGAGGATCGCGGAGATGAGTGTTCCCGCGTGACCGATACCGATCCAGAACACGAAGTTGGTGATGTCCCATGCCCAGTCGACCTGGTTGTTGAGACCCCAGACCCCGACGCCTGTGATGATCAGGTAGAGGATCATGCCGGTCCCGAGTGCGGCGATCGACGAGGTGATCGTCAGTGCGGCGAGCCAGGGTTTGGGCATTTTTGCTTCGGCGTATCCACAGACGATGTTGGTGACATCTTCGAAGGAGCGATCGCCGAGGACGCATGGGGCGCGTTTGCCTGGGTCCTCGGAGAGGGTGCCGTCGTCGCTGGTCCCGGGAATGATCGGGGTTGAGCGGGCAACAGGCTGCTCACCGGGCTGGAGCCCGTGCATGCGCCGTGCGAGGGATTCATCTGGTTGGATTGCACTCATGGTCGAGTTCTCTCCGCAGCGTCAGTGCTGCATGTATTACGGATGGGGTTAGCTGATGACCTTGAGGCTCATCGAGTAACCCTGATCGAGGTACTGCTTAACGGAATCGGTGAACACGGCGGAGTGTGATTCGCCGTGGGTGTCTGCTGGTGCGTCGTGACCTTCGTCGGTCCCGTGGGAGCCGGCTTTGTGTCCATCGTCATGACCACCTGAGTGGTCCAATGGATCGTGCTCGTCGAAGACGCGGATCGCGGGGTTCGGGTTGCGGACACGCATCATGTGGGTGGTGCGTGGGCGTGTATTAAGGTATCCGAGCAACGCGTAGGTACGGTGCGTGTCGCGTTCTTTGGAGACGCGCGAGTTCGGATCGAGGATGTCACCGAACGCGATCGCGTCGGTCGGGCATGCCTGCTGGCACGCGACCTCGAAGAACCCATCGGGGATCGGACCGACTTGGTCTTTGTCGCTCCAGATGCCTTGAACTTTGACATCCTGGCGTGCCGCGTTGACGCGCTGGATGCAGTAGGTGCACTTCTCGATGACACCACGGCTGCGGACGGTGACATCTGGGTTGAACTTCATCTTGCTGATCTCGTCGAGCTTCTTGCGGAGGCGCGGCGGGATCATGTTCTGGTTGAAGGTGCGGTCTTCGCCTGCGGTTTCGTCGAACTTGTCGGCGACTTGGCGCGAGGTGTAGTTTGGATCCAGTCCGCCGTTGAACTTGGACGGCGAGTAGTCGAAGAAGTTGAATCGACGGACTTTGTAGGGGCAGTTGTTCGCACAGTAGCGGGTACCGATGCATCGGTTGTACGCGATGTCGTTGGTGCCTTCTTTGCCGTGGGTGGTTGCGTTGACGGGACAGACGGTTTCACATGGTGCGTTTTCACAGTGCACACACGCGAGGGGCTGGTTGAAGATTTCGTCTGGGTTGTTGAGGTCATCACCGGTGAAGTAGCGGTCGATGCGGATCCACGCCATTTCGCGGCCCTTGGCGACTTCGGACTTCCCGACGACGGGGATGTTGTTCTCGCTCTGGCACGCGACGGTGCAGGTTGCACACCCGGTACATGCGTTCATGTCGATGGACATGCCCCACTGCGGGTTCTTCGAGAAGATCGAACCCGGTGCGGCGTCTGCCTTTGAAGCGTTCTGCGGGTTGTTGTATGCGGAGATGTTTGGCGGGGTGTGTGCCAACTCGCCGAGTTGCTCGGCGACATTGAGGGAGGAGGAGGTGTTGCCGTAGATGATGTCGGGGACTTCTTTGTTCCCTTGCGCGGCGTACTTGTCGAACCATTTTTTGTCCATCGCGCGGACGATGGTGTCGCGTCCTTCCATCGACCAGTGGTTCTGGGTGGATGCGATGGTGTAGGTGCCGGTCGCTTTCTTGATGGTCGCGCCTGCGGCGATCATCGCGGAGGCGGACTTGATGTCGAAGGTGTTGAACCCGACCTTGTTCCCGACGAGACCCGCATGGGTGCGCCCGTATCCGAGCTTGACGGCGACGGTGTTGTCGGCCATCCCCGGGAGGATCCACGCGGCGACGGTCATCGTGCGGCCGTCGAGGGTGAGGTCCACGAGCTGTGCTTGTGGCATCTGGGATTTGGTGTAGGGGTTGTATTCGTCTTGGCTGGTGTGCGCTGGGAGTACACCGAGAGCTTTGGCGGTCTTTGGGCTCATGAGGAGCGGGTTGTCCCAGACGACGGAGGTCCCGAACTCGGGGAGTTCTTGGAGCCAGCCATTGTTTGCGGATTGCCCGATGTTGTAGCGGTCGGTGTAGAAGAATACATCAAGGTGGTTCTGCGCGGGTGCGTTTTCGACGCCACGCTCGCCCACTGCTTTGACGGCGGCTTCGGCATTGAGTGCAATCTTGGTCGCGGGGATGGTCTTGTTGGAGACGACGCCGTTGTGGAGCGCGGACTTCCAGACCTTGCCGATCTCGGCTGACCCCAGACCCATGATGTCGCGGACGGAGTCTTGGACGAGGGTGTAGCCATCGATTGCGGGTGCGTTTTCTTGACCAGCGTGGATGAGTCCTGCGAGGAACTCGATTTCCGAGCGTGCCGGATCGTAGAGCGGCGCGATCATGGGCTGTGTGACGGACATGGTGCCATCGATTGCTTGGGTGGTGTTCCAGCTTTCGAGGTAGTGCGTGCCGTTGAGTGACCAGGTTGATGCGGCTGCGGTTTCTGATGCACCACATGAGAGGGTGATCGAGTGCTTGATCTTCGAGAAGTTTTCAGCGATGCTCATCGCGCCTGGGGTGTCGTAGACCGGGTTGGTCCCGAGGCAGATGAGGGTGTCGATCTGGCCGCGGCTGATGTATCCGGACAGACGCTCCATGGTCTGACCCGCGTTGGACGCGGCTTGTGGGCTCATCGGGAAGAACTCGACGAGTCCTTCGTCGGTCGCTTTGAGCGTGTCGTTGATCATTTGGCACAGCGCCCAGCATTCTGGGGAGAGGTCGTCCGATGGGAGGACGATGGCGTGACCGCGATGCTCGAACAGGTCGTCGGCGATCGCTTGGATTTCGGACTGGGAAACACCCACGACACTTGCATCGGGGAGATAGCTCCCAAGACCAGCGGTTTTCTTGAGCACGGCTTTGGCAAGCGCGATCGTGAAGTTGTGGAGCTGTGATGGCGCGACGCGGAAACGGTGATCCGCGAGGACACCGATCGACGATGGTTTGGATTCGACGGCGTACAGACGGCTCATCGAGTCGGTGTGTGACTGGAGTTTGCGGGATGCGGCGAGTTCACGCGAGAGACGCATCGCTTCGGGGCCTTGGTCGATCTGACCTTGACCGATGGAGATGATGCGCTGTGCTTTGGAGAGGTTGTAGCGTGCGTTGTGGGCTTGACCGAGGAGTAATGCCGAGCCATCGAGCTTGCCTCGGCTTTCAGCAGGGTCCCACGCGACGAACGCGGCGTTTGGCCAGCGACGCTGGACCTGCATCAGCATGCGGTCGCGGGTCGGGGAGGACTGCTTGTCGATGATGAACGCGAGCCCGATGCCCTTGTTTGCATCGAACTTCGGGAAGTGCTCGCTTGCCCATGCGTCAAAGTCGTCCCAGGTCGCGGCGATCTTGCCACGCGATGGATTGTTGTAGACGGGGTACTTGAGGCGGTCGGGATCGTAGAGATCGAGGACGGACGCTTGCGCGTAGGCGCTGGTCTTGCCTTGGTTGTTTGGGTGGAGGGGGTTGCCTTCGACCTTGGTTGGACGACCGGCGTGGGTTTCGATGAGGAGTCCTTCGTTGCCGCCGCCTGGAAGTGGAAGGGAAGTTGCGAAGAAGAGTGGACGGCCCGGGATGACATTTTCCGGGACTTCCTTTGCGTAGGGGAGAATCTTGCGATCTGGACGGCGACAGCCTGGGATGGTTGCGGCACCGGCGAGGGCCATGGACGCACCCATGACCTTGATGAATGAGCGACGGGAGGTGTCGTCCATAATCGACGCGTCGACCGGGAACTCACGCTCGAGGAGTTCTTTGAACTCTGGAGTGCTGGAGTACTCTTCAATACTGCGCCAGTACTTGCGGCCTGAGACTGTGCCCATCTCGGGCATGTCTTCGGGGATGTCGATCGTGTTCTTTGTCGATGGACATTGATCGATGGTGCTCATGGTTCGGTCTCGCAAGGGTCTGTTGGTCAAATCGCGGTTGAAATGCTCGGTTGATTTAGAAGTGGCAAGCGCTGCAGTTTTGTGGCGGGTCCTGCATCAGGGTTGCGCGGAGTGCTTCGGGGGTCATGCCTTGATGAATGCGCTCGTTCATGTCTTTGCCGAACCATTCGTTCTGCACCCAGTAGAGGTCAGTGACCTTGTCCTTGGGAACAAGGTTCTTCTCAGGGTTGCGGTGGCAGTCGAGACACCATCCCATTGAGAGGGACTCGGCTTGTGCAACGACGGGCATGTTGTTGATCGCGCCGTGGCAGGAGAAGCAGCTCACGCCTGCATTGATGTGGGCGTTGTGCGGGAAGGTTGCGTAGTCGGGGACGACATGGATGTTGCGCCATTCGATTGGTTTGTCCGCGTCGTAGGCGTCGCGGATGAACTGGACTTTTTCGGTGGTCGCGGAGGCGAGTGGTCCGAGTTTGCCATCTTCGTGACAGCCGTAGCAGGTCTTGACGGGGGGGACATTGGCGTGCCAAGATTCTTCGACATTGGTATGGCAGTAGCGGCAGTCCATCCCGAGCTTGCCGGCGTGGATCTGGTGGTTGAACCCGGTGCTGGGCTGGGTGGGCATGTAGCCAACTTCCCAGAACTTGGGGGTTGCGTAGTACCACATGCCTGCGATGACTGGGATGATTGCGGCATGAACCACAATCACAACCAGGGTGGGCACGCTGTTCATCCACTTTGGGAAGATTGGTTTCACTCGATGGCTCCAATACGGTCTTGGCGAAACGGTCGAATCTCTGATATAGGTGGGCTTCTGTGCGCCCGCCTGTGCGTGAAAGCGAAACCCTCCTAAAAATGAGGGTTTGCCAATTGGATGCAGCGTAGCATGGCTTGACTGCATATTGTGTGCTGCGAGGCCATAATTTTGGATCTTTTTGAGCGTTGTTTTTCGACGCTCACGAAAGCCGTCATAGTTGAGAACGCGTCTCATTTACAAAGACCTAGAAAGAGATCACAACCCATGTCTACACAACCAGTTGCGTCGATTTCGTCCCCAAGCCCGTTGCCAAACCCGATTTTAGGCGTTGCGACCACGATTGGGGTCGCGGGTGTGCTCCTGATGGGGGTTGTGAGCTGGGTGATGTTGCTGGTGGACAGGGACCTTCCGGTCGGGTTGATCATCGCGGTTTCGCTGATATCCTACGCAATTTGCGTTTTCCTGTTTCTCAGGAATGTAAAGAGCCAGCACACAGCGGTCGGCGAAACCGCCGGGCTGATTGGCGGGGCTGTGTCTGCGATTTTTCTTGGGTCGCTGATGACCAAACAGCCCGAATCGATCGCGGAGCTTGAATCTCAAGCAAACCAGTTCGAGTTTACCGGGATGCTGCTCGTGCTCGGCGTGGTCTTTGGGATGGTTGTCCTCGGGTGGGCCGCTGGGAAGCTGCGGGCTCGGAACATGACTTACGCAACCAAGGACATTGATTGGCGGGCGCGGTTCGCGTGGGTGGTGGCGCTGAGCTACCTGCCTTTGATTGCGGTGGGCGGATTGGTGACGAGTACCGAATCTGGACTCGCGGTCCCCGACTCGGTCACAACCTACGGATCGATCTCGATCCTGTTCCCGATGTCGCTGATGGATGAAATCCGGATTTATCTCGAACACTCGCACCGGATCTTCGGCACCTTTGCGGGACTCGCGACGATCTTGCTGGTGGTTCGGATGTTTGGTGCGCCGTCGCGGGCGCTGCCAAGGGTGATGAGCGTGGTTCTGCTGCTCGGGGTGATTGCGCAGGGCGTGATGGGCGCGCTGCGGGTTTCGGAACAATCGCAGGGATTGGCTGCACTTCATGGGGTTTTGGCGCAGATTGTGTTTGCGCTCGCAATCGCGACGGGGGTGGTGTGCAGTAGAAAATGGAGCGGCGTTGCACCGAGCGATGACGCGATTGGTGCGGCGAAGTCCACACGATTGATGCTGTTGATTGCGACGATCGGGCTGGGGATTCAGCTGGTCTTTGGCGCGATGACCCGGCATCTGGATTCGGGCCATGCGTTGATGTCGCACATCGGGTTCTCGTTCATCGTGGTGCTGCTGGTGATCATCGCTGGCGCTAAGTGCATCAAGGTCGGGAAGGTTGATCGCGGGGTTGTGGGCGGCGCGGGCGCGATCCGTCCATATGGCGCGGTGATTCATGGATTGGTCATGCTGCAGTTCACACTCGGATGGGGCGCACTGGCGATGACGCGGACAGGTGATGCGGGGCCTGCGGCGCTCCCGACTTCCAGCGAGCTTTCAACCGCTGCGTCGATCCGCGTCGGTGAAGCGATCATTGCGACCTCCCACCACCTGACCGGGGCGCTGCTCCTCGCGACGACCGTCGCGGCGTTGATGTGGGCGATTCGGATCGCATCGCGTCCGAAAAACGGGTAATCTGATCTTCAGCGGGTGAGTTTCGGCAATCGTTGGACGCTGGGCTTGCTTGGCGATTGGCCTATATGCAATCTGTTGGTTGTGTGTGCGTTGTTCGCCGTGGGAACAGACCTGCCCCGCTGGAGATGCTGATGACGGAGAGCGAATCCAATACAGCCATGATTGGGCCGACGCGCAAGCCGACGGATTCGACTTCTCCGATCCGGAAGGAGCGATTCGGGTACGCGCAGGCGCGTCACTTGTTGCTTCGCGCAGGGTTCGGGGGGACGGACAAGCAGATCCGGACGCTTGCGGCGTGGGGTCCTGAGCGTGCGGTGGATCATCTGCTCAACTACGACTCGATCCCGTTCAAGGATGCAGGCGCCAGCGACTTTGACAGCAACATTATTCAACCATTGTCCGACGAGCAGCGGCGGAGTTTACAGCGTGCGCGAGCAAGACAAGACGAGGACACGATCGCGGCGTACAGAACCGCTCGTCAGCGAGCACAACGCGAAGACCGAAGACAGATGCGGGAGATCCAACGCTCATGGTTGACGCGGATGGTCCAGTCACCCAGACCACTCGAAGAAAAACTGACGCTGTTCTGGCATGGGCACTTTGCGACGAGCTTCCGGATCGTGGAAGACTCGTACCACATGTACGCGCAGAACCGGCTGCTTCGTGGGAACGCGAGCGGGAACTTTGGACAGTTGCTGCGCGGGATCAACCGCGATCCGGCGATGCTGCGGTACCTCAACAACAACATGAACCGGAAGAATTCTCCAAACGAGAATATTGGGCGCGAGCTGCTCGAACTGTTCTCCCTCGGCGAGGGCAACTACACCGAACGCGACATTAAAGAAGCTGCACGCACACTGACCGGGTTCACTTATCAGGACGACAACTTTACTTTCAATAAAAACCAGCACGATCAGGGCACCAAGTTTGTGCTTGGGGTGCGCGGGAATCTGGATGGGGACTCGCTGGTGTCCGCGATTCTCAACCAGGAAGCGTGCGCGTTGTTCTTGTGTTTCAAGCTCTACAAGTTCTTTGTGCGCGACATCCCGATGGATCTGTCGCAGCTCGACAGCGGGACGCGGAAAGCGATTCTTGAGCTGGCGCAGGTCATGCGGCTCTCCAACTACGAGCTGCAACCCGTACTGCGTCGATTGCTGCTTTCAAGGCATTTTTATGATCCGGTCAACATGGGATCGAAGATCAAGAGTCCAAGCGAACTGCTGGTTGGTGCGGTGCGATCGCTCAAGGTTCCGGTGCGGGATATCGGGATCATGTCCGATGCGATGGACCTGATGGGGCAATCGGTGTACTACCCACCAAGCGTCAAGGGATGGGACGGCGGGCGGAGCTGGATCAACACTTCGACGATGTTTGTGCGTCAGAACACGCTGATTTATCTGCTGACCGGGGCGCTGCCAACGCGCTCGATCTTGTTCCGCGATCAGCAGAACTTTGATGCGGTGTCATTGGTGCCGAGCTTGAACACGCCTGACGATGTTGATCCGAGCGATGAACAGATCATCCGCGAACTCGCGGCGATCACGCTTGGCGAGGTGAGTGATGAAACCATCGCGACGGTGCTGCATGGTGCGCGTGGCGATGCGGATGAGGGGGCGATGCGGGAGAATGAGGCGTTGGTGCGTGCGTTGGTGTTGTTGACTTCGATGCCGGAGTATCAGCTGTGTTAGAACGAATGGAGATGTGTCAATGAGCAATCACCTGAATCCAAGCGATGCCAAGGCGTACACACGCCGAGCGTTCTTGCAGCACTCGACGCTGTTCGCGTCGGCGGCGATGACCGTGCCCGCGTTCTTGCAGAGTTCCGCGTTTGCGCTCCCTCGTCCGATGTTGGGGCTGAGTTCGATCGCGGGGGTGGATGAGGATCGCGTGCTTGTCGTGATCCAGATGTCGGGGGGGAACGATGGGCTCAACACGCTGGTGCCTGTTGGGGATGATGCGTACCAGCGGGTGCGTTCTCGGATTGCGCTGGCCGCGAATGAAGTGCTGATGCTTGAGCGCAACGGCGGGCTCGGATTGCATGGGTCGATGGGCGGGTTCAAAGACCTCTACGACGAGGGATTGTGCGCGATTGTGCAGGGGGTTGGGTATCCGAACCCGAACCGTTCGCACTTTGCATCGATGGACATTTGGCACACGGCGGATACCAACGGCACTGGGGATGGATGGCTCGGGAAGTATGTGGATTCGCAGTGCTGTGGGTATGGATCGGGGACGCCGGGCGCGGGACAACAAAGCACTCTTGCAGCCCCCCCACCGCCGATGGTTGCGATTGGGAAGGAGTCGCCGCTGGCGCTGCATGGTCGGACGATGATGCCTGTCGCGATTGAAGACGCGGACATGTACCAATGGACCGGCGACAAGATGGGCGGTGATCTCCGCGACGCGTACCACAAAGCGGTCAAAGCAAACGAGGCACGGTCGCAGGGCGCGGATGACAACAAATCGTTCCTAGTGCGGACGGCGATGGATGCGCAGGTGTCAAGCAAGAAGATTCGGAAGGCCGTGGATGCGGAGTCGTTGGTGAAATATCCGAACACGAAGCTCGCGTCGCAGCTGAGCATGGTTGGGTCGATGATCCGCGCGGGGATGCCGACGCGGGTGTTCTATGTCTCGCATGGCAGCTTCGACACGCACGCCAACCAGGGCGGGGCGCAGGGGTCGCACGCACGCTTGTTGCAACAACTCTCCGATGCGGTCGGTGCGTTCTATAAAGACCTCAAGGCGCAGGGGAACGAGAAGCGGGTGATGAGCATGTGCTTCAGCGAGTTTGGTCGGCGCGTCAGTCAGAACGGATCGGGCGGGACCGACCACGGGACCGCGGCTCCGATGTTCTTGTTTGGCCCGATGGTCAAGCCGGGGCTGCACTCGCGGTATCCGTCGCTGACGGATCTGGATGCGGGCGATCTCAAATACACGGCGGATTTCCGTCAGGTCTACGCGGAGATTCTCGACCAGTGGCTCAGCGCCAAGAGCAGCGATGTGCTTGGACGAGCGTATCAGCCGCTTCGGGTGCTTAGGAGCTAGGTCTCAGTTGTTATGAAGGCGATGAGGTACCTCAATTTCATCTCTACATAGCGTGTCGCCATCGACTGTATTCTCCGTCCCACATTCTGGACAACGCACAAACTCCGTCGTCGATTCTTGCAAAATGATAAGTCCGATTAATCGATAGCCACAGGAGCGGCAGTATGCACCATCGAGCTGCTTTCGAATCTGCGATCGCAATCTGATATCGCGAGCGATGAGAATCATGATCCAAGGGAACCATACATAGCCAAGAGTCACCACAAGACGAATGAAAGTATCTGTGTACACTCCTAGCTTGATTCCAACTGCATCGAAGAGATAGAAAATCACCAATTGGGTGTTGTACTCAATGAATATCCAAGCAGCGACTGATGCGATAACGATTACACCAATAAGCAAGCAACCCAGTTCATCATTGAGCCGAACGGCGCGATTCACATACCGCTCGCAAGATTGATCGTCGTACTGATCAAGCTCTGGGAAGGCGCGGTAGATCTTTCGGGTCAGCAATCTCATGCATGCTCCACGATGAGCGTTGGATCGATGTCCGCTTCGGTGAGTCCCATGTCCTTGAGAACGGTGCGGCTTCCGCATTCTGGGCAGCTGATGGATGGGGGGTTGGTGTCGGTGAGGAGGGTGAGACCGATGAGCGAATAGCCGCAGGCGGGGCATTGGACGCCGACGAGCTGATTGCGGATGCAGCGATGAAGCCAGCGGTCACGGATGAGCAATGCCGTGAATGCGGGCATCCATACGATACCCGTACCAATCACGAGCATAATGAAGGTTTCTAGCGCCTGTGAGATATTGTAGAAATATTCATTGAATACATAAACAGTCCCGTACATCACCCCGAACCAAACGGACAATGACAAAGGCAATGCGACGAGGATAAGCACCCAGAACTTCCAAGCGTTCTGTAGACGCTTCGCTCGTTTGATATAGCGTTTGCAGACATCGTCATCGTACTTATCAAGTTCTGGGTACGCGCGGTAGATTTTTTTGGTCAGGAGTCTCATGGGGTCACGATGGTGATCCGCATCGGGATCTCGATCGGATCCGACGAAAGTACTTCGCCTGCGATAATCAGCGTCAACGGGATCGGCGTTTGGTCCCACTCTGCTGGCTGCGCGTCCTCGGTTCGGTATCCGACCGCGATGTGCGCCTCGTCGACCGAAGGCCCGAACTGATCGAGTTGGACCCCCCACTTTGTGCCGTCGATGGGTTGCGGATGACGAACGAACACGGTGACTTTGTCTTGAGATTCGATCGTGATGCGTGCTTCGAGGAGGGATTGGTCGAGTTGGGTGTTTGGAGTGAACTCGAAGGTGATCAGTGTGCCGCCGGGCCAGTTGAAGGGTTCGACTTTGGAGTGTTCTCTGCGTGCTTGGTTCGCTTTGGAGACTTCGTCTGGATCACGGCCTGCGAGGTATTGACCGAGCGCGTTGGCGTTGCCTGTGTCTCCCGCGCCCGCGCCGACCGGGGGCTCGTTCATCAGTCGGTCTTTGTCGAGTGACACAAAGATCCAGACCATGATGAGCGTGAGGCAGATGAAGGGAAGCGCGAGCCAGGTGGTGAGGATGAGGGTTTGCTTTCGCATGGGGGATGGTAGTGGCGATGCGCATGAAAAAACCCGGAGGGATTCTCCGGGTTTGAAAGAGAAGTTACTTATCGAGCTGGCTTATGAGCAGCAGCCTTCTTTTTTGCCGCAGCATTCGCCTTTGAACATGTTGTAGTATTCGGTGACCTTGGCCCAGTCCACAACATTCCAGAACGCGCTGATGTAGTCGGGACGGCGGTTCTGGTAGTTGAGGTAGTACGCGTGTTCCCAGACATCGAGGCCGAGGATGGGCTTGTGTCCCATCATGATCGGGGAGTCTTGGTTTGCGGTTGAACCGATGTGGAGTTTGCCTTCTGCGTCAAACCCGAGCCATGCCCAGCCTGAACCGAAGCGGGTCGCGGCGGCGTTCTCGAACTGGGTCTTGAACTCGTCGAATGAACCGAATGCTTTGTTGATCGCGTCAGCGAGTTCGCCTTCGGGCGCTCCGCCGCCGTTGGGGGAGAGGATGGACCAGAAGAGGGAGTGGTTCGCGTGTCCGCCGACATTGTTCTGCACGGCGGTGCGGATGGTCTCTGGGACCATCTTGATGCGTGCGAGGATCTCCCCGAAGCATTTGCCATCCCATTCGGTGCCTTCGAGTGCGGCGTTGGCTTTGGCGATGTATCCAGCGTGGTGCTTGGAATGATGGATTTCCATAGTCTTGGCGTCGATGTGTGGCTCGAGCGCGTTGTAGTCGAATCCGAGTTCTGGGAGTGTGAATGGCATGGTGATCTCCGTTCGTAAATGCAGTCTGGGACTGAGCCGAGCTGCGGATTGTGGATGGACTGTGAATCTGGGGAATGATAGGCGCGGATCGCCCGGACATATTCCGTACAAATAGATCCAATAGGGGGTAAATTTCTAGTTTTTGAATGCGAGGTTGTACAACTATCGGCCATGGTGTATCATGGCGGTTCGCAGCGTGCATTTTGCAAGGCTGAGAGCTGGCAAAGTCCGATGGAAACGCGGTTTCCGCAGGATAAGCCCGAACTCGTCAACCCTTGCGGGTTCACGATGCGACTCTAGGCGACTGATTATCGGTCGTCAAGTGAACCCCCAAATGGCCCCCACCGCACAGGAATGGGCTTGAATGGGGATGACTGATGTGTGAACAGGCCAGGACGGCCTGTTGAACTCCGGCGAGATGACACGCGAGTGTCGTAGACGCCGGGGCACGATCGAAGGATTGGTCGGGGACAACCTCTGGATGACCGCTCGGCTGTCTGCATTCTTTGCAAAGCTGGGACGAGTCGAACATGTTGTGGTCGGCACCAGACGCCGCCCGACAATTTGATGATTTGTTCACAATTCGTACTGCAATTGGAAACTCCCTCCAGTTGCGATGCGTAAGACATGGGACCGGCTCACTTTGAGTCTGTCCGAGAGGCTCCGAGCCTCGAAAACGCCCGTCGTCGTCCCCCCACGGTCAGCAAGCACCAACGAGTGCCTGACCAATACCCTCGACCGACCGGCAAACACGCTCCACACCGGATGTGGAGTGAAAAAATGTGTTCCCAGGAAGAATCGGTGCCCCGGATCTGTTGATCAGGTATAGGCCGAGTAAATCAGGGCTTTCGGTTCTTACGAGTTTCGATGTATTTCGAGATTTCTGGGATTGTCAGGCCTGGTGTGGTGGGATCGGTGCCGATTCGTCGGCTTCGATCGGTACGAGACGCGGATCATCTGCTTTGATGGGTGGTTGATCCAGAACAACTGAACTTTCGATCGGTTTGCAGGACCGATCTGAATAGACCAATTTCGCTGCAGGAACGCAGCGAGGAGACAGCATGACGCAGACAGCAAACACAACCCCAAGCTCAGCCGGTTCAAGCCCGAGCCCACTTGAGCAGATGCGACGACGACACCGTGTTGGTGTTTCACGCACTTCGACCCGCGCGGGAAAATCCTCGCGCCAGCTCTCGCATGAGGACGAGCGTTTGCTCGCGACCATCATGCTCAAGGAGCAGGATTACATCGACTCAGAAGTCTTCTACGAAGAGGACGCCGAGCAGAACATCTACGAGGACGCTCCGGACATCGCCAAACCCGATACCACTTGGTATCACCCGGTGATGGACGACATCTCCTCGATCTCGCGGACCCGCACGGTCAAATCATCACAGCAGGTGATCCTGACCGGTGCTGAGGAACGCGTGCTGTTCCATCAGTTCAACTACTCCCGACATCGTGTGTGCAATCTCCAGAAAGAAGTCTGGGCGCGTGCGGACAAGAAACCAACCCCTGAGCAGGCGCATGAGCTGCTCATGTGGTACCGCAAATCAGAGCGGATCCGCGAGCAGATCGCAGAGACCAACCTCGCGTTGGTGCTCGCGATGGCCAAGCGGACCCGGATGAGCGAGGTTGACTTTGCGGACCTCGTCTCTGAAGGCAACATGGCGCTCTTGCGTGCGGTTGATAAGTTCGATGCGGGCCGAGGGTTCAAGTTCTCGACCTATGCGTGTCGGGCAATCCTCAAGGCGTTCAGTCGTCAGGGGATGAAGCTGAGCAAGTACCGCCAGCGGTTCCCAACAGACTTTGATCCGAAACTCGAGAAGTCCAACTTCCTTGAGACCAAGCGTGCTGATTTCGAGAAAGACACCGCATCAGAGGTTCGCGCGATTGTCGTTGCCAACCGTGCGGAACTCTCGGATGTTGAGCGGACGGTTCTTGAGCACCGCTTCGGTCTTGAGACCGGCGGTCACGAGAAACCCATGACGCTTGAGCAGGTTGGCCAGATCATTGGTGTGACCAAAGAGCGTGTGCGTCAGATTCAGAACAAGGCGATGGAGAAAATCCGCGTCGAGCTCGAATCCAACTTCCTCGGCACCATCGAGGAAGACAGCAAGCTTGAAGCCGCTGGCATGAAGTGAGTTCTGGGAGGGTACTGATCTTGTCAGTACGCTTGTCAGAATGATTCAGATACCTTCTCTCTAAGACGGCCCCACCCTCGGGGCCGTCTTTCTTTTGGGTATTTGTGGGGTTCAGGATGTTGGATAGGGGAACATGATGGGGGTTTGAGCGAACAGTTGGGTTCTTTGAGGCATCGAGCCGCATATTGTACTTTTCTCCCGAACTTTCTCCGAGATGCCGATCGGCGGCTTGGAGTTCATTTGTCACTGACGAGTTGTCCCAGACGAGGAACCGAGCACCATGAGTGTGACTGACACCCCAGCGAGTACCGCAGCAGCAGGTCATGTTGATCTAGATCCGACGGCAGGCAAGAACCACGATCCGCACGCGACGCGATGGGGCGACTTCCTCAAAGCAACGATCAAGTTTGAAGCGTCTGACCTCATTATGAAGTCCGAGCAGAAACCCAAGATCCGTCTGCGTGGCGTGCTCAAGGCGCTCGATGTGGAGCCGGTGACTGCTGAAGAGTTCTTCGGGATCGCAAAGCACATCCTGACGGCAGAGCAGATGAAAGACCTCCACAAGTTCGGATCGGTCGACTTTGCGTACAACTACGACTCGAGCCACCGCTTCCGCGTGAACTTGTTCCAAGCGCGCGGCACGCTTTCGGTCGCGGCGAGAAACATTACCTCTGAAATCCTGCCGTTCGAGGGGTTGTATCTCCCACCGATTATGTCTGATATCGCGCTGCAGCCGCAGGGGATTGTGCTGCTGTGTGGTGTGACGGGTTCGGGGAAGTCCACGACGATCGCTTCGATGCTTGACTATGTGAACGCACGCAAGAGCGTCCACATCCTGACACTCGAAGACCCGATCGAGTACATCTTCGAGGACAAGAAGGCGACAATCAACCAACGCGAGATCGGGCTGGACTGCTTGGACTTCAAGACCGGCCTGCGTGCACTAGTGCGTGAAAACCCGGACATCGTGCTCATCGGTGAAATGCGTGACCAGGAAACCTTCGAAGCGGCACTGCACGCGGCGGAAACCGGTCACTTGGTCTACGGGACAATCCACGCATCGAGCACGACCCAGACCTTCTCGCGTATCTATGGCTTGTTCCCGGCGGAAGAAGTCGAGCAGGTCCGCAAGATCCTCGCGTACCAGATGCGGGCGTTTGTCTACCAGAAGCTGCTCCCGACGCTCCACGAGAAGATCTACCGCATCCCGGCGTTGGAGATCCTCATCAACAACGGCGTGGTCCAGAAATACATCCTCGACGAACGCGAGGGCGATATCCGCGAGATCATCAACTCGATCGAAGCGCAGCAGCTCGGGATGATCGATTTCAATGATTCGCTCGTAAAGCTGGTTGAAGCGGAGTACATCCACATGCGGACGGCGATTGAATCGTCGCCCAATGTCGACGAACTGCAGATGAAACTCAAGAAGTTCACCTGACCCCTGCCCCACGGCTCGCTCGTTGGGGTGCTCATCCGAGTAATTGCGCAAGCAAACTCGATGAGATTTTGGTCCAGACGAAGCGGGTGTACTGCTGGGTCGCCGGGTGGTGGCCCCCCTATGATGATCGGACCCCGCTGGACGGCTTTCGGCGGGCTGATTGTTCGAGATGACCATCAACCCCCGAGAGGGTTCCCACTATGTCGATTGTGATTGCTTCTGACCCCACGATGTCCCTTGCGGCAAGCGCGTTCATGCTGATGTCGATCTGGAAACCCATCGTGCTGTTCGCGCCGTTTGTTGCATGGGCGTGGATGATCTCCACCCACCTCGATAAGCACGCAAAGAGATTCTTCCTCGGTCAAGAGAAGTGGAACGCGATCCACCTCGCCTTCGGGATTGTCGCCCTGCTGCTCATTGTCGCGCTGCCGGTCGGGGGGATTGCCGGATTCGCGGCGGCGTTTGTTGGATCGATTATCCTGCTGGGTCTCGACATCCTGATCTTCATCTCCGTGACCAACAAGGACGAGCGTGTCCCTGAGTCGCAGCAGATGAAGATGAACATGCAGGACATGGCGGACAACCGCGACGCGAAGAAGGCGGCCAAGCTGATGGGGTCATCGGAGCTGAACATCGTGGGGGCGAAGAAGACGACGATCCAGCCCCCTCAAAAAGATACCCCCGAGTTTGCGATCCGTGTGGGGGCGGAGCAGATCGTGATCAAAGGCTTTGAGGCGCATGCGAGCCAGATCGATATCCTTCCAGCGAACGAAACAACCTACGCCGCGTCGTACCTTGTCGATGGCGTGCGCCAAGCGGGTGATCCGATCGCGGCATCTGAAGCGGTGCAGATCATTGATTTCTGGAAGAAATCAGCGGGTCTTGATACCAGCGACCGCCGGCGGAAGCTGTCGGGCGAGGTCAGTGTTTCGGGCGATTCGATGAGCAGCGCGACCCTCAAACTCAACACATCAGGCTCCAAGAGCGGGATGCGGATGTCGATCATCTTCAATCCTGCTGAAGCGGTCCGCAGGAAGGTGGACGCGCTTGGGCTGCTTGAGCCTCAGCTCAAACTGCTCAAGGACTGGGCGAACGAGCTCGAGCATGTCGGTGGTGTTGTGCTTCTGAGCGCCCCAGCGGACAACGGGCGGACCACGATGTCGTACTCGATCATGCGTCTGCACGATGCGTACACCTCCAACATCCAGTCCGTCGAATACGAGATCGAAGACGCGCTCGAAGGCATTAAGCAGATCGTGTGGGACTCGAGCGTCGAGGGTCCTGACTTTGCGACGACCGTGCGTTCGACCCTGCGTCGTGACCCGGACATCGTGACCTTGTGCGATCTCCCCGATGTCGAGACCGCCCAGAACATCGCTGCGTCGGACCTTGAGCGGACTCGCGTGTACCTCTGCCTGCGGACCGATGCGGCGCTCAAAGCGATCCAGACCTATGTGCAAGCGGTTGGCGATCCGAAGCTTGCTGCGAAGGGCTTGCGTGGTGTGGTTGCGTGCAAGCTCGTCCGTGTGCTGTGTGGCAACTGTAAAGTCCCGTACCAACCGACCCCGGACATGCTCAAGAAGCTCGGACTGCCTCAGGGCAAGGTCGGGGAGTTGTTTAAGAAGGGTGGACAGGTCCTTGTCCGCAACAAGCCTGAGGTTTGCTCAGTGTGCGGCGGCGTGGGGTATTCCGGACAGACCGGGTGCTTCGGGGTCTTCCCACTCGGGAACGAAGAGAAGGCGTTGATCGTGGAGGGCGATTGGAACGGTCTCCGCGCGATGATGCGGAAGAACGGCCTTCCAAGCGTTCAGCAGTCGGCGCTGCGGAAAGCGGTCATGGGGATCACGAGTATCGAAGAGGTGACCCGGATCACCGCACCCCCGAAAGCAAGTTCAAAGAGTACGAAGGCCAAGGCGTAAAGCACCGAGCACGAATCACGCATTTATCGGCAAGAGCCGCGAGTTTATGGCCTTCTCAGAAGGCGGAGTGAAGTCCAATGTTTATGAACATCCTTGTCATCATCTTTGTCCTGAGTGTCTCCTACGCGTGGATGACCCGGGGCATCTTCAACGCGATGATCCATTCGTTGTGTGTGCTCTTTGCTGGAGCGGTCGCGTTTGCGGTTTGGGAGCCGCTCGCGATGATCCTGCTCGGACTCAGCAAAGCAGCGTTTGTTGAAGGCGCAGCATGGGGGATTGCTCTGATTGTGCCGTTCATCATCATGATGCTGGTCTTGCGTGTGATCACCGATAAGGTCATCACCGGGAACATTCAGAATATCAAAGCACTCGACTACGCGGGTGGAGCGGTCTTCGGCGTGGTCTCCAGCGTCCTGACGGCGGGGGTCATGGTCATCGGGATCGGGTACATGCGTCTGCCATCGACCTTCCTTGGATACCAACCGGTCTGGTACGCGGAGGATCGTGCGGGTGCGGGTTCGCTCGTTGAGAATGACAAGCTGTGGATTCCGGTCGATTCCATTACCGCGATGGTGTACAAGAACCTGTCCACCGGATCGATGAGCAGCGGTGAGCCGCTCAAGAAGTGGTACCCAGACCTCACACTCACCGGGTTTGCGGCACGCATCAATCCGGGCGAAGGCGCCGCTCGCAATGCGATCACCAAAGACGCGTTCGAGGTGGTGTCCTCGTACACCGTTGGACAACCAACCGACGCGATGTCGCTGAGCGCGGGTGAGCACAAGTTTATGAACACCCAAGGCAAAGCAATCAGCCCCCAGAACGCTGGTCATGTCGCGGGCTATGTCGTCGAGTTTGGACCCGAAGCAAAGGAAAAAGGCGGCAAGGGCGGTCAGGTTGTGATCTCCAATGGGCAGGTCCGCTTGCTCACCGAACAGACCGATGGAACGACCCACACGATCTTCCCGATCGCGACCATCTCCGAATCCAGCAAAGAGGGGCAGTTCGGACGCTGGATGTTTGACAGCGAAGATCTGTTCATCACCTCATCGGGTGGAAAGTCCCGCGTCCCGATGGGGTTCGAGTTCTTTATCCCTGCGGATCAGACACCGCTCGCGTTGTATGTCAAGAACATCCGCGTGCCGGTCGGTGACATCAAGGACCCGACCGAGTTTGCCACCATCTCAGCACGCGACAAGCTTGTTCGATCCGGTCAACTGCTGACCGGCGAGCGCGTCGAGCGTGACTTTGACTTGTCTGATGCGGTCATCGTGGCTGGCAATGCTGGCGATACCCGATTCTCAAACTCGGTCGGTCAGGTCATGCCTTCCCAGCTGGTCAAGCAGCGTGGGATCAAGATCAATGACGAGAACCTCATCACCGAGGGGAGCGCGAAGTTCCGGATGGAGGAGATCGGCAGGAAGAACGCGCCGCAGGTCAAGTCGCTCCGAGTTGAACGCTTCTGGTTCGGTGACGGTCAGGCGATGATTCAGGTCCCGGTCGGCTCTGGTATCGAGGGCGGGTTCTTGTCTGAAGCCGCTCGCAAGGCCAATCCTGACGAGCCTTTCATGCTCATCGATACCAACGGCAACGAGTACGAAGCGGTTGGGTACCTTTCGGAAGATCCGAGCACCGAACTGTTCGAGATTCGCTACACCCCAGGATCAACCCTGAGCGGGCAAAACGAGAGCGGGCTCCCCCGGATTTCACAATCGAAGGAAGGCCAGAATCTTTCGCTGCTCTTCCTGATCTCCAGCAAGGTCGAGATCCAGTACTTCACGATCGGCGATGTTGTGCTTATCCACTTCGATCCGCCGCTGATGAAGGAGTGAGTTCCTCGTCTATTCCGACACACGACGCCTCGCATCGAGGCGTTTTTTTATGGACTAAAAAAAGCCCCCTCGGAGACCGAGGGGGCTTTGGGTTGGTTGGATATCAGCGGTGCTTATTCAGCAGCGGCAGCGTCAGCTGGTGCGGCTTCTGCGTCTGGTGCTGGGGCTGGGGCTGGCTTCTTCTTTTTCTTGTCCTTGATGATCAGTTCGCCTTCGTTGTCGAACTCCATCTCGTCCTGATCTTCGTCGTCAATGTTGCGGTCAGCAGCAACCCATAGCTTGACATTGGCTTCGAGGTCTGAATCGACCTTGACGAGGATGTCGAAGGCATCGACACGCTTGATCGCACCGGGGAGACGGACTTCGC
Source organism: uncultured Phycisphaerales bacterium (assembly GCA_963976955.1). Taxonomy (GTDB): domain Bacteria; phylum Planctomycetota; class Phycisphaerae; order Phycisphaerales; family UBA1924; genus UBA1924. Next base: position 672,340 of record CAXBMD010000001.1, on the reverse strand, counting down.
GAGGGGAGACGGCGAAGCCGACTTCTCGGAGTGCTGCAGCGATGTCTTGCTGGGTGACTGAGCCGTAGAGGTGACCCTGGTCGTTGCACGCGCGGTCCATGGTGAGTTCCTGGCCGTCGAGCTTGTTGATCATTTCTTCGCGTTCTTTACGACGCGCTGCGACATCCTTCTCGGCTTGAGCACGACGCTCAGCGAGCGATGCGATCAGCTCATCGGATGGTGGAGTCGCGTATCCGAATGGGAGGAGGTAGTTGCGAGCGTAGCCCATGCGGACTTTGACGACATCGCCGACGATTCCGAGGGAATCGACATTCTGGGTGAGGAGAAGTTTGATTGATTTGGCCATTGGTATGGTTCCTTTCGCTGTCCTGACCGTTCCGAGTAATCAGCTCAGAGCGGAGAGTTGAGGAGACGCTCACGGCGAGCATCCCCAACAAAGAGGTCCCAGGCGAACCTGAGGTCCGGACGAATCCGGGTCGTGAGTGTAGTCCGTTGGCGTGCTGTAAGTGCCCTCGCCGGCATGCTTTGGCATGAAAAAACCCGTGCTGTGGATTGAGATCCGCACGGGTTCGGTCTTTGAAAGGAGTTCTGGGTGACTTCTATGGGATCAGAACGGGATGTCGTCGTGGTTGATGGAGACTTCTCCGCCCCCGCCATTGCCACCACCGTTGCCGCCGTCGTATCCGTCGGAGTTTCCGCCTCCGGCTCCTGAGCGGGCGTAGTTTCCGCCCCCACCACCGCCGCCACCGGAGTTGCCACCACCAGCGCCCGAGTCAATGAACTGGAAGTTGTCCACGACGACGGAGAGTTTCGAGCGTTTGCCGCCGCCATTGCGGTCGTCCCACTGGTCGAACTTGAGTCGTCCTTCGATGAAGACGGGACGGCCTTTGGACAGGTATTGCGCCATGACCTCAGCGGTGCGTCCCCATGCTTCGCAGTCGATGAACGCGACTTCTTCGCGTTGTTCACCCGACTGGGTTTTGTACTTGCGGTTGACGGCAAGACCGAAGTTTCCAACGGCGGTGTTTGAAGGGGTGTGGCGGATCTCGATGTCTCTGGTGAGATTGCCCATGAGCATGACTTTGTTGAAACTGGCCATTGGTTTTCTCCTTGTGCCTGGTGTGGTATGTCGGAACTGGTGTGATCTTTCGGAAAGACACAGACGGGGTCAGTATATCACAACCGCCCGAGCCGGACATGGTCCGGCTCGGGCGGGTTGATCGAAAAACATCCGTTTTCGCTGCCCTATCAGTGCTGAGGGAGGGCAGAAGCGGGATTATTCAGCGGCTGGTGCTTCGTCAGCGTCACCCTCAGGTGCTGCGTCGGATTCAGCTGGAGCGGCTTCAGCGGCTGCCGGAGCGGCGGCTTGGACCGGAGCACCCAAACGGACGGTGCTGACCTTGTTGGTTTCTTCCGCGTCGCCTTGCTCTGCTTTGAACTTGGCTTCGGTTTCCAGACCCTTGCGGTCGTCGTTGGTCGCGATTTCCTCAAGGCTCAGGTGGTCTGCGGTGGTCACCAGCAGACGCATGATCTTGTCGGAGATCACCGCGTCACGCTCGAGGTGAGCGACCATGTTGGTTGGGCAAGTGAAGTACGCGAGGATGTACACACCACGCTTTTGCTTGTCCATCTCGAAGGAGAGGCGACGCTCGTCCCACTTCTTCATTGCGAGAACGGTTGCATCCGCACGCTCGAAGAGGTGGTTGATGTGCGTAAGGACATCGCCGAACGCTGCGGCGGCGGTCTGATTGACGAGGAACATACCTTCGTAGGTTCCGGTTCGTGATTCTGTAGCTGTTGCTGACATGTTTTACTCCAAATCGGGTCCGGCTCAGGAAGCCGGAGTGTTGTTTGTGTGTTCTTTACTATTCGTATCTTGAACGGCCTGATCGTCCTTTGAACGCTCTGCCGGTTTGTCATTGGGATGCTCTTGACGCTTGGGCTTGACGAGCTTCTCGTTGAAGGTGTTCATCGCGCTGGTGATGTCTTGATCCAAGATGTGCTCGACGGCATTGGTTGCTTTGTCGAGACTCTCGTTGACCTTGTCCATCTCCTCGCTCATGAACTTGCTGAGAACCCAATCCGCCTGGTTCATCACACGCGGGACCTCGCCGACACCTATGCGGATTCTGGGGTAGCTTGCGCCACCCAGAACACGATCGATGTCGCTCAGTCCGTTGTGACCGCCGGCACCGCCGCTCTTGCGGACCCGGATGGATCCGACCGGGAGAGCGATGTCGTCGACGATGACCAGCAGATCGTCCTGTGGATCGAGCTTGAAGAAGCGGAGTGCTTCCCCCACGCTCTGTCCGGACCTGTTCATGAAACCAGTTGGCTTGATGAGCAGGCATTTTTCGCCCCCGATGTTGGCGTCGAGTGTGACGCTGTTGAAACGCGAGCGGGCGATCTGTCCGACGGCGAACTTGGAAGCCAGTGCATCAACAACCATGAACCCGGCGTTGTGCCGAGTGTTGTTGTATTGCATCCCTGGATTTCCGAGTCCGACGATCAGTTTCATTCTTGAGTACTCTTTCTATTGCGGATTGATTAGTCGGCGTCGTCGGCCTTCTCGCCGATGACTTCTGGTGAAGCACCTGCGGAGGAGACTTCGCCCGATTCGTCGGTTTCTTCTTCTTGGACGGCCTTCATGACGATCTGCGCAATGATCGCGTCTGGATCGGTGAGCAGCTTCATGGACTCAACCGGAAGCTTGACATCCGATGCGTGGAGTACATCGCCGACTTCCATGCCGGAGACATCGACATCGATATGGTCCGGGAGGTTTGAGATGAGCACATTGAGCTCGATGTCATTGATTGGGTGCATCATGATCGCGCCCGAGGTTTTGAGACCAGCCGCGGTACCCACGAAGGCGAGGTGCGCTCTGGTGTCAACGCGTTCGTTGAGATCAACGCGAGCGAAGTCCGCGTGGATGATGTTGGTGCCGAGGTAGTCGTAGCCGAGGTCCTTGAGGAGGACATGCTGCTTGGCACCGTCAAGATCGAGCTCGAAGAGCTTCTCGCCCTTCTTGAGGTGGAGCATGGTCTCGTGCATGTTGACCGAGATCGAGACAGGCTCTTCTTTGTGCCCGTAGACGATTGCGGGCAATGAGCCCGACTCACGCAGACGACGGGAGTACCGTGATCCGGTGCGCTCACGCTTTGCTGCGGTGAGTGTTGGTGTTGTATCTGACATTTCGTTTCTCCTTTATGAACTCTTACACTTTTTTGTGTTCGTATGTGTGTTGACAATCAATCAGCGTTTGGCACCCGAGGTGTCTTTGAAGAGGGCGCTGATCGAATCGTCGTTGTGGATTCGTTGGATCGCTTCACCCAAAAGTTCTCCGACTGAGAGAACGGTGAGCTTGTCTTTGATTGGGTCGCAGCGATCACCCATCGGGATGGTGTCGGTGACGATGATGCGTGAGAACGGGGAATCGGCGAGTTTTTCCATCGCTTTGCCCGCCAGCACGCCGTGGGTTGCGGCGGCGATCACATCGGTCGCGCCCTCGTTCATGACGAGCTTGGCGGCTTCGCAGACCGTCCCGCCGGTTGAGATCATGTCGTCGAACATCAGGACGGTTTTGTTTTTGACCGAGCCGATGAGGTTGCCCACTTCGACGGTGTCCCCGGTGAGTCGGCGTTTGTTGATGATCGCCAGGTCCGCGTTGAGCAGGTTGGCCATCTTCTCAGCGACCTTCACATTCCCGACATCGGGAGAGACCAAGCACAGGTCCCCGAGTTCTTCGCGGATGGTCTGGAAATAGTCAAAGAAGACAGGGCTTGCCGAGAGGTGGTCCACCGGGATATCGAAGAATCCTTGGATCTGGGCGGCGTGGAGATCGATCGCCAGCACGCGGTCAGCGCGGGCGGCGGTGATCAGGTTGGCGACGAGTTTTGCGGTGATGGGAACGCGTCCCTCGTCCTTGCGGTCTTGGCGACCGTAGCCGTAGTACGGCATGACGACGGTCACGCGCCTTGCGCTCGCTCGTCTGAGACAGTCGCAGAAAACGAGCAGTTCCATCAGGTTGTCGTTGACGGGATCGCAGGTCGAGATGATGACATAGCAGTCGCGCCCGCGGACATCGTCGTCAAGCTTGACGATGACTTCGCCATCTGGGAAGAGGATCGTGCGGGCTTTGCCCAGCTCCACCCCAGCTTCAGCACACACGCGATGGGCGAGGTGCTTGGTGTTGCGGCCGGAGAATACTTTGATCTCACCCATCATGACGGTGTTCCTTGCGATATCTGATCGCTGCTGGAGATTTGTCGTGCACGGTAAATAGCGTCGATCTGGGCGAGGTGTTCGAGCGTGTTGATGCTCAAGATATCCTCAGGCGGGACCGCATCGATCACCTCGACGCGTCGGTCCGCGTCGAGCATGTACTCGAAGATGTCGGTGATGTAGTACTCGCCGGTAAGTTCGTTTCGTTTGACCTTGTTGAGCGCGTCGAACATCGCTTGGGCGTTCACGCAGTAGTAGCTCGGGTTGACCTCATTGATCTTGAGCTCGTCTTCCGATGCGTTCTTCTGCTCGATGATGCGAGCGAACGCGCCGGCGTTGTCACGGACGATCCGTCCATACCCCGATGGATCGTCGATGCGGCTGGTCGCGAGGGTTCCCGCAGCACCGGTCGAGCGGTGGAGATCCAGGAGCGTGTTGAGGGTATCGGTGCGGATGAGGGGGCCGTCGCCGCAGAGGACGAAAATGTCGGTGTGCGCGGTGTCGATGTTCTTGTAGGAATCCACAGCACTCATCACGGCGTGACCGGTTCCGAGTTGTTCTTCTTGAACCGCGAAGACGACCTTGTCGCCGTAGCCTGCGAGTGCTTCGCGGACGAGTTCTTGCTTGTACCCCACCACGACCACGACGCGGTCGCATCCCGCTTCAAGACACACATCGACGACGGCACAGACCATCGGACGACCACCGACAAGATGGCACACCTTCGGGAGGTCCGACTGCATGCGCGTGCCTTTACCCGCGGCGAGAATGATCGCTTCGAGGCGTTGGCCATTGTGCTTGGTGCCGCGTGTGGATTGTTCGGTGTTGGTGTCTGCCATGAGCAGTTGGCAGGACGGATCTGGGTGCTGAAGTCGAACGAGAATCAGGAAGAAAGAAGAAAATTACCCCACCAAGATTTGAACTTGGACCATCTGTACCAAAAACAGAAGTGCTGCCATTACACCATGGGGCAAATAAGATTCTCGTATCATTCGTTCTATCGGCACTTTGAGCAGTCCTGCTCGACCTCCGCTGTCAAGACCTTTCGGTCGGTGTCACAAACCATCGCGGCTTGGACACTCCATGACAAGCATGAGAGACATCGGCCGCAGCACGAATCGCCAGTGCCTTTGCTCAAACATGAGCGTTGACAAAGACTTGGAACTCGGACTCCCCCCGGCTGCAGCTGATGAACTGGTCATCAACAAAGGGGAGAACCCATGTCCGCGCCTCGGCTCAGTTCTGGTGGTCTCACCATCGCTGAGCGTCCGTCACGGTCGGTTCCGCATAAGGAATCAAGTTTAGACCCCGATGCGAGCGGGTCAACAGATTCTGGCTCGCTCGCAGGGCAGTTTCTTGGATCTGGAGGCATTTCTCGGGAGATTCCGGACGGAACCTTGCCGATACGGTGTATATTGGATGCCGATGTGGTTCAATACCGGAATCCCGCGTGTTTTCGACTCATTTCCGTGCCTCTTTCGTGTGGGCGTCTGGAATCCGAAAGGTCTCAAGTGATCAAATTAGCCCGTTCTATCGTCCCTGCTGGGGTTCAGGCCCTGTTCGTTACCGCTTTGGGGGTCTCTGTGCTTGTCGGTTGCGCTCAGCAGCGATCTTCCAATGACCCGGCTGCTCTCCAACCTGAAGGTGCCCGAACCGCGATAGGCCTGCCCGCGGATCAACTCCCGGCTCCGATTGATCTCAGTGATCCAACCACCGTCGCGCGGACGCTCATCACCCCCACCATCATCGACACCAACAAGCTCGCGGTCCGCCAGCAGTTGACCGGGCCGTATGAAGGTGAAGTCCGGATGATCAAGCATGTCCTCCCCAAGCACGGGCGGGACAAGAGCATGCCTACGAATCCCGACACCACGCGCGTCGCGATGGGCGGGTTGTCGAAGGTAAGCCGGGTCAGTGCCGGAGCGAATACCGGATTCGAGGCGATCTCACAGACCGAGTGGGGTCCGCCCGATCCGACGCTTGCGGTTGGGCCGAATCACATTGTGGAGACGGTGAACGCAGCGATCGCGTTCTTTGATAAGGACGGCAACCAGACCTTCTCGTCCCACCTCGGAACCCCAGGCAATCCGGGATTCTTCGAGGAGGTCGGCGCGAGCTCGAACTTTGTGTTCGATCCCAAGTGTTTCTATGACCACAAAACCGAACGCTTTGTCGTGCTCGCACTCGAGCAGGTTGGCGACACCGAATCGTGGATCGACATCGCGATCTCCGACGACTCGGACCCCAACGGCGTCTGGTACAAGTACCGCACCTTCTCCGTCATCCATGTCAACGACAGCAACTACTGGGTGGACTATCCCGGTTTTGGTTTCGACGACAACGCGTTCTATGTCACCGGGAACCTCTTCCTCCTCAACGGCGATGGCAACGGATTCGCAGGCGCACTCTTCCGCATCTTCGACAAATCTCCGATGCTCAACGGTGATCCGATCACCATCCTCGACCTCGCACCTGATGCGGGTGGTTCGCTGCAGGTAGCGCAGATGTTCGGAGATGCTCCGCAATGCTATTTTGTTTCCCGCGCGACTTCGACTTCGCTCAAGCTCTGGACGATCAACAATCCGCTGACCGCCCCATCACTCGAGTCCACCTTTGTCAACGGGATTCAACCCGCCAATGGTCCATCACAAGGCGCTCCGAACCCAGGCGGGGGTGAAATCTCAACCCTCGACGGGCGGCTCATGAATGTCCATTACCGCGATGGGAACCTCTACACCTCCCACGGCATCAACGGCGGCCCCGGACTCACGGTCTCCCGCTGGTACCATGTCGCGACCAACAACTGGCCAAACGGCTCGTTCCCATCACTCGTCCAGCAAGGCGAGATCACCAGCGAAACCGGACAGCACTACTACTTCCCCGCAATCTACTCTGATAAGGATCACAATGTCGCGATGGTGAGTTCGCGGTCGAGCCCAACCGAGTTTGCCAGCGTGCAGGTCTCGGGACGGTTCTCGAATGACCCGCTGGGAACGATGAGCGAACCGATCCAACTCGCGATCGGCGACAACGGCGCGGATGGTCGCTGGGGCGATTATCTGGACATCGCGATCGATCCCAACGACGACAAAACTTTTTGGGTGATGGGGATGTACCAACGCTCGTTTGGTTGGCAGACTTATATTGATTCGTTCAAGATTGCCCCGCCGTGCGCTGCGGATTTGATTCTGGATGGAACACTGAACTTCCAGGACATCTCCGCGTTCATTGTCCGGTACACGGAACACGACCCAACCGTTGACTTCAACGACGACGGGAGCTTCAACTTCCTTGATGTGTCGATCTTCCTCAACCTGTATGGTCAGGGATGTCCGTGATCGGGTGATTTGATTTTATAGCGAGTCTTTGATTTGAAGCTTTCTCTCGTGAGAAATCGAGTTTTTTCGTTTTTTCGATTGCAAGACCCGGACTTTCAAGATTAAAAAGCGTGAGGACGGACGCAGAAACCCCGATAGAAACGCGCAGCGTGAGGAACCAGCGGTTTTTTCTTGGATATTGATCCTTGCTGCTGTATAGTCCTTGAAGTCGGATGTGATTGATCCGATTCAAAAAACAGATGCACGATGTGATGTTCTGCATAGTTGCCGTTTAAATAGATTGATTATCGTTTTTAATAGTTTGGAGAAGAGACATGAGATTCGCTTTATGTGCATTGTGTATAACTGCCGGCAGCGCGATGGGTATGGATCCAGCGGTTGTCTTATTTGATCAGGACCTGCTTGAAAGCCCGCCGACGGGTGATATCCGCGTCAACCTGAGTTTGTTCGCAACGGGTCTGATCGGGAATGTGGACGAGACCCCACAATACATGCCAACGGATATGGTTCAGATCCCGGATGGTTCCGGACGGATGTGCGTGCTCACACTCGGGGGCGTGATCCGATTGATCCACGCGGATGGTTCACTCGACCCTGTGCCGTACCTCATCACCACCAATGAAGATTCATACATCGATCCGGCCAACTTCGGAGCGATCTCGATCGCGTTCCATCCGGACTTTGCCGATCCGAAAGCCGACGGATATGGTCGGTTCTATGTCATTGAAACCGAGAACGACACCGCGGGTGTCCCCGACTTCGACGGCTCGCTCCTGCAGGTCAGCATCGGAGGGGTGCACCACGATGTGCTCTACGAATACACCACGACCGATCCATCAAGTGATACTTTCGCCGGCACCCGGCGCAGTCTGATGCGTGTTGAACAACCCGGGAAAGACCACAACCTGTTCGACATGTGCTTTGGCGACGATGGACTGATGTTCATCTCCTCGGGAGACGGGGGAAACCAGGGAGAGGGAGTCAACCTCATCAGGCAGAACGCCGGGTTCCTCGGCAATGTCTTTGGTAAAATCCTCCGCATCGATCCGCTCGGTTCCAACAGCGACAACGGGCAATACGGCGTCCCAGATGACAACCCGTTCGTGTCAACAGATGGTGCGCTTGGAGAAGTCTATTCCTATGGACACCGATCACCTTATCGGCTGACCATCGACGACTCCACAGGTGATCTCTGGCTCGGTGAAGTCGGGCAGCAGCAGGTCGAGGAAGTCAACAAAATCGTCGCGGGGGGCAACTACGGATGGTCAACCAAAGAAGGAAGTTTCATCTTTGACCAGACCGATTTTGACAACAACTCAATCGACCCCGACTCAGACATGAACGGGACAGGCGACGCTGCGGACGCCGACGACCTGATCGATCCGGTGTTTGAGGTTGATCACCAAACCGCGCGATCCATCACCGGTGGATTTATCTACCAGCCCGACGACATCCCGGGTCTGCAGGGCATGTACATCTTCAGCGATGCGTTCGGGAACGGGCTGTTCTACGGCGACCCCGCCGATGGTTCGGTCTCCGGAGAAACCGGCGGCGTGCAACGATTCCAGTTTGATCCGTCTGGGGTTTCGATGCCGTTCGGAACCATCTCGATCGCGCAGGACTTTGCGGGCTCGCAGTACCTTCTGGCCTTCGATGGTCGAATCTTGCAAATCAACCCATGGGGATGCAGCAGCGCTGATTTCTATCCCGACGGAGTCTTGAACTTCCTCGATGTGTCCGCGTTCTTGGGCGCATACGGCAATCAGGATCCGGATGCGGATATCAACGGCGACACCAACTGGAACTTCCTCGATGTGTCGCAGTTCCTCGGTTTGTACGGCAAGGGCTGCCCGTAATCTCTCGATTCAGGCTTGCAAATATCCAAATGAATACCACTTTCGCCCCGATCACTCGGGGTGTTTTTATTCGATCTCTGCGTGCTCTTCAGCGTCGAGCGCGGCTTGCCCGATCAACTCATAGCAGGTCTGCATGAGACCCACCAACGGGAACCGGCCAAGGAACGGGCTGGGACCCAAGCGACGCAGCAGCACGCACGCGACCTGCGGCGGCGCGATCGGGGTATCGAGTTCTTGTAGTTCAGGTCCAACACTCCAGAACGAATCGATCTGGTCTTCGAGCGGCGGGCTGGAGATATCCGAGACGCCTTGGATGTGCGGAATCAGCACGGGAGCGGGTCCCGGTCCTTGGACACCGATCGCTCGTTTTTGACGGAGTCCGTCGATGAGTTCTTGTCCAGGCATGCCGTGGAGTCCGAAGATTTCCATCGGTTCATTCCCGAGACGCTCTGCGAGCAGTGCGGTCAGACACACCGCGTGCTTGCACCACGGCTGTTCCTCGGACCAATCCGGGCATGAACAGGTCGGTTTGAGATCACTTGGTTCGGTCGGGAACAGACGAAGATCGAGGGGCGCGAAGACATCCTCAATGTTGGAGGGGAGTTCTCCCGCGAGCAGTTTGGCGGCGTATCGCATCTGGTCCGCCATCGCGACGATGATCTGTTCTTGGTCGTGAGCCGTGTACTGCGAGAGCGAAAGCTCGGTTTTGTATGGTTTGTCAGAGCGGCCCTGGATGATCCCCTCGCACAAGGTGCCCTCGATGGTCAATCGTTTGGTCTGACCGGCACGGGCGTATTCCAGACCTTCGCGGTTGATCTGACCATCGGAACCTTCTTCAGCGACACGCAGCAGACGCTGGGTGATCCATGATGCGGGTTGCTCGTCGGGCTTGAGCTTGAGTTTCACACCACCACGCACACGGCGCGGGTTCGTCAGCGACTTGCGCGACGAACGGAACGAGGCGTATTGTGGTTTGATTTTCTTGGGAGCGATCGGGACATTCGCAGAGAGCGTCGGACGCGCGACCATGTTGACCTGACGGTCCTTTGATGGCGGTGCCAGCTTCGGTGCTTCAGTCTTTTTGGACGCGGCTGTTTTGGGCGCAGGTTTCTTGGCGGTCTTTTTCGTGACCTTCTTGGCAGCGTTCGGAGCGGCCTTCTTGGTCGCTTTGCTTGCTGAGTCAGATGTGGGTTTCTGCGGTTCGCCCATAGGTGTGCTTTACATCTCGTCTGAAATGGTGTCCGCTCGCAGCGCGAGGAGACTCCGGAGTTTGTCGGTCCCGAGATCGGTGAGCCAGCGTTCGCCGTGCCCGATGATGTTCTCGGCGAGTTCGGTCTTGGATTCGATCATCTCGTCGATCCGCTCTTCGAGCGTGCCTCGGACGATGTACTTGTGGACCTGCACCGTGCGCGTCTGACCGATGCGGTACGCGCGGTCGGTGGCTTGGTTTTCCACAGCGGGGTTCCACCAGCGGTCGAAGTGGAACACATGCGTCGCGGCGGTCAGGTTCAGACCCACACCACCCGCTTTGAGCGAGAGCAAGAGGATCGGGGTTTTGCCGGTCGCTTCTTGGAAGTCGTCGATCATCTTCTGGCGCTGACCCTGCGAGGTTCCGCCGTGGAGGAAGAGGACATCCTTTCCGAGCTCGTGCTTGAGCATGTTTGAGAGGATGTGACCCATCTGGCGGAACTGGGTGAAGACGAGCGCTTGGTCGCCTTCGGAGATGACCTCGTCGAGCTGTTCGAGCAGACGGACACACTTGCCCGAGCGTCCCGGATCGATGACCTTCCCGAACTGTGGGTCGGCTTCCTTGAGCATCTGCGCCGGGTGGTTGCAAATCTGCTTGAGTTTGATGAGCGCCGCGAGGACCAAGCCACGGCGATGGATACCCTCGGCGTGCTCGACATCGGTGAGCATCCGCTTGACGCACGCTTCGTACAGCGAGGCCTGCTCGCTGGTGAGCGGGCACCATTCTTTCGATTCCAACTTCTCTGGGAGGTCGGAAACCACAGTCGGATCGGTTTTAACGCGGCGAAGAATGAACGGGCGGACCATCGTCCGGAGTTTGTCCATCTTGATCTGGTCGCGGTGACGCTCGATCGGCAGCGCAAACTTCTTGCGGAATCCGCCTGCGGATCCGAGGTAGTTCGGGTTCAGGAAGTCCATGATCGACCAGAGTTCCGACAAACGGTTCTCGACCGGTGTACCGGTCATCGCAACGCGACGCGGGACCTTGAGCGAACGCACCGAAATCGATTGCTTCGCGGCGGGATTCTTGACGAACTGCGCCTCATCAAGGACCACCCGTCCCCACTTGACTTTGGTGATGAACTCGTTGTCGCGGTGAACGAGCGCGTAGGTGGTGACGACGACATCCGCGTCCTTGCAGGACTCGATGAACGCGTCCCCTTGCGGTCGATCGACGCCGTGGTGGACCTTGATGTTGATTGATGGCGCGAAGCGCTCGAACTCCTTGACCCAGTTCCCGATGACGGACATCGGAACGATCAAGATCGTCGGATCGGGTCGTGCTTCTGGGTTCACTCGTTCGTGGAGGATCAGCGCGATCATCTGGATGGTCTTGCCCAGACCCATGTCGTCTGCGAGACACGCGCCGAACCCGAAGCGTTCCATGAACGCCATCCAGCTTACGCCGCGGGATTGATATGGACGGAGGGTGCCTTTGAATGAATCCGGGGTTTCGAGGATCGGAAGTTCGACGGAGACGCCTTCTTCTCCACCAAGCATCGACGCGACCCAACCGGTTGCTTCAACGCCGGTGACCGGGAGTCCGGTCTGCGCCGAGTCCGATGCGAGCGCGAGCTGCATAGCTTCGCCCAGTTCCATTTCCCCACCCGGGTTTTCGTGCATGAAACTGATCGCGTTCTCGACATCCTCAGGACGGATCTCGACCCATTGTCCACCGATACGAACCAACGGCGAGTTCTTCTGCGCCAGCTCCTCGAACTCGTGCAAGGTCAGCGTGGTGTCGCCGATCGCGATCTCCCAGTGGTATCCGACCAGCGTTCCCAGACCGAGCTGCGATCCCGCGGCTTCCGAATCCGCACCTTCACCCAAGACCATTTCAGATGGATCCGAATCGATCCGGAGCTTGGTTCCAAGACGGCCCGCTTGCGAATCCCACCAACTCGGACATTCAACCGCGATCCCTTGCTCTTCGAGGACAGGCTTGACCTCTCGCAAGAACCGGTACGCTTCTTGCGTCTCGATGAGCAGCTGGATCGGTTCGGATTCGTCGAGCGCTTCTTCGAGTTTCTTGTAGTATCGGCTCGCGCGTCCCAGCTCACCCATCATCAGTTCTTGCGGATTTTCAAGCGTCAGACCTTCGTAGACGATCCGCTCGCGGTTGATCAACCACACATCCGCACCACGGATCACCACCTCCTCGTCGTCGAGCGACTGGAGATAGAAACTGAGCGACCACATGACGGTTTCGTCGGGGAGGTCGATGTCGGGTGCGAGCCCTTCGGTGATTGGTTCGGCAAGACGCAGACCGAAACGCCAGGTGCTTGATTCGCCTCGGTCTTCGAGTTCGGAGATCCACTTGCGGACCGTCCGCGCGATCTCGGCACGCTGGCCCGCGGTTGCTGGGACATCGATCCCCGCGCCGAGCAAGCCATTAAGCCAAGCGACCTGTTGATCCAACCCAGGATCCGACGACTCGATCGTGTCGGTCATCTCCTCGCTCAGCATCACCTTTCGGCACGCGGCGTCGGTAATGTGCGTCAGGAACTCGACCGAAATACTCCACGCGTCGTGCGAGTGTCCGTCTGGTACAGCACGAGCCGCGGCGGGCATCGAACGGACGAGCTTGGCAACACGCTTGGCGGTCATGTCGTCGGCGAGCCAAGGCTGCCAGCGTCCGGTCAGCAATCCCGCGGCGTCTTGGAAGATCATCGGGACAAACCGGTGTCCCGCGATCAGGTGCTCTGCGAGCCGGGACGCGGCGACAAAGTACTGCACGCCGGGGCCGGCATGGAAATCTTCGAGCGAGTCCTGACGGTCGATGATCGATTCGAGCAGCAACGGTACATTCGCGGCTTCGATCGAGAGCGTTGGGACGCGGATATCCGCGAGCCCGCTCGATGCGTGTTCCTCTGTGTCGATCCCGCCGAACATGGACATTGGGGCTGAGGGGAGCGGGGCATCGCCGTCAACTGGGAGACGGAGGACGATGGAGGATGGTTCGCCTTGGATCCAGTCCGGGATGACCGCGTGGGGATGGACGATGGTGTCGTCGTCGGTGTCGGATTCGGAGGAAGCGGTCCACCACTGTCGATCGGGACACTGCTCGACCCAGAGGTGCAAGCGGTCGTCGGCCCAGTTGGCATGGATGACCTGCACCATTTCGGGTACTTGGGTCGTTTCAGATTCAAGAGGGCTCGCGTTGATCACGAAAGGCAAAGCTCCAACTGGGTAGCCCGATGAGGGCGGCTCCAACAACCCGTGCGGATCGATGAAACTTGGAATAGGAGCGCAGGGACTCGAACCCTGAACCTGCGGCTTAAAAGGCCGATGCTCTACCGATTGAGCTACGCTCCTAAGGCGTTTCCGATGACCACTCCATCTTCCTGAGACAAAGTGGACATAAGAGAGTCATGGTATGCCCCACCCCTCGTTGGGATCAACTTCTTGCACGATCCAAGAGTACTTCCGCGTGCGTTTTTGATGCCCCCTGATGCTGAGCGACGCACCTGCGGGCGTTGTCCCCCAGTTCCAGCCGTCGAGTCGGGTCCGCGAGGAGGGCCGCGAGACGGTCGGGAAGCCCTTGACGATCAATCACCTCGATCGCGTCTCCGTCCAGCAACGCGTCGATCTGGGACGCAAAATCGGAGTTCTGGGGGCCGATCAGCACCGGTTTCCCGAGCGCGGCGGGTTCGAGCATGTCCGATCCATGCAGATCAAAGAAGGACCGGCCGATGACCACGATGTCCGCGAGTTCGTAGAGCGTGGAAAGCTCTCCCAGCGTGTCGAGGAGGAAGCGGGTGTTGGGTTTGGGGGTGCGGTCAGATCGGCGCGTCCAGCCTTCGATGGTTGGGTCGGGTTCGTTGAAGCGATCGGGCTTCCGCGGCGCGCACACGAGCTGCACATCGTCGGGACACGCTTGATCGAGCAGCTCTTCTTCACCTGGCGCGGTCGATCCTGCGACAATGATCGGCTTGGTTCGATCCAGACCAAGCTGATCCGCGAGCGTGATCGCGTGCTCGGTTGGATCGGGGATCGGTCCAAAGACATTGAGCGCGTCCCATTTCATCGTGCCGACGACGCTGACATTCGTCGCACCCATCGCGGCGACGCGCTGCGCGTACGCGTCGTCTTGCATGCAACAGAAATCCAACCGCGCGAAGGTCGGTTTGAGGAACGGTCGCGCTCGCATATAGCCTTTGAATGATCGCGCGGAGAGTCGGCCGTTGACCAGTCCGATCGGGATTCGCCTATTTTTGCAGTACCTGACGAAGTTTGGCCAGACTTCGAGTTCGACCAATCCGACGACATCGGGCTTGATCGTGCTGAGGAACCGCCTGACCATCCACGAGCAATCGAGCGGGTAGCGGACAACCTCGCAGGTCTCGCTGAAGATTGATTGGGCTCGTGCAAGACCGGTATCAGTCGTTGTCGAAACCACCACCGTCGCGTGTTCCGTCAGCAGTGGCACGAGCGCACGGAGCGCATTGACTTCACCAACGGATACCGCGTGAAGCATGACGACTGGTTTGGCGTGGTTTGCCCATCGCTCGGAGAGCATGGGTTCGATCTTCCCGAACCGCTCGGACCAGCCGCCTCGTTTCTTGCGAGCCCAGAACGGGGCGCTCAGCAAGGCAAGCGGGATATAGAGAACATCAAGCGCGTTCATGTCTCGGTGGTCCAACTCTCTTGGGAAAGGAGGTTGGGAAATGAAATGGGCGGAGAGGGACTCGAACCCACGACCCATCGCGTGTAAGGCGATTGCTCTAGCCAACTGAGCTACCCGCCCGGGTAATCAGGGCACAAGTCTAGCACACAAATCTACCCCGATCGCCCTACCGTTGACAATGACCAGCACTTCCCCATCGCGCTCCTGCACCGTCGGCCCAATCACCATCGGAGAGGGGCACCCACTCGCGATCATCGCGGGGCCTTGCACCCTCGAATCGCTGGAACTGGGTTTACAGGTCGGCAGGCACTGCAAAGCGGTCTGCGAGTCGCTCGGACTCCCCTACATCTTCAAAGCGAGCTTCGACAAAGCAAACCGCTCCTCCATCAACTCCAAGCGGGGCATCGGGATCGAGCAGGGACTCGAACATTTCCAAGCGATCAAACAAGAACTCGGGGTCCCCACCACCACCGACATCCACGCCCCGGAACAAGCCGAGGCGATCGCGGAGGTCGTGGACCTGATCCAGATTCCTGCGTTTTTGTGCCGGCAGACGGATCTGGTCGTCGCGTCCGCACAAGCCGCGGCTGCCAAGAGCCGCGGGGTGAACATCAAAAAAGGCCAGTTTCTCTCCCCAAGCGAGATGGGAGGACCAGTCCGCAAAGCGACCGAAGCGGGATGCGACAACCTCATGCTCACCGAACGGGGCACCTTCTTTGGATACCACCGACTCGTCAACGACTTCATCGGGATCGCGGACATGATGGAACTCGATTGCTCCAAGTTCACCAAGCTCGGATCCCCCCCGGTGTGTTTCGATGTCACCCACTCCACCCAGCTCCCAGGATCGGGAGAACAAACCGGAGGCCGACCGGATCGGGCGTTGCAACTCGCCAAAGCCGCGACGGCGATCGGGGTACATTCGCTGTTCGTCGAGTGTCATCCAAACCCGAAAGAAGCGTGGTCGGACGGGGCGACGCAGGTGGGGTTTGAGCAGTTTGAAGAGATCATCACCCAAGCAAGCAAAATTTCTGAGAGTTGATCAGAACGATGAATATCCCACCGAGAGCGAAGCTTAAGTCGATCCACTGGGTAGGGAGATACACATGCCTCATCGCGATTCCGATCGTGATCGCTGCTGGGATCATGATCAACGCTGGGGTGTACACTGGACTCAACACCAATCTGGACTTCATAATTTACTCTGCAATGCTGATGCCCATCGGGATTGGGGTCTATCTTGATCAAAAAACACGCATCCGAAAAATGCTCCGGCAGTTTGATAAGCTTGGTTTTCAAGAGATCGAACCATTCGAACTTGAGAAGGATTTGCAACGGGCGCTTGAACTCATAAAGCCATTTAATCAGTCATTTGAGACGCCTCGCTTTGCAACAAGGGGCTTGATCGGAGACCAAGAAGTTGTGCTCCTCGAGCTCTTCACCGAAATCAACGATCACACGACAACATTTACGGCATGCGCGGCTTGGGTACCAACCGAGTGGCCGGAAACAACCATTTGCAGAAGATCGATCAAAGATCGGCTTCGTAAACCGATGAAGCTTGGACTCGATCCGTTTGATGATCAAAGATTGCTCTGCTCTAGCGACTTTGAACTCGCATCTGAGTTGCTGCTCCCACATGCACGATGGTTTATCACGCGGCCTGGTGAGATATCGAGCTTCAGGATGGGACAGCCTCCAGGCAAGGTTGAGCAATGGGCCTTTGCTGGCAACTGGATTGTGCTTGTTGATCAGGGCTCAGCGTACGCAAAGCAGCATATGGCCATGGCCAAATTCCTTGCTGCATTCGTATGCCAGCTCGACATACATGACCAGAAACAACTTCCATAAAGCTGAACTCGCAACCGCATGAACTTTCAATGCCCAGCAGCTCACTCGTTCATGTATACTGAGATCTCCATACTCATAGGGAGACCATCATGTCGGATACTGAAGAACGCTGGTCAATCAAAGACATCCTCGGCGGATTGATCGGGGGCGGATTGCTCGTCGCGGTCGGGATCAACATGATCATCAATCCAAACGGCGCGAGCACCGATCCATCTGTGGGCGGCAAGCGGCTCATGAAAGACCTCATGAACTACATCTGGTCCACGCCGGGTGGGATTGTTGTGATCATCATCGGACTGCTCATCGCAGGCGCGACCGTGCATCAACTCGTTGAGCAGAGGAAGAACTCCAAGAGTTAGCTTCCTGTTGACCCTTGGCGTGAATCCGCTTCGCGGAAACCGGGTATTGGGAGTGCTTACCTGCCGGCCAAACTGGTCTTGATACAATCCACTACCACAGCTTGGGCGCCGTTCGAGCTGTGGTGGGCGTTCCTCTCGACAACACAGACCTATCCCGACAAGTGCGATCAAAGCAGGCAATTCTCTTGCAGAGGACCCAACCCACAAGTAAAATCATTCCCAAGGCCATTGAAAGCATATTAAGGAAACTCAAATGCATTCCAAATCAACAACACTCATCCAAACCGCTGCAATCGCTGTGATCACAGGAGTCACGCTCGCCCAGCCATTGGTTTCCAACTTTGATTCTTCCATCGAAGGATGGACAGTTGAAACACACGGCAATCCGAGCGGTGCGTTCGCACTTATGAACACCTACGCCCCAGACTTCAACAGTTTCGGCGGCGCCCCCGGCGGCTACATCTCCGAAGTCGATCCAGATAATCAATGGTCATTCTTCAGAGCTCCACCTGCATGGTCCGGAGACCGATCACAATACGCAGGGGGCTGGCTCCACTACGCAACACGCACCGACTCAGACACTTTCCCTGACGGACGACTCGTGATCCTGATCGGCAACGATGGACAAGAAATCTCCGCCGATCTGGGCATCCCAGATCTCAATGTCTGGACCAATCGTCATATCCGTCTGCTCGAAGGGTCATGGCGACTGGGCACAAACGCATCAGGAGCTGTCGCAACCCAAACCGAAATCGATGCGATCCTTGCTGATCTGGAAGCCCTCTTCATCGGTCTTGAGTTTGGATCGGATTTGCTCGAAGAACTCGTAGGCCTTGATAGTGTCTCTTTGAGCGAATGCCTCGCAGATCTCAATGGTGACGGCGCACTCAACTTCTTGGACATTTCGACTTTCCTAGCAGGATTCGCAGCCCAAGATCCAGCCATGGATTTCGTGCAAGACAACAGTTTCAACTTCCTTGATGTCAGTGCATTCCTCCAGCTCTTTGGTGCTGGGTGTCCATAAGCAGGAAACCTGTTAGAATCGAGACATGACCAACAACCGATCCCCAGACGACGGCTACACCAAAGCCAGAACAGGCATGCGAAAGTTTGGTCCCGCGATGGTTGTCATCGGGGGGCTTATGGTCCTCATCGGAGTCGGCCAGCTCTTGCTGACCATACTCTCCGCTGCGAACAGTCAAGGGTTCGCTGACAGACCCGATTTCCCGGTCCTCTTCATCATCCTCGGCTTCCCCGGGATGATCCTCCTTGGCATCGGGATGTCATTGACACAGTTCGGATATTTGAAAGAGATCACAAAGTACGCCGCGAAAGAAACCACACCAGCGGTGACGACCAGCGTGACCGCGATCCGCTCTGCGATCACCGACGACGATGTGCCTTGTCCCGCATGTTCATCACCCAACGAACCCGGGTCCAGATTCTGCAGTTCCTGCGGCGTGCAGATCGAAATGCGCAAGTGCCGAAGCTGCGACCATTCGATTCAGTATTCCGACCGCTTCTGTCCGAGTTGTGGCCAGAAAACTTCCGTGCATACCGGTGGTTGATTTGATGGAGTTGTGATTGTCGAAATTAAAAGCCGTCCGAGTTCACGGACGGCTTTCGTTGATTCGTTGTTGCTTGAAGCGATTAGCCAGCGCGTGCAGCGCGGTAGTCGCGGAGCCACTGTGGGCGAGCGATGTCTTCTTCGAATGGATCGACATGCACGCGGCCGTTCTTCTGGAAGACTACTTTGCCAGTCGAGACTGAGTAGAGCGTGTCGTCCTTACCGATGCGAACACCGAAGCCTGGTTTGAACTTGGTCCCGCACTGACGGATGATGATCGCGCCCGGCTTGGCTGACTCGCCGCCGTAGAGCTTCACTCCGCGGTACTGTGGGTTTGAGTCGCGGCCGTTCTTGGTTGAGCCCTGGCCCTTTTTATGTGCCATAACAGTGATCTCCGTCGTCTGATCCATAGTGGATGCTCAAATCGAGCGAATCCGGATCGGGGTTTCTTCTTCAAACGACCCAGCAGGTCGCGGGGGCAAGCGTAGGCGGCTCAACCATTTGAGTCCAGATCCCATACTGCCTGCCGAGTGTTCAATTCGACAATTCTTGCCTGAGCATATCGGGATGAATCAGGTCATCCCAATCACCGGTTTACCGCATCACCCAGCGTTTTTCTTCCAGATCAAACGGGCGAGCCCCCTGATCCGCAAAGTTGCCGGGAGTCGCGTAGCGGAGCATGAGGGTCTTTCTGAGCGTGTATCGGCGTGGGTTATCGGTCTCTCGTCCAACTACATAGGACTCGAACTCGCCGCTGAGCCCCGCGAAGAAGACACTGACTTCATCAACATCGAGCTGATCCGCGGGCCAGATCAACACACCATCGCGGGCGTGTTCCGGTCCCTGGAGGACGGTCGAGACGATATCAATCTGGGACTCCACCAATGGATTGTCCAAACGATGAAGAATCTCGTTGGTGACCGCGGTCGGAACATCACGGCCAGACTTGAGCACGGTGATGTTATCAGTCATCAGGGACACATCGGGAGCGAACAGCAGGTCGGCACCGGAGTAGTTGGTGATGCTGTAGGTCAGGAAGAAGTACGGCTTGTTGCCTTCAGCGGTCTCGACCCACGCGAGGCGGAGCGGGCCCATGTCGTAGGTGAACTCCCAGGTGATCGTGACCGGGGACGGCTCTGGCGCTGCAATGGCCGTGGTTCCGAGGGTCGCGCCGAGGAGGGCGATGCCGCCGAGGATCAGGGTGCGGAGGGTGTTCTGTGCATTTGCAGGCATATGGATCTCACCAGATTGGAACAGGTCGTACTGAATCTCGCGTGAAGTCCAGCGGGAGCTGGTTTCAGTTGAGGGTGCATGGTAGTCTAGTGCCCGACGCCGGGGCGTCAATCGCTGGATGTCCCGATCCGCAGGATTTGGTCGATGGTTCCATATCCATTCCACACCCGACCAGCAACAATACACCCAGATGACCCCCCACCCAGACCAACCCGCGCCGCCGCAGTTCAAAGAGGATCTGAAGCCTAAATGCGTCCAGATCGGGAGAGGGATCATCCAGCCCGCACTCGAGCGGTTGATCACCAGCGGGAATCCAAAGATCGGTGCTCAGCGGCTTGCCCGGAACGCCGCCGCCCATGGGATCGACCTGGATCTGATCTGGGGCGTCCTCGGCGACCCCAAACGCAAACAACCGGTCGTCCGACAGGTCTGCATGGTGGTCGCTGGAGCGGGTGGCACAGGAATGTGCTTTGTATCCAACCCCAAAGCTGACATCGGTTTAGGCGACGGCATCACCCAACTCGCGGAGATCAGCGCGAGTTTGAAAGGCGCCCTCGATGGACTCAAAGCAACAGGCAACAGTCGTGTGCGGATCGCGCAGATGCTGTTTGAACCCAAGCAGGAGTGGACGCACGAGATCTGCCTAGCCGCGGGGATGATCTGCGTGGGGACTCTCAACTACCTCCGGATCGGCTACGAGGAGATCGAAACTTGGTCGGATGTCGATTCGGACTGGGGGAGCGGGATCGAGGTTCAATCGTTTGCGGAACTGGGGCAAGATCGCGCGATGCTCGCGGCCGCGCTCGAAGGATCGTACGAGGGCACCCTGGACTGTCCCGAACTCTGCGGCATGCGTCCGATGGAGGATGTCATCGCGAGCCATGAATCAACCGGGGACTTCGATCCTTCGCGCTGGTGGATTTTACTCAAGGACAATCATCCAGTTGGGTGCTGTTTGCTGTCGCATTGTCCCGCAAATGAATCCGTTGAGCTTGTGTACCTTGGACTCAGTCCAAAAGTTCAAGGACATGGACTTGGGACGCAACTGCTGACACACGCGCTCAAGAATCTGCGCATCAAAGATACGGTTCACGAGGTCACCTGCGCGGTTGATCGACGAAATGTTCCCGCATCAAAAGTGTATTTGAGACTTGGTTTCAAGCGGTTTGACGCGCGTGTGGGCTATGTACGCCCGATGTGAATGTGCATAACATCGCGCGGCTGTGGATGAAAAAACTTTTTGGCGCGTAAGTGTTTGTCAACCGTAGCGGATCGATCTGCAAGACCGTTTGCTCATCAAGTTCATTGTTGCTTGCAATCAAGATTTGATCTATCATCCCTTCGCAGGTTATGGAATGACCAGCGGGCAGACAGGACTCTCTCTGCCGCGAGCGACAACCCGATCCAGCCAGTTCTTGGCCCACTGATTCGCGTGTGAACAACACCACTCAGTACGGCGGATGAATGGAGATCAGGGAACGACGGGAGACCGATCCGCAGGGATGGGTTCACCCGGGAGAAGCTCTCGGCACCCGGCTTATCTTTAAGCTCTCGTCGTCAGGGGACACACTTCCTGAGAAGGCGATCGTTGTGCCCATCGTTGAAGGATTCGATCACAGTTTGATAGCTTGAACGCTGGTAGGGGACATCCAGGCGCGGTCGGACCGCGCTCTCCCATGCTGTGCGGTCCCGGACGACCCAAGAGGCCCATTCGTGTCAACCTTCGAAGCCAACACCGAACGCAACTACAGGACTGAATCATGCAAGCACGAATCAAAATCCCAGAGTCAAACTTCACTTCCAGCATCTGCACCAGCACCGGCACCGATCCAGTTCAGTGCGTACGCTGCTGAGTCCACGACCGGACCCGCGCTCTGCAACCGCATCCGCGCCCGGCTCGAAGCCAATCTGGGCGCGAACAAGGTCCGCCGCTATCTCGGGACCGGCGTTGAGATGGTTTCGGAAACCGACGGCCTCAGCGTCACCGCGAGCAGCCGATTCACGCTCGACATGATCGAGAAGCAGATCGGTGAGGATCTTCGAAGCACGCTCCGCGAGCAGGTCGGGAATCCAGCTGCGAGTATCCGGTATTCGCTCCGCGAGAGCGCCCCCGCTGCTGTTGAGGTCCGTCCAACTCCGGGTCGCGATGCGGGAAACTCGCGCAAGTCGCAGGTCGAGAGTCTCATCGCCGGTCCCGCTCCAACACGAGGCCCGATCCGCAAAAACCTGCCTTCCTGCCCCACTATTGAGGGTTTTTTGGTCGGTCACGCGAACAAACTCGCATTCGGCGCAATCGAAGCGTTACTCGAATCCCCCGGTGTCTGCCCCCCCGTCTTCATCCACGGCTCGTGCGGCGTCGGCAAAACCCACCTCCTCCGAGCGACCGCTCAACGCTACCGCCAGATGATCCCCGGCGCGAAGGTCCGGTACATCACCGGCGAAGCATTCGTCAACTCGTTCGTCCAAGCGATCCGCACCAAGACCGTTGAAGCGTTCGAGAAGAAGTTTCGTGGACTCGATGTGCTTTGCCTGGATGATGTCCACATGGTCGCCGGCAAAGAGAGCACGCAGCACGAACTGCTCCAGATCTTCAACACGCTCTCCCTCAGCGGCGCCAAGGTCATCCTCGCGTCCGATGCACCACCCAACGAGATCGCTCGCTTGAGCTCCGGACTCGCGTCCCGGTTCAACGGCGGCGTCGTCGCTCGCATCGACACCCCGGACCGCTCGCTCGCGCTCCGCATCGCACGACAGATCTGCATCGTTCGCGGGATGTCCATCGATGATGCCGGACTGGGCGCGATCCTCGACCGGATCGGGATCGGTCAGCACGGCGGCAGCGCGTCGGTCCGCGAGCTTGAGGGCGCGATCGTGCAGGTGCAAGCCGTCGCTCGGTTGCTGGATCAGGACCAGAACGGTGTTCCAAGCGTGACGAGCATCCACCGCGCGTTGCAGCTCCGGACTGGGAACAGCGGCCCGCAGCGATCGCTGGGCCCGATCTCTATGGATCTGATCACCCATGTCGTGCTCGAACACCTCGGCGTGACCAAACAGGACCTGCGTGGTCGCGGTCGGCATCGAACCGTTGTGCTCGCTCGGGAGCTCATTGTGCACCTGAGCAGAGCGATGACGACCCACAGCTTTCCCGAAATCGCGCACTCGATCGGTCGCCCGAACCACTCGACAGTGATTACCGCCGCCAAGCGCATCCGTGGTCGAATCGAGAGCCTCGAACGCTGCGTGCAGATGGGTCCCGAGTCGGGCATCACCGTCAAGGGGCTTGTTGATGAGCTGACCGAGCGTGTGCGGATGAGTCATCGGCAGGCGAGCGAGCGGGTCAAAATCTGAAAAAGACCAGATTTGTGCGTGATTCTTTTGCGTAGGGGGTTGTGCTTGAAGGTACTTTGTGCCGACAATCTGAGGATATGGCGCATCAAGAAATACCACTGTCTCGACCCAACATCTCCCTGCACGAGGAGGAGTTGGTTCTCAAGGTGCTCCGGTCCGGTCGATTGTCGATCGGACCAATGGTCGAGCGGTTCGAGGAACTGGTCGCCCACCGGGTCGGTGTTCGGCACGCCGTCGCGTGCTCGTCGGGGACGACGGGGCTTCATATGGCGATGGTCGCGCTGGGGATCGGACCTGGGGATGAGGTTGTCACGACCCCGTTCTCGTTCATCGCGTCGTCGAATGTCATTCTGTATGTCGGTGCCAAGCCAGTATTTGTGGACATCTGTCCTCGCAGCTTGAACGCGGACCCGGAACTGATCGAAAAAGCGATCACCCCCAACACCAAAGCGATCCTCGCGGTCGAAGCGTTCGGGAATCCCGAGCATATGGACGCGTACGCACGGATCGCCGCCAAACACGAGATTCCGCTGATTGAGGACTGCTGTGAAGCGTTGGGCACCAAGCACAAGGGGATCGCCGCGGGTGCGTTCGGTCGCGTCGGGGTCTTTGGGTTCTATCCCAACAAGCAGATCACGACCGGCGAGGGGGGGATGATCGTCACCGACGACGAACGGCTCGCGGATCTGTGCCGATCGCTCCGGAACCACGGCCGCGCGGTCGAGGGGCGAGGGTCCATCGCGGGTGGGTCGTCTGCCGGGAGTTGGCTCCATCACGAACGATTGGGATTCAACTACCGAATGTCGGAAGTATCGGCGGCGTTGGGCGTCGCTCAAATGGAACGGCTCGACGAGATCCTCAGAGCGCGGTCGGACACCGCGGAGAAGTACATCGAGCGGATGGCGGGTCTGAGTGATCTGATCCTGCCTTCGATTCCGGACGACACGATTATGAGCTGGTTTGTGTTTGTCGCTCGGCTGTCCACCGGATATACACGCGAGGAGCGGGACCGGGTGATCCAGGGACTGCGGATGCACGACATCGGATCGAGCGATTACTTCCCGTGTATCCACCAGCAACCGATCTACCAGCAGGCATTTGGATACAAGGAGGGGGCTTTCCCGATCGCGGAGTCGGTGAGCGGGCGGACGATCGCGCTGCCTTTCTATGGCTGGATGACCGATCGGGAGGTGGATATGGTTGTTCAGACCCTGGAACTGATGATTTCGCGTGAGAATCTGTCCCGCCGGGCGTGATCCTGAAGGGATCAGGTGGGCCGGGGAATGAATTGTGGACTGCGTATAGAAGCAGTATTGACATGGGCTTGCCTAGTCACTTGGACGGGCTATCATCATGACCCGGTGCTCAGGGTGAGTACCGCTATTTGACGAGGTTTTGCTATGCCATTCGAATGCCAGTTTACCGGTAAGAAGACAACCTTTGGTAAAAAGCGTGCTTACGGCGGTGCGAAGCTGTCCAAGGGTGGTTTCGGTCTCAAAACGACCGGCATTACTCGTCGTACTTTCAAGCCCAACCTTCAGAAGATCAATGTTGAGTTGACCGACGAAAAGGGTGTGAAGCGATCCAAGAAGATGTATGTGTCCGCTCAGGCGCTGCACGCTGGGATGGTCACCAAGCCACTCAAGCGGAAATATGGCTACACCCGCCAGCAAAAAGAAGCTCTCGAAAGCTGATTTTTAAAGAAATTCGACCCATTACCCACACCTTTGCGTGTGGGTTCTTTTGTTTTACAGCGAGTTGCTGTATGATTAAAGTCCTACGACGGACCGCACATGATCGCTCCTCGCTTCATCCAGCACCGCGAGCGATCAACAATATTGGGAGGGCAAAGGATGCTCTGCGAATGTCAACAGCGACAAGCGACGATCCACGAGGTCATTCTTCAGCACGGGCAGAAGGTTGAACGGCATCTGTGCGAACAGTGTGCTGCAAAGCAAGGGGTCTCGACGGACCCACACATGCCGATCTCGCAACTGATCTCCAACTATATTTCCGGCAAGAACTTATCGATCCCGACTGTGGGCAAAAAAGACAAGCCTGCTGATCGACTAACGCGTCCCGGCGTGACGCCACCTTGCCCGACTTGCTCGATGACCTTCTCCAAGTTCAAAGATACGGGACTGTTGGGGTGCCCCACTTGCTATTCGAGTTTCCAGAAACGCCTCTCGCCTTTGATTGCCCGCGCTCATGAGGGCGGGGAACAGCACATCGGGAAGGTCCCACGACGCGCGCTCGCGATGTTGAGTGTATCAAACGAATCGGGCACCACAAATCTTCAGTCGCTTCTTGGCGGCGCGTCCGAACGCGAGCAGCGGCTGGGACAGGTTCGTGTCAAGCTCAACAACGCGGTCAAGCACGAGGATTACGAGCAAGCCGCGATGTTGCGAGATGAGATGACGCGACTGGCATCGCTCCCATCGTCGCAGGTCGAGACGCGGATGACTCCGGATTCGGTCATGACCGATTCGGTGATGTCCAAAGAAACGGAACAGACTTCATAATCGTTGACGCGATGCTCATTGGCATCGCGTTTTTTGTTGCAAGACCTGATGTGCTTGCGCTCATGGTTCAGTCTTGATGCTTGATGTTCAATCATCGTTGAGACCCATTCGACAAAACACGCCGTGTCCGATGTACACGCGGCAGACAGGCGACGCACGATGCAGGCGAACGACAGATCAGGACAAGTCCCGGAGTTCCCGGAACGCGCCGGAAAGCGGAAGCCGATCCCGCATATCTCGATCGAGAATGATCCGATGATTCTGGGTGGACCGATCCAAACCGGGATGACCGAATGGCTCAAAGGGATCGGGGCGATGAGCGATGTCGTGATGTCCTCTCGCGCACGCGCCGCGCGGAACCTTGCTGGGTTCCCGTTCCCCCCCACCGCGAGTTCTGCGGATCGCTCACAGATCATGGAAATCTGCAGACGATGCATCGAATCGCTCGAACGAAAGAACGGCTCAACCATCCGATGGTTTGATCTCCGCAACAGCGACCCCAACGACCGGCGATTGCTTGTCGAGCGTCAGCTCATGTCGCGCCAGCACGCACGCGGCCGCTATTCCAACGGCGAAGGCGGCCCGGACTCTCCGCGTGGGGTTGCGGTCATTGAACCTGAGGAACGCATCAGCATTCTGGTCAATGAAGAAGACCACCTCCGTGTGCAGGTCATCCGGTCGGGGCTGGATCTGGAGTCGTGCCTCAAAGAAATCAACGGCTTTGACGACGGGATCGAACAGGTGGTCGATTACGCGTTCCATCCGCAGTTCGGGTACCTCACGGCGTGTCCAACCAATGTCGGGACGGGGCTTCGGCTCTCGGTGATGGTCCACCTTCCCGCGCTCAAAATTACCGGCGAACTTGAGAAGGTTCGGAACGCGGCGAGTGATATGGGGCTTGCCGTGCGCGGGTTGTACGGGGAAGGATCGCAGGCGGCCGGGGAGTTCTATCAGATCTCCAACCAGGTCACGCTCGGTCGCAGCGACGAGATGCTGCTCCGGGAAATCGAAGGCGAGGTTGTTCCCAATATCGTCCGCTACGAGCAGCACGCACGCGCTCAGCTCATGACCGAGAATCGTGTGCTGATTGAGGACAAGGTCTTCCGTTCGCTCGGGATTCTGCGCAGCGCTCGTTTGCTCAAACCCGATGAAGCACTCGAGCATCTCGGGATGGTGCGGCTTGGGGTGATCTGCAAACTGATCCCGGAAGTGTCGCTCGAAGCGGTGCATGAGTTGTTGCTGTTGATTCAACCGGGGCATCTGCAGCGGATGCTTGGATGCGAGCTGACACAAGCGGAACGGCGCACGGCACGCGCCAAGGTTGTGCGTGATCGACTGAACACTCCCAACCAAGGCGACGCGGAGCGGTGAACACCGCCGCTGCGATCCTTGAGAGCATCGAGACCGAGTTGCTGGGTCGGCGTGGGGTTTCGTTTAAAATCGCGGTCAAGCAGACAGAGTGGATTCAAGAGCCGCAGGACTTGGTGTGCTGGAGGTGCGCTGGGTCGGTCGGCCCGTTTGAAACCGATGGCGATGGATGCGCTTCGTGCCGAACGGTCAAGTTGCCTTGGTCGCGGGCGTTTCGTCTGGGGAAACACGGGGGGATTCTGCGAAACGCGGTGCTTGATCTGAAGTTCAGACGCTGGCGCCAGACCGGTGTGCAGGTCGGTGAGGCGTTGGGAAGGGTCATCAAGGCAAAAATCGATGAGTTGGGGCTCCAACCTGATGAAGTGCGGATCATTCCGATCCCGATTACGCATCGCAGGCGGATCCGCCGCGGGGTGGACCACACGCTTGTACTCTCCAGAGGGGTGTTCAAGGGGAGTGGGATCCGGACATCGAGGCTGCTGAGGGCTCGAAAACGGCTCGAACAGATCGGGCTGAGTGCCACCGCTCGGACGAAGAACATGCGTGGAGGATTCTTTGTCCCCGACCGGGTCCAAAAAAGACTCCGAAAGGGATCGATGAACGGAATTCGTGTGTTTATTTTAATGGATGATGTCCGGACAACCGGCGCGACGCTGGAGGAGGGGTGTCGGGTCATAAACCGCGTTTTGAGCACGCTGGGGGGCAATAATGAGGTGGAGATTTGGATCGCGAGTGTCGGGGTCGCCGGCGAGAGGCGCAAGGAAGATTCAACCGATGGGTGAATTTCTCAAGTATCGGCAAAAGGATGAGAAATTGAGCAAGAAGTTGACGCTTGAAGTTTGACCTTGAGAAGTTGGTGTCTATGCTCTCCCTCGCCACTCGGAAGGGTTGGCAAGACAACTGAACGAGCTTGATGCTCCTCAGTCGGCTTCTTTGACAAGTGAACAGTTGGGTCCACCGCAAGAATGTGACGCGGCAACAACGATGCATAATCGTGCTTTAAACGAGCAGTTGTCGCGAACCAAAAGTTTCATCGGAAGTCACATTCTGATGTATTACATTCTTGTGCAAGTGGAAGCCCTATAATTTATTATAGAGAAAAAACTTTGAGTGTAATAAACCTGAGACTTGCCGTCTCAGGCATTGATGAGAAATCATTGATGATGACCGACCCGGTACGCCCTGCTTGCAGGCACGACCGGGATAGTCGGATCGGCTTCTTTTGATGCGTTTGGATTGATACTCCGGTATTGATTCAGCAACAATATTCAACTGAAGAGTTTGATCCTGGCTCAGATTGAACGCTGGCGGCATGGCTAAAACATGCAAGTTGAACGATCCCTTCGGGGAGAGTGGCGAAAGGGCGAGGAATATAATCGAATGTGTCCTAAGGTCGTGGATAGCTTCTGGAAACGGGAGATAATACACGATGTCCTCTACGGAGAAAAGGTTTACCGCCTTTGGAGCAGCGATTATCCTATCAGGTAGTTGGTGAGGTAAAGGCTCACCAAGCCGAAGACGGGTAGCGGGTGTGAGAGCATGACCCGCCGCATCGGGACTGAGACACTGCCCGGACTCCTACGGGAGGCTGCAGTAACGAATCTTCCGCAATGGGCGAAAGCCTGACGGAGCAATGCCGCGTGTGGGATCAAGCATCTACGATGTGTAAACCACTGTCAGAATCTAGAAATACTGATCAGATTCAAAGGAAGGACCGGCTAATTCAGTGCCAGCAGCCGCGGTAATACTGAAGGTCCGAGCGTTATTCGGAATCACTGGGCTTAAAGCGTACGCAGGCGGATTTGTAGGTATCTTGTGAAATCCCACGGCTCAACCGTGGAACTGCAGGGTAAACCACAAATCTTGAGACAAGTAGGGGTTAGTGGAACGATATGTGGAGCGGTGAAATGCGTAGATATATATCGGAACGCCAATGGCGAAGGCAGCTAACTGGGCTTTGTCTGACGCTCAGGTACGAAAGCGTGGGTAGCGAACGGGATTAGATACCCCGGTAGTCCACGCCGTAAACGATGCACACTAGGTCGCGGTACCTCTCATGGTTTCGCGGCCGAAGGTAAACTGATTAGTGTGCCGCCTGGGGAGTACGGTCGCAAGGCTAAAACTCAAAGGAATTGACGGGGGCTCACACAAGCGGTGGAGCATGTTGCTTAATTCGAGGCAACGCGAAGAACCTTACCTAGGCTTGACATGTATGGATTAGCATTATGAAAGTTTTGTAACGCCCTTGGGTGGAACATACACAGGTGCTGCATGGCTGTCGTCAGCTCGTGCTGTGAAGTGTCGGGTTAAGTCCCTTAACGAGCGCAACCCCTATCGTTAGTTACTAACGCGTCATGGCGAGGACTCTAGCGAGACTGCCGGTGTCAAACCGGAGGAAGGTGGGGATGACGTCAAGTCCTCATGGCCCTTATGTCTAGGGATGCAAACGTGCTACAATGGTATGGACAAAGCGATGCAATACCGCGAGGTGGAGCAAATCGCAAAAACCATGCCCCAGTTCGGATAGCAGGCTGAAATTCGCCTGCTTGAAGCCGGAATCGCTAGTAATCGCGTATCAGCTACGACGCGGTGAATACGTTCCTGAGCCTTGTACACACCGCCCGTCACGTCATGGAAGCTGTTAGTGCCCGAAGTCACCTCGTTTCAGGGGTGCCTACGGCAAGAATGGTGACTGGGACGAAGTCGTAACAAGGTAGCCGTAGGAGAACCTGCGGCTGGATCACCTCCTTTCTAAGGGATTTCCTTAGACTCGATCGTTCGGAACCTCTTATGGGGAACCGACCCGGTGCGAACCGGATCGAGACTATGAGCATATTCTTGCCTCCCATATACATTGATCTCTCGCGAGGTTCAATGGGGAGATAGTCGCACAGTGATGTGTGATGAAGATGGACCCAACTGTTCACCGGTCAAAAGCCGCGAACGAAACCTGCTTATCCAAGCAGGTTTTTTCGTGCGCCCATTTTTTTGCTACTCCACTCCAGACCCCCCCCACCGCATTCACTCCTCACACTCCGGCGAGAACCATTCCAATGAGGTGGGCATGTTCCAGATCTGTGAGTACTGATCAACCAATTCCACCGACACTCCCCGAAACACCAAAGTGGTATCGATCACCTGGTTAATGACCGGATAGGAGTCAGCGATTGTTGGATCTGTCCGAAAGATCACATCCACAACTTTGGTCTGGGACAGTTTCGTGATCAGTTCTTGTGCGAGTTGCTTGGTTTCTGGGTTGTCGGTGTCCGGTCTCCAGTCTGCTACGGTGCCGTAGAAGCCGCCTTCGGTGGTTTCTTGGATGTAGTTCCCAATCTCGAACTCTTCGCCATCGACAACCAGGAAGACCCGGAATGCGCACGGGATGTCGAGCTTGCTCTTGAGCTGCATTGTGCAGCCGAGGATTGGCATCCATTTTTGACGATCCGGGTCCAGTTCACGCGTCAACCGCATCTGGGAGATGCCAAATAGATTGCAGACCTCGCTCGCAAGCTGCGCATCATCAACAAGTTCCACCAGCGGCGTTTGTGGATCGGTCACCAGAATATCCCGCGTGATGCTCAGGTCTTCCAGAAGCATCGGCTCGGTATCAGGCGTGCCGATGCTCATCATGTTTGGGTCATCGCTCAACGAGATCCGATAGTGCACATCGACCTGGATGGTGGACCCAACTTCGGCATCAATCTGTGACTCAACCGGTTCAATTCTCAGCGCACTCGTGTACGACCAGTGGGAGTAATGATTCGGAATCCCGATCTGGTAGCTCCCCAGATTCTTCCCGGCATCGTCCGGGCCGTAGCGCCGGGGTTGTTCAGTACCCACCTTGGTGCTCATGACGGTGATCGTAAGTCTCTTCCCGGTCTGATCGTTGTTGTACGCGTGCACCCGTCCCGGCGTGGTCAGGAACCTGCTCACGATCTCGGTCGATCCTTGCGGGATCGAATCGCGGATTACAAACTCGGTATCGACCGCGTTGCGAAAGTACTGGATGGTTTGTTCTGGTGACAACCGACCGGTGAACAATGCGGTCCCGAGGATCTCGCCGAAGATCGGTTCCCATTGTTGAGCGGGGTCTGCTTGCGCTTTCATGGCATTGTGAATCATCCGCTCCCACAACGGATCGCTCACCGGCGGTTTTCTGATGAGTCGGGTGGCAAG
Organism: uncultured Phycisphaerales bacterium; assembly: GCA_963976955.1. GTDB lineage: Bacteria > Planctomycetota > Phycisphaerae > Phycisphaerales > UBA1924 > UBA1924. The sequence goes on along the minus strand of CAXBMD010000001.1, from coordinate 640,623 downwards.
TTCGTCGCTTGCGTCTTCATCACCAGCTATTGAGAGGTGAACAATGAACAGGTCGGGAAACTGGGCGTAGATCCGTGCGGTGTTCCCGCTGTAGTTCACTCCGAGCAGGACCGCGCCAACCACCATGAGCAGCGCCGAAATCACCAGCCCTTTCAGGGAGCGTCTCCGGAGCGAAATGCGGCGAGTGGATTCGCCGAAGATCGATCGTCCGCATTCTGGGCATTTGGCGTGCTCGCGTTCAACAGATAATCCAGCAAGATCAAAGCGGCACTTTCGGCAGAACTGCCCGGTCGCAAATACCCGGCCTCGAACGGCGATGGGCAACAGGGCAAGTCCGACGATGAGCAAGCACCAAGCAAATGGAATCATGCCACTGAGTATACAAGATCAGTCGGTCTCGAGGAGTTGCGCGTAGATTGGTTGTGGACTCCCAGTTGTTGGGTTCTGGTGGCCCCAACGCAAGATTTGCATCGGTTTGCCGGTCAAGTTGTTGGTCCTGGCGAGGATGCGGGGGATCTGTAGCGAGATCGGGACATCCCTGAAAATGAGCGCGCGGTTGATGTAGGACACGATCCTCGGGTTTTCCTCGGCCATAATTGGATCAGGGTCGATGATGACATCGACCTTGCCCAGCTCGATTGCTCGCTCCCAGAAGTCTTGGTGCAACTCGAAGTAGTCGAGGGTTTCATCGAAATCATGCGAACCGCTCCAGCCCCATCCGGGGGCGAAGTCGATCGACATTCCACGCTCCCTCGGAGATATGGTGTGTGGACGGAGCTTCCACTCGATGGACTGGTACGGGATTTCATCATTCCCGATACGGAATCGGATGTTTCCAAGGAGTTGATGATCAAAGAGTGCCTCTGAATGCATCATGATCGTCGGTCGAATACTGCGGCCATCCTTCGCTCCCCTCCCCAACTCGATCTGGGTTGGGACATTCACGGGATAGATACCCAGTTTGCTCAGGATCGGATTGAGCGTTGTCGGATCTTCAATCTGCTGGGCGTATTGGATATCTTCTTCTGCCCTTTGGATTGAAGCGTTGAGGCTTTGTTGCCAAGAGTGCACGATGACATCGTTCCGCATCAGGACATAGTTGATCGCGATGGTTGTGTCGAGTACCTGTTCGTCGATCGGGAATGGTACCTGGATGCGGCTGGTCGCGAACTCTGGCTCGATGGCGGCCCAGTCGTTGGATGAGCTGGTCCAGGTTGGTTGTGTTGGTGGTGGGTTGCCGTTGATTGTTTGTATGTGGGGTGTGCAGAGGATTCGGAAATCGGATGTCGCGGACATCTGATTCACGGGACGGTCTTGCCTTTGGAGAGCAATCGTGTTCAGCCAGGAACCCATGAACCGCTCGACGCCGTGGTAGGAAATCACGGCGTGGGCCTGGGTCGCCGAGTCGCTCACGGCTGCATGCAGGTGGATCGACGAATACACCGAACCCTCGATAAAGGCGATCCGTTCAGCATCGGTGAGTTGGTTGTCGTACAACGCGTACAGCAACACACTTCCCCAGATGTAGTCATACCCTGCCTTCGGGTCAGCGATGTGCTGCATTGACCGATCAATCAGGACTCTGAGCCCTTTGTCAGTCACTGTGCCCTTTGTCATTCGACGCCAGAGTTCGTGGACCGCCTCCTCGTCGTTAAGTGATTCGTAGAAGCGGAGTGCGGGTTCGGGAGATCGTTGGTAGAGGTGCTGCCATTCGATGTTCTCGAGTGCTGGATGTCGCTTGAGGGATGAGAACCCGATCCCGGCTGAGCCGACGATCGTGATCACCAAGGCGAACGACAGCATCAGGAATCGAATCCGGCGATGCCCTTTCATGACCGATCTGGAGTTGATGTCAACGGTGTTCCCACACTCGGGGCAGGTGCTTGGAGCGGACAAATTCAATCCGATCAGATCGTACCGACACTTTCGGCAGAATGGATGATCCGAGAGTTGGCGCCCGATGATTGCCTTGACCAAAAGCACCAAGCCGATCAAGGCGAGAATGCTCCCGGTTATCATGATGAGAACGGGCATGGTTGAATGGCCAATCGGCTATGAACTTGCCGGCTTCTTCTTGGGGGTATGGCGGACGATGTCGCCCGTGACGAGGTAGATCACACCCTCGGCGATGTTCCCGAGCAAGTCCCCCACTCGCTCAAGCTCGCGCGCCACCCGGAAGATCAGCAGGTAGTTGGATGCGTTCTCGGGGTCCTGCTTGATGAGCGTGGTGATCTCATCAAACGCTAAACCATCAAGCGAGTCGATCGCACGATCCTGCTTCACCACGGATCGGGCGAGTTCCGCATCGGTATTGACCACGGCGCGCAGGAGCTTCTCGCACATCACCGGGATGCGCTCGCCCATCTCGCGGAGTGACTCGGGCCACTTTGGTGCGGGCTCTTCGATGCGAGAAATAATTTTGCGGATCGACGAAGCATGGTCCGCGACGCGTTCGATGTCGGTGTTTACACGGAGGATGAATGTAATAAGACGGAAGTCCGCGGCGAACGGGTTCTTCAAAGCAAGAATCCGGTAGCATTCCTGCTCGATGCGGACTTCTTCTTTATCAATCTCTTTCTCGATTTTGGAAATCATCTTCGCGGTCGATTCGTCAAGCTCCCAGAGCGAATCAATCGCGGATTTGATGATGTCGATCGCTTGTGCCGCTTCGCGGATCATGCGCCGGCGCACCATTGCGAGATCATCATCGAGTGAGATATCCGTTGAGGTAAGAGGGGACATTGCTTTGGGCTTTGAGATTTCTGAATCGTGAGGCATATTCGTCCTTGAAAGGCGTGTTGAACTCAGTATTGTATCGGAAACTTGCGGCTTTTAGGGGCAAGAGTTTCTAAGAACTTCAACAAATCTTGTTTATACACCGGCTTTTCGGGTTGGGTTGGCCCATTCGACGAGAGATTTGGCGATCGACATCGCTGAATGGGTGGGTTTGGTGGGTCGGACATAGACCTCCGAATATCCCTCGCCGCCTGCGGTTCGGGCGTTGGTCTGCGCCAGACCCGCGTCGATGACGCGGGTGCTTGCAGGGCATCCGGCGAAGAGTTTGGCCAGTTTGTCGGGGTCAGCGATGAGGAACACGATGTCGTCCCCGCGTTTGATGAGCGCACGGACGCCGAGGAGTTGGTACGACGCACGGACGCGTGCTCCCATGATGAGCCGGCGCACAAGTTCGGGTGGTTTGGTGTACGCGCTGGTGAGGTCCTCGACGACGCGGTCGATCTCGTCCTGGGTCGATGCGTTGGCGAGCCGACGGTACACCTCGATGCGGCGGGCGTCCGACGGGATGTACCCCTTGGGGATGTACCCGATGAGCCCGATGTCGACCCCGGTGTGGGTGATCTGGTCTTTGATGGTGGTGTCGTTGAGGCGCTCGACGGTCTGGTCGAGGAGCTGGCAGTACATCTCGTAGCCAACAGTTGCGATGTGTCCGGATTGTTCTGCGCCAAGCAGGTTCCCCGCGCCGCGGATTTCCAGGTCCCGCATCGCGATTTTGAACCCCGCGCCGAGCATCGAGTATTCCTCGATCGCTTTGAGCCGTTTTTGTGCGACTTCTTTGATGGACCGGTCTTCCGGGAGGAGGAGGTAGCAATACGCGCGGTGGTGCGAGCGGCCGACCCTGCCTCGGAGTTGGTGGAGTTCGGATAGCCCGAACCGGTCCGCGTCATTGATGATCATCGTGTTGGCGGTCGGTATGTCGATCCCCGCTTCGATGATCGTCGTGGACACAAGGATGTCCGCTTTGCGGGTCATGAACTTGAGCATGACCTCTTCGAGTTCGTGCGGGTCCATCTGGCCGTGCCCAAAGATCACCTTCGCGCCCGGCGCCATCGTGCGGACATCCGCAGCGACCGATTCGATATTGTGCACACGGTTGTGCACGAAGTACACCTGACCCTCGCGCGCCAGTTCGCGCTCGATCGCGCGCTGGATGCGGTGCCTGTTGTACGGGATCACCTCGGTGACAATCGCTCGACGATCCACCGGCGGTGTCGTCAGCGACGAAATATCACGCAGACCAAGCATCGACATGTGCAAGGTTCTTGGGATCGGGGTCGCGCTGAGGGTCATGACATCGACGGTCATGCGGAGTTGGAGCAGGCGTTCCTTGTGCTCGACCCCGAAGCGTTGTTCCTCGTCGATCACGACCATCCCGAGGTCGTGGAAGTGGACATCCTTTGAGAGGATGCGGTGTGTTCCCACGACGATGTCCACGCGCCCGAGCTTGAGGTCTTCGAGGGTTCGCTTGATCTGCTTGGTTGTTTTGAATCGCGAGAGCGATTCGACTCGGAACGGGTAGTCCGCGAAGCGTTGTTTGAAGGTCCGTTCATGCTGTTCCGCGAGGACCGTTGTTGGGACGAGCACCGCGACCTGCCTTCCCGCTTCCACCGCTTTGCACGCGGCGCGGATCGCGAGTTCGGTCTTTCCGAATCCGACATCGCCACAGATCAAGCGGTCCATCGGTCGCTGGGATCGCATGTCTTTTTTGATCTCGATCATTGCGGAGAGTTGGTCTTCGGTTTCGTCGTATGGGAACTCGGCTTCGAACTCTTTGAACATCTCCGTGTCGTCTGGGTACTGGAATCCAGAAAGGTGTTCACGCGCCGCACGGACGCGGAGCATCTCGCTCGCGAGGTCTTTGACGGACTCGGCAACGCGTTGTTTTTGGGCTTTCCATTTTTTGCCGCCGATGGAACTCAGCGGGGGTTTGCCCGCGAATCCGCCGACATATTTTTGGACCAGATCAATCTGCGAGCACGGCACATGGATGCGGCTCTTGCCCTTGAATTCAAGGGTCATGTACTCTTCCTGTTCCTCCTTGCGTTTCTTCGCGGTCGGATGGATGAGGGTTCGATCTTTGGATGTTCCCGATGCATCAAGGATGCGGAGACCAACGAACTTGGCGATGCCATGGTCTGCGTGGACGACATAGTCGCCCTCTTGAATGTCCAAGAAGGTGTCCATCGCTCGACCGGCGCGGATCTTGGACACGCGTCTTCGCACGCTTGATCTATGCAACAACTCGCCGCTGGGAACCAGCGCGAATCCGGTCGGGGAATCGTCTTCGGGATCATGGACGCGCCAGATGAACCCTCGGCGGATGTCGATGATCTCCCGCTCTATCGGCGCGTTGCGCGCGTGGATGGAGAGCAGTTCGCCCAGCCTTGCGAACTCGCCTTGGGAGGTGCAGGTCAGAACGACTCGGCCGACCTCGCGTGCCAACTCTGCGAGTTCTTCGAATGCTCGTCCGGTCTCGCGGTCGAATGGCGGGACAGACTCGACCGGGAGCGCGACGAGGGTGTCCGCGCCGGATTTGCCGACGGAGAACTGGTTGAGTTCTGCGAGTGCATGGAAGCGGGTTTCGAGGAGTTTGAGCACGGCGGGCGGGCCGTAGATGGTGCGTCCGTCGTGGACTCGCTCGAAGTATCCGCGTCCCTGCTCGATGACTTCGAAGGTCTCCGCGAGGATCATCAGCGAACCCTTTGGGACCGATTCGAGGAAAGACTGGTCGTCGGATGCTTCTTCGAGGTACCGCTCCCCCATCGCCGCGAGTTTGATGGAGTTGAGTTTGCGGTCTGAGCCCATCGTGTCGAGGTCGATCTCGGCGATGGATTCGAGTTCATCACCGAAGAAATCGAGCCGGATGGGGATGGGTGATCCGTTGCCTTCGATTCCCGCGCCGGTGGATGGGTAGACATCGATGATGCCGCCCCGGATCGCGAACTGTCCTGGGGATTCGATGGTGTCGTAGCGTTCGTAGCCGTGCTCGCTGAGCCAGGTGATCAGTTCGGTTGGATCGACTGTATCACCGAGAGCGAGTTCGCGGATCAGGGATTGTCCTCTGGTGAGTGCGGGGACGGGCTGCATGAGGGCCGCGATGGGCGCGATGATGACGCCGGTGATATTCCCCGCGTCGATGTCGCGTGCGATCATAAGTCGCTGGGTGAAGAGGTCCGCGGAGATGCTGGTCTCGCCGGGGGAGAGCTCGAGCGCGGGGAAGAGGGTGGATGCTTCCGCGTCGATGGTGCTGATTTCTGCGTGGAGGTCTTCCGCTTCGTCGAGGTGCGCGCAGACGATGATCACCGATCGTTTGGTGCGTTTGTGGAGCGCGAGGGCGATGAGTCCGACGGAGCTGCCGCTGGAACCGGTCGCGACAACGCGGCCTCCTTCATCCATCGCGCGGGCGAGGGAGCGAAACTCGGGATTGAGTTGGATGGGGTCGAGGAGGTTCAAAGCGGGTTTGGCTTGCTTTCTTTCAGTGCGCGCACGCGTGTGCTCGGCCGGCTGTGTATTAGCCAACTGAGAAATGGGTGTTTGGTTGTCAATAGCATACACAACGAACCGTCGCGGGGCGGGTTTTGTTCAGGGCGTGGAGATGGTGACCCAATCCGAGAGTTTGGCGAGGGTTTTGGGTCCGATCCCAGAGACCCGGTCGAGGTCTTTGAGAGATTCGTATGAGCCGTGCTCGGATCGGTCGTCGATGATGCGCTGAGCGATCTTGGGACCGATCGAGGGGAGCATTTCGAGTTCTTTGGCGCTGGCGGTGTTGAGATCGATCAGCAATCGCGCGGGTGCGGAGTGCGTTTGCTCTGCGACTTGGTGCGATGCTGATGAAGCGGTCTGGGGCGATCTCGATTCATGCGCAATCGACCAGATCAATCCCGAAATCGCGGCGAGTCCCAGGATCACCGACGCGACCATCGCCGCGGGGGTTCTGGACCAGTCCTGTGGTGCTTGTGGCGGGGTCATGCTCAGCTCGGGACACTGGGCGCGTCGAGGAACGCGTCTGCCGACCATGATTGGGGGAGTTTGGATTCTGCGACCGCGGTCCGGAGCTGGGTGAGACGGTCGAGGGCGGGTCGTCCAAGGCCTTTGATGTCCATGAGACCACCGGTCCGCATGTCGGTGGAGCCGCTGGTGTCCGCGAGTTCGTGCCAGCAGATGCTTTCGATATACGGCTTGGACAACGCAACCGCACCATACGCCGACAACCAGTCCGCTTGGGTCGCTTCGCTCCAGGGCTGTCTCCACTGCCCAGCACTCGGCCAGCTCGGGAGTTCATCGCGGGGCGTGATCTTCGACGATGGAACACCGAACGATGAGATCGTGATCGGTCGGTCGAGCATCGCGTACTGATCGAGCATCGAACTGAACGCCATGAGGTCGCGTGTCTGAAGACCGGGTCGGTAGGACCCCATCTGCATCCGGAGCGAGAACGCGTCGATCTGGATGCCCGCTTGCGAGAGCATTTCTGCATACAACAACGGCGGCAGCGATGATCGGTCGTGCGTGTGGTACTCGCCCCAAGGCTGGGTGATCTCGACCTGGATCTTGGCGCGTGGGTGGAGCTTGCGCGTCACCAGCACGCAGATGCGGGTCAGGTCCATCATTTGCTCGAAGGAGAGTTTGAAATGCTCGCCGCAGTGGAGACCGGAGCAGACGGTCCAGCGGGTGACGGTCCTGCGATAGCGGGTGACGAGCGTTTTGATGTGCTCGTAGACCAGCTCGCGGAGTGTTTCGTAGTCGTTCTCCCAGATGTACAACCAGTCGGGAACGCTCGCGGAACGGAAATCAATCAACGGCCCGGCGACAATCGGGATCTTCGCTTCGCGGATCGCCCATTCGATCCAGCGATCGGTACGGGTGTAGTCGTACTCCCCCTCGGCGGGCTCCATCTCGACCCATCGCATCGGGACGGTGATAAAATCACACGATTTTGTGATCGCGTCTTGCGTCATCGGCGCAAAGACATGCGGCGACACAACAGTCCCGATCGCGGGCTTGAGCGGGAGCATCACACCACCACGCGTGGGATGAAGGATCGCTTTGCGGCGGGACGCTTCGGTATGCTCGGTATCGATCGCTTCGTACATCGAACCATTGATGCGGGCCGGGAAGTCGGTTTGTGCTTGAAGCAACGCCAAGCGTTCGGACGCTTCAAGCGCGATCCACAACGCGCGCAGCGCGAGCTTCGCGGCTTGGGAATCAGGCTGGATCGAATCCGGCGCGTGCACCAACGCCTGCACAAACGCTGACCGCGCCGCATCGAGCAACCGCATCGGGAGTGTGCCTTCGGTGGATTCGATGGATTGCCAGTCTTCGAGCTTGGTCAGGCAGAGCATGATCCGATGGCGTGCCAGTTCGAGCACGAGCAGGTATGGATTCTCGCGTTGGGGAAGCAGGCAGGTCTGGAGCGTCCATGTTCCGAGGGGTTTGAGGGTGACGCCTTCGATGGTGGTGTCGGATCCGAGCTGGTCGAGTCGATCTTGACCCAGATCAAGCTGGACCGCGATCGCGGCGGCCTCTGAGGTGCCCTTCTCGCAGACGACGATCCCATCGCGGACAGTAACCTCACCGGTGATGGCGACATTGTCCTTGCCCACGAGGTACGCTCCGGGGAGCGTGCCTGTGAAAGTCGGAGTTGGATCGATGGAAACAAACCGCAGCATGGGACTCTTCAAACTCCAAAGCCCAGTGGGCACCAAATACAGGTGACGAGAATCGGCACCGTAGATAAGAATATGGGCTTGCACCGCTCAGGGCGAGCCCGGAGGGGTGGATTCGGGTCAGTTGTTTCGATCAATACTGGCGGGATTCTCCATCGCTGGCTACTCTACGAGCATGAAGACTCCTTCCACCGATTCGATCTCTCCAACAGGCGATCAGGCACCCCTGACGAGCTTCGAGACGGCTCTCACGCTTCCCAATCCTCGCAAGGGAAAGGTGCGTGATATCTACACCATTCCAGCGAACATGATGCAGAGCGGGACGGAGGGGCTCGCGGGTTCTGGTGCGTTGGTGATGATCGCCTCAGATCGCATCAGCGCGTTTGATGTGGTGCTCCCGACCGCGATTCCGGGCAAGGGACGGATGCTGACCTCGATCGCAACCTTCTGGCTCAAATGGATCGACAAGGAGGGGATCTGCAAGACCCACCTGATCTCCACCGATGATTCGATTATTCCTGACGCCGCCCTGACCGAGACCACCGGGCGCGGCCATCTCAAGGGTCGCACCACCATTGGCCGTCTGTGCAAGGTCATCCCGGTCGAGTGTGTTGTGCGTGGATACCTCGAAGGATCGGGGCTCAAGGACTACCAAACCACCGGATCAATCTGCGGCGTCAAGCTCCCCGAAGGGCTCCAGCAGTGCGACAAACTCCCCCAGCCGATCTTCACCCCCGCGACCAAAGCGGAGGAGGGGCACGACGAGAACATCCCCTTCGAAGAAGCGGGCGAGCATGTCAAAGACCTCGGCGGCATGGATCTGATGACCAAGCTCCGTGATCTGTCGCTGGAGATCTACACGCGTGCTTCAGAGTACGCACTTGATCGCGGGATCATCCTCGCGGACACCAAGTTCGAGTTCGGTCTCCCAATCGATGGCGAGGGGAACATCATCGACTACGAGCCGATCCTGATCGACGAAGCGCTGACCCCGGATTCCTCGCGATTCTGGCCCGCGGATGACTACCAGCCCGGCCGGGCGCAAGCGAGCTTCGATAAACAGTTCGTGCGTGAGTATCTTCAATCGCTCGTTGATTCGGGCAAGTGGGACAAGACGGATCCGGGACCGGTTCTCCCCGACGAAGTCATCCAAGGCACGCTCGCCCGATACGAGCAGGCCCGATCAATGCTCGCGGATTGAACTGCACCATGCATACACAGCGAAAGACCAGACCGTTGCGGCCTGGTCTTATTGATCGATTTGATACTTGAAGATCAGTTTTGTTGGATGCCTTCGACGCCGCGTTTGGATCGAGCGTCGATTTTGGCCTCGTATGTCCGACGGAACTGCTCCATGCCAACCGGTTCTGGGAAGAGTGTTGCGAATGGTTCGGACTTGCCTGCAGCCGCCATTTCATCGACCATCGGCTTGAACTGGATCGCGAGCGAGTCGTACGCGTACCGCTTCAGGTCGTCCGGTGCGTACGCATACAGCAGCTCCGCTTGTTCCGGATGGACGGTCATGATCATGCTCGCAAAGAGCTGACCCGCGAGGAAGCTGAAGTCCCGGTCCATGAACTCCATGCGAGCGGTGTTGGACGATGCGACGACCTCGTTGAACTGCTGTTTGAAGTAGTACGCGTGCGCTTTGCGTGCGTAGTCCCATTGGCCTTTGAAGACATCCATATCGCGGACCATGAGCCCGTTGAAGTACGCGCTCTGCAGCGATGCGAACACTTCTGAGACCGCGACCTGCGGAGCTCCGAGCGAGTCGTACAGCTGCTTATCAGCAAAGTCTTTGAGCGACAATGACATTTCGTACGCGAAGTCCGGATCGTTGACATTGACCCCTTCGAAGTTGCGAAGTTTGTCGAACCAGAACTCTGCGTTCTTGGTGTCGCCTCTGCGGTAGAAGAACCGGACCGCATCACGGAGGAAGTTCTCGTATCCGACCGAGTATTGACGGTAGGGTTTGTGGTCCGCTTCGTAGATTCCTGATGCGTTGACGACCTCGTTGAGCATCGCGCCGTAGGTCGGGACGAAGTAGACATTGGGGACCGCCTGGTAATACGCGGCGCGTCCCTCATGGACATCGAGGTAGTTGAAGTACAGGTCTCCGTGGCGCCAGAGGTCCTGGATGGATTGCATGACGATGCGATACGCGTTGAGGAAGTCCATGCCTGTTCGTGTGCGTGCGTTGACTTCCATGCGACCGACATCGGTGCCTCGGGACGACCAGTAGAGCGCGTGGGCTGAGGGGAGTCTCCAGTCGATCGGTCCATACTTGCGGACCTGTTGGACCATCCGGACCGGCTCCATGTTGTACTCGTTGACCAAGAGTTTCTTGCGGAGGTAGTTTGCCAGGTCGGTCCAGTCCTGCTCATTGGCGTACTGCTGGCGCAGCGCGTGCATCAGCTTGGTCTTGGGTCCCGACACTTCCTCGATCGTCCATTCCTTCCCGGCTCGGATAATCTGCATATCGAGCTGATAGCGACGCAGGAACTCTTCGGTCGATGCGGAATCAGCACCGAGTCTTGAGTTGATGCCAAAACCTGATTCGTACGCGCGAGCGATCGCATCAGCGGTTGGGTTGGCTTCCGCGAGGAGGGTGCGGGAATCCGGGGCATCAACAATCTTCTGGGCCCACTGTGCGTAAAGCTCAATCACCTGATTTCGGCTTCGCTCGTCGGGATTGATCGTCGGCGCGGGCCCCATGATGTTCTGCCATTCGTAGGCGAACTGTCGTTTGTAGTACTGGTTCGCGTCGTCGGTGTATCCCGCGACTTTGTGGAGGAACAACCACCCGAGCTCCTTGTGGATGTGCATGTCGTTGGGGTTGGCGCGGAGCCCCTCTTTGCGGAGCAGATCGATCCCCGCTTTGACCCATTGCCAGCGTTCTTCCGGGGTGTGGGTCGTCACGGAGATGTTGTACGCCATATTCCACGCGTGGAAGGTCCAGACCTGCGGCAAACGCGGCTGGAGCTTGGTGATCATCGACGCGAGCTCGATGGATTCGTAGAACCGACCCTCTTCCTTCGCAGCGGTCGCTTCGAGCCAAAGGATGTTGACGAAGATCCCTCGGAACGCGCCCATCGCAATACCAAGCGCGACCTGAGGCGGATCCCCGTCCTCGGCGCGGTCGGTGTAGACCAGTTCATGCTGTCCCTGTGACGAAGCGATCGCGGTGGTCAGGACGCCCGAAGCGAACAACCCGAGCAGCATCACCAGGACTGCGATCAAACGCACCTTTGTGTTGTGTCCCATGACTCGCTCCTATTGCCCTGAGTAGATCGCCAACTGGCGTCGACGGAAAATGTACACGCTGATGAGATAGAACACGCTGGTTGCGAAGACCATCGCAAAGACACCCGATGAGACCTGCCCCCATCCCAGCAGCCGACCGTCGGCGATGCGCTGCGTTGGTTTGAGATTGTGGTAGGCGCTGAAGAACTTGGAGATGGCGTCGGCGAAATGGAAGATCCCGGTGCGGAACACCCCCACCACCGAGTCGGTGTCCATCGCCCATCCCGGGAGCGCGGACTGCACGAATCCCGCGGATTCTCCGATCAGGAACACCGAAATCGACATCAGGCACGCGACGGGGAACGAGGTGAAGCACGCCGCCCAGACCGCGACCATCGCGAGCAGCGCGAGTTTCGTCCACAGGACCATCATGATCCGGGTGAAGTTGCCTCGGAAAGTTCCGACTTGGTAGGAGACCTCGAGCCCGTCGGGCGGGATGGTCATGGTCCCGGGATTGGGGGTCATGACAAACCGTCCATTCTGGTCCTGACCGAGCAAGCCGTTGTAGATCTGGAGATTGATTTCACCCTGATCGTTGATCAATCGCGAATCGATGGTGAATGTATGCGAGAATCCCAAGCCGGTCTGCTCGCGCGGCATGATCGACCCATCCTCAAAGGAGAAGGTCAGCGCGTAGAACATGTCGGGGCGGTTGCCCTCGGCGTTGATTTTGTACCGCATCGTCAGCGGCTTGCCGAGCTTCTTCGCTTCGCTCAATCCCGTGAACGAAAAAGTCGCGTACCCCTCGTAGACCGGGTCGATCGAACGGTAATCCGCGACGGCTTCTTCAAAGAGCTTCATCCGCATCCCGGCGAGCTGATTTGCGGTCGGATTGAAATCGGTCTGGAGCTGACGCTCCTGCTGGACCTCGGCTTCAAGCGCGGAGTCAAACTGCGCGTCAAATGGGCTGAACGGGAGGACCGGATTGACCGATCGGCGTGCGGTGAGTACCTGCGTCTCAAGGATCATCCGATCCTCGGTAATAATGCGTCCGTCGCTTGCTTGGTAAGGAGCAACCTCACCGAGCGCGGTCTGTGAACGCAGGTATTCGGTGAACTGGAAGATCCCGAGACCCGACACAGCGAGGAGAGTCCCGGCGAGGAGCACGACACCGAGCCATTTGCCCAAGATATATTGCCACGCCGCGACGGGCTTGGTCATGGTCTGCCAGATGACCTTCTCGCGCTGCTCGTACGACACGGTCGCGGCACTAAAGAACACCACCAACAACGCGATGATCCAGAACGAGAACGAAGTGGACCACTGCAAGAACCCCTGAACGCGATACCGAAGCGGTTGACCCGCTTCAAGCATCATCGGCATTACCGCGAGCATCGTTGCCAGAAGCAGAATGAACACCAGCGAGATCTTCATCCGGATCGCTTCAGCGAGCACATTGCGCGCGATGGTCGGGACAGGGTGCGCTCCACCAAGCACAATCCCGAGACCGCGCAGGAGCACGGAGAAGCTGAGCATCAGTGTGGTCATCCCGATAATGACAAACCCGATGGGCGACCAGATCCCGCCGCCATAGGAATAGAGGGGCCAACCGATGATCGCGATCAGTCCGATGGTCCCTATGTAGGTCAATCCGAGACCGAGCCAGATGACGACGAGGATAAAGAGTGTAATCAGCGCGACGCTCACGACCCCGTCAACCGGGGACTTGGAGACATCGAGAATCGAGCGGAGCTGCTTGTCGCGTTCGGCGATCGGGTTGGGGATCACATTGCCGTTCTGATCCTGGAGCATCTCCGGGATACCCATCTCGGGTTCGATTCCTGTGCTTGTGGTGTACCCCACGATGGTGAACCCGGCGTAGGTCAGCAATCCAAGAATCACCAGCACCGACGCGACGATCTTGAAGGATCGGGTACGCTGGAATCGGTCGATCGCACTGAGTCGAGCACTCAACATTTATCGTCCCGTCTCTTGGTCGTTGTCATCATCAAGCAGCGAATCGATCATCCCATCATCCACCTCTTCGACTGGTTTCTCGGCTTTGATGTGTGGTTGGTCCGGGGCGGATGTCGCTTTGGGATCCGCTGGAGTTTCGTCTTGACCCATCAGCGAGCTGATCAACCCATCGTCTTCGTCCGATGGAGCCGAGTCGTACTCGGTTGGGGTCGTCGATGGGTAGTTCGGAGTCGAATCCGGAAGTCGCTGCTCAGGTGCAGCGACTTCGTTGTCGTCTGATCCGAGCAAGCTCTCAATGAGGTCATCGCCGGCAATCGGAGCGGCGGCTGCACCGGATCGGAGGAACGCCGCAGTCTCGCCGCCCTTGGTGACGCCGGAGGTCGCGGTGCGTTCCGCCTGTGCGCGATCGACGATCCCTAGGAACAGCTCTTCGAGTTTTTGACGAGGCGAGCTGACCGAGAGGATCGACTTCCCACCAGCGGATCTTCTCCGGATGACCTCGTCGATTTCCGCGATGGTCTCGTCGTCGAGTTCGTCGGTTTCGAGGGTTGTGCGTTCTTTGGAGGAGAGCAGTTCGTCGCAGGTGCCTTCGCCACGGATCTTTCCGCCGTAGAGGATCGCCATGCGATCGACGACATCTTCGACATCGGTGAGGAGGTGGCTGCAAAGGATGATGGTCTTGCCGCGCCGTCCGAGCTCAAGGATCAGGTCTTTGACCTGACGCGTCCCGATCGGGTCGAGCCCGGTCGTGGGTTCATCGAGGATCAGCAGGTCCGGGTCGTTGATGAGGGCTTGCGCGATCCCGATGCGTCGCTGCATGCCTTTGGAGTATTCTCGGACAGGCCTGAACTGTGCGTGCTCCAGACCGACCATTTCGAGCAGCTCGTCGATGCGTCCATTGCGTGTTTTGGAATCGATGCGAAAGAGCTTTCCGTAATAATCAAGGGTTTCGCGTGCGTTGAGGAACGGGTAGAGGTAGCTTTCTTCTGGGAGGTACCCGACGCGGGACTTGGTCGCGACATGCGTGGTCGGCTTGTCGAACACCATCACGCGCCCGCTCGTGGGTTTGAGCAAGCCGAGGATCAGCTTGATCGTCGTGCTCTTGCCCGAACCGTTGGGACCCAGCAGACCAAAAATCTCGCCCTCGCGGACGACCATATCGAGCTTGTCCACCGCGCGTGCCTGGTCGCGCATCCAGAAGTCCTTGAAGGTTTTGGTGAGCTGCTGGCACGCGACAACCGAGCGCCGAGAATCAACAGGAGCACTCGGAGTGGCTGGGGCTGGATCGGTCATCGCTGCGGTCATGCTTATTCCTCTGGCTCTTTAAGTCCGCGTTGTGTACTGAAGAACGAGCGGCGCATGTCTTCGCGTCGATCATCGATGGTCCCCTGTGCTTCCCGGCGTTTGCGTGCACGATCGATCTCGCGCGCGATATCAGGATCACGGTTGATCAGCATCTCCGCGCTCACGCCCTCGGGGAGCACAATCGTGGACACGAAGTCTTTGGCGAGGAACTCAGCCATCGCTGAGGACCAATCGCGTGCGATCATCAGCTTGGGGTTGGCTTCAAACTGCGACTGTTTGGATCGGTAGTTCTCGAGCTGCGCGATCGCTTGGCTGATCCGATTCGACGAATAGGTCTTGGCAAGGGTGAGCATCTCGGAGATTTCCCCGGAGACCAATCCCTCGGCAAGCTCGCCGTTGATTTCAACCGCACGCCCTTCGAGGATCGCGTCGATCCGCGCGAGCTGCGCTTCGGACTCGTCGGTCAGCCCAAGCTCGATCAAGCGTTCGTACTCGTTGATCTCGTTGATCAGCACATCGCTCCCGCGTCCCGCAACCTCGTTGAGCATCTGGTCACGCATCAGCAGCGAATCCTCGCGTGCCTTGCCTGCGGTTTGAGCCGCGGTCTGCACCGAGTTGAACTTCGCACGGAGCGAGAGTGCCGCATTTTTACGCGCGAGCACTACCCGGTCGATCGAGATCCCGGTGTCGAGATCATCGAGTGTTTTCTGCGAGAGCGAAAGAACGCGCCCCGCGATGGTCTCCGATGAGTTCTTGAGCAGGTCGTCGATGGATACAGTCGCCATGACCTGCACCACCGCACGCTGCACGGCGGCTTTCATAATCGCACGCTCTTGCTCTGGGATGATGTTGGATACATACATCGCGTGGTCCGAGCGGTGGTAGTTCACGCTCCACTGGGTGTGGGCGATGTTAAAATCAGAGGTGATATTCGAGCCGTCGTTCGCGGGATCGAGCGTGGACGAGTCGTTGAATCGGCCAATATCGATTGTGAGCGCGGCTTCATCGCTTTGGTCGCCGGGGATGTTGGGCATGAACTCTTTGGCAACCGACATCTCAACAGCGCCCTCACCGACTCGCACGATCTCACCGATCGGGTACGGGAACGACCACTGGAAACCGGGCTCAAGATTGGTCCGGACCTGCTTTCCAAAGCGGACGCTGATCCCGCGTTCGCCTTCTTTGATGGATTGCACGCCGGAGATCAAGAACAGAACCACGAGGACCCCCATCGCGACTCTGAGCAAGCCGTAGGTGATCTTGAGTGCTTCTGCGAGCGACTGGTTCGCGGTATCCATGCGCGCCTGATCGACGATTTCTTGGTTGGACTCCGCGCCGCGCAGACGCACCGAAGCGGACCGGTTTGAGATCGGCTGCTCGTGGAGCGGTTGATCCTGGGTACTGCCCAGATCATCGGGGTTGTGATCGTGTTCGCTCATCGATCAATCCTCCGATTCCGAAGCGCTGAGCGCCCCGCGTGTGTTCTCCTGAGGCACCGGCAATGTGCCTTGGGTGTTCTTCAGGATGTTTGGGTCAAAGAGTTGCATGCCGTAATCTGAGGTCGAGAAGATCAGCGTGAACTTCTTGGCCATGGATTCACGCATCAGACGGATGTTCTGGATGAACACCGCGAGGTCTGGGTTGACATTCTGTTGTGCAAGATACGGCGCGGCTTCCGCTTCACCCTTTGCGAGGATCTCGTCCGCACGGCGTTGCGCGAACGCACGGATCTTGTCCGCATCGGACCTGGCCTTCGCTTCGATCGCGCGTGCTTGGGATCGGCCTTCAGATTCGTAGCGTTCTGCCAGACGGTCGCGGTTGGCGCCCATCCGGGTGATCACCGCGTCGGTGGTGTCCTTGGGGAGGATGATGCGGTCGATCCCGACGAAAGTCACCTGGATGCCGTAGTCTGCCAGTGGGCTTCCACCTGCGCCGCCTTGGACGATCTGGTCGAGAACACGGGTTTCGAGTTCGGGGAGTGCTGATGAGTTGGACTCGGGTGAGTATAAATCAATGATGGAGAACTTGGAAGTCTCTCCGAGCGATGAACGCAGGACATCCTGCAGCACCGAATCCTCGGCCTTGATGTAGTGATCAATCGGGCGATCACCAGCGTTGGAGAACGCACGGAAGAACTTCAGGGGGTCGTTGACCTTATAGGTCAAGAACGCCTCGACGATGACCTGGAAGTCATCTGCGGTCTGCTGGGTCTCAGAGCGTGCTTGGACGATCCGGGTGCGGGTGTCGTACTTGGTCACCGACTGGATCGGGAACGGCGCTTTGAAGTGCAGCCCCGGCTCGACGATGATCGAATTTTCTCCGGCTTTGCCGAAGGTGGTCTTGACCGCTGATTCGGTGAACCGAACGGTAAAGAGCATACTAAAGCTCAGAATCGCGAATACGAATACAAGCAAGATTCCGATTGAGAAGAGTCTTTTCACCATTCATCTCCATCCCCATCAACGGGGCAAATCCGGGCGTCGTCGCCCAATATATGTCATTACTGGTTCATATCGGTGCCAGCCTCGGCGTCAAAGACATCGGTGCCCGCTTCTTGATCCATCAGATCAATGCGGATGTGCAGCGATTCAAGATCACTCGGGGTCAGGTAGACACGAGCATTCTTGATCGCATCAAGCAACGCGTCAAAGTACGATTGGGAACGGTACAGCATCGGTGAAGCGGAGTACGCCTGCTCTTGTCCATCAAGAAGCACCGCACGCCCGCGTTCGGACATGTGGCGATTCCAACGCTGAGCACCCGCATCAAGCAGCTTCTCGCCCGCTTCGCCGCCGGCGGTTTCGAGCAGTCGCTGCACTTCAAGCTCGGTTTGAGCGATGACCGTTCTGTCCGCGTTGGCACGCCGCTGGATATCGAGTTCCTTGAGTTGCTCGACGATCTGCTCGGCGAGTTCCACGGAGCCCGCGATTTCAGTCAGGGTCTGGATCTCGACTCGCCCCGCGTCCTCGATCATCGATTCACGGTTCTGACGAGCCGCGATCACGCGCTCGTACGACGGCGCGACTTTCAGCGGCGGGTGCGCCCCTTGCATCCCAACGAACAAGATTTCGATGCCGGGACCTTGTCCTTCGTTGAGCTGAGAATACGCGTCGTTCAATCGGCCGCGGAGTTGTTCGAGCATGTCGGTCTGGTTGTGCGTCAGGATCAGATCGATCGGCCATTCGCCGAGGAACTGGGTGACGACACGACGACCGATCATCTGCAGCAGATCCTCGCGTTGACCGGGACCCGCGAACTGATCGAACAGCTTGACATCCCGGACGACAAAGTGCATCGGGACTTCGATCGCGACGAGCGACAGGTTCGCTTGTGAACTTTTGCTCCCGCTCCCCGCGTTGTCCTCGCCCTCGATGCCTCGGCTTGGCTGGACCACATTGAGCTTCTCACGAGAAGCATGCTGCTCGGTCCAGATGATGGGAGTCCGCTTTCCTTTATCCGGTTCATCCGATGCGAGTTGCAGGATGCGGACGCCTGTGGTTGTGCGGATTTCTTCTTGCTGTCCCGCGGATCGGGTGAGGGACATCGGGGTTTCGTAGGTCGCCAATGGCCAAGGCAGCTTGACATGCAGACCCGGTCCAATGTCTCCATCTCCGCGATCTCCGAAGCTGTAGATCGGGGAACTGACCCGCCCGTTGGTCAGGATCAATCCGCGTTCGTGCGGCTCAACGACGACAAGCATCGTCATCAACCAAGCAATCACAACGCCCATCCCGACGAGCCAGAGCACGAGTTTCGACAGAAGCTGGTAGAACCAGGTCCCGGTGACATCCACACCGAACTGGTAGTTGACCGCTTCACCGATGTTTGCAGCGATGCGATCTGGAGCCGCGAGGAGTCCGAGCAGACGCGAGTCAAACGCGGGACGCGGGTCTTCGCCGGCTTTGCGCGGACGGTAGACATCAAGGATGAGGTTCACGATGACCTCGCACCCCAGCACGATCATGCCGATCGGGACGATCATCGGGGTCAGGGATTTGAGACCCATCTGTCCGAGCGAGAGTTCCATGAACGCGGCGACCGCGAGCAGCACGCCGACAAGCGAAATCGCGACTGATTGAGCGGCACCCGCACGCAGGTTTGACCAGATCTGGACCTTGCCCATCCCGGAAACAAAGCGGGCAAAGATGAATCCCACCACACCCATCGAAAGCCCGATCGCGAGTGTCGCGCCGAGGATGCGGGTGTTGTAAGTAAAGGTTTCAGCGGATGAGAACGCGTTCCACGACTTGAGCCTGCTGTATCCGGCGAGAATATTGATCCCGGCGAACACGAGCCCACTCGCGGGGACGATCCATTTCTGGATGAACACCAATCGGCGAGCAACAACGCGCAGGTCGTCGGAGTCGGAGAACGCACTCGCTGATGCCCCCCCGGCATTGGAATACTGCTCCGCTTCCATCGCTTCGATCCGCTCTCGGCGGTGCTGATCGAAGACAAACAGCAGCATGCCCCACACGATCACGCCTGATCCGAACAGGATCGATGCACTCCGTGCGGCGTGGTCGCCCGAGTAAGTGGAATAAATCAGCAGCATCAACGCGACGAAGACTTGAATGATCAAGCCGACCACGCAGATCATGGATGCTCTTCGGTATGTTTGGTAGTCGCCTCGCACCATGTGTCGTTGAAACCTCTGTTTCTGGTTCATCTTCTGGTTCTTCGAGAATATTCCCGAGTCCCCAATGTGTGCTGTCCGGTTGTGGCATGACCACGAGTCTTGGATCCAATGGGATCCGTTTGACTATAGGGGCTCTATTGTGGGCATCCGGACTCGCTGAGTCCACTTGTTCCCCCCAGATCGCCCACGCAACGAGTCCCCTGTCGATCACCCTACGCGAGTTTGGGGAGAGGGGTTCGATCAGAATGTCGATTGGTGAGCAAGATCGCTGAACCATCTCAAGCCTTGAGCCGTATGGGAAGCGTTCCGACACCGAGGAGCGCGATAGATGCGCTCGCGGGGACTGTCCCAGCTCGGACACCCCGCTGCAGCGACCCCACCCGCTGCATTCACCAAACTCCCCTGCTACCATCAACACCGCATGATTGGCCACATCCTCCCCATCGCACGCAACTCGTTTATCGAGAGTCTCCGCCAGCCGATTCTGGTGGTGATGCTCATGATCGCAGCTTTCCTGCAGGTCATGAACACCTGGATCATCGGATTCACCATGGGACGCGCTTCGCTCCCCGGCGAAGTCACCGGCGACAACAAACTGCTCTACGACATCTCCATGTCCACCGTCTTTGTCCTCGGGATCGTGCTTGCTTCCTTTATAGCGACCGCCGCGATCTCGCGTGAAATCGACAACAAGACCATCCTGACGGTCGTTTCCAAGCCCATCAGCCGTCCGAGCGTGATTCTTGGGAAGTACCTCGGGATCGCGATGGCGATGCTCGTCGCGATCGGGATCATGGTCGCGATGCTCCTGATGTCGATCCGGCATGGGGTCCAGACCACCGCTGCGGATGAACCGGACTTCCCGGTCATTATCTTCGGTCTCGCCGCAGTCTTCGGCTCGATCATCATCGCTGGACTGGGCAACTTCATCTATGGCTGGTCGTTCAGCCAGACCGCATCGCTGTTGATGCTCCCGCTGATCTGGATCGCATACTTCGGTGTACTGCTGCTCAACGATGAATGGGAAATCCAAGCGATCGCGACGGATTTCCCGCCTCAAATTTTCTTGTCGTGTATTGCGCTTGGATTGGCGCTGCTGGTGATCGCCGCCGTCGCGACCGCTGTTTCGACGCGTGTTGGACAGGTGATGACGATCATGATCTGCAGCATCGTGTTCCTGATGGGGCTCATGTCCAACTACTTCATCGGTCGCCATGTCTATTCAAACGACCGCGTCGCCGAAATCGCCGCGACCCGCTCGCCATTGGGGCTTGACGCGTACGACTTTCAGCGCGATCAAGTCTGGGAACTCGCCGCGGCTCGCAACGGGATGACCGCTGATGATTTTTACGACCAAGGATACGACCCCCGCAACTTTGTGAGCATCCGCGAGGTCCTCGCGATGGGCCCCGTCGAGGATCCCCAGTGGCAAGAGATTATGCTCCGAACCCCCGGCTCCATGATGGTCGTGGATCTGCTGGGTCCCCCCACCACCCAACTCAAAGCGGGCGACTCCTTCTACTACGGCTCATCCCCCAACGGCGTCGGCCTAGTCACACCATCGTTTGAACCATTCGACGAAAACTCCCCCCTCGAAAGCAACACACGCGAAGAACCCGGATTGATGATCGTCGAGATCGATCCCAACTCGCTGGGTCAATCCCTGCTGGTCATGCAGATCGGCGAAGAAGCGGTCCCGCTGTCGCGTCCGCCGCTTCCCAAGGATTCGATCTTCTTGAGACCAACCAAGACCAACGCGATGCCGTTGATCGCGTGGTCGGTGATCCCGAATATGCAGTCGTACTGGCTCATCGACGCGATCAACAAGAACCAACCGATCCCGATGTCGCACATGCTGCTGGTCGTGATCTATAGCATCTCGCAGATCATCGTGTTCCTGGCGCTCGCCGTCGTGCTGTTCCAGGGACGGGATGTTGGCTAACCGTTCGTTTGATGATCGAACTCTTTAAGCTGCGTGTTTATAGAAGCAATTTCTTTGAGTGTGCTCACCAACTGAATCCCGTCTTTGAACATCCCGGGCGCCAATTTCGGCGGGTTGTGGTCTCCAGTTGAAACGAAGATACACGGGCTTACAGAATCAAGGGTTGATCCCCCGAGAATTTTCATGAAGTAAATCAAGAGCCTTCCGCTTGCGATGCCTTGCCCTTCAAACCCGATGACATCAGTTAAATTGTGCAGGCTGAGTCGTTCAGCCACATAACCCTTCCGTTTGTTCCAGACAAGATTCGAGCCTTCAACCGTAAGCGGATTGAGTCTGCGGCACCAGTAGCCGTGGAACTGAATGCCTGCGTAAGTTATCAATGCGAAGAATCCAAGGAACGGAACGAGTACGAGAAGAAGCGGTCCGAGCGAGTAATCGACCCCATCTTTTCGGAGGGGGTACATGCCCACATAGAGCAGGATAAGTAAGCAGAAGCCACTCACAAAGAGAAGTAAGGCTGCACGAAACGCTAAACGATTCACTTTGCCCTTGTCACGCTCGACATCCCACTCGCCCTGCAGCTGCTGAATGAGTTCATCACGCTGCCTGATAAGATTCCCTTGCGATTGACTCATGGCTGATCAGCGATGGCTCGTGCGTAGGTCTTGATACACTTCTCGCTCGCGCCGTCCCAGGTCAATCCACGCAGCTCAAAACGCCCGTGCTCGGTCAGGGTCTTGCTGAGCGGCGGGTACTTGAGCACCGCGACGATCTTGTTGGCCATCTCGTCGGTGTCCCAGAAATCAACCTTGAGTGCGTGCGTCAGGACTTCCGCAACCCCGGACTGCTTGGACACAATCACCGGCGTGTCGTTGCGCATCGCTTCGAGCGGCGCGATCCCGAAGGGTTCAGAAACACTCGGCATGACATAACAATCCGCCATCGCGTAGACCTTGTCGACATCCTTGCCACGCAGGAACCCGGTGAAGAGGACCTTGTGTCCAATGCCTTGGGCCGCGGCGTCTTCGATCATCCGCACCGCCATGTCACCCGAACCGGCCACAACAAACTTGACCTTCGGGTACACCTCCAGCACACGCTTGGCGGCTTGGATGAAGTACTCCGGTCCCTTCTGCATTGTGATCCGTCCAAGGAACAGGACGATTTTCTCGTCCTTCTCGATCGCGTTGCCGAGGAATGGCTGCGCCTGATCTTGTTCGACGCCGTTGTAGACGACATCGATTTTCTCGTTGGGAACGCCGTACTTGGTGTGGACAACCGCTTTGGTCAATCGGGACACCGCGATCACGCGATCCGCAGCGTTCATCCCCATCCGCTCAAGGTCATACACCGGCTGGTTGATGTGCTCTCCCGACCGATCAAACTCCGTCGCGTGGATGTGACAGACGAGGGGCTTGCCGGTGATCGCGCGGACCGCCATACCTGCGGGGTAAGTCAACCAGTCGTGCGCATGGATGACATCGAACTGTTCGTGCAAGCACAACGCGCTGGCGAGGCGAGCGTACCGGTCTGCGTCTGCAAACAAGTCCCCGGAATATCCCTTCGAACCAGTCCCAAGCTCTCCGAGCGAATCCAGCGCGTCCTGCATCGAATCCGTCAGGGTCTTGGCGTCTGAGCTTTGCAACCCACGCAGGATGGAGGAGGTCTGGCTGCTCTGTTCTTCGATCGATTCGGATTCTTCGGTGGTCCCAGCACGGATGTGTTCGACGACCCTGCGGAGGACATCGCCGGCATCGACGCCGGGGTATGAACTCGGATATGGATTTTGGAACGACTCGATCAGCTCAAGCTCGCTGGTCGGCGGGGTTGTGTGCTGCGTGAGATGCTTTGATCGGGTCGCGGAGGTCGTCACGAGCTGGGAATCCGCTCCGGTGCTGTTTGCGCGGAGCTGCTCGATGCGTTCTTTGAGCACGCGAGGACCGATCAATCGGACATGCGACTGGTGACCCGCTGGGATGGGTTGCGGGAACACAAAGGTGATCTCGTGACCTTGCGCGACCATGGATTTGGTCAAGCCGGCACATGCTGTGCCGAGTCCTCCGGCAATAAACGGTGGGAACTCCCAACCAAGCATGAGTATCCGCATGATTCCATCCCCGTCCGGTGCTCAATCGCGACCGGCGTTAGTCTTCTTCAGAATCGTCCATATCCCCGAGCTGGCGGAAACACTGTTCGTACGCAAGCAACCACTGTAGGCAAGCCTCGGATTGTTCCTGACCGTCCATTGGGATGACCTTCGATCGGAACACGAACTCCATGTCATCGGAGCGGTAATGCTCAAACTTCACGGCTCCGCTGTCCTCGATGTACCCAAGATCCACCAGCTCATCCTCGATCAACTCGTTGAGCTTGTCACCCGACTCAACCAGTTCCGCTTCGATGGACTCAGACAACCAGCGGTCCTTGGTTGCCAGTTCGATGACCGCCGCCCCGCCGCTTTCAAGTGCTTCAAGGTAGACCCGGTAGCACGCGGGTTCCGCGGCTCCCCACGCTTGGAGGGTGATGGTGGAGCCGGTGGTTTCGATGGAACCGAACACATTGGCGCTCTTGGCTCGCTCTGCGATGGTTTCGATCATCTGGACGGTCGTGGCTGACATGGCTGTTCCTCTAACTGTACTTCTGGCTGTTCTTCGAAAGAGCAAGATCCGACCCGAAGTGTCCCATTTTAACTGGGCGATAGGTCCGTATATCGAATCGTATGACCGCCAAAGCCCGATCGCGCTGGAAATCGTCGATTTGATACGAACTGGGGTGTTTGATGGTCGACATGGGATACCAACGGTGTATACTTCCTCCCCTATCCACGGATAGGGGACCCGCGGCCCAGGTGGCGGAATTGGTAGACGCGCCACCTTGAGGTGGTGGTTCTCGCAAGGGAGTGGAGGTTCGAGTCCTCTTCTGGGCATTGCAGCAAGAAGCATCGGTTTTCCGATGCTTCTTCTCATTTTTGGCTGATTCACTGAAGACGCTCATTCTCAATTTTGACCCAATCTCACCTGCGACTTTGAAGACATCGCCGGAATTATTCGATTCAACTGGTATTCCAACCCAATATCAGGAGAGTTTCTGTGCGAGTACTGATCGTCGATGACTCCGCCTTTATGCGGAAAATACTCAAAGAGATGATCCAATCGGATCCCTCCCTCGAGGTCATCGATACGGCACGCGATGGGCTCGAAGGTGTTGAGAAGGCAATCAATCTCAAGCCCGATCTGATCACGATGGATATCGAGATGCCCCGGATGAACGGGATCGATGCGCTGCGTGAAATCATGGCACGCTGCACAGACAACCCGCCCGCGGTGCTGATGTGCTCCTCACTGACCGCCGAGGGGAGCGCCGAGACGCTCAATGCACTCCGCATCGGCGCGTCGGACTATCTTGCGAAGGACCCTCAACTCCACGGCAAAGACGACCAGGCGTTCAAAAAACAACTCCTGAGCAAGCTCCGCGCCATAGGCGGGCATCGCCGTCGTATGGCCTCGAGATTTGACACCTCCGTGCTCACCAAAAAGCGACGCTTGTCTGATCGCGTAGCGAGCACGCTCTGCACAACATTCGAAGATTGGGTGATGCCCAAACAGATCGACGCGATCGTGATTGGCTCCTCCACCGGTGGGCCTCCGATTCTCGAGCAGATTCTTTCCGATCTCCCTGAGACGCTCCCGTTCCCAATCCTGATCGCTCAGCACATGCCCAAGCTGTTCACCGAGTCGTTTGCAAAGCGATTGAACGCACACTGCGCGTGTGGCGCGACGCTGGCAACGCATGGCTCGTTACTGAGCTCGCCTCGGGTGTACCTCGCCGAGGGCGGTTCGCATCTCAAACCAACACGGATTACGGGCAAGAAGCTCACTGCCCGGACCATCGAACACATCGACGGCGCGTCGTACAAACCTTCGGTCGATCTGCTATTCACGACGGCGGCTGAGTTATTTGGACCTCGTGTGCTTGCGGTCCAGCTGACGGGCATGGGCGACGACGGCGCGATCGGCGCGAAGGTCATCCGCCAGCAAGGCGGATCGGTAATCGCACAGAATTCAGACTCGTGCGTGGTCTACGGCATGCCCAGAGCTGTTGTTGAAAATGGATCCGCCAACGCGATCTTGAGTCCTTCGGATATCCGTAAGGTGATTCAAGCCGCCGCGATAACCACCGATATGGGTGGTTCTAACCAGAACTTCTCGCCCCGAAAAATCGCATAACTCCTGTACTTTTGGTATACGGCTTACCTCGCGAGACATGTTTGACGATACCTCACTCGGACGCTCACCGGATCAACGAGGAGGCAGCATGTCAGTATCAACGCCAACACACGGGACAACGCACACCCAGACCGGCAACACCGGCGGCGATCCGCTGCGATTGGTCAGCTTCAATGTCGGTGCCGAACGATTCGCGGTTGACATTCTTCGTGTCCAAGAGATCAACCGGATGATGTCGCTGACGAAAGTGCCCCAGAGCCCTCCCGGAGTGTGCGGCATCATCAACCTGCGCGGACGGATCGTTCCCGTGCTCGATCTGAGGGCTCGTTTCGGGATCCAGATCAGCGAAGAACTCGACAGCTCGCGGATCATTGTCGTGGATGTCAAAGGCACGACGGTTGGATTCATTGTTGATGCGGTGCATGAAGTGCTTCAGATCGATCAAGGGATCATCGAAAAAATGCCTTCGATTTCCAGTGCCGCCGATTCGAGCTTCATCCTTGGTGTTGCCAAGCTCGCCGACACGCTTTTGATTCTTCTTGACCTGGATCAACTGTTGACCAGCGAATCCCTCGAATCGATTGGTGCTCTGAACAGAGCCGCCGCATAACACATATTGAGATTAGGAGAGTCCAGCGTGACGATCACAGCAACAAAAAATCAGATGTCCACGGTGCAATTCACACGCCTCGCGCAGGTCATTTATGACCGTTCTGGTATCCATTTCCCCGAACCGAAGAAGTACATCTTGGAATCCAGGTTGTCACACCGCCTCAACGAGTTGGAGATGACCGACTTCGATCAGTACATCGCGTACCTGACGATGGGGCCGTACCAGATGGACGAGTTTCAGGAGATGTTCAACCGCATCACCATCAACGAAACAAGCTTCTTCCGCAACGATGCCCAGCTCAATGTCTTCGAGCAACAGATTCTCCCAGAACTCCTTGAAGCCCGCGCCTCAACCAAACGCCTCCGCATCTGGTCGGCGGCGTGCTCAACAGGCGAGGAACCCTTCACCCTCGCGATGCTCCTCCACCGCACGCTCGGCGTCCGGCTCAACGATTGGCACATCGAAATTCTCGGGACCGACATCTCCGAAAAAGCACTCAAAGTCGCCAACAGCGGGACATACAACAGCTATGCACTCCGCTCCACACCGCCGCTGATCAAATCGCGGTACTTCACCGAAAGCGGACGAGATTTCCAGCTCTCAGACAGCATCCGTTCAATGGTCAACTTCGAACG
Source organism: uncultured Phycisphaerales bacterium (assembly GCA_963976955.1). Lineage (GTDB taxonomy): Bacteria > Planctomycetota > Phycisphaerae > Phycisphaerales > UBA1924 > UBA1924. The sequence continues at coordinate 613,581 of CAXBMD010000001.1, read as the reverse complement.
CCACAACCTCAAGGATCGACTCGCGGCGGAGCGTCACGGCACATGGGATGTCATCTTCTGCCGCAATGTGCTCATCTACTTCGATGACGATATGAAGCGAGGCGTGGTCTCGATGTTTGATAACCAGCTTGCAAACGATGGCACGCTGTTCATCGGTCACTCCGAACGAATCAAAGACCTGACCGACAGCTTCGAACAACTCCCGATCCCGCAGGGATTCTGCTACAAAAAATCTACCAACATCTCGAACGCCTGAGAAGGATGAACCATGTCAGTCAACGATTTTGATCCAGAAATTCTGCAAGACTTTATCACCGAATCAGGTGAGCTCCTTGAACAACTCGAGAGCGATCTTGTCGATCTTGAGTCAACGCCGCAAGAGCAGGATCTTCTCAATCAAATCTTCAGAGCGTTGCACACGATCAAAGGCAGCGCATCATTCCTCGCGATGACCAACCTCGTCGCGATCGCGCATGTCTCAGAGAGCGCTCTCAACTGCGCTCGGAACGGCGAAGTCATCATCGGTTCACCCGAGATGGACCTGCTCCTTGCGGCCGTCGATGTGCTCAAGGTGCAGTTCACAGAAATCTCGGCAGGAAATCTCGATCTGACCGCCGCGGACCCGGCGCTGATCGAATCGCTGAGCGCACTGGGGAATGGTTCAAGTTCCGCTGATGCATGCCCGGAAACCCCACCCTGTGATAGCTCAGTCCCTGCAGATCAAACGCCGGGTCATCACGATGGCCGAACAGTGAGCCCGATCGACCTCGATTCCTCCAAACTCGACCTCATCGATCACCTCACTGCTGATATCGAGGAGTCGATCAAGGAAGCGTCGGATAAAATTGAAACGCTCCGTGAAGACTCGACCCGTCCCGCAGCGCTCAACGAGTTGACCGATCTCTTTGACGAACTCGTCAAGACCATCGACTTCTTCGATATCCCGGAGATGATGTCCATCGTGAACGAACTCGATCAGAGCATCGAGAATATTGTCACCAACACCTCCGCGCGTTTCGATCAGATCGTGCCTCGTTTGCAGGGGCTGTGCATGCTGCTCTCTGAGCAGACGGCACACCTTGCCAACCAGACACTGGTGTCCTGGGATACGAGCGTCGTCTTCGGGCACCTGCGTGGATGGATTGATGGGCAGGGAATCGACAGCCCGATCCTCGCGGACAATGCCGACGGATTCGCGGCTCTCCATGCCGACGGGATTCTATTCGGGGTCCTACCGATAGAAACTTCGCCCGAGTTTCAAAGCACGATGGGGCAGATCATCGAGCCGACCATCCACGCGAACAGCCGGCCCACTTCGGTTTCAGTGAATGATGAAAGCGATCAGGCGATCGGTGCAGCACCCAACAAGCGATCCGAGATCGGACCCATCGAGCAGACCATCCGCGTTGAGGTTGGTCGGCTCGAATCGCTCATGAATCTGGTCGGTGAACTCGTCCTCCAGAAGAATCGCATCAGCGCGATCTCTGAGTACATCGAGCGGTCTGAGCTCGACAGCGAACTCATCGAACAGATGGAATCAACCGCGAGCACTCTTGATCGAGTGACGGGCGATATTCAGCTTGCCGTCATGCGGACACGGATGCAGCCGCTGGTCAAACTGTTCGGGAAGTACCCTCGGCTGATCCGTGACCTTGCGGGCAAGACCGAAAAGAAAATCAACCTCGTGATCGAGGGTGCTGAGACCGAAGTGGACAAGTCCGTCATCGAAGAACTCGGCGACCCGTTGGTCCACCTCCTCCGCAACTCCGGAGGTCACGGCATCGAACTCCCGGCGGATCGGATCGCCGCTGGAAAGGATGAAACCGGGACCATCAAACTCATCGCGGGTCATGCCGGCTCGTATGTGTGTGTCCAGATCATCGACGACGGCAAAGGACTCGACCGCGATCTCATCGGCGCTAAAGCGATCGAACGGGGACTAACCACCGAAGACCAACTCAACACGATGTCCGACGATGAAGTATTCCGTTTCATTCTTGAAGCAGGATTCTCGACAGCAGAACAAGTCTCGGACCTCTCGGGACGCGGTGTCGGGATGGATGTGGTCAGGACCAACATCGAATCCAAACTCAAGGGCGAACTCACCATTGAATCCGAGCGAGGCAAAGGGACAACCCTGACCATCACGATCCCGTTGACCGTCGCGATCATGCCCGCGATGATGGTCGCGGTGGCTGATGAAGTCTTTGCCATCCCGCTGACCAACATCACCGAGATCGTTCGCCCCGCTCCGGATCAACTCTCGAGCCTGGGCAACGATCCCGTGATCCATCTCCGAGGCCAGGTCTATCCATTGGTCAGTGCTCAGGATGTATTCGATGTGCCGCAGAACTCACGCGACGACGAGAACTTTGTCGTCGTCATCAGCTACAACCAACGCGTCGTTGGTCTCAAAGTCTCATCGGTGATTGGTCAGCAAGAAATCGTGATCAAACCACTCGATGGCATCCAGCGTGAAGGCCCGATCTCCGGAGCAACCATCCGCAACGACGGATCGGTCAGCCTCATCTTGGATATTGCCAAGCTGATGAACGCAACCAAATCACACACAAATCAAGCCCTGTCACGAGAACCCGTCGCTACCTGCGGCCGCTGAATATTCAGCGCATAGAACCAAGGAGTCATCAATGGACGCCATTATGATCACACCGTTTGTGAACTCAATTCAGAATGTCTTCTCGACCATGTTCCAGCTCCCCGTGCACATCGGCGATCCCCGGATCAAAGCCGATCGCAAAGCAACCCACGATGTCTCTGGGATCATCGGTGTTTCTGGAGAAATGGTTGGGACCATTGTCCTCTCGATGCCTTCAGACGCCGCTCAATCGATCGTGACCCTGTTCACGGGGACGGAGTTCCCCACTGATTCCGACGATTTCGCTGATGCGGTCGGCGAGCTTGTCAACATGATTTCGGGCAATGCAAAGGCCGAGTTTCAGCGCAAGGGTGTCTCGATCACCTGCCCATCGGTGGTCATCGGCGAAGGCCACACCATCGCGGTTCAATCGGGAACCCCATGCGTCCTCATTCCCTGCACAACCGATTGTGGAGAGGTCGTCCTTGAGGTTGCCCTCCGAGAGGCAGAGATCGAAGCCGCTGCCGCGTAACTGAACAAGAACTCACTTTTACATTTCACATACCACCAGGAGTATGCAATGAGAATTCTACTGATCGACGATTCAAAGACGATGCGGAACATCCAGAGGTCCGTACTCAAGCAACTCGGCTACACCGAGATCGAAGAAGCTTGCGATGGTCAGGACGCGCTGTCCAAAATCGGCGCATTTAAACCAGATCTCTGCTTGGTGGACTGGAACATGCCCATCATGGACGGCCTGACCTTTGTCACGACATTCCGTCAGACGAACAAGTCCACCCCGCTCATCATGGTCACCTCCGAAGCCGAGAAATCACGCGTGATCGAAGCGATCAAAGCGGGCGTCAACAACTATGTCGTCAAGCCCTTCACCCCGGACCTGCTCTCAGAGCGGATTACCGAGACACTTGCCAAATGCTCTGTGGGTTCGTAAGAACCCGATTGGACCCATGCTATGGAACCTGAGGAATTCGACGTCGATCAAGTGCTCCAACTGAGTACCGATCGTTTGAAGCTTGAAGGAACACTGATCTCACAACCGACTGATTCGGTCAAGGGTATCAATACGGCCGCACTTCGCGGCTATCTTGTCGATCGCAATGTGTCCGAATCGTGTATCGACAACAAAGCATTAGAAGCTCTATGTGAACAGATCCGATCAGCACCGCTCGTATCACATGAAATGATGATTGCTCAGGGCACGCCGGCGATTGATGGAAACAGCGCTACATATACACTGACCAAAGGTATTGCTCGGAGAGTTGAAGCTGTACAAGCTCGAAAGCAAGCGATTCAGGAGGGTGCAATCACAAGCGAAACCACTGAAAGCCCAACTTCTGAACCGCCGAGCGAAGTATTGTCTCCTGAACACAAGGGCACACCAGGACTTGGTGAATCAACCATGAGCCACTACGACCAGATGTCGTTTGTCGTCGTGCATCAAGGCGAGATCATCGCTCACAAAACTGAACCCTCCAAGGCAAGTGATGGGAGAGACATCTTCGGAGAAAGCATCCCGGCAAACGATGAGAAATCAAACGAAGTCGAGCTTGACGACTCCATTCAACTCGCGCCCGATGGCACATGCACCGCGAAGATTTCTGGGGTGCTCACCGCGCTACCGAATCACATCGCAATTTCGAATCACTTAGATATTCAAGAAGATGTGGACTTCCAAACAGGTCGAATCATCTTCCCAGGAAGCGTTTCGGTCGCCGGATCCGTCCGCGACCGGTTCTGTGTCCGTGCAACTGGAAAAATCGAGATCCATGGGCTCGTCGAAGCCGCAGATCTTGAATCCGAACAAAGCATCTCCCTCTTCAGAGGCATGGCTGGCAAAGAATCTGGGCTTATCAAAACAAGACGGGACCTCTCCGCGGGATACCTTGAGGCGGCCATCGGACAAATCCAAGGCAACGCGAATGTTGCAGGCGAAATCACCAACTGCACCCTCACGATTCGAGGCGAACTCAACGCAAAGGCAGCCGCATTGCGTGGCGGAACCGTAGAACTCTCGAAATCCTCATGGGTCGGTTCCATCGGATCAGCCCAGGGCGTCAAAACCGTGATCCTGATCGGCGCACTCCCTGAAATTGAAAATCAGATCCGGGAAGCGGATACGCTTATCAAGCGACTCGAAAAACAAATCACACACGATGTCGCTAAAAAGGCGCAAGTCGAAGCGGCGATCTCCAAAGCAACCCCTCTGCAGGTCAAAGATATCGCGGAGAGACAGTCTGAAATTGACAAGCTACAAACGAAACTCCACGAGTTAACTGGATCACGAAATGATCTCATCGATCTGATCGCAAAGCACAGCGCCCCAAGGCTCGAAATCGAGAAAGCGATCTACGCGAAGGTCATTCTCTATCTGCCGGGATACCGCGCAGAGTTCACCAATGATCTCATCGGGGTGTCGGTCATTAATATCGGAGCGGATGGTCAACCCGCGATCACTCACCTGAGTAAATCAGGTCCGCTCAGTGCATACGCGAAGGTCACCATGGACAACCGGATCCTCAAAGCCCATCAAAGCAAGTTGGCCGAAGCGGCGTAGTCCTCGATCTTGACCAGAACCGTTCGGGCAGTTTCGGGGTATATGCTCCTGTAGGCCGCGCAATATTCGGCTTGAGGACCTCTATGCCCGCACGCAGACCAAACATCTCTCCAGATCCTCGGCGATCACTCACGCTCGTGGTGATGTGCAGCATCGGATTGCTGGGCATGGGCTCCTTGCAACCCGCCGCGACCAGAGCCGATGACCAACAGTCGACCAAATCAACCTCTGAAGCGAGTGAGTGCACAATCACCCTTGACTCTGGAAGAACCATCACCGGGGTTCTGATGCATTCCGACGACGAGAGCATCGTGCTGCGGATCAACGGGATCGACACCACCTACCGCCGCACGCGGATCGCGTCGATCAAACAGCTCCCACCGGTTTCCGAACGCTATTTCAAACTCCGGGAATCCATCCCGGACACCGATATCGAATCTCGGCTCATACTTGTGGACTGGCTCCGCGACCGCCGGGCGTATGAACTGGCGATCGAAGAACTCGATGAAATCCTCGAACTCCATCCAAACCATCCGCAAGCAAGCATCCTCAGGACCTGGCTCGAGCAGCACCTCAAGCTGACCAATGCACACAGGGACCCCGATACACAATCGAAACCCCGCAGGCAAGCATCAGCACCGAAGCACTCGGTCCCGATGCTGACCCCTGAACAGATCAACCTCATCCGCGTTTACGAGCTTGATCTGGCGGACCCACCACGCTTCCGGATCGAGGATTCGACCATCAGAACACTGATGGCTCAAAAACCCGATGCCTTCCCGGTCGCCGAACAGGATCGCGAAGCGATCCTCAAAGGCTCAGATCTCGACAAACTCAAACTCCTCTTCCGCAATCGAGCCCGCGAGCTCTACAGCGAGGTTCAGGTCGACGAGGACCCCGAATCCTTTAAGGTGTTCAAGAAGCACATCGCGGGACGGACCGGGTGGATGCTCAACTCATGCGCAACCGTCCGGTGTCATGGCGGGGATGACGCGGGTGACTTCAAGCTCATCAGCAAGAATCCGAACTCCCCCGAATCCCTCTATACCAACTTTGTGGTCATCGATCGGTACAAACTCTCCGATGGGACCAACCTGATTAACTACACGGACCCCGACCGCTCGCCGATGGTCCAACTCGGGATGATCCGCTCCAGATCGTTGTATCCGCACCCGGAAGTGGATCCAACAGAGTTTGGACGCGACTGGAAACCGGTGTTCCGCTCATCAACATCCACCAACTTCAAACGAGTGACCGACTGGATCCGCTCGCTCTACACCCCAAGACCCGATTACGGCTTCCAGTACCCCCCACCGTCCCCAGACCCCGAAACCGACCCAAAGCACCAAGATCCATAATCAGCCCCGGCCCATGCTGGACGCGCTACGATACGATCCGAATGCCCCTTGACGAGCCGGTGAAGCCGGTTGGTGAGACTGAGTAAGGATTCCACCCCGATGACAGTACCGACACAACGATTCAACACCTCCCGAAGCCTCACCCGGAATACCCGGATGCTGCTGCTCGCCGCCGCCGCATCAACCATAGCGATCAGCGGATGCTCCAAGAACGACGACGCCAAATCCGCCGTCATTGAAGCGGGACTCGAGTTCAGCAAGATCTCGGTGGGTGATCCGACCCTGTCAGACGCGATCGCGAGCACCTCGTACACCAAAGCCGGGAACGCGACCTCCGAGTTTGCTGGAAACGACAAGCCCTACGGCGAAGCCGCAGCGGTCTCCCTCGCGCTCTCCAAGCTGGGGATGGCCACCATCGCCAGCGGCGAGGCTTCTGAAGCCGAGACCACCGCGATGCACCAATCACGCATCATCCGGGGTCACCTGAGCGAGTGGATCGCGATGAACGCGGTTGCCAAAGCATCCACCAACTTTGATCCATCCGATGACAAAGTATCATTGAAGGAACTCATCGAACTCCGCACCGCGGATGTCGCGGAATACAACGAACTCTTCGACTCGCTGCAAGACGAAATCGAGCAGTACAAAGTACAGATCGAAGACCTGAACGCAAAGGCTGCATCCGAACGCAACGAGAGCGCCAAGTACGAACTCCAGATGACCAGCGTATCGGCAACCAAAGCGGCGCAGCTCGCCGAGCGCGTCCGCGAGCACACGCTTCGTGGTGATTCTTTCGAGCTTGAGTCCATCCGACTCCAAGGCCTTGTTGGCCAGCTGCTCCCCGGTGCGCACGAAGTGGAGCTCCAGGTCAAAAAAGCAATGGACCAGATCGCGCTTCTGAAGCTGTCCATCGACGAGATCGATCAACGCGTCCGCGATTCCAAGACCGATTCAGCCCAGGCGCGAGCCAACGCAGAATCAGCCAAGTCCAAGCTCAATGAACTGGTCCAGACCCTTGAGTCTTACCGCACCGACAGCGTGATCCCGGCAGGCGAGAAGGTCGTCTCGCTGATCCGTCAATCGCTGACCGCTTCGCGTGGGGCAACCACCACCGCCAAATCAAGCGGCGCGATCGCCAAAGCGTCCGCACAAGAACACCTCGCACGCGCCCTCGCTCAACAAGCTCGTGGCGAAGCGGAAATGGTCTCCCTCTACCAATCCATCATCAGCTCGGGCATCGGTGGCGACTGGCAGTCCAAGCTCGATTCCCACTCAGCGACCTACGACAGCTTGACCGAAGAATCGAAACAAGCGTTCCAAGACGCCGCATCCGCGCTCCGCAGCGCACGCTTCCGTGGTGCTGAAGGCGAAAGCATCGAAGCCGCGGCGGTCCGTCTGGATCAACTCGGTGGCATCGAACCCGAACCGGAGTACACCGAAGACAGCGAGTACACCGAACCCGAGTTCGACGAAGACTATGAAGAGAATATGGACGACGAAAGCTACGACGAGGATCTCGAATCCGACGACAGCGATGGCTAAGTAGCCCACCTCAAACCCCGATGGGTCACCATGAGTGTTTCCAACCAATCTGCGGCAATCGAAGGAACGCCTGAGCTTCCTGAGGTGCAGCAGCATCTGGTGAAACCGACCGACCCGGTCATCGGAACCATCGTCTCCAGCGAGGTCTGCACCAAATCCAAGAAAGCTGCGGGGTTTGTCCGTCACATCGAGATTGATGTGTCCGGAACACCGCTCGAAAGTTCCTGGGTCTCGGGACAATCCTTCGGGGTCATCCCGGAAGGACTGACCGAAAGAGGAAATCCGCACAAACTCCGACTCTACTCCATCGCGGCTCCCGCGGATGGCGAGAGCGGCAACGGTAAGATCCTCTCCACGACGCTCAAACGCCTCGTTGATGAACGCTGGGACGACCACACCCTCTTCACCGGCGTGTGCTCCAACTACCTCGCGGATCTGCAGGTCGGGGACAAGGTCCAACTCACCGGGCCGGTCGGGAAGCGGTTCATCCTCCCCAAAGACCCCGCGAAGCACAACTACATCTTCATCGCGACCGGCACCGGGATCGCGCCGTTCAGATCGATGCTCGGAGACCTGACCAGACTCGGGATGCCCTCCCGCGTGGACCTGATCATGGGGGCGCCGTACGAGAGCGATCTGTTGTACGACGAGGAACTCCGTGAACTGACGGAGGACTACCCAAACCGATTCTTCTACCGGACCGCGATCTCCAGACACCGGGTCCCGAATCAGACCGGGATGTACTATGTGCAGGGGCGGATTCTTGAAGATGCTCCGGTCCTTACCGAGATCCTCAAGAGCGACCGGACCCTGATCTACATCTGCGGCATCGCCGGGATGGAACTCGGGGTGTTCAAGTCACTTGCCAAAATCCTGGATCCCAAATCACTCGCTCAGTACCTCACGATCGACCCCGAAATCAGTGCCGATCCCGAAGCTTGGGAACGCAAGATGATTTCAAGACAACTCAAACACACCAAACGCCTGTTCCTTGAGGTGTACTGAACCGCTCGGGGTCTCACAGAATCCTATATGATGGGGTTCCCTGCCGGTCAACGCTCGATGAGGGCTATAGACTTCGCTCGTTCGTTTGCACTCGATATTGATGGAGGATCCGATGAGGACCAACCGTACACGCTGTATCCCGATGACTTCCAAGCTGGCACGCGCCACCGCGCTCGTTGCTATGAATCTGGTTCTTGCGACCTCAGCGATCGGTCAAACGACCACGATGCCACTCTCGACGATCGAAGCCGCGTCGATCGGTGGGACGCAGCATTCACAGATTACAAGCTTCGTAGACCACTGGGGACAGCGAGCATCGGGGACCGACGCACAACAAGCGTCCCGCGCCCAGACCAAGCTCCTTGAGCCATTGATCAACTCCCGCGTCTCCATCGCGTTCCGGAGCTCGTACTCCGATGCACTGGGATCCTACTTCGACACCCTCGAATCCACCGGCGACATCGGATCCACCTTCTCCGCCCTGCGTCTTGCGGGTGAACTGGGGACCGCCAGAAGCACCAAGATCATCATGAAGGGTCTCGACAGCGACGATGCCGGCGTGAGGATCTTCGCCGCGGGGCGTGCGGGACGGACCTTCCGGACCACCGCCGCCAATGGTCCTGCGCTTCCCGCGAACGATCTGACTGCGCTGATCACCAAACTCTCTTCGATCACCAAATCAAGCGATGACCAGTACCTCATCAGCGCGTGCGTCCAGTCCCTCGGAGCGGGCTGCTCGCTCCCATCCAAAGACTTCCTGAACGCTCGTGCGCAGTGTCTCGCGGCGATGTGCGATGCCGCGAGTGCTCAGCTGATTGCTGCAGATTCCGATCTTGAATCCCGCGTGCGTCTTGCGATGCTCGGATCGGGTGCTGCGACCAACTCGCTGCTTCAGATCGGTGAGGATTCAACCAACGCCGCGGTCAAATCCGCGGTGGCGCTGGGTGCGGACATGATCTCCGTCGCCCTCTCCGAGGTCATCAACGGCACCATGCCAAGCACAGACAACCGAGAGCTGTATATCTCCCTCGTTCGCTCCGGTGAATCCCTCCTGTACTTCGCCCTCCGCGAGAACGCGGAACTCAAGCGGAAACCGGTCGGCAATGTCCAGCAGACCGCGTTTGCTGATCTGCTCCAAGCGGGCAAGGACCGGGACTTCCGCAACCAGGCGGCTCTGCTGCTGGGTGCGGGTTCACCGATCATCACCGAGTTCGGTTTCACAGACGACCGATTCGTCAACTAACCACGCTCACTGAGCAACATTCCAGCACGCCAACGGGTACAGTGGTTCTATGAGCCGAATGCTGATTCCTGTTGCTGTTCTTGTTGCGTTGGTCGCGTTGTCGGTCTTTGGAGATCGGCCGCTGCCTCGGGCTGATCTGACCTTCATCAACTCCTCAGAAGTCAACACGCTCGATCCTCAGCGGATGAGCTGGATGCACGACCTCCGCACCGCGAGACTGCTCTACGAGGGGCTCGTCAAGAACAATGTCCTCTCCGACGATTTCGAGATCACACCTGGTGTCGCGGAGTCGTGGGAGCTCTCGGAGGACGCACGCACCTACACCTTCCACTTCCGCGACGATGCAAAATGGACCAACGGCTCCCCCGTCACCGCACACGATTTCGTGTACTCATGGCGCCGAGCGATGCTCCCTGACTTGGTGTCTGATTATGTCGCGATGTTCATGAACATCCAAGGCGCCCAGGCGTTCTACGACTGGAGACAAGCACAGCTCGACGGGTTCAACGATCGCGCATTTGCAAACGACACCGAGAAACGCGAAGCCGCGTATGCGCTTTGGGATGAGACCCGTGCTCGGTTTGATGAAACCGTCGGCTTGCATGCGATCGATGACCGCACGCTGGTGGTGACGCTTGAGCGACCGGTGCCGTACTTTCTGGAACTCTGCGCGTTTACCGTGTTCGCTCCGGTCTACGAGCCTTTGGTGGCGCAGTATGAGCGTCCCGATCCAGCGACGGGCCGGCTCGTCCGCCGACCGGGATGGACCAAGGGCGGCGTGCTGATCTCCAACGGCCCGTTCGAACTCACCAGATGGCGCTTCAAACGCGATATGCGGATGGAGCAGAACCCACACTACTGGGATCGCGACTCGATCGCGATCCGGTCCGTGTCCATCCCATCAATCTCCGACCCCAACGCGGGGGTCCTCGCGTACCAGACCGGGTCCATCGACTGGATCTCCGATGTGACCAGTTCCTACCGCGGCGACATGGTCGCACAAAAACTCGCATTCCTCGACGAGCACAAAGAACAAGTCGCAGAACTCAAGGCACAGGGGTACGACCAGTTCTCCATCACGCGACAACTGCCACAAGACCCCCGCGCCCACACGCACGCGGTGTCCTCGTTCGGGACCTATTTCTACAACTTCAACTGCAAACCACGACTCCCCGATGGACGCGACAACCCGTTTGCGGATGCACGCGTCCGCCGAGCGTTCGCGATGTGCATCGACAAACCCTCGATCGCAAACCAGATCCGCCGGCTCGGAGAACCCTCGGCCCACACGCTCATCCCTCCCGGTTCGATCGGTGGGTACACCTCTCCAAAGGGTCTCCCCAACATCGGGGACGCGGCAAACGAGGCAGAAAAACAAGCGATCATCGCGCAAGCGAAGGCGCTCCTCGAAGAAGCCAACTTCCCACAAGATTTCGTCGTCGAGCTCGCATTCAACAAAGACGCGGGGCACGATCTCATCGGGCAAGCGATCGCCAAGAGCTGGCAAAAATCGCTCGGCGTGCAGACCAAGCTCTCGCAGAAAGAAATCAAAATCTTCCGCGAAGACCTCAAAAACAAGCAGTACATGACCGCACGCGCCGGGTGGTTCGGAGACTACGGCGACCCCACCACCTTCCTCGACATCAACCACTCCAAAGACGGCAACAACGACCGCGCATACGACAATCCCAAGTTCGACAAGCTGCTCGAAGACGCCGGGGACGAACTCGATCCCGTCAAACGCATGGCGATGCTCAGCGAAGCGGAGCGGATCTTGGTCGAAGAAGACCTCCCGCTGGTCCCGATCTTCCACTACGCAACAATCTACATGTTCGATGCGCACAAACTCACCGGACTCTCGACCCATCCACGCACGAAGCAGAACGCGTTCCTGATCGACATGCTCGGTGACGGCATCGGACCCGATCTACCGCGACCGATGAACCCAGAGCGGATCAACACCGGAGCACCCACACCATGATGACCATGATCCTCCGTCGGCTCGCGTCGCTCCCCATCATCCTGCTCGTCGTGTACACCATCACCCTCACCCTCGCGTGGGCGGTGCCTGGGAATCCGCTTGAGAACCCCGAGAAACGGCCCAAGCCCGAGGTCATCGAGCAGATGAAAAAACAGTACAACCTCGATTCGTTCCCGAGGTTCTATGTGTCGTACCTCAGCAGCGTGACGGGTTTTGAATACGCAAAGGACTGGTTCAGCGGCGAACTTGATCGTGAACACGAAGCGGCGGATCTTGCAGGATTCCCCGCGGCACCGCGACCGATCTTCGACCTCGGACCATCGCTCGAATACGACGACTGGACGGTCAACGAGATCGTGAGTTCCGCGCTCCCCGTTTCGATCACGCTCGGTGCCGCGGCGATTTTGATTGCGCTGGTGGTCGGGGTCGGCGCGGGAGTCATCGGCGCGGTCAAACCCAACTCCGCTTCTGACCTCTTCACGCTCACGATCGCGATGATCGGGATCTCGCTCCCGAGCTTTGTCATCGGGACCGCGTTGCTGCTGGTCTTTGCGGTGCTCATCCCGCTGTTCCCTGTGGGAGGATGGGGCGGCCCGATGAAAGCGGTTCTCCCAGCGGTCACCCTCTCGCTCCCATTCGCGGCGTACATCGCTCGGCTCACACGCATGGGGATGATCGAATCCCTCGGCGCGGACTACATCCGGACCGCACGCGCCAAAGGGGCGAGCGAGAACGCGGTGCTGTACAAGCACGCGCTCAAAAACGCGTTTCTCCCCGTGCTCTCGTTCCTCGGACCTGCTGCAGCACTCGCGATGACCGGGTCATTCGTCATCGAACAGGTCTTCACCATCCCAGGCATGGGCCAGCACTTCGTCAACGGCGTCCAAAACAAGGACCTCTTCCTCATCATGGGGGTGGTCCTGATCTTCGCGACGATGCTGATTCTGTTCAATCTGATTGTCGATGTGCTCTACCGCTGGGTCGATCCGCGGATTGCATAATCACATCAAGCGTGTGCTTTGAACCGGAACGAAGCGCCGGGCTGCAGATCGCAGGTCACGAAGTCCGCGTGCACAAGGTCCGTCGCGCGTTGCCCCGGCGAACCGAGGGTGAGCCACATCGACATGTTGGGACCGACATTCATGACCATGCCGTTGGTGCGTGGATCGACGCCGACGATGGTGCCCATCGCGCGCCGCGGGGTTCCGATGCATGGATCGATGCAGCGGCCTCCAGCGCCTGCTGGGTCGATCCGGCGAGCGGTCGCGTGAATGGTCCCCAGAACAGTCTTACCGACCATTGAGCGGAGTTGCTCCAGATCGCCCTCGGCGACGAGGTGGGTGGTGTAGTTGGTGTTGGCGTAGTTGAGGACGACCATCGCGGGTTTGGCGTGGGTTTCGTCGATGATCTCGACGATCGTGGCGCGGGTGAGGGTCGGGTCGATCTTGGTGGTCGGTGATGGATGCAGCATGGGGTAAGGATAGCCGGGGATCGTCGAAAATGTAGGGTTCAGGTGAGGGCTTCGCCCATCTCGGTTCCCATCGCTGGCCTGGGGAGATCGCGTCCCGCGTCGCCCATCTTCAGGAAGTTCCAGAGCATGATCGACCCACTGGGGGTCATGAAGGACTCAGGATGAAACTGAACCCCTTCAAGCGGGGCTTTGGATGGATCCGCCCACACCCTTCGCATCCCCATCACGACCTCGACTGGTTTCCCATCAATCTCATCGACACACGACGCGGAGACCTGCCAGCCGTCTTCGCCGTCGACCAGTGCTGGGATTGTCGAGGGTTCGACGATCAGCGAGTGGTAGCGTGCGACGGTTGCGGGTGCGTCGATTCCTGTGAACAGTCCTTGTCCATCGTGGTTGATGTCGGAGGTTTTGCCGTGCATGAGTTTCTGGTGACGCGCGACGGTCATGCCGTTGGAATCCGCCATGCATTGATGACCCAGACACACCCCCAGCACCGGGATGCGTCCCGCGAAATGCTCGATCATCGCGCTCGACACCCCCGCTTCTTTGGGCGTGCAGGGGCCGGGTGAGATGATCACATGGCTCGGGCCGCGCCCGCTGTCGAGCTGCGATGCCTGCTCCGGGGTGATCTCGTCGTGTCGTTTGACAATGAGATCCCGATCGGGCTCAAGGGTCCGGTCGATCTCACCCAAACGCTGGACAAGGTTCCAAGTGAAGGAGTCGTAGTTGTCGATCAGCAGAATCACGGCAGACTGTAGGTCGATTACGCCGCGTCTTCACGCATCCAGCTTGTTCCCGCGATGCCATCTTGGGTCACCAGGAACAGGTCCTTGGTGATCGGGTACGGCAGCTTGGTGAAATCCTCGCTGACGCGTGCACACAAACGCTGAACAAACGAATCGGGTTCACAACTCAGCGCGATGAACATGTCCCGCGCCGGGGTCGCGACATAGAAATCTGGACCAAGCTCTTTGGCGAGCTTCGTATGCAGATCACTCATCAACAAACGCGCCGCGTCGTAGCCGTCTTGCTCTGCGACGATCACCGCTTTGCCACCCTCGGCACTCTCGATGACCTGCATCTCAAGCTCCGGAGCGTACAAATCAAGGTTCTCGCGAGCGAGGTCGTCAAGATCTTCGATCGTGATCCCCCAGCGGATCACCTGATCCATCGTGATGCTCACGGTCATGTGTGGCATATCAAGCACGAACACGATCACCGTGTCGTTGACATACGGCACATGCGCCACGAGCGATTCAGTCAGATGCTCGAAGATCGAGATCGGCTGAATGCGCGGCATGATCCGTGCCTTCGCTTGTTCAAGGGGGATGTCGTTGACTTCAACATGATCACCCATAAAGAGCTGGTCGAGGAAGTGCTCAACGATGTCCGTCCCGCGGTCTGGTTCGTGGGCAACCATGCGGTAGAGGTTCTCAAGGTCAAGGCGTCGGCCGTTGACATGGAGCTCGTTGGGATTGACCCGGTTGATGTTGAACTCGGGCTGCATGCGTTTGATCAGCTTGACCACATGCTCGATAAACGCATCGGGTTCCTTGGGCATAGTTCCCATGACGATTCCTCCAGAATCAGCAGTTGCGGATACGCCGCGTGCTGGTGTGGACAGTTTCGACGGGTTCTCGTGCTCAGTGCACGATGAATTGGAACGGATATGGCTCTAGGACCTAGATCTGCAGGTTGGATGGGATGATTCGGGATGGGAGGGACGATAATCCGAGAATACCGAACAAAGAACAACTCTTGAGGATCGATATATGGCTTGGCAAAACCTACACTGACTGGATACAATCGGGGCCAAGATCGGGGACCAAGATTCTCGGGCGTATGGAGCGACCGGGCAAAGAACCCAAGATCGAATGAGCGGAGACTACGCTGTGACCGAAGCAGAAATTGAATCAAAGGTGATCGAAATCGTTGCTGAGCAGATGGGTGCTGACAAGGAGAAGATCTCTCGCGAGACCAGCTTCATGGAAGACCTGAACGCTGACAGTCTCGACACCGTCGAACTGGTGATGGAGTTTGAGGACGAGTTTGAAACCTCGATCCCAGATGATCAGGCTGAAAAAATCCTGACCGTTGGCAATGCCATCGACTTCATCATGCAAGCGAACGGCACGGATTAACCCCTGTACCGCTCGAACCCTTCTAAAGCCCCCCGATCAGTATCGGTGGGGCTTGTGTATTTGACTCGCTGAGTGTTTTCAACACAAGAGTCCCACAACCCACCCTCAAGGTCAGGATGTATCCATGAGCTCCCCTACTTCTTCCAACAAGCGTCATCGTGTGGTGATCACCGGATTTGGCGCACTCACCAACATCGGGCACAACGCTGCGGATACATGGGAAGCGATGAAGTCGGGCAAGTCCGGCATCACCACAATCGACTCTGACGACTTCAAGCAATATGAAGGTTGGACGGTCACCATCGGTGGTCAAGTACGCGACTGGTCCCCAGATGCGGTCATTGACAAACGCGAAGCAAAGCGCATGGACCGCGTCTCCCTGCTTGGGCTTTTCGCGGCTCAAGAAGCCGTGGACCACTCCGGATTCGACTTCAGCAGCGGTGATCCCGAACGACAGGGCATCGTCATGGGTTCGGGGATCGGGGGCATCTCGACCATCGAAACCAGCGTTCAAGCGATGGTTTCCAAAGGTCCATCAAGAATCTCACCCTTCACCGTCCCCAAACTGATGGCCAACGCGGTGACCGGGAACATCTCGATCCGCTTCAACCTTCAGGGTCCCGCATCGACCCACGCGACCGCGTGCGCCTCGTCAGGACACGCGATCGGTGACGCGATGGAAGCGATCCGTCTCGGACGCGCCGATGTCATGCTCGCCGGCGGTTCAGAAGCGGCACTCACCCCGCTGTGCCTTGGCGCATTCATGACCATGAAAGCCCTCTCGACCCGCAACGACGCTCCTGAGAAGGCATCGCGTCCGTTCGACACGGGTCGCGACGGGTTCGTGCTCAGCGAGGGAGCCGCGGTGTATGTGCTCGAATCCGAAGAGCACGCCAAAGCTCGCGGCGCGACGATCTACGCGGAACTCAGCGGTGCCGCAAACTCCTGCGACGCGGGCCACATCACCGCTCCCCATCCGCAAGGCCGCGGTGCGGGTCACGCGATGCGCTGGGCGCTCGAAGACGCGGGGCTCCAACCGGACGACATCGACTACATCAACGCCCACGGCACCTCAACCCCGCTCGGTGACAAAGCAGAAATCATCGCCGTCAAGACCGTCTTCGGTGACCACGCAACCAAGGGCGGCGTCAACGGCGGTCTGGTGATGAACTCCACCAAGTCCATGCACGGCCACTGTCTCGGTGCGTCGGGTGCGGTTGAACTCATCGCGTGCATCAACGCGGTCCGCGAAGGCATCGTCGCTCCGACGATCAACCTCGACAACATCGACCCGGAATGTGCCGGCGTGGACATCGTTGCCAATGTCGCTCGTGAGATGCCGGTCCGCAGAGCGATGAACAACACCTTCGGGTTCGGTGGCCACAATGTCAGCCTGATCGTCAGCCGATACGAAGGCTGATTCCGCACTCCCCTTATTCGGACCCCCAGACCCCCACAATCATGGCACAGGGCTTGCGATTTGTATCGAGAGTCCCGAGAGTTGTGCGCGTTGAGTGCATCGGGGCGCACTTTGTGCCGATGAGGATGGTATGGGTTCAAACATCAGTTCAATCATGCGTATCGAAGTCCCGCTCGTGGTCGTCATTGGCGAACGCAGCATGGAGATGCAGAGCGTCCGTCAATGGGTGCCCGGCTCGATTTTGGAACTCCAGATCAACGCGGAATCCGATCTTGATGTCCGCATCAACAACCGCCGCATCGCCAAGGGGTCAGCCGTGAAAATCGGGGAGAACTTCGGGATCCGTCTCACCACCACGCTGGGGCAAACAGAACGCATCGAAGCACTCGGACCCGCGAAGACGGACGACAACTCCTCCCTGAGCGGGATGGGCGAGATGACTCCTGACGAGATCGCAGAAGCGATGCTCGCGGGTCAGATCTGATTGGATTCGACCTGAACCAAGCAGTCTTTAACGAACAATGTCGCGGCCTTTGATGCCGTCGCGGGTCGCCCAGAAGTATGCGGGATACTTGCCCGCTCCGAAGCCATCGATGTTCAGCAGTCCGACTTCGAAATAGTCTTTCTCCATCCCGTAATCTTCAAGCAGCGACCCAGGCATATTCCACACATCAGTAGGCCTGAACTCGCGTGCGACGCGTTCGTTCTCATCACTCCCCATATCGCGGATATCCGCGATTTTCGCCGAGATGACCGAGCCATCTGATGTGAGTACCGCGGGTTCCGCACTGGGATTGTTCCACTGCGGGTGATGGTTCTCTTCACCCATCACGATCGACGGCAAATCCGGGTTGATCGGATGCGGGAGGCTCGCGGTGCGGGTGTTTTGCATCCAATCAAAGCGTTCCCAGATGATGACCTTGTTGGCGGGGAATGCGGTGTCCGAGACCTTGTTTCGTTTCACCATTGATCTGGGCGCGTTGTTTCTGACAGGATTCGGGCGTGTGTTGTCTTGGTAGCGCTTTGGAGAAAACCACAGCGTGGGAGAAAGGATGTACGAACTGTCCCAAATCCCATTATTCAGATTGAAACCATCGTCCTCGTTTAAAAAATCTGCGAATCGGGTGATAATGGCTTTGTCCAATGGAGCAAACTGGATTTCTGATCCGTAATCCCCCTCATTCATCCATCCACCCACAAGGGAGTACCAGTGAAATGCGTACATCTCAGAGTACCATTGTCCGGAGCCGCCAAACTCGTACACTCCGTTGAGACCGGGTTTGCGGACTTGCGCCCATCCACCCGTGGTCGGGCCACCGTTGCCGCCGGTCGTTTTGGCAGCATCGAATGGGTTGATGTAGCTGTCTTTAAAGTCCCCTGCGTACAGGAACTGGATCTGTCCCAAGGATCGGAGATTGGCTTTGCTCTTGACCGCTTGGGCCGTAGCCCGGGCCTTCCCAAGGGTCGGGATCAGGATCCCGAGCAGCAACGCGATGATCGCGATAACGACTAACAACTCGATCAGGGTAAACCCCTGAACTCTCCGGTTTCGACTCAGCATTCCACACACTCCTTCAAAGAACCCACACAATACCAGTTTCTGCTGTCAATTACACGGACTTTCCGTGCTTCGTGGCATCAACTTGCTAGACAACCGGTTTAACAGTGATGGGTTTCTGTATTATCGACACCGATTGCGGAATATCATCGGTTCGATCAGGAGTTTGCGCCGATAGAAACGGTAGTTTCCTGATTCATCTCACCCGAAACACCGGACTTCCACCATGCCCCGTGATATACCAGTCGGCAACGGCTCAATCCTGTTCACCTTCGACGACAAGTACCGCATCCGCGATATCTACTCGCCCCGCGTTGGTCGGTACAACCACACCGAGGGACATGTCCAGCGCTTCGGAGTCTGGGCCGACGGCCAGATCTCGTGGATCGAGGAAGACTCGTGGGAACGCGAACTCCGCTACAAACCCGAT
Source organism: uncultured Phycisphaerales bacterium (assembly GCA_963976955.1). GTDB lineage: Bacteria > Planctomycetota > Phycisphaerae > Phycisphaerales > UBA1924 > UBA1924. The sequence continues at coordinate 594,255 of CAXBMD010000001.1, read as the reverse complement.
TCAATGACCACCGATGTTCGTCTGGTCAACCACAAACTCGGTCTCGAACTCACATGCCACGATCTGGTGGACTACCACAAACCCGTGTTCTTCCGCAAAGTCATTGTCCGCGACCTCCGCGGCGCGACGCGTGATGTACGCTTGTTCTTCCACTTCGATCTCTCGATCAACGGGTCACCGGTCGGTGACACCGCCAACTTCGATCCAAACACCAACGCGGTTATCCTCTACAAGGACGACTCCTACTTCCTCATCAACGCGAGCAACGACCCGACCAAGTGCGGGATCGACCACTGGGCGATCGGTGCCAAGCGTGTCGGTGGCGCTGAGGGGACCTGGCGCGATGCCGAGGACGGCCAACTCGGTCGCAACGCGATCTCGCAGGGCTCAGTCGACACCACCGTCGGCGTGCATGTGCAGGTCCCCGAAAACGGCGAAGCACAAGCGACGCTGTGGGTTGTCTGCGCCAGCGATTATGAATCCGCCAAGAGCTTCAACCAGCGTGTCTGGGAGACCGGTCCCGATCGTCTGATCGCGCGGACCGAAGCGTACTGGAAGCTCTGGAGCCGCAAGGAACCGATCAACACCGCACCGCTCCCTGAGCCGGTCCGTGATCTGTTCTACCGCTCGCAGCTGATCCTCCGCACGCAGATCGACAACGGGGGCGCGATCATCGCCGCCAACGACACGGACATCACCCACTTTGCGGGGGATCACTATTCGTACTGCTGGATGCGTGATGGAGCGCTCGTCGCCCACTCGCTGGTGCTCGCGTGCCAGAGCGAGCTCAGCCGAAACTTCTTCCGCTACGCTGCGGAATGTATTGGTGACAAGCCCTACTTCTTGCACAAGTACACCCCCGAGGGTGATCTGGCAAGCTCGTGGCACCCGTGGATGATCGACGGCAAGCCCGTCCTGCCGATTCAGCAAGACGAAACCGCGCTCACGCTGTGGGCGCTGCGCCAGCACTTCAACGAGTTCCGCGATGTGGAGTTCATCAAGCCGCTGTATTCCAAGCTTGTGCTGCGCCCCGCCAAATGGATGCTCGAACACCGCGACCACAACGGTCTCCCGTTGCAATCGTGGGACCTGTGGGAAGAGCGTCGCGGGATTCATACCTTTACGATCGCCGCGACGATCGGTGCGCTCAACGCCGCCGCAGACTTTGCGAACGACTTTGGCGATCTGGACCACGCCGCGAACTTCCGCGAGGGTGCCGAGCGGATGCGCGGCGCGCTGCGTCGTCACTTCTGGCACGAAGACCGCGGGCACTTTGCTCGCATGGGTGTACCGCTCGACGACGGCTCGTACCGTCTCGACATGACCCGCGACAGCGCCAACTACGCGCTGTTCGCGTTCGGCGCGTTCGAAGCGACCGATCCGCAGGTGCAATCCGAGATGGACACGATGCGCGACCGACTCTGGGTCAAAACTGATGTTGGTGGATGCGCCCGCTACGAACGCGACTACTACCACCAGGTCGAGAGCAACAAGACCGAAGATGTCCCAGGGAACCCATGGGTCATCTGCACGCTCTGGCAGGCGCAGTACCAGATCGCCAAAGCGACCACCATCGATGAGCTCAAGCCCGCGATGACGCTTTTGGACTGGACGACGCGGCGCACGCGCCCATCGGGCGTGCTTGCGGAGCAGTTCGATCCGTATTCGGGAGATCCGATCTCGGTGTCGCCGTTGACCTGGTCGCACGCGACCTTCGTGAGCACCTGCGTGCAGTATCTCAATAAACTCGAAGCAATCAAGTCGGCGAAAACCGCTTCGGCTGAATCTGCGATTTAGCTTGGTCATTCGGCATGCGGGCTGATACCCTTGCCAATGGACTCCGGTTTGATCCAATCCACGCTCCGCGACCGCTTCGGTCTTGAATCGCTGCGCCCGCTCCAAGCGGAGATCATCGAACAGGTCATGGACGGCGGCGACGCCCTCGTCGTCATGCCGACCGGTTCAGGAAAATCGCTGTGCTTCCAGCTCCCATCGCTCGCGATGAACCACGAATGCGGGGGCGAAGGCATCGGGCTTGTGTTTTCGCCGTTGATCGCGCTGATGGAAGATCAGGTTCATGCCCTCAAGAAACGCGGGATTCGCGCCGAGTATGTCAACTCAACCGTTTCCAAACCCGATCGCATCAAGCGGTACAAGAAGCTCGCCGCGGGTGAGTATGAACTTTTCTACGCGACCCCCGAACGCATGACCAAGCCCGACTTCCGCGCCGCGCTCGATGCATGTCCCGGCGGCGTGAATCTGCTCGCGATCGACGAGTGCCACTGCGTCACCAAATGGGGGCACGACCTGCGTCCCGCGTACCAACGCATCGGGGAGTTCCGCAAGGAACTCGGCGACCCCGTCACCATCGCGCTGACCGCGACGGCGACCAAAGCGGTCCGCGAGGATGTCCGGGTGGTGCTGGGAACCGATGAAGAATCCATGCCGCTGTTTGCAGCGCCGGTCGATCGACCGAACCTCAAGCTCAGCTGCGAGTCGGTGTGGGACGATGACGACAAAATCAACAAAATCCGTGCGACACTCAAAGGCATCGAGGGTACTTCGATTGTCTACTTCACGCTCATCAAGGACCTTGATCGGATGGCGCCGCTGATCAAGCGTGCGATGGATCGTCCCGTCGAGATTTATCACGGTCGGCTCCCCCCCGCCGAGCGAAGGCGCGTGTACAACCAGTTCATCAACGCGACCCCCAAAGAGAATCTGCTCCTGTGCGCGACCAACGCGTTCGGGATGGGGGTGGACAAATCCGACCTGCGTTCGGTCATCCACGCCCAGCTCCCCGGCTCAGTCGAAGCGTACCACCAGGAGGTCGGACGGGCCGGGCGTGATGGGTTGCCTTCGATGTGCAAGATCCTCTACGCGCAGTCCGATCTGACCATCCAGCAAGAGTTCATCCGCTGGCAGAACCCGACGGCGGACCTCATCATGCAGACCATGAGCGCGATCGAAGCACGATTCAATCACGATGACTTTGACTCCGACGACCTCCGCATCCATGTCATCGGGAAGGGTCACGCGCACGGACTCGGGGGCGGGGTCATGGAGTATGTCCTGATCCGTCTCGCTGAATACGGCGCGATCGAGCTCACCCCAATCCCAGGGAATGAACGCGGACAAGGCCGATACCGCTATGTCCGCACCATCGACGACGATGAGATCGACGCGGAAGCAATCGACGAGAAGCTCAAACGCGATCTCATGAGGCTGCTCGATGTCGTCAATTTGACCAAAGCGGACGATATCCCAGTGTACATCAGCGAATACTTTGGCCTTTGAGCCCCACGCTCCAATCCCGCACCCGACTAGAATATGTAACATTGTGTTGGAGTAGCTCTTATCTTGAGTTGGAACACATTGCCTTGACCTGCTTCATACAACAAGCCACGGAGTCTGGGATTGTCTCAATCCGCATCAAAAACTCGATCGCCTGCTGACACGGAAGTCGCCCCAAGGCTCTCGATCATCACGGTTTGTAAGAATGCCGAATCAATCATCGGCTCCACAATTCACAGCGTGTTGCAGCAGAGTTCTTCAGAAATCGAGTTTCTCATCCTTGATGGCGACTCCACCGATGACACGATGGGTGTGATCCAACAGGTTGGCAAAGGTGCACCCAGCGTGAGCTCTGAGCCGGACAACGGCATCTACCACGCGATGAACAAGGGGATACAACGAGCGACAGGTGAGTTCCTGCTCTTCTTGAATGCAGGGGATACGCTGCTCAACACCCAGACGGTCGAATCCTTGTTGCGTGTTATTGACTGTTCGCCGAGCGCTGAAGTGTACCATGGCGCTGTTCTATGGTTTGATCCCAAAACGGCACAATCGCGGTACAAACCGGGTCGGCGAGATTCACATGCAAATCTATTCCGAGGCGCATTGAACCACCAAGCGATGTTCTTCCGGCGAGAGGCGTTCGATCGAATCGGAGCGTACGACGAGAGCTTCCGTTTAGCTGGGGATTATGAATGGGTCCTCCGAGCAAAGCGGAAGCATCACTGCCGATTCGAGCGACTCGATGCATGCAGTTCAGTGTTCCTGTTGGGGGGGCACTCCACGAGCGGGGACCATGACGATCTGATCAAATCCGAATGCAAGCGTGCACGAGACATGTACTACGGATCGTGGGACAAGCTAAAATATCGCGTATGGATACGGGCTCGCAAGATCCTCGGTATATGACCAAGCTCAACGCACGCACAGATCAAACTCTGGGACTACCATTCCACCTAACCGAAAGGAAAGCCATGAGCCAGATCACCGAAATCATCATCGAAGACTCCGTCGTCGGCGACGGAATGGAATGCCCAAAGAGCGCGACCGTCAATGTCCACTACAAGGGCACACTCATGGACGGCACCGTCTTTGACTCCTCCTACGACCGCGGCGAATCCATCAACTTCCCGCTCAACAACCTCATCCAAGGCTGGCAAGAAGGCATCCCCGGCATGAAAGTCGGCGGCAAGCGCAAGCTCACCATCCCCTACGCAAAGGCATACGGCGAGTTCGGATCACCACCCGCGATCCCAGCGAAGGCCGACCTGATCTTCGAGATCGAACTCCTCGGACTCAGCTGATTCAATCAGACAACCGATGACCCTACCAACCGTTTCGATTGTGGTCCCGTCGTTTCAACAGGCGCGATTCCTCGACGAAGCGCTCGGTTCGTTGTTGCAACAACGCGATCAGATCCACGAGCTCATCGTCATGGACGGCGGCTCGACCGATGGTTCCAAAGACATCATCGAACGACATCAATCCGATCTCACGCACTGGCAGTCCGAGAAAGACGACGGACAAGCCGACGCGATCATCAACGGATTCAACCGTGCCACCGGGGACATCCTCGCGTGGGTCAACTCCGACGACGCGCTCTTTCCTGGCGCAGTCCGCGAGATGCGCGACTGGTTCTCATGCTGCCCCAACACAGGTCTTTTCGAAGGCAACACGATTGTCATCAATGAACGCTCTGAGGTCATCCGATGCGACCGTAGGGCTGGCCCCTCCGACCGCTGGGCAAGATTCGGCTACATGCGAGCGCATCAGCCCAGCACTTTCTTCCGTAGATCACTGTACGAAAGCGTCGGCGGGCTCGACCGATCCATGCACTGCACCATGGACACCGATCTCTGGTATCGGATGCTCCCGACAGCCAACGCACGCCGAATCAACAAGTACATCGGGGTCCACCGGATTCACACAGATGCCAAAGGCGAGCACGAGCGCTGGAAGGCACAGTACGACAAGGAACGCGCCATTCTCGACGAGCGCTACCCCCATTACCGCAACAACCCCATCCGATACCAACTCGGTCGGATCGCGTACTACGCGGACCGAACACTGAACGCGCGTGGACTACAAGAGCGCAATGACATCGCTCGATACAAAGGCAAACCGCTTACCGAGTTCTTTGAAGAGCAACTTACTTGAGCTTGAGTGCAAAGAGCATATGATCCTGCGCAGGAAGCCATCCAGGCGCGGCATGGTTCTTATATAACCCAAGCCGCATCCCCAATCCCCAGACGAAGCCTCTGATCCGATCGCGGATTGTCCGAGATCCCTTAAAGCGCGCATGACTCGTTCGCTCATAGTGCACAACCTCGAACCCGTGCAACTCGGCGAGCTTGTCGATGGTCTTCCGGCAGTAGAACACCTGGTGTTCGGGGAGCGAGCAGTACCAGTACCGCGAGCCGTGCCATTTCCACGATGCTGAACCCGTGTCGCCGGTCAGTCCTACAAAGATACCGCCGGGGCGAAGCAGTGAGCGGACATTCGCGATGAATGAATCCGGATCGAGCAGGTGTTCGAGCACATCAATCGCGAGGATCACATCGAACCGTACATCGGTCATGCATGATTCGAGCATCGGCGCGATGACCTTCACCCCCCGGGCCTCCGCCTGTCTCGCGGCTTCTTCACCCGGTTCGATCCCAAATCGCTCCCACGACTGCCCCATGTATCCAAGCAACGCCCCGTTCGAGCAACCAATATCCAGAATCATCGGCCCTTCGGCATGCGCATTGATGACACGCTCGATGTCATCGAACCGCCGTTTGTGAGGGTCCGGCGTTTCCTCCCAGTGATCCCCAGATGCTTTCTCGTAGCACTCGATCAAGTCTCGCTCAGGAATGCAAGGCGCCTTCACTTGAAGTCGGCATTGCGGACAACGGCGCATCGTGAACAGCGTATCCCCCAGATCGATCTCGACCCCCGCGACCTCGGGTGGGCTGTTGTGCACAACCCTTCCGCAGAATTGAGTTTCAACTTTGCAGATTGGACAGACCGTTGAACTCACTTCTGAGTCGTCTCGTCGATCATCGAATCAAACGCACGCGTGCTGAGATTCACCGTATCCTGCGGCCCCCACATCTTGATCACGATCCGCGACTCACCAAGATCAAAGATCGCCGCGTGCATCGCGTAGAATATCTGCTCGTTCGATCCGCCCTTCGCGCCGGGATCGATGTAGGTGCCATCAAGATCAACAATCTGGACCGGGTATCCAGCGATGGTTTTGTCTTCAGTCTTTGCTCGCGTGCGTCCGCCCATCGAATCGACAAACTGCCCTTGCATGATGCGGACAATATCCCGCACGCTCCCGGTTTCTTTGGTGAACGAAACCGATGCGTTCCCGAGTGCGTTCTTGATGTACATCTCCGCGAACTGTCCGCGAGGCGGAACCGCCATGGACCAGCCCTCAGGCATCTCCCAGCGGAGACCTGAGCTCGACGCGTACTCCTCGTCGCTCAGCGTGTATGCCAATCCATCGCTCGGACTGGTGCCGCCCTGGATCTTGTCGCGGAGGTCGCTCGCTTTATCGCGGGACCGTCCGAACAACGATTGCGATTCGCGTTCCTTCTCCCACTCGCGTTCTTCATCACCTTCTGGTTCCCCGGCGTCGCTCGCTTCCGCATCGTCCAGTTCTGGCTCGTGGTCTGCAGAACCTTCATCCGATTGATCGATCTCAATGCCTTGCTTGGCGGCGAGTTCATCGAGGTAACTGGTGTCAGCCGTCGGTTCGCTTGACGCGGATTGAGTTGCTTTGGGATCGGGTGATTTGGAACACCCAACGAGCGAGCAAGTGAGCAGGACTGTTGCAGAGGAGATAAGTAGTGGAATTTTCATAGCAGATTGTAGGGACCAGCGAGCAACCGGTTTCAGAGCGCGTTTCGGATCAGGATTCCCAGATATTCCCGGTAATAAGCTCGATCGAGTTGCCGTAGGGATCACGCACATAAATCGAGCGGCCCTTCGAGAACTCTTCCTCGAGTCCCCAATCGATTTCCTGCTCAATCCCGATCCCGAACGAACTCATCCGTTGTTTCCAGTCGTCATACTCGGATTCCTCGATCCGCAGCGCGATGTGCCCCGCCCCTCGAGGCCCATGGCTTGGAACATCCCGCCCCGGCTTGTCCGATTCTTGCGGGTTAAACACCAGCAACACATGATTCCCATCGATCCGAAAGTAGGTCATCAGATCCGATGCACCGCCGGGCTTGTCCAAACCAAGCACCTCGTGGTAAAACCACACCGCTTGCTCAATATCCGAGGCGTAGAGGACCGTTTCTAAAATGGAATGGGGTTTCATTCCGAAGCATAGTCGACAACAGCAGAACAACGGCGTACTATTTCCCAGTATTTTTACCTGCCTTGCAATAATTTTCAGGAGTTTTAAATGCCTGTTGCTGATAAATCCAAATGGTCTCCGAAGACCTTTCGTTCAATTGACGAGCTTTCCGCGGAAATCGATCGAATCGAAACTGCACATCAAGCCGGGATGCTTTCAACCGCTGGTGGATGGACTCCCGGACAATGCATGAGCCACACCGCGGTGTTCATCAAAAGCTCATACGACGGCTTCGAGCTCGGCGCCCCTTGGATCCTGCGTGCAGTGTGCTCGCTCTTGCTCAAGCCGGTCGCAACCAAACCCAAGTCGCAGATGAAGCCGGGCATCAAACTCCCTGCCAAAGCAAAGGAACTGCTCCCCGAAGACGCGGTCAGCGTCGAAGAAGGCATCGCGCAAATGCGAACCCAGATCGCTCGCATCAAGTCCGGCGAGCAGATGACCCAAGTCAGCCCGTTACTCGGAAAGATGAGCCATCAGCAGTGGGTGAACCTGCACCTGAACCATTGCCGGATGCATTACGGATTCTTCAGCTACGAATGATCCGCGTTAGCACATGGTCATGCCGCCATCGATCGCGATGGTTTGGCCGGTCATGAACTTGGATTCATCGCTCGTCGCGTACGCAACCGCCGCCGCAACATCTTCGGGCTGTCCAAGCTCACGCGTCGAGATCACGCCCTTGATGTGCTCGGTGACCGCCGCGGGGAGGTCCTTGGTCATGTCGGTCTCGATGAACCCCGGCGCGATGCAGTTGGCGGTGATGTTTTTCTTGCCAAGCTCGCGTGCGACGGTCTTGGTGAACCCGGTCAAGCCAGACTTGGCCGCGGCGTAGTTCGCCTGACCCGAGTTGCCGACAAGCCCCGAAGTCGAAGCGATGTTGCAGATGCGACCGAACTTGCCCTTCATCATCGGGCGCGCCGCCGCTCGGCACGCAACGAACACGGACTTGAGATTGGTATTGATTACATCGTCCCATTCTTCATCGCTCATGCGGAGGATCAGGTTGTCCTTGGTGATCCCCGCGTTGTTCACGAGGATGTCCAGTCGACCATGCTCGGACGCGACTTCTTCGATCATCGATGCGACCGCGGTGAAGTCCGACATGTCGCAGGTCTTCACACTCGCCGAACCGCCATCCGCTTTGATCTCCGCCGCGAGTTCATCCAGCGGCCCCTGCGAACGCGATACACACACCACATGACGACCATCGGCGGCCAATCGCTTGGCGATGGCGCGCCCGATCCCGCGGGATGCTCCGGTGACTACAGCGACTCGTTGCTCGGACTGTTGATCAGTCATGATTGATCTCTTTCTATTTGAGGGTCCGCCGAGTTAGGAGACGGCTTCGGGTTCGTTGTGGGCTTCGACTTTGGTGCCCTTGCTGATCCGGCGCATCATCCCGCCGAGGGTTTTACCGGGTGCGAGTTCATGGAACTGTGCTTCAGCGTTGTGCTCGACAAGGTACTCGCAGCACGCCGACCACCGGACCGGTGAGGTGAGCTGTTCGACCAGCCGTTGACGGATCGAATCAGGATCATTCTCGTGGGGCTGAGCGGTCACATTGGACATCACGGTGCACGCAAGTGCATTAATCTGTGTTGCCGCAAGCGCCTCTCCAAGCTGATCCGCAGCAGGCTTCATAAACGGCGAGTGGAACGCGCCGGCAACACTCAAACGCGTCGCGCGTAGCTTCATCTCGCCCGCAACAGTCTCCGCACGATCGCACGCCGCGGACGACCCGGAAATCACAACCTGACCCGGTGCGTTGAAGTTCGCCGCGACAAGAATGTCATCGCCGCGAGCCGCGTCACACACCGCGTTCGCGCTCTCCTCGTCCGCACCGATCAACGCGACCATCGAAGAATCCGCAGCGTCCGCCGCTTCCTGCATCGCTTTCCCACGCAGCGCGACGAGCTTGAGCCCATCGGCAAAGCTGAACGCATCGGCGAGGTGCAGCGCGGTGTACTCTCCAAGCGAAAGCCCCGCGGTCGCGGCCATGTTGAGTTCGTTTTTGGTGAGGTTCTCGCCATCAAGCCAACCCGCGAAGCACGCGATCGACGCGGTGTAGATCGCAGGCTGCGAGACATCCGTCCGGTTGAGCGAGTCCGCTGGACCCTCGAAGCAGAGTGACGAGAGCGGAGCGCCGAGCGTATCGCCAAGCACCGCGTCCGCTTGCTCAAAGATCGCGCGGGCCGCTTCGGAGGTTTCGCTCCAGAGCTTGCCCATGCCGACGACTTGTGCGCCCTGTCCGGGACAAAGAATGATGTTGTTCATCGCAGAACCCTCCACGGTTGTGTGCTGTAGATCAGAGCTGCCAGAGCGAAGAGCCCCAGGTCAATCCCGCACCGAACGCGAGGAACATGACCTTCTGTCCGGGTTTGACTTTCCCGTCAGCGACCAGCTCATGGAAGACGATCGGGATCGAGCCCCCGACCGTGTTGCCGTACTTTTGAATGTTGACGAGCAGCTTCTCGGTTGGAATTCCGAACCGCTCTCTCGCTGAATCAAGAATCCGCGAGTTCGCTTGGTGACAGACGAAGTGATCCACATCGTCGGCACTGAGTCCCGATTCTTCGAGCGTCTCGGAGATCACCTCTTGGAACTTGGTCACCGCGAACTTGAAGACCGCCTGACCGTTCATCTGGACCTTATCAATCTTCCGCTCGTCGTACTCCGCGTTTTCCGGGAAGTCGAGTTCGCACGACGGGATGAACAGGTGCTTGGCGCCGTTGCCGTCCGCGTGCATCTTGTGGGAAATCATCCCCTTGCTGGAGTCGTCGGTCGCGCGAAGCACCATCGCTCCAGCACCGTCCCCAAACAAGATCGCGGCACCACGACCGAAATCAGAATAATCGATGTGTCGCGTCACGCAATCCGCACCGATGACCCCGATGGTTTTGTACAGTCCAGATTTGATCATCGCGTCGGCAATCGAAACCGTGTACAGGAACCCGGAACACGCCGCGTTGATGTCCATCGCGCCGATATCCGAACACCCGATCTCGCGAGCAACGATGCAACCAACAGACGGCGTCGGAGAATCGCAGGTCATCGTCGCGACGAGCAGCAGATCCAGCTCCGTCGCGTCGATCTTTGCGTTGGCCAATGCTTTTTTCATCGCCTCGGTCGCGAGCACGCTGGTGGTCTCGCCTTTGGAAGCGTCCGCTCTTCGTCGGGTATGGATCCCGGTCCGCTTGACGATCCATTCGTCGGAGGTTTCCATCATGGTTTCGAGGTCTTGGTTGGTCAGCTTGCCCTCTGGGAGGTGCATGGATGAACCAATGATTTCTACGCCGAACCCACCGCCCGATTGATCTCTCATGCGAGTTCACCTTGCAATGCTTTTTCTGCTTGATCCAGACGCTCGATGATCGCGTCGTTGATGCCCCCGTTGACATACTCGATCGTCTTGGCGATCGCGTTCTTGATCGTGCGGGACTCCGACGAGCCGTGTGCGATCATCATCACGCCGTTGACACCCAGGAGCGGTGCACCGCCGTGCTCGTGGTAGTCGTTCTTCGCGTAGATGCTCTTGACCACCGGCTCAAACTTGACCGCAAGCGCGGGGTCTTGCTGATAGATCTCCGTAGCGATCGCTTGGAACAAGCTCTTGGCCATTCCTTCTGCCATCTTCAGGAGCGTGTTTCCGAGGAATCCATCGGTGACGATGACATCCGCTTTGCCAGCAAAGAAGTCGCGTCCTTCAACGAACCCGACGAAGTTGACACCAGGCGTATTGCGGAGCAACTCAGCGGTGCCCTTCGCAAGACCAGAGCCTTTGGATTCTTCCGAACCGATGTTCATCACACCGACTCGGGGATTCTCGACGCCATGGATGCGGTTCGCGTAGACCTCAGCCATCAAGCCATACTGCCAGAGGTGGGTCGCGCGTGGTTCAGGGTTGGCACCCGCATCACACAGGGTGACAGGGCCGTGGAAGGATGGAATGGTGACCGCGATCCCGGGACGGTGCACACCGGGGAGACGACGCATGTTCATCTGTCCCGCCGCGACGCACGCGCCGGTGTTCCCAGCAGAGATCACCGCATCACACCGGACCTCGGCTTTTTTGGAACCGAGCACGGACATGCGGACGATCGTGGAATCTTTTTTATTGCGGACCGCGTCCATCGGGGACGCGTCCATCGCGATCACTTCGCTGCAATGCTCGATGACCAGACGATCATCGTTGACGCCTTCCGCTTTGAGGAACGCGTTGATGACATCTTCAGGCCCGATGAGTACAAGCACATCATCGCTGTTCAGCTTTGGGAGTGCTTCGATGCAACCGCGCAAGATAGCGTCCGGCGCATCATCCCCACCCATGACATCAATTCCGATTCGGACCGCCACGGTTCACCTCTTGTCTTGAGAACTGTCTTAGGCGTTGATGCCGATGCCGAGCTTGCGAACCTTGATGCGAAGACCCGGACGGACATAGCCCGACTCGGTGCATGCACGGTGGTGAAGCTTTGGCATACCCGAGAGTGGGCAGATCGTTGGCTTGATGCCGGTGATCGCGTCGTGGGAGCGGCGACGCTTGCTGCGGCCTCGGCTCTGTCTTTGTGCTGGAAGCATGTCGCTCTCCTTAGAATCGGGCTCTAGGTCGTCCCGTCAAATCGTCTACAAATCCGCCCCCGGCACACGCCGGTGGTGGACGGGAACAATAGACCACGACTTATATCCCGTCAAACCAGATCCCCTCCCCACTTGCACGGATCCGCATCCCCCAAACTGGACAAGCACAGAAATTGAGGTTATCATCCTGTCGGCCTCAAAGCCATTGCCTCCCTAGCTCAATCGGTAGAGCAGCTGACTCTTAATCAGCGGGTTTCAGGTTCAAGTCCTGAGGGGGGTACTTTCCAACCGCACACCCGATTCTCAATCAGAATCACGGATTCCCAAATCCGCGTTCGGGCTTTGATTGTGCCTATTCCAAGCGAGAGACCCACCATGGCAAGCGGACGCGAGTTCTCAAGCTCCCAGCGGAAGATCATCAACCGCTACTACGACAACCACGACACCATCCTCGCGACCCGTCTCGGCGAGATCGTGACGGACATCGCCCTCGCTGAGGACAACCAGAAAAAGCTCGATCGTCTCTGGATCCGCGCCGAGCAGGCCCTTTCCAAGACGGAAATTAAACCCGAAACCTGGAAAAAAATCACCACCAGCCGCGATCCCAAGGCTCTGGCACAGCTGATCTCCAAGTTGATGTGATCGTCGCTTGCTCTCTTGTCCCACCTTTGGTACAGTCCACGCGTTGAAGGTGCCGAGGATTTTTGAAAACCTCGGTGAATAGGGAAGTGTGGTGAGATTCCACCGCGGACGCGCCGCCGTAACGGGCAACGACGACCACTCAGCTGCATCACGCAGCAGCCACTGATGCGATCCAGTTCGATGGATCATGCGTCGGGAAGGTGAGCGGATCTGAGCCCCGAGCCGGAAGACCTGCCTCAACAGATGTGTCGGACCTCGCGAAACGGGTCGGCGGATCGGTTGTGCGCCCCTCCCCGCTCCCAGCCCCCGCTACCACCCCGCGAGATCGACTCAAATGTTTCGGGGAGTGTCCTGCGCGAAACAGGACAACACATCACACGCCCGCATTTTTGTACGCGGGCAGAGAGTCGAGTATTGTCATGAGTTTTTCCTTTGGTTTCAATGGAGCTGGTTTCAACACCGCTGGTTTTTCCGCAACCCTGATCGCAGCGTTGACTGTTTCTGCAAGCGCTTCACCATTCGCGTCCTCCGTGCTTGGGTATGACGCGGGGTCCAACGCCGTTGCGGGATACACCGACGCGACCACCGCGCTGGGTAACGCCGAACGCTTTACCGGCGAAGGCGTCTTCCCCTCCGGCGTCACCCCGTTCAATCCTGCATTCGGGACCGATGAAATCGTCTCCGTTGGTTCCGGTGGATACTTATCCCTCGGATTCGATTCCGCGATCACCAACAACGCGTCCCACGCATTCGGTGTCGACTTCATCGTCTTCTCCAACGCGGGATTCTCCGATGCAACATGGTCCGACGCAGACCCCAACAACGACGGTACCGGGAACACCGGAGCTAACCCATTCATCTTCGGCGTTGGTGGAGCCGCGACCATCCAAGTCTCCCAGAACGGCATCGAATGGTTCACCGCGACCACCACCACCCTCGATCTGTTCCCCACGCTCGGATACTCGGACTTCGTCGACGCGACCCCGTTCTCACCGGGACTGATCGAGTCCGACTTCACCCAAGCACTGGATCCAACACTGACCGCTGCGGACCTCGCGAATATGTCCTTCACCGATCTCCGCAACTTCTACAACGGCTCCGGAGGCGGGATCGGCATCGACATCGCATCGACCGGTCTCACCTCAGCAAGCTTCGTCCGCTTCCTCAACGAATCCGGTGAAGCGTTCGAGATCGACGCGGTCGCCGTGGTTCCTGCGCCGAGTGTCTTGCTCGCATTGTCCGCGTTCGGATTCGGGGCAACACGCCGTCGTCGCTAAACGATTCCATGCTTCGCCCATCGGTCATTGGGGACCGGGCGAGCACCCCCGTCGCCGCGTCGAAACACGCGGCGACGATTTCCAACCCCGGAAGAACACCGTGCCAAACAATCTACACATCCTGCGCGTCTTCACCCCACTGCTCCTCGCAGCGGTGGCGATCGCACAACCCATCAAGTATCAACACGGCCCGATCCCAACAACGCATTCCCCATGGTCACAACTCGGTGGCGCATCGACCCACACCCACTCCCCCCACACCCTCGGCCCATACCTTGCAAACCCAGACTGGACCAGCACCGGCGATGGATCGATCACACTCAGCTTCACGCCCCAAGCGGGGGTTGTTGCGGATGATGCGCGTGTGTATGCCGTGGGTCAGGATCAGGGTTTCACGCGCCACCTCGCCGCGTTCGATCAAGACACCGGCGATCTCGCATGGGCAACCGAAATCCCGTTCGCAATCCTCGATTCATGGTCCACACCAACGATTGATCTGCAGAACAACACGATCATCGCCGCGAGCGGATTCTCTATGGTCGCACTCGATCGTTTCACAGGAGACCAAGTCTGGTCGACGCCTATGGATCGTCCCATCGTCAACGCGTCGCCTTGCCTCACCGATGACCTCGGTCCATCCAACCGACTCTTCATCACCGACTACACCTTCGGCTCGGCATCCAACGGCTCACTCATCTGCATCAACACCGATCCCAACACCCCAGCCAATCCCTTCGATCCCGGCGAAATCATCTGGAGCAAACCACTCCCGGGAAACTGCTCCGGGAACACCCCCGCATACCACGACGGCGTTGTGTATGTTTCGACCGCCGACAATGGGACTGGTGGTGCCGGACATGTTCTCGCGTTCGATGCAACCAGCACCACAGCACCCAGCCCAATGTGGAACACCCCCAATCCAACACCGCTCGGATTCTTCGGAGCCGTCGCATATGCTCACGGTTCCATCTACGCATCAAGCTACAACTTCAACGGCTCCCAGCGCAGCGCCAACACCATCAAACTCGACGCCATCACCGGCGCCCTCCAATGGTCCATCCCAACCGTCCGCACCGACGCCTCCCCGATCGTCCTCCCCAACGGACGCGTGCTCATCTCCGGAGGCGTACCAACCTCACCCTCAACACTCTTCACCGGATCACTCCCCGCGATCGAACTCATCGAAGACCTCGGAACCTCAGCAACACTCCTCTGGGATTCATTCGAGTCCACACACGACGATCTCAACAGCTCTGGTTCATGGGATCAAGGCGAGCCCTACCTCTCCATCGGCGGATGGGGACACCAGCCCATCGCGTTCATCACCGCACGCTCGACCAAACTCCTCGTCGCAACCATGAACCCGCCCACTGGGATCAACCCATTCTCCCACGCGAGCGCATTGCACACGATCGACCTCAGCAAATCACCAACCGATCCCGGATTCATCATCTCATCGCAATCAAACACCGGAACCACACCCGCACTCGTTGGCAGCCGAGTGTTCTCGACCTCCGATGCCGGAATCACCGCACTGACGCTTGATCGATCAGCCGTTCCCATCCCACTCACCCATCGCATCCGCGCGATCGTTGACGGCAGCGCACCCATCCGGATACTCCACAAAATACCATGAACCGCAACCCGTCCCATCACGGATTCACGCTCATCGAGCTGCTCGTCGTCATCGCGATCATCGCGCTGCTGATCGGAATCATGCTCCCCGCGCTTGGGTCCGCTCGCGCCAGCGCACGAGCGGTTGTGTGCGAATCAAACCTCCGCCAGCTCGCGATCGGGTGGACGATGTACGCCGACGAAAACCGCGGCGCCTCCATGCCCCACCTCCAAACACCCGCCGCCGACCGGCAATACTGGTACGGCACCGAACGAACATCCACCCAAACACTCGACCACAACACCGGAACACTCTCGCCATACCTCAGCGCATCGCTCGGCGACCGATCAATCTACGAATGCCCCGACCAACAAGAAGGCACCTACCGCAACCAAGGACAACACGACACCTTCACCTCAACCTACGGCTACAACGCGTACGGCCTCTCCCCAAACACCACCGGATACCACACACTCTTCGGACAACGCACCATCAAACTCCATCAAATCCAGAACCCAACCAAAATGCTCGTCTTCGCCGATTCGCTCATCGCACTCTTCGGCGGACTCCCCTCCAACAGCGCGCTCCTTGATCCGCCAAACCTGTACGCCGGTCATGGATACTGGATCGAGAACTACTCCCCCACCACCGCGTTCCGCCACGGCATCGACCGCTCGACCGGATTCGGACAAGCGGTCAACACCCGCGCCGACGGCTCGGTCCACAAGAACCCGCCTTCGCTTGATGCACGAAATCTCCCTGAGCATGCGATCGGTTCGATCAGCAAAGAAAACGACCCGCACTACATCCAGTCGCCGCAGCGCTGGAAGTGATTCAGTAGTCCCGACCATGCACACCATCGGCGGTGTTGTGCAGTTTAGTGTTCTCGCCGGTCAACGAGTTCATCACACCCTCGCTCGCATCGCTCGGGAGCAACGCATCGGCATGACCATCGGCAAACGCCATCGGGGTCTTCGCATCAAGCAACCCTTCGACGCGTTCAGGTGTGTTCTTGCCACTGATGTAGGACAGGTCGTCATCCCAGAGCAGCACCTTCCCGGATGCGAACCGGACATCGTGGGGGCGCGTCGAACGCAGCAGCGTGAGATCCTCCGCGTGCGACCCGCCATCCCAAAACTCAGGTCGCGCGACAAATGAGTTTGAATACGCAATCGAGATCATCTCCCCTTGGTTGATCCCATCTTGAAACTCAAAGTCCTCAATCTTGGGAAGATCCTGCCCCTTGCGAGGCGAGATCCAAGTCTCCCAGTAGGTCGGCCAATCATCAAACGGCGCGACCATCGCGGGCCACATCCAACTGTGACCGAAGTAGTCCGTCGTCGCGATGATCACCCCGCCGGGATACCACTCAACGATGATCTCATCCCCGACCGGCTCATAGTTCCCCCCCGTCTCCAACTGCGATGGAAGTTCACCCGGATTCTGCTGTGGATATTTCTTGTGGTCGTTGGCAAACTGCTGAAACTGCGTCCCGACGGATCGGACATTGCTCAGCGCGACCGTCTGCAGCGCCGAATCACGCGCCCCGGAGAGCGCGGGGAGCAGCAGCCCGATCAGCACGCCCATGATCCCGATGGTCACCAAGAGTTCAATCAGTGTAAATCCGTGTGCGTGTGTGCGTTTCATTCAATCATCCTCCATGCGACGGTTCTTGATGACCTGGTATGCTGCGGGTTGCCATTTCTTCTCGTCCTTGTTCCAGGTCAGGATCAACGCAAAGATCGATTCGTTCTTCTCGCCCTTTGGTTGGACAGGAATCTTGATCTGCACCGCGGTCGGGTCTTGTTTCGGTGGCGCATCTGGGAACAACGAAGCGGGCTGCATCTCCATCACCTGCGTCGACACCCCACCTTTCCCCCGTTCTCCCGGCGTGACCTCCTCATCATCCGTCACCACCTCTCGCCGCATCTCCATCCGTCGACCGTCTGAAGCAACAAATCGCTCCATCGTGATCCGCGACAGGTCCACCTTCGCGTCCTTGAACACCTTGCTCAGGTGCGTGAACATCGGATGCTCCTCTTCCAAATCCCCAGGCACCTTCCCACCCATCGCGATGATCGCATCAATAAACGAAGCATGATCCCCGATCAGCACCGGAATAAAAGCGTTCACCACCGCTTCGCCCACACCTTCGGGTAGTCCCTTTGGAGCATCAATCGAACCAAGCACCGCTTGTGCTTGACGACCGATCGAATCTGCAATCTCCGAACGCACCGCGTCAATCTGTTTCGCGTTGCCCGCTCTGGTATAGCTCGCGTCGATGAGGTTCCCCTCCCCATCAACCACCCCATCCACAATCCTCGGCCCGGATGATTTCGTGTCCTTCGTCCCGCTGCTCATGAACGACACCACCGCCCATGACAACCCCCCAACCGCGAACAACACCGCGATGATCATTTTCACATCCGCGCCGCCGCGAGCGTTCCTGTACCGTTCCATCCTGTTTCTCCAGCTTGAGTCCCGTGCGAGATCAGCGAGCGAAGCCGCCACCGATACGACTCAACCAGATGCGCCAGATCCGGGTGCCCGTCACCAAATCCGACACTATCCTTCTATATGACCCAGAATCCCACGATTGAAACCATGCTCGCCCACCGCTCGATCCGCAAGTTCAAGGACCAGCCGATCCCCGAATCCGACATCAAAGCCGCGATGATTGCTGGACAATCCGCCGCGACCTCGTCCGCCGTCCAGCCCTACTGCATCATCCAGATCGCCGATTCCAAAAAACGACAACAGATCGCGGACCTCGCAGGACCACAACAAAAAGTCCACGACTGCGGCGCGTTCTTCGTCATCTGCGCCGACCTCCGCAAGCACATGCTCATCACCCAACGCGCCGGCAACAAGTACACCACCGGACTCGAAGCGTTCCTCGTCGGCGCGGTCGACGCCTCCCTCTTCGCACAAAACTTCAACCTCGCGCTCGAATCCCTCGGATACGGCACCTGCTACATCGGAGGCATCCGCAACGACCTCCCACAACTCAACGACATCCTCAACCTCCCCAAAGGCGTCCTCCCGCTCTACGGCCTCTGCGCCGGAGTCCCCGACGAATCCCCATCACACCGCCCAAGACTCGCGCCCGAAGCGATGCTCTTCACCGATGCCTACCCATCTGACGAAGAAAGCCTTGCACACATCGACCAATACGATACCCTGTACAAGCAATACCTCACCGACCGCGGCGCGACCCCCGCGACCTGGTCGGAATCCATCGCCAAGAAGTACAGCTACGCCGCACGCGCCGGACTCGCAGCGTTCTTCAAGTCCAAAGGCGCGAACCTCGATTGAGACAGGAACCCATCATGCGAACCAACATTCCATGCACACTCTTTGTTCTGCTTCTCGGCACCCTCGCCGCGTTCGGTCTCACCCAGCCAACAGCGCACGCCCAGCCCCGATCCCCCAAAGCCGCGCCGACCATGCAGCCATCGACGACCGATGTCATCTACATCATCCGTCACGCCGACACCCAGTCGGGCGACAACCCCGACCTCTCCGCCGCGGGCGTCGCACGCGTGCAGAGTCTCGCCAACATCCTGCAGGACGAACAACTCAGCGCGGTCTATGTCACCAACACCGGACGCTCGATCCAGACCGGCACCCCGCTGGCGATCGCTGATGGAATCTCGACAACCGTCTACGCGCCCTTCGACGCCGAGAGCGTCGTCCAGACCATCACCAACATCCCCGGCTCAAGCACCACCCTCGTCGTCGCCCACTCCAACACCGTCCCACTCATCATCACCGCGCTGGGTGGACCACTCCTCGAAGACCTCGAAGAATCCGAGTTCGACCGCCTCTTCGCCGTCACCCTCAGCAACGGTCGATTCATCCGATTGCAACAACTCCACTACGAATAAGCATGTATCCGGGTGCCCTTACTCGCCGTCCTCGGCGCAGTGAGGTCTTCATTCACAAATCACACCCGATCCCGACTGCGCCCAAGAGGGCGAGCCGGGGCACCCGCGGCCGTGCCTGATCCGGGTGGCATGCAGGTGCCGTCTTCGGCTCCTGCATGTCTTTCGCAATGGATGCCAATGAAGATCGTGGAGGAGTCGAAGACGACACCTCCACGCCACCCGTCAGTCAAGTATAAAATTACCACTTGGCCTGCTTTGCAACTTGCTCCCTATGCGTACTCATCAGAAACAAGCCAAATGTTTTTGCTGCATTTACGACTAAAGACGCATGTCTTGATGAAAGCCCCTTTGCAGAAGCTGATCGACCATGACCAGTCCCATAGTCATTACGAAGTTCGTTGATTGATTTTACAATAGTAGCCAGATTCATAAGCAACTCTTTGATCACTTCTGCGGATTTGATTTGCTCTGGTATATCAGAGTTTGTGAGCTTCAACTGTTTCAGAGTCTTTCTGGCTAAACCGGTAACTTTTTCAGTTTTTCCATAATCCGTAGAATGGTCCTCAAGAATTGTCTTGCAAACTGACTCTATGAATTCTTTTGCTGTCCCAATAGCTAAATCGGGGTCAGAATCAACAGCACTCTCCATGCGTGTAATTTGTATGGTAAAAAAATCGTTGGCATCACCAGTCACCTCGTCAGTGATTTTTCCAACATCAACTGTATCTGAAGAAAACACTTGACAAGCTGAATAGTAAAACCGCTTGCCTACTCGCCTTGTTGGCTTAAGTACAAACCGATCAACTTTTAATATGTCATTCAACAACTCAACAATATTTTCAGCTTCTTCTGGGTCTGGTCTAGCAAGGGGATGCACTAGCACGCACAGAAATTCTAAAAACAAACTGTCATCACAGTTTGACAGGTCAAATCTACTGTCTGTAAATATCCAATCATCGTCCCAGTCTGTTGGATTTACAATTCGATGCCGCCAGATATCCTCCGCGGCATTTGTGTGCCGCGGATCTGTCGACGGCATTGAATCAAGTTCCCAAATTTTACCTAAGAACTCGACCTCATCAAAATCTCCGCACCACTTGATCCCTTCTAAACGCAGATGATCAAAAATCATTTCTCGGGTCTTCGTTTGGATGGCCATCACTCACTCCCCCGTATCCAGCACCGCCATAAACGCCTTCTGCGGAATGTTCACCGAACCGATCGACTTCATCTTGCTCTTGCCCTTGCGCTGCGCCTCAAGCAGTTTCCGCTTGCGGCTGATGTCGCCGCCGTAGCATTTCGCCGTCACATCCTTGCGGAAACCCTTGATGGTTTCGCGCGCGATGATCTTGCCGCCGATTGCCGCCTGCAGCGGGATCTCGAACTGGTGGCGGTCGATCTGCTTCTTGAGCTTGCTCAATAGCAGCTTCCCACGCGCCACCGACCGGTCGCGGTGACAGATCAACGACAGCGCCTCGACCGGCTCGTTGTTGATCAGGATCGTCACCTTGCACAGCTCGTTCTTGTCGTAGCGGATGACCTCGTAGTCCATCGTCGCGTAGCCCTGACTGATGCCCTTGAGCTTGTCGTAGAAATCAAAGATGATCTCCGCAAGCGGGATCTCAAAGGTCAGCATGTCGCGACCATGACTCACAAAGGTCTGGTTCTTGAACACCCCTCGCCGGTCCAGACACAGCTTCATCGTCTCCCCGATGTACCGCTCCGGGGTCATGATCTCGACCTTACAGATCGGCTCGCTGAACTCGGTAATCAGTCCCGCATCGGGAAGGTCCGCCGGGTTGTGGATCTCCTTCTCGAAAATCTCGTTGCCCTTGCCCCGCATTTTGATCTTGTAGGACACGGTCGGCGCGGTCTGGACGACTTCAACCCCCGCTTCGCGTTCGAGTCGTTCCTGGATGATGTCCATATGCAGCAACCCAAGGAACCCACACCGGAACCCGAACCCGAGCGCCTCAGAGTGCACCGCTTGGTACGAGAACGATGAGTCGTTGAGCGCAAGCTTCTCCATGCCTTCGCGGAGTTCCTCGAAGTCGTTGCCCTTCTTCTCCGTCGTCGAAGGATAGAAGTCACAGAACACCATCTGGATCGGAGGCGAGTACCCCTCAAGCGCCTCCTCAGCACGATCGTGATCGATCGTGATCGTATCACCAACACGCACATCGCCGAGCGTTTTGATCGCCGCGACGAGGTAGCAGGTTTCGCCCGCGCCGATCGATTTGAATTTTTCGGGTTTCGGGGTGTACTTCCCGAGCTCGGTGATCGTGAAGGTCCGCTCCAGACCCATCATCAAAATCTTATCCCCCACCGTCAGTTTCCCATCAAACACTCGGCAGTACACAATCACCCCTCGGTAATCGTCGTACACCGCATCAAAGATCAACGCGCGCGTCTGCTTGATCGTCGACGGCGCGGGTGGTGGGAACCGATCACAGATCGCATCGAGCAGCGCGGGGATCCCCTCGCCGGTCTTTGCTGAAACAGGAATACATTCGAGCGCATCAATCCCGAGCACCTGCTCGACTTCTTCCGCGATCTCATCAGGACGAGCGCCGGGAAGATCGATCTTGTTCAATACAGGCACGATTTCCAGATTCTGTTCAACCGCAAGATAGGTGTTCACCACCGTCTGTGCTTCAACCCCCTGCGACGCATCCACAATCAGCAGCGCCCCTTCACACGCTTTGAGCGCGCGGGAGACCTCGTACCCGAAGTCCACATGACCGGGCGTGTCGATGAAGTTGAGCATGTAGTCTTCGCCATTATGCTTGTGCATCACCGTCACGGCGGACGCTTTGATCGTGATCCCGCGCTCACGCTCCAGATCCATCGAATCCAGATGCTGCGCCTTCGCTTCTCGCTCAGAAACCGCGAAGGTCGCTTGGAGCAAGCGGTCTGCAAGCGTGGACTTGCCATGATCGATGTGGGCGATAATAGAAAAATTGCGTATCTGCACGGAATTAGGCCTTTCTGGCTGAGCCGAGCATGATACGCAGAGTGCTGTTCAAAGTGTGCCGAAAGTCGAATCAGTCACCGGGAATGATCCCCGGCATCCATGAATCGTTGATTCAGTTGGTTCAGTCGCACCAATCTTCTTCCCACCACTCTTGGTGATGGTACCCACGGCTTGAACCGTGGCTTGATCCGTAGCTGGAACCACGATACGAACCGCTCCGCGTGTCATAGCGGTAATCCGAACCTCGGTATCGGCTGTTCTCGCGATCGCGTTCGTTCTGGTCTCCGATCACCGCGCCCCCCACCCCGCCAAGGATCGCGCCAGCCGCAGCACCTTCGCCCGCGTTCCCGCTGAGTGAACCCAGCCCAAGTCCCGCGAGCGCACCAAGTGCAGCACCAGAGAACAACCCGCTCCGGGCGTTGTCACAGCCTCCAAGCGTGGTCGCTCCGAGAAGCAACGCACCGGTCAAGAGCACCTGTGTGGTTCGTGTAGTCATTCGTGTTCGTGAAATCTGTAGTGGGTTCATGATTGGACTCCTCTGTAGCTGGTAATCAGTACGCTACCGCTGGTTCTTTGGATCGGCTGACATGGATTTCCTGCCAACATTCAAGATTCCTCAGAATCAACAAGTAAGTACACACTTACTATATTGCAGAATCATCGCTCCGGTTGCAATACAATTCCGGTTCTGGTGCGTATTTTTCTACAATGACCCCTATTCAACGATATTTTCGGGCCTTTATTCCACTCATTCTCACGCTGTCCCCCACCCTCTTCGCCCAAGATGTCCGCCCAATCACCGACCGGATCGACGCGATCGTCGCCCACCCCCTCGTCCTCCCCCTCCAGATCGATGACCCCAAGTCCATCAAGTCAGGCATCAAAGTCCGCATCGACGATGGTCGCCATGTCGAATCCACCGTCGTCTATGTCTGGAGCACCGCTCCAAAGCAATCGACCGGATGGACACGCACCACCCCGATCTGGAACACCTCCACCCCTTCCCAGTTCTCCAAGTTCAAATCCGAAATCCCAGGCACATGGATCGCGCTGATCGACCTCCCCATCGACGCCGTGGGTCAAGGCATCTGGATCGACGAGGTCCGCTACGAACCCAACTGGCTCCCCTCCCCAGCACGCGTGATCCTCGAATCAAGCTCAAGAGCACACGACGGCTTCTGGGACCCCGCACTCTCCACCAACCAACGCGAATCCACATTCGTCCAGCACGCGATCACCAACCTGAGCGCCGACCCCTTCAACCGCTGGCGCGCCCGGCTCATGACCGAAGGGTTCAGCCCCGACCTCAACTCGTCGTCCACCCCCGCCAACACCGACCGCGACCTCATCGCGATCCACACCGAACTCCTGCAAACCGATTCATCCCAGCTCCTCAACCAGATCGCGGACCACTTCACCGCACGCTGGCAGATCATCCTTGGTCGCATCTGGCTCATCGACCCCGCCGTCGCACGCCGCCTCAAGCACCAGCTCACGCAAACCGCAATCGCAGACGAACAGATCATCCCGATGTGGACCGACGACACCATCGAGCTCAGCGCCCTGGCGCACGACCTGCTCTCCCCCTTCGTCAACGACGAGCTCCGCGTCGAGCGCGTCGTCGCATGGCTCGACTCCCAGCCCACCTCCATGTCATGGATCATCGATGACGCAGGACACGCCGACCGAGATACCGACGGCACCGGCATCCACCTCTCACCCGAGATCGGCATGCTCTGGCTCTCGAATCACGAATCGCAAACCAGTTCCACGCTCGCGCAGATCCAAAGCCCAAGCATCGACCCCCATGTCCAGACCCTCCAACCCGGACGCATCACCGCCGCGACACTCGCCGTCCCCTCCCAGCCAACCTACAGCAAAGCAAAGCTCGCCCAGCCCCGCGAGCTCAGCGTCCGCATCGGTCGACGCACCACCACCCTCCAAACCATGAACGATGTCCCCCTCGCGTCCCCCCCAGGCGTGCTCGTCGGACCATTGCTCTCCGACTGGACACTCCACGCGTTCGGCTCCGGTCAATCCGCGCTCGGCGCACTCCCCGCACCCAACGAGCGCGTCGCCGGACTCCTCCACCGCGCCACCGACCTCAACAACCCAGACCCACGCAACGGATGGCGCCTTTACCTCGAATGCGGCTTCAACCCCAGCACAACCAACGACACCATCATCACCGTCTGGGTCGGTCCAATGGGATTCACCCGCGCCTCATGGTCCATCTCCCGAAACCTCGGCCTGCTCGAAATGCGCACCGACCCCGACATCCCCGCAGACCTCGAGCTCACCTCAACACTCAAAAACGACCGCTGGATCCTCCAGCTCGACCTCCCCGCACAAGCGATCTCCCCCGAAGGGCTCCTCCTGATCGGGATCGAACGCACCGACTCCACCAAACAACTCCAAGACGCACAGCACAGCAGCTGGCCCCGCCGCATGCTTCCTTGGCAAAGCGAACCCGGACGCTTCGTCGTCGATGTCCTTGGTTGGAACGGCGCCCCAGAGACACCGTAAACCGATCACAGCACGCGCCGCCGCAGCATGTCAAAGCACCACTCGATCGTCAGCACGACCAGCCCCGCGAGCAAGAACCATCGCCAGAGTTCAACGCGACCGGTCTGAATCCCGCCCTCAATCGCGCCCGCATCGCGCCAGTCCCCTCGCATCGCCAAACCCGCGCGAATCGTCACCGATCGATCAAGCAGCGACACCCCCGCATCCTCGTCATCAACCGTCGTCATCCCGACGCGATCAACCACGACACCCTGCTCACCAAGAGGCACGCCGGTGGTGAACACCAATCCCGAACCACTGGTTCCCGGGAGCAGATGCCGCACCGCGTTGGCAAAGAACATCGGCATCGAAACCTGAACCCCCCAGTTCGAATCTTCGAGCGCAAACGCGACCGCAAGATGCCGAACCCCATGCTCCGCAGATTCAACAAACACCGCACCCTCGCGATTCGACGCAAGCACGGCAACCCCCTCGCCCGCACCGATCACCCCCGACGAAAACCGCAACCCGCTCAGATCCACATCCTGCATCACCGGATGCGAACGATCCCAGCTCAGCACGCGCCGAAGTGCTTGATCCTCCGACAGACCCGCCCCGATCTCAATCGTCGGCAGCTGCACCCGCGTATCCCGCAAAACCCGGTCATACACAAGCAGTCCAGTCCCCGATGCTACCACATCGCCCTCCCCCGCCACCGCGACGATCCCGCCGGTGACCGCTGAGAGCACATCCACCAGCAGCGGATCAGCAACCCCGTCCTTCGCGACAACCGTCGTCACGATCGGCGATGGATCGGGCATCGACACCCACACCGTATTGTCCGAGTCCAGCACATCGCTCCGCGTGATCTTGACTTGAACGACCGCCGCACGATTCAATCGGAACGCAAGGGTCGCCGCCGCTTCCGCGATGCCTTGATCGTCGGGAACCAACTCAACCGCTTTGCTCGCGAGCACCAATCCATCAACGCGCGCTTCGATCCGCACCCCGACGGTACTGGGAATCGCTCCCGCAACCGTCACAAACACTCGGCACCCCGCCGCATCCGTCTGATCCCGCTGCGCCCCCGTCAGCACAATCCCCAGATTCCCGCGCGGATCACGCTGATCAAACGCAGTCGTCGGACGCTGCACAAACACCGATCCATCACCAACCTCGCCATCCGTAAACGCGAAGACCTGCACGGCCCGATCTTGTTCAGATTGCTGTTCCCCAACCTGCATCGACGAGACCAACCCGATCGCCGCATCCAGATCACTCGCCGAATCGCTCGCTTGGATCGACTCGATCGCCGCTCGCGCTCGTCGCCATGAACCCGCAGAACCCGACACCAGCTGAGCCGTCGTCCCGGCGCGGATCACCCGGAACTCGGTCGCAGGCGATCGGCTTCCGATCGAGCGGACAAGCTCCGCCGCATCCCGCTGCGCGATTTCCAGTCTCGTCTTCCCATCCACATCCGCGATCGCATTCATCGACGCGCCCGCATCAATCACCACCACAACCTCCCCGCCCCCGATCTGATCGATCCCCGCCTCCTGAGTCGGTCGAGCGATCGCAAACGCGAGCAGGATCACCGCGAGCAGCTGCAAAAACAACAGCACAGAAGGCCGCACCCGCTGCCAAGGCACATTGCCTTCCAGATCACGGATCGACTTCTTCCAGAGCAGCGTCGAGGACACCCCCACCGGTCTCCGGCGGAGCTTGAGCATCCAGAACAACACCACCAACACCGACCCGACCGAACCGGCGATCAATCCCGCGATGGGATTCAAAAAACTCAACTGTTCCATCCGGGAGGCGGCGTCAAAGGCTTCGGTTTGGAATCCTCATCCGGGAGATGCACCTTCGATGGACGGAACCCCATCCCAAAGATGTAAGTCTCCCGCGAAACATCCCGGCATGCATCGGGCTTGATCGCGCCCGCGAGCCGAAAGCACTTGCGAACCCGCGCCAGCAGTTCCGGGAAGCTCTCGCCCTCGAGCACCTTCATCGTGCAGTTGCCGTTCTTTTTGAGCAGGTTGGGGAGTTCATCGATGATGACCTGGCAAAGCTGCTCCGACAAGAAGTGGTCGCCGTGCCCAGTCGTCGAGGGCGCCATGTCGGAGATCACCACATCAAACAAAGGCTGCACCAACTCCGGTTCGGGCTGCTCATCCGCGGGCTTATCAAACACCTGACGCTGCTTGAGCTCCTTGGGAGGAAGCAGCTCCGACATGTCCACCTTGGTAAAGTCCCCCTGCACCGTGCGGACATTGGGGCCGAACTCGGTCCGCATCGCTTGCAGATCGATCCCGACCACCAGACCATCCTTGCCCACGATCTGCTCAGCAACCTGCGTCCACGATCCCGGCGCACACCCAAGATCGAGCACCCAATCCCCGCGGCGCATGATCTTGCGCCGCTGCTGAATCTCCAGCAGCTTGTACGCGGACCGCGCGACATAGCCCTCGCGCTTTGCGAGTTTGAAGTACTTGTCGTGGAGTTTGCGTGACTGAGCCATGGGATTCGATCCGATCGTGGATGGTTGAGAACTTACTTGTAGAACACCACAACCGCGTCGGTCCAGTGGTGCGGCGCCCAGGTTTCCCCGCGCCCCTCGTTGAGGTATTCATCGAGCTCGTACGCAATGGTAATCGTCTCGCCGAACAGAAACTCAGATTGCACATCCACAATCCAAGGCTCCACCTTCGATCCCGGAGCCCAACCCGACCGATCAAACTTCCAGGTCCCCCCCTGAGGACGGCACGGATTGAGGTACACATCCGTCTTCCACAGGTGGTTCCGTGCCGACTGCGTGATGAAATCCTGCTCCAGCACATCCCCCTCGTTGGGCGCAGAGCTGATCGTCAGCGTCCTCCAGATCGGCATGAACTCCCCAGCATTCTTCGAGTTGGGGAACATCCCATGCCCCGTCACCGTCGCACGGACCCGCGCATAGGTCGTTCCTTCGGGAACCTTGATCTCCCGATCCGTGTAAAAATCTTCAACGGGTTTGTCAGGATCACCAATATCCGCGTTCCCGTTCCACAGGTTCACGACCTTGATCGGCGTTCGCTCAAGCGCCCCCGGATAGAAATCCAGATCAAAGCTCACCAGCCACCCCTTCATGTAGGTCCCGATGTGCGCATCAAACTCGCGCTGATCTTCGAACAAAGGAAGCAAGTCCGTCACATCCATATACCAAGTCCACCCCCGACGGAACGGCGTGATAAACCGGAACACCTCAAACCGCTCGCCCTCAACCTCGTCCCCTTCGTCATCAGTCGTGCTTGGTAGCCGAAGCCCAATCGTCCCCTTCTTGTCCCAATGGTCATACCCAACCTCAGGCTCCCCAAGCGTCAGCGTCGCGATCACGCGACCAACCGAATCGGGGATCGTCGAAAAATCAACATCCGATTTCAACCGCTTCGCATTGGCAAGAAACGCCGCATCAAACACCCCGACCCGCACCGGCTCAGGGAGCGGTTCTTCAAACTTGGTCGAGTGCACAACTTCAACATTGCAATACTCAATCCCATCCCCAGCAATCCCCGCCTTGGGAGAAAGCTTCATCGGATGCACACCCCAGAGCGTGTCGTCGATCACCGTTGTCCCATCGAGCATCACCACCACATGCGCCCCACCAAGCACGAACCGGACCTGGACCATGACATCGACCCATTCCCCGCTCCGGAACTCGACGGGGCTGAGAATGTTGAGCCGTTCGCGTCCGTTCGCGTGGACCGAGATTTCTCGTTGTGGACGGTCGTACCAGTTGCCAAACTCGTCAAACCACCCCATCACCCGTTCATTCTCGTCGGGCTCCAAAGCCGTCGGCTGCGGATTGTGCACATCAAACGCGATCCCGATCGAGTGCTCCAGATTCGGTTCGTCCCAAGAAAACGCATCACCAAATGCTGGCTCGGCTTCATCGCTGAGGATCAACCCCACACCCCTTGCTTCCCCCACCGCGCCCCCCATCGCATCCGGGGTCGGCACGCGCATCTGCATCGAGACCCAGACCGATTCCGTTCCAATATCCTCAGCAACAGCAAACGCGCCGGTCCATAATGAGACCAGCGCAGACACAAAGACCGCCAGTTGTAGATTCGATTTGCTCATCCCAAAGGATACGAGCGTGGCTCGCCGTTGTGGGATTGAGCATCAAGAACCGATCTAGTGCGGGATTTCTTTGACCGCGTTGCGGTTCCACGCGGGAACGCGGATCACGATCGGGCCTTCGCCGTGGACTTCGCATTGGCACGCGAGCCGGGAGTTGATCTGGAGACCCGGCGCTTCTTCCACGCGATCTTCCTCATCTTCTTCCGCTTCAGTCAGCGAGTCCATGCCCTCCTCGACATACACATGGCATGTCGAGCACGCGCAGACGCCGCCGCAGGAGTGTTCGATGTTGATATGGTGGCGCAGAGCGAGGTTGAGCAGGTGCTCGCCCTTCGCCGCCATCAGCTCGTGTTCTGCTTGGTCGGAGCCGTCTTCGTTGAGTTCTTCAGGGTTTTCAAGGATGATCCGGACCGGAACGGTCTGTGGACCAACATTTTCGTCTTCGTGGAAGTGCATATGTCTCGATCTCCGTCATGAATACCTGCCCGCGATGGGCTTACACACTAGGATAGTCCAAGCATCCGCTCCGCGTGTTGCCCAGCAGGACACTGATGAACTCGACCAAAGACCAACCAAATCCAGACCCCATGATCTCCAATACCTCGACCCTCGAGCTCACCATCCTTGCGCCGGCGCACAACGAAGAAGAGAATGTCGATCTCTTGATCGAAGAGATCGAATCCGCGATCGCACCCCTCGGAATCGCGTTCGAGTTCATCATCGTCAACGACGGATCCACCGACTCCACGCCCCACAAAGCCATCGCCCACCAGAACACGCGTCCATGGGTCCGCTGCGTCACCATGACCAACACCCCCACTGGTTCCGGTCACGGCCAATCCGCCGCGTTCCACGCAGGATTCCGCGCCGCCAACGGCCGGCTCATCGCGACCCTCGACGCGGACCTGCAAAACGACCCTGCGGACCTCCCCGCGATGCTCCAACTCCTCGAGTCCTCAAACGCTGATTTCGTGCAGGGAGACCGCTCCGCCGTCCGCAATCAGGGTGACGCGAAAATCCGCCAGTTCGGATCATGGGTCGGACGCAAGTTCAGGCTCATCCTCCTCGGCGACACCATCACCGACACGGGATGCTCCCTCCGCATCATGAAACGCGAAATCGCGCTCAAGCTCCCGCTTGAGTTCAAAGGCGCACACCGCTTCATCCCAGCAACCGCACGACACCTCGGATACACCGTTGTGGAGATCCCCGTCAACCACCGCAACCGTCACGCCGGGGAACCCAAGTACGGCATGGGGATCACCAAACGCGCCCTTCCAGGACTCATCGACCTCTTCGCAATCCGCTGGATGCGCAGCCGGCGCCGCCCGGTGACTTCGATGGAACACTCAGCTGAGACGACCACCGAAACCGCACCCGTCGTCACCACCAACTCCAAAGCAAACGAGACGATCAACGCATGAAAGCAGGACCGATCATCGCGATGGTTGTCCTCGTCTTTCTCGGGATGTGGCTCGTCCTCCAGCCCGCGCTGGCTCGCTCGGAAACCGACCTCACCATCTCCGTCGGCGCCATCGAGATCATGCTCGACCGCTCAGAAAGCAGCGACGGCACCCTCCAATACACCGTCATCTCCCCAGCACGACTCCAATCCGACCGACTCTACGACCCCAACGAACTCGACGCGTTCATCGCGAAGCAAGTTGATGAATGGAACGCACGCCCCGCATTCGAGCGCCACCTGCTCGGATTCTTCAACATCACCACCTGGGGCACCTTCGGCTGGGTCATGATCGGACTCGTCGGACAAGCCGCGTTCTTTGGACGCATGTTTGTCCAGTGGATCATCTCCGAACGCACGCAAGTCTCAACCGTCCCCGAAATCTTCTGGTGGTTCAGCTTCTTCGGAGGCGTCTGCCTGTTCACCTACTTCGTCTGGCGCGTGGACATCGTGGGTGTCATGGGTCAGTCCACCGGGATCGTGATTTACGCCCGCAATCTTCGGTTGCTCCACAAAGAAAAATGCCGACAAAAACCCTCCGCGCAACCGACCATCAGTTAAAAACCCTCGGGAGACCCCCATGCAGATCTGGATCGACAACACCCAACAGACCGACGCGACCGACCTCGGAGACGCGCTCGAGCAAGCACGCATCCACGCCGAGTCCGCGGGACGCTTGATCGTGGACATCCTCGTCGATGGACAACCCGCGACCGATGAACTGTTCGAGGACGAACCCGAAGGGCTGGACACCATCAACGAGCTCCGCTTCACGACCGCCGACACCAGCGCGATCATCGCAGAGACCGCGCAGACCGCGATCGAGTCCATCGAGCTCCTCAAAGCCGACCAAGAAGCGGGCGCCCAGCAGATTCGCTCTGGCGAACTCGAAGACGCGATGCAGACCCTCCAAGCGATTATGGAAGGCTGGCTCGCGATGCGTGATGTCGTCGATCAGATTACCCAGATTGCCCAAATTGACATTTCAACCGTCCAAGTCGGCAACGAGACCGGCTCCGATAGTGTTCAATCTTTGTCAAACGCCCTCGCTGAGGTCAGAGAAACCCTCCAAAACGAAGATTGGTCTTCGCTTGGGGATGTAATCGAGTATGATCTAAGTGAACTCGCTGGCAAGTGGGCCACCCTCCTGCAAAGCTTGATTCAGACTGTCCAAACAACCTGATCCGTTCCAACAATGCGACGGCTCGGGCTGTTTTTTGAGAAGGAACGACCCACGCCGTGTCATCCATTCCGACCACATCCGGGATCCGTGCGATCAACACGCCTGATGAAATCGACACGATGATGGGTCACGCAAGCGACGCCCTCGCGAGCGGTCAGTCCCTCCACGCCGCGATGCTCTCCCGCGATGCGCTCCAGCTCGCACGATCCCGAGGCGACTTTGAACGCATGAGCCGCATCTGCATGCCGCTGCTCGAAGCCCAGCGCGCCGTCCGGCTCGACGCCCTCGCGACCGGTCCAGCCCGCGTCATCTCCAAAGCATCCGACCTCACCGAATGCCCCACGATGGGGTGCTACCTGTTTGCGCCGAACCTTGTCGGCGCGGACGCTCGACAGTTCCGCACCGCCGCCAACGCGTCGGAGATCCCCGTCTTTGTCCTGACCCGCGAGCCCCAAATGAAGAGCGGACTCTGGCCAATCGTCGGCGTCGGAGAGCGCGTCGTCCGCATCCGCATCCAGCCACCGAACAACCCCGACACCATCGATCCGCAATGGTTCAACTACGCGAGCGAACAGCTCGGCGACCAAGCGATCGAAGACGCGATGAACGCGGGCGAGCCAAACGACCCCGCCGCGTGGCGCGTCGATGACCTGCTCGATCGTCTCGACGCGTGTCCAGAACACGAGAAGTTCATGATGGCACTCGCATCCGCATGCCAAGACGCGATGATGATGCCCGTCCCGACCGTCATCCGTCGCCGTGCGCTCATCAACGATCCGTACTCATTCTAAAGCTTCATACGAATAACGACTGCCGGACACATGAAGCATCCGACAGCCGCTCGTGAATCTCTCGCTACTACATCTTTACTCAGCGCCGTCGCCGGCCAGTAATCACCATCCCGAATCCAGCAATCCCGAGCGTGCTCGGCGCGGGGACATAACTGACATTGTCGATCGTCGCCATGTTCCCGACCGTACCCGGATTGGCGCCGTACTCGCCGTCGTTGATGGTGATGTGATCAAACTGGCCGAACGCGCTGTCCCATCCCGCATAGGTCCGGCTTGATTCGATCAACACCTCGCCTGTTTCCTTGTTGATGATGGAAACCTCGAACACGCCGGTCTCCGAGTTCACTTCAAGACCGATGCGATACCAGGTATCCAACTCCCAGTTGTTGGTGCCCAACGCGAAATCTCGATTCGCACCACCGCGCCCATCTGCGTTCTGGACAAACAGCCGGAATCGATTCGAGTTCTTGGTCGCGTACACAAACGCCTGAGGCATCCAGTTGAAATCTGTCTGGTCGGTCTCTTGGAAAAATCCAGCCGCCGCGATCCAGTTGGGATTGCTCCCGTTTCCTCGCTGGTCCAGTCGCAAATCCGTCTCGAATCGTCGAACTGAAGAAAGACCAACATGCCCGATGATCCCACCTGATGTCCCGATCCCGTTTTGTATCTGGACCGCTTGGGTCCCGGCTCCAGAAGCGTCAGTGGTATCGATCACCGACACGGTTGGACCCGGATTGGTGGGACTATCGATAAAGCTCGATGCGTCCTGCCAGATTCCAGCCGGGGAATCTCCGACGGTGTAGCTTTCAAAATCATCGGTGACACTCGCCCATGCTGATGTCCCCAGCAGCATGAGCGCACCGATCGCGCAATCTATTTTCATGATGTACTCCAGATGTGTGGGAGGTGTCCCGTCGCTGAGCGTCCACACGATGCATCGACGACGGGGAATATCCGTGCGTAGTAGAATTCAGTTCCACAAGCGGTGTGATTTCAAATCAGAACAGGTCTTAGACCCCAAGCCCTAGACAAAAAGACCCATACACCGCTCATCCCGCTTCACGAGGGAGGGTTTCAACGATGTTCCGCACCACCGCGTCCGCATCGATCTGCTCCGCGGTCGCTTCAAAGTTGAGCATGATCCGGTGCCGAAGTGCTGGGAGTGCAGCGCGTTGGATGTCTTCGATCGACACCGCCGCACGACCATCCAAGAGCGCCCGGCATTTCCCCGCGAGCATCAAAGTCTGGGCCGCGCGTGGAGACGCGCCGAGGTTCACGAACCGCGACACCATCGGGGTTGCGAAGCGCCCATCGGACAGCTCACCTCTCGGATGCGTCGCAAGCACGCAGCGGATCGCGTAGTCCTGCACATGCGGCGCGACGGGAACCCTTCGCACCAGCTGCTGATGCTCAATCAGCCGAGCCGCATCAAACACCTTTTCAATCACAGGCTTGGCAGAACCCGTGGTCAGTTCAACAATCTTGCCCATCTCTTCGCGCGAGGCGTACCCAACGCGGAGCTTGAAGAAGAACCGGTCGAGCTGCGCTTCGGGAAGCGGATAGGTCCCCTCCTGCTCCACAGGGTTCTGCGTCGCAAGCACAAAGAACGGCTCGGGCAACTTGTGCGTCATCCCCGCAACACCACCCACCGTCACCGAATGCTCCTGCATCGCTTCAAGCAGCGCGGACTGCGTCTTAGGGGTCGCGCGGTTGATCTCGTCAGCGAGCACGATGTTGGCAAAGATCGGCCCACGCTGGAACCGGAACGCACGCTTGCGGTTCCCGTGCTCGTCCTCGACCTCATCGACGACCGTTGTCCCGGTGATATCCGCAGGCATCAGATCGGGGGTGAACTGCACGCGCCCAAAGCTCAGATCCACCGCTTGGGCAATCGTCCGCACCAGCAAGGTCTTCCCAATCCCGGGAACCCCTTCGAGCAGCGCGTGACCACCCGCAAACAGACAGGTCAGCAGATCCTCAACCGTCTCGCGTTGACCGATCACCGCTTTGGCAATCTGCTCCTGGACCGCGACAAAGTCGTTCCGGAACTGTTCCGCGGCTGCTCTCGTCTGCTCGGTACTCATCTGGGTGCTCATCTGGGATGCATCGCTCATCTGCGATGGTAGTGGATCATCCACGAAAAAACCGACCCAGCATCGCTGAGTCGGTCCATTCAAGAGGCCGCAGTGGGATTCGAACCCACGATTGGCTTTCGCACAACGGATTTGCAATCCGTCCCCTTAGTCCACTCGGGCACACGGCCTGCCTCTTTCCCCCATCACAAACACACAGGAGGAAGGTGACGATAGAACACCCCCCCGCCAAAGGTCAACAACTCTTCGCTGAAAGCACGATAGGATACAAGGACAGCCGTCAAAAACGCCCCCTCAGCAGAGCAGGATTCACATGCCGACCATCTCCATATCAGCCCTCCTGATCCTGCTCGCTGGAACCACACTCCAAACCAGCGCGATCGCTCAAGATTCCACCGCTCCTGAACCCAGCGAATCACACCCCAAGCACCAGCAGATCGAGATCATTGATCCCTCAGCGGACAACCTCCCACGGATGGGGACCGACGAAACCCCGATCAAACCAACCGAGCCGGGCACGAGCAAACCACACCAGACCGGTCTTACCTCAGGTCAAGACTGGATGCAGGTCGTCAACAACTCGATCAGCGAGGTCCAGAAACCCTCCGCACTGGCGCAGGGATCGTTCATCCTCTCGCGATCTGGACGACTCGTCCCGGCTCCGAACGACCGCTTGATCTTTGTTCCCGATCTCAACCAACGAATCCCAGGCGAAGGCCCGGTCCTCTTGCTTCCGTGTGCCGCGCTCGAACGCCTCGAAAGCATCTGGGCAAACCAGACCGTTACCGTCTCGGGAGAAATCCTCACCTACCACGCGCGGAACCACCTGCTGATCTCCGATTTCTCACTCGGCACCACCACGCCGCACCGGATGCCAACCCCTGAACCAGAAACCGATCCAGAAACCGAACCGGACACTGAACTTGGCTCGGATCAACCACCATCGCAGCTCGATGAAGACCCCGATGTCATGGACCTCCTCCGCGAGCTCGAAAGCGAATCCTCAGCGCCATCGGGTGTCCAGATCACGGATCGTCGCGATCTCCCGATCAACCCATCGCGCCCAAGCTTCCAATCCTCACAGCTCGAAACCGCACCCCCAGAGCTCGCGCCGGGTCTCCGCGAAGGCACGCTGTTGATCCGCAGACCGGCACGCATGGATCGTGAATCCGATGGTTCATGGATGGCGGTCTTTGACAACGACCAGCAATACTCCGCAAACGGCATCCAGCTCACCATCCTCCCCTGCGCTCTGCTGATGACCATGGAACAGCAAGCGATCCACTTCGGGGACACCACCAAGTTCGTCGTCTCAGGGCGCGTCTACATCCACAACAACCGCGGATACCTGCTCCCGACCTTCTACCAACGATCGAGAACCTCGGACATCAAACCCTGGCAATGATCGCGCTGGTTGTGTTGTGAACGCTTCTTGAAATCCAGATCCCGAGGATCGGTTTACGCCGGTGCGTCTTGACGCGCCATCGGGTGCGAAGGTGCGGCATCAACAGCGGTCCCTTCGACCGGAGAGTACCGCGAGCCGTACATCGGGATCTTGTGGTTGACGACCGAGCGTCCGAACATCCCCGCAAGCACCTTGCGTCCGACCAAGATCACAACGAGCATCAACGCGTTGGCCACCATCATTGGGAGCATGCTGGTCCAGCCCATATGGACCATAACCGAAGTCACCACGACCATGAGCAATCCCGCAGGGATCATCGCGCCCCAGCCGAGCATCATGACCTGATCGTAGCGTACACGAGGGATCGTCCAACGCAGCGCGATCGCGAAGCAGACGAGCAGCATGGTCTTCCCGACAAACACACCGAACTTGAGCAGCACCGCGATGATCCCGGTCGCTTCGGTCGACAGCGCCCCAACCAATGGCAGGTCGTACCCACCGAGGAACAGAAGCACAAAGAACGCGCTGCCCGAAACCATGTGCAGGTATTCCGTGAGCGGGAACAACAAGAATCGCATCGAAGAATACTCGGTGTGGTACCCACCCACGAGTTCCTGCTCCGCTTCCGCGTTATCAAACGGCGCGCGTCCCGCTTCTGCCAAAATACAGATGTAGAACAGAATCGCAGGCAATGGCAGCGACAGAATCAACCACCCTTGCTCTCGTTGGTGCATGATGATTTCCGTAGGCATGAACGATCCCGCGATCAGCAAGCAGCAGAGCAGCGCGAGCCCCATCGGGATTTCGTACGAGATCATCTGAGCCGTGGCGCGAAGACCGCCGAGCATGGAGTATTTGTTGTTCGATGCCCAACCACCGAGGGTCACGCCGTACGCGCCAACGGATGCGACCGCAAGGAGGTAGATGATCCCGATGGAGACCTCAACACCCGCGACCGCGACATTCTCGCCGCCGATGGTCCCGATGACAGGGAGCGTCATCTCAGGCA
Source organism: uncultured Phycisphaerales bacterium (assembly GCA_963976955.1). Classification (GTDB taxonomy): domain Bacteria; phylum Planctomycetota; class Phycisphaerae; order Phycisphaerales; family UBA1924; genus UBA1924. The sequence continues at coordinate 557,064 of CAXBMD010000001.1, read as the reverse complement.
TGTAGAAGTACCCGCCCCAAGGAATAATCACAAAGGTAATCAACGCGGGAACAACCGAGAGCATCGGCGCGAGCGTGAAGAGCACCTTGTCCGCGTTTGGTGGCGTGTAGTCTTCTTTGGTGACCGCTTTGATGCCGTCAGCGAGGAGCTGACCCAGACCAAGCATCCCGCGAAGGAATGACAAAAAAGGCAGACCAAAGTCAAACCCGGTCCGGTTCGGACCGATGCGGTCTTGGATGTACGAAGACAGCTTCCGTTCGATCCAGATGGAGATCGCAGCACATCCCAGCATGACATGAGCACCGATCGCAAGGACGAGCATCGAGGTCAAAAACTGGGCATCAATAAGATCGGTCAGGAAGTCGTTCATGATGCCTCTACTGTAGCATCCCAGCCCCCACCGGGTCACAGGATGGGTCGTTCTCTGGGAGCTCTTGGTACCCCATCATCGGCTCATCTTCACCATTGACTTCGACACTCGTGATACTCACCGTCCGAGCATCCTTGCGGGACATCAGCACGGAATATTCAGGACAATCGTCCCACCGGTGCATCGTGTACCGATCCTGAGACTCCGCCGTGGGATTCCCAGCAACCAACTCCGCAAACAGAGGCAATCGACCCTGCACAAACTCGTCCCCCAACCCAGACGACGCAATCGCGATCGGCTCAAACGCATCGCTCGGATTCCGCACCACCCCAAGTTCCGTCCCATCCCACTGCACCACCAGCATCCGAACGCCAGATTGATCGCCCCCCCCAGACTCAATCGCAAATCCTGTAAAGGTCGCGTAGTACGAGAGATCCATCGCCTGGAGCGTCGAAAGCATGGTTTCAAGATCAGGCAACTCAATGAGCGTCAACGGGATCTCGCCACGCGATCTGCTCGCATTGGGATTGGTCTTCTCAGCATTGTTGTAGTTGAGCACCCCAGCGGTCACCCCCTGATCGCTCGTCACGACCCAGGTCCCCCCGGCATCGCTATCTGTCGGATACTGGACCCTGAGTCCGGAATCGAGCGTCCTCCACGCTGGTGGGTACGCCGTCCCGCGCGACCGCTGCTCGTCCCGGCTGTGGACCGCGCGGTATCCCCCATCCCCAATCTGAATCACACTGAGCGTACACATTTAGGAAGAGGCCAATCCGGATTCGTAGTTGATGGTCGAGGGCGCAGTCCCGAAGCACGGGTCAAGCTCAAGATCGTGCTCGCCCGCGATTACCTTGAGGATCGCGTTGTGGTGGATCGCGTGGTGGAGCGCGAAGAAAATCTCGCGTGCCCTCGTCGTTCCCAGCTCCGCGCACTGCCCGTCTCCTGAGCACATGACCTGCGCCGTCATCTTCGCATTCAGATCGTCTTCGGTGAGGTCTGCCAAAGCGCGCCGGAGTTGATCGATGACTATGACCGCCGCGTCTCGGTTGCTCTCGACATCGACGCCGCGTTGGCGATGGTCGTAGTCGATCAAATCACTCGCTGGCGTCATGATCGAGGCGCGAAAGTGGTCGAGCGTATGACGGATGTGCTTGCCCGCGGTGCCCGCTTTGAAGATCCGTGAAGTCTGTGCGTACTGCTCATCGGAGAGACATCCGATGTACCCAACCAACTGCACAAGAATCGCATCGCCCGCATGGACTACATTGAACACCGACATCACCATCTCCAAAAATAAGGAATTTCGCTTATTTCAGTATAGAAAACGCATCGTTGTGTATCAAACTATTTCAAAAACTGATCTAGCCGTGCGCCGCTTCGAGCACTTCACCCAGTATTTCTCGGTGATTGGCGCACCTAGGGCACTTGTGCTGCCCTCCGAGTTTCCCTTTCTTATCGAGCCAACGATGGAAAGTCCCGTCAGGCAGAACCGTAATCGTGGGTTCGCTCATCCCGAGCGAATCGGACCGCTTGGTGTTGTAATCCACATTCGTCGCTTTGATCGTCTCATCAAACACCCTCCCGAACAACGCGAGCTGCTCCGCATTGGGGACATGTTCGAACTCCACGGCAACCTCTAACCCAGCGCGGTTCGTCGTCGATGGATACACCGGCGCTGCGGTGAACTCACCGATCGTCAAGCCCGCAGCCTTCGATGCGGCGCTCACGCCGTCCTCGATGTGCTCACCGATCAGGTTCTCACCGAACGCGTTGATGAAGTGGCGGTGCCGACCCACAATGCGGAGTCTCGCTGGACCGTCCCCACCCTTGCCATCAAATCCATCGGGGATCGTATCGAACTCAACGACATCGCCGATGATGTACCGCCACAATCCCGCGTTGGTGCTCATCACCACGACATACTGCGTGCCCTTCTCGACCTCCCAGCATGAGAGCACCTCTGGGTTCTCATCATCAATCTGATCGCGAGGGACGAACTCATAGAAAGTCCCGTTGTCCACGAGCAAACGCATCCCAAGTTCGTCGGCGCGATCCTGCATCGCAAGGAACCCCTCGGACGCAGGATACAGCTCCTGACGGCACGGGAAATCGATCGCCGGATCACCCGAGAACGCAATACTCATCCGCTCAACAAACGGCGTGTAGTTCACGCCGCCATGCACAAATACCTCGAGGTTCGGCCACACATCTCTCGCGCAGGTCGCTTTGATCCCACGCTCATTGGCAATCTCGATCACGCGATCAATCAGCACCAGCGCCCAGCTGGGCATCCCCGAGATAAACCGGATGTCCTGATCGATCGCCATCTGCGCCATCGCCTCGATCTTGTCGGGCCAGTGGCTCATCAACGCGACCTCAGGGCCGGGTGAATAGATCGTCGACAACGGCCACTTAATCAACGGCGTCACCAACCCCGACAAATCCCCAGTCGCGATCCCTTGATCGTTGTAGTCCAGGTCCGTCGATCCACCAAGGAACAAGCACCGCCCCCCCATCATGCGTTCGGGATGCACGCCTCGGTTGATCAGGTGCGCGAAAATATCCAGCGACGCGAGGTAGTTGGATCGGAACATCTCTTCGCTGACCGGGATGTACTTATCCCCCGCGGTCGTTCCCGAAGTCTGCGCGAAGTGCCCGACCCGACCCGGCCAGAGCACATCGGACTCCCCCCGCTCGCGCATCGCCTCGATATGATCCTTAAAAACATACCAATCGTTGATCGGAAGCGCCGCTCGGTACGCGCGAATCATCTCAGCGTCGTCCTGAATCGCCGCGATGGACGCGAACCCGTGCTGTTTCCCAAAAATCGTCTGCCCGCTCGCTCTGAGATTCTTGCGGAGCTGCTCGCTCTGGATACGGCAGGTCGAACGCTGCCAATAGTTCAGATCGTTGAGCTTGCGCCGACGACGCTCGACCCGCGCCCGAAGCGCCAGACCCACCGCGCTGGTGATCGAATACGGCGCGTTGGGGGTGGGGGCACGCATGACTGCACCACTGCTCACGAATCGGCCCCAATCGGGTACCCTTGTTTATCAAAGAACGCGTGCATCGCTTCAGCGAAAGGCTCCGGTGCTTCGATCATCGGCGCGTGACCACAGTTCTCGATCCAGAACAGCTCCGCGTTGGGCATCAGCTCGGTAAAGCCCTGTCCCGCACTCGGAGGGGTGACCACATCTTCCTTGCCCCAGATCAACAGCGTCGGATGCTCGATCTCCCCCAGATCATCCGCCATGCTGTCGCGCCTTGCGCTTTTGGAGAGCTTGACCATCGCCCGCGCCCCGCCGCGCTCGTTGAGCAGTGCGTACGCGCGATCAACATCCCCCGGGTCCATAAACGATTTGTCGTAGAACAGCTCGCCGATCTTCTCGATCAACCATTCCCGTGTTGGTCGCACCGGCGCACCCTTGACGACCGTCCGCTCGATCAACCCGGATGATCCCGCGAGAACCAACGACCTGACCAGTTCCGGGCGCTCGTGCGCCACGCGCAGTGCGACATGACCACCAAACGAGTTGCCGACCAGAACCACCGGCTGATCAAAGTGCTTGTCGATAAACTGCATCGTCATCGCGGAGACCGCTTGGATCGAGCAGTCCGACTTCCGCAATGAAAGCAGTGGCATCTCAAGGGTCACACACCGCGCCCGCTTGGACAACGAGTGGACAACGAGTTCCCAGTGTTCATTGAGACCCACCAAGCCGTGGAGGAACACAACCGGCGTCCCGGTCCCACACTCAACAACATCAGCGACAATCTTCTTCCCGCTCATGCCGTTGAGAGAGACCTCGGTCTTGACCGTTGCCGAGCGTTGGCTCGAGTCGGATGAATTTGCATGCGCAGTTCTCAAAGCGGATCTCCAGTGCGTGATCGGACATCGGCCGACCCCAGTATTTCCTGTTGTTAGGAAACACTTGCTTCGCGTTTAATCTTAGAACCCGCGCATCCCCTAGCCAACTGATCTCACCAAATCCGGACGAAAAGAGCCTTTAGTGGGTCGTTGCCGCAGATTGCTCGACCACACGCCCATCTATCAAGCGGATTGTGCGATCCGCGCGAGCCGCGATCCGCTCGTCGTGGGTGACCATGACCATCGTCAATCCGTTGTCGGATCGGAGCTCAGCGAGGACCTCAAGGATCGATTCGCCTGTCTTGAGATCAAGATTCCCCGTCGGCTCATCCGCAAGCAGCAGCGCGGGCTCATTGATCAGCGCGCGAGCAATCGCGACGCGTTGACGCTCTCCACCGGAGAGTTCCGCCGGACGGTGCCGCATCCGATCGCTCAGACCGAACCGATCGAGCAGTTCCTTCGCGCGTTTTTCCACACCCTTGCGATGCGTGCCGTACCCAAAGCGTCCATAGCGGATCATCGACCCCACGCAGATGTTCTGCATGATGTCCAGCTCAGGGAGCAGGTGGTAGAACTGGAACACAAACCCGACTTCCGTCGAGCGGTAGTGGTTGAGTCCCTTGGGTCCCATGTCGGTGATGACGCGGTCGCCATAGACAATCGACGCGGGTTGCGTGGGATACTTGTCGGGACGATCCAATCCACCGATGAGGTGCATGAGTGTGCTCTTGCCCGAACCCGATGCGCCGAGGATGGTGATCCATTCTTTGTGACCCACGGTCAAATCCACACCATGAAGCACAGGCACCTTCACGCGCCCAAGCCGATAGGTCTTGCGGACATTCTTGACTTCGAGGATGGATGCAGGCGTTGAGTTGTGACTTGGTTGGTTCATCACTCGAACCTCAACGCTTTGACAGGATCCATCCGCGCGCTGTGGAACGCGGGGATCAGCGACCCAAGCACGCAGGTCAGCACGCCGACGACGAACACGATGACCGCTTTGGCAAGATCTACCTCGTGCGGGATCTCGATGAAGTAGTAGGTTCTGGGGTCCCAGATGACGAGATTGAAGGTCCGACCGAGCCAATCGTGGATGCCGTTGATGTTGACCACCACCGCATACCCCGCCGCGGTTCCAAGCACGGCTCCAATCAGCCCAATCGCTGTCCCATACCGGATCCACAACCACGCCACGCCGGGGGTCGAAGCGCCGAGCGCTCGCAGAATCCCGATGTCCTTGGTCTTCTCCGACACCATCGACCAGAAAATCGCAAGCACAAGGAACACGCTCGTAAACGACACGATCCCGAAGATGAACAGGACCAATCCCGTCTCCTTCTTGACCGCGTTGATCATCGTCGCGTTGAGTTCTTCCCAAGTCCGCACCTGGTTCTCCATCGAGAAGGTGCTGGGGACTTCGCCAACATGCTTTGATTCAAAGTCGGTGTAGATCTCGTAGACGCGATCGCGAACCGCCGCCAGTTCCGTGCCTTCTACAGCACGCACCAGCACCGTCGTCACCCGCGCGGGGTCAATCCCGATGACCTCGCTGAGCTTGGGTCGTCGTTGTCCAGTCTCCGGATCAATCTCGGTCGCAAACGGGTTCTCAACAAGCTCAACCTTCCGCGCCTCATTCAAGCGGAGCATTTCCTGCATCACACCCAAAGGCACAAAGATCGTCGATTGATCAATCTCAAAGATCCCCGACTGGAACTCGTTGGCAATTGGGATCGTCCGCGTCACCGGATTCACAGGCTTCCCCGTCGAATCAAGCGACAACACCGTCAACCCAATCGGATCACCCGTCGGCATAAACCCAGGCACCCGCTCGATCCCACCATCGGGAGTCGCGCGGATCCCGTACGCACGCGGATCGTAAATCCCGTCCGCCGTCCGGATATTGAGCCCCGTCACCTCGACCCCGAGCACCCCCGCTTGCTCCGTGATCCCCGACTCGGTATTGAGCCGGGTCAGCGACATCGCGTTGGATGCGAACGCCGCCATCGCGCCGGTGAACTGTGCATCAAGCCGGATATCCGATGCGTCGTGGTCCTTCGCCGTGGGCTCGTCGATCGGTTTCCACCAGATCGTGTCCTCGTAGTTGGTTACTCGGTTGTAGCTCTGGGGATCGATCCCCTTGATCGTGATCAGCTCGATCCGATCATCAGGAAGCTGGATCAACCCAAAGGTCTCAATCACAGGCGTCGCGCCGGTAATCATCGGATCCGCTTCAAGCATCCCGATCAACTCATCGTAATACGCAAACCCGACATTGGGCCAGGTGATCGTCACATCACCGATCAGCGATCTCCCAGAGTTCACCAGCGTTTTGAGGAACCCCCCCATCACCGACCAGGTAATCAGGATCGTCGCAACCGACAGCATCACCGCGAGCATCGCAAGGATGGGCATCAGTTTGCTCGTCAGGTATTTCTTGGTCAGCAGCGCTTGGTACACACGCGAGTGTAGTCAACCTCTCTACCCAAGGTTGCGTCAAACGCACCCGCATGTACTCTCATGCACTCGCCGTTACCGCTCCCAGCGATTGTTCGAACGGTCCACATCCGGGAGCATCTCGTAGGGGTCGATCGTGATCGAATCGATCCGCTTGCCCCCCGTCCGGATCCCCGCGTTCCACCGCGTCGTCACATGCCAGACCTCGACCGGGAGCGTCAGTTCCTCCGTCGTGCCGTCCGTATAGATAACCCGCAGCGGCACTGGCATCACCATCTCCCCAAGCGAATCAATCGCGACGATCACCACATCATTGTCCGCTTCTTTCGCATCCACAACCGCAAAGTCCAGCGCCATCGGTTCAACGAACCACCCACGCCAGAACCAGTCGAGCTCCATCCCCGAAGCATCCTCCATCGTCCGGAAGAAATCGCTCGGCTGCGGATGCTTAAACGCCCACCAATCGACATACTGCGCAAACGCGCTGTCAAACCGATCCTTCCCAAGCACAAACTCGCGGAGCAGGTACAAACCATACCCCGTCTTGCGGTACATCAACCGCCCCAACCACCTCGGCCACCCACGATCCGGCGCGGTCATGATCGGCTGCGGATTGATCGCGCTGCACACATCAAGCGTCTGTTCCATTGCCCGTTTGATGTCGGGCTCTTTCCCATACCACGCCGCTTTGGAATACAGGTTGATAAAGGTATTGAACCCCTCGTCCTGCCACATGTACCGGCGCTCATCGGAGTTCACCAGCATCGGGAACCAGTTATGCCCGATCTCGTGATCCGTCACTCCGAAGAGTCCCTTTGGATTGGTCCGCGAGCCGCAGAAAATGATCCCGGGATATTCCATCCCGCCCTCGGGACCATTGATGTTGCTCATCACCGGATACGGATACGGGAACAACCAATCGGAGTAGAACTCGATCGAGTGCTTGATGTACCGCGTTGATCCGCCGTCCTTGTCGTCGTTCCCCCAGACCTCCGCTTCAACAGGGAACATCGACTGACAGCGGACATCCCGCTGCGTCCCATCGCGATCCGTAATCGTCGCGTTGCACGCATCCCACATGAACGCCGGGGACGCGGCCCACGCGAAAGTCCGCGCATTGTCAATCGAAAACTCCCAGGCCAATGGTCCATCCCCAGCAGGTCGGATCGCATCGGTCCCGATCTCGTCCTCCGTCACAATCCAAACCGGCTCATCGCTCTGGTCCGCTTGCGCCAGACGCGACTGTTGCTCCGCTGTCAGCACCTCTGCCGGATTGGTGTGCATCCCTGATCCCGCGACAAGATAATCGCGAGGCACCGTGATCGACACATCAAAGTCCCCAAAGTCGGTATAAAACTCACCCGATCCCAAATACGGCAGCGTGTTCCACCCGTTCACATCGTCATATTTACACACATGCGGGAACCACTGCGCGAGCTCATAAATCTTCCCATCCTCAACAGTCTCCATCCCCATCCGCCGCAGCGCGGGAGGCACCGGGAACGAGAAATCAATCTCAAACTCGAACACCTCGCCGGGACGGATCGGACGCTCCAACTCGAGCTTCCCAACCGTGTCGTAGCGATCAAGGTTCAGATCGCGTCCATTGGACTGAACGCGCGAGATGGTGTACCCACCATCAAAATCCTCCTCAAGCATCTTCATGACCGATCCGGGGGTCCGCGTCTGCGAGCCGATGGATTCCATATGGAACATGTTCTGTTCAAGCTGAATCCACATGTAGTCCAGTTCGTGAGGCGAGTTGTTGTGGTACCGGATTCTCATCGACGCGCTGACCGAATCGGTCGTGTCATCAAGCACCGCGTCGATCTCATAATCGCACCGCTGTTGCCAGTATCCCGGACCGGGTTTGCCCGAAGCGAGCCGTTGATCGTTGGGGGTCGGGAAGTCCAGATCGCGGAAAATATTGTTCCCAAACGCACCTCCGGTACGCCGGTAGTTCTCGTCCACCGCACCAACCGAGTCGAGCATCGCGCCGGATCGTGACCCACCAAGTTTCCATCCCTTGGTATCCCCTGAACATCCGACCATGGTCATCGAGGCAACCGCCCCGAAACCAACCAACAGCATGACCAACACCCGTTGCACACAAGACCCAGTAGACTCCAAACTCATCGGCACGCTCCTTGAACAACAGACAAGCGATCCCCCGATCACACACTCATCAATGTAGATACAGAAGCCACACGATAGCGTATCAAGAGCGTCGCCGCCCAATCCAGCACCGGGTCCATCCACCACAGCGGACCCGCAATCCCGATTTCACAAACCGTCCTGCAAAACTAGACCCTTCGATCCAACAACCGATACTGCACCGCCTCCCCCACATGCTCCGGCTTCACATCCTCGCTCCCCGAAACATCCGCGATCGTCCGCGAAACCCTCCGGACCTTATCATACCCACGCGCGCTGAGCCCAAGCTGGGTCATCGCTTGCTCCAAGAGGATCCGCGCCGGATCGCTGAGTTGCATCATCTCATCGAGCTGCGTGCCCCGAAGCTGCGCGTTGACCGTTGTTCCTTGTCTCCGATGCATGATCGCTCGCGCATCGAGCACCTGCTTCCGCATCATCGCGGTCGTCGATCCCGTCGCCTTCTTGCTCAGTTCCCCCCAAGGCACCGCCGGCGCTTCCACATGCAGATCAATCCGGTCCATCAACGGCCCAGAAATCTTCGACAAATACCGGTCCATCTCCCGCTGACCCGCTTCCCCCGGCGCGACATCACCGCGTGGAGTCGGGTTCATCGCCGCGACCAGCATGAAACTCGCCGGGAACTTGACCGTCCCGTGCGCCCGCGCGATCGTCACCACGCGGTCTTCGAGGGGCTGCCGCATCGTTTCGAGCACCAATCGCGGAAACTCCGGGAGTTCATCCAAAAACAACACCCCATGATGCGAGAGCGAAATCTCCCCAGCGCGAGGCACAATCCCACCACCCACAATCGCGGGACTGCTCGCGGTATGGTGCGGCATCCGCACTGGCCGGCTCGTAATCAACCCCGCGTCCGAATCCAGCAACCCAGACGACGAATAAATCCGCGTCACCTCCACCGCTTCCTCCGGAGACAACGGCGGCAAAATCCCCGGCAGCGCCTTGGCCATCATCGTCTTCCCGGTTCCCGCAGGACCGATCATCACAATATTGTGCTGACCCGCCGCCGCGATGACCAGCGCCCGCTTGACAGATTCCTGCCCTTTAATTTCCCCGAAATCCACCGACGCCGAAGACCGCTGCAGCATCGCCGCGACATCAATCGGAGGCGTCGGCTCCAGCGCAAGCCCGCCGTTGAACAGCCCCACCACTTGCGCCAAAGACGACACCCCGAACACCCGGACCCCATCAACCACCGCCGCCTCGCTCGCGTTCGCGTCGGGAACAATCACCGCATCGAGCCCCATCGACTTGGCAAGCGACGCCATCGCGATCACGCCACGGATCGGACGCACGCGCCCATCAAGCGCCAGCTCTCCCGCGATCAAAACCGATCGCGGATCAAGACCAAACAACTCCTCCGACGATTCACCCGCACCGCCACGCCAGCTCTCACCGCCACCAACACCAACAGGAGTACGCACCGGCACGCGCTGCTGAATCACCCCCTGCGCAATCAGCACACCCACCGCAATCGGAAGGTCGTACGCCGGTCCCTCCTTCCGCACATTCGCAGGCGCGAGATTGATCAGCGTTCGGCCGCGAGGCATCGGGTACCCCGAGTTGCCCATCGCGGATCGCACACGCTCAAGCGACTCACGAACCGCCGCATCCGGGAGACCCACCACGGTCTCTTTCTGGAGCTGCGTATCGTCGAGATCGGTCTCGATTTCGCACACGGAGGCATCAATGCCCGACAGTATGAAGCTGCGTACTTTGGGTATCATTTCCGGATACTACCAAACACAAACCGGACTGTCAAGAGGTTTGTTCGATATATGATCGCCTATCTAAAACCGATCATATTCTCTTAAAAATACGGATTGATTCGCCCATTAGCACACTGTACAGGGCATGAAATTGAACAAGGCCCCATAAATTGCTGGTCTCGACAAAAATCCGAAGTACATTTAGAAGTGATCTAGACCGTTGGTCGAGGGAACACCGCTTATTCAACGACAACCGATGAGAACTCTGGGGAACATTTATGAAACTTGCAATCTGCCTAACCGCATCCGTCTTCACAACCACCGCGTTCGGCGCTCCGGGCCGAATCGTGGTCAACGCTGACGAATGGACACTCTCGGATTCTGGGAACTGGGGCCAGAGCGTAGAAAACTTTGCCCTCAACATCGCCGAGTTCCTCACCAACCAATCCACCGGCGCCAATGTGCTCGCATACTCGCAGAACTTCGGGCTCACAGGCAACACCCTCGCCAACGCGATGACCTCCGCCGGACATTCCTGGACAGTTGACAACAGCTCAGCCTTCGAGCTCTCCCTGCTCCAGCAATACGACGCGGTCTATCTCGGCGGCCGAATCAATGGAAACGACCCCGATGCGCAGGTCCTCGTTGACTATGTCAACAGCGGAGGCAATGTCTTTCTGATGGGCGGCTCTGGAACAACAGGTGGATACGGCGGCAATCCGGTTCTTGAAGCGGCGGCATGGAATCCGTTCCTCAACGAGTTCGGACTCGCCTTCTCAACCGCCTACGACGCCGGATCGGGAACCTTTAACCCCGAAGATACAGATCATCCAATCTTCCAAGGCGTCGATGCGCTCTTCCAGAGTGTCGGACAAGGCATCATCGATCTCAACAACAACGACGACACCGCACAAACATTCCTGAACTTTTTGACCGCAGGCGATGAAACACGAGGCCGATACGCGGTCTATGAAATCCCAGCACCGTCGGGGCTCTCGCTGCTCGCGTGCGCGGGACTACTCGCACGCCGTCGTCGAAACTGACCGCTCAATCGAGCCGATACAGACACGCCACACACGCCATGTACCGCTCGGTTTCTGGAGAGTCGTGTTCGTCGATTTTGGTAAACCCGCATCTTTCCAGCATTCTGCGGGATCCAGTATTCGTTTTGGCAACATGAGCAAACAATGGCCGAGTGTTCTCCACATCAAGGAACGCCAAGAGTGCTCTCGTCCCGATCCCCTTCCCCCAATACGCTTGAGCAATCAAGTACCCCACCTGCGTCTCGCGATCGAAAGGGAAGCTGTTGATGCACCCGACGATCTGCGCGTCACACTCAATCAACCGGGTCACGGTCCCCTCGCCGTGAAGCATCTGTGCCCACTGCGTCTTAAAGTCTTCCCGCGAGCGAGGCAGAACTTTCGCCATCTCATTGGCAACCGGATTTTGCGTGAGCGCAAACACAGTCTCGAAATCTTCATCCCTCGGCTCGCGTAGTTCAACATGTCCCGCTGAACCGCTCATGCCGCCGACACCACGCCGGGGGATTGCGAGTTCATCGTCGGGATCATCGACGCGATCGCTTTGATCACCTCCTGACGCGAGGTCGATCTTCGAGCATCATCCAAACGATCAATCAACTCGTCCATCGAATCAATAAACCACGCGGCATCCTCGTTGAATCGTGCGATCCCGGGATGCGCCGTCGCGGCGAGTTCTTCCGCGTCGTAGCTCAGTTCCTCGTGCAACTTCTCGCCGGGACGCGAACCGGTCAGAATAATCGGCACCTGCTCCGGAGAATGCGCTCCATCAGCAGGCGCACCAATCAAAGGCGAATACCCGCACGCACGCACAAACCGCTGCGCCAGCGTAAAGATATTGATCGGCTGGCTCATATCCAGCACAAACACCTCGCCCGACTGATCATCCACCATCCCGCTCATCGAACCCGCTTGCAGCACAAGCGTCGCCGCTTCCGGGATCGTCATGAAATACCGCGTCATCCGTTCATCGGTCACCGTGATCGGTCGTCCCGCGCTGATCTGGTCCGCCCAGATCTCTAAGACACTGCACGCCGAACCCAGCACATTGCCAAACCGCACCATGCTGAGCTTGGTCTCGCTGCCGGGGATTGATTGCACCTGAGCCGCGAGAGACTGCGTGTACATCTCCGCGATGCGCTTGGTCGCGCCCATCACATTGACCGGATTCACCGCTTTGTCCGAGGAAATCAGCACGAAACGATCCACACCCGTCGCGACGCACGCATCCGCGATTGACTTCGTACCAAACACATTGTTCGTCACGGCGTGTGCCGGATGGTCTTCCATCAAAGGCACATGCTTGTGCGCCGCCGCATGAAGCACAACCTCAGGCCCCCACCGCTCAAGATGCGAAAGCGTCGTCGAAGCATCCACCACATCATGCAGAATCGCCACGCGCTCAATCTCTGGATGGATCTCTTTGAGCCAACGATCAACCCCAAACAAAGCGTTCTCGGAGCGTTCCATCAGCACGATCCGCGATGGGCCAAAGCTCGCGATCTGTTTCACAAGCTCCGAACCGATCGACCCGCCCGCCCCTGTCACCAGCACGCATTTGCCAGCGATGGTCTCACCAACAAGCTCACGATCAATCCCGTGCGCTTCGCGTCCGACGAGTTTCCCCAGATCAATCTTATTGGAGGGCAGCTGCACGCTCGCGTTGTTGGTCACCGCCGGCGCGCTATTGAGCAGCTCATCCATCGGGGTCACAAACCGCTCGATGACACCGGTCCGCTGAAGTTCCGTACTGATCGTCCGCCATTGATCGCGATACGCCGCCGGGAGCGACACAATCGCCTGCGCCACGCCCGCGGCACTGCACACCTGACCCAGCGCTTCCACCCGACCCAGCACCGCAAGACCATTGATTTCCTTGATCCCAGGATCCGCATCGATCAGGATCACCCCAACAAGCGCCGGAGGATTCGCAAGCATCCCGACTTGCCTCGACAGCAAATCCGCGCTCTCAGGAGTTCCGATGATCAGTGTCCGCATAGGGGGCCGTCTATTCATACACGCTCTATCGACCAAGACCGCCTTCCAAAGCCACCAAATCGCCCATTCTGACGACAGACCCGCCCGATCGCGGGTATGCTCATCCCATGATCACCCGATTGACCGCAACGCTCGAATCCATCACCCGCGAATCCATCCCGATCGCGACCCTGCTCCCGACTCCAAATCTCGCGATCGAAGCGTTGATCCCCACCTACCTCGCCGACGCGCTCGAATCCAAAATCGGCACCAAGATCACCCTCCACACCAAAACCCTCCTCGAAGGACAAGGACAAGGCACCAGCTTCGTCCCAAGACTCATTGGGTTCGGATCCGCCGACGAACGCTCGTTTTTCGAAACCTTCACCTCAGTCAAAGGCGTCGGGACTCGCAAAGCACTCCGTGCATTGACCGAGCAGCCCTCGACCATCGCCGCCCTCATCATCGCGAAGGACGCCAAATCGCTCACCAAACTCCCAGAGATCGGCAAACGCACCGCTGAGACGGTCATCGCTGAACTGACAGGCAAAGTCGAGAAATACGCCGGCGATGCGATCATGTCCGGCTCAATGCCCCCTGCATCCACCGTCGAACCAACATTCTCATCCGGCCCCGCGTCCGAAGCGGTCTCCGCACTCATGGCGCTGGGAGAATCCCGCGTAGAAGCGGCAAGAAAGGTCGAGATCGTGCTGGGTCGGCTCGGCCAAGACGCCGATACGGATACCATTGTCCAAGCCGTCTTCGCGGGCGGGTAATCCGATCGTTCTGACCCCAGAGCAGACTCCTCGAAGGAATCCATCAGTTATGCGCTACGCAATGATTATGGCCGGCGGCTCCGGCACCCGGCTTTGGCCCATGTCCCGCGACGGACAACCCAAACAACTCATCAAGTTCATCCATGAGGGTGGCAAGACCGTCTCCCTGCTCCAAATCGCCGCGGATCGAGCCTCCAAGCTCGTCCCAAACGACAAACAGTACATCTGTACCGGAGAGCGATACCGCACCCAGATCCGCGAGGGTCTCCCATCATTCGATGATGCCCACATCCTTGGTGAACCCCAACCCCGCGACACCGTCAACGCCGTCGCGTTCGCCGCCGCGGTCTTCGCAAAGGAAAACCCCGACGCGATCTTCAGCGTACTCACCGCAGACCAGCTCATCGAACCTGCTGAAACATTCAACAGCGCGATGGACCTCGGATACAAACTCGTCGAAGAGGACCCCTCCCGCCTCGTCACCTTCGGGATCAAACCAGACCACGCCGCGACCGGCTACGGCTACATCGAGCACGGCCAACCCCTCGAAGGCACCGACAGCCAAGCGTTCAAAGTCGCCCGCTTCATTGAAAAACCACCGCTGGAAAAAGCCGAGGCGTATGTCAACTCTGGACGCTACGACTGGAACGCAGGCATGTTCGTCTTCCACGCGGGAACCTTCCTCAAGCTCTACGAACGCTTCATGCCCCAAAACGCAGAGCTGATCAAGCACCTCTCAGAAGCATGGGGCACAGACAAACAACAAGAAGTCCTCGACGACATCTACCCCAAGCTCGACAAAACCTCCGTGGACTACGGCATCATGGAACCCGCCGCCAACGAATCCGATGTTTCCATCGTCGGCGTCAAAATGGAAATCACCTGGCTCGATGTCGGATCGTGGCCCGCCTACGGCGAAACCCTCGACGCGGATGCCAACAACAACAAAGCCGCGGGTGTCAACATCGCGACCTTCGAATCCAAGAACAACATCGTCATCGGAGAAACCGACTCCAACCACACCATCGCCCTCATCGGCTGCGACGACCTCATCGTCATCCGCACCGACCGAGCCACCCTCGTCGTCCCCAAAGATCGCGCCCAAGACATCAAAAAACTCCACGACCAACTCCCCCCCGAACTCAAGTAACCAAGCACCCGTGGCACAGGCGTCCCGCCTGTGATGACTTTTGAGCATATTTACTCCGCACAGAACACAGGCGGGACACCTGTGCCACCAAGTCCCCAACTACCATCACCCATGCGCATCCTCGCGATCGATCTCGGCGACCAACGAACAGGCCTGGCCCGCGCCGACCGGATCACCAACATCGCCTCCCCCGCAGGTCTCGTCGAAGTCCCGATCGACCACGATCAGGGAAACCGCCTCCTCGACGCGCTCAAGGTCCACATCGTTCCCGAACCGATGGACGCGGAGATCATCATCGGGATGCCATTGAACATGGACGACACGATCGGCCCGCGCGCCAAACTCGTCAAAGCGTTCGCCCAAAGGCTGTCCGATCTTGTCGGGCGTCCGATCATCCTCGTGGACGAGCGTCGGACCTCCGTCGCCGCGGACGCAAGGATGTCCCAGACCGGGCTGACGCACAAACAAAAGAAGATGCGCCGCGACGCGATCGCCGCCGCCGCGATCGCTGAAGCGTACCTCACGGACCCCGATTCGATCATCGAGACCCTCAATCCAGCCGGTTAATCGGTCTGTGAATCCGTCAGGAACGCAACAATCCAGCGGTTGATGCGTTGAATAGGATGTAGGACACGCTCGCCAAGGATTTTTACATGCTCCACACCATCATCATGCTCTGCGCCCTCTCCATCCAGCCGGCCGCCCAGCAAGCATCGACTCAACCCGCCGCAACCGCCACCGCGACCAGCCCAGCAACAAGCCCAGCCCGCGCCTTCATGGAATCCCTCGCCAAAACCGACGACTCCATCAACTCCATGACCGGCGATGTCCAGTACACCATCATCCAAGCCCTCGAATCCGATCTCCAAAAACGCATCGGGAAGCTCTACCTCACCACCGACCACGACACCGGCAAGCGCGGATACGCCGTGCGTTTCAACTCCCTCCAACTCGACAACCGATTGTCCGACATCCGCGAGCACTACATCTTCGATGGACGCTGGTTCGTCGAGCGCCTCCCCGACCAGAAACAGTTCAACAAACGCGAGCTCGTCGCCAAGGGTGAACAGCTCGACCCAATGGAACTCATGCGCGAAGCCCCCTTCTGGGTCTCGCTGGGTCGCAACACCGACCGCGTGTTCGAGTCCTACACCATCGACCTCCTCGACCGCACCGACGGCCTCGCCAACAACAAAGACTTCCCCGAACTCAGCTACCTGATCGAAACCATCGACAACACCCAGCAGATCAAGCTCACCCCGAAACCCAACACCGCAGTCCAAGACGACTGGGAATGGGTCCGCATCTGGTTCAACAACGACACCAACCTCCCGATGCTCTATGTCAAAGCCGACTGGACCGGAGACCTCCAGATCGTCCAGCTCTTTGATGTCAAAACCAACACCGAGCTCGACCCCAACCTCTTCGACACAACCACCCCACCCGTAGAGTCCGGCTGGAACTCGCAGATCTCAGAATGGCGAGGCGAGGCTGACAAAGCAACCGTCAACTCACAGACCATCGAGTACGAGGTCATCGAGCAAACACCATGATGACCCGCCCGCTGTTCGCACTCATCACACTCGCAGGCACCGCGTTTCCCTACACAGCACTCGCCCAGCCCATCGAACCGGTCGATCCCCAAGACCGCGCGATCCGCATCCAGCACCCCGATCAACAACAAATCCAGCAACTCGCCCAAGCCGTCCAAGACCGACTCAACGCGACCTACCTCACCGATCAAGAACGCGCCCACCTCCGCGTCATCCATGGCCAATGGACCCAAGACGACCTCAACAACCCCACGCTCGCGCCTCAGATCGCCCTCGACATCGGCGACCTCAGCAACCCCCTCTTCGACGACCCCGCAACACCACTCCCAGCACGCGCCTGGTCCAAACTCCGATCCGGTCTCCCTTCTGAATCACTCGATCTCATCGACCAAGTCCAGACCCCAACCATCGAGACCATGCTGATCCGCGCATCGTCCCTCGAACTCCTCGGAGAGCGCGAACAAGCGATCACCCAGCTCGAGTCCATCGAAACCCAGCTCGCCAACCAGCAACTCGACAACGCGAGCGACTTCGCGCTGGGATGCGAAGCCCTCATCAAACTCACCCGCCTGCGTTCCCCGGTCGTCAGCGCCAAGTCTGACTACGAAGCGATCGAAGCCCTCATCGCCCACGCCCGCGACCGCGTCGATCGCCTCGACTGGACGCTCCGCATGGTCGAAGCGAATCTGCTCTATGAGCACCACAACCTCGGAGAAGCGCACGCCGCCGCCGTCGAAGCGCTGCGTCTCAACCCGCGTGCCGCTGAACCGATGCTCCTGCTGGGTCACATCGCCGTCGATGGTTTTGATTTCGACAACGCCGAGAAACTCGCCGATGGTCTCGACGCCCGCGCCGCGTCGTTTTCGATCCCTGAACTCGACGATCCCTCCGAGTTCGAACCCGAGATCAGCCCCAGCGGCGCGATCATCCGCGCCCGCATCGCGCTGCGCAGGAAAGACCCCGAAGGCGCCGAGCAAGCCCTCGATCCCGCGCTCGCACGATTCCCAAACCACCCAACCCTCCGCGCGCTCGAAGCCTCCGCCGCCTCTGCGGGCTACCGGGTGTCGTCCACCAACCGACTGCTCCAGCGCTTCAACGACGACTTCCCAAGCTCCCCCATCGCCGCCGTATGGGTCGGTCGCACATTATCCGATTCGCGCCAGTATCCCCAAGCCGCGGAAGTCCTGCGCCGAGCAATCGACCTCGCGCCAAACTGGGGCGAGCCAAGACTCCAACTCGGACTCATGCTCGTCCAAGCGGGAAAGGACTTCGAAGCAAAGAACGCACTCACCGAAGCCATCAAGCTCGACCCCTTCAACCTCCGCGCCCAGAACTCACTCAAGCTCCTCACCGAGCTGGCAACCTACGAGACCATCGAAACCCAGCACTTCACCATCCGCTACAAGCAAGGCCAAGACGAGATCCTCGCACAAGAAATGCCCGAGATCCTCGAAGCGATCCACACCCGCGTCTGCTCCGATCTTCCGGGAGGGATGAACCATGAACCAGCCGAGAAAACCATCATCGAGCTGATGCCCAACCACGAATGGTTCGCGGTGCGAATCGGAGGCATGCCCTCCATCCACACGATGGCCGCATCCACCGGCCCAGTCATCGCCTTCGAGTCCCCACGCGAAGGACCCAAGTCCACCGCGGGACACTACGACTGGGCGCGCGTCCTCCAGCACGAGTACACCCACACCGTCAACCTCTCGCGCACGCGCAACCGCGTCATCCACTGGATGACCGAAGCCAACGCGGTCTTCAACGAGGACGCACCCCGCGACCAAACCCAGTGGGCATTGCTCGAAAACGCCACGCGCGCCGACGACCTCTTTGATCTCGATTCGATCGACATCGCGTTCGTGCGTCCAGAGAAACCATCCGACCGCTCCCTTGCGTATGCCCAAGGCGCGTGGATGTTCGAGTACATCGTTGAACGCTTCGGACCGATCGCACCCCGCGACATCATGGACGCATCCACCACAGGACGCACCGCGCCCGAAGCGTTCGAGCAGGTCCTCGGACTCACCCAATCTGAGTTCATGGACGCCTTCACCAAATGGGCCAAAGAAGACCTCCGATCCCACGGCCTCCTCGCCGCAGACGACCTCCCAACCCTCGAAGAACTCCTCGGCGACCTCAGCACCGGTCTCCCCTCCATCTCCACACTCGATGAACTCCTCGAGCAATACCCATCCCACCCCGACCTCCTGAACCTCCGTCTGGGAATCGCCCTCGCGCTCGAAGGCGACACACTCGGTGATGAACAGATACAACTCTTGGAACACGCGATCCTCATCCGTCCCGAAGACGAGATGCCCCACAAGCGCCTCGCGCGTCACTACCTCGCGAGCGAATCAGCCGCCGAGCAAGCCCGCGCGATCCCGCACCTCGAATACCTTGATGTCCGCGAGGTCCACTCCAACGCGTACGCGAACCAACTCGCCGAGCTGTATGCGCAAACCGGTAACTCCGCCCGTGCCCTGTCTAAAGCAATCCGCGCCACACGCATCGCCCCCTTCGAAGCACCCGCAAGAGAGCAAGCCGCACGCATGGCGATGATCGCCGACGACCTCGACCAAGCCGAGCACCAACTCAACGCACTCATCGCCCTCGAACCCGACCGCGAGATCCACACGCGTCGTCTCCAAGCACTTCAGTCCATGCGCGACGCTTCGAACTAAATCTATTTCAGGGTGCCACTACTCGCCGTCTTCGGCGCAGTAGTGTCTTCGTGATTGTGTGTGTTTCGATGATCCGAAGACACTACTGCACATAAGAATGCGAGTAGTGGCACCCAGAACCCCAACGACATCTTGCTTACGCGATCTGACGCGATCCATCCTTGATCGAATGCACAACCTCATCGGATGCATCATCAACGATGACCTCACGCGAGCCGCGTGATCCCACTTCCCACCCGGTCCACCCTTTGTATCGGCTCTCAAGATCCTTCGCGATCTCAGCGCTCCCAATCCCAAGCTCGTTGTAATCGATCGGCTTCATCACCCGAACACGCGCGTTCGAACTCGTCCAGATCGAATCCCACGCCGTGGGAACATCCGGTGTCCCATCAATCACCACAGGAAGCACGCGAGCACCGGTCCGCTTGACCAGCACCCCAACCCCCGGCGCAAAAGGGAGCAACCGACCCGCAGGACGCTCGATCTTCCCCTCAGGAAAGATCCCGATCATTCCGTTGTTCGTCAGGTGCGCCCGCGCCTTGCGGATTCCAGACTTCCCATGCCGATTGCGAGCGACGAAGATGATCCCCGCCCAGTTCCAGAACCACCCGAGCCAAGGCAGCCGCATGTCCTCAGCCATCAACCAGCTGATCCGACGAGGCATGATCGCCGACACCAAAAACGGGTCAATCCCGCAGGTGTGATTGCACACCACGATCATCGGCCCATCAATATCGTCAAAGACCCCGTCCTCAACCTGAAACTCCGCGCGATGCATGATCTTGGAATACAAGTACCCAACAAGAAACATAAACCCATCAAAGACACCGACTTGCGGCTTCTTCGTCCGCCCGTGCTGACCCCCCGCGATCATCAGACCGCCCACGATACAAATCGCGGCTATCAATATGAGCCAGAGTGGAGACATCAGGAATATGTTAGCATATGCAAAGCTAGTGATCCCCTCGATTTAAGATAAATTGACAAATCACGGATTTCCCCCCGCATTCCACGGTCTTTTCGGACTCCGCCACCCGTACAATCCCCGTATGAACGACCTCTGGAAAGCGAACCGCGACACCGCGATCAAAGCCGTCGAACCGCTCGCGGCTCGCGTTCGCCCGCGATCCATCGACCAAGTCGTCGGACAACAACACCTCCTCGCCGAAGGCAAACTCCTCCGGCGCATGATCGACGCCGACGCCCTCACCTCCGTCATCCTCCACGGCCCACCCGGCACCGGAAAGACCACCCTCGCGGAAGTCATCGCCAAAGCAACCTCAAGACGATTCATCCGTGAGAACGCCGCCTCCGTCGGCGTCAAACGAATCCGAGAGATCATCGACGACGCACACCGCGTCCTGGGAGACTCCGGCAAACGCACCATCCTCTTCCTCGACGAGATCCACCGCTTCTCCAAATCCCAGCAGGATGTTCTCCTCGCAGATGTCGAGCGCGGACTCATCACCCTCATCGGCGCAACCACCGAGAACCCGCTCTTCGCCGTCAACTCCGCGCTGATCTCGCGTTCAACACTCTTTCGCCTCGAATCACTCACCGAAGAAGAAACCGCCCAGCTCATCAACAACGCGATCAACAACCCCCTCGCGTACCCCGACCTCGACATCACCATCACCGATGAAGCGCTCCATGTCTGGTCCCTCAAATCCGAAGGCGACGCGCGAAGGGCACTCACCGCGCTGGAAGTCGCGGTGCTCTCATCATCCTCTTCTCGTGGTGGCACAGGCGTCCCGCCTGTGTCTTCACTAAGACAAAAACTCCACATCGACAAGCAAACCGCCGAAGACTCCATCCAACAAAAAGTAGCAACCTACGGCGACGACGGTCACTACGACACCATCTCCGCGATGATCAAATCCGTCCGAGGATCAGACCCCGACGCCGCGCTCTACTGGATGGCGCGGATGCTCGACGCAGGAGAAGACCCACGATTCATCGCACGCCGACTCGCGATCCTCGCCTCCGAAGACATCGGGAACGCGGACCCGCGCGGGATCATGGTCGCCCAAGCATGCTGGGACCTGATCGAACGCATCGGGATGCCCGAAGCCCGAATCACACTCGCGCAGTGCGCGACCTACCTCGCGTGCGCCCCCAAATCCAACGCCGCATATGTCGCGATCGACGCCGCCCTCGACGATGTCCGCAACGACCGCGTCATCCCCGTCCCCATCTACCTCCGCGACGGCAACACCTCCCCCCGCTCATCCGACGACGGCTCCGGAAAGCGCGTCCGCGATCTGGAAACCGAAAAATACCAATACTCCCACAACAGCGAAAACCAACTCTCCGGACAAGACTACATCGGAGTCGACAAACGCTACTACGAACCCAAAGACATCGGCGCCGAAAAAATCCTCAAGCAATACCTCGACCAAGCGCGTTTGCGCAAAGCTGATCACAAACCCGACGCCCCTCAGCCCTCAGAATGAACCTCGGAATACAGCTCCGCAAGACTTATGGGCAGCCAGCACCAAACGCCGCGAGGAACGCGCTCACATCGAGGAAGTTGAAGTCCCCGTCTGCTTGGAAGTCAGCGATCGGATCTTGGTTCCCGAACGCCGCGAGGAATGCGGAGACATCCAAAAAATTCAGGTCGCCATCGCCTGTCAGATCCGCAGGACACACGCCCGCTCCGAGCTCAAAGACATACCCCGCACCAGAGTCCGTCGAAACGCCATCACCCAGCTTTGCGCCGACAACCGCTAGACCACCATCAATACCAACCGATTGACCAAACACATCAGAACCGGACCCATCGCTCGCAAGCAACTTGGAAATCTGCGTCCCATCGTCGGCATTAAACAAATACGCCGACCCTGAAGCCGACCCGAGATCATCATCCCCAAGGGCACCAACGATGACCACCCCTCCGCTGATCGCAACCGATCGTCCAAACAAATCAGACTGCTCTCCATCCAAAGGCTTGATCTCAAAGAGCTGAAACCCGGATGACGCCGCAAAGAGATACGCAGAACCCGAGTTTATTCCATTGTCATCATGCGCCGGCGATCCCACCACGACGACACCATCAGAAATCGCGACTGAATCCCCAAACTGATCACCAGAAAAAGCATCGCCACCAATGAGCTTGGCAATCTGATTCCCGGTGATTGCATCGAAAAGATACACCGAGCCACCGGTCGCTCCTTGCGATGCATCGTCATCCAATGGAGCACCGACCGCAATGATCCCATCAGCAATTGCGATTGCCGCCCCGAACGCATCGTTCGCATCCCCATCGTCTGGAAGCAACTTGAACAGCTGATCACCCGTCGTCGCATTGAAGAGATAGGCCGAACCGGAGTTGGATCCGTTATCATCATCCAATGACGCGCCAACCGCAACAAGATTCCCTGAGATAGCCACAGAGTCCCCGAACTTATCGTTTTCTGCCCCATCAGCAGGAACCAACTTCCGGAGTTGCATGCCGGTCGCCACATCAAAGATGTACACCGAACCGGATCTGGACCCGTTGTCATCATCCCCTGTCGCCCCCGCAACAACGATCCCTTGATCCATCGCAATCGACAAACCCAAGTTATCACCGATCGCGGCATCATCCGCATGCAACTTCATCAACTGAACACCGGTCAACGCATCAAAGAGGTACACGGCCCCAGAGTTCGACCCCATCTCATCCTCACCAGATGCCCCCATCCCGATCACGCCATCAGCAATCGCAACAGCATTCCCGATCTGATCGTTTCCAGAGCCATCAAGTGTAAAAATCTTTCGATCCTCGTTGAGAACCTGCCCGCTCGCAGCAGTAGCCCAGACACTCGCCAATATGCACGCAGGCACAACTGATAATCGATTCAATCTCAACATTCAAAATCCCTCTCTGTTCAACGCTCGCCATTCAATTTTGACCAAACCCCACTCTACACGAATCTCCTTAGAAATGACATAATAAAGAAAGAATTCAGGATTCAGACTCTACTACCATCCATGATCCTCATGCCACCACCAACCAGCAAACCCAATCTCCGATCCACGATCAAGCACACACTCGACACGATGAGCATCCTCGATCGTTCGTCGCAAAGCCAACAACTCTGCACACAAATAACAACCTCGGACCTCTACCAATCCGCATCAACCATCCTCTGCTACGCCTCCCTCCCCACCGAACTCTCGCTGGACCCACTCATCACCCAAGCACTCGCGGAACACAAAACCGTCTGCATCCCGTCCGTCGATTGGGAGACAAAGACCATGCAACCGGTGCAAATTGAATCGCTGGACAACAATTTACAAATCGGCCGATACGGTCTCAGATCACCCTCCCCCGACTGCAAACCGATCCCAGACGCCCAGATCACCCTCGCGTTGATCCCGGGTCTCGGATTCGATCCCGCCGGTCATCGGCTCGGACGCGGCGCGGGGTTCTATGATCGATGGATCGAACAACGCCGACAACTCGACACACCCGTGTCGCTCGTCGGGGTCTGTTTCGATGAACAACTGGTCGAGCGGATCCCAACAGACCCGCACGACCAACCCATGGACCGCGTCGTCACGCCGACGGCTGAATATGTGAGAACCCACGGATGAGTCTTCCAAGCCAATCTTCACGCACCACCCGCTCTTCATCCGTCCACTACCGCCGGAGCCAGAACTCCACCATCCGCAGAATGCTCCCCGCGATCCTCGTCGTGATCGCGCTGGTCATGATCCTCTGGTTCGCGCTCATCCGTCCGAGCAAATCCCCATCGGAACAGACCCCCGAAAACGCAACCGAGCAGATGAACACGCTCACCAACCAAAGCGCCAACCCAGCAAAGACCACCGACCAACCCGTCGAGATCAGCAACTCCGCGCCAACCCGCTCCCTCCCAGGCTCAGGCAACCGCCCCGACCCAGAGCAAGAAGCCGAGAACTCCATCGCAGGATCCTCCGCGCTCACCGAAATCCAGAACCGGACCCAAGCCCAACCCCAAAACCAGCCACAAACCTCGGCCAACCCGCCGCAGAACCAGCCCACAAGCACCTCACTCCTCGACGCGACCCGCAACCAACCCACCCAACAGCCCACCCAACAGCCGACAACTCAGCAACCGGCAACCGGCGCAAACGCCGTCCGTCTCCAGCTTGACACCGCACAACGCATGGTCAACCAGAATGACCGCGTCGCCGCCCGCAAGCTCCTCTCCCAGACCCTCCACAACATCGACCCCTCCAGCGCCGATGGCAAACGCGTCCGCGACGCCCTTACCGAGATCAACCAGGTCCTCGTCTTCGGCCCAGTCGTCGCACCCAACGACCCGATGTGCGAAGAGTACAAAATCAAATCCGGAGATTCCCTCTCACGAATCGCGAGCAGGCGCGAACTCGCGACCCACTGGAAACTCATCCAGCGCGTCAACCGCATCGCCAACCCCTCACGCATCCGCCTCGACCAGAACATCAAACTCGTCCGAGGCCCATTCCACGCCGTCGTCTACAAGTCCAAGCACCGCATGGACATCTACCACGGCTCACCCAACAACCCCGACCAATGGCTCTTCATCACCTCCCTCAATGTCGGTCTCGGCGCCGACAATGGCACCCCGCTCGGTGTCTTCACCATCTCCACCAACAAACTCGAGAACCCGGGATGGGTCAACCCACGCAACGCTGCGGAGCGATACAGCCCGGATGATCCAGCAAACCCCATCGGTGAATACTGGCTCGGTCTCGACGGCGTCGGACAATACGCATCCCTCACCGGGTTCGGAATCCACGGCACCATCGACCCCAACTCCATCGGAGACAACCAATCCATGGGCTGCGTCCGCCTCGCAGACGAAGACATCTCCCTCGTCTACGAACTCCTCGCTGAACGCGTTTCGGTCGTCGAAATCCGCCAGTAGAACCACCCCCCTAAACGATTCATTTCCAGCCCCTTAGAACCCCTATGAATCGCCGATTTGAGTCGGTGTTTTTCGGGATTTTTGCCGCCGATCCTCCTAGTATACCTGTCCCCGAAACGAGCCCTCAAGCCCGTTCTCTGGGTCATGAATTCGAACCCACTTCCGCAGCCCTCTCGCGTGCTCCCTCACACGAAGCAAGTTCAGCGGATCGCAGCACCGGACGAACCGATCAACACCATGACCGACCAGAACACACCATCCACCGCGTCCACGCCCGGCGAGTACTCCTCCAACCAGATCAAGGTTCTCGAGGGTCTTGAAGCCGTCCGCAAACGCCCCGGTATGTACATCGGTGGCACAGGCATCGGCGCACTCCACCACCTCGTCTACGAAGTCGTTGACAACTCCATCGACGAAGCGATGGCGGGCTTTGCAACCTATGTCTCCGTCTACATCCAGCCCGACGGCTCCGTCAAAGTCGTCGACGACGGACGCGGCATCCCAACGGATCCCGTCGTCAACGACGACCCAACACTCAACGGCAAATCCGCCGTCGAGGTCGTCCTCACCAAACTCCACGCCGGCGGAAAGTTCCAGCAAGAAGGCTCCGCATACAAAGTCTCCGGCGGTCTCCACGGCGTCGGTGTCTCCTGTGTCAACGCGCTCTCCTCACTCCTCGAAGTCGAAGTCTGGCGCGATGGCGTCATCAAGGGAATCGTCTTTGAACGAGGCGTCGTCACCAAAGACATCCACGACATCGGACCCATCCCAAAGAACAGCGACCGCGCCACCGGGACCACCGTCACCTTCAAACCCGACACCCAGATCTTCGAAGACACCAACTTCGTCTACCAAACCCTCTCAGGAAGACTCCGCGAGCTCTCATACCTGAACCCAGGCGTCACCATCAAACTCACCGACGAACGCGTCGGCGCCGATGGCAAACTCAAGCACGAAACCTTCTGCGCCGAGAACGGGCTCCTCGAGTATGTCACCCACCTGATGAAGGGCAAGAACACCGTTTCGTCACCCGTCTACCTTCAAAAAGAACTCGAAGAAGAGTCCATGATCTGCGAGGTCGCCCTCCAGTACCACGATGGATACAACGAAACACTCCTCACCTTCGCCAACAACATCAACAATGTCGACGGCGGTACCCACGGCCAAGGTTTCAAAACCGCGCTCACCCGCACGCTCAACGGCTACGCAAAGCGCTCCGGAATCCTCAAAGAAAAAGACCCAAACCCAACCGGTGACGACCTCCGCGAAGGTCTCATCGCAATCGTCTCGGTCAAACTCCCAGACCCACAGTTCAACAACCAGCCCAAAGAGAAGCTCCTCAATCCCGAAATCGAAGGCTTCGTCTCCAGCGCCCTCCAAGACGCGCTCAACAACTGGCTCGAAGAACACCCCACCGAAGCCAAGAAGCTCTGCCTCAAAGGCATCGTCGCCGCCCAAGCACGCGAAGCGGCACGCAAAGCACGCGAGCTGACCCGCCGCAAGTCCGCCCTCGACTCGGGTTCCATGCCCCACAAGCTCC
This sequence comes from uncultured Phycisphaerales bacterium, assembly GCA_963976955.1. Classification (GTDB taxonomy): domain Bacteria; phylum Planctomycetota; class Phycisphaerae; order Phycisphaerales; family UBA1924; genus UBA1924. Next base: position 529,889 of record CAXBMD010000001.1, on the reverse strand, counting down.
GCGACTGCAAAACCAAAGACATGGACCGCTCCGAAATCTTCATCGTCGAAGGCGACTCCGCGGGAGGTTCGGCAACCCAAGGCCGAGATGTCGAAACCCAAGCGATCCTCCCCCTCAAAGGGAAGATCCTCAATGTCGAACGCGCCCGCATCGACAAGGTCCTCGGATTCGAAGAAATCCGCACGCTCATCGCCGCCCTCAAGTGCGGCATCGGCGCAGACTTCGACATCACCAAACTCCGCTACGGCAAAGTCATCATCATGACCGACGCGGATGTGGACGGGTCGCACATCCGCACCCTCCTCCTCACCTTCTTCTTCCGCCAGATGCCAGAACTCATCCGTCGCGGACATGTCTACATCGCCCAGCCACCGCTCTACCAAATCACGCGGAACAAAAAAGCACAGTATGTCCTCAACGAACGCACCCTCGACAACGCGCTCACCGACCTCGGTCTCGATGGATCGGTCCTCCAGGTCCGCGACATCGTCGGTGCACAAACCGGCATCGAACCACGAGTCATCACCTCGATCGCGGGACAAGACGCACGCCGAGTTGTGCAGCAACTGACCCGACTCGGAGACCTCGTCGAGATCGCCGAACGCCGAGGCGTCAAGTTCCTCGATCTGCTCAGCACCCGCAAGGACGGCCTCCTCCCCACCCACAAGCTCTCCACCCAAACCGAAGACCTCTACGCATGGTCCGAGTCCGAAGCACTCGAACTCCTCGAAGCCAAAGGCTGGAGACTCACCCAAGACGCAGAAATCCCAACCGACGATGACGGTTCAGAATCAGAAGATGCCGCCCCAGCACTCGACCCTGACTCACCCGAGTATGCGGCGCAGTTCAAGGAAGACGCGTCACCACTCGCAACCCTCCGCGAACTCCACGAGAACCGCGAGCTTGATTCCATCTTCACCAACCTCGCAGAACTTGGCCTGGACATCGACGACTACGGCCTCGTCCAAGAAGAATCCGTCACGGGAGAGAACATCCCCGCACGCTTCGCGTGGGTCACCGAAAAAACATCCACCACCAAATCCGACGACGACGAGACCGCCCAGCCGACCACTCAATCAAAGGTCATCGAAGCCGCCAACATACCATCGATCCTCCCAGCCCTCCACCAGATCGGTCGCCGCGGGATGGAGATCAAGCGGTTCAAGGGGCTGGGCGAGATGGACGCGATCCAGCTGTGGGACACCACAATGGACGACACCAAACGCACGCTCTACAAAGTCCAGTGGGAGCACGCATCCGAAGAAGCGAGCCTGCTGTTCTCGCTGCTAATGGGTGAGCAGGTCGAGCCCCGCCGCAAGTTCATCGAGGACCACGCGCTGGAAGTCAAGAACCTGGACATCTGATCTGAGTTCATCAACTCCCGCTCGTTATCGGTCACAACATCAAAGCACACAACGCTCTCCGCAAGGAGAGCGTTTTTGATGATTACCACGCCGCTCGGCTCGATCCCGCCCACCCGACCCCACCAATCCTCTTCAATATTGAGGTGGGATTGCATCGATTCGGTCCGCTCAATGTCCCTCAATACACTGAATTGAGCCCAAATCCAGCCCGGTGTTGGTCGAAGTGCATGGTGTACCAACACCCTCTCCCGGCACCCACGAGCATCACCATGAGTTTCGACTTCATCTCATCAAAGCCACAGGCCGTCACCGCCACCCGGAACTCCCTCTCAGTCGACGGTGCGCTGTACCACCGATTGCTCGCCAAACTCGACGACTGTCCAAGCAAGGGCGCCCCAAACCCCTCCCGCGTCTACCGCAGACTCCAGTACGCGCACCCCAACCTATGCATCCATATTGAATCCGATGGTCACAACTCCCGAGCACTCGTCGTCGCGTCCCGCAACCTCTCCCAAGGCGGCGCATCGTTCCTCCACTCCAGCTACATGTACCCCGGAACACTCCTCACCATCGACCTCGTCAACAACTCCGGCAAAATCGTACCACGCCGCGGCACAATCACACGCTGCGAACACCGAGGAGGACGAGTCCACGAAATCGGTGTCAAGTTCGATAAAGAAGTCTCCCTCCGCGAGTTCCTCCATCAAAACCCGGAAACACTCTTGTACGCGTGGGAAAAAGTGAACCAGGAAGAGATGAAGATCTCCGTGATGGTCTACTCACAGGAAGTCGAGTTCTCTTCACTGATGCGTGAATACCTCCAAGACACAAGCCTCCGGTACACTTTCGCCAAAACCGAAGAAGAAGCATCCGAAAAATACACGGATCAGGACATGCTCATCTGCCATCTCTGCGATGAAACACCGGATATGCCAGAGACGATCCGAAAGATGCGTCTCAACGGATTCAAGAACCCGATCATTCTGATGGGATGCCCCAAAAGCAGCATCGAGACTCTCCTTCTCAGCGCGTACGGGATCGACATGGCCATCCCCTTACCAAGCAATCAACAAACGGTCCTCGGCTCCATTGCAGAGTATGTCTTCAACGATTGGACACCAGAGAGTTTGGAGAGTGTCCGCTCGTGTGTCTCACCGGAATCCAAAAAACAACTCGCCATTGAACTCGCCAAAACCGGGGTCGCGCTCAATCAACAAATCAGTACTCGAGATCAACAAGCCATCCAAAGCAGCTGCCATCGCGTCGGAATGATCGCCCCGCTTCTCGGGAAGAACGCCCTGAAAACAGCTGTGGACAACCTCGCCGAGCGACTCAATGTCGAGGGGTCTGTCGAAGAACTCACCCCAGAACTCAGCGAGATCAGCAGCATCTGCAAATCAAGTCGTTCCGCAGCCTAACCCACTGTTGTGTTCCAAAGGGATACCTACCAGAATCAATCGCACCACACCATGAACACCCTCAAAACCACACTCCTATCTCTCTGCCATAAACCGATCAGATTCTTCGGCATCGTCACCTGCGCCTCCTTCGCATGCTTCTCCATCGTTCTCGCCGTCGCCTACATGAACGCCGGATCGCTCGATCAAGAAAGCGTCCAGCGCCTCGTGCGCCAAGCGTCGGATCAACGGGTCCGCGCCTTGCAGTTCAGTATCGACACCCTCTCGCTCGACCGCGCCGTCCGCACCCAAACCTGGGACCGCGTTGAACCCGCACTGAGCGACCTCATCAGCAACCACAACGCCTGGGTCAATACATTCGAGACTCTCCGCGCCGAGCCCGCCAACGACTTCCACGCCACGGGTGACGAAGATTCCATCGCCGGCTACTACACACGCCTCACCCACGCCTACGCAGATGTCTCCCAATCCATCGACGAACTCCGAGTCGTCGGACAGTCCATCGTCCGGCGCGCCCCCTTTATTGATCCCGCTTCCGAACAACGGCTCACCGCAGCGGTCGAATCCTACCAAACCCACGAAACCCGGTTCAACCGGATCTCCTCAGAGATCCTCGCGCTCTCCCAACTCCAAGCACAGCAAGCCGCCGGGAACAACTCCGCATCCATCCGAAAAGCACTCGGGTTCATGCTCGCGAGCATGGTGATCGCACTGGGACTGGGAATCGCCCCACGCCTCCACAATCTCCGTTCCAAAATCTCATCGCTCGAATCCGATCAGGGTTCCCACTCAAACCACAAGATCACAGATGCGCAAACTGACCAGCAGAGCGCCCGCAAAGCCGCGTAACACAAACAATGTCGATACGAAAATCTTAAGAACAAAAACCATCGCCAAAGCGCATTGAGGGCCGTATAGAAAAACGAAGTGAAGGGTGAACGACGGGGCTTGAACCCGCGACATCCTGGATCACAACCAGGTGCTCTACCAACTGAGCTACGTCCACCAACCAAGGAACCGCCGGAGCGAATCCTGTCTGGAAGGATAGCAGCCATGAGCCGTGAAAGTCACCCCCGATACACCACCTTTTGAACCACTTTTACCCCACCAAGGGCTAAGATTCATACCCATTTGAGTGACGCGACGCCGCTGCGACGGATCCCCCGGCTCGGACGCCACACCAAACATCGGATGATCCAAAAATCATCCAAGACTCAGCAGGAACCGACCAATGAGTACCATCAGCATCTCAGGACTCGACATCGACGCGAAGACCACCCATACCAATCTGTGCACCGCACAGCTTGTCGAGCTCGTCCTCCAACGCGGTGAAGGCAAACTCGCCACAAACGGTGCCGTCAATGTCTCAACCGGAGATCGTACCGGTCGCTCACCAACCGACAAGTTTCTCGAAGACACCGCAGCAATCCACGACAACATCGACTGGGGCAAAATCAACCAGCCAATGACCCCCGCGATGTTCGACAAAGCCGTCGAGATCGCGTCCCGGTACCTCAAAACCCAAGACGAGCTCTTCGTCTTCGAAGGATTCGCAGGCGCCGACACCAAGCACCGCCTCGGTGTGCAAGTCATCACCACCATGGCATGGCACGCGCTCTTCGCTGAAACCCTCTTCATCAAATCAGGCTCAGACGCAGACGCCGGGGACGGTTCGTGGTCAAAGGACTGGACCGTCATCAACGCCGGAAGCCACAAACTCACCGCGGATGAACAAGCCCAGCTCGGTCACAACACCCCGATCATGATCGCACAGTCGCTCGAAAAGAAAACCGTCGTCATCATCGGCACCGAATACGCCGGCGAAATGAAGAAGGGCATCTTCTACGCGATGAACTACGACATGCCAGACCAAGGCGTCTTCCCGATGCATTGCTCATGCAATGTTGACCTCCAAGACCCCTCCAATGTCGCGCTCTTCTTCGGACTCTCAGGCACCGGCAAAACCACACTCTCAGCAGACCCAAACCGCGGACTCATCGGTGACGACGAGCACGGCTGGGGACCCACCGGAGTCTTCAACTTCGAAGGCGGCTGCTACGCCAAAGTCATCGGGCTCACCCACGAAAAAGAACCCGAGATCTGGGACGCCATCAAGTTCGGTTCCGTCCTCGAGAACACCGTCATCGACGAGAAGACCCGCATCCCAGACTACGACGATGTCTCCATCACCCAGAACACCCGCGTCACCTACCCGGTCGACTACATCAAGGGCGCGATCATCCCCTCCGTCTGCTCGCACCCAAAGAATGTCATCTTCCTGACCGCCGACGCATTCGGAGTGATGCCCCCAGTCTCCAAGCTCACCCCAGAGCAAGCGATGTACTACTTCATCAACGGCTACACCAGTAAACTCGCAGGCACCGAAGAAGGCGTCACCGATCCAGTCGCCGCATTCTCCCCATGTTTCGGTGGCCCGTTCATGCCCCGCCCCGCCGCAGAGTACGCGAAGATGCTCGCAGAACGCACCGCACAACACGGCGCCAATGTCTGGCTCCTCAACACCGGTTGGTCCGGTGGACCCTACGGCACTGGCAACCGCTTCTCACTCAAATACACCCGCGCCATGGTCAGCGCAATCCTCAACGGATCCCTCTCCGATGTCCACACCGAAGTACACCCAATCTTCGGTCTCCACATGCCCACCTCCGTACCCAATGTCCCAAGCGAAGTTCTCAACCCACGCAACACCTGGAAAGACCAGAACGCGTACGACAAAAAAGCAACCGAACTCGCGGCCCTCTTCCGCAAAAACGACACCAAGTACGACCTCCCCGCAGACATCCTCTCCGGCGGACCAAACGCTTAAAAACAAGCCATATCAACACATCAAACCGGCCTCAGGGTCGGTTTTTTCATGCCCGCTTCCCACTCGTATACTTCACAAGCAGAACACCGCTAGGAAAGGACATCACATGCTCAACCTCAACGACCAAGCCCCATCCTTCACCCTCCCCGCAACCGACGGCAACACCTACGCCCTCAACGACTTCACCGAAGATACCCTCGTCATCTCTTTCAACTGCAACCACTGCCCCTATGTCTACAACTCCGACGAAGGCACCCGCAAAACAGTTGAGAAGTACACACCCAAAGGTGTCAAGTTCGTCATGATCAACGCCAACAACGGAGACTCACACCCCGAAGACAACTTCGACAACATGATCAAACGCATGAACGAGCACAACTTTCCTTGGCTCTACCTCCGCGACGAATCCCAATCCACCGCCCGCGCCTACGGCGCGATCAAGACCCCGCACTACTTCGTCTTCAACAAAGACCGCAAACTCATCTACTCAGGACGAGCCGTCGATTCCCCGCGCGTCCCAGCGGACATCACCACACACGATCTCGAAGCCGCGCTCGATGAGCACCTCGCAGGCAAACCAGTCACCAACGCGTTTACCCACCCCATCGGATGCTCCATCAAATGGAAACAAGAGTCCCCCGAAGCATGTGACATTTAACCAAACCGAACACGATTCTTCAGCACCCCCACCGATTCGATTTCAACCTCCACCACATCCCCATCCGTGAGCCACACCTGCGGATCCCGCGCCATCCCCACGCCGCTCGGTGTTCCGGTGAGTATCACCGTCCCCGCCGCGAGCGTCGTCCCGCTCGAAAGCATCGCGATCAGCCGCGGGATCGGGAACATCATCTGCTCCGTATTCGCATCCTGCATCACCACCCCATTGACCCGGCACACAATCCGCAACTTGTGCGGATCAGCAATCGCACTCGCCGCCACAACCCTCGGCCCAAGCGGACAAAAAGTATCAAACGACTTCCCACGATTAAACTGCCCCCCCGACCCCTTCTTCTGCCACCACCGAGCCGACACATCATTGGCGCAGCAGTACCCAAGCACCGCATCCATCGCATTCTCTTCCGTCGCGTCCTTCACATCACGCCCAAGAATCACCGCGAGTTCCGCTTCGTAATCCGTCTGATTCCCACCAAAGTTCTCATCACGAGCGATCGCAGGAATCACAATGTCCTCACCATCCAGAATCGGCGCGTTGATATTCTTCGCAAACACCAACGGGTGATCCGGAATCTCCGCCCCCTGCTCGAGCGCATGCTCCGCGTAGTTGCGGCCAATTCCGATAATCTGCCGCACCGGAAGCACGCCACCATCAACCTCTACACCAACGCCGTAATCGATCTCTTTGAGTGTGTACATGGAGTCACAATATCCGCGCTTTCCGCGCCGCGCGGGTCTACAACTCTTCAGTGATGAACTCACCCAAAGAATCGAGCAATCCTGAGGGGGATTCCGCTGGATCTTCCACCAGCTTTTTCGCTCGCGTCGCCTCCCCCGTCAAGTTCGTCCTCTTCGCGTTCCTCTCATTCCACCCCTCCGCCATGCCCTGGCTCGCCCGCGCCAACTACGCCCGCGAGCTCCGCGCATCGTTCTTCCTCCCATGGGCCATCGCCGCCACAGAAGGCTCCGTCATCGGGTTCATCGTCCGCAAACTCTACGATGGCGTCGTTTCCGACACCCTCCTCAACTTCCTCGTCGCCGCACTCATCGCCGCCCCCGCCCTCGCCAACATCACCTCGTTCGGTTGGGCCATCGCCGTGTCCGGACGAAAGAAAATCCCCTTCATCACCGGCCTCCAAGTCATGGTCGTCGTCTCGATCATGGCCATCGCCGCCGCACCCCGCTCTCCCAACGGCCTCTTCATCATCGTCGCAGCCGCATACATCTCCCGCATCTGCCTCGCAGGGGTCGTCACCATCCGCGCCACCGTCTGGGGCGTCAACTACCCAACCCAACGCGCTCGAATGACAGGCAAGTTCCAAGCCGTGTCCGTCACCATCTCCTCGCTCATCGCGATCGGCCTCGGATACGCGATGCAGTACTCCGAAAACTCCTACCGCGTCCTCATCCCGATCTTCGGCCTCATCGCCCTCATCGGAGTCGGCGCGTACGCACGCATCAAAGTCCGCACCGAATCCACCATCCTCGCGCGGGAACAAGCCCAGTCCGACGAGTCCACCAGCCCCCTCGCCAACATCAAATCCCTCCTCCGAGGGATCATCCGCGTCATGTTCGACGACCGCGACTACCGGCGCTACCAAACCTGCCAGTTCATGATCGGGATCGGCAACATGATGTCCTGGGCCCCCTTCGTCATCATCGCCAAAGAACAGTTTGGCCTCGACTACCTCCCCGGACTCATGCTCACCCAGGTCATCCCCCTCCTCATGATGCCCATCTTCATCCCCTTCTGGGCAAAGTTCATGGATCGCGTCCACATCGTCACCTTCCGCGCCGTCCACTCCTGGGTCTTCGTCGTCACCTTCGTCCTCTCGCTGATCGCCGCGCAGACCAATACGCTCTGGTTGCTCTACGCCGCATCCGTCGCGCGTGGCATCGCCTTTGGAGGAGGTGCCCTCGCATGGAACCTCGGACACCTGCAGTATGTCAAACCCGAACGCTCCACAGACTACATGGCCGTCCATGTCACCCTCACCGGAGTCCGCGGACTCACCGCGCCGTTTCTCGGAGTCGCCCTCTACTCGCTCTACGAATCCTTCTGGCCCGGTGAAGGCTCATGGGTCTTCGCCGTCGGTCTCGTCATCACCCTCTGCGGCACCTTCGGATTCAAATCACTCTCACGCGCCGTCATCAAACAACAATCCATGGAAACCTAAACCAACTCAAAAACATCAGTGAATTCCAGACAATTCTGATTCACGCCCGCCGCACGATCGTGCCGATACCCGTGCGTGGTTAAATACATCGGATCAAAAAGAACACTCATCCCCAACATCCTCGAGATGGTGGAATCACTCGACGGCATCACCTCCGTTGTCGATTACTTCTCCGGAACCTCCCGCGTAGGTCATGCGCTCAAAGCGCAAGGATACCGCGTCACCGCCAACGACTACGCAAGCTATGCGCACTGCCTCGCACGCTGTTATGTCCAGTCCGACCGCGACACGCTCCTCCACCACGCCGACCAACTCGTCGCCGAGTTCAACGACCTCGCGCCAGACGCGGGCTACTTCACCAAAACCTTCTGCGAGGACGCCCGCTATTTCAAACCAGAGAACGGCGCCCGCATCGACGCGATCCGCGAATCCATCGCATCCAAATCACTCGACCCAGACCTCGAAGCCGTCATGCTCGTCTCGCTGATGGAAGCCGCCGACCGCGTGGACTCCACCACGGGAGTCCAAATGGCCTACCTCAAACAGTGGGCACCAAGAGCCCACAACCCCCTCACCCTCCGCATCCCGAACCTATTAAGTAGACCAGCATTCGGCGCGTGCACCGCGACCAACCTCGAAGCCCAAGACGCCGCCCGCCAGCTCACCGCCGACCTCGCGTACATCGACCCCCCGTACAACCAACATTCCTACCTCGGGAACTACCACATCTGGGAATCACTCGTCCGCTGGGACAAGCCCGAAACCTACGGCATCGCCAACAAACGAATCGACACACGAACACGCAAGTCAGACTTCAACTCCAAACCCAAATCCATCCTCGCGATGCAGAACTTCATCGACAAAGTCCGCTGCCCCTACAAACTCGTCTCCTTCAACAACGAAGGCTACCTCGACAAGTCCACCATGGAATCCATCCTCGCGCCCCACGGCAATGTCTACACCATCGGACACGACTACAAACGCTATGTCGGCGCACAAATCGGTATCCACAATCAATCCGGTGACAAAGTCGGGAAGATCACCCACCTCCGCAACACCGAATACCTCTTCCTCGTCACCCCCCACAGCGTCCAGTGGAAGGGTGTCGGAACACCAGCCGCAGCCGTGGTCGCGTAACCAAATCTTCATCTGAATACTTCACCCCAGCGCGATCCCATTTCGTGCTGATTTGAACCAGAGTTTATGACCGCTCGTTCCGCAACCCACGATCAGTGGGACTATTGTTCCCGACGCTTGCATCTGCTCACAAAAAACGGTCCCAACCCCAGGCACCAGCAGATCAAACAACGCGGAGCCCCCCCATGCACCACATGCACCACCCCATCACATCATCTATTTATAAAGCAGCACTCACCCTCGCCGTGCTGACCACCCAACTCATCCTCCCAAACACGGCATCAGCCCAGAACGGCCCGCCCCCCGCCAAGGTCTTCCTCGAAACCGCAAAGCTCGAACTCCTCAGCGACGCACGAGCCGTCACCGGAGAAATCCGCTCGCGCCGCACCGCCCAGCTCGCATCACAGGTCGAAGGACTCACCCTCGAAATGCTCGTCGAAGAAGGCGACAAGGTCACCCAAGGCCAAACCCTCGCACGCCTCGACGACCAGCGCGCCAAACTCCAACACGAACGCGCCCAAGCCGAGCATATCTCCGCTCAAGCACTCGTCGACCAACGCAGCGCGGACCTCGAACAAGCCAAACGCGACCTCTCCAGACTCGAAGAACTCGACTCAAGAGGTTCCGCAGGTCCCGCGCAGCTCGACCAAGCCCGCACCCTCGTCGCATCTCGCACCGCACAACTCGCCGAAGCCCAAGCAGACCACGGCATCACCAAAACCAATGTCGCCCTCGCCCAAATCGAGCTCAAAGACATGACCATCACCGCACCCTTCGCGGGAACCGTCATCAACAAGCAAACCGAAGCGGGACAATGGATCTCCACCGGAGACCCCATCTGCACCATCGTCTCCATGTCCGACCTCGAAGCACGCATCGATGTCCCCCAGTCACTCCTCCCAGCACTCGAACGCGCCAACGCCGCGACATCCACCTCCGCATCCATCGAAATCCTCCTCCCAAGCATCCCCGAGCCCATGAGTTCGAAGGTCCACGCGGTCGTCCCACAAGCCGACGCCCTCAGCCGTCTGTTCCCAGTCCGCCTGATCGTCGACGACCCCAACAACCAACTCCGTCCCGGGATGTCGCTCACCGCGATGGTCCCCACCGGCACCCAAGCCGAACTCCTCACCGTCAGCAAAGACGCGATCCTCCGCAACGCCGCCGGTGAGTATGTCTACTACAACAACAACGGCACCGCCGCCCTCGCCCCCATCACGCGACTCTTCAGCGTCGGAAGCCGCGTCGTCATCCGCTCCCCGTTGATTCACCCCGATACACAGGTCGTGATCGAAGGCAACGAACGCATGTTCCCAACCCAACCCATGATCATCATCGGACTCGACGGCAACCCACCACCCGCCCAGTCCACACCCGCATCCGGATCGGAAGGCTAAACACATGGGTATGCTCGCTTGGTGCATCTCGCGCCCCGTCACCGTCACCGTTGCTGTGTTCCTTCTCGTGATGGCCGGTCTCATCGGCCTGCGCGAGATCCCCATCCAGCTCACCCCCACCGTCTCGCGCCCCGTCATCACCGTCACCACAAACTGGCCCGGTCGCAGCCCAGAAGAAATCATCGACGAGATCACCAAAGAGCAAGAGGAGTTCCTCAAGAACACCACCAAGCTCGATGTCATGTCCTCGACCACCTCCGAAGGCACCACCTCCATCACCCTCGAGTTTGTCGTCGGTTCAGACATCACCCGCGCACTCCAAGAAGTCTCCGACGCACTCCGCCAAGTCCCAGACTACCCAGACGGCGTCACCGAACCACAAATCGTCGAATCCAGCGGCGACGACGCCGGAAGCGCCATCGCATGGATCATCCTCGACTTCAACGACGAAAACCTCAAAAAACACGCAGGATACGACCTCACCACCATCTTCGACGCACTCGACACCGAGGTCAAACCATTCCTCGAACGCATCGACGGCGTAGCCCAAGTCAACATCTACGGCGGACGCGAACGAGAAGCCCGAGTCCTCACAGACCCCATCGCCCTCGCACAGCGCGGTCTCAACCATGTCGATGTCATCCAAGCACTCCAAGGCGAAAACCAGAATGTCTCCGCGGGATCAATCTCCGAAGGCAAACGCGAATACCGCGTCCGCCTCATCGGACGCTTCACCACCCCCCAACAAATCCTCGACACCATCGTCGCCTACCGCAACGGATTCCCCGTCTATGTCCACGATGTTGCCACCATCGACATCGGGTACACCAAACAACGCGGATTCATCCGCTCCCTCGCGCGCCCCGCGATCGCGATCAATGTCATCCGACAAGACCAAGCCAATGTCATCGACATCATGACCGAACTCAAGGTCCGCCTCGATGAAGTCCGCACCGACATCCTCCCCAACATCGGTGGATCATCCCCAGCAGGCCCCGTCGGTCCAGACCTCCGCTTGCGTCAGGTCTACGACGAAACAACCTACATCACCAGCGCCATCTCCCTCGTCACCCAGAACCTCTGGGTCGGTGGTCTCATCGCCGCCGCTGTGCTCTTGTTCTTCTTGCGTTCATGGAGAGCGACAGGCATCATCGCCATCGCGATCCCCATCTCCATCATCGGCACCTTCCTCATCCTCCTCGCCCTCGGTCGCACCCTCAATGTCGTCTCCCTCGCAGGCCTCGCCTTCGCCGTCGGTATGGTCGTGGACAACTCCATCGTTGTCCTCGAGAACATCGACCGCCGCATCGGTCTTGGTGAATCCCCGCGCAGAGCCGCACTCCGAGGCGGTGGAGAAGTCTGGGGCGCAATCCTCGCATCCACCCTCACCACCGTCGCCGTGTTCATCCCCGTGCTGACCATCGCCGAAGAAGCCGGACAGCTCTTCCGCGACATCGCCATCGCGATCGTCGTTTCCGTATCCCTGTCGCTCCTCGTCTCCATCTTCGTCATCCCAACCGCCTGCTCGCGCTGGCTCCGCCCACACCGAAACTCCAAATCCAAGTTCTTCCGCTCCATCGACACCCTCTTCGGCCTCACTATCGTTGGAACCAAACTCGTCGATCTCCTCGGTTCAGCAATCCGCTTCCTCATCACAGGCGTAAGCGGCTGGACCCTCCGCCCCGCCCTCATCATCGTCATGGCGCTCGGATCAATCTTCGGCGCCATCAAACTCATGCCACCGATGGACTACCTCCCAGCAGGAAACCGAAACCTCGTCTTCGGCGGACTCCTCATCCCGCCAGGACTCTCCCTCGATCAACGCACCATCATCGCACAACGCATCGAAAGCCAAATCCACGACTACGCAAAAGCCGACATCAACGATCCCGCATCCTTCGCCAACCTCCCACCAATCCAGATGTTCCCAGGGATGCCAATCTTCAAACCAGTCCCACTCGAAAACTTCTTCATCGGCGCATTCGGAACAAACCTCTTCATCGGCGCCACAAGCCAGAACGAAGAAGTCGTCATCCCCGTCGGACACCTCCTTACCAGCGCCATGAACACCATCCCCGACTCCTACGGCGGCGCAGGACAAACCTCACTCTTCGGACGATTCAACTCAGGCGGATCCATCCGAATCGAAATCCTCGGCCCAAACCTCGACAAGGTCAACGCCGCCACCGGACACATGCTCGCCATCGCGATGGACAAGTTCGGAGGGTCACAAGCCTCCCCCGCGCCCGCAAACTACGCCATCCAGCAACAAGAAATGCAGGTCCTCCTCAACGATCACGGACGCGAACTCGGACTCACCAACCAAGGGCTCGGAGTCGCAATCCGAGGACTCTTCGACGGCGCATTCGTCGGCGAATACACCCTCGGCTCCGAAGCCATCGACCTCGTCGTCGTCCCCATCGGCGGAGAACTCGACTACCTCGAACAACTCGCCGACATCCCCATCGCCACCCCAGCAGGACCCGTCGTCCCCGTCAGCTCCATCGCCGACTTCATCCCCGCGACCTCCCCCCAAGAAATCAACCGCATCGAAGAACTCCCCAGCGTGTCGATCAACATCACACCACCCGAGTCCATGCCACTCCAAGAAGCGATGGTCTGGATCGAGACCAACATCATCCAAGAAGCCAAAGACTTCGGACTCATCGACTCCACCATGCGCGTCCGCCTCGAAGGCAGCGCCGCAGACCTGGCCAAAATCCAAGGCGCGATGTTCGGGGTCACCGATAAGAACCACCCCAAAGGCAACCTCCGCTTCCTGATCGGTGCCGGGATCCTCATCGCGACCCTCCTCGCCGGCCTCCCCGCAATCCTCCACTCCCGCAAATCCAAGAACACCAAACTCCCCTACGCCATCGCGGGCGTCGTCATCATGGCCGCCTTCCTCGGTGCACTCGCCTTCACCGCGATCGGAAACCCACAACTCCTCACCGCACGCATGGTCTGGGCGCTCCTCGTCACCTACCTCCTCATGTGCGCCCTCTTCGAAAGCTTCCTCTACCCCCTCGTCATCATCTTCACCGTCCCCCTCGCCGTCGTGGGTGGTTTCGCAGGTCTCAAAATCGTCCACGAGGTCACCCTCGCCGACCCCACCAAAGCACCACAGCAACTCGATGTCCTCACCATGCTCGGATTCGTCATCCTCATCGGCGTCGTCGTCAACAACGCGATCCTCCTCGTCCACCAAGCGCTCAACTTCATGCGAGGCGAATCCGACGAAGCGCTCGAACAAACCGACTCGATCCTCGAACCCATGTCCCCCGTCGACGCCATCATCCTCTCCGTCAAAACCCGCACACGCCCAATCCTCATGTCCGTCCTCACCTCCGTCGGAGGCATGCTCCCACTCGTCCTCGTCCCGGGTTCGGGCTCCGAAATGTACCGCGGTCTCGGTTCCGTCGTCGTCGGTGGACTCCTCGTCTCCACCATCTTCACCCTCCTCCTCGTTCCCCTCCTATTCTCTCTCGTAATGGACATGCGACAAGGCATGACGACAAACGATCCAGAACCAATTCCAAGCACCAAACCAGTACACGGATAAACACATGCGCACGCCGATCGCCCTCACGCTCACCACCCTCCTCACGATCACCGGCTGCGCCACCACACCCACCAAACCCACTCCCCCAACACTCCCCCTCGCCGCGACCCCAGGATTCGACGACGGACTCGACGCAACCAAGCTCACCATCCACAAAGGCAACGGCTTCGGCACCGTCACCTTCGATGACATGATCACCGACCTCGCCGCCGCCGATGTCGTCCTCGTCGGTGAAATGCACAACCACACCGAATCCCTCGACTTCATCGCCACAACCTTCGAAACACTCATCGAGCGCAACCCCAAGCTCATCCTCTCGATGGAGTTCTACGAACGCGACGAACAGATCGCCCTCGACGACTACCTCGCAGGCATCACCGACTACGCCGCGTTCGTCAAAGCCGCAGACAGAAACGAGGGCAACAACCCCATCGGTCACCTCCGCATGATCGAACTCGCCAAACAACACAACCGCGCCGTCATCGCGTCCAACGCCCCCCGGCGCTACACCAAGCTCGCCCGCACCGATGGATTCGAAGCACTCCGCAACCTCAACGACCGCCAACGCACACTCGTCGAGATCCCCTCAGACCTCCCAACCGGTTCCTACGCCGACCGCTTCCGCGACGCCATGTCCGGGATGGCCGCCCACGGCGGAGAAGACATGACCAACAGCTTCCTCCGCTCACAAACCGTCTGGGACTACACCATGGCCGCGAGCATCGCCGAGCCAATCCAAAGCAACAACAACACCTCAGTCTTCCATGTCGTCGGACACTTCCATGTAGACCACAACCTCGCCCAAGGCGGCTCCGCGCTCGCAGACCGCATCCGCTACTACACCGGTGATCAACGCACAATCCGCTCCCTCGTCATGCACGCCGCAAACACCGATTCACTCACCGACGAAGACGCCGGCAGCGAATCCGAACTCAATCCCGGACCCGCCGCGGATTACATCGTGTATTTCCCAGTCGAAGAAGAGTGATCCACAACATCCAGATGTGAATCTTCAACCATGTTTTGCCGTACAATACACGCGTGAACACATTTCCAACCATCCCAGTCTGGCTCCGGTCCGCGATCCTCATCGCGACCGTGCTCCTCGCGTCCATCTCACTTGCCCAACCGGTCCAATCTTCGGCCCCTCTCTCGGTCCCCGCATCAAGGCAAGCCGACCGTGTCGCGATCATCACCATCGAAGGCCCGATCGACGCGATCACCGCGATGAGTGTCCGCAGAAGAATCGGAGAAGCCGAAGACGCCGGATACAACGCGATCGTCTTCGAGATCAACTCCCCAGGTGGAGGTGTCGGCGCCGTCCTCGACATCACCAACACCATCAAATCCTCCACCATCACCAACACCGTCGCATGGGTCAACACCGACGCATATTCAGGCGGAGCCATCATCGCCCTCGCCTGCCATGAAATCATCAGCTCCTCCCCCGGCGCAATGGGCGACGCCTTCCCCGTCATCATGACCGCCGTCACCCAAGGCAACCAAACCCGAGGCGGACTCCGAGGACTCACCCCCGACGAACGAACCAAAATCCTCCCCCCACTCCTCGCCGATGTCACCGACTCCGCTCGGCGCAACGGATACGACGAATACCTCATCCAAGCCATTGTCATCGACGGCATCGAACTCTGGCAAATCGAAGACACCAACACCCTCCAACGCTACGCAATCAACGAACAAGAATACCGCACACTCTTCAACGAAGAACCCCCAAGAGGCATGCCCCTCATCGCACAAGTCACCGGAGGACGACCCACAGGCGTCACCGATCCCAACCAACCCCCAGAACAAGACGCTCAACAAGAACCCGATCAAGAAGTCGATCAAGAAGTCGATCAAGATTCAGACCCCGATACTGAGCAAGCAACAGAACCAGCAGCAGAACCCGAAACAAGTCCCCAGCAACCAACCTCACCAGCCCCAACCAACACCACCGACTTCCGTCCCGCAAGCGACACCCTCGACGACATCGTCAAAGAGTTCAACGCCTCCGAACGCATCGCAGAACTGACCCTCGAAACCCACTCCTCCCGCCCCGTCTTCACCGCAGCGGACAAAGATCGCTACCGCCCCATCGCGTACATCACCGACGGATCAGCCCCCATCGTCATGCGAGAACAACAACTCGTCGACCTCGGATTCTCCTCAGGGATCATCCAAACCGACCAGCAGCTCCAATCCTTCATGGGCGCAACTTCCATGGACCGCGCCGACGAAAGCTGGTCCGAAGGCCTCGTCCGCTTCATGACCTCCATGCCCGTGCGTGGAGTCCTCATCGCGATCTTCCTCATCGCCGTCTTCGTCGAGCTCATCACCCCAGGCACAGGCATCGGCGGATCCATCGCCGTCATCACGCTCATCGCGATGATCGCCCCCCCCGCCATGATCGGTCTCGCGGGATGGTGGGAGATCATCGCCATCATCGTCGGACTCCTCTTCCTCGCCATCGAAGCCTTCGTCGTCCCCGGATTCGGATTCTTCGGCATCATCGGCCTCGTCTCCCTCTTCGCCGGCATCCTCTGGACCTTCATCCCCGCAGGGTCATCGCTCGCCAACCCAAACACCCAGCAAGACCTCATGAGCGCGCTCGTCACCGTCCTCCTCGGATCATTCACCGCCGGCATCGTCATCTGGCTCATCAGCCGAAACCTCGACCGCATCCCCATCTTCGACCGGCTCATCCTCGCCAGCGCATCAGGAATCGGCGCCGAGCCCAGAACCCAGTCCGTGTTCAGCGCCATGATCAAAGACGAACCCGCCCTCCAACCCGGAAACACCGGAACCGCAACCACCGCACTCCGCCCCTCCGGACAAGCCGACATCCTCGGCAACCTCACCGATGTCGTCGCCGAGTTCGGTTACATCGAAGCGGGCACACCAGTCCGAGTCACCGCCGTCGAATCCTTCCGCATCGTCGTCGACCGCATCACCGAAGAACAACAAGACACCCAAACCCAAACCGATTCTGACCAACTCCAAGACCAAGACAACACCGACCCGGAGAACGCATAAATGGATTCCCTCCTCATGGCCGGTATCGGGCTCATCCTCCTCGGAGCCCTCCTCCTCGTCGTCGAAGCCTTCGTTCCCTCAGGCGGAGTCATCGGCCTCGTCGCATCCGCCGTCGCCATCGTCGGCATCGTCCTCCTCTTCAAATACGACACCACCTGGGGATTCATCGGTCTCCTCACCACCATCATCCTCGGCCCGATGCTCTTCTTCTGGGTCCTCAAACTCCTCCCAAACACACCCCTCGGCAAAGACATGTTCGGTGACTCCGGAGAAGACATCGCCGCCAAACGAGACCACCAATCCTCCCGCTGGCGCGAAGAACGCAACGCACTCCTCAACCAAACCGGCACCGCCCTCACCGATCTCCACCCGGTAGGCGTCGTCTTCATCAACAACAAACGCCACGACGCAATCGCCAAAGGCCAGATCATCGACAAAGACACCAACATCCGCGTCGTCAGCGTCGATGGCATGCAAATTGAAGTCCGACAGGCATAGAATAACCCGATAACCTTTCATTTCCCCACCGGAGAAACAGTATGAACCCCCTGATCTGGATCCTTGTCGGCATTGGCGCCCTCATCCTGTTTGTCGTCGTCGTCGTCCTCTTCAACTACTTCGCCCTCTGGTTCCAAGCCTACCTCTCCAACGCAAAGGTCGGCCTGATGTCCATCATCGCGATGCGATTCCGGAAGGTCAACTCCACCGTCATCGTCATCAACATGATCCGCCTCGTCAAATCAGGCATCACAGGCATCCGCACCGACGACCTCGAAAGCCACTACCTCGCAGGGGGCAATGTCGGCAATGTCGTCTCCGCAATCATCGCCGCCTCCAACGCACGCATCGAGCTCGACTGGGGAGTCGCCACCGCGATCGACCTCGCGGGCCGTGACATCCTCGACGCGGTCAACACCTCCGTCAATCCAAAGGTCATCGACTGCCCAGACCCATCCCTCGGACGAGGCACCATCGACGCCGTCGCCAAAGACGGCATCCAGCTCAAAGCACGCGCCCGCGTCACCGTACGCACAAACCTCGCACGCCTCGTCGGTGGTGCAACCGAAGAAACCATTGTCGCACGCGTCGGTGAAGGCATCGTCTCCTCCATCGGTTCTGCAGACACCCACAAGGTCGTCCTCGAAAACCCAGACGGAATCTCCAAAGCCGTCCTCGCCCGCGGCCTCGACTCCGGTACCGCATACGAAATCCTCTCCATCGACATCGCCGACATCGATGTCGGCGTCAACATCGGCGCAAAGCTCCAAGAAGACCAAGCCCAAGCGGACATGAAAGTCGCCCAAGCAAAGGCAGAGCAACAACGCGCACACGCCGTCGCCAAAGAACAAGAATACAAAGCCGAAGCACAGAAGAACCGCGCACTCGTCGTTCTCGCAGAAGCCGAAGTCCCCAAAGCCATGGCCGAAGCCTTCCGCTCCGGAAACATGGGCATCATGGACTACTACCGCATGAAGAACATCCAGTCCGACACCGGAATGCGGGACTCCATCGCCAAAGACAAAAACTAATATCCCAAAACCACCCATTCCCGGGTTAAATCAACGATTTCCATGAAGCCCCCGCCCTCCAGCGGGGGCTTTTCATGCAATGAACCTTGCGTGACAACGAATATTCTGTATGCTGTATATTCAGAAAATCCATTCGGATATTCATTCATATGTTTTTACATTGATCGACCAAGGGACACACGATGACCAGCGACCAAAGCGCCATCGAAAAACGATGCATCATCTGCGGCACCTCCTGCGCAGGACAACCACGAATCAAAGACGCCACCGGAAAGTACGCACACAAAGCCTGCGCCAAACAGCAAGCCAAAGTCCAACCAACCATCCAACCCCTCGATCTCTCCCCCGAAGAAGAACCCGAAATGGCCGCCTTCCTCGACGACCTCCCATCCCCCTCCGACCAACAACCCACCTCAGGAATCCGCGCCGCCTGCCCCGGATGCGGATCATCCATCAACTCCGACGCCATGATCTGCGTCAACTGCGGCTGCAACACCAAAACAGGACGCGGAATCAAAACCGCCAAAGTCAAAACCAAATCCAAAAGCAACGGCCCAAACCTCGCCGCCAAAGCAGGATCACTCGCCGCCGCCCCCTTCCTCCCAATCATCGGAGCCGTCATCGGCGGAGCCATCGGAGCAGCAGCCTGGGCCGCCGTCGCACACTTCACAGGATACGAAATCGGATTCCTCGCCACAGGAGTCGGTGCGATCTGCGGCATCGGTGCCGTCATCGGCGCGGGAGGAGACGGAAACGCATGGTCCGGCACAGTCGCCGTTGTCGTCGCCATCGTCTCGATCATCACCGGGAAGACCATCGTCAACTCAATCTATGTTGACCAACTCCAATCCATCAAAATCGCCGTCGAAGAAGGCATGGAATCCAAGCACACACTCGATGATTTCACCGAATCAGACGCGATCTTCGAAATCGCAAGCGACATCGCATGGGAACTCGAAGAAGACGGCCAAACAATCGACTGGCCAAACCCAGAGATCGATCTTTACGAAGCACTCGACCTCTCAGACTTCCCACAAAGCATCGTCGATCAAACAAACAAAAAATGGAACTCGATGGACGACGAAGAAAGAATCGAATACCGACAAACCCAAATCGAAGAGTTCAACCAAGCCTCCCTCGCATTCAACGATTTCCTTGATGATGAAATGGAAGCAAGCTCTGATCTCATGAGCAACCTCTCACTCTTCGACGCACTCTGGGCATTCCTCGCACTCGGAGCCGCATGGCAGTTCGGAAACGGCGGATTCAGCGAAGAGTAATCCGAATGCACAACACCATCACCACTTTCCTCTTCCCCATCATCGGCGCCGCCATCTTCGCAGCCATCAGCGCCGCAGGTTGGTACGCGATGGTCTACTACAGCGGATACGAAATCGGTCTCGCAGCAGCAGCCGTCGGCGCACTCTGCGGCATCGGAGCCGCGATGGGATCACCAGACGACGGGAACTGGTGGTCCGGTTCCGTCGCTGTTGCCTTCGCGCTCATCGCAATATACGCCGCCAAAGTTGCGCTCTTCGGACCCGGTGCCTCAAGCTCCTTCAACTTCTACGACGGCATCTGGGGACTCTTCGCAGTGTTCGCCGCGTGGCACATCGGAACAGGTCAATACGGAAGCTAAGCCAACCTACACCTTCCCAAGCAGCACCACACAGTGCACCTCAATCGCCCGCTCCTCCCCCACCGCATCCACACCCTCGTGCGTCTTCCCCTTCACATTCACCCGGTCCGCCCCAACCCCAAGCATCCGCGCGATATTCGCGCACATCGCGTCCCGATGAGGCCCAATCTTCGGCTTCTGACACACCACCGTCGCATCCAGATTCACCACCCCAAACCCCCGATCCGCGACCCGTTTGACCGCCTCAACCACAAAGTCCTCCGAATCCTGCGATTCGTGCCGAGGGTCCGTATCCGGAAACAACTGCCCAATATCCCGCTCCCCAATCGCCCCCAAGAGCGCATCAGTCACGGCATGCAACAACGCATCCGCGTCCGAATGCCCCACCGGACCGCGAGAATGCTCGATCAAGACCCCCCCAAGCACGAACGGCCGACCCTCCCCCTCCGGCGCAAGCACATCCAAACGATGCAAGTCGTACCCATGACCGATCCGAATTGACCCCTCAGCACCCAAACCCATCAAAAACCTCCGAACGCTCGTCAATACCCGTCGTACTTCTCTGGAGACCGCATCCTATCTTACCGATAAGATCCGCAGGCAACGCCCATTATCCGTCCGAACCCGGACTCTCACGATTCCGAGCAATACAATCACACCAGACACACGCCTGGGAGCCCCGAATATGACCATCATCTCCAAATCCGCCACGACCATGACCCTCGTCCTGGCATCACTCGCCCTCACGCTCTCCATGAGCGGGTGCTTCTACGCCAAACAAGCCCTCTCCAAATCCCCAGGCGGGAACATGAACTCCGACGACTCCTACACCTACATGTCAACCCCATACGAGCCGTTGACCGTCACCCTCTACGACAACCGCGACAACGAACCAATCTGGACCGTCGATGTCCCCATCGGATCAAAGGTCTCCATCAAGTTCCGCGCCAACAAAGCAGAAGAAGGCACCACCCGCCGCCCAGACATCATGCAGTGGGCCATCTACGACGCCACCCGTCGCACCTCCCGCTACGACAACACCATCGCCGTCCCACCAGCAGAGTCACGCCTCATGCGCGTCTCCCTCCGCACCGGACCCGAGTTCCCAGAAGAAGAACCCGAAGAACAAATCTTCCCAGACCCAGACCACCAATGGCTCCCCGTCGAACCCAAGCAATACCGCTCAAACGACAACAGCTACAACCCCTCCGCGTCCTACTCCGGGAACTAATCCCCCAAAGCCATCCCAAAAAACACAAAGCACCCATCCGGGTGCTTTTTCATTTCATACCGAGTTGCAAGTGTTCTCCGCCGCTTAGCCCGCGTCGCGCAGCCCGCGCTGCGATCGTCGCCGCCGTCGTCCAGCACGTATCAATCCACCGATCACCGCCTCAGGATGCTTCGCCAGCGTCGCCGCAGCGCACATCGCGCACACACCCATCCACGCCGATTTCTTCGTAGGCCGAACCCGGATCACCCGCCCCACGCCGCGCCCGCAGCACGGACACCCATACACCAACTGCCCGGGAGTGCGTCCCTCGTTCCCGCCCGCCGCACGGTACAACGCATCGGGATGCTCTTTCCCATGCAGATCAAACGAGAACTCGCTCGTATGCCGAGTCTCTGGGAAATACCCATCATCGCCAGCCAGATCCCCAGCCAGATCGCCAACAAGTGCGCTGTCAAGCTCCACCCGATTCTCATTCATCAACGGCACATCACCACACCCGCCCTGAATCTGCAGGCCAGTCTCTTTGGGTTGTTCATCAGCAAAGTCGTACATAAGTCCCCAGCAATCCAGACCCAAAAACCAATCATCTCTTCCAAGGAAAGCGGACAACGCTCCCAAGGACCACGAGCAAGAAGCACACGAGTCTGCCAATCAAATCCTCGATCGGCAACCCCTCTACTTCGTCATACCGATTTCTTCCTCTCCAGTTTCATCGGCACTCCGCACCCCCCACTCAAACCCCCCAAAACAAATCTATTCTCGGACTTTCCCCCGCCCCCCATCCAGTCCCACCCACACACATCCCATCCACAACATCCCCCTTCATCCGCACACCAATCAGGCCAATAACAGACTCAGACAACACCCAAGGCCCCACCATGACCCCATCAGCCCCAACCCTCGCCAACGCCGACTGGGACGCATTCGTCGACTCAGCAAGCTCCGCCGTCTCAGACCTCGCAGACGCCAAACACATGCTGATCGCCGCCGGAGTCCTCTGCGTGCTCTACATCAACCTCCGCCTTGCCCGCTGGATCTCCACCTCCATCCGCTTCCAGCCCCCAAACCACCCAAATACACACGCCAACGACCACCGCACTCGATAGCGGAACCCAAAGCAACATCCAAGCGAATAGTTCTCACAACCGCCTCGTCCAAGGCGGATTGTTGTATCCTGTTTTTATATATTTATACAAAGGGTCCCAATCATGAAAACCGCACGCAGATCAGGCTTCAGCCTGATCGAACTCACCATCACCGTCGCCATCACCGCAACGATGACCACCATCCTCCTCCCCGCACTCACCTCCATGCAATCCAAAATGCGAGGCGTCTCCTCAGAGAGCAACCTCTCCACCATCGGGCAAATCGGTGCGATGTACGCGCAGGACAACGAAGACCGAATCTTCACATTCACTTGGAAAGCCGGGGTCCCATTTATTCAACTCAAAAATGGCAACCAGATAGTACCCAGCAGCGATCAGGAGGCCGCCGCATATCAAGTCCAGAATATCCTCCAGCGTGCCACCGGACGAATCATCGGCCCCGGCTCAATTCTGGCTCCGAAATCGAGACTCATGTACCGCCGATACTCGCACCTTGTTCTCGCCGACTACATGGGAGGCAATGTCTCCGACCCCATGTGGGCCGACCCCGCAGACGCCAATCTGCTTCACTGGCAGCTCAATCCACTCGAATACCAAGAGGACAACAACTCCTTCCCCTATGGGAACGGACTCCCCCAAAGTGCAGGCTACGACTCTGATGCGAACTGGACATCGCGAGCCATTGTTGAACTCTGGGCATTCGCTTCAAGCTACCAAACCGTCCCCCACGCATGGCAATCCGACTTCGGTCCCCAGTACGCCCCAAACGATATCACCCCGCACTTATTCACCGCTACTGGCGGCATCCCCGAACTCGGTGAACGCCGATTCCACGAAGTCCGCTTCCCCTCCCGCAAAGTCCACATGTTCGAAGAGTTCGACCGCGAACAACCCGGCACACCCTACTTCGCCTACGACCACGCCGCCCCCGCCAAACTCATGTTCGACGGCTCAATCAACACGCTCCAATCAGGACTCGCCCAAACCTCCGTCAGCCCAGCAGACTACCTCAACGGCAACAAAATCGTCTGGGAACAGAATTATGTCCCACTCGACACCTTCCCCATCCCACTCGGCGGACTCGGTGACACCACCCAGCTCAACATGCGCTACCGCTGGACCCTCGGCGGACTCACAGGCACGGACTACTACACCCCACTCTCACGCCCATACGGTCGATAAACCCGCTTTCTGAGCACCATGTCAGTAAATTCACCCCAACGCGGTGCAACCGCGTGCCCCCCATGTCCCAATAGACTGTGGGGCATCCGCACAATCCCGTGCTACCATTGACCAGCGGCTACAAGGACAAGCCGCTTCTCATTCTTACGGAGCTAACCAGATGAAAAAACTGATCCCAATCGCTGTGCTCGCACTCGCCGTCGCCGTCTTTGCCGCCGTCGCGTTCGTCCAGCCATCCACGACCAACGCATCAGATCAACCAGCAACAGAACCCGCAACACCAATCACCCCAGAAGATGTCCAGGAGGACAAAATGGTTTATGTATCCCTCGACACCACCAAGGGCACCATGTACCTCGCCCTCAACGAAACCAAAGCACCCATCACCGTCGAAAACTTCCTCTCCTATGTCGAAGACGGATTCTACAACGACACCATCTTCCACCGCGTCATGGAAGGATTCATGATCCAAGGCGGCGGCTTCGAAGAAGGTCTCAAAAAGAAAGCAACCAAAGCCGAAATCAAAAACGAATGGAAGAACGGCCTCAAAAACATGCGTGGCACCATCGCCATGGCACGCCTCGGAAACCAGCCAGACTCCGCAAGCTCACAGTTCTTCATCAACCTCGCTGACAACGGATTCCTCGACCAACCCCGCGACGGCGCCGGATACGCAGTCTTCGGACACCTCGTCAAAGGCGAAGATGTCCTCGACGCCATCGGATCCGCCCCAACCTCATCACAAGGCATGCACGGCAATGTCCCTGTAACAACAATCAAAATCAACTCCATCACACAGATCTCCAACGAAAAAGCCGTCGAACTCGAACTCGCCGGCGCCGAAGGCTAATCAAAAAACTTCAACTCAAATAAAAAAACACCCCGTCATCACGACGGGGTGTTTTTTATGAATCTTCACTCAACACAGACGCGATCAAACATCCAGCGCCGTCGCATCGCTCCGAACCAACCCATTCATCAACGCAAGGTCCTGCGCATCAAGCGTGATGCGTCCCGCACCCGCATTCTCCTTCGCCTGCTGTGGAGTACGAGCCCCAACAAGCGCATGCGTCAAACCGGGCTGATGCACCGTCCACGCAATCACAAGCTGCGCCATCGTGCACGAATGCTTGTCCGCGATGGACTGGAACTGCGCCAGCAGATCCGCAACCTTCTGACGATTTCCCTTGCTAAACCGCTTCTGCTTCGATCGCAGATCGGATTCCGGGAACTCCCGCTCAGGGCCCACCTTCCCCGTCAACAACCCAAGCACCAACGGCGAATACGCAAGCACCGCAACATCATTGGACTTGCAATACCCAAGTTGGTCCGGCAATCCATCCTCACCCTGGAACGACCCGCCCTCCATCTTCCGATGGATCATCGAGTACTGTTCCTGATCCGAATCAAGCTGCCCCACCGACCGGTACCGATCCATCTCATCAGGAGTCGCGTTACACACCCCGATCGCGCGGATCTTCCCTTCTTCTTTGAGCTTCATCAGTGCCCCCATCGTGTCCTCGATCGGGGTCTCTTGTTCCTGCCAGTGCGTCTGGTACAAATCAATGTAATCCGTGCCCAACCGCTTGAGCGAAAGCTCAACCTCACTCCGGATCGACTCCGGATTGTTCCAGATCTTAATCTCAAGGTGCCCATGCTCCGATGGACCCGCCGCCGTCGATCGCCCAACGCTCCGCCCCCCCGGCGCGTTGATCACCATCGAGCACTTGGTCGCGATCACAACCTTATCGCGACGATCCTTGATCGCCTTGCCAACAACAATCTCCGAATGACCAAAGCCATAGATCGGCGCGGTATCAAGCAGGTTGATCCCCTCATCAAGCGCCGCATGAACAGCCGCGATCGACTCGCTCTCGTCCGCGCCCCCCCACATCCATCCACCCATCACCCATGTCCCGATCGCAACCGTGGACGCTTCAATACCAGACTTCCCGAGTGGACGCATGCGCATACTGATTCTCCTTTGAACTCAAAGGAGATTCTAGACACACAACAATTCACACAAAGTCAGACACGACTAGTCAAATATGACTAGCCAATCACGGGCAACCGGCACCAAACGCACTGAGGAACGCGCTCACATCCAAGAAGTTCATCGCCCCATCACCCGTAAAGTCCGCCACCGGATCCATCTCACCAAACGCTGCAAGGAACGCGCTGACATCCAAGAAGTTCAGATTCCCATCCCCCGTCAAATCCGCAACACACGAGGTTCCGGTGATCGTGAACGACACATCGGAGTCATCGAACGATTCATCCCCATCCCCATCACGGATCACCAAACGCAGCCGAGCATCGCTTGTTCCAACATCAGGCGCATTCCATGCAAACGAGCCGCTCGAAGCATCAAACCCAGCATTGATAGTCGTCGGGAAAGTAGACCCACCATCCGTAGACAACAGCAAGTCCGCAGTCGTCACCCCATCAGGCGAGTCAAACAACCAAGTCGTCTGGACAAGCTCGCCCGGATCAATCATCGGCCCATCATTCTGACTCGTCATGTACACGCCCGGCGCCTCCCCATTGGCAGGCGCAGGCACATGCTTGACGATGCAGTGCATCACACCCGACGCCGTCACCAGCGCCTGACAGTTGATCTGCACGATGGTCTTGTCTGGATACGCCGACTCCCACACCGCCAGCGCATCATCATTAAACGGCGACGCAGTCCCGTTGGTATACAAAGGCACCAACACCAAATCGTTGCAGATCACCGCATTGGTGTAGGTGTAATGCGTCCCACCAGACCGAACCGCCGGCACGCGGTACACATCAAACCCACGCTCCGCAAAGTCCGCCGCCGCGTTATCCGATGTCACCGCCCAAGAAGCACTCGGTTCATTCACCCACTCAGAGATCATCACCTTGTCATCGTCGAGCATGATCATCCACATATCAATGTGCTGCGTGCTGTCCACACTGGTTGGATACGGCGTGTACATCCTGGTGTCAAGATTCTGATAATCGCTCCAGAGCTGGATAATCTGCGCCTCAGTCAACCCAGAATTCTCATTCACAATCAGCCGCGTCGCGTGACCAACCCCCGCAGGATTCCCGGTCTCAAGGTGATAGTTCCCGCCGCCGTGCACCAACGGAATCAGAAAGTACGGCTCATCCCGCTCATTCGCCCAATACGAAGGAAGCGAGTTGTCATTGGGACGAGGACGGTTGTAAGTGTGATCCACAATCGCGCGCACACCACCCGTGCCATCAGCCTGCGATCCAAGAAAGATATACCGAGGCCCATAATCGCGAGCCCAGATCGTATCGGTACCCGTAATCTCAAACTCAACCCGGGACATGTCCGCCCCCAACGCCGCAACCTGATTGGAAACGCTCGTGAGTTCCGACGCGGTGTCCACGAAGATAAACGCCTTCGCCATGCCGGTCGTCGTAATCTCACGCGTCATCTGCGCGAGAATGCTCTTCCAAGCATTCGAACCCTCCCAAGCCATGATGATCCCCTCCGCCGGTTCATACTCACCCGGCGTGCGCACAAGACCAGCAGGCGCAAGCCCCCGAGACTCAACCGCCCGGATCGGATTGGATTCCACAAAGTCCGCCTCACCCGGAGTCATCGAACGAGGGATCTCAGCCCCCTCGGGATACTCAAGGGACTGAGCATGAGCGAGGGTGGTTACAGATACCGCAATCAAAGCAGCGGCGCGAAGTGTCTTGATAAACATATTTGAATCTCTCCCGCCGGTATCGGCGTCACATCCCGTCTCGCAGTGAACACAGAGCGGTCTCAAGCATTATGTACTAAAAACAAGTCCGCGCCAACCAAGAAACAACAGATCGCCCCCTTGCGCATCATTTATGAGCCTTCTCCACCAAGCTCCTCATCATCCTGACTCCCCTCTTCCTGCGCCGCAATGATCTCGCGCGCCAGCTCCGCAAAGCTCCCAGGCACCAACACCTTCACCATCCCCGGAGTCTCCGCCCGAAACCCCGCCGTCATCGCGCCAACAAGTTCGCTCGGCACCCCCTCCATCGACAGCATGTTCTTCACAAGCGACGCCTCAAACTCCGTCGGATACTCCCCAACCACAACCGGATCTTGGTGTTTTTCGTTCATAAACCAACGATAGCAACCCCAAATCAGCCCCAAAGCCGACATCCGCAAGAATGAAAGACAATTCACGCCCACTTCAGCCACCCCACATCCCCGTCCACCATACTTATGGTATGAAGAACAACACCAACGCCAACCAGACCCATTCCATGAACTGGACCCTCACTTGGGTACTCATCGCCCTCTTCTCCGCCGCATCCATCACCTACCTCTCAGGCTGCCTCGCCGCCGCCGCGGGTGGAGTCGGATACGCCGTCGGTCACGAATCGGGTGAAGACCATGTCAAAGACGGCGACCACGCCGATGACGACTAGATGACTAGACGACCAGCCGATTGACCCGGTCAACATCATCGACAACCAATCCAGTACACTCTATCAATGAGTGAACCAAAGCCCCCCATCCCGCGATCCCTCATCCTCTTCGTCCTCGCCTTCATGTCCGTGACCACCATCATGGCCCTCAACCAAGGCAACACCGAGTTCCTCTTCTACGCCGTCTCCCTCCTCATCATCATCGCCGTCCTCGTCCACCTCCACAAATCCGTCCACTTCTCAACCTCCGCGCTCTGGCTCCTCACCATCTGGGGATTCCTCCACATGATCGGAGGCACCCTCCCCGTCAGCCCCCACTATGTCGCCGACGACGCCACCGCCGTCCTCTACTCCCTCCGCCTCCACCCCGATCTCCCCCGCTACGACCAAATCATCCACGCCTTTGGATTCTTCAGCGCCACCGTCGCCTGCTGGGAAATCGTCCGCGCCAAGCTCCATATCAGCCCCACCACCCAGCAGCGCCTCGCCCTCGCCGTCATCGCCGCGATCATGGGAATGGGACTCGGAGCACTCAACGAGGTCCTCGAGTTCATCGCCACCCGCATCACCGAAACCAATGTCGGAGGCTACACCAACACCGGATGGGACCTCGTTAGCAACACCATCGGGACCATCTGTGCAGGGTTCTGGTGCCTCAACAGGCAACTCCCACCCCGGACGCCAAATCCGGACGAATTGGAATAAATACCAGATCAAAACGCCTTAAAACGCCCGAACAACGGGCATTCCCCCTTGACACCCCACCCCGTATCCGGTACAAACGCTCCGTAGGGGTAGCGTTGTTATCGTTCCATTTTCCTTCGACCCAATTCAGGGTCCCACGAGCTTCGGCTGACATCCAGCATCGATCCTGACCCACAAGGCGCGCTTTTCAGCCATTGTGCTTCGGTATCGTCCCGCTTCGATTCACCAAAGCCCTGGACAACAAGAAAGTACCATCAATGAGTATCAAAGGCATGACCTTCCTGTCGCTCGGCGTTGCGTGCGCTGCAGTCACCGCGATGCCGGTGTCCGGAGCACCCGCAACCACCGCAAACTTCACCAGCACCGCTGGACAAGCCGCGTCCGTCACCAAAATGCAAGCGATCTCCCGCTTCCAAACATTCAATCAGCACTCAGGACTCTCCATGCGCCCAGACGGCGCCGTCGGTCGTGTCTACGGCAAAGCATTCAGCCACGGACAAACCGCAGACATCTCCGCAGCAAACTTCATCCAGCAACACCTCGGTATCTGGGGAGTCTCCCAGAACCAACTCGTTGCCGAAAGCCCATTTGATCACGGTCAACCGACCCAACAAATCGGCTACGACATGGACACCAACTCCTACAAGTTCACAGGTCACTACTACAACCAGATCATCGATGGCGTCCCCGTCTTCCGCTCAAAGCTCGTCCTCCTGACACGCAACGAAGCCAACAACCCAATGGTCCTCGCCTCGTCAGAACTCCACGATGTCGGAAACTTCGAGATCGACCCACAACTCAAGCGCATGGCAATCAACCACGCTCGCATCGTCGACAGCGCCCAGAAGCACTTCAACCTCGGGATCGTCCTCGATTCCTCCGAGCGCATGGTCTTCGCCGGTGATGAATCCGCTCCACACGCACCGACCCTCGCCGATGTCTCCACAGTCATCGTCAACGGCTTCGAAAAGCACCTCGTCATCACCGACGCCGCGACCGGACAAGTCCTCTTCACCGAGAGCCTCATCCACACCGTCGACATCTCAGGCAACGCCTCCGCGATCGCTTCTGATGGTCCAGCCGCAGACATCTGTGCAGACGAAATCTCACAGCCACTCCCATACCTGAATGTCAGTGTCGCAGGCGGCGGTTCAACAACCACCGACATCAACGGCAACTTCACCGTACCCCACGGAGGATCCAGTGCAGTCAATGTCAGTGCAGGACTCGTAGGTCAATGGTTTGAAGTCTTTGACTGGGTCGGACCAGTCGAATCACAATCACAGACGATCACTCCTGGCAATCCCGCCAACTTCGTCTTCAACGCCGCCAACTCAACCGAGAACAACCGCGCCGAAGTCAACGCGTACATCGGTGCCAATGTCGTCCGCGATGCCGCCATCGCCGCCAACCCTGCATACCCAGGCATCAACTTCCAGATGGATGTCACCGTCAACCGCAACGACGGGTACTGCCCAGGCAACGCGTGGTACGATCCAGCTGAGCAGTCCATCAACTTCTGCAGCACCGGCGGCGGAAGCCCCAACACCGCGTGGACCTCCGTAATCTACCACGAATACGGACACCACCTCGTCAATGTCGGCGGCTCAGGCCAAGGACAGTACGGCGAAGGCATGGGCGATGTCATGAGTGCCGTCCTCCTCGACGACAACCGTCTCGGAGTTGGGTTCTTCGGATCCTGCGCCACCTCACTCCGCAACGCGGTCAACACCCTGCAATACCCATGCGCGACCGACGGCCACGCATGTGCAGGACTGATCTCCGGTGCGGTCTGGGAAACACGCAACGCGATGATCGCCAACGGCGTCTCGGATTACACCGAGGTCCTCAACTACCTCGCGGTCAACTCGATCCTTGTTCACTCAGGATCGACCATCACCCCGCAAATCACCATCGACTTCCTCACCCTCGACGATGATGACGCAGACATCGGTAACGGGACCCCCCACTACGCCGAGATCGCGACCGGCTTCGCCTCCAAGAACATGGACGCACCAGCCCTCAACCTGATCGCAATCACCTACCCACAAGGTCTCCCAGATCAGGTCAGCCCCAACGGCGACACTTCACTGATCGTCAACTTCAGCCCAATCTCAAGCTCGGTTGATCCATCAAGCGCCAAACTGATGGTTGACACCGGCTCAGGTTTCACCGCCGTCCCGATGACCCAGAACTCAGCAACCGAGTTCGAAGCCGTCTTCCCAGCATCAACCTGTGGCGACGAAGTGGTGTACTATATCACCTCCGAATCCCTCAGCGGCGCGACCCAGAACTCCCCAACCGGCGCTCCAGTCGAAGGGACCTTCTCGACCATCTCGTCGTTCGGCCCAGCCGTCATTGCGTTTGACGACAACTTCCAGTCCGACACCGGCTGGACCGTTTCAGGCGGCCCCGCCAACGCGGCTTCGGGCCGCTGGGAGCGCGCTGTACCGACAGGAGGCGGAGTCCGCGGCGATCCGGCTACCGACTATGACAACTCAGGTGCTTGCTATGTCACCGGCAACGGTGGATTCAACGCGAACACCGATGTTGATGGAGGCACAACCGTCCTCACCTCACCAGTCATGGACGCTTCAGGCGGCGCAACCGCAGTCAGCTACGCACGCTGGTACGACAACACCTTCGGTGCCGCTGCCATGTCTGACCGGATGTTCGTCGATGTTTCCGATGACGCAGGTGCATCATGGTCATCGCTCGAAATCGTTGGCCCAGCAGGCGCGGAAGTCTCCGGCGGCTGGATCGCAAAGAGTATCCCACTCAGCAGCGTTGCTGGATTCGAACAGAACAACCAGTTCATGATCCGTTTCAGCGTTGGTGATCTCGGCGAAGGCTCGGTCATCGAAGCAGGCATCGACGCGGTCATGCTCTCGAAGTTTGACTGTGAAGACGACGCATGTCCAGCGGACTTCACCGGCGAAGGCGATCTGAACTTCCTTGATGTTTCAGCGTTCCTCTCGGCGTTTGGTGCGGGCGAAGCAGCGGCGGACTTCACCGGCGATGGCAACTTCAACTTCCTTGATGTCTCCGAGTTCCTCGCAGCATTCGGGGCTGGTTGCCCGTAAGCATCTGAAATCGAATCTATAACCCAACGGGCGGCTCTGCGGAGCCGCCCGTTTTTTTGTGTGCGGTGTGGTTGCGATGATCGCGCATCGGGTGGTTGGCCGAGTGGGGTTTGCGTTGGATGTGGGTTGGTTTGGTTTAGCGGTCGAAGTGGCCGGATTTTTCGGGCTGGTATTCGAGGCCGACGATGCGGACGGTGTGGGATCCTCTTCGTGAGGGGATCTCGATTTCGTCGCCGACGGATCGGCCTAGGAGGGCGCTGCCGAGTTTGGAGTTGACGGAGATCCACTCGGCTTGGTGGTCAAAGTCTTCGTTGTAGACGAGGGCGTAGATGTCGATCTCGTCGGTTTCGGTGTCCTGGATTCGGACGATGGAGTTCATGGTGACGAGCTGGTCGGGGATTTCGGTGGGCTCGACGGGGATGGCGGAGTAGATTCGCGTGATCATCTGGGAGATGTAATCGGGAGGGGTCCCTGAGGAGGAGGCGAGGGAGGTGAGGATTCGTTCTTTGTCGAGTGTGTTGACCAGTGGGATGCGGGGCATGGTGTGTCTCCGGTTTGGGGTGGTTGGGACGCTGAGCGTGCCTAAGGGGGAATGGTATAAACGATCCCTTTGGAAGTCGAACTTCTGGATCGGTGTGTCTGGTTCTACGCTGCGGGATGGGGTTGGTTCGGGGGATTTTTTGGGTGGGGTTCTGGGGGGTGCTTTGGGTGCTGGTTTGGGCGGGGTTCTCGGACTTGCTCTGAGGATTGAAGTTCTGAGGATTGAAGTTCTGAGGATTGAAGTCGCGGCTTTGCGGTGGGTTTCGCGTTGTTGGTCGGTTTCGGGGTAGGACTTGAGGAGGTCTAGGAGCCGGGCTTTGGCGAGGGGCTTGCTCTGGGCGTCGATGAGTTTTTCGCGCGTGGATGCGATGCGCTCGATGCATTCGACGGCGTGTTTGAATGTTTCGGAGCCGAGGATTGTGGCGAGCTGGGGGAGGGTGAGGTTGTGGAGCTGGCAGAGTTCGAGCGAGGTGAGGGTTGGGTTGAGGAGGTCTTCGAGGAGGTCGTTGGTGAGCTCGGTGATGGAGCGGGTTGGTTGAAGACCCCCTCCGTCGCTCCGCGACACCTCCCCCGGAAGCCCGGGGGAGGAGAGTGGTGATGATCCGTCGTGTTCTTGTGTGTTCATTCGCATGGGACAATTGTCGCATGCGGGCGGGTGCGGCTCAAGAGGGCTGGTGGGTTTTGGGGGTTGGAATGCGCACGGAAATGGTTGTTGGGGTGGGTTTGTGCACGGATTTGATTGTTTTGGTTCATGAACATGCGAAAAGCGAAGACGCCGCCTACATGCCACCCACCGACTAGCCACGCCTAAGTTCTTTGACTACGCCTTCAACCGTGTCAGTCTTAATTGCTATTGGATCGATTTGGACGGACACAATCTTGCGACACATTGGGCACGAGTAACTAATCGCGTTAAAATCGCCCCCTCCGGGCATGCCCGCAACACAGGCACTAATTGTCAATCTGGACACGGGGCGTTCACAGTATGGACACAATCCGCTCATTGCTAACTCCTTCTATTGAATTACTTCAGGTGTCTAGTTAAATAGTATTCTCTGTATGCAAACACGCTGCTGCATAACAGTTATAAAAATACACCCGCAGAAAACTATGGCCCTCAGCCCTTGAGTACTGAGATATAGCTTCCGCCCTTATCTTTTTCAGCCCATGTCTGCTTTATATGCTCAACAATGTTTGGCAAATCTTCTTTAACTGTGGATGCCCAAAGACTTGGGTTATAAGAATAGACTCTTATCAAATGATCAACATCAAAGAGAGGGCCGGTTTCTGTCGACTTAATGATCGCCACAGCTTTTTCTTGAGCCATACGGACTCCCAATTCAAACATCACATTAGGATTATGCTCAGTCAAATCCGCCACAACCATATCCGCTTCAAGTAAATTTCGTATAATGGTGCGCTGAATCACATCTGATCCAGATTTCTTTGCCGTGATAACTCTGAAACCATTTTCTTTTGCCGCTGGCACAATCAGAGCTCGAAGGACTTCGTCAAAAAAACCACTCGCATGTGATTCATCACGCTCTGTAAATGGAAGAATCACGAAACATAACGGCGCATCATCAGAGCCGCTTAGCAGAACCTCTACAGCATCAGCTTGAGTATCTAGTTTTTCATGAGCCGGCTTGTTTTTACTTTTCCCTTGTCGCGCTTTAATGCCATCTTTCCCGACACCAGTTGATTCGCAATTCTCGGTATACAATGAAACAAAATCATCGTGTACGGAAGAATCTAATCCAAACTCTTTTGTTAAAGTATTTGACAGATACTCCATTTCGGGAAGATTCAATCCGCCAAAATGATCTAGAACTTTTCCGAAGATCTCGATTGACTTAAAACCCTTGAGCAACGCCGCATTTCTCTCATCAGAACTAGATGGATAGACAGATTGACGCCCAAGCTCCGTCAACTCAATTTTCTCGGTATCTCTTGACCCGATCGTGAATCCATAATCTCTGGATGCCGCACTCAGGTAAAAAAACTGATTACCCTTCGGACTTAAAGCCACCGCTTTTGCAACGTCTTCTGAGGCATACGCGTTTCCATTATTCTTATCCTTAATCGCTTGGGGTATGCGCAACGCTTCTGTTATTGACATCCGTGGAAACGGTCTTTCAACAACTGTTTTCTTCTTTGTTGCACTTGCTGCTTTCTTCTTTACTTTTTTCTTGCCCACTTTTTTTACTACCTTCTTCGCCATTTTTTGTCTCCAATGAAAGAAGGGACGCCCCCTGCTAGGAAGCGTCCCTTGTGTGTACGGATCGTGTGTGGTCGCTCTTCTGTGAAGAGACTCGTTCTAAACCATTCATCTAAGTGGAGATGTATGCTTTCACACGCATGCCCGTTTGGATTCTAGTAGCCAGACATAATCCAGTCAAATTGGATCAATTATCAAAATTTTCGCCCGAGTGGCCTGCACCTACGGGTTTTTTGAACTTGGCTTTGATGTGTGCAGCTTGGGTGGGCAACGGCGTGTTGGGGGATTCGCCTTTGCGAGGGTTGGGGCGAGGGAGGTTTTTTTGGAGGGTGCTTGGGGGCGTTTCGGGGAGAAGGCACGGCTTGCCGAAGACGGTCAAGCCGTGGCACCCGGCGATGCGGGGGGTGGGCTTGGGGTTGCGGTTAGGTTTCGGCTGAGGACGATGCTTTTGTAGTTGGTGACATCCCAGTCGGCGTGGCCGACTCTTCGGTAGCCTCGGCGTTGGTAGAGGGCGATGAGTTTGGTGGCGTGCTCGGAGGTGTCGCAGGCGAGTTCGTTGGCGCCTTGGGAACGCGCGATGGATTCGACGGCTTCGAGTAGTTGGGAGCCGATTCCTGTGCTTTGGAAGTCGGGGTCTACGGCGAACTGTTCGAAGCTGCGGACATCGGGGCGGGTGTACCACGCGGTGTTTGAATCGGGGTTTGGTTGGCAGAGGGTGATGGTGGCGACGATGCGGGTGTTGTGGAGTGCGACGAGTGCTTGGGCGCCGCGTTCTGTTAGTCGAAGGCGAGTCATGGCGTCGTCTTGGTGGGAGGCGAGGTATCGCATGCCTTGTTTGGCGAGTGGGCCGTAGGCTCGGTAGAGCATGGCGGTGAGATCGGGGATTGGGTCGGTGGGTTGGTAGGGGCGGATTTGGATTTCGCTCTGCGGCATGGTTGATTCTAGTGCGCTGCGTCATGCATCCCAGATTTGGTCCTTGCACCAGACCTGCTCCGTTGCACCAGATTCCAACCCAGCACCAGATTCACATATTGTGGATTGGCATGGAATAGAGTCACCAGAACGGGCGTTCAGATATGTCCGGCATGAGACCCACTGCATCCTCGCTCACAGGAGTTCCCAATGGAACACGACATCGTTCATTATGCTAAATCACGCTACACGACGAAGGCTTTCGACACCAGCAGGAAGATTCCGGCTGAGGATGTT
This sequence comes from uncultured Phycisphaerales bacterium, assembly GCA_963976955.1. Taxonomy (GTDB): domain Bacteria; phylum Planctomycetota; class Phycisphaerae; order Phycisphaerales; family UBA1924; genus UBA1924. The sequence continues at coordinate 493,444 of CAXBMD010000001.1, read as the reverse complement.
GAGAAGATCAAGGAACTCCTTCGATTCAGTCCGTCGAGCACGAATGCGCAGCCTTGGCATTTTGTGATTGCTTCGACTGAAGAGGGGAAGAAGCTTGTCGCGAAGGGGACCGAGATGTACCCGTTTAATACGCCTTCGATTTTGAATGCGTCGCATGTGGTTGTGTTCTGCACGCGGCTGACAATCGAGCAGGATTTTCTGCATCGGGTGTTGGAGCAGGAGGAGAAGGACGGGCGGTTTGATGCGGACCCGGCGTTCAAGGATCAGATGCATGGGGGGCGCAACATGTTCATCAATCTGCATAAGCAGGATTTTAAGGATGTGCAGCACTGGATGGACAAGCAGGTGTACTTGAATGTCGGGCAGTTCTTGCTGGGTGTTGCGACGCTTGGGATTGATGCGACGCCGATGGAGGGGATTGATGCGAAGTCGATGGATGAGGCGTTGGGGCTGCGCGAGCGTGGGTACACGAGCCTGGTCGCGGTGGCGCTTGGGTACCACGATGAGAAGAACGATTACAACGCGAAGCTTCCGAAGTCTCGGTTGCCGTACTCTGAGATCTTGACGGAGATTTGAGTGCGGGGGGTGAATCCGCTGCAGTCTTACTCTCAGAGAAGACCCGACTGCGCCGGAGGTTGATGAGTCGGGGCACCCTTTATTTTTTGGGCTTGTCGGATTCGCTTGCGGACTTGATCCAATCGCGGGCTTCTTCGAGCTCGCCGAGGTGGAAGGTTTTCATCTCGGCTGAGATGAAGACTTTGCAGGCGGCGACGATCCACTCGATCCATTTTTGATCGCAGACGACGGCGACATGGGAGAAGTATTTGAGGTGGCGGGGTTCCCATTTGAGGTCGGCCCAGATTGCGGAGGGTTCGATTTTGCCGATGTTTTTGATAATCTCGATGACTTTGACTTTGCCGTGGGTTTCGATCATTTTGTCGGCGATGGCGGCGAGTTGATCGAACTCTGCGCGTGAGAGGGAACCGTCGAGGGTGAACTCGAGGATGTTGGTGTTTGGGATTTCGTTGATGGTGAGCATGGGTCACCTCCTTTGTGTCATGGTATGCGGCGGGGAGGGGGGTTGGGGGCTCGGGGGTTTTCTTGTATACTGGTCAGCGGCTGGTTTTATTTGAGTGCTGCGGAGATTTACGATGGCGACGACGACACCTGAGCATGACAAGCGGATCGCGGGGATGGTCTTTGGCGAGATTTATCCGTTGTATCTGGATCGACTGGTGAAGAACGGGCGGACGGAGGAGGAGCTTGATGAGGTGATTGGTTGGTTGACGGGGTTTGAGCCTCAGGAGATTCAGGATTTGATTGATGAGGGGGTGACTTTCAAGGAGTTCTTCAAGCGCGCGAAGATGCATCCCAAGGCGAAGGAGATTACGGGGGTGGTGTGCGGGTATCGGATTGAGGAGATTGGGACGCCATTGACGCGGAAGTGTCGGCAGATGGAGAAGCTGATTGATGAGCTGGCGCGGAGGCGGAAGATGGAGAAGATTCTGCGGGGTTCGTAGGGGGCGGAATTTGGGATGCGCCTTGGTAAAATTCACTATTTTATTATATTGGCGCGACATATATATTTGCAAAATCGTTTTTATTCATTGAATTTCTAATGTTGATGCGGTATGCTGCTCAGTCATATCGTGTGGCGATTCCGGGCTTGACGAAGTGGAGGAATTGCCTTTTGGAAATCGTAGTGTCATGCAAAAGGAGAGAGAAATGTTTGGACTCAATGGTAAAGCGAATGGAACACTTGTAGGGGCTTTGATTGCTTGCGGGATTGCGGGCTCGGCTCATGGTGATATTATTCAGGATGAGTTTGACGGCAGGTTTATGATGGGGAGCAATAACCCCGGCCAGTCTTTCACCGCGGAGGGGGGAGAAATTGAGTTTATCAGCGCCCATATCCATGATGGGAACGCCCATTTCGGGATCTTTGAGATTACGATCAATCTGTATGAGGGAATCTTTGATACGCTCATTGATACAGAAACTGTGATCATGCAGGATGGACACAATGCAATGTGGGCTGACTTTGATTTCTCAGGGAACATACTGACACAGGGCGACATCTACAGCTTTGATGTCAGTTCGAGCTCGGGGCGGGGCATGATCGGATCACACCAGCACACCTGGGTAGGCGGATATCTCGGCGGCGAATATGTGGGGGGCGACTTTTACTCAAGCCCAAACGCGGGATCTGTGGTCGAAACGCATGATCTCGCCTTTCGCGTGACCCAGGTGCCTGCTCCGGGGGCGATGGGTGTTCTCGCGGGTGGGCTTGCGCTCGCGGCTCGTCGCCGGCGATGAGTTTGGAGGGGCTTGTCGAGTAGCAGCCGATTCGTTTTTTTGAGAGCTTTTGATATGTGATTCAGCAGGCGCCAGCGATGGTGCCTGTTTTTCTATCGACGGCACGCAGTGCTGCTTGGTGGCGTTCGGGCCGAAGACGGAGGAGGTCGAAATTTGGGATGCGCCTTGGTAAAATTCACCATTTTATTACATTGACGCAACTTATATGTTTGATTTTTCGTTTTTATTCATTGCGTTTCTAATGATTGCATGCTATGCTGCCCAGTCGTATCATGTGGCGATTCCGGACTTGACGAAGCGAAGGGGTTGCTCTTGGTTATCACACTGTCACAGATTGGAGAGAAAGATGCTTGGACTGAATGGCAAAGCGAATGGAACACTTGCAGGGGCTTTGATTGCTTGCGGGATTGCGGGCTCGGCTCATGGTGATATTGTTCAAAGTGAGTTTGATGGCAGAGTTATGATGGGCACGCATGTTCGGGGCCAATCGTTCACTGCGGAGGGGGGAGAGATTGGTGTGATCAGCGCCAGCATCACGGACGGGAACCCGCATTTCGGGATCTTTGAGATTACGGTCAATCTCTACGAGGGGATCTTTGATACGCTCATTGACACAAAGATCGTGACCATGACGGATGGTTATAGTGATTTCTGGGCTGACTTTGATTTCTCAGGAAATGTCCTCGATGCGGGCGAGGTGTACAGCTTCGATGTCGCTTCGACCTCCGGACGCGGCATGATCGGAACTCACAACCACTCATACTCGAATGGCACACCCCATAGCCCTGATTATGAGGGAGGGGATATGTACTCCAACGGGGACATCTATGAGCACCACGACTTGACCTTCCGGGTGCTTCAGGTGCCTGCTCCGGGTGCGCTGGGTGTTCTTGCGGGCGGGCTTGCGCTTGCGGCTCGTCGGCGGCGATGAGTTTGGTTGGTTTGGCGAGAAGCAGCCGATTCGTTTCTTGAGAATTTTGATATGTGATTCAGCAGGTGCCAGCGATGGTGCCTGTTTTTTAGTTGATTGGTTTTGGTTGATGGTGGTTTGGGTTTGGGAGTTGCGAGGTGGGCTTGGGTTTGTGGATGGGTGTGATCGTTGGGGGGGTTCTTTTGCTTGCGAGTGAAGGGGAGCCCCCAAAGTCCCCTGCTACTCCTCTTCAAGATGATCAGGTGTTGAACTCATACTGATCGCCAAGCGTTTGTTTGATTTCTCGTTCGATGTCGGCGGCTTCTTGGCGGGTGTTGCATGCACAAGTGCGGTACTCGATGTCGTCGATATGTTCGAGCACATAATCGCGTTTCGCATTGTTGTTGCGGATTCCAACGCCGTAGGGCTTTGGAAGCAGCGAGCACATTCGATTGGCACATCGGCCACCGATGCCGAAGAGGACGGGTTTCTTGGTGGAGATTCTTCGGAGGTCGTAGACGCCTGGGCCGAGGGGGGCTTGGAGGATGCCTTGTTTGCGGGGGTCGGGGAAGGGGTGGTATTTGGACCAGTTGGGGGTGCTTTGGGGGGTGGGCATTCGGGAGGTTAGGGGAGAAGACCCGACTGCGCCGGGGACGGCGAGTCGGGGCACCCGGCGATTCGGGGCATCCGGCGACGCTAACAATGACTTGATTCATCCATTCACATTGATATTTCCCTTGACAACTCGGTCTATATGATTAGGCTAGAAGAGGCCACCACCCTCCTAAAGATGTTTTATCGGAAGATTGCAATGCCCAATACTAAAATCAAGCTTCTTATTCGAACCTGCTGTCTCGCACTCTGTTCATACATCACTAGTATTTCCGTGGCTCAAATTGTCTCTGATTCAGCAATTCTTTATGATCTTAGAATGCAGAATGGAAATGAGTTTGGCCATGCAATGGCTATTGATGGCGACTTGATTGTCGCGAGCGGAGTGCGAGCTCGCGCAACAGGCTCGAATTTTCCAACAGGAGTCGTGTATGTAATCGATTCATCTACAAATTTGATTGTTTCTGAACTTTTCCCGCCCGAGCATAAGTACGAATCTCTTTTTGGCTGGTCTGTTGACATTGATGGCAATCTTGTTGTCGTCGGCGCCAGGGACTCTGATACTAGAGGGAATCTAGCCGGTTCCGCATATCTCTTCAATGGAAATACAGGCGACCTGCTCTTTGAACTAATCCCGAGTATCAGTGAGGACCTAGACAAGTTCGGTACTTCTGTTGCAATCTCTGACGGATTGATCGCGATTGGCTCAAGACGATCCCTTAATGATCATGGCCGAGTGCACTTGTTTAGCGCATTTACAGGGGAAGAACTTCTTATTCTTCATTCGCCGAATCCAAGCCCCAACGATATCTTTGGCGGTGCAGTTGAATTCCACGATGATTTCCTTGCTGTGGGATCAGCAGGCTCAGATGTGGTACTAGAAAACGCCGGGGCGGTATATGTTTTCAGCACTACAAATTTTGAACTGATACACACTGTCACCCCCTCAGATTTTGACCTTGAATTCGGCCGAGGATTTGGAGTTGCCATATCCGCACACTCGGGAATAATGGCTGTTTCTGCGATCTTTGATCATGATCAAAGATCAAGATCTGGAGCGGTTTATCTCTATGATATTCAATCTGGCAACGAACTACGTAAAATCAAATCTGAAACCCCTCTAGAAGGACAGCATTTTGGAATTAGCATACACCTTTCTAAAGACATGCTCGTAGTTGGGGCCCGCGACAACTATTTTGGCCACAACAGCGGAATTGTATACATGATGTCTAGGCATTCAGGTAAACAACTCGCAAGGCTCGCACCGGATGATGGCCGCCAAGAGTATTACATAGGCCAGAGCGTAGTTGCAACAGATGGTTATGAAGTATGGGCCGGTGCCCCCGGGCACCGAGAGCCCTCTACCAATTGGGAAACAGGTGCGGTGTACTACTTTGATTGCTTTGGAACAATTTGTCCAGCAGATCTAAGTGGCGATCTCAGGGTAAATATCGATGATGTTGAATTATTTTTAAACTACTACTACACAAACCAACCCGAAGCTGATTTTAACGGAGACAATGCTTTTAACTACTTTGATATCAGTGCCTTTCTACAGAATGCCTATACGAACTGTTTATAAAAAAATAGCGGCTATCAGCCGCTATGGTACACAAAAATTTAAACTCAATAATCAAAGTCTTCGCCCGAGTGGCCTGCGCCTACGGGTTTTTTGTCTTTGATTTCGACGATGGCGGCTTCGGTGGTCAGGAGGAGGCCTGCGATTGAAGCTGCGTTTTGGAGGGCGACGCGTTCGACCTTGGTGGGGACGATGACGCCCATTTTGACGAGGTCGCCGTACTCGTGGGTGAGGGCGTTGTATCCGAAGTTGTTGTCGTCGGATTCTTCGACCTTGGCGGCGATGACGGAGCCGTCGAGGCCGCAGTTTTTGGCGATCTGCTTGACGGGTGCGGTGACTGCACGGCTGACGATGTCGATGCCGATGCGTTCGTCGCCGGTGGCTTTCTTGCGGAGGCCGACGAGGGCGCGACGGGCACGCAGGACTGCGGTGCCACCGCCTGGGAGGATGCCTTCTTGGACTGCGGCGCGGCAGGCGTGGAGGGCGTCTTCGACGCGTGCTTTCTTCTCGGTCATTTCGACTTCGGTTGCGGCACCGACATTGACCTGAGCAACACCACCTGCGAGCTTGGCGAGGCGCTCTTCGAGCTTCTCGCGGTCGTAGTCCGATGAGCTTGCTTCGATCTGGGCGCGGATCATGTCGATGCGGCCTTTGATGTCTTTGCTTGAACCGGCACCTTCGACGATGATGGTGTTGTCTTTGGAGATGGTGACCTTCTTGGCGCGTCCGAGGTCACTGAGTTCGAGTTTTTCGATGTCGATTCCGAGTTGTTCCATGACTGCGGTGCCTCCTGTGAGGGTGGCGAGGTCTTGGAGCATTTCGGCGCGGCGGTCGCCAAACCCAGGGGCTTTGACGGCGACGACTTTGAGTGTGCCTCGGAGTTTGTTGACGACGAGGGTTGCGAGTGCTTCGGAGTCGATGTCCTCGGCGATGATCAGGAGCTGTGATCCTGACTCAGCGACCTTACCCAGGATTGGGAGGATGTCCTTGGCATTGGAGATCTTCTTTTCGTGGATGAGGATGTATGGTTTTTCGAGGACGGCTTCCATGGTTGCTGGGTCGGTGACGAAGTGTGGGGAGAGGTATCCCTTGTCGAACTGCATGCCTTCGACGAGTTCGACTTCGGTTTCGAGTGACTTGCCTTCTTCGACGGTGATGACGCCGTCTTTGCCGACTTTGTCCATTGCGGTGGCGATGATTTTGCCGATTTCCGCGTCTTGGTTTGCGGAGCAGGTGCCGACCTGTGCGATTTCTTTGGAGTTGACGATTGGCTTGGACATGCGGTGGAGCTCTTCGATGAGTGCTGTGATGGCCATGTCGATGCCGCGTTTGATTTGGTTTGGGTTTGCGCCGGAGGTGATGTTTTTGAGACCTTCTGAGAAGATTGATTCTGCGTAGATGGTTGCGGTGGTTGTGCCGTCTCCGGCTTCCTTTGAGGCTTTGGAGGCGACTTCCTTGACCATTTGTGCGCCCATGTTTTCGTATGGGTCTTCGAGTGTGATTTCTTTGGCTACGGAGACGCCGTCTTTGGTGACGGTTGGTGAGCCGTAGGCTTTTTCGAGGATGACGACGCGACCGGATGGTCCGAGGGTAACTTTGACTGCTGCGGCGAGTTTTTGTACGCCGCGGAGGATGCGTTCGCGTGCATCGGTGTTGAATGCGATTTCTTTTGCTGCCATTTTGGTGGCTCCTTGTTTTTTCTAAGAGCACAGGCGGGACGCCTGTGCCACGGTTTTATGGTTAGAGTCCGATTCGTATGTATGCGATTCGTTCTGCTTCGATGATGTACACTGATTGACCGTCGGTGACTTTGACGAGCTTGTCTGTTTCTTCTGGGATGAGCATTGCCTTTGCGATGGTGAGGACGGATGCGGTTTCGTGCATGTGTGTGAGCGCGAAGTGTGCGTTGCGTTCGCCGTTGAGTTCGTTGAGGGCTTGGCGGAGTTGGGTTTGGTTCATAGATGTGCCTTTTCCAATTCAGTTCGTAGACGACAAAACTCCCTGAAACTATCAGATGAGCCCAATCCTCTAGAACGATCGATGCACATTGCACCGAAACAATCAAACATCTCCTGCAAAATTGGATCTCCAGCATAACAGCCTAATGCGTTTCTGAGTATTCTCAAAGTGCCCAAAAAATCTGATGGTGCCCATGTGGTATGCTCTTTAAAATTCCAATCGCAATCGAGATCATCTGAATATGGGTACTTATTCAGAACCCATGATCGCCCCATGCCACTAATAGCCAAGCCCTCTTCCAAGTACGTAAAAGTCCAGAGGCTAACCTCGGACGGTATATACCCAGGAAACATGCTCGAAATTTCTTTCTCTTGGCTATTCATTAGTCAACAATCGCAAGCACATCTGAGCTGTTGATGATGAGGTACTCTTCGCCGTCGAGCTTGAGTTCGGTGCCGCCCCACTTGCTGAGGATGATGCGGTCTCCGACTTTGACATCGAGGGGGATGCGGGTGCCGGAGTCTGACATGGTGCCGTTGCCTACGGCGAGGACGGTGGCGAACTGTGGTTTTTCGGAGGCGGACTCTGGGAGGTAGATGCCTGCGGAGGTTTGGGTTTGTGCTTCATCGCGCTCGACGAGGATTTTGTCGTGGAGTGGGCGGACGGCGACTTTGGATTTTATTTTGGTTGCCATGGTGTTCTTTCCTTCTGAACTGTTTGAGTCTGCGACCTGCGTCGCAGAGGTTGGGTTTCCTGTTTGAATCCGCGTTGTTGCGGGACTTTGAACGATTGGGTCAGTTGGTGGCTGCTCCGTCTGAAGCGTTTGGCCAGCGGCCTTGGTAGTGGCGGGTGAGGCAGCGCCGGAGGACTTCGAGGAGGGATTCGAGGTCACGCTGGGCGTGGGGGCGATCAACAACAGCGAACGCGCCGGCGCGGAGGGCGGCGTTGAGCTCGCGCATGTCGTCGCGGGTTGAGCGGTTGCGTTTGATCACCACGATCGGCGGCGGGGACGCGAGGCGGGTGAGGAGACTCAGGAGGCGGGGGCCCGATTCTTCGGATTGGCCAGTGAGCTGGTCGAGGGGGAGGGCGAGGTCGACAATTGCGATGTGGATGGGGTTGGTGTCGATGACGCGCTGGGCGGCGTCGGCGCATTGGGCGATGTGGGACTGGATGCCCATGGGTTCGAGCATTCTGGGGAGGCGGTCAACCCAGGGATCGGGCTGCCAACCGGCTCTTGAGAGGAGGAGGTGCAGGCGGCCTCCGGGGACTCCTTTGGGAGTGCCTTGGGTGGATGGGAGGTCGGGATGTATGGGATCGCGCACCATAGTGAGGGGATGTATGGCAAAGGGCGTGCCGAGTTGGGGGCGTTGGGGGGATTGAATTTGCGAGAATTTCTTCGCTCAGCGGCTTCTCAGCGTCAATTGAGGGCGACCGGGTGCCATGTTGGCAGGGGATGGAATGCTTTGTGATCTCCGCTTGGGGCAGACTTCCGAGATTCGAGGGCGGCGGAATCTAGACCGATCGCTCTTGCACGGCGATCTTGGCGTGTTTCGTGTGCTGGATCTCGTATGCTATTGGCTGATGAAATTCAGTACTTCACAGATGATGGTGTTCTTTCAGGAGCGGCGGACGCAGCGGAATGTGCGGGCGTTGATGCGGTTTATTCTGGTGCTGACGGCGTTGATCGTTGTGTACAGCATCTTGTTCCATGCGATTATGGAACGGGAGGGGCAGCACCATTCTTGGATAACGGGGTTCTACTGGACGCTCACGGTGATGTCGACGCTGGGGTTTGGGGACATTACCTTTGAGAGCGATCTTGGTCGGTTCTTTTCGATGCTGGTGCTTGCGACGGGGATTGTGTTTTTACTGGTGTTGTTGCCGTTCACGATTATTCAGTTTTTCTATGCGCCTTGGGTGGATGCGGTGGAGGCGGCGCGGACACCGAGGAAGGTTGCGGAGGAGACTTCGGGGCATGTGATTCTGATTCGGTATGACGCGGTGACGGAAGAGCTTATTGCGAAGCTGGAGCAATCTGGGATTGGGTATGTTTTGATTGTGCCTGACTTTGAGGAGGCGTCGATTCTGCATGACATGGGGATCCGTGTGGTCTTTGGGCCTTTGGATCATGTGTCGACTTACACGGCGGCGCGGGCGGAATCGGCGGCGCTGATCGCGGCGACGAGTGATGATGTGACGAATACGAATGTTGCGTTTATGGCGCGTCAGGTCGCGGCGGATGTGCCGATTGTGGCGATCTCGACGAACAAGACCACGACGACGATCCTCAAGCACGCGGGAGCGACTGGCGTGTTCCAGCTTGGGGAGTTGATGGGGCGTGCGCTCGCGCGTGGGATGGTTGGCGGCGATGCGATTACGCATATTGTGGGGAACATCGATCAATTGTTGATTGCGGAGGCGAATGCGCACAAGACGCCTTTGGTTGGCAAGACGCTGGCGGAGAATCGGCTTGCGGACCTTGGTGTGAATGTGATCGGTCTTTGGGATCGCGGGGAGTTTAAGCCTGCGATGGCTGATACTGTGGTGACGGAGTACTCGATCCTGATGATGGCGGGGACCAAAGAGCAGCTGCTGAGATATGACGAGGACTTTGTGATTTACAATGTCTCGGTCAATCCGGTGCTGATCATCGGGTGGGGGAAGGTCGGGGCGGCGGCTGGGGCGGCGCTTTCTCGTCGGGGTGTGGATTGGAAAGCGGTGGAGCTTGATCCGAAAAAGGCGCAGCGAGCGGGTGAGTTCCGCGATCGGATCATTCTTGGTGATGCGACTGATCCTGAGGTGCTTGCGCAAGCGGGGCTGATGGAAGCGCCGGCGGTGCTGATCACAACGCATGACGACAGCATCAACATTTACCTGACGATTTACTGTCGATCGGTGCGGGCGGATGCGCAGTTGATCAGTCGCTCGACACTGAAACAGAATATTGAGACGCTTCATAAAGCGGGTGCGGACTTTGTGCATTCGTATGCGTCGATGGGGTCGACGAGTATCTTTAATCAGTTGACGGGGGATCGGATCGCGACTGTTGCGGAGGGGCTTGAGTTGTTCCGGAGGCCTGTGCCCGGATCGCTTGATGGGCAGACGCTGATGGAGTGCGGGATTCGGGATCGGACGGGGTGCACGATTATTGCGATCCGCGATCCGGAGGCTGGGCTGCTTGCGACGCCGCCTGCGACCACTGTGTTGAAGGTTGGTCAGGAGTTGATGCTTGCGGGTGGGACGGAAGCGGAGTCGCTGTTCATTGAAGTGTTTGGGATTGCTCCCGCGTGATTCTTCGGAGACGCATACGAACGCATTGGTTCACCCCTGTCATGCGAACCACTTGGATTATCGGCGCTGCTGGCTGCGTTGTTCAAAGCGGGCTTCTGTGGAACCCACTCCCGGCAAAAAATCGCCTAAAACGGCGTTTTTTGCTTACCAACATTTCCTGCTTTGTGGTAACATTGGGATCACGCTATGAGGAGAAGCCTTCGTCAAGTCATGGGAATGGACTTTGGGAGGCTTTGTTCGGAGTGTGTTTTGCAAAAATCTGTATTGAGCAGGTTTTGAATTTTTGTGAGGGCGTTCCGGCAACTGAGTGATTTGTCGGGCGACGCCTTGTTGTTGATTCTATAGAAAGAGAGAAAGAAATGAACAAGATTTCAACGATCGTCGGTCTCGCAGTCGCTGCATCGACCATGACCGCTTCGGCGGATGTCCTTCTGGAAATCGACCTGTCAGTGGTCGACCAGATCACCATCAGTGCTACGGGCGGTCTTTCGGCGGCCAGTGTTTCTGGTGCTGATGTCACCGGTGTGCTGATGGCCGGCTTCTACAACACTGCTGCTCCTGGTATCTCCCGTACCTATCTGTCAGGCGACTTGGTTTCGGCTGGCAGCACTCCTGACGGTTCACCTGGGTTGTTCAACTCGTCATTCGGCACCAGCTACGGCCTGAACTTCTACTCATGGGCGACCGAGTCAACCGTCGATTTTACTGCGGGTTCGGTCGCGTTCACTGGTTCGGCGACTTGGTCGTTGGATGCTGCGAGCTACGCTGATGCGATCGCTGGCAACCTGAGCGGTGACATCTACGCGTTCGCTGATGACGATGATGACATCGGCGCCGCGACCAATATCGGTTCATGGGCGGTTGTTCCTGCTCCATCGTCGATGGCGCTTCTCGGCTTAGGCGGCATCGTCGCTGGTCGTCGTCGCCGCTGATTGAGTCGGTTTCATGCATTGGGCATCTGCTCTGCATGAACACAATGATTTCATTGCAGCACGGGCTCTTCGGAGTCCGTGTTGTTTTTTGCATGAGGGGTCTCGTGAGGGGCGGCTTGAAGGATGCCGTGCTGCGTTCTCTGCGTTGCAGCGGGTACCCTGATATACTCCTGACATGGAAATCGCATTGATCATCGTGGGGCTGTTGGCTCTTGGGCTTGGGGTGGCTGTATTTGTCCTGTTTCAGGGGCTTTCCAAGGAACGGGCGAGGGCTTCTGGGCTTGGGGAGGAGCTGGCGACGGCGCGGGCGAATCTGGAGAGCTTTGGATCGGAGCGGGATCGGTTGGTTGGGGAACTGACTTCGGCTCGGGGGGATGTTGAAGGACTCGAGGGGGAGGTTGATCAGCAGACGGCTCGGATTACTGAGTTGAGTATGTTGAATGCTCAGTTTGGGGAGCGGCTTGAAGCCGCGGAACGGTCGCGGCAGGAGTTGATGAAGAATGAGGCGCAGTTGAAGGAAGCGTTTGAGGCGATCGGGTCGCGGACGCTCAAGTCGAATCAGGAGGCGCTGACGAAGTTGCTGTCTGAGCAGCTGGGTCAGGCGGGCAAGGCGTCGCAGGCGGAGCTGGATCAGCGGAAGCTTGCGATTGAAGCGTTGGTCAAACCGATCAGCGAGACGCTTGGGAAGACGCGGGAGCAGTTGACTCAACTGGACGAGCGGGTGAAGGCGTCGGGGGCGAGCAGTGATTCGTTGAAAGAGGAAACGGCGAGATTGACTCGGGCGCTTTCGCGTCCGGAGATTCGGGGGCGGTATGGGGAGATTCAGTTGCGCCGGGTTGCGGAGCTTGCGGGGATGACCTCGTACTGCGATTTTACGGAGCAGACTTCGGAACGCGATGGGGATGGGAATCTGCTGCGTCCTGACATGGTGGTGACGCTCCCGAACAATCGGATGATTGTGGTGGATGCGAAGGCGAACATCAATGCGTACATCGAGGCGGTCAATGAACCCGACGAGGTGCTGCGGGAGGCGCACATGGTGCGGTTTGCTCGTCATACTTCGGAGCAGGTGAAGAAGCTTTCGGACAAGAAGTACTGGGCGTTGTTTGAGCGGTCGCCTGAGTTTGTGGTGATGTTTGTGCCTGGGGATCACTTTATTGATGCGGCGTTGTCGCGGAATCCGGAGCTGCTTGATGTTGCGGCGCAGCATGGGGTGATTCTGGCGTCGCCGAGCACGCTGATTGGGTTGCTCAGGGCGGTTGCGGTTGGGTGGCGGGAGCAGGCGCTTACGGAGCAGGCGGGGGCGTTGTTCGAGCTTGGCAAAGAGCTGCATGATCGCGCGGCGACGGCGTTTGAACATGCGGGCAAGCTTGGGGACTCGATCCGGCAGAGTGTGGATCGGTACAACAAGCTGGTGGGCTCGATTGATACGCGGATGATGCCGACGCTGCGGCGGTTTGAGGATGCGGGGGCGAAGAGCACGAAGTCTCTGACGGAGCCGAAGCCTGTGATTGCGGACATGCGTCAGCTCGCGGCGGGGAGTGATGAGTTGTTTGAGGACTAGCTGGCTTTGGACATTACATCGCGGGGAAGATTTCTTCGAGTTGCTTGAAGCGGTACTGGAAGATGTTGCGGACATCGCGCTGGACGAAGTATTTGTTGATGAGTGGTGCGAGGATCCAGCCTTTGGGTTTGTAGAGGACGGTGTCGTTGCAGTGTGTTGATGTGCCGTCGATTGATTGGGTGAAGCTGTGGGTGTGGTGCCAGAGGGTGTAGGGGCCTTTGTCTTGGTTGTCGACGAATGAGTGCGGGGGGTTCCAGTCGAGGATGGCTGTTTTCCAGCGGATGGGGATGTGGTGGATTTTGAGGGTGTAGTTGATGACGGTGCCTGATTGCATCTTGATGGGTTTGGGGGTGAGGACTTTGAAGCCGAGGAATGCTGGGGTGAGGCGCTCGAGGTTGTAGGCGTCGGTGAAGAAGGGGAAGATTTCTTCGAGGGGTCTTGGGAGGGTTTGGGTTGCGTTGATGCGCCAGACTTTGCCATGTTTGGGGTGGGTGTCGGGGGTGATGGTGATTGAGGTGGGTGTCATGGTGGGTATTTGGTGGCAAAATCAACGGGGCATCGAATGCGATATGGTTCGATGGGGCGACCCATTTGGACTCATTGATGTGGTGGGGTGGGGATGTTTTTGATGCTGTTCACACAGGTGACTCAATCGACTTCGATGCCTGCTTCTTTGAGTTGTTTGGTGTGGTTGTCGTACCAGCTGGGTTTGTCGCCTTCTTTGGCGATGAGATAGAGGGAGTCGCGGATGGAGCTGTCGAGGTCTCCGCGCGTGCCGTTGATTGACCGGAGTTTGGGGAGTGCGTCCTTTGCACTGGGGCCAATATTTCCGAGTGCGCTGATTGCCCTTCCACTGACATTGATGTCGGGATGATCGATCATGTGGAGTAATTCCGGAACGAGGGGCTTGGCCTCGGCGTAGAGGTGTCGCGCGGCGCCTGCGGCGGACATCTGTAGACTCCAATCATCACTGCGTGCCGCGTGGATAAAGATTGGGATCGCGATCTCGGTGGCGATTTGGCGTGATTCGGCGTTTGGATTGTCGTAGATGGAGACCAGCTGGGTGAGGACAAAGAGAGCCATGTGTTGATCATCGTCTGGCGGGTAGTAGTATTGCTCTGCGGCGAGTTTGCCCGCATCCAGAGGTGCACTGGTAGCGTTCTTGATTGAGTTGAGCGCTTCCATGCGTTGTGGACGGGTGGAAGCGGGGTCGTCCAGAATGGCGCGGGCTGTGGCGACGATTTTGGTGTCTACTGAGGGGGGCTGGGCTTGGCTGAACCGGAGCGAGCTTACGCATCGCATGATGAGTACTTTATGTGTGGGCGTGGGGGCGGAATCGGCAAGGTTGATCAATAACAGCATGTCGATATCCATTGGCAATAATGGTTGAAATCCTATCACAAGATAGCACGCGTGTTGAGCGATCCGGGGGTCAGGATCATGAAAGCGGGTGATCGCAGCCTCAACAATCTGCTGAGCATTCAACCCCTTGGAGAGTTGATCGTTTGCAAGCATATATCGATTGACGAACATCGCGAGCGTGTAGGCATCCATGAACTCCTGGCCATCGTCAACAATGAGAATTGCCGTAACCACACGCTTCCAAACGGACTCCCATTGCGGAATGGTCATGAAGTAACTGGAATCCATGTCAAACTTCACACGCACGATATCTCCGGGAATCTGAATATCGTCACAGGGTTCCATTGTTTGTTCTACTCTGATTTTGTTGAGCAGTCTGTCTAACTCACGGATAGAGAGCCCTTCGACTTGAGCGTCGGTGATTCCTGAAGGCACGGGTTCGGAATAATCCGCCGCGAATGCTGCAGAGATCGATGCAAACATTCCGAGCGTGAGTGCGATGCGAATCAGATATCTGTTGACTTTCATAACAACAAGTATACCGAAGAGCTGCTTCTCGGTTCACATCGCAACAGAATGTGACATTCTCGTTACGCGGGGCTTGGGAGTGTGTCGGGGGGGGTGTCGGTGGATTCGGATTTTTTGGGTCCTGATCCTTTGCCGTTGGAGGATGGGGCTGGGGTTTCGGCGGCGAGGAGTTCGGCGACGGTTGATCGTCCGATGGGTTCTCCGCGCATGATTGAGTGCACTTCTTCGGCGGTCATGTTTTCGTACTTGAGCAGCGCTTGGGCGACGGCTTCGACCTTTTCCCAGTTGTCGTCGATCATGGACTCGGCGTGGGCGTAGGACTCGTCGACGATGCGTTTGGTTTCTTCGTCGATGATCTTGGCGGTCTCGTCGGAGTAGTCCTTGTCGGGGATGTATCCTTCGGCGCTGTCTTGGCCGTGGTAGTTGACGAATCCGAGTCTTGGGGACATGCCCCATTCGAGGATCATGGCGCGGGCGAGGCGGGTGACTTGTTGGATGTCACTCGATGCGCCTGATGAGATGTCGTCCATCGCTTTGGATTCGGCGATGCGTCCGCCACAGATGACGCGCATGGTTGCTTTGAGCCACTTGAGGGAATATCCCATGCGGTCTTTTTCGGGGAGGGAGAATGTGGCTCCCCCACTTGCGCCGCGTGGGATGATGGTGACCTTGTGGAGCGGGTCGGCGTCTTTGAGGAGTGCTTGGAGCACGGCGTGGCCGGCTTCGTGGTACGCGACGAGCTTGTTCTCGTCCTTCTCGCGGACGCGGGACTTCTTGGCGCGACCGAACTTGACCTTGTCGCGGGCTTCTTCGAGGTCTTCGTGCTCGATGAAGTCTTTGTTCTGCATCGTTGCGCCGATCGCGGCTTCGTTGATGATTGCCGCGAGGTCCGCACCGCTGAACATGGGTGTGCCACGCGCGAGTTTGGAGAGATCGACATTGGGTCCGAGCTTGACCTTCTTGGCGTGGACCTTGAGGATTTCGAGTCGGCCCTTCACATCGGGGAGGGAGACGGAGATCTGGCGATCGAAGCGACCCGGACGGATGAGCGCGGGATCGAGGACATCGGGGCGGTTGGTCGCGGCGATGACGATGACGCCGTCGCCGGATTCGAAGCCGTCCATTTCGACGAGGATCGCGTTGAGTGTTTGCTCGCGTTCGTCGTGTCCGCCTGTGGTGAAACCTCCACCACGACGGCGACCGACGGCGTCGATCTCATCGAGGAAGATGATGCAGGGTGCGGATTCTTTGGCTTGTTTGAAGAGGTCGCGGACTCGGGATGCACCGACGCCGACGAACATTTCGACGAAGTCTGAGCCTGAGATGCTAAAGAACGGGACATCGGCTTCGCCTGCGATGGCTTTGGCGAGGAGGGTTTTGCCGCAGCCGGGTTGTCCTGCGAGGAGGACGCCGCGGGGGATTCTGCCGCCGAGTTTGGTGAACTTCTTGGGTGTTTTGAGGAACTCGATGATTTCGGAGACTTCGTCCTTGGCTTCTTCGATGCCTGCGACATCTTTGAAGGTGACGCCTGTCATTTCTTTGGTCATGGCGCGGTGTTTGGATTTGCCGAAGGAACCGAGCATGCCCCCACCACCTGCGGCGCCGCGCATGGAGCGGGAGAGGAGGAACCAGATCACGAGGAGGATGATGAGGATGGGTCCGACGGAGTAGAGGAAGATGACGAGGCTTGAGGTTGGTTTTTCGATGACGCGGCCGTCGGTGAGTTCGTAGACGCGATCCGCGATGACCTCGCGGGAGATCGCGGTGATGGGGACTCGGACGGAGGTGGACTCGCCTTCTTGGGCTTCGGAGTCCACGAGTTTGGCGGTGAGTCCGGAATCCGAGAGGACGACGGAGTCGAGCTTGACCTTTTTGTTCTGGTAGAACTGCTCGAACTGCTGGAAGGTGATCTGGCGTCCCTGCTGGGCGGAGCTCAGGAACATGGCGAGCATGAAGACCATGAGCATGACGACGATGAACCCGAACGCGCCGCGGCTCTTTTGAGGCGGGGGAGGGGTTGGTTTGCCCTGCGGGTTCTTTTTGGGATCGCTGGGCGGGGTCTTGTCGTTCTTTGGTTTTAAATCAGTCATGTGGAGTTTCGTATGTGGGTTGAGCCTGCTTTGGTGTGTTTCAGGCTTGGTCTTGTTCTGCGGATACATGCGTACTTGGTGTTGTACGCTCAGAATGTGTTATCGGTTTGAAATGGATTGGTATTTCACACGATCTCATTTTGGTGCAAGTTGGTGCAGGATCGGTGTTTTTTGTGCTTTTTAATGGTTCTGATGCATTGTAGGGCGGTGCGATGATCGCTGACGGGTCACCAGCTTTGGCGGAGATCGGAGATCATGTCTTGTGCGAGCTCGTCGATGGCTTTGCGCTCGCCTTCTTCGATGCGTTCTCCGACTTGCCGTTGGGGGACGAAGGTGGAGGTCGCGGTGTATCCGGAGCGGGCGACGAGGATTTCGCCTGATCGGTTGTCGCGCCATTCGAAGCGGACGGTGATGCTGATGGTTTGTTCTTGCGCCAGACCGGTTCCTGGGACGCGGGAAAGCTGTCCGAGGGTGTGGTTGGTGATGACCCCGATGAGGGATGTGTCGGCACGCGCGGTGTCGGTGAGGGTCCAGGGGGTGCGGGACTTGATTTGCTTGTTGAGGGACTCGGCGAGCTGGATTTCAAGACCACGCTGGAGGGTTTCGTTTTTGAAGATGGGGACGGCGATGGTTTTGATTGACTCGTCGTAGTTCTGGGAGAAGGTGTATCCACCGGCGCGGTTGGAGGAGCATGCGGTCAGGATGACCGGCATCATGAGCATACTGAGCAGAAAGGCGGTGCGGATCATGAATCTTGGTTCTCTGGGGTCTGCGATGCGGACACGGGTTCTTCGTCGAGGGTTAGCCAATCGTTGTCGAGCATGATCTGGAGTCCGTGGTCCGCGGCGATGGTTGCGGGGTGACGGCGGAGGAGGCGGGCGAGGATGAACTTGGCGGCGGGCTTGTCGTTGGTTTTGAGGTACCACTTGGCGGTGTCGAGGGCTTGTTGTGCGGCGGATTCGTCGATCCATGCGTTGAGGCCGTCGGTGATCCCGGAGCGGATGGATTCACCCGGGTAGTCGCGTTGGTATTGCTCGATGAGGATTTTGGCGTCGAGGAGACCGGATCCGTCGTACCGTGGGCCTTTGAACCTTGCGATGTTGCATTCGATTTCGCGGAGCATCGCGTAGCGGAGGTTTCTGGAATCGGGGTGGTTGATGCGGAAGATCTCGTACATTTCTGCGGCGAGTTTGAGTCTGCGGTTTTTGTAGTAGTGGTTGGCGAGGTCGAGTGCTGCGGTCTCGGCGAGTTTGGATCCTGGCAAGCGTTCTTGGGTTCGGATGAGGAGTTCTTCTCCGATGGGTCGTCCTGATTCGAAGCGGACTCCGAGGAATCGTCTTTTGAGGCCGTTGATGTAGAGGATGGCGATGTCGTATTCGCGTTCGATTGCTTTGGTGTAGTACTCGGAGTCGGAGTAGTCGCGGATGACGAGTTCGAAGTCGAAGAGCGCTTTGTATTCGCGGTCGTCTTCGAGGCGTGCGAGGCCGCGGAGGTAGTACGCTTGGGCGATGTGGGGGGTGCGGGAGCGTTTGTTCTTTTCGATCCAGCTGGAGAGTTTGGAGGATGCTCCGCTCGGGTTCCCCTCGGCGATGAGACGCTGGGCCTGGGCGAGGACGGCTTGGTCTGAACCCGGTTCTGGTGCGGAGGTGGTTTGCCAATCGCCTGACTCGGTCAGCTCGGATTCGGTCTGGGCGAGGGTGCTTGGCGACAGCAGGAAGGATGCTGCGGCGAGGGCGAGGACGATCCGATTGAGGTGTTTGCTGGTCACGATGTAGGATAGCGTGGAAATGGATAGGATGTGGTATGGACCTTCGTTCGATGCGGCAGATGGTGGCGATTGCGGAGTTCGGGCATATGACCCGGGCCGCGGAGTCTCTTGGGGTGTCGCAACCTGCGTTGTCTGCGGCGGTTCGGAAGCTTGAAGCGGAGCTTGGGACGGAGCTGTTTCATCGGACGGGGCATGGGGTGGAGCCGACGGAGGCGGGGAAAGTGTTTGTCGAGCACGCGCAGATCACGATGCGGGCGAGCGATCAGACGCGCGAAGCGGTGCGGTCGCTGGTTGGGCTCGAAACGGGGTCGATCCGTGTGGGTGCTGGAGCGACGGCGACGGGGTATCTGCTCCCCAGCGCGATCCATGCGGTTCGGGATGAGTATCCGGGATTGAAGTTTTCGATCCGGGAAGCGGGAAGTTCGGCGGTCGCGGAGGGGGTGGTGTCGGGGGAGCTTGATCTGGGGATTGTGACGCTGCCTGTGGTGCATCCGAGGGGGGATGAGTTGATGGTGATCCGGGAGATTGGGGATGAGTTGTTGCTGATTGTGCCTGGGGATCATCCGCTCAATGGGCGGAAGAGTTTCCGGTGGACGGATCTGGAGGGGGAATCGGTGATCGCGTTTGAAGCGGGATCGGCGGTGCGGGGTGTGATTGATGCCGCGGCGGCGGCGCATGGGGTTGGACTGGCGGTGGTGATGGAGCTGCGGTCGATCGAGGCGATCGTGCAGATGGTCCGCGCGGGGATCGGGGTTGGGTTTGTGTCACGGTACGGATTGGAAGAGGGGGCGGGGATCCGGTGCAAGGATGGGGCGCTCACGCGGACGCTTGGGGTGGTGCGGAGACGGGACCGGTTTTTGAGTCATGCGGCGGGGGCGTTTGAGCGTGCGTTGTTGACGGGAATGGATTAGAATGGGCGGGCGTGCTGGAGTGCATGCATTTGATTTGGATTGAACACCCTCTTTCGAAGGACACACTGACATGAAGAACTCTGAACGCAAGAACCGTTTTTTGATGATCCTGTACACGCTGGGGATCGCTGGATTCCTTGGGATGACGCTCGCGGCGTGCAACACTGTTTCGGGTGTTGGGCGTGATATTGAGAATGCGGGCGATGCGATCGCGGATACCGCGGATGACGCGAAGGATTGAGATCGCGGTTTGATGAATAAGAGCCGGGGAACGATGTGTTCTTCGGCTTTTTTGTGCGCTGAGCGGAGGGGCGCGATGGGTGGAGTTGAGACCGGGACTCACTTGATAGATTTTATTGATACAACTTGTAAACTGCATTGATTTGATTCATGGGTCGCTTGAGCCGATACTTCTTATACACCACCTCTTACGGAGAACTCTGATGACCACCGACCCGTTTAATGCGACTGAAACACTTGATGTCAATGGCGAGACCTATTCCTATATCCGGCTTGCGGCTTTGCAAGAGGCGGGGCTTGGGGATATGGGGAAGATGCCGTTCTCGATCCGGGTGCTCTTGGAGGCGATGGTTCGGAATCATGATGAGTTCATTGTGACGGAGAACGACATCAAGGGGCTCGCGGCGTACAACGCTGGATCGGTGAACTCGGTTGAGATGCCGTTCATGCCGGGGCGGGTGGTGTTGCAGGATTTTACTGGGGTGCCTTGTGTTGTGGACCTTGCGGCGATGCGGGATGCGATGAAGAGCTTGGGCGGGGATGCGGAGCAGATCAATCCGGCGGTCGCGTGTGATCTTGTGATTGACCACTCGGTGCAGGTGGATGACTTTGCGTCGTTCGTCGCGTTGACGGTCAATGCAGAGAAGGAGTTCTCACGGAACAATGAGCGGTACACCTTCCTCAAGTGGGGACAGGAATCGCTGGATAACTTCCGCGCGGTGCCGCCTGCGACGGGGATTGTGCACCAGGTGAACCTGGAATACTTGGCACGCGGTTGCTTGGTGAAGAACGATGCGGGCAAGCAATGGGTGTACCCGGACTCGCTCGTTGGGACGGACTCGCACACGACGATGATCAATGGCGTGGGCGTGCTTGGATGGGGTGTTGGCGGGATTGAAGCGGAAGCGGTGATGTGTGGTCAGCCGGTGTACATGCTGACGCCTGAGGTGGTTGGGTTCAAGCTTAAGGGCAAGCTCCCTGAGGGCGCGACGGCGACCGACTTGGTGTTGACCGTGACGCAGATGCTTCGCGCGCATGGTGTGGTTGAAAAATTCGTTGAGTTCTTTGGTGAGGGCATGGCGGAACTGAGCGTTCCTGACCGCGCGACGATCGCGAACATGGCCCCGGAGTATGGCGCGACCTGCGGGTTCTTCCCGATCGATCACAAGACGATTGAATACTTCAAGCTGACGGCGAAGAACGAGGACGAGCTTGCGCTGACTGAAGCGTGGGCGAAGGCGTCGGGGTTCTTCTGGACTCCGGAATCTCCCGTCCCTGAGTTCTCCAGCTCGATTGAGTTGGATCTTTCAACAGTTGTGCCTTCGCTTGCGGGACCGAAGCGTCCTCAGGATCGGATCTCGTTGACCTCAATGCAGAGCCAGTTCCAGAAGGATTTGGTGGACACCTTTGGGAAGAAGGCCCCGAGCGAAGCGGTGGATCTTTCGGGCTTTGCGGGTGAGGGTGGTCAGAGTGCTGAGAGTCCGGTGAATCCTCCGAAGGAAGAACACGCGAAGGCGTGCAAGGACTCGGGCTACTCCAACATCGTGCTTACCGAAGCGTCGCATCCGAAGCAGGTTGGCCAAGAGGTCACCCTCAAGCACGGCTCGGTCGTCATCGCGGCGATCACCAGTTGCACGAACACCTCGAACCCTGATGTGATGGTTGCGGCGGGATTGGTTGCTCGCAAGGCGCGGGCGCTGGGGTTGACTCGGAAGCCTTGGGTGAAGACCTCGCTTGCGCCGGGTTCGAAGGTGGTGACCGAGTACTTTGACAAGGCGAACTTGTCGGTGGATCTGGAAGCGATCGGGTTCTACACGGTTGGGTATGGGTGCACGACTTGTATCGGGAACTCTGGGCCGTTGCCTCCTGAGATTGAGCAGGGGATTGTTGATGGGGACCTGGTGTGCACTTCGGTGCTGTCGGGGAACCGGAACTTTGAGGGTCGTATCCACCCGGAGATCAAGGCCAACTACCTTGCGAGCCCCCCACTTGTGGTCGCGTACGCGATCGCGGGGACGGTTGATATCGATCTCGCTCATGGCGTGATCGCGCAGACTCCCGATGGGAAGGATGTGTACCTCAAGGACATTTGGCCTACGAATCAAGAGGTGCAAGACGCGGTGAAGGCGTGCGTGACGCGCCAGCAGTTTGAAGAGAAGTACAGCGCGGTGTACACGGAGAACGAGCAATGGAACTCGGTGCCTGTGTCCAAGAGTGCGTTGTTCCCTTGGGAGGAGAAGTCGACTTACATCCAGAATCCGCCGTTCTTTGAGGGGATGACGGAGGAGGCGCCCGGGTTTGGTGCGATCACCGATGCTCGCGTGCTGTGCTTGCTGGGTGACTCGGTGACGACGGATCATATTTCGCCTGCGGGTCGGATTGAGCCTGAGACTCCGGCGGGGCAGTATCTGATCGAGCAGGGTGTTGCGGTCAACAACTTCAACTCGTTCGGTTCACGCCGGGGGAACGACCGCGTGATGACGCGCGGGACCTTTGCCAATGTGCGCGTCAAGAACAAGATCGCGGCGGACCTCGTCAGCGGGAATCAGCCTGAAGGCGGATGGACGCGGAACTTTACCAAGGGTAAGGATCTTGCATCGGCGCCCGTCGAGTACATCTACGACGCGGCGATGGATTACAAGAAATCCGGGACGACGCTTGTGGTTGTTGCGGGCAAGGATTACGGGATGGGTTCATCGCGTGACTGGGCGGCGAAGGGGACTTTGCTGCTTGGGGTGAAAGCCGTGATCGCGGAGAGCTTCGAGCGTATTCACCGGAGCAACCTGGTGTTTATGGGTGTGCTTCCGGTCGTGTTTAAGAATGGCGACACCGCGGCGAGCTTGGGCATCAAGGGCGACGAGACCTTTGATGTGCTGATGCCTGCGGATCTTTCGCCCCGCTGTGATGTGCCTGTGCGTGCGACGCGTCCGGATAGGAGCAGCTTCGAGTTTGTGACGATGTGCCGAGTGGATACGCCTGTGGAGATTGAGTATTTCCGGAACGGCGGGATTCTGCATACAGTGATCCGGAAGAAACTCAATGAGAGCAAGCAGTTGGCTTGATTTCGATTAGCACATGAATCTTCAAGGCACGGTCGTTTGGCCGTGTCTTTTTTACGGAAGTGTGTACCTGTTGGAAATAGATTAGATTACTCTTGACATGTAATTTCCAGTAAGTACAATTATGTCATGGCTAAGAAACAAACCAAAGCGGGCGAGAGCGAGAACCAAGTAGTTCGGGATGTACCGATGGCATGCGCCGACGAGGCATCGGCTGTCGCATTCCTAGAGAACCTTCGCTGGGGAGATTGCCCCTGTTGCGCGGAGTGCGGTTCGGTCGATGTATATCCAATGAAAGACCGAGCAGGCGGGCGCGAGAAGAACTATCGGTGGCGTTGTAGAGACTGCTCCACCCGCTACACCGTCCGTACCGGGACCGTTATGGCTGAGACCCGTATCCCGCTTCGGTGCTGGTGCCATGCGTTCTGGCGTGTCTGCTCGTCTAAGAAGGGCGTGAGCGCAAAGCAGATCGAACGGGAAACCGGCATTTCGTACAAGACCGCCCTATTTTTGCTCCATCGAATCAGGTTCGCACTCGCAGATATGGAAAATGTTCGGTTGTCTGGAACCGTCGAATGTGACGAGACCTATATTGGTGGTAAGCCGAGATTTAAGGGTAACAACAAACGAGGGCGGGGCACCAAGAAAACTCCCGTTTTCGGGATGGTTGAGCGCGGAGGCAGGGTTCATACTCGCGTAGTGCCGGATGTGACCGCCAAGACCCTAAAGTCTGCGATTCGGGAGGTTGTAGACAACCAGTCCGCGATTATGACCGACGAGATGTCAAGCTATCGCGGGATTGGTGCGGAGTTTGCAGGAGGCCATCAAGTGGTGACTCATTCAGCGAAAGAATATGTGCGGGGCGATGCCCACACCAACACCGCAGAAGGGGTGTTCTCCATAATCAAACGAGGCATGTACGGCGTATATCACAGTGTCAGCAAAAGGCATCTACACCGGTACTTGGCGGAGTTCGATTTCAGGTACAATACCCGCAAGATCCATGACGGCGAGCGTGTACGCCGAGCGGTTGAAAGTGCAGTTGGTAAGCGGCTGATGTACCGCGAGCCGGAGTATCAAACAGCATGAAAATCGTTATAAAACTGGTTGGTTAGTGAATCGATTAATGATGGAAAAACAATCAATCACCATCCAAATCGACGGAGTGAAAGATCGGATCGATCCTAAGGATGTCGCTCGCGCACTCGCTGCTATTTCAGAAACTCTCCAATCAGTAGACGCTAATCTCTGGGCACCGCACAAGCCAAGATACAACTGGTTTGTTACTCAAGCCAGCAAGGCTAGTCCATTACAGATGAAACTTGAGGCAGAACTTCCCCGACACCTGCAGGAATCACAATCAATGGTGGATGTAGTTTCACCGTTTCTTGATGGGGTCAGGGCCTTGTCAGGTGGACGAGCCCCAGATTCCATGCCTCGTGGCTGGGGACGAGATGATGTCATTCGATTTCAGGGTATTTCAAACGTCATAGGCAGATCAAAATCTGTCACTATTTCTAACGGCACTGTTGATAGCAGAATAACTCTGTCGCACAATCTGGACAGAAATGCTCAGGCGTTACTACAGATACCAGTTGAAAACCCGGACTGCGAATATGGAGAGATCGTCGGCAAATTGCGACAAGTAACCGTTGATCCGAGAGACGGCAAGCACCAATCAAAGTTTCAGATCATACAGCGTGATACCGATCATCTAATCGCCTGCAACTTTGATCCCTCAAGATCCGGGGAACTGCACCCACCGGCTGGGATCGCAGCTTATGGAATGATCACTTACCGACATGGCTTACCGCACAAACTTATTGTAGATGATTTTGAGATCATTCCTGATGTTTTGCCGAGTCTGATGGACCTGCGAAACATGCGGATAAACATAACCGATGGCCAAGACTCTGCGGACTTCGTCGATGAACTTAGGGGGGAAAGTGACTGAAGAAGTTCCCATTTATGCTCTGGACACTTGTATCGTTATTGATGCTATTCAGGAACACAGGAAGTGGGGTCCTGAGATTGAACCTGTGTTATCTGATGCGCAAGCAGGACTTGTGAGAATACTTGTTTCCGAGATCACGGTTGCTGAAGCGTGTAAGCTAACTAAGGGCGATTTATCTGAAGAAGAACGAGCGAATCAAGTGCGGGCGATAGATGAGTTTTTTAGAAACTCGTATATACTTCGCAGAGCAGTTACTTCCCGAGAATCTAACCTAGCAGCAAAGTTGATCAGAGAGCACAATATAGACACTTGTGATTCAATCATTGCCGCAACTTCGTTGCTTCACGGTGCCACCTGTCTTTACACTCACGACGGCCTTAAAGCAAATGGCAAGAAGAAGAAGCTATCAGGGCTTGACGGCAAACTTGAACACAATGGTGCAACCCTGAGCATTGAACAACCTAATGCGGCGAAGTACAAGGGACACGAGCTTTGGGCAGCAAGCGACGAGAGCGAAGGTAAAAATGAGCAACAAGAAATCGGATCAGAAGAAGCCGGGGCCAACGCCCGAGACACTCAAAGCTGATGGTGTGGAGTGGGAAGATGCCATGCGTCACGCCCTGAACAAGCCCAAGCCGGCCGAGGGCTTTCCTGATAAGGGCGAGTGCGAACACAGGAACCTCTCGAAAGAACGAATCATGGGCGCACAGACTGGCGACAAGATTTGCGATGATTGTGGCAAGCTGTTTACGATCACTGAACTAAAGAACATGGAAAAGTAGCCGGGACGGGACTCGAACCCGCAAGAGCGTTAGCCCAGACCCATGATCGGACGCACTCAATGAATGCGACTGACAAGGGCCCGCGTTTACCAATTTCACCACCCGGCCATAGCCGATTATAGCATGCATTTACGATTTCCAACAGGTACACACTTCCGCTTTTTTATATACTACAAGAATGGAAGACTGGAAAAATAAACTCATCGAGTTGATCCCAGAGGAGCGAGAGGAATGGGAAAGCGAGTTCTCGATCTATCTCGCGTTTGGCACTATCCGTGGACTCGTTGAGGATGCTGCGAGAGATTCCAATGATGATCTTCTTGGACGATGCTTCGCGTTTGCACAGTGGTGCTTTGATCAGGAAGAGAAGGATCTGTGGAACTCCGCGGGAGTATCTTTTTACGAACATCTCGCGGATGATCCATCTGTCGAACGGATCGTACATAGGTTTGTGAAACGAAAGACATTCGAGGATATTCGTGGATTGATTGAAGTAATGGGCAAAGCGGGTGCCGCCAAACGCATAGAACAACGATACTCGAACGGAGATTGAAGCATGTCTGACTACAACAGCGAGAAGAACCGGTTTGTGTGGATGGATATCCCTGTGGATGATCTTGGACGCGCGTGTGCTTTTTATGAGGGGGTGCTGGGGGTGTCTTGTCATCGGGAATCGATGGGGGAGATCGAGTTTGCGGTGTTGTCGCATGAGGATGGGAATGGTGGGTGTCTTGTGCCTCGGGAGGGGGAGGCGGCGGTTTCGTCTTCTGGGAAGTCGTGCAAGGGGGTGCCTTTGGTGTATCTGAATACTGATGGGCGGATCCGGGAGGCGTCGAAACTGGTTTCGGAGCTTGGGGGGAAGGTGCTTCTGGATGTGCACGCGATCGGGCCTCATGGGTTCCGGGTGTTGATTGAGGATTCGGAGGGGAACTACTTTGCGCTGCATTCGAATACGGATGCGTGATGGTTTTGGCCGATTTTGGAGCGGACTGTTTGAATTACGAATACACAAACTCGATTGGCCCGCTTACTCCAGAGGAGATCAAACTCGATGCCGAGCTTGAGATTTTGGGATATTGCATTGAGTGGATTCGCTGGGGGATGCTGACTGAACCTGAGTTCAAGGATCAGTTGCATTGCTATCAGGATGCTGTGCGAACACTTCGTGATGATCCGGATGCTGAAGCTGACAACAATCGCGAGCATTATCGCTGGGGCCATCTTCAAGAATGGCTCTCAACGCGTGATGATTTGACTGACAAAGAGTTTTACCAACTCCTCTGGCTGCATAGACACCAAGATGAGATCCCCCAAAGAACGTTGTTGCACCTGCTCATTCGTGGGTGGTATGTGTCTCTGACCGACTCGCAGTTTGAGTATCTTTCAAGGCTTGTCGTCGCTGATGGGTTTGAATCACTCGCCGTAGAAATGGCTGCGTTGCGACGATGCTACAAAGAGCCGTGGTCTAGTAGAATACGCGAATCATTATTGAAAGATGCTGGTGGCAGGCACCAAGCGGAGGTTGTCAACTACTTGATCGATGGAATGGATAGAGACGATTTGATTGCATTTTCTGAGCGAGGGGCAAGCAAGAAGGTCCGGAACTTAGCGAACCAAAAACTGAACTCCAGACAGTTCCGGAGCTGATTGCGAGATGAAGAATGGCTATTGACGACCATGTCTCACGATGGTGGAGGTGAAGGGGCTGATCTCTCCCGAGTTTTTGGTCGAGATTAAGGGCGAGACGGTGGTTGGTGAGTAGCGAGTGCTGGGGGATAGGGGCTAGAGTTGGGCATGATCTCCAACGCTGTGCTGCTGTTCTTTATCATTGATCCGATCGGGTTGATCCCGCTGTTTGCGAGTATTTTGTCGCGTGTTGAGAAGGAACGGCGGACCAAGGTCTTGGTTCGTGAACTGGTGTTTGCGCTCATCGCGTTGATTACCTTCTTGTTCCTTGGTCGGTATGTCTTGGAGCTGCTGCATATTTCGCAGTCGGCGCTGACGATTGCGGGCGCGATGATTCTGATGTTGTTGTCGCTTCCGATGATCTTTCCGAGTATTAAGCTGAGCATGGAATCGGAGGAGATGAGCGAGCCGTTTATTGTGCCGCTGGCGGTGCCTTTGTTTGCGGGGCCTTCGGCTCTTGCGATGGTGATGCTGATGGGGAGCGGCGGATCGGAGAACGGGGTTGGATCTCCCGAGACCTGGGTGGGGTCGGTGTGCATCGCGTGGGCTGGCGCGGCGGGTGTCTTGCTGCTCGGTGAGCGGCTCGCGGGCCGGCTGGGTCAGCGCGGATTGGTGGCGCTTGAGCGGGTGATGGGGATGCTGATGGTCGCGATCTCGGTGCAGATGTTCTTGTCGGGATTGACGGCGTACATCTTGTCGATTCAGAACGGCTGATGAACTTGATCTCGTTACTTTGCTGGCGCGGGAGGTGTTGCGGTTCCCGCGAGCATTCCGCCGTCGAGGTTGAACTCCGCGCCGGTGGTGTAGGCGGATTCGTCGCTCGCAAGATAGACGGCGATGGAAGCAACTTCTTCGACGGTGCCGAAGCGATTCAAAGGAGTCCCAGCGACGAACTTCGCGATGTTTGCTTCGCGGTCTGGTCCGTCTCCGAGCATGGGTTCCCACATTGGTGTCAGGATCGCGGCGGGTTGGATGGTGTTGCAGCGGATGTTGAGTCCTTCTTCGGCGCAGTAGAGCGCGACGGACTTGGTGTGGTTGCGGATCGCGGCTTTGCTTGATGCGTACGCGGCGGCGCGGGGGACCCCCACCACTCCTGAGCGGGATCCGAGATTGATGATGGAGCCGATGGTCTTGGGGTTGGATCGCATGGCGGCGATGGCGTGTTTGCATCCGAGGAAGGTGCCGTCGAGGTTGGTTTCATGGACGCGGCGCCATTCTTCGAGCGTGGCGTGTTCTGGATCGTGCGGCTGTGGGGATTGATCGAACCCTGTGATCGCGGCGTTGTTGACAACTATGTCAAGATGGTTGTATTTGGAGCGGATGTGTGTGATGACGCGCTGCCACTCAGATTCGACTCGGATGTCGAGTTGGATGGACTCTGCTCGATCTCCCAAATCCGTTGCGTGCGTGGCGCTCTGGGATTCGTTGAGGTCGGTGAGGATGACGGTGGCGCCTTGGTTGTGGAACTCGCGTGCGATGGCGAGTCCGATGCCTTGGGCGGCTCCGGTGATGAGTGCGACTTTGTCATTGAGGCGGGGCATGGCGAGATTCCGTTTGATTGGTTCTTTGTGTTTGTTTCTAGGATAGTCATTGTGGCTGGGGTGGTGTTGTGTAGAGTGGGCGCATGAAAAACGCCCGTGTTGTGCCGGGCGTTTTTCCGATCGAGTATCATGCAGCATAGAAAACTATAGCGTGCGATGATTTGATCGAGAGAATCTTGATTAGCGGCGACGGCGGCCAGCCATCAGTCCGAGTGGTGCGACAGCGAGGAGTGACGCTGGTGCTGGGACGACTGAGATGGTCCACTGGTCGAAGATGAATCCCATTGGTTGGAATGAGCTGTCCGACAGACCCCAGTTGAATGAGGTGAGACCAGAGAAGTCGTAGGTGCCAACAGCGCCGAGGATGTCGAGGGAGTCGAGGCGTTCTTGCTCGTAGGTGACCTTGAAGATCGCACCAAAGGTTGGGTCGATGTTGGCAGCTTCATCGGTGAAGATGCCTTCTTCGAATCCGTCGATGTGGTTGGTCATGAAGAAGCCGTCCACTGCTGGGTCGTCGTTGCGGACGACGAAGTATGGCGTCCAGCCGTTGGGGTATGGGTTGGCCATGCCTGCGGTATTGCCATCGATTGTCAGACTGAATGATGAGGCGATGACTTCGTAGCCGCGAACTGGGAAGTTGCCGCTGTCTACGAAGTTGTTTGAATCGAGTTGGAAGCTCTGGACGACGGTGTCGCCTGAGTTGGCGCCTGCCCATTGCCCGTTGGGGACGCTGCCGAAGTCAACTGTGCCCATGATGTCAACTTGAACGATTGCTGCGTTAGCTGATGCTGCCACGAGTGCTGCGGCTCCGAGCATGGTGATGGTGTTTTTCATTTGTGCTGCCTCTCCGAGAAGGGTGTGATTTTGGGTGCATCGACTGAGAAACACCCGGGTAGTTCTGGGACTGTACCACAGAATATATTTCCCGTCAACTTTCCCAGGGGAAGATTGACGAAATTCTTTTTTGGTTGTATACTCGTTTGTTGACCTGCCCCTAGTGTCTGAAACAGGGCGTAATTCCGTACAAATACCAACCATGGGTGACTGATGACCGAGACGGCGACCAAGTTTGATGAGGATATGGATCGGGCGTATCAGGGGATACGGGGGGCGATGACGCAGCTTTTGAGTGCGGTGGATGCGGATCCGAGTCGGCCTCAGGATATTTCTCGTCGGTTCAAGATCAACAAGAATCTTGCGTGGAAGGTTTCGCGGATGATCCTTGTGCCTGAGCCGCACCAGATGATCCCGAATATTCCTGGGCATACCGGGATCGAGACGGTGCTGTCTGCATTTGAAGTCAAGGGTGCGCCGGAATCGGTGCTCAATGCGGCTCGCGATGCGTTCGAGGATTTCGATGAGGTGGTGCGGATCCATCTTGGGGATCGGTCGACGCTTCAGCTGGCGCTGACGAGCGGGACGCCGGAGAAGGTGTCCCCTGAGCATCTGCACGCGACGCGGAAGATGGCGTATCAGGGGAACAGCGCCATCTGGGGTGTGCAGGCGCGGCTGCGGTTTGCGTCGTTCTTCATCGCGCCCAACGCGGATGATCCTTCGATGATCGATACCGCGAGTGTGGGCGGGCTGATGGATGTGCGTCGGTTGCGATCCAACACGGGGATCCCGTTGTTCTGGCGGTTCTCGTACAACGATGACGGGACGGTCCGGGATGGGCCTCGTCCTCAACCGATTGACCCGGCATGTTCGGAGACGGATGAGTTGATGCTGATGTCGAAGTTCAGCACGGTCCCGACTCCGGAGTTTCAGGAGAACCGGCTGGGGGGGGTGACGCGGTACATGCTGCGTCCGGGTCCGGTGGGGAATCGTGGGCTTCAGTCGTGGGTGTTCGGGGAGTACATCCGTGGGTTTGCGAGCAAGTATCGCGACGAGCAAAACGAGTTTGGTGAGCATGCGCTCCCGGTGAGTGTGCCTACGGAATGGTTGATGTGTGATCTGCAGGTGCACAAGGACTTTGCTTTTGCGTTTGATCCAAAGGTGTATGCGCACGCGTTCTTTAGTGGGGACTCGACGAAGGTGACGGAATCTGAGCTCACGCAGCTGCCGTTGTCTGAGACTGTGCAGAACATTGGGTCGTATCCCCCTGTGGTGGCGACGCCTTTGTTGATGGAGTATCCGAAGATCATCGACAGCGTGTACGATCGGCTGGGCTGGAAGGGCAAGGACTTTGTTGGGTACCGGTTCTTGATGAAGTACCCCCCACTGCATGCGCATCTGATTATGCAGCATGGGTTGTGCAAACCAGACTGAGTCTTGAAACTCGCACACGATTTGATTGGGTGGTGATTATCCGGTGGATTGCATCGCGGCGGCGATGCCGTTGATGCTGGCTTGGATCACGGCTTTGAGGGCGGGCTGATCGGATTCGGAGGCTTTGGCGTATCGTTGCAGGAGCTCGATCTGCGAGAGGTTGAGGATGTCGGTCCAGGGGTTCCGGTCCTTGATGGATAGCGCGACGACCGGGGCGTGGTCCATGAGGGTCTTGTGTCCTGTGATCTCGAGAATCTGGGCTTTGGTGTTGAGATACTCTGATTCGATGCGCGCATAGATTGTTTCGCCATTGGGTGCGGCCAGTGCGTAGCGCCGGAGGATGGGGAGTCTTGCTCGCGCCATTTCTTGAGAGGCATTTTCCAGAACTGTGGAGATGAATGGGTTGTTGACCGACGATCTGAGTGATTCTCGTTGCTCATCGGTTGCGGCGCTGAGCGCGGTTCCGATGCCGTACCATCCCGGGACCAGTGCACGCATTTGTCCCCACGAGAAGACCCAGGGGATGGCGCGGAGCCGGTCGAAGGTGAGGGCGCTTCCTGAGGCGCGTGAGACGGGGCGCGACGCGATGGGCATTGATCCGATGTGCTCGATGGGGGTGACGGCGACAAACCATGGCCAAAAGTCGGGATCGTCGATCAGCGAGCGGTACGCGTCGCGTGCTGTGGATGCGAGTCCCATCGCGATGGATTCGAGTTGTGGATTGTGCTGGCTTGTGACGGTTCCCGATGAGGCGATGAGCGATGCGTTGACGATTTGCTCAAGGTGTCGGCGGGCCATGTCTGGGAGGGCGTAACGGAAGGTGATGACTTCGCCTTGTTCTGTGAAACGGAGGCGGCCGGTGCGGGCGCCTTGTGGTGCTGCGAGGATGGCTCGTCCGGCGCGGCCTCCTCCTCGTCCGATGGTGCCACCTCGGCCGTGGAAATAGCGGAGGCTTACGCTGTGCTTGGTGAAGACCTCTGCGATTTCGCGTTGTGCGATCGCGAGTGCCACATTGGCCATGAGGAAGCCGCCGTCCTTGTTGGAGTCGGAGTATCCGAGCATGATCTCTTGCTCAATCGCGCGTCCATTGCATACGGCGGTCAGGTGTGTCTGGAACGCGGGGTCCGCGAGGGTTTCGTCCATCAGTTCCGGGGCGCGTTGGAGGTCTTCGATGGTTTCGAAGAGCGGGACGACATCGATCATGCTGACCGCGGGCGTGCTGTGGATCGCGGGTCTATAGAGCCCAGTCTCTTTCATCAGCAGCAGGACCGCGAGCATGTCCGAGACATGGTGGGTCATGGAGATGACCCATGAGCGGATCGAGTCTGGCTCGCGCATCACCGCATCGCGCACGACATGCATGGTTGCGAGGAGTTCGCTTGTTGGCGCGGAGAGCTGGGTGTCCACTGGAACCAGCGGGCGGACGCTGGTGAGCTCGCGGCGGAGGATCTCGAGTTTGGCGTGTTCAGAAAGCTGTTCGTAGTTCTCGCAGACTCCCGCAAACGAGAGCAGTTCGGCGACCGCGGCGTTGTGGACTTCGGAGTGTTGACGGATGTCGAGGGTTGCCAGATGCAAACCAAAGACGCGGGCGCGGATGATTGCGTTTGAGAGCGGGCCGTCTTCTGCGGGACCGATCAGCTCTGCGGTGTGCAACGCTCGGCGGATGATCTGGAGGTCTTCGAGAAGGAACGCCGCGGTGTAAGAGACATCAGATGCAAGGCGCGCACGCATCTGCGCGATGCGGACGCGGATGGGTTCGAAGCGGCGCTGCGCGTAGTGCTCCTGATCGGTGATCCATTGGATGTCGTTCTGGATCGCGTCGTGGATTTCGGTTCCCAGATCCGCGCGTCGGGTTGAGACGGAGAGGATGTGGCGAAGATCGGCGAGTTCTTTGTCCCAGAGTGAACGCGCGGCGGCGTTCATCTGCGCGAGTGTGTCTTTGGTGACCTGTGCGGTGACAAATGGGTTCCCGTCGCGGTCGCCTCCGATCCAGCTGCGGTAGCGGATGATCGCGGGGAGGTCGTTGGCGACGATGTTGGTGTGCTCTGGGCCAAAGGTGCGCGCGGATGCGTAGGCGATGTCGCGGAAGAGTCTGGGGACGGTTTCCCAGATCGTGGTCGCGAGGAAGTAGACGCCGTTCTTCACTTCGTCGGTGACTCCGAGGCGCTGGGCGCGGATCTCGTCGGTCATAAGCATCATCGCGATGATGCGATCCATTTCTTCGGTTGTTTCGTCACGCTGGCGCTGGGTGAGGTCGGGATCGCGGAGCTTGATGATGCAGCGGGCGAGATCGGTTTGCTTGTCGAGGATTGTGCGCCGTCTGGTCTCGGTTGGGTGCGCGGTGAGTGTGGGCTGGATGTCCAGATCATTGAGCAGCTCAAGGATCCGTTCCTGCGAGCATCCCGCGGCTTTGAGTTTCGACATCGCTTCATCAATAGACTCGGCACGCGGATGATCCGGGGTGCAGTCGCGCTCGCGTTGGTGGTTCACGCGGATGATGTTGAGCTGCTCCGCTTTGTTGAGCAGGTGGAAGCGTGCGGTCCCGACGCGGATGAGATCCGCGATATCCGCTGTGCTCATCGACGCGATTTGTTTAGCGGCTTGGCCCCACGCGGGGTGCTCCGTCTCATCGTTTGTGCTTGCACAGAGGGATGCGAGTTGAGCGGAGGTCTCCAGTGCGCCGTCGAGGCCGCAGGAGTTGGTTGCGTGGGCGAGGGCTTGGTTGATGATCTGTCGGTCGTTGTCGAGCATGTTCAATCGTATTCGAACGGGGATGGTTCTCTGTGTGGAATCCAAAAAGAAAGAGCACCCGCTTGGACGGGTGCTCGATGGATTTGATTTGTGCTGATCGGATCGATCAGGTGTTGCGGGTTGCGTCCACAGGTTGTTGGTCGTGGGTCGCGCCGGGCATCATCTTGCTGACATCGACCCCGAGTTTGGTCGCGATGCGCTGGCCGTAGTCTGGATCAGCGCGGAAGAAGTGGCAGAGCTGGAGCATCTGGACTTCTTCGCGTGCGTCTCCGAGGACTCCCGCGATGCGGGTGGTGAGCCGGTCGCGTTGTCCTTCGTCGAACATGCGGTAGAGGTTGCCCGGCTGGGTGTAGTCGTCGTGATCCACGGTAGAGTCGTAGCGGTCGACGATGGAGTTCCCAAGGTCCCATGCGGGATCGTGGAACTTCTCGTCTGGGTTGACGGCATCGGAGCGGGTGGATGGCCAGTAGTTGGTCGCTCCGCCGTAGTTTGCTGCGGTCGCACCTTGTCCGTCGCGCATGGTGTGCATGACGGGGCATCGCGGGGCGTTGACGGGGATCTGGTGGTGGTTGACACCGAGGCGGTGGAGGTGGGTGTCGGCGTATGACATCAGGCGTGCTTGGAGTACTTTGTCTGGGCTTGGTCCGATGCCTGGGACGAAGTTGGATGGTTTGAACGCGGCTTGCTCGACTTCCGCGTGGTAGTTCTCGGGGTTCTTGTTGAGTTCCATCTGACCGACTTCGTGGAGCGGGAAGTCAGCGTGCGGCCAGACCTTGGTGAGATCAAATGGATTCCACTGGTGCTCGTCCGCTTGCTCTTGGGTCATGATCTGAACCTTGACGGACCAGCTTGGGAAGTCGCCCTTCTCGATGGCGTTGAAGAGGTCGCGTTGGTGGGATTCGCGGTCTTGTCCGATGGTCTCAGCTCCGCGTTCGTCCATCCAGTTCTCGATGCCTTGGTTGGTTTTGAAGTGGAACTTGCACCAGACGCGCTGGTTGTCTTTGTTGATGAAGGAGTAGGTGTGGGAGCCATACCCATTGATGTTGCGGTAGGACGCGGGGAGTCCTCGGTCCGAGAACAGGATGGTAACCTGATGGAGCGACTCTGGGCACTGGGACCAGAAGTCCCATTGCATGTCGTTGTTGCGGAGGTTGGTCTTTGGGTCGCGCTTCTGGGTGTGGATGAAGTTGGCGAACTTATACGGATCGCGGATGAAGAAGACGGGGGTGTTGTTCCCGACGAGGTCCCAGTTGCCTTGGTTGGTGTAGAACTTGATTGCGAATCCACGCACATCGCGTTCGGCGTCTGCGGCTCCGCGTTCTCCGGCGACGGTGGAGAAGCGGAGGAAGAGGTCGGTCTTCTTGCCCACTTCCGAGAACATGTCGGCTTTGGTGTATTTGGAGATGTCGTGGGTGATGGTGAGGGTGCCGTAGGCACCGGAGCCCTTGGCGTGGACGACGCGTTCGGGGATGCGTTCGCGGTTGAAATGCTGCATCTGCTCAAGGAGGGCTACATCCTGCATGAGGACTGGGCCTCGTGGTCCGGCGGTCAGCGCGTGCTGGCGGGCGATGGGGGCACCGTCTGCGGTGGTCATGAATGGGCACTTGGGTTGGTCGGTCATCTCGGTTCTCCGTGTCGTTTATCGGTCTTATCTTAGAATAGCTCTAAAATAGGGCTTTTCGAACAGTGAGGGCGAATTGATTGCTATTTTACACCCAGAAGATTCGTATGTGCTGAACCCATAACTATTTACGAGCATCAAATTCTCCACAATTGTCTTGCATGTCTGCTGAAATAGGTCATAGTTGGGGTGACGACAGGCCCGTTTGGCGTTGTCCAGAAGAAACTTAAGAGATGAACAAGACAGTTCATAAGGAGATAGAGATGAAGTTTGTACTCTATGGCGTTGCACTTGCTGGTTTGAGTTCTGTTTCGGTTGCTGACCTCGTTGAATACAACGGCGTGAGCTACGAAACGATCAACTGGTCGAGCGTTTCCAGCACTTCCAACTCAGCATCAGGCACTGCTGGCGGCGTCGGGGTCACTTTCGAGACCGTCGACATCACCACCGACTCACTCGTATCAAACAACTACAACGGCGATTCCGGGTTTGACGCACTCAGCTTCCAGAACGGCGTTTCTGATGCCCTGACCATCATGGGCGGGTCGATCGGCCAGTCCATGCTGACCTTTGACCGTGCGGTCAGCTCGGTTCTGGTCCTTATTGGATCACCAAACGACACCTCGAGCTTCACCCAGCTCGGTGCCGCGATCTGGACCTTTGACCAAGGTGTTGAGCTTTCACTTGCTGATAGTGAAGGAACACCAGGCCTTGCGGTTTCCGCAGGCAACCTCCTTTCGAACCTGATCGGGCCTGCAACCCACCAGAGTGGTGTGCTGATGGCCAACGGCGAGTTCAATTCACTCGCTTGGGACCAGTCCACGAGTGCTGGTACGGATCAGACCCTGATCACCTTCGCGATCGTTCCTGCGACGATCCCTGCACCTTCGACCGGTCTTGCCCTGCTTCTT
Source organism: uncultured Phycisphaerales bacterium (assembly GCA_963976955.1). Classification (GTDB taxonomy): domain Bacteria; phylum Planctomycetota; class Phycisphaerae; order Phycisphaerales; family UBA1924; genus UBA1924. The sequence goes on along the minus strand of CAXBMD010000001.1, from coordinate 456,809 downwards.
CCAGCAGCGTTTGCGGGTCGTCGTCGCCGGTAAGAGTCGCCGGTCATATCTGTCCTTGATGGATGGATTCGAAACTCAAGATACCTTTCGCGGGCACCTGTCATGGGTGCCCGTTTTTTGTGTAAGAATGGGGTTTTCGATTGGTTTTCGGGCCGTTCGATAAAATTGTAAGTGATTGAGTTGTATTCCCCAGATTATGGCGCATCTTACTAGGGTCTGCGGCCATGCCTCTTGCGTTTAGGCCGCTCAATAATCTTGGAGGATGAAGAATGAATTACAAAGTTAGTGCAATCGCCGGACTGCTCGTATGCGCTCCCGCTATGGCAGATGTGATTAATCACAATGGCCTCAGCTACGAAACTGTAAGCTGGTCAAGCCTGTCAACCGAATCGGGCTCCGCAACCGGCATGGCTGGTTCCGTGGGCGTCACTTTCAACACCATGGAACTCTCATCGGATTCCGTGGTTTCCAGCAGCTTCGATGCCGGCTCGATGCAGTCGATCTCGTTCCGCGGTGGACTCGAAGGGCTCAGCTCGCTGACCTTCGATCGCTCGGTCGCATCCATCATGATCTTCGTTGGCAACCCAGGTGATGTCACCCCACAGACGCTCTTCGGTGCATCCGTGTGGGACTTTGATGACTCGCTCGATGTCTCGGTCGCTGCAAGCGATTACGAGCAGGGCTTCGGCATCCAAGAAGGGAACATCCTCACCAACTCGATCGGTCCAATCATCCAGACCGGTGGTATGATCGTGGCATCAGGCAGCAACCTGACTTCGCTCCTCTGGGACCAGTCCACCAATGGTGGCTCGGACCAGATGCTGATCAGCTTCGCGATCGCAACCATTCCTGCTCCATCGACCGCACTCGTGCTGATGGTTCCTGGTCTGCTTGCTGGCCGTCGTCGCCGCTAAGATTTTACGAGTTTCACGACTCGATCTGACTCAGAACGGGCTGCCTTCGGGCGGCCCGTTTGTTTTTTTACGGGTTGTTTTTTAAGTGTTTCTGCATTGATTGGGGCGGATTCAATATACTCGCTCTATGCCTACCGACTCGCGGACATCTGTTTCTGATCCATTGATTGCCCAAGCGGTTCATCGGGTGTGGGGGTTTGATTCGCTGCGTCCGATGCAGGAGCTTGCGATCAACGCTGGGGTCGAGGGGCGGGACTGTTTGACCGTGCTCCCGACCGGTGGCGGGAAGAGCTTGTGCTATCAGGTTCCGGCGCTGGTGACGGGGAAGGTGACGATTGTGGCGTCGCCTTTGATTGCGTTGATGCGGGATCAGGTCCGGGGTTTGGAACTCAATGGGTACGGGGCGGCGGCGCTCCACTCTGGGGTTGAACCTGAGGAAGCACGCGAGATTATCACCAAAGCGTTTGATGGATCGATCAACCTGATCTTCGCGGCTCCGGAGCGGTTGGTGACTCCGGGATTCAAGACGATCCTTGCTTCGCTGCATGATGCGGGCCGGCTCGGGGGGATCGCGATTGATGAGGCGCACTGTATTTCGCAGTGGGGTCATGATTTCCGTCCCGAGTTTCGTCGGATGAAGGAACTGCGGGCGGTCGCGCCGGGGATCGGGATGCAGGCGTTTACCGCGACGGCGACGCCACGCGTGCGAGATGACATCGTCGAACAACTCGGGCTGGTGGATGCGGAGGTGTTGGTCGGGACCTTTGATCGACCGAACCTGTGCTACCGGGTGCAATCACGCAACAAGACGGCGGACCAGATCGCTGAAGCGGTGCGGAGACACCGGAGTGTGGGCGACAGCGGCGGGACGATTGTGTACTGCTTGAGCCGGAAAGACACGGAGACGCTGGCGCAGGAGCTTGTTGAGCACAACCTGGATGCGGATGCGTACCACGCGGGGCTCAGCGAGAAGAAGCGGATGTCGGTTGAGCAGGCGTTTCTCAATGAAACGCTTGATGTGGTGGTCGCAACGGTCGCGTTTGGGATGGGGATCGATCGGAGCAATGTGCGATTGGTTGTCCATGCGACGATGCCCAAGAGTGTGGAGGCGTATCAGCAGGAGACGGGGCGCGCGGGTCGGGATGGGGAGCCTGCGGAGTGCTTGCTGCTGTATTCGCCGAGCGATGCGGGGCGATGGGAACGGCTGATCGGGTTTGGTGCGGAGGAATCTGGCACGGATCCTGCAGGACAACTCAGACTCATCCGTGAGATGCGGACGATGATCGCGTCGATGGGGTGCCGGCACAAAGCACTGAGTGAGTACTTCGGTCAAGAGCTTGCGATCGATCCTGATGACGGATGCAAGGCGTGCGATGTGTGTCTTGGGGAAACGGAAGTTGAACTGGATTCGACAAAGGTGGCGCAGGTGCTGATGTCGGTCGTCGCGCGGACTGGGCAGCGGTACGGCGCGGCGCATGTGTGTGATGTGGCGCGCGGGAGCAAGGGCGAGAAGGTTCTGAGCAGGGGACACGATGAGCTTGCGGTCCACGGGCTATTGGGGTCGTATTCAAAGGCGCAGCTCTCGATGTACCTCGACCAGTTGATTTCGATGGGTGCGCTTGAGCGGGTGATTGAAGATCGGTTTGAGACGCTGCGGTTTGGGGAGCTTGGGGTGTCGGTGATGAAGGGGGTTGGGGATATTGTCCTCAGCAATCCGATCGGGACGGGGTCGGCGAGCAAGGAGCGGGTGCGGGGCCGGAAGTCTGGACGCGAGGCGATCGTCTTGGATATGGATGAGCGGGTGTTGTTTGAACGGCTTCGTGGGTTGCGGACGAGCATCGCGCAAGAACGGGGCGTGCCTCCCTATGTCGTATTCTCGGATGCGACGCTCCGGGCGCTGGTGAAGGATCGGCCGACCAATCGCAACGAGATGCTGCGGGTGAAGGGGATCGGGCAAGCGAAGCTCGATGCGTTTGGGGATGCGTTCTTGGAGGCGTTGTCGCAAGATGTTTAGAGCTGAACTGATCGACGCGAGAGAGACCTATCCGCTGCGCCAGTCGGTGCTGCGTCCGACGCTGACGATTGAGCAGGTGGGGATGGATCATGATGATTTGGACACAAGTTTCCATGTCGGGGCGCGGTGCGATGACACGGGGAACATTCTTGCGATCATGACGGTGATGCGTGATCCACTTCCTGATGGTCAACCCGGGTCAGACATGATGGCGTGGCGGATCCGGGGGATGGCTTCGCATCCGGAGGCGCGCGGGACCGGCGCGGGGGGTGCGGTGCTTGTGTTTGGGATGGCGCACGCGTGGGCGCGGCACAACGATCTGATCTGGTGCAACGCTCGTCGGGTGGCGTATGGGTTTTATGAGCGGTACGGGTTTGGGTTTGAGAGCGATGAGTTTGACATCGAGGGGATCGGGCCGCACAAGGTGATGGCGATCAATCCTTCGTAGATTCCATGTCTCGATCAGTTTGATTTTGCAGCGGCTTTGCGTTTTTTCGTTTGGTGCTTGTCTGTTTTCATGTTGATCATTTCGAGCACGAATGCGAAGACGATCGCGAAGTAGATGTAGCCTCGGTTGAAGTGTTCGCCGATGCCTTCGGCGACCAGAAGCACGCCGATCAGGACCAGGAACGCGAGGGCGAGGTTTTTCATGGATGGGTGCTTGTTGACGAAGCTGGCGATGGGTGAAGCGAAGGCGATCATGACCATGATGGCGATGATGACGGCGGTGGCCATGATGTAGTAGTTGGTGGTCATCCCGACGGCGGTGATGACGGAGTCGAGAGAGAAGACGAGGTCGAGGAGGATGATCTGGGTGAGGACCTTGGCAACCGTCGTACCTGAGGCTTTGAGACCTGGGCGGGTGTGCGGATCGTTCTTGTGTTCACCATCGCCTTCGACGAGGTGGTGGAGTTCAAGGACGGCTTTGAAGATGAGGAAGAGTCCGCCTCCGATGAGGAGGAGTGATTTTCCGGAGATTGGTCGATCGAGGACGGTGAAGAGGGGTTCGGTGAGTTTGACGATCCAGTACGCGAGTCCGAGGAGGATGAGGCGCATGACCATCGCGAGGAGGAGTCCGATGGTGCGGACTCTGGGTTGTTGTTTTTCGGGGAGTTTGTCGGTGAGGATTGCGATGAAGACGACATTGTCAATGCCGAGGACGATCTCGAGGACGGTGAGGGTGAGGAGGGCCATCATCCCGGCGACGGAGAAGAACACGACGGTCGCGGGATCAGCGGGGATCGTGGCGGCGTCGCTTGCGAGGGTTGTTAGGAGGAGGGTGTTCATTCGTGTTCGCTGTGGTCTGTTGGGTCAATCAATGCGTGGTTGGTGTCGAGCGATGCTTGGTGTGCAGCGTCCGGCGCGTTGAAACTCGCGGCGCGGAGGGCGGCGTTGACCAGCGGCTGGGAAACGAGCAGCAACAGGACGACACCGATCGCGGAGCACGCCCCGGCAATGCGGCGGGAGGCGTATGGCGAGAGGGTGATGGTTGATGGTGCTTTGTTGTCTCCCTTGTCGAGGTACGCGACGGCGACCAGACGCAGGTAGTACACGGCGGCGATCGCGGAGTTGATGCCGAGGATGATGACGATTGGGTACTGACCGGCGCTGATGCCCGATGCGAAGAGACCGAGCTTCCCGATGAATCCGAGGAGGGGTGGGAATCCGAGCATCGAGAGGGCGCAGACGACGACGGTCCATCCGAGGAGGGGATGGGTCTTGCACAGACCACGGAGGTCTTCGATGTCGTCGGCGTCTTGGCGGTTGCCCTTTGAGTCTTTCTTTTCGATGGCTCCGAGGACGGCGAAGACGCCGACGCTCATGACGCCGTAGCACAGGAGGTAGAAGAGGACGGCGGCGAGGCCGTTGCGGTAGAACGGTGCGCCAGCTTCACCTGGACCTGCGAGGATCCCGACGAGCATGTATCCGGAGTGGGCGACGGAGGAGTACGCGAGCATGCGCTTGACGGAGTTCTGGAGGAGGGCGAGGGTGTTTCCCACGAACATGGTGAGGGCCGCCATGATCCAGAGCATGGACTCGACGGTTGCTGGGAGGTGACCCGATTCGTTCCATCCGACGGTCGCGGCGATGAGCATGATCCCGATGAACCCTGCGGTCTTGGGGACGAACGCGAGCATCGCGCTGACGGGGCTTGCGGCGCCTTGGTAGACATCGGGGGTGTAGAAGTGCATTGGGAATGCGGCGATCTTGAATGCCATCCCGAGCAACGCGAGGAGAACGCCTGCGAGTCCGATGGTACCGAGGCCGTCGCGCGCAAAGACGGATGCGATGTCGGCGATGTTGGTTGAACCCGCGGCGCCATAGATGAGGGCGAATCCGTAGAGGAAGATCGCGGCACCGAGTGCGCCGAGGAAGAAGTACTTGACCGCGGCCTCGCGGGAAGCATTTTTGTGAGTAGAGATCGCGACCATGATGTAGGTCGGGAGGGAGGTGAGTTCGAGGGCGAGGAAGAGCCAGATCAGGTCATCGGCGGATGCGGTGAGCATGAGTCCGGTGATGGAGAACATGAAGAACGCGTAGAACTCTCCGCCGTTGGAACGGATGGGGAGGAAGGGGAGTCCCTTGTCGACATCTTCTTCGAGCTCGCGGTCGACGGTGCCTGTGAGGTTCACGAGCAGGAGCAGCGCGACGGCGGCGATGATGAACTTCGCGTAGGGGATCAGGTTCGGGAAGAGGGCGTTGGGATCGGACGCGGTGGTGGTCGCGACCATCCCTGCGGTGAAGATGGCGACGGCGCAGATCCAGGGCGTGAAGCTGCGGATGGCGCGGACTGGCCATTGACCGGTGACCATGACGAGGCAGGTCCCGATGAAGAGGATGATTTCTGGGAGGACGAAGGCGAGTTTCTCGATCATGGCGTGGCCTCCGTCAAGGTTTCGAGCGTGCTGTTGATCAGCGCGTGTTCTTCGTGGTGTTCTGGGCGTGGCTGCGTGTCATGCGAGAACGCGGCGGTCACGGTCTGGTTGATCGGATCGGAGATTGCATCCAGCAAGTAGACCGGCTTGAGTCCGAAGACGAGACATCCGACAGCGAGGGGGATCAGGGTCCAGATCTCGCGGCGGGAAAGATCCGTTGGAAGAACTTCGTGCGCGTGGTGGTCTTCGGGTTCGCGGAGCGGACCGAAGCAGATTTTGCCAACCATGTAAAGAAGGTACATCGCGGCGATGACCATCCCGGTTCCAGCGAAGACGGCGAACCACAGACCTGCAGTGGAGCCCCAGGCACCGACTTGATGCGATGCGGTAAACCCTGCATCGGATTGGAACGCGCCGATCAGGCAGAGGACTTCTGATGGGAAGCCGTTGAGGCCGGGGAGTCCGACGGAGGCCATTGCGAAGAAGACCATGAAGAATGCCCAGATTGGCATTTTGCTTGCCAGCCCCCCCACTGTTCGCATGTCTCTTGTGTGGTAGCGTTCGTACATGAAACCGATCATGAGGAAGAGCCCGCCAGTGGAGAGGCCGTGGCTCAGCATGTAGAGGACGGAACCTGAGAGACCGGACACATTGAGTGCCGCGAGTCCGAGGACACAGAATCCGAGGTGGGAGACGGAGGAGTACGCAACCAGCTTCTTGATGTCTTCTTGGACCCAGCAGATGAGACCTGCATAGATGATGCCGATCACGGACAGGGTCGCGATGAAGGGTGCGTATTCGATGAATGCTGCGGGGGTGATGGGGATCGCGAAGCGGAGGATGCCGTAGGTACCGAGTTTGAGGAGAACACCTGCGAGGATGACTGATCCTGCGGTGGGTGCTTCGGTGTGCGCGAGTGGCAACCATGTATGCACGGGGAACAACGGCACTTTGACGGCGAACCCTGCGAGCATCGCAAACAAGACCCACGCTTGGTGCGAGGCAGGCATCTGCGGCGCGATCGCGGTGAGGGTTGCGATGTCGAGTGTCCAGTGTCCGGTTTGTTGTGAGACGAAGTAGACGACATACATGAGACCAGCGAGGGTCATCATGGATCCTGTGAAGGTGTAGAGGAAGAACTTGGTGGACGCGGCGACTCGGTTGGTTGAGCCGTAGACGCGGATGAGGATGAACATGGGGAGGAGCGTGAACTCGAAGCAGATGTAGAAGAGCAGCAGGTCTTGGGCGGCGAAGACACCGACCATCGCGGATTGCAGGACGAGGAGCCATGCGTAGTACATTTTTTTGTTGTCAGTAATCGCGGTTTTGGATGCGGCGACAACGATCGGTCCCAGCAGGACCGAGAGCGCGATGAGGAGCAGGGAGATCGAGTCCATCCCGATGGAGAAGCGGAGGCCGAGGCCTTCGATCCATGAGAAGGAGTATGCGCCTTGGGTTTGACCCGCGTTTGCGAAATCAAAGTCCATCACCATCTTCCAGAGCGGGAAGAGCAGCGCGAGCGACACGGCGAGGGCGGTGCGGTACGCGTTGTCTGGTTTGCTGGAGAACGCGATGCCCAGTGCGCCCAGGAGTGGGACGATGAGCAACGCGAGCAGGAGGATCGTTTGTGAACTCATGATGCACCTCCTTGCAGGATAATCACAAAGACGGCGAGCAGGAGGATCGCGATTCCACCAGCCATGGATACGGCGTATCCCTGAAGGATGCCGGATTGGCTCGGGCGGATGATCCACGCGAAGACGCGTGGGAGGAATCCGAAGGTGTTGACGAGACCATCGACGAGGAGTTTGTCGATCCAGTGCAGGATGTGTGACACGACTCGCAATGGAGTGACCAAGACTGCCCAGTAGAACTCGTCGACATACCACTTGTTCTCGGCCCACTTGGGGATCGGTCCGAACATGCGTGCGATGGGGTCCATCTTGCACTCGGCGGCGTTGGTGCGACCGAGGAGGTGGAGGAACCATGCGAGGGCGATGCCGACGATGCCGAAGCCTGCGGAGATGTAGTACATCATCTTGTGTGGGTCACCACCAAAGACGGGGACTTCGAGGGCGTGGTCGATGGTGCCTCGCGGTCCGGCGCCGGCGTTTGGTGTGTGGTTCTCGTGTGCCGCGTGGATCGCGTGCTCGGAGTATGGGGACGCGAAGGACGCGGTTGAGGACATGACCATCGTCTCGGCGTAGTGCTTGGTGTGTTTGTCATCCGAACCACCGACAAGGTAGAGACCTGTAGCCGCGAGGGAGCAGACCGTTAGGATGACCAATGTGGTATTGATCGCCCAACCCGGTGCGTGTGGGTGGAAGCCGCCGGCGTGATCATCGTCGTGGCCGTGGCTGTCATGGGCGTGGTCGTCGTGTCCATGATCGTCGTCGTGGTGTTCTTCGCCGGCGTGGAACTCGACGGGCCCCATGAAGACGCGGAAGAAGACGCGGAAGGTGTAGTACGCGGTGAGACCGGCGGTGAACAGCAGTATCCAACCGATCATCGAGTATCCCGGAGTCACGAATGTTTCTGCGATGATGGTGTCTTTCGAGAAGTACCCTGCAAATCCTGGAACACCTGCGAGGTTCACACAACCGACGAGCATGCCGATTGTGACGATGCGCCAGCCTTTGACTTTACCGAGGCCTGAGAGTTTTCGGAGGTCGAGCTGACCGGCGAAGCCGTGCATGACGGCACCGCAGCAGAGGAAGAGGAGTGCTTTGAAGAACGCGTGGGTGAGCACATGGTACACGCCACCGGTTGGGGTCAGGACGCCGAGGCCGGCGAACATGTACCCGAGCTGGGAGACGGTGGAGTACGCCATGATTCGTTTGATGTCGAACTGCGCCATCGCGATGGTCGCGGCGAGGAGTGCGGTGATGGTCCCGATCCAAGCGACGATCGGGAGCGCGTGTTCACTTGCGATGAAGAGGGGGTAGGTGCGCGCGATGAGGTAGACACCAGCGGTGACCATCGTCGCGGCGTGGATGAGGGCGGACACTGGGGTCGGGCCTTCCATCGCGTCGGGGAGCCAGACATACAGCGGGAACTGAGCCGATTTACCAAAGGCACCGACCATGAGCAGCAATGGAATCCATTGAGCGATGGAAGGAATCGCGGCGAAGTTGCCACTCATTGCGGAGTCGACATATCCGAGGAGCTTGGGATCGTTGAAGAGGACCGCGTATTCGAGGGTTCCGAAGTGGACGAAGATCAGGTAGATCCCCAGCGCGAGTCCGAGGTCGCCGATGCGGTTGACGATGAACGCCTTCTTGGCAGCGGCGACGGCTTCTGGTTTCTTGTAGAAGTACCCGATGAGGAGGTAGGAACAGAGACCCACGCCTTCCCAGCCCAGATAGAGCATGAGGAGGTTGTCACCCATGACGAGGCACGCCATGGAGAAGACGAAGAGACCGAACGCGCCGAAGAAGCGGCAGTAGCTGGTTCCCAGGTCGTGGGACATGTATTCGGAGGCGTACAACGCGATGAGGGTTGCGAGTCCGGTGACGAAGAGCATCCAGTAGATGGTGAGGGTGTCGATGTAGAAGGAGAAGTTGGCGATCATGCTCTTGTCGCCGAAGTGGACTTGTATCCAGTCGAATGCGTGGACGGTGTAGGGGTTGCCGTCGAAGGACATGAACATCGCCAGGGCGCAGAGGAACGCGGTTCCTGCGGCGGCGACGGTGGTCCATGCGGGGAGCTTGGTCTTGTTCCCGATCATCGCGTAGACAAGCGAGAGGATCGAGCTGAGCAGCGGGAGTCCGACGATGAGCAGGATCCACTTGGGACCGGTGCCGACCTCGGTTGCTGCGATGGCGTGATCCGTCGCGTGGGTTGTTGCGGCGTGTGTGTCCGGCGCGAGCGCGAGCAGGTTGGATAGGAGAGTTGTATTGATCACCCGTTGAGTTCCTTCCAGGCCTGGGCCGAGAGGGTTTCTTTATGTCTGAACAGGAGGACGACGAGTGCGAGTGCCATCGCGGCTTCAGCGGCGGCGACACAGAGGACGAAGATGACGAAAGTTTGTCCGTCAGCACCGAGGTGGTGACGACCAAAGGCGATGAGTGCGAGTCCGGCGCCTTGGAACATGAGCTCGGTGCAGAGGAACATGATGATCATGTTGCGACGCGTCAGGAATCCGACGAGCCCCATCGTGAACATCGCTGCGGAGACAAACAGATAGTGCGCGAGCGTGATCGCGGGGACCGCGTCCGGGAAGGCCATTTGCGCGAGATGGAGAGAACTGGTGGTGTCCATTAGGCGTTCCCCGCTTCCATGCTTTGATCCATTGACTCACCCAGCTTGCGGGCTTGGGCGGCTTTGAGGTCGTCTTCGAGTTCGATGTGCTTGCGGGCGAGCACGGTCGCGCCGAGCATTGCCATGAGCAGGATGATGCCCGCGATTTCGATGGTCATCGGGTGATCGTGCATCAGGTTGTATCCGAGCCGATCGAGGTTGCCTGCGTTCAGGGTGTCGGGCCATTGGTCTGGGCCGAGGACTCGGATGGTGTTGAGTTCGGTGTTCTCGATGGTGATGGTGCGTGCGGCGATGTCAAGTGCTGCGGTGCCGTCGGCGTTGCGGACGACGCGTTCGCTTTCGGTCAGGATGCCTGCGCGATCGAGGATTCGGTCAACCTTGGTTGGGAGGTTGAGGAGAACTGAATCTTGCGCGAGTTCTTGATGGGTTGGCTGCGGGAGGGTGGAGACGCCTCGGAACATTGCGGTGGTGAGGATTGCGAGAAGGACGAATCCGATGATCGATGCGAGGATGGGCTCGCGTGCGATGTCGTCGGTCTCGTCGATGGTCGCTTCGGTGGCGGCTGTTGGAGCTTGTGTTGCGAGCATGATGACGAAGAGGTAGGTGATGAGGATCGCACCAGCGTAGATGATGACGAGGGCGAAGGCCATGAACTCTGCGGAGAGGAGGAGGTACATGCCGCAGGAGGCGACGATGGTGAGGATGAAGTAGAGCGCGGAGTAGACGGGGCGCGGGTGGGTGATCATGCGTGCGGAGGCGCCTAGTGCGAGGATCGCGAATGGGTAGAAGAAGTAGTTGGGGAGGGGCTGTCCGGACTTGGTCGCGTTGAGTCCGAGGATGAGCACCGCGAGTCCGACGGCTGATGCGAGGACGAGTCCTCCAGCAATGGAGGCGGCGTTGTTCCTGCGCGGGAGCGCCGCGGCGATGCCGACGGCTCCGAGGACACAGATGAGGTAGAGGGCGATCGGGCTGATGATGGTGTCCACCGCGTGTTCCTCGGTCGTTGATGCCGGTTTGACTGCTGCGCCCGATGGCCGACCCATTGACCTCCGGTTGAGCCAATGCATCGCAGACAGAGACCGCGCGGGTCACCTGTGCTGTGACCCTCAGGATAGATCAACAGGGGGCTTTCTTCAACTCGGAGTGGGGTCTGGGCGCGTCTTTGGTTGGTTTGTTGTCGGCTTTCCTTTTGTGCGAGTCGTCCAACACCAACGGGTGTGGATAGGATGCACAATGGCACAGATGCAAACAATGATGCAAGCGGCGCAGCAAGACCGCAAGGTTCACATCCCCAACATGCTCACGATGGGACGGATCGTGCTCGCGATCGTCTTTGTGATACTGCTCTCGAGTGTTTCCGCTCCCACGATGACCGCTGATGCGACGCTCGGAGAACGGATCGGACAACTCTCGTCCGGATCGACCACCATCCTGATCATCGCGTCGGCGATCTTCATCATCGCGGCACTCACCGACGCGCTCGATGGGCATCTCGCTCGCAAATGGAAAGCGGAGAGCAAGTTCGGACGGATTATGGATCCGTTCGCGGACAAGCTGCTCATATTGGGTGGATTCGTGATGCTGTCAGGGCCGAACTTTGTAAGCCCATTGATTTCAGGGAGTTCGATTCAGCTTTCCGCGGTCGCGGGATGGATGGTGGTCGCGATGATCGCTCGTGAGCTGCTGGTGACCTCGATCCGGGGCGTGTACGAGGGTGACGGCGTGGACTTCTCCGCTGGCCCGATGGGCAAAGCGAAGATGATCCTGCAATCGGTCACGATCCCGGCGATTCTGCTGCTGATCGCGTTCACTTCACCCGGACCTGAGAGCGGGGAGCGGACGATTATTGTATTGCTGGTGTGGGCAACGGTGGTGGTGACGCTGCTGTCGGGATTGCCTTATATTGGTAAGGCGCTCCAGCATACGATTGACGAGAACGCGCGGATGCTCGAGATCATGCGTGGAAAAAAGGCGAGAAAGCCTACAAAGTCGACGGCTATCCCTGGTGCGAAACCGCGTCCGAAGTCGAAAAAGGGCGGACAGAGCAAGAGCCGCCGGTAAATACCCGATAGGAGTCCTCAATGAACACGATCTCACCAACCGCTGAGGGATTCCTGACGACCTTTGGTCTTGGGCACATGAAACCGGCATCCGGGACTTGGGGCTCGATGCCTCCGGTGGTGATTGCGGGCATCGTGACCGCTGCTGGAATCACAACTCCTGCGATTCGTGGCATTTACGACATTCTGATGGTGCTTATTTTCATCGTATTTAGTGTTGCGTGTGTCGTGTGGGGGACGGATGCGGAGGCGCGGTGGAAGAAGGATCCGGGTCAGGTGGTTGCGGATGAGACTGCGGGGCAGTGCGTGACGCTTTTGTTGATCCCTTCGGCGATGCTTGCGAACCCGATGTCCGCGATTTTGACGCTTGTGGGTGCATTTTTGTTGTTCCGGGCGTTTGATATTTTGAAGCCTTGGCCTGCTGGGGCGATGCAGAATATTCGTGGGGGTTGGGGCATCCTGCTCGATGATTGGATTGCTGGACTGATGGCGGGGATCGTGATTTGTGTGATCCACCTGATTCAGTCATAAGAGTTGTCGGGCGACGACTTTCTGATTGCTTCAATAGGCTGAGTAGAATATACTTATGTGCGCACTGCCGCTGAATCTGAAGACGCCGGGTGGGCTGGTTGCTCTTGAGACGAACTTGATGTTGGCCCCGATTGCTGGGTGGTGCGAGCTCGCGTGGCGCGTTTGCGTGCGTGGGCTCAACGGGCCAACAGGCGGGGTGGGACTCGCGTGTACTGATCTATTGAACTCACAAGGGTTGCTCTGCGACGAGGGTGCCTCGCGCGATCTGGCGCGGACCAACGAGCTTGATCGACCGATCGGGATGCAGCTGTACGGCGCGGACCCGGGTCATCTCGCGGAGGGCGCACGGTGGTGCGCGGAGCACGGCGCGAGCGTGGTTGATATCAACATGGGGTGTCCCGTGGATAAAATCTGCAAGAAGAACGGCGGCTCCAAGCTCATGTGCGATCTTGGAAACACCTATGAAATCTTCGAAGCGGTGCGCGACGCGCTCCCCGATTCGATCCCGCTGACGGCGAAGATGCGACTGGGCTGGGATCAAGCGGCTTACGAAGAAGGGGTCGCGTGCGAGCTTGCCGTTGGGTTGTGCGAGCGCGGCGCGGCGTGCATCACGGTGCATGGACGCACGACGGAACAGAAGTTCAAGGGATCGTGCGATCACAACGGGATCAAGCGCGTGGTCGATGCGGTGCGCGATGCGACCGGCGCGTACGACGGAACAATGAACGGCGGGGTTCCCGTGCTGGGGAATGGGGACATCAAATCGCCGATGGACATCATCACGATGCGGCGAAACACCGGATGCTCCGGCGTGATGATCGGGCGCGGCGCGTTTGGGAATCCCTGGATCTTCCGGTTGGGATGGGCGCTCCAGCAGCGGATCGACGAGCAGGGGATCGATTGGTCGGATGAAGATGCGATCGCGGCGATCGACATGAGTGACCTTGAACCAAGCGAGGATGAGAAGCTGGATCTGGTTCAGAAATATCTGGAACTCATGATCGAATACCGCGATGAGAAGCACGCGATGCATGTGATCCGTCAGAAGATCAGCTGGCTGGGCAAGACGATCAACAACGGGCACTGCCGGGAGTTGAGGGATGGGGTTCGGTTGTCCAAGACGCCGGCTGAGGTCGTCGATGCGATCGAGGCGTGGCGGGCAACGATGGGTGTTGTTCAAGAGGAGCAAGTGTGATGTTTGCACTGCTTGTGGCGTACGCGCAGGGACGGGGCGGGGTGCTTGACGATCGGGGGCGCGTGATTGATACGGGGGTCCATGCTGAGTGGGACCCGGATGAGATCGACGAGTATGTGGTTGATGAGAAGACTGAACCCTCGCAAGCGGAACACAATCCGATCTGGAAGCGAGCGTACGGCGTGATGGCGGGCGTCGTGGGAGTCCTCATCACACTCGTGTTGTTGGGAATGGCGGTTCGGTGGGGTTGGCAACTTTCTGGATTTATTGGTCACACGATCTTTGGAGTGCCCGGCGTGTATGGGAATGCGGCGGGGCTCGTGACCGGGATTGGGTTGATCGTGCTGTATTGGTTGCTCTCGTCGCGGCTCAAGAACGCGAAGCGGGATTTGCGTGCTCGGCGCGGGGAACGCAACTTGGTGGACTGCGGCTCGACCTTCGGTCTGGTGAAGCATGACCGGTGCGGGGCGTGTGGATTTTTGATTCGTGATCTTGAGCGTATGGATGATGGGTGTGTGCAATGTCCAGAATGCGGCGCGGGGTGGAGGCGCGACTGGTGGGAAGGGTACTTTATAGAAGGCAGAGCAGGGTGCTACGCGGAGCTGTCGAAAAAGCACCTCCGGAGATTCTGCTTGTACGATGCGCGGGATCAGGTTGCGTTGATTGAAGCGGACTCGACGCTTGAGGATCGCGTCGCTTTGATCCGGGAGTTTCGTGGGTTTGTGGGGTTGCGGGATGTATTTGTGCTTGCTTTGATTCTGCTGATCTTGCTCGCGTGTGCATCCGCGACCTATGGAGTCTGGTTGAGCGTGACGAATTCCTCAGGCGCGATGATCACCGTGGGGATCGGGACACTCTTGTTTGCATGGATCGGTTGGTACGCGGTTCGGGTGTGCAAAGCGGGTGTTCGGCTCAAGAGTCTGCAGAAGTTTACGCGCGCTCGGATTGATGATCGTGTGTGTCCGAGTTGTGCGACTGTACTGGATCAAGAGCTGCATCCGACGGATGGTGCGTTGATCTGTGATGGGTGCGGCTTGGCATGGAATCCTTCGACGAAACAGAGGCGTCATCATTCACGCAAGCGCGTCAATGATGACGCCTTCAAGAATGACTCGGCGTTCTCTTCGCGGTAGGCGCTGGAGATGCGTGCAACACAGGGACCAAGCACCACACACGCCTTGGATGGGCTTGAATGGGCTTGGGAACGATTGAGACGCGGATTGTTTCTCAGAATGGGCTGGTATGCGCGGTTGATTCGGATTATATTCAATAAATATTAACTCTATTTGTGTTGCCCCTGTGCCATGCCAAGAAAGATCCATCATGAAGAAACTCGCAATCGGTTCCGCGCTCCTCGCTGGGATCTCATCGTTCGCATTCGGGAGTCCGGATCTGGTCTGCAGTGAAATCAATGGCGCAAACTCATTTGGCTCCGACGGCATGGGGATGGTCGCGTATTCCTTCGGGACCACCATCTGCAACATCGGGGATGCGCCCGCGCCGTGGGACGCGAACTCCAACTCGCACCCGTTGATTTCTCAGTCTATTTATAAACTCAAAGACCATCAGATCACGCAGATCGGGATCGGGTTTGTTCGTCATACGACGATCCCGTTGAGCGGCAACGCGTGCGGTCTTGGATGTGATCCCGCCGGGAGCGGGGCGCTTGGCGCGGGGTGCTCGGATACAAGCAGCAGCAGCGTGAACGGGGCGCAGGGGTTGATGGGGCCTCGGCGGGAGGTCAATGCGCTGAGCGGGGAGTATCCGTACCCGTTTACTTCGATCAATCAAACGGGCGATGCGGTGTACAAAAGAACGCAGGTCTTGAGCTCAGACATTAGCGATCCCGATGCGTTGTACTTTGTTGAAACCCAAGTGATCAGCCCTGCTGAGAGCACTGCACAGTCTCGGAACAACAATGTGAGCTACCGGCAGGTCACTTTCCAGCCGGGAACTTTGAACGCGACTTTGGTGGGACCGACTTACGATCAACAGCCCGCGATCAACGCGTGGCGGGATCATGGCAATGGGATCGGGATTCCTGACGAGGATGTGATCATCCGCTGGAGAGTCCTCACTGAAGGCGACGGGCTTGTCGGTGTTGGCTCGCGGCCCACCGAGCTTGGTGCGGATCAATGGCGGCTCGATTACTCGGTGTACAACATGAACAGGGATCTCGGGGTTCAAGGGCTGGTGGTCTCGAACACGAGTCTTAGTGATGTGCTGAGCGGATCGTCGTTTCATGCACCCTTGTATCACGATGATCTTGACGAGCAAACCAGTAATGCGCCATGGGATGCTGGAGAATTCGGGTGGAATGGGTGGTACACCGACCGGTTTGTCGACGATCCGGACGCCAATGCAATCCGTTGGGGAACAACCTACTCATTCTCGATGGAGCTTGAAGACATTGGCCCGGAGATTGGCACGGTCAGCGTCACTCCATTTGAATCGTACAACTATTCATTTCGGGTACAAGCGTGGAAACCGGGCCAAGTCTGCAGTGCAGATTTAGCGGGCAATCCGGATGGATCACCTGACGGCTACCTCAACTTCTTAGAGATTTCGGCCTACCTCTTACACTTTGGGGCCGAGAGTCCTTTAGCTGATTTTGCCGGAAATCCAGATGGTTCACCTGATGGCCGATTCAACTTTGCTGATGTCGCGGAGTATCTGAGGTTGTTCCAAGCCGGATGCCCATGAGTCGTGAGCAATCATCATTCTGCATGATTCATTTGGAAGAGCTTGTAGCGGAACCCAATCGGGTTTTGAGCCGAATATAGTTGTATAGAGCCCATTCGTGGCTCTGGTTATCGGTCTCTTTCCAATCCACATCCGTTTCCTTGGAGCGTTCAATGCGTACTGCACTCTCGTTTTCTGTATTTCTGGCTCTTTCGGCGGGTTCTGTTCTTGCGGAGCCTGTGAATGAGGGGCATCGCGATAACGCGCACACGGTCGAAGCGTTTGGGTGCTGGGGAGATGAGCACGGGAACTTGTCGGGAGGCATGTTCCTTGCGCCGACCGATCCCGACGCGATCGAGATTATGGAAGCGCTCAAGCGTGCGAACGGGTCTGTCCACGACAACCGGATCGACATCGTGTTCGTCGGCGACGGGTACACCGCGGGCGAGCAGGGTCAGTTCCATGCCGATGTGGACGGGATTGTGAACTCGCTGTACCAATACGAGCCATTTACGAGCTACCAGAACTACTTTCGGATCACCAAGGTCGAGGTCATCTCCAATGAATCGGGTGTGGACAACGATCCGAACCAGGGGGTGAGCAAAGACACGGCGCTGGACATGGGGTATTGGTGCGGTGGTACCGAGCGGGCGCTGTGTGTGAATGTGTCCAAGGCGTACATCGCCGCGGCAGCAGCTCCGCAGATCGATCAGGTCATCGCGGTTGCCAACTCAAGCAAGTACGGCGGGGTTGGGTATCCATCAAACGATCTTGGGACAGTATCAGGACAGAACAGCGCCGCAGCGGATATCGCGATCCATGAGCTTGGGCACTCGTTTGGTGACCTTGCTGACGAGTACACCTATGGCGGCCCGACGACTTATACCGGGGGTGAGTTGACGCCTTGGGATGTTTCGATTCTGGATCGAACGGAGCAGCTTGCGCAGGAACGCAAGTGGTACAGGTGGATGGATGCGAACATGACTGGGTTTGATGGCCCGATCAGCACCTATGAGGGCGGGAACTACTCGGAGTTCGGGGTGTACCGTCCATCGAGCAACTCGATGATGCGCTCGCTTGGTCGCCCGTTCAACCTCGTGAGCGCGGAGCGGTTGCTGCGCCAGATTTACAAGGATGTCAGCCCGATCGACGACGGCACTCCGGACGGCACAACGGTCGGACGGGACGGGAATGTGTGGGTGACCCCGATGCAGCCTTTGGATCACAACCTGCTTGTGTACTGGTACCTCGATGATGTGTTCCAGATCGGGTTGTTCGGTCAGCACAGTGTGGATATTTCTTCGCTGGGTCTTGATGGCGAGGCGCACGAGCTTCGGGTCGAGGTGATCGACGAGACGCCTTTGGTTCGCAAGGAGCAGATCCGCGAGAACTTCTTGACGGCATCGCGCGTGTACACGATCGAAGCGGACGCTTCGGAGTGTGCTGGTGATCTCAACGGGGACGGAAGCCTGAACTTCTTGGATGTTTCTGAGTACCTGTCGTTGTTTGGACAGCAGGACGCGATCGCTGACTTCAATGGTGACGGGTCGTGGAACTTCCTTGATGTGAGTGCGTTCCTCACGGCGTTCTCCGCGGGCTGTCCGTAACGAAAAACGGCGAATATGGTCCTAAAACGGCGAAAACAATTCCGATTCCCGGACCATTTTTGTGCAATCTTCAGGCACTCAGAGCGTTATACCCCTGAAGGGATTGGTCTGGTTGGACGCTGAACGCTCGGTGGTCGATGGGACTATTGCCTTCTCTGGGCCTTGGATTGGGCTCGATTGTCTCCGTCGGGGTGCGGTCTTTGGATCGTGCATTGGCGCTAGACTTGTGGATTGGTATCTGACGACCCCCCGGCTTGCTCCACTGGGATTGTGGGAACTCTTTGGTGTGGAGCTGATGAGAGGAATAACAACGATGAACTTGATGACACGACGCTTGTGCACTGTTTCGGTTTCGACACTTGGATTGCTCGCTTGCATTGCGGGCGCCCAGACATCGGGGACCAACCCCGCTGCTGACCCTGCGAGTGCACAACCGGTTAAAGAACTGACCGGACACGAGGGACACAACCACGGGCCTGAGGGTCATAACACTGGTACGCTGCGTCCGTTGCAAACGAACCTTGATGATTCGAACGCGCCAACTGGTCCGATGAACAACTCGGTGATGCTGTTCAAAGAGACCACCGTCAGCACTGGGACCATCTTGGATACTGAGCCCGTCGATGTGAACTTCGAGTTCAAGAACACCGGATCGGCTCCGCTTGAGATTTCGCTGATCAAGCCTTCCTGTGGCTGCACCGTCCCTGATATGGAACAAAAAATCTATGCCCCCGGCGAGAAGGGCACCATGAAGGTCACCTTCGATCCATCAGGCAAGAACGGCCCGATCTCCCGGAACATCACGGTCTACACCAACTCATCGACCAAGCCGGTCCACACGATCATCCTGCATTCGTATGTGAACCCGGTGATCATCACCGAGCCTCGCATTCTTGCGTTTGATATGACCCAGAAGGGTCAGGGCGCGACCAAGGACATCCAGGTCTTCGGACGCTTTGAGGATTTCAAGGTCACGCGTGCGACCACCCAGGACTCGGACACCTTCGGGATCGAAGTGATCGACGGCGGCAAGGTTGAGAAAGATGGCGAGGACATGTGGCTCCAGATCATCCGCGTCTCGATTCTTGAGAGCGCCAAGCCTGATAGCCACCGCACGGAGATCACGGTTCGCAGCAATGAGCCGCACAAAGAGCTGTTCTCGCTGTCCGTCGTTGGACGCGTGATCGGAGATCTTGAGCTCACCCCGGTCCGCATGACCATGGGTCGGCTCGTGGTCGGTGATGAGTTTGAACGCGAAGTAACCCTGCGATCCAAGAGCGGCGACGCGTTTGAGATCAAGTCGGTGACTTCCGTCAATGTGGTGCTCGATGCGGAGTACACCGCGACCCCGGTCGATCCTGAGAAGCGGAACGAATGGACCGTTAAGGTCAAGGGCACCGTGATCCATCCCGCTCAACGGTTCAACGCTCAGCTCAGTGTGATGACCGATGTTGCCGACGAGGAAATGATGACCGTGCAGATGTACGGGCAGCTCCAGCCCAAGGCGCCGTAATCAGGTTGTTGAAATCAGCAAGTTGTTGAAATAAAATCAGCGGTAAGCCGCGTGTGAACCGGACGCCGAGCGTCCGGTTTCTTCTTGAGGTAGACTGATCCAATGCAAATGAAAACTCCACAGCGTGTGCTCGCGATCGTCGGCGGCGCGTTTCTTCTGGGATCGGGACAAGCGGTGATTTCGAAACCGATCACGCTTGGTCCAGCGAATCTGACAACTGGATCGGGCAACACCAAGGGTGATCCGAATCGGACCAAGCTACCGACGCAGCCGCCGGTAGCTCCTGTTGTGGAGCCCGATCCGGTTGATGAAACGCCGCCAGCGAATCCGTCGATACTCTACGATCAACCAACAGCCTCCTACGCCGGAGGGGCTGATTCGCTGCTGGACAAGGCGGTTCCCGATGGAACACTGACGCTCCGCGAATCACACACGGTCTGGGAGGATGGCGCGTACTTCCTCGATGCTCGGCATGAGCATGAGTTTGATGCGGGTCATATCCAGTACGCGAGCTACCTCGAAGCGTCACTCTTTGACACGGATTCCGATCGTGCGTTCGCCGTGGCGGATTCGATCCCCAAGGACGCGACCATCGTGATCTACTGCGTTGGTGGCGAGTGCGATGCGTCCAAGAACACCGCGGCACTGCTCGAACAACTCGGGTACACCGATCTGCGGATCATGGGCGCGGGATACGACGACTGGGTCGCGGCGGGGTTTGAAACCGAGACGACGGACGGGATGGAGGTGTCCCCATGAGTGCTGCTACCAATACATCCAAATCCAAACCATCCAACGGATTGCTCTGGGTTGAATCCGTCTTGCTTCAGCTGCCGCTGCGTCTTGCGCTCGGCGGCGCGTTTGTGTTTGCTGGGTACACCAAGATGAACGGCGTGCAATCGTTTGCCAACGCGATCAAGGGATTCCAGGTCGTTGACGCGAGTAAGCACGGATACCTGATTCAATCCGCGGCGTACACGATGCCTTGGGTTGAGATGGTCGCGGGGGTGCTGCTGATCCTCGGTCTCTGGACGCGTGCCAGTGCGGTGGTGATCTGGCTGCTGCTCGTTGGATTCATCGCGGCGCTCATTCATGTGATTATGGATGAGTCGATCAGCGCGGATTGCTCGTGCTTCGGGGACATCAATCTGGTCTGCGATGCCGCTGTGGGATGGTGTCAGGTGATCCGGGATATCGTGATGTTGGTCCCGGCGACCTACCTGGTTTGGCGTCAGGGCGGAAAACTGGCGCTGGATCGGGCTTGTGGGCGGAATTTGAATGAATCTGGACCTGAGTGGACGGTCGACAGGGGCGGGGACGGGGCCTAAACTCCTCTCCGCGATGTACATCCGTCGCTCTGGGTGTCGGCAGCGTTTGCCGGAGCTTTGAGCCACAACGACCAAGACGGAACGAGAACAAACTATGAGCCGATTCGACCGATTCCCAACGACCCCGACCAAAGCGACCAAAGTTTCCGCAACTGGGGTTGAATACTGTGACTACAAGGACATCGAGAACCTTCGCCGGATGATGACTCCCAACGGGAAGATCTACAGCCGCAAGCGTCTGGGGACCAACGCTCGCCAGCAGCGCATGGTTGCTCAAGCGATCAAGCGTGCACGGTTCATGGGTATGCTCCCATTCACCAACGCGACTCTCTGAGTGCATTGATCTCAAATCAAACAGAACCGACCGGACTTCCGGTCGGTTTTTTCATGCGTAAACTTCTGCATGGCTGCATACAACCGCGAATACGAACCGGTCGCTCTGGCGCTCAACCATGTTGGGGGAACCCGAGATCGAAGAATGCGTGAGGTTGCGGATACGCTCTGGCGTTTCTTCCGCAAGGAGGGTGTGTCTTGGGTTGGGTTCTACACGATCGACGAGAGCAAGGAAACAATGACGCTTGGTCCATCGCGGGACACGCCGGCGTGTTCGCCGATTGAGCTGCACGGCGCGTGCGGGAAGACTTGGAGGACGCATCGTCCGATGATCATTGGTGATGTGGTGAATCTTGGCGCAGAGTATGTTGCGTGTGATCCGCGTGATCGATCTGAGCTTGTGATCCCGATGTTTGATGATCAGGGTGATTGCTGGGGGGTGCTGGACCTGGATTCACGCGAGCGCGAGGCGTTTAGCGAGGCAGATCTGTTTGAGCTTCGGAAGATTCTCGAAGCGACCGGGCTGTCTTGGCCTCGCGCGCATCTGGATGCGTTGCGGTACTGAACTGGATCAGAACGGGTCTGGTGCTTTGAAGGTCAGTTGCTTGCCTGTGATTGGGTGGTGGATGCTGAGCATGGATGCGTGGAGCATGAGGCGGGGCGCGGTGGGGTTGTTGATGTCGAGGCCGTAGAGTTCGTCGCCGGTGATTGGGGCGCTGAGTCCGGTGGTTTCTGATTTGGATTCGTCGGGATCCCCCACTGTCGTCACGGCGGGGTGGGCGCAGTGGACGCGGAGCTGGTGGGTGCGTCCGGTGTGGGGCTCAAGCTCGATGCGGGTGACGGGTTTGCCATCGAGGGTTTCTCTGCTGAGGACGGTGTAGTGGGTGACGGAGTGTTTGCCGTAGAGGTAATCAGCGCACATGAGTGGTCGGACATCCATGTCTTTTCGGATGGGGGTGTTGATGGTGCCTTCGTTTGTGTCGAGGTGACCGTCAACGAGCGCGAGGTATCGTTTTTGGGTGTGGCGATCTTCGAACTGTTTGGATAAGTTCTTGTGTGTTTTGGGGTCGAGCGCGAGGATCATGATCCCTGAGGTGGAGAGGTCCAAGCGGTGGCAGGTGAGTGGTCCCGTTGCGTGGGGGTACTGGTCTTGGATGCGCGAGCGGACGCAGTCTTGTTTTTCGGGGGTCATTCCCGGCACGGAGAGCAACCCGGCGGGTTTATCGACCACGACGAACGCTTCGTCCTCGAAGATGATGGGGACGGGTCCCATCGGGGGCGTGTACTCGAACTGGGGGACGGGTCCGATCTGGACACGGCGAATAACCGACTCTGGGATGGTCGGAGGATTTCGATATTTGCGTCGTTGAGACCTAGTATCAGCCATGAACACGAGTGTATCCCACCTGACTGATCGTGCCCTTGCTTTGCTTGGTATGGGCGTTGTTGTTTCTTTGATCTGTTCGGCGGCGGTTGCCAATGAGCCGAGCGTTTCTCCGAGTGTGAACCCAAACCCGGAATGGGACGCGAAGTGGACCCAGAACGAGCGGGGGTTCCTCAAGAACCACCTCCAGCTCACCTCTGAAGACCAGTTCGTCAAAGCGGGCGAGTCCTACTTCTCGCACGATGGAACGCGGATCATCTTCCAAGGCATCCCGGTCCCTGCGAAGGGCGATGAGCCTTTGGAACATTACCTGATGTATGTCTGCGATGTCGTCCGCGATGACAGCGGCGCGATCACCGGGATTGAGCACATCACCAATGTCTCCAACTGGGGATCGTCCAACACCTGCGGCTGGTTCCATCCGGACGATTCATCACGCATCATGTTCGGTTCAACATTGGTCGCTCCGGAAGGCAACGATGTCGCGGGATACCAACGCGACTCCTCGAAATACTCCTGGCAGTTCCCACGCGAGATGGACATCGTCGAGATGAAACTGACCCCGGCGGTCGGGACCTGCTGTGCGGAGATGGGTGTGAGCGAAGCGACCCCGATCTGGGAACGCGATGGGTACGACGCTGAGGGGTCTTGGTCTCCTGATGGTCGGTTCATCCTCTATACACGGCTTGAGCCGGGTGACAACAACGGGGATCTTTGGATTTATGATTCGACCGATGGCTCGCACACCGAGCTGGTTGCGGAACCGGGATACGACGGCGGGCCATTCTTTTCTCCCGATGGGAAGTCGATTTGTTACCGATCGGATCGTCGGAACGACAAGATGCTGCAGGTGTTTGTCTCCCAGCTTGCGTTTGATGACAGCGGGAAGGCAACCGGGATCAAGCGCGAGATCCAGATCACCGACAACGAGCATGTCAACTGGTGCCCGTTCTACACACCTGATGGGAAGTACTTGTTCTACGCAACGAGCGAGCAATCGCACGGCAACTACGAGGTCTACTGCGTCGATGCGACCGGCGAATACCCGCTCGACGAGACCCCTCGCATGCGGGTGACCAACGCGCGTGGGTTTGATGGTCTCCCGGTGTTCTCGCCGGATGGCAAGAGCATGATGTGGACCGGTCAGCGCGGGAAGTTTGTCGATGGGATGGACAAACCAAGCTCGCAGCTCTGGGTTGCGGATGTGGATCTCAAGCGCGTGGAGAAGGCGTACACGGCACTCCGTCGCCGATTGGTCAACGCGAAACAGGATGACGAGTTCGAGAACTACACCCCTTGATCGGATGACCGAGGAGCCCATTGACGCATCATGGATTCGATTCCAAACGATTTCGGGTTGAACGCGGTGCGGACCTATTCGCATGTGGGCGATCCGACACCCGCGCCGGACCACTCGGTGTTCTGGAACGCGTGGTTTGAGCGGCTTGGTCAGGAATCGCCTGTCCTGCAGGTGCGTGATGTTGTGGATGATTCCGACCCGAGCGCGACGCACGAGTATGTGTCGAGTCATGGTGTTCGGATCGGGTGCCGATTGATGGCGCCTCCCAGTGGGATCGCTGTGCGTGGTTCGCTGGTCACGGTGCACGGGTACACGACACCCGAGACACTCGAACAAGAGGAACGGCACTGGTCCACGATCCGCGAACGCGGGATCGCGGTGCTTGCGATCCGCTTGCGTGGGTATCCCGGTTCGCGGATGGACATCAACAACCGAACGATTGATCTTGACAGCAGCGACCGCGACTGGGTGACGCATGGGTTTACGGGATACGACCACAAGGACTGGGTGCTTCCCGATGCGCTCGCGGATGTGTGCAACGCGGTTCGCGTGATGCGGAACGCGTTGCTTGGTCGGGATGCGAAGGATTTGCAGCCTTGGATTGAAGGGGAGGCGAGACGGCCCGATGTGTACCTGCATGGTCGATCGCTCGGGGGGGGATTGGCAACCATCGCGGCGGCGCAGCTCTCTGGACGGATGCTCGGTCGTCCCATCGTGGATCGGCTCGGGATCGAGGTTCCATCTCTGGGCGCGTGGCGATGGAGACTTGAGCACGCGTCGATGGGATTGAGCAAACGGTTCAACGAGATGCTCGACCAGAACCCGGATCGTCGCGAGGAGCTTGTGAATCGGCTTCGGCTGATGGATGCGGTGGTGCATGGACGCAAGGTCCGCGTGCCGACGCTTGCGATGCTTGCGAGCCGGGATGAGGTGGCGCCCGCGCCGTCGTCGGCGGCGGTGTTCAATGCGATCGATTCTGATCCTGGTCAGAAGTGGCGGTTCTGTGTGCCGTTCGGTCATCGTGCGGGAGACATCACCAATACGCGCCGCGTCGCGTTGTTTGGCAAGGTCTTGAGCGATTTCTTCGACCCGTCCCGGACTCCGATGGAATCCATGGCGGCGTGGGAACCTGAGATGCGTCTGGAATCTTGAGCAGACTCTCCGCGGCTCGGGCCTATCGTTGTGCATGACCGAAACCGAATCGAATATGCTGGCAAGTGTGCGGACGCTGATGGGTGGATTGATCGACTACGCGGGGTTGTTCCCGCCGAGCAAACTGCCGATGGGACAAGCGACGGAGAACTACGCGAAGTACCTCCGCGCCGAGCACGCGGAGTTTGTGGGACGGTTCATCTGTCCGGTTCCCAAGCTCGAAGAGTTGTCCAAAGAAGCGGCGATCGTGATGCCTGGGACTTACGCGACGAGCGGGTACCCGGAGCATGCGGATTCGATTGAGCCTTGGCAGATCTCGGGGATCATTGTGGGTGATCTCGAAGAGAATCTGGAGATGATCTACCGCTTCAACGAACACCACGACGACGAGGCGAATGGGCTGGCGCTGGTTGATGCGATCGAGATGCGTGTATCGAGTGCTGATGAGATTGACGAGGCACTGGAGATCATCCCGGAGATGATCGATGCGGCGTTCGAGGTGCCACAGGATCTCATCATGAACGGCGATCCACGCGGACTCATCGCGGCGATGTCGGGATCGGGTGTCCTCGCGAAAATCCGCTGCGGCGGGGTTGAACCCAGCATGTTCCCGAGCTGTGAGAACATCGCCAACTTCATGATCGCGTGCAAGAACGCGAGCGTGCTGTTCAAGTGCACCGCGGGATTGCACCATCCGATCCGCGGCGAGCAGGCACTGACCTATGAAGAGAATCCTCCACGCGGGATCATGCATGGGTTTGTGAATGTGTATGTCGCGGCGGCGTATGTGCTCAACACAAAGTCACCTGACTTTGGTACCGTCGTTGGAATTCTCGAAGAGGTGGATCCCAAGGCGTTCATCTTCAACGAGCAGGGCGTGATCCACAAGAAAATCCGTATTTCAACAATCCAGCTCGGACAGATGCGTGAAGGATTCGCGACCAGCTACGGCAGTTGCTCGGTTGAAGAGCCGATCGCTGATCTGAAGGCGATGGGTCTCCTTTGAATACACCACAATCTGAGTCTGTGAACTCACCAAGGCGGTACTACGGCTGGACCATGCTCGCGATCGCGGTGGG
The DNA here is from genome assembly GCA_963976955.1 of uncultured Phycisphaerales bacterium. Classification (GTDB taxonomy): domain Bacteria; phylum Planctomycetota; class Phycisphaerae; order Phycisphaerales; family UBA1924; genus UBA1924. The sequence goes on along the minus strand of CAXBMD010000001.1, from coordinate 430,581 downwards.
ACTCGCGTTTGCGACGATGCCCTCGCAGACGATCATCGTCTCGCTGTTCAACGCGTCGTACCGCGAGAAACTGGGGTTGTCGGTCGCGGAGCTGAGCAAGCTGTACACGATTGGGACCTTGATCGCGGCGTTCCCGTTGTCGTGGGTGGGGAAAGCCGCGGATCGGTTTGGTTTGCGGCTCGTCGCGGGGGTGGTCGTGGTGTTGTACACGCTGTCGCTGATTTTCTTGACGGTTGCATCCCACGCAATTTTGCTTGGGCTCGGATTTTTCATGATCCGGTTCCTCGGTCAGGGTTCGCTGGGGATGCTGAGCGGGCACACGCTCGCGATGTGGTTTGAGCGCAAACTCGGGTTTGCGCATTCGGTGCTTGCGGTTGGTGGGTTTGCCGCGGGTGGCGCGATTCTTCCCAAGCCCGTCGCGTGGATGATCGAGAATCATGGTGCGGGCACGACGCTGATGATCCTTGCGGGTGGGGTGTTCCTGCTGACGATGCCCGCAATTGTGTTTTTGTTTAAGAACAAGCCTGAGGATATTGGTCAGCATCTCGATGGGGACGAGTCGGAGCATCTCTTTCACGATGTGACGCACGGCGGAAAGGCACCGATCGGCGATCCCGCGTTTACGATCGCCCAAGCACGCAAGACCTTCCCGTTCTGGATTCTGCTCTCGCTCTCGTGTACCTCTGGGTGCATCGGGACCGCGCTGCTGTTCCACATGCAACCGATGCTCGTCAGCGCGGGCGCACTGGGAACCGAACAACAAGCGGCGACGGCGAACACCGCGTGGTCGCTGACTTTCGGGATCGGGATGCTGAGTGTGGGATGGATGGCCGACAAGTTCCGCCCCAAGTTCCTGCTCCCGATCGCGCCGGCGATGATGTGTCTTGGGTCGCTGATTGTGTGGAGCGTTTCGACTGGACGGGTTGAACCCGATGGGGTGATGACGCGGATGATTCTTGGAATGATCGTGTTCGGTCTGGGGATGGCGGTCAATGTCGCGGTGGGCGCTCCGGCGATCGCACGGTTCTTTGGACGCACGCATCACGGGTCGATCCGTGGGTTTATGTCCACTTTCACGGTTGCTTCGACCGGGATTGCTCCGTATCTTGCGGGGAAGTGGTACGAGGTTGCGGGGTTTGATTATGGTCCGGTTCTGCTTGGGTTTGCGGCGTGGTGTGTGCCGTTGATTGCGTTGACGGCGATGCTCAATAAACCGACGCCTCCTGCAGTGCGGAACCTGATCCCCGATCCTGATCCGGTGGATATGCAGGATGTTGAGTTGTAAGAAAGGATTCTCTGCTCCCTCTCCCATTCTGATGGGAGAGGGCTGGGGTGAGGGCTCCTCGCCTCCATTCCTCCTACCCTCCCTCTGCATGTCACCTCCTTCTCGCAGACCAACTCATCCGACCGATCGCGCTGTCAACAACGCTGCGAGTCTGCGATCCTCAACAACACCACCTGAAGGCGTGCTCTGGAGCAAACTCCAAAATCAGCAACTTGGTGGTTTGAAATTCCGGAGGCAACACCCGATCGGGGTGTATGTCGTGGATTTCTACTGTGCCCGGATCAAATTGGTTGTAGAAATGGATAGTTCGTATCACGACGGTCGACAGAATCAGGATCAAATGCGGGATGATTGGATGAATTCGCAATCAATCACAGTTTTGCGCGTCACGGCGTCTGAACTTGCGAAGAATGAATCAGGCGTGTTGTTGGAGATCCTTTCGATAGCACGACAGCTTCTTCAGCAACGAGCAATAGAGAAGAAGTAGTATACAGAGCCCTCACCCCGGCCCTCTCCCAGCAGACTGGGAGAGGGAGGAAGATAAAGGATTTTTTTATGCCTTACGCGATTGACGAGACACATGACCCGAAACTTCAGTCTTGGGTGGAATCCGCAAATGATCCATCGACGGACTTCCCGATCCAGAACCTCCCGCTCGCGACGGTGATCCGTGCGATTGAGGACAGCGAGACTGGGGATGAGTTCACGCTCTCTGCGGTCGTTGCGATCGGGGATATGCTGCTGGATCTCAATCGTCTTTCGATGACCGACCTTGCGCCGGATGATGACGATGACTGGGACTTTGTTGCGGTGGATCAGATCATCGCCGAGGGCAAGTGGAAGGGGCTTCGGAAGAAAGTACAGTCGCTGCTCCGCAAGGACAACGATGCGTTGCAGAACCATCCCGCTCGCGATGAGATCGTCATCCCACGCGATGACTCGAGTTTGTCGCTCCCGATCATCGATCCGATCGGGGACTACACCGACTTCTACGCATCGCTGAACCACGCGACGAATGTGGGTTCGATGTTCCGCCCGGACAATCCGTTGCTCCCCAACTACAAGCACATCCCGATCGGGTACCACGGCCGAGCATCGTCGATCGTTCCATCGGGGACGACCATCAAGCGTCCGGTCGGGCAGCAGGCGCCTGCTGAAGAAGGCGGGTCGCCGAGCTTTGGTCCTTGCAAGCTGCTGGATTACGAGATGGAGATGGGCGCGTTCATTGGTCGTGCGAACGAGCTTGGTGAGCCGATTGATATTGCTGATGCGGAAGATCACATCCTTGGGTTGTGCATCCTCAACGACTGGTCCGCGCGTGACCTGCAGAAGTGGGAATATGTCCCGCTGGGGCCGTTCCTCGCGAAGAATTTTGCGAGCACGATTTCGCCTTACATTGTGACGATGGAGGCGCTGGCGCCGTTCCGTGTGGGCGCGATGGAGCGGGATGCTGCTGATCCTCAGCCGCTGCCGTATATGGACTCAGATGCGAATCGCACTTCGGGCGGGTTTGACATCACAGTCGAGGTGCATCTTTCATCGGCGAAGATGCGCGAGCAGGGGATGGACCCGGTGCATCTTTCGACGGGCAACATGAAGGACATGTACTGGACCGTCGCGCAGATGGTCACGCACCACACTGTCAACGGCTGCAACCTCAATCCGGGTGATCTGCTCGGATCGGGGACGATCTCTGGTCAGACGCGAGACTCGCGCGGCTCGATGCTTGAGCTGACATGGGATGGCGATCCGTTCGCCAACCCACCAGTCTCGGCACCGGGCACGCAGCGGACGCCGATCGTTCTTCCGACTGGTGAGGAACGCAAGTTCCTCGCGGATGGTGACGAGGTGATCATGAAGGCGTATTGCGAGCGCGAGGGATACCGCCGGATTGGGTTCGGGGAATGCCGCGGGATTATTGAGTCGGCTCGGGCGTTGTAGATCCGAGTTCGTCCGCTGCCAGTTCGATGGTGTTGACTCGCAGCGTTGTCCAGATCAGGGCAACGGTCAGCAAGGCAACACAGATCGAGAGTCCGGAAATCGCGCGCCAAGTGACGATAGCGTTCTCCGCGCTTGCGGGTGGGAAGATGCTCCCGAGCAAGACGAGGAACGCGCACACAAGCAGCGGGTAGCGAGTGACACGCTGCTTGAACATCGGGACGAGCAGGAGCGTGCTGGTGAGGATCATCGGGATGAGCAACATGATCATGTGCCGCTTGGTGGTTTGTGGCGAGAAGATGAGGAAGGTGATGATGAGCAGCGACCACTCGAGCGTGACCAATCGCATGGTCTGGGTGCTGATGACGCCTTGGATGCGATCCTTGCGGATCAACAGTGCGGTGCCCATTTTTTTGTAGAGCAACCAGCCAACCCCGAGGCATCCCGCCGCGGTCGCGGCGGTTATCGCGAGGGTCGCGGAAAATCCGAGGCCCATGGATTCTCCTAGACGAGCGAATCCGGACGGGATCGAAACCGATCGCTCCCAGGTCAGCTTATGAATCCCCGCAGCGGTTTGGGTATCGCCGAGTCCGAGCATGTTGAGCATCCCGGAGAGTGCGGTGCCCAGTTCGCTCAGGTTGTGATCCCATCCAAGGAAGATCGCGGGCGCGAAGAATCCGATGAGCACGCCGAGGATGATCCCGAGTGTGGCGCGTGTTTCGCGGCGGAGGATGAAGTACATCAGGAACACGACCGTGACATACTTGATCGCGATGGGGACGGAGATCATCAGTCCCGCGATGAACGGTCGCTTGGGGTACGCGAGGTACGCGAGGGTGATCCAGAGGATCAGGAACACATCGGTCTGCGCGAGCTTTGCTTGGGCGATGATGGTGTCGTACAGGAAGAAACACGAGAGGCCTGAGATTGCGAGGGCCGTGAATACAGCGGATTTCTTGCTCGCTTCTTCCATGTACAACGACGCGTGTCTGGATGCGAGCATGTAGGTGCAGATCCCGAGCAGGATCATGTTGAGAATGACCCAGAGGTCTTTGGATTCTTGATAAGGAAGCTCGGCGAATGGGCGGAAGACAAAACCGAGCATCGGTGGGTAGATGTACAACCCGCCATTGGCTGCGTAGGGAGGGACGGGTTGGTCCTTCGCGCTGAGATACAACGAATCGCCTTGCGCGATCGCGACTCCGGAGTTGTAGAAGTGTGGGTAGTCGCCGTCTCCGGAACCGAAGACGCCGACATAGGTGCAGTAGGAGAGGATCGCGATGCACGCGAAGGTGAGGAGGTAGATGATTCCGAGTTCGGGTTTGGACCGTTGCGAGCGCATGGAGTCAGGTGACATGTTGGGTGAGACTCCGCTTTTGGCTGGGTTTGGGCTGGGTTACGATCCGACGAGTGTGGATTGTGGTTTGAACTCGATCTGCGCGTCAGGGATCGCGTTGCCGGTCAATACCAATCCTGAAACGCGGGGTAGCCTGGTCTGTGGCACGCTCTGGCGGATCGGGCGGCGCATCTTGATGATCTTTCCGAGCATCTTGAGCCCGTCGATGATCGGGTTGACCTTCGAACCATCGACATGATCCCAGAGGATGCCGATCTCGGGAACAGCTAGACCGGCATGCTGCGCGATGAGCAGGTGCTCGATGTCAAAGGAGAACCCGTTCTCTTTGGAGTAGCGTGTGATCAACTCCGCGGCATGATGGGAGTAGAGCTTGAAGCCGCATTGGGTGTCGTTGGCGAGTTTGAGTCCGAGGGATCGGAGGGTGATGCCGTAGATGGTTCCGACGATGACGCGGGTGATGTTCGCTTGGATCTCGGAGGTTTTCATTCGGCGTGAACCGATGACAAGGTGGGTGTCACCGGATTCGGTTTCGACGGTGAGTTTGGGGAGCTGGTTCATGCGTGCGGAGTTGTCCGCGTCGAGCATGATTGTCCAGCGGGCGCGGGTGTTCTTGAGGCCATGAGCAACGGCGGCGCCTTTGCCCATGTTCTGGGGGAGCGAGAGGACGCGGTCATTGCCGTCGATGCGGTGTTCAGCGAAAATGGACTGGCAGACCTGAACGGTGTCATCGGTCGATCCGTCATCCGCGACGAGGATCTCAGCGGTGCAGTCCCAGGTTGCGAGGGTCTCGATGATGTCGAGGAGGGTTGAGCGGATTCGGGATTGTTCGTTGTATGCCGGGATCAGCACGCAGAGATCGAACTCGGGTGTACGCTCGAGTTGATTGGTTTGGGTGCTGGTTGTGTTCGTCATGCGGTCTTGCTCGCTCTGATTCAGGTTGGGTTGATTGTAGCTCAGAACGACTCGGCATGGTCGTGGACGATCTGTGGATGACATCGGGTGTTTTTTATGATTTTGGGCAGAAAGAGCACTGTTTCCCTGCGATGTACTCTGGGGCGCAGCGGAGTTTGGTGGTCAGCGCGTGCCCGCATCCGGGGCAGAACTTTGCTTCCTCGGATGGTGCGAGATCGTGGTTGACCCCGACGCGTTCGTCGAAGACATAACAGTCGCCTTTCCACATGCTTTCTTCTTGCGGGACTTCTTCGAGGTACTTGAGGATGCCGCCTTGGAGGTGGTAGACATTCTCGAATCCTTGTTCGAGCATCCACGAGGTGGATTTTTCGCAGCGGATGCCCCCGGTGCAGAACATCGCGACTTTCTTGTGGACCTTGGGGTCGAAGTTTTTGTGGACGAACTCTGGGAGCTCGCGGAAGCGGGTGATCTTGGGGTCGACCGCGCCTTGGAAGGTTCCCGCGTAGTGCTCGTAATCATTGCGGGTGTCGATCAGGATGACCCCTGGATCGGAGATCAACGCGTTCCAGTCTTTGGGATCGACATACTCCCCCACCGTCTTGGTCGGATCGACATCCGCGCCGATGCTGATGAGGGAGGGTTTGACCTTCACCTTGGCGCGGTTGAAGACATGGGTTGGTGCATGGCTGCGTTTGGTATCGAGGTCGTCGAGTCCGGGATGGGATCGGATGATTTCGAGGATCTGGGTGATGCTGGGCTGGGAACCCGAGATGGTGCCGTTGATGCCTTCCTCGGCGAGGAGGATGGTTCCCATCACATCGCGGTCGAGCATCGCTTGTTTGAGGGCTGGCGCGAAGGTCTCGCAGTCGTCGATCGCGACGAACTTGTAAAAAGCGACGACATCGTAAGTAGTCGGATTCTCAGTCAGTTCAGGCATGGTTGATTCAAGGCCCGAACCGGTTTGAGGGCTATGAAAGCGGGCGATTTGAGGACCGAAACCACAAAAAAACACCCGCCGAAGCGGGTGCTCTCTCGTGGGATTGATTCAGGTTTTGGTTCAGCGGCGACGGCGCGTGCTGATCAGTCCTGCGAGTGCCAGCACACCCGCGCCCGCAGGGGCGGGAATGGTGGTGTACTCGTAGGTGACGGTGATGTCACCAGCGTGGGAGAGTGCGAGGTAGTCGGCGAAGAGGCCGTAGTAGGGGTCACCACCGAAGGGACCACCGAATGGGCCGTCTGGTGGATCGGTTGGATCGACGACCCAGTTTGGATCATTGACCCACTCGAAGAATCCCTCGATGAATCCGCCGAGGAAGGTGTCGAGGGTTCCGGTGCCGGTGAATGCGTCGAACATGCGTTGGTCGAACTCGGTGGATCCGTCGTAGCTCGCGTCAAAGACGAAGCTCTCGGAGATGTTGAACTGCTGGGTGTCGATGCCACCGTTGTTGTAGCCGTCGGAGATCCCGAGGTCTGAGGTGAGCGTGTCGTAAACCGCTCCTGGTCCGATGAATGGCGGCCCGGGGGTGCCGTCTCCGCCGCGTCCCTCTGCGAGACCGAACTGGTGGAGCGACATGAAACCGGTGCTGAGCAACCAATCGCCGGCACTGATTGCGGTGTACCCGTTGCTCTGCATTTGGATATCAAGCGAGATGGTCTGGTCATAGGAGAGCGAGAGCCCGGTGAGCTCGCGGGTGCCTCCCATGGTGTCGAATTTTTCGAAGGAAATGAATGCTCCGTCGAATCCGGCGTCAAACGAGACGACCTGGCTGGAGACATCCGCTTGAGCGAGCGTGCTCAGTGCTGAGATGGTCAGGATTCCGATTGTGCGTTTCATGGTCTTTACCTCGCGTGTTGGATGTTGGCGTCGTGGCCTTGGGTGAGTGTGTGGTTCTGTTCTGCATCCGATTGAATCGGGCTGTTTTCCGAAGATAACGCGGATTGGGGGGCGTGTCAATATTCTTTAGAGAAATATCTAGAGATTTTTTAGAGAAAGCCCAGTTCGCGCGTGTTTCGGGGCAAAATTCAGATATACTTGGTTTATGACCCAGAAATCAGGTTCTCAATCCGGTTTTTCGCAGGACGCGGTGATTTGCGTGCGTCATGCACAAGCCGCGTTTTCCGAACTGCTCTCCGGAGCGGGGCTCGGCGGAGCGCGCCCGACGGAAATCGGTCGGATCTGGGGGCTCGACAAAACGCTCGCATGGAAGGTCTCCCGGTTCTCCGATACCGAAGACCTCGTCAAAGCGGTTAAGCACATCCCGGGACAGAGCGGGGTCGAGATCGTCCTCAAAGCGGCACAAGCGAACGGGGTCACCCAAGAACGGATCAATGCGGTCCGCGACGCGAACAACGCGTTCCGTACCTTCGTGCGTCAGAACGCGGGGGATCGGCGGTCGTTTGAAGCGATGCTTGCCGCGGGTGGTCAGGACACGGCGATCGAGATTGAAGAACGACGCGCGTTCTACCGGTCTGGTTCCGCGATCTGGGGGGTTCGTGCTCGCGTGCAGTTCTTGACGCTGATGCTGCGACCATCGCAGGTCAATGAGGATCGGATTGATGTGTTGCAGCTGAGCGGGTTTATTGACTTTGAACGGCTGCGGAGCGATGTGCCTTGGATTATCCGTCGGTTGTGGACCTCGGATACCGAGGGGACGAAGGACTCGACCTTTCGGCGCGAGGCGCTGTATCCGCAAGAAGCGGGGAAGCATGCCCTGCCGATGATTCCGGAGTTTTGTTCCAAACCAATCCCGGATATTCATCAGTTCGAGGGTGCCGATGGGGTGTTGTACGATGAGATCGCGCCGGGTGCGGTTGGGAAGCATGGGGCGCTGACCTGTGTATCGGGAGAGTTGTACCACAGTGCGCTCCCGAAGCATTGGAATCCGGAGAACACCTTTGGTCGGTATGAGTTGATGCTGCGGACTCCTGTGGAGTCGGTGGTGTTTGATATTTATGTGCACAACGAGTTGACGCAGTTTGGTGATTTCGATCGGTCGCTCTATGGGTTGCTCGAGGATCGGCCGGGGACCGGGCGCGGCAAGACGCACAACGCTCCGATGATCGCGGCTGAACCGGCACAGCGGATGGGGCCCCCACCGTCTCCTCCGATTCCGCAATGCTCGAAGATCCGTGACTATGGCAAGATGATCCACAGCTCGCTCGATCGGGTGGGTTGGGATTCGGTGGACGCTTTCCGGGGATACCGGTGCGAGCTGGAGTATCCATCAACGCCGGCGTGCTTGACGATGGAATGCCCGATTTTCAAGCAAGATTCACAGCCCTGAATCGAACTCCAAAATGTCACATTGAAAAACAAATACGCCCCGCGTGAGCGGAGCGTTTTTCGTGAGAAGTGGAGGGCAGGGGACTTGAACCCCTAACTTCCAGCTTGCAAAGGAAGTCGAGAATCAGTCGATATTCCTGCGAAATCGCTCTTTACGATCTGCAATCGCCGATTCTGGTGGTGTTTCATCGGCTTCGTTCTGCAAGTGTTCACCAGCGTTTGCAGGCAATGACGAGGGTTTTGCAGTGACCTGCGCGGGAATCCCGCGCGCACCAACTTCGATCACGCTACCGGCTGGGTCGATCGAGAGGATCGATGTCTTGCCAGGTGCGGATTGATCACCCTTGGCAAGACCGACGCGAACGAGGAGATTATTGAGGATCATCGTCATCCTCAGATTCTTCATCCAGGTCGATCGCGTCTTGGATCTGTTCTTCGGAGACTTCAATCTCCTGCCCATCTTCATCGGTGATCACGCCTGCGGGTTCATCCACTTCATTCTCACCATTCTCAACCATCAACGCCAGTTCGTCGTCCGTCAGATCATCGTCATCATCCGGCTCAGGTGCAATCCCGCGATCATCGATCGGCTCGAGCTCGGGGAACACAGCGCCAAGCACACGGTCAACGCCGACATCCGATTCAGGGATCCAGCACATCACCGCCTTGTCCTCGCGCTCCTCGAATGGCAAGCCGCTCTCAGGAAGCAACTCGCCGCGATACGGTACCGCCTCAACAACCGACTTGCCACCAACACGGCTCGTCACGCTGGGGTCACGATCGAGCTTCACCTTGGGCAAGCCCCTCTCAGTCCAGCCGACAATGCGACCCACCACGATCGCATCGGCGCTCGCATCCGTGTGAACCGTCTCGCCAATCAACATAATCCGCTCTTGTGTCAACATCGTTGTGTCCTTTCGGGGTTTGGTTTGAAATGCTGATGTCCGGGATTGCACCGGATCGTGATGGTGAGACTCGAACTCACCGGGATTCGCTCTGCTCACGCGGCAGATGATTTCCTCATAATCGCCGGTATCGAACCGGCCTGCGTCCATTACCTGCTGGCTTATCCAGCGTTCATCAGCGATATGACGCCCGCTTCAAGCGAGCATTGACTGCGGCTTCCGCACACACAGGTGTGGTTCCGTCGCAAAAGACGCGGGAGAGATTCGAACTCTCAACATGCGGATTAGAACTCCGCCGCTCTGTCCGGTTGAGCTACCGCGTCGAATACAACCGGTGTTTCATGGCGAGTTGACGCTCGCGTTCCAGGATCTCCCTAGACACCATGCCGGTTGTGTGGTTTATTGATCCTCACGATCCTCCTTGGATGAAATGGGCCATGTCCCCATGTACTCGTCCTGAAACTTCCTCGCGGCCTGTTTCACCCGCCGGTTCATCCGAATAGAAGAATCAACCATTGAACCAGCGAACTTGTCCCACTCGCAGTTGGAGCGAGAGCACAATGCAAAATCAAAGTTGGCCTGCCGGATAGCGCCCATCACACGCTTTGTACTTGCTGGATCTCTAATAAACCCCTTCACATCGTCAAAAATCCGCTCCGAATCCATGTGCATCTTGGTCGGACGCTCGCCCAATCGATTCTCAAAGATCGAATAGAAATGCACAAACCCAGCACCAACCACAAACCGCTGACGGTTGCGGATCTCAACAATCGAATCGCCAAGGTACTCGCGGAAAGCCCGAGCAGCACGCAGCGCCGCCTCCACACTCCCGTACAGAGAAATCACACGCTCGCCACGGAACAGTGCAGACGCCATCTTGCGGAAATCTCGGCATTGCTTATTCATGATCGATCCTCCCCGTTGTCATTCCAGTGGTTCCAGTCAGCAGGGGGTGATTCAAGCCCAGAAGCAATCGCATGGGGGACGAACTCGATCACCGCAGGCTTGATGACAAACTCGGGCTCGCCCTCTTTGCGAACACGCTTCGAGAGACCGCCAAACTTGAGAACTTCGCCCCTCGAAATCGATTCGGTCGTCAATGACGAGGACACGGGAGACGCAATCGCAATCTTCTCGGCAGCTTTGCGGAACATGCAGCAATGAGAAAATGGCGCACCCGCTTCCGTCACCACACGCGAACTCTTGCCCTCAAGAGCGTCATGCACCGCACGCAACAACATCCGAGTGGTGCGGCCTGAACGCGGAGCAGCGTCTACAGGTGTCTCGGCCTCGTCGACGAGCGTTGCGTTCTTTGGATCCATTCCAATGCGGTCGTCAGTGTTCTCGATGTTGCCATACAGCCAGCCGTCGTCGCTGGCGTCGCCAACTTCACTCACCCGAACCAGCTTGCCACGAGCAAAGGGATATGTATGCTCCTCTGAAACCCGCACCAAGTCACCGACCTTGAACGGGCGGGGTCCGGAGACAGACTCAGCACCGGGGAAATCAAACATGAACTTGCCATTGGGAACAGTCACCGACAACACATCGCCACCCTCAAACGCAACCGAATCAATGCCGTACGCAGCCGCCAAGCCACGAAGCCCCTCGGTCAACCCAATGTGGGCAATCTCACGCTTGATAGATGGGTCGCCATCAGTCAGGCCGATAGCCCACGATGGGATCTCATTCGTAGGAACCACAGGAGGCAAGCCCTCAGTGCTCACAGGGATGCCAACATCCGCCTTCGGATGGTACTTCTTCACCAACTCGGTGGCGGACTTGGGATCGGCTATTGGAGGCGTACGGCGAAGACGGTAATACCGCTCGTTCAACAGTCGAGCAAACTCAGCACCCGAAACAAAGCGAATGCCAGGCTTGCCAGTGCGGGGGGGAGAGGCAGAACACATCAAGACAGGACTCGACGCCACGCGATCCAGTGCACGAACAATAGCGTCACAGCCACAACCATCCTTCGATTCGTCAGGATCGCCAAAGTCGTAGCGGAGCTCGCTAGTACGCACGACCGCAGGAGCATGAAACGAATCACCAGAGCAACGCACACGAACAAACCCCCTGCTATCACCAGACCCCGTAGACATCGGATACTCACCGCAACCGCAATGGTCAGTCAAGAAGCATCCAACGCGACGGGGATCATGGCCGACACACTCGACAACCAAGTCACGCCCCATCGACTTCGCCATACCCAACGCCTCGCCAAAGAACTTCACAGCGTCCTCAGACGCAGACAACGCCTTGATCTCGATTTCACCGAGAACAGGATGGCAATGCACAACCTTCGATTCGTCAGACATCAGTTTCTCCATTGCACCCCACGCACCCCGGAACAACACAATACGACAAATCGCTGTGGATAAGTCAGTGAACACTAACTTTTTTGTGAAAATTTTTGGCGGGTGGATGAGAAAGTCGGACCATTCCAAATCGAGCCGATGCAAGGCAAGAGAATCATGCGGCGGATTGGAAATATGAGAACGGGGGGATGGGGCAAAATGTGGGATGAGGGGCTGATAAGTACTATAAACGCACCCCGGCTGGGGGGGTGGGGCCGGGTACGGGTCATGTCGTCCCAGTGGGACACCCATACGCACCACCACACGCAACACGCCCGCCAAACAAACCGAATCAGCGATTCTAGCCAATGGTGACGGATTCGGGGTGGGGTGACGGGTGCATATGGGAACACTTATGCACCCCGCAGACCCCCGTTTGCAGCCAATCAGGGCCGATTTGAGGGTGTACGCGAGGCATCACAAGGGCCCATCTTACCTATCTTGCCTATCTTACCATGCTTACCGCGTGCTGCTTGTAGCGTGCGCTACGAATGCTTGTAGCCAATGCTACGAACCGTGTGTGTTGCGAGTGTTGGCCTATGGTTTGTGTATGGCTAGACAGCGTGGCGATGGTGTTGATGCGGTGAGTTTCCGGATGGTGATCCGTGCTGACCAGGTGCGCCGATACCGTGTGTGTCGTTGGGTGTCGTCGTACTTGGATTTGGATCAGCGTGTGACTTGGGGCGTTGTTGTTGATCGTGGGATTGATTCTGTTGAGTCTGAGTTGATGGTGTTGGTTGAGTGTCGCGGGTTGGATTGGGATCGGTTGGAGCGTTTGGCGATGGTGCGAACCCGTGAGGGCGGTGGTGTTGATGCTCGTACTCGGAAGCGTGCTCGTATTGAGGGTGGTGGTTCCGATGGTGTTACTGGTGGCGGTATGCCTTTGATTGGCGGTGGTGGGATGATTGAGGGCTAAGAGTGTTTGAATGAGTCTGAGTGCGCTGGTGCTTGTGTGTGTATGTGTGTGATGATCTACCAGTGGATGATCCTTTTGTGGGTTTTTGGGTTGGTTTTGGGGGTGTCTGCATTTTGTTGATCTATTTTGTGTTGATTGTTGCATATGGGCTTGCATATCACCGATGAGTGTGTATGCTTGTGTTGTTCATGGTGTCGCATCCGTGAACGAGCACCCCAAACACTGGAGAATCAGCAATGAGAAGTCAAAGAATCATCGTCGAAGCAAATCGAATCCTTGAATCCAGCCAAACCGAGATTGGCGGATGCGTGAAGATCGACGATATTGGTGTTGTATTGCATCGGTGCCCCGCGACCGGGAAGTGGACATCGGGCGGGCTTGCTACTTTGTGCAGCAATGATCCCGATCCGCGCATTGTCGCATATGACGCGGTGAAGTCTGTTATTCGTCGTGTCACAATGGAAGAATCGGATCAAATGGGTCTGATTGACGCGATGCGTGAACTGAGTCCGTTTGTATTCCTATCCGCCTAAAGCACCCCCCACCCACTCCCCCCAACCGGGGCGCGGGTGTTTCTCCGAGTGTCGCATCTCGGATCGTCCCCAAACATGGAAGGAATACCAATGGCAACAAAGCGTAGATCGTCCCGCAAATCATCCTCAACGCGCGTTATTAAGCGTGCGTCGGCGATTGAATCATTGACCCGTGCCCGCACCGGATCATGTCCCCAGAACGAGGCGTACATCGTTCACCACTTCGTAGCCCGGGGCATTCCCGCAGATCAAATCACCCCCCGTGAGAATGTATTGACTTTCCACGCTTGGCGGGCATTGGGGCGAACAGTCCGCAAGGGCGAACGCGGTTGCACAATCGGTGTCTATGTCCCCATGACGGGCAAGGGTTCCGAATCCGAATCATCGACCGATAGCACCACCGAGAAGCGGGCGGGCAAGTCTGGGCGTTTGGCCCGTCGATCGGCAACCGTGTTTCATATCACCCAAACCCAACCACTCGGAACCCGCGACGGTGCCGAGCCATTGAAACTACACCCTGAGCATCATTCCAAAGTGTCGGTATCGGACACCCCAAACACCCCACGGTGGGCGGGTTCAAAGTGGAGTAAGGCCGCGATTGAGAGAACCATTGTTGAGCTTGCCCAGAATGCGGGCTTTGATCCTCGCGGGTGCTTTGAAGAATCCCACGATGGCGAGCTGGTCGATTTCAACTTTGGCGGATCGGTACCATCCGAGATTGTCGAGGGCTGCGAGGGCTTGCCCGCTTGCGTTCGTATGGCATTCTCGGGCAATGCCCGCGGTGGTGGCGGTGAAGATACCATGAGCCGCATCGGTGCCGATGAGATGATCCGACTTGCTACTGATTGGGCGATTCGTGGCGCGACGGGCGCGGTGGAATACTTAAAAGAGAACGCGGGTCCAGAATGCGGGCTTGCATTGTTCTTGCATGAATCCCGATCCGGTGCCCTCGTTCGTGAGCTTCCCCCAGTTGTTGAAACAACCGTGCCCCCGATGGGATCGAGCTTTGATCTATGCGGTGAATCGTTCACGGTTGGCGAACTCAACGATTCACCCTATGCCATTCCATCGGGCACGGGTTGGATGAGCGGATTCTATCTCCCTGAGCGGTTCCCCGTCGACGCTGGGACGCTCTCAATCGAGGGCGAGGAAGATTCAACGCTCCCCCCATTCTGATCCCCAAGCAACACCCCGCCCACTCTCTCAACGGGGAGCGGTGCGGATTTCAGACGGTCGCAAGTCTGAGTTTTGAAACCACCCAAACAAGGGAGACTAGACAATGAACTATGGAACAGAGGCGACATATTGCCCCGAGGATAACAAGCTCCGGCTTTATTGCGGACGGGTGCCCCGCGAAGAATACGAAGCATTGCGTTCTCTTGGGTTCAAATCGACCCCCAAGCAGGATTGCGACTTTGTTGCAACCTGGAGCGTATGCGCTGAGGACAAGGTTTTGTCAATGCTCGAAGATGGCGACACCATCGGCGACGAGGACCAAAGCCCAGCCGACCGCGCTGCAGATCGTGCCGAGCGATTCGCGGGGTATCTCGCCAAGCGTACCGGCGAAGCACTAGGCCACGCCGACACCTACGAATCAGGCCCAGCGGCTCACGGTTTCCAGTCCCAAGCACGGGCGGATCGTGCAGCGTCTAAGCATGACCGCCAACGGGTCAAAGCCTATTCCCAGTGGGACAAGGCCGAATATTGGCAGACCCGCACGGCTGGAGTGATTGACAACGCTTTATATCTCACTAGTGCATCGGTACGGCGCGGGCGGATCGTGCGGCTTGAAACTGAGTTGCGGCGGTACACTCAACCGGGCGGCCGTTGGCATACTCACCTTTTGCGTCGGTTGGAATATGAACGCGCGATGCTGGAGAGTCAGGGCGGATCGGCTACGGATGTCGAGATCGTGCCCGGCGGATACTTTGGAAGCTACCAAGTGATCCGGGTCCATAAATCGAACGCAACCAAGCAGCCCGTATCGGTGTCTGTGTACCATCGGGGCGGGACATTCAACCCCGACGACCATGACAAGCCTCTAGCGTTTGAGCGGCTGAACATTCAAAGACTCGGAGAGAATGCGTATACGCCGCCAACACCCGAGGATCTGGAACGGCTCGCCGATGTTCTCGCCATTGAGAAAGCAAGCAAGCAGAAGCACAACGCGAGCAAGCCCAAGCTCATCAATCCAACCGATGAGGACGCGCAGCGTTTGCAGAACACACTCAACAAAGCCGAGGAAAACGCCGCAAAACGAAGAGGCGGCTACTATGCGGACAACTTGCCAGAACCTACAAAAGTGATACGAATGACCCAGGCCGAATACTCGGCGAGATCAAAAGGAACTTATACCCCATACAACGCCGAATATCTGCGCAATGACGGATCAACAAATAAGAGCATTCACGGCTATCACTATGAAACCGGGCTCAGCAATATTTGCAAGGTGCGAATAGGGCCAAGCGGGATTCAATGGTATAAAGCCCGCGCCGTCATCGTCATCACCGATAAGCCACAAAAGCCGCTACCCGCGTGGTCGGCACCAGTTGAGGCGGTGACAGCATGAGCGGTATAAATCGACTCCACAACCTACGCGACGAACTCCACGCAACAGGCGCGGAGATGGCAAAGCACCGGGAACGCTTCAACCGTCTACGGAAAGCGGAACCCACGCGGGCGGTATCAGCGTTCAATCTGTTTCAAACCCCCGAGGGCTTGGCGGATCGAATGGCGGGGATGATCCCCAGCGACGCCCAAAGAATCCTAGAGCCATCGGCGGGATTGGGCCGGTTGTATCGGGCCGCTCGACACGCGAGGCCATCGGCAAGTATAACACTTGTTGAATCATCGCCGGATTGTTGCGGTGAACTGTATCGCTCCATCGAGGGTGATTCGCTAGCGACACTCATGCAACGGGACTTCATGGAATACAGAAGCCCGGAGCAGTTTGATTGCGTGCTGATGAATCCGCCATTCAAGCAGGGGCGCGACATCAAGCATATCGACCGGGCGGCGCAGATGCTCAGGCCCGGCGGCGTGCTGATTGGGTTGTGCTATGACGGCGTGAAACAAGGTAAGCACCTGCGCCCGTTGTGCTCGACATGGGAACCACTCGGCGCGGGTGTGTTCAAGGAATCAGGCACGATGGCGGGCGTTGTGTTGTTGACGATTGAAGTTTGACCACCCACCCCGCCCGGTCTCAACGGATCGGTCGGGATTTGGCGAGTGTCGCGCTCGCCTGTTCACCAAACATGGAAGGAATACCCAAATGAAAGAATCAGACATCATGCACGAAAACGGATCGTATTGGGTCGCGCGAGCGGATGGACAATACACGGTTTACAAGATTGGGTTTACCCATAGCACGGCGGATAGCAGTTATCGACTCAATGACGATGGATTGAGCATCGCCATCGCTCGATGCAACTATCTTGCTCGGCGCGACTCGGCGCCCACCCCCTACACCACTGAATCCACCACCGGCCCCAGTTGGAGCGGTGCCAGTTTCACCCCAGACCCCGCTGGTCACTATGTCCTATGCCCAAGCGGTGAGCGGATCGGATGCCCCAGCCCCAGGGCGGCGCAGCGGCTTGCGGCGGATCTGAATAGCGGAAAGACCGACGAATCAGAGGCGCGGGCGGTGATGCTCGCACTGTTTGAACTGGTCGCATGATTTGCCCACCCTGAACCCCTGCGGTCTGAGAGGATCGCCGGGGGCATTCCCGCTGGTCGCAAGCGGTACACTGAACCAGAACGAAAGGAACACTATGAACGAATCGAAACACACGCCGGGCCCTTGGACTCACTCAAACTTAGTTGTTCGGGCGGGTAGGTCTCAAAAGCATCCGATGGGTAGACAGATCGCGGATTGCTATAGGGAATTTCCAGCCGGGCATTTTGACGAGGGTGAGAACGCTGCCAATGCCCAACTCATCGCCGCCGCTCCTGACTTGCTCGCCTGCTTGCATCCAAACGGGAACCCGTCAATTTCGAAGATGCTCCGGTCGCATGGGTACATCCATGAAGCGGACAATATTGACGCGGCAGTAGCCAAAGCACAAGGCACCCCCGCATGACCCGCGACATATTCAACCGCCCAACCTACGAACCACTCACCGGTTCGCAGCGTGAACTTGCTTTGCTCACCACTTCACCCATCGGTGAGGAAGTCGCGCGGATGCAACTTGAGGCGGAAGCGCGGATAGGCAACGACCCCGATCAACTGGGGTTGTTTGCATCACAAGAGACACTGCACAAGAAGGAAGGAACACCATGAGATTCGACGACTTTGATTCCGTGATGAGAGTCTATGAAACCTCGCACGATTTATGTGTGATGCCGGGGTTATACATTGTTGTCCGCATTGACGGTCGCGGTTTCACGCAACTCACGAAGAAGGTGATGGACTACGAACGACCGTTTGATGTTCGATTCCGCGATGCGATGGTTGGCACAGTGAAACATTTGATGGGCTGTGGGTTCAACTGTCTCTATGGGTATACGCAGAGCGACGAAATATCGATCCTTCTGTCTCTCGGAGACTCAACATTTGGCCGCAAGATTCGCAAGATCAACTCGGTCATGGCAGGCGAAGCAAGTGCTGCATTCACACACGCGATCGGCAAACCAGCGTCGTTCGATTGTCGAGTCTCACAACTTCCATCCACCCAACTCGTCATCGATTACTTCCGATGGAGACAGCAAGACGCACACCGGAACGCTCTGGGTGGACACTGCTACTACGCATTGAGAGCCAACGGAAGATCCAAGAGACAAGCGACAAACGATCTGCTCGGCCTGAGCGTGTCCGAGAAGAACCAACTGTTATTCGACCTCGGAACAAACTTCAATGACTTACCGTCTTGGCAGAAGAACGGTGTCGGCGTTGAGTGGGAAGATTTTGATCGGGTCGGGTTCAATCCAAAAGAAGGCGTTGAAACACTGACAACTAGGCGACGACTCGCATCGAATCTCCTCCTTCGATATGGCGATGACTACTCAAAATATGTCGCTTGTTTTTTGCAGGAATCCGCCACCTAACCCCCCACCCCATCCCGTCAACGCGGGCGGGGGTGATTCAAAAACAAAGGTGCCCCATGAGCAACAGTGCCGAAGCGCTGGTCGCAAGCTCATGGGGCGTGTTCCCAAACATGGAGAACGGTCTATGGTATCGTCAAACAGCACAAGAAACAACACAAGGGCCACCATGCCAATCACCAAAGCACTGATCTACACACGCTTCTCACCGCGCCCGTCCGATCAGATGGCCGATACCGTCTCTCCACAAGTGCAGGAACAGGAGTGCCGCAAGTTCGCACAATCCAAGGGTTATCGCGTCGTGGGTGTGTTCAACGATGCGGGGGTGAGCCGATCAACCATCGAGCGTGAAGGATTGGTGCGATGCGTGCAGGCCGTCCGCAAGGGCATGGTGGTGATTGTGTACCATCCTGATCGCTTGGGCTCAACGGTTCCCGCAGCGGTCGCCACCGGCGAAGTTGAACGCAAAGGCGGGCGCGTTGAATACACACTTGACGCGCTCAACGGCGATGGCCCCATGACCGAGTTGATGCGAACGATCACGCACGCGATGGCTGAGTTCACAAGGGCCACCGGCGCGCTCAAAACCAGTGCGGGGATGCAACGCAGGCAGGCCAACGGCGAACGCATGACATCCGCGGCCCGCGTCCCCTACGGCACGATGGTTGATCCAAACAATCCAGACGCGACGATCCCCAACCCCGCCGAGGTCAAGGTCATCACGCGGATCATGGAAATGTATGAGGTTGAACAGTTGGGGTACAAACCCATCGCTATCCGGCTCGAGAACGATGGCGTGCCCACGCGGATGGGCGGACAGTGGCAGCACTCAACGGTGCGGAACATCGTCAAGCGTCAACTCGACCAGGGGTGATTCAGTCAACACGGCGGTAGAGCATTCCATTGAGCACGATCTCTCGCGGCATAAACACGCCGGGATCGTGCTCTTTTCGTGGTTGTTGATACGGCTTTTTGTGGCTGCCCTCAACAAACGGAGTGGAATCAGGGTGCCCATCCTTTTCGGCATTCTTGATAAATCGATTGGCGGCGAGGTCTTGTTGAAATGTGCCGGATGGGTCATGCAGGTGACAATAGTGCTTGCCATCGACAAAGCGGTCGGCCTCGATCTGGCATGGATTGCCTTTGCCCCTTTTGGTTCTCATGCAGCATTGTCGTGACATTTCAGCCCCTTTCGATCAAGAGTTGCGAGATTGTCCCCTAAAATCTCCCTTCTCCATCATCTTCTCTTTCTGCCATCCCCGCGACAACCCGCCCCGTGTCCTTCGTATGTCGGATCAGAGCAACCCCGCGAAAGTTGCGGAGTTGTGAAAACCCAAGGGCGTAAACCCATGTGTCCCCCGTAGAGGTCTGGATTGCTTTCACCGAGTATTCTTGACCGCATTACTCGTTCACCTGCGGCCTGACTGAGACACAACACGGTGCCATTGGGGTGTTCGTTTACACCTGCCCCATACGCCAGGATTTCTCATCTACAAAGCTGATGGAAGCTCCACTCGATGCCGCAGCACATGTCCGTCGTGTGGCCGGAGATTGGATTGTGCTCCGAAGATACACAGCGATGCGATAAACGCAATAGGTCGCACATAATCCCGAGACTTTTTTGCAAAATCTATCGCAAATATACACAGCTGTGTCGAACGCTTGTCAACGCTTGTATCGAGTTGCATTTGCTGGCGACTTGAAGCCGTCCCAATGGGACACTTATCCACAATGGATCATGGGCCCTGCTGGAACGGTGCGCCGCCGCGTCCGATGTCGCCGCCACCAAACAACACGCTCCCCACGAAAAACACCACGAACACCGCGATGATGATCCCCGTGACGATGAGCACGATGGGGTCTTTGTCGTAGTTCTTCTTTTGGTCGCTCATTACAGCCCTTTCTTTGTGCGGCGCTCAACACCCACCGCCATTTGTGATATTTGATCCCTGCGAACATTCATTGATGCGTGTCTCGGGTTGTCTTTGGTAAGCAAAAAAGATTCGCCGGGTATTGGATGTACTCGAACAATAGTGCAACCACCGTCGTTGGTGAGCGGATCAAAACGCACAAAGCAAAGAGATCCAGGGCGAAACTCTTGCTTGCCTCGCCCACCAAACTCACGATCCATCGGATCGAAGATAATGTAGTCGCCTTCGAAGATTGTAGACTCCATCGAATCGCCCTTGACAATCACCGCAAACAAGTGGTCGCCCCGCAAATCGCCTTGATCCAAATACTCAAAGCCCTGTCCTGAATCTACGCCATATTCCTCATAATCCACAACCTGTCCGGCTGGTGCCCTGTTGATAACCGGAATCCCACGCCCGCCTTTCGTTTGATTGATCTTGTGCGTCTGCCACATGCTGTCGAACACGCTGAGCGTTAATCCAAACGCATTGGCAAACCGCTTTCGCTCGCCATTCCCCCACCGCTTGAAGTCACCTGATTCTCGTCTCGATATGGCCGAATCAGTCAATCCCACTTCCTGAGCCAGTTTTGCTTGTGACCAATCTCTCTCCGTGCGGAGTTCATAAATAAGTTGAGAGATTGGGTCGGCCATAGGTGGCTTAACCATAAGCATTTGCGACATTTGTGCGACATGATAAACGAAATAATCGCGATTCTCGTTGATGATTCTCACTTTTCTTTGAATATTCCCGATATAGTGGATCCATGATTCGAAATAACCCAACGGATTCCATGCAAACGCACGACAAGTACCTGACAGCGGCGCAGGCGGCTGATCTGTTATCGGTCTCTACCCGAACCGTCCTCAAACTGCTTAGCGAGTCGGTGCTGGTCGGCTTCCGTACTGGCGGGGCTTCGGGCGACTGGAGAGTTCTCGAATCATCCGTCATCGATTTCATTTCAAAGAACAGCAATCAACCCCAGCCGGAAACGGCTGGATAACAAACTCTCTTTCTCTCGCCGGGATTCCTGTGCCCCGGCGAGGACTCCTCTGTGGGTGTGTCTTGCGAGAGATGCACCCACGATTCCCAACCCCGAATGCGTGACCCGATCCGTTGCGATGCTTGGAAGCATTGTCGCTATCGGTGCGCCTCAAGGACGAGACATGAGCACCTACCTCACCCTCAAACAAGCCGCCGAGCGTTTGCCCGGATCATGGAACGATCGATCGGTGTCGTATGCCATGAACACCGGCACCGCAACGCCGTCGGGTGTCGTCAAACTCCGCAAGGTGAAGATCAAAGGTCGCAACATGACGACCGTCGCATGGGTCGACCAGTACCTCGCGGATCTCGAAACCGCATACAACGCGCCGACCATCGCGTCGCCGAACCGCTCGCGCCCAGCCGCACACCAGCAGGCCCGCCAATCACTTGCTGCGGAGGGGCTGGCATGAGCGATGCAAACCTGTTCATCGTGTTCGTCGTCATGTGCGGCATCGCGTTCGTCCCCGCCATGTTGGTGGTGTGGGCCATCCAGAAGATTCAGAAGTGGAGGAAGTCATGATCCAGCCGCACGAACCAATCCCGCTCAACGAACACTCAGCCGCACACGCCCGCGCCGTCTTTGCCGCCGCACCACGCGACCACGAAGGGTACGCGCTCTACATCGGTGCCAAGGTGTACATCCCCATCGCTGATTACAACCTGCGCGGCCAACGGGTCAACGGCGTGGTCTGCGTCGTCGTCGCGGGTCTTGGCCATGACATCGTGTACTTCCAGCACAACGGGTTCGGCACGGCCAACCGCGTGCGTCCGGGCGATTGCTACTTCGACCCTGATAAAGCGTTCACCCGTTTCTTGCACAACTCGAAGCTCCAATCGGTTTCGGTATCGACCGAGCAACTGCTCAAGGCGTACCAGCCGCCCGAGCCGGGACAAATCTCAACCGTGGAGGCCGTGGCGTGAAACCAGTGGAGAACCCACAACTCATCCGCGATGTCTGGCTCTCGATGATGCAGGAAGTGCCTATCGAGATGCCGCCACTGGGCGCGCCGTATGTGTCGCTGTGCGGTGTTGTGGATGGGAAGCCGTGGACAACACCGATCGGCCTGCTGTGCCAGGTGAGTCAGGCGTGCAAGCACTGGCCGTACGCATCGCCGCCCGAAGAACTCGAACACGCACCGGCCCACTTGATCCGTGCCGTGGGTTTGCAGTGCCGCACCAACCAGATCGACGAAGCCGCTGGGCACGATGTCGATTGGATCAACGCCATGACCGACGCGGGTGCATCGTTCCCCGTTATTTCAACGACCATCCGCCTGCTGCAAGCGGAGCGGGAAGAACAGAAGGAGATTGCATCGTGAGTAATACACCAGCACCATTCGACAACGGCGGGCCAGCGTTTCCGCAATCCGAAACAGCCCTTGGGAATGCAATGGGCGTTGAATATGGAGAGCAATACGAAGGCATGTCACTCCGCGACTACTTCGCGGGGCAGTGCGATGTTCTCGCCTACACCCCAATAGAGACATTCGAGCGTGCTTACGGAAGGCGACCCGGTGTCGAAGAACTCGCTGGGTACATCGCAGAGATCAGAGGCTACGAAGCCGACGCGATGATCGCCGCGCGGAATGGCGGTGCCAAATGAACACCGACCCCCTCACCACCGCCAACCGTCGCATCGAAGAACTCGAAGCAAAGGTTCAAGACCTCGAACTCAAACGCGAGATTGATGCCGCCGGTGCCGTGGATAAAGAAACCGTCATGCTCTACGCGGTCGAAGCACTTGATCGTGGGAGCGATGACATCCCCGCCGTGATCCGTGAACTCAAGAAGGCCAAGCCGTTTTTGTTTACGACGACGAGGCCGCTGAAACCAAGCACACGAACTGAAACCCTGCGATACATGCGGGCGCGTCGGGGCAACTGAACACACAAGGAGAACAGGCATGGCATTTACAGGCAAAGCAAGTTATTCAGGCGGAAACAAACTTCCAGACAGCGTAGAGGACATCAGTGACATCATCGGCATCGTAAGTCCATTCGAGACCCCGTTGCTGGATCACTTGGGCGACCCAAAGCGGTGTGCGACGTCAACCATCCACGAATGGATTGAGGACTCGCTGCTGCCGAACAGCGGGCGGATCAGTGAAGCCCAAAGAGCGTTCGGGCCCGATGCAGTCGGCGCAAACGAAATCTTTGTGGTCAACGCAGAGGTGTTCCGCAAGGGCGATCTTGTTCGACCCGCAAAGACTGGCGAGGTCATGCTGGTAACTCATGTCAGTGTGGCCGAAGGCACTATTCTGGTTGGACGCGGGTACGGGGCAACAACCAAAGCATCGCTTGAGATCGGCATGGATCTCCATATCCTCGGCAACGCGGCGATGGAAGGCGATGACAATGTGGAGGGGGCAAGGTTTAGTAATCGATCTCGCAAAATCAACTTCACGCAAATCTTCACGGCGGGCGTTGAAGTTGCGGGCTCACTCCAAGCGTCGCGGGCATATGGCATCAGCGACGAAGTGGATTATCAGAAGCAGGAACGGATGCGTGAGCTGTTGCGTGATCTTGAGAACTGCGTGATCAATGGCGTCGCGCCAACCCGAGACCAGACCAACTTGCAAACGGTTCGCCGATCTATGGCTGGGATTGTCAGCACGATCCGCACAAATGTGTTTGAGCCGGGCGTTGATGGGATTCCGGACGGGCCTGAGCTGAGCGATTCGATCCTGAATGAAGCACTCAAGAGAATCCACGACCAATCGCCCGGTGGCGTGGACACGATTGTTGTGGGCGGTGCGCAGAAGCGGAAGATCAATGCGTTTGCAAACGGGAGCCGCGCTTATCTTCCAGACGACCAAACCTATTCGGACATGGTGAGCGTGTACGAGAGCGACTTTGGTGTGTGCCGGGTGATTCTTTCTCGATGGGTTCCGACGGACACAGTGTTGCTTCTGGATTCGTCACGGATCTCGGTGATGCCATTGTCTGGCCGCAGCTTCCACTACAAACCACTCGCATCGACGGATGAATCGGTGTCGGGTCAAGTGATCGGTGAGTACACACTCGAACTCAAGAACGAGAACGCACACGGTCTCATCAAGGGGTTGTCGGTATGACCATCACCCCCAAGCAACTCGAAGATCGCCGCAAGGGTCTCGGCTCATCGGACGCCTCGGCCATCATGGGCGCCAACCCGCACAAGTCGCAGCACGATGTCTGGCGCGAGAAGATGGGCATCGAACCACCATTCGAGGGCAACGCGCTCACCGACTTCGGGAACAAGGCCGAGGGGATGCTGCGAGAGTGCGCCGCAGACTACATCGGCATGTCCGTCGTCGCGCCCAAAGGCCCGTTCGTCAAGGGCGTGCTGCGTGCCAATGTCGATGGACAGGTCGGCAAGTACGGGCGCGGTCAACCCCTCGTCGAGTGCAAGACCACCCGCGTCGATGAGGGATGGGGCACGCCCGGAACCGATCAAGTCCCCGCGATGGTGGCGATCCAGGTGCACCACCAAATGCTCGCCGCCGATTCCAACTTCGCCTATGTCATCCGCTTGGCCAAGTACCTGCAAATCGAAGTGTTCGAGGTTCCATTCAACGGTGATCTCGGACGCAGCGTGTGGGATCAATGCCATGCGTGGTGGGAGAAGTACATGGTGGACGAGCAGGAGCCGCCCGTCACACCCGCGACCGATCAAACACTCGACTACTACGCGAGCTACCAGCGAGACAACCAGATCGAGGCGTTCGTCAACGACGATTTGATCGAGCAGTATGTGCAGGCACAGGCCGCCGTGAAGGCCGCCGAGCAGAACCGCAAGGACAAGCGTGCCATGCTCATGCGATCAATGGGCAACGCATCGGCGGGCATCGGCATCGGTCGCCGCGCCAAGATCACCACAAGTTCAGGCCGCACCAGTTTCAACGACAAGTTGTTCCAAGCCCACCACCCCGACCTGTTCGAGAAGTACGCGACGGTCGGGTCCCCATTTCCAGTTCTCAGAATCAGCAAGGACAAAGAATCATGAGCGATCAGCAGACAGACACACAGCCGACGGTGGCGACACCGCAACCACCATTGCCCGAACCCGCAAAGCAGGATCAGATCATCGCCGCGTTCGTCAAGGCACAGAGCGAGATCGAGGGTGTTGGCAAGAACAAGGTCGCCAAGGGCACCAAGTTCGACTACGACTACACCAACATCGACAGCATCCTCACCGCGATCAGACCAGTGCTCGCAGCGCACGGATTGGCCGTGTCGTTCAACCTGCTCACCAAGCCACAGGCGATCAACATCCGGCTCACCCTGTTTCACACTTCGGGTCAATCCATGTCGTGGGATGGGTTCGATATGCCTGTCAACACAACTGACCCACAGAGCATCGGATCGGTCGTCACCTACGGCAAGCGGTACCAACTCGCTGCAGCCCTTGGCATCCCCCTTGAGGACGATGTGGACGACGACGGCAAACGAGGCAGCCCGAAGCGTACACCGCCACCACGCGGCTCTCAGGCCACCGCAGAGCGCGTGCAAACCACCGCCGACACACTCGGAGCCACCGCCGCCGGTGAGATCAAGCGTGAACTCGACGAACTCGGTGCATCGCCCGACGAACTCCGCGAGGCAATGAAGAAGGGGGGCAAACTCCCCGCCGCGATCGTGGACGGCAACCCCGAGGACTGGCCCCGCGAGTGGGGAGCGCGTGTACGCAAATGGCTCGATGCACGCAAGGCGAAGAACAAGAGCGACGAGAAGGCCGCTACTGAAACCGAGCAGGTTGATGAAGGTGGTGAGGGATGAGCGACGAACAAATGACACTAGACCAAAAGTTGATCAAGTGGTTGCGTGACGACAGCATGGAACACAAGGCGTTCTTCCCATCGGACGGGTCTTACTTCAAGATGCACAACCAAGCCGCCGACCGCATCGAGGAACTGACTAAGTTGGTTGAAAAATTGCCGGTGACTGCGGACGGGGTGCGGGTTGTGCCGGGCATGGGCGTGTGGTTTGTCTATGACGATGGCTCTGGTGTATGCAACGACTTTGCCCCTGATTTTGAAATGTCAGACGGGAAGTGGAATCTGTATTACTCCACGAAAGAAGCCGCCCTCGCCGCCACGCAGAACGGAGGTGCAGCATGAGCTCAAACCTCCCCAGATCAATCCCCCTCTCCCAGATCGACCCCAACCCCATCGGCATCCAGCCACGCGCCCAACTCAATCAGGACGCGGTAGAACGCTACGCCGACGACCTGCGAGAAGGCAACGAACAACCCGCCATCCACCTCATCGAGATCAAGGGACAATCCAAGTTCCGCATCGAGGATGGATACCACCGATACGCCGCCCATGAGATCGTCAAGCGCAAGCAGATCCGCGCCGTCGTCACCAAGGGCACCATGCTCCAAGCCGCCGAAGCCGCATTGGAATACAACACCCGCCACGGCGTCCCGCTCTCATCAAACGAGCGCCGCATCGCGCTCATGTCATTGCTCGATGAGTACGCATTGCAGGGCATCGATCGGTCACTCAGCGAACTGGCCAAGATCACCGGCATCCCCAAGTCAACCGTCGGTCGCATCGTCAAAGAACGCGCCGCCGACACCAACCGCATGGCCGGATTGCCCGAAAATCCACCACCTGAAAAACCTGCAAAAACCCCCGCCACGACCACTGAGGACGGTTCCAGCCGTCCCATTGGGACACTTATCCACAATGAAGAAACCGGCGATGTGGACGAACTCAAGGGGCGCGAAGCCGCCGGAGAAATCGTACTCCACGACTCGAAGATCATGATCGGTGAAGTGGTGCGGATGCTCAATCAGGCCAAGGGACGCATCGGAGAGATCGTCGAGCAGCCGGGTTGCCAAGCCGTCGCCCGGCACCAATCACAACTCGAGCGGGGCATCACCGACATCGTGGGCATCGTCCGCGCCTGCACCCCAACGGTCGTCTGCCAGAAGTGCGACGGCAAGGGCGAGCAATGCCCCGTCTGCAAGGGCGCACGGGTCTTGTGCGCCGAGCAGGTCAAGCAGCAAGAGCAGGACGGCAAGACCGGTCTCCGCAAGCGTGGAAGCACTGAGAGCACAACAGAGCAATCAGGAGGGTCACATTGGTAGTCCTCCGTCCGTACCAATCCAACGCGGTCGACGCCACCTTCAAGGCGTGGGATGCGGGGCATCACGATTGTCTCGTCTACTCGCCCACCGGCACCGGCAAAACCGTGATGTTCATCGAGATCATCCGGATGGTTGTTGGTACGGCCAAGCGTGTGATGGTGATCGTTGACCGCGAGGAACTGGTATCGCAGACGGTTCAACGCATCGTGCAGACACTCAATATCTACCCATGCATCGAGCAAGCCGACCAGTACGCGGTTATCAACAGCAACGGACGGTCGCCCGTCGTCGTCGCCACCATCCAATCCCTGCGGACACAGTACCAGAGCGGCGAGTACCGTTACGAACGATTCGACCCACGCACATTCCAGTGCATCCTGCTCGATGAAGCACACCTGACCATCACTTCGACCTACTTCCAAGTCATCAAGCACTTCAAGCAGAACCCCGATCTGGTGCTCGCTGGATTCACCGCCACACCCAAGCGGGCCGACGGTCGATCACTCGCCCAGATGTACCCCCATTGCTCGTTCGAGTACCGGATGCTCGATGCGATCAACGATGGGTACCTGGTGCCGGTGCGTGGCAAGGTCATCACCGTCAGCAGCGTGTCCCTCAAGGGTCTCAAGGTCAGTTCCAAATCCAAGGACTACACCGATAAGCAGATCGGCGAGCTCATGGAGCAGGAAAAGACCCTGTTTGAGACCGTGGGCGCGTTGCTCAAGGAAACTGTTGGTAAGCAGACCATCGTGTTCACGCCCCGCGTCAACCACGCCAAGCTCATGGCCGCGGCGATCAATCAGGAACGCCCGGACACCGCCCGCGTGATCTACGGGGCGATGAACAAGGAACGACGCAAGCGGATCATCAACGACTTCAAAGAGGGACGCATCCAATACCTTTGCAACTGCGCGGTACTGACCACGGGGTTCGACGCGCCCAACATTGAGGTCGTCGCCAACTGCCGACCAACGAAGTCATGGAGTCTATTCACGCAGATCGTCGGGCGCGGCACTCGCCCGCTCCCCGGCGTGGTCGATGGTGACAAGACCCGCGATGAACGGATCGCCGCCATCGCTGCATCGAGCAAGCCGCACCTGACCGTGCTCTCGTTTGTAGGGCGCGAGGGTTCGATGAACCTTGTCGGCCCCGAGGATGTGCTTGCTGGTGAGATGGAACCGCCCGAGGTCGTTGAGCGTGCCAAGGAAATCCTCGATCAACTCGATCAGGACGACGACGCGACGGACATCATGGAGGCGATCGAGCAGGCCCGCGAGCAGATCGAGACCGAGCAGGATCAGGAAGCCGCGATCGCCAGCGTCCGCATCGACGGGGTGGAGTATGAAATCCAGGGCACGGACTGGTTCGACAAGAACGCCAACTTCACGAAGGTGCTCAAGAGCCAGACGCAGCTCCCCGAGCAGTACACCGTCCCGTTCCTTGAAGCGGCTGGGTATCCATCGCATGAGATCACTCGCTGGGATCAGGAGCGGCGCGAGCGTGCATCGAAGTATTTGCAGCAGCGTGAGGCGACGGGGATGTGCACGCTCAAGCAATCGAACCTCATCAAGCGTCTGTATCCCAACATGAGCCAAGCGGATCGCAAGGGTCTGACCAAGCGCGAGGCGGCGAGTCTGATTGGTCGCGGGTTTGAGAACAAGAAAAAGAAGAAGGTGTCGGCGTGAGTGAGTTCACCCCCAAGGTTGGTTCGGTCGCGTTTGTGCGCGTCGTCATCACGGGCAAGCCGATCGAGCATTCGTTTGTTCCATCGGTGCCCATCACGGAGATCGACGCGGACGGCGTGGTGTTGCTCAACGGCTTTGCCCACCCCGACGCGATCATCAGTTCGAGCGAGATCAAGATGAAGTTGTTGAGCAGGGGGAGCGAGTAATGAACACAAACGCACAAACCGGAATCGTCACATTCAGCGAGTCGATCATCGCCCCATCCCTCAACTACGAGCGTGGCATGACCGACGGCGGCGATGCGTGCCGTCGCGGTGAGCAGATCCCCATCAAGGCACAACGCGACCCATCCCCATACGCACGCGGATTCGTTCGTGGGTTCAAGATGGCCGCGATCGAAGTTGAACGCAAGGAAGCACAATGGCACGAAACACAAGGAGCATTGCATGAGCGCTGAAACGACTTCATATAAACGAAATCGATCGAGCGGTTTGTGGGAAACCGGCCAATGGAAAACAAGTGAGGGCGATGTGTATTCAAAGAGTGGGACATTGCTTTGCCCAGTGCTTGGGCTTGTTCGATTGCGTGTCTCTGATTGGAAACACTCAAATGAAAATGGCTCTCTGATCTATTCCGCAGAGTGTGGGTTTCATGGTTTCAATATTGATGTTCGAGACGAACGATCTGGGACACTCAGTCATCGATCACTAGCAAGGTGGGCATGGAAACACGCGATCCCAGCCATGCGTCAGCACGCAATGGAGATCGTGTAAATGCCCCACACCATGATCAAACCCGAGGCGATGATGAACACCCACGGCGCGGTGTTCACGCTCGTCATCCCATACTTTGACGCAAGCGACATGAAGGCGCTCGCCCCGCACGCATCGGGCAACTCGCACTATCTCAAGTCGAAGGCCACCAAAGCACACCGAGAACTCGCCTGCCTCATCTCTCGCAGGCACATGCCCAGCGAGCCGTGGACGCGGTGTCGCCTGACGCTGCGGTACTACAAGCCCTCAGACCGTGTTCTGGATCACCTGAACATGGCGGGCCGCGTCAAGGCGATCATCGACGGCGTGGTGGACGCGGGAC
Source organism: uncultured Phycisphaerales bacterium (assembly GCA_963976955.1). GTDB lineage: Bacteria > Planctomycetota > Phycisphaerae > Phycisphaerales > UBA1924 > UBA1924. The sequence goes on along the minus strand of CAXBMD010000001.1, from coordinate 400,243 downwards.
TGATCCCCGACGACAACGACCAATACCTCGAAGCGGGGCCGCAACTCTCGGACATCGACAAGGACAACCCACGCATCGAGCTCGTCTTTGAACGGCTGCGCGGGTCATGGAACAACGAGGCGAAGCAGAAACGGAAGGTCAAGCCATGAGCGACCGCCAACTCCTGAACTACCTCGCAGACCGTGCGCGGGCCGAGGGCGACTACGAGCGAGCACGGCAGCACGAAGAAGCGGCAGACAATGACAATCCCCGCGTGGAGATTGTGATCGAGAACACCACAGGAAACGGAGACACGAAATGAGCATCACGATTGAACGGAAGAACGGGCATTGGCAGGCGACTACAGAGGGTCATGTTTACACAAGTTTGGATGGGCACCAATGGGTAAATGAATCCCTAGCCCCAACCGCTGGAAGCGACCTCACAAGCGCGGTCTACGCACATATCAAACACCTCGACACCACCGCCGAACCGCAGCGGGCGAAGGTGGGGGATTGGATTCGCGTGGACTACGACCATGCATACGCTCCTCGCGGATCGGTCTGGAAGATTGATAGCGTATCCAACGGTATTCCTTATGCCTTTAGAGATAAGGACACCTCAGAAATGTGGGGATTCTCGGGCGACTACACCATCGTCCCCGACCCCACGCCGGAGCCGGAGGTGTTTAGGGGGAATCCAAGGAATAAGAAGTGGGGGAGTGGGTGGTTCCGTAATCAAGAAGGGACAGAAACGATCCTCGTTGGCGGGGATGGGTCTTGGGCACGGATCGGATCTGATGGGATTGTGTGGGGTATTGGCGACCATCGGAGTGGGGGATGTAGTTATGACCCAAATACCTACCACCGCATCTCCGACAACCCAGCCAAAGGCGTGAAGTGGGACGGGGGTGAGGGATGAGATCAGTACTAAATGATATTCAAGCAGAGCGCGAGAGGCAGGTCAACGAAGAAGGTTGGACATCGCACCATGATGATGTTCACCAAAACGGCGAACTTGCATCGGCGGCAGCGTGTTACGCAAACCCAAAACCACGAATGCGACGACATCACACCCCAACAGGACTAACAAAGATTCCTGAGCAATGGCCGTGGCATCGGTCGTGGTGGAAACCAAAGGACCGGCGGCGTGATTTGATCCGTGCCGCTGCGTTGATCGTTGCCGAGATTGAGCGGCTGGACAGATTGGAGACCACCAATGACTAGCCACCTATACACCCCCTCCCACACCGAACTCCCCGGCCTGCTCTCAGGTGAGGTGACGGAGGTGTGGGTGCGGATGGATAAGCAGCCGGACGAGATGCTCCAAGACATCCCTTACGCGAGGAGCTACCAAGACGAACTGAAAGAACTCGATGGACCACCCTACGCCGTCGGCGATGTGTTGGTGGTGTTGATTGACGGATACACAGATCAGACATCTGGTGTTGTCACGGTCCCAATACGAAATCATTTCTCCCTCGCCATCGCAGCAATCACCCCGCAGCAACGCGACGGGGTTTGGGGGTGGGAGATCGCAACAACGAAAGAGACCACCAATGACTAACACCCACACCCCACCACCCCACCTGCTCGACGCGATCATCGACGGGAGCGTGACCACGCTGGTTCAGCGGTGCGAGCCGCAGCCATCTAGATGGGTCACATGGGAAGATAAAGAGATGAACCCAGAACTGCGAGATTTTTTCGGAAACGAAATAAGATCACCCTTCCCCGCACCCGGCGAACCACTCACCATCCTCGACTCCAACGGGGACGCGGTGGCCGAGGTCGTCGTGGTGGAGCGGGGGTGTAAGCAGGTGAAGGAGATGAGCATTGTTGAGGCGGGGTCGCTGCGAGACGACATTGGAACGAACTGGTGGGAAGTTATTGACAACGACTGGTATTTCACCGCGACGGTGAGGAAGGACGGAAGTTATGAGTGAAAGAAACAGCAGTGGGGAACGGTTGTACAAAGATATTAACGGAGTGAAGTGCAATATACGAGGCATGATCCGAAGAGAACCAGAATGGGTGGCTTCGAGATTCAATATTATGGAGAACCGCATCGACACCCTCACCGCCGAGCGTGACGAAACGCAAGCGAAGGTGCGGACGATGTGTCACGAAGCACTCGCCGCCGATGCACAGTTCCGTGACCTGCAAGCCGACCTCGCCGCGATGACTGCGGATCGGGATCGGCTGCGGGAGGTGGTGGAGGCATGCCACTCGGCGATGTGTTCAGCAGTACACGAACTGGAAAATAATCCTCGCAAACACCTGAAAGCGATGCTCGCTATTCAGCAAGCACAGCCAATCGTTAACGCCGCCCGCGAGCAACAGGCGGGTGCGAAGGGAGGGGAGTGATGAGACAGTGCTTCGTACAAGACGAGAGTTGTCATTGGTACGCAATCCCATCAGAAAATCGCAATGCGTGGGACGAGTGGCTGGATAGTAAAGACGCGGAAGATGGTCTTGTTCCAGACTATGCCAAGCCACTTGGTAGACACATTTCGCGGTACACATTTGAGAACTTGGAGACCACCAATGATTAACCCAACCGAACTTTTACCCCGCTTCGCCGCCGCATCCCAATGGCTCGCCGAGCATCACCCGGACGCACCGAGCTTGCCGGGGTGGATTGATATGCAACTCGGCATTCTTTACGGACCAGTCGGATCAATCGGAAAGCATGGTGAAGGTATTGTGCTAAACCAAGACGGAGCCGTCTACAACCCCGCCGCCTGCCTGTGCGGTGCGGTCGTGTGGGCGATGGAGGTTGCAGATTGGATAGCGTCCGAACAAATGGGTTGGGCCATTGTGAAGTCCAATGTACTCGACTTTGAGCGTGAACGATTTGGGAATATTCAATGGTCGATGTTCGTGTATAGCGAATCAATGTCTATCGACCGAGAGGATAAGGGCAAGGCAGACACCCCCGCCGAGGCGTGGTTACTCGTCCTCGAATCCATCTGCGAGTCGCTGGGGAGGGAGGGGTGATGGGAAATCCAAACGGACTGCCGCTATATACGCCACCGCCACCGCCACCAGAAGGAGACACCATGACCACCCACACCACACCCGACGATCAACCGTTGACACCCACACCAGACAACAGCAGCGACTTGACTACATCCGTGCTAAACCTATTTGGCGGCATCCCCATCCGATCACTCAACGAGTTGTCAAGGCTCGTTGATGAGGTTGGTGAGATTCAGAAGATGCCTGATCCAACGCAGGAGCAAATCAACTTCTTGGAAGGCTATATGACATTCGCCCGCCAAGTGGCAAACGGAACACACACGGCAAGACTGATGACCGATGGGTCAAACTCGTTGCAGATCATTGACCTAAGGGAGATAACACTATGAGCGACATAGACACCGCCCGCGACCTCACCGAACTTTGGAAGGCGATGGGGGAAGCGGGGATACGACCGAACGATATAGAGGCAACAGGTCAGTCGTACTGCGGGTATGTAATCAAGAATGATCTAGGCAACTCTGATGTTTGCGACATTGGATATGTCCGTACCCTCGACATCCTCACCGGCCACGCCGAGCGGTGGTTGCGGGGGAGAGGGTGGAAGCAGGGGGCGTTCTGGGGTACATATCTAGACCCCGTTCGCAAGCATGACTGCGATCTCCCCGCAGCGATCCGGGCCGAGTGCGGGAGGGGGAAGTGATGGGGAAGCTTGAGGAACGCTCATTCCAAATCAGCTTGTACTGGAAGTACCGTTCCCAGTTTGCATTTGCCGCACCCAACTACACGCCTCGCAAATGGTGGGAGTGCGATATGTGGGCGTTGCTGCGATCCGGCTACACCATTGAGTACGAAATCAAGATGAGCATGTCGGACTTCCACGCCGATAAGAACAAAGAACGGATCTTCTATGAATCAAACGACGACCACACCGCGAAGAAACACGACATGCTTTCCGATGGACACCATTACGCGCCCAACAGATTCATGTTCGTGGTTCCCCATTCCATCCAAGCGCAGGCAGAGAAAGCGATACCTGATTGGGCGGGCCTGCTCGTAGTCCATAGCCCTCGCTTGATAACCAAAGCAAAGACGGCACCATTGATTCACAAGAACAAAGAACACCAGCAAACCCTAGAACATTGCATGACCTGCCTGACGAACAGGTATTGGCCAATGCTTGAGCAGTTACAGAGAACAGGAGCAACCCAATGACTGACCGACCGACAAGCAATGACGCATTCGATGTCCCTGCATATATCGCAGATGTGCGTGCAAAAGAAATCGCTCATGACGAGGCGTTGATTCAACAGATGCGTGACCTAGTGCATAAAGGCCATCGACTCACAGAACTGACGGTCTTGTGTATGCATGGGTACGAGACCTGCATTATCACGAAAGAAGAACGCGAGGCATTCGATAAGATAGGGCAGAGGATCGTTGCTGATGCCTCATCGCGGGCTGATAATCCTTTTGGTGTAGATATTGGAGGCCCGTATCTCATGGAGGTGGTTCGATCATGACTGACCGACCGACAGACGCGGATACGGCGAGGGTGGTGGCGATTTCTATTGTGCCAAACAAATAATGTTGTATACTGGTGCCAAGCCACCACATGAAGGGATCACCAATGGAACACTCTCAAGACGGCACACTCAGCACACACATCGGCGGGAGATCCGCATGTAAGAACAACCTATGCCCATCGTCCGGGAAGTGCCTTAGGTTCAACGGGAAGCGCGACGAGTTCTGGCAATCCTTCGATGACTTCACGCCGGACGACACAGGCAGGTGCCACTCATTCATCCAGATCAGCGTTGAAGATGAGCGGGAACTTGAGCGTCTGCGAGAGGATCGGGGTGGGGAGTGAAGTACGCAAAGCGATTCTACCGCTGGTTGTTCAAGACAGGGGTTGACCACGATTTCGTTCTCAAGTTCCCGTTCATGTTTGCGGTGGTACTCGTTGGCGGATTGATCTTGGTTGGGACATGGTGGTTTGTATTCCCGATCCTGTTCATAGCGTGTTGGATTGATGCGTTACGACGGAAGATCGCCTGTCAGAAATCCACCCCCTAACTTCTGACAGCACCCAACACACGCAAACCATTTTCGAGTACAACACACAACACAAAGGAATATCGATGGCCAGTTTCAACAAAGTCATGCTCATGGGCAATCTCACACGCGACATCGAGATCCGCCACACACCATCCAACACCGCCATCGGAAACTTCGGGCTCGCGGTCAACCGCAAGTACAAAACCCAATCCGGCGAGCAACGAGAGGAAGTCGCGTTCATCGATTGCGAGGCATGGGGCCGCACCGCCGAGGTCATGGCCCAATACCTTTCTCGCGGTCGTCCGGTGTTCATCGAAGGCCGCCTCAAGTTCGATCAGTGGGAGGACAAGAATGGCGGTGGCAAGCGATCCAAACTCTCGGTGGTGGTAGACAACTTCCAGTTCATCGACGCGGGAGACGGGCAGCAGGGCAGCGACAACGGATCGTCGGGCTCACACGACACGATCAACCACGACGACATCCCGTTCTGAAAATCGTCCCAGTGGGACACCCTTATGACAACCCATATCTACCCCCCGCCGTGGACAGGTTTGCGAACCAGGCAGGGAGCATGACCGCGCGGCTTTGTAGGCGTGGATGCCGATCAAGTCGCGGGGCCTAACCCTACCCCGCGCCGTCACACGACGCGCTCTCCCTGTCAGAAGCGGATCGCCCCCGGCACGATCGAAATGGTGAAAGACAGGGCGTCAAGCGACGGTCGGCTCCGGCTGATGGCAACGACGATCCCCATTCACTGGGGGTCGTTGCGCTCCGGTCTCACCAGCGATGGCAAAGGGTTCATCGGACGGAGAAATCTCTGATGTTGAATGATCTGATGCCGTGTGATTCTTCTGACTCAGCCGTCGCCGCTTCAAGCGCAGGCCAGAAGTAGGAGTTCACAAAATCCGCACCGGCTTCTGTGGGGTGGTCGCCGTCATGGGAATACCCCGCGTCGATCTGATCCAACGAGTCGCCGATGAGACTCCAAAGATCCATGACAACACAGTCGTTTTCGGCGGCGATGGTCGCAAGAGCCGCACGCAGCAGATCAAAGCGGCTCCCTTCATATGTCCCACTCATTTGCGGGGGAACCGTAAGAACGATTTTGGGCAATGGTTTACCCGCCGCCGTGAACCCCGCCCGGACATCTTCGATGATGGTGGCGTAGTGGTCGTCCAATGCTGATGTCCATGCCGATCCTGTCCATTCGCCACCGCCGGTGTTTTGTCCGTGCCAAATCACAAAGGTATCGGGTGTGAATGGCATCCCACCCACATACGCCGCGTAACTGGCTGCATTGAGTTTGGCGGCGGCATTGCTTGCTGCCCAACCCCCGATCGAGATAGAGTCCACCGCGTAGGCAGCATTGTTGGATTCTTGATCCACATCCCAGACCCAGCACGCCATGATGGTAACGGCTTTGCCGATGGTTCCCGCTTGGTTTCCGGGCGATGGGTCAGCCGCAGGGTCGAGTCTGATCCCGATGCGTGAATCTGAAGGCTCGGTGTACAACGCCTCGATGCGGATACATCCATCAGAGTCGCTTGTGATTGTCTGGTCGCCAATGATGGTCTGCGACCAAGCGTTCAGTCCGTTCGCGCCGCCGTGGTCGGTGATGCTTCTTAGAGAGACCTTCTCGATCCACTCGTTATCAACCTGCCCGCGAACGAGTCCGTAGCCAACCTTGATGTTGCCGCCGGTGATCCAACTCTCGCCTTGCGGACTGATGGACGCATCGTTCACAATGCCGGTGGAGTACAGGTTTGCGTATGTCGTGAGACCTGATCCAATGGCGGGTCCATCACCCATCCGGTAGCCCGGTGGGACGAAGCCCAGCGTGCTTCCTGCGGGAATCGCGGTGTCGGGGCCTTTGGTCGAAAACGCTGTCATGCGGGCGCCGTTGCTGCCTGTGTTGAGCGTGGTTGGTGTGGTGTTGCCGCTGGATATGGAGAGGCCGACCCCAAGAATCGGCGACCCAGACGGGAGCGCGTAAAGCATCCGCTCGTAGTACGGAACAAACGCGGCCCCCGCTTTGGAGTTCGTCGAGTCACCAAGCACCAAGATTTTTCTGTTATACATGGGCGGCTCCAATGCTTCCCAGTGCTTCAGCCATTGCCTGAGTGAGTGCGGCCCCATTGCGAGCGTCAGGATGATGGCAAAGATTGCGTGCATAAACAGATCCCTTTAGGTTATGGGTACTTCTACCCGGTTCGTCACCACCTTTATAATCGGTTGAGTCTTCCATGTACAGAATCTTTTTATTGTTTTTCATCGTTTTTCCTCCCAAAGCCGCATCGCTTCCATAAACAACTCAGGGTTCCCGCTCACCGCGATCAACCCATTGGCGTGCAGCCATCGCGCCATCATCACACCGTTGCCGATCTGTTCGCTCGACAGGTTGATCCACACATACAACTGGGTCGTCTCGGGATCGAACCGGATCGGAGGCCCGCCGGTGAGCCAACCCTGATCGAAGATGTTGGTGAGCGTGGCGATGTACGGCATCCGCTCAACGGCTTCCATGTTGATCTTGCGGCGACCGTACAAATCGAATCCGCCGGACAACGGGTACGCCTCGCCGATGATCTCGCAGAAGCCCGCAAGTTGACCGTGCAGGTCGAGGTACTGTTGATATTCTTCGGTCGTCGCGGAGTGGTCGAACGCGAGACCGCTGGCCCCAGTTGAGATCCACCCCCCAATCGTCGCCCGCGTGCCCGTCAGTCGCTCAGGTGTGGAGGTATCGCCGATGGAGTAGAACCCCTCGGACGATTCGCGTGGCCGCCCCTCGTTCGAGCGTGGGTCTTGGGTGTCGGTGCCAACAAAGAAGATGACCTCGATGTCGGTCAACTCGTCAAGCTGCAACGCGACCAGTTTCTCGGCGAGTTCGTACCGCTTGGGTGTGGTGAGCCACGATCCGCCTGGGACATGACCAGTAGGCAGGCACCCCATCGGACGGTTGATGAAGAACCTGCGTGCGCCGTGTTCCTTGTACGCGACGCGGATGCGATCGAGCAACCAGTCCACGCCGTCGGGAGCGTTGTACTGCGGCACCAGCCCCATCGGGTTGCCGTCGGTGTAGATGCCGGTGTACAGGGAGATGAGGTACATGGGTTGGCGGTCTACCCACGACGACGACTCGGCGACACGCTGATCGGCGGTCGGGCCTGCGGTGGACATACTGACCAAGCCGACCATGAGCAGAAACACGCACCCAGCCAAGATGCAGAATGATTCGAGTCTTGATGGTTTCATGCTGACCTCCTTGCGTCCGGGCCAACCTGAATCGGTTTCGATGGGTTTCGCGGGTCCATCACGGTCATGCTCGGGTTGTTGATCGCGGTTCTCAGCGCGTGTTCACACGCCGCCGTCATGGTGTAGTTGTCTTGCTGGTCTCTCTCGATGTTCACGATGCGGTTCTCGAACGCCATCACCATGCGCCCCATCTTCCAGACGGCACCCCCTGTTGAACCAACGATCGCCAGAACGATTGTGATGACTGAAACTGCGAGCATCCATGCTTCCATATCGAGACTCCATATAAAAAAATCACCCCGCCCGCGTTGGCGAGTGGGGTGGGTGTGGTTAGTCTGCTTGTTCATCAATCTCTTGGATATGTTTTGATAACGACTCAAGTGGTTTCGACATGATCCGGTCTCGGTCATTGTCCACACCACACACATCCTCAACTACCTTGATTGGGGCATTGATGATTTTGATTGGTGCTGCCAATATATTTCCTAGTAAGCCCATTGTTTATCTCCGTTGTGTGGTGGTGAATATGAAACAACCCGCATCCCTGAGAACGCGGGCGGTGGGTTATGCAATCTGCTCATATTTGAGCGCAAAGATGTCGGGCTTCACTGGGTAGAACTCACCCTTCAATCCCTTGACGACCCAATCGCCTTCCGATGCTGTCATGTCACCTTCAAGAGTTTTGATCACGATGGGGAGATTCATCGCTTCTGCTCCAGCCAACCCGTCTTCGGACATGCCCGGATAAACAAACGACAATATCTCGCGGTGATTTGTTCCGTCGAACTGGCGGGCTTCGATTTCACACGGCTTCGTTCTGAACATTGGCATAGCGGTCTCCTTGTGGTGGTGAGTTACGGTGCAGGGATCAACAACCGGATCGCATCGCCGAGTTCAGGCGCGACCGCTTCCACCGCAGCAATGAACCGATCACGATCCGCCTGGATCGCGGCGCGTTGGGTCTCCGAGAGCGAGTTGAACATGGTCACATAGCGGTCGAGCGATTCACCGCGAGCTCGACGTGTGGCGCTGGCACTGATTTCAAACTCATCGGCGGTCGCCTCCGCGCCGTTGGGCATGGTGATCCGCAGGTTCTTCCCCTTGAGGTCGTTCTGTCCGACCATTTGCAGCACGGTCGGGGATTGGGCTGGGTTGTCGGACGGGAACACAATGTTCGCACCACCCACAGGCCCCTCGCCGGTGATGGAGAACAAACCGTCCTGCGTGGTCTCAACGGTCATGGGGTCGCCGTTGCCCTCGTAGGTGCGCGAGTATTTGCGCCCGTCCGGCTGGTCGATGACGAACCGCTCCGAGTTGAACGAACCGCTCCCGACTTCAAGCGAGCTATCCGCGTTGTGCTTGCGGTTGCTCAGGTTGCCCGACGAATCGCAGCCCCCGAGCAGGAGGATGGTGAGCAGCGAGAGCGCAACGATACCGATGGTGGTGTGTTTCATGGCTTGTCCTTGGTTGGTGGTGTGGTGTAAATCTGCTTGGTGATTCGTGGCCCGACGATCGGGATCCAGAAGGTGAACGCATCGAGGATCCGCATGACAATCGAGTTGTCGCAGGTTGATTCGGTCTTGGATGCCAGCCAGCCAAACAGCAGCAGCAACGCGACCAACGCAACAATGCCCGCAACAACAATGCCCGCGAGAGCGACATTCTCAGACAGGAAGGTGAGGATCGTTTCGGGCATGGTGGTTCTCCGCTGGGTACCGGCTTCCTAAGTAAGTGTACACTAACATAATACCGTGTTCGACGCCACCCTGCACGCCCTGATCTTGTCAAAATCCGAACGCCGCCAGATCGCTCCGCGCCCACTTGGGGACATCCTCGGGATCCCCGCCCCGCTCGATGTGGTTCTTGTACAACGCAAGCAGTTGAACGCGCAGTTCGTCCTGTTTCTCGGGGTCATCCGTCCGCTTGATCGCCTTCCGCAACTCGGATTCACGATCCCTGAGTTCGAAGAAAAACGCCTTATTCCGGCTTTCCTCGGTGAGTGCGGGACTGAATCGACCACCCACACCAGCCCGAGCGATCGCTCCACCAAGCCCCTGCTGCTCATACGCCTTGGCGATCGACCCCTGCTTCTCAAGCCCGATGCCGGTTTCACGCAGCGCCCGCACCTGACCCAGCAAGTAGTCGTTGAGTGAAATATCCCCATCACCCGCGCCCGTCCCGATCTCTCGGCCCGAGAACGATTCACGCTGGAACGCCAGTTCGGTCGGCACCTTCACCGCTGGCCCCGTCTGCGAGTAGCCCCAGTTCATCGCGTCGATCATGTCCTGACCGTCAAACCCCGTCGGCAACCCCGCGGCACCCGCCGCCCCGAGAGCGCCGCCCACCACCTGAGCGACACCCTCTTGGGGCAACAGGGTACCAAGGAGGAAAGCGGTTTCGGGATCGGTTCCCGTCTGGATCGCCAGTGTTTCGTTGAGCCACGATGGACGCTGCCAGCGGGGGATGCGGTCTTGACCGACCAACCCTTCTTCGAGCGCCGTCACCAGTTTGGGCACCGCCGTGATGTGCTGGGGCTGGCGGATCGCTCGCATCATCATGTTGGGGAGTGACGCCCGTGTCCATGAATAAAATGGAACCAACGGACGAACCCAGTTGCGTTCAAAGCTGCTCATATCACCAAAGTTGAGCATCGCCCGCTTGGTGCGCTCAGCCGCCGCGATCGGATCCATCCCGTCGTCGAGCATCATCATGAAGTGGGCAAGCCGGTACCCATCGTCTACGGCACCGTTGGCCCCGAACCATGCCGTGATCGCCTTGTCCACAACACCCGTTTTAGAACCCGCGATGTTGGCGCGGAGCTTGTCCATGCGTCCGAGTTCGCCACCATCCTTGAGCCGCGAGAGTTCCGCTTGCTTGGATGCCTTGGCGGTGCGGAACCGATCCCCGATCGATGCAATCCGACCCTCGCCGGTGGTGATCGGTGTTGCACGCTGGGACTGACGACCAAGCCACTGACGCACAAGGTCGCCGTGGACACCGCCGCCGGTCATGATCCCGCCTTCTTCGGCGAGCTGGATAATCTCGTCGATCCGTCGCGGTCGCCCCCCCACCATGATCGTCTTGGATCCGTTGAGTTTGTTGAGGTTCTTACCCCAAGTCATCTTCGTGGCTTCTTTGGACAACCGACCAAACTGCTTGATGCGGCTGGGCGTGAGCATGTCGGGGATGTCGAGCGCCATCAGTATCGTGTTGCCCACAACATTGCCCACCGTCCACGATGGATGCGCAAGCGTGCTGATCTTGAACAGCGAGGTCGTTTTGTCGGCCATCTTGAGCAGCGTGGGCATGGTCTCGGGCTTGAGCACCTGACTCATCCGCTCCATCGCCACCACCAGTTGCTCGGGAACCAGTGCCCCGTGCGCGTCCTCGCCCAGCACCGACATCGGATTGAACAGACTGTCGGGGTCGATCTTGGCGTCGCTCATGTGGCGGTAGGTCGTCCCGCCGTGCTTGTATCGTCCATCGCCGATCCGTTCAAGCACCGTCCCGTCCCGCATCGTCGCCTTGGATCCCGCACGCATGATCCGGTGATCCGCGCCACGGATGTTGAGCAGCACAAACGGCTCGATCACTTCTTTCATCGCGGCCTCGGCCTGCGCGATGTGGTGCGATCGCGTGCGGTGATAGAGCAGGTTCATCATGTTCGTTTCAAACATGTTGTTCCCGCTGACCAACGGCCCGCCCACCAACCCGTCAAGGGCGTGGGACTGCGCGTAGTCGTTGAGCTCAAACGGCATCAGTCCACGCGAGCGGTCGCGTTTGACCAACTCATCGGCACCGTAGATTTCTTCAAACTCCGCGATCGTTTCGAGTGTTTCTTGCACGCGCTGGGCGGCTGCGGGATCTTCGAGCGCCAGCCGTTCAAGATCGGCCTCGTCCATCCCTTTCCAGACCTCATCTTCGAGCAGCATGAACTTCTTGTTCACCCCGTCGGCGTTGGTAAACTCGACCAGGTTGGTCATGCGTGCTTTGGCCGGATCGTTGAGTGCTTGCCCAACACGCTTCCCCGCCGCATCCAGTTCGTTGCCGCCCTTGATCTTCTGCACCGCCCGCGCCTGCCCCTCGGCGTTGGTGCCCAGACGAACCGGGAGATACTGATCGAGCAGGTCATCGACTTCACCACGCAGCATCATCTCATTGCCGAGTTCGCGCAGGTAATCACTGGTCTCTTTGGCGAGCTGATCGATGTCGGCCCTGAGTGCTTCATCGGCAATGAACCCGTCGGCGATCGCCTGCTGATAGAACCGTCCCGCTGCCGAGAGTTCACCCGTTTCGTCGGTGGTCTTGGCGGCGAGCTTCCCGAGGCCCGCCGATGCACGCAATGAATCCTCAACGCGGGCCGTCACCAGCATCGCAAGCCGGTCGTACTCGGCGGCGGACTTGACCCCTGAATCCTTGGCGATCCCCGCGAGCCCCTTGGTGAACCGTCCCCCACCGCTCTTGAACTGGGTTTGGAGCACATTGGCTCGGTCATCAGCGCCAGACGCCATGCGACGGATCGCGCTGCGTGTTTCTTCCTGAATACCGCCCAGACCGCCCAAGCTCGTTGCGATCCCGCGCCCCCGCTCGCTGATCCAACTCGACCAGTCTGGTGCCATCTTCTCGAACGCCTTGGCAACGGTGCCCAGCGGCATCATCCCGAGATTCCGATCATCGATCCCCAGCATCGTGCGTGATGCTTCGGCGAGCAATCGGTTCTCAGAACCCACGGCCCGGTGCATCGGCAGACCTTGGAGCAGTTCGATCTCGGCGGCGGCGTCCGTGACCTTGTGGAACGCATCGACCACTGACTCAGCGCGAACCAGGTCCTCATCGGCGAGCGTCATCAGTTTGGCCACACGCTCGCCCGACAACCGCTTGCGTTCCTCGATCAGTTTGCCCAGCGCCCCGTCTTGCGATGCGGTGTCGAGCAGGTCGTCGAACGCCGCTTCGGGATCGAGCCCGAGTTTGGCCGCGGCTTCATCGACCACCCCTTGGCGCTCGCGTCGGGCGCGTCCGATGTCCTCGGCGGTGAATCGACCAAGTGCCCCGGTTTCGTCGCGTTGCTTGATCATCGCCTCGGCTTTGCGGAGGTGCGCGTTGGCCAGCGTGTGCATCTGTGCGGTGGCGACCAGATCGTTCATGTCGTCGATGCTGTCGATCTCGTTGGCGTCAACCACAAGCCGTTGCTTGGCGCGGTCGGCCCATTCTGCGAGTTTGACCACTTCCCCATCGAACGCCTCGCGTGCAGCGGGTGAACCGATCCCCTCGCGCAGACCGTCATACGACGCGTCAAACAACCGCTCGATGTTGGTGGCGATCTTCGTCACTTCCGAGAGCTCGTTGTGTGCCCGCACAATCGCAGCGCCCGCGGCGGGATTCCCTGAACGCACCTTGGCAAACGCATTCTGGATCACCTGCTGGCGACCGGGGATGAGCCCGTTGATCGGCAGCTTGTCGAGTTTGTTCCCCGTCAGCGCGGAGGTCGGCACGGTCAGCGTCTTGGTGGTGAACGGAATATGACCCACCTGGATCCCACCGCGACCGCCTGTGAGATTCAGGCCCGGATTGGATGTGTGCTGGGCGAGGAAGTCCTTGGTGGCGTTGATCCGGTCGTCGCCCGCCTTGCGTGTGATGTCATCAAGCACACCCTCAACATCGTCGGTGAGCTTGAACAAGTCTTCTGAGAGCGTGCCGCCGCGTGTCAATCCACCCAGCCCCGCCTTGCCCGCAATCTCTGAGATCGCCCCACGATCCCCGTAGATCGTTTTAGAGAGGAACGCCCCGATCGCCTGTCCGTCCGCGTCGTCGGCAATCTCGCCGGTTGCACGCCCCCACGCGAGCGTCTTGTCGATGAGTGTGCGCGTGGCGTCATCGGCCACGGTTCGACCGCTGCCCGCCGCCTTGATTCCCGCACGCAGCGCCCGCGATCCCTTGGTGGAGACTTCAACCGCCCCGCGCGTGCCCACCGATTTGAGTCCACCGATCGGCCCGCCAATCCATGTGATCGGATCGGTGAGGATGTCCACCCCGAACCCCGCCACCGCGTTGACGACCTTGTTCTCAAAGCCCATCGCCCGCAGCAGGTCGGCACCCTGAATCTTGACATTCCCGAACTGGTCAAACTCGCCCCGCGTCAACGCCGCACGCTTGGCCTCGGGCAAGAACACATCGGCGATCCCGCCCGCGACGACATTCCGGGGCGCGTCGATCAGGTCGAGGAACTTCACCCATGTTGGGCGACGATCACCGGGCCGGATCTGCTCAAGCCGCTCCCGAATCTGATCCGGTGAGAGGGCGTTGGTCTCGCTGATCGAGTACCGTGATGCGGATCGCTGGGCCACCTTCTCGGGCGGCGTGGACTGGCGATTGAGCTCCACCGCCGTGTCGAGTTTGAGCCCGCCGATGATCGCACGCTGCGAGCGGGGCACCGGGGGCGGCGGGAGTAAATCGGCGTTCTGAGACTGTGAGGGCTGATTTTGCCGTCCCAATGGGACAGCGGACGATTCTGTCCGGTATTCAGGTTCGGGGTCTGCTGGTCGGATGAGTGATCCGGCGGCGCGGAGTGATCCAAGCCCCTGAGCAAGCCCGAGCGGTTGGGTGAGATCCCGGCCTTGACTGAGCAGGGTGGACATGGATTACGCTCCGGCGGCGAGCGCTCTGAGTTCGCTGATGATCTGGCTGTATAGGGTATCGGTTGTGTTTCCGCGTGCCCGCTCGTTCTCGGTCTGGGTTGCACCGGTAGCGATCCGTTTCCCGACATCGTAAATCGAGTATGGGCTCAGTGGATTGTTCAGCGTGGTGTAATCGCTGATCCCCTGGATCACTGTGCTGCGGAGTGAGTTTCGGAAACCACCGTCTTCGAGTGGGCGTGAATCCGCTTTGCTTGCTTCAAGTTTTGCAAGCATGTCCTTCGCGTACTTCGCAGCCGCTTTAGGATTCAGCGAAAGCCCGGCCGTACGAACCGCCTCAAGCGTGCTCTGCAACTGCGCATCGGCTTCCTCGCCTCGTACTGATCCTCGCAACGCATTGAGCGTGTCGGCGGCTTTGAGTTCGTACTCAATCCGTTCTTCTGGACTCAATGACTCAACACCTGTATTTGCCAAGCCGATGTTCTGGGTCGCCGCCGTTGCCGACGCACCACCAAACTCGGCTTCCTTGATCGCCTGTTCAATCTGCGCCTGCTCAAGCCGCCCACGATCAGGGACAATCTCTTGCGATGCCGCATTCCCCGCAGCGCCCAGTTCGGCCAGCGTGCGTTCCTGCTCGATCACCGATGCGTCACGGTTGAGCCGTCCGGTTTCGTTGGTCGATGCGAGGGTCTGCTGTTCGATCTGGTCACGCTCGATCTGCCCGATCGCCGCATCGCGGATGGATTGGGTCTCCTGCTCGGCCCTGACCTGCTCGATGAGATCGGGATCAAGACGACGCTGGCGAACCTCGTTGGGGCCAAAGTCAACACCCGTCTGGGCGAGTTCGTTGGTGCGACCGGCAAAGTCGCGGAGCCCACCAGTGCGATCGGTCGGCAATCCAACCCCGTTGGTCGCGCGGGCAAGCACTTCGGGATCGGCACCCTCGGCAAGACGCGCAAGCTCGAAGCGGTTGAGACCATCGGCGGATCGACCAGGACTCTGGATTTCAAAGATGCGTGCCCCGATGTCGGCGAGCCGCTGCTGCTGGGCATCCTCGGCGGTCGACGCGGCGGTTGCGGCGGCACCCGCGATTCCGGGGAGTTGTGCGTTGAGATGATCCCGACCGCGCTGGCGCTCGGCAAACTGCTGTTCGGGTGGCAGGTCGGCGATGCTCCCACGCAGCAACGATGATCGGCCCGCAACCTCGCGGCGCAGTTCGGTTTCCCCCACACGCTGCTCACGGAGCGATGCACGCAATGCGTTGGCGCCCTCGATGTCGCCCGATGCACGGAGTCGGCGAACCTGCTGCCCGCCCTCAACACGGCTGGTCTCTGAATCGCGGATCCGCTGGCGGTTGGTGTCGTTGGTCTGCTTGAGTTCCTTGACATTCACACCCTGACCGGCGAGCTGCGATTGGCGGAGTTGGTTGAATCGCGGACGCGAGCCCGCGGGCTGGGCGGATTCAACGGGCTCAACACCCAATCGCTTCTTCTTTTTCTTGTTGACACCAAGCCCCGTACTCTGTCCAGAATCAGGGTTGAACGCTGTGGGTGATCCGAGTCGTGACATGGGTGGCTCCTTCGAAGTAAGTATACACTAACTTGATGCGGATGTGTGGGTTATCCGCCGCAAGATGGGCATCGTGGGTTGATGAACTGTTCGATCTGCTGCTGCTGGGGATTCGGCTGCGGGGGTTGCGGTTGATCAATGATCCTCGGATCGTTCGGGTCTTGTGGATCTCCGGGGTCGTTTGGGTTGCCCCGGCAGAATGTTCGGATGTACCGGTCACGCGTCGATCCGCACGACCCACTGACGGGAACACCCGGCCCAACATAGGGGTACACGCCCCCGTCGTCGGTGATGAGGTGGTAGTACACAGTCGAAATATCCTGACACTGGCGAGACGGCGTAGTCTGGTAATACGCGCCCGTGATGGTCATGCGGGCCACGGTTGAAGTCGTGATGTCGTTGCTGATCCGCACACGGTTTGGTGGGCCTGCAACCCCGTAGAAATCCCCGGGCTTGTAGAACGATCCATTGATCCGGCACCGCTCCCACAGTTGATCACCGAGAACAACCGGGCAATCGTCGAGCGACCATGTGACCGCCGTTGGTTCACCAAACGCCGTGCTTGGTGTCGGCTTGTACCGCAGCAACTCATCCCCGCCCACCAGCGCCGTGATCGCGCTCGTTGGCTTGCCCGCCTCGTCGACCAGGATCAGGTCGCTCGGATCGTTGCATCGCTGGTACACGCGGTACTC
This sequence comes from uncultured Phycisphaerales bacterium, assembly GCA_963976955.1. Lineage (GTDB taxonomy): Bacteria > Planctomycetota > Phycisphaerae > Phycisphaerales > UBA1924 > UBA1924. Next base: position 383,080 of record CAXBMD010000001.1, on the reverse strand, counting down.
AACCGGAGGACCCGGGCACAGTTCGCTCACCCACAAATCGGTGTCCGCTGGCCCCGCAGAAACATCCCCCACCACGCGGTACAAGTCCCCGCCGAGCTTGGGCGACGACGGCGAATCAGGCAACGCATCCCGCAGGTCAACAGTGATCGGTGATCCGGTTCCATCGCATCGCTCGGCGGTGACAAACGGGTTGGACTCACAGATCGGCGGTCCTTCGTACGCCTCGATCTTGACATTGAACGGAGTGCATGAGGTTTCAATCAGCCACGGATCGACACCAACCGGATCGTAGTACTCGGTGGGCGGATCGGTGCATGTCGCGCCGTACACGCCCCCATTGTCGGCGTATCCCTGCGCACCAGCCACAGTGAACGGCGGGCCTTGCCCATTGTTTCCGAACGAGTTGTGCGTGCCCAGAACCGGCGACAGGAGCGACAGGTAGTTCCCGCCGTATATCGTGAACACAGGCTCAGTAAAGTCGCTGACCAGATTGTGCGATGTGCCCCACACCGAGAACGACACGCCGAGAAGCACGCAATAAGACCCGCCCTCGCCGTCAGAGATTGGGAGGGCACTGATCGTGATCGAACTGAGCGACGAGTGGTGCCCGACCCACGCGGTGTCATGGACATAGCCGTTGGTTCCGTCGCTCATGTTCCCGTAGATCGGGATGTCACACGCGACGGTCGCCTGATATAACTGATTCTGAGACTTGGTCGCGCTGACCTCGAGTTCGGGGACAACAACCTCGTGCTCAACGGTGTGCGTGGCCGGTTCAAACCCGCTCGGATAATTCGTCCTGCGCCGGAACATCGTGAACCGGCCCGAGAGCGTGACTTTGATATTGTCGGGGAGTTCGGGGCACAGTCCGGGCAGACAACAGCATTCGGCATCAAACGCATCGAGCACCGCCACCGTCCCGTCGTCGAGCGTGGTGGTTGTTGCGGCGAAGGTGCCGTCGTCGAGTTGTTTGACCAGCACCGCAGCGTCGGGCATTGATCACTCCAATCAGAGCGGAATGAACGCGCCCACTTTGGTGTCCCGACCGTAGAGCACTTCGGTGTAGGTCGCGGGATCGCCCTGCGTCTGGTAGTTGGCGATGCCACCGGGCCAGCGGTTGATGGTGCGTGCGTTGAATGTCTTTTTGCTGTCCGTTGCGTGGAACCGTCCACCGCGGCGAACCTCGATCTCGCAGCTTGAAGCGAAACTGACCGCCGATTTGTGGTGCAGCACACCGCCGGAATCGACCACCGATCCGGTGAGTGGTTTGGCGACTGTCCCCTCGATGTCCACCTTGCCCTTGACGCGGAACCGTCCATCGCGGTAGCTCTTGAGCGTGCCGCCATCGACGAACGCATCGGTGAACGCGGTGCCCGGCGCGGCGTTGACGGTCTTGTTCCCGTCCATGCGGAGTGTGGTCACTGCGGAGTTGGCTTGGATGTCCACATTGGAATCGATCGCCACCAGTGAAGTGATGGTCTCCGCGCCGCCGGGGTTGAAGTTCACCAACGCCTCGCCTTGGGCCTGAATGAGCACGCTGCCCATCGTCCCGCTGTAGTTGGCGTTGTAGGCGTAGTGCTTGAGCACGGCGAAGTTGCAATCGAGTGTTCCACCAGCCGCGATCGTGCCCCTGTAGTTCTCGCCGACATGGAGCGTGATCCCGGTCAGCGTCACCACTTCCGGGTCAATGTCAATGTTACCGTCCATCACCTGTAGCGTGTCGTTGTTGGCGAGGGCAACCACCGAGGCCACGCCCGTTGCGTCATCGATCCAGTTTCCGGTCTTGGTGAACACACTGTCGATCACGCCTGTCCATGTGTATGAGGGCATCGCTTAGTCCTTTCCTTCGCCGATCATGATGATCCGGCCAAACAGTTTGGTTGCGTCTGCAGTGGTCACCACCGCACGGATTGATTCGCTGGTCTCGGTGGTCACATCCTCATGCCGGAAGTTGCTCCCCGAGACCTTGAGTTCCTTGGCCGTCGAGAACGACACCGCCTCGCCGCCAATGACCTTCTTGAGTTCGACGATCGCGCTGCCCCACTCAGGCACCCCGATCCCCTGCGCCGAGAAGCTGTCATCGCCCAGCACCGGGAAGTCGTAGAAATCACCGCTCGATGCGAGGTTGAGACTGAACGATTCTTTGTGTATCTTGCCCATGATTATCCCTCCACCGGTTCTTGATCACACCCGTACGGATCGATGTCTTCGTCCACATAGAGCCGCGTCTGGCCCTCGTACACCATCACCACAACTGGATCCTGCCGCTGCCCCCCGATGATCCGGGTGCGTGCGAGTTTGCGGTTGGCGGGCGCCACCGGGGACGACTGCCTGATCTGTGTCCGCTCACCGATGAGCGCGAACTTGTACTTGATCTGTTCAGCCGGGGCGCGTGCGCGCTCGCTGCCGATGTCCACCCCGTTGACGAACACCTGCGTGATCACCCCGTCGAACTTGCGCAGCCGTCCGTTGCGTGCGGCGGTGTGCAACTGCTCCACAGTTGGGTAGTCGCCGGGTCTCATTCGATTGGATTGGGTTATGGCAGCCACGGCAGAGTGCTCCCTGTTTCGTAGATCGCGCTGGGCTGACGAACCTGTGTGGCACCGGCAACACCGTTGGGATCGGGCCGCTTGTACTCGCCGTTGATCGGGAGTGCTTCGACCGCCAATGTCCCCGGCTCAATCTCGTTGGCGGCAAACCCGCGGATCGAGCTGTAGTTGATGAAATCGGTGTAGATATACGACTGGCTCTGGTTGATCTCGCGGATCTCCACATCATGCAGAATCCCGCGATCGGGGTACAACTTGCGGAAGTTGGCGGTGAACGCGTCGACCGCCTCAGACGGCAGGATCTCGGCGGGCAAGATTCTTCGGTACCGCTTGATTGAGGCACCCCGCACAAACGGCTCGTCGCGGATCTCCACCACGCCAACAGGCACCCCCTCGATGTCAGCGATCGAAGTGCTGGTGTACGGGATGGTGATGTTCGTTTGGAGCGACCCACCCGTCAACCCGTCCACATCGGTGAGCGGGCCAATATTGACAAACCGGCGGCCCCACGACACCTCAACCATCACGCGACCCGAGCGGCGATTGGACACATGGATCGAGAACCGGGGGCTGGTCAACCCCTCGTAGATCGCGTCGGCGGCGGGCACCTTGTTGCGTGAGTCGTTCCCAAAGTCATTCGGGCTCCGGCCAATGGCAAGAATCTGGTCGTCCCCGATCCCGTCGGGAATCCCGTCGAGGCAGTAGACAAATCGGGCGGTCTGCAAGATGCCGTCAACACGCTCGAAACTCTTTCGGTGTGTGATTCGTGAGGATGTAGTCATGGCTACAACCCCGCTTCACGACGGTTCACCGCATCGGTCAGGTCGTCGATCTTGACGGCCAGCACATCGATGTCGTCCCCGATCTCGTCGATCTTGTCGCCCGTCGCCTTGCTGGTCTCGGTGTTCTTGTTGATCGCGTCAGACAGGGCACCCATCGATTCGATCAGGCGCAGGGCCGTGGCTTCGCTCATCGGATCATTCATGCCGCCACCCCCGTAAAGAACGGCGAGGTCGGATCATCCACATGGAACGCGATGCGGATCACCTGGTACTCGGTGGTGTCACGCATCACCACCCGATGCGAGTAGCCCACGATCTTGATGGTGTCCGTCCATGTATACGACGAGTTGACCGCGAAGGTCGCCGAGACATCCGAGGGCACCACGGGAACCGGTGTCGACGAATCGGCGAGGATCCAATCGATGTACCCACTCACCCGCGTAAACGCCGTCGTCACCGTCTCCACGGTCTGCTTGTCGCCGGTGCAGTCGTAATCGACCGACGCCTGCGGATCGACCTGATACCCGAGCGCCGTCCCCGCCAGACCCGCGATCGTCACCGATCCATCCGAGCCGGTGATGGGCACAAACGAGAACCCCTTGTTGATGCTCGTCAGGAACACGATGTCCCGGTGTGTGGTGGCCTCGTTGTTGTGCGGTGGGTTCTCGGCGGCGAGGGTCAGCGCCTCGGCAACATACCCGCTCAGCGACGGAACCTGCCCGGCGAGCGCCGTGATCACCCCATCGGCGTCGGTGTCGAGGTTCCCCATGCCGCTGGTCTTGTAGGCGTTCCCGCTTGGATAGCGCACACGGATGCGGATCTGCGTGCTGGGCCATGATTCAGCGGCCCCCGGTTCCTCGCGGCGCGTGAAATCCGATGGGACATACTCGATGTGCGGCGGCTCAAGGTTGTTGTTCTCATCAGACTCACGGATCAGCGTGGAAATTTTGGTCTTGAGCCATGTGAACATCAGGTGGTCGAGACTCATGTGAATCCCCCCAACCTGAGCGGAGCACGGCCCAGCCCGCGCCGGTACTGGCGTCTCTCATCCATCGGCGTGTCGGCAAGCGGGTTCTCCTGCTCGATCAGATCACCGAGCAACTGGTCACACTCGTATTCGAGCGGGCGCGAATCGCTGTGCCGCGAGTTGTTCTCAAGCACCGTCGCCAGCGTTTTCTTCTTGATGTACGACACCATGTCAACCGGGAACGCGGTAATCACGGCCCCGAGTTCGTTGTTGGTCGTCATCGCACCGATCGAGGTCACGGCCTCGGCTTTGGCGGTGTATTCCTGATCGGGTGTCCGCTCAAAGTCGAACCGGATCCCGCCGTCAGCCCCGCCCGCATCGGCGCGAACACGGAAGTATTCAGGACGACCGGCGGTGTGCTCATACGCTTGGAGGGTCAGCATCATGTCCGCGTCAACGGGCGTGATCTGGTTCCCCTTGTTGGCCGAACCGGAATACTCAATGACCTTCGAGGTGATCCGCTTGATGATCAGACTCCCGCTCACCGACACGCTCGAATCGGTGCCGATGGTCAGGGTCACGGTCTGCTTTCGGAACGACCAATCGCAGGCGTTCCATGTGTCCCGAAGAACCTCCTGCAGCGCCTCGTCGATCATGTAGGGTTCGGGTAGAAGCGGCTTGGCCAGACGCAGCGTGTGGGACACCACGAACTGACGAACCGACAACACCGATCCCAGCAGGTGGGCGGTGTCGGCTGATTCCTCGAGACCCGCACGCGAGTATCCCGTCAGGGCGTTGCGGCGTGCCGATGAGAGTTCGGTCTTGATGGATCGATCATCGGCGGTGCTGAACCTTTGGGCGCACCCGGAGGCGGCGTGCGTGATCAGCCATGTGCGCCACTCGTCGGGGATTCCTGCCGAAGAATCCATCGTGAAGAATGCAGCCCATAGGCCAATGGAGTCCAAAGCCCGCTTGACCGCTCCACCCGTGACCGTTGAGGAAGTCCAGCCGTTGTCGATGAGCTTCTTCTGCTCGGTGGACATATCGGCGTATGACCGCCCGCTGACCAGCAGCGCGATCTCGTCTTGCATGATGGCGTCGTAGGTGATGGACACGAACGGGCTTCCTCCCTTCCATCACGGATCAGTGGTTGGTGGTGGCGATCTGGAACCACTTGGCATCGACGCTGTTGTATCGGAACTTGGCGTTGTCGTTGGCGCTGAGCACCAGCGATGTGCTGGTGGTCTTGATGTTCCCGTTCTCGTCAAAGGTGATGGCCGATGAACCGGTGGCGACATGAATCTCCACGGTCATCCCGTCCTTGACCCCACCACTGACATTGAGGTCGGTGATGGTGTAGGTGGTGCCAGCGGTCAGTTCGAGAACCGGATGCAGCGCGGGGATGGTGAGCGCACCCGCCGCCGTGACGGTGATCCGCTTGAATGGTTTTTGTTCATTGGTGACGCGACGAAACGCGGTTGATTGTCCCATGTGGATGCTCCTTTATGGCATGGCGGGTGTATGTCTCAATGACGATCAGGTGAGGTCAGCGACGGCGGGTGTGTAGCCCCAGATGTGGATCAGGTAGTCGCCGATCAGCGTGCCCGCGTCAGCGCCCGATCCGTTGGTTGCAGCAATCTGCAAAGCGCGATCGGCGGACGCGACCAATGGGGTTGCAAATGCATCCGTCACGAACAAGCCGGGGGTTGCCAGTGTGGCCGCAGCGTTCTCGCCGAAGTAATCCGGGTCGGCTGCGTATCCGAGACTGGTATGGGTCGCGGTCGCAAGGGTCTGTGTTCCGGCTTGGGTGATCTTGTACCCGAGCACGACATCGCCCGTCTTGACTGTTTCGCCCAGTGCGATCTCAGAGACCGCCGAGGCCGAGGTGGCGCGAACACGGATGCTCCATGTATTGCACCCTGCGGCGCTGAGGTCTTTGAGGTCGGTTGCTTTCCCAAGACCGGTTCCGGCGGTGGCAAAGTCGTTTGCAGTGATTTTTTGTGCTGTACGAAGTCCAGTAATCATGTCATACTCCTACGAGTGTTGTGCCCCGTCGAGTGGGCTTGGTTGGGGTCATGGTGAAAATGCGTTGGCTGTGGATCGAGTTCGCTTTCCGGCGTGCAAACTCGGTGATGCTCTTGAGTTCCGGGCTCATCTCGCGTGCGATGTTCTGAATCTCCGCGTCGAGCGCTTCCTTGTTCTCTCTGGCCGAGCGATCCAGAATCTCGTCCTTCTTGGCCCGGCTCATGCGGGTCGAGCAAATCTCTCGGCACACGCGATCCTCGTCGATCGGCAGGTACCGCCCCTGGTTTCCCTTCGCGCGAACAATGTCACTCACGCTCCCGCCCATCCCACGATCTCCGGGGTGAAACTGCACGGTGCCAAGCAAGCGGTGATACCACCCCTGCCACCCAGTACGGCGACGGATGTTCTTGCAAGACCGGTGCATCGACGCAACGGCACTCGACGACAAACCGCTGATCGGTCTCCCATCGGCTTTGACAAGATGTCGGAGCGGGTTCTTGCTCATAAACCTTGCCCCCGCGTTTCCGCGAACGGCAAGATGTGTGCGATCAGGCCCCGCCCGAGTTGTGGGGCGGCTTGAGCAGGGCCGAGCACGACGCTCAGGATCATGCCGTGAGTTTGACAGACGCCGCGATCTGGTCGAAGCGGCTGCAAACCATCGTCATCACCTTGTCAGCTTCAAACTTCCATTCCTTCGTGCCCGCGCCGTTGGCGTTGGCACCCGGCACACGACCCCATACGCCGTTCTCGCCGGGGAATACACGCATTTCCTTGCTGCCCGCGGCCTTGAACTTCACCACGCCGTCAGGGATCAGCAACATGCGATCCTCGCGGGCGCTTGGGTCGCCTTCGAGCTCGATGTCGCCGAGAACCGGGTGGGTGAACACGATCTTGGACGCGCCAACCTTGCGGGCGCCGTTGTCGGTCGAGCCATCAACGACACGGATCTGGCTGTCGTCGGTGTTGTCGCGGAGGGTCTGGAGCATCCGGGTGCCCATGTAGTCTCGGTAGGTCGGGCGGTTGTTGTCGCCGTCGATGTACGGCTCCATCGAGTCCGCAAGCGCCGAGAGGTCGGTGATCTCAACCTGCTTGGAGGTCGTTTCGCCAAGGCGGTGGATGTGCTCAGGAACATAGATCGAGTTGGCCGCAAGGGTGCGGTCAAGACGCATCCAAGGGCTGGATGAATCACCCGAGTAGTCGGTCTTGACGATCTCGTTGAACGCACACGCAAACCCAACGCCCTTGGCTCCCGATCGGTAGATCGTGTGGGTCGCCGCGATGCTGTTGAGGTTGGCCACGGTCGAGTCGCTGGTGATCTCCACCATCACCGCATCGTTGATCGGATCCATACGGATGATCCGCAGACTGTCGGCCACCATCGAATCACCGTTGTAGATGTCGATGATCAGGTCACGCTTGAACGCGCCGATCGAGTGGCCGGTGAGGGTGAGGGTCGCGGAAGTCGCGCCACTGGTGTAGGTGCCAGCAGCACCATACCCAAGGGCGAAGTCCTTTTTCACGCCAACGGTACCAAGACCGCCGTTCTTGTCGGAGTGCACCATGAACGATGGGGCCATGTTGAGCGAGTCGACCGCCTGATTCATCGCGCGAGCCGCGAGGTCGTCAAGGGTCTGGTTCCCGTTCATCACCGAGTCCATTTCAGCCGCGTTGATCCGTGCCGCCGTGTTGATGGCGCGGAACTCTTGGGCCTGCGGGTCGGTTGAGTCGGGGAGGTACTTGTATTCAAGCTGCGCGGTGCGTGACTTGTTGGGCGTCCCGAAGTCACCGAGGATGTGCGCCGTTGGTCGCCCGCTGTCGGCAGCACCCACTTCAATCTTCATGAAGTTGGAGCCCTGCGTGGCCAGCGAATCGTCCCAGCCGATGTTCTTCATCGTCGGGGTACCGCGTTCTTGCACCATCGAGGTGACATGCGGGAAGTAGCCGACCATCAGGAGCCCGCTGAGGGAGCCGAGAATGGTGTCGTAGTTGAGGGTCATGTTCTATATCTCCATACAATCGACCCACCGGCACCGCCGAGAGTCGTGGTTATGTTCCTTGGGGGTGCATCATCGTGAATGCACCTTGGCTTTGTGCGGCTGCATTGGCGAGCAACTGGTTCCCGAACGCATTGCGCTGGTCTTTGGGCAGCTTGTAGTGCGGGACTTGCCCAGCACCGGCGACACCGTTTCCACCGTCAGCAGATTGGAGCCCGCCGCCTGACATCGCAGGGATCCCGCCGTTGAGCACCGCCGCAGCGGGGTTGACCGCCGGATTGGTGGCATTGGCTGCACCCGTGATAGCGTTCCACTCCTGCTGAACGGTCGCGGATGCTTGCTCGATCTGAGCGGCTGTAAGCGGCGCGTTCTTGCCTTCGAGTGGGTGTCCAGCGGGATACTTCCCAATCTGAGACATCACCAGTTGCGTCAGGCGAGACTCAATGAACGCGCGAGCACCCTGATTCTCACCAGTGAGTTCGTTGATCTTCGTATCAAGCGTTTGCTCGGCGGCGTCCCACGCTGCGTTGTTTGCGGATTCGGATTGCACGCCAACAATGGCCTTGCGTACCGTCGCCTCAACAGACTCTTGCGTGAGTGGTTGCGGTTCTTGGGGTTGCTGTGCCGCGTTCCCGTTCAGTGTCAACAAGAGACTGGACGGATCGATCTTCGCCTGCTCAAACTGTCCGACCATCTCCAATGCTCTTTGAGCACGGGCGATGTCCTCGGCGGTCTTGAGCCCCGCACCAACGGCAAGACCGGCGAGTTGGCGTGAGCCATTGGCGCCTGCGAGTTGCTGCTCAAGCTGCTGGATCTTCGCCGTCGCCTCTGGGGAGTACGGCGCAGGTGCAGCGGGAGCGGGTTGTGGTGCTGGGGTGGCGGGGGTTGCGGGTGCTGGCGCAGGCGTAGCTTGTCCGGTTGGTTCCGGGGCTGCGGGCGTTGGCGTTCCCTGTGGGTCAAAGAAAATGGATCGTGTGAGCATGGTTTTCCTATCTCGGGTTCCGGGCCTGCGGATGCGGGCTTGTCGGAATCGTCGCGTCGGGGGACGGCTTGTCGGCACCGAGCCGGGCCATCCTGCCGATATGGTAAGTTAGTGAACACTTACTTGTCAAGCCAGACCCCTCCCATCGCCGATAAACGGGTTCTTGCCGTCCCATTGGGACACTTATCCACAATGGATCAGACCCCTTGGTTGCCGACCACCTGGCTCAGTTCAAGTTCCGGGGGGAGTTGCGGCCCTGCCTGCTGGGGTTGCTGCTGCTGTCCGCCCTCGCCGTTGATGATGCCCATGTGCTCGGCCATCAACTGCTCAGTTTCAATCTGATCGTCGAGCGCGTCGCGGAGCCGTGCCACAATCTCGGGATCGGCGTTGTGCTCCATCATCGCCGCCTTGATCGCCCGCTTGAACGATGGGAAGTGTTCTTCCAGCGCGATCGGCTCGATGGTTTCGCCCAGCACCACCCGCAGAACCGCCTCATCGACATACTGCGAGGCCACTTTGTCTTGGTCGTTCAGTGGCATATCCATGTCGCTCATCGCGTCGCGGTATTCCTGCGGGCTCAGTGCCCCGATCGACACGGCGAACTGCAACTCGGCGATCCGGCGGCTGCGGCTGCGCCTGATGATGTGCTCGCGGGCGATGCGGAGCTTGCATGGGCTCAGGGTCAAGTCCATGGTCACAAGACGCTGCAACTGCGAATCGGAGATCCCCGCGTTCTTGAGCATCTTCACGATCGTCTTGGATCCACCAGCGCCCAGCCCGATGATGCTCATCGCCAGCGTCTCGATCACCGCCTCGTACGATTCGATGTCCCGGTTCTGACGATCATCGAGCGGAAGCGCACTGAGTTCCACCGCAAGCTGCGTGGTCGATGCGGGCACATGGCTCTTGGTCTGCCCTTCATTGGTCGCCGTCTGGAACGACGAATCCCGCGTCGCGTTCTCGAAGTAGCGGAACCCATCGGCGGCGGTCGGATCGGGCGGCGGTGCGGTGAGGTACTGCGGGGGCATCGCGCCACGATCACCCGTCCGCTGGAGCAGAAGCACACCATCGGCGAGCGAATCCCAGATCGATTCAGGGTCGTTGTTGCTGCCCGCCAGCATGTTCTTGTCAACCACCAGCGTGGAGTTGACGCGATCCCAAAGCCCCTGGATCCACAACGACGCGCAGATATTGGTCTTGATCTGGTCGTCCACCATCAGGCCGACATCAGAAATCGGGTACCGCGATCCGCTGCGATCCCACCCCGCCAGCGTGCCCATCGGCATCCCGTTGCCAGCGTACGGATTCACCGCCGCCTCGCCACTAAGAAGCACACGACCACGCTTGTGCCCATACCCAGACCCACCGCCGGTATCGGCCATCACATGCAGCTTGTTGAACCGTGTGGGTGATTCCTTGAAGTACGCCCATGTCAGCACAAGCCCCTTGGTGTTGGCCTGCTGCGCGTAGTTCTGGTACATCTTCCCGCCCGACACACGGTTCATCCCGCACTCAACGGGCGAGAGCGTGGCGATCGTGGACAGTTCTTCTTCCTTGATCCCAGCGTCTGCAAACGCCTTCTCGCCGTAGAGCCGCTTGGCGTGGTCGAATGTCACCACCTCCGAGTAGATCACGAAGTTGTGGTCAAGCAGGTTCGTCGAAGTGTTCATCGGATCAAGCGTGAGCCGGTGCCCCTCAAAGTCGTACCCCTCAACGCCAACATCAACGGTCTGCCCATCGGTGCCGTACTTCACATACCGGAATCCGTACCCGTGCAGGCCCGTGATGCTCCGCTCAAAACTCGCGCGCTGGGTGTTGCTGAGCAGGTGGGCAAGGTCAATGCCGACCGCTGCGGCGACCTTCATGATCCCCGAGTCGGCTTGTCCCTGCGTGGTGGGCGTGCCGATGGGCTGGGCCTTGGTGACATCGAGTTTCTGCGGACGCGACGCCGCGGCGTTGCGGCGGATGTTGCGGGTGATCCGGTTGAGCGTGGTGAGCATCGGCTGGGTTCTGTCCTGAGACGCCTGCTGCACCTTGTTGCTGAACCGCTGGAACCCCGGCGTGTTCATCTCGCGCTCAACCCACTGGTTCCCGTTGTCCATCGCACGGCAGTAGGTCGAATAGAACTGGAACTCCATACGACCCGGATCGTCCTCGCGGCGGCGCGCATCGATGTCGTCCATGATCTTGATCTGTGCTGGGGTCGGGGTGTATGGCATAACGGGCTCCTACTGTGCGGCCGCGCGGTGTGATTACATGGATGTGCTTGGGAACGACGCCCCGGTGTCAACGAGCGCGCCCTGACGACGGAACGCGCTGCGGGGATCGATCGCCGATTGGATATGGATGGGCTGGTGCTCGTTGGTCTGCTGGGGCTGTCTGGGGATCTCGATCTTGGGTTCGTTGCTCACCATGCTCAGCACCCCGTTGTCGCGGGCAACCTCGAGGCGCTGCTGCTGACGGTTGGATTCGAGCACCGCCACCGTGACCTGCGCGAGTTGGCTGGACACTTCGGTGACGCGGGTGGTGCTCGATTGCTCAAGCCCCGCCGCCACACCGCGAGCATGACCAAAGTGATACCCAAGCGTGATCGCCCCCGACAAACCGAGCAGCGAGAGCGTGACGACCATGAAGATGGTTGCGATCATGCTGACACCGCCTTCCCGGCGGTCTCCACGCCCTCGATCACCGTATCACTGGCCATCGTGCACAAGATGTCTTGGGCCGATACGACCAGCACCTTGACCTTCTTCCCACTGATCACAACCTCAAACGCGTTGCCCGAGTACTTCCCGAAGAACGCACGCTGTCCGGGGACAAAGGTGTGCGGGAAATCTTCGAGCGCCGGGCCGACATTGAACATCACGCCCGTCTCCTGATCAGCGCTCGTCGGGGCAAGGTGCAAGCCCGCCTCGGTCATCGTCACGGCGGTATCGGGGAGGATCGCCACGCGGCCCGGTGAGGGGATGCAGCTTTCGCGGAGTTGATGTTCTTCTTCTCTGGTAAACATGGTGGTGTTTCCTTCTTGGTGGTGATGGGCTACGCGCCCGAATGGGTCAGCAACCGCATCCGTCGATCACGCGACCGGCGGTTTGGCATGTTGCTCTTGAGGTTCTTCTCGTAGTTCACTTTGGTCATGCTCGTTCCCGGCGCGTACCGAGCCGCCGCCTGCCGACTAAAGCCGTTGCCCCCCTGCGCCAGTCCACGGTTCTGCTTGCAAAACTCGACCATGTGCACCATCGCATCGAGCGAGTGGAAACCGCTCTCAACCTTGAAGTTGACGATGTAGTTGTACAGCCGCTCGAATCCGGGCAGCAGTTCAAGTTCGCCCCCGATGATCGGGTCGCCGTTCTCATCGCGTTTGCGTCGGCCCGGCAATGCAACCTTCGGCGGCGCGTTCTGCGGATCGGAGTTCTCGATCATGCCCGCAACGGCGCGGAACCGCTCGGCCTTGTTGGCGCTGGCCTTGGCTTCGTGCACACCGTTGATCCCGTGCAGCGATTCGAGGAAGTCCACCAGCGAGTGACCCACGCCGGTGACTTCGATGATCGCCTGATTGATCTCGCGGTTGAGCGGACGCGCATCGCTGATCGCCAGCATGTGATCGATGATTTCTGGTTGAGTCGCCAGAAACTCATCGTCGTGGGTGATGTAGAGCATCCGCCGCCGCTGCGAATGGCTGTTGCCGTACTCATCCTCGGTCAGCGTCACCGATTCACCCAGCGCACCGATCGACACACCCACCATGTCGCTGGTCTTGAGGTTCTTGGTCGAGGTCGGGTCGATCGACATGATGTGTTCGGCAAGGTCGAGCATCCGCCGTGTCTCGGGCGATTCTGAATCGTACAGTTCGACCTTCTCGACGATCTTGCTCCCCTCGGGCATCGGATCGAGTTCGTAGTTGGCCGCCCACACCGCGCGGTCTGAGTACGAGCGGTACTTGTCCTTGAGCCACTGGTACGGGTACACCTTGAAGATCGATTGGAACTTCTTGATGCCGGGCTTGTCCTTGGGCCCACCGACGGGGATCCTGACACACCACCAGTTGAGACCCTGCCGCCCGTTGGTCTTGGCACTCAGAACCGCCCCCTCCCATGTTTTCCACATGAGGTCTTGGTAGTGGTGCGGGTACCCGGTGAGTGTTGAGTACGCGCACGACCCCTGGTCACGCGATCCCCACACCGTATGGAACTGCTTGATCCGGCGGGTGCGTTTGGCCGCTTCGTGCACATCAGACGCGGGCACAATGTCATCGCCGTAGAGCCGGTGCAGGTTGTTGCCCAGGCCGCTGCTCCACACACCGCACGCGATGAGATTCGCGTTCATGGGTCGGTTTCTGGTCTTGACACGGATCGAGTAGTTGTTGTTGTCGGTCGGGTCGAGCTCGTAGGGGAACAGCCGGTAGTTGCGTCGACCCTGCTCGGTTTCCTTGCTGAACCGCGTGGCCACACTGACAAGGATCTTCGATGCCATGTCCTCGGTGTCGTGGACGATCGCCATCTGGATGTCGGGCTTGAGGTTGATCGCCAGCGCCATGTCGGCCTTGACGATCACCGTCTTGCCGTGACGCGGCGGGAGCATGATCAGGGTGCCCGAGTAGTGGATGCCCTTGAAGGTTCTGGCCTGCCCGCTGGTGTGGTACACATCGCCGGGCTTGAGCAATCCGTACTCGGTGCGTCCGTACCCCTCGCGGGAGAAGTGGAGCCCCATCACCGCGCGGACATGGATCTCCCCGAACACATACACCTCGTCGGCGAGCGTGGACAGGTTAGGCCGCTCGGAGCGATCGACATAGAGCATGTACCGCAGCAGGTGCGTGGCTTCTTGCACGCGGCGGCGTTTGCCCGTTGATTCTGGATCACAGGGTTCTTTGGCACGCCGAGCAAGTTCACGAACGCGGCGGATTCGGCGTTGCCATTGGTGTGCCACCGCGCGGATTGCTTTTGGGCCGGGGGGTTCATCCGGGTTCTGATCCTCGGGCATGTCAACCGATCCGAGAATCTTCCCGGCGGACACATCGTTGAGTTTGTCGTAGATCATCGAGCCCAACGCGTCGATCTCGTCGAGTTGGGCTTCCATCGCGTCGAGCATGTCGTCGGTCTGGCAGAGCAGTTCGGTCGGCCCCATGCGGATCAGTTCAACCATCGCGTCGGCGCTGATCTCTTGCGGGGTTCTGGTATCGGCGGCTTTGTCCCAGTCGATGCCGTGCGCCTTGGCCATCTCCTTGCCGACATTGAGCAGCGTGTTCGCCGACCATCCGGCGGGCGGTTCTTTCCCGTCAGCAACGCCCAGCGACACCCGCATGAGCAGCGTGATCAGGTTGCGAACGCACCGCTTGGGGTCAACATTCTCCATGTCCAGAATCGCCTCAGCGATCTCCGGGCCGTGGGACATGAGGTAGTCGATGTCACCGTCGAGGTTCAGGTCGATCGTGTCGAGTTTGGATCCCTGCTTGGCGGTCTGCGTTGCCGAGTTGGTGGCCGAGTAGTGCTTCCAATCGGTTGTGTCGGTGATGTCGGGGTTGACCCGCTCGAACACCCACCCACCGCCGCACGATTGGGTCTTGCCGTTGAGGTTCTTGTAGGCCGAGGTGTAGTTGACGCCCACGGACTGACAAAACCCCTGGAGCCCGGTGCCCTGATACACCTTGCCCTCTGGATCTCTGGCCGTGAATGGAACGCCCTTCTTTGCCATCGGGGATCACACCCTCCGGGCCGGAGCCGCGTACAACTGGATCGACTTGTACCCGCCGAGACTGTTGACGACGATGTGCCACGAAATGTTGTTGTCGTCGCCGGACTCGCCCGCATGATCAACATTCTGGTTGATGGTCGCGCCCAGCAGGTCGAGGATCCCGTTTGCGTTTTCGGGCAGCGACACCTTGCACACGGCCTCGTCATCCTCGGCATCGGCGGCGGCGTAGGTATCGGCGGTCTGCGAGGTCGCCGTGGTGATGGTGGCGACGGTCTCAAACAACCGCAAGCCGTCGCGCTTGAGGATCACCAGCGCGGTCGCGTCGGTCGGGGTGGCCCCCGCACCGGCGAGCACGCCGGTGGCGAACAACCGCACCGCCTGAATCTGAGAAGCCACCGCACTCGACGGGCTCCCTGTTCCGATGTGGATACGCTGGGCATCAGCAAGGTCGGACGAGGCCGATGTAAACGGCGTAAAGACCTGGATCTCGGGCGCAGTGGTCATGGGGGCGGCTCCATAAGTAAGTGTTCACTAACTTAGGATACCAGACCCGACCCCCCCCGTCAACTCTCACGCATGAATGCGCACTGATCTACGATTTTCTGCAAGCTCCGCGCCGCACGGTGGATGTACACCTCGTTGGTGATCTTGTGCCCCGAATGCCCCGCAACGGTCGCCGCAGACTTGTCATCGGTGGCAAACTCGATCTCGGACAACGCCCAATGCCGCAGCTCGTTGGGGTTCCATCGGTGCCGCTTGATCCATGATTTCGGATCATCGGATGAATCAGGAACCGGGAACGCCTTGTCGCACGCCCGATGGATCGCCTCGCGGTAGGTCTGCGAATCGTACCGATCCCTCGGCGCACGCTTGCCAGACCGCACATACCCCATCGAATCCTCGAGCGATTCGGCGGGGCTGAGCAAGAACCGATCGGGGTCACGATCCATGAACGGCGTGATCGCCTTGATCGCTCGCGGCCCCAGCGGGATTGGCCGCGGCTTGGTGCGTACCTTCGCCTCACCCTTGGGGATGGTGAAGATCCAGAGATCGTCCGAGTGCTTGGTGATCCACGCTTCCTTGATCCGCACCACTTCACCCGGACGGGCACCGCTCACCAGTTGAATCTCCACGGCGGTTCGGATCTGGGCGGGCATGAACGGGATCGATCCCTCGACGAGTTCGAGATCCGCCGATCCAACGGGTTCGGTTTCGTGTGCGGTGGTCTGCCCCGGCTTGAGCGGCCCAACGGTCTTGAGCGCCGTCAGTGTGTCGGGCCGGACAATCTGCATCGACACGCCCCACGCGAACACGGCCCGGGTGCGGTTGATCTGCGCGTTGATGTACCCCCTCGACCACTGGCGTCCATCGAGCCCGTCGACGACCATGATCTGACGGAGTTCTTGGAGCCGCAGCGGGCCAAACGCATCGGCGTCGATGTCCCCATAGTGCCGGTTGAGCAGTTTGAGTGCAGACTTGATCGTGGCAAGGTGCTTGTCCTGATATTTAGGCTTGGCCTGCGTCCAGTACCCATCGATCAGCTGCGCAACGCTCATCCCAGCGGTGGAGTCCATGGGGAGCCGCCGGCCCATCGCGGCATACCGGGTCATCAGTGCAAAATACTTTGCCTCAGCGGTCGCGGTTCCGTACTGCCCAAGCGCGTATTCACGACGAGCACCCGTCACCGAATCGGTCAGCGTAACCCTCGCCCGTCCATTCCTGTTGAGTATCTTTGGCCCCATACAGGATTCTAGCGCGGGAGTTCCCGCGCACGCTCAAACCAATCTAAAAACAAAAAACACCCTAAACTCTGTAGTTCAAGGCGTTTATAAAGTGGAGGGCAGGGGACTTGAACCCCTAACTTCCAGCTTGCAAAGCTGGCACTCTACCAATTGAGTTAGCCCCCCAGGGCTATTTCCTGAACTGGTCAAATCGACCGGATCGGGGCATGAGTGTAGCCCCAATTCAAACGGTCGGCGAGTTGGTCAACCCGGAATCTTGTACACAGAGGCGATAGGATGGGGCCATAGGAGATTTTTATGCGCCACTGTGCCCCCGATGCCCTGTTTTTGATCCGCTCTGCCGTCCTCGCGTCGATTATTGCCGCGAGTGGAACCGTCCATGCTCAGGATGGGGCACAAGATGGGGCTCAGGACGGGACGGAGGATGAGGTCAAGCAGATCGCTGAGAGCGAGGGGCCTGGGATGGTACTCTCGCTGGACCTCACTGCTCGGTTTGCGGCAGAAGCGGACTTTGACAGCACTTCGGGGGGGACGATCGAATCCACCTCGTTTGGTGCGGATCTCGGGATCATGATCCCGATCGATGACCGCGCCAGGTTGATGTTAACCTTTGGGGTCGGGATCACGGATTATGACATCACTCCTCCGGTTGGAGCTGTGGGTACCACGGCGGCGACGGTGGGTACACAGTTCGATACGGTGATGGAGTACACCTTCAACGGGATGTACTCACGCTCGATCAACGACAAGACCTCGTTCTTTGTCGGAGGCGGGGTCGGGTTCGCGGCTGAAGGCGGGGGCAGCGATGCGTTCATCTGGAACGCGCTGGGTGGATTCTCGCACAAGGTGAATCCGAAGCTGAGTGTGGGGCTTGGGGTTGGGGTGTTCTCTCGGATTGAAGATGACATTCTGATTTTGCCATTGCCTCAGATTTCGTACCAGATTGATGACTACTGGTCGATCGGGAGCAAGGGTCCCGGCGCCCGGCTCAACTACAAGTGGAGCGACGAACTGGAAATGGGTATCCAAGCAATGTTTGATGGCAAAAGCTTCCGCATCGACGACGACAACACGCTCGTTCCGGACGGCGCGGTGAACATCAGCGGCGTACCCGTCTCCTACTACCTTGATTACAAGGGGGGCGAGACCTCACGCGTCTCGGTGTTCGCGGAGGTCGGCGTGGTGCTTGGGGCTTCGATGGAAGTGCTCAACAGCATGGGGAACACCATCATCGACGAGGACATCGATCCGTCGGTGTTCGTGGGTGCTGGTTTGAAAATCGAGTTCTGAATACCGATTGATTATCTATCCGGCTCGCCGATCGGTTGCACTGGGACCTGCTGTTCGACTTTGGAAAGCGCGGGGAGTCGGTCTTGGATCGGTGGTGCGTTGCGCGTTGTGCAGCTCAGGAGCATCGGTGGGTCGAGCGGGCGGTCTTCGGGACCAACGGGGACGGCGGCGATTTTTTGGATCACGCTCGCACCTTCCACGGCTTCAGCGAACGCGGTATAGCGACCATCGAGGAAGCTGGTGCCGTCTCTTGAGAGTGCGACGAAGACCTGTGAGCCATTGGTGTCGGGGTTGGAGTCTCGCGCCATGGAGAGGACACCGAAGTCGTGCGGCAGGTTTGAGTCTTCGAGGTCGATCATGTATCCCGGTCCACCTGAACCGGTGCCGGAGAGGTCACCGACTTGGATGACGAAGGGGTTGCCGTTGGGGAGTTTGGCGACGATGCGGTGAAAGATGATGTTGGTGTAGAACCCGCCTTGGGTGAGGTGGAGGAAGTTGTACGCGGTGTTGGGGGCGGCGTCGGGACGCAAGCGGTACACGATCTGTCCCATGCTGGTGTTCATGACGATTTCTTGATCGACATAGATGCGGAATCCGGAGAAGGTGACCTCGCGGAGTCCGCTTTCTCGTTTGCCTTGCGCGTGGAGCGCGGGGATTCTTTTGTCTTCGAAGACGACCTCGCCCGTTCTTGGGTCTTCGGTGAGGTTCATCGTGGTGGGTTCAGCGAGGACGGCTCGGTTTGGGGTGACGAGTGGTTGGAGGACGAGGGGTGCGCCGGTGGGTACGCCGTCGAGTTCGAGCTGGGCGTAGGTGACGGTTCTGGGTTTGGTTTCCCAGAGGTGTGGGAGGAGGCTGGTGAGATCAACCCTTCCCGAGGCGGCGGGGACTTTGTGCGTCCATTCTTTGGTTGCGGGATCGTAGAGATGGAGGGTGACTTCTCCCACGAATCCTTCGGGGACATCGATCTGGACGGGGACGCGTTGACCAACTCCGAAGTACAAGCGTTCGGGCGTGAGCTGGGCGATCGCGGTGGACGGTGTGGCCAAGAGGGCGGTCAGGAATGCGAGCAGGATCAGCAACAGTCGTGGAGCGCGGGGGGTGTTCATAGAGAGACAGTATACAGGATGCACGGCGCGCGGAGAACGCTCAGGGGGCTGGATGTGGATTGGGTGTGGGATCAAGATTCGGAGAACGGTTTATTCGTTCGTTCGATATTTCGATCATTCAACAGGGCGTGGTCCGCCGTCGAAGAGTTGCCACGCTTGGTTGGCGTTGCGGATCACGGTGTCTTCGGTGCGGGAGGCGACCGATTGGAGGATCTCGTTGTTGACATCATCGAACCACTTGACCGAAAGACCCGCAGCGAGGATGTTGAGTCCGTTGTCGTGGTTCAGATCTTCGATTGAACGGAGTGAATCGGTCACCATCGCGTCGGTGGCTTTCATGTTGTAGAGGTGGCGTTGGCCTTCGGGTCCGACACCTCTGAACTGGTAGTTTGCGATGATCATGCCTTCGGTGTTGAAGTTCCACTGATCTTCGTAGGTTTCCAGTACATTGGTCCCGGTATGGCTCGGGCAGTAGTACACGCCTGGGGCACTGACATAACTCTTGTAGAAGAGGAGTCCGAGACCGTCCCATTGTCCCCACTCGCGGGCGGCGTACTCGTCTTGATCAGTCCGGATGGTGTCCATCAAATGCGGATTTTCTGAATAGGTATTGCGGCTCTCAGAATTTCTGAGGTGGACGCTCGATGGGAGCATTGATTTGTTGTCTTCAGCGTAGAGGTTCATCCCCAAGCCGATCTGTCTCATGTCCGATGAGCAGATGACCTTGCGGGCCGACTCGCGGACCATGGAGATGCTTGGGAGCATGATGCTGATGAGGAGGATGATGACCGTCAGGGAGACAAGGACATCGATCAAAGTGAACGCACGAACAGCGCGGGGACCTTGCGGTGTATTGTTCAGATTTTTAAATTCTGAAGTCACGAGATAGACCACTTTCTGAATCCAAGATCGGTCATTCATTCCTGCTGGATGAACTTTAGATTCTCGGACTCTGCCGATTGTGCTCGGCCACACCTTACGAACGCACCCCTAGGATAATGGGTTCTGTGAATTTTTGCAAGCACAAAGAGGCCTCAATTCAATCAGAATTATGTTCTATACCGAACATTCTGCAAACATTCAGTCTTAATCTTCCAGAAATTTACTAGAATCAATGACTTGCAAGCATCCGTATGATTGTGGTAGCGTATAGGTCGGTGGCCTGTGGTCGTTTCGCAGGCACCGGGCACGCTCGTGGACCCGGTATATATGAATACAGAATCGGAACAACCCGGAAGCAATCAGCCAACCAACGGTGCTGAGAGCCCTACGCCTCCACCACAGGCGAGCGATTTTTCGGGTCAAGGCAGGATCGATTTCGAGCTGATGCAACGAGTAGCAGCGAATCAGGAAGCCGGTGTCGGCGAGCTCTACGACCGTTTCGGGTCGTTGGTCTTCCGCATGGCCATCCAGTCGCTCCCAACTCGGGACGAAGCAGACGACGCGGTCCAGGAGATCTTTGTTCGGTTGTGGAAGACCGCGGATCGGTACGATCCACGGAAAGCCGCACTCGTGACATGGGTCATGCTTCTGACCCGCAGGCACCTTGTTGACAAGCTCCGTCGGAAACGGGCTCGGATCAAGACCTCGCTCTTTGACGATGGGAGCACCGGAGCACGCGGGAACGGGCGGAATACGCCGGTGACCAAAGAAATTTCGGCTCGGATGGAGAAGGACGAGAATTTTAAGGCCTTGATGATCCGAGTTGACACATTACCAGAACTCCAACGCACGGTCGTTATGCGTGCGTACCTCGGCGGGCAGACGCTCCGTCAGATCAGCGACGAACTTGAGACCCCTTTGGGCACGATTAAATCAGCACTGAGCAGAGCACTCGTTCGGCTCCGTGAACGCACAGAAGAAGAAGTTACCTCATGAATACCCAAGAACTCATCGAAAGCACCATGCTCCACACCCTCGGCTTGCTGGAGGACCATGAGATCGAAGCCTATGAAGCGGCGTATGCCGTCGCTCCGGAATCGGTCCAGCAGCTTGTCCGCGAAGAGGCGGTCCGGATGAGTGACTTTGGTGACCTGATGCCATCCAACCAGCCCGACCCCGCGCTCCGCGAGCTTGTGGTGTCCGCTGTTCGTGCTGCGATGCGTGAGCAAGAGAACGAGGTCCGGATCGCTGGCTCAGTGAATACTGCTCCTGCGATTGCTGGGCGGATCGATCATCAATCCGCTCGTCAGCCTGAACGCCGGGCACAGCCCAAGCTTTCGACGACCCCTCGCGTGCATCGTTTGTGGCGTGCGTCCACGATCGGCTTCGCTGCGGCGACCATCGCCCTGAGTGTCGTCTGGACCAACAACAACCAGACCTACAACCAGTCCCCAGACGCGTTGATCGGGCAGCTCTACGACAACATCGGAGCGGAGTTCCTCGAATCAACCCTCTTTGATCCAACAACTCAGCATGTGTCGATGGTCTCGATGGACGGCGGATCCAAAGCACTCGCATCTGTGTGGCACAACGAGTCATGGAACAAGGCCCGTTTGTTTGTCAAAAACATGAAGGCAAGCAAGGACAATCCTTACCGCCTTGTCGTGCTTGACGCTGACGGGGAGATCGTCCGTGAGGTCGCGACCTTCGCGTCTCAGGGCCAGCTGGAGAACTTTGAGGTTCAGGTGAACCTCAAGGACGACCGTCGGCTTGCGATCTACAAGGGCATCAGCGATGCGATCGACAAAGCCCAGCCGGTGATGAAGACTGCTGAATCGGATATCTGAGCAATCCACGCCTCTCTCAATCTTTGCGATAGAACAACCGCCGCATGAGTTTGACTCATGCGGCGGTTTGCGTTGTGTGATCTGGATGTAGACGCGGGTCTTAGCGTTCTTTGCCTTCGACTTCCCATGAGTCTTCATCGAAGAGCGGCTCGACTCGGGTGTCGCGTTCGAAGTTTGCTTTCGCTTTGGCGAGTCGTCTCCAGAAGACCCCTCCGAAGAGGAAGGTAGCGAGGGAGGAGCCGCCGAAGATCATTCCTGCGGTTTCGACGCGTGCGGTATCGAGTGGTGCGTCGCCGGATTTGGCTTGGTTGCTGATCGAAGTCAGGGCGCCATCGATGCGGCGTGCTCTTGCCGCGTTGGCTTGGCTTGTCAGGGTCAATGCGTAGGTGTCAAGGACGCGCTGGGTGTACGCCGAGCCGTTGCCTCGGTATTCGAGCTCGATTTTGCCTGGTTCAGCGCTGACGACATCAAGGGCTTGGCCCATATGCGCACTCAGGTTTCCGGGAATGGCGAGTTCGGTGATCCCGCGTCCCTTCATCCGTTTGGCGGCTTGCTCGACAAACTGCGGATCGGTGACGAGCTGCTCGACATAGCCTTGCCACGACGCGAGGTCTTCTGAGGACATCTTGCGTTCACCGGCTTGGGCGACGAGTGTGACGCGTGATGCGTAGGTGCCCGGATTGACTTGTCCTGCGACAAACCAGCTGACGCCGGCGATCATCACCAGGAGCAGACCAAGACCTGAGAGACCAAGGAGGGTCCCGGAGCGGGCTTCGCGCTTGGCGAGTTTGGTTTGGGCGTCGGAGATCGCTTGGTACGCATCGACGAGTTCGGCGCGCTTGAGGAGCACCTTCTCGCACTGGTCGTATCGATCGCGGAGTGCTTCGGTCGCTCGGCGGACCTTGTCGGACTGGGCGTGCAGGATTGACTTCACACGATCCAGACGCTGGCGACGGGACCGGACCCAGTCGTCGGACAGTGCGGTGGACTGGGTCTCGTTGCTTTCCAGACTGTCGTTGAGCTTGGTGATCATGTCCACGAGTTCTTGCTCGCGGGCGGCCGATGCATCAAGAAGTTCCCCGAGGCGGGCGATCTTTGCCTGGGATTCCTCGGAGGTTGATTGCTCCTTGAGCAACTCGCCGGCGAGTTCGTCGTACTTGGTGCGGATCTGGGAGACCTGCTTGGTGCGTTCTTCGAGCTTGCTCTGGAGCTCATCGATCTTGGATTGGTGCTCGCCGGCGTGCTCTTCGAGCTGCTTTCCGGCGTTGTTGGCTTGATCGATGGTTGATTGGAGTTCGGCTTCGAGCAGTTCCCGTGCGCTCTGGGCGGCGTTGAGTTCGGACTGGGTGGTGGCCAGATCAGCGGTGAGCTTGGCGATCTGGGCTTGTGAAGATTCGAGTTCTTCGACCGCGCTGTCGCCGGTGGATTGGATCTGCGATTGGAGTTCGGCGGCGTGCGCCTTGGCGTGCTCAAGCTGCTCGGTGGTCTGGGCGAGCTTGAGCTGGATCTCTTGCACCTCACTATCGGATGGCGCGGACTCGAGCGATTTCTGGGCGGTCTGGAACCTGGATTCGGCTTCTTGGAGCTTGGCTTCGAGAAGCGAAACTTGTTCGACGGACTGTGCGTTGGATTCGTTGAGCGATTCGAGTTCCGCGATCGATTTGGTTGCGGATTCGAGTTCCTTCGCTCTCGCAGATGCGATGGCTTCGATCTCGTCGATGCGGGCGAGGGCACGCTGCATCGCTTCGTCGTGGGCATCGATCTTCGCTTGTGCCTCGTCGAGTCGGCTCTGGAGTTCGTCAACAAGCTTGAGCGACTCGTCCTCGTCGGCGCTGGATTTGGCGGTCATCTCCGCGAGTTTCTTCTCAAGACGACCGGCCTGCACAGCGAGTTCTTCGACGGCTTTGTTGCGTTCTTTGAGCTCGATTTCTCGCCCGTCGAGCGCGGCTTTGGTTTGTTCAAGGTCTTGGGAGAGCTGCTCGATCTGCGCTTCGAGCTTTGAATCCTGCTCGATGCGTTCTTTGGCAAGACGCTCGAGCTGGGCGAGTTCGTCCTTGCGTGCGGACAACCCCTCGAGCTGCTTGTCGAGTTCATCGACGCGCTCGTCGATCTGCTTGGATTTGGTTTCCACCATCGCTTCGAGCCCTTCGATGGACTCGGCGTGCTGCGCCAGCTGAGATTCTCGCTGCTCGACACCAGATGAACGCTGCGCGATTTCGCTTTCGCGTTCTTCGAGTTCTTGGCGCATTTCCGCGAGCTCGACTTCGCGGATCGAGAGCTCGGATTCTCGCGCCTCGATCTGCTCGGCGGTTTCTTCAATCTGCGCTCTGCGGATGGAGAGTTCCGCGGAGAGTTTGCGTTGTTCCTCGTGCGCACCGCGGAGCGCGTCGAGCTGGCGTTCAACCGATTCGATCGCTCCAAGCACCTCGTCGGAGTCCTTCTGCGGCTTGAGCTCGGGGGTGTGGGGATCTACACCATTGGCGTTTTTGTTCCGGGAGGTTAACCGCCCGGTCTTGTGTGCTGCTTGGTTGTCACTGTCGGTCATACTGAATCCTCCCTGTCCCTGCCGCGTTGAGCCGGTAGCGGACCCCAGTAGTGAGCGGGGTCGATCTCGCAATAGTCTGCATCGGATGGCTGAATGCACTGTTCTATATCTTGTCGAGGAATGCGCAAAAATCGCACGCTTGAAGGAGCGGATTGGACCGGCTGTTCTGATTGGGAGATTTCCGATGGTGATCGGACCATCCAATTCAAGAACACACGGTCCGATCACGCTTGACAGCATCCACGCATAGAGTCTCCCTATGGCACCGATTCAGCTGAGCAATGACACCTTCCAACTGAGCTTTGACCCCCAGCTTGGGTGCACGATGTTGTCGCTCCGGATGCGGGGACCGGATGGAGAGTGGGCACCGGTGCTTCGTGAAGGGGCGGACGGGGAGTCAAGCTTTTTGATGCTGCCTTGGACCAACCGGGTGAAAGATGCTCGGTTTGGGTTTGGGGGGAAGGACTACACGCTTGTCGCAAATCACTCGGACGGGACCGCGATTCATGGCGTGGGACGGGATCTTGCGTGGGGGATCGCGGATCGGTCTCCCTACTCGGCGCGGTGTGTTTTGGACAGTCGGTTGCATGAATCGGTGGATTGGCCGTCTGCGTTTGGCGCGGTGTTCCGGGTGGAGATTGGCGCGGACTGGGCTGAGTTTGAACTGGATCTGACAAATCTTGGGGAGGGGGCGATGCCTTGCGGGGTTGGGCATCATCCGTACTTTATGCGGACCTTGTTTGATGCTCGCGACGAGCTCCGCGTGCAGGCGGGGGTTTCTGGGCGGTATCCGTGCGCGGACCAGATTCCAACAGGAGCGAGCGTGGATGATGCGGTGAGCAAGGGGCTGCGAGAAGGTGGGCCGATCGGGAATCCGAATCTTGATGATGTCTTCGGTGGGTTTGATGGGAGTGCTGAGCTTGTGTGGGATGCGAGCGGGGTGCGGTGTGTGATGGAGTGCAGTGATGCGTTTGGGCATCTGGTGGTGTATGCGCCGCGGGATGACTCGAAGACTGAGACTCCCCCACTGCCTTGGGTGTGTGTTGAGCCGGTGACGATGGTGAATGATGCGTTCAATAGTTCGGAGGCGGCTGAGCAATCCGGACTGCGGGTGCTGGAAGCTGGGGAAACCCTTCGGACCACGATGCGGCTCAGCTTTCGCCGTGATTGATTCTTGACCGATTGTTCCGGAGCAACCGATCGCTGCACAGGCGGTACTTTAGAGAATATGGGCTTGAACTTTCCTGATCGTGACGGGATTCGGGTGGTCGAGCATCTATGGGTTGGTCTGCAACACCCTCTGAATCGCACAGGAGCACTTTCATGTCGACTTTGACCACAATACTGGCGGCGGCCGTTGGATTAACAGCTTCCATTCTCGCGCCCGATCCGGCTGAGGGTTCTGATGATGGGCTGATTGCCCAGCTTGCGCAGCAGATCCGGGACAACTATGTGTTCCCAAAGCTCGGGCAAGCGACGGCGGATCATTTGCTTGGACTCTCACGCGACGGAGCATTCGAGGGGTTGACTGATGAGCAGCTGAGCTCGCGACTGGATGAAGAGCTCCGCGAGTTCACGCACGACCTCCACTTTGGGGTGCGGCTGCTTCCGAGTGATTGGGAACCCTATGAGGAAGAGCATGAGGAAGAACCGATGCTTCCTGAGCAGCTTGCCGAGATTCGTTTGATCAACGCGCCCAATGGCTTCACGCATGTCCAGCGGCTTGATGGGAACATTGGCTATCTCAAGATGACGGGGTTTCATCAGTACGACATGGCACGCGAGGATGCGGACGCGGCGATGCAGTTGCTTGCTGGCTCGAGCGCGTTGATTGTTGATCTGCGAAAGAACGGGGGCGGAGATCCTGCGACTGTGCAGCATGTGTCGAGCTACTTGTTTGATCCGGATGAGCCTGTGCAATTGAACTCGTTGTACTATCGTCCGACGGATGAAACAACGGAGTACTGGACGCACAGCGAGATCAATACGCAGTATGCGATGCCTGAGGTTCCGGTGTATGTGCTGACGAGTTCGTTCACATTCTCTGCTGCTGAGGAGTTCTCGTACAACCTGCAATCGCTCAAGCGTGCGACCATCATCGGCGAAACCACCGGCGGCGGGGCGCACCCGATCAGCCGGGTTGTCGTCGATAATCGGCTCTCGGTGAGCATCCCGGTGGGACGCGCGATTAATCCCATCACCCAGACGAACTGGGAGGGGACGGGGGTGCATCCAGATATTGAAGTCCCTGCGAATCAGGCACTTGATACCGCGATTGAGACGATCCTCACGAAACTTGTTGAGCAAGGCGATGAAAATGCACGGTGGGGTTTGATCAGTCTCCAGAGTCAGAATAATCCGATCATGCTTCCAGCGACGAAGCTCGCGGAGTATGCTGGGCAGTACACCGATCGGGAACTGATGGTCGATGGCGACACCCTCAAGTACCGACGGAAAGGGCGTCCGAGTTGGAGCCCGTTGATTGCGATCGACGAGGATCAGTTTGTCATCGATGGGTACGATGGATTCCTGATGACCTTTGAGCGGGACACCGACGGGAACATCACTCGGCTCGTTGGATCGTATCAGCAAAGACATTCGGACAGTTCGGATCGGGAGTGATTGCTGATGGGTGCGTATGATGGTCCATGACCACATTCCTGCTCAAAACCGAACCGGATTGCTACAACTACGACATGCTCATCAAGGACAAACGCACGCACTGGGACGGCGTGCGGAATCCCACCGCGCTCATGCACATGCGGACCGCGAAGAAGGGCGATGAGGCGTTTATCTACCACACCGGCAAAGAGAAACGCATCGCGGGGCTCGCGACGATTGTCAGTGATGTGTATGAAGACCCTGAGAATCCGGGGTTGACGGGGAAGGGTGATCTGAAGGGGCCGTTGTTTGACATCAAGCCGGTGAAGGCTTCTACGAAGGTGTTGACGCTCAAGGATATCAAGAACGATGGTCGGTTTGATGACTTTGATCTGGTCCGACTCTCGCGTCTGAGCGCGATGCCGGTGCCTCCGAAGCTGGACAAGCTGCTGCGGAAGATGTGCGGGCTCGACTGAGCGGTTGCTTACGCTTTCACCTTTGAGTATCGGGCGCGGATCGCGTCGAACTGGATGTCCCGTGCGTTCTCGAAGGCGGGGAGGGTGACCTCGTCGTTGAAGTAGTGCAGGATGTGGTCGAGGCCTCCAGATTTGAAGAGTTCTGTGAATGCTTCGACGGCGTCGGGCCAGTACTGCGTGCCCATCCCGGCTTGGAGTTCGATCAATGCGAGTTCCGCGGCGCGGTCTCCGAGGACTTCTCTGTACGGACGGACGGAGGTCATCGCGTCGAATGAATCGATCACGGCGAACATGCGCGCTCCGATGGGGATGTCCTCGGCTTTGAGTTGGAAGGGATAACCAGCCCCATCCCAACGCTCGTGGTGGTAGCGGACGAGATCGAGGATGGGTTCTTCGGTGACATCCAGGTCGATCATGCGTGCGTAGCCAGACACTGGGTGGTACTTGATGATCTCGAACTCTTCGTCGGTGAGCTTGCCCGGTTTCTGGAGGATCTCATCTGGGAGGTCCAGCTTTCCGATGTCGTGGAGCGCGGCGGCTTGGGTGATCAGCGCGATCTGCTCGTGGTTGATGCTGAGGGATTCAGCCATCGCTCTGGTGTACAGCACAACGCGCCAAGTGTGAGCGGCGGTGGAGAGATCTTTGCGTTCGATCTGCTGGACAAGGTTTTGGACGACTGCGGGATCCATCAGAAGCGTGAACCCCTTTGGAGTGCGGTTTATTTGTTCTGGTTCGCTGCTTTAGTCGTTGTTGAGCATCGAGAACATGTCCGCTTGCTGATCCGCGAGGTAGCTGGATCGGACCAGTGGCCCTGAGACAACCAGCTTGATGCCCTTCTCTTCTCCGACCTTGATGTACTCGTTGAACTCGTCGGGATGGACCCAGCGGTCGATCGGGAGGTGGTTGCGGGTGGGCTGGAGGTACTGGCCGATGGTGATGATGTCGCACGCGTCGCCGCGGGATTGGTCGTGCTTGTCGCGGGGTCCGGCGTGGTCTGCGGTCATCGCGACGAGGTCGTCGAACATGTCGAAGACTTCTTCTTTGCGTTCACCGATGCCGACCATGATGCCGGTCTTGGCGACGGCGCCCTGTGCTTTGACGCGTTTGAGGAGTTCCATCGTGCGCTCATAGCGGGCGCTTGGTCGCACGGCTGGATGACAGCGGCGGACGGTCTCGAGGTTGTGGGCGATGATGTTGGGTTGCGCGTCGATGACCATTTGGAGCGCGGCTTCGTCGCCTTTGAAGTCTCCGATGAGGACCTCGATGGACATGTCGGGGCATGCTTCTCTGGTTCTCAAAATGGTTTCGGCCCAGATCCCTGCGCCGCCGTCGGGGACATCATCGCGGTCCACGGAGGTGATGACGATGTGCTTGAGTCCAGCGCCTCGGAGGGATTCAGCGACTCGTCTTGGTTCGTCTTTGTCGATTGCGGCGGGTTTGCCGGTTTTGACATTGCAGAATCCGCAGGCGCGGGTGCAGGTGTCTCCCAGGATCATGATGGTCGCGATCCCGCGCGCCCAGCACTCTCCCATGTTGGGACACGCGGCTTCTTCGCAGACGGTGTGGAGGTTGTGGGCGTCGATGTTGGCTTTGGTGGCGCGGAAGTTCTCGCCGCCGGGGAGTTTGGCTTTGAGCCAGCTTGGTTTCTTCTTGACGCTCAGGTGGTGGACGGCGTCGTCCTCGTTGTTGAGGATCATGGAGTTGAGGGAGAAGGTGGGTTTGAGGGTGCGGATGGGGTCGCCGCCGAGTGGTCTTGGGTGGCGGGCGAGGGTCCGGGATTGTCCGGAATCGCTGGATCTTTGCGGGGCGGCGGTTTGATCTTGGGTTGGGAGATCGTTGGTCATTGTGAGAGTTTATGTCGGAGAATTGGGGGATTGGAGAACGGGATGGATCTTTCGGGCGTAGGACAGCATGTTGATTGTTGCGCCTTGGGAGACTCGGGGCGGGGAACGGGTCGCGCAATCCTTTCTCTACGACCGAAAACGATGCGTTTTTCGGGGTCGGAATCAACTTGGATGGTCCCGCTGGTCGATGGAGCGGGTTGAGAGAACCGCGTAATTTGTCCGTCGGGTGCTACACTAGTGGGATCAGGCGGATCGGGTAGGTTCTTGTCGATATGGAGCAGTGCCCGCTGTCGTACGATGCTTTGATTTGATATTGCTCAGGAGTGAACTTGTGTCCAACCAACTATCGCTACTCAACGGTTTGAAGCCTTCGGGCACCGGACGCAACCCTCGCGTTCTGGGCTGGCTCGCTGTCCCTCTTGCGGTGATGCTTGTCCCGCTGAGTGGATGCATCAGCAACGATTCGTTCATGAACCCGAGTGTGACCGGACGCTGGGAGCACACGCCGACGGCTGTCCCGATTCTGGAGTATCTCGCGGCAATTGAGACTGCAGAAGATGAGTGGGTTGAGATTTCCGAGATCACCGCTGAGGACCTGACCCCACAAACAACCGTCTACCGCGTCGGACCGGGCGATTTCTTGACCCTGAGCATCTGGGATGTGATCGTGACCAACCAGGTAGATACCTTCCAACGACAGGTGGATCCCAACGGGTATTTCGAGATCCCGCAGATCGGCCGTCTCTTTGTCTCTGGGATGACTGAGAAAGAGGTTGAGAAGCGTATTGCCGATTCAATGCTGAATCTGGTCGCTGATCCGCTGGTCTCGGTGGTCGTTGATCAACGCCGGGAACAGACTTTTTATCTTCGTGGCAATGTGGCGAATCCCGGCCCGTATCTTGTTCCCAGCAGTGATTACAGGCTTCTGCAGGGGCTTGTGAGCGCGGGTGATATCCCACAGTTTGTCAAGGAAATCTTCGTCATTCGACAGATCCCGCTGGACGACTCGGTGAGCATCATCGAACAAGAATCACAGCCAACCCCTGGTGTCCCCAATCCATTTGATTCCAAGGAGGGCGAAGACCTTCTGGATGTGATCGACGACCTTTCGAGCCCTGGCATGATGTCGGGTTCGGGCAACGGGCTGGTGGCTCCATCAGCGCAGCCTGGTGCTGATCCGCTGATCGACCTTATTGATCCGGTCCAGCCCACTCGTGCGATGAACGAATCTGCCCAGAACTCGGACGATTCTTCGGATTCTGCGATGCTGACTCCACGCTGGAGGTTTGTTGATGGGCAGTGGGTCCGGGAGAGCGTCCCGATTGCTGCTCGACGCACAATTACCAAGCATGCTCATGAAATGACGCCTTCGGACTCGCGGGGCCAGCTCTTTACGCAGCGGGTGGTCCGTATTCCTGTTGGGCCGCTGGTTGCTGGAGATGCTCGGTACAATATTGTGCTTCGTCCGGGCGATATCATCAGCGTACCCCCTTCACCGATCGGGAATGTCTATATCGATGGGCAGGTCAACGGCCCTGGCGTGTACAACCTCCCTACAGCCGGGCGATTGACGCTCACACGGGCGATTACCAGTGCTGGTGGGCTCAATGGGGTGGCGATTCCGGAGCGAGTCGACCTGACCCGGATCGTTGGAGTCAACGAGCAAGCGACGATTATGCTGAATCTGCGGGCGATCCAAGAGGGGACGCAGCCCGATGTGTACATCAAGCCTGACGACCGGATCAATGTTGGTACCAACTTCTGGGCGACCCCGCTTGCGGTGCTTCGGTCCGGATTCCGGACAAACTACGGGTTTGGTTTCTTGCTTGACCGCAACTTTGGTAATGATGTGTTTGGTGCCCCGCCGGTCAACCGAAACTTCTGATTCCGCGCAATCTCTGCGAACTTTGGATAGGACAAGCCGTACACGGTGGTGTATGGATGGTGTTTGTGTATCAATTCTTGCGTAGATCTTCTTCGCGCAGGATTGTGCGCCAATCATCCAGAACCGACCAACCTTATCAAAGAGTCCACTGTTATTGGCCGATCAGCAGGCTAGCCATTTATGACCACACCGAGTACTCCATCCCAAGCGATCAGCCCTACTCAATCGGATACCGATGATGGTCTTGTCTGTGGGATGTTTACACGCCAAGGGTTAATGCTCACGGCGTTGCTCGGGGTTCTGTTTCTGTGGCTGTTTCATCAATGGTTTTTGTTCCAGTTCAAGGTGAGCTGGGAGAACAAAGAGGACTGGGGACACGCGCTGGTGATCCCGTTCATTTCTGGATATTTCCTTTGGCAGTCTCGTAAACAGATCGCAGAAACCAGGGTGAGCGTGTTCTGGCCTGCGATTGTGCCGTTCTTGGTTGGGATTCACGCATACACATACAACCTGTTTTTCATCAGCAATCCGATGCTCCAAGGGTTCTCGATGGTGTTGTCTTTGGGCTCGCTGGTGCTGCTGTGCACGGGTCCTGCGATGCTGCGGTATGCGTTCTTGCCGATCCTTTATTTGCTTTTGATGGTGACGATCGCGGATGCGATTATGTTGCAGGTGACTTTCAAGCTTCAGTTGCTCGCGTCTCAGGGGTCGTGGTTGATGCTGAGTCTGATCGGGGAGCCGTTCAGTTGGTTCTCGGTGGACTTGGTTGGGAACCGGATTGACATCTTGACCAACGCGGGCGTGATGCACCCGCTCAATGTTGCTGAAGCGTGCTCGGGGATGCGGATGGTGGTCGCGTTCTATGCGCTTGCTGGTGCTGTAGCGCTGCTGGGTTGCAGTCAATGGTGGCAGCGGATCGCATTGATTCTGCTCGCTGGTCCGGTCGCGATCCTGATGAACATGGTCCGCGTGACGGTGCTCGGGTTGCTGACGCTGGTGGATCCGAATCTCGCATCGGGAGATGCGCACACGATCATCGGGACTGTCTTGCTGGTCCCATCGCTTGGCTTGTTTATGGGGGTTGTCTGGATGCTCAATCGGATCATCGGGACTGGGAAGGAACAATCGGCATGACACAACAGAGTACGAAACGCGGGAGTGTGCTTGTGTGCGGATTGGCCGCGGGCGTGATGGTTGCGGCGTCGGTGGGGATCAGCGCGTACATCAAGTTTGCGGATCTGCACATGCAGAAGATCCCGATCTATCCGGAAGGGAATCGGCAGGTCTCTGCGATTCCAACGGAGACCGAGCGCTGGGTGCGGATCGGGTCTGACCGGATCTCGTCAAGCGAGGTCGTTGAGACGCTGGGCACCGAGAACTATGTCTCGCGTGATTACATTCTCAAAGAAACGCAAGGCACCAAAGAGCAGGTCGCTGTCGAGGTCCACGCGGCGTATTACACCGGGATGATCGATACGGTCCCCCATGTACCCGAGCGGTGCTTTGTGGGTGGTGGTCTCCAGCAGAGCGCCTCGTCACGGAACTATGTGCTTGATCTGGATACCAGTTCGTGGAGAGTTGACACTTCGGTTCCCGCTGAACTGGCGGGGCTTGCGGGCGAGTTGTACACCACACGACTGAGCAACAACCGTCTGTGGACCGACTCTCCTGGATCTCGGGTTCGGCTGCCGCGCGATGTGACGCCTGAAACCAAGATCACGATGCGGTGCTCAGAGTTTGTGCTCGGCGAAGCAAACAATATATATGCGGGGTACTTCTTTATCGCCAACGGCGGGACGAAGGCCAACGCCAACGAGGTGCGGACGCTCGCGTTCAACTTGTCGGACGATTATGCGTACTACTTGAAAGTTCAGGTAAACAGCACCTCCGCGAAATCGATGGATGACTTTGTGGAAATCTCTGGATCGATTATTGGTGATTTGATCGGTGAACTGATGCGGTGTACACCGGATTGGGTAAAGGTTCAGCAGGGGATATATCCTCCTGCTGATGTACAGTAATGAACTGCACACACGCGGGTGTTCCGGGTGTGTGTAAAGACAATCGAGCCGCATTGCCTGGACAAAGCGGATGAAAAGCGGGACCTGTGTCGATGCGACGCGGGAACCCAAGATAGAGGATACTGAGTATGGCATCTCGCGTGAATACCAAGTTCGTCGTTATTCTCATCGTCGCGGTCATCGCGATGCTCGGGATGCTTTATGCGGCATACTCCGTCGTGTACAAGACCGCTGCGGATGTCGCTGCCAAGGGCGACCAAGCATTGGCGGCGGGGAATGTTGCCCAGGCTCGGATGCTGTATGCGAAAGCGGTCAATAAAGATCCGACGATCGTCGAGAATCTTGACAAGTGGATCGGAACCCTTGAGCAATGGACTCCGGACACGGAGACCGCGTATTACGATGCGTTCCGAAGCGACTACATGGGCGCGATCCACCAAGCGGCGGTCGTCCAGCGTACCAATGTGGAGGCGTACCATCGCGAACTGGGCCTGCAGTTGGAACTCCTCAGGCAACAGTACACCCGACCACAAGCCGAGCGTTTGATTACGCGCACCACCGAGGTGCTTGGGAACTTTGATGGTGTCCCGGGTGTTGATCCGATGTGGCCAACCCTGCGTCGATACCGCGGCATCGCTTGGCAACAGATCTCTGATCGAGATGGTGTGATTGACGAATCGCAGTTCGAGACGATTCTGGCAGATCTGGACGCGGCGCTGCTTGCTGATCCCTCCGATGAGTTCACACGCACCGCACGGATGCGTTGGATGATTTTCGAAGCATTGCAGAAAGTAACCGAGAACGATATCACGGCTGCGGTCAACGCTCGCAAGGAAGCGATCAAGATCGGCGAGGCGCACTTGGAGCAGTTCCCGGATTCGTCTTTGGTCTTGGTCTCGATCCTTTCGATCGAGGTTGAGCTTGCTGGTGCGGATGCGTTTGCTGCTGAATCCGAATCAAAGTCGCAGCGTACCCAGGCCATTCTCACTTCGTGGGAAGGGCTGATTAGCAAGCTTGATACGCTTTTCGAGCAGTTGATGGATATCCCGGCCTCTAAGCTCAACCTGAATGTGCTCAACCGCTTTGTTGCCATCGAGATCCGTGTGGATCCGGCGAGCAAGCTCAGCCGGGCTTCGCAGCTCATGGAGAAGCTCCACAATGAAGCCCCCGATTCGCTGAATGTGCTTGTTGCGACCGGGAGTCTGTATGCGATCCGCGGTGACAGGGACAAGGCATTGGAAGTTTATACCCAGATCGCCAACCGCCCGATCCCGCCTCTTTCGACCGACGGCGTGCTTCTCTTCAATGCAAAGCGCGAGTCGCTTTTGTCGATAACCTCCATGAAGCTTGATATGTATGCGAGGATCAAGGCTTCGGAAGACAAAGATCAGGCCCAGCTCGACGGGCTGCTCGCTGATGCACTCGCGGCACGCGCCGAGTTTGCTTCAACCGTTTCAGAAGACAACACCAACCTGATGTACATCGATGGCCGGATTGCTCTGATAAAGGAGCAGTTCGAGGAATCGCTGCGTCTTCTAAAGTCTTACAACAGCCAGACCGAGAACCAGAACGCGGACGGGTTGTGGTTCCAAGCGATTGCCGCTCGTGAGATCAACCAGTTGGGCACCGCACGGGAAGCGTTGCTGAATCTCATCGAGATCAAGCAACACGATGTGCGTGCGTTGACGCTTCTTGCAAACATCGAGATGAATCTGAAGGATTTGCAATCTGCGAAAATTCACTACGAGATGATCGAGGATACAGATCCCGGGAACGCTCTTGCTGCCGAGGGTCTCTCGAAGATCAACGCGTATAACAACCCGAGCAATGTTGAGGATCCAATTGTTTCGTTGATCCTGACGGCGCGGCAGCTGCGTAGAGGCAAGGACGGAAACCCCGGCGATCTTTCTGCAGCGATCCGAGCAATGAACAGCCGCATCGCGAGTCCGGAGATCAACTTCCATCCAGATGTGACACGCGAGTTGATCTCTTACTTGATGGACAGTGGTGATCTGGATCAATCGCGCGTACTTGTCGCTAAATCCATGGAACTCCATCCTGAGGACAAGACCCTGCAGCTCATGAAGACGGCGCTCGAGAACGACAATGAGGTTGATATCCTCGTTGCGATGGTTCGGAGTTCGGTCACTGACCCGATTGAACAACTGGTCTCCATCGCGGGGATCGCGCTCTCTCGGGATCGCAATGATGTGCTGGATGAGGCGATCGCACAGCTCAAGGTACAGGCGCCGAATGACCCTCGGACGATCGACCTTGCGTTTGTGCGTGCTCTGGCAAAGGACGATATTGCCGAGGCGCAGCAGCTGGCTCAGAAAGCATCCGAGATCGACGCTGACCGCGTCAAGGGGCTGAGCTACAGGGCCCGGATTGCATCGTACCAGCAGGACCATGTCCGCGCGGTGCAACTGCTTGAACAAGCGGTATCGAGTGGTGTTGCGGACGCTTCGGTCTACCGCATGATGGGTACCGAGCAACGCATCATCGGCGAAGGTGATGGCGCAGTTGCCTCCTTTGAACAAGCACTCAGCATCCGTCCAGATGACCAGGCGACGATTGAAGAATACCTGACCACGCTTGTCATGCTGCGCCGTTACCCCGACGCGATTGATGTTGCACGGCGTTTCCAGAATATTGCCTCGGATAACCCACGCTTCATGTCGCTTTGGCTTTCGCTGGAAGCCTCATACGGCGGCGATCAGGGGCAAGAGTTTGCGATCCGTCAGCGCGAGAAGTTCTTCGAGCTTGATCCAAAGGATTCCGCCAACAACTACTCGCTTGCAATGCTGTATATCCAGACTGATCGTTGGGAAGAAGCCCGCAAGCTGATTGATGCCCTGAAGGCGTCGGAGGATTCACTCCGTCTGGCGATTCTCGAGGCGCAGTGGTTTGCCGATCAAGGTCGGGTGGGGAACCTGAATGGTTTGGCTTCGGCACGCAAAGTGTTCCTCGATTACATCGAGCGCCATCCCGACATTGACGATGCACAACCCTATATCGGGCTCGCACGGTTTATGCTTGATCGTGGTCGTCCTGACCTTGCGGTTCAAGCGGCGAACGATGCTGTGGATCATCAAGATCCTGCCACGCTCGAGGGCACCAAGCTGCTTGGCGATCTCTATATGTTGATCAACAACTTCAGCGGTGCAGCGGAATCCTTCCGCAAGATTGTTGAAGCGGGCGTTGACGAGAATGACAACTACCGTACGCGTCTGATCGATATGCTGATCCGGACGCGTCAGTTTGAGCAGGCGCGCGTGCAGTTTGATCTTTTGACAGCCGAGAACGCAAGCACACGCATCGCGATGCTCCAGAATGCGGAGATCGAAGAGGGGCTTGGAAATAAGACCAAGGCATCAGAACTGCTGGACCTCGCGGTTGCGAGCTACTCGAATGATCCACTCGTGTACATTAAGCGTGCGGAGTTCCTCTCGGGATCCGAAGACACGCTGACTGATATGCTTGCCGACATTGATGTGGCGCTCCAGATCAATCCCAACGACTGGCGTGCGTACCGTGTGCGTGCGGCGGGCTACTTTGATGTTGATCAGCGTGAGGAGGCCTTGCGTGATCTTCAGCGTGCGGTTCGTTTGAACCCTTCGCTCGACCAGGCGCTCTTCGGGATTATCAACGAGATGATGATCGATGGACGCAACGCCGAGGCGTACGATTTCGCCCTTGAAATTGCGGAGCAACGGAGCCGAGACGCGACCCTGATCAACTCGCTTGGAGAACTCTTCTCGACACGGGGTGACTGGGAACGCGCGACCTTGTTCTACAAGCTTGCGTGGGAAAGCCAGCGTTCACCCAATGCGGGTTCAACGCTGATTGATGCGATTGTCCGGACACGGAACCCGGACACCAATCTTGCCAACGCGGTTATCAATGACCTGGCGCAGATCGCGGGCGACATCAACAAGAATCCAGGTTTGCTTGCGGCTCAGGCGCTCGTGCTCCAAGCACGCGGCAGAGACGAGCTGGCACTCCAGCAGCTGACCAAAGCGTTTGATCTCTCGATCAATGAGGACGCGTTGCTGATCCAGTGGTCGGGGAACATCTCCCGCTACTTTGAGGGCCAGTCGATGCAGGATCAGGTCGACTATATCGAGACCATCAAGCGTCGCAATCCGAACCGCGAGGTTCTCAACTGGCTCGATCTGTTCGTTGCTCAGCGACTCATCAGCATTGGTGCACAGGTTGACACCGCCTATGCGATCTTCCAGCGTCTGATGAACGCGAACGAACAACCCGAGATTCAGAGGATCACATTCCAGACCTACGGCACAACCCTGTATACGAGTAATCAGTTTGACAAGGCTGTGGAGATTTGGTCGAGAGGGGTTGAGCTCTTTCCACAAGACTGGGAGATGAGCAATAACCTTGCGTATGTGCTTTCGGCGGAGATGGACCAGCATGAGCGGGCGCTTAAACTCGCTCAGAACGCGATCGCAGCGAGTCCGAATCGTTCGGAGCCGTATGACACGATCGGGAATGTGTACACCGCGTTGGGTCAGTATGACCAGGCGGCAAAGATGCTCAATGAGGGCATGAAGTATGCATTAACGGTCCGTGCCC
The DNA here is from genome assembly GCA_963976955.1 of uncultured Phycisphaerales bacterium. Taxonomy (GTDB): domain Bacteria; phylum Planctomycetota; class Phycisphaerae; order Phycisphaerales; family UBA1924; genus UBA1924. The sequence goes on along the minus strand of CAXBMD010000001.1, from coordinate 345,255 downwards.
GCGTGACGCTGGTGCTTGCCCAGATTCATCTGGACCTGGCGCAGGGTCGGGTTCCTGATGCCCGATCAAAGATGCTCGACATCCGCTCGCTCATGCGATCGATGCCAACGCGTAATCTTGGTTTAGAGAAGCAGGTTGATGAAGTTGAAGTGAAGATCGACTCAGCCGGATAACAAATCGGGCCGATAAAGACAAGAAGTACACAATAGAATCCATATTGGTCCACAGACCGATGTTGACCAAATGACGGAGCCGTGCGATGACACCCAATACGCCTACACCACCCAAGCCCAGCCACCCTGGCCGTCCACCACAGCAGCACGCGAGCCCCGCTGCGGCTGTCGCGATCGATCCGATGAAGCTGTTGCACAAGTACAAGTTTGTGCTGATCGCTTCGATATTCATCGGCATCGTGATCGGGACTGCGGCCCACTTCTTGTTTGCACGGTATGCACCCAAGTACACGGCCCACATCACCTTTGCGTGTGCCCCGGCGGAAGAAGCCGTTGAAATCATTAGTGTCGCGACGGTGAATGAGACCGAGATGGAACGGTTCATGGGGACGCAGGTCGTCAGCATGAGATCACAGAAGACACTCAGCAAGGTGATCACCGACCCACGGCTACAGCAGCTGGCTCCTTCTTGGAGCAAGAACTATCTACGCAAAGGCAACATTGATATTGTCAATGCGTTCAAAGACTTTGAAGACATGGTCAAAACGAGCGCGATTCCGAATACCTTCCTGATCCGACTCGCGGTCACAACGGGCGATCAGAATGACGCTGCGGGCTTGGTGACGATGGTCAAGGATGCGTACCTGAGTGATCTTGATCTGGCTTACAAAAGTGACATTGTTGCTCGTCGGCGCGCGATTCGCGACTCGCTGACGACTTCCAACACCGAACTCAAAGCACTCTCAGAACGGAAGGCCCGAATCGTCCGCGAAGGCCGCATCGATTCGATCGAGTCAGATCAGTCCACCGCATCGGCCCAGCTTCGCCTCATCAACGCGGAGCTGCTCAATATCCAGCAATCACTCGAAGCGTTGACCGTCATCCGGGCGAATGATGACGCCCAGCTTCAACGAGACACCGGCATCGAGTACGACTCTTCGCTCCGAGCAGCGATTGACGAATCACCGATGATCATGTCCTTCAAGCAAGAGCTCAAGAGCCTCCAGACGGCTCTGGTCGCCTATCAAGAGGACGGGATCCAGCCGGGTCACCGTCAGTACCGCCAGATCGTCAATCAGATCAACGCGCACAGGCGGAAAATTGAAGACACCCGCGAGGAGCTCCTTCGCGATGCGTTCGAGGCGCGTGTCCAGAATACCATCACCACAATCCAACAGTTCCGTGCTCAAGAAGCGGAACTCTCCTCTCAAAAAGAAGACCTGGTCGAGAAGCTCACCGAGCTCACTCGTCTGAGTGAAGAAATTGCGGATATTGATCGCCAGATCGAGGCAACCATCAAGCTGATGGGCGAGCAAAATACCGCGCTTTCGGACCTGATGGCGGCGTCTTCGCTCTCCAGTTCTCAGCGTGTGACTGTTGTTGAATCGGCAACCGTCCCCGACCTTCCGACCTTCCCGGTGATCTACATCATGATCCCGGCGGGTGTGTTCCTTGTGGTTGGTTTGACCGCGGGCATTATCGTGCTCAACGAGGTCCTCGACCAACGCATCAAGAGTGCGTCCGACATCCGGATGATCCCTCGCACCCCATCGCTCGGGATTATCATGGATTCGAGCGAGGACCCATCGAACCCGACGCCCGTTTCGACTGCGTTTGCCGATGATCCTGGATCGGTGTTTGCTGAACACTTCAGGCAGCTCCGGACCGCGGTCGGTTCTGCGCTCAACAAGCATGGACACCATACCCTGGTCGTTGTGGGCGCGATGCCCAAGTCTGGCGCAACCACCGTGATTACGAATCTGGCGCAGTCTTGTGTTGCCTCAGGCGTGAGCACGCTGATTATCGATGCGAACTTCCGTCGCCCCAGCATTCACAAAACACTCGATCTGGGTGAGGGGGACGGGTTGGGCGATGTCCTTGCGGGCACCAGCTCGCTGGAATCGAGCATCATCGAGATCGATCGTGGACCGAGTGTACTGCGTGTCGGGAGCAAGACGAACCGTCAGGTTGAGCGTCTGAGCAGCAAGGAAATGAAGCAGCTGCTCAAGGATTGCCGTGAGAAGTATGACCTTGTGTTGATTGATGTTGCTCCTGCGATTGTCGCGGGTGATGCAACGATTCTTGCCAACAGTGTTGATGCGTCGATGCTGGTCGTTCGCGCGATGAGCGAGAAGCGTGGTCAGGTGGCTCGTATGTCGCGTGAGCTTGGCGACTGCCGGGCCGACTTCATCGGCGTGCTCGTCAACGGGGTACGGAGTGCCGCGGGCGGATACATGCGCAAGAATATCAAGACCTCATTCAACTATCGAACCTCAGAGGAATCAGCGAAGGGCAAGCCCAAAGATTCCGCGGCATAAGCTCGCTTATTGAGCTTGACCGCAGTCGGGAGAATGCCTTTGTCGTCTACATCTCCAGAACCATCAACCCCCCCAAAGCGGGTACTCATCACCGGCGGTGCGGGGTTTATCGGTTCGCACTTGGTGGACCAGTCGCTCAAAGCGGGGCATCAGGTTGTGGTCATCGACAACTGCTCGACCGGATCGGCGTCGAACCTTGCCCATCACGGGGACCGGGTCCGGTTCATCCAGAACTCGCTGAGTGATGGGCTGGAGCAGATCGCGTCTGATGAGCCGTTTGATCTGATTTATCATCTGGCGGCGGCGGTCGGGGTTGACCTTGTTCTGAAAGATCCCATCGGGTCCATCCGGACGAACATCCAGCAGACCGATGCGATCCTCGAATACGCTCGCAACAATGGCGCCCCCCCCACTTTCATCGCGTCGTCCTCGGAGGTCTACGGCAAACCGGGCGTGAGTGTGTTTTCTGAAGAAGACGATTCGATCTATGGACCGACCTCGATCAGCAGGTGGTCGTACGCGCATGCCAAAGCGATTGATGAGTACCTTGCGCTCGCGTACACCGCGCAGCACGGATTGCCTGTGGTGGTCGCTCGGTTCTTCAACACGGTCGGGCCACGCCAGCTTGGGAGCTATGGGATGGTGCTCCCCCGGTTTGTGCAAGCCGCGCTCAGCAACCACCCTTTAAGGGTCTTTGGGGACGGGCAGCAGTCTCGTTGCTTCTGTGATGTGCGAGATGTGGTCGCGGTCCTCCCGAGGCTCATGGCGTGCTCCGATGCGCATGGGAAGGTCATGAACATCGGTTCGGACCGGTCCATCTCGATCCAAGAACTTGCCAAGCTTGTGATCGCGGTCACAGGATCTGAATCAACGATCGAGCATGTCGAGTATTCCGATGCGTATCCTGCGGGCTTTGAAGACCTTCGGCATCGCAAACCAGATCTGACACGGGTGCGATCCTATGTCAGCTTCGACTACAACTACACGCTCGAACAGACCATCGGCGACATGGCCGAGTTGCTCCGCGCGGATGCGGGAATTGAAAGCGGTGCCGTTTGATGTTGACTGGTTTGCTCAATGTGGCGTCCAACACCCTGGTTTCGGGTGCTGTGTCATTGCTTCAGTTCACACCGGCGCTTCAGATCACACCAGCCACCGAATCCGTGGTCGCGCAGCCGGTTCTCAAGACACAGAATATTGGCATCCTGCAGGGTTACATCGGTGTGTTTGTCGTTGCGTTTCTGGTGACGGTGTTGATCACGCCTGTCGTGCGCCGGCTTGCAATTTCCAACGGGATCGTGGATCGCCCGGATGATGTTCGTAAGCAGCACAAGATGCCGATCGCGTATCTTGGCGGGGTTGCGGTGTATGCCGGGATTTTGGCGGGGATTATCTATTCGTACTTTGCCGATTCGATTCCCGGCTTGATCGACTACCACATCGTCGGGGAGAAGAACCTCGTTGATGGTGTGTTTATGCCTCAGGTGCCGCCTTGGATTGCGCTTGGGATGACGATTATCGTCGTGGTCGGATTAATCGATGACATCAACGGGATTTCCGCGCGTGTCAAGCTCGGTGGTCAGATGATGGCCGCGGCGGCGTTGGCGATTGGTGATGTCGGTGTAAATGTTGCGGAAGGCGTGCTGCGTCCGACGCTTGGTCGCTTGCTTGACAATCCCCATTTGCTCTACCATATCCCGCTCCCGGTTGAAGTCCCTGGGTTTGGGACCACGATTGAGTTCGATTTCATCTACTGGGCGGGAACGGTTGTCATCGCGATCTTTGTGCTCGGCGCGACCAACGCATCGAACTTTATCGACGGGCTCGATGGATTGCTGACCGGGGTGACCTCGATCGCGATGATCGGGTTCTTGTTTATCGCCGCGGGGATGGCGATCGTGGATACCGGGAGCTTTGATGGACCTCGGATCATCGTTGGACTTGCGATCCTCGGTGCGTGTATGGGGTTCCTTCCACACAACTTCAACCCCGCTTCGATCTTTCTTGGGGATACGGGTTCGTTGCTGCTTGGGTATTGTTCTGCGCTGATGATTTTGTCGCTCGGGGATACCGGGCAGACCAGCTTGGTGTTCGCGGGATTGATTATCTATTCGATCCCCATCATCGATACGCTGCTCGCGATTATCCGTCGGAAACTTGCGGGCAAGAAGATGTCCGATCCGGATGCGGACCACCTGCACCACATGCTCAAGCGCTCGCTCGGGGTCAAGGGCGCGGTGTTCGCGCTCTACGGCATCGGGATCGTCTTCTGTGTGCTTGGGGTGATGATCAGCAAGTTCCAGGCACGGTTCATCTACGCGTTGGTGCTGCTCGTCGCGTTCTACATCGGTGTGTACGCGATCAAGATCGCTCGTCGATCCGCGCTTGAGGGGCACATCACCTCGTCGGACGAGAAAAAAGCCGCGAAAGCGGATTCGTAAGCGGTTCCATTCAAACAACACGGCGCACTGAGTATTCGAGCACAACCCGCTTCGAGCTGACTCGGATTGCACATTCGTTCCGTGCCCTGTTTTTATTGAGCGGATCAGACTACACTCTTGCATCCTGATTGAGAACCCCAGAATCATGATTCCATGCGAATTTTGATCCGATCACCAAGGAACGAGCGATTCCCATGAGCACTCAACGAACCCCGTTTGTCGGCGGCAACTGGAAGATGAACACCAACGCTGCGGAAGGATGCTCCCTGATCAGTTCGATCCAGAAGCAGATGCAGGGCAACGGGGTCGATGTCGCGGTGTTTCCGCCGTTCCCGTACCTGATGTCGATCGGGAATGCGATCCAAAATCAGGCCATCCTCGGTGCTCAGGACCTCTGGCACAGCGACAACGGTGCGTTCACTGGTGAGGTCTCGACGGACATGCTCAAGGACTGCGGCGTCAAGGCTGTGCTGACAGGGCACTCTGAACGCCGACATGTGATCGGGGAGTCTGATGAGCTGGTGAATCTCAAGACCAAACGGGCACTGGAATCGGGGCTGATCGCGGTTCTGTGCATCGGTGAGCAGCTTGATGAGCGTGAAGCGGGTCAGACCGATGTGGTCAACGAACGGCAGATCCGCGCGGGACTCGATGGGGTCAGCGAATCACAGCTGGGATCGGTGGTGCTCGCGTATGAACCGGTCTGGGCGATCGGGACGGGTAAAACCGCGACCCCGGAGGATGCTCAGGACGCTCATGCGAAGATCCGCGAGCTGATCAGCTCCATGTACAGTCCTGCAGCGGCTGCGGCGATCCGGATCATCTATGGCGGGTCGATGAAGCCTGGGAATGCTCCGGAGCTCATGGCGATGCCTGACATTGACGGGGGATTGATCGGGGGGGCGAGTTTGAAGGCGGAGGACTTCTGCGGGATTATTGATGCCGCTCAGGGGTCCTTGGTCTGATAACTGGTTGCAGAATGGGGAAAGCGGATCGCTCTTTTGCCCCCCCAATGACCCCTTCGTAGGCGGTTTGAAGGTCAGTTGGGGCCTAGAGTTGCCACCACGCTCTTGTGTTAGCCGATTGGGTTGATGCGCGTGGATTTGATGGAGATGATGACGCTTATGTCTATTGAACTACTCAACTTGGCTCAGACTTCAGGGATGGACTCGTCCGCATCGACGCTGCTCCTTGCTCAGATCAACCCGGTCGTGATCAACCTGCTTGTTGGTGCCTTCCTGCTGATTTCCATCGTGATGATCCTGATCGTCCTGATCCAGCGTCCTCAGGGTGGTGGTCTGGGCGGCGCGTTCGGTGCTGGTGGCGGGGGTGGCGGCGGCGGAGGTGGCGGCGCGGGACAGACCGCGTTTGGTACCAAGACCGGCGATGTGCTGACGGGCGGGACCATCGCGATCTTTGTGCTGTTCATCACCTTTGCGATTATTCTGAACTTTGTGACGCGGCCGCCGGAGGCGCAAGCGGCGCAGCCGACGATTTCTTCGCCGGTGACGACCGAACCGATCCCGCTTGACGAATCCGCTTTTGACGAATCGGCGGTTGATCAGGATGCGGCACCGGCAGAGGACAGCCCCGCAGAGATCATCGATGACGCGATTGATGCGGTGGACGATGCTGTTGAAGCGATCGATCCGACGATCGACGATTCTACTGACGAATAAGCGTCCAATAGCCGACAAAGAACTCATTCCGATCTATCCATGTGCATATGCACCTTTGCTCGTAGGGAGCCACACTTGATCCGAAGCATGACAGGATTTGGCGACGCGTCGGGTTCCTATGATGGGTGCCTGTACAATGTTGAGGTTCGCAGCGTCAACAACAAGTACCTCAAGTGCACCGTGCGGCTTCCCGAACGCTTGCAGACACTCGAACCCGAGCTTGAGCAGTTGCTCCGCGCCAAGATCTCGCGCGGATCAGTCGTGCTGACCATCGGGTATTCCGAACAGAACGAAAAAGCAGCGTTCACCGTCAACACCGGCGCGCTCAAGGCGTACGCGAAGCAGATCGCGAAGGTCAAGGGGTGCGACATCGAGGATGTTGATGTCGAGCTGCTGATGAATCTTCCTGGTGTGCTTGAAGCGCCGGGGGATGATGAATCCCGATTGGGCAAAGCACGCAAGGGGATCAAGCCATTGGTTGATCTGGCGCTCGAGCACATGATCTCGATGCGTGCTCGCGAGGGCTCCGCGCTGGCAAGCGATCTGAGCTCGCACCTCGCGTTCATCGACGAACGGCTCAAGCAGATCGTGGAGATCGCTCCGGGTGTGTCCAGCGACTATGAGAAGCGTCTGAAAGCTCGCATGGACTCGCTGATGAGCGAGTTTGATGTGCAGTCCGACCAAGCGGAGATCATCCGTGAAATCGCGGTATACGCTGAAAAAACGGATATTGCTGAGGAAATCGCGAGACTCGGGGAACACCTGATTCATTTCGGCGAACTCTTAGAGAACAACGACGACCGTCCCATGGGACGGACGATGGACTTTCTCGCACAAGAACTCTTGCGTGAAGCGAATACGATCGCATCCAAGAGCCCCGATGCAACGATGAGCCGATTGATTGTGGAAATCAAGGGCGCGATCGATCGGATCAAAGAGCAAGTCCAGAACGCGGAGTAACGCGTTTGAGCGACCCGACGACCCAACCTACGCAGACCACCCCACCACCGCCAGCTGCAGCGATTCGGCAGACCTTTGCGCGCCCCGAGATCATGACGGTGCTGGATCACTATCCGGTCGGCGCGGTCCAGAGTGTGCGCGAGATGATCGCGGGATCTTCCGAAGCACCCAAAGCGGTGATCGAATGTGATCGCGGGAAGCTGCTGCTCAAACGGCGGGCGCGCGGGCTTGAGCATGCGACGATGGTTGGGTTTGCGCACGAAGTCATCTTTGGGTGTTTGAGCAAGGGCGTGTGCGTGCCTCCCTTGATCGGGACCAAGGCGGACAACAACTCGATGTGCCAGATCGGGGACAGGACCTACGAGCTCTTCGCGTTTATTGAAGGGGGGGTGTTCGATCAGTCAGCAACGCACGCGAGGCAGGCGGGGATGCTGCTGGGTGAGCTTCACCGCGCGATGGATTCGATCACGACGGAGTTTGAGCCAACGATTGAATCGAGCGTGGTCAACCCGGAACGCTCGGCGGGGTTTGGGCTTGCGGATTCGACGCGCGAGCGCGTGAAGAAGATTCTGGAGTACGGGCTTGATGCACACCGCGCCAACGCTCGTCCGCCTGCGATTGTGCATGGGGATTGGCATCCGGGGAACATGATCTTTGATGGTCCCGAGATTGTCGCGATCTGTGACTTTGACAACTGCCGGATCGGATCGCGCGATCGGGAGCTTGCCCAAGCGATGGTGTACCTCTCGATGAAACGACCGGTCGGTGATCAGGTTCCATCTGAAGCGGGCATGGACCATATGCTCGCGGTGTGGGATGGGTACCTGCAAGAATCCGGCGCGACACCGAATCCGCTGTTGATTGGTGCGTTGATGCCTGCAGTGCTGCTCGACGAGGCGCTGGCGGGTGGTTCGGCGTCGACCCGCACCCCTGCGATTGTGGATGCGGCGATCAAGAAAGCACAATGGCTCGATGATCACGCTCCGGAGATCACGCGAGCAATCGAGCAACGCTGAACCCCCGATGCGTTCGATGCGTATAAACAGGTGATGCGGTATACTCCGAACATGCTTGTCCTCCGATCATCTGTTGTAGCGATCGCATTGCTGCTCCCGTCACCAGTCTTGGTTGCGCAAGATGCGAACGAAACGACGCTGTCTGAACAGCGATTGGCCGCGTTGATCGGTCGTTTGAATGATCCGTCTTGGGCAACTCGTCAGGAAGCAACACGGATGCTTGGTGATCCCAATGAGGGATACGAGCTTGGGATGCTCGCGGAGACGCTTGAGCGTGACGATCTCTCTCCCGAAACGCGGGGCAGATTGTGGAGCGCGGCTCGCTCGCTCTTTGAACAGTCCCCAAAGGCGGGGCTTGGAGTTGGGTTTGGTGCGGTGCGCGATGGGGGGATCGAGATCCGCTCAGTTGTTGAAGATGTCGATTCGTTTCCAGCGGCGGCGATGTTGATGCCTGGGGATTTGATTGTCGGAGCTGAGGGCTTGGGATTAACAAGTTCAGAGGACCTTCGCGCGGTGATCCTGAGTCATGAGCCTGGGGAACTGCTGAATCTGCTTGTTGAGCGGGGCGGTCAGGTGCTTGATCTGGATTTGCCGCTCGGATCGTTTGGTTCGCTCCGCGGCGCGGCTCCGATGAGTCCGATGATCGCGGACCGTGCGATTCAGCTGCGATGGTCCCGTCGTGGGATCACGATACCCGAGCCCCCCACCGCCGGCGGTGGGATCTCAGCGGATGACTGGGTCAGCGCGGGGTACCCTGAACCACCCGGACCGTTCCGTGCGACCAATGCTCGTCGGACCCCGAGCGTTGTACAACCGGGATCCGCGCGAGAAGTGCATGTCGGGGTTGGGGTGCTGACGCGCGGTCGGATCGAGCCTTGGTCTAACCGAGCCAACGCGGAGGGGTCGATGGATCAGACGCGTCGGATTGTGCTGTCCCGGCAGATGGACATCGCGCGGACGCGGATCAAGCTGCTCAATGGCGGGCTGGAAACACTCAAGGTACAGGTCAATGAGAATCCGGATGACCCTCGGCTGATGCAGAAAGTCACGGCGGCGACCAATGAACTCAGAGCCGCCGAACGCGATCTTGCGCGGGCGACCATGGAGTTCAACTCGATTGCCCCTACGCCCTGATCACGGGATTCGGATATCTGCTTTTTTACATACGGTCCACGACCAGCTTCACCTTTGCGGGTGAGGCGCCGTGCTCGTCGAAGATCAGCAGCTCGTTGGGGGCGTCTTTGTTAATCCAGCATGACGGGACGGCGAGTTCGAGTGTTGGCTCGATTGCTTTGCCGTCTGGGGTGGATGCGAAGAAGCGACCGAGTGCGTTGCCGTTGATGTAAGCCTGTCCTTTGGTGAGCCCGGTGGTGTCGAGCGCGATCGCGAGGTTTTCGCTTGGCGCGTCAAACATGGTCTTCCACCAGCACGGGGTGTTTGAAGATCCGAGTTTGGATTTGGGAACCGAATCGAAATCAATCTCGCTGGGCGCTTCCCACTTGGCAAAGGACCATTCCGATTTCTCGGAGATGACATTCGCGCCTTCGATGAAGTTGACCTCTTTGATCAGCTTCTCGACGATCTGCTCGGCGAGTTGGTCCGCTTGCTCGTGGCTTGGAGAATCAAGATGGAGCGCGAACTCGAGCACATTGTTGCCTCGTTTGGTTGCTTCGTTGTCCAACTCGATTTGGGTGCGCCGCATCGCGCCGACCAAGCGGATGGGCTCATCGTTGAGGATGATGATGAGGCGGGCGTTGATCGGTGGGATCTCGAAGTGGATGGAAGATTTCTTGAGGTGCTTGAAGGACCACTGTATGCGGTTGTGGTGCGTGGTTTCACCTTGGCGGACGCCGAAGACTGGGGTGGTGTATTCGAGGACATCGATGGGTTGTCCGACGACGACCTTTGCTTTGCCCGCTTTGAACGCGATGTCTTCGATGAGGTGGCCGTAGAGACCCTTGTTTTCGTTCATCACCGAACCGCCTGAGATGCGACCGGTGTTGTCTGCGAGTGCGACGAGGTTCTTGGAGTCTGACTTGAGATTCAGCGTGATGGTCGAATCCGCGGCGGGACCCGAACCGATCATCCCGACGGATTCGCCATCAAGGAAGAACTGGAGGCGGTCGCTGGACTGTGGAGCGGCGAACTTGAGCTTTCCGGATGATGAGCTGATGTCGATTTTGTACCAGCCATAGCCGTAGGGGGTGCCGAGTTCGGAGAGGTCCGCTGGTCCCGGGATGACCGCGTAGCGAGGGCTTGTGCCGTCGGTGTGCTCTTCGGTCTGGGCGCATTCCCAGTTGCCGATGGTGATCTTGGGGAGCTTCTCGCCCGGCTCGTTTTCGAGCGGCTTGGTGTTGGAAGTCTTTGATTTGCCATCCGGGGTGATGTGCGTGTGGGTTTTGCCGTTGGGTGATGGGATCGGGAGGCCGTCTTCGGTGAGGCCGTGGACGCCTGCGAAGACTTCGGACCCGACCATGAAGGTCTCGTCGATGACATCTTCGGAAACGACGACGACGCAGATGCCTTCGTGCATGATCGCGACGGGCTTGCGTCCCTTGGGGACTTCGACGACCAGTGGTGATGAGTTGATGGAGACTTCACCGATGCCGCCGCCGGGTCCGAAGAGGACGAGTGTGCTTTCGGTTGCGTGCATCGCGCACAGCGAGGTGTAGTCGAGCGTGTGACGCGGGGAGATGTTGTAATCGGTCAGGCACCAGTGGACGCGCTGCGAACCCAGACGGACCGGGAGTGATGATCCATCGCCGAGGAGGAGGTTGATGGTTCCGGCGCGTGCTTTGGGTGGTGAGAAGATGAAGATGATGTTGCCTTGTGAGCCGTTCATCTGGTTGACGATGTGTCCCTGGATCGCCTCTTCGTCCACAACCGGATCAATGACGACCGGTGGGGTGGCGTTCTCGGTGTGCGCGAGGACTCTGGAGAAGGAGGATGCGAAGGTGAGCAAACGACGGACGGGGCCCATCGCTTTGGTCATGCGGCCGTGCTCGTCGATGAGCGCGCCCGCGTCGTAGGTTGGTGCGTACGCGCAGGGTTCACCGGCGGATGCTTGACCGGCCCAGAACCCGAAGGAGGTTCCGGACATGAAGTTGGCGATGTTGAACTGACCGCCGGCGGACATGATCTCACCGAGCTGACGCTGGAGGGTGTATCCATCGACCGGTTCGTCGAGGTGCTGACCGAAGATCGGGCGGCGGAGCGGTCCATAGTCGATGACGACGGTTGGTTGGTCGGGACGCACGGCTTTGAGCTGGCGCATGATTGCGAACATGTCGCCTTCGCCGGTCCAGCCGTCGATTTCACCTTCGACGCCTTGCCAGAGGTTGTTCGAGTTGACTTTGGGAACAGTGAAACCGGCTTCGCGGAGGTAGCGTGCGAGTTCACCGAGGTATTTGGTCGCGGTGAGTTGGTCGTCGCAGTCCCACTGGGATTCGTTCTGGACCATGATGAGCGGGCCGCCGAGGGTGACGGAGGCTTGCATGGTTTTGATTTGCTTCGCGAGCGCGTTGAAGTACTTCCCGACCGCTTCGAGGAAGGGCTGGTTCGGGGAGCGGAGTTTGACATCGGCGATGTTCAGGAGCCACGCGGGGAGGCCGCCGAGATCCCAACCGGCGCCGACGAACGGTCCGGGGCGGATGATCGCGTACATGTTGTGCTTGGCAAGCAGCGACAGGAAGTGCTTGATGTCGTTGTTGTCTTTGAAGTCGTAGGTCCCGGGACGCGGCTCGATGAGGTTCCAGAAGATCGGGGTCTCGATGGTGTTCACGCCCGCGGCTTTGGCGGTGCGGATGCGTTCTTCCCACAGATCGCGCGGGATGCGCTGGAAGTGCATGGATCCTGAGACGATCCAGATTCGTTTGCCATCGATTAAGAGGGTGCGTGCGTCGAAGTTGGCTGTGGGCATCGGTTTGGCTCCAATTTCAGAGAATGAAATGCGAACCTAGACCGTATGCGTGATTGCTTGAAAGGCAAATTAATGCGACCCGACCATGAGCCAAACCCTTGATTATCTTGCGTGTTGAACACCCGAGAAAATGCGCGCAAACATCATGTATTGAAGGCTTTATCGAGATTTTGATTGCGATATGTGTTCGATCCCATGACCTGATGAATTGAGTGCTCAAGAGGTCTTAAAAATCGAAAATTCTTCTGTGGGGAGAATCCACCTGCACGAATGTGTTTGGCTTATGATTGGTATTTCGCGGACTACGCGGTCCGGGTGAACTCGTGGTGCATGACCAGCGCGTTGTTCACTTCCAGCAGATCCGTCCGTCCGGAGTTGGTGAATCCGAGCTTCTCGGCTACGCGGACTGACGCGGGATTGTCGAGGCAGATCTGGGCGCGGACCGTGTGGAGACCGAGGCCTCTGGGCATATCCGCGAACGCGTGGTCGAGCATCGCTTCGAGTGCTTTGGTTGCGAGGCCTTTGCCTGCGTGCTCGGCGTCGATCCAGTAGTTGATCTCCGCTGACCATTCCATCCCACGCTCGATCTTGATGAGATTGACCATCCCGACGAAGGTGTTGTCGTCGAGGAACACGGCCTTTCGGCATGCGGTGTTGGATTGATCGCCTTGGATTGCTTTCTGGATTTGGTGATGGAAGTACTCACTCGCGGACTGCCCCTTGGCTTCCAATGGAATCCACCGGCGGAGCGGCGTGCGTGAGCGTTCAAGGGCTTTGAGGAATGCGGATTGATCAGCGAACCCAAGCGGGCGGAGCATTAGCGAATCGGTGCGGAGTCCTTGATTGGACTCGAACTCGACCGGGGCTCGGCGGGTTGTGCGGGATGTGGTGATTCGCAGGCTCATATCGGTCCTTCTGAGGGCTTTATGGGAGTCCTCAGGAGGGCTATCGGAACACTTGGGATGGAACTTGAGCGGGGACGGGGATTTTATGGGAGGTGAGAACTCGAAAGCGGACCTTGCTGGCCTAATGCATCCTTCTGCACCAGAGTCGTGTGAGCTCGCGTCTTGAAGCACATTGCCCACATTCTGGACACGAAGAATCGTCTGGTCGCCTCGACAGGTCGTACCCACAGCGTGGACAGATCTGCATTCGAGATTGAATGACAAATCGGTGATGTCGAGACAGGAGAACAAGACTGCTTGAAACGCCTACAAAAATGCATATTGCGGCGATCGAGTTGAGCCAGATCGTGAATTGCAACCAGCCTGTTACATCTGGCAGGAAAGCTGATGGGCCGAACCGATCAAGTACTCCCGACATTTCTGCTCTTATCCAGAGATATCCCACGAAGTATGAACTGAAAGTCAGGACAAGTAAAGAGTATCCGATCCAGTAGAGTACCCGGACACCAATTGATTTTGGAGGTATCCAGAACTTCTTCAGTGGCGGGATGCACGAACCATCGGAGACGGCGCGTTTACTCCACGGCTTGGGTCGCTTCTTTGTAAGTCTGATCCTTGACACCGCTCATTCTACTGTGACGGATTTCGCAAGGTTCCTCGGCTTATCGACATCATGCCCACGGAGCAATGCCGCGTGGTAGGCGAGGAGTTGGAGCGGGACGACGGTGACCATCGGGCTCAAACACTCTTCGACGGCTGGGACATAGAGGACATCCTCGGCGAGGGATTCGATCTGCTTGTCGCCTTCGGTGGCAACGGCGATGACATGGCCGCCTCTTGCGCGGACTTCTTCGATGTTGCTCAGCACCTTGTCGTATTGGTTGCCTTGGTTGGCGATGAAGACGACGGGCATGCCTTCGTCGATCAGCGCGATCGGGCCGTGCTTCATTTCCGCAGCGGGCATGCCCTCGGCGTGGATGTAGCTGATTTCCTTGAGTTTGAGGGCACCTTCGAGTGCGGTCGGGTAGTTGTATCCTCGGCCGAGGAAGAGCCAGTTCTCGCGATGGACATACTTGGCGGTGATCTCCGCGATGCGCGCGTCGGTGGTGAGAACCTGTTCGATCAGGTCGGGGACGCGTTCGAGTTCGGCCATGAGGCGGGCTGAGGCTTCTGGGGACATCTGGCGGCGGCGTGCCATGAACAGGGAGATCATGGTGAGGACGGCGACCTGACCGGTGAAGGCTTTGGTTGACGCGACACCGATTTCGGGGCCGACGCGGAGGTAGACCCCTGCATCGGTCTCGCGTGGGATGGTTGATCCGACGACATTGATGACGCCCAATGACAGTGCGCCGCGGTCTTTGGCTTCGTGGAGAGCCGCGAGGGTGTCTGCGGTTTCTCCCGACTGGGACACGGCGATGACGACCGAGCGGTCCTCGATCAGCGGGTTGCGGTAGCGGAACTCGGAGGCGTACTCACATTCTGCTGGGATTTTGGCGAGGTCTTCGAGGAGGTACTCACCGATCATTGCGGAGTGGAGCGCCGTCCCCTGTGCGGTCAGGATCACGCGGCGGGATTTGACGAGTTCCTTTGCGAAGGTATTGAGACCGCCGAGGACGACCTTGCCCTCGTTTTTGTCGAGCCGTCCCTTGAGACAGCGGCGGAGCGCGTCGGGCTGCTCGTAGATCTCCTTGAGCATGTAGTGCTCGAAAGTCCCCAGCTCGATTTCTTCGAGGTCCATTTCAAGCTGCATGATCTTGGGGGAAAGCTCGACATTGTCCACGGTTGTGGTGCGGAACCCATCGCGGGTCAAGCGGGCGACGGAGTAGTCGTCGAGGGTGATCGCGGTCGATGCGTGGGAGATGATCGCGCTGGGGTCGGAGGCGACGATGTACTCGCCGTTGCCGATCCCGATGAGGAGGGGCGATCCTTTGCGGGCGCAGACCATGACATCGGGTTCTTCTTGGCAGATGACGGCGATGGCGTAGGCACCGCGGACCTCGCGGAGTGCGGCTTGGACGGACTTTTCGAGGTCCATGCCCGATTCGAGGTCATAGAAGTGGGAGATGAGCATGCCGAGGACTTCGGTGTCGGTTTCGGTTTCGAAGACCTGGCCTTTGGTTTCGAGCAGTTTTCGGAGCGAGGCGTAGTTCTCGATGATCCCGTTGTGGATGAGCGAGATGCCGTGGTCTCTGTCGCGGTGCGGGTGTGCGTTGAGCTGGTTGACCGCGCCGTGGGTCGCCCACCGGGTGTGGGCGATGCCGAGGGTGCCTTGGATCCCTCCGATGGACACCAGCTCGGCCTCGAGGTTGGCGACGCGTCCGACCGCTTTGGCGATCTGGAGGTTCCCATCGGGGTTGATGGTCGCGATGCCTGCGGAGTCGTAGCCGCGGTATTCGAGTCGTTTGAGCCCTTCGAGTAGGAGGGGCTGGGCGGGTTTGTTTCCGATGTAGGCGACGATGCCGCACATAGGCGATTCTCCTGTGAAGGCCTCGATGGGTACTCGGCGATACGCGAGCATCGTCCAAAACAGAGGCGGTTGGGTATGGTACGAGCCAAGCGGGGCTGAGTTCTGAGAATCGGACGCGGATGATCGTTATGACCGAACCCAATCTGGACTCGATGGGAGGGCTAGACTTGTCCAGTTTGCGCCGCTCGAACGATATTTCCGGACCTTGCCCCCACCATCTCAACCCCTGGAAACCACTGCATGCCCAGACGCGATGATCTTCACACGATTCTGTTGATTGGATCTGGACCCATTGTCATCGGGCAGGGGTGCGAGTTTGACTATTCGGGGACGCAGGCGTGTAAGTCGCTCAAGGACGAGGGGTACCGGGTGGTGCTCGTTAACTCGAATCCCGCGACGATCATGACCGATCCCGCGTTCGCGGATCGGACCTACATCGAGCCCATCACGCCTGAGTCGGTGCGGAAGATTATCGAGAAAGAGATCGAACTGGGCTTTCCGATCGACGCGGTCCTCCCGACGCTTGGTGGACAGACCGCGCTCAACTGCGCGTGCGAGATGTCGGACCAGGGCGTATTTGAAGAGTTCGGGATCGAGATGATCGGCGCGGACCGGAAGATCATCCACCGAGCCGAGGATCGCCAGGTGTTCAACGACATCTGTGATGAGATTGGCCTGGCGACTCCCGAATCCAAAACGGTCGAATCGCTCCAGCAGGCACTCGGGTTTGCGGAGGAGATCGGTCTCCCCGCGATCGTGCGCCCCGCGTTCACGCTCGGCGGATGGGGCGGCGGGATCGCGTACAACCGTGCAGAGTTTGAAGAACTGGTTACGCGCGGGCTTAACGCGTCGATGATCGGACAGATCCAGATCGACAAGTCGCTGATCGGATGGAAGGAATACGAACTCGAGGTCGTCCGCGACAAGAAGGACAACTGCGTGGTCGTGTGTTCGATCGAGAACATCGACGCGATGGGTGTGCATACCGGGGACTCGGTCACGGTCGCGCCCTCGTTGACGCTGACGGACAAGGAATACCAGGTCCTCCGCGACGCGTCGCTCAAGGTGATGCGTGCGGTAGGTGTCGAGACGGGTGGATCGAATGTGCAGTTTGCGATCAATCCGAACCCGGCCCCCACTGCTGATGGGAGCGAGCCGCCGTTTGAGTTTGTGGTGATTGAGATGAACCCGCGAGTATCGCGGTCGTCGGCGCTCGCGTCCAAAGCGACCGGGTTCCCGATCGCAAAGATCGCGGCGAAGCTCGCGGTGGGGTACACGCTTGACGAACTGCGCAACGACATTACAGGAACGACGAGCGCGTGCTTTGAGCCGACGATTGATTATGTCGTCACGAAGATGCCCCGCTGGACCTTCGAAAAATTCCCGGAAGCGGACGAAACGCTCACCACGCAGATGAAATCCGTCGGCGAAGCGATGGCGATCGGACGCACCTTCAAAGAATCGCTCCAGAAAGTCATCCGTTCGATGGAAGTGAAGCGGTTCGGGCTGGGACTCGACAAGAACGACAACTGGCTCGCGGCTCAGCGTGCCGTCGATGGCAAGAAACCCGATGGGAGTTTGGTGGAGTGGCCCATCAACGAGGACCGATTGACGCGGAAGCTCTCGGTCCCTTCGCAGGGTCGGTTCTACTTCATCCGCTACGCGATGAAGATGGGGTGGAGCATTGATCGCATCAATGGGTTGACCAACATCGATCCGTTCTTCCTCAACCAGTTCAAGGAGCTGGTTGACTTTGAAGACGAGCTGACCGCTGTGGATTCGCTTGATGCTGTGGATCGCTCGCTCATGCAACGCGCCAAGGAACTCGGGTATTCAGATGCGCAGCTTTCGTATCTGTATCTCGGGAGCATCAGTCCTGAATCGATCTTGCAAGTGCGGGCGCATCGCAAGTCGCTTGGAGTTGAGGCGGTGTTCAAGTGCGTGGATACTTGTGCCGCGGAGTTTGAGGCGGTCACCCCCTACTACTACTCGACCTACCAAGCGGGATCCCGCAAGGTGCTTGAGGATGGGAGCGTCATTGAAGTCCCGGCTCAGTGTGAGCTGCGGGATCGGTTGCTGGCAGAAACGAATCCAAAGCAGAAGGTCATCATCCTCGGCGGCGGTCCCAACCGGATCGGGCAGGGGATCGAGTTTGATTACTGCTGCGTCCACGCTGCATACGCGGCACAGGAACTCGGGTACGACGCGGTGATGATCAACTCGAACCCGGAAACGGTTTCGACGGATTACGACACCAGTGATTTGCTGTTCTTTGAACCGTTGACGCTTGAGGATGTGCTGAATGTGACGGAGAAGCTTTCATCGTCCACTCTTGGAACGATTGTGCAGTACGGCGGGCAAACGCCGCTGAACTTAGCGCACGGGCTGAATCAGGCGGGGGTCCCGATGCTGGGAACATCGCTGGAAGCGATTGATCGCGCGGAAGATCGGGATCAGTTTGATCAACTCTTGACCAAGCTTGACCTCAAACGCCCTGCATCTGGGATTGCTCGCTCGATCAGTGAATCGATTGAGATCGCGGGACGGATCGGGTATCCGGTGCTGGTTCGCCCGAGTTATGTGCTGGGTGGTCGCGGGATGGAGATCTGTTCCGACGAGAAATCGCTTCGGCATTACATGACGACCGCGGTGGATGTGTCTGGATTGGAAGACGCGCCGATCTTGATCGATCAGTTCCTCGACAGCGCGACGGAGCTGGATGTTGATATCGTCGCGGACTTTGATCAAGATGGAAACGGCAACGCATTCGTCGCGGCGGTCATGGAACACATTGAACAGGCCGGGGTGCACTCGGGTGATTCGACCTGCATGATCCCCACGACGACGATCCGTCCTGCGGTGCTCGAAGAAGTGAAACGGATCGCGCGGATGCTGGCGCAAGAACTCAAAGTCTGTGGCTTGATGAATGTCCAGATGGCGATCAAGAACGACACGGTGTACATCATCGAAGTCAATCCGCGTGCATCGCGGACGGTGCCGTACGCTGGGAAGGCGAAGGGTGTCGCGTGGGCGTCGGTCGCGGCCAAAGCGATGATGGGACTCTCGCTCAGCGAGCAGGGCACCAAAGAGATTCCCGATGCGGGGTTCTTCGCGGTCAAAGCGCCGGTGTTCCCGTTCCGCAAGTTCCCAGGCGTGGACTTTGTGCTTGGGCCTGAGATGCGATCGACCGGCGAAGTGATGGGCGTCGATGTCTCGCTCCCGACCGCGTACCTCAAAGCGATGGAATCCGCAGGGGTTTCATTCCCGAAAGAAGGCGGCGTGTTTGTGTCCGTTCGTCAAGAAGACAAGCAGGAGATGATCCCGGTCGTGCGCTCATTGATGGCGATGGGGTTTACCGTGTGTACCACCCAGGGCACCGCGGACGAACTGGCTCGTCATGGGTTGCGTCCCAAGGTCTTGCAGAAGATCCAAGCGGGCGCGCGTCCCAATGTGATCGACCTGATGCAGAACGGTGAGATCCAACTCGTGATCAACACCCCGACTCGCACCGGTTGGCAGACCGACGAGGGACGCATCCGCGCCACGGCGGTTCGTTTGGGGATTCCGATGATCACCACCGCGACCGCGGCGGGGCAAGCGGTGCACGCGATCGAAGCGCTGCGGGCTGGATTCTGGGGCGTTCACGCCCTCCAAGACCTCGGCGGATTGAGCGTGGAACTGAATTCCCATTAGATCACTGACTTTCTGATTGATTTTGTTCCCGCACTCTGTACTCTATATATTGACCCTGCTTTCAGGGCTCGGTCAGCTTGTTGGACTTTGGGGCATCTGCTCTGCGCCATCTCTGGAGACGGCGCAGTTCACATATGCACCGGCGGCCCTCGTGGGTTGCCGGTGTTTTTTTATTGGAACTATGTTTATTGGAACTATCCTGCGCCAAACGCGCTGCGTGTTACTTGTTGAGATTCGCGGCGGTGAACATCGTTGAGGTTGCTTCGCGGCGCCAGGTGGTTGCGGGTCCTGCTTTGGATTCGTAGAAACGCCAGATCTCGAACCAGTAGGAACGGAACTTGTGTTCGCCGAAGGGTTCGTAGTGGTCTTTGAGTTGTTTCATCATCTGGTTATCGGTGCCGGTCATACCGAGGACGGTTTTTCCGTGCCGGATGGATTCGGTGTCGAGTGCGAGGCGCGAGTAGCGCCCCATGAGTTGCATGATGTTTCCCGCGGCGTATGGACCGATGCCGGGGAGGGTGGTGAGGAACTTGAAGACTTCATCGTCGCTGCCTGTTCGTTCGACCCAGTCGTGATCGATGTGGCCTTTGGTGAAGAGCTTGGCAAGATCGATGATGCGTTGGTCGCGGTATCCGACTCGGCAGCGTCCTCGGAGTGTTCCGATGCGGGTCCGCGCGAGTTTCTTTGCGGAGGGGAACGAGGGCACTCCGCTGGGGGATTTGGTGCCGCAGACTTCGCAGAGTCTCCGGTTCATGTTGACCGTGCTTGGCCAGGTGACATTGCAGCTGGTGACGGTTTTGATGACATCTTCGAAGAGTGTTGGCGAGCGGAACAAGCGTCCGACGCCTGATTTCTTCCATCTCGGATCGGCTTTGTGGAAGGATTTGATCTCGTCGTGGGTGGTGTCGAGGCAGAGCATCCGCGTGATCTGCTCGCGTGCTTGGGATTGGTCCGCTTTGTCGAGTGTGCGATCGAAGCGGGCGCGGACGCGGTCTTTGGGTTGGTCGATGGTGCAGAGTGTTGGTCCGCCTTCGAAATCCAGCACGCGGAGCATGTGTTGTTTATCGACATCCCAGTGGTTGGGCGCAAGGAGGAAGTAGCCGTAGGAGCAGACATCGCGGGAGAGGTTGAAGTCTGGTGGG
Organism: uncultured Phycisphaerales bacterium; assembly: GCA_963976955.1. Taxonomy (GTDB): domain Bacteria; phylum Planctomycetota; class Phycisphaerae; order Phycisphaerales; family UBA1924; genus UBA1924. The sequence goes on along the minus strand of CAXBMD010000001.1, from coordinate 324,539 downwards.
GTTTGGATGTTGAGTGTCGTGCCCATGTGCTTGATTCTAGCGGCGTTCGTTTGGTCGCGGTTTGGGCACTATGATGGGTTCGGCCTCAAACCTATGTATGCTCCGGACGATCCGGGCACATCCCGAGTCGATCAGGAGAAGATGATGCGTGTATTGATGATGATTGGATTGATTTGCCTTGCGAGTCTGACCGGTTTGGCAAGCTCGGAAACAGCTTCGACAACCACCACCAGCGAGGTCCGCGAATCGGTGGTCAAAATCTTTGCGACTTATCGAGGACCTGACTTCGCCCGTCCTTGGACCAAGCAAGCACCGCAAGAACTCTCCGGGACCGGGTTCGTGATCGAGGGCAACCGCATCCTGACCAACGCGCATGTCGTTGAGCAAGCGACGCGGATCTATGTCCAGCCCCCGAACAGCGCGGACAAGCTGCGTGCGGAAGTCATCGGGATCTCGCTGGAGATGGACCTCGCGGTCATCCAACTCATCAAGGATGGTGAACGCGATGACTTCCATGCGAATCACCCGGTCCTTGAGCTCAGCGACACACTCCCCGCGATCGGATCAACCGTCCAAGCGATCGGGTACCCGATGGGTGGCGAGCAGGTCTCGATCACCGAGGGTGTTGTCTCGCGGATCGAGTACACCGAATACAACATGGAAGCACAGGGGCTGAGAATCCAGGTCGATGCGGCGCTCAACCACGGGAACTCCGGTGGGCCTGTGGTGCTCGATGGCAAGGTCTGCGGCGTCGTCTTCTCCGGAGTCGAATACGCGGAAAACATCGGGTATGTCATCCCTGCCGAAGAGGTCCACCTGTTCTTGTCTGACATCAGCGACGGGGAATACAACGGTCCAGAACGCTTGTACGATGCACGATTCCAAACCTGCGAGAACGATGCGTTGCGTGACTTCCTCGGACTGAGCAAGGACCAGACCGGGATTGTGTACTCGCGTCCGATTGAAGATTCGGAGCAGCCGTTGGAAGAGTGGGATGTGCTCGATATGGTCGGGGACTACGACATTGACAACGCGGGTATGGTCACCCGCGATGATAATCTGCGTTTGCACTGGCGCTACTTCATGCGCGAGCTTTCGGACAATGGATCAGTGCCTGTCACGGTCATTCGTGATGGGGAGTCGGTTGGGATCAATCTCAAGGTGACCAATGAGCGTGACGAGTTGGTGCCGTTCATTGGGAATGACTATCCCGAGTATTTCATCTGTGGCCCGATGATTTTCACACCGGTGCGGCGTGAGCATTTCTACAACCTGTACCTCGGGTACGGGATTGTCGATGGTTCGCCGATCGGGTTGCACATCAACGACGAACGCGAAACGCCTGGACAGGAATATGTGGTCCTCGCGGCGACCTTTCTCCCGCACGCGATCACCAAGGGATACGAAGTGTTCGGGAACCCGACCCTCAAGAGCGTCAACGGCATCGAGATCACATCCGTCTCGCACCTCGTCGAGGTGCTTCGTGACAACGATGAAGAAACGCTGCAGTTCAAGTTCTTCGATCGCAGCCAAGAGTCGCTGATTTTCAACGCTGATGAACTGATGGATTCAACGGAAGAAGTCCTCGAAGACAACTCGATTCGGCGACAGGGTTCGGACCGTTTCATGGACATCTGGGAGAACTGAGCACTCCTGAGTCTGAGTCCTTCATCAAATTTACGCCGTTTCTGATTCTGAGACGGCGTTTTTTGTATTTTGAGTTCATTCCCCTTGCTTATTATTCGATGCTTGGCTAAATTACGAATATGAACACCGTCTTCAAAGCATTGTCCGACCCAACCCGCAGGCGGGTACTGCAGTTGCTCCGCGAGCGTCCGATGACGGCGGGGGAACTCGCGGAGCATTTCGAGGTGTCCAAACCGACGATGTCGGCGCACTTTGCGGTGCTGCGAGAAGCGGGGTTGGTTGAGCCTGTCAAGAAGGGGCGGGTGATCACCTACCACCTGATGATGTCCGTGCTCGAAGAAGCGATGTTCGGATTCGCTCAGGTGTTCGGACTCGAAATGAAGTCGATGGAAGATACAAATACACAGCACGGTCTCAAGGGGACCAGTCAGAAGGAGGAACTCCAATGATGAAACCAAAGACGCAGTCCAAAGTTGCGATCACGCTTATGTTGATGATCGTCGTTGCGGCGATGATTGTTTGGCCGTACAAGCAGCAGGCTTCGCTGATCGTGCTTGGTGGTGTTGCGGTGTTCTCATCGGTCTGGTTCATCGTGCGGATGCTTCATCTCCGATGCGGGAAAGACTGGATGAGCAGCACTTCACGCCGCGAGATTCTCTTTGGGATCATTCTCGCGAGCATGCTCTTGCTTGGTTCAATCAGCGCCACGCTGTTCAAAGAACTCGAACTGATCGATCAGGACATGACCAAGCGGATCGCAGGGGTCCTGATCGGCGTGATGCTGATCTGCATGGGCAACTACATGCCTAAGAAACTGACGCAGCAATCAGGATCGTGCGGATGCGGCACTCGAAAGTCAGCTTCACTTCAACGATTCATGGGATGGATCTTTGTCCTCGCAGGACTCTTGTATGCAGGTGTCTGGATGCTGCTTGATTTGAACAAGACCTCGTTTGCGACGATGTTGACCTTCCCTGTAGCAGTTGCGATCATTGTGATCGTGCGATTGGTGTATCTTCGCATGAATAAACCAACTGACGCGATAGGGAGCGTTCGTCATGACTGAAATCGTCAACATCCAATCCAAGCTCGCGATGTTCACCGAAACCTGGTCACCCAGAATCATCGGCGAGCTCAACGGGCAGCAGGTCAAACTCGCCAAACTTCAGGGCGAACTCATGTGGCACGCGCACGCGGATGAGGACGAACTGTTCCTCGTCCTCGATGGCGAGCTGACCATCCAGATGCGTGACCGAGAAGTTCATCTTAAGAAGGGTGAAATGTACATTGTTCCCAGAGGCGTCGAGCACAATCCGGTCGCGGGGAGCGGCGCATCGGTGCTGTTGTTTGAACCGGCGCAGACCAAACACACCGGCGAGCACATCACCGAACGGACCGTGACGAATCAACAACGGATTTAATCAGGAAACAACTTCCATCACGATCGTCGCGTCGTGACCCGCAAGATACTCATGGCGGAGTTGCACCAGCGTCGTCCGTTCCAATGCCCATTCGAGCATCTCGACGGGATCAAACCGCACAGCAGGAGGCTGGGCGGAGGTGCGGGCTTTGTTGTGCCGGTTGGACAGGAAGTTGAAGATCAGTTTGCCGCGTCCCGCTTTGACCAGAGCATCAAAGAACGATCCGAGCACGGCCTGGGCTTGGAGCATCGGGAGCGTGTTGAGCGATCCGGAGAATACGAAGCACTTGACCTTCGCGTCCCGCACCAGTTGGGTCGGGAGCCAATCGCTTGAAACGAAATCGTGCGTCTGGAATACGGCACGCTCGATGCCTGCATCATCCGCGCGCTGCTGCGCGTGGAGGGTCATTTCTTCGACGCCTTCGACGCCGATGAAGTGCTTGGGGAGGTGATTGGTGTCGTTGAGGTGCATCAAGAGATCACCTTGACCGCATCCGAGATCCGCGATGATCCCGGGTTCGGGTCCGAGTGCATCGGCGATCACTTCAAAGCGGGTCCGCTGGGCGTCCTTCGAGAGCCAGAGCTGGGCTTCGAATCCCGCGCCCATCTCAGCGACGGCTTTGCGGTATGGATCGAGATACGAGCTGTCGGAGGTCATGGTTATTCGCCGAACCGCATCATCGATGCGTAGTGGTCGAAGCGGTCGTTGATGTCCTTGCGGCTGATCGACTGCATGCGCTCGAGCGAGAAGGACTCGACATTGAAGGACGCGATGATTGTGCCGTGGGCGAGGGCGTCGCGGATGGATTCGAATGATCCAAGATCATGACCACCACGCGCGGCGAGCCGGCCCATCAAACCGCCCGCGAACGAATCGCCCGCGCCGGTTGGATCGACGACATCTTCGGTTGGGTATGCGGGGAGGGCGCAGATGCCGTCTTTGTGGACGAGGATGCAGCCGTGCTCACCCTTCTTGATGACGACAAAGCGTGGTCCGAGTTCGAGGAGGTGTCTCCCAGCGGCAACCGGATTTCGATGACCGGTGTAGAGTTCCGCTTCATCGAAGTTGAGCACCAAGCCATCAACTTTGCTCAGCAAACTGGTCAGTTCAGGTTTGGCGATGTTGATCCACAGGTCCATCGTGTCGACCACCGACAGTTCGACATCGCTGAGTTGTTCGAGCATCCCGAGCTGGACCATCGGGTGGGAGTTGGCGAGGAAGACGATCTTCGAGTCTTTGAACTCCGCTGGAACGGCGGGCGGTGCTTCTTCAAGCACGCCGAGTTCGGTGAACAGGGTTTCGCGTTGGTCCATGTCGTCCATGTACTTGCCGCCCCAGCGGAAGGTCTTGGAACCCTTGCGGACTTCGAGGCCTCGCAGGTCGACGGACTCAAATGACTTGAGCGTGTCCATGAAGGTCTCGGGGAAGTCGTCGCCGACGACCGCGACCAAGCGGGGTTTGGTGTAGAAAGATGATGCGGCACAGAAGTAGACCGCCGAACCGCCCAAAAGCGATTCATGACGCCCGGCGTCTGGGGTTTCTACTGTGTCGATTCCGATGGTTCCGGTGACGATTAAACTCATGGATGATGGTAGGTCTTTCCTAGCCGTGGTGCTTGGATGCCCATGAATCCTTCAGGGTCGCGGTGCGGTTGAAGATCAGGTTGCCGTCGCTGGATTCGCGGTCGATGCAGAAATACCCGGTGCGCTCGAACTGGACTCGGCGGATGCCGTCGCTCCAGGTCGGTTCATCGGGGGTCGCGGCGGCGAGTGACCGCTCGACTTTGCATCCCTTGCGGATCTCAAGCGAGTCCTCGTTGATGTCATCAAGGTGGTCACCGGTCGCTTTGCCAGGTCGTTCGGTCTTGTACAGGCGATCGAACAAACGGACTTCTGCGTCAAGGCAGTCGTTTGCGTAGACCCAGTGGAGCGTGCCTTTGACCTTGCGGACCTTGCCTTCTGAGTCTGCCGGTGGGTTGTTGCCGCCTTTGGTGTCTGGGTCGTAGGTGCAGTGGACCTCGGTGATGTTGCCATCGGAGTCTTGCTTGAAATCGTGGCACTTGACCCAGTATCCGCAGCGGAGGCGGACCTCGCGGTCGGGTCCCAAGCGGAAGAATTTTTTGGGCGGGTCGATCATGAAGTCTTCTCGCTCGATCCAGAGTTCCTTTCCGAACGGGACCTGACGATTTCCTGCTGAATCGTCTTCTGGATTGTTGATGACATCCATCATCTCGACGCGCGATTCGTCTCCGCCGTCCGCCCAGTTGGTGATGACGAGTTTGATCGGATCGAGGACCGCCATGCGTCGTGGGGCGCGTTTGTTGAGATCGTCGCGGAGGGCGCCTTCGAGTCGTCCCATGTCCATCATCGCGTTGAACTTGGTGACCCCGACGCCTGTGACGAAATCGTGGATGGATTCTGGGGTGAACCCGCGTCTGCGGAATCCCGCGAGGGTGATCATGCGTGGGTCGTCCCATCCCATCACATGGTTCTCTTCGACGAGTTGACGCATGTACCGCTTGGACATGTTGGTGTAGCTGATCGCGAGGCGCGAGAACTCGATTTGTTGTGGATGGTGGATCTTCTCAGCATCGGCGCGTCCGGAGTTGATCGCGCTGATGAACCAGTCGTAGAGCGGGCGGTGGTCCTCGAACTCCAGCGAGCACAGCGAGTGCGTGATGCCTTCGATGGAATCTTCGAGCCCGTGCGCCCAGTCGTACATTGGGTAGATGTGCCACTCGCTTCCGGTGCGATGGTGCGGCGTGTTTACGACCCGATACATGACCGGATCGCGGAGGTTCAGGTTCGCGCTGGCCATATCGATCTTGGCTCGCAGGACCATCTTCCCATTCTCGATCTTGCCATCTTTCATCTGCGCGAAGAGGTCGAGTGATTCGCTGGTGGGTCGGTTGCGGAACGGGGAGTCGGTGCCGGGGACTTCGATCTTGCCTCGCATTTCGCGGATCTGTTCTGGGGTGGACTCATCGACATACGCGAGGTCTTTGTTGATGAGTTCGACCGCCCAGTCGTACATATTCCCGAAGTAGTCGGACGCGAAGCAGACTTCGCCGTCCCACTTGGCGCCGAGCCATTCGAGGTCATACTTGATCGAATCGACGAACTCGACTTCTTCCTTTGCGGGATTGGTGTCGTCGAAGCGGAGGTTGAACTTGCCACCAAACTCACGCGCCAGACCATGCGAGATATGGACCGCCTTTGCGTGTCCGATGTGCAGGTAGCCGTTGGGTTCGGGGGGGAAGCGGGTGGTGACGACGGTTCGATCGCCTGGCGTTCCCCACTTGCCCGACTCGATGTCGGCGTCGATGATCTGCTGGATAAAGTGTCGCTGTTCGACGGCTTCGGTCATGGCTTGGCTCCGGTTCTGCGACCGCTTCTCACGAGGCGCAGGTCCTGAGAGTGTAAGCCCGGACCAAGTCGAAATGCTCAGGAATGCGCCGCTTCTTCCTCTTGTTTGAGTGTTTGGAACTCGGTGTATCCCTCGGCACCTCCGCCATAGAAGCTTTCTGGGATCGGTTCGCGGTACGGGCCACCCATCGCGATGCGTGCGGGGAGGTCCGGATTGGGAATCCAGGGACGACCGAACGCGACCGCGTCCGCCCATCCCGAATCAACCGCGTCCTCGGCTTGTTGCGGGGAGTAATCGCCATTAGCGATGTAGAGCTTCCCGCCTGCGTCCTTGAATGATTTGACGATCGCGGGGATGACCGTCTCGACGCGTGGGTCCAGCGATGTGCGATCCCAAGTTTCCACGGCGTGGAGGTATTCAAGATTCAATGCGCCCAGCCCTGCAGCGAGCGTGGAGAAGGTCGCTTGCGGATCCGAATCGCGGACATCCTTGTGCTCGCTGAGCGGGGAGATTCGGTATCCAACCCCGCTTGGGTCTCCCCATGCTTCGGTGACCGCTCGCGCGACCATCAGCGGGAAGTGGAGCCGGTTTTCGAGCGATCCGCCGTATTGATCGGTGCGGGTGTTGACGCCGTCGCGTGTGAACTGGTCGAGGAGGTAGGTGTTGGCGCCGTGGATCTCCACCCCATCAAACCCCGCGGCTTTCGCTCGCTTGGTCGCTGATGCAAAGTCTTCGACGATCCCGGGGATTTCCTCGGTCCGGAGCGCGCGTGGTTTGGAGTTGTCCTGACGCTCCAATGAGCTGTCGATGTAGGTCTTGGATTGGGAAATCACATCCGTTGGACCGACCGGTGCTTGGTTGTCTGGCTGGAGCGCGTTGTTGGACACGCGTCCGACATGCCAGAGTTGCAAGAAAATCTTCCCACCCTTCGCGTGGACGCGATCGGTGACCGCTTTCCACCCGGCTTGTTGCGCGTCGGTGTGGATGCCGGGGGTTGCGTAGTAGCCGTGGGCGGTTGAGGAGATCGGGGTGGCTTCGGCGATGATGAGTCCCGCGGTGGCGCGTTGCTCGTAGTAGGTTGCCATGAGGTCGTTGGGGATATTGCCCGGCATGGTTGATCGCGAGCGTGTGAGCGGCGCCATCCAGACACGATTGGCAAAGGACTCGATTGGTGACAGCAATACTGATTCTGAGTTTGTCATTCTTCATTCCTTTTGCACAGTTCGTTGAGTGCATCGTTCAGCTTTGGATACTTGAACTCGAACCCCTCAGCAAGCAGGCGTTGCGGGATCACATAGCGGCCGTACAACGCGAGTTCTGGATCGGTCCTGAGAAGCAAGCGGGCACCGATCTGGATCATCCATGCCGTGGCGGGGAGACCGATGGGCACCCCCAACGCGTCCCGCATCGACTGCATGAAAGTTCGATTCGAGACCGGATTGGGGGCGCTGCTGATGTAGAGCCCCTCCATTGAATCATTCTCAATTGCTCGCTCGAAGATCGCGTTCATGTCGTGTTCGTGAATCCAGCTCATGCCTTGTGTTCCGGTGGAGAGGGTGCCCCCGAATCCGAGCTTGGTGATGAGTTTGAGTTTCTTCCACGCGTCGCCTTGCTGTCCGAGGACAAACGAAGTCCGCAGGATCACTCGGCGGATCCCTTCTGGGCACGATTCATCAAACGCGCGTTCCCACGCGGCCCCGACGATCGGTGCCAGACCGAACCCGGTTGCGGAGTCTTCGACGCAGTCCAGCTCGGAATCGCCATAGATGTGGGCGGTGCTCATCTGGACCCACACGCTTGGTTTGGATTCGAGTGTGCTGATCGCTTGACCAAGAACCCGGGTCGCTTCGACGCGGGAGCGGAGGATTTGATCGCAATGGAGCGGGGTCTTGACGCAATCGACCGTGCGGCCGACGAGGTTGACGACCGCGTGGGCTCCGTCGAGCACTTTGGCCCACTCACCAAGCGTGCGTGCGTCCCACTTTTGGAACGACCATTCGCCTTGCGGAGGCGCGTTGCGGGAGAGGATGGTGACCGCGTAGTTCTTCTTGGAGAGATGACGCGCCAGACTTGCTCCTAAAAAACCACTCCCACCAGCAATCACGACGCGTTGGGTAGCTGATTGCTGTGCTGTGTTCATTTCGGTTTCCTGTCGGATCGGCTGGCTTATCGGGGAGCACACAGATCCGTGAGTGCGTCTTTGAGCGTCGGGAATGTGAACTCGTGGTGTTGATCCATTATTCGTTTCGGAACAGCAAACTGTCCCTCGAGCGCGAGATCGGGGTTTGATTTGAGGATATACCTCGACCCAAGCCGCACGGCAAATCCTGGCGCAGGAGGACCGAATGGCATCCCGACCGCTTTGCGGAGTGCGTGCATGAACTGGAAGTTGGACGCGGGGTGCGGCGCCGTCGCGTTGTAGACGCCTTGCATGGAATCGTCAGTGATCGCTCGCTGGAGGAGTGCATCCATGTCGAGTTCATGGATCCAGCTCATGCCTTGGGTGCCTTTGCCTACGGTGCCACCGAGTCCGAGCTTCGCAAGTTTGCGGAGTGTTGGGAACGCGCCGTCGGTGCGTCCGAGCACGACCCCCGCTCGCAGTACGACTGATCGGATGGAATCAGGACACGATTCTTCGAACGCGGCTTCCCACTTGGTGCACACTTCCGGAAGAAACCCGTCGCCGGCGGGGGTGGACTCGGGAGCGGGTGTTGTCGTGTTGCCATAGATTCCGACCGCGCTCATCTGCACCCACACGCTCGGCGGGTTGATCGCGTTGCGGATCGCTTCACCGAGCACGCGCGTCGAATCCACGCGCGAGCTGATGATGAGTTCTTTGTTCTTTGGAGTCGGGACGCAATCGATGGACTTGCCGGAGAAGTTGACGATGGCTCTCGCGCCGTCGATCGCGTTTGTCCAGTCGCCGAGTGTTGTGCCGTCCCATTGGTTCCAGGTCCACGCGCCTTGTTCGGGCTGGCTTCGGGAGAGGATGATGACTTGATGCCCTTGCTTGGTCAGGGATCGCGCGAGGTTCATGCCGAGGAAGCCACTTCCGCCTGCGAGGACAATGGGCGAGTTGTTGGGCATCACACCATCTCGGCGGCGGTGAACTCGATGCAGCCGTCGATTCTTGCGATGACCGCGTCTTTGCCGAGGATTGCGAGGGTCTGGCCGAGGGGTGGGGAGACGCCCGCACCCGTCACCGCGACGCGTATTGGTTGTGCGATCTTGCCCATCCCGACCTCTTTGGACTCGGCGAACGCGCTGACCTTTGCTTCGATCGCTTCGGGGGTGAAGTCGTTGAACGATGCGAGTTCATCGCGGAACGCTTTGAGGAGTTCGAGCCCTTTGCTTTCGCCTTTGATGAGTGCTTTGTGGACCGCTTTGCCGTCGTACTCGATTTCGTTGTCCGCGATGAACGCGAACCCGATCACGCCTCGACCATCCGCAAGTGTCTTGCAACGGGTCTTGACCGCTGGCGCGAGCGTGAGCATGTCCGCTTGGGTGAACCGATCCGCGAGCGCGGTGTCGTAGCTCGTCGCCCACTGGTTCCAGTGCTTGGCAAAGTCTTCATCGGAGAGCGCGACGATCGCGTCGCCGTTGAAACTGAGGAGTTTGACACGGTCGAACTTGGATTGCCCCTTGCTCATCGCGGAGAGGGAGAAATGGCTTCCGAGGTAGTCCATGTCGAAGTGCTCGAGGTCGGTGCCGTCGTCGTTCTTGGTCTTTGGATTCCATCCGAGGAGCGCGAGGTAGTTGTTGAGTGCTGAGGGCAGGTACCCGGCGCGGCGGAAGTCTTCGACTTCGATCTCGGGGAGATTGATCTTGAGATATTGCGCCAGCGTGATCAAGAGGTCAGTATCGAGCTGGCTGGTCTTGTTCTTCATCCATCCCGCGAAGTCCGCGTCGCTGAGGCCCTCGATTGGTGAGCCGGTGAGTCCCGCGTCTTTGCACGCTTTCTTTGCTGCTTTGTCCTTGTCACGCTTGGACATCTTCGAACCGTCCGCATTGAAAATCAAAGGCATGTGCGCGTACACAGGATGGTCATACCCCAGCCCGGTCTGCAGCGCGACATGGCGCGGGGTGTTGATGAGGTGCTCCTGACCACGAAGGACATGGGTCACCCCCATCATCGCGTCGTCGACGGTAACCGCGAGGTGATAGGTCGGGAAGCCGTCGCGCTTGCGGATGATGAAGTCGTCGAACTCTTCGGGTTTGATGGTGACCTCGCCGAGGATTTCGTCGTGGACGGTGATGGGTTCATCGGGCATGATGAAGCGGACGACATGGGGCTCGCCGGCTTCCAACCGTTTGGTGCGTTCCGCTTTGGGGATTTCGAGCGCGGCACGGTCGTACTTGTACCCGATCTTGGCATCGATCGCGACCTTGCGCTTGGCTTCGAGTTCTTCGGGGGTCTCGAACGCGGGGTACGCTTTGTCCTCGTCGATGAGCTTGTTGATCGCGTCGTTGTAGTGTTCAATGCGTTGTGATTGGTAGTATGGACCGACCTTGCGGGAATCGCCTCCGATGGTGTGGCCTTCGTAGTTGATCTCGGGTCCGTCGTCCCAGGTGATCCCGAGCCATGCGAGGTCTTCGAGGATGCCTCGCGTGGAGGATTCTGAGGAGCGTTGCTGGTCGGTGTCCTCGACACGGAGCAGGAATCGGCCGCCGTGCTTCTTGGCATATGCCCAGCACAGCAGCGCGGTGCGGGCGCCCCCGATGTGGAGGTGGCCGGTCGGGGAGGGGGCGAAACGGGTGATGGTCGGATCTGGTGTCATGGGACTGTAGTTTAGGGGGCTCGGGACCGATTTCGAGCGATTCGAGCCTCGCTGGTCAGCGGATAGGCACAGAAAATACACTGATCCCGGCGAACCCGCCGGCGTTGGACCCCCTTGAAAATCAGCAGACTGATCAACTGAAGACTGCCCCAGAACAAGTACAGCGCCATCCCAATCAAAGCGAGATGGACAATCTTGATTTGAACAAAGCTTGTTGAACGAGGCGGGCCCCATATATGGACCAATGCGCCTTCATACTGCAAGGATCGCAGCTTTGACTCTATGGAATGGGGCTTGGGCAAATTGGATTGAGGGAACTCATCCTGGAAGCTTCCGCGACCCCATGTGAACAAATCAAATCGATTCCCGATCAGAATCTCGCTTCTCTCAAACCCCATCTCATAAACCGATGTATCCACATCCTGATCGAAAACTCTGTATTGACCGAGCATCAGGTCCTCTTGCTGATCTTCCGGGTACATGCTCAGGATTTCGGTTGCCCACCCGATCGTCTGAACGGAGTCCTGAGCGATCTCTCCGAGTTCATCCAATGAATAGGCCGGAGAGATAGGGCTTTGGATCGAAGTGGTCGAACTGCGTGAGATTTGTTTTTGGGGAGTGAGCATCGTGACTGCGATACACAAGAGAAACATCGCAGCGATCAATGCAATACGAATCGTCCGTTTCCCAAGTGCATTCCATCCGGCTCGACTTGCCGTCCAATGAAAAACCCACACAAAGATTACGCACACACTGAGCACACCCAAGATGGTGAGATAGTCGACCTGGATTACGAAGTTCTTTGTACTCCCTGATGTTGTATCGCTGCTTCTCTTTGAATACGCAAGAACCGGGAAGAACTCCCAATCCGCATCCTCCCAGTCAAAGACCCGGTTCGAGTCCATTGAATCGAGGTTGCGGACATCAAGGATCGAGTCGCTTGTTGTCATCGTGACCCAATCTCCACCGAGCGTGTAATCTGCGTAGCTGGAGATATATGCAGCAGGTTCAATTAAACCATACTTGATCCCGAGGAGTCCGTATTTATCCTGATTGGTTGAGACTGCATCATCCACGGCGAGTTGGAGCGTGTCCTTCACGCGTTCCAACGCTTCTTCATCTCCATCGATCGCATGAATGAGTTCACCTGTTGATAAAAATCCGAAGTCTGTATCAGTCGGCAAGGTCCATGGCGCGAGCGCTAATCTGAACTCAGAGCCGAGCGTTACGCGATTGTCAATTTGAGCCTGTGCGTAGTCCCAAGCACCGAGAAATAGCCAGTATCCCACGAGTCCAAGTACAATAACCAGCCAGATGATGCTCGCGGACATCCGGGATGTGTGTGTCCAACTCCGATTGGTATCCCGAAGGACCCTCACATCCTGTCCGCATTCCGGACACACATTCACCGCGATCTTGCTTTCGGTCGTTTCAGATGCGGGCATGGTCCCATTCTACCGACCAATCGATCGATTCTATTTCGTTCTTTCAATTTTATGGATCATTGCTATAATGATTGTTGGTCTCCAGTACCGAGACCGACAACATGACCCGCGGGCTGCCGGCCCGCCGCGTTGAAGGGCCGACACGCTCGCCTCACCTCAGGAAGGCGGCCCGCCGTGACAGCAAACACGCGACCCACTGAAGATATCCGGAACATTGCACTTGTAGGACAGACCGGGAGCGGAAAGACACTCCTTTCAGAGCGTCTCCTGTTCAGCACCGGCACCATCTCGCGCATGGGATCGATTGAAGACGGCACCACCTTCTCCGATTGGTCCGACGAAGAAAAACACCACCAGCATTCACTCCGGACCACCATGCTCCACTTCGAGCATGAGGGACACATGGTCAACCTCATTGACACCCCGGGGCTCGCGGACTTTGCGGGACACGCAATCTCCGTCTTCCCCGCGGTCGAGACCGTCGCGGTCGTGATCGATGCCCACAAGGGGATCGAACCGATGACGCGGCGGATGATGCGGATCGCAAAGGAACGCAATCTGCCGAGGATGATCATCATCAACAAGATCGATGACCCCACCTGCGATCTTGAATCGTTGACCGCACAGATCCAAGAATCGTTTGGCGCCGAGTGCCTGCCGATCAACCTCCCGACCCCAGACAAGAGCGACACGATCTCCGTCTTCGATGACGAAGGCGACGGCGACACTTTGTTCAGTTCTGAAGCGGAGGCGCACCAAGCGATCATCGAGCAGATTGTCGAGATCCAAGACGACCTCATGGACAAGTACCTCGAAGACGGCGACGAATCCAACATCTCCAAACAACAACTCCACGATGTCTTCGAGAAAGCACTCCGGCAGGCGCACCTCGTTCCGATCTGCTACTGCAGCGCCAAGACCGGCGCGGGCGTGAACCCGATGCTGCACCTGTTCGCGTCGATTCTTCCCAATCCGCTCGAAGGCAACCCGCGCCCGTTCCTCAAACGCACCGAAGAGGGCGGCGATGAGGTCTCGTTCGCCGCGGATGGAAAGTCTGACTCGCCGGTGATTGCGCACATCTTCAAGGTCACCACCGACTCCTTCGTCGGCAAGCTCGGTGTTTTCCGTGTTCACCAAGGGACAATTAAATCCAAATCTGAGATCCTGATCGGCGACCAGAAGAAGCCGCTGCGGATCGGTCACCTTCTCAAACGACAGGGTAAAGAATCCGTCGAGGTGGACGCACTGGGTCCCGGAGACATCGGCGCGATCGGGAAAATTGACGAGGTGCATTTCGATGCGGTCCTTCATGAAGGGCACGAGTTGGATTCGGTCCACCTCAAACCACTCCCACTCCCCAAACCCATGTTCGGGCTTGCGATCGAGCTCAAAAACCACGCCGACGAGACCAAGTTCTCTGGGGCGCTCCACAAGATCCTCGCCGAGGATCCGTGTCTGAAACTCGAACGGATCAAGGCGACCAAGCAAACCGTGCTTCGAGGGCTGGGCGAGTTGCACCTGCGGATCGTCATCGAACGGCTCAAAGAACAGTACGGGCTTGAACTCATCACCCAGACCCCCAAGGTCGCGTACCGTGAGTCGATCACCGGCACCGCGGAAGCGTCGTATCGACATAAGAAACAGTCCGGCGGGTCGGGACAGTTTGGCGAGGTCCACCTGCGTGTTTCCCCGCTGCCCGCAGATCATGAAGCAGGGTTCGAGTTTGTCAACGCGACCGTCGGCGGCTCGATCCCCAAACAGTTCATGCCTGCGATTGAGAAAGGTGTTCGGCTTGCCCTCGAACACGGCGCGGTCGCGGGATACCCGATGTCCGGCGTCAAAGTCGAGGTCTTTGATGGAAAGTACCACGCGGTGGACTCAAAAGAAATCGCGTTCATCACCGCTGGGAAGAAAGCGTTCATCGAAGCGGTCACCAAGGCGCACCCCGTGTTGCTTGAACCGATCGTCCACCTAGAGGTCACCGTCCCATCAGACCGGATGGGTGACATCGCCGGGGATCTCTCGACCAAACGGGGGCGTGTCCAAGACACGCAGATACTCCCCGGCGACATGTGCACCGTCATCGCTCAAGCACCATTGAGTGAACTCCAGAACTTCTCCAATGAACTCAAGTCAATTTCTGGTGGCTCAGGTTCATATTCGATGGACTTCTCACACGAAGAAAACACACCGCCGCACATCCAGCAGGAGGTCATCGCGGCGTTTGCGGGTCATGACGATGAATAATTTGTCTGAATAGCCCCCTATCCCCAGACCATCCCCAACGCCCGGATTGCCCAGAATCCGGGCTTTTTTGTGCGATGAGGGTCCGGGGCGCAAGAAACGACTTCCGAGAAGTCAAAATCTCAAGGTCCGCAGCAGTTATGGCGCGGAATGATCGTGATTGACGATGGTGGTTCTGGTAGGATCGGGTTGTCGCTCATGGATGGGCGTGACCAGATGAAGTTCGTCAGCCGTGGATCGGCGTGATGGACGCTCGATGCTGACCGGGTTGTGTGTACCAATCCAACTCGATCAGTGAAAGAACAGGCTCGTGAAGATGGACCGGATCAACGCCTCCCAATCAATTCCAAGCACCCACGCGATGCGGGCCTATGCCCAGACTCTGCGTGCCAATAAACCACTCGGCGCTCCCGGCGTCACCAAGACCACCCCCACCACCCAAACCAACCCAGCGGCTTCAACTTCGCAAGCGGGATCTGTTCAGCAGACTTCGCCGATTGGTCGGATCGGTCAGCCTGTCGCTCCGCGCCCCGCTGCGGATCCTTCGCGTTTGGTCGCCGGGAAGGTTGATCCGATCAATCTGAGCCGGGATGTCGCGTCCGTCGCGGGCCCCAAACCCATGATGACCAGCGCGGGGACCTACTCGATCCATCCATCCGCGGCGGCTCGCAACACCGCCGCGACCGGGGTCGCGATGGGCCGCGGGCTGGACCTCAAGGGCTGATTCTGACTGTTTAAGTCTCGCGTAGACTTTGGGCATGACCCAGACCACCCACGAACTCCCCAAACCGGCACCGATCTTCGATCAGTTCCTGATCGATCCCGATGTCGTCTATCTGAATCACGGCTCATTCGGCGCGTGCCCACAAGCGATTCTCGACGCGCAGAGCGGGCATCGGCTCAACGCTGAGCGCGAGTTGGTTCGGTTCTATGTCAAGGACAGCTGGGGGAAGATCGATCGCGCCCGCAATGCACTCGCTGGGTTGGTGCACTGTGATCCGCAGGACCTGGTCTTCGTCCACAACGCGACGACCGGGGTCGCGACGGTGCTGGACAATCTGGATCTCAGCGAAGGCGATGAGCTTCTCGTCACCAACTGCGAATACCAAGCGTGCTTGAACAACTTTGGCCGAGCCGCAAAACGGACCGGCGCGAAGGTCGCTCGTGTGACGCTGCCTTGGCCGATCGAGTCGGAGGAGCAGGTCATTGATACGGTCATGTCGGGGGTGACGGATCGCACCAAGATCGCGCTGCTGTCGCTGATCACCAGTTCGACCGGGATTCGGCTCCCGATCGAGCAGCTCATCCCGATGCTCAAAGAACGCGGGGTCGAGACGATCCTGGATGCGGCGCATGGCCCGGGGTGCACCCCGATGGACATCAACTCCTGGGGCGCGGCGTACACGACGGGGAATGCCCACAAGTGGTTGTGCGCTCCCAAGGGAGCCGCGTTCTTGCATGTGCGTGCGGATCTGCAGCACGGGTTCACGCCTTTGGTGATCTCAAATGATGCGCTCGACCTGGAAGCCGCAGGGAAGAAAACGGGTCGCTCCGGGTTCAACCACGCGTTTGACTATGCGGGGACCGACGATGTGACCATGTACCTGACCGTCGCGGACTGCATCGACTGGTTCGAGTCCAACATCGAGGGCGGCGTCAACGGCAACATGCAACGCAACCGCGACCTGTGCCTCCAAGCACGCGATCTGATCTGTCATGAGCTTGGGTGCATCCCGCCTGTTCCCGATTCGATGCTCGGACCACTGAGCACGATCGACCTCCCGGCGGGAAACCAAACCGCTCGGCAGATCAAGGATCGGCTCGAATCGGAGTTCAATATCCAGATACCGGTCTGGGGAACCCCCGCTGGGACGGTCGCGGTTCGGATCAGTGTGCAGGCATACAACTCGATCGAGCAATACCAGTACCTTGCTCGCGCTCTGAAAATTATTTTGAAGGGTTAACACCCCCACTGTCAGTTTGACGCTTCAAATGGGGTCTCAAATCACACGGCGGGTCGGTGATGAAAATTGTCTGGTCCGCGTGTTATCTGTTGAGGGACTTGCACGCGCCGCGTCGATACCCTTTCTTCACCACGACACCAGAACCGCTTGAACAGAAGGCCGAGGCCCATTGTGATTGATCTCAAACCCGCCAAGCTCGCACCCAACAAGACCCAACGCCCCGATCCGATCCTCAAGTTCGTAGCCGATCGCATCTCCGAGACCGCGAGGTTCCCGATCCGCGAGGGACTCACCCAGCTCAACAACGGTTCCTACGGCTGCTGTCCCGCGGTGGTCGGTGCAGCGCAGTCTGAGCTCCGCCGTCGGCTTGAAGGCGATCCGGTCCACTTCTTTAAGTTCGGACTCGAGTTCTACAACGACGACGCGCGCGGCGCGATCGGACGATTCGTCAACGCGCCCGCGAAGGACCTCGCGCTCATCTCCAACGGCACCGTCGCGGTCTCGACCGTCCTGAGCAACCTCGACCTCCAAGCGGGCGACGAGATCCTCATCTCAGACCACGAATACATGGCGACGATGAACGAACTCGACAAGCTCTGCAAAGCAACCGGCGCGGTCGTCGTCACCGCACCCGTCGCGTTCCCCGCTGCGGATCCTGATCAGGTCGTCGATTCGATCCTCGGCGCGGTGACTGGCAAAACAAAGCTCGTCTTGCTCTCGCACATCTGCAGCGCATCGGCGCTCGTGCTGCCGGTTGAGCGGATTGTTCCTGAGCTTCGCGCCAGGGGGATTGATGTGTTTCTTGACGGGGCGCACACGCCGGGGCAGATCCCGCTGGATATTGAGAAGCTGAACCCGACTTGGTACGCCGCGAGTTGCCACAAGTGGCTCGCGACTCCGAAGGGAACGGGATTTATTTACACTTCACCGGATCGTCAGACCGGGTTCAAGCCGTTGGCGCTTTCGTGCCGTGTGCATGAGCTTCGTGATGACCGTCAGCCGTTTTTGTGCGACTTTGATTACATGGGGACCAACGACTACACCGGGAATCTGGTGGTCCCCGTCGCGATCGAGCACATGGGGGCGCAGCTCCCCGCGTATGAAAGCAAGTCCGGTTGGGATGCGCTCTACAAACGCAACCATGATCTGGTCGTCGCGGGCGCGGGAATCATCTGCGATGCGATCGGCATCAAGCAACAAGTCCCCGAATCCATGATCGGCACGATGGTCAGCATCCCGCTGCCGGGCGAGGTCGTCGAGGGCGAGATCTACGACGATTCGCTGTGGGACGCGTTGTACCAGAAGCACGATATCCAGGTGCCTGTCTGGGCGCTGGGCAAGATCCATCCACGCGTGATGCGGGTGAGTGCACAGCTGTACAACACGATTGAGGACTTTGAGAAGTTGGCAAAATCGCTACAATCAGAAATTCAACTGCAAAAAATCAAATGAGGTAGTTTTATGAGTTTTTTCAATAAGTTCCGTAAGAAACAGAACAAACTCACTGTTTTGGAGAGCCCATATCTCAAGTCAGCAGCTATTTTCATCCATATGGATTGCTTATCACGAGGCTACAACATCCCACTCGAAGGCGTTGTAGAAATATTAGCAAAAGGGATTGATTTGCAACAAAGAGATACTCAGCTTGAGCAAATCGCATTGAATGCCTGCCTCGAATTCACAAAAAATCCTCCTTCTGGCATAGACCCAAACAACATTCTTGAACTGAGTATCCAAGCAGGAAATGAAGCAAGAGAGGTGCTCAAAAAACAGCTTCTCCAAATTGATCGAAATTCATTTAGAGAAGCATTGGACGAACGAATTTAGTTCTACCCTAGCCACTTCGGTTTAAACCAGTCCATACGCCGGACGCACTCGGCCTTCGAGGTGACGCATGAGCGGATCGGATTCGAGTGGTTTGCCGGTGGCGCGTTCGATGGTTTCGCTTGCTGTGTAGCGCCGGCCGTGCTGGTGGATGTTCTCGCGGGTCCAGTTGAGGAGCGCCGAGAACTCACCCGATGCGATCTGTGAATCGAGGTCCGGGATCTGCTCGTTGATGGTTTCCCACATCTGCGCCGCGTTGAGATTCCCCAGCGTGTAGGTCGGGAAGTATCCGACGAGTCCGAAGCTCCAGTGGACATCTTGCAGGCAGCCCGTCGCGTCGTTGGGGACATCGAGGCCGAGGAAGTCTTTGAACTTGGTGTTCCACGCTTCGGGGAGGTCCTTGATCGCGAGCTCTCCACGCAGCATCGCACACTCAAGCTCGAAGCGGAGCATGACATGGAGGTTGTAGGTGCTCTCGTCGGACTCGACGCGGATGAAACTCGGGGTTGCGGTGTTCATCGCTTTGGTGAAGGTGTCCAGATCGATGTCCGAGTACGCGCCGTCGAAGTGCTTGTTGGCAAGAGGCAGCGCCCACGACCAGAACGCTTTGCTGCGTCCGACCATGTTCTCCCACATGCGGGACTGGGACTCGTGGATCCCGAGCGAGATCGCTTCGGTGAGTGGCGTGCCCCACAGGTCGCCCGCTTTGGGTATGCCTTGTTCGTACAAGCCGTGCCCGCATTCGTGCATGGTTGATCCGATCGCGTCGGGGAAGTTAGTCGTCGAGTACCGCGTGGTCATGCGGGTGTCGCCCGGACCGAACCCGGAGCAGAACGGGTGGGTGGTCGTGTCGAGACGGCCCTTCGTGTAGTCGAACCCGAACGCTTTGGTGACCGCTTGACCGAACGCGTGCTGTTTTTCTGTTGGGATTTCTCGGTACAAGAAGTCCACCTGAGGCGGGGTGCCGTTGTCTTTGAGTTCCGCGATGAACGCGCTGAGACGATCGCGCAACGGCGTGAAGACCGCGGTGATCTCGGTTGCTGTTGCGCCGGGTTCGTACTCTCCGAGCAATGCGTCGTAGAGCTCGTTGTGCTCATCGGTCATCAGGCACGATGCTTTTTCTTTGGTCAAATCCATGACCGTGGTGAGCGCGGGGATGAAGGATTTGAAGTCGTTGTTCTTTCGCGCTTCCTTCCAGATATCCTGCGCTTCGGACTGCGCCTTGGCGAGGTTGGCGACGAGGTCCGATGGGAGTTTGGTCGCTTTGTCGTAGTCGCGACGCATCTCGCGGATGTTCGCGCCGTGCGCGGACTGGGGGTCGTTGAGGCCCGAATCAACCTCGCACTTGACCAGCAACTCTCCAACGCGTGGATCGCTCGCGCGTTCGTGGAGCAGGCGGGCGAGGAGCGAGGATTGCTCGGCGCGAGCGTGGGCACCACCGGCGGGCATGTAGGTTTCTTGGTCCCATCCGACGAGCGCCGCGACGGAGCCGAGGGTTCCCTTGGCGTGCATGAGTTTACAGAGTTCGGTGTAGTGCTTGGGGAGGGTTGCGGTGGTCATTGGATCGGTCTCTCTTTCTATAAAATGTTCTATACAAGATCAGTTGATGGCGTGCTGCAGCGCGATCAGGGCGTATGCGGTAACCAAAGTCGAGTTGTCTTCCATCCAGCGTTGGTGTTTGATGGCGAAGGAGCCGTCGTCTTGCTGGAGTTCTTCAAGTGTATCCACCAGATCGCTGCGCCAATCGTGGTCTCCCACTCGGTCGGCCCCCCAAGTGTCCAGCGCTCGGCCCATCGCACACAAGAAGTAGTAGTACCCCTGGTCGCCCATCCCCGGATTCTCTTCCAATGAATAGTTGGACTCGATCCATCTCCACGCGGCGGTGATGCGGGGGTCGTCCGGGGAGAGGTCGGCGTAGATCAGCGATTTGAATCCGGAGTAGGTCATTGAGCCGTAGGAACGGAGTCGGGTGATGGAACCGCCGTCGGGAGAAGTTTCGACCATGTCACCGGCTTGCGACTGTCCCGGGATGCTGTCGATGGATTCCGCGTTGGGAACCGTCGCATAAATGAACCCGCCCTGATTCGACGCGTCCGCGTAGGGCATGTCGTTGGTTTCGTCGTTCATTTGCACGCGGGAGAGGAACACAAGGGCGCGTTTGTACGCTGGGTCTTCTGTGGAGACTCCTGCATCGTGCATCGCTTGGAGGAAGAAGCTGAGGTTGGAGAGGTCGGGTCGGCCGTGCTTTCCGTAGCCGACTCCGCCGAAGTAGGGGTGGTCTTCAGCGACGGGCTCGTTGAAGTCCGGCGCTTCGATGCCACCGGTGTTCCGGTTGTGGTACTGAACGGTTTTGAGGAACGCGATCCCTGATGCAAGTGCGGAATCCGCGCGGTGTGTGCGTGCTTGACTCAGCGCACTGATGCAGATCGCGGTGTTGTAGGTCGGGAGCATCCCGTCGTGGATGGAGCCGTCGTCTTGTGCGTAGGAGAGGATGTAGTCAAGCCCTTTCGACACGGCTGGATTGCTGGGATCGATGCGTGGATCAAGGAGCATGCCGTTGACGACGAGACCGGTGATCGCGGGGAAGTTTGGGCCGTCCGGATTGTGCGACCAGCCGCCGGTTTTGGGGTCTTGCTGTGATTTGAGGAACTCGATGGCGCAATCCGCGACGGCACGCCCTCGCTCTTTGGTTGAAGCGTCGATCGGCTCAGCATGTGCCGTGAAAGCTGCGATGGCGATGGAGGACACACAGACGGCTTTGATGAGAATGGATGGGATCATTTGTAAGCTCCTATGCAGTCGGCGGGATGGAACTGGCGAGCGCGAGCGAACCGGCGACGGCTGCCGCGGTTTCAAGGCGGAGGACATGGACACCGAGTCGTGCGATCTGAATCTTTGATGTCGCAAAGCGCGACCGTTCTTCGTCCGACCAGCCCCCTTCGGGGCCGATGAGAATCCGGGTATCGGCATCAAGCGACGCGAGCGATTCATTCCCCGACCCGTCACAGACAACCACACGCATCGGGTTGTTCTGAATCGCTTGGTCGAGGGTCATTGGTTCATGGATTACCAGTGACCTGGTCCGGACGCACTGCTTGCACGCTTCGTGGATGATCCGGGTCAATCGATCCTGACGGATCGCGGTTGGATCGCGCTCGGAACGGTCGCTGATCAAGGGCACCCACGACTCGATGCCTATTTGAGTCAACTGGTCGATCATGCGGTCAAGCCGATCGCCTTTGGGCGCGGGACAGCAGATCTGGATTCTGGGAGACACGGGCGGGATCATCTCGATATGATCGAGCATCACCGCGATGATGGGTCTTTGCTTGGAACCAGAAATCTCTGCAATCTCCCCGATCCCCATGGAACCGATGCCGTCCAAGACCCCCACCATCTCTCCGACCCGCGCCCGCTTCACCTTTGCAAGATGCTGCGCCTCAGGGCCTTCGATCGTGATGAGCTGGGGCGGCACGCACCCCGTAAGGTCCGAGAACATGACTCGATGATGGATTGATTGTGGATTCATCATGGATGCGGATCCGTATCGGGTATTGGAATCACCTCGTTGTGGTAGTTTACGGCCGATATCCCTTGAGTTCGAGGGTTTGGAGGTCGATCATCACCATGTAGTGGAACATAAAAAAGACACAACCAACTCAGATCTCATCAATGCGGTGGATTCGCTGCTTGAAGATATCGAAGAAACCACCCAATCCTTCGATCCCAAGCAGGAGAAGGAGATGGATTCCAATGCCCTGATCGGGGACATCGGAGAGCTTCCCACCGCCCCACATCCCAAAGAATCCGCCTCCGATGATCTGGTTTCTGAGCTGGACACCGAACCCTCCGAAGTGGTTGACTCCATCACCGAGGCACAGCAAGCACTCGACGAGGTCGAATCGCAAGCCGGCGATCTGGTTTCACAGAGTCTTGATTCGATGCTCGACGAACTCGATGAGCCGGTTACTGAAGCGACACAAGACCCCGTCCCCAACGGCGAAGCCGAGCTGGAATCTCTTGATGCAGAGATCAGCACCTCCGAACTCCTTGAATCAATCGACCCCAGTATTGAGAGCATCGACGAACATACCCTGGGCGAAGACCCTGTGGCGGAAAGAGCCGCTTCGGAACCAACGGCTGATTCTGATGAAGTGGTCAAAGCCCAGAACGATATTGACGAGCTCGAGGAAGCCGTCGATGCACTTCTTGAACTCGATGACGAGCAGGCGAACGATCCAATCGAAGCCGAGGGTATCAACCCTGAGCTTGACGAGATAGCTCCAGAAGTAGACACGGCCGATGCGCCCGATGCGTCCGAACCTGAGGACGCCGAAACAGAATCTTTGATTGTCGAATCAACCGTTGAGAGCACACCGCTCGAAGACATGATGACTGAAGACAGTCTGATTCAGACGAACGAGGATAACAGTGTGTCTTCAGCGGATGCGCTGGACGATTCGATGGACTTGCTCGACAGCGCACTTGCTGAAGCCGCCGACGACATGCTCGATGGAGATTTCGAGACCGAAGAGGGCGAACTCGTCAACGGCGACGCGGTGAACACCGAGATCGAACAGGCACTCCAAGAGAAACCTGTCCTCGAACCCGACCCGGCCATTCTTGAGGATGTCGCGAGCGACCTGCTTGATCCCATCCACAACACGACGCCTGAATCGCCAACCGAAGCGGTGTCCGAGCCTGACGCAAAGTCCGACTCGGAAGCTTCGCCAGAACCAGCTGTCGAAACCACTGATGCATCGGCACCGAAAGAACCCGCTCAACAGTCCGATCAATCAGCTGAATCCAAACCCACTATTGCAGCGATAGACCCTGATGTCCAGAGCGAGATCGAGGCACTCGAAGAACTCAAAGCCAATGAACCAATCCCGGTTCCCGCGTGGTTCGAGCGCACCATTGAGATCATCCGTCCCAAGATTGACCGCTTTGATCCACTCAAAGGCAAGACCATGGACGCGGTCGCGATGGCACTGGGTGCTGCAATCGTCGCGGTCATCACCCACGCGGCCCCGCTGGGTGCGAGCGGGATGATACTGGTTTCCAAACCCCTCGCCAACAGGTCGCCGGAAGTACGCAACGCGGTGGGATACATCGCGATGTGGACCGGGTTCCTTGCGATTGTGCTGTGGGTGTACTTGCTGATGTTCCGGAGCCCGTCAATCCCGACCCCTGAAACCGCACCAACCCGCGTGATCAGTGCGGACGAACCCATAGTTGTTCGCCCAGCAATGGAAGTGCTGCCATAACTTCCCACTGCTTTATGGTGAGACTTCTTCCATCGCTGCATCGACATCCGCTTGCTCAGCGATGCTGAGCATCTCTTGTTCCCACGCGCGGTCGAGGTCGTCGAAAGACATCTTGAAAGCATGCTGGGTCGCTTGGTCGACATCCATCCCGTCACCCATCGCGGCGAACCATTGGTTGCGTGCCTTGCGCCCGAACCGACCAGTGATGTATCGAACCATCGACCACCCCTGCGCGTAGACATACATGGTGTGGTTGAGGGCCTCGCCTTTGAAATCACTGAGCTGATCCCATGATCGACGATCCCCGCGTGCGACCTGCTGCGCGATGCCGACGATTCGTTTCTCGGGTGGTGTGGATCGGTAATCGTCCGCAACCAGTTCCGCGATGCCTTCGAGCGACCACCACGGCGCGTCGATGATGTCCTCGCCAAACTCAAAGCTCACCGCGTGACCGATCTCGTGGGCAAGCAGCGTTGAAATACGATCAACAGACATCGAGTCCCGACCCAGAATCTTGATCGACTCCCCCGGCTCGTTCCAACCAGACAACGGATCAAGATACCCCGGCGCGATCGAGAACTGCAACGCTTGCATGGTCGGATATATCTTGATGGTCAACGGCTCCGAGAGCGTGCGCCCGAAATCCTGCTCGATCCGCGACGCGATCTCTGGCGCGATCTCAAGCACACTCAATGCAAGCTCTTGATGCTCGCGATCCGAACGGACACGCAGCCCTTCATCGCTCTCAAGTTTCATCCCCCAGCCGCGACCGGCAAAGAGCCAGGGCCCGTCGGGTTCATCACCCATCGGATAAAAGATCGCGTTCATCTCGATTGTCCGCTCGATCTCATCCGCTTTGAGTGTCCAGTGCATCCGCACCCGCATCATTCCCGCTCGACCCGTGATCCCCACGATCAACTCTTCGAGCGGTTCGATGCTGAACTTAGACACAGGATTGCGCGACAGATCGTTCACCCAAGCGCGTTGTTCATGGACAAAGTAGACATCATCCGAATCGATCCGCGCCATGTACGCGCCGGGATCACCCGCGATGATCGCGCTTTCCATCGCGTCGATGGTTTGGTTGACGCGTTCTTGTGGAGACATCCCCGCGGAGGCGCAAACGCACATCACAATTGGAGCCGCAAGTGTGCGCCACATGGATTAGAACTCGGCCTGGCGCGGTGCTCTTGGGAACGGGATCACATCGCGGATGTTCTGCATCCCGGTGCAGAACTGGACGAGTCGTTCGAACCCGAGACCGTATCCCGCGTGCGGGACCGTGCCGTACTTGCGGAGGTCGCGGTACCACCAGTAGTCCTCGATGTCGAGTCCCATCTCAGTGATGCGGCCGTCCAGAACATCGAGCCGTTCTTCGCGCTGCGATCCGCCGACCATCTCGCCAACACCCGGCACAAGGATATCAACCGCGGCAACGGTTCGACCCGGCGCACCATCGGTGCCCTCGTCGTTGAGACGCATGTAAAACGCTTTGATGTCCTTGGGATAGTTGATCACCGCGACGGGCTGCTTGAAGTGCTTTTCCGTCAAGTATCGCTCGTGCTCGGACTGCATGTCCGAACCCCACTTGACATCGTATTCGAACTTCTCGTTGCACCCTTCGAGGATTTTGATCGCTTCGGTGTAGGTGATCGTCTTGACGGGTGCTTCCGCGATCATCTTCAATCGATCAATCAAGCCCTTCTCGACGCGGAGATCGAAGAACTCCAGATCATCCATACGGCGTTCAAGCAAATCGCTCGCACATGTCCGAAGCATCCCCGATGCAAGCTCGATGTTGTCGTGCAGATCCGCAAACGCGATCTCGGGTTCGATCATCCAAAACTCCGCGAGGTGACGCGTCGTGTTTGAGTTCTCAGCGCGGAAGGTCGGCCCAAAGGTGTACACCCGGCTCAGCGAACTGCAGTAGGTCTCGACATTGAGCTGGCCGGATACGGTCAGATGGGATTCTTTGCCGAAGAAGTCTTGGGAGAAATCGACCTGGCCGTCTTCGGTCTTGGGGATGTTGCAGAAGTCGAGTGTGGAGACGCGGAACATCTCGCCGGCACCCTCACAGTCCGAACCGGTGATGATGGGTGTATGAACCCAGTAAAAATCCTGCTCGTCCATAAAGCGATGGATCGACTGCGACAACGCATGTCGAACCCGCGCGACGGACCCGAAGGTGTTGGTGCGTGTGCGAAGATGCGCGATCTCGCGGAGGTACTCAAACGAGTGGCGTTTGTTGGATGCGGGATAGGTTTCCGGGTCTTCCACCCAACCGATTACGCGGACCGCGGTTGCTTGGATTTCAACGGACTGACCTTTGCCCTGGGATTCGACGAGGACGCCATCGACTTCGACGGAGCAACCGGTCCCGAGTTTGGCGACCTCTTCGTAGTTGGACAAATCGTGGCGCGCGACGACCTGGATCGGGTCGAAGCAGGTCCCGTCGTTGACCGCGATGAACGAGAGTCCGCCGTCGGCTTTGGAGTCGCGTTTGGTGCGGACCCAGCCTTTGATTGTCAGCTCAACGCCTGCTTGGGCTTTGAACGCGTCTTTGATCTTCATCCATGCCATCGGGGCACCTCAGTTCGAGCGTTGCTCGGGGTTGGGTTTGGGCCCAAAATACAGAACTTCGGGGTGACCGGATCGTAGACAATCGGGAGCGAGAGTGCAGCGAGCTTGTCTCAAAGCGTGGTTGCTCGCCGTCGCTTACCAATCGGGTTCGTGGGCCGACTATCCTTGTTTCCTATGGCCCGCGCTGACGACATCCCGCCGATCTCCCCGATGGGGATGACCCTCGACGCGTTCGTCGAGCTGTGCACCCAGCAAGGGGTCGGCACTGGACGCGCCAAAGCCGCGTATCAGGATGTCTACCGCGAAGGAAAGCCCGAATCCGCTCCAGCACGAATCACAATCCCCGAGATCGTCAAGCGTCACGAGGAGCTGGTTGATGAGGGCGTGACGATCAAGTTCGTCCAGCGACTCCCCAACCCAGAACACCGGCTCGCCCATCGTGGGATCGACTTCGACGACATCGAATCGGTCATCATCCCGATGATCGGCCGGTCCGGACGCAAGACCCACACGCTCTGCGTGTCCTCGCAGGTCGGGTGCGCGATGGGGTGTGACTTCTGCGAGACCGCGCAGATGGGACTCATCCGTTCGCTGACCGCATCTGAGATCGCCGCACAATGGTGGGCGGCTCGTCACATCGAGGGCATCGAGATCGACAACATCGTCTTCATGGGGATGGGTGAGCCGATGGACAACCTCGATGAAGTGCTGACCGCGATCGAGTGCCTGACCGATCGCACCGGCGCGAGCATCCCGATGGCGAACATCACCATCTCGACGGTTGGTCGTATAGATGGTCTGCGACGGATCAAAGATCAGGTTCAAGAGCCCGGTTGGAAACGGCTGGGACTCGCGCTCTCTCTCAACGCGTCCAACGACGAGTCCCGCTCAAAGCTCATGCCGATCAACAACAAGTGGAACATGCAAGAGCTGCAGGACATTCTCCAAGAACTTAGAGAGGTCCGAGGCGGCCGAAAGATCATGATCGAGTATGTCCTCATCCCGGGAGTCAACGATTCGCTCACCAACGCGGATGAACTCGCGGCGTGGATGGAGCCGTTCCTCAAAGACCCTTCGCGCGACAAAGCAAAGGGGCACGGCGGATTGCTCAATGTCATCCCCTACAACCCACGACGAGACTCGCCCTGGCCCGCACCGACTGAAGAACAAGTCGATGGATTCGTCGAGCGGCTTGTATCGCACGGCGTGTTCGTGAACCGCCGAAGAACCAAGGGACGCGATACCATGGCGGCGTGCGGACAGCTCGGGACCGCGGAGATCCGCAAGCGTCAGTTTGTGCCGGTGACGATGAACAACGACTCCAATCAGGACACGGATGAACGATAAAGCACGACCGAAGCGAAAGGCTGTGTGGATCGCGTTTGCGGTGGTCTATGGCGTGTTGTTGATCGCATCGCATCTGTCCCAGCTCGGAACATCGCTCACCGATGAATCAGCAAGAGCGGTCAATGACTCGCCGCATATCCGGATGGAAGCCGTTCGGAAAGACGGCACAGTAAAGCCAAACCGCATCGTCCGTGTGTACTACGAGCAGTGGCTCCCGCTGGACCCATCGACACAGAAGACTCCCGTCCTCCTCATGCACGGCTCTCCCGGAGATGGAGACGCATTCAGCCAACTCGCGCCGATCATCGCGAACACAAACCGCCAGGTGCTCGCGCCGGATCTACCGGGTTATGGAAAGAGCGATTGGTCACCCGACATGTCCTATGAAGGACAAGCACGCACAATGGGCACGCTCCTCGATGATCTACAAGTCGATCGCGTGCATGTCGTCGGATGGTCTTCGAGCGGCGGCGTTGCGATCCAAATGGCAGAGCAGTTCCCAGACCGCATCGCATCCATCACCCTCCTCGCAGGGGTCGGGGCACAAGAGACCGAAGGCAGCGGTTCATACTACTTCGAGCATTTCAAATACGCCGTCGGGTATGTCGGGTTGGGATTTGGTCCTGAGTTGATCCCGCACTTTGGCGTGCTTGGTACCTTTCACAATCGCGTGGGCTGGCTCAAAGCGTTCTGGGATTCGGATCAACGCGAGCTGTCGCAGATCATGCCCACCATCAGCACGCCGACACTGATCCTGCATGGAAGAAACGACCCGCTGGTTGCCGCGAGCGGCGCTGAGCGGCATCACGAGATGATGCCCACCTCCCAGCTCATCATGCTCGACGCATCGCACTTCCTGCCATTCATGCAAGCGGAGGAAACCGCTGGGTATCTCAACGAGTTCTTCGCTCGTCATGACACTCCGGGTATTGAACCGCTGACAGGAACGCTTGATCTCGCACCCGTCCCCGTCCGCTACGGGACCGATGCCGTGCTGCATTGGATCGGAAAGACTGTTAAAAACACGCCGTGGTGGGTGCAGCTGCTTTTCATCATCCTGCTGACTCGCCGGCTCCCGCATGTGTGGATTGTCGTCACGATGATCTTCGTCGTCATGATGGAAGTCGATCTCGCCGTGGCGATCCTCGGGCTCACGCTCGGCAGGATCTGGTGGTTGATCCGCGGCGCCAACCCGCTCGATAAACCCTACGGCTGGCTCCGCTGGATCCGTGGCGTCGCGTTCGTCATTCCCGCGACGATCCTCGCGATGATCGGCGCAAACAAAGCGGTGGAACTGAGCGAGCATGTCGGGTTGCTGGGACTCGTTGGGCTGGTCGGCGCGAGCTGGTTGCTTCTGATCGCGATCCATGCGGTGCGTCACATCATTACTTGGAGCGGACGACAGCGCATCCGAGCCGCGATTGATCGCGCGTGCAACCACGAATACTGGCCAACCTTCTTCGTGTACATCCCGGTTCTCTGGTGGGGCATCAATCGGGTGGTCTCAGGCAAAGGGCTCGGGAAGATGACCGCGGTTAATCCGGGGTACGCCGACGATGCGGGGGTGCAGGACGAATCGAAGATCGACCTCAATCGCAAGCTCGGTGATGGATCAGCCAATGATGATTCAGTGCTCCACTGTGTGTTGATCGATGGCAACCAGAGCGTCGAATCCAGAATCCAAGCAGCGCACGACGCGATCGATCACGACCAAGCCCTCGGCGGGCTGCCCGTCATCTGCAAACCCGACAAGGGTGAACGCGGTCGCGATGTGCGATTAGTTCACACCAAAGAAGAGCTCGCAAAGTACTGTAAATGCAGCGACGAACCGTTTGTCCTCCAGCAATACCATCCGGGACCACTGGAACTCGGGGTGCTGTGGGTGCGTCATGTTGAGTCGATCACCGACCCGGACTTCGCCGGGCCGTCCGGGTTCATCTACGCGATCACCATCAAACACTTCCCCACATTGGTCGGCGACGGAAAGACCACCCTCCGTCGACTCATCCTCAAGCACCGTCGTCATCGAGCACAAGCAACCGTCTTCGTCCAGCGTAACCGCGATCGGCTCGACTGGATCCCCGACAAGAACGAAGAAGTCTCGCTCGGATTCGCGGGTAACCACGCGCAGGGCGCGATGTTCACCGACGGCGAGCACCTGATCACCCCAGCACTCTCCGCGAAAATCACCTCCATCGTCGACCGCTTCAACGCAGACCAAGGCGGTGGTTTTGATATCGGCCGCTTCGACATCCGCTGTGAATCCCTCGAACAACTCCGCAATGGAGAAGGGTTCGGGATCGTCGAACTCAACGGCCTCACCAGCGAACCCACCAACATCTACGACCCAGACCGCACCCTCATGTGGGCATGGGATGTACTCCTCGGGTACTGGAAACACGCGGAACAACTCGCGCAAGCCCGCCTCGACACCAATACGGGTCAACCGATCGACGAACGGACATGGTGGCGAATGAAACGCGCCCTCGTCCGCGTCATGATCCCCTAAAGATTTACGGCTGCAATCGAGTCGATGACCAAGGACCGCAGGCATACCCATCACCCGATTTGGTCAGCTCCCGGTTCCATCGCGCGCGGTCGTGAACTCGTCCAACACCACCGGCCCAAAGCTCGACCGATTGCGCATGAATCCGGAATCCCCCCCAGTGCGGGGGGCGCGGGACGACGACATCTTCGCCGTTCATCAACGCCGCGGCGTCAAGACCGAGTCCCGCGATGACTTCCGCCGCTTTGTCGAGCAGCGCCTGCCTCGACTCGATGGGTTGCGATTGCTCACTGATCCATGCGCCGAGTCTGGATTCCAATCGACGCGACGCGAAGTAGCGGTCGGACTCTTCTTCCGTTGCGTGGGCGACCGAGCCTCGGATGCGGACCTGTCGTTCGTATTGATCCCAGTGGAATACGACCGACGCAAACGGGTTGGCTTTGAGTTGCTGCCCTTTGGCGCCGTTGTAGTTGGTGTAGAACACAATGTTTCCATCGTCCGGTTCAATCGCTTTGCAGAGCACGATCCGCGAATCGGGATAGCCGTCCTCGTGGAGGGTCGAGATGGTCATCGCGTTGGTGTTCGGGGTGATCCGCTCGTCCCACGCTTGATCAAACCATGATTTGAAGATCGGGAACGGCGAATCCGGGAGCGTGTCAGGGAGGCGTTCGCCTTCGTCGTAGAACTGGACTGGATCTGTACTCATGACCAAGCGTATCCATAGTTATACACAAATCGAACTGGCCAACCTGAGCATCTTGACAATTCGCTAAATGCAAATGGCATGGCGTACTATGTCTCCTGTGAGTGAAACATCCTTCGAATCCAAGCCTTGGGCCAAGAAACGCAAGCCCACGATCGACGCTTCTGAGCTGTTCGACCGGACCCCGCCGCACCATATTGATGCGGAGCGGTCGCTTTTGGGGTCGATCCTGCTGGATCCGATGGTCCTGACCGAGATCGTCGAGATCATCTCGCGTCCCGATCAGTTCTACAAGGAAGCCCACGGCACGATCTTCGCCTGCCTCCTCGAAACCTTCGAAGCCCACCAGACCGGGGACATGGTCCAACTCGCCGAAGCCCTGCGAGCCAAAGGCGTGTTCGATCAGGTTGGAGGATCCAGCTTCCTGATGGAACTCGCAGAAGCGGTCCCGAGTGCTGCCAACGCGCCGTACTACGCGAAACTGATCGCGGACAGCTACCGCCTCCGCAAGCTGATTGATGCTGCGGGTGAGATCATGTACGAAGCGTACACCCAAGGCGGCGGCGCTCCGGGAGCCGCGAAGGATGTTGTGGACCAAGCGGAGAAGCGGATCTTCGACATCGCGTCCGAAGACATCAACGCGGAACCCGATTCGCTCAAAGAGCTGCTGATGCAGGAAATGATCCGAATCGAAGAAGCCGACGGCCAAACACTCACCGGACTCCCGACCGGGTTCGACTACCTCGACGAACTCCTCTCCGGCCTCCAACCCGAAGAAATGATGATCCTCGCGGCTCGTCCATCCATGGGAAAGACCGCGATCGCGCTCAACATCGCTGAGCAGCTCGCGTTTGGTGGTTCGACCCCTTGGAATCACAAGAAGGACGCGGTCCCGGTTGCGGTGGGTGTGTTCTCGCTGGAAATGTCCCGCAACGCGTTGACCCAGCGCCTGCTCAGCTCGCGCTCCGGTGTGGACTCTGCCAAACTCCGGTCCGGACAGGTGACGGATTCAGACTGGACCAAGCTCCAGCGTGCATCGGGTGAGCTCGCAGAAGCGCAGATCATCATCGACGACACGCCGGGCATGACCGTCCTCGCGATGCGTGCCAAAGCGCGACGCATGAAGCAGCGCCACGATATCCGGTGCATCGTCATCGATTACCTCCAGCTCCTCACCTCTCCGGGATCAGCACGCGAGTCTCGCCAGGTCGAGGTCTCGGAAATCTCGCGTTCGATCAAATCACTCGCGCGTGAGCTCAAGGTCCCCATTATCTGTCTCGCGCAGCTCAATCGTGGCGCGGAACAACGCGAGGGCAACCGCCCCAAGATGAGTGACCTCCGCGAATCAGGCTCGATCGAGCAGGATGCGGATGTCGTCGCGCTCCTCCACCGCGAGTCCTACTACCACCGAGGCGAACCTGCGTGGGACCCGACCAACCCCGAGTTCGATGAGGACAACCGCGAGAAGCTCAACATGACCGAGCTGATCATCGCCAAGCAGCGCAACGGTCCCACCGGCACGGTGAAACTGGTCTGGGATGCATCCACCGTCCGGTTCAAGAACTGGGATCCGATGCACACCTCGACCGGATCGCAAGGGTTCAGCGTCACCCACGACATGCCGGACTTCAATCCCAATCCCCAACCACCATCCCCACCCCCCAACGGCGGATTCGACGGCCCAGACTTCGCGCCCCCTCGCCAATCGTTCGCGCCGGGTTCCAAGAGTGGTCCAGAAGCGAACTTCCGCGATGGCTCTGGGAACAATGTCGACTTTGATGACGACGACATGCCGCCGTTTTAAAGGTGACACGACGAACTTGCGTCCGATCCGCATTCCGTTGGCTTGGTTCCATTTTTCTCTTGTGTTGGATATCGGAACATGATAAAATCCCCCTCCAAGCCGTCACAGGGCTGCTAGGCATCGCTTTGTAAGGGATCTTCTCATGCGCATCCGATTATTTGCACCCCTCAGTATGGTGTTGTGCGCATCGTTCTCTCAACCAGTCCTTGCCGATGCGACCCCGATCCGGTCGAGTATCATCGCACAGTCGCAGATCGAGCTGACCAATACCACTGCGAACGAAGAAATAATCACATCCGGTTCACAAGACGACACTTTGGATCAGCTTGGGACCATTGCGCGAGCGATGATCAACAACTCCGATGGCCTCTACACCGCGACTACAACCGGCGGCGCCCAGTTCGTCGACGCCGATCACGGTTCGGTCGGGATCACTGCGAAATACAACGGCGCGGCGGGGATCGGGGATGTCCAGGCTGACCGGTTCGGGCATGTGCTCAACGGGACCTTTGAATATGATTTCACCGTCCCACGCGACGGAACCCTCAATCTCACCGGCGTGATCCGCAACAGTGGATTGTCCTCGATCAGCTACTTCGGGTTCGTTCAGGTGTATCAGGAACCTGAACCAGGGAGCGGTTTCGAAGATGCGTTCTTCCAGTTTCAACTCTTCGATTCCAACTTCGACAGCGAGCCGTTCGATCTCGTGGTTCCGCTCACAGCGGATTCGGGGAGCTACCGGATTCAGTTTCGACTCGGGCATATCGGTCTTGGACAGCTGGATGTCCCCCACAGCGATGGTTCACTCCAAGCGTCGTGGGTGATCTCCGCAGCCAACCCATGCCCCGCAGATCTCACCGGCGACGGGGCGATCAACCTCTTCGATATCTCCGCGTTCCTCCACGCATTCACCGGGAGGAATCCGGACGCGGACTTTAATACAGATGGCGTGTACAACTTCCTCGATGTTTCGAGTTTCCTCTTCGAGATCGGGAACGGCTGTCCGTAAGTTCAACGAGCTGGAATCTACGCCATGCTGTATTCGAGTCGCGTTCTGTAGTTGGCGCGACGGGTCATCGCGGGGATCAGAAACAGGTCGATCAGTTGACCGATGAACAGCAAACCGCCGGTGAAGAACCAGAGGAGCCCGGTGACCCATTTGCCGTTGTAGAAACGGTGGATGCCGCAGAATCCGACGAAACTGAGACACCAGAGCAGATATGAAATTCCTGATGATCGCATGGGTATGACCTCCGAACACTTGTTCGGAATATGGTCATCCGGATTTCAATCCCCGAAACTGGTGTACACGCTCCGGGCCGCGGCAATCAGCGGGTGGTCGGTCGGGACGAGCCGTTGTTTGTCCGCGGCACTGGTGATCTCAACATCCCCGAGCACCCCGCCCTGCATGACGACCAAGCGGTTCGTTTTGCCTTGCTTGAGCAGTTGCATCGCGTGGTGACCGAACTGGGTCGAGAGCACTCGATCCCCAGCGGTCGGGGTCCCGCCTCGCTGGACATGGCCGAGGACGACATACCGGGATTCGATCTCGGTGCGTTCCTCGATCTCCGTCGCGAGCCATTTGGCAACGCCTCCGAGCCGGATCGCTTCTGGAGAGTTCTCGATGATGCGATCCACAATCTGCTCGCCGCCCTTTGGTTTGGCGCCTTCGGAGACCGCGATGATCGTGAAGCGCTTACCGCGCTGGGATCTCCACAAGCAGTACTCGGTGATCTTGTCGAGATCAAACCCGATCTCCGGGATCAGGATAATGTCTGATCCGCTCGCAACACCCGCATGGAGCGTGATCCACCCCGCGTTGCGCCCCATGAGCTCGACGACCATCACGCGGTGATGACTCGCTGCGGTCGAATGCACACGATCGAGCGCTTCGGTCGCGATGTGGACCGCTGTCTGGAATCCGAAGGTGATGTCGGTGCCGTGGAGGTCGTTGTCGATCGTCTTTGGGATCCCGATGCAGTTGAATCCCTTGTCGGTGATTTGCTTCGCGATGGACATGGTGCCGTCGCCACCAATGACGATCAACGCGTCGATTTTGCGGACCTGAAGGTGCGTGACGCAGACATCGGTGAGGTCTTTGAAGACGGTGTTGCCGTCCTTGTCCTTTCCAACGGGGAAGTGCTGGGGGTTGGAGCGGTTGTTGGACCCGATGATGGTGCCACCCATCGTGAGGATGTTGGAGACATCATCGAGGTTGAGTGGTCTGATGCGGTCCTCTACAAGACCGAGGAACCCGTCTTCGATTCCGAAGACCTCGATGCCATGGTTGATTGCGTCTTTGGTGACCGCTCGGATGACCGCGTTGAGACCGGGACAGTCCCCGCCGCCGGTGAGGACAGCGATGCGTTTGATATTCGAAGCTGGAAGGCGGTCTTGATTGGTGGCCATGGGGTCTTTCCGAAGGAATCAGAGATCGCGCAGCGCATCTGCACGAATACTGCAAGTTCATCGGCGATTCGAAGCCCATACCGGCAGCCGATGGGCGAATTGGCGGTAGGATACAGCAATGTCCCAGCCGACCGACACTCCAAGCCCCTCCCAAGATCGGTTCGATCCCCACCTCTATCTCCACCCCCAGACCCTCGCTCGGCTGACCTCGATGGAACTTCGCGCGAAAATGATCGTGGAGGGGGTCCGGTCGGGTCAGCACCGGTCGCCGTACACCGGGGTGAGCGTTGAGTTCGCCCACCACCGCCCGTATGTCGCTGGTGACGACATTCGGCACCTAGACTGGAAGGTCTACGCACGCTCGGACAAGCTGCAAGTCAAGCAATACCAACAGGAAACGAACCTTGACCTCGTGATTATGGTCGATTCGTCGGGATCGATGCGGTTCGGGTCTCGCTTGTTTTCTGATGCCTCGGGGTCCGCGAGCGCCACCGCACCGGATGGACGGATCAACTGGTCGAAATACGACCACGCGACAGCGACCGCCGCGGCGTTGGCGCACATCACCCTCCATCAGGGGGACCGCGCAGGATTGATGATCTTCGCCGACGAGATCCGCGCGATGGTCCCGAGGTCTGGCAGAGTTTCAGGATGGAAGCCGATTGTCGACGCGCTGGCAACCAATCCCGTCGAGCAGGAGACCGACATCCAGCGCGTGATGGATCAAGCGATGGGCAAGCTCAACAACCGGTGCATGATCGCGCTGATCTCCGACTGCTTCATGGACCCCGCGGATCTCAAATCCGCGCTGGCGAAGTGCAAGCATCGTGGGCATGATGTCATCGTCCTCCAGGTGCTGGACAAAGCGGAACGGACCTTCGAGTTCGAGGATCGAGCGGCGTTCGAAGGATTGGAGTTTGAACCAACCATCCGGATCGATCCGCGTGCACTCCGTGACGACTACCTCAAAGCGTTCAACGAGCACAACGAGACCATCACCCACGACATCCGCTCGTTCGGATTCGATCACCACATCGTCTCGACCCACCAATGGCTCGGGCCGACCCTCGCGTCGTTTGTCGCGCGAAGAAACGCATCACTCTCCAAACTCCGGAGCTCGATGCGATGATGGGACTGAGCGTGCTCCATCCCGGACTGCTGATCGCGGGCGTGCTCTGCGTGTCGATCCCGATCATCGTGCACCTGCTCCGACGCAAGCATCGACCCATCGCGTGGGGCGCGATGCGGTTCCTTGAACAAGCGTACAAGAAACGCAAACGGCTCGTCACCCTCGAACAACTGCTCCTGCTCCTGAGCCGATGCGCGATCATCGCATTGATCGCAGGCGCGGTCGCGGCGCTGATGCACGGCTCAGGCACATCAGATTCGCGCGCACGCACGATGGTGCTGATGCTCGACAACTCCATCCACAGCGCCGCCACGCTCCCATCCGGACAATCTTCGCTCGACGAGCAGCGCCGGCGCATGCTCGATCTCCTCAGCACACTCGACGCAACGCGGGGCGATCGGGCGGCGCTCATCACGCTCGCGTCCCCAGCGCGAGGCGAAGCGATCCCCGCGACCAGCGAGCTGGGACTCATCCGCTCGAGGATCGAAAGCATCGGAGCGACGGATGCCGATCGTGATCTCGATGGTGGCCTTGCGCTGCTCAACCAGCTGATTGAAAGCAGCGACAATTCCCAGCCAGTCCGGATTGAACCGGTGCTGTCGCTGAGTCCGTCGGGATGGGATACGGATACGCAGTACGCTGTGCACACGATCGAAGGCGTTGAAACCATCTTGCTTGATGTCCCTGAGTCTTCATCCACCGGCAATATCGCGATCACCGACGCGACGACACTCCGCCCGATCGTGACCAAACAATCGGAATCCGTTGACGGAACACCGATCAGCCGAGACGAAATCCAAGGCGTCCGCATCACGCTTTCCCGATCGGATACATCACAAGAGCAGACCTCGCAGGTCACGATCCTTGACGCGGTAAGCGAGGAACGACTGGGCACCCATCAGTTCCGATGGACGCAGGGACAAGCAGATCTCTCGCAGAGTGTATTCATCGACGCGGGCAATCTCATCCCGACGCGGGGCGGGGCCGCGATGCTGACGGTGGCGCTGGAGCAGTCCGCCGCGAACAACAACCCTCGGGACGATGCGCGATTCGTCGGGATGCCGATCCGTCAGCACATCGCGACCGGGATCATCGACGAGTACACGAGCAGCACCTCGGGGATTCGGCCATCACGCTGGGTGCGTGCGGTGCTGGGCGCGGATGATGGATTGATGACCATCCAACAGATCCAGGCAACATCCGCGAGCGACCGGATCGATCCGACGCTCGACATCCTCTTTGTCCTTGCGCCAAACGCGCTCAACGATGCGGGTTGGTCACGCATCGCTCGGCTCAACGCGTCGGGCATGCCCGTCATCATCACCCCCGGCATCGACCCAGCGGACACCGGTTGGATGACCCAAATCGAAACACTCGCGCCCGGTTTGATCAGCAGCACATCACAAGCTGGCTCATCCACAACACGGAGCTTTGATCCATCAATCGGAATAGCAGACGCACTCCCATCGACACGCGAAACTTCGATGGATCTCTTTGCGGGAATCCAGAACGAGTACCCGGACCTCG
Source organism: uncultured Phycisphaerales bacterium (assembly GCA_963976955.1). Lineage (GTDB taxonomy): Bacteria > Planctomycetota > Phycisphaerae > Phycisphaerales > UBA1924 > UBA1924. Next base: position 286,578 of record CAXBMD010000001.1, on the reverse strand, counting down.
CCTCATCCGTCACCATCTCACGACGCATGAACCTTCAGCCCGGCCAGAATGCGGGCGTGCTTTTGAACGATTCGGAGCAGCACCCGATCGCGCTGATGCTGCCTGCCGGTCAGCCCGGCTCTCAGGATCGCCCCGGCGCAGGTGCCGTCGTGCTCTTTGGGGTGGCGTTTGATGTGCAGTGGACCGACCTCCCCGCTCGACCGATCTTTGTCGCGCTCACGCACGAACTGGTGCGATCACTGCTCGCGCGTTCGATCGCCCCAGAACGCCGCATCGCGGGTTCCGATGCGGCGCTGCTTTCGTTTGAGAACCTTGAGCCCCTCACAGCACAACCCGACGGCGAACAAGCAGGTCAATCCGCGGCGGTGTATGTGAGAGTCGACGCTCAAGGCACCGGGACGCGCGGGGTCATCATCAATCCCGATACTCGGTACACCACCACCAACCCGGCCGCGACCGAATCACCAATTGGCGCGCTCGCACGAACTTTGGATTCGATCGAGATCACCGATCTCAGCACCGCTACCGACCTCACCCAGAGCACGCTTGGCCGAGGGACCAGCAATGGTCGATCACTCGCGCTGATCCTGTTTGCGATCGCCGCCGCGATCGGGGTTGCGGAGTTCATCCTCGCTCGGCGCTGTTCATACGGCGCGGTGCGTGCCTCGTCCATCCTTCCGGGGGGCGCGTCATGAATCGAATCTTTGATTGGATGTTCGGATTCCCATCTGGGACCTTCGGCGCTCAGGACTCGGGGATTGGTCTGGCGTACACGCTTCCCGTCTGGGTTTGGGCACCGGCGGTTCTCCTGCTGGCGGTGTGCATCTGGTTGAGCTATCGGGGTCTTCCGGGTCCGCGCTGGTTCCGCGTGGTGCTGAGTTCGATCCGGTGGAGCATCATCGTGCTGTTGATGGTGCTGGCGCTTGGGCCTCAGATTGAGCGGGAGCGGATGTTGATCGAGCGGGATCGCGTGATTGTGCTGCTCGACGCTTCGGGTTCGATGCGGATGCCTGAGCTTGACCAGGATGGATTGATGTCCAGCCGATCGCGGATCTTGTCCGACTTGCTCACCAAGAACGCATCGGTGTTTGAGCAACTCGCGACCGATTCATCGCTTGATGTGTACACCTTTACGGACCGCATATCGAAGATCGAAGGACAACCAAGCATTGAACCTGATTCGATTCTCGACAGCGCGAGCACCACGCTTGGCCGATCGATTCAAGCCGCGCTACGGAATGCGGGGACCAGCCCGATCTCCGGGATTGTCGTCTTCTCCGATGGTCAATCGCACGATCAACCCACCCCCACGCTTCTCGAAACCCTGCTGAGCTCGGGTGTCCCGGTCATCACCGTCCCGATCGGATCGAGCGCACCGGTCCACGACGCGTCGATCCGCATGGTCGAATCTCCCAGCGCGGTCTTCGCGAAGGACCGTGTCCCCGTCCGCGTCGTTGCACAAGCACTCGGCTACGAAGCGGGCGATGAAATCACGATCGAGCTCGTCGACCAAGCGACCGGCGTGGTTCTGGATTCGAGCACGCACACAATGGGCGACGATCCAACCGACGGCTCCACAATCGAAGCGGACCTGTCGCACACCTTTACTGAGGCGGGCTCCAAGAGTTTGTTTGTCCGCATCTCCCCAACCGCTCAAACGGATCTGATCAGCGAGAACAACCAGCAACCGATCGAGCTGAGTGTCGTGTCCCAGCCGATGCGGGTGCTCTATATTGATGGGCATCCGCGATGGGAATACCGCTACCTCAAGAACATCCTCACGCGCGAGGACACCATCAACGCGACAACGATGCTGCTCGCCTCGGACCGCAGGTTCATCGAAGAAGGGCAAACTGTCAATGGACAGATCCCCAGCACGCTGGAAGCGTGGGAGCCGTTTGATGTGGTGGTGCTTGGGGATGTGAGTCCCGAGCTGTTCTCTCAATCTCAACTGCGCTCGCTCAAAGAACACATCGAAACCCGAGGGTGCGGTCTTCTCTGGATCGCAGGCGAGGGTTCGACCCCCAACGCATGGATCGCCACTGAACTGTCGCCGCTGCTCCCGATGCAGCGGGGGAAAGCGGACTCGGTTTCCAATACAGTCAATGAAAGCGAGCAAGCGGTGATGAAGCTCACCGAGTTTGCGGACCGCGCTGGATTACTCGCTTCAAACGCTGGCACACAGAACGCGCGCTCGGCGGTCGAGAATCCGGATGCGGGATGGACGGTCCTTCGCTGGGTGCATTCGATCGGTATTGATGATCTCAAGCCCGGCGTGTCCACGCTTGCGTTTGCCGACTCGCTGGATCAACAAAGCGAACGCGCCCTCGTCACCACCATGCGTTACGGAAGCGGACAAGCGGGCTATGTTGGCACCGACGAAATCTGGCGCTGGCGCTACGGGCTCGGCGAAGACCTCCCCGAACAGTTCTGGCTCCCCATGATCCGCACGCTCGCGCGCGGGACCATCGCGCGGAGAGCCTCGCCCGCAGGACTCATCATCTCTCCGCAACGCATCGCGCCGGGGGACGACCTCCGCGCCACGCTCGAACTCTTCGACAGCTCGGTCATCGATGATCTCCCTGCGAAGATCAACGCGACCATCAAACCACTGTCACAGAACCTCAGCGAATCCCAGCTCGTCCTCAACGGCAGCAGCAAGCGCCGATCCGCGATCTGGACACCCAGCGAGCCGGGCTTGTACTCCATGAGCGTCACGCATCCGCTGCTCGGGGTTGAACCCCTCACGCAAATCTTCCGCGTCCATGCTTCGTGGGACGAGTCCTCGAATCCCAACACCGACCACGAGGCACTCATCACCTTGAGCTCGCAAACCGAAGGCGTCACGCTCAAACCCGAACAGCTCAACGAGCTTTCGGATCGGCTCCCCAACCGCACACGGATGACCACGCTCCCGCCTCAGACCACTTCGCTGTGGGATCGACCGATTGTGCTGGTGCTGCTGGTGCTGCTGCTCACCATTGAATGGATCGGGAGGCGCGCGGTTCGACTCGCATAAACACAACCACCATGACCAGCCAGAACCATTCATCCCGCCACACACCCCGCAGCACGCTTGAGGTCTCCGTCGCGCGTGTCGTGCGCCGATTGCGCGTTCGGGGTGCTGTTCGTGTCATCGGGTGCGTGGTCGGCACGGTATCCATTGCTGTGTTGCTCGATTCGTTCTTCCATCTGCCGTCTACCGCTCGATGGATACTCCTCGCGGGGATCACATACTTGGCCTTGTGGATGGTGCACCGATTGATCCGCGATGTCTTCAACATCTGCATCCGACCGAGCGATCTGGCGCTGAACCTTCCTGACGACAGCTCGGCGGACCGCTTTACCAATCATCAAAGATCAGCAATTGCGGCAATCACTGATCTTCCCGATCCTGCAGATGACGGCATCCAGCAACGACTCATCGAATCCATTGCATCGCGATCCGCATCGCATCTTGATCCAAGCCGCTCGCGTGTGGAGTTGCGGTCACGATCCATGAACGAAATGCTTGCCATCTTTGCGGGTCTGAGCATGATCGGCCTTGGAGTGATCGCTCAACCAACACTCATGACCATCGGCGCCCGGCGCGTGGCGATGCCCTGGACGCAGGTGCAGTGGCCCAAACAGTACGGGATTGTGCTCCCAGAGATCGCGAGCACTCACCCATCGGACCGTGCGTTCATCGCTCGCGCCACGATCGGGCCATCCACAGACAACGCGAACGCTCGTCTCCGCTGGAGACTGATCGACGCTGACCGCTCGCCCATCGTCCGCTGGACATCGCTCGTGCTCAATCGACAGCAAGACCACACTCGCTACGAGCAACTCATCCCGATCCATACCATCTCCGCTCAGAACATCCCGGCCGGCTCAACTCTCGAATATCGAATCGAAACCAAAGACGATCGCAGCGAAGTCCAACACCTTCGTATAGTGCATCCACCCAAACTCCAACGCGTCGAAATTGAATCCACACTTCCCGAGTACGCCAAATCAATTCTCGCTGATGACGCTGAATCGCCGTTCCTCCATGGGATGCGCACGCTTGCTCCATCATCACTCTCTGTCGGGCCGATCCTCGCGGGATCCAACCTCTCTACAACTTGGGTATTCGATTCCAATGTACACGCGCAGGGCACTGAGCAAGATAGCACGAATACCATCACCCGCACCCAGCGCATCGACGAGAGCGGCACGCTGACCACCGTCCCGATCGACCAGTACGGCTTCTCGCCTCGCGCCGCGATGGATGTCTTTGTCCGCGTCGTCCCCGATGCTCCACCCGAAGCGATCCTGCAAACCCCAAGCACCGACCTCGCGGTGGGTCAACGCGCGGTCGTCGATCTGCGAGGATTCGCAACCGACGACCTGGGACTCGCGGAAGTCTCGGTGGATGCGGTCGTGCAAGATGAATCCGACCAGAGCAGCCATCCTTTATACGCCGCTGCGCCGGATCGTTCGCGTGGACTCTCCATGCCGGTTGAGTTGGACCTAACCACACTTGGATTGAAACCCGGATCGCAGCTCGAACTCAGCGTCCACGCGGTCGATATCCTTGGGCAAGAAACACGCTCCGTGCCCCGAATGATCCGGGTGGTAGAGGACCAAGAGATTGTCGAGCGTGTTGAGTCTCAGCTCGGTTCGATCGGAGAAATTCTCCGCCGTCTCGATGGTCGCCAGCGGGAACTCCGAGACCAGCTCAACGAAGGTTCGGCAGTGAGCCCAGATGATCAAGCGGCATTGACAACACAGATCGACGCCCGATCGCAAGCAACCCAGCGTCTGCTCGAGATGCTCGAACAGAGCAATATCCAAGATCCACAGCTCACCCCGATGCTCAGCGGGATTGATGACATTCTTTCGGACGCCCGCGAGCAATCACAGCAAGCGACCGGAGCGCTTCAGCGGGAACAAGACGAGCAAGCGTCCGATCGCATGGAAAGAGTCCGTGACCAACTCGCCACCGCGATCGCGATGCTCGATCGCGGACAAGACACCTGGCTGGCGCGCCGATCCATCGAAGATCTCCGCTCAAAGGTTCAGGAACTCCTCGACGAGACCAACCAGCTTGGACAGCAAACCGCGGGAAAATCCATCGACCAGCTCTCCGAAGACCAGCGTTCGATGCTCCAGAAAATCCTCGACAAACAGAAGCGAGCGACCCAGCAAGCACGCGACACCATCGACGCGCTCGACAAACAAGCCGATGCGCTCGAAGAGAACAATCCGACTGGAGCGCAGGGCATCCGAGACGCAGCAACCCAGGGACGCAACTCTGGAGTCGAGGAACAACTCGCCCAATCCGGAGACGAACTCGCGGAGAACCAGACCTCGTCCGCAGCGGCAACGCAGCAACAAGTCCTCGAAGAACTCGACAACATGATCGAGCAGATCGAGCAAGCACAGAAAAACCGCGACTCCGCACTCCGCAGAAAGCTCGCGTCGATCATGGAGTCCATCCAAGGCCTGCTCGAAGACCATGATCACGAACTCGGTCGATTGGATGAGGGACTGCCAAACCTCGATCGACCGATGATCACCATCCGCGATAACACGCTCGCGGTCCGCGACGACGCGGCGGAAGCGTTCCCCGAAACTCAATCTATCGCGGAATCAATGACCAAAGCCGCTGACGCACAGAACGACGCGATCACCGCGCTGCGTGCTGAGCCGCAAGACCAAGTAACCGCTCGCCAATCTGAGCTTTCTGCGATGGTCCATCTGCAAGCGGCGCTCGAAGAGGCGCAGCGTCAGGACGAGCAGGCCGCGGATCGTCAGGCGCAGCAGCTTCGTGAGGAACTCCGATCCAAATATCAGGACGCGCTCAATCAGCAAGCCCAGATCTCGTTGGAAACCTCACCGCTCGTCGGACAACCGCTCAACCGCCGCCAGCGTGCCGCGGCTCGCCAGCTCAGCGGGCGCGAAGATTCACTCAGTGAATCGCTCCAAACAATGCTTCAAGAAACCGAAGAACTCAGTGAAGCACCGATCTTCTCGTTGGCGCATGATCAGCTTGAGCAACTGCTCGATTCGGTCTCCTCTGAATTGAATGAACAATCAGTCGATCCGATGGTTGCCAACGACCAGCAGGGCATCGCGACGATCCTCACCGCGCTCATCGATGTGCTCGGCAATCAGAACCAACCCCAATCCGACGAGTTCGAAGACGGACAAGGCGGCGATGGTGGCGGACAAGGCGGAGGTGGACAAGAACCCGTCATCCCACCCATCGCGCAGCTCCAGTTGCTGCGAACCTTGCAGCAACTCGCCGCGACGCAAACAAGGGCATTGTCAGAACAAGACACCCCGGATCAGAACCGAGTCCGAAAAAACGGGCAGATGCAACGAGAACTTGCAGAGAAAGGGCGGCGGTTGATCGAAGAGATGAACCCGGCACGCCCATCGGACGAACAACCTATTGAGGACTCCACCGAGAAACCGACTGAGGACCCAACGCCGTGATGAGTTTGAGACCACATTCCGCGATTGCACTTGGAGTCATGCTCGTGTCGAGCATGGGCGCGATTGCACAAGATGGCACCCAGCCCACGCGTGTCCCATCCCTCGACGAACTGCTCGGTCTCGAAATCGAATCCGAAGCACCAGACAACACCGAGATCGATCAAGCGTTGTCCGCGCAGCAAACCGCTGAAGCGTTCGCCCAAGCGGTCGGGTTGATGGGTCAAGCCGCGGATCGGCTGGAGACCAATGAAACCGGACTCGCAACGCAGCGGATGCAAGAGGACATCATCCGCAAGCTCGACCAGGTCATCGAATCAGCGCAGCAGAACCAAAGCTCTGGAAGCAGCGGCGGATCATCGTCCTCATCCTCATCGAGCCAACAACAACCCAACCAGCAATCCCAGCAACCGAGCCCCTCCACCGGCACCGGTGAACCCGGCGATGGCTCGACGCCGCCCGGCTCGAACGAGGTCGGATCCAACAACCGGAACAACGCGATCGCTCGATGGGGAAGTCTCCCAGAACGCCTCCGCGATGCGCTAAGCCAGGGGCTCGACGAGCCGTACTCTGAGCTGTACCGGAGCTTGACCGAACGCTACTACAAAGCACTCGCGGAGGATGAAGAATGAAACATCTCCCCGCACTCCTCGCATGCTCGCTCCTCGCGGCGTCATCGAATCCCACGACCGCTCAACCCGCGAATCAACCAGCACCGGTCGCCGGTCCGGAGATCACTCCCGAACTCGACCAGACCATTGCCAACGCAATCAACTACCTCGCGACCACCCAGAGCGACGATGGCTCATGGGAAGGCGGGCGGTTCGGGAAGAATGTCGCGATCACCTCCCTCGCGTGCCTTGCGTTTATGGGCGACGGCAACACCGCATCGCGCGGTCCATACAGCGACCACATCATGCGTGGTCTCCGCTTCGTCCTCGATTCGACCAAAGAGAACGGGCTCATCACCGCAGAAGCAAACAACGGCCCGATGTACGGGCACGGATTCGCGACCCTCTTCCTCGGTGAAATCTACGGCATGACTGCGGGCGGAGCAGACACAGCAATCAGCACCCAGATCCACGAATCACTAGTGAGAGCGGTCCGGCTCATCGAGCAAACCCAGAACGATGAAGGCGGATGGCGCTACAACCCAGTCCCATACGATGCGGATGTTTCCGTGACCATCTGTCAGATCATGGCGCTCCGCTCGGCGCGCAACGCGGGGATCGAAGTCTCCAGCGAGACCATCGACCGCGCGGTCGAGTATGTTCGACAAGCCCAGAACCCCGACGGCGGGTTCCGCTACCAGACCAGCGCGGGATCAAGCGCATGGCCCCGCTCCGCAGCGGGAGTCGCGAGTCTGTACTATGCGGGGATCTATTCCGACGACTCAATCGATCGCGGACTCGAATACCTGATGGGCACCGCCCTCCCCGGCTCGACCACCCCTTCACGCTCACATTACTTCTATGGACAGTACTACGCCGTCCAAACCATGTTCCTCGCGGGAGACGACTACTGGGACACCTGGTGGCCCGCGATCCGCAAAGAACTGATCGAAACCCAGCTCGACGACGGCGCATGGGAGGACCGATCCGCGGGCAAAGTGTACGGCACCGCGATGTCACTCATTATTCTTCAGATGCCCAAGCGGTATCTGCCGATCTTCCAGAAATGAGATCCTCTTTGCGATTCAGTGTGATCATTCCGACTCTTTGCCTCTCCTGTGTCAGCAATGCGAACGCGGATTGGCACCTCCTCCGCACCGACCTGACGATGAGCGAGATCCGATCCCCAAGGATCGATCGCAGGATGGTGCACTTCCTCGATCAAACAGGGTTTGAGACCAGCACGCCTCTGGATCAGGTGTTCTTCGTGCTTCCATCGGAGCGTGCATCCGCGTGGGAATACACCTTCGCGGGATCGGGCACACCTGCATTGATCACCTTCACCGATGACCAACGCCTTCAAGCACTTGTGCAGGACAGCGATGATCCCGACCGCTTGCAGTTCATCACCGCATTCGATTCCGAACCACGCACGATCACCCTCGATCATCTCCGCTCGCTCGTGATGGTCCCAATGTCCGAGACTTCTATTGACAGCAACGGGAACGATGCGATCCGTTTGCTCAACAACGACACGCTCACCGGGTTCATTGAATCGATCGGCGAGTCTGTCTCCATCGACACCGATGGCGTCATCCGGACCTTCCAGCTCGATCAAACCTCCGCAGTACAACTCGCAACCGATCCCGTGACCATCGCCGGCACATACCTATATCTCGATGCGGACCACCGCATGCTCACCGATTCCCTCAACGCCTCCACCACCATCAGCGGCTCCGCACACGCATTGATCTTCCAACACAACAACACTGGAACCCCATCCCAAAGCACACTTATCGAGTTCGATCCCCAACGCTTCGCAGGCATCGACAACGAGCACGCGTCGGTGGATTTGATCCCCCTGGGTTCACTGACCCCAGAAATCTCACCCGCCGGGGATCGCTCGTGGACACCGCATCCGAGCGAACTCATCGAGCAGATCCCCAACTCGGGGCTCAGTGATCTTGATCTCAAAGCACCGGTGCAGCTCCGCTACACCATCGAAGAACCCGCATCACGGTTCGCGTGCGTCGCGGAGTTGATCGCGGGTCGGTGGTCGGATTGCGAGTTGATCATCGCCGCGGGATCGAATGGATCGCAGCTGGTGGAGATCGAATCGCATCGACTCAACCCGACGCGCGATGAGGTCGAAATCACAGTTGATCTCCCGAAAGGCACCACCGAGCTCATCATCAGCGTCGAACCCGGAATCAACGGGCCCATCCAAGACCGCGTCATCCTCCGCAAACCAAGACTGCTGATCGAGCGTCCACTACCGCAGTTTGAGTGACGCCATCGCGACAATCACCAGCAGGATCGAGATCAACCACAGCCGAGCGACGACCTGATTCTCCGCCCAGCCCCCTTGGTGGAGGTGGTGGTGGTATGGCGCGATGCGGAAGATGCGTCGTCCGGTCCCGGTTTTGATCCGTGTGTACTTGAACCATCCGACCTGCATGACCACGGACAGGATTTCGAAGATGAACACGCCGCACATGAGGAGGACGACAAACTCTTGGCGCGTGATGATCGCGATGTACCCGATCATCCCACCGAGCGCAAGCGATCCGGTGTCCCCCATAAAGATCTGCGCCGGTTTGCAGTTCCACCACAAGAACCCAAGGCACGCGCCGAACATCGAGCCGGAGATCACCGCGAGCTCATCCGCCATTGGGACATAGGGCACATACAGATACTGCGCCGAGCTGAGCTGTCCCGCGACCAGCGAGAGCAGAATCAACGCAAAGCACACAATCCCGCTGATTCCCGCGGCCAGACCATCCATGCCATCGGTCATGTTAACCGCGTTGGAGAGCCCCGCGACGACCAGCATCGACAGGATCATGAACGCGGGGAGTCCGAGATAAATCAAACCATCCGCAGCGAACTTCGTCCCGGGTTCATAGGTCCGTTGGAACGGGAGGTTGAGCACATGCGAGATCGAATCGACTTGCACGCCATCCTCGATCTGCACGCCGTAGCGGTACGCGAAGAACCCGACGATCAGCCCGATCCCGAGCTGGAAGACGAGTTTCTCCCATGAATACAAACCCTGACGCCCCGTGCCACGCGTTGATGCGGTGAGTTTCAGATAGTCGTCTGCGCCCCCCACGACCGCCATCCATACAAGCGTGAACAATCCGAGGTAGACAATGTTGACGCGTATATCCGCGAGCAAGAAGGTGGAGATAAAGATCGCGCCGCAGATCAGGATGCCGCCCATCGTCGGGACATTCGCTTTGGTCGCGGCATGCTCGCGGAGGAGCGCCGCGTCGGTCTCGCCCGCATCGCCGATCTTGAGTCGCACCAGCATCCGGATCACGCGCTTCCCGAAGAACACCACGATCGCAAACGACAATCCCGCCGCCATCAAAGTCCGGAACTGGATTTCATCAAACACGCGGAAGTACGCGTACAGCTTGTGATCCACCAACCACCCACGCAACATGTCAAGCAGAATATAGATCATGAAGCGTCCGTGCCCTCAGTCATCCCGGTGCTACCAGATTTGGCGCCCACTTTCGCATAGATCGTGTGCCGATTGATGAGGATATACACCAGCCGCTCCAAACCCACCCCACGCGATCCTTTGAGCAGCACCACATCCCCCGGCTTGATCGATCGTGCAACCTCCGTCATCGTGAAATCATCGATCGCGGTCCATCGTTCGTATGCCGACCCCTCCGCCGCGGCGTGGTAGAGCGGACCGACCAACACCACGCGACCCTGAACCGAATCAAGTTCGCTGACCAGCGACGCGTGCTCATCGGGTCCTGAAGACCCGAGTTCGAGCATGTCGCCAAGCACGATGACCTTGTGTGTGTCGGGATTGATTGATTCGAAGAAGGACAATGCTGCTCGTGTGGAATCTGGATTCGCGTTGTACGCGTCGTTGTAGATGACAATGGGCTCGCTCTTGGTCGGGATTTCGACACGGTCGAGCCGCATTTCGGGGAGTTTGGCGTTGAGAAGTCCATGCGCGATGTCCGCATCATCCATCCCGCACGCTCGACCGACCAACACCGCCATCGCGGCATTCGACGCGTTGTGCGCTCCGGGGACCGGCGCCTGAAACTTGCTCCCATCAAGCTCAAACTCCACGCGCTGCTCTGCGATGATGATGTTTTTCAATCGTGACTGGTCGAGCCGTTCGATCTCGCACGACACCGCGAGTGCGCTGATGACGCGATCGAGTGGTTCGACCCCGCTTGGAACAATCCCGCGTGATTTGGTCGAGAGCAGGATGCTCGCTTTCTCGGCGCACACGCCATCGATCGATCCGAGTTCCTTCAGATGCGCCCGCCCGATCGAGGTGATCACCGCGATGTCGGGCTGCACCAATGCGGCGCGTTCTGCGATCTCGCCATGACTCGAAGTCCCGAGCTCAAAGATCGCAAAGTCCGAACTCAGCGGCGTGTTGAGCACCGACATCGGAACCCCGATCGCGTTGTTGTGGCTCTTGGACGACACCCACGCGTTGCCATGCTCGCTGAGCACCGCGTAGACCAATCGTGTCGTGGTGGTCTTGCCGTTGGAACCGGTGATCCCGATGACGGTTCCTGCGAACTGCGACCGCCAGTGTGCCGCGAGCACCGTCATCGCGTCGGTCGGATTCTTGACGATCAGTGTCGGGACATCAAATCCATCAGGTATCTTGGACGCGTCCGTGACGATGCAAACTGCTGCGCCTTTGGATTTGGCCGCGCTCAGGTACGCATGCCCATCCACGCGCTCCCCAACATACGCTACGAATATCTGTCCGCGAATCAACACACGCGTGTCGATCGCCGCACCACTCGGCGTTTGATCGCCCGCTTTGGGTTCGATCACCCATCGACCAATCGAGGTCCATACCGCGTTGTCCCATCCGAGTCCGTTCATGCGCTTGCCTCCGCTCTGCTCCGTCGATCCTTGAGTGCATCGGTCGCGTGCTCCGCGTCGTCGAAGTGGTGCACAACCGGGTTGCCCAGGTGGTCCGACAGGATCTGCTCCGCTTCATGCCCCTTGCCCGCGATCACGATCGCGTCGCCCGCCTTCGCGTGTTCGATCGCATACCGGATCGCTTGATCACGATTCACCTGCACCTCGACGCGCGCCTGCTGCGATTGATCGAGACCCGAGAGCACATCGTCCACGATCTGCGATGGTTTCTCGCTCCGTGGGTTATCGCTTGTGAGCACGATCCGGTCCGCACCGTTGCACGCCGCTTGTCCCATGCGTGGACGCTTTGTCCGATCTCGATCACCACCACACCCGAAGACACACCACAGGGATGCCCCTTCTGGAAGCACTCCTCTCACTGCGCCGAGCGAACTCCGGATCGAATCGTCCGAATGCGCAAAGTCGACGAAGACACTTAGATCATCACGATCGCTGCTGACGCGTTGAAGTCTTCCGCTCGGAAGATGGAGCGTTGGGAGTGCACGGATGAATCCTGCGATTCTCGTTTCGGGATCAATCCCGACTTTCGCGAGCAGCACATCTGCAAGCCCCAACGAGATCACCACATTGCTCGCGTTGTAGTCACCAAAGAACGGCACGCACGATTCAATCACGCCGATGGGTCCGGTGATCGAAACCTGCATCCCCTCCATTGTCCGATTCACAATCTCCCCATACCACGCGGCGTCCCGATCGCACATCGAGCACCCAAGCACATGCACGCCCCCTCGGCACGCATCCATCATGGTCTGTCCCGCGGGATCATCCATGTTGATCAACGCGGAACTCCCATCACTGAGATTCGCGAAGAGCTTGGTCTTTGCGTTCGAGTAGGATTCGAGCGTCTTGTGGTAGTCCAGATGATCCCCGGTCAGGTTCGTAAACCCCGCACCATCAATCTCCACCGCACTGGTTCGTCCTTGATCCAACGCATGGCTCGACACTTCCATCACGCACGCTTTGCACCCGTGCTCGACCATCGTCGAAAGTGTTCGACTCAACTCGATCGCGGGAGGGGTCGTCATGGACGCGACGCTGCGCTCTTGTCCATCATCAATCACAACAGTCCCGATCAACCCGCACTTGATCCGGTGCTTGGAGTTTGGCATCGAGAAGTGCTTGATGATCTGCTGGGTTAGGTGTGCAATGGTGGTCTTGCCGTTGGTCCCAGTCACGCCTGCGATCGCGAGTGCTTTGCCCGGATGCCCATAGAACCGCTCCGCGAGGATCGCGCCGATCTCTGATGCGTTTGGGTTGTAAAGCAACGCCGCGCGAGATCCCTTTGGGATAGTTGCTTCGGTGTTGTCCGTCAGCACCGCAACGGCTCCAGCGTGCACCGCTTCGTCAATAAAGCGTGCCCCTTGTTCCTTGGTCCCCGCTCGCGCGACAAACAACGAGCCCGGCAGCGCGGTACGCGAATCTTCCGTCAGGTCGCACACCCGGATCGACCGGAGATCATCAGCACCCGCCGCGCCCCCAAGGCGCGTCAGCTCGATGCCATCGATCAGTGTGTGCAGGTCCATCAACTCACCTTTTCGAGTTCGCCCTCAATTGGGCCACAATCAGCCCCTTGTATCGTCCATCAGTGCCCATTTCAGACACATAAACACGATACCACACACACTCGATCCGCGGCCAGTAATCCCCACAATCTCAAGGCAGGATCAACATCGCGTCCCCATAGCTGAAGAACCGGTACTGATTGTGGATCGCGTGTGCATAGATCTCTCGAACCCGCTCGATCCCCGAACAATCCGCGCCAGGCACATCAAGCATGCTCGCGACCATCGCGATGAGCGTTGAGCGTGGGAGATGGAAGTTGGTCACCATCCCATCGACCCACCGCCAGTCATACCCCGGCGAGATCAGAATCCGCGTATTGATCGGCTGATCAATCGAACCGCCCGAACCATGCACCCCCGCAAAGCTTTCGAGCGTCCGCGCGGAGGTCGAACCGACCGCAAACACGCGGCCATCGCCTGGTTTGCCCTGGGTGAAGTGCTGAGCCGCAGATCCCATCGAGCATTGTTCCGAGTGCATGTCGTGGTCTTCGAGTCGATCCGCTTCGATCGGTTTGAAAGTCCCCGCGCCGACATGGAGGACAACCTCGCTGGTGCGGACGCCTTGATGTACCAATCCGGACATCACGCGATCGGTAAAGTGGAGTCCCGCCGTTGGTGCCGCGACGGACCCCGAATCGTTGAGATCCGCGTACATCGTCTGGTACGACGCACGATCCGACGCATCCGCGATCTCCTCATGCCTCGCTTTCCGCTGGGACACAATATATGGCGGCAGCGGAGTCCCCCCCACCGCATCGAGAATCTGCTGCGTGTTCTTGCCGACCATCCCATCCACCGCGAGCACCCACGCGCCGGGACCTTCAGACGGGAACGGCTCCACAAACTCGATCACCGCATCGGTCGCGTTCCCAGTCGGGTCAATCAACCCCGCACGCCGACCCACTCTGGGACGCTTGGTCTTCACATACGCGACCCACAGCACACGCTCGGATGACGATCCCGGCGCCTCATGCAAATACAACCCCTCGACCGCACCACCCGTTTCAAGATTGCTCCCCCTGAACCGCGCAGGGACCACCCCCGACCGGTTGAACACCAGCAGGTCATCACGATTCAACAGCTCCGGCAGATCCGAAAACACCCGATCTTCCAACCGATCCGGGTCCGACCGCGAAACCACCAACAGCCGCGATGAATCCCTCGGCGACGCGGGTTTGGTCGCAATCAGAGCTTCGGGGAGTTCAAAATCGAGGTCGTCGGTCCGCATCGTTGAGGATGGTACGCCTCGGATGGTGTGGTCAGGACGCAACACCCCGCATGATCCGACACAGTCGAAACAGGATAATCCCCTGACTTCCCGCAATAGTCCGATTCCGAATCGGTATTTTCGGACGCTGACCAAACTCATACCCAAGGCACTGGGTTCGCAACTCCATTGGCATGGCTTCCAATGGCATCAACTCGACACACCTCGTCTCGCCGATCGTCCGGTGCGTGAGCAATGTGCGCCCCCGCGATGCCTACGACGCGCCACCCGGCGCGGCTCCATTCCACCGGTTCCTCCAAGCCAACCGTTTGGCAAGCCGAGGGCTGGACCGGTTTGAACTCTCCGAGATCCATACGCCTCAAGCAGCATCTGAAACGGTCGAGAATCCAGCGATGTCCACCCCGCTGCTCCCATCACTCGGCGAGATCATCCCACCAGAACCCACCCCAAAGCTCGTCGGTGTCGAGGTTCGTCTCCACCAGCAATACATTCCCGCGACCGGCCACGCATTGGATATCTACGCGTAGTTCGCCAGCAGAGCGGATCTTGCTTGCACAACTGGACCCTTCACACTACCATACACATATCGAACACCCGTGGAGATGTGTGTATGTTTCTCGCCTTGAATCGCCCCCTTTCAAACCCAACACCCCTTCGGCTCATCGCGATCGCCTTGACGGCGCTGATGGCGCTGTCCATCCCGGGATGCATCCAGCGCATCTGGGAACGCGACGACACCGCACTGGTCCGGATCGTCAAAGCACCGCCCATCGCCGTCGAATCCGGCGAAGACCGTCATCTCGTGGTCATGCAAGCACCCTCTCCGGGATGGTCGATCCGTCTGGACGCGACCGAACTCACCCCCGATGGCAAGCGGGTCTTTGTGACCATCCGCAAACCCGATCCCGCGTACCAATACACCCAGCAGATCGTCCTGATGCGTGTGCTGACCAGTGTCCGCTTGGACTCAAACATCGAGGTTGTCGGTCGGCTCCTTGAGTTCAACGAAAAGACCAAGGGCAGGGGGTACGCCCCGGTCCCGGTTGTCGAGTCCTTTGAATGAACGCGGCGACGACGATCAGTAGGGACTCACGCGATCTGCTCGCGTTGACCCTGATCCCAGGACTCGGACCAGTCCGGATCGATCGACTCATCCGCACCGCAGGTTCCCCCGGCGGCGTCTTCTCGATGTCCCAGAGCCAACTGACCCGGGTCGACGGGATCGGTCAGCAAACCGCATCCAAAATCATCACCACCCGCGCCGATGCGTCTGGGATGGCTCAAAAAGAGCTTGAAACGGTTGCAAGCGCCGGTGCCTCCATCGTCACCATCATGGATGACCACTACCCCGAGATGCTCCGCGCGATCCCAGGCGCTCCGCCCGTCCTCCAATTCCGCGGCACGCTCGATCCCGAATCCCACAAACACCCCCTCGCGATGGTCGGATCACGCAAGTGCACCATCTATGGCACCGAGCAAGCAACCCGTTTCGCAAGCTCGCTGGGAAGCGCGGGGTTCACCATCGTCTCCGGCGGCGCACGCGGGATCGACTCAGCAGCGCACCGGGGCGCGATGGACGCCGGGGGCAAGACGCTCGTCGTGCTGGGGTGCGGTCTCGGTCATGTCTATCCCAAAGAAAACGCGGCCCTCTTCGATCGCGTCGCAGACACAGGCGGCGCGGTGATCTCCGAACTCCCCTTCCACACACCTCCAACGAGCGAAAACTTCCCCGCACGCAACCGGATCATCTCTGGTTTATCCCTCGGCGTATTGGTCATCGAAGCGGGACGACGATCTGGCGCACTCATCACCGCTCGGCACGCGGTTGAAGATCACAATCGAGAAGTCTTCGCGGTCCCGGGACGCGCGGATTCGAGTGCCTCTGGCGGGAGCAACGATTTGCTTAAAACCGGCGCGCACTTGGTCACTGAGCCGGGGGAAGTGATCGAGATTCTCGAACGCTCCGCTGGGAACTTGCGATCAGGCGTTTCCGTCAACGCTCGGTCATATACATCTCGTTCAACGAACCAACCCAGCCCACCCCTCGCACCGGAACCGATCGGGGACCTTGATCCCGTCAGTCGGCAGATCCTTGAAGCGTTGGCTGAACCTCGGACGGGAGATCAGTTGTCCGAACAACTGGGACTCGAGCCCGGTCAGGTCCGCGCGTCGGCAACGATGCTCGAAATCCAGGGCAGGATCCGCCGCGCGGGTCCGCACTTTGAACGAACCCGCTAACTTCTCGCCCCGATGACCACCAAAAGTCTTGATTTAGACCCGATAACCATTTGTTTGTTCGGGTCACGGCAGGATTTGCGCCGGGTTTTTTTGGACCCGATAACCCACATTTGTGGCCCGCTTTCGTTCGAATTTCCTCAGAAATGCCATATGCTCTTGCCGTCGGGGCGATGATCGGCTATCATTGACCGAACATTGGTTGAGAAAAGGTGTTTGGTCACCCGAGGAAGACCCGATCAGAATGGAAGCAGATCGAGCACACACAGCGTGTGACTCACGAATCCAGACCTGAAATCGAGTTCCTCAAATGACAAGTCAGACCCAATCACCTCTCCTCAAGCTCGGCCCCGGCGGCGACTATGCACTGGAATACGACGATCAAAAAGCCGCGTTTGGGTCACTCGTGCTCCGCCCCAGGAGCGGGTTCTGCGAGGACAGCTCGCATGGGGAACACGCAGGCCGCTCGCTTGAGACGGGTCTGATTTCGGTTGCTCGCCGGCAACGCTTGCTCGATCTGGGCATGCTCGTCAGCGGTCACAAAGCGATGAAAGCCCAGCATGGGACACTTACTGAAGTCCTCGTGCAAGTTTCGAAACTCTCAGGTGTACACACCACGCTCACCAGTTCCAGCAAGCGGAAGGATCCGAATCATGAATCTCACTCCAAAGCAGCTCAAAATTCTCCAGCTTATCCGCGATTCACGAATTCGCCGTGGCTATTCCCCGACGATGCAAGAGCTCGCCGACGAGATCGGCGTCAGCAAAGTGACCGTGTTCGAGCACGTCGAAGCGCTGATCAAAAAGGGAGCGTTGGTCCGCGAAGCGAACAAGGCACGCTCTTTGTCGATTGCTGATGGGATCGCGGTTCCCGACGAATCTCGTCCAATGAAATACCCACTCGTCGGCAAGATCGCCGCGGGTTACCCGATCGAGAAGGTCGCTGAATCCGATGAAGTCGACCTCGTCGAGTTCCTCGGCACCGTCGATGATGCGGGCTCAACCTTCGCGCTCATTGTCGATGGTGAGTCCATGCGGGACGAGGGCATCCTCGATGGTGACCTCATCCTCCTCAAACGCGCCCAGGTCGCATCCAACGGCGACCGCGTCGTCGCGCTCCTCGAAGACGGATCAACCACACTCAAAACCTTCTACAAAGAATCAGATCACATCCGTCTGCAGCCCGCAAACCCGGACTTTGATCCGATCCGCGTGCAGTTCTGCCAGATCCAAGGCATCGTCAAGGGTGTCATCCGACGCTACTGATTCCGATCGACTTCTGTTGTTTCCACTCAAAATCGCTTGTGCGAAGCACGGGATTTGTCGTCGCGCACATTCATCACCGCACGCAGCACCGGTAGGTCTCCCGCGTGGGTGAGTTTCATATTGCGTGGATCACCCATCACCGTCACGACGCGCTCGCCGAGCCGTTCGATCAATCCCGCGTCATCCGTTGAGGACAGATCCTCTTGCTGGTACGCACGCTCAATGAGCGAACGCGCAAACACCTGAGGCGTCTGCACCATCACCGCATCGACTCGGTCGATCCCCCCCACCACCTCGTGCATCGGGTTCGCTTCGCCAGCGCCCAAAATCGCGGCGAGTGGGTCCGCTTCAGATTTGTCATCGATGGTTTCAGACGAGACACGCTTGATGGTGTCGCCCACCGGGACAACCGGGATCACCGCATCGAAGCGAGCCGCGGCGTCGAACACCCGATCAATCAAATCCAGCGGAGTCGCGGGACGAGCCGCATCGTGGATCGCGACATGGGTCGCATCCGGAGACACCACTTGCATCGCGGCGTGGACACTCTCCCAGCGGTGATCCTTCCCACCCACCACCAACTCCGCACCGAGCAGGCTGATCCGGTCCGCGTGCCGGAGTATGAAGTTGCTCATCGCATCGGGATCGTGCGGGCCGACGACGACGAGCTGGTGGACTTCGGGTCTGGTGTTGAAGAGCTCGATGGTCCGCTGGAGGACGGTCTTCCCGCCAAGGTCTTCATCGAGTTTCGATCGACCCATCCCGAGCGGATCCGCGTCCTGCGTGGAGTTGTAGCGGGTGGACATACCCGCTGCGGGGATGATGACGGCGATTTTCATACGAACCTCGATTCAGCCCTCTCAATCATCCATTCTTCGTGCCTGAAAGGGAGAAATAGAATATCATCTGGGCCACAAAGTATACGAGTTGAGGAGCGGGTTTCATGTCCATGCCTTTGATCTATCTTGACAACGCCGCGACCAGCTGGCCCAAACAATCATGCGTCGGCGAAGCGATGGTCGAGTTCCTCAACCACAAAGCGGGCAATCCCGGTCGTGGTGGTCACAAACTCGCGCGTGCTGCGGGCGATGTGATCGAAGAAGCCCGCTTCAAAATCGCGCGGCTCATCAACGCACCCAGCCCTTCACGAGTCGTATTGACCCATGGCTGCACCGACGCGCTCAACCTCGCGATCCATGGCGTCATCCGCGCTGCGCAGCGGCGCGGGTGCGATGGTCCCGTTCACATCGTCACCACCGTCCTCGAACACAACGCGGTCCTCCGAACACTGCATTGCTATGCATCGGATGACAAGATCAAGCTCACCTATGTGGAGTGCGACGAGTTTGGATGCATCGAGCCTCAGAAGGTTGCCGATGCGTGCGACGAGTGCACCGCGCTGGTGTGCATGACCCACGCCTCCAACGCGATGGGATCGATCCAACCGATCGAAGAAGCGATCAAACGCGTGCGCCAAGCCGCGCCCGAAGCACTTGTTCTGGTCGACGGTGCGCAAACGCTTGGTCATATCAAGATCGATGTTCAGACCATGGGTATCGATCTCTTGGCAATCGCGGGACACAAAGGGCTCGGCGGACCGACCGGGACCGGCGCGCTGTACCTGAGCTGCAAAGCGTTCCCCGACAACTGCACCCAGAACGAATCACGCGTCTTCTGCGAGCGTCGAGGCGGGACCGGCTCCATAGCGCCGGGGCTCGAGATGCCAACCCAGCTCCCTGATGCGCTCGAAGCGGGGACTTCCAACGCGGTTGGGTTCGCGGGACTCGTCGCGGCGATGAAAGCATTGGACCCGACCCATCACGCTCACGAAATGAAACTCACTTCGCAGATCATCGATGGACTCAGCGGCATCGAGCATGTGCGAATCTACGGAAAGCCTTGCGTTGAAGGGCGGACCCCGGTTGTCCTGTTCAATATCGACTCGATTGACCCGCGCGCCCTCGCTGACCGGCTCGATCGCGAGTTCAACATCGCGACTCGCGCCGGTTCACACTGCGCACCGCTGGCGCATCGTGCGCTGGGGAACGGAGACAACGGCGGGGTTCGTGTCTCCCCGGGATCGACGACAACGAGCGAAGAAATCGAACGCTTCCTCGGAGCGGTCCGCTCGATTGCTGCTGAGTCCGCCGCTGTTGCATCAACTCATAGATCATAAAAAAACACCCGCACGAATGCGGGTGCTGTACTGAACTCTTGAGCTTGATCGATTATGGGCAACCAGCGTTCATCGCATCGATGAACCCGAAGATGTCGTCGATATCCAGTGCGTTGTCTTGTGTGAGATCAGCGATTTGATCGTTACTCATGTACGCGTTGAGGTACTTGGAAATATCGTAGAAGTTCACGCGGCCGTCCGCGTTGAAATCTGCGGGGCAGGACTTCATGCCGTTGAAGTAGCGGCGTGCTTCGGTGAATGCTTCTGGTCCTGCTTCAAGACCAATGTGACGACCGGGGATGTCATCTGCTGGTGGGTGGATACCGCCCCAGATACGCGAGAGCGAGCATTGGTCCGACGCGTCGCGGTAGGTTGCCCATTGCAGGGTGATGTCCATTGATGGGCCGTCTTCGAAGACGAGGAACTCGTTCATCGGTGCTTCGAACTCACCCATGCCGCCTGGGAAGAACTCGTCGCCTGTGAGCAGGGTCATGATTTCCGCAGCACCGCGCGAGTAGGTCGAGTGGCCGGAGACATAACCTGGGAATGGTGGGGTCACAAAGCTTGGACGCTGGTATGGCCACCAGTTTTCAGCAAGGATCCAGCCCACGCCCGCAACATCAGTATCTTCATTTTTGATGTAGTCTGGGCCGCGCCATGACTTGATCGCGATCTTGCCTTCGCTGCCTGCGAGGTGCTCGTGCTTCTGACCCACTGCGGTGGATTCTGCGGTAACGAGCTCGATTTGGTCCGGGATCAGGTTGACGCCGCCTGGGTGGTACGAAGCCAACCCTGGATCCGAGCACTGACCGAGATCACACATATAGCGGATCGCGGAAATCGGACGGATGTAGTCGTAGTACCCCTTGACAGACCACGAAGCGATCGCGATGTCGTGCATCCCGCCGCCCATAATGAGGTAGGACTTCACATCCCATTCGAGACTCTCGAGGACCGGGCCCTGCCCCATGAAGCGGTTCTCATGGAGCGGGTGATCGGAGACATAGTTCAGGAGTGTGAACCAGTGACCGGGCGGTGTTTCAGAGTCCGGACCGTCGGCCCAGAACTCGGCGAGGATGCGCCCATAGTCGCCGCGGGGGACGATCTGCGGCGTGTATGGTTCGCCGGTGACTGGGTTCAGATCCCAACCTTGTCCCCAGTCTCCGCCTTCGAGCTTGTTGTAGAAATCAAGTTCTTCAGCAACTTCTGCGAGTGGTGAGTTACCGATCGCGCCTGGTGAAATATCGATCATGACGCCATCGGTTGGATCAAGGTGCGACGACCAAGTGACGACCATTTCGTTGCCCCATTTGTAGCGAGCATCGCCCTCGAGAGTGCCGTAAAGAGGTGGTGCGCCTGGATCGTGCCATACGGCCCAATCGTGCCCATCACGCTCATACACATTCACATCGTTCTCGTTCAATGAGAATGGAGTCACATTCCCCCATTCGGGACTCAGCGCTGGTGGGTATCCGTCTGGGATCGGGTTGCCACCCTGATCGTAGAAGAACTGAAGCGCGAGTGGTTGCCAGCGGTTGGGATCAGCGATGTCTGGGTTCCCCGGAAAATCTGGGAGCAATGGATCGTTGATCGGCGCATAGAATGTATTGTTGTACCCACCCAACTCGTTGGCGCCATCGCTGAGACCAAACTGGATGATGGTTGCTGCGATGCGGTTGCCAAGTGCCGCGGGGCTGTTGCCAGCGGTGCTGGTGAAACTGGTGCTGTATCCGAGTTCAGCCATCAGTGCATCAAACTCAGGGAACACGGTC
Organism: uncultured Phycisphaerales bacterium; assembly: GCA_963976955.1. Lineage (GTDB taxonomy): Bacteria > Planctomycetota > Phycisphaerae > Phycisphaerales > UBA1924 > UBA1924. Next base: position 264,326 of record CAXBMD010000001.1, on the reverse strand, counting down.
GGAGCCGCGGGGGAGAACATGAAGCGATGACGGAGCAAGCGGTACATCGCGTAGCTGATCGCTTCTTCGCGTGCGGCTTGCACATCTTTCGCATTGAGCTTCTCGTGATGGAGTACCTGATCGGCCTGCGCGTCATACGCTGCCCACGCGTCCCACATCGCGGCGCTGGTGTGATAGAGGTTCCGAGCGTGCACAGTCGGACGAGCGAAATCCTTGCGGATCGAGTCCAGCAGAACATCGTTCCATTGTCGAGCAACGGAGTGACCGAGTTCGCCTTGAGCAGCCCGGATCATCGCACGCTTCTCAGCGGTTGAAGCAGATGCTTGACGGTGCATCACCGTTGTTTGAGCGGTTGTGGTGGTTGCGAGCGGGGCAAGGACTGCCAACCCAGCAACGACCGAAAGCGTACGAGTAAACTTCGACATCTGTAATACCTCCACGATGAGACCGGACATCGCCCGACACGAATTCTCGGAGCGATGGTTCCAATGTACACGAATCCCACATAATTTCAATAAAATTAATCGGTTTGACGCAACCTATTTCACGCTTTCAGGTCCGGGTTGATTATCAGGCAGACGGCGCATCATCGGACGATAACGCTTCATAGAAAGGAAATTCGAGCCTATTTGAGGAACGAAGTACCCATTCTGGGTAGTACGCCAAGATTGAACGAACCGCACCTGCTGTGATCGGTATAGAATAGATGTCGTTGGCGGATGGTCCGTCAGCATCATTTGGGGCCGATATGGCATTCGACCGGATTGGGAAGGTTTAGTGTGGCGAGCCGAGGAGCGTGTTAGCCTCGTAAAAAGTACGCAACTTTATATCTGCCAAACCGCAGTACGCACTCGCAGCCTAATTATTGGCTACGGATCCACCGCCAGACGTCCGATACGGTGGTGGATCACGATCATCGGACTGGTTAGCCCGTGGCGCCTCTTGGCGGGCTGACAAGGAGGTTTCGAGAGGCTGGATCGAAGCACAGGGTGTCGTTGCCCGGTGCAAGATCGAGATCAAACCAACGACTACGCTCGTAGAGGCGCTCTACTGACAATATCGGCACGGGGGTTCGATTCCCCCCGGCTCCATTCAAGCGAGTTCTGAGCAAGGACAACTCGATCCACTATACTGCTCCTTTGAGGAGAATGTATGGACCGCTTGTGGTGTTGGATCGCAACCTTGGGATTTTGTTCTTTGCTTGTGTGCAATGCCGCACATGGACAAGATGGATCGAATCATCCGGACTCAGAATCATTCAAAAAATCTGGATACGACTACCTCTGGTCGGTTGTGCAGAATGAATATGACGAGTTCTCATCGGATGATCCGAAGCGTTCACAACGGTACTTTGAGTTGATCGACTCGGTTGTCCGCGCGGGATCTTACTATGGCGATCGGTTCGCAAATCGGAGGGAGTCCTTCCGGACGATGTATCCTGAGCTCTTGGAGCTGGACGATACGCCCCCGTTGTTTGTTCAATATATGTACCACTACTCGCAGCCGAGCGATAATGGGCCGGATCGAGACTACCACTGGCACGCTGAACGGCTTCTGGAAATTTCGTACCAGATGGACGAGAATAGATACCCTCCATATCTCTCCGCGGCGGCTTGGCTACAAGCTGCTTTATTTCTCGCATGCTCGGAGCAGCCAGAAGAACAGACGACGATTACCCTTGCTCGAGAGCATGGAATTGAGCTGCTGGTTCAAGCGGCGTCCCTTGAAACGATCGCCCCACGCTTTCATGAGTTTGTAGCGATACGGATCGCGAATCATGGGTCAAGCTACACCACGCTCCCGCAGGAAGACAAACTGAAACTCAACGAACTCCTTCGTGCTGATCCGAATGCTGATCCTTGGATTGGGCAGTTCAGTTCTGGATGCTTAGAACGCTCTTTGGCGTGGGAATCGCGTGGTGGGGAATATGCTGCTGATGTCACAGACGAACAATGGAGTGGATTTCGGAAACACTTGCTCAAGGCGCATCAGTACCTGACCAAGGCGTGGACATTGCGTCCGATGTGGCCCGGCGCTGCGAACGAGCTGATCACCGTCACCATGGGTCAGCAGATCCACAAGGACCGGGACATCGGTTTTTGGTTTGAGCAAGCAATCAATGCGAGGATCGATGACTACACAACCTACACCGACTTTGCATACGCGCTGACTCCGAAGTGGCAAGGAAGTATGGATCACCTGTATGCGTTGATGAGATTCATCATCGCGCAATCAGAAGAACACGAGAACATGGGCAGGGTCCTCATTGGGGTGATGAACACCGCATCCAATCAGGTGCAGGAGCCGCTGGAGATCCTGACTGATGAGCGATTGCTTTTGCCCGCGACTGAACTGATGCTGTATGAACTGGATCATGGACCGGAATACCACAACAACCCTTGGCGGTACAAGAACCTTCGCGCTTTGGCGCTCGGTCATTTTTTGAACAGCGACTACACCTCCGCGTCCGAACTCTTGCGACGCGGGGGCGGGATGGTCGAGCAGGGATGGACGGTATGGACAGAGCCCAATAGATTTAAGCGATTTCTCCCGCTTCTGGGTTCCCCCGCAGCTCTCGATGTCATTGCGGGGCTGCAAGCACTTGATGATGACCAAATCACTGAAGCACACGAAGCCTTTCTCCGCGCCAAGCAAGTGCTCAACGAGAAACGACTCGAAATTGACCCCACCATCATCGGCGATCCTTTCGAGATGATCGACGACATCATCCGGATGACCGACTGACCGCCCGGTCCTCGAAACTGCAAGAATTGCCGGACCGATTCAGCCACAGACGCGTGATTCATAAGTCTGCGTCCCAGATGTGGTGGATGAGAATCGATATGGGCAATATCAAAGCTGCAACGCCGTTGGACTTGGATAGTATGATCTTGAACGGGTCCATCATGGTCTCTGTAGCAAGGTGGAACGGCATGGTTGGCAAGCAGTTCAGTGTGTGGAAAGCGGTGACCGCGGGGTCTGTGGTTGCCTTTACGCTCGCTGGGTGCCGATCTCCGGAGTCCTACCGTGCCGAGGCGGACGACGCGGCGAGCCGAATTCTCGATGAATCTTGGAAATCCGCAATGGGATACGACAGCGATGGGTTCACGATCGAACCCGCGAGCGACTCGCTCCGCAGACGATTGCTGCTTGACCAGAACCTCCCGATGCGGGTCCCTGCGAGCGCGAGTTCTGCTGATGACCAGCGGATTGAGCAATGGCCCGATGATGCGTATAATAATGATCGCGGGCAAGCGGACGCCGATTCGCCCCAAGCATTTGAAAACACAATATTTACAATCGAAGACGCGCTCCAGATTGCCGCACGGAACAGCCGATCCTACCAGTCTCAGAAAGAAGCCGTGTTCCAGTCCGCCCTTGCGCTCGATCTGGAAGCGAACAACTTCCGCAACACCTGGCAAGGGATGGCGGACACCATCCTGAGTTCCAACATCGGCGCCACCTCCGAGACCAACGGTATCCTCCATCAGGATTCCGTCAGTGTCTCAAGGCGCTTCAAAAACGGTGCACAGTTCACCGGACTGCTCGCGGTGGATCTCGCCAAGCTTCTCAACGGCACCAACGAGGGCTCGACCGGGCTCCGGCTGGAATCCAGCTTGTCGATCCCGCTGCTGCGTGGATCGAGCCGGTTTGTCGTGACCGAGCCGTTGACACAAGCGGAGCGGGATGTGGTCTACGCGATCTACACCTTCGAGCGGTTCAAACGAAGCTTCGCGGTCCAGATCGCGAGTGACTACCTCTCGGTACTCCAGCAACTCGACCGGGTTCAGAACGCGGCGGACAACTACGAACGCGTCGCGTCCTCGACCCGCCGCGCACGCCGGCTCGCTGATGCGGGACGACTCCCCGAGATTCAGGTTGATCAATCGGTGCAAGACGAGCTTCGCGCAAGAAACTCGTGGATCAGCGCGATCCAAACCGCGGAACAACGCCTTGATCAGTTCAAAATTTCAATGGGACTCCCGACCGATGCGCGGATCCAGCTTGATCCTAACGAGTTCGTCCGCTTGCTGGGTTCCGAGCGGTACGCACCGTATCTGAATCCTCAGAGTTCGAGCGAGGAGACCGAGGTGCTTGCCGCCGATGCGAGTGCGGAGTTGATTCCGCCTTCGATGGAAGACGCGGGACCGATGGAACTTTTGGAATCCGATGCGATCTTGATTGCGCTGATGAATCGTCTTGATCTGCGGGTCGCTGTCGGCGCGATCGCTGATGCTCAGCGCGGGGTCGCGATCGCGGCGGACAACCTCCGCGCCGATGTGACGCTGCTCGGATCCGCATCGCTCGGGGAGAGCCGATCGCTGGGGACAGCGGGATCAGACGATGCACAGATCCGGACCGATCGTGGGTTCTACTCGCTCTTGCTCGGGATCGATCTCCCATTTGAGCGCACAGCAGAACGCAACAGCTACCGCAACACGCTCATCGCGTACGAGCGGACGGTTCGTCAACTCCAAGAAGTCGAGGACAATGTCAAGTTTGATGTGCGCAATGTGCTCAGGTCGCTGCTTGAAGCACGCGAGACGATCCGGATTCAAGCTGAAGCGGTACGCGTTGCACAACGGCGTGTAGATTCGACCAACCTGTTTCTCCAAGCGGGACGCGCCGAGATCCGTGACCTGCTCGAAGCACAGAACTCGCTCAACTCAGCGCAGGACGCGCTCACCAGCGCGGTCGTCAACTATCGGATCGGCGAGCTCCGTCTCCAGCGGGATCTTGGTGTGCTTGAAGTCAAGAACAATGGGCTCTGGGTTGAGTTCGATCCCGATGCGTACAACATCAATGAACTCCGCGAGCAACTCGAAGACGCGATGGCCGGCAACTTCAATGTCGCCACCAACATCACCAACACGACTGGGGCGGGAGCAACGAGCCCCGAGCGGATGCCCACCCAAAGCAGCGTCCGGATTCTACCAAATGACCAACTCCCGGACGATCAAGTTTCACAGAACTGAGGAATCACCATGAGCCGAACTCTTAAGAACGCGACCATTTTGGTCATCGCCGTCGTGGTGATCGGCGGTATCGCAGCCGCCGTGATGATGGGTGGGTCCGATGGTTCCAATCGCCCAAACGAAGCGTTGTTGTACACCGTCGAGCGTGGGCCGTTGACCATCAACCTGACAGAAACCGGGACCATCAAATCCCGAGATCAGCACATCGTGAAGAGTCAGGTCGAGGGCCGCACCTCGATTATCTATGTGATCGACGAGGGCGCGGTGGTCAAGAAGGGCGATTTGTTGATTGAGCTTGACTCAAGCTCGCTCCAAGATCGGCTCGTGGACCAGCAGATTCAAGTAGAGAACACTGAAGCAAACTATGTGTCGTCGCAAGAAAATCTTGAGGTGACGCGAATCCAAAACCAGAGCAACATCGCGAGTGCTGAGCTTGAGAACCAGTTCGCGATTGAAGACAAAGTCAAATACCTCGACGGCGAATGGCCAAAGCTGCTCATGAAAGCGGACGCGGATGTGACCCTCGCGGATGAAGACTTCCGCCGCGCGACCGATGAGTTTGTCTGGTCCCAAAAACTCTACAACGAGAAATACCTCTCCGAGACCGAGTTCCGTGCAGATGAGCTCTCCAAGAAACGAGCCGAGCTTCAACTCGCACTCGCACGCGAGGACCTCAAGCTTCTCAAAGAGTTCACGCATATCCGCAAGCTCACCGAGCTTGAATCGGAGATCACCCAAAAAGAGCTCGCCCTTGAGCGCGTGAAACGCGAATCCTCGAGCAACCTTGTTCAAGCCGAAGCACGCCTGCGTGCCAACGGCGCCGAACGCACTCGACAAACGCTTCGGCTTGAAAAGATTGAAGACCAAATATCCAAGACCAAGATGTTCGCGCCCGCCAACGGCATGGTGGTGTACGCAACCAGTTCTCAGTTCAGTTGGCGCGGCGACACCGAGCCCCTTGATGAAGGGCAGGAGGTCTACGAACGCCAAGAACTGATCCACCTCCCCACCGCTGACTCAATGATGGTCTCGATCCAGATCCACGAGACCGCACTGGGAAAAGTTCAGCTCAATCAGATCGCGCAGATCACCATCGACGCCCTCCCAGGCCAAAACTTTACCGGCCGCGTGACCAAGATCGCGCCGCTCCCCGATGCGACCTCGGTGTTTATGAACCCGGACCTCAAGGTCTATGACACCCAGATTATGATCGACGGCATCCACCCATCGCTCCGCACAGGGATGAGCTGCAAAGCAAGCATCAACATCGAAGTCTACGACAACGCGATGTCGGTCCCGATCCAAGCGGTCGTCGGACACAACAATGAAACGGTCGTCTATGTCTCTAGCGGGAACCAGGTCACGCCGAAGGTTGTGGAGACTGGCCTAGACAACAACACGGTTGTCCACATCATCAGCGGGCTCGATGATGGCGACCGCGTCCTGCTCACCCCGCCTTTGAGCACCGAGCAATCGAAGTCCAAACCCGCTGCATCGATAGAAGAGAAAGTCGCACAGACCACCGAACCGGTTGCTGAGCAAAAACCGCCCTCCGCTTCACCATCCGAGAGGCCCAAACGCGGCGCAAGGAAAGCGCCTTGAACAGAAATCAACCGCACCAACCCGGGTCCATGAACTCACACTCGAATCGGGTCATCGAACTCGAAGGGGTCTGGAAGACCTATCGGATGGGCGATCAGGATGTCCACGCGCTCGCGGGAGTGGACCTCACCATCGAGCGCGGGAGTTTCTGGGCAATCTCTGGTTCAAGCGGTTCTGGAAAGAGCACCATGCTCAACCTGCTCGGTTGCCTCGACCGTCCCACCAAGGGCTGCTACTCGCTCGAAGGGCAGGACATCTCGCAAACGAGCGACGATGAACTCTCCGACCTTCGGCTCCAGCACCTCGGGTTCGTGTTCCAGAACTTCAACCTGATCCCACAACTCACGGTGCAAGAGAACATCGAGCTCCCCCTGTTCTATCAGGGGATTGATGCGGGTGAAGCCGCGGAACGATCGATCGCGATCGCGGGGCGGGTCGGGCTTTCTGATCGACTCGGTCACCGCCCCACCGAACTCTCAGGCGGACAACAACAACGCGTCGCGATCGCTCGCGCCCTGTCCAACAACCCATCGGTCCTCCTCGCCGACGAACCCACCGGGAACCTGGACACCGCGACGGGAGACTCGATCATGGAACTGCTCACCGAGCTCCACGACCAAGGGAAAACGATCATCATGGTGACGCACGAACCCGAAATCGCGGCGTACGCGCAGGTCCAGCTCGTCATGCGCGACGGGAAGGTCGAATCGATCACCCAGAACAAACCATTCAAGAAAGACCCGATCACGAACACCAATGAGGCGCTCGCATGATCTCCTCACGATTCCTCCGCAACATCCAGCTTGGGGTCAAAACGCTCCTCCTCCACAAGATGAGGTCCATCCTGACCATGCTCGGGATGGTCTTCGGCGTCGGCGCGGTGATCGCGATGCTCGCGGTGGGTGAGGGCGCTTCCAAAGAAGCGATCGACCAGATCAGCAGGCTCGGCAGCCAGAACATCATCATCAACTCGCAAGAACCCATCGAGCAAGCGGCATCAGGCTCAAACCGCATCCGCATGAACATCTACGGATTACTCTACGACGACATGGACAGAATCGAAAGCAGTTTCTCCACTGTCGTCCGTGCCGTTCCCGCAAAGCTCATCCGAGGTGAGGGGCGATCTGGATCACGCACCACCGAGCTCCGCTTGGTCGGGACGACCCCGGATTGGTTTGAACTGGTCTCTCGCGACCTGCTCGCTGGTCGCATCATGCTCCAGCGGGACATGGATCAAGGATCAAATGTTGTGGTGCTGACCGAGCACGGCGCCCGCAAGCTCCTCGCGGGACGAACCGCTGTTGGATCGCAGGTCCGGATCAACCAAGGATTCTTCAAAGTCATCGGCATCATCAAATCCGAGAGCACGCAGTCGGGAACGATGCAGACACCGGATCAGCAGATCGACGCGTACATCCCGCTCAATGTTGCCAAGGAACGCTTCGGGGACATCACCGTCACGCGTGGGAATGGGTCCAACTCGCGAGAGTTGATCGAGCTCCATCAGTTGATTGTACAGATCGATGACATCGCGAATGTCGAAGCGACCGCCGCGGGGATCGAGCGTGTGCTGTCGATGTACCATCCCAAAGGCGATTACCGAACCAGCGTTCCGCTCGCGCTCTTGCGCCAAGCGGAAGCGACGCAGCGAACATTCAACATCGTGCTGGGTTCGATCGCGGGGATCTCCCTGCTCATCGGTGGCATCGGGATCATGAACATTATGCTCGCTTCGGTCACCGAACGCACACGCGAGATCGGGATTCGGCGAGCGATCGGCGCACGGCGCAACCAGATCATCGGCCAGTTCCTCATCGAGACCGTCGTGCTGTCTGTCACCGGCGGGTTCATCGGGATCGGGATCGGGGTGCTGATCCCCTGGCTGATCACCGTCGTCGCGGACATGCCGACCGTCGTAACCATGTGGAGTGTCCTGCTCTCGGTCGCGATCAGTATCGGGATCGGGGTCATCTTCGGGATGTACCCCGCGATGCGAGCCGCGAATCTTGACCCGATCGTCGCGCTCCGGCACGAATAACGGCGGCCGACCCGTACGCCAGTCCTGCAAATGACCATAGTGACCTCGAACCCCGCTCGGTTCCTTTACTCAAGCCGTGCATGGTGGTATCTTCAGAGCTATGGAATCGGATGTTTCACTTCAACCACCGGAGATCGGCGAGCATGTCCCGCCGGAGATGGCGTTTGAATGGGCACGCGAATCCGTCCGCGAGAAGGACTGGTCCATGGCGGCGCGCCGATGGGCGATGCTCCGCAAGGTCTACCCCGACGAACCCACCACCTGGTTCCAAGCGGTGCACGCGCATCTTGAGGCGGGTCAGCTTGATGCCGCAGAGTCTTTACTCGCGATCGCTCGCGAGCGATTCCCGAACCAGCCGTACGCGAAAATCCAGCCTGCTCATGTTGCGATGAAGCGCGAGCAGTGGGACCTTGCGAAGAGCATCCTCGAGCAACTCCGCGTGGATTGTCCGCTCAATCCGCACACCTGGACCAGCTTGGCGCTCCTCGCGAATCACGATGGGGACTTTGAAGCCGAGTCTGGGTACCTCTGGAAAGCTGCGGAATGCACACCGAATCAACCCGGGTTCTATATCCAGTTTGCCGAATCCGCGATGAACGCGGAGCGATACAAAGAAGCGGGCACGCGATGGGCGATCCTGCGTGAGCGGTTCCCCGAGCTTCCGATCGGATACCGAAGAGGCGCCGCCGCCGCTCGCGCGATGGGGGACCATGAAGCGGCGCGGGATCTGCTGCTTGCCCACCAGTACGGCGATGAGTTTGTCGAGAGTCTTTCCGACGACGCTGAACCCGATCATCCAAGCACGCTCTCCCCGCTCAACCAACTGCTCGGACTGGTCTGGATCAAAGCGTTGTACAACCTGCGTTCGGAGGTTCGACGGAACTATTTGAGCTTTGGGTGGTGGATCATTGAGCCGTTGATGTACATGGGGATCTACATGCTCGTGTTCGATGTCCTGCTGACGCGAGGCGGGGACAACTATTCGCTACTGCTGATGACGGGATTGATCCCGTGGATGTGGACGATGAAGTCCATCAGCACCAGCAGCGTGAGCATTTTGCAAGGTCAGCAGTTGATGCTCCAGACCGGGGTACAACCGATCTTTTTCCCGCTGGTGATGCTCGTTCAAGCGGCACTCAAGCAGATCCCGGTGTACATCTTGCTCATCGGATTTGTCTGGATGAACGGGAATCCGCCTGGACTGCACTGGTTCGCGTTGTTGCCAATCATTGTTGTCCAAGCATTGTTTACCGCTGCGGCGTCACTCGCGATTTCCGCAGCGATCCCGTTCTTCCGGGACCTGACCAACTTGGTGCCGACTGGTTTGACACTGTTGATGTTCATGTCCGGGATTTTCTACGACTACAGCGTGATCGACCAGAAATGGCACGGGTTGTTTTTGCTCAATCCCGCCGCGTTTCTGATCAAGTGTTACCGAGAGGTGTTTATCGATCACAGCGTCCCCGATTTGCTCGCGCTGAGCTGGCGCGGCGCACTGTCCGCCATCGTCTGCGGCGTGCTGCTGATCGCGTACCGTAAACTCCGGTATGTGTACCCACGGGTGGTGATGGAATGAACGCTGCTGAACCGCTCATCTCGATGGTCGATGTTGGCATCCGTTACAAGCGCAAGGGCAATGTCTTCAAACGCCCATCGTACTTCGACGCGCTCAAGTCCATCAATCTTGAAATCAAACCCGGCGAATCGCTCGGGATTCTGGGACGAAACGGTGCGGGCAAGTCAACACTTCTCCGTGTCATCTCCGGAATCCTCCGGCCAGATCACGGCACCATGATCAACAACGGACACTCCGTGTCGCTCCTCGCGCTCCAAGCGGGGTTCGACCCGGTGCTCACGGGACGCGAGAACGCTGTGCTCAGCGGGATGCTGCAGGGTCTTTCACGACGAGAAGTGACGAGCCGGCTCGATGAGATCCATGAGTACTCCGAGATCGGGGATTTCTTCGACGAACCGGTCCGTACCTACTCCACCGGGATGTGCGCCAGGTTGGGATTCTCTATCGCGACGATCACACGCCCCGATGTGCTCTTGATCGACGAGGTGCTGAGTGTTGGCGATCAGGAGTTCCGGAAGAAATCCGAACGCACACTCGCCAAAAGGATCCGCTCGGGTCAATCCGTTGTGCTGGTGACCCACTCGCTGGCGCAATCGCAACTCTTGTGCGATCGGGTCGTCCGGATCGAGGACGGCGTCATCCATCAAGACGATGATTGATCCGCAATCGGATTTTCTAGTCCCTGTAATTTATATCATGAAGTTGTTCCGAGCTCTCCAGCAGGCTGTCAGCCGTGAGTTTGGAGGGGTTTGGGTGGGCCTGCGGTGCTAGGATATAGACCACGGAGAGACCTTCCAAACCATGTCCGAATCGCCTGAAAGCCCAAACCAATCAACAAGCAAGCGGATCGAATCCGAAGCGGTTCGTCCCGGCGCGCTCGTTGTGCTAGGGATGCACCGGAGCGGCACCTCGATGCTCTCTCGGATGCTGGGATTGCTCGGTGGTCAACTCCCCAAGCACTCCGCGGGACCCGCGGCTGACAACCAGACCGGATTCTGGGAACCGGTTCGGATCGTCGAGACACACGACAAACTGCTCGAACAGATCGGCATCCGAAACGACACCCCGATGCTCGACCGCATCGGGGGTCGGAACATCATCGACCTGCTCGAATCGCAGGGTTCATTGGACCAATGGACCCAAACACTCGCCGCGGATATCGGTGACGAGTTCGATCTTGATCTCAAGCAACCGATCGTTCTCAAGGATCCCCGGATGTGCAGACTCATGCCGTTGTGGAACCGGGTCTTTGCGACGCTCAAAGTAGAACCCAAGGCGGTGCTTCCAATCCGTCATCCAAGCGAGATCGCGGGATCACTCCGCATGCGGAACGGGTACGACTCTGGCCGATCCATGTGGCTCTGGCTGGACCATGTCCTCCGCGCCGAGTTTGACACTCGAGGCACGCCTCGAGTGTTTGTCGAGTACACAGCACTGCTCAATGACTGGCGACCCGCGATACGGCGCGTCGGCGAGCAACTCGGGATTGATTTCACCATCGAAGAACACGGCGACGCGGTTGATCGCTTTGTCTCCCCAGAGTACCGACACCACAACGCCCAAGCGGGGTCTGGCTCATCGATGCCGCCGTTGGTTGCGGATACCTTTGAACTCCTCACCAGCATGGCACAATCCGGCACGAGTAAAAATCACGAACGGTTCGACGAACTCCGGGATCGCTTCGAAGAACTCCGCACCCTCTCTGGCACATGGATCGACAATGCGGAGGAACGATCGCGCCGATACAACTCGCTCGTACAGGATCGTCAAACCGAACTCGATCGGTCACGAATCGAATCACAAAACGCGATGACCCAACTCCGCGAACAGACTGCATCCCAAATCGCGGCGAAGAACGCGACCGAAACCGAACTCCGCACCACTGTTGAGCAAGCACACACCCGGCTGGCACATCTGCATGCCACTGCCCAAGAGCAATCGAGAAAGCTCGGGCACACCGAGATGCTCCTCCGCAGGGAACGGGAACAGCTCGATTCGATGAGCGACAAACTCGAAGAGGCCAAGGCCGATATCCAGCGTATAAAATTGGAGCGGCACACACTCGCTCAAGAAACCCAAGCACAGCATGCAGCACTCACCGCGGAACTGAGTACGAGAAACGCGGCGCTGGAAAACGCGGAAGTCCATCTCAACGCGCTTCGGCTCCGCCGACAATGGCTCGAACACGAATACACTCGGCTCATCGCGTATGTTGAATCCGTCCACACCTCCGGTTCATGGCGGATCACCGCGCCACTCCGGTTGGTGAGCAAATCCATCAAACGGTCCTGCCGATGGTTCTTTCGTTCGATCACGCGACTGATCGAACGAACCGGTAAGTTTGTGAAGCACCGCATTCCGATGTCGAGCGGCACTGAATGGTTTCTTGAGCGCGCGTTTTATGCGACGCTTGGGCCGCTGATGCGTCACACCGTTGGATACTCGAATCATCAGCAGAAACTTGATTTTAAGAACTCTGCTCCGGTCGCCGAACCAATCGTTGTTTCTGAACACGACTCACGGTCCGACACGATTACCCACACCAAACCGACACCATTCGAGCTTGACAGCGTCCCCGAAGCGGTCATTGTCTTTGGCGTGATCGATTGGTTCTTCAGGCACCAACGCCCACAGCATCTCGCAGAACAACTCGCGCTGCGTGGGCACCGCGTGTTCTATGTGTCTCCACAGTTTGTCAACACACCCAAACCTGGGTTCGAGCACGAGCAGATCCCGATCCATGACAGCGATACCGGTGGCGATGCACACGCCATCGTTCACCAGATCCGGTTCCATGTTGCGGGGTCGCCTCCGATTTACAACTGCAGCATGGCAGACGATCAACACGCACAGATTCTCTCTGGATTGCGAAAGCTTCTGCTGGACTTTGGGATCGGCCAAACGGTATCAATGGTACAGCATCCCGCGTGGCAATCCTTCGCCGCGGCGCTTCCCAACGCTCGGATGGTCTATGACTGCATGGATCACCACACCGGGTTCGGGGACATCGCTGAGAACATGGAAACGCTTGAAGACAAACTGTTCGCTGGGGCGGATCTCACGATCGTTACAAGCAACTGGCTGCGTGGCTTCGCAGAACCCAAAGCACAACGGATCGCGATGATCCGCAACGCGTGCGACTACGAACACTTCGCGGCTATTCCAAACCAAAGCAACGCAGATCAACGCCCCGTCATCGGGTATTACGGCGCGGTCGCGGACTGGTTTGATGTTGATCTGGTCCGCAAGGTAGCGCTCGCGTACCCGACCTGCACGGTGCTGATCGTCGGAGCGGATACTTGCGGGGCGCGGGGTTTGCTTGCCGACCTTCCCAATGTGGAGATGACGGGCGAGGTGCCGTACAGCAATCTCCCCGATCTCGTCGAACGGATGGATGTGTGCATGATCCCGTTCATCCTCAGCGATCTCATCCTCGCCACCAACCCCGTCAAGGTTTACGAAATGTTCGCAGCGGGCAAAGCCGTGGTTTCGACCGACCTTCCAGAACTGCACATCGGTGAACTCGAAGGACTCGTCTACTGCGCCAAGTCGCACGACGAATTTGTCACCATGATCGCTGATGCACTGGATACCAAAGACAATGAGCAACTCCGCGATCAGCGCCGAGCATTCGCGGCACAAAACCGCTGGTCGGACCGCTCAATCGCGCTGGATAACGAACTGGCGAGTCTCCGCGAATCCACAACATCCGATCCGCTCGTCAGTGTCATCATCGTCACCTGGAATAACCTTGAACTCACCAAAGACGCGGTCAACAGCGTGCTCGTAGACAACAGTTACCAGAACATTGAACTCGTCATCGTGGACAACGCGAGCAGTGATGAGACCCCGGCATACCTCCAAGAACTCGAATCGCGCGAAGATCGAGTGCGTGTGATCCTCAACGATGAGAACACCGGGTTCGCCAAGGGCAACAACATCGGTCTCAAAGCGGCGAAGGGCGAATACCTGATCCTGCTCAACAACGACACCATCGTCACCAACGGCTGGGTCCGCACCTTCGCCAACCACCTCCGCAACAACCCCGACATCGGACTCCTCGGCCCCGTCACCAACAACATCGGCAACGAGGCACGCGTTCAGACGAGCTACGAAAGCAAAGCGGACATGCCACGCGAAGCGTTCAAAATCACGCGTTCCCGTGCGGGTGAAGTGTTTGATATGAATGTCGCCGCGTTCTTCTGTTGCATCTTCCCGCGTTCGATTTTCGAGCAAGTCGGTCTGCTGGACGAAAACTTCGGACGCGGGTTCTTCGAAGACGACGACTACTGCCAGCGCGTGCGACAGTGCGGATACCGGATCTGCTGCGCCAGCGATGTCTTTGTCCACCACCACCTCTCCGCGGGATTCAGCATGGTGGGATCGAGCCAACGCCAAGCGTTGTTTGAAGAAAACAAAGCGTACTACGAATCCAAATGGGGCGAGTGGACCCCCCACCGCTATCGCCCCCATCCCGTTGTCGGGATCGACAACCACACGCACACCAAGACGAACTCCAAAGAAGCCATCAGGGATGACGCACCAGACGGCTCGCTGCATTCTGCAACCGCCAGCAACTGAAACTGAGTACCGTTGAATCGAAGGAACCGAACGAGCATGAATGCAAGCACAGAACAATCCCCTGCACACAACAGCTCAACCGCTGATCAAAACCCGATGAAAGCCGCCTGCCCGCTGTTCGTCGTCGGCGTTCCTCGATCCGGGACCACCGCGTTTTCGAAGTTGCTCAATGCCCACCCAAGAATCCTGCTCACCAACGAATCCGCGATCGTCCTCCAGATGGGCGAGATGATCCGCAGAAGCCGGATCGGGGTTACTGAAGGAATCCTATTCGGTAAATCACACAACGAACTCTGGGCGGACCAACTCCAGGAAAGCATGCGCACCCTGACCGAACAGTTCTACGCGAAGGTCGCTGATGCGGAAGGCAAAGTGATCTCTGATGGTCCCGACAGCATCGCGTACTACGGCGACAAGCACCCGCACCTCAAAGACTGCATCGACTCACTCAAGCCCGCATTCCCCGACGCCCGCTTCATCCACCTGATCCGCGATCCGCGCGATTCAGCGTTGTCCATCGCGCAGATGCAAGGCACCGACTTCCGATCCGCGCTCCTGAACTGGAAAAGATTTGACAGCAGATACAACGAGCTGATCCAAGATTTGAACCCGGACCTGGTCTACACAGTCCGGTACGAGGATCTGGTCGAAGATTACAGAGGGTGCATCGCGAGCGTGCTCGATTGGCTCGGTCTGGACATGGAGTCACAGATCGAAGACCACATCGACCGCTACTCGAACATTGATGCGCACACATACTCCAGCACACTCCCAATGACCGACACAAAGAGCCGCGGGACAGACTCCAATGAGGAAAACCAGTTCTTCAAAAACTCCGTTGGACGATGGAAGCGTGAACTCGACAACGACCAGCTCGCAATCGCCGACGAACTCGTCGGAGATGACCTCGAACGCTACGGCTATGAGTTCTCGATCGACAACGGCTCAAACCGTCCCGCTCCCAAAAAACCGATCCGCGCGATCGTCAACCCCGTCGTCGGACAGATCAAGTTCCAGTGCAACATCTGCGGCAAACGCAACGAGGTTGATGGAGAGAAAATCGGACGCGAGACCAGCTCATGCTCCGGATGCCGATCCACCGTCCGTATGCGGTCGATCATTCATTTGCTAAGCATGGAACTGTTCGGCGAAAGCATGCTCATCTCCGACATGCCCCCACGCCCAGAAATCCGGGGCATCGGGATGAGCGACTGGGGCGTCTACGCCAAGCGCCTCGCCAATGTGTTCTCGTACACCAACACCTTCTACGACCACGAGCCGCAGCTTGATGTCACCAACCCGGACCCCGCATTGTTCGGAACCTACGACTTCATCATCTCGTCGGATGTCTACGAGCATGTCGCGCCGCCGGTATCCATCGCGTTTGAGAATGCGAAGAAGCTACTCAAGCCCGGCGGCGTTATGATCTTCAGCGTTCCCTTCACGCTTGGCGAAACCGTCGAGCATTTCCCCGATCTCCACGATTACGAAATCGTCGGAAAGGGTGCCTCGAGCGTGCTAATCAACACCACCAAGACGGGCGTGAAACAAGAGTTCCGCAACCTCGTCTTCCACGGCGGAGAAGGGGCGACCCTGGAGATGCGCGTCTACGGGCGTGAACCATTGATCAAACACTTCGAGGATGCAGGGTTCGAGACCCCGACGGTCTACCAAGACCCGCACCAAGAGTTCGGGATCTACTTCCCGCAGAACTGGTCGCTGCCGATGATCGCACGCGTGCCACAATAAAAATTAAGGCTTCACTGGTTCAGGGAGCGGCTCGAGCGGGAGGGGCGCGGTGGTCTCCGCGTCATACGAACGGACCGCGATGGTCCAGCCGCCGTAATGTCCCGCTTCGATGAGCTGTCCGTTCTCGATCAGCTTCTGAACCTGCTGAATGATCCGTTTGTCGTCGGCGATGTGGTTGATGTCCCGCACGAGGAACGAATCCACCTTCGGATTCTTCCACTGGTTCTCGAACGCTGCATACGAAACCGGTGGCAAGAAATGCACGCGATCGGCAAACCCCGGTATAAAACGAAGGATCGCGTACGACGACGCGATCTGCCCGAGCCGTTGATTGTCACCGTCCGCGTCGTAGAGCATCTGATTGATCGGCGCTTCGCCGAGCTTGCTCTGCTGATCGAACTGCTCTTGGGCAATCTTCTCCGAATCGATCAACAGGTATCCGAACAGCCCAGCGCCCGCCGTCACCACCACGGCAACAAGCAGCGGCTTGAACCCACCAAACGAGTTGGACCGCTCACTGCGAGCGTTCCGCTTGGTGAAGTTCACGACCCGTTCCCGCATGGATTCGTACCGCGGGGTCATCACAAAATCGAGTACGAGCGTCAGGAACCCCGCCATCCCCACACCCATCGCAGGAACCGCGACGGCCATATTCCGTGTGCTGTAGCTGAAACCAAACGCCCAGATGAACCACGACGGGATCCCGACCGCAATCACAACCGCTCGCGAGCCTTTATGGAACACGCCGAGCAGCGAGGTAAGGAGGACCACCCACACGATGATCGCCCCATCAACACCGCGCCCAATCGTCAAAGGCGGGGTGAGTTTCTCAAACGCGGTTATCAGCCGCCCACCCATGCTCGGTCTTGGATGGAAGTTGCCAACAAGTTCCGCGCCGATAAAGGTCTCTTTCCCGGAGAGCAGTTGATACCCCGAATACCCGTACCAGCTCAGCAGCACCCCGATGAGCACCGCGAGCGAAACCAGCGCGAGACGCACGCGCTTGACGCCGTGCTGTGATGGGATCAGCATCAACACCAGCACCGGGAACGACACGATCATCACCAACCCCGCCTGCTTGCACGCGCCGGCAATCCCCGCAACGAACGCGCCCGCGAGAACCGTACGGATGATCGAACCGCGATCCGTCATAGATTTCGCTTGAAGCACCAAACACCAAGAAAGTGTTGTGAGTGCAGCGACTGGGATGTCCATGTATCCCGACACGAAGAATGGTTTGTAGAGCAACCAGATCAGCACAAAGGTGATCGGCACCGCGCGGAACAACAACCGCGACTTATTCGCGAGTCCCGCACAGAAGAGCCCGCCCATGATCATCATCGGGAACATGCCTTGGATTGAGCGTGCGAACTGTTGGAGGTTCGCGTGCCCGATCATCATGTAGCTCACGCTCCATGTTGCGGGGACCAGCTGTGGATAATCGCGCATCGACTTTGGTTTCCCAGAGAACGCCCATTCGGTCGCCCACCGATTCCAGCTCGCGACCGCGTCCCACCGCATGAAGGTGTCGCCGATCGCCATCATCCAGATTCCGAAGACAACCAAAACACACAGGAACGCGAAAGCAGCGGTGCGTTTGGTCGTGTCGTCGGACGGCATCGGCTCTGATTCCGCTGCTGCGGGTTCGGATTTGGAACGCTTGCTTTGGAACATACACAGCGCAATCAACACCGCGATCTCAAAGACCATCACGCTGAGCACACCCGTCCGACCAAGCATCCCGGTCGCCGAGAGGGTCATGACGAGGATCAGGTTCCACCACAAGCTGAACGCGAACCCAACGAAGATCCGCATCAATCCGCTGGGGAACCGGATCGCACGCGTCGCGATGTATCCCGGGAGCCACGCCATCTGAACGACCGCGAGCATCCCCATGAGTGTGTCCATCTGAGAGACCTGTGCAACCGCGAGCGTGTTCATGATGCCGGGTCCTTCGTGCTTTGTGATTCGCCTTGGACTTGGTACGCGACGATGCCCTGGGTCAGGAAGATCGGCCAGTTGATCTGGCTGCGGATCAGCTTGCCGTGCTGATCGCAGGTCGAAAGCACTTCGGGGAACTTGAGCGGGCGTTCATCGTGGAAGATCCACTTCCCCATCAACTCCGCCGCTCCACGCGTCCCGCGATACAACAGCGTCGGGGTCGGGAAGGTCATCACCACCAGGCCGCCGGGTTTGCACAACATGAAGTGCGAGCGGATCGACTCGGCGGTGCCCGCTTGATCAAAGTGCTCGATCAACCCAACACTGAACACGATGTCCGCTTTGGGAATATCGCCGAGCGTTTGCGTGTCGAGCACATCCGCTTGCATCGCGTCCGCTTTGCCCGCATCAATGTCCGCTTTGTATTGCTCGCGGAACAGATCGAGCCCGTAGTTGTTCAGATCGATGACGGTGTACACGCTTGGCTTGAGCGTGTCACGGAGCCGGGTGTAGAAACAGGAGTTGGCACCACCGATCTCGATGATGCTCGCGCCACCGGGGACTTGGTTCCCGAGCGAAAGGTACCGCTCCAGAAGCTTGCCGGTAAAGTTGCGCGTGATCGAGGTCGCTTTGAACGGCGCTTTGTAGTACTCCGTCCAATCGGTCGCGTCGGCTGGCGCGGTCTGTGGCTTTGTCTGTTGCTCGGTGTTACTCATGTCGTGCTTTCGTGCGGGGTCGATTAGGCCGAGTCCGAGGTTCGGCTCGAAGTCATCGGGAAGATCAACAGACGCTGGATCGAGAAGTTCGCGATGATCAGCAGCGTTTCGGACACCACCTTGAGCACCACGACATCAACCGATGAAACAAGCGTCGCCGCGGTGATGAGCGCGTATGAAACCAAACCCGATGCCGCGACGAGCAGCGCGTACCAGAACGCGGAACTCACCACCGAACGGTTGGACTTGAACACAAACCCACGCACAACCGTGAACTGGTACACCCCCGCCACCAGACGCGCGATCACCATCGACAACGCGATGTTGTTCGTTGTCCAGTCCACGATCGAGAACACAATCACATCAATCAAAAAAGTAGTGAACGAGATCAACAAGAACCGCGTGAACACGGAATAGATCTTCATCGAATCACGCACCGCGCGGAAATGCGAGCTCTCGTTGTCGTCCTCGTACACCGTCTCGATCGGACACTCAACCATCTCAACGCCTTGCATTTTGAGCTCGATCAGCATCCGCATCTCGTACTCGTACCGATCTCCAGGCACCACAAGCAGGTTCGGAATCAACGAAAGCGGAATCCCACGCAAGCCGGTCTGGGTATCGCTCAGCTTGCTGGGCGCGAACACCTTGAATACATATTGCGTCATCACATTCCCGAACCGTGACCTGAGCGGGACATCGCCTTGGAAGTTCCGCGATCCCATGACCAGCACATTCGGATTCTCAAGGAGCTTGTGACCCACTTTGAGGATGTCTTCAGGCAGGTGCTGACCGTCGGCGTCTGCCGTGATCACACCCTGGGTTTCGGGCGCATAGACCGCGATGTGGTTGAGCCCGTACCGGAGCGCGACCCCTTTCCCGAGATTCACCGCATGGTGGAGAACCGTAACCCCTTCCATCGCATCCAGCTCTTGGAAGATCGCATTGAACTCCGCGCCAGATCCATCATCAACCACGACAACCCAGCCGAATCGAGTCTCAAGAATCGATCGAATAAGCGGAATGAGTTCTTTGCTTGGTTTGTACGCCGGGATGAGCACGGTCAGACCCGAAACAGTTCCGAAACCCGACCCGGAATCAGTCCCCGATCCGTCTGCAACGACAGGCTCGGCCAACGGATTTGTTGATCTCGCGGCTGATGCGTGGTTGTTTTCGATCATGGGCTGCGAAGATAACATGCGTTGGTGCGCTATCATAGCTGCTGGGGAGTTCTTGGGCAAACCCGCCGATCTTTGCGAGCCGTGACCACAGAGCCGTACAATCGACCGGCACAGTCTTTGAACCACCCGAGGGAGCCCATGACACGAACGCTTGTAGTACTCGGAACACGCCCGGAAGCGATTAAACTCGCGCCCGTGATCCACGCGCTCAAGCAACTCGCTGGACCCGATGACCAGACCATCGTCTGCTCCACCGGTCAGCACCGCGAGATGCTCCTCCAGACCTTCGAACAGTTCGAGATCACCCCTGATATCAGTCTGGACATCATGAAGCCGGGACAGACCCCCGCTGATGTGGTTGGTCGTCTCATGATCGAACTCGGACAGGTCTACAAAAACCACACACCCGACTGGGTCGTCGTCCAAGGCGACACCGCGACCGTCCTCGCCGGAGCGCTCTCCGCAACCCTACACAAAATCAAGGTCGCCCATGTCGAAGCGGGCCTTCGGACCTACGACAACTCCGAACCATTCCCAGAAGAAATCAACCGCAGAGCGGTGGGCGTCGTCGCAGACCAGCACTTCGCATCAACCAAACTGGCGCAACAAAATCTACTGAGCGAAGGAATCTCACCAGATTCCATCATGGTCACCGGCAACACCGTGATCGACTCGCTCAACTGGATGCTCAGCACGCGCCAAGATCAGCCAGCAGTCGTTGAATCCACCGACCCAAACGAACGCCTCATCGTCGTCACCGCGCACCGCAGAGAATCCTTCGGCGAGCCCATCCGACAGATCTGCCTCGCGATCCGCGACATCGCACGCAACCACGACCATGTGCGCATCGTCTTCCCGGTCCACCTGAACCCGATGATCCGCGAGCCGGTCCATGAAATCCTCGGAAACGAAGAGTGCGTTGAACTGATCGAACCGCAAAACTACGCGAACTTTGTCGGGCTCCTGCAGAACGCGTACATGATCCTCAGCGACTCCGGAGGCGTGCAAGAAGAAGCGTCCGCGCTGGGAATCCCGACCCTGCTGCTCCGCGATTGTTCCGAGCGACCTGAAGCGATCGATTCGGGCGTCGTCCTCTCCGTCGGCGCGGACCGCGACAAGATCACCCGCTACGCATCCACACTGCTCAACGATGCGGATGTCTACGCGAAGATGGCGCAACCAACGACTGTATTTGGGGACGGCCGTGCTTCAATCCGAATCGCAAAGCGCCTCCTCAACCTTCCATTTGATGCCGACGATCTCGCGACGACATCGCTCAACCCCATTGAAGCGAATGTCCCCTCCTAAGGATTCCACCGGTGCGTGTACTCTGGCTCGTTCGTAGAAATCTCACAACCTTCCCCGGCGGCGACACGATCCAAGTGATCGAAACGCAGCGTGCCCTCGAACGCATGGGCGTCGTGGTCCACCGCAGATCCGTCGATGAACTCCCGACGCTCAAAGACTCCAACGAATACGACTTCGTGCACCTCTTCCACCTTGACCGGATCTGGGAGAATCTCCCCGCAGCCAAAGCCGCGATGAAGCACAAACTCCCGTACACACTTAGCACGATCTACTGGCCAACCGCCCGCTTCGACACCTCAGCACGCACCGGACTCAACGGCTGCATCGCCCGCATCTTCGGCGAACAAGTCTTCCAATCCGTCCGCCAAATCGAACGATGGACCGGCTCACGATTCAAAGAAGGCGTCAATACCCCACTCGATCTGATGGGATTCCGGTTCAACACCGCCGCCCGATACCTCCTCTCGAACGCCGCGATGTGCCTCCCCAACAGCACCATCGAATGGGAACGGATCGAAGGCCGGTTCAAGATGCAAGCATCACACGCTCCTATCCCCAACGCGGTCTGCAACGCGTTTTTGCAACATTCCGACGAACCACCGACCGCTCGCGCCGGGGTCATCTGCGTCGGACGCATCGAACCACGCAAGAATCAACTGAATCTCATCCGAGCCGTATCCTCAGAGTTTGGCGAGCCAATCAACCTCACCATCGTCGGCTCCCCCGGCCGGTTCAGCTCCGCATACCACAAAACATGCATCGAACGCGCCGGACCAAGCGTCCGATTCATCCAGCACCAATCACCTGACCAGCTTCGCAGCATCTACCAAACTGCATCGGTGCATGTCAGCCCCAGCTGGTACGACACTCCGGGACTGGTGAACCTTGAAGCGGGCGTCATGGGTTGTTCGCTCGTCGTCGGGAGCGAAGGCTCCGGACGGGAATACTTCGGGGACGCGGTGCAATACTCCGATCCTTCGGACCCCAAATCCATCCGCGATGCGATCCTGCGTGCACTGGAACTGCACAACTCCGGAAGCGACACTTCCGATCTCCAACACACGATCCGCACCAACTACACCTGGGAACGAGCCGCGGAAGAAACGCTCAAGGCATACAAAGCCGCGCTCAAATAAATGATTCAGATCAACTGGCACGCGGACAACGCTTGCCCAGCCAAATCTTTTTCCGAGATCACCAAGCCCTCAGTCATCGGCCAGTCGATCCCGATACTCGGATCATTCCACAGCACACACCGCTCAAACTCCGGCGCGTACAACCCGTTGGTTTTGTACAAGACCTCAGCGGTCTCCGAAAGCGTCAAGAACCCATGCGCGAACCCTTCGGGAATCCACATCTGCTTCTTGTTCTCCGCGGAGAGTGTTTGGCTGACCCATTTGCCAAAGGTCTTTGATTCCGGACGGACATCCACCGCGACATCGAAGATCTCGCCTTGAACAACTCGAACAAGTTTCGCCTGTGCCTTGGGCGCAAGCTGGAAGTGCAACCCACGAAGCACCCCCCGCGCCGATCGGGAATGGTTGTCTTGAATAAAGTCGGTCGATCGACCGGTCAGTTGCTCGAACACATCCGCGTTGAAGCTCTCATAGAAAAAACCTCGCTCGTCCCCGAACACCTTGGGTTCAAGCACAAACACGCCCGGGATGGCCAGCTCGGTCGCGTTCATTCGTTCTCCGGCTCCTTGAGCACGCGAAGTAGGTACTGCCCGTACTCATTGGATTTCATCCGCTCAGCAATCTTCAGAACACCTTCTTCAGAAATCCATCCGCGCCGATACGCGATCTCTTCGGGGCACGCGATCTTGAGTCCCTGGCGTTGCTCGATGGTCTGCACAAAGTGATGCGCTTGAAGCAAGCTCTCATGCGTCCCGGTATCGAGCCACGCGTACCCCCGGCCCATCCGCTCAACCGTCAGATCGCCGCGATCTAAATACATCCGGTTCAGATCCGTGATCTCAAGCTCCCCACGCGCGGATGGCGAGAGTTGTTTCGCAAGACCCACGACATCGTTGTCATAAAAATACAACCCCGTCACCGCATAGTTCGATTTGGGTTCTTTGGGCTTTTCTTCTAAACTGATCGCCTTGCCCTGTTTGTCGAACTCGACCACGCCGTAGCGATTGGGTTCGTTGACATGGTACGCGAACACCGTCGCGCCCGAAGCTTGATTGCTCGCCGAGCTCAGCAGCGAGTGCATCGAGTGCCCATAGTAAATGTTGTCGCCCAAGATCAACGCCGAGGGCGAATCCCCGATGAACGACTCCCCGATTAGAAATGCCTGCGCCAATCCATCAGGAGAAGGCTGTACCGCGAACTGGATATCAAGCCCCCACTGCGACCCATCCCCAAACAACTCTTGAAACCTCGGCGTGTCCTGAGGCGTCGAGATCACCAGAATCTCACGGATCCCCGCATGCATCAGCGTCGAGAGCGGATAATAAATCATCGGCTTGTCATACACCGGAAGTAACTGCTTCGACACCACCTGCGTCGACGGATACAGCCGCGTCCCCGATCCACCCGCCAAAATAATACCCTTGCGATTCATGCGTTCTCCTGCTGGGGCATCGTAGCAATCAACTCCCGCACATGGAAACGCCACTCGGGAAGCTCAACCCCGAACGCATCACGGATCTTGTCACAGCACAGCCGCGAGTTCATCGGACGCGTCGCGGCACACGGAAACTCATCGGTCCCGATCGCACGAATCTCATCCGCCTTGAGTTCCATCCCACCACTCCGCGCCAGTTCAAGAAAGCAGCTCGCAAACCCGTGCCAACTGGTCTCACCTGCTGGTGTCAGATGAAACAAACCCGAAGGCCCATCCGCGTTCACCGCTGGTTCAATACACCGCGCCGTCACCTCCGCGATCAACGCCGCGCTTGTTGGCGCACCGATCTGATCCGACACAATCGACAACGACTCGCGCTCACGCGCCAATCGAAGAATCGTTCGCACAAAGTTGCTCCGCCGATCGCTGTAGACCCAGCTTGTCCGGAAAATCAAATGCCTGCATCCGCTCGCTTGGATCGCCTGCTCACCCAGCAGCTTCGTCGATCCATACACACTCCGCGGATTCGGCGCATCCGTTTCGACATACGGCGAATCTTTCTCCCCATCAAACACATAATCCGTTGAGTAATGCACCAAGAGCGCCCCCAACCGCTCGCACTCCTCCGCGATCACCCCCGGCGCATCCGCGTTGATCCGCGTTGCCAGTTCAGACTCACTCTCCGCACGATCCACCGCAGTGTACGCCGCGGCGTTCACCACAACATCCGCACCCGATGCACGCACCGCCTGTCGCAACCCATCCAAGTCTTCAAAGTCGACCGATGCCCGATCCCCAATGACCACTTCCCCAAGCGGAGCAAGCGACCGCCGCAGCTCCCACCCGACCTGACCATCCGCGCCCAGCAGCAACAGCTTCATGAATACTGCCTCTGAACCCACTGCCGGTACTCGCCGCTGGTGATGTTCGATACCCACTGGTGATTGGCGAGGTACCACTCGACCGTCTTTCGGATACCTTCTTCAAAGGTCATCGCGGGTCGCCATCCAAGCTCACGATCAATCTTCGAAGCATCCACCGCGTACCGCCGATCGTGCCCAGGCCGATCCTTGACGAACACAATCTGCGATGTATACGAACTCCCATCCGCTTTGGGTCGCAGCTCATCAAGCATCGCGCACAGCGTGTGCACAATCTCAATGTTCGGCTTCTCGTTGAGCCCGCCGATGTTGTACACCTCGCCGAGCGTTCCCGCTTCAAGCACACGGCGGATCGCGCTGCAGTGATCCGCAACAAACAACCAATCACGGATCTGCTGACCATCGCCGTAAATCGGGAGATCCTTTCCGGAGATTGCGTTATGGATGATCAGCGGGATCAACTTCTCTGGAAACTGGTATGGCCCATAGTTGTTCGAACAGTTCGTCGTCACCACAGGAAACCCGTAGGTATGAAAGTACGCACGGATCATGTGGTCCGACGCCGCCTTGCTCGCGCTGTACGGACTGTTGGGTTCGTAGCGATTGGTCTCAGTAAACGCAGGATCGCTAGGCCCAAGCGATCCATACACCTCATCCGTCGAAATATGCACAAACCGAAACGCTGATCTCGCATCTCCCCCAAGCCCTTCCCAGTACTTTCTGCTCACTTGCAACAGCCGCGAAGTCCCGACGACATTCGTATTGATGAACTCCTCAGGCCCTTCAATCGAACGGTCCACATGAGACTCCGCCGCGAAGTTGATGATCGCTCTCGGCTGGTGCTCTTGAAGCAACCTCCCAACCAACTCCGCATCACCGATGTCGCCATGCACAAACTGATGACGATCATCGCCCTCAAGCGATTGCAAGTTCTCAAGATTCCCGGCATAAGTCAGCTTGTCAAGATTCACGATCCGTTCGTCGCTCGACGCCAGCCAATCGATCGCGAAGTTCGATCCGATGAAACCCGCTCCCCCGGTAATCAGAATGGTCATGGTGCGTCTCTCGAGATCGAGGCATCCGCTCAGCGTGCCGAACCATCAGCATTCACAGCGAAAACTCAACCCAATACGATATACGCGATGCATGGTTTCTTTTGATGCAAATCGCAAATTGTGTACTCGAAACCACCAAAAATGAACGAACGCCCCAGCAAGCCAGGGCGTCCGTCTCTCGTAGTCACATATAGAGGTCGGTTACGGGCAACCATCACCGAATGCCGCGAGGAACGCGCTGACATCGAGGAAGTTGAAGTTCCCATCAGGTTGGAAATCCGCGACCGGATCCATCGAACCAAACGCACTCAGGAACGCAGAAACATCGAGGAAGTTCAAATCCCCTTCCCCGGTCAAATCCGCAGGACACGGATTGATCACATCGCCAGCGACGACCTCGATACGACCCACCATCCCGATGTGCCCGGTCACCCGGCAAGAGTAGAAATAATCGCCAATCTCTTGACCAGTCAACGACCACTCAATGAAGTCCTTGGTCGGCGCAGGGTCCGCAGTAAAGTCCGCGATCGGCCCCAGCGTCGCGGCGTCGATCACCGCACCATCAAAGGTGTCACGCTGGTACGCACCATCCGTACCAGATACCGGAAGCGAATCATCGGTGATCACAAACGGATGCGACCCGGTCGTCCGTCGAAAGGTGTAGATCTCGCCAGCGGTTAAAATCAGCGTCGGGTCTGGTTCGTCGACCACACTCCCGCTCGAATCGGTCCAACTGAACAAGAAGTCCGACGCACCAGCGTTAATCATCTCAAAGTCAACTCCGGATTCCACCCGGAACACACTCGGCGAGACTTCCGTCGTCTGCGCTGGTGCCAGCGATGCAATCGTCAATCCCACGCCCATCATGATTGTTTTCATATTCATTTCTGCTCTCTCCTTCATTGTTGTATGTGATCCACTACACGCATCAGAACGCGTCACAAACAAAGGTCTGATGATCACCCCAATGTTGCGGCTTTCTGATAAATTCACCAGAATCCGCAACAGATCCACCACGAGTGAACCTCTGAATCGTGTCAGCACTGAACATAAACCGATCGATTTCGATTAGTATGAAGCGGAGTCAGATCCCTCGGCCAAAGCTGCACAGACACTGGACACGATTGGATACCACCGAATCCACACAACTCGATGCCAATGCGTTTGCAACGCTCTTTGAAGGGGCCCGGGGGACGCTGCGCCTGGTCGCCGCTTCAGAATGTGGGTTCGATCTCGCAGACGACATCGTCCAGCACAGCGCCATCATCGCGCTCTCCAAACTCGACCAGTTCACCCCAGGCACCAACTTCTCCGCGTGGACCGCAACCATCGTGCGAGGGGTCGCTCGCAACCAAAGACGATCCGAACAACGCCGTCGATCCCGAACTTTGAATATATTCACACGAATCCCAAAATCGACACCCCGAACTTCAACCACGATGCCGACACACACAACCAATCCCGGAGCAAGCCCGATCGGACCGGACTTTGACGCTCCGTTCGCCCTCGACCAACGCATCCGGGACGCCCTGGGGGTCCTGAACCCGAACCAGCGTGCATGCTTACTGCTGAGAACAGTACTCGATCATTCCTACAGCGAAATCGGAGCCATCCTCGACATCCCCGAAGCGACCGCTCGCAGCCATGTCTTCCGCTCTCGGACACTGATGCTCGATCTCTTGCAGGAAACGAACGCCACGACGGAAAGGAGCACGCCATGACCAATCCTCCAAAGAATCATGACGAGCTCATCTTCGCCTACCTTGACGGAGACCTTGATCCGCAACAACTCGCGGACTTCAAAGCCATTCTCGAATCCGATCCCGCAATCCAATCCCGATTGGACGCGCTCAACGCGATGAACACCTCATTGATCCGCATCGCGCAGGAACCCACTTCTGCGCCGCTGGTACTGGAGCCAAAGCAAACAACAAAGACTTCCCCACGCCGCTGGATCTCCTACGCCGCGATTCTTGCCATCACAACCGCGCTGTTCCTGTATATGAATCCGAGCCAGCCCAAAGCCGTGTTTGATACCCAGAATGTGTATCGCCAGATCACGACGGCCTTTGAGCCTCAGATCGTGTGTGATTCACCCGAGAAGTTTGTCGCGTACACGCAAGAATCGTTTGGAAAACCAATCACAGTTGATTTCCAGACCCCGATCCAGCTCGTCGGATGGAGATACCTCGGCAAAAACTACAATCCAGGCAGACCCACCAAGGTCCCCACAACCCGCATCCTCATGGCGCAAACCCCAGAAGGCACTCGCATCCTCGTCGCGTTCGTCCCGCGCGGACTCCCCGCACCCAAAGCGCAACCGGGATCAGACCTACATGTGTTCAAGAAATCCGTGCAATCGGTCCGGGTCTACGAGATCACCCCGCTCGATTCCCCGAGCGTGCTGGACCTCTTGAACTAAATCGTTGCGAACCGTGAACGCAAAATACTTATGGGCAACCCATCCCGTATGCCTGCAAGAACGCGGACACATCGAGAAAGTTGAACGAGCCATCCTGACTGAAGTCCGCAACCGGATCCATGTTGCCAAACGCCGCCAAGAACGCGGAAACATCGAGGAAGTTCAGACTGCCATCCCCGGTCAGGTCCGCGGGACAAGGCACGCCCGAACCGATACCAGCCCAGAATCCGCCGGTCAGGGAATACGACCCACCGGTCATCGCGTTGCTCGCATCGGGTTGACCGATGGTGCCGCTCAGGGTGTATCCGCCGCCGGACGAGTTGATCACGCCGCCGCCATCAATAGTGGACCACGGGATGCTGTAAGTCCCACCAGCTAGGGCGGGCATGACAGCAGATGAAAGACCTGCGACGGCAACTGTGAATCGATTCATTTCATAGACCTCTTCTTCTGAAACGCTGCGTGAACTGGGGTCAGTATACCAAATCCGACAACCAACACCAACCCTTTATGGACAACCAGCCCCGAATGCCTGAAGGAATCCGGAGACATCAAGGAAGTTGAACGAACCATCTCCATTAAAATCGGCCTGAACACTCAGAAACATCGAAACATCGAGGAAGTTCAGCCCCCCATCGCCGTTCATATCCGCTGGACACGGAGCCATCGCGCTCAGATCGAGGTCGTCGATGTCAAAGTCGCCATCCATATCGAAGATCTCAGCGCCAGGCTCGATTTTGACACCAGGACCAGTAAACGCCGCTTGAGCAGCCAACCGCTCAAACCAGTCGACCTTCCCGTCATTGTTCACATCCCCAAGACGCGATTCTTGGTAAATCGACCAAGCCCGGTCCGCAGGCGCCCCGGTCAGTCGACGGGTCTCTCCGCCGGGCCAGACCACATCGATGATTCCCGCTTCGGTATCCGTCCCGAGCCCGACCTGAACCGTCCGCCCCTCGCTGGACTTGTAGTTCACCCCGGCCCGCGCCTCGACTGCCTGCCATTTGCCGTTCGCGTGGATGTTGAAACAGGTCCCCACCGCCAGCGGATTCACCGTCCCACCGATCGGTTTGAGCCGAAGCATGTGGTTGTTCGCTGCATCAGGGCTCTGGTTGATGTACAGCTTCGTATTGCTGTTCGTGATCCCCACAAGCATGTCCAACAGCCCGTCGTTGTTCACATCCCCAACGGCAACGCAGTACGAGGTTCCCGTCAACCCAACCCCCGCTTGGGAAGCCTCATCGACCATCGGCCAATCCATCATGTCCTTGCCCCGATACAAACTGTTGGCGGCGTTCATGTTGCACATAAACAGGTCCGGAAACGAATCGTTGTCAAAATCCGCAAAGACCGTCCCCCACCCGATTGCTCCAGAGGTGACCCCAGCCGCATCGGACATGTCGACAAACGCACCTTCGCCGTCTTGCATGTACAGCACATTGCGCTGGATATCCGTCAGGTACACATCAAAGTAGGAATCGTTATTCAGGTCACTGACCGCGATCCCCATGCAATCGATGTACGCGTACGCGTTTGCATCGCCGGTGATTTCTGTAAATGAGTCCCCGTCATTGCGGTACAGCCGATTCCACCAGTTCTGCGAGGTGCCTTTATCCGTTCCGAGATAGAGATCATCATCCCCATCGCGATCGAAGTCAAAGAACGCTGAGACCAGCGTGGGATCGATCCCAGCTTGAACACCCAACTCCACGGCACGATCGGTAAAGGTACCGTCGCCGTTGTTCACAAAGAATCGATTGCGCTCGTAGTTCGCGTTCGCTCCAGTCCGCGCGGCAACATACAAATCCATAAACCCATCTTGGTTGAAATCGGCCCAAGAGGCGCCCGTCGCCGCGAGAATCACATCAACACCCGCAGCCGCGGAAACATCAGTGAACACGAAGTTCCCATCGTTCCGGTAAAGCTTGCTCGATTGGAGCCACCCACCAATGAAGAGGTCCTGATCCCCATCGTTGTCGAAATCCGCGGCACTCACCGTCGAGCACATAATGGGGGCAATATTGGCAACCAGATTCTTATTGGTAAAATTACCAGTGCCGTCGTTCTCGTAGATATTGACGATCCCGCCCGCGGCACCGCCCAGGACGATGTCCAGATCTTCATCCCCATCCAGATCCAGTAGCCCTATGCCCTGCCCCAAGGAGTTGGCACTCGAGCTGATGTTCGTGTGAAAAATCCCGCGGAACAACCCCTGCTCAGAAAAAGACAATGGCTCAGATGCCATCACCACTGTGCATGCGAAAAACAGACCCATTCCGGGAATCAATGACTTCTTCATTTGTGTACCCTCACAAAACCTCACGAATCTTGGCGATCGGACCACGACATCCTCTAACAGCCTTGAATCCGCTAATGTACCACCAGTTCGACCCATTCCACAAGCACAATCTCCGTTGAGCGCTTCAATTTGAGCAGATTGATTTCCATTCCAGGCACCAAATCACTTGTACAATCTCAATCTTTGTTCGGGTTCCTCGATTGAGAAGTACCGACTGGTTTCACGCGCGAATCAAAAAAGGTTACGAAATACCAATACAGATCATTTCAATTTTTCAACCTTGTTTTTGAACATCCCAGAAGCGTTTTATAGGTATTATTCCAGTTGTCGCATGGCTTTATTGGCAACAAATAGGCGTTTGATTCATTTTCTTCTGGCAGCTATTGCATCCGATTCAAGACTGAATCCGAATAGTCTGTTCGATCCAACTCATTCCACAAGGAAGCTGATTGAACCACGAGATCCAATCACCAGAACACAGCAAGACCAAACAAAAACCATAGAATACCAGAACACTTGGGCTCGAAAGAGCCATCACATTCAGAGCAACGAACAACTCCTTAACTTGGCAGTGAATGAGTCGTTTGGTTTCCAGGCAGGATCGTCAATGTCCCCAACCTGTTTGGAAACCCCCCCGGCGGGGCACACCGCCTCTCCGGGGTTTCGGGAGGGGAGCAGCCAATGTGGCTGCCCACCTTCGGACGCGGGAAGGCGAGAGCCCGCGTCCGTTTTTAATCCAACGCGGATTCTTCAGCGCTGTCTGAGAATCCCAAATCGACGCCGGGTGGGTAGACCCTCGGCTTCAGAGCCGACCCGAGATGGGCGACCTTCTCTACGACTGCTTACCGCAGCAGCTTCCCAATCGGTTGGTCTCACTGATCATCAACGCCCCATCGCGTTGATGATCGCTTCCAGATCATCCGCGACGCGGATCGGTCGATTCGCCGATCCCCCAACCGCCCCCGGCGATTGCTCGCCGAGCCATTGCTGAGCCTTCTTGGTCGGCAGCCCGGTGTGGTACCCCACCGTCACATCCGGATCTTTGAGCTGATGTCCCGTCAGAACGCACGCGACCCGATCCGTCGGCTTGATCACACCCTCTTCCATCAAATACCGCGCCCCCGCGACCGATGCCCCGCTCGCGGGTTCGCATCCGAACCCGAACCGACCCACCATCCCTTTGTGCTCAACGATGGTTTCGTCGTCGTAGCTGCGGACAACGCCGTCCATGATGTCGAGCGCACGGAGCGCTTTGGGGAGATTGACGGGACGATTGATCTCGATCGCGCTCGCGACGGTGTCCGCACGCTCATTCTCCCGATCCATCCGCTCATACTCCGCGTGGACCGCTGATTTGTCGTAGCGGCCGCCGTTCCAGGTGATCCCTTGCTCGTTGACGATCCGATCCAGTGTCCGAGCCCCTTTGGCGTTGATGATCGCCAATCGGGGAATCCGATCGATCATCCCCAGTTCTTTGAGCTCGGAGAACGCTTTGGCAAACGCGGAGCAGTTCCCGAGGTTCCCACCCGGCACGATGATCCAGTCCGGGATTTCCCAGTCCAAGCCTTCGAGGATCCGGAGCATGATCGTCTTCTGGCCCTCCAAGCGGAAGGGATTAACCGAGTTCATCAGGTAGACCCCCACTTCTGGACGAGTTTCAGCGATCTCCCGCACCCGCGCCAAGCACGCGTCGAAATCCCCAGCGACCTGCAGCGTCGTCGCACCGTAGTCAAGTGCTTGTGAGAGCTTGCCATACGCGATTTTGCCCTCGCCGATGAACACATACGCTTTCATGCCCGTGAGCGATGCGTACATCGCGAGCGACGCGCTGGTGTTCCCAGTCGAAGCACACGCAACCTTCGACGCGCCCACCATCCGCGCGTGCGTATACGCGGCGGTCATCCCGTTATCCTTAAACGACCCGGACGGGTTGAATCCTTCATACTGCAGGTACAGCCGACCCCCTTGATCATGATCGAACCCGATGTGCTGAGCGAGCTGGTCCGCTTGCTGGAGGTTGGTCCGTCCTTCTCCGACCGTCACGATGTCGGATTGCCCCCCCTTGGCGTGCTTCCAAAACGGGAGCAGCTCGCGGAAGCGCCAGACACCTGAGAAATCGAGCATGGATTCGGTCACATGCTCACCCCCAGCGGCGACGCGTGGCAAAAAGGTTGAACCACGCTTCTCGAACAAGGACCAATCGCGTTGCTCTTTGGGCCATGCTTGGTCCCAGTCGTAGACGATGTCGAGCATCTCGCCGCAGCCTGAGCACGCGAGGCGGACCTCGTGGACCGGGAATGTGGACCCACAGTCCGGGTTCAGGCATCGTTGCTGGGCGATCGGACTCTGATGGTTCGACGGTTGGGAATCGGTGCTCATGGGGAATCCTATTCCGATTGGTCCGAATATTGTGTACCATGGGTCAATGAGTTCCCCATCTGAGTTCAAAGCGTACCTCTCCATCCTCGGCTGGCCGAGCGGGTATGCCTTCGACGATCGCGTCGAGGCGCTGGTCGCTTCGGTCGGCATGGAGCATGAGAAAGCGGTTCTGGAAGCGAAGGTGGATCCGCCGACCGTCGTGGGGATGGTCGATTCGATCATCAGCGACGAGATCCTCCGCGTGCTCCACAAGCTGGGTGTGCTCGCGGTGGCGATCGACGAGGATGTGATGTCCTTGTATCCCGTGCCTGAGCCGGTCAAAAGAGTTGTTCGGTTCCCGGACACCCACCCCACTTCCTTTGCGACCGACGACAACGACGAGCCGGCGTGGACCTTCACGACAGACGACATCCGCTTGGTCGTCTCGGGGACCGCTCGATACACCGAGACCAATGTGGATGTAGAACGCCGATCGCTTGGCCACTATCGGTTCGGGTCCGCAGCGTCGAACATGGCGTCGCAGCTGACCTCTGGAGTACGGAAGACCACCACGGAACGGACACGCACCAAGGAGATGCTGGACATCCACCTGAGCATCGATGGCAAACCCCGCTTGCTTCGATTGACGGGACAGCGGACGCTGATCCGATCACTCGAAGATGCGGACGATCGTCCGTCGCTGCTCGCGCCCCCCGATCCGATCGAGCTGCTTGAGCCTTACATTCCCGGCGTGCGGATAGATCGTGGGTTCGCGGAGTTCAATCCTCCCGAGCGGATCCGGCTCAAATCCGGTGGCAGCCGACACAGCTCGAAAAAACGCACGCCTGAAGCGTTTGGGTTTTACTCAGTCTGGCTCGCGATGGTCGAGCGGGCCCTGAGAGGCGAGGATTGAGCGGCGAAATTCGCTCCTGAATCCTGATCTTGCATGAAACCAAAGAACTTTCTTCTCGGTTTTTGCATTGGTCGATATGATATTGAAAGACGGCGATTGGGATTCCCAATACTGTGATGCGAGATCGGGTTCGGTTGGACATGCCCACCCTGAAGACTCGACTGGAGAAGCACTATGGAAAGTCTGGTTCATTCGTTCATCAACAACGAAGACATTTACCTCCCGACCCTGATCGCATCGGCGATCGTCTTGATCGTTTTGGTCAAGGCATTGGCACGGACGGTGACCGGGATCGCGAGCGAACGCACACGCCGAGAAATCGCGGCGTACATCGCGGAGGGGTCCATGACCCCTGAACAAGGGGAGCGGCTCCTCGCATCGGGCAAACGCCGCGGCTGCAACTGATACTGATTCACTCATAAAAACCACCAATCAATAGAGCGCTCTGCAAGAGCCGACCAACCGGAGAACGCAATGGACACTAATCTTGCAATGGTCATTTTCGTAGGGATCTTGGGCTTCCTCGCGATGCTGGGAATCATCCACGCGATGTCCAAGAGCAAAGAACGAGAGCAAACCAAACGCGAAGTCGCGGCGTATGTCGCCGAGGGTTCGATGACCCCCGAACAAGGTGAACGGCTCATCGCAGCGGGCAAGAAAGCATCAGTCGACTAATCGCCCCCGCTCATGAGGATCCAATTCTCTAACCACGCACTCTTGAAGGACCCACCATGTCACCCACACTCGCATCGATGACACTTTCCCAAACCCTTGCTCAGGAAGACGCTTCTGCAATCATCACCGCTTTGGGAGATAATCTGGTCGTTGCGATTGTCTTTGGAGTTGGCGGGCTGGTTGCGGTTATCGCGATCCTGTTCGGGACCCTGACCGGATTCGCGGGCACCAAGGAACGAGAAAAAACCAAACGCGAACTCGCAGCATATGTAGCGGAGGGCTCGATGACCCCTTCGGATGCAGAGCGCATCCTCCGCGCAGACAAAGAGATCGAATGATCAAACACTGTTCTACAGGCGCGACTGGGCGTGCGTGTAGTTTGGGGATTCTTTGGTGATCCGGATGTCGTGGGGATGATTCTCAACAACCGTCGCGCCCGAGACACGGACGAACTTGGCGTGCGTGCGGAACTCTTCGACCGTCGCGCAGCCGCAGTATCCCATCGCGGATCTCAGACCACCGACCAGCTGGTAGGAGAACTCTGCAAGCGATCCACGATACGGCACCAATCCCTCGACGCCTTCAGGAACAAACTTCTGCATCTGCTTGCCTCCCAGTCCGATCTTGTCGGACTGGCGGTAGCGGTCTGCGGACCCTGCGCCCATCGCGCCTTCTGAGCCCATCCCTCGGTAGGATTTGAATCGACGCCCGCCGGAGATGACGAGTTCACCTGGGGATTCGTCAAGACCACCGAACAGCGATCCGAGCATCACTGAATCTGCACCTGCGGCGATTGCTTTGGCAATGTCCCCGCTCAAGCGGATCCCGCCATCAGCGATGACCGGAATGTCCGATCCGATCGACGCGAGTCCTTCGACCGCGTTCATAATCGCGGTGATCTGAGGCATCCCGACCCCGGTCACAACGCGGGTCGTGCAGATCGATCCGGGACCAATCCCGACCTTGACCGCATCCGCGCCCGCTTCCGCGAGTGCGATCGCGGCTTGGGCGGTCGCGATGTTTCCCGCGATCACATCGATGGTGTAGCGTTTCTTGATCTCGCGGACCGTGTCGATGACCGGCGCGGAGTGGCCGTGGGCGGTGTCCACAACGAGCACATCGACTTCCGCTTCAAGCAGCGCTTCGACGCGATCGAACTGATTCGGACCGACCGCGGCACCGACGCGGAGTCGTCCGCGATCATCAACGCATGCGTTGGGGAACTGGCTGAGCCGTTCGATGTCCCGCATGGTGATCAGTCCCGACAAGCACTTCTCGTCGTCAACCAAGAGCAGTTTCTCGACTTTGTGCTCATTGAGGATCTGCTCCGCTTGCAGGAGGGTTGTTCCTGCTGGTGCGGTGACCAGATTGTCCTTGGTCATCACATCGCTGATCGGGGTGTTGTGGTTGGATGCGAACTTGAGGTCTCGGCGGGTGAGGATGCCGAGGAGTTTGCCCTTGGAACGGAGGTCGTCGGAGCCGTCTTCGGTGATCGGGAATCCGGAGACATTGTGCGCGTGCATCAGTTCGATTGCCTTTGCGACGGTATCGGTCGGTCCGAGCGTGATGGGGTCGGTGATCACGCCGTTGGCGGAGCGTTTGACTGTTGCGACCTCGCGTGCTTGGTCTTCGATGGACAGGTT
The DNA here is from genome assembly GCA_963976955.1 of uncultured Phycisphaerales bacterium. Lineage (GTDB taxonomy): Bacteria > Planctomycetota > Phycisphaerae > Phycisphaerales > UBA1924 > UBA1924. Next base: position 227,841 of record CAXBMD010000001.1, on the reverse strand, counting down.
TTTGTGGATGATCCCGATGCCACCCTCCTGCGCCAGCGCGATCGCGAGCGCGGATTCGGTGACGGTGTCCATCGGTGCGGACACGAGGGGGGTGTTGATCAGGATGGACTTGGTCAGTCGCGTGGTCGTGATCGCATTCCCAGGCATCACGCTGGATGCTTGCGGGATGAGCAGGACATCATCGAAGGTGATGCCTTCCATGACGATCTTGGGGTTGACGCCGAATGGTTGTTTTTGGGGGTGCTCCATGAGAGAGTATCGCAGGGTGGTGGTCGGTTGTCTACGCTTTTGGTGTGAAGAGTATGACAAAACCAGATCAATCTGAATCTCCCGCTGCGTTGGCTCCTCTTTCGTGGGAACCATCTGCTCCAAAGTCGGGGGCCGGATTCGCTGCGGACGCAGAGTGGGTGCTGACGATGGGCAACGGGTCTTTCGCGATGGGGTCCATCGACGCGACCCCTCGCCGGCGGTACCACGGCCTCCTCATCGCGAGCCAATCCCCCCCGGTCCAGCGAGCGAATCTTGTTTCCGCGATGGACGAATGCGTCCGGATCAGCCAAGAACATTGCTGCACACCTGAGCTCGCGGTCCGGCTGACCCGGTTCCGGTTTTCGGACGATGCGTCCGCTCCAGCGACCATGCCGGGACTGGCGGGGTATGAGCGGTCGGACAGTGCATGCGTCTGGACCTACCACATCCCGACCCAGCAGGGCGCGATCTCGATCCGCAAGACGCTGATCGCTGGTGATCGGATCAACGCGTGCTCGCTGAGTTATGAAATCCAGTCGCCGGTGGATGCGTCCATCGAACTGACCCCACTGCTGGCGATGCGGGACTTCCATGAACTCAACCATCCGGGGAGTGCTTCGATTGCGGACTTTGAATGCTCGACCCTCGAAGAACCCGCGGTCCAAGGCGTCCGCGTCGAGCGAGAATCGCTCGCGGTGAACCTGCGTGGATTGCACATCGATTGGCACCAGCGGGAAACGATGTACACCGGTATTACGCTCGATCATGAGACCTTGCGGGGTCAGCCAGATACCGAAGATCTGTACTCGCCGGGACTTTGGCGGGTGGAGATCCGCAAGGGTGTCTCGCACACGATCCAGATCGAGCTGAGCGATGGACCGATCGGGACGGTGGACTGGAATGCTCTCGCCGATCGCAAAGCATCGCGGCTTCACTCGTCGATCGACCATGCGCTCACCGCAGCGGGGAATCCGACCGATCCACAGACACGCGAGACCATCGCTCGGCTCGCAGCCGCGGCTGATGCGTATGTCGTCGATCGCGGGATCAAAGACGGCATCTCGACCTCGATCATCGCTGGATACCCCTGGTTCAGCGACTGGGGACGCGACACGATGATCGCGCTTCCGGGACTGCTGCTGATCACCGGTCGGCACGACGAAGCGCTCAACACGCTCATGACCTTCGCGGACGCTCGAAAGCACGGACTGATCCCCAACCGCTTCGACGACCACGCGGGACCGGCGCACTTCAACACCGTCGATGCGTCGCTCTGGTTCATCCACGCGTGCGCCCAGTGGTGCAACGCGACCGGGAAACCACTCCCCGCCGAACTTGATGACGCGTGCGCCGACATCATCCGCGCGTACTCGACTGGCACGATCCACAACATTCATGTTGATCCCGCCGACGGACTCATCGTTGCGGGGAGCGAGGACACGCAGCTCACCTGGATGGACGCGCAGCGCAACGGGGTCACCTTCACCCCAAGACACGGCAAACCCATCGAAATCCAAGCACTCTGGATCAACGCACTGCGTTCATACACTCGTCTGATCGATCCAACCCGAGCGGCTCTGCTCTTGGATCAAGCGGACTTTGCCCAGTCGTCCGTCCAATCGTTGATGACGACGGGGCCTGCGATTGGACTCGCGGATTGCCTGATCCCGCTCAACCACACGCGCGCGTTGCACTGGGAGCCTTCGACCGAGCTGCGACCAAACCAAGTGTTCGCGTTGTCGCTCCCAGCGGTGCAGCTCCCGATCGCAATCCGGGACGACTCGATTCGCGCGGTCTGGGATTCGCTCATCACCCCGGTCGGGGTGCGGACCCTCTCGCCGAGCGACCTGCAGTACTGCCCACACTACACCGGAACCCTGATGGATCGCGACGAGGCGTACCACAACGGGACGGCCTGGCCTTGGTTGCTTGGTCCCGCGTGTGAGGCGCTGATGCGGACGCGCGGGTTCGACGATGTTTCCCGCACCACCACCATCCAACGGCTCACCGAACTGGCATCCCGCATGACCACCGACAGCGTCGGACAGATCCACGAGATCTACGACGCTCAGCCCGATGCTGCTGGAAAGTTCAAACCCGATGGGTGTCCGGCTCAAGCGTGGTCGATCGCGGAAACGCTCCGGGTGCTTGTGCTCGCGTGCAATCCCGATTCTGACGCTCCCAGAGCGAACAAAGCTTGATTTCGGATCGTATTTCACATCGTAGATACAGTCTAAAATGACCAATAGCCGATCCCTACTAAGGTAGATCAGATTCAGAAACCACCTCCCAACGGAGAATGACCATATGACCGCACTTAAATCTCGCAACCCAGCATTCGGCGCGTTCGACCAGCCGGACTCCAAGTTCGGCATGGACCAGATCGCCAAGAGCGAATCCAGCACCATGACCATCGGTGGCACCGTCACCGCGACGGCGATCCTGCTCTCGATCGTCGCGGGCGTCGGCGTCTACACCTGGCAGCAGATGGTCAACGGCGGGCCGATCACCAAATACATCTATCCTTTGATCATCGGATCGCTCATCTTCGGATTGGTCGCGTCCTTTATCATCTACTCCAAACCCAAGACCGCACGGTTCTTGGGACCGATCCATGCCGTGCTTGAAGGCGTGTTTGTCGGTGCCGCGAGCTACATCATCCCGATGCAGTTCCTTGGAGAGAGCGCGAATCCAAACGAAAGCAACTCGATGCAGACGCTCATCCTCCAAGCGGTCTTGGCGACCTTTGGGGTGACCGCGGGGATGCTCGTCGGATACGCGACCGGGATTCTCCGTGTTGGCGCATTGGTCCAGAAGATCATCATCACCGCAGGGATCGGTCTTGCGATCTATGTCGGGTTGCTCTACCTGCTCCAGATGTTCGGCGTCGGGATCTGGAACGGGTTCGCGGACACCGGGATGATGGGGATCGGATTCACCGGGTTCTGCGTCGCCCTCGCGTCGCTGTTCCTGCTGCTGGATTTCCAGTACATCGAAGCGAATGTCAAAGCGGGTGCCCCCAAGTACATGGAATGGGTCGGCGCGTGGGGACTCATGGTCACCATCGTCTGGCTCTACATCGAGCTGCTCCGTTTGCTGTCCAAGCTGCAGTCACGCGACTAAGCCCAATAGCAGGACAAACAACCTGATTACTTGAGAACGACCTTCTGCGCCTTCGCGAGGGTCTTTTCTATTTTGAGCAATCGGTCGAGCTTGGTGAGCTTCATGACCTGCATCACATTCTCGTTGATCCCGGTGAGGACGATCTTGCCGCCGCCCTCGACCGCGACGCGGGAGGTGGTGATCATCGCGCCCAGACCGGCGCTGGAAACGAACTCGACCTCGGTGTAGTCCATGACGATTCGGCTCTTGCCGCTGGAGGCGAGGAACGCTTTGAACTCTTCGATGAGCCGGGTCGATTCGTGTTCGTGGATTTTGTGAGCCGTCACACGGACCACCGCACCATCATCGTCGAACTCGGTCGTATCGATCAGACCTGTATTGATAGACATCAGAAGCGTCCCCTTCGAATCCCGCAAGGCACCAAGCCGAGCGGGGTCCCTGAGAGTATAGAAGCCTTAGATCGACCGGGGGAAACACCCCTCAGGAACCTACTCGAGCTTGAGATTGCCCTTTGCAGGTGTCTCGTGGTAGAACCCTTGCCCGTCGTAGATGAGCATGCCTTTGTTGACCATGACCTTCCAGATGAGCGGGTCAAACTCCGACGCGCCGGGTGGTTGCATCGAGTCGATTTGCGATTGCTTGCCGCCGGTCAGGTTCCGCTGGGAGATGCGGCTCTCGTCGTCGAGCTTCTTGTACTTGATCCGATGACGGAACGCGCGGAGCGCGTCGTTCATCTCCGATTGCGTGAACTCGGGGAGGGGTTCTTCCTTGGTCTTGAACGCTTCGGGATCTTCGAGACGGCGGATCATGTCATCAAGCCCAACCGCGTCGCGTTCTTTGCAGACGCGAGCGAGCTCCGCTTGATCCACAGGCATGCGTCCGAGCAGACGCTCTAGGAGCTGCCAGGAGTCGAGCTGCTTCATGGGATCGGTGATCGCGCGGAGCTTCGTCTCGGTGTCTCGGATTTTTTGGATGATGTTCATTGGCGTGGTATTTGAGGGTCCTTCAAATCATATAAAGACTATCTTTCATTTAAGTCTGATATTAAGCGATCACGAACATTCCATCCAATCCCAACTGGGTCAGGAAACAAGGCAGCTGAAGTAATGCCCATTCGACGCAACCTACGCATTACGCCGGCCTTAATATCAGCTCTAATATGAATCTCATACGATTCCACATGTTCATGATTTTTAATCATTTCCCAATGATCAATCCAAGGATTGCTAGCGAGAGTGAACATGCCTTGCTGAGATACAATTCTCGGAAACTGTGGACCAATGTGATGATAAGGAACTAGCCAATCATCCAGACCTGAAATACTATCAACTAGAACTTTGGGAACTGACACTCCACGATAATCGATAGGCTGAAAATATTCTAAAGTCCCTCTGTTTGGTTTCAAATGAATTGATGCTGAATTTCTATCAAAAGAAAGTATTCTTCCATCTTCATCCAAATTTGACCATGCTGAAAAATGCGCTGCAATCCAAGGTGAAATTGTCCAATCAAGCAGTCTCGTGGGTGCTTCATAGTGTCGCATTAATGGAAGAATTGATCCTCCATCGTCAACTAATGCATGCTGCTCAATTGGAAGTGTCAATCGAATAGATTGCCAAAATTCTACTATTACCCCTAACTCCGCGGAAACTGCAATTGCTCTATTTGGCAATCGGTCAATGGTGACTCTGTCAATTGGCGACAACACCGATGTATACTTCCTGGGTTCACCACGAAAAACAAAATCTTTGTTCGCATATTGAGCACCATGCTGCTGAAGTAGATACTCCAATAAGCCTTCAGCAGTGTCAAACTGCATGATCGTATGTTTATCTGACCGGGCGGGGGTCGTCACTTTCAGAGGTTCCCTCTCCGCTCCTGCTCCTGTTCCAAGCTCTCAAACAGCGCCTTGAAGTTCCCCTTGCCGAAGCTCTGCGATCCTCGGCGGCAGATGATTTCGATGAAGAAGGTCGGGCGGTCCTGGAGTGGTTTGGTGAAGAGTTGGAGCAGATACCCCTCGTCGTCGGCGTCGACGAGCACGCCGAGGTCTTTGACGCGTTGGTGGTCTTCTTTGACGACATCGTGGCCGTGCTCTTGGAGCATCGCGTTGACGCGTTTCCAGACATTCTCGTAGTAGGTTTCGGGCATGTCGAGGAAGTCCACGCCGCGCCTGCGGAGCTCTGCAACGGTCGCCAGCTCGTCGTTGGTGCGGAACGCGAGGTGCTGGACGCCGGGCATCATGTTGTGCCATTCGAGGTATTCGAGGATCTGTGATTTCTTCACGCCGTCGGCGGGTTCGTTGATCGGCATCTTGATCAGGTTGTTGCCGCTCGCCATCACCTTGGACATGAGTGCGGAGAACTCGGTGGAGATGTCCGCATCGTCAAAGTGCTTGAACATCTTGAACTCAAGGACATCCTCGTACCACTTGACCCACTCGTTCATCTTGCCTTCTTCGACATTGCCGACGAGGTGGTCGGTGAACATGAGGCCGCAGGGGTGCTTCTCGTTGTAGTCGTTGAGGGGCGAATCGTACTTCTTGAAGTTCGGCATGAAGAGACCACCCTTGCGGAGGTTCTCGTGCGCGTACTCACCGGTGCGGGAGATGAAGGTGTGGATCACGCGGCCGTAGGTATGGATCGACGCGACGGTGACGCTGCCCTTCTCGTCTTGGATCGTGCGTGGTTCGCGTGCGGACTTGCCGCCGTTTTCGATTGCTCGGTTGTATGCCGCGGTCGCGTCTTCGACGGTGAGGGAGACATCCTTGATGCCGTCGCCGTAGAGCTTGATTTCTTCCGCGGCTTCGTGGTCTTTGTTGAGCGGGGTCGTCAGGAGGATGCGGATGTTGCCCTGCGTGAGCAGGTAGTCCGCTTCTTCGCGCGATCCGGTGGTGAGGTCCGCGATCTGATCGATGCGGAACCCGAATGTGTGTGCATAGAAATACGCAGCTTGCTTCGCGTTGCCAACATAGAAACGGACATGGTCGACATCAATCAAGTTCAAAGGATCAGCGGACAGCGACTTGCTGGTCTGGGTCCCATCGGCGGTGTGGGCGGTGGTCATCTCTATTGTCCTTCGTATCATTCTTGGGCGGTGAAAGTCCTGGCAAACGACAAGAATCGTCCCAGCGGGAGCCCAGGTCCCGGTGCACTATTATAGAACCGATTTACGGCTGATCCCAAGTCTCTTTTTAGAGTGTTTCAGGGCTTTTTGTCCGCCAAGCCTTGAGAACAAATCACAGGATCGGTGAGTACGACTGAACCTCAGCGTCATCCGCAACGCGGAATCCGGATGCGGGATCACCCACACGCAGGATCGCGACGGTGCTCTGCGCGAGGATCGCACCGAGCGGCTTTCCAGCGACGAGCAAGACCGGATCGCCATCTTTCACAATCTCACGCGCGACGAGCATGTCCTCGACCTCGTCGGTCCAGTTCCGGAGTCTGCCTTTGAGTGGCGGGTCCGTCAGGATCGGGGTCACCCCGCCGAAGAGCGCCATGCGGCGCGATCCGATCGGGGACGAGGTGTACGCGAAGATCGGGACGCGGAAGTTGTTCTGCGAGAGGTACCGCGCCATCCCGCCGGCTTGGGACCAGACGACGACCGCTTTGGCATTGAGTTCCTCGGCCATGTGCCAGACACCACGCGCGAGTGCCGCGCTGCGGAATGGGTATTCCTTGAGGTCCGCTGGTGTCCCTTGATTATGTGCGAGTTCGTCCATCCGTGCTTCGGTGACCTTGATGATCCGTTGCATGGTCTCGACGGTGATGTCGGGGAACCTGCCTACGGCGGTTTCACCGGAGAGCATGACCGCGTCGCAGCCATCAAAGACCGCGTTGGCGACATCGGACGCCTCGGCGCGGGTCGGGCTTGGGGACTCGATCATCGATTCGAGCATCTGGGTCGCGACGATACAGGGCTTCCCCTGCTCGTTGCATTTTTCGAGGATGTACTTCTGGATGACCGGAACTTTCGCGACATCCATCTCCACACCGAGGTCGCCGCGGGCGACCATCACGGCATCGGTTGCTTCGATGATCGCTTCGAGATTCTCGACCGCTTGTGGTTTCTCGACCTTGACGATCACCGGGATCCGAAGCGACATTTCGGGCTCAGCCCACGGCAGGTCCGGGGTGCACCATTCTTCGAGTTTGTTGATCAACTCATACACTTCTTCCGCGGTGCGGACGAAGGACAGCGCGAGGTAGTCCACGCCGTTGTCCACGGCCCAGCGGGCGCATTCCCAGTCGCGTGGAGTGATCGCGGGAACGCTGATATCGGATTCGGGGAGGTTGATGCCTTTGGCGCTGGTGATGCGTCCACCGACGGTGACCTTGCATTTGAGCCATTCGCCATGTTTGTGGTCGACTGCGAGCATCCGGATTGCTCCGTCGTTGATCAGCACGCGCTGTCCCGGGAGGACATCGGTGTACAACGGATCGAACGACGCGCTGAAAGTCGCACGGCCATCAATAATCGCGGCTTCCCCCTGATCCTTTGAGAACACAATAGAATCACCAGTCTTCACCACGATCCCGCCTTTGATGTCGATGTCGGGGACTTTACCGACGCGCATCTTTGGGCCTTGGAGATCACCGAGAATCGCGATGCACCGGCCAGAACGCTGTGAAGCTTCGCGGACATTCTTGATCCGAACATCCATATCCGACAGATCGCCGTGGGAGAAGTTGAGTCTGAAGACCGACACACCGAGTTCGATGAGCTTGTCGAGCATCTCGGGAGAATCGGAAGCGGGACCGAGTGTCGCGACGATTTTCGCGTGTGCAGGAGCTTTGGGGTCGATTTTATCCCAAGAAGGTGCTTTGGAGTGGGACATTCAAAAAGCTCCGGGGTTGCGTCTGCGGAAAGGTATGTTATCGGCGGAATAAGTATCCGAACTGAGCGAATATACGCAGAATTGAATCGCCCGAGCGGTCTGAATCAGACATTAAACAAGAAGTTGCACACATCCGCGTCGTGCATCACATATCCCTTGCCCTCGATACGGAGCTTGCCGGCTTCTTTGATTGCCTTCTCGCTCTTGTACTGAATCAGGTCATCCACACTGTAGCACTCCACGCGGATGAACCCACGCTCAAAGTCTGTATGGATCACACCCGCGGCTTGTGGGGCTTTACACCCCTGCGGGATGGTCCACGCGCGGACCTCCTTCTCGCCGGCAGTGTAGTACGACTGGTATCCCAGAAGCTTGTATGCACCACGCGCGAGTTTCCCGAGTGCGGGCTCGTCCATCCCCATATCAGCGAGCATCTCGATCTTGTCCGCTTCATCAAGCTCCGACAGCTCGGACTCGATCCGGGCGCAGACCGGGACCATCTCCGCGCCGACCGACGCGGCGTGCTCTCGGACACGCTGGGCGAGTTCGCCCTCGCCGTTGGGATCGTCATCGGTGACATTGGCGATGTACAGGATGGGTTTGGCGGTAATCAGCGTCAAACGCTTGACCGCTTTGATCAGGTCCGGATCGCTGAGTTCCAGGGCGCGAGCGGGTTTTTGGGCTTCGAGGATCGGCATGAGCATGTCGATGACCTTCATGCGCGCGATCGCGTCGCGGTCGCCGCCTTTGGCGTTCCGCTTTGCTTTGGATGCCGCGTTTTCGAGGGTCTGGATATCCGCGAGGATCAGCTCGAGCTCGATGGTCTCGATGTCACGGAGCGGATCGACGGAACCCTCGACATGGGTGATGTCCTCGCCGCCGGGGGCTTTTTCGAAGCAGCGGACGACCTGGATGATCGCGTCCACATCCTTGATGTGACCGAGGAACGCGTTGCCTTTGCCTTCGCCAGTCGATGCGCCGCGGACGAGTCCCGCGATATCGACCAGTTCGAGCGCTGCCGGGATGATCTTCTGTGTTTTGACATACTCTTGGATAATCCCCAGCCGTGGATCAGGGATCGGGACGATCCCGATGTTGGGATCGATGGTCGCAAACGGGTAGTTGGCGGCCAGCGCGCCCGCGTTGGTCAACGCGTTGAAGAGGGTCGATTTGCCCACATTGGGGAGTCCAACAATACCAGCTTTCATAGTCTCAGCTCCGGGTCCACAACCATCCATCGGCCGCGGCTCAGATTGTAGTCGCTGACCAATGAGCACCGGAGCAGCGGGGAATACAATCGAATCCAAGCCCGGGTAGCTCAGTTGGATAGAGCAGCGCTTTCCTAAAGCGCAGGTCACAGGTTCGATCCCTGTTCCGGGTGCTTTCCACACCCAGAAACCAGACCCCTCACCACCAGCCACCATGCCCACCCCAAACGATCCACCCCCCAACCCCGTCCCCAATCGCGGACACCTCCAGACCGAGCAACGGCTCGACGCTTCTTTAGATCTGGACGCTGGATCGATCGCGGACACGCTCAGGATTATCAACGATGCGGATGCCGGGATCGCGGGCGCGGTGGAGGAGCAGATCGAGTCCATCGAGCGGGTTGTGGAGATGGTCGCCCGGTCGCTTGGAATGGGTGGTCGATTGATCTACCTCGGCGCGGGGACCAGCGGGAGACTGGGGGTGCTGGACGCTTCGGAATGCCCACCGACTTTCAACAGCGATCCAAACCAGATCATCGGGATCATCGCGGGCGGGGACTCGGCGCTGCGGAAGTCCTCCGAACACAAAGAAGACGATCCGAGCGGGGTCCACCATCAACTCGACGAGTTGGGTATCGACTCGAAAGACACCGTCATCGGGATCGCGGCGGGTGGGACGACGCCGTATGTGCTGGGTGGGGTCGAGTACGCCAAATCGCTCGGGGCAAACACCGGGATGCTGACCTGCACACCGATCGACCAGCCCTCGTGGTGTGATGTGCTGATCGCGGTCGAGACCGGCGCGGAAGTCGTCACCGGGTCGACCCGCATGAAAGCGGGGACCGCGACCAAGATGGTCCTCAACATGATCACCACCTCCGCGATGGTGCACTCTGGGAAGGTCTATGGCCATCTCATGGTGGATCTCCGAGCAACCAACGACAAACTCCGCGACCGAGCCGCACGGATCATCTCGCAGATTACAGGATTGGAACGCGACGACGCGTTTACGCTCCTCGATCGCGCCGATGGGCGCGTCAAACCGGCGCTGGTGATGCACGCGAAATCGGTTGCGCTCGATGAAGCATTGCGGCTGATCGAACAGCATCACGGCAGACTCCGTCCGATTCTGGGTGATCCACAATGAACCTGAGTGAACTCGCGGGCGCGTGCATCATGACCGGAATCCGGGGCGCGTCGCTCGATGATCCGATCTGCAGAGACGATGTGAAGCTCCTCAAGGATCGGCACATCAAAGGGGTCATCCTGTTCGACACCCACCTCCCAACAGGCGGGATGCGGAACATCGTGCACGAAGACCAGGTCCGTCACCTCACCGACGATCTGCGCCACGAACTCGGAGACGACCTGCTCATCGGGATCGACCAAGAGGGCGGGAGCGTCAATCGGCTCGATCTTTACAAGGACGCTGGGGTCTCTTCCATGCTCAGCGCGAAGATGCAGGGGATGATGAGCGATCCGCAGATTTCAGCGACCATCGCGCCTGTCGCACTGGCACTGGCGCAAGCGGGGATCAACCTGACCTTCGCGCCGTGTGTGGATCTGGAAATCAATCCCGACAGCCCCATCATCGCGGGCAAAGGGCGGTCGCTTGGTCGCCAGCCGTCGCGGGTGATCGCCGCTGCATCGACGATCATCCACGCGTACCACAAGGAAGGCGTGCGCTGCTGCCTGAAGCACTTTCCTGGTCATGGTTCTTCAGCAGCGGACACGCACAACGGACTTGCGGACATCACCGACACCTACCACGACGACGAACGCGCCGTCTACCAGATGCTCATCGGATCCATGAACAGCGGATTGATCCCAGAAGCCGCGGTGATGACGGGGCACCTGATTCATCGAGACATCGATTCGCACCCCGCGAGTCTCTCATCTTCGCACACCACCCAGACCCTCCGCGAAGAACTCGGGTTTGATGGGCTCATCGTGACAGACTCGATCGACATGGGCGCGATCCGTCAGCACCACGATGCAGGAGCCGCGGCGGTCCGCGCTTGCATCGCTGGCGCGGACATCGTGCTCGACGGATTCAACGCGCCCGGCGATGTCACGACCCATCCCGCGATACTGATCCACGATGCGTTGGTCGGAGCGGTTGAATCGGGCGAAATCTCGGAATCGGCGCTCGCTCAATCAGCGGCCCGTCGCCTTGCGTTACTCGGATAAATCGCCGATAACGGCCTATTTTGGGCGGATTCTGAGGGACTTGGGGTCCAGACTTTGGAATCGAGTAGCCGAGGGGGTCTTCCTGTGGTCCTCTATGGGTATGAAACGCCAATCAAAGACTCGAAAGTTCGGTGCCGCCGGTCTCATGACAGCGATCGCGTTGTTGTCCGGATGCACTTCTTCACACCCATCCGCCGCATGGCAGGGCAACGGCGCGTATGTCGGCAACAGCGGAAACTCCGCAGCACTCGTCTACTCCCCAGCACTGGAGAATACTGGATCGCTCGTGTTCTCCAATGAACCCGGTCCCGAGTTCAGCCGTCGTGATTTCACGATGGCCACGCGTGATGTGTCTCGGCGCGATGAACTCTTTGGCGTCCGCGGCGAGTCGTACCCTTCGCTCAACAACCGCCGAACCTTCCGCAGCTCTCGCCAAGCTGACGAGTACAGCTACCCAAGCGAGCAGAACGGGCATCCGTACCGCTACCGCCGGTACTACCGCGATTGATCAGTTGATCTCGGCATCCCGGGTTCAAAAAAGGAGAGGGCCGACCCGCGTATACGGATCGGCCCATCACCAACACCAACATGCACCAATGGATTCGTGATTAATCGTACAACGCTGCGGTCGGAGGAAGTTCGATGCTCCGGAGCTGAAGCGTCGTTTCGATGCGGAAGTTCGAGCCGCTGTAACGGCGTTCCGCATGGAACACATCAAGCGGGTAGGTCCGCCCGTCTTCGAGCCAATCCAAGCGATCGAGATCAAGGAACTGTTCCTTCTGCGAGTGGAGTCCGCCGAGGTCTACGACGAGTTGGCCGTTGATGAATACCCAGACATCGTCGTCACCGGTGAACTTAAAGGTCTGACCGGTCTCGCGGTGGTAGGTGAACTCGGTGTTGATCTCGGTCGTGAAGTGGTAGTTGCGACCGTCGCGGAAATCGCCGTAGAGTTCGCCGTTGACCGGGAAGAACCCGTGCGTGCCGTGGACGGTATCGCTGGAAGAGTCAAACACATAGCGATCGGTACCCTGGACTCGGTTGAGCGTGAGGCTGACGGTTTTCGACAGGTTGACGCCGGGAACATCCCGATACCACTGATCGAACCGTTCGGAGGATGTGAACCCGTTGCCTGAACCGCCCGCTTGGAGCGAACCAGCGCGATCTCCCAGCTCTTGATCGTACATCGCGGGGTTGATGTTGCGACCCTGGCTGTCCCTGAACTCAGTGCCAATCTTGAATCCTCGGAGATTCCCTGACGAGTATGGCTTGCCATCTTCACTCAGACTGTCCGCAACAAGCCCAACCGTGGTCGATCCGCTGAAGGACTCGAAGTCGGGGTGACCCCCTTCCGAGTTCTTGGGTTTGAAGTCGCGGATCACGCAGTCCAGCTGGAGCGTGCTTGGGAGGTTGTCTCCATCGGCGGAAGATTGCTCAGCCCCGGTTCCCGCGTTGGCACCCCATGCGAGGGACATCGCGCCGATGCCCCCGACGAGGAACGCGAGGGTTCCGGCTCGTGAGAAACGCTTAGAATTGTGTGTGGTTGCTTGTTGCATGTTTCATTTCCTTCCCGCAGCTTCGGGGCTGCGCCCCCGTACTTCGTCAATCGTTCAATCCATCCTGCTTGAAGGCAGGATCAGTCCAGGGTGGGCTCCACCGAAGCGATGCTTACGGAAGAATCCTGCGATGCGGATACGAACGCCGTACCGATCGAGAAAATCATCGAAAGACCCGATGCAACGATCGCTGCGATCAGCAATCCCTGCATGAGTTTGTTCTGACCGGAGAGCTGGCCGCTCTCGTCGATCGCTTTGCATGCTGCTGTGGTGCTCATTGCTCGGTCTCCTCGCGGGGTAGGTGTGGTGTTGGTCCCGCAATGAAACTCTCCAATTCAACTTTGCAGGTGCCAACCGCTCTGCATTGAGAATCAAGCAAACCCTTCCCGTCTGTGACGATTGCACGAGTTGTACGGAATCAAGAACCATGGCCCCACACGCGAGGGGAACCCCAAAGTTCCCGTTTTTGCGGAGAGATGGGCGAATTGCCCGATGGAACCCCAGAACCCTGTGATACACTCAGGATTCGATCAACCCCTCCCCCAACCCCCCCCTACCCCTCAGTTCGGAGCATGGTGCCATGGATGTCTTTGTTATAGAAGGTGGTCGACAACTCAACGGCTCGATACGGATCAACGGCTCCAAGAACGCCGCGCTCCCTCTGATGGCGGCGGCACTGCTCACCGATGAGCCGCTGATCCTCAGCGATGTTCCCAACTTATCTGACATCCGCAACATGACCCGCTTGCTGACCGAACTGGGTGTCCAGAGCGATCTCGAATCCAGCGAGCACGGCCAAACCATCACCCACCGCGTCACCGATCCGACGCAGTCCCACGCGCGATACGAGATTGTCCGCACGATGCGCGCCAGCATCAGCACGCTCGGGCCGCTCGTCGCCAAGCGCGGCAGCGCGAGGGTCTCGCTCCCCGGCGGATGCGCCATCGGTCAACGACCGGTCGATCTCCACCTGCGTGGACTCGAAGCACTCGGCGCAAAGATCACCCTCGAAGGCGGGGACATCGAAGCGACCGCGCCCAACGGACGATTGATCGGAGCACCGGTCTTCCTTGGTGGACCGTTCGGTTCGACCGTGCTGGGGACCGCGAACATCATGTCCGCGGCGACGCTTGCGGAAGGGACCACCATCATCGAGTCCGCGGCGTGCGAACCCGAGATCGTGGATCTTGCGAACATGCTCAACGCGATGGGTGCGAAAATCACCGGCGCGGGATCTCCCCGCATCATCGTCGTCGGTGTTGAAGCACTCGGGGGCACCACCCACCGGGTGATGCCCGACCGGATCGAAGCGGGGACCTACATGTGTGCCGCGGCGGTCACCGGATCGGAACTCACGCTCGAGAACTGCCCGCTCGATGCGATGATGAGCGCGGTCGATACGCTGGGTCATATGGGCGTGCATGTCGATGCGGTGGGTTCGGATGCGGACCCGATGCGCCGGTCGTGCGTGATCTCGCGTGCATCGGAGATCAACCCGGTCCAGATCACCACGCAGCCCCACCCCGGATTCCCAACGGATCTCCAGGCGCAGTTCATGGCGCTGCTGTGCCTATCCAATGGCAACTCCGTCATCACCGAAAAAATCTTCCCCGAACGATTCTTGCATGTCGCCGAGCTGTGCCGAATGGGCGCTCAGATCCACCGGCAGGGTGCTACAGCGGTCGTCACAGGGGTCAAAGAACTCACCGGCGCTCCGGTAATGGCGTCTGATCTTCGCGCCAGCGCGGGGCTTGTGATCGCGGCACTTGCTGCCAAGGGCACGACCGTCATCAACCGTGTGTACCACATCGATCGTGGGTATGAGCATCTGGAAAGCAAGCTTGCTGGGGTGGGCGCGTCGATCCGCCGAGCGGACGCGGAAGAGTTCGCGGATTCAGCGATGAGCCACTGATCGTCTAATCGTCTTCAGTCGTCTTCTTCATCGAACCCGCGTTCGACCAGGGCGCTGAGGTGTTCGAGACACGCGATCGCGTCGTCCCCGTTGCATTCGACTTCGAGCGTGGTGCCCTTGGTTGCCGCGAGGAGCATGAGGTCCATCACAGACTTCCCGTCAGCGTCCTCTTTATTGGCGCGGACGCGGACATCAGCATTGAACTTCCCAGCAACTGTTGCAAAATCGGTCGCTGGACGGGCGTGGAGCCCGTAGCGATTGATGATCTTGAGTTTTGCCGAGCAGGAATTGGTCACTCAAGTCTCCGACAACTATCGCTTTCTGGATTCACCGCATGAGTTCTCGCACGAGCGGGACGGGGAATCGGTTTTCAAATCGAGTTCAAACGCACACTCTGGACTCACCGGATCGATGACCCGGTGGATCAGCATTGCTGATTACGCTTCACCGAGCCGTTGGTGGTCGGCATCGTCGAGCAGTGTCAGGACCTCGTCGTTGCCTTGCGTCTGACGCATCGCTCGGCGGAAGGTTTCCTTTGACAGGTTCTTGAAGATCGTTTCCATCGCTTGGAGGTGATCCTCGGGCTGATCCGCCGGGGTCAGGAGCATGACGACGGTATACACCGGGAGTTTATCGCGGGAATCAAAATCGATCCCACGATCACTCAGTCCCAATCCCGCGGCGAGCTTGGCAATCTTGGGGTGCTTGATGTGCGGCACGGCGACGCCGTACCCGAACCCGGTCGAGGACTTCCGCTCACGCTCAAGAATCTTGGACAACAGCTCATCACGGATCTCCGCAGGTGCGGCTCCGCTGGCAACCATCATGTCGATCATCTCAGCGATCGCCCCGTCACGGTCGGTGGAGACAAGATCACTGTTGATCGCATCAGGCTGGATAATCTCGGTCAGTTTCATGCGAACCCCGTGTCAAAGTTGGCTATACCATAGCCACGACGCCTCTACGAGACCCCAACAAGCGGCCTGATAGCGACTTATACCATATCCACGCTCTCAACGCACGGATTTGAGCTTCTCGCGGTGATCGTGGAGCTGCCGATCCGCTTTCGCGACGACCTCGTCGATCGCGTCGTACACATCGGGGCCCTCGACCTTTGCGAAGAAATCGTCGTGACGCTCGACATCAACGGTCACTTCGACCGCGTATTCCTCTTTGCTGGGGCTTTCCTTCCACACGACGAAGTCCAACTGCTGCACAAAGCCCTTGTAAGAAGTGAGTTTTTCAGCCTTCTTCTCGATGTGAAGGCGGATTGGATCGGTGATTTCAAACTGACGCCCAACAATGTTGATACGCATGAGAGGTCTCCATGGGCTGGGGACGCGACAATACGCGCCCGGGTCAATGCTCATTCTAGGGGATCAACCACCAACAACCCAGTCCTATTCGACACTCCTTCACCCGACCGTCGCGCGGCCATCTTCCTCAACCATCCTCCTCAACAGTCCTTCACAATTCCCGCCCTACACCCCGGCAAGGTACACCCCTAGACTTGCCACCATGTCCGCCCGAACGCTCCGCAACTTGATCCAGTACGGCATCCTTGCCCTCCTTCTCGCGCTCCTCGGGCTCTTTTTGCTCTACCCAATCGGGCTGACCATCCGAGGCGGCTTTGCTGTGGACCCTGCTACTGGATCTGGGTGGACGCTCGACCATGTCAAGCTCGTCTTCGAAGACCCTTTGCAAGTCGCGGGGCTGATCAACTCGCTCAAAATCGCGATCGCGACGACCCTCTTTTGCATCATCATCTCCCTCCCGCTCGCGACCCTGAGCGCGCGGTACACCTTTCCGGGCAAGAAAATCCTCAACGCGGCGATCCTTGTGCCGTTGATCCTCCCGCCGTTTGTGGGTGCGATCGGGATCAGCAAACTCATGGGACGCGAAGGCGCGGTCAACGCACTGTTCGGCACGGACTGGGACCTGCTCGGCAATGGGAAGTTCTGGGGGGTCGTCCTCGTCGAGGCGCTCCACCTGTACCCCATCATCTATCTCAACACCGTCGCGTCGCTCGCGAACCTTGATCCGGCGCTCGATGAATCCGCTGAGAATCTCGGCGCGGGTGGCTGGAGACGGTTCTTCAAGATCACGCTGCCGTTGATCCGTCCGGGTCTGTTTGCGGGATCGACGATTGTGTTTATCTGGAGCTTTACCGAGCTTGGCACGCCGTTGATGTTTGATTACTCGACGGCGACCCCGGTGCAGATTTTTTACGGGCTCAAAGAGGTGCAAAACAACGCCGAGCCGTACGCGCTCACGCTGGTCTTGCTGCTGTCTGCGATCATGATCTATGTGCTCGGGAAGCTGGTCTTTGGACGCAAGGGCTACGCGATGTATTCCAAAGCGTCGCGTGCGGGATCAGAGATTGCTCTCAAACCATTCTGGGGATTCATGGCGATGGCGAGCTTCGGGTTCGTCACGCTGCTGGCGCTGCTGCCCCATATTGGGGTGGTGCTGACTTCGATCGCCGCGCCGGGTTCGTGGTATTCGTCTGTGCTTCCTGAGTCCTACACGCTCTCGCACTTCGAGCAGGCTTTGACGGCTGGTGAATCGTTCAACTCCATCAAGAACTCGCTAATCCTCTCGCTCCTCGCGATGATCCTCAATATGGGGTTCGGGGTGCTGATCGGGTACATCCTCGTCCGCACGAAGGTCATCGGTCGCGGTCTGCTTGATGCGCTCTGTATGCTGCCCCTTGCCGTCCCGGGACTGGTGATGGCGTTTGGGTATGTCGCGATGACCCTCCGCTTCCCGTTCGGCGCGGGTGATCCGCTCGAAGGCGTGCTCGCGGTGTTCGGAACCAATCCGAATCCGTTCCCGCTGCTGATCATCGCGTATGCGGTCCGAAGATTGCCGTACATTGTGCGTTCGACCGTTGCGGGTCTGGAGCAAACCTCTGGCGAGCTTGAAGAAGCGGCGGTCAACCTTGGCGCGACGCGTGTCACCGCGGTCCGCAAGGTCATCATCCCGCTCATCATGGCGAACCTGATCGCGGGTGGGTTGCTCGTCTTCAGCTTCTCGATGCTCGAAGTTTCCGACTCGCTGATACTCGCGCAACGGAGTGATCACTTCCCGATCACCAAAATGATTTACGAGTTCACGAACCGGCTCGGCGATGGACAGTACATTGCATCAGCGATGGGCGTCTGGGGCATGTCGCTCCTGACCGTGACCCTTGTGGGTGCATCGGTGATGATGGGCAAGAAGCTCGGCTCGATCTTCAGGGTTTGACCCCAAGGACTTGATCGAACTCGGCTGATTCCAAAGGAACAGTGATGCAGATCCGATTGACCACAGCCGACGATGTTCCCGCAATCACGGCACTACTCAACCACGAAATCAAACACAACACCGCACACTTCGGCACCGAGCCCGAACTCGAATCCACGATCCAGTCGCAGCTCGACAGCGCGGGCGATCGCTTCCCTTGGTACACCGCGTTCGACGATGACGGCGGGTTCTTGGGGTATGCCAAATCGGTGCCGTGGTCCCTGCGAGGCGGGTACGACTGGACCGCGGAGATCACGATCTATCTCGTGCAAGCAGCACGAGGACAAGGGATCGGCAAGGCGCTGTATACCCGATTGCTCGACACCCTCCGCGCCCAGCGGTTCCAGGTCATCGTCGCGGGGGTCGCCGAACCGAACCCGGCGAGCGTCGCGCTCCACACTTCCATCGGCATGACCCGGACCGGGTACAACGAAACCATGGGCTACAAGCACGGCACATGGATCGATGTCGGGTACTACCAGATGATCCTCGGCGATCTCTCAAACCCGCCCCCACCGGTACTGAGCATCCATAACGCACTCGCGGAGTGAGCGTGAAACGATTGTTTGCTGTTCAAACCTGATACACTGGTTCAATGCTTGATCCAAACGACGCCATCTTGAACCGCGCCCAGCACATCCTCCGATCCGCGTGGTCGTGCACGCTGCTCTACGACCAAACCCCCTTCGAGACCCAGTGCATGGTCGATCCACGCAGCGGCGACTATCTCGTCGCGGTGGTCAAGGATGCGTTTGACGCGACGGACATCACCCTCGCTTCCCCAAAGGATTCTTTTGACACGCGCGTGCGCATCTCGATCGAGCTCAGCGAATCCACCACCGAAGAACAACGCGACCGGTTCACGGCATACCACCTCCCCGCAACCACCCCACTGCTCGCGGTCGGGACTTTTCAATACGCGAAGATCGATTCTGGAGAGGTTGTCACTCCGGAACAGTGTGAGCTGGCGAACCCGCTGGTGAGCGTGATGGGGCCGCTGTGCAAAGCGCTCAACGCGGACCGATCCCGCTTGTCCTCGTTATGCAACCAGATCACAGGCGTGGCCCACGAGCTGCCCCTCGCGGTCGGCGTAGACGACACCGGGATCGACATCCGCGCCCGGTTCGGACTTGTTCGGATGATCCTCCCTGAACCGATCACCGATCCCAGCGACGCGATGAGCACGATCGAATCCCTCCTGGAATCCATCAATGCGTGAAGCGCACGCGCACATTTTCCAGCTCGGTCGATCGCTGACGATGCTCGATTGCTCGGGATGCACAAGTCGAGATGAACTGCTTGAGCTCATCGCGGCAAAGTCCGCATCACTCAATCCACGCGACTGGGTTCTGGCGCACAGCGTTCGTCCTGAAGCTTGGGATGATGCACGCTGGCCATCGCGGAAGGAACTCGACCGCGCGAGCGATGGTCGAGCGGTGTGCGCCTGGTGTTTCGATTACCACGCGCTCGCCGCGTCTTCCGCGGCACTCGAACACGCGGGGATCGATGCGGATACTCGCATCGACCGCGGGGTCATCGAGTTGGAAACAGACGGAACCCCCACCGGCGTTCTGTACGAGCACGCCGCGCTCGCGCTGTGGAAGAGCGTGCCCGAACCCGATGCCAACCATCGCTGCAGCCTCGTCCGCAGCGCGTGCGAGCATTTGCGAGTGCTTGGGTACTCGGAAGTGCACGATCTCAAAGCCCAACCGTGGCTTGGCCCGGTGCTATCGCAACTGCAAGCGTCGGGCGAAGTCGAACAATCGTTCCAGCTCTTCCCGCTTGTTCCGGACCTTGATGCCACGCTCGCGACACATAGCGAGTGGGCATCGGACCGGCTGATCCTCGCGGGGATCAAGATCTTCACCGATGGCACGCTCAACTCGCGGACCGCGTGGATGCTTGAGCCGTTCGCCGACAAACCCACCACCGGGACGCCGATGATGACTCCCGATGAGATCGACGAAGCGATGCTCATCAGCAAGCACCACAATCTCCCGGTCGCGGCCCACGCGATCGGGGACGGCGCGGTGCGCGCGGTGCTCGATTCGATCGAGCGAACCGGTTGCACGCATATGCATGCTCGCGTCGAGCATCTGGAAGTGGTGCATCCAGACGATGTGCCAAGGTTCGCTCAGCTCGGGGTGATCGCGTCAGTGCAGCCCTGCCATCTGCTTCCTGATATTGAGGCGCTGAACGCCGCGATCCCGGATCGGCTCGATCGCGTGCTCCCGCTGCGTTCTCTCATTAAGAGCGGATGCGTTCCGGGTGAGACTTTGCTGTTTGGCTCCGATGTCCCCATCGTTCGCGCCAACCATGAAGACTCCATCCAAGCGGCGGTGCATCGTCGTCGAAAGGAAATGCCTGAGAACGAAGCGGTTTCGATCGACCAGTCGCTCACCGAAGCGGAATCGATCGCGTGCTTCAGTTCTCGATGAGCTCTTCACTGTCGAGCGGCACGCGGAGTTCGAACTCCGCGCCGTGACCACGCTTGCGGACGAGCGAAAGGTCCCCGCCCATTTCCAGAGCCAAACCGCGCGAGAGCGCGAGGCCCAGTCCGAGTCCTGATCGATCGCGCATCGTTCCTGATGATCCTCGCACAAACTCACCGAATATCTTTCTCCGGTCGCGCCCAGGGACACCCGGGCCGTGATCCGCGACGACGAGCAGGAGTGCGTCTCCTGAAACGGACACATCGAGGTGCACACGGAGGTCCTGATCATCTTCCCGCGCGTCCTCACGACCGGCGTACTTGCACGCGTTATCCATGAGGTTCATCACGATGCGTTCGACCGCGTGCGGATCGAGCGTGACGGTACGATCCGCGTTGTTGCTGGTCGAATCGGACACGATCAGGTCCATCCCGGATTGCTCTCCGAGGCGCGACATCGGGGGGACGATTCTCGCCATGAGCTCGCCGACCGTCAGGGTTTGCTCGCCCTTTGGTTTGTCCTTGCCGCTGCGTTGACGGGAGATGCGTGCGTACTCGAGCACATTCTCGACGATCCCCGTCAATCGATCGGACTCGCGTTTGAGTGTGTTGAGGTAGTCTTTGCGGACTGTTTCATCGGTCACCATCCCATCAGCGAGCATCTGGGAATACAGCCGAAATGTTGTCAACGGCGTGCGGAGTTCGTGGGTCACCGCGCCGACAAACCGCCCACGCCGCGCCGATAGATTCAGCACCGTTCGCAGCACCAATCCGACCGCGATCATCGCGCCGACAACCGCGATCCATGTGACGAGCATCGCCAGCATCGCGGGGGTCAATCCGTCAGCAGCGGATACATTCATACTCCCGGGAATAAACGACACCGGAACCGTCGCGAGACGGTACGACTGATCCTTGCGCGCGGCGCGTTCATCAAGAATCGGTTCGAGGACCGATCGCGGGAGCAGATCGTCGATGGAGCTGATCAGTTCCGTGGACATCGTTTCCCAGTCGAGCCACACGCCTTGAACGACGGGCCCAGCGGGTTGACTGATGGTCCGAAGCAGCACGAGTTGTTGGGAGCCGTCGGCTTCGATGATCCATCGGGGCTCAATCGCGCCGATGGAAGGACCCGAATTCTCCATCCCTCGCTTGCTCAGTTCATCAGACTCGGACTTCGAAAACCCTAGCGCATTCTCGCTGAGTGAATCCATGTCCTCCTTTGCACCCTCCATTGACCAGGAATAATTTCGTGCGGATTCGTCCTCCACTGGCGCACTCTGCAAAGCCCGGTTCTGCTGCGCGAGGTTCGCGATCTGTTGACGAGCCGCGTAATCCGCCTGCGGCTCGGGCTCGCTGGTGGACATCATCGCATCGCTCGAAGCAAGAACCGACTCAGACTTGGACTGGCTTGCTCCTCTGGACTTGCGGGTCGGTTCAGCTGCACTTGAGCGATCGGAATACACATACCACGCACTCGGAGTCTGTGTACTCTCCGCGATCTCAACGGCTCTCGTATCCGACCCTTGTGCCGATCCCGTTTGCTCGTTGATCTCAAAGAACCCGAGGTTGTACGAGCCCCGATCTGCGCCGATCCTGCGATGCGACTCAGGAACACCCGGCAGAATACCCGGCGCGTTCCCCTGATCCTTGATCGCGGCGTGGTAGTCTTCGATGGGTCGCGCCGCTTCCAGCGCGATCATCGGCGCGAGACGCGAATCCATGCGCCACAGCGCCAGACGGATCAGTTCCTGGCGTTGGTTCATCGCCCGGGATTCGGCGCTGCGTTCTTCGAGCGAGTACACGGTGTAGCTCGCCCAACCCAGCGTCGCGATCACCAGCAGCACCCCGGCCCAGAACGCGAACCACAGCTTGCTTCGTCCTTGATTCATCGGGCCGTCCCCGGATCATCCGGGGTCGCGAGCATGTACCCCTTCCCGCGCACCGTTTTGATCACCTGCGGGTTCGTGGGTTCATCGTCGAGCGACTCGCGGATGCGTGCAATCGCCATGTCCACCGTCCGCGTGTGCGTCCCGCGTGGGTCGAGTCCCCATACCTTCTGCAGCAGTTCGTCGCGCGACACCGCGCGGCCCGGATTGGCCGCGAGGAATCCGATGACCTCCGCTTCGCGTTCGGTGAGCGTTCTCCGCATGCCGTCCTCGAGCACGGCTTCGCGCCGCTCGAAATCGATCTGCCTCCCTGCGATCGTGAGACTCTTGCGCTGCGATGGTCGCGCGGGAACCCTGCGGAACACCGCTTCGATCCGTGCGATGAGTTCATCAAGCGAAAATGGTTTGACGATGTAGTCGTCCGCGCCGAGCTTGAGCCCGCTGATGCGGTCGGTCTCTTCGCCGCGAGCGGTCAGGAAGATCACCGGCACATCGGGCTTGGGCTTGCGGAGTTCTTTGAGCACCGCGAGCCCGTCCATTTTGGGCATCATGATGTCCAGCAGCACCAGATCCGCTTCGACGCTTAGGCAGAGCTTGAGCCCTTGCTCGCCGTCGCTTGCTTCGTGGACGGTGTACCCCGAATAGGACAACGCATCGACCAAGCCACGCCGGATCGAAGCGTCGTCTTCAACAACAACAAGCACACCTTGAGACAAACCTAAATCCTTTCAGCCGCACTTTACCATGAATAGCGGACGGTGTAGGTGACGATTTCTTCTTCATCGACATCCAGCGTGACCGGGATGTGCATCGTGCGCGAATCGAGCATTTCGTGGTTGTGTGAAAACTTCTGAATGTCCGCGTTGCTCCAGCGGTACAGGCGCTCTTGGACCACCACATCGACGGGCGTGTCCTTGCGGTTGCGGAGTTTGACCTCGATGGTCTCGACGATCCAGTCTTTGCCGCGCTCAAAGCTGACCTGCCTGCGCTCACCTACGACATCAAACGCGTTGCCAAGCTTGATCATGATTTCTTCTTCGCGAGCGGTGTGGTCGATGACATGCTCGCCGATGAACTCGTACGCGCCGTCCGCTTCGTCGAGCTGATTGACACGGATGCGTCCCGAAGGGAGCGGGATCCCGAGCCCGTTGTCCTCGCTGTTGTCAAAGCTCAGGTAGACCTCAACCTTCGAGTTGGATTGCACGCCCCAGTTCTGGTCCATCATCGCGGAGTTTCCGGTCCAGCGCGCTTGAGCGGTGCCGTCGTACATCAGGATCTTCTTCGCTGGGACATCGTTGACCGCTTCGAACAGTTCGATCTGCTTGGTTGAGCGATCGGGGATCGTGGTTGGCCGTCCCAGCGTGTAAAGGTGGTACTCGAAGAATGATTTTTCTTCAAATCCCGCTTGCCCCGCTTTGCTCACCATCCCGTCCATCATATAGACCTCATTCCGAGCATACTGATTTTGCGGTTGCGCTCTGTTCACATCACCCGCGACGAGTTTGAGCTTCGCGTTCTCGTAGGTCCCGCCCGATTGATTCAGGATCGACACCCACGCGCCGATATCAACCGTTCCCGAGTTCGCATCGTCGCCCTCGGCGTAGATCAGGTTGTAATCCGCCCACCAGGTGATGCCGGTGGTTTGGTAGGAGACGCGTGTTTCGTGCTCCCCGCCCTGCGCCGCGTCCACGGCCCACATCAGCGTTGGCTTGGTCACCAGCGATTCATCGAGCGACGGGAAGACCACGCCGTTGTATCCCTGCTGGTACTGCACGCGCCCGTCGTCACCTTGCAGCAGCATCCCTCCGCCTGCGGTGGACATGAGGGTCATCTCTTGTCCGCCGTAGATGATCTTCTGATCGATGTAGCGTTCGAGCATCCGGTCCATCGAGAGCAGGTCGAAGCGGTAGTCTTGTTCGAGCACGCTGGTCCCGTCGGGATCGGTGAGTGATGAGAACTGGACGGTGGTTGGATCGAGCATCGCCGCGACATCGGTGAACTTGAGCTGGCTGTATCCCTGCTCGATGTCCAGCGTGCGATCCTGACGGATGACCGCGTATCCCGGGATCTGGTTGTACATGTTGTAGCCGTAGCCTTGGGATTGTCCCGGGACCGGGCGGTACCACTCGGCGGGGATCGCGCCGGGGCTTGCGGTGGAGTAGATGGTGAGTGCAGTGTCATCGCCGAGGGCGAGTCCGCTGAGGCTGGTGAGTACTGCGGTTATGGTGAGTGCTTTGAGTGTGTTCATCGCGTCGCTCCTTGTTTCTTGTGTTGGGCTGCGTACAACCCGCCTTGAGTATACAAACCCCGACACCCGGGCTACCGGGTATCGGAGGATTCGTTCCAATCTTTAGTTGGGATTCTGCACAAGAATCCGCTTGCCGTGGTTCATGAGTTCGACTTCACCGCGATTGGCGACGATCCACTGACGCCCTTGATTCGTCAAATCTTCAACCAGCGACCAGTATTCATCGGTCGCAAACTCAACCGTCTCGTCGATCGCCTGCTCGATGTTCTCTGAAACCGATCCATCGACCCACCGACCATTCTTACGGTAGAGCGTCGATCCTATTCCACGCTGCACGGATGTGATCTCGACACGCTTCATGTTGGAGTCGTAGTACGCGTTCGATTTTTGCATACCGGACGATTGGACGGATGAATCTCGAGAGACTGTAAGCGCGAGATCTGTCACCCTTCTGTCCTGGCGATTGAGTGACTGGGACACCCCGGCACTACCAGAACGCTCGGAAGTCTGTGTTCTCATTTCGTCGAACGCGAATCCGCGCATGTCCGATACGCCGTTCTCGTTTTCTTGCACGAGCTCGTTGATGCTCATGTCCTCGCTCGCGAGGAACGCGGTGTATTCGGTCATGATGCCGTGCTCCAATGAGAGTTTGGTGATCTCTTCGACGAGTTCTTCGTTCGGCATTGAACCATCCGCGGTTGAGATACGGATCTGATCGATCAGCGAATCGATCCGCTGCTGCGCCCACAATCGCGGGATGAATCCATATCGTGCGGATGCCTCTTGGGCGTTCATACGGGTCCCGATGGTCATAAGCTCGCCGCTGTGTGTGCCGGTGAGGCGCAACCACATCGGCATCCCACTTGGGTTCTCGTACTTTCCGAGGATCACCACACGCGACCCTGTGTAAAGATCGCCCAGACCGCCGTCCTCAATACTGTAGATTTTCGTTCGCTGAATCTGGTTCCGAGTTTCTTCGGTCATGCCTGTACCACAGAATCCAGCGATCCCGCCGAAGAACTCGGTGTCGATGAGTACCGGGCCATTGAGCTGGTCAAACACCCGCCCGACTTTCATCTCCACATCTTCGCCTGGAAGCACATAAGTCGGTTCGGCGCTGGTCTGCTGCGCGATCGCATCAAGCAGCGGCGCGTTGACATCCAGTCCAACACCGAAAGTGAACACGCGTCGATTTGATGCGTTGTTCTTCGCCGCCGCTTCGCGGATCTGCACTTCACCGGTTTTGCCTTCGGTTGCAAGACCATCAGTCATGAACAGCACCAATGGCAGCATCCCATCAGCGCTCGGTTGAATGAGTGCTTCCAGCAGCGCATCATGGAGGTTCGTCCCGCCACCGGAACGGATCCGATCGATGTACTCAACGACCTGTTTTCGAGAATCCTTGGTGATCACCACGGAACTGTCCGCGTACGAACGGACATCGCTGCTGTAGTCCACGATGCTGATCCGCTCGCCCATCCGCATCCCATACACCACCTGTTTCGCGGCTTCCTTCGCCTGCTCAAGCTTCTCGCCCCTCATCGACCCAGACCGATCAATCACAATCGTCACATCGCGAAGCATCGGGCTCGATTCGCTATCTGCGGGTTCGGGAGCATCGGCAACAAACATAAAGTACCCGCTGGTGTCGCCCGTCGGGTACATCAACACCGTCGGCTCATCACCCGTTGCGCCCGTCGCCGCGTACAGCACAAACGCGCCGGGTTCATCAAGCATCGGGACCTCAACCCCCATCCGCGTATCACCATGAGGCGTGCTCACGATCGGATGCGATGGAGAAAACACCGTCCCCAGATCCCCCTTTGATGATTCGACCTCGATGTTCAGATCCCATGCAATCCCACTTCTAGCCGTCGATGACGAGCGGGGCATGACATATTCGATCGTTCCGCGATGCGCATCGAGCACTTGCTCGTACGCGATCGTCACCGTCCGCTCCGCGCCCGGTTCGACGGGGAAGACGCTCGACTGGATCATCGCATTGCCAACAAACTCGAGCAATCCCGGATCGACCATCTTGCGCACGATCTCTTGGTAGCGGCGCGTTGCTTCTGCTCGTGGGAGCAGCTCCGCGGTCGGTTCATCACCAATGCCGTCGATCCCGAAAGTGCTGATCGCGGACCCCGCGGGAACAGGAAGCACCACCTGCGCCTGTGCACGCGATCGTGTTGGATTGTGCACAACCATGGTGATGGTCGTTTTGGCAACCGTCCCACTGATCTGCACATCCGCGTGCACACTCTTGATCGAGGTCACCAAACCCACCCCCGGCACCGGCATCGAACGCTGAGCGACAAGAAAGTTCACCCCACTGTTCTCAACCGGTTGCGCCGAAGAGATCGGCGCTCCAGCTCCGATCACAATCGCCGCAGCGAGTCCCATCGGGATCGTTCCCAGACCTGCAAGCCCAACTCCCAAACCCAGTACGCTGTTCTTCATCCGATTCATGTGCGGTCTCCTTTGTAGTCGCGTTACGAAGAGAGATACCAAGAAATTGCACCGATGGTCGTCACACAAATGTCACACGCTGGAGATGTCACAGCGGTGTCACGCGAGCGTCACTGGTGTGTCACACGGATCGCTTCTGATTGCCCAATATCAACGATCAATCCGCGCTGCGGACGATCATCGCATGGGGCAAGAAAATTGTCACACATCCCGCAACTGCGAGCACAATCGCCGTGACCATGAACGCGAAGTCGAGCCCCATCCCATCCATAATGTGCGCCTGCAACGAATCCGGGAGCGATTCGACCATCCGCATCAGAACAGCTGGGACGCGTTGTTTGGACCCAAGCCCGTTCTGCACGACCTCCGCGCCGATCGGTCCGAGGAACGAAAGCATCCACGCGCCGCCGAGCATCAACCCCGACACCAGGCTCGTCCGGTGCGGGAGCAATCGTTGCGAGAGCGAGATACTCACAGGCACCGTCGCGCCAAATCCGAGACCCGCGAACACCGCCGCCAACATGACCACCCATCGCGCCATGGACGGATCGATGCGTGTCAGCACAGGAATCAACGCGATGCTCACCGCGCCGAGCATCGGGAGCAGCACGAACACCGCTTTCTCGAAGCGTGCCGCGAGGATGAACCCGAGCGTGATCCCGCCGGCGCCCATCCCCATTTGCATGGACGCTTGGAGCGTGCCGTTGACTTGGGACGCTTGGATCCCGAGCCGTTCGGTCATCTCCGTCGCGTTGTGGGTCATCATCACAAACTTGGATGCCCACTCTGTAAACAGATACACCAGCGCCATGTTTGTTGTAAACCGCAGCACATTGCTCGCGTACAACACCCAGACCGCGAACCAGCGCGTCGATCGTTCTTTTTTGTCCCAGCTCCCGGAGTGTTCATGCGCCGCGTGGTGGCGGTGTCCGTGCTTGTGGATCGCCATCGCGAGGAAAGTCGCCGCGACCAATCCGACTGGCATGAACCAGCGAATCGCGAGCAAGCCCTCGCGAGCGCGCTGGGCGCTGTCGAGCACCGTTCCGTTCGCGCTCACCTTCGCTGGGGTCATCCACTCCACAAACTGAGGCGTGAATACATTGCCCACAATCCCGCCGATCATCCCTGCGAGGAAGAAGACCGCGATGTACATGGACCGCTTCGATCCACCGAGCTGCCCAACCGTTGCCGCCGCGGGTGGGTGGAACGCGCCGACCCCCATCGCGCCGACACTATACAAAATCGCAAGCTCCGTAAAGTCCCGCGCCATCCCCAGGTTCCCGATGCACAGCACCGCGAGCACAAACCCCGCGGTCCCAAACGCACGCGAATCAAACTTATCGCTCGCCCACGCGACCACAGGCTGGATCACGCCGGAACACACCGACCCGAGCGCGAGCAGGAGTGCTTTCTGTTCAGGTCGGATATCAAGGAGCACCGCGAGCATCGGGAGCAGCGCAACACCGACGAAGGAAAACACATCGACGATGAAGTGCGACACAATGGTCACCGCCGCGCGTTGTTTGCCTCGATGCACGGGAAGAACTGTCGGTTGATTGGTACTCATCGGGCGTTAGTCTATCCCGCTCGGACGACCACCCTTGCGAGGATCGCTTGCGGCTTGCCACCCCTGCCCATCCGGATCGCGCACGATCAACTGCACATTCCCCACCACCGCGTCCGTGCTCCCGATGATCTGACCATACCCTCGCATCCCGTCGGCGAGCACATTGAGGATCTGCCCGTTGTACATCTCCTCGAACTGGGTCTCGAAGGGCATCCATTGGTGGTGCAAACGCGGACGAGCAACCGCAGCCCCCGCCTCCATCCCCGCCATCGCGTTCATCAGTGTCTGCATCGTCCCGGTTATAATCCGAGGCCCACCCGATGCGCCGGCAATCGCAAAGATCCGACCTTCCGAGTCCAGCACAATCGTCGGCGACATGCTCGACAACGGACGCTTGCCAACCTGAGGCTCATTCCGCTCCGACTGCACCAGATCAAACCCATTAGAGTTCTTGCGCGGATTGGTAAAATCATCCATCTCGTTGTTGAGCATGAACCCAAACTCGCGCACCCCGACCCGCGACCCGAACTCATGGTTGATGGTCTCGGTCATCGCAACCCCGCCTCCGAACGGATCGATCACACACACATGGCTCGTCCCGTCGTCATCCGGGAGCGGCTGGGTATCGGATCCCAACGCATCGAAAGTGCCATAGGTTTCGGGATCGTAGTGACGACCATCGATCGACCGCGCGATCCGGGCGATGTTCTCTGGATCGAGCAGCTTCTCAACCGGTACATCCGTGAACGCCGGATCAGCAAGATACCGCGACCGATCCGCGAACGCGTGCTTGAGCGATTCGATCATCAGCACAACGCGCTCGTTGGTCAGCTTGCTGCTCGAAAAATCGTACCCGCTCGCCTCCATGATCTCGAGTGCTTCAAACATCGTCACCCCGCCGCTCGATGGCGGGGGCATCCCGATGAGCCGAAGCCCAGCAATCTCCGTCTCAATCGGTTCTTGAACAATCGGCGCGTATGACGCGAGATCATCGAGCGTGATCGCTTGCGGTTGACGCTTAGTGATCTTCGGCGGAGCGAGTGTTTCAACAATCGCTTGACCGATCTCACCTTTGGTAAACGCTTCAAGCCCATCGCGTGCAATCAACTCCAAGGCGCGTGCCTGCTCCGGATTCTTGATCCGATCCCCAACCTTCACGCGCCCCCACAACGCGAACTTCTCCCAAGGCATGCTCATGTACGAATCCCGGTTCGCGGGATTCTTGATGTACATCTCCATCATGTTCTTTGCCGCGCCCATGTAGTGGTCGTCAACGATGAACCCGTCTTGCGCCGCTTGGATCGCTGGCGCGATGACCGTATCACGACCAAGCGTTCCATAGTGTTCGAGCGCGTAGAGCAAACCAGCGACCGTCCCCGGCACCGCGACGGAGTATCGACCGTTCCGCATCGAAGCACCCGACGCGGGAACATCCGCATCGTACGGCGAGGTCTCGCGGTAGTTGATCGCGGCATGCACATACCCGTGCGTCGGATCGTTGGGAAGGTGGATCACCATGAACCCACCGCCACCGATGCCGCAGGAGTACGGGCGGACGACCGAGAGCGTGAACGACGCCGCAACCGCCGCGTCCACCGCGTTTCCACCCATCGCGAGCATCTGTGCGCCCGCCGACGATGCCGTCGCATGATCCGCCGCGACCGCTCCGCGATCGAATGAATCAAAGAACACATCCGCATCACGAACAGATTCACTCGCGCACGCGCCCACGGCACTGAGCATGAACAACGAAAGCACGGCGATCAACAGTTTGGATTGGTTCATCCCCAACTATATCGCAGAACCAGAAGCATGACCGATCAGCGATCCAATCGACGCCGCTGAACGATCCAGAACCGATCATCATCCGCGCCTGGACCTTTGCCATCCTGCCCGCGGATCGGTCCGCGACCCAGCGCCTTGAAAAATGCTTTCAACCCGTTGATAAAACGCCCAAACCCTTCCCCGCCCTGCCGATCGTCGTGCCGGACCAGCCGATACCCAAACAGGTGGAACACCTGTCTGCGAAGCACACACGCGAGATCCGCATCCACCAGCAGCATCGAATTTTCCGCGTGGTACACGCCGGGCATGATCCCGATGACCTGATGCACCCAGTCCGCCTTGCGGAGTCTCGCAGAGAGATTCACCCACCCCGCGCTAATCTGTCGCACGATGAAGAACCCATCATCGCCGATCCGTTTGTGCGTCTGCATATTGGGCAGGAACACTGATCCATGAATCGGCGAGTAGACTTCCAGCCCACCCTGCAACGCAATGACGGTCTTGTCCGCAAGCACGGCTGTCCCCGATTCGATCCCATCAAGAATCGTAAAGTCCGCATCACGGATCGGTTCGAGGTGGCGAACATCGAACACGGTGTCGCTGCGACCACTCGATAAGGATCGCAAGAACCCAATCGGATCCCCATCATTCGCACTCAACGGCAGAATCCCCGCAGTGTCCATCGCGATCCAGATCGCCGCTTCATGCACATCCACCGAAACCGGGTCATCGTGCTGACCGCCCTCAATCAAATACGACACGCACCCAAGCCGACGAGTCACCGCGTCGATCACCAACCCCCGGACCTCTTCCTCGATTCCGAGATACTTCGGGCAAGGTATCCGCATCGCGTGCTTGCGAGCCGCGAGCGAATCCTCGAATGCAACCACAGGCTTCGACGGCGCACTGGTCGTGTGTAAGTCCAGCACGATCATCCGCTGACCAGATTGCTCGCACGACGAATGGATTTGTTCCAACGCATCAAACAACTCGTGCATCTGACGGTGCTCGACGGTCGTGGCTGCGGGTTCATTGAATTGTTCATCCGTGCACAACCGGTTGAGATCGTGATCAACATACCGAATGTCAGGGTCTTCGTGGTTGATCGCTGCGAGATTCCCCGCGAGTACGATCAACTGTCCCGAAAGTTTTTCGGACAATCCATGAGCGATCCGATCCAGCACGCGTCGACCCGCGATCAATCCAGCGGGTTCGTTGCCGTGGACGCCGCCGATGATGACCAGCGTGGTTCCGCGCGATACATCCCCAGCGCGACCAAACTCGCGATCCGGATAGCGATCAGTTTGACCATCAGACCCAGCAACAACACGCTCAGATTTCGTCTCAGTCATCGGCACACACGCACTCCGCAGCAACCATCCGCAACTCGCAATCAGCCCCGCGTTGTATCATTGCCACCGTTGAGCTGATCTTCGAGCAGTTTGCCCGCAATCCGCATGTAATCATGCTCCGTGACGATCCCCACCAGCTTCCCGTCCGCCTGCACAACAGGAAGACACGACGCGCGGTTCGCCTTCATCAGCGAGATCGCCTCCATCGTCGGCGTGTTCGGCAGAACCGACAAAGGTGCTTTCTCCATAATGTCCTCGACCGCGATCGAATCGCTCTTCCGCTTGACCGGATCGGCAACCAACCGCAGCAACGCGCGGTAGCTCACCAATCCCACCAAGCGATGCTCGTCGTCCTCGACCGGGATGTGTCGGATCTGCTCCCAGTCCATGATGGACGCCGCGAGATCGATCAGTTCATCTTGGCGGACGGTAAAGAGTTCGGTCTGCATGTATTGTCCGACCGTCGCGTAGTGGTGTCTCCACTCCCCGCTCTCGCGGATCTCCGCAACGCTCCATTCGTGCACCGGGTGCCCCGCTTGCTGTCTTGTGATTGTTCCCGCGGTCAATGTCGAAAGCCGTTCGGAGCGTGTCCCGTGATCGTGGATGTGCTCAACCGACGAGAGCATCCACCGCGCCCCGTTGCGGCCGGTCTCGGTGCGTTCGCTGATGATGTTCATGTATTTGTCGATGTCATTGGAATCGATGCTCGCATCACGCAAGCCCTGGATCGCCATCGGGACGAGCTCGCCGAGGATCAGATCGCGGACCGGGATGACCTGCCCATCGAGCCAACGCATTTTGAAATCGAGCCCGGATCGAGCCGCGGAAACAAAGTTCGCCTTCGCGTCGGCAAACGAGAGCCGCTTGGTCAGGTCTGGATACACCTTGGGCATCCGCTTCATCAACCCGAACCAGAACGCGGCGTTGGCGATCTCATCGACAATCGTTGGCCCGGCAGGCAGCACGCGGTTCTCGATCCGCAGGTGGGGCTTCCCATCGGTGATCCCATAGCAAGGACGGTTCCAGCGGTACAGCGTGCTGTTGTAAGTCTGCAGCGCGTAGAGCTTGGGGATCTCCCCACGCTCGGCCATCGCGAGCGAATCCTCGACCGCGTCCGCTTTAAAAAGGTTCCGGAACCGCGCGATGTCCGCGCGGAACAACTCAAGCACCGACGATTCAACCCAGCACTCCCCAAACCGAACCCGCTTGACCATATCACGCGAAGTCGGGATGTCTTGACCGGATGTGT
Organism: uncultured Phycisphaerales bacterium; assembly: GCA_963976955.1. GTDB lineage: Bacteria > Planctomycetota > Phycisphaerae > Phycisphaerales > UBA1924 > UBA1924. Next base: position 194,494 of record CAXBMD010000001.1, on the reverse strand, counting down.
CCACCGTTTGCTCGAAGATCGCGATCCGCGTTTCGTGCCAGAGTCGTTTGCCGAACAGCACCGCGGAGTTCGCCGCCGCCGCCAACACCGGCGCGGTGACCGCCTGCGCGACATTGAACGAAATCGCAAAATCATCGGGATCCACCTGATAATGCAGCTGGAGCGAGGTGTTGAGCGCTTCGAGCATCACCGAATCGTGCGAGAAGTTGATCTCGTCGATCCCCTTGATGCGGATGTCGTACCGCCCTCCACGCGCCTGGGTGATCCGCTCGTCGAGCGCGTAGTAGCGTGGTTTGGGTGTAATGTATTCCCGCGACAGGTGCTCTTGCTGGAGTGTGGGGACAATGCCGATCAAAATCGGGATCGCGCCGAGTTTGGTTGAAGCGTCCTGCGCTTTGGTCATCAACTCTTCGAGCTCCGCGTGCAGATCCGAGAGCATCGAGCGCGTAAAGACCTTGGGATCGCAGTTGAACTCCAGATTGAACCGACCGATCTCCGTAGTCGCTTTGCGCTCGTTGATGATCTCAAGAACCTCAGGCCCAAGCGGCGCCGGACGCATCGCTTCATCGACAAACGCGAGTTCCTGCTCAGCGCCGATCCGGGTGATCCCGGTCTCAAACATCTTGTGCTCGAGCATGTACTCAAGAGCACGGAGGTCGGTGAGCACCGAATGGGTCGAGGCACGGTGTTCTTGGCCGCCGCTCGCTTGGTTCATTTCTTGGATACCCATGCCGACTCCGTCATCAAGACCGATCATCCTAACCAGACGGCCTGTCTACCCACGAGACCGATCCTGAACGATTCACCCACCGATTGTGACAAGTTTGGATCAAGAACGCAACCATTGAGCATCAAGTCGTCTGAATTGGCAACCAATTCGGGCCTCTTGCGTACACTCTTCCACTGGCGCGGGCCGTTGATTGGTCGATCGTTCTCGACATTCAGCGGAGTTCTCGGACCTTCTGTCCACCCACCCGCTCCATCTCTGTATCCACTTGGGTCTCGTCATCAACAGCAGAAAACCGCTGGACCTGCCAAACCGATACTCTCGCAACCTGTTCTGCTGACTGATCTTGTCGGTCTGAGCCCACTCTGGAGAAACCATGTCGATCCCCCGATCCCGCTTCTTGCTCGCTGTTCTTGGACTCGCCACTTCGGTGTCTCTCGCTCAGAACGCCCAACCAAATCCAGTCCAACGGATTGATCTGCTCACCAAACCCATCCCGACCGCGTACGCCGGTCAGATGGTGGTCTCCGTCCAGATCCGCACCATCGACCAACTTAACGCCGCGATGGACCTCGCGGTGTCCGCATGGACCGAACGGCCCGGTCTGGGACAGGTCGTCCTCCAGATCCAAAGCGATCAGTTTGACGCGCTCACCAAGCTCGGAGTAAACCCCGTCGTCCAGATCGCGGACCTCCAGGCGCACAACCAAGCCAACTGGGAAACACTCGTTCAACAAGAACGCTTGGACATCGTCAACCAGACCGGCGCCCATCGTCCCATCAAACAACTCAACCGCGGCGCATCAACACACGACGAATCATGGTTCGACAACTACAAACAGCTCGCGGACATCTACGCCTACATGGACACCCAGCTCGCGGCTCACCCAGACCTCATCACCAAAGCAGACATCGGGGACACCATCGAATCACGCGACATCTTCGCGTACACCATCACTGCTCCAGATCAGCCGGGGAACCTCGCTGATGATCGCCCCGTCATCATCTGGAACGGCGGACAGCACGCACGCGAATGGGTCTCGCCGATGACCGTCACCTACATCGCGTCCAAACTCATCGACGATGCGGATTCTGATCCAGAAGTCGCGGCGCTCCTCAGCTCCGTCCGCTTCGTCATCGTCAATGTCTCCAACCCCGACGGCTACCTCTACACATGGTCGAGCGAACGCTACTGGCGCAAGAACCGTCGCGACAATGCGGGCAGCTCCTTCGACGGCGTCGACCTCAACCGCAACTGGGACTCGACCGAGTTCGCAGGTGACGGCACCTCCTCAGATCCCTCCTCCGATGTGTACCACGGCGGATCACCATTCTCCGAACCTGAATCCGCAGCACTCCGCGACCTCGCGCTGAGCTACGGCGACGACCTCGCGTCCCACATCGACTACCACACCTTCTCACAGCTCATCCTCTGGCCCCTGGGATACGCGACCGGGCTCGTGACCCCAGAACCAGACCGGACCAACTTCATCAACCTCTCCGGCGACATGTCCTCGCTCATCCAATCCATCTCAGGCGTGTTCTACAACCCCATCCAGTCCTGGCAGCTCTACGCAGCAGCGGGAACCTGCTCCGACTGGTTCTACGAAGATCGAGGCGTGACCAGCTTCACCATCGAACTCCGTCCCAGCGATGGAGGACTCGATGGGTTCTCGCCTCCCGCGAGCATCATCCTCCCGACCGCACAGGAGAACTGGGAAGCCGCCAAAATGTTCGCGGCTCGCACCACCCAAGCGATGTCCCTGTCGCACGCCGCACCAGACGCGGTTGATGCCGACACCCCATCCCAAATCACCCTCGCCGTCTCGAACGGGATCAGCGAGCCCGATCCATCCACGGTCACGCTCCACGCTCGCATCGGTTCCGCCGGCGCGTTCTCCGAGACCAGCATGACGGACAATGGATCGTCCACCTTCGTCGGGAACCTCCCCGCAGCGCCCTGCGGCCAATCCATCGAATACTACTTCACCGCAGATTCACTCAGCGGCGTCTCCCTGACCTACCCGATCAACGGCACCTCGGCACCACTGAGCACGCTCGCGCAGATCATCACCGTCGCGTTTGAAGACACTATGGAATCAAGCACCGGATGGACCGTCGGACAACCCTCCGACACCGCATCCACCGGCGTCTGGGAACGCGCCAATCCAGAACTCACCGATGCACAGCCCGAAGACGACCATACCCCAGGCGCAGGCACCCTGTGCTGGATCACCGATGCAACCGCAGGAAACTCGGTCGGCGCCTTCGACATCGACGGCGGCGCGACCACGCTGACCTCCCCCACCCTCGATTCCGCAGCCGCGGGCGACGACGCGGAACTCGTCTACTGGCGCTGGTACTCCAACAACGCGGGAGCGTCCCCAAACGAGGACTCCATGCTCGTCCAGATCTCGACCAACAACGGCGTGGACTGGTCCCAGCTCGAAATCGTGACTGAGAACGCGGGACAATGGGTCGAGAAGCGGTTCGCAGTCCCCTCGTCGGACCAACTCCGTGTCCGCTTCATCGCCTCAGATACCGGGAGCGGGTCGATCGTCGAAGCGGGGGTCGATGACCTCCGGATCGAGTCTGTCGGGTGCCCAAGCAACTCCGCGGACCTCAATGGGGACGGGAACCTCAACTTCCTCGATGTCTCCCTGTTCCTGAATCTGTTCGGAACCCAAGATCCAATCGCGGACTTCAACAACGACGGACAGTGGAACTTCCTCGATGTCTCCGCTTTTCTCGCGGCGTTTGGTGCTGGATAAATGATTTCGGCTAAACTTTCCAACCAGAGCACAAATCTGGTGTATACTCCGGTCAGAGCTACGAATCCTTGACCTGAACTCTCGAGCCGCTTCAATCGTGCTCACCACAACCTTGCCCCCCAAAGTCCCCCCGATATGGTCCACCCCCCACCCCGGATCGATCGGGGGGCACCTTTTTTTAGACCCGGCATTTCGACTGTTTTTCAACTCTGCATTTTGGAGCATATCAAACATCGCGGCTATAGTTGAGACTCATTCTCATCCACGAGTTTGCAAAGGAATACACCATGTCCGACCAATCCGCATCGCCGATCACCACTCGACTCAAGAACGACAACTGGGATCTCCATCAGATCGCTGAGCGAGGCGGAACCCCGGAATCCATGATCAAGGGCACCATCACCCGTGACGGCTTTGCGGACTACCTCAGCCAATCGGTGCACATCCACCGTGCTCTGGATGTTGCCCTGTACAAAGCGCTCGTTGCGATGCCCGAACTCACTCCGCTCGTCAAGGAATCCGAGTTCTTCGACCAGCACTTCAGTGCAGACCTTGCATACTACAACGCGGAACCAGCGACCGACCTGCTCCCCGGCGTTGCCCGGTTTGTCGATCACATCAACACGCACGCGGATCAACCCCTCCACACCTTCGGCCTCCACTATGTCCGCCTCGGCGCGTGCAACGGCAACCGCTTCGTCGCCCGCAAGCTCCGCTCAGTGTTCGGGATCACCGATCCAGCCGCGGGAATGATGAGCCAGGATCCGTTCGGAGAAGCACAGCGCACGCAATGGGCTGAGTTCAAAGAAGGACTCGATGCACTCAATCTGAACGATGCACAACGCGACGAGTTGTTCGATGGCACGCGAGCCGCGTACTTGCTGACGATCAACATGGACCACGACGAGTTCCAGAGCGCCGAGCAACTCCTCAGCGATCACGGCAAGTCCCTCGACCGCGACGCGTTCGAGCAGGGTCACTCCGTGCATGTCCCCGCAAGCACCAACTGATCGCTACTGGTCCCACTGCTGAAACAACGCACCAATCTCCTCGGCGACTTCGCCGAGTGAACCCGATGGGAGCAGTCCCAGCGGATGATCGATCACACCGATGTGACCGTTTGTCACCGCGTTGATCGGGAGTTCCATGATCGGGCCGAAGATTCGTTTGATGTCGTCTGGTGTGGGTCCTAAGGGCTCAGCGAACCGTTCATCCTCGCTGGGTTGGCGCGGCGCAATCAGCACGATCGAATCCGGATTCAGACGGATGAGGTCTTCGTAGTCCAACTCGATCCACATGGAGCCTTCGGTGATCGCTTGCGAAGCACCAAGCCGATCGATGATCTGGTGGTGGTACGACCCCGGCCCCATCGCGCCGATCGGGTCCACAGAAGCCAGCACCAGCACGCGACCCGCAGCATCGGCAACGGGTCCAAGATCATCCCACGCTGCTGCGAGTTTCGCGCTGGGGAGCGGTTGCGAAAAGACCTCGTTCATGTCGTATTGACGGTCTTGGCGTTGGGGAACGCCGTTGAAGAGGAAGTACAAATCGTCCATCGTTGTTGCGATGTCGTCGAGCGTGTTGAGCGGACGCTCGAAGATGATCCAGTGGTGCTCTTGTGCGATCTGCAAGAATCGTTGCGACCGCTCGGTGCTTGTTTTCTGAAACAGCACATGCGTCGGGTTGGTCTGGATCAGCATTTCGAGATCGAATCCGAGTTCCGATCCTGCGGCTGGTACTCGGCTCCCCAAAATCATGTCGTAGTCATGCTTGGCGACGATCCGATCTTCATATCCCAGATCGCGGATCATGACGGACATCGCGGGGGACATCGCCGCGATTCGGATTTCGTCGCGAGCCGTATTCGGATCGGACTGGGTGCTCGTTGGTTGCGATGGAGACTTCCCGCACGACACCAAGAACACGGACACGCAGCACAGGATGATTCGCAGAATGAGCATCCCAGAGGGTATCAGCCTGAGACACCCAACGCCCGCTCAATCTCCGCTTTGAGCGATCCGAGTTGGGAATCGGTGAACAGCGGGAATGACCAGGTGCGGTCGTTTGCGATCTGGAAGTCGTTTCTCGACTGCTGTGCGTTGTCTGAAGCATCCTCAAGCTCGCGGAGTTGCTGTGCGTGCTTCGCTCTGGTTTCGTCCAAGAGTTGATGCATCGCGTGGAACAGCGTTGCGGTTTTTGTGTGATCGCCCGCAGTCTTCGATTGAGCAATCGCTGCGACCAGCTCCGCTTTCCGGTCGGATGCTTGCTGATCTCCGAGCATTGCAGGGGTGTGCTTTGCGTGGTGCGCGACCCATGCGGCGTGGTCCGGGTCAACTGATTTTCCCGCATCAAGATCGAGGGTCATGGTCGCGCTGACGCCGGTGATCGGAGAGAGTGTCAGCCCTTGCCATTCGGTGAGCCAATGCTCGGTGATCCGGTCGTAGCTGTACCCCCCGGTGCCGTGAATAAAGAGGTCGCACAGGAATGCTCGCATGATCGCGGTCATCATCAAGCCGCGAGGCGCCAGATTGCTCCGATCAAAGTCCTGTTGGCCGATCTGAATAGATACAGGCACCCGCCTAGAACCATCGAACCTCCAGAGCGGGAGTTCGATCGTGTTGTTCTCAATCTTCAACGCGCGGACCCCGGCATCGGGGAACATGGCAACGCTCGCGTTGTACAACTCCGCCGCACGCTTTGGATCATTGATCATCGAATCGAGCAGCGATTGACTCGCATCCAGCGCCAGCAGATCCGACGCGTACACCATCGTCGGCTCATCAATCCCCAGCTTCTCACACAACAACCCAATGCTCGCACTGGCAAACTGCTTGGCAAGCGATGGCTCGTGCTCGAATCCCATCAACCAAGACCCGATCTCTTCGAGCCGTGATGGAAGATCCGGACCCACTTCAATCGTCGGCAGAAGCGATGCGGGGGTATTCGTGCTCGACTCGCCACCGATCCGGAACTCTTCGACAGTCAGTGACCCATCGTTCGATTTCGGGAGCCGCACCAACGCGGGGTCCACCACATCCTGATCGGGAACCACCCACACCGTCGCGGCACCGGTCCGCTTGGACCACGCATCCATCGCGATCAGTTTGGCAACAATCCCGGGATGAAACAGGATCGGCTGATGACCCGACGCGATGATCGGCTGATCCGTCGGTAGACCCAGCTGGGATCGTGCATGGATTGAATATTTTGATGTCGACGGGGAGAGATCCGAGACCCACGCATCGGGTGATGGGAGCAGGATGATCTCATCTGGGCGCGTGCTGATGGAATCTCTTGGCATACACGCGGCTTCCTGTACGCAACAGTTCATGGTCGATCTGCTCAACAACACCGACAACGCGAGCCGCTGTCACTGGTTGCCTTTTGAGTGCATGTCGACGCTTGGGCAAGTTGGTTCGCACGCGCGATCTCTCGCGCGAGCACCTCGCGGTAGTGCGCCAGTCGGCGGACCGAATCGTCGAGGCCTCCGCCGAAGGTCCGGTTGGGGTCGTTGTAGATCAGGTCAACTTCGATTTCTCCGACGCGGAGTCCGAACGCCGCGGCTTGCGCCCAAAGCTGCATCGGGAACGCGTATCCGTCCTCGGTTAGATCGAGCCGCTGCATCGCGCTGACGCGGTGGGCTTTGAATCCACAGAATGCATCGGTGAGGGTCAGACCGAGCTGATCGTTGATCTCATTGGCAAGCGTCATGTTGATCGCGCGCCGGTCCGCGGGAGCGATCTCCGATTTCGCGTCAAGGTTCAGGTATCTGGATCCAGAGATGATGTCGAGGTTGTCCTTCTCAATCGCATCCATGAACGCGGGGATATGCGCCGGCTCGTGCTGATCGTCGCAATCCATCGTGATGACCCAATCGTACTCATCGCGGGCACCGCGTTTGAAGCTCTCGCTGATCGCTCGCCCGTACCCCAGGTTGGTCTCGTGGTGGATGACATCCAATCCCATCGATTCGCGGATCTCGTCGAGGATCTCACGCGTGCCGTCGGTTGATCCGTCGTTGATTAAGAGAATGTTGTCCGCGTACTCGTGGACGCGATCGAGGATGTCCCGGACATACCCGGCTTCGTTGTAGATTGGGATCGCGATCAATACTGACATAAACAAACTCCTGGCGTAATCATAGACGAGCAGCGGGCTTATACCTGAACGCCCGGTCGGGTATCAATATTCCCGATTTTGAAGACTTTATGAAGGTTCACCGGGCTCTTGCTGCTTTGCCTTGGACTGCGCTTCTGAGCGGGAGAGCTCGGTGTACGCCGCGAACCCGAACGGGAGCCGTTCGGTGTCATTGGAATTGTCGTCCTGCATGTCCTCAGACGCATCCTCGAGCTGACGGACGAGGTCCTCAGAGAGCGAATGGATCCCGATAATCTGGGAAATCGGGAGGGTGTAGGTCTCGCCGGTCGGGGTGGTGATCCGAAATATGGTGCACTGGACATCCGCGGAGCGTTCGCGATCCGCCATGCTCCCCACCGCTGAACACGCAAAGACGGGGAAGATGTCCGCGATCGGGATGCGCTGACCCAGCGTGGTGATGATGCCCATGCGTCCATCGAAGAGATCATCGATCGGTTTGGTGGAGTGCTGCGCCGCCGAGGGGGTCGGACTCAGACGCGCACTCGAACTCGCGGCGGCGCTTGCCATCGCCATCAACGAGTCGCGGACGACATTGGACCAGAACTGATCCCGACGCGCCTGAACGCGCATCGCTTGAGGCACCACTGAAGCGGCCCCATCAGCGGGATGCGACCATTGCTGAGCGGGATCTGTTGGAAATGGTGGTTTTGATGTTGATTCCATAGTCCGAGAGTTTATCCCCCTCCGGACCTTGAAGGTCTGCGATCCATATTCAGGACCCCCACCGTCATAATCGGCACAGCCTCCGATGGAATCACTTCCCGCGTGTTTCCACAGAGAAGTAGTGGCTGAAAGTCACCGATGCAAAGGGTCTACGGAGGTAAGAGATTATGGAAAGCAACGGCAAAGCATTCAATGAGGTCCGAGCACTGCTCAGCAAGATGGATCGTTCCATCGATGATGCGCGGACCAAACGCCTCGGTCCTCCTGTTGGATCACCAAGCACCGCACCCAAAACCACCCCAGCCGGCGGGACCGTCGACCTGGACCAAGAAGTTGGCGGCTCCACCCCAGCTCGTCCGCTCACCGAGCTTCAGCGCAAGCGTGCGTCCTTTGGTCGCGCCAAGCCGCTGAGCCGGAACGACTCCCCGAACCAGTGGAAATCCACCGGTTCCGACGGCGTCGGTTAACACACGACTTCACATCGAAGACCAGTCCTTACGGGGACTGACTGATCGGCCGCTGGTTTGTGATCCAGCGGTTGATTTGTAATTCGAGCAAGGGCAGCGGGACCGATCCGTTCTTGAGCAGCTCATCGTGGAAATCACGCAGATCGAAGTCCTCTCCCAGATCACGCTCAGCGACCGCTCGGAGTCCTCGGATCGCGAGCTGACCGATCATGTACCCCGTCGCCTGTCCCGGCCAACCGATGTACCGGTCGACCTCCGCTTCGATGTTGTGGGGCGCGAGCCCGCTGTTTTCGATCATGTAGTCGATCGCTTGTTGGCGCGACCAGCCCTTGGAGTGGATCCCGGTGTCTACTACAAGCCGAAGCGCACGCCACATCTCCATATTCAGACGACCGAAGTTGTCGTAGGGGTCTGAATAAAGCCCGTTGGTTGAGCGGTCCCCGATCTCCAGACCGAGCGACTCGGCGTACAGCGCCCAGCCCTCTCCGAACGCGGTGAACCCCATTGTTTGGCGGATCGGGTGCTGGTTCTCGATCTCTCCGACCAGCGCGTATTGATGATGGTGTCCCGGGACGGCTTCGTGCATGGTCAGCGCGATCATCTCATATCGTGGTCGCTGGTCGAGCTTCGAGCAGTTGGCCATGAAATATCCGGGAACTCCGGAGTTCATGTCTCCGGGGTAGTAGTACGCGGTCGGGGCGCTGTCCTCTTGGTACTGGGCCATCCGTTTGACGCCGTAGGACAAGCGTGGGAGCCGGCGGAACAGGGTGACCATCCCTGGGTCTACCCGCTTTGCGATCGAACGGTATTCTTCGAGGAGCGCGTCGGGATCGGTGTGGTAGAAGCGGGGGTCTGTGCGGAGGTATTGGGTGAATGCTGAGAAGATTTCCTCTTGAGAACCGAACTTGTCTGTTGGTTGCCAGTCTGACTGCGCGATGACACCCATCATCTCTTGCTTGATCCGCGACACTTCGTGCAGACCGATCTCGTGGATCTGGTCCGCTTTGATGACAGGGATGGTCGTGTGGTACGCGAGCATCGCGTTGTAGCCGTCGATCCCGTCCACGCCATCGCTGGCGCCGATCGTGTCTCGGCACGACGGGATGTACTCGTTCTGCAAGAACAACGCGAGCTCGGTGTACACCGGGATGATGCGATCCGCGATGATCTCGCGAGCTTCCACCGCGAGCGGGTCCGACGCATCAAGCGACAAGAACGGCTCATAGAACGGCGACTTGCTCGCGTCCTCGCGGATCTCCCCGCTGCACTGCGCCAACACCTGATCGACGACCGATTCCAGAATCACCTTGGGAGGAACCCTCCCGGACTGGATCCCCGCTCGCATGTTGTCCATGTGATCCCCGATCAACACATCCACCCCACGCAGGCGCTGGACATACATCTCGCGGTGTTTCTGCGTGGTCATCGGCAGACGCGATCCCATCTGGGGGAGCCAGATCTGAGGGCCTGAGATGGAACTGATCGGGGTCTGGAATCCCTTGTACTTGGACTGGGCGATGCTCGTCATCAAACGGTACTGGATCAGATCAAAGTCCGTCCGGTCCACTTCTGAATACGAGGATTGATCGAGCTTCCGCAGGTCTTCGAGGAGCCGGCTTTCGGCGTCGTCCCAGAGCTGCTGCGAGGGCGCGGAGACATCTTCGAGTTCTCCCAAACGGGACTCGTCTTGGACGATCTGGTAGTACCCCCCCGGATCATGGTCGTAGAGCTCCAGCAGGTACCGGTCCATAAACGACCACAGGTCTTGGTCACGGTCCGGGGGACACTCGGGCAGCACGGGCTGGGCGCTGGCGAGGGTGCACAGACCAAGGATGAGGACAGCCGATACGATCTGGAATGGTTTGAACATGCACCAGCATAGGGGTCAAACCAGAATCTGGGTTGCCCGACGCGATGGCGCGGATACGATAGAGGGCTGTAGATGCGTCTGGAGCGACATCTGAGGGATTAGTGTAATGGTAGCACGAGGGTTTCTGATACCCTTAGTAAGAGTTCAAATCTCTTATCCCTTATTTCTCACAACTTCTCAACACAAATAGCAAACCACCCAAACGGACACTCAATTTAGACGGTGTCCGTTGTCTGTATTGGCTCGTCGGAATCGTCGGTGAGTTGCAACCGGAGCAGCTGCGCGTAGCGGCCATCCGCTTCGATGAGTTCATCGTGCGTGCCGACCTCTTGGATGGTCCCGTCCTCAAGCACCACAATCCGCGACGCGTGCCGAATGGTGCTCAACCGGTGAGCAATCACAAAGCTGGTGCGTGATTTCATCAGTGTGTTGAGTGCTTGCTGGATGAGCCGTTCGGATTCGGTGTCCAGCGAGCTGGTCGCTTCGTCGAGAATCAGGATCCGTGGATCCGCAAGGATCGCGCGTGCGATCGCGATGCGTTGCTTTTGACCTCCGGAGAGCCGGATGCCGCGCTCTCCGATGACGGTGTCGTATCCGTGCTCGAGTTCTTCGATGAACTTGTGCGCATTGGCGGCTCTCGCAGCATTGACAATCTGCGCCTCGGTCGCTCGGCGTTTGGCGTACCCGATGTTGTCGCGGACGCTGCCATCAAAGAGGAACACATCCTGCTCGACGATTCCCAGCAGCGAGCGGTACTGCTCGATGGGGATGTCCTTGAGATTGATGCCGTCGATGGAGATCGAGCCGGTGGTTGGATCGTCGAATCGTGCGATGAGGTTGCAGAAGGTGGTCTTCCCCGCGCCCGACGCGCCGACGAGGGCGATGGTTTCTCCCGGATTGATCGATAGGTTGATGTCGTGGAGGACGGACTCGCCTCGGATGGTTTCCCGGTCTGGGTTGTCGCGCTTTGTGGTGCGGAGGGGGTAGCTGTACGCGAGGTCCGTGATCTTGAGGTAACCTTGAATCGAAGCAGGATCAATAGACTGGGTTGGCGGCGTGTCCTCGAACTCTCGGTCCTCGTTGAGCAGGTCCAGCACGCGATCGAGAGCCGCGAGGTTGTTCTGGACATTGGTGGCGCTGGAGACGAGTGATTCGAGTGGTCCCAGCAGCGCAAGGATGTACGCGGAGAACGCCATGAGGTCACCGATGGTGAGCGTGCCGTCGATGACCGCGGTTCCGCCGTAGAGCAGGACCGCGATGGACGCGACGGGGATCATGACCTGCCAGACGATCTCGATGGTCCGCGCCCACCACCATGTGTAGAGCTCTTGGCGGACCAGCAGGTGGCCTTCTGTGGTGAACCGTGCTGCTTCAGCTTGTCGTCTGTTGAACGCGCGGACGACGCGCATGCCTGCGAAGGATTCGGCGCTCATCGCGTCGATGCCTTGCCTGCGGGATCGGATGTCGCGGTACATCGGACGGATGCGCTGGATCCATGTGCGATGGCTGACCCAGATCACCGGGAGCATGATGAGCGCGCCGATGACCAGTCGCCAATCGATCCAAACCAGAACCACCAGCGTTCCCAGAAACTGGATGATCGCGCGCCAGGGGTTATAAATCAGCGAGAAGATCAGGTCCCCCACCCCACCCGCATCTTCGCGGAGGATGGACGCGACGCCGCCCGATTTGAGGTGGTGGATGCGATGGAGCGGGAGTCGTGATGCGTGGTCGAACACGCGCCTGCGGAGCGCGACTTGCACGCGCTTGGTGATGCGGGTGCACTGCCAGCGTCCCCACATCCCAAACAAGATCGCGCCGGAGGTGATCACCAGCATCGCGGCGCCGAGCATCCAGATCAGCTGGACGCGGTCGGCGCGTGAACCGTCAAACGAACCCAAAAAATCGGGGAGTGCCGCTGGACCGGGAGTCTCGGAGATGATGTAGTCGATCGCGATCTTCATGCTCATCGGCATCGCAAGACCGAGCAGGACCGACATCGAGAGGGTCAGCAGGGACGCGACCACGGTGAACTGGAAACCGGTCAGCAGCTTCCAGAACTGGCCCATGAGCCCCATGGTGGAGCGTTTGGTCGGTTTGGTGTGCTTGAGCTCCGCGGCGTGATCGGCACGCTCATGGACGCTCTGCTGAGCGTTCTTGCGTTTGCGATCCTGGAGATAGCGTCTGAAACGGGATTTACTGGAGGAATTTGAAATATGCACACCGGATGCTATCCGGTGTGCACAGGGAGTACATTGGTTTTCAGAGATTCATCACAGAATCAATCGCGACGACGGCGGGTAACGAGTGCTCCACCGAACCCGAGAAGTGCGAGCGAGCCGGGAGCTGGGATGGTGCGTGCGAAGGAAACCTCGAAGACTGCGTCGTTGAAGTCCGCGTCACCACCTGGGAGGCGGATGTCTTCAACAGCGACGATGAAGTTGCTCGCGTCGATCGCGGTGACCTGGAACTGCTCCCAGTCTGATTCGTTTGCGGTCGAGAAGGTATCGATCCCGCCGATGACGACATCGTAGACGAAGTCGATCCGCTGCCCTTGGCTCATGACCACATTGAGCGTTGCCGACTGATCGACCACCGCGGTCTTGTTGTTCCAGAGGGTGGAGGAGACATTGGCGATGTTCGGGTTCATCCAGTTCAAGTTCCCGGTGTACCCAGCGTTTGAACCCAACCAGGTCACTCTGACCTCAGCGTTGTCGAACGGGGAGTAGATCCCGGGATCCGCGATGTCCGCGTGCGCGATTGAAGCGACGGACATGGCGGCGATAGCGATGATTGTTGCTTGAGTCTTCATGGTTTGTTCTCCCTAAATCCTTGATGATCGTTTTTCGTACCCCTGAAACATGCACTACCCGACCAGGGTTTGCGATCCAAATGCACACCGATCCCCAAGATCTGCTCCCGCACAGGTGCACAACCCCCCCGGACCTCACAGACCGACCCGTTGTGATGGATTGGCATCATCGCGCGTCGTCCGGTAAGGTAGTGATCCCGGCGCATCGACTCGCGCTGGCTGAAAGGACAGACCTCTATGGGTTCACGCAATCGATTGGCACTGCACTGGAAAATCCTGATCGGGCTGATCCTTGGCGTCATCGTCGGGCTCGCGATCAACACCGCGTGGGATGCTTCCACCTGGAACTCGATGGGGATCGACGATCCCGGCGCGTGGGTGAATGGGTTTGAAAGCGACGCGGTCAATCAGAACCCGAGCACCGGGGCGCACATCGTCCGCTTTGTTCGCAACCTCAACGGGTTTATTGGTGATCTCTTCTTGCGTGGTCTCCGCTTCATCGCGGTGCCGATTGTGATCTTCAGTCTGATTGTCGGCGCATCGAGTCTCAATGACCTTTCTAAGCTCAGCAGGATCGGCGGGAAGACGATCGGGATCTACCTCGTCACCACCGCCGTGGCTATTACAGTCGGATTGCTCTTTGCGAACATTGCGAATCCAGGGTCGTTTGTGAGCGAGGAGACCCGCGATGGGTTTGTCGCACAGTTTAAGGATCAGGCGGACGCGCAGATCGCTGCGGCTCAAGCTCCAGATATCTGGGACACGGTGCTCAACATCGTTCCCAAAAACCCGTTTGAAGCGGTCGCGCAGGGGAACATGCTGCAGGTGGTGTTCGCGTCGCTCTTGGTCGGGATCGCGCTGACGCTGATCAAGCGGGAGAAGGCGTCGATTGTCATCGCGTTCTTTGATGCGATGACCGATGTGATCATCAAGGTCGTCGAGATTGTGCTGATGATCGCGCCCTACGCGGTCTTCTCGCTGATCGTCGAACAGATCGCTGAACTTGGTCTCGAAATCCTCGGATCGCTCGCGGCCTACTCCCTCGTCGTCGTCGCGGGGCTCGCGACGATGATGTTCGTGGTCTACCCGCTCGTCCTCAAATTGTTCACCGAAGTCTCGTTCGGACGCTTCTACAAAGCGATCAGCCCCGCGCAACTGCTCGGGTTCAGTTCCGCGAGTTCCTCCGCAACCCTCCCGGTCACCATGGAATGCTGCGAGCAACGCCTCGGGATCAAGGAAGAGGTCAGCTCGTTCGTCCTCCCGATCGGCGCAACCATCAATATGGACGGCACCGCGCTCTACCAAGGGGTTGCGGCGGTCTTCATCGCGCAGCTCTATGGACTGGACCTGACCATCGCTCAACAACTTACCATCGTGCTGACCGCGACGCTCGCGTCGATCGGGACTGCTGGGGTGCCTGGGGTTGGGATGATCATGCTGGTGATCGTGCTCCAGAGCGTCAATATCCCGCTCGAAGGGATCGCGGTGATTCTGGGCGTGGACCGGATTTTGGACATGTGCCGAACCAGTTGCAACATCACCGGTGATTGCATGGTGTGTGCGGTGGTCGCGTCGAGCGAGGGCGCGATCGAGACTCCGGAGCAGGTTGATGCACGCTTGAAGCGACCAATGGATGAAGATCCGCGTGAGGATGGGCGATTGGATCGCTGATCACCGGCACCCGTGGCACAGGCGTCCCGCCTGTGATCTTGCACTTGGGATCGAATAGAAGAAACACAGGCGGGACGCCTGTGCCACGGGTTTCACCTACACTTTCGTGATGAGTACACACACGAAAGACCAGACGACGCTTGATCCTGCCGCCGCCCTTGACGACCGCTTTTGTGCGGCGATCCGTGCGGTGGTCCCCGATCTCCCAGAGGACCAGGTCCTCGCGCACATCGGGCCTTCCCGCCAACCCAAGCTCGGAGATTTCCAGTCCAACTGCGCGATGCCGATCGCCAAGCGTGTCGGGATGAAGCCTCGGGAGCTGGCGAGCAAGATTGTCGAAGCGATTGATGTGTCGGGGATCGCGCAGCCATTGAGCGAGGAGTCGATCGCGGGACCGGGGTTCATCAATGTCTCGCTGCTCCCTGAAGCGCTGGGGACCGCGCTGGACGCGATGGATACGGATCAGCTCGGGATCGTTCCGCCGACAACACCAAAGACCATCGTGGTCGATGTCTGCGGCGTCAACCTCGCGAAGCAGATGCATGTCGGCCATCTCCGCTCGACGGTTATTGGCGACGCGATCGCACGCGTTCAAGAGCGGCTCGGTCATGCGGTCACGCGCCAGAGCCATGTCGGGGACTGGGGGCTCCCGATCGCGATGGTCGTCGAGCAACTGAGCGTGATGGAAGACGAAGGGACCGACATCTCGAAGGTCTCGCTCGCGGAACTCAATGCGATCTATAAAAAAGTCCAAGCGAAATGCAAAGCCGAGAGTCGCGCCTTGGCGCTGATCAAGAAAGTCGGCGGGCATGTCAAAGCGGAGATCGAACTCACCGAACGCATCGCGGATGCCAACGCCGCGATGGAACGCGCCAAAGCTCGTCTGGTCGCGCTGCAATCTGGAGATGAGCGATCCGTCCGGTTGTGGCAGATTATTTACGATACCACGATGACCGCGTGTTTGCACACTTGCGACCGTCTTCGCGCCAACATCACCGACGAGCACAGTGCCGGGGAATCGACCTACCGCGATGAGCTGGCGCCGTTGGTGCAGGATTTGATTGATCGTGGGATCGCGGTCGAGGACGACGGGGCGCTGGTTGTGCACTGCGAAGGCATCAAGGAACCGACCATCATCCGCAAACGCGATGGCGGGTTCTTGTACGCGACGACCGATCTCGCGGCGATCAAACGCCGAGTCGGGAAGCTTGGTGGCGAGGAGGTTGTGTACTGCGTTGATTCGCGCCAGGGGCTGCACTTCAAGCAGGTCTTCGCGGCAGCACACAAAGCGGGATACGACAAGAACCCCGACGGCAAAGACGCGGTGCTGGTCCACGCGATGTTCGGGACCATCCTCGGCGAGGACAACAAACCCCTCAAATCTCGCTCTGGGGAGAACCTGAACCTCTCTGAACTTCTCGATGAAGCGGTGACGCGTGCGTCCGCATCCGTCGCCGAGAAGAACCCCGACATGCCGACATCAGAACGCGATCCGATCAGCGAAGCGGTCGCGATGGCGGCGGTGAAGTACGCGGATCTCTCAACCGAGCGGATCAAGGACTATGTGTTCAGCTTCGACCGCATGCTCGCGTTCGAGGGGGATACTGGGCCGTACCTGCTTTATGCGATCGCGCGGATCAAGAACCTGCTTCGCAAAGCAACCGACAAGGGTGTTGATGTCGATGCAGCGAAGAACACAGCGTTCTCGCTCGACGATCCGACCGAACGCGCGATGGCGCTCACGATCCTCCGCTACCCATCCATGCTCCGCATGACCGGCGAGAACCACGAACCCCACCGCTTGTGCGGGTACCTCTACGAACTCGCATCATTGATCGCCAAGTTCTACGAGCAGTGCCCCGTCCTCAAGGACGGCGTAGAGGATTCCACACGCGACGGTCGATTGCGGCTCAGCATGATCGCGCTGCGGGTGCTTGAAGACGGATGTAACACACTGGGCATCCCGACCGTCGATCGTATGTAAACTGTATTTGAGTCCACGAAAAAGCCGACCCGCAATGAATCGGGTCGGCTTCTCTATGTATACATCAATCTGTGAATCAGAAGAGCAACTGGAACTGCGCGGTGATCGCGAACTGATCGCTTGTGGAATCCGCGAGCAGGTTGCCTCGGATGCTCACGATCGATTCGGTGCTCGGATCGGGGTAGTGCTGCACTTCAAGGGTGAACTTCGCGGCGTGTGACTCTGGGATCAGGTAATGATTCCATCCAACGGTCAGTGTGTTGAAGTCGTTGGCGCCGGAAGTCCCCACCACGGTCGGGTTGGAGTCCGACGGGGTGATGATGTCCCAGCGTCCGAAGAACTCGTCTTGGTCGGAGACGAAGACACCGCCTTGGAGGACGAAACCGGAGTCGGTGAGTGTCATGGTTCCTGAGTTCATAGAACGCCAGAGCACTGCGGCGTACAGGTTCCAGCCGTCTTGCACGAGGGATGCGTCGATCGTGCCTGTGGTCATCTCGGTGGTTGGGTTGGTCGCGGGGTTGGTGCTGCCCATCCCTTGGTAGTGGAGCGCACCACCGAGCATGAAGCCGCTGTTGGCACCGCGCCATGAGGTAAACTGCTTGTACTGTGACCATGACGCGTCACCGAAGCGGAGCTCGCCTCGGACGGTTCCCGCGTAGTCCGCTTCTGATGCGGAGTTGTAGAAAGTGTTGTCGGCGTTGAATCCGTCGTTGAACCCGACGGTGACACGCCAATCGTCTTCGGTGACGATCAGCTCGACGCCTTGGGTGAAGTCTTGATTGAAAGTCTCGTTGAGTGATGACCGATCGGTTGCCAGTTGCAGCGAAGACGAAACAATCTCCTCACGCAGCACCGATGGCTTGAACTGACCGGCGCGGAAGGTGACCGTGTCGCTGAGTTTCCAAGCGAGGACCGCGTCTTCGAGAGTCCCGGCACCAGAGGACTGGCTGAAACCAAACTTGACCTTGCCCGAGATGTTATCGGTGACCTTGCCCTCGATCCCGAGCTTTGTGCGGCGGGTGGTGAAACCGATGGTGACATCATCATCAGGACTGGCGAGCGTGGTGCTGTTGGACCCACGCACATTGATGTTGTATCGGAACTGGGTCTGCAGACTCACTTTGAGCGAGTCGGGAAAGGGCGAACTGGAAACCATTCCTGCGTAGACCGAATCGGAGTACGCGCGGGAGAGTTGGAGCAACTCTGTGGTTTCTTCAGAGGCATGGGCAGCGGTTCCTGCCAGAGATCCGGCAAGGAGAGCAACGATGGTGGTGGCTTTGAGGTTCACTTCTGACTCCAGATTCAGAATGCTAGTCTTAACGAAAATCTCAACAGATCTTCACATCCCTGTTATAGCTCGGATTGATTTCGAATTGTTAAGACAAAGAGTTAATGGCTCTTAACACACCGGCAACCCTATGGAATCACTGCGATTAAGCGCTTTAGTGAGATCGTCTTTTTTTGAGGTCACCAAAACTGAATGTAAAAAGAACGGGAGGGACCCGAAGGTCCCTCCCGTGTTTTACATCAAATGATGTTGATCGTATTCAGATTCACAAACTCAGAAGAGGAGTGAGAACTGGCCACGGATCATGAGATCGCTCTCAACTGTAGCCGAAGCTGGAATGCCGCCGATGTAGCCGGTGGTGCCTGCATCGCCGAAGCTGCGTGCGTTGAGACCTGAGGTGTCGTCGAGACCGAAGGAAACATCCATCGAGAAACGAGCTGCGTATGACTCAGGAACGAGGTAGTAGTTGAAACCAACGGTGAATGTCGAGTAGGCATCGTCGTCGGTTGCAGCGAGTGGGGTGATTGCGTTGACATCGTCATCAAGCATGATCATGTCGTAGCGAGCGAACATTTCGAACTGCTCGGTGAGGAACATGTTACCCTGGAAGACGAGACCGTTGTCGGTCTGGTCTGCGGAGCCACCAGCAACGAGGTCGTTGTCGACATTGGTGCTCTGGTATGAAGCGAATACGCCCCAGCCGTCGCCTTCGTACTGACCGTCAACGGTCCATGCGGTGACGGTAGCGGTGTCAATGACGGTGCCAGCTGGGTTGGTGTCACCAGCTTGTGACCAGTGGATACCAGCACCAACGCGGAAGCCGGTGTTGGAGCCCTGCCACGAAGCGAAGTCGTTGAACTGATCCCAGTTGCCGGAGATCAACCAGTCGAGACGACCGGTGATGGAGATGTCCGACTCAGCAGCTGAGTTGTAGAAAGTGTTGGCGGAGTTGAAGCCGTCGGAGAGGAAAGCGGTGAACTTCCACTCGTCGTCCGAGTAGTTCAGCGCGATACCCTGGCCGTAGCCTGCATCGAAGAACGAGTTGGTGAGTGAACGCTCAACGCCTTGTGAGAACTCAGGAGCTACGTTTGATTCGTAGCTGAATGGGTTCTTCATTTGACCGAAGAGGAATGTCCAGTTGTCGTCCATGCCCCATGCTGCGTATGCGTCACGGAGAACTGCACCACCAGCACCAGTACCTGCGGTGTGGTTGAATGCACCACCGAAGTCAAACGAAACGTGACCGGTGATGTCGGTGCCTTCAACAGCACCGTTCAGGCGAACCTGAGTACGAGGAGCTGAGAAGCCGACGGTTGTGTCATTATCACCAAGAGTGGTGGTGGTGACTTCGTCAACGCTGTCGTAGGTGTAACGGAACTGGGTAAAGATCTCAGCATCGATTGCTGAACCAGCTGAGCCGAGGAGGCTCGAGCGGGTGCTCGCGTCTGCACGCAGCTCAGCTGCGTATGCACGATCGATGTCAAGTCCGGATTGAGCAAACGCCGAGCCGCTCAGGGTAACCAATGCGATGGTTGTAATTGTCTTCTTCATTTTCAGTGCTCCTTCTCGTTGGGCAGTGATTGGAAAATGTCTTGTTTGTTGGACGAACCGTATTCCGCACGGCTCGACTCTGACCGATGATAGGCCAGACTAACCTTCGTGAAAATGATTATTCGACCTTTTGTTGGCACTAACTATCAAATTAACTCACCCAAAGCCAAAATTCTTTGCCCATTGCCGTTTTTCGCTTAAAAACGAACTTCATGGCGCAACTCTCGCGGATGAGTTTTTCGCGGATGAACCACCTGTATACCGTATATTTACCAAATATCGAATCGAAATGACGCGCCAATATGTCCGTCAGCGTCCGATTCCCCGTTCTGTCACGCGGTTCCATGCGGGTTTTCAAATGTGTGGATTTGATGAACTCTCAAATCAACCGCATCAGACCCACAAACCCTTCACTACGATTCTCCATATCAGACACGCAACATCATCGGAGCGCGCCATGTCAAGCACCGCATCAGATTCATCGACCATTGCTGATCCATTGCAGATCTTGGTTGTAGATGACGAATCAGACCTCCGCGAACTCATTGAGTACAACCTTGAGCAGAGCGGCCACACCGTCTTCACCGCAGGAGACGGCATCTCCGCACTCGAACTCGCGCAGTCAAAGATGCCCGATGTGATCGTGCTTGATGTGATGATGCCGGGACTCAGCGGCATCGAAGTCGCCAAACGCCTACGCGGAGAGTCTCAAACGAGCTCCATCCCGATCATCATGCTCACCGCAAAGACACAAGAAGCGCACGAGCTCGAAGGTCTCAACGCAGGCGCCGACGATTACATCTCCAAACCATTCTCGATGCCGATCCTCATCGCGCGCATCGGATCACTCGCGCGCCGATCGAAAATGGATACCGATACCGGATCATCACTCACGCTCGGGCCGGTCTCGATCAACCTGAGCGAGCATCAGGTCAGCGTCGATGGGCACAATGTTCAACTCACGATCACCGAGTTCCGGCTGCTGGCAACACTCGCGCAATCCAAAGGCAAGGTCCTCTCGCGTGCAGAGTTGATCAGCCGAGCGATCGGCCCTGCGGTGACGGTGACTCCACGGACCGTCGATGTCCATATCACCGCACTCCGCAAAAAACTCGGGGACCACGCATCGCTCATTTCGACGATCCGTGCTGTGGGATACCGAGCCGACGATCCCAGCACCAGTCCTTCTGACGAAGGGTAATCCAACGCCCAATTCCTCCACTGGCACCTGAGTCGGGTCGTCGCGGATAGATTTTCGGGATCAACAGTCTATATATAGATAGATGGAATCAAAAAGCCAGAATCCGGTTCAGCCCAACGCCCAGTACTCGGTGGGTGAATCTGCGCCGGGAATGGATACCGCAACATCCTCGCTCAACCCAAAGCTCTGGACACTCCCGGCTTCCATCCTCGTCGGATCGATCATTGCGGGCGCCTTTTCGCCTTGGCTGCTCATCATCTCGATCGGTGCGACCATCTGGCTTGCGGCAATCCTTCGATCCAACGCTGCGCAGATCCAATCCTACAAAGACAGCCAACGCCAATTCGCTCGATCCATCCAGAACACGACCTCCCTGACCGCATTGATTGGATCGATCCTCGATTCAGCGGATGTTCCCATCGTCGCCACGGATCAGCACGGCTCGATCATCCGTGTCAATCGCGCGTCGCAAGCCGTGCTCGGATCTGGCCGATCGCTGCTCGGTGACCATTTCGAATCGCTCATCACCCAAAAAGCGGTCCAAGAGATCGAGGAACTGGCTCGGCGGGGCGAATCCGCTCATGCGCGTCTGACCCTGCCTGTCGGGGGAGATATGCGGGTCTTCGATGTCGTCGCTGAGCCGATCGCCAGCACCCGCGGAGCGGTCTGCACATTCACCGACATCACCGAACTCACACGATCAGCGACACTCAAAGCGGACTTTGCCGCCAATGCGAGCCATGAACTCCGCACGCCCATCGCTTCGATCCTCGGCGCGATCCAAACGCTCGAAGGCCCCGCTCGCAACGACGAACGCATGTCCCAGCGGCTGATCACCATGATCTCGTCCAATGCGACCCGGCTGGACCTGCTCGTCAAGGACCTGCTCGATCTGTCGAAACTCGAATCCACATTGATACCAACCGTCTTGACGGAGATTGATCTTGAGGAGATATTCGAACGCACCGCCGCACCGTTCGCGTCGGTCTGCGAACGCCGAGAGCTTCGGATCGAGACCAAGATCATGATGGATGATCCGATCATCATTTCGGATGACTCGCTCCTCGAGCTGATCCTCCGCAACCTCATCGGGAACGCGGCCAAGTTCTCGCACAAGGGGACCGTGATCTCCATCCATGCCGAACCCATCATCATGGCGATCGACCCGGATGAACCGCCACCTGAGGGGCTGACCAGCACCACCGGGATCCGCTTGAGTGTCCGGGACCGGGGTATCGGGATTCCTTTGTCTCACCAAACCCGGATCTTTGAACGCTTTTACCAGGTCGATGAAGCCCGGGACGGCTCCGCCGCTCGGCGCGGGACAGGCTTGGGTCTGGCGATCGTGAAGCACGCCGCCAGAACCCTCGGCGGGTCCATCCGGGTCAGCAGCGTCCACCAGAAGGGGACGACCATGATCGTTGAACTCCCTTGCTGTGTCCCGGAATCGTCGGTTTCAGATTGATTTTGGTACAATCCGCGATTACGGATTCGGGGCAATGAACAGCGCAAATCCGCCCTCTCGGCTTTCCACACGGTTCGGGGCTTACAATACCCCCCAGCAATTGGAGTTGCCTGGTCCAAATGTCCACGACGACCCGGTTCTCGGACCACAGTCGCGTACCGATCCGCCCGATACTGTTCTACAGATGAAGAGGGCATGGCCTGCCCACCAACTTTGCAGGCCGATGAATCACAATGGCCAAAGACCAAAGCAAAACATCCTCAAAGACCGCTAGCAAGTCGGGAACCAAGACCAGCTCCAAGAGCGGCGGTGCTGCCAAGCGATCGACCGTGCGCGTTTCGAGCAAGTCGATCCGCCAACAACTCGCGGACCTGATCTCTTCACCCAACCTCTTCTGGGGCACCATTGTCCTGATCGGGTTTGTGCTCGTTGTTGGATCCATCACCAACTGGACCCGTGGCCAGCTCCTCGTCTCAGTCGGCCAGGTCATGGAAGAAACCCGGACCTCCCGCGTCGAGTTCAACACCGAAGATGTCCAACAGACCCAGATGCACCAGCAAGCGGCGCGTCTCAATGTCGCCCGCATCCACAACGCGGACCTTCCGGTCCTCGAAGAACTCCGCGCATCACTGGCCAACCTACCTCGCACCCTAGGCGGCGTCGCGACACTCGACGAGGTGGACCGCGATATCCGCGTCCGCTTCGGTCTCTCTGAAGAATCATTTGTTACCCTCCGCGAAACGGCGTCGCAAGATGCGAGCCTCAAACTCTGGACGGATCAGGTCAACACACTCGACGAGATCCTGCGAAGACGCCCGCTGCTGGATCGACAGACCTGGCAGCGCGCGACTCAAGAAGGGCTCAACACCCAGATCGAGCTCCGCTTTGGAGCACCAGAAGAACACATCCAGTCGCCAACACGCATCAGCCGCGAGGACGCGATCAATCTGGACAACGCCGATCAACGCAAATCGGAAATCGAACGGATGATCCGGATCGCTGGATTTGTGAGCCCGGTTGATGCAGTGGTGTTCAACCGCTTGAACTACCAGGCGCGTCCGACCTTCTCATTCGACGAATCCGCAACCGCGGCGACGCAAGAAGCCGCGGCGGGCCGGGTGCAGCCGGTGCGCCGGTCCATCACCGTCGGACAACGGATCTTCGCGCGAGGCGATGTGCTCGAGCAAGCACCGTATGAACTCGCACGAACCGAGATCAAACAGTTTGCCAAGCAGGGAAGCACCCTGCGTCGCGTGCTCAAGTTCCTCTCCGTCTACGGCCTCGTCGCGATGCTCGGGATCATCCTCGCGGGGTACATCACGATGTACAGCCCAAAGATCGCATATCGCCCCGCTCGAACACGATGGCTCGCGGCGATGATCGCGATGAGCGTTTTCGCGGCATGCGTGCTGAGTGTGTTTGATCCACGATTGATCTGGATGGCGTCCATCACCCCGGTCATTCTCGTTGCGATCCTCGTGTGCATCGCCTACGACCAGCGGACCGCGCTTGCGGTGTGCGGGATCACCGCGATCCTTGTCGCCTTCGCGCTCAAGATGCATATGGGCATGTTCGTGCTGATGCTCGTCGGATCTGCTGGTGCGATCGCACAGCTCCGCGAGATCCGCGACCGGAGAACACTCATCCGTATGTCGATCTTCATTGCGTTGGTGCTGACGGTGGTCGCGGTGTTTGACCGCTTGATCTCCCTTCCGACGGTTGGAGTCGGTGGTTCTGAGATCATGCTCCCGCTGATCGGCGCTTCACTTCAAGCGGGAATCGCTGGCTTGCTCGCGGGCGGGATCGCGTTGTTTATCCTGCCGTTCATCGAGCGGGTGTTTGATATTTCGACGGGGATGACGCTCATCGAACTCCGTGACCCCAAGCAGCCGCTCCTCCGCGAGCTTCAACAGCGTGCGCCGGGGACCTACAACCACTCGCTCAATGTCGCGTCCATCGCTGAATCCGCCGCTGAATCCATCGGCGCTGATGCTCTACTCACCTATGTCGGGTGTTTGTATCACGACATCGGGAAGATGAACAAACCTGACTACTTCATCGAGAACCAGTCCGGCGGGCCCAACAAGCACGACAAGCTCAACCCCGCGATGTCATTGCTGGTTATTGTCGGGCATGTCAAAGACGGCGTCGAGATGGCGCGCGAGAACGGGCTTCCCAAATCACTCCACCACTTCATCGACGCGCACCACGGAACGACCTTGGTGGAATACTTCTACCGCCGCGCCAAAGAACAAGCGGCAAAGACCGACGAAGCGCGGAGTATCGAGCAGATCCTTGAGGACAGCGCCGATGAACAACTCCCCGACGAGGTCGACTACCGGTATCCCGGACCGAAACCACAAACCAAGGAAGTCGCGATCGTGATGCTCTCCGATGCGATCGAGAGCGCGACGCGGACGCTGTCCGAGCCCACCCCATCACGCATCGACGCGCTGGTCCGCAATCTCGCAAACAAACGCTTAATGGACGGCCAGTTCGACGAGTGCGACCTGACCTTCCGAGAACTCAAAACAATCTGCGATTCGATCTCCAAAACCGTCGCGAGCATCTACCACGGCCGCATCCGGTATTCCGCGGACGCCGAGGATTCCAAGCGCGGCACAGACTCTGGGAAGCAAAGCAAATCCACAAGCAAACCGGACAAGACCGACAAATCCGCATAAGCGAATGGTCGTCTTACTTCTTGCGTTTCTTCGATTGGTTGTGGGTGTTGCCCTTCATCTTGCCGCTCTTCTTCTTGGTGTCCATCTCTGTGAACATCGCGACGACGCTCACGATGGTAAAGACCACGACGATGCCCAAGACAATCAACAAGATGAGATTCAGCGACATAAGGATTCCTTCCGCGGCCAGTATAGCAGAAATCCATCCTGCGCCAAGAGGGGAAACGAGGGGTCAATACAATCATTCGCCCATGAGCGTCGCGTTGAACGCTTGGGTCCCACCTGGCGCGATGGTGAACCACTGCCACGATTCAGTCCCTACGAGCTGGCGGGCGATGATGTTGATCTGCCCGATGTGGAAGCTGTAGTGATCGATCGCACGAGCGACCGCCGCGTGGACCGGGTGGTCGACCTTGCGGATCGTCACGATTTTCGACAGGTCATCTGGGGATAGCGAATTGAGGGTCGCAAAGAGTGTCGCCCACCCTAGCTCCCACCGCTCCATGATCCGGGCGCGGTGTTCAGCGGTGTGCGGCGACGGCGCCGCGAACTCGGTATCACGATCTCGGGTTGCCTTCTCGCCATCGGTCGTGAGGAAATCCGTCCATCGGCTGAGCATGTTTCCCGCGATGTGGTTGGCGATGATCGCGCACGAGTTGAGCCCCGGCGCGAGGATCGCAAAGAACTGCTCATCGGAGACCTGATCGAACGCGTGCTCGCCAAACGCTTTTTGCCGCTCGAATACCTGCTTCCAGACCGCGATGGAATCGTCTGGGAGCGGTTGTGTATATTTCGAGTTCACGCTTGACCTCTCTTTGCACGATCACGCTCGACTCGGGCAATAAGTTTTTCGTTTTTGCATGATGACAAGAGCTCATCAACAAAACTAGATTCACCTGCAATGTCGAACTCAGCGGAAATTGACGCGCATGATCGGCCAATCCTCCTACCAACTTCAGACTCAGCCATCAAAAAGAGATCAACGAGAATCCCACGCCGATACTTCTCGTCAAGCTCCCAAGAGAATCGACAGAGTGTTGCCAGTGCTTCTGCTCGTGAGTTCGGTGGAGTAATTTTCTTCGATTCTTCAAGTGCGAATGTGGCTAGTTTATGTGCCTCTGACATTAACCCACGGCTTGCCAACGCTTGGGTCGGCCAACCTAATGGCGCGATCTTTCTGTATTGATCGGTTTCTGAACTCGCAGCTTTGCGAGCGGCATCACATGCAACGCGGCAGTCATTATCACTCAGTCGCTCTGCTCCTAGAGCAATTGCTTGGCAGCGGTACCATCCACTACTTATTGAACTGCAAAACGAAATCAACTCACTCGCAGAACGAAATGTTTTTGTTTTGACAAGATCACGGTGAGTACTTTCACTCATACCACTGCTCCAGCGCCTGCCTCCAATCATCCAAGCTCTTCGCGTAGATAAACCCCTGCTTCACTTCCTGCGCGTTCGGATGATGAGCCGCGAAGCGGATTCCGAACTTCCGCATGTTGCGTGCGGTGTTGAACTCCGGATCGCGGGTGTTCGCGTTGACCGCGAGCAGCAAATCGAAATGCTCCTCAAGCACCGCACGCTGCTCCGCGATCGTCGGCGGCATCGGGTCGTTCCCCGCAAGGATCGATCGTGCTTGACGGAAAATCCAGGGGTTCCCGATGCAACCACGCGCTACGGATACTCCGGTCAATCCGGTGTATCCGATCATGCGGAAAATCTGGTTGACATCCCAGACATCTCCAGATCCAAAGATGATCCGTTCGGGGTTGCGATCGACGAGTGCTTTGAGTGGGTCCCATCGGGAAGGACCGACATACTTTTGCTCGACGGTCCGCCCGTGCACCGTCACCCACGCGCACCCGAGGTCGTACGCGGCATCAAACAAATACAAAAAGTTCCGCTTCATCTCATCGGTGTCATCAAACGAACGGCGCATCTTCACCGTCAGCGGGATGGACTCGGGAAGCACATCGCGGACCGCTTGGAGGATCGCAATCGCGCCTTCGGGTTCGCGGAGCCAGTGTCCGCCTCGGGATTTTTTGGCGATTTTCTTCACCGGACACGCGAGGTTGATGTCGATCCCTGCGAACGAATCGGACCCATCGGAGCGGGAATCATCGACGCCCGCCCGCACCATCGAGCGGTATTCTTTGTTGGATCGGCTCCCCTGCTCGATCATTTTCAGAGCGGCCGCCGCCATCTCGGGCGGATCGCTCCCCATGATCTGTCCAACCAGCGGATGATCTTCTTCACCGCCGGGGACATTCCCCGCGATGTCGCCGAGATCCGCTTTGGCAAACCCTTTACCACCAGCGAGTAAAGTCCGGTCGAGCAGCGCCTCGGTGATGCACATCGGGCACCCATGCCGACGCGCGATGATCCGCATCGCGGCGTCCGAATACCCCGCCAATCCCGCTTGGTAGAACGGCGCGTCGAATCCCGGGATCAGCTTGGAAACACGCGAATCCATCGCGGTCGGTCCATATCGCGACACCAGATCCGCGGCGACGACCTTTGGATCGAGGTCTTGTGCCCCGTCAGCGATCGCAAAGGTGGGTTCGGTCGCGTTCTTGCTCGCGTTCTCGCATGAGTTGTTGCTTTGGCAGCCCATATGGCAAACGATAGGGGGTGAAACCTATCCAACGAATCCCCGCCGCGTTCTTTGCCCCGATCATTCTTCTGGGAGGCTCGATCGCTGCGACGACCATGTCCGGGTGCCAGCTCTTTTCCGAGAAGACCCACGCGACGCCTGGGAATGTCTATCCGGATTCGATCCCCAAGGGCGAGGTGTACGATGTCCAGGTCTTCCGCCAATCGACCACACTCCGACTGACCAACATCACCACGCGTGACTTTGGGCCTTCGACCATCTGGCTCAACCAGCGGTACTCCTCCCCGATCCAAGGCATCGTTTCCGGCGAAACCGTCGAGATGGACCTCAAACTCTTCGTCGATGAGTTCGGAGAGACCTACCGAGCCGGGGGATTCTTCTCCCAGCGCATCCCCGCACCGGTCGTCCTTTGCCAGCTCGAAACCGACGACGGCGACGGACCGGTCATGCACGGATTCATCGTTGTTGAAAACTCGATGGACTGATCCGAGCACGATCTCTACACCCAGCCCCACACACACGGAGTGAACGCATGGCACGCATCCTCGTCGTCGGTCCCCACCCGGACGATCAAGAACTCGGCATGGGCGGCACCATCATCAAGCTCGTCAACCAAGGACACGATGTCCTCATCCTTGATGTCACCAACGGCGAACCCACCCCGCTGGGATCTCCTGAGATCCGCAAGGTTGAAGCCGCCGGTGCGTTCAAGGTGCTGACCAGAAACGCGACAGGCAAGGTCGATCGCTGGCTCCTCGATCTCCCCAACCGTTTCGTCGAGCACACCATCGAAAACCGGCACGCACTGGCGGGCGTGATCCGCGCGTGGCAAGCGGAGATGATCTTCACAACCTTCGACATCGACGCGCACCCGGACCACCGAGCCGTGACGCGATGCGTCGAAGACGCTCGCTTTGATGCCAAGCTCACGAAGATCGACATGCCCGCGCCGACCGACGCGTGGACCGGTCGCACCTTCGAGCTTGGAGATCCGATCTATCCCAAGTGGTTGTTCTACTACTACGCGACGCATCTGCGCTGGGTCGCTGATCCGAGCTTCGTGTTCGACATCACCGGCGCTCTTGAACAGAAGCTCGAATCCATCCGCGCGTACCACACGCAGTTTGTGCTCCCACCCAAGAACGCACGCATCGCGGAGTGGGTCGGACACGCCGCGAGTTACTTTGGATCGCGGATCGGGACCGAGGCGGGCGAGCCGTTCTTTACGAAGGAACCGGTCGGGCTCAACGGGCTTGCATCGCTCGCCCTGTAATCACCGGGATCACTTCGACAGTTGGACCGCTTCACCGGTCTTTGCCGACTCGCGTGCCGCGTCGAGGATCAGGCACACGATCAGGTTGTTCTCGATGCTCGACAACGGATCGACCTCGCACTCGCCGCGGATCACTTTGCGAAAATAGGTCCATTCGTTGCGGAGTTCCTCGGGACGATCGTGCATGAAGACCGCTTCGAGTGCTTGGTCTGGTTTCCGCTTCATCAGCTTGTCCCACTTCGATGCGTGGTACGAAGCGCCTGGGGTGTAGATATCCATGTCCTTGTTGTCGTGCGTCCATGCCCATGACGCTTGGATGACCCCCACCGCGTCCTTGTATCCAAGCACGATCGTCGCGTCGTCATCAACATTCGGATACACCTCAGGCTTGAGCTGTCGCGTGATCGCGGTGACAGACTGCGGGATCTGGTTGTCCATAATCCATGTCATCAGGTTGGCGCCGTAGCATCCGAAATCGATGATCGCGCCGCCGCCGTTTTCTTCTGGGTCTGTGAGCCATTCGAGGAACTCATCGGAACACCCGATCTCTTTGGGGCCCTTGTGTCCGTGACGGAACACCGCTCGGGTTACGCCGCCTGAGTCCTTCGCTAAGCTCGCCGCGGTGCGGACCGAACCGTACCACGAGGTCTCGAAGTTGGTCAGTATCAAGACATCGTGCTTGACACCAAGCGTCCGCATCTCCATCGCATCAACCGCATTGATCGCCAACGGCTTCTCGATCAGCGTATGGATACCCCGAGTCGCACACGCGCGGACCGCGTCGATGTGGTCTTTGACCGAAGTCATCACACTCGCCGCTTCGGGTTTGGTTTGATCGAGCATCTCGTCGAGATCGTCGAAATACCATGCGTCATCGAGTTGGAACTTGTCTTTGTACTTGGTAAAGAGCGCGGGGTCGGGGTCGTAGATCCCCACGATTTCCAGTTCCTCACGGTCCTTCGCTTGCCAGAGCACGCCTTCGACATGACCGTGCACGAGACCGATGACCGCGATGCGGAGCGGTTCGACTGGTTCAGACGCGAGCAAGGTTGACGGCAAAATAAGAGCTGCTAAGGCCGCGAGAATCCGTTTCATGCAATCACTCCTCTTCATCACTGCTGCACGCTCCAACCCCAAAGACATCCTGCACGCCACAATCTGTATAGAGCTTGGCTGCGGCCGCGATGTGATTTGGTGCATGGATCAGAAAGTTCGCGAGCATGGTGTCAAGTTCTTTGAGTGTGAGTGAATCTGGATCCTGAGTGAATGCCCAGAACTCTTCTAGATCTCTTAGCCAGTCATACATATGAAACCCAACATCAACCGCGTCATCGTTCGCAAGCCCCCGCTTCCGGGCCGCTTCAACAATCTTGAACTCAGCAGGGGGTGCGTTGTCTGGTGTCATTCGCTTTCCGGCCATAATACATACCCTTTTACTCCCCGACATTCATCAGCACTTTGATCCCATCGCCAGAAATCATGGTGCGGAACGCTTCCTGATAATCGCTCATCGGGAACTCGTGGGTGATGATGTCATCGAGTTCGAGTCTTCCTGAGAGCAGCAGTTTTTCCATCTGGTACCAGGTCTCCCACATGCGCCGCCCGTTGATACCGAGCACTGTGCATCCTTTGAAGATGATGTGCGCGTTGAAGTCGAAGTCCACCGTGCGAGCAGGGAGTCCCAGCAGCGCGGCACGACCGCCATTGCGCAGCGCCCGAAACCCCTGATCCATCGCGGCGGGCGCTCCGGACATCTCAAGAAGCACATCGACGCCTTGATGGGTTTCCTCGCGGACCCGCTTGATCCATGAATCGTCGCGAGCGTCGAACGCTTCGAACGCGCCGAGTTTCTTCGCGAGCGCCAAACGCTCCGGGTTCACATCCGTACAGTAAATCTTCGCGGCACCGGCTGCTTTAGCGACAGTCACCGCCATGAGTCCGATGATCCCGACCCCTGAAATCAGCACGGTCTTGGCGCTGACCCCCGCTTCCATCACGGTATGGACCGCATTCCCGAGCGGATCGAAGATCGCTGCGTGCTTGTCTTGGATGTCTGGGTGGACTGGCCAAACATTGTCTTCGGGAACCACAATGTACTCCGCGAAGCACCCATCGCAATCGATCCCGAAAATCATGGTGTCCGTCGCGATGTGCGCGTTTCCGGTGCGGGAGTTGTAATCGAGCCCCTTGGTCATGTGACCCTCGGCACTCACGCGTCGACCGACCGAAAACTTGGTGACTGCGGAACCGACCTTGTCCACCTCACCCACAAACTCGTGACCGGTGATGATCCCAGGCGGAATCCGACCCGCGGCCCATTCATCCCACTCCCAGATATGACGATCCGTGCCACAGATGCCGACCTTGCGAACCTTGATACGAACTTCACGAGGTCCCGGCTCCGGGATCGGACGGTCATTGACAAGCTTGAGCTCGGAACCTGCATGGTGCTTGATGAGCCCTCGCATGGTCCCGCTTGGGGTCCCAGCGGTGTCGGTTGAATCGTTCTGAGCGGTCGTGGAGGTCATGGTCATTGTGGATCTCAGGTGGAGGGGATGATCGAATGGGTACAAATTCCGGTCAAATTCAAGATCAGGAGCATTCTCGTCGCGGTTGGAGCGTTGTATTGACAGGTGAGGGCTTTGAGCCGCTCAGGCCAGTAATTCAAGCCCTCAACCGACCATATCGTATACAGTTGCTGCCCTTGAGCCGCCGATGTTGAACCAAAGGATCGTTCGATCGGTATCTAGGGAGGGACCGAACCGAATTTCAGTCAATATCGCCGTAAAGCCCCATACATGACCCAATCGCCCACATGACCAGAGCCTCATTCAACAGCTCATTCCTCTACATCGCCAACAAGTCCTCTGGGGGCAAAGCGATCGGTGTCCGCACAGCACGCTCGAGCCGGGCGCTCGCAACCACGCTCCGCAAAGAACGCCAGATCCTTATCCGGACCTGGAAACTCCCGGACTGGGCGTCCACCGAACCCGAGATGTCCCTCAAGGACCACGCGGAGTTTGACGCTCAGCTCGCACAGCTCCTCGAACGAGGTGTCCCGCTGACCGAAGCGCTCGAAGTCGCGGCAAGCGTGGTCAAAGCGGGCAACGAGGATCGCATCATGCGGCTCCGCGCCTTGGTCGCGCAGGGAACCAGCTTCAGCGATGGGTGCGCCAAGATCGGGAGCTTTGATGAGGTGACCTGTGCCGTGTACAAAGCCGCGGAGAAAACCGGTGATCTTGCGGGCGCGTGCAAGCAGCTCTCGATCGGCGCCAAGCGTCGGTTGGAAGTATCGGGCAAAGCGGCGACCTTGATGATTTATCCGAGCATCGTGCTCTCGATCGCGCTGATCGCGGGATTGGTCATGATGACCCTCGTCATCCCGACCATCGGCGAATCCATGGCCAGCTCCGGGATCGATGTTCCGGTCTTCACCAAAATCCTCGTCACCGCGGGATCATTCCTCCGCGCCAACATCCTCTTCATCCTCGGCGGAGCGGCCCTCATGATCATCGGCGCGTTCCTCTGGAGATCCATGCTCGCAAAGCTCGCGGTCAAACTCACACGCAACATGCCCTTCGTCCGCGATGTGGTTCTCGAACAGGAACTCACCCGCTTCTTCTCCGTAATGGGATCGATGACCCGATCCGGCATCGTCCTCTCCGACGCGATCTCGGTTTCGTCGGGGGTCATCGGACACCCGAAACTCAACAAGGACCTCAAGCGGCTCCAGCAACGCTTGATCGAGGGCGGGTTGTTCCGCTCGCTCATCGAGAAAGTGGACGCGTTGCCACTGGCAACACGGAAGCTGTTGATCGCTGCGGATCAAGCGGGGGACCTGGAATCCGCGTTTGATTCGCTCGCCAAAGACCACGCACAGAATGTCGACAAAAAGACCGCCCGCTTGATGGCGATGCTTGAGCCGCTGCTCATTGTGATCCTATTTATGATCGTTGGAACGATGATTCTCGCGATCATGCTCCCGATGATGAACATGACCGGTTCGGTCTTATAATGAACAGAGCGGGCAACCACGCCTGCGTATACATATGAATGCAACATACGCCGCGCATCGGCGTTGAACCTTTGGAGCCCAACATGACCAGCACGACCACACTGAATACACAACTCGCACGCAACGCACGCTTCGCCCGTCCCGGGTTCTCGCTGATCGAACTCACCGCGGTCCTCGTGATCCTCGGCTTGCTCATGGCTGGTGCTGCAGTTGCGGTCCCATCGCAGATCAAGAAGGCACGCATCCGTACGACCAAAAATTCCATGGTCGTCATCAAAACACAGGTCGAGTCCTACCGAGCAGAGAACGCCGGGGACGCGCCCGCAACCCTCGCGGTGTTGATCCCTTCGTTCATGGAAGAAGGATCCGACTACGACTCATTCAAGGAACTGTTCTACTACCTCCCAACTCCCGGCGGGACCCGCGCGTTCGAACTCCGCTCCTCCGGTCCCGACAAAGAGATGGGCACCGAAGACGACATCAATGTCTGGACCATGGATGTCAACAGCAGCGACTGATCCGCTCGCTGCGTCCACCAACCCATCGCACGACTCATGAACCACACAAGACCCACATCCCGGCGGGGCGCCACACTGATCGAAGCGGTGCTGGCGACCGTCCTGCTCGGGATGGTCGCGGCGACCCTCGCCAGCGCGGTTTCGTTCATGAACTCTTCGCAGCGCCGGATGCAGCAGCGACTCGGAGCCGCGGAACTTTCCAATCGGCTCATGCTCCAGTACATCGACGATCAGGACGGAATGCCCGACAAGTCGCTCCCGATCGAGTACGACATGGACCTCTACCGCTGGACGCTCGATGTTGAACCCGTCGAGTTTGAGATGGCCGAGCCCCCCCCCGAAGCTGCGGACAACACGATTGGATCGGGAATCAACTTCGACCGAATCCGCTTGGTTTCTATCCGAGTCTGGCTCAGCGAAGACTCCGGAGGCGGACGCGGATTCTCCAACGAGTTCCCAAACTCACAACTCACCCGACTCATCGACCCCCTCGCGTTCTCCAACCCCGACTCCCTCCAGACCATGATCGACTCCCCCGGCGGGATGGAACGCTTGTTCGAGCGGCTCATGCAGCTAGATAGCAACGGAGGGGCGCCATGATGAACATGACCACACAACCTCGACTCAAATCAAACACACGCTCCGCGTTCACGCTGGTTGAAATGACGCTCGCGATCGTTGTTGGTGCGTTGGTGCTTCTTGGGGTATCGGGGGTCTTTGCCGCGGCGCGGAACATGGACCGGATCTTTGGGGATCAGTACGAGCACACCACCCAACTCCACATCGCGCAGATGACGATCCGCAGATCGCTGCTGTCGCTACAGATCCAAGAAGACCAGCGTCAAACAACTCAAAGCACCGATGGGCTCAACACATCCGACACCAATCCGGTGGACAGTCGTCCCCGGATCATCCTCGAAACGGACCCGGTGTACGCGAACTTCCCCGGTCAATGGCAGCCCCAACGGCTTGAGGTGGTGTTGTCCACTCCGCCGATCGCGCTCAACATGGCAACCAAAGCCGCGGCTTGGGCGCGGATCAACGACCGCGACCAGGACTCGCTCGATTTCTCATCCGCCGACGCATCGGCAGGCGTGCTGCGTTCAGTCTTTGAGCTCCGTCCGTCGGGTGAACGCGAGCGCGTGATGCGTGGGGTTGGGATCATGGATCCTGATCCCAAAGCCGACGAAAGAAACCAACTCGCCGCGCCCGCCGAAGACGGATGGACGCTGTGGTGGAGACCGATCCTCCTGACCGAGGGCAACTATCTCCGGTACGGCGGCACCCCGCTCGCAGATACCGTGGGAACGCAAGACGAAATCCGGTACCGCCTCGCCGGCGCGATCCCGCTGGTCGAGAACATCGAGCTGTGTTCATGGACCGTCTACAAGAGCGACGAGCGGGTCGATGAGTACGCCGCCCAATCCATGAGCGATCTCCCAGCATACGCGGAGTTCGAGCTCATGCTCAAGAACGGTCAGTACGCGTCGTGGATGTTTGAAGTCGACTGGGTCCTCGGCGATGACCCGCTGGAACTCGCAGAAGAAGACAACATCTCCGGCACCAACGACGGCACAGGAAGCGAAGACGACGCAAACGGTGGTGGCGGCGGAGGCGGCGGAGGCGGGAACGACCCAAGCCCTCCCGGTGACGGCGGCGGCGTCGTGATCCCTCCACGCGGAAACAACCACAACATGGGCGGGGGAGACACTTGATCCGCTCTATACCAAAGACCATATCCCAGTACACCAGCGGCCAAAGTACGCGCGGGTTTGTGATGCCGATGGTGATCCTGCTGATGGTGGTCGTGGGATTGACCATGTCCCTGTCGCTCAAACGACTCTCGACCCAGCAGCTCGTCGTCAACAGGCAGGTGAACTCGTACTACCAGCATCATTCCGGACGCGGGCTTCAAGAAGCGATCGGCGCTTGGTTGCGCCAGCAAAACGGGCGTGAGCTTGACGAGGTCCTCGAAGCCGACACCGGCAAAGCGATGGACATCACCCTCTCCGACGGCTCGACCGTCTCGATCTACCTCTTCGATGCGCAGGGCGGGCTGCTCTCGGATCTCTCCAGCGTTGAATCGAGCCAGGTCGATGAGGTCGGGCTGGCGCTGAAAAATCTCAGCGAATCGGTCAATGAGTTCGAGTACAGCAAGATGACCCGCCCGTTCGGGCCGTCGGCGATCAGCATCCACACCGCGCCTCTCGAGGTCATCCGCGCCATCGCGATGGCGATCGCTGGAAATCGGGGATTGGGTCTGGCCGACGACATTATGCTCCAGCGTGCATCAGGAGAACGCATGACACGCCAGTTGCTGGTCGAGACCGCGACGCGAGCGGGGGTCAACTCCGAACAACGAGCCGCCGTTTTGCGAAGATTCGCGACTGATGTACAGGTTTGGGGCGTTCTGGTCGAAATTCGAGGCGGGCGAGGGCTCAGCAATGGGCGTTTATTAGCCCGCTACGGCGGGGTGACCCGGATCAGGTCCAACACCGGACGCACCACAGCAGGCAATGCGATGGAGATTGGTGCGTTCTACACATGGAAAGATCTCGGTATCGACAGTCAGAGCATCGATCCAGCCGATCTATATTAGAGTGAGGTCTACCCTCTGAAGACCTGTATCAGTGCCGGATTCGGACTATTGAGTGAGCAATCAAGATGAGCAGCATTATTTCAAGAACAAAGGCAAAGCGGCTGACCCTGGTCTATCAGGTCATTGCGATCGTTTGTATCCTTGCCGCGGTGGGGATCGGGATCACCGGACTCCCTGAATCCGCCCAAATCGCTCAGATCAGCGAGGTTTCCCAGCCACCGTCATCACCAATCCCCGGCGTCGCGTACATCGACGAAAGTGACCCAACAACCAATCAACCACGCGCGATGCGGATTGATCCCGGATCCATCGCCGCCCGATTTGCGATGCTTGACAACGCCCCTCAGGTCACCTCGGTCCCGGACATCGTCGATCCCAACGAACCCGAGAACCAGACGATCATTGAGGAGTCGGGATCGCTCGCAAAGCGTGTCCGATACACCGGTTACATCAACGACAGCGACCAGCCGCTCGCATTTATCCGTATTGACGGCGTGCAACGGATTGTCGCCGAGGGCGCGATTGCCAGAGCGGGATCGTTCGGTCTTGATGATCTGGAAATCAAAGGTGTGCGTCCCAAGTTCATTCTTGTCAGCAATGGCGAGATCGAAGACCGGATTTTCTTAGCGGAGAAAACCGGCGCGTCCGTCACCCTCTCTGCGGGGACCGACATCATCGTCGCACCACCGACCCGCGAAGAGGATGTTGAGTTGACCGCCGAAGAACTCGATCGCTTGTCCAAGATGCCCGCTCGCCAGCGTGCGATGCAGGAACGCATTTTGAGGAACAAGAAGCTGGGCCGTGAGGTGAGCAGTTTCGAACGCGAGCCGCTCGCGTCCTACCGCGCCAACGCGGGAAGCGACAACCGGAAGAAGCAGCCCGAAAACGACTAAACCCTCACGATACAATCCGTGAAAGCCACCTGAACCTCCGACACCCCGAACGATAAAGACACCACTTGAGCGATCGCATCTGTTATCTTGAACGCACCGACCGAGGCCTTGCCCTCGCTGGGGTCCGGCTGGTCGGGGGTCATTCCGACGACCACTGGGACGCGACCACGGGAGGGACTCCCGAAGCGGTGCTCGAAACCATCGATGACGCCGCGGTCTGGATCCGTCAACGCCTCAAATCCGGCGGTGGTGCGTCCAAACTGCTCCCGATCCTCTGCCTGGACACCGACGGCGCGGTCTGCACATGGACCAAACCCGAAGACACCACCCCCGAGATGATCAACGCCGCGATCGACCAGCTCGATTCCGATCACGAGGACGACCTCGAAGGCACGATCCCCTCCTCGATGGGCGAACGCTTCCCCAATCTCCCCCTTGAGGTCAACTACGAATCACTCAGCCACGAACAGACCTCCGACGGTTCCCGACGCGCGGTCGTCGCAGCTCCGGACATCCCGGCGCGATTGCTCATCGACCAGCTCGACTCGATGGGCATCCGCATCGGACGCGTTGAGAACATCTGGTCGCTGATCGCCCAGAGCTGGGACCCCGGCGCACCGCACCGGTCTTCATCTTTGTCATCATCACGCGCCTCACAGCGGGTCATCTCCACCGATGATCCCATCTGTGGCTGCGTCGTTCTTGATCCGCACCGCTCCC
Organism: uncultured Phycisphaerales bacterium; assembly: GCA_963976955.1. Classification (GTDB taxonomy): domain Bacteria; phylum Planctomycetota; class Phycisphaerae; order Phycisphaerales; family UBA1924; genus UBA1924. The sequence goes on along the minus strand of CAXBMD010000001.1, from coordinate 156,551 downwards.
GCCTTATCTGGACATGGTCCAAACAAGGACAACTCATCGCGGCGGGGTCGATGCGTGTGAACCTCGGAACCGAAGACCCAAAGCTTCACGACAGCGACCTCTCAAGACTCTGCGCCGACTGGATCGGGTGGGCTTCTCAGCTCGGGGTCGCGCCGCTCCGCGTGGTCCTTGTCCTCCCAGAGCATGAAGAGGGGTTGGATGTGAACCAGTTCGGGAGCGTGTTCACCAAGCACTGGCCAACGGCAACAACCGATCTGGTCACCGATCCAGACCCAATCCTCGCGACGCTCCGTGCTGCGCACAGCATTCAAGACAACGCTACGGAACAACACTCCCAAGGCGACCTCTCCAACCGTCCGGGACGATCCCACCGCAAGATGTACCGCTGGGCGGGTGCCTCGCTGGTCATCGCTGGAGTCGCGGTCGGATGGATCGCGACCACTTTGTACTCGCAGGGTTCAAAGACGATGGATGAAGCTCGAAGGATCCGTTCGGGGATGGTCGAGGAGATCATGAAACTTCAACCACCGATCACCCAACTCCGGCTCCCGACCGTTGAACTCCAGGCACGGCTCGATCGACTCATCTCGCGATCAGGACCGATGCAGGTGACCCCGACCAAACCGATCCTCGAAGAACTCGAAACCATCTCGTATGTGCTCGGAATGTCCGGCATCGAGATCGAATCGATCCAGCTCACGCATACTCTGGTCAAAATCCAGATCCGGGTGAACGACCTCGCGCTCGCTGAACAGATCAACCAATCGCTCCGCTCGATTGAGGGCTCGAATCTCCAATGGAGACCACAATCCGAACTCACCAAGCGGGGGAACCTGATTGAAGCCGCGTTCTCAGCGGTCTGGAATACGGGGAGTTCATCATGAGCGCGATCCCCAGCAGACCACGACTGAGCGCCGACGATCGGTACGAGCTCGCATCACGAGCCGCGATGCACGAGCGGCAGTCGCGTCCGGTGCACTTTGTGGTCTTTGGGCTGATTGTGTTCGTCGCGGCGCTGATCTTCATCGCCGTCGCGTGGAATCACAACAGTGCAGCGAACAAGAAACTGCTCGGCAACCATCTGGCGGCGGTGAATGTCGAACGGATGATCGCGCAGATCAGCGAGCTCGAATCAGCACAGACCCAATCGACCGACGATGACCGGTTCTCACCCATCCCCGATATCAAAACCCGGATCGAACGGATCGGCGAGCAGATGGGGCTGAGCATTCCCATCCCGCGCAACACGCAGCCTCGGACTGAGGGGAACGCTCGCTTGCTGAGCTTCCCGTACACCGTCCGCGACGAATCGCTCGAGAAGATCCTGCAATGGATCCAGCAATCACAGACCCAGATCCCGGGGCTTGAAGTCCGCGAGATCACCATCAACCTCAACGCAAAGAGCTGGCAGACCAAGGTCACGCTCACGCGATACGAACGGATCGAATAGGAGTTCCCATTATGCCGATCGGCACACCAACACCCAGACCACACCAACTGCTGATTGCATACGCCGGACTCGCCCTCCTCGGGGTTTCAACGCTCGTCGGATGCTCCGCGCCCAAAATGGACTGGGACAAGAAAGCACAACCCGCTAAGGACCCTGTCGAAGCGTACAACCAGCGATCACGCGCCAAGGCCCTCGAGCTCTTCCGCGAAGCGTCCAAGCTCCACGAGGCGGGCGAGGAAGCGAAGGCGCTTACAAAATACCGCGAATCGATCGACGCGGACAACACCCTGTTTGCCGCGTGGAACAACATGGGTCAGCTGCTGATGCAACAGCAGAACTACGCCGACGCGGTCGCTGCGTACAAGATCGCATCGGACCTGCAAACAACCGATCCGCGTCCGGATTACAACATCGGCCTCGCGTACCAGACCATCGGGTGGGCCGACGAGTCCTACGAGCATTTCCAGCGTTCCATCGATCGCGATCCCAACTACCTGCCTTCGCTCCGTGGCGCGGTCCGCAGCGCAGAGATGCTCGGGATCGGCGACCAGCAGGTACTGGAGTACATCCGCAACGGACAGCTCCGCGAGACCGTCACCGAATGGCGCACCTACTTTGACCGTCAACGCTTCCGCGTTGAGAAGCTCATCGACGAGACCACCTGATCTTGATCGGCTCTCTTAGAGTCGCTCCGCGGCGAGTGAGGCAAGCTCGGACCGTTCGGTCTTGGCGAGTGTCACATGCCCCACCATGCCCAAGCCGCGCATCTTCTCGACCGCGTAGCTCAAGCCGTTGGATGATTCATCCAGGTATGGGTTGTCGATCTGTCCGATGTCACCGGTCAGGACCAGCTTGGTGCCTTCACCGACACGCGACACAATTGTCTTGACCTCGTGAGGCGTCAGGTTCTGCGCCTCGTCCACGATCATGAACTGCAGCGGGATCGAGCGGCCACGGATATAAGTCAACGGCTCAAGCACCAATCGACCATCCGCGATGAGCTTGTCAATCCGCTGCTCGGTGGTCTTGGATTCGGGCGCTTGGTTGGGCGAACCGCGCGTGGAGAGCAGGTACGACAAGTTATCGAAAATCGGCTGCATCCACGCGCCGAGTTTCTCGTCCTTGTCTCCCGGCAGGTACCCGATGTCCCGACCCATCGGCATGATCGGACGCGCCACAAGCAGCTTGTCGAACCGTTCTTCTTGGAACACCTTGGTCATCCCCGCCGCGATCGCGAGCAGGGTTTTGCCTGTACCCGCACTCCCCAGCAGCGTCACGAGTTTGATTTCGTCATCAAGGAGCATGTCCATCGCCATCGTTTGCTGGACATTGCGCGCCATGATCCCGAAGGTTGGTTTGCGCTGTGCCGCGACGGGGATGAGGTGCTCGGTGTCGGTCAATCGTCGTGCCAAACCGGAATGGGCCTCGTCTTGGGAGTCCGTCAGGATCACATACTGGTTGGGCGTGATCTCCTGCATGTAGGATTCGCCGTCTTCGGTCTCGGTTTTCAGGAACGGCTCCAGACGCGCGATCGACATCATCCGGTCCGCGTACAGATCATCGATGATGTCTCGACTGACCGTGATCTCCATGTATCCTTGGTACAAACGGTTCGCGTCCACGCGTTGGTCGCGGACATCTTCGGATTTGATCCCGAGTGCATCCGCTTTGATGCGTGCCGCGAGGTCTTTGGAAACAAACACCACGCGGTTGTTGGCGCGATGCAGCGACCATGCGGCGGCGATGATCCGGTTATCCGGCTTATCCGCAGACAGAATCGGAGGACGCGAGTGGTCCTCGACATCAATGCTCAGCCATCCCGTCGCGCCGCTTGAGCGTGCGCCGAGTTTGGCAAGCGGTACGCCCTCGATGAGTTTCCCGAACCCACGCAGACGATCGAGCTGACGGATCGCGGTCCGCGCGTTGCGTCCCACATCATCCTCGCGCCGCTTCATCGCATCGAGCTCTTCGAGCACCGGGTACGGGATCACGATGTGGTTCTCTTGGAACACGAACATCGCGTTGGGGTTGTGCAGGAGCACATTGGTATCGAGCACATAGTACTTGATGGACGAACTGGTATCTTTTTTATCAGCCATGACTGGTCGCCGCGACTGGTCGCGCCACGGCGCGCCGGTCTCGGGTATTTCTCCTGAATGTGGGGGCAAACTCGCCCACTACAGCATATCGACTCAATGGTCTCTTTGCATCCAATCGGCGGGATTAGAACGCGTTGTAGATCACCATGCTGACCAGCACCGCCGCCGCCGCGCCTGCGAGCATCAGTTTGATGACCATCGAGATCAATCGCCCGACCGCCGCGCCGGACCCGGAGCGTAAAGATTCTTTCATGCTGCGATTGGCAACCGACCACTCTGCGATAAATGCCCCGCCCCCCGCGCCGATGACGCCGCCGATGATGGAGCCGATGATCGGAAGGATGAATGAACCCGCGATCGCGCCGACGAGTGTACCGATGACGGAGCCCACCGCGCCGCTCCGCGAACCGCCCATGCGTTTGACGCCCAGCGCTGAGGCAATGAAGTCAACGAGCTCAGAAGTCGCGGCAATCGAAAACAACGCGAAGACGGTCCACCATCCGACATATTCGGGAACCCATAGCGCGAGCAATGCGCTGCATGCCGCCATCATCCAGATGCCTGGGAGCGTAATCGCGGTCATCGCGATCCCGATGATGACAACCATCAACACAATAGAGAGGATCAGCCAAATCATGAGCGATGCTCCCGGATTGGGGTTCGCTCGATCAAGACCGATTGAGATTCAGCGTTTGGGATCATTCCCCTGCTTCTTGGGAACCTGAGGCGTTCGCTTCCATCGCCTGCTTTTCCATCGCAAGTATCCAGTCTTCGACCAAAGCATGCTGGTAGGTGTCGACCTTGATTTCTTTGCCCGCGTGGGTTGGGTGGGTGCTGTTGAGTTTGATAAAGACGATGAACTTGTCCCACTTGCGTTTATCGACTTCTTCGATGTTCGCAGGGGTGATCGCGACGCCGCCGGGGACTGTGAGGGTCATCGACTCCGCGTCCCATGAGAACTTCTGACCGATCACCTTGAAGATGTTGAGCAGCATCCAGCCGCCGATACCCCAGCAGATGATCATGATCCCCCACTGTGATGGGATGTCGTAGCTCTTGAGGGGCTTTGGAATCGAACCCGCCGAGGTCCACTTGGCATGGAGCTCTGTGAGCGTCTGGTTCGGATTCTCGATGGTCGTGTGCTCTGCATTCAGCTGCCCGACGGTTTGGAGCGCCTGGAGCCACTCCAGACGCGTGTTGTACATAGTCGCACGGAGCGTGCGGGATGAGGATTGGTTCTGCGCGTCCATCGCGTTGCGCCGGCGCTCTTCGGATTCTTGAAGCCGAGCAAGTTCAGCGACGGGATCACCCACACTGGTCTCACGCTCAAACAACCCGAACTGCTCGCTCGATGCGTTCTTGGCGGCGTCAAGATACTGCCACTGTGCCCAGTCCGCGAAGCGTTCTCCACGAGCTGGATACTTGATGGTGGCGTCGTAGAGACCCAACGCTCCAAATCCAATCACGAAGAAGGTGATGATGAAGAGTTTGAAAGCCCATTTGGGATTGAGCGGTGCCTTTGCACAGCTCTGGTACACATGATCGGGGGTCGCATCGACGCTTGCTTCTGGAGCCGACCCGGTTCCAGTGGTTTCGTCGGGAGTGTTTGGTGTGTCGCTCATGAAATCCCCAAAGCTGGAATACGGGTCTGGATGATATGAATAGGTACAGAATACGCAGAAATGCTAGGGAATCAATCGGCCGATTCGCCCTGAAGGCTTCATTTGATCTGCCTTTATTGAACAATCAGGGGGGTTGGTGCTTTATTCCAGTCCGCAAGAGCGGCTATCGATCGAGCTTATCCATGCGGCTCATCGCCGCCGCCCACCAGAGGGTGGAGCGTTTCTCGGCTTCGTTCATCTTGAGAAGACCGGAGTATCCGCCCTCATCAACCCGCTTTGCTGGAATTCTGGGGGTTCGGAGCCCAAACTTGAGGGCGCGGGTGAGGAAGTTGGAGTGCACCGCTCGGAATCGAGCACCCGCATCGAGTTCTTTCTTGGAGAGCTTTCCCGACCAGATCATGCCTGCATTCTACCAGATTCATCGGAACAAACCAATGCGAATCTGTGAGCGTGGCTTTCGGGCTTGACCCCGCTACGATCCCTGTCCAGACCCGCTCTGGTTGACGCCCGGGCCCGATGCACGGGTGGCCTGTGAACCTGGTCAGGGCTTGACCGCAGCAGCCATAAGCAGCCGTCGCCCGGTGCCGTTGGTGTCCTGGGCGTCAACCAAGGCGGGTCGTTTCTTTGGTTTCTTCTCCGAATCCGACGCTCCTACACTCCTTCCATGGCATACACCGCGCTCGCTCGTAAACACCGCTCCCGCACCTTTGACACCGTGATTGGACAGGAACCGATCGCTAAGACGCTCACCGCCGCGATCGCTTCGGACCGGGTCCACCATGCGTACCTGTTCATCGGGACACGCGGGGTCGGGAAGACCTCCATGGCGCGGATCTTCGCAAACGAGCTCAACAATCCGGAGCACAAAGATGACATCGCGGATGCGGTGTTCTCTGGACAGGACACCGATGTCATCGAGATCGACGCCGCGTCGCACAACAAGGTCGAGGAAGCTCGCGAGTTGATCGCCAACTCCGCGTACCGACCGATGCGTGGCCACTTCAAAATCTACATCATCGACGAAGTCCACATGCTCTCGACGGCGGCGTTCAACGCGCTGCTCAAAACAATGGAAGAACCACCGGAGCATGTGAAGTTTATTCTTTGCACGACCGAAGCGCACAAGGTCCCCGCGACGATCCAGTCCCGGTGTCAGCGGTTCGACTTCCGGAACATCCCGGTGTCGCGGATCGCTGAGCACCTTGAATCGGTGCTCAAACAAGAAAAATTCAAAGCCGACCCCGAACTGATCTTCACCCTCGCACGCTTGGGCAACGGCTCGATGCGCGACGCGCTTTCGCTGCTCGATCGTTTGATGGCTTCAGGAGAAAAGAAACTCACCGTCAATCTCCTCGAAGAACTCCTCGGCCTCCCGCAACGCGAGGTCATGGGTCAGCTCATCGACGCGATCGCTGGCGGTGATCCCGCGACGGTTCTGCGAGCAACCGGGCAGCTCTTGTCCACCGGGATCGCTCCAGAACAGATGCTCGCGTCGCTCCTCGAACGGTTCCGCGACCTCATGGTCCTGGGCGCGTGCGGCGCGAACACCGATCTGGTTGAACTCTCCGAGGACGCAAAGCAAGCGGAGTTTGAGCGGGCGAAGCAGTTTGATGCCGCGGGAGTGGTGCACATGATCGCGTTGTGCGAATCGGTGCAGCGTGCACTCAAATCGTCCCCCGCTCCGCGGGCGCTCGTCGATGCGTGCATGGTTCGGCTCGCGATGACGGAGAAAATCGCGGACCTGACGGCGTTGATTCAAGGCGGCGGCGTTCCCGCTGGAGCTTCTGTAAAAAAAACCTGAGGGCGGCGTCGGCTCCAGCAGCATCTGTTGCACCCAGCCGACCGTCGCCCACGACACCCAGCTCCGCACCTGTTCGGCACGAAGCTTCTCCAACTCCGCGCGAGAGTGGTCGTCGAGCGGACTTTGCCAAGCCAACAACAGACTCATTGGTGAAGCAAGCGTCGGTTCCCGAATCCAGCCAACCCTCGCTTGAGAATACACCCGCGCCGCTCAAAGCGTCGGAGCAGATTCTGCCTCCTTCGGATCTTCCGACTCCGGAGGAAGCCGCGAACGATCCGTTGGTCAAAGCGGTGCTCAACACCTTCGAAGGCACGGTCAAACAGGTTTACCCACGCAAATAACACCCCCGACTAGAGACACACCCCATGCTCGACAAACTCAAAGCGATGCAGGCCCTTGGGTCGTTGATGAAGAACAAGGAACAGCTCGCGGAAGCGGGCGAGCGGATCAAATCCAAGATGGACGCGATGCGTGTCGATGGACAAGCCGGGGGAGGCGCGTGCCGAGCGGTGGTCAATGGGAAGATGAAACTGCTCGACCTCACGCTTGATCCCGCGTTGCTTTCGGGGATGGCGGTCGATGAGAAAACACGCGACCTCGCAACAACTCTCATCAAGGACGCGATCAACGACGCAACCGAGAACGCTCAGCGTCAGGTTCAAGCACTCATCGCACGCGAAGCGGACGAGCTTGGGCTCGGGGACTTGGCACCGCAGCTCACCGGGTTGCTCAGTTGATTGATTCGGTCCGAGTTCAACCGATGACGGGGGTGCCGACGATCGTGGTTGATCGTTCGCCCAGACCGCTTGATGGTGATACACGCGCGAAAGTTGACATCGCATGGGAACAACTGTGCAAAGACAAACCCCGCTATTTCAATGGCGGGATGCTCGCGTTTGATTCCTTCGATCCGTCAACCAACACCATCCATGCGCACGCTGACGAGTACAAACACCACGCTGTGCGCGATTCGATTGACCTCGGGCTTTCGCTGCTTGCGGTGACCGGCGTGTTTTCGGCTCGTCAAGAGGGGCACACGAAATACATGCTCGGAAAGCGGTCCCCCACCACCCACCGGTACGGAAACCTGTTCGAGTTTGGTCCGTGCGGCGGGATCGGTGTCCCTGCTGAACCCATCACAACTCTCGAACCCGACGCGATTCTCAGCGAGCTCCGGCGCGAAGCAATAGAAGAAGCGGGGATCAACCTCACTGACGCTGCACCGATCCCAGTTGCGCTCGTGCACGACGATGGGGTTGGATCGGTGGACATTGTGCTGCAAGTTACGCTCGACTCGATCCCAGACACCGACGCGAACTGGGAATACTCCGACTGTATATGGCTCACGCTCGACGAACTCCATGACCGAATTCAACGCACCCCTGGAGTGTTCATTCCCACCACAATCGTCATTGCGGGAATGCTCACCGAGCGCGCGGACTAGGATTGAGCCATGACCCCCGACCCCCATCAATCCATCGCATCCCAGACCGTCGCGGGGTACCTCGATGCGCTCAACTCCGATGCGCCCACACCCGGCGGCGGCGCGGTCGCGGGGACCAACGGCGCCACAGCTGCAGCGATCGCGGGGATGGTCGTCCACTTCACGCTCGGCAAGAAGAAATACGCGGAGTTTGAATCCGAGAATCAAAGCCGACTTTCGCGACTCAGCGATGCACAGTCCCAGTTCCTGTCCCTCGCTGACGATGACGCGACTGGATATGGCGTGCTCAACGCGCTCTGGTCGCTCCCCGAATCCGACCCCGCGCGACAAGCGGGATGGGACGATGCGGTTGCTGGAGCGATCACGCCCCCCACCTCGATGCTGGCGCTGAGTGTTCAGGTCCTTCGCATCGTCAATGAACTCACCGGGACGACCAATCGCATGTTGCGATCCGATTTGGAAGTTGCTGCGATTACTGGAAAGGCCGCGGCGCACAGTGCGGCGTGCAGTATCAGGGTCAATATTCCCCTCCTTCCCGAAGGCGCACAATCCAAAGCATCCGCTTCGATGGACGACATGCTTGCAGAGGTTGATCAGCTTCATAACTCAATTGTGGAAGCGTGCCGATGAGCAGTTCGACCGAATCCAAATCAAACGCGCACTTCAGGGTTGTTGACCTGTCTGCGAATCCGAACATCCCGCAGCTCGCGTCGATGCTTCAAGAGGTCAGCTCGACCAAGGATCCGTCCGCGATGCTCGGACAGTTCGGGCCTTGGGTTGCCAAGCGTGCTCCGCGCGACGGGTTTGCTTCCCTTTCCCGAAGGGGGCTCGAGGAGGGGTGTTACAAGTTCACGCGCGTCTTGACAGAGAACAGCGGGAACCCGGATTCATCGACCCCGCCACACAACCCCTGGAATACCTGGGACGCGATCGAGACCCACCGGGGTGGGTTGATCTGGGAACTCATCCGGACACCCGAGCCCAAGCTCATCAACCACGCGGATTTGACCAAGGACCCGATTCTCGCAAAGGTGCTTGGTCCACGCGCCAAAGACTACCGCGCGATCGCGGCGATCCCAGCGTACGAGAACGGCGAAGCGATCAACTGGTCGCTGAGCTTCCAATGCGATCCGGAATGGACCGACCTTGAAGCGTTTGAAACCGGGTTCCTCGATCTGAACATGATGGGCACCGCGACGCGGAATCTGGTGAGCCGAAAGAAAGTCGAAGAGCTCAACGCGGAGCTCCAAGACCAGTTCGAGCAGATGGGACGCATCCAACGCGCGCTCATTCCCGCGTCCAACCCGACGCTTGATGGGTACACCCTCGCGACGAGCTACAAACCCAGCCAGTTCGCCGGGGGGGATTTCTATGACTACTTCCAGTTCCCCGATGGGAAGCTCGGCGTGATGATCGCGGATGTCGCTGGACACGGCGCCGCGGCGGCGACCGTGATGGCGATGCTCGGCGCGTACATCCGGACTTATGCAGAGCAACAGGTGCTTGCCAAAAACTACTCCGACCCGGTCGGTGCGGCAAAGTATCTCAACAACCATTTGTTCGAGTCTTCACTCCCCAACATCTTCGTGACCGCGTTCATCTCCATCCTCGATTCCGCGACCGGATCGATCCACTGGACACGGTGCGGCCACAACCCCCCAAGAATCCGCGGCGTCGACGGCTCGCTGCGATCATTGGTCAATCCGGGATCATTCCCGCTCGGGATCACACCCGACCTTCCCGAAGTCTCACTCTCAAGCACGCTCGCGCCTGGTGAAACACTCGTGATGTACACCGACGGGATCACCGAAGCGGCGCGGCCTGCGGATAATGAAGCGGGATTCGAGATGTTCGGAGAGGATCGCTTGGACCTTGCGCTGAGCGAGTGCAGCGGTCAGCCGCAGTGCGTGATCGATTCAATCAATCGGGCGGTCGCTGAGTTCAGCGGATCAGATCACGCCAAGGATGACCAAACCATTGTCGTCGTTCGGCACAACCATCCCGACGACGAAGCAAACGACCAAAAGAGTGATTCGCTATGAAACGCAACGAGCAACCCGGAACCGAGTGGTTCGACCAGCCCGATCCCACAAACCTGACCCAAACAGGTGAGGTCGGGCTCCGCTTTGAATGCACGCAGTGCGGCAAGTGCTGCACCGGCCCCACCGGGTTCGTCATGTTCACCGATGTCGAAGCCAAAGCGATGGCAAAGGATGTCGGGGTCACCACCGATGTGTTCATGGAGAAATACACACGCAACACCATCGTCGGACGCTCGCTCAAAGAGAACAAAACCAGCCACGGCTACGACTGCGTCTTCCTCGATCGCGACGAACAGGGCAAAGCGTTGTGCACAATCTACAACTCCAGACCAGAACAATGCAAGACCTGGCCGTTCTGGAGATCGAACCTCAAGACGCGCAAAGACTGGGAAGGCATCGAAAAAGGATGTCCCGGCGTCAACGAGGGCCCGTTGTTTTCAACAACACACATCCGCTTGACACGGGATCGCGTGGATATCTGATCCAAACCCACTCAGCAACCTCTGATCTGGACCAGCGATTAGTCTTCAGGAACATTGTCCGAAGTGACGACCTCGGTGAACTTGGCGCGGAGCTTCTTGGTGACGGGGCCTTCGCCTGCTGAGATCGTGTGCGTGCTGGTGATTTCCAGATTGTCGTGCTGGATGACCTCGCGGACCGCGATCATCTCCGCGGCTGAACCGGTCAGGAACACCTCGTCAGCATTCAGGAGTTCGTCAAGTTCGAAGAATCGTTCCTCAATCTCGACGCCGCACGCTGGACAGAGGACTTCCTTGACAAACCGACGCGTGATCCCTTCGAGGATCCCGACCTCGCTTGGTGGGGTGACGATCTTCCCGTTCTTGACGAAGAAGATATTGTCTCCCGATCCCTCGGCGACCTTGCCATCGGTTGAGAGCATGATGACTTCGAGCAGCTGCTCGGATGGATCGGTGATGCCCATTTTCTTGCCGAGGTGGATCGCTTCACACTTGGCCATGATGTTGTTGAGGTAGTTGAGCGTCTTGATGCGTGGGTCCAGACATTCGATCGGGGTCTTGGGACGATTGGCAACCACGACGCGCATGCCCTTCTCGTACATCTCCGGAGCGAAGAGCGAGATTTTGTCGGCGATGCAGATCACGCCTGGGACGGGGCATTGGTATGGGTTGAGTCCGAGGTTCCCCACGCCGCGGGTGACGACCAAGCGGATGTATCCGTTGACGATGCCGTTGGCTTCGATGCACTGGCGCTGGATGTCGATCATCTCTTGGCGCGTGACATGCGATTCCAGATCGATGAAGATCTGGTCACAGCACTTGTACAGACGATCCATGTGCTGTTCGCACTTGAAGATTTTGCCGTTGTAGACACGGATGCCTTCGAAGACGCCGTCGCCGTAGAGGAGGCCGTGATCGAAGACCGAGACCGATGCTTCTGATTTGGGGACCATGCCGCCGTTCACCCAGATGTATGGTCGGCGCGACGCATCGAAACCGGATTGGGTTTCAGAAGCGGTGTGTACGCTCGGCTCGCTGGTGAGTTGGGTCATATTGTCCTCCATGTGCTCGGGTCCTTCGTAGCCTGAATCCTCTCAGGCGTGTATGTATTCTAGCTCTACACCCTCTTTGACGCTGCAGTTCGATGGATCTTGACTGGGTTTTACCCTCACAAAGACCTGTTATCGTGTCAAATCATCGACATTTTTGCCAATCTGAATCAATCGATTGCCACCAAGTGCGTCGATCATGCCTCGAACATGCTTCGATTGTTCACGATCGTGCAAGCCAAAGCCCAACGCAGGTCCCAATCAGGACCGAATTTCGGCACCGAGCGTCGATTTGGCGGCACCGGCAAGCTGGTCCATCTGCGGATCGACTTCTTCGTGCCTCAGGGTCCGTTCGTCATCGCGGAAATGGAGCCGGAGCGTGACGGATTTTTTGCCTTCTCCGAGCTGCTTTCCTCGATAGACGGAGACCATCTCGTATCCGACGCATTTTGCGAGCGACTGCGAACGCGCGAGCGTCTCGATCGAGCTCCAAGGCGTGGACTCCGCGACGATCAGCGACAGATCGCGGTTGATCCCGGGATACGCCGGCAAGAGCGAGGCGCGAGAGATCGGTGGGAACGGCGCGATGAGTGCTTCGATCCACAACTCCGCGGCGACATACACGCCGGTCAATCCTTCAATCTTCATCGCTTGATCGGACAACACCCCGACGGAACCGAGTTCGTAGGTTGTTCCATCGACCTCCGCGCTGATCAGCGCGTGGGCTGATGGGCTGTATCCTTTATGGACAGGTGGGGCGGGGGTGAAGATGATGCGGACATCGCCGCCGAAGGTCAGCGAGAGCATGGACTCGATGGAACCACGCATCACGCGGACGCTGCGTTGGATCTCTTCGTGCTTCGCGGCCTTCCCAGTGAAGGGGACATCCGCGAGCATCGCGAGTTGCTGACGCTCGACGGAATCACGAGTACCTGACTTTTGCGCAAAGCACGAGCTGATTTCAAACAACCGAACGCCGCCCGGCATATCGGCACGCGCGTCCTGGTTCGCCTTTCGGCTGTACATCAATCCGAGCAGCACCGATGGGCGCAGCGTTGGTTCCGCTTTGCGACGGTCATCGTCCACCGCGACATTCTCTTGTCCTTCGCGGAGGAACATCTTACCCTTTGGTGGACTGGTGAAGCTGTAGGTGATCGTTTCGTAGAATCCCAATCCAGTCAAACACGCGCCAATCGCACGCACAGCTCGCTCCGATTGCTGTGGCTCGCGGATCTGCACGCTGATTGTCTTGGACGCGGGGATCACCCCAAGCGAACGGGCGCGAGCGACTTCTTCGATCAGATCAATCTCGCGGAGCAGGTCATGGCTGCGGTGCGGCGGGATCGCACAATGCAGGACATCGCCTTTGATTTCAGTCCGGATCGACAACCCGTTGAGCAGGTCCGCGATCTCGGTTGGTTCAGAATGGACCCCCAAGATCACATCGCAGCGTGATGGACGCAGCTCGATAATCGTTTCCTCTGGGAGCGGCGATCCCTGACTCAGCACACCCTCGGCGAGCTGACCACCAGAAACCTCGCAGATCAGCTGTGCCGCACGCTGGGCGGCGTAATCGATTGTTCTTGCATCAATCCCACGCTCAAATCGGAATGCGGCGTCGGTCCGGATGTTCAATCGGCGACCGGTATTGCGGATGGTCACCTTGTCCCAGGTTGCCATCTCGAAGACGACGGTGGTGGTGCCTTCGTCGACCTGCGAGTCGTGACCGCCGATGATCCCGGCGAGGGATTGCGGGCCATTGGCATCAGCAACGACGAGATCGGTGAGTTTGAGCTTGTGCTTCCCGGCGTAGAGCGTATTGACCTCTTCGCCCGCTTTCGCGTACCGGACCTGCAACTCATGTCCCGCGAGTTTGTCGTAATCGAACACATGGCACGGGTTCCCGAGCTCAAGCGTGATGAAGTTGGTGATGTCCACCACATTGTTGATGGAGCGTTGGCCGAGCGATTCGATCGCTTGGACGAGCCATTTGGGGGATGGACCGATCTTCACATTGCGGATCAATCGAGCGGTGAAGAGCGGGCAGACCTCCGGAACGCTGTTGGTGAGCTTGAGTTCATCACCGATCGCGGGACCGAAGCTCATCTTTGCGAGTTCGGGCATTTTCAGCGTTCTGCGGTTCTCCGTGTACCGAGCGGCCGCGATTTCTCGCGCGATCCCGATATGACCGAGGCAATCGCCTCGATTGGAGGTGACCTCGACATCGAGGACGACATCGCCGTCGTTGGACGGCTTGTGCTCCTCGATCGGCATCCCCGCTTCGGTCAGGATGTGGTCAGCTTCCTCCGGAGTGAGGTCCGAAGGGGAAAGGTATTGATTCAGCCAGCGCAGTGAGATATCCATGGGACTGCAAGGATAGCGCGCCGGTGCTGGGGGCATAGACTCTGCCATGCGACGATTCACGACATTCCTGACGCTCAAACGGGTTTTTCTCGCGTTGATGCTCATCGGGCCCGGATTCATGCTCGGCGCGTGCCGATCCACCCCCGCCCCGATCCCTCAGCAGCGTCCCGGTGACTTTCGGCTCGGTGTCGTCGTAATGACTGATGAAGATCCCGATTCGAGTCCAAAGAATCTGACCGGCGGGGATGCACGCTACATCATCGATTCCTCATCCGTCCTTCGCGCCTCGTTTGGTTCGGGATCATCGCTCGAAGTCTTCCCCGGATTCACACGCAGACTCAGCATCGATCAGATGGACGCGATCTGGATAATGACGCGGGATCTGCTCGACCACAATGAACACCTCGTCGAGATGCACGCCGGTCAACCGCAGAGCATGGTCGAGCGAACCAGCGGCACGATCATCGAGGTGCACATGAACGCGGGTGATCAGGTGTATGTCTTTGAGCCGTCCGATCAACAAGCCGCGGCGATTGTTGATGCGCTTGCCGCCCTTGCTTGGGTGGACACCACCTCTAAAACAAATCCATAACACATGACCACTCCAGACCAGCCATCCAGCATCATCGTCGGGATCGACCTCGGCACCACCAACTCGCTCGTCGCGTTCAACGACGCGAGCGGTTCGCGCATCCTCGGTGACGACCCCATGCTCCCCTCCGTCGTCCGCTTCAACCCCGACGGCACCACCACCATCGGCACCGAAGCACGCGAGCACGCGACCCAGTTCCCGCTCACCACCATCCACTCCGCAAAGCGACTCATGGGACGCTCGATCGAGGATGTCCGCGCGGACCTTCAATACCTGAACTACGAGGTCGTCCAAGGCGAGCACAACACCGCGCGTGTTTCGATCCCGATGGATGACGGGGCTCGGAAGGTGTCACCTCAGGAAGTTTCCGCGCATATCTTGCGGTCGCTCAAGGAACGCGCCGAAGTCGCGCTCGGAGCTCCGGTCGAAAGAGCGGTCGTCACCGTCCCGGCGTATTTCGATGACGCGCAGCGGCAAGCGACGCGCGACGCGGGTCGACTCGCGGGACTCGAAGTCGTGCGGATCGTGAACGAACCAACCGCCGCGGCTCTTGCGTATGGGCTGGGAACCGGGGGCACGAAACCCAAGACCATCGCGGTGTTCGATCTCGGTGGCGGGACCTTCGACATCTCCATCCTCCGCTTAACCCCAAGCGACGACACCAACCCGACCGATTTCTTCCAGGTGCTCTCTACAGCGGGAGACACCCACCTGGGCGGGGATGATGTGGATCACATGCTTGTGCGTTTGTTCATGAACGAAATCAGCGAGCAGCTCGGGGTCAGCATCGACGCGGACCAGCAGACCTTCGACGCTTCGACACGCACCGCGTTGTCCCAGTTTGCTCGCGCGATCAAGCACACGCTCTCGGATCAGGACTCAGCGACTGTACGAATCGATCTCGGAGACAATCGTGTGTATGAACGGGCAATCTCGCGGGATGAGTTTGAAGCGATGCTTGTTTCTTGGATTGAGCGGGCGCTGCGTGCGTGCGATCGCGCGGTCCGCGATGCAAAGAAACAGCACGACGGGGAAACGATCGATGCGTTGATTCTGGTGGGTGGATCGACGCGGATGCCGTTGGTTCGCAAGCGTGCCGGGGAGTTCTTTGGGATTGAGCCGTATACCGCATTGGATCCCGACAAGGTGGTCGCGCTGGGTGCGGCGATCCAAGCGTCGATCCTGTCTGGATCGACTTCAGGGTCATTGCTGCTCGATGTCGTCCCGTTGTCGCTCGGAGTCGAAACCGCGGGTGGCGCGGTCGCCAAACTCATCATGCGGAACACGACCGTTCCCAGCAGGGCAACCGAACGGTTCTCGACGCAGGTAGACGGGCAGGTCAATATCAAACTCAACATCCTCCAAGGCGAGCGGGAGATGGTCGCGGATTGCCGATCGCTTGGGGAGTTTGAGCTGCGTGGGATCCCCCCGATGCCCGCCGGGGTTCCCAAACTCGTCGTCGAGTTCCTCGTCGATGCCAACGGCATATTGAATGTCTCCGCACTCGAAGAACGCTCAGGAAAGCGTGCGAGCATCCAGATCGTCCCCAACCACGGGCTCACGAGCGAAGAAGTCGATCGCATCGAGCAAGAGAGCTTCACACACGCACGCACCGACATGACGCGACACCAGATCGCGGACCTGATCGCCAACTCCACCCTGGACCTGAAATGGATCGGCGATCGCTTCGAGAAGCACAAGGACGAGCTGGATGCCAAGCTCCGCGCGGATCTCGAATCCAAGATCGCGACCCTGCGCGGGTTTGTGGAGTCCGCAAAGCAAGACTGGTCAAGTGTCAACCCAAACGAATTCCATGACGCGAAGGAATCGCTTGACCAAGCGTCGATTCGGGTGCAAGAGATCGCGATCGCGGCTTCTTTGCGAGATGACCAATAACGACTCGCTCCGATAATCATTTGAACATGCAGCAGACAGTCGTCCGAGATCACTTGCGCCGCCAGCGTGAAGATTTCCAAGCTGTATTCCAGCATTGAAATGAATGAATCTGATGATCGGTGCGAAAATACGTGAATGACCCCATCTAAAACCATTGCGTTCTTCTCCATCGGATTGGTGATGCTGCTGGCAACCGTCGGATATGCGCAGGATCTTGAACTGGGTCTGATCACCCACTTCAAGTTTGATGAGACCAGCGGCAACTACGCGTATGACAGCTCGGTGTCCGACTTTGATTCGCAGGTGCTCGGTGGTACTGAATGGAGCGACGGCCTCATTGATGGCGCGATCGAGTTTAACGGGCTTGATGCAAAGATTGATCTGGGCCAACCCTCGGAGTACACGATGACCAGCTTTTCGATCGCGTGCTGGTTCAAGAATGATAATGCGGATAGGTTCCGCGTGATTACCGCACGAAATGCGACCTGGACGAACCGTCAATGGTGGCTCACCATCTGGGAAGACGGGTACCAAACCGGGAGGGACGCGAAACTGGTGTTTAGAATGTCACCCACAAGCGGAAACTATGTTGATCTTGTGTCCGCTGGCAGGGTCGATGACAACCAGTGGCACTTAGCCGTCGTGACCATCGATTCATCAGTGAACGGAACCGCGAGACTGTACCTCGATAATGTGCTTCAACACACGATCACTGATTTCGGTGTTCCGAAGATTCCGAATATTCCGGCTTATGTTGGCAGGGATATTTCTGGGAGCAGCCGATTCTACTCCGGGCTGCTTGATGACTTTCGTATCTACAACCGGGTGCTGACCACGGAAGAAATCGCCTTGCTCTTTGAAGACACCGAGCCCACAACCATCAAAGTCGTCCAATGGCGAGAAATTTCGGGACACCGGAGCATGGCCGACGAATAACCCGAGCGGTTGATCACACGGATTGTGTCTCAATCCGCAGCGGCGATAGTATTGGGGTATAGAGCACCCCATGAACGAAGACACACGCAAAGTCACGCATCCACACACACGAACCCATGATCTTGGGTTGGTGATCGGTCCGGTGATCGCCATCATCGTGTACTTCCTGCTTGGCAGTGCGAGCGGGCTTGATGAGAACGGCCGACGACTGGCGAGCGTTGCGATCCTCATGGCGATCTGGTGGGTCACCGAAGCGATCCCGCTCGCGGCGACCGCGCTGCTTCCCGTTGCCTGCTTCCCGCTCCTCAGCATCCTTCCGGTCGTGGACACCACCGCGCACTACGGCAACAAGCTCATCTTCCTCTTTATGGGTGGACTGATGCTCGGCAAAGGGCTCGAACGATGGGGCGCCCACAAGCGGCTCGCGCTCTTCATCATTCTCCTCGTCGGCACCGGACCCCGCCAGATCGTTGCGGGGATCATGCTCGCATCAGCCCTACTCAGCGCATTCGTCTCCAACACCGCAACGGTGATGATGATGCTCCCGATCGTGCTCTCCATCGCGGTCCTCGCGGCGGGTGACGAGTACGAATCCAAGCACGCAAAGCGATTCAGCGTCTGCCTACTGCTCGCCCTCGCGTATGGAGCATCGATCGGAGGCATCGCGACCATCACCGGCACGCCTCCCAATGGATTCCTCGCGGGGTTTCTCACATCGGATATGGGCATCGAGATGACCTACGCGCGGTGGCTCGGGCTGGGAATCCCGCTGACCGCTGTCCTGCTCCCGATCAGCTGGGCGTACTTGGTCTTTGTGGCGATGCCGGTCCGTATCGGAGAAATCCCCGGCGGGCGACGCTACATCCGTGAGCGACTCGATGCGATGGGACCGATGAGCGGTGCCGAGAAACTGTCGGTGTCGATCTTCGGATTGACCGCGTTCCTCTGGATCACCCACAGCTGGCTTGAGCAACTGTTTCAGATCCCGAAGATCGACGACGCTTCGATCGCGATCTTTGGCGCGCTGCTGATGTTCATCACACCGGTCGATCGTTCGCGCACGACGCGCGTGTTATCGTGGAAGGTTGCGGAGGAAATCCCGTGGGGGATCCTGATTCTGTTCGGCGGCGGTCTCGCGCTCGCAGGCGCGGTCACACGCACCGGTCTGGATGCGTGGATCGGCCATCAGATCGCATCGCTCGGGAATCCGGGCGAACTCCCGCTCATCGGTGGCGTGACCACACTGATTGTGTTCTTAACGGAGATGACCTCCAATACCGCAACCACCAGCACCATGCTCCCTGTTCTTGCAGCCGTGGGCGAGGGGATGCGGATCGATCCGACGCTGCTGGTGATTGCCGCCGCGGTTTCCGCGTCGTGCGCGTTTATGCTCCCGGTCGCGACACCACCCAACGCGATTGTGTTTGCTTCAGGAAGAATCAGCATCAAGCAGATGGCGTTTGCGGGATTCGGTCTCAACCTGATCTGCATCGTCATCATTTCGCTGATGGTGTGGGGGCTGGCTCCGCGATTATTGAGTCTTGAGAACAAGACTCAATCACCATCGCACCTCGCACCGATCCAGCACACAGAATTTGATGCCGACCTCCCTGCGATCATGCCCGATCACGCACCTTGATTCCAAGCGAGCGGTACTATATGAATCCGCGGCATTGACTACAACCATACGAGTTGCCCAGCTGGAGACCTTGCGTGCAATCCACCCCCCAAACGGACAACAAGCCCACACCGACCTCCTCATCAAACTCTGAGCAGCGGTCCTTGGGCTTGCGTGTCACCTCGATCTTTTTTCGACTCGCCATCATTGTGGTTGTGCTCGCGATCGCAGCGGGGATCGTCGCAGTGATGATCTCGACCAAGGTCGAGTCCGCACAATCCGACGCGGCGCTCATGCCTGTTCAAATCCGCACGATGGAAGCACAGCTCCGCGCGGTTGATCGCACATGGGACGGCTACGGCACCGCACGCTCGATGAACGACGCGAGCATCGTCGCGGAAGTCGGGGGGCGGGTCATCGAACGACCCAACGCGATCGAGCCGGGACAACGGATCAGCGTGGGCACGGTTCTGCTCCGTCTGGATTCGAGTGATTCCACCAACACGCTCAACGCAGCGAATCAAGCCGCCAGCGCGATCGAGGCGCAGCTTGATGGGTTGAGCGTTGAGTCCGAACGCGTCGGGACACAGATCGAACTTGCAAAGGACGAGATCGACGCCGCTCAGCGCGATCTTGAACGCACCGCACAAGCGATCGAAGCGGGCGCGGGGAGCGTGGGCGAACTTGACATCAAGACCGCCGCGGTCCGCCGGGTGCAGCGCGAAGTTGAAACACTCAAGGAACGCTTGGAGATGATCCCTTCGCGACGCGCCCAGTTGCTTGCGCAGCTCGCTGGTCAGCGCGCCAGTGCCTCGACGGCGCAGGAGAACCTTGACCGTGCCGTGATCCGATCCCCGATCGCGGGCGTGATCCAGAGCGTCAACGCTGACAAGGGCGACTGGGTCGCGATGGGAACACCCATCGCGCGGGTCATCGATCTCTCGCAACTCGAAATCCCGGTCCGGCTCCCAGCAAGCGCGATCCGCTGGATCAGGCTCGGAGACGAGATTCAACTCTGGCAGGGCGACCCGATCGGGGAACCAAACCAGATCGGGGTCATCACACGCATCGCACCCGAAGCGGACACCGCGAACCGGACCATCACCGTCTATGTCGAGGTCGAGCAGGACCCGAACGCTGGGGATCGGCTGAGCCCGGGACGGTTCGTACTCGGTCGCGTGCGTTCTCCCGACGATGAGCCTCGCTTCGTTGTTCCACGACGCGCGATCCAAGGCAATCGAGTCATGATTGCGGTGCCGCAGGATTCGGAGGGGTATCGCATCGAGGTGCGCCCGGTCACGACCGCGTACTCAATCGAGGGCAAGATCGAATCGCTCGATCCGAACGAGGATCAGTGGACCGTCATCACCTCGGGACTCTCGCAAGGCGACCTGGTCGTCGTCTCCCTGCTGGACCAGATCAGTGAGGGGCTGTTGGTTGAAGTCATCGGGCGCGAGGACGGAAGCGGGACACAGCCATGAGTCTTGCACGCTTCGGAGTCCGGAAGCATGTCGTTGCCAATCTGGTGATGTTCGCGATTATTTTCGCGGGATTGATCTTTGGAACGACGCTCCGCCGCGAGTTCTTCCCGTTTGTTGAGCCTCGCATGGTCTCGGTGCTTGCGCCGTATCCGGGCGCGGCTCCCGAAGAGATCGAGGACGCGCTGGCGATCAAGATCGAGGACGCGGTGTCCGACCTCACGGGTGTGAAGGAGATCACGACGACGATCAGCGAAGGGGCCGCGTCGCTGCAGATCGAGTTCGTCGAGGGGACACACATCGACCAAGCGGTGACCGATGTCAAACGCGAGATCGATGCGCTCCAAGACCTTCCAGACGATGTGGACAACATCATCGTGGACAAGATCGAAGCCAAGCTCCCCGCGATCATCGTCGCGCTCTACAGCGATGCCGACGAACGCACGATGAAGAACTTCATCAACGAGGTACGCGACGACCTGCTCTCGCTCCCGGACATCACCGATATTTCGACCGGGGGCACGCGGACCGACGAGATCCTTGTCGAAGTCGATCCCGCTCGCGCCATCGAACATGGACTCTCGCTCCCACGCATCAGCGACCAGATCCGCAGCGCGATGATCGAGCTTCCGGGCGGGTCCGTCCGCACCAACACCTCGACCATCTCTGTGCGTTCGGTGGGTGTTGAAGAACGCTCCGACGAGATCCTCGACATCGTCCTCAAAGCCGACTCCAGCGGCGGGGTCATCCGTGTCCGCGATGTCGCGACGGTCAGCGATGGGTTTGTCGATATCGATCTGACTTCTCGCTACGAAGGGCACCCCACCGTCAACCTCACGGTGTTCCGCGTCGGCAAGCAGGACATCATCAGTTTGTCGGGGGTCACCAAGGCGTATGTTGCTGGGCGCAATGGCCAGCCCATCGAACTGACCTGGAAAGAGAAACTCGCACCGCCGGGAACCCCCGCACGCGTCCAAGCACACCGACTGGGCGCGGAGCGTTTCGCGCTCTCGCCCCCTCCAGGCACACTGATGACCACCACCGAACTCTCGCGGTTCGTCTCTGGTCGTCTCAACCTGCTCCTCCGCAACGCGCTCTATGGCGGCGTCCTTGTGTTCCTCACGCTCGTCTTGCTGCTCAACTGGCGCATCTCGTTCTGGGTCGCGATGGGGCTCGCGGTGTCGCTGCTCGGGACGCTCGCGATGATGGCGTGGATGGATGTCTCGCTCAACCTGCTGACCATGTTCGGTCTCATCATCGTGATCGGTATCCTCGTGGACGACGCGATCGTCGTCGCAGAGAACATCGCGAGCAAGCACGAATCGGGGATGAACGCATACCAAGCCGCTGTCGAGGGGACCGATCAGGTTGGTTGGCCCGTCGTCTCAACTGTGCTGACCACCATCTGTGCGTTCCTCCCGCTGGCGCTGCTCAACGGGCAGATTGGCGACTTCATGGGTGTGCTGCCCATCGTTGTGGGGTGTGCGCTCTCGGTTTCGCTGATTGAATCACTGTTCATTCTTCCTTCGCATATGGCATCGTCCCTCAAGGGCGTTGATCGCCGGAGAGCGAGCAACAAACCGATCAACCGGTTTGAACGATTCGAGGAACGCTACGACCGCGCCCGCGATCACCTCATCAACGGCAAGATCATCCCTGCGTACGCAAAGCTACTCTCAGTTGCGATGCGGTTCCGGTACATCTCGCTTGCGATAGTCGTCGCGACATTCATGGTATCGATCGGACTTGTCGCATCCGGACGGCTGTCGTTTATCTTCTTCGAAGACGACGATGCGGAAACCGTCAATATCACGATCTCGATGCCGATCGGGACGCCGGTCTCACGCACCGACGAGATCGTGCGTCGATTTGAATCCGTGTGCATGGAACAACCCGAGATCCAAACCACCTTCGCGATGGCGGGCGCGGTCAGCGATCTGGAAGGCGCCGGCGGCGGGGCCTCGGCGCCGCATGTCGGCCAGCTTGTTCTTGAGCTCTATCCCGCGGAACTCCGCGATGTCAGTTCGTCAATCCTGATCGAGCGCATCCGCCAGCTTGTGGGCCCGGTCCCCGATGCCAAATCCATCCGGATGGCCGGGGTGTCCGGCGGACCCGGCGGGACCGATCTCAACTACACCGTCGCATCCGACCACCCGCACCTGCTCGACGAAGCGGTCGCGATGATCAAAGACACGATGCGCGAGTTCGAAGCGGTCTACGGCATCTCCGACGACCTCGATCGCGGACTCCAAGAAGTCCGATTCACGCTCCGAGACGGCGCATCGGAAATGGGCTTCACCCGCGCCAACCTCGGACGACAAATCCAGGGCATGGTCTTCGGCATCGAGGCATACACCTTCGCGGGAGACCGAGAAGATGTGGACATCCGCGTGACGCTCCCTCAAGAGACCCGCCGATCCATGAGCTCCATCGAACGCCAGTTCGTATTCACACCCTCCGGCGTAGCGGTCCCACTGAGCGAAGTCGCGTTGATCGAAGAGTCGCAGTCCTACGCAACCATCCGCAGGGTCGAGCGCCAACGCGCTGTGTCCGTACAAGCGGATGTGAACCGCGCGATCGGGAATCCGGACAAGCTTGCCAACGACATCAAACCCCTGATCATCGAGCGCCTCGCAAGCATGCACGGCGTGGATCTCATCGAACGCGGACGACAGAAAGATTTCAAAGACTCGATGTCCTCGCTCCCGATCGGGATGCTGGTCGCGTCGGGGTTGATTTATGTGATTCTTGCGTGGTTGTTCGGGAGCTTTACGCAGCCATTGATCGTGATGACCGCGATCCCGTTTGCGCTCATCGGGATGATCTGGGGGCACCTGATCCTCGGCTACTCGCTGACCTTCCTGTCGATGATCGGGTTTGTCGCGCTCGCGGGGATCGTGGTCAACGACTCGCTGATCTTCATGGAGTTCTTCAACGCGAGGCGCAAAGAAGGCATGACGGTCTTTGAAGCGGGGCACCTGACCGGGCAAGCCCGCTTCCGCGCGATCATGCTCACGACCATCACCACGGTGCTTGGATTGCTCCCGATGATGCTCGAACAGAGCTTCCAGGCACAGTTCTTGATCCCGATGGCAATCACCATCGCGTGTGGACTTATGAGCGCGACGGTGATTATCCTGATCCTGCTGCCGTGTTTGTTGATGATTCTGGACGACATTGTGCATCTCATCCGCGTGCTCTGGACCGGCCGAAGCGACCTTCCTAGGCGGAACCCCGCGATTGAATCCCCTGAGATCGCCGCTTTGAACACTGTTTCGGCTCGGCCTGTTCAAACGGGTTCGGGACACGAATAATCCACGCATGACTATGGATGCCTTCTGGCACTTTGCCAAACAGATGCTTCGCTGGCGCACCCACCTGATTTTCGGGTTGTTGTTCGCCGTCGTCTCCGCAGGGGGGATGGGCGCGGGGATTATCGCGATGCAGCCCGTGCTCGACACGATCCTTGAACCGGGTCATCGCGGGTTGCCTCAGCTGGCAGAGGAGTACGCCTCGAAGGAGTGGGCGAAGGATTTCTTGACCGAAGACTTCATCGCGTCGCTGCCGGAGGGGCCGTTCGATGCGGTGATGTGGATCATGATCTCGCTGGGTGTGCTGACGATCTTTGGCGCGTTTGCCAACTTCATGCACCAGTACCTCGCACTTACGGTCGTTCAACGATCCATCGCGATGATCCGCAGGCGAGCATTCCAACAGGTGATCCATCTTCCGCTCAAGACCATTGTCTCGGAGGGACCGACCGAAGCGATCTCCCGGATCGTCAACGACACCGAAGCGCTCGGCGCGGGGTATGTCGCGCTGCTGTCCAAAGCGGTTGCGCAGATCACCAAAGGAATCATCGCCCTCGTCGTCGCGCTGGTGACCAACTGGCAGCTCGCGATTGTTGCGCTGCTGCTGATGCCGATCCTCGCGGTTGTGATCCGCAAGCTGGGCAAGAGAATCCGCCGTGCATCTGAGCGTGCGTTGTCGAGCCGTGCGGGTTTGTACCGCGCCGCGACCGAGTCGCTCCAAGGGTTCCGGGTCGTCAAAGTGCACACCACCGAACGCTACGAATCGGGACGGTTCGGGCGCATCAACAAAGATGTACTCCATCAGCAACTCCGCATCCGCACCGCCCGCGCAATTGCTGGTCCATTGATCGAAACGATCACCGTCTTTACACTCGGCGCCCTCACCTTGGTCGCTGTGAAGCTGATCCTTGATGGGCACCTTGACAAATCCGAGTTCATGACCGTGCTGGTCGCTCTTGCGATCGCTGGCGCGAGCATCAAACCGATCACGGGATTGGTCAACGACATCCAGCAGTCCGGGGCCGCCGCGGACCGTTTGCAGCGGCTGCTCAATGCGGACAGCGAGCCGGGGCACGATGTGCGTATGCCCAAGCTCCCGCGCCACAGCGAGTCGCTCGTCTTCAACAATGTCTCTTTCTTGTATCCCGGCGGAAGCTCACGAGCCGTCGCCAATGTCTCGCTCAAAATCAACGCTGGGGAAACCGTCGCGTTCGTCGGCCCCAACGGCTGCGGCAAAACCACACTCCTCTCGCTGGTCCCACGACTCTTCGACCCCAATGAAGGACAGGTCCTCGTCGATGGGATCGACATCACGCGCGTTCGTGTCCGATCGCTCCGCCGGCAGATTGGCGTCGTCACCCAAGAAGTCGTATTGTTCAAAGGCACCATCCGCGACAACATCGCGTACGGCAACACCAACGCGAGCGACGAGCAGATCCGCCAAGCCGCGGAGCGCGCACGGGCAACCCAGTTCATCAACCAGCTCGACGACGGGTTCGATACCCATGTCGGAGAGCAGGGGCTCACCTTGTCGGGTGGTCAGCGCCAACGCATCGCGATCGCAAGAGCAATCCTGCGTGACCCCGCGATCCTGATCCTTGACGAAGCGACCTCGATGGTGGACGCGGCGTCGGAACGGTTGATCGGCGAAGTGCTCGCCACCTTCTGTACCAACCGCACCACGCTCATCGTCGCGCACCGCCTCTCGACTGTCCTTGGCGCGGACCGCATCGTGGTGATGGACAATGGATCCATCGTCGCGACCGGAACCCACGACGAACTCCTCGAGAGCTGCAAGCTCTATCAATCCCTTGCGCAGCACCAACTGATTTCCAACGATGAGAGCACCCACTGATGCAGAATAAAGACGATCAAGGCCGACTGATCTTTGTGTGTGATTTTTGTCACCAGCCTTGGGACGATGATCGCCCGATGGTTGAGGGGCATCGCGGATCGTTGATCTGCAGCCACTGCTTGTCGATCGCGTACGCGGAGATCGTCCAGCTCAAGCTCGGCGCCCCGGTTGCACAAGAAGACAAGTGCCTGCTGTGTTTAGAGAACGGACGAACAGATCCCCACTGGCGCTCGCCGATGGTTGACGAGGCCATCGCGTGCAAGCGGTGTTTGAAGCAAGCCGCGGGCGTGCTTCATAAGGACAAGGATTACGCATGGCAAAAACCGCGCGATCCGTCCGAAGACTGAATCACGCGGCTCTCTCGTTTCAGCTGCATTCAAGAACTACTTTGGGCATGCTCTCTGGTAGATATGCTCGATGTTCGCGATCAGAATATACGAACCATCGCTTTGATGAACGAGCCCTTTGAGGAAGGTCGCGTTCTCCGTAGACTCGGGGAGGGGCTGCACCTTTTCATCGGCACAGTCAAACACCGAATGCACGCGATCCACGATCAGCCCGATCTTCTGAGCACCGAACTCGGTGATCACCATCATGCTGGTGTCGGCCTTCGCGGTCTCTGCTTCGCCGATCGTTTCGGCGCAGGGCTTGAAACCAAGCATCGTCCGCATCGAAATAACTGGAATGATCGATCCACGATGGTTGATCACGCCTCGCACAAAGCTCGGCGTGTGCGAGACCCGGGTGATCTGAATCGTATCCGAATCCATCAGTTCGACGGTTGCTTCGGTTGTGATGCCGTACATGTTGCTGTTGATCTCAACGATCACATAGCGGGTCATGTTCTCAGCGACAAGAGCGGATGTCTCCGTGTGTCCCTCGGAGTGTGCTTCTGTGTGAGGGGAGGATGGATCGGTATCGGTCATCGGGGCGGCTGGTGTCATGCCGGTTGTATCGGACATAAAACCGTGTTTCATAAGCCCAATGCGCCTGCCTCCGCGTTTTGCCACTGCCAATGCTCTATTCTGTGCATGAAACAAGGCTTCGATGACCTCATAGGAGCAACGATTCCACAAAACTGTTGCATACCATCCCGCTCTATGGCTCCTGTTCGTGCATGGCGATGCTCCGGCATCCCGTAGTTTGAAACCTCGAGCAGGGTCATCCATAGAACTAGATCCATCATTGTTCAAACCCAGGAGTCTCCGTTTGAAACCCATCTCTTTGTTAAAACGACCATCGAGCTACGCGCGTGTCTTGGCAATTTCTGCGACCACCCTCGGGCTCTGCGCCGGGATCGTGATCACCGGATGCGCGACCGATTCGTCCAAAAACACTTCAATGAACGAGGCCCGAACCGGCATCTCTCAAGATCGGCTCGCGTCACATATTGAATCCTTCGAGTATGTCTGGAACAGCGTCAAAGAAAAGCACTGGGACCCCGACCTCAACGGCGTCGACTGGGATCAAGCCCACGCCGACCTGCTCCCAAAAATCCAGCAAGCCGAGTCTGACAGCGAGGCGAGGCAGGTCATCAACGAACTGCTGAGCCGACTCGGACAGTCACACTTCGGGATCATCCCATCAACCTCGTACAATCGACTCGAAGAAGAATCGACCGCGCATCAGAACGATGCACCGGATCACGATCAATCCAGCGACGAACCGGGCTGGGCTGGGATGAATGTCCGATTGATCGATGGACAGTTCCTCGTCACCAAGGTCGTTCCGGACTCACCAGCAGCCAACGCGGGGATCAAAACCGGCTGGATCGTGGATTCGATCCGCGGCCGATCAATGGACTCGCTCATTGAAGTCACCCGCGAGATCGAAGGCGTTATGCGCCCAGAGACCCAAGCGGGACTCATCGCACAGTCCCGCCTCGGTGGAGATGCAGGCGAAACCATCAACATGGCCTTCAGCGATGAGCACAACACCATGCGCGAAGTCTCCGTCACCCTCGATCCATCGCCCGGCGTGATGGCGGGCATCGGTGAACTCCCCGAATCACCCATCGAGGTTGAAGCGACCACCCTCGACGACGGCATCGGATACTTCCGCCTCAGCCTGTTCATGAGCCCCGGCACCGTCCTGCCAACCTACCAGCAGTTCATCGAGGACCACAAGGATGCGCCCGGAATCGTCATCGACATGCGTGGCAACTACGGCGGCATCATCCTGATGGCCCCCGGCATGATCAACTGGCTCATCGACGAGAAGGGACTCATGGGCACCATGAAAATGCGCGACCCCGTCCGCGGCCCATTCAATATCCCGCTCATGCTCAACCCTCGCAAGAACAACTACACCGGGAAGGTCGCGGTGCTCATCGACGAGCTGAGCATCTCCAACGCGGAAATCCTCAGCGCCGGGATCAAGGACATCGGACGCGGCAAAGTCTTCGGCACACAAACCGCAGGGCTCGCGCTCCCCTCAACCGTCGAGCGCCTCCCCAACGGCGACGGGTTCCAATACGCCTTCGCGGACTACACCACGAGCGGTGGGTATTCGCTCGAAGCCCAAGGGACGATTCCCGACTTCCCGATCCAGTACACCCGCCAAGGGCTGCTGAGCGGGCATGACGAGGTCCTTGATGCCGCGACCAACTGGATCCAAAACGCCGAATGAGCCGTATGTCTGAATCCTGCTATACATGAACACCTGTTCTAGAATCGACAAGATTTCTAGAATCAATCAGAACCCACCCCATCTCGCGAAGGAGATCACGATATGAACAACTTCACACGAACAACCACAAAGACTCTCGCGATGCTGATCGCGACCGCTGCACCATTGACACTCACCACACCATCGCTCGCTGCTGGACCTGAGCACAACCACGCTGCGGATGCCAAAGCGCCGACGATGGATGCGAAAGCCAAGAAAGTCTGGGACAAATCGAACAAAGCAACCCTGGGCGAGAACGCCGAGAAGAGAGAAGTCAAAACCGTTCGCATGACCGGCACCATGAGTTTGCCAGCTCAAGGGATCAACGCGGACATGAACATCCTCATCGTCTCCGGCAAAGGCATGGTTCTCAACATTGAAATTCCGGGCCTCGGCGCATTCAACCAAGGCGTCTCTGGCGATGTCGTGTGGTCAAGTGACATGATGAGCGGCCCCAAGATCCTAGATGAAGACGAGGCAGGGATACTTCTCGATCAAATGGACCTCTACGCGGACCTCAACTGGGAAGAGCACTACGAATCGATCTCCTACAAGGGGCAAGAAACCGTCACCATGCCCGACGACACCAAGATCGAAACGGATGTCCTCGAGCTGACCTCAATCAAGGACCAAACCGTCACCACCAACTACTACGCTTCGGACACCGGATTGCTGGCCCGGACCGACACGCTGACCGCCATGGCAGGAAGCAAAATCCCGTCAACCTCGTACACCTCTGACTACCGCGAGATCGAAGGGATGATGTTTGCATTTACAACCGTCGCGAGCGTCGGACCAAACAAGCAACTCATCGAGTTCACCGAGATCGACATCAACGGCGAAGTAGACGACAGCGAACTCGAGCTCCCCGAGGACATCAAAGAACTCCTCGAAGACTAAACCACACAAACACTCAAGCTTTGACCACGCGGGCGACCATGTCGCCCGCGTTTTTCATGACCGCACACATCGCATTCCGCGTGTCCACCACCAGCGACGCGTTGCGGCCGATGCGAGCCCAGTCGATCCCCGCATGATCGGTGATGATCAACACGCAATCCGCCGATGCAATCTCCGAATCACTGAGCTCAACCGAATTCAGATCGATCTGGTACCGGCGCATCGAGGGGAACTTGGCGATGTGCGGATCGTGGTACTTGACGACCGCTCCGCGCTCCATCAACAGCTTGATGATCTCCGCAGCGGGCGCTTCGCGGATGTCGTCGACATTCGGCTTATACGCGACCCCAATGATCAGCACCGTTGCGCCGCGGAGTTCCTTGGATTCATCACGCAGCGACTCAAAGACCCGGCGCACGACATGCTTTGGCATCGTGCGGTTGATCTCCCCCGCGAGCTCAATAAACCGCGTCTCGTGACCGACCTGCTTCGCTTTCCACGACAAATAAAACGGATCGATGGGTATGCAGTGCCCACCCAATCCCGGACCGGGATAAAACGCCTCGAATCCGAACGGTTTGGTCTTCGCCGCTTCGATGACTTCCCAGATATCAATCCCCATCCGATCAAACACCAGCTTAAGCTCGTTCACCAGCGCGATGTTCACAGCTCTGTACACATTCTCCAGCAGCTTGGCCGCCTCTCCGATCTCGGCGCTGCTCACGGGAAACACATGCTCAATACACGAAGAATAAAACGCGTTGGCGAGCACGCCCGATGCTGCATCAACACCGCCGACAAGTTTGGGGATCATCGAGGTCACCATCCCCGCGCGACCCGGGTCTTCGCGTTCTGGTGAGTATCCCACAAAGAACTCCGTGCCCGATTTGAGATTCCGTCCGCGCTCGATCGCGCCCTGCTCAAGGATCGGCACCACCAGATCGCGGGTCGTCCCGGGATAGGTGGTTGATTCGAGGATCACCATCTGCCCCTCGCGGAGCACGCGACCGACCGTCTGCGCACTCCCAAGTACAAACCGCAGATCCGGTTCACGCTGCAAAGTAATCGGGGTCGGGACACACAGTACGATGATGTCCGCTTGACCCAGCACCTCCTCGTCGGTCGTCGCGCTGAAGCGGTCCGAGTGGGTGAGTGTCTGGACGAGCACATCACCGAGGTGTTTGAGGTAGGACTCGCCGCGTTCGAGCATGTCGATTTTGGTCTGGTCCACATCGTACCCGATGACCGGGAACCCCGCGTCGTGGACCGCTTGGATCAAAGGCAGTCCGACATACCCCAGACCGACCACGCCGACCCTCGCCGTGCGGTCTTCGATCTTGGCAAGCAGCGCGGCCCCCGCTCGGCTCATCGGCTGATTCTCTGAGGTCGTCATCGTGAATGTTCTTTCCCGTTGAGTGCGCTGTCCCGCGTCGATTCTAGGTCCGAACCCACGCGACGCGCTGAGCCGCGCATTGGGAGGTACGATGGGGATAACGCGGCGAGTGCGCCGATGAGTGCTGATGTGTTGGCATTGAGCAGCACCGAATCAAACGCGCTCACCAAAACCACCCCAAGAATCGCATAAAACGGCCCCATCAAAAGCGTTCCGCGATCATCACTCTCGACACATCGCCACGAAGCGGTCAACAGCACCACCACGAGCAACACGCCAATCAGCACACCCGGTATGCCTTGCTCAGCGAACAACCGAAGGACCGACGAATGCGGGTGCGAATGATTGTCGAGCTGGTCCGGGGTCCGCTCCCGCATCCAATCCCCGAACCCGCCGGCCCCCAATCCACCAAGCGGATGCGACGCGCCCGCGCCGATTGCTTGCCCGGCTAATGAAACACGGACACCCATCGAAGTGAGATAGTTCCCCTCCATCGCGAGGGCAAGTTCTTCTTGTGCGTTGTTCACTCGATCCGAAACACCCTGCACATTCCACGCCACCGCGCCGCCGATCACCACGACAACCAACGCGATGACGCTCCCAACCACCACCGTCTTCCGCGACCATCGGCGGACCACAATCCCGATCACACCAGAAGCGATCAGCAAACCGATTCCCGCGATCCAGGCGCCGCGCGTCCCGGTCGCGATCAGTCCCGTGATCGAAATCAAGAACCCAAGCACGCCAAACAGTCGAGCCCTCGTCCAACCCTGTCCAAAGAACGCGATCGGTAAATACAGCCCCACCGCCGCGACCAGCATCGAACCACCCACCGCGGGGTCCCACCACCCAGAGACACGCTCCGGATAATGCCAGAGTTGTTGCGCGAGCCATTCATTCCCGAACCCATTAAACGCATCGATCACCTGCACCACATTGCCCGCAAAGAACCCGAAGCACAGGCACCCGATCAGCAGCTTCCGGTGTTCGATGACCGGGAAGACAAACCCGATCATCGCGAGCCATCGCAGCTCTCCCATATTTTCGAGCCCCGCGACCGGGTCGGACGACCAGAGCAAACTCACCCCCATCCATCCCGCGAGCAGAATCCCGCACAACACCACCGGCTGACCAAACCCATGAATCCAAACCGGAAAGGTGTTGAACACCCGCACCAGAAAGAACACGGCCAAAGGCAGCACCGCGATATCCACCATACTCACCGGCCCCCCGATCCCCACCATCGCGATGCACGCAAACAACAGATGGAGCCGATCTCCGATCCGATCCCGCGTGTGCATCCGTACAAATGCTTGGTCGCAGGCATCGCGCGTGATGTAGGAACCCGTCACAAAACCGATCAGATTGGAACAAAAACGCTGTTTCAAGAACATCACTCTATCGTCACAAGCGGTCTGATGCAGCAACCAGAGCCTCCCGATCCCGTACAATCATGTGGGTCTCCATCCAATCGCTGATTTCTTGAGAGATTGGTAGATGCCCAGCCGATGATTCAACAGCATCGGCATCCTTGGAAAACCACCCAGAAGGCGTCAAACCATGTCCGCACTCCACAACACCATCTCCAAAGCTTCGCGCCGATTGGTGCTGATCGATTCGATCCGCACCATCACCATCTGCCTCGCGGCGGTCATCGCATTGATGGTCTTCGCGCGTGGTGTGCAGAAGGTCGCTCCGGTCTTTGTCGTGCCTTGGAACATCGTGTTCATCGCTGCGCCGGCCGCCGCGATTCTGGTCGGTCTTGTGTGGGCATTTCTTCGCCGGCCTTCTCAGTCCAAAGCCGCGATGATTATTGATGATCGCGCCGGGCTCCGCGAATCCATCTCGACCGCGCTCATCGTCGAATCGCAATCCGATGGATGGTCCAAATCGGTCGTCTCCGATGCGACCGACAAAGCATCACGCATCAACATCCGCACCGCCCTTCCCATCACCGCGCCCAAGCTCTGGCCCACGCCTCTCGTTGCGGGCATCGCACTGCTCGCGGTCTGGTGGCTCCCCGTCAAGGACCTGACGGGCCTGTACGCAAAGCAAGAAGAGAAGAAAGCCCAGCTCGCCCAGACGCAGGAAGTCGAAGCGACGGTCGCTCAATCGCAAGCCGCGATCAAAGAGATCCTCGACAAGACCAAGCTCGACTTTGAGACCGAAGACGGCGAGTCCTTCGAGGATCTGCTCAAGCCCGAAGCCAACGAGTTCCTCACTCCCGAAGAGTCCCTCCGCAGCGCGATCAAGAACCTGACGAGCGTCGCCGACAAGCTCGAAGAGAAACGAAACAACGAGGACGGCGCAACCTTCGATGCGATCAAGGACGCGATGAAATCCCTCAACACCACCGAAGAATCCCCGGCATCCGAAATGGCCCGCGCCATGGCGCGAGGCGATTTCAAAGAAGCAAAGGAACAGCTCGAACAGCTCGCTCAAGAGATGCAGAGCGGGGACATGTCCGAAGAACAGAAAAAGGAACTCGGACAGCAGCTCGAGAACATGAAGAAGCAGATGGAGCAGATGTCCAAGAACTCGCAGCAGCTTGAGGAACAGCTTAAAGCCGCGGGACTCAGCGAGCAGCAAGCGAAGCAACTCGCGAGCGATCCTGATGCACTCAAGAAAGCGCTCGAAGAAGCGGGCGCAACCCCAGAGCAAATGGAATCACTCTCCAAAGCCGCGCAGGCGCAGCAGAAAGCGTCCGACGCCGCGGGCGCGATGTCCCAAGCGATGGGGCAGATGGCGCAAGGCATGCAGAGCGGGGACCCACAAGAAGCCGCGGCGGGCTCCGAAGCGATGAACGCGCAGCTCTCGGACCTCGAGAACATGCAGCAAGAAGCCCAGTCGCTCGAATCCGCGATGAGTCAAGCACAGCAGCAACTCGACCAACTCTCCCAGTGCACCAATCCCGGCTCTGGTTCCGGTGGCGGTCAGCAGAGCCAATGGGCGTCCACAGGCCAATTTGCCAAGGGCGATTCCTCACAGCAAGGCGCCGGTTCCGGTGGACCGGGGCAAGGTCTCGGTGCATCTCCGCAAGAACAGGGCGCGGACTTTACGATTAACAAAGAGCACGCGTCCGTCCGCACCACCGCCGAGGGGCCGGTCATCGCATCGACCATGGTCCAAGGCTCACAAATCAAGGGCGAGTCCACCGCGGTGTTCTCCAGCGCGGTCGAGAGCGCCAAAACCGAGGCCTCAGAAGCGATCGAGACCAAACGCATCCCGCGCGAGTATGAATCCGCCGTCCAGAAATACTTTGGTCGTTTGGACAAAGCCGCCAAACAAGCGGAAAGCGGGAGCAAACCCGCCAATGATCCCGCGGCACCCGCAACCAAACCAGCCGAACCCAAGGGCGATTAATACATGCTGAGATTCATTCGACCACTCCTCGTCGCTCCCCTGGCGCTGATGTTGCTTTCTTGTAGCCCCGATGCACAGAACAAATCGGTTCAAACCGTCGTCCTGTACACCTCCGCCGATGACACCTTTGCCAAACTGGTCGCCGAACAGTTCACCAAAGACACCGGCATCCAAGTCGCCATCGTGGGCGACACCGAAGCGACCAAAACCACCGGGCTCGTCGCGCGACTCAAGGCAGAAGCGTTGAACCCGCAAGCCGATGTCTGGTGGTCCTCCGAACCCTTCGGCACCCTCGACCTTACCAGCACCAACGCCCTGCTCCCAGAAGCCATGAGCAAGCTGACTCCCGACGGCTGGCCCGCTGAACTCATCGCTGACGATGGATCATGGGTCGGGTTCGCGTCCCGCGCCCGCGTCATCGCGTACGCGACCGACCGGGTCCCCACCCCCCCCACCACGCTCCGAGACTTTGCCCAGCCCATGTGGAAAGACCGCATCGGGATGGCGCGCCCACAGTTCGGCACCACCCGCGGCCACATGGGAATCATCGTCAATCAATGGGGACTCGCGGAGTTCGAACGCTGGCTCGAAATGCTCGCGAACAACAATATCCGCCTCTACGACGGCAACGCGTCCGTCGTCCGCGCCATCGCGATGGGCGAGATCGATGTCGGCCTCACCGATACCGATGATGTCTGGAGCGGACAACGCAACGGCTGGAAAGTGGACTGCGTCTACGACGCGTTCGACCCCCCAATGAACCTGGACACCCTCGGCTCACGAGGACCGGTTCTGCTCCCCAACACCGTCGGCATCGTCTCCGGAGCCCCGCACCCCGAGCTTGCCCAGCAGCTCGCGGCGTACCTGATCTCCCCAGCCGTCGAATCGCTCCTCGCGATGTCCGAATCACGGAACATTCCCGCAAACCCCGAACTCGCCGATCTGTTTAGTTTGTACGCCCCACCATCGCTGACCGCCGGCGATCCCAACCGGGTCCAAAGCCAGAGCATCTATCCGAACTTCTCGGACGCGGCATCAGCAATCTCCTCCGCGCTCGATGCGTGCGATGTTCACCTGCCATAGTCCGGTACCGCTCGGATCCGACGGATAATTCACGAATCGGACGATCCTGATGCGTCTGATCGGCGCAACCCATTCGCTAGACATCGGTTCCATTCAGATAAGCTTGCATGCGCTTCATTCAGAATGCCCCGCTCCCGATAGTGTTGAAGTGAACAACAAACCCGCCATCGAGATCGCGTTCAGACCCCGCAGCAGACGAGCGTTTATGACCGCTGTGCTGATCGCGCAATCAGGGCTTCTCCTGGGTTCTGTGCTGCTCACCGACAAATGGGTGCAGTCGAATGTCAGTCTCCCGCAGGTCCAGATTGACAAGCTGTTCATGCTTGAACTCTCCATCGCGCTGTGCGTCCTCACGCTTACCGCGACCGTATTCTACCTCGCGTCCCGCCGCTACAAAGACGCGCTCGAGCAGTCCAACCATCAGCTCCAAGACGAGGTCCGCCGGCAGGTCGGCAACAGTCTTCAGAAACGAAACGCGCTCATCCACGGGCTCGCAAAGCTTGCGGACTACCGCGACACGGATACCGGGGATCACCTCGACCGGATCGGGCACTACGCCCGCGTCCTCGCGACCCAGCTCAAGCCGAGCCACCCGATCATCACCGATGAATGGATCGATCGCTTGGTCCTCGCGTCCTCGCTCCACGACATCGGGAAGGTCGGCATCCCCGATTCGGTCCTGCTCAAACCGGGTCGCTTGACCGACGACGAACGCGTCGTCATGGAGAAGCACACCCTCATCGGTGGCGAAACCCTGCTCTCGATCCGCAACAAGTTCGGTGCAGACGAGTTCGTGGACATGGGCATCGAGATCGCGCTCCAGCACCACGAGCGGGTTGATGGGACGGGATACCCATTCAAACTGGCCGGGGAGCATATTTCGCTTGCGGCACGGATCGTCGCACTCGCGGATGTCTACGACGCGCTGACCACCGCACGCGTCTACAAGGATGCCATGAGCCATCAAAAAGCGATCAGCATCATCCAAGGCGGACGAGGTACCCACTTTGATACCGATGTCGTCGATGCGTTCGATGCGATTCAAGATGAGTTTGATCAGATCCGGTGCGTTTCCCAGCAAACCCACGAACTCAAGCGGATCGATATCGAAGCCGCCGCTCGGATCTTCATGGAAGAGAACAACAGTCTGAGCACGCTCCGCCGCGCCGCGTGATCCCGCTCACTACACTTGTGCATGACCATGATATCCACAGACCTCAACGACCAGATCTCCCGAGTCCTTGATGACATTATCGCGATCAGGCGCGACCTCCACGCGCACCCCGAGATCAAGTTTAAAGAATCCCGCACCTCGCAGGTCATCCAGCAGCACCTGACCGACCTGGGGATCGAGTTCGTCGCCGACATCGGGGGCAAGGCACCCAACACCGGAACCGGGGTCGTCGCACACATCCCCGCAACCATTCACAACCCGGGACCATGCATTGGGCTGAGAGCGGACATCGATGCGCTCCCGATCACCGAAATCTCCGATCTCCCACACAAATCCACCCACGAAGGCACCATGCACGCGTGCGGCCACGACGGGCACACCGCGATCCTGCTCGGGGTTGCCAAAGTCCTGTCGTCTCTGGAACATCGACCCAACCCGATCACCCTCGTCTTCCAGCCCGCTGAAGAAGGCGGCGCGGGCGCGGAAAAACTCATCCGCGACGGCGCCCTTGACGGACTCATCGGCCCACCCATCACCAAAATGTTCGGTCTCCACGGCTGGCCCGACCAACCGCTCGGGACCATCGCGACGCGACCCGGCCCGCTGCTCGCCGCGACCGACACCTTCACGATCACCGTCAAAGGCACCCAGGCCCACGCCGCGTATCCGCACCTCGGGATCGATCCGATCGTCGCCGCGTCCCAAATTGTCACCAGCGCCCAGACGATCGTCTCCCGCTCGACCAGACCAACCGATTCGGTGGTCCTCTCGATCACCACCATTCATTCCGGGACCGCTTTTAATATCATCCCCGCCGCCGCGATCATGCAGGGGACTCTGCGGACCTTGTCGGACACGACCCGGACGGAGACCAAAGCCCGGTTCACCACGCTGATCGAGTCCACAGCAGCCGCCCTTGGATGCTCCGCGAGCATCGAATGGTTCCCAGGCTACCCCGTCACCAAAAACGACCCCCAACAAACCGAGCATGTCTTTGAAATCGCCCGTTCTGCGGGCGGATGCGACCGGGTGGAGCTTGTCGAGGAGCCCACGCTTGGAGGCGAGGATTTCTCGTTCTACGCCCAGAAAGTGCCCTCCTGCTTCTTCTTTTTGGGGCTTGCGAAGGACGATTCGACCCCGTTCCCGGGATTGCACACCCCGAGTTTTGATTTCAACGATCAATCCATCCCTTTGGGCGTAGAGATGATGTGCCGACTTGCTCTTTCGTAAAGCGGTCCTAAAGTCCATTTCTTGAACGATTCCTGACGGGATCATTCAAGCGATCCAGTCCGAGAACCGATGGAGACTCCATGAGCATTCGTTTGACCCCAATCGTGATCGTTGCCAGCGCCCTTGTGCTGGCGTTCTCCTCAGGTTGCCGCGTAGAGCGGACCACCGGTCAGCGCCACCAGGCCCGCGCCATCGACACGATCCTTCGTGCCGAAGCCGACCGCCTCAATGACAAGTCCGCGTCCGAGGGAACCCTCGAAGACTACGCGCACCTCAACCAGCTCTACATCGATCTGGTCAACGCCGCGGTCCGTTCGGGTGAAGCCGACCCGCTGACGGTTCAAGAAGCGGAAGACGAACTCCGCCGCATCGCGAGCGAAGCTCGTCAGCTTGAAGCGTTCCACATGTGGTCACCAGAATCCCAAGCGAACTTCGAAGAGAGCTTCTGGAGATTCCGTCTCAAGAAGTGGCAGCAATGGCGCGGCCCCGATTACATCTACGAGTAAATTTAAAACAATTTTTTAAATCACTTTAGATCGGCCCAGTGGCCGATTTTTCTATTGCACAGTAACGACGCATCTGCAAAAAAAATTCGAAGAAATACTCATATTGATCCTGTGTAGAATGAGGAAAGACAAGTTGTTTTTGAGCTTTTGGTTTGAGTTCAATTCTTGTCGAACGCACTCAATTACACAGGAGCAAAAAATGAAAAAGACTTTAGCGGCCCTCGCAATGGTGACCATGAGCGGCTCAGCGCTGGCCGATTCTGGACTTGACATCGATCACGCATACGCAGCTGAGCTGCGTGCCGACGCGAACACCCGTTCGAGCCTCCTGGGTTCTTCGGGTTCGGCACTCGATATCTCAATCCTCACCCAGTTCCGCTACACCTACAACAACCGCGATGAAATCGGTGGCACAGCCCTCGGCGATGCAGATACCACTGTTGGTTTCTCAACCCCTCGCACACAGATCCGCATGAGCGGCGGCGTAGAAGGCACAGACATCTCCGGCTTTGTTTCCCTTGATTTCGGCGGTGCCTTTGATCACGGCATGTCGGCTGGCGTTGGTGCGACAGGCGACGGCGGCGCAACCCTCCGTGAGGCATACGCCGCTTGGGGCCTCGATGACAGCTGGACACTCCTGTTTGGTCAACTCAAGAATCCGTTCTCTGCCGAATCCAGCATCGCCCCTGAGCATTCTCAGGGTGTCGAGCGTTCACTCACCAACTCGTTCTTCGATGTGGGCTACGCCCAAGGCATCGCCCTGAACTACGCCGACGACGAATGGCGATTTACCACTGCTATTGCAGACGGCCCTTCACACTTCTTCGTCGGCAATACCGCAAACTCCTTCTACACCTCTGGTTCAGAAGCAGACCTCTCCATCACCGGTCGCCTTGACTGGTTGATCTCGGGCAACTGGGATCAGTTCAGTGACTTTGCTTCATGGCGTGGCTCAAACACCGGCTTCCGTGTCGGCGTTGGTGCACACTGGTCACAGATGGGCAATACAAACCCAGCACTCGCTGGCGCATTCGCAGGTGGAGATTCCCTTACCGCGACCGCATGGACAGTTGATGCACAATACGAAGGCGATGGGTGGGGCGTATTCGCTTCATTCACAAGTCTCAATGCCGACCTCGATCTGATCGCAGGCTCGAGCCTTGATCGTACCGACAACGGCATCGTCCTCCAGGGCAATATCTTCTTCACAGACCAGTTCGAAGCTTTCGCACGCTATGACATCATTTTGCTTGATGACGATGCGACCGCACTCTTGCCTCTCGCTGCGACTGCCGAAGACCAGTACGCGACTTTCACCGTCGGATTCAACTATTACCTGGTTCCTGAGTCGCACGCGGCTCGGTTCTCTATGGATGTTGGCTTCGGTCTTTCTGACACCACCGGTCTCGACACGCTCGGTTTCACCGATATGCAGACCACCGGATACCTCGGGAGTGGCGCCGCCGGCAGTACCGAAGACGAAGTGACTCTCCGCGGCCAGTTCTCACTCCTCTTCTAAGAGCGATCATCAACACATCGATTTGAATCACGGGAGGGGCCTTCGGGTCCCTCCCGTTTTAACATCCGTCACAAATCGCAGCGTTTGTGTATCGACCGAGATACCATTGGATATGGCTCGGCAACTCACGAAATCTGAGTACGATCAAAGGTCAAAATTCTCGCCTACATCCATTTTTAAACAATGGAGAGTGCGATGTCTATTAAGAAAAAAACTTCGCAATCGAAGAATTGAACGCACCGAAGACGGCTTCACACTCTACACGCTTGACGAATCCAACTGGTCACTCCGCTGGGAGGAGGTCACAGCCGTTGTGGCCTACAAACTCGATCGCTCTGTGGTGGATCAAATTTGCTTTGGTTTCCGGATATTAAATGACCAAGTTAACCTCCGATGCATCGACGAGGACACCCCTGGTTTCAAATCAATACTGGGTGATCTTGCCTCAAAGACTCAAAATGCTTGGCCTGACCAGTTCTCTACAGTTGCACAACCACCGTTTGAAGCATGTTGGACTGAGCTCTGGGTCGCTAAGAACACGGATCATGTCAATATGGAATCGAATCTGTACTTCATCAATCCACCAACCACTTGATACGAGCCACATACCATTGCCTGTGGATCCAGTAGACGACCCCATCCCGTTCAAGCCCAACGACTTCGCGCAGGATATCCCCGCGTGGGGGACCGAGGACTCCGAGAACCGGATCAAGCGCCTGCACGCGACCGCCCGCGACCTCCCTCTCGAACCCGGCGTGTACCTGATGAAATCTCACTCCGGGGTCGTGCTGTATGTCGGAAAGGCGACCAAGCTCCGCGACCGTGTCTCGTCGTACTTCCTGCCATCGACCGATCTGGGGCCACGCAAAAACAAGCTGCTCGACGAGGTGCATACCTTCGAGGTCTTCAAGACCGACACCGCGTGGGAAGCGCTGCTCGCTGAGAACCGGCTGATCAAGGACATCAAACCCAAGTTCAACGCCGCGCAAAAAGACGACCGCACCTACCCCTACCTCATCGTGACCAACAACGAGGACTACCCGCGCGTCTTCGTCTCCCGCAACCCGACCGGCATCAAACCCGACGGCACCAAAGACCCACGCATCACCAACGCGTCCATCCTCGGCCCGTTCACATCCCCCGGCGCACTTCGCACAGCCATCGACGCGCTCCAGTCCGTGTTCCAGTTCCGAACCTGCTCGCTGGACATCATCGAGGGCGATCCCAAGAACAAGTTCTTCCGACCCTGCCTGCTCGCATCGATCGGCAAGTGCACCGCGCCGTGCAACGAATCGATCACCAAAGAACACTACCGCGAGGACATCGGACGATTCACACGCTTCCTCAAAACCAAACGCTCGACGATGATCCGCGAGTTGCAAAAAGAGATGGTCGAAGCATCGGAGAAGATGGACTTCGAGCGGGCCGCGACGCTGCGGGATCAGGTCAAAGCGATGCAGAAGATCGACGACCGCGCCTCGACCGCCGACCAATGGCAACCCGAAGCCGAGATCGGCTACATCGATCCGATCAAGGGGTGCCAATCCCTCGCGCGAGCGCTGGACATCACCACCCAGATCCGCTGCGTCGAGGGGTTCGACATCGCCCACCTCCAAGGCGGCGAAACCGTCGCATCCAAAGTCTGTTTCATCGACGGCAGACCCTTCAAACAAGAATACCGACGCTTCCGCATCAAATCCTACACCAACCTCCCAGGAGGACGCGCCAACGACGATTTCCAGTCCATGCGTGAAGTCATCTCACGCCGTTTCCGCGACGCGGGCGCGGGACAAGAACTCTACCCGGATGTGATTCTGATTGATGGCGGCATCGGCCAACTCCACGCCGCGCTCGAAGCGTTCGAGCAGCTAGAGATCAAACCCCCGATGGTGATCTCACTGGCAAAGAAAGAAGAACTCATCTACAAGCAAGGCGAGCGCGACCCGATCAAGCTCGGACGCAACAACCCCGGTCTCCGCTTGCTCCAACAAGTCCGCGACGAATCCCACCGCTTCGCGCAGCACTACCACCATATCTTGAGACGCAAAAAAAACCTCGGCGAAAACTAACCGCTCAGTCTTCGAGCCGTTTGCAGGGAAGCACCTGCCCATTCTGTAGCAGTGTCACCGTCGTCGCGTTCCCTTCCTCGGGAAGCTCAAACTCAATCTCCGCATCGACCAGTTCGTAGCGGAAAGTGTCCGCTTTGTCCGTCTCCAGAACCACCAACGCCTGTTGTCCGGTGATCCGCGCGAAGAGTTTGCCCGCTTCGGAGGTCACATACATCGTGAAGTACTCGCCTTTGTACTCGCCCACCAGTCGCTGCGCGTAGTCCGCGTCGATCGCATCGTACTTCGCAATCTGGACCGGATCAGGGTTCATCCCGACGACCTGCTGAAACAACTTCTCTCCCGCTGCGGTGGTGGTGAGGGTCGCGCCGTTGGTCAACACGACGACAGCCGCGCCAAGGTCCCGGTTGATCGCGAGGTACGAGGAGTATCCGCCGGTCATGCCGTTGTGCCAGTAGCTTGAGCCGTCCTTTGCGAGCATCCATCCGAAGCACACGGTGCCGAACCCACTGTCGATCATGGATTCGTGCGATGCATCAAGTGACTCAAAGATATCCCCATCTTCATCGCTCAGATTCGCGGCGGCAAAGTCCAACATCGCGGG
The DNA here is from genome assembly GCA_963976955.1 of uncultured Phycisphaerales bacterium. GTDB lineage: Bacteria > Planctomycetota > Phycisphaerae > Phycisphaerales > UBA1924 > UBA1924. The sequence goes on along the minus strand of CAXBMD010000001.1, from coordinate 114,010 downwards.
TGCCGACGCAACCCACATCCCCGCGGGATTCATTGGGCCGATGTCTCTCCACGCTTTGGTGCTGCGGCCGTTTGAGGTTGCGGGCGCGAGCCGTTTGAGATCCTTGTCGCTCAGCGTGATCTGAATATCCTCGATCCCCAAGGGCTTGAACACCCGCTCAGTCACAATCGATTCGTAATCCGAATCAGCGTTGTGAGCTAGCAGCGTCCCGAGCAACCCAACCCCCAAATTCGAATACTCAAACTCCGTCCCCGGCTCTCTCATCGGTTTCACCTTCGAGATGTACTCATACAGCATCTCTTCCGTGTATCCCATGAACGGCTTGTCGGGATCGGTCGGACTCAGGTTCGACGGCGCGGTGGGCCAACCCGAGCTGTGCGTGGTCAGGTGCCACAACGCGACCTCCGTCCCCTTGAAATCTTTGCTGTCCACACCTTCAGGGAGCAGCTCATCCACCAGCGTGTCCTTGGTCACCTCGCCGCGACGGATCGCGTCGGCAAGCAGAATCCCGGTCATCACCTTCGAGATCGAGCCGATCTCGTACAGCGTATCAAACGACGGCTCCTCATCCCCATCAAACGCGAGCGCCCCGAGCGTGTAGTACGAATCGACCCCCTTGTACCGAACCCCCACCACGGCGCCAGGGACCAGCCCCGCTTCAATCAACGGCTCGATGTGCTTATGAACCGCCACCTCGACCGGGTTCTCCGCATACGCGGTGCACACCATGAAAGACGAAACCGCGACAAACGCCGCACCGATAAGGGATCCTGTGTTCATGCACTATTCTATGGGAAACTGACCCGTGGGTTTCACACTTAGGGTGCAACGGGCTCAGATGCGAGCTGGTCGGCGAGCATCCGCTTGAACTCGCTATGTGGCAAGAACTCGGTATGGCCATCCTCGAAACCAACTATCACGCCATACTTCCAATGCTTTGGATTTTCATATATCCGAATGCGAGAACTATCACCACGAAAAATTTGGTCACCTGGAACATAACAATACGAAAATTCACCAATAGTTCCAGATGGCGCGACCATTAAGTATCCATCGATAATCCCATCGCGAATCAAAACTTCTGGCCATTGGTCTGCTCCCGGAAGTTGATCTTGATGGTTTCCAGCGTAAACCATGAGAGCCTGCAGATGAGAACGGACAAAGCCCTTGCTCGCTTGGAGCCTTGCGTTGACAATTGCGTCATCAACAGCGTACCAAACAAAACCTAGTCCAGCGATAATAATCGCACCAACAACCAATCGTTTTTTTCGTAACCACTTCGTTGATCTTGTATTCGGTTGAAAAGTATTTGATTCTCTCATTGTGTCCTAAAAGCCGCATATAGCGCACCAACAGGGCTGTACCATCACCCCTCATCAAGCACATCGTTGTACCGCATCATCACCTTCTCGCGGGTGATCAGCGCGATCGGGTTCATCTGACCGAACTGATCCAGCAAGCACAAGCTTGACACATCGGACTTGGTGAACTTCACCATCACCGTATCCAGATGCTCGTCGGCGGTGATCGTCGGGATATCCGTCCGCATCAACTCCGCAACCAGCAGCAGCGGGATCGCTTCGCGGTCGATCAGCGCCGACCGCATGTCGCTCCCCGTCACCATCCCGATGTAGTGCCCCTCGTGGTCGATCACCGGGAAGTCGGGAACATTGTGGTGCGCGTGGAGCGTGATGAGCTTGCTCAGCGGGTCCGACGCATACACCGGTTCCCGAGGAAGCGCATCGTACTTCACGCTCGCAACAGGGATATGACGCAGCACGCTCAAATCTCGGCTCGTACCGATCCGCACCCCGGCGCGGCGGAGTTTGGCGGTGTAGATCGAATCGGGCATCAGCTTGCGCGTCAGCGAGGTGGAAACGATCGCCGCGAGCATAATCGGTCCCAGTACGCGCGGCTCGCGCGTAATCTCAAACAGAATCAAGATCGCGGTCATCGGCGCAAAGGTCGTCCCCGCGACGACCGCCGCCATCCCAACGAGTGCGTACGACGCAGGGGAAGATCCTTGTGCGATCAATCCGAGCTTGTCCATGAACATCCCGAAGGTGCCCCCGATGGTCGCGCCGGTAAAGAGACTGGGCGCAAACACACCGCCCGACCCGCCCGAACTGAGCGTAAAGGTGGTCGCGAGAATCTTTGCAAACACGAGCAAACCAAGCACCGCGGTCGCGCCCCACATGAACTCGCCTTCGACATAGGTCGCGGGGTCGAGCAGGTGGGTGATGACTGAATACCCGTTTCCAAAGAAGGAAGGGTTCGCGCCGTGGTCGCCGAGGATATCACCGTTCTCGATCGACGCGAAGAGGTTCATCCCGATGATCCCGAGGATCCCCAAGAGCAGCGCCCCGAAGACTGGTTTGAGAATCGGATGCAGACGCATGCGACCGAAGACCTCTTCGCCGTATTCAATACAAGTGGTAAACAACCACGCGCCGCACGCACACAGCAGACCCAGCACAATGTAGCTGGGAAGCTCGAACGCGCTGAACACATAGTTGGGAAGATGCGTCGCAAAGATCGCCTCGTTGTCCCCAAGGATCACCTGCGTCATCGCGGTCGCGAACACCGACGCGATGACGATGGGCATAAAGGTCTTGAGCGAAAAATCACGCAGCAGGATTTCAAGCGCGAAGAACACCCCCGCAATGGGCGCGTTGAAGATACTCGAGATCCCCGCCGCCGCGCCGCACCCGAGCAATGTAATCACATGACGGCGTGGAACACCCAAGCGACGCGCGATTACCGAACCGGTCACCGCACCGATCTGGACAATCGGACCTTCCGCACCACCCGAACCACCGGTACCGACCGTGCAGATCGATGCCATGACTTTGACGATGCCGGTCTTTGCAGGGATCACGCCGCCTTTGCGGACAATCGCATCGAGCACCTGAGGCACGCCGTGCCCGCCCGCTTCGCGTGCGAAAAAATATACCAGCATCCCCGTCAGCAGTGCCCCCACCATCGGGATCAATGGGATCAACCACCACCCGCTGCCAACTTGCGTAGCAAGGTCATCTTGCAACCCCTCGGTCCAGTGTTCGACGCTCATCAACCCTTTGGCAAACAGCACCGCCCCCACCGCGGTCAAGATACCGATCACCGCGCCGATCATGTTGAGCCAGCCGTCGGGATGATCGTGCACCCAGCCCGCCGCTTTGCGGAGGATCTGACGCGAGTTGGTTGTCATCAGGAAACTACTCACTACCGCGATCATACACACGCGAGGAGCAACAACTCAGCCCATCACGCCTTCTTGGTTTCGCGTGGGTCTTCCTGCAGCAGCAGTTCCTCGACCTTCGGAGCCTCAGCGACGGGCTTACCCTTCTCATCGGTCAACGCAGTCCCGTCCATGCGAGTGATTGTTGGGATCGGGTGGGCGGCTTCGTGCTTGCTGAGTTTCGCCTCAAGATCCGCGCGTTGCTCGTCTTCGAGTGCCGTCCACTTTCCGCGGCCACGACACTTGGGGAACCTGCTGCACCCGAGCCAAGGCCCACGCGCCCCGTTCCGCAGATTCAGCGGGCTCTGACAAGTCGGACACTCCAGATCAGTCAATAGCGCCGGAACACTCGGAGCATTCACAAACCCCTTCTTGTCGATGTTCAGGATCATCCCGTCATCGTTCGTCTCGCCCTCTTCGAGCGGGGTCGTCAAGAACGGCCCGAACCGCCCAACCTTCCGGATCATCGGACGACCGGTCTTGGGGCACTTCACATCGACAAACTCCGCCATCTGGGGTCGCCCCTGCCGATCGCACGGGCACGCCCAGTTGCAATCAGGGTACTGCGAACAGCTCAAGAACCGCCCGTTCTTCCCGAACCGGTATACCAGCGACGAATCACACTTCTCGCACCGGTACTCCTCGGGCGCGGGACGCAGCTCCGCTTTGGCGTGCGTCATCTCCTCGTGTGCTTTTTCGAGTGCCTTGGAGAAGCGGCCGTAGAACCCTTCGAGCATCTCGATCCAATCGAGGTGCTCGTCTTCGATCGCGTCGAGCTTGCCTTCCATGTCGCGTGTGTATCCGAGGTCCATCAATCGCGGGAATCCCTCGATGAGCTTGTCGGTAACGACCATGCCCAGATCCGTCGCCCAGAACGCGCGAGCGATCTGCTCGACATACTTGCGGTCCTGGATCGTCTGGATGATGCTCGCGTAGGTTGATGGCCGCCCGATCCCTTCGGATTCGAGCGTCTTGATCAAGCTCGCTTCAGAGTACCGACCCGGCGCCGCGGTGAACTTTTGCGCTGGGTCCAGCGCGAACGGGTACATCGGCTGTTTTTCGGTCAGCTTCGGGAGGTTCAGCTCATCGCCGCTGGTCGGGACACCCGACACACGGTAGTGACCATCGAACGCGAGCGTCCGTCCCGTCGCGCGGAACAGCGCTTTGTTGTCCACGCCGCCGCGGATCATGACGCTCGTCGCGTCCCATTCCGCCGCGACCATCTGGCACGCGACAAACCGCTCCCAAATCAGCTTGTACAGCTTCCGCTGATCATCCTTGACAGAACTCGGGAGTGACTCTGGGTGCCGCGAAACATCGGTCGGACGGATCGCTTCGTGTGCTTCCTGCGCGCCCTTGTTGGAGGTCTTGAAGAAGTTTGGTTTTTCGGGGAGGTATTTTTCGCCGTAGGTTTTCTGGATGTGGCCGCGGACCGAGTTGAGCGCACCGCCGTCGATGTGCGTGGAGTCGGTACGCATGTAGGTGATCAGACCCGTCGGACCTTCACCCGGGATCGTGACGCCTTCGTACAACCCTTGAGCCGCACGCATGGTCCGCTGTGCGCCAAATCCCAATCGTGACGACGCGGCTTGCTGGAGCGTCGAGGTAATGAACGGCCCAGCCGCCCGCGATTTGGTCCGCTTGGTTTCGACCGATTCGATCGTGTATTCAAGGTCCCCGCCGCAGGTTCCCGAGATTGTCCGCACCCATCGAGCCGGCCCGACACCCTCGCTGTCCTCATTGACCTCGCAGGACACATTGCCAAGCCCACACGCCTTGACGACGGCTTCCACTTCACCGGACACATCATGCGACTTGGAATCACCGAACGCTGCATTGACCTTCTCGCGCCGTTCCTCGATCGAGTCGTGCGTCAGCACCTCAACCTCAGGCACGATCGACGCGGACAGAATCCGCGGATCGAACTTCTTGCCATCAAACTCGACGAGCTGCGCCCGCACCGCGTTGTTCTGGCTGAGCCATCCGTTCTGAGCTTTAACCGTTGGGCCCTTGCCCTTCTCGTCGGTGGATTCGATAAACGATTTCCATTGCTTCCCGAGCTTGCCCGCTGCAGCAGAATCAAGCACGAAGTTCCCCGTCACCGTCCAGTATTCATCCGGGACGAACGCTTCGATTTGCCGTTCTTTCTCGACCACCAGCCGCACCGCGACCGATTGGACGCGACCGGCACTGAGCCCACGCGCGACTTTCTTCCAGAGCAATGGCGACACCTGGTATCCAACAATCCGGTCGAGAATCCGTCGCGCCTGCTGCGCATTGACGCGCTCTTCATCGATCGCGTGCGGATTCAGGAACGCTTTTTCGATCTCCGCTTTGGTGATCGCGGTGAACATCACCCGCTGCGCATCTTTGGAATCAATCCCGAGTTCCTGCGCCACATGCCACGCGATCGCTTCCCCCTCGCGATCAAGGTCGGTCGCGAACCAGACTTGACCCCCGGTTGAAAGCGCATCCTTCGCGGCACGCTTCAAATCCTTCACCACCGTCTCTTTTCCAGACAAAATCTCATAGCTCGGCTGGAATCGACGATCCAGATTCACCCCAGGCACAGGATCCTTCACACCCTTTGGATTCTTCGAAGGCAGATCACGCACATGCCCCACCGACGCGAGCACGACATAATCGCTCCCCAGATATTTGTTGATCGTCTTCGCTTTGGCAGGGGATTCCACGATCACCAGCGACTTGCCTTTCGCGTCGCCCGCTTTGTACGCGCTGGCAAACTTGCGGCCTCCAGCCTTCTTCGCGACCTTCTTGGACGCACCTTCTGCCTTCTTGGTGGTCTTCTTCGCCGCTTTCTTGGTCGTCTTCTTTGAGACCTTTTTCGCGGCTTTTTTGGTCGTTTTCTTGGATGCGGTCTTCTTCGCCATGCACGCCTCTCGTTGGGAATCGACTATGTATATATAGATAGTCTGAGCCGACACGGAACGCTCCGAGTTGGCATTTGTCAAGCCCTCCGCCGATCATTCACACCACAAGCGTCCGATAATGCAGAAATCAGAGCCCGATTTGCCAATGCCGCCGCCCCGTGCTATTGTAGCACTGGCTACATGTAGCCGCTGCTACTAAATACCACACAAGGCCATCCATGAACCCCAAAGCCCTCATCGCCGCAATCTATTCCCTCGCTCTCTGCACGATGCTCGTCGCATGCGGCGATCCTGCCCCAAAATCCTCAACCACAGCCGACCAGCTCACCATCGTCACCACCACCGGCATGATCACCGATCCCGTCACCCAGATCGCAGGAAACCACGCGAGCGTGACCGGAATCATGGGGACCGGGATCGACCCCCACCTCTACAAACCAACCCGCACCGACATCACCAAACTGATGGGCGCGGACATCGTGCTGTACTCCGGACTGCTGCTCGAAGGCCGAATGACCGATGCGTTCGTCCGCATCGCAAGCTCCGGGATCACCGTCCGCGCGGTCACCGAAGCGATCGACGAGGATTCACTCCTCGCGCCACCCGAGTTCGCTGGTCATCATGACCCCCACCTCTGGATGGACCCGGTCGCGTGGTCGCTCGCGATTGATGTGATGGCACAGACCCTGATCGACAAGGACCCTGCTAACGCAGAGAGCTACCGCGCCAACGCCGACTCGTACAAAGCACAGATTTCCGCGCTCCACGCCTACGCCGAGCGTGTGCTTGCGACCGTTCCCCAAGACCAACGCATCCTCATCACCGCCCACGATGCGTTCAACTACTTCGGCCGTCGATACAACTACCAAGTCGTCGGCATCCAGGGCATCTCAACTGAATCCGAAGCAGGCGTCCGCGACATCGAGCGCCTTGTCGATCTCCTCGTGGACAACAAAGTCAAAGCGGTCTTCATCGAGACCACTGTTTCCGAACGCAACATCAACGCGCTCATCGCCGGCGCCAACGCCCGCGGACACAAGGTCATCATCGGCGGCTCCCTCTTCTCCGACGCGATGGGACAAGAAGACACCTACGAAGGCACCTACATCGGAATGATCGACCACAACATCACCACCATCGCAAGAGCCCTCGGCGGAGACGCTCCAGAACGAGGCATGAACGGACTCCTCGCAGAAACTCAATCTAAAGAACAACCATGAGCACCGCTACCAGCCCAAATCCCAAACCAGTACCCAGATCAACCCCGCGCTCAACACTCGACGCACGACCTGAGCACTCCGCGGACAACCCGCTGTCTGTGCACGCGATGACCGTCGCGTACCACCGCAAGCCCGTCCTCTGGGATGTGGACTACGACGCGCCTCCCGGATCGCTCGTTGCAATCGTCGGCCCAAACGGCGCGGGCAAGAGCACCTTCATCAAAGCGTGCCTCGGTCTCATCCCCGCCGCCGCAGGAACGGTTGAGTTCTGGGGGAAGCCGTATAAAAACGCACGCGCCAAGATCGGGTATGTCCCGCAGCGCGAAACCGTGGACTGGGATTTCCCCGTCAGCGCGCTCGATGTGGTGTGCATGGGATTGTACCGCAAGATCGGATGGTTCAAACCAGTCCGCAAAGCACACAAAGCCGCCGCGATGGAATCGCTTGAACGCATGGGATTGTCCGAATACGCCAACCGCCAGATCGCGCAGCTCTCGGGAGGACAGCAACAGCGCGTGTTCCTCGCGCGGGCGCTTGTGCAAAAAGCGGACCTCTACTTCATGGACGAACCCTTCGCAGGGGTTGATGCCGCAACCGAAGCCGCGATCATCGAGGTCCTCCGCGAACTCCGATCCCAAGGCAAGACCGTCATCGTCGTCCACCACGACATCCAGACCGTCCCGACCTACTTCGACCACGCGATGCTGCTGAACATGCGCATCGTCGCCGCGGGTCTGGTCAGCGAAGTCTTCACCGACGAGAACCTCAACAAAACCTACGGCGGACGACTCACGCTCCTCGCTGAAGCGTCCGAAGCGGTCGCCCGCGCCCAGCAGGGCCAACTCTAGAAACCGCCAATCGTGAACCCAACCCTCGCACAATCCCTGACGCAAACCCACGACGAGATGCCCTCGCTGCGCGAGATTCTCGACACGGTGACCCTGCAATCCGGGTTCAACACCAACGCGGTGATCGTCGCCGCGACCTTGCTCGGGATCGCCGCGGGGATCATCGGAGCGTTCGCGCTGCTCCGCAAGCGATCACTCACCGCCGACGCGCTCTCCCACGCGACACTCCCCGGAATTACCGCCGCGTTCCTCATCGCATCCGCGCTGGGATACAACGCGCGATCACTCCCCATCCTCCTGCTCGGCGCGACCATCTCAGGCATCCTCGGCGTCGCCCTCATCCACCTCATCCTCACGAAGACCCGGCTCCGCGAGGACGCCGCGATTGGGATCGTGCTGTCGGTGTTCTTCGGGATCGGTGTCGTGCTGCTCTCGGTCATCCAGTCCACCGCGACATCCAGCGCCGCGGGACTCAACCATTTCATCTACGGCCAAACCGCCGCGATGCTCACCAACGACGCAATCATCATGGGAACCATCGCGCTGATCGCAATCGCGATCGCACTGCTCGTGATGAAAGAAATCACCATCGTCTGCTTCAACGAATCCTTCGCCAAGGTCACCGGGATCAACGCGGGATTCATCGACGCGCTGATCCTCGCGCTCATCGTGCTGGTCACGGTCTCGGGATTGCAAGCGGTGGGACTCATCCTGATCGTCGCGATGCTGATCATCCCCCCCGCCGCCGCTCGGTTCTGGACGGACCGGGTGCGGATGCTGGTGATCCTCAGCGCCGTCATCGGTGCACTGTCCGGGTTCCTCGGATCGTCCGTGTCCGCGCTCCTCCCGCGCAAACCCGCCGGCGCGGTGATCGTGTTGTGCGCTGGTTCAATTTTCGCGATCTCCATGCTCCTGGCGCCAAAGCGAGGCGTCATCGCACAACTGGTCCGTCAGGTACGACTCCGCACACGCATCGCGATCGACCACATCCTCGAATCCAAGTACGAGTATCCAGAGCTGCATGCCAAAGCTGAGTTCGCGCTTCGCATCTTGCTCCGTGCTATGAGATTCACCGATTCACTCAGCATCTCAAGCGCACTCACCCAGCGAGGCCTTGAACGCGGTCGCCGCGTCCACCGGAACCACATGCTCTGGGAACAGTACCTCATCTCCTGCGCCGACATCGCGCCATCGCATGTGGACTGGTCCGTCGATCAGGTCGAGCATGTCCTCGATGACCAGCTCATCCAACGGCTCGAGCGCGAAATCCGCGACAGCGGACTCCACCTCGACCACGCAACATCGGAGGTCGAATCATGATCTCCAGCCAGATACCCGAAGTCATCCGCGAGCACATCAGCTTCGACCTCTTCCCGCTCACCTCCGCGATCTGCGTCGCCCTTTCCTGCGGCTTGATCGGCAACCACCTCGTCCTCCGCAGGCAATCCATGATGGGCGACGCGATCTCCCATGCCGTGCTCCCGGGATTGGTCGCCGCGTTCTTGCTCGCGTCGTCGCGCTCGCCGATGGTTATGTTCCTCGGCGCGGGCGCATCGGCGCTGATCACCGTCGCACTCATCGAACTCGTCAAACGGCTCGGACGCGTCGAACCCGGTGCCGCGATGGGGGTCGTCTTCTCCGTCATGTTCGCCCTCGGCGTGCTGATGCTTGAACAAGCCGCGGCGGATCATGTGGACCTCGACGCGGACTGCGTGCTCTATGGACAGCTTGAAACGCTGTTCTTCGTCGCCCCCAACCAATGGAACCAGCTCTTCAGCATTGAAACCTTCCACGCGATACCGACACAGGTCTCCACGCTCGTCGGTCTCACGATCTTGGTCATCATCTTCAAACTCGCGCTCCACAAAGAACTCCGCATCGCGTCCTTCGACCCCGGACTCGCAACCACCCAAGGCATCCACGCAGGACTCATCACCGTCCTGCTGATGGTCATGACCGCCGCATGCGCCGTCGCGTCGTTTGAAGCAGTCGGTTCGATCCTCGTCATTGCGATGCTGATCTGCCCCGCAGCGACCGCGCGTTTGTGCACAGATCGGCTCTCGACCCAGATCAAACTCAGTGCGGTCTTTGCCGTCTTGTCCGCCATCATCGGATACCTGCTCGCGTCGTTTGTCCCCGAGATGCTCGGGATGCCTTCGTCGCTCAACGCCGCGGGGATGATGAGCACCGTCGCGGGACTGCTCGTCGCGATCGCTGCGATCGCGTCCCCGTCGCATGGATTGATCGCCAAGTCCCGCAGGCAACGAACCCTTCGCAGGTCCATCGCGATCGAAGACCTCATCGGCACGCTCTACCGCGCCAGCGAGATGGGGATCACCCGCTCCCCGACCACGACCATCGAACTCACCATGCACATCAAAGACCTCAACCAGGTCATCCAAGCCGCAGATCGTCAAGGTCTGATCATCAACCTCGGCTCCCAGCTCGAGCTCACCCAGACCGGTCTGGCCGCTGGTGCCCAGCTCGTGCGTCGTCACCGCCTCTGGGAGGGATACCTCGTGAGCAAAGCGGGCATCCGACTCGACAATGTCCACGACATCGCCGAGCAGCTTGAGCATCTTGCGACACGGGAACCGGTCCCGGATCTGCAAACTGACCCGCAGGGCAAACCCGTTCCCCCTCGCATGCCTCCTACCCTCTGACATGTCAAAAGCAGACTATCAAGAAGTCAACTTCGACGGGCTCATCGGCCCGACCCACAACTACGCCGGACTCTCCGCGGGCAACATCGCTTCGCTCTCCAACGCGGGAGGAACCGCCAAACCCAAAGCCGCCGCGCTCCAGGGTCTCTCGAAGATGAAAGCCCTCATGGACCTCGGTCTGACCCAAGGCATCCTCCCACCGCAACAACGCCCCGACCTGAGCTTCCTCCGCAAACTCGGATTCGAAGGATCCGACGCCCACCTCCTCGCGCAAGCCAAGGACGCAGACCCGACCATCCTCGCGGCGGTCTGGAGCGCCAGCAGTATGTGGGCCGCCAACGCCGCGACGGTCTCTCCGAGTCCGGACACCGCGGACAACAAAGTCCACATGACCCCAGCGAATCTGGTCTCGAATCTTCACCGCTCCATCGAACACCCAACCACCACCCGCGCGCTGCGGATGATCTTCAAAGATCCATCACACTTCGTTGTCCACGATCCGCTCCCGGACCAAGCTCGCTTTGCTGACGAGGGAGCCGCGAACCATGTCCGGTTTGCCGCGTCCCACGATCAGCCCGGGATCGAGCTGTTTGTCTACGGCGTGGACATCCACGACCCCTCCAACTCCGCACGCAACTACCCATCGCGACAGACCCGCGCCGCGTGCGAAGCGATCGCACGCACGCACAAGCTCGATCCTACAAAAGTCGTCTACGCGCGCCAGCACCCCGACGCGATCGATGCGGGAGTGTTCCACAACGATGTCATCGCTACCGGCAACGAATCTGTGTTCCTCTACCACGAGCAAGCGTTCGCGACCTCCCGCTCGATGCTCACCGACCTCGCGTCCCCGCTTGGTCAGCCGTTGATCACGATCGAAGCGCACGACACCGATTTCTCCCTCGAAGACGCGGTCACCTCCTACCTCTTCAACTCCCAGATCGTCACCCTCCCCGATGGATCCATGGCCCTCGTCGCGCCACTCGAAACCACCGAGAACCCACGCGTCGCAAAGTTCATCGAAACAGTTCTCGCTGATGACACCAACCCGATCAACGCCGCCCACTACCTCGATGTCCGAGAGTCCATGCGCAACGGAGGCGGTCCCGCGTGTCTCCGCCTCCGCGTCCCACTCTCCAACACGGAACTCGCGGCGGTCCATCAAGGCGTCATCCTCAACGACGACCTCCACGCCAAACTCGTCGACTTCGTCACGCGGACCTATCCAGACGAGATCACCCAGTCGGACCTGCTCGACCCCGCGCTCGCGTCGTCGTGTATCGAGACGCTCGACGAGCTGACCCAGATCCTCGATCTCCCCGGCTTGTATCCCTTCCAGCAGTAGCAGCGCAGAAATCGCCGCACTCGGTCCCACCGCTCTCAGATCGCGGATTTGCTTGCCTATTTTCACATGTTGACCACCCACACGGTCAACATACCCCTTCCCAACGCCCGATAGAACCCTGAACCATGAACCGCGATCGCCCTTTAAGTAGGGCGAATCCCCCGGACGATCCTTCAGGAGTATCAGGCATGTCAGACGACCACCACATCCCAACCGCTGCTCACAACCTCAATCCGGAGCCGGGTGAACGGCTGGCACGCCCATTCACACGATTCGCCAAACTCTCAAGCTCCGGCGGCATCGTCCTGCTCGCGATGACCGCGATCGCGATGATCTGGGCAAACTCAAAGTACGCCGACTCCTACAACGAAATCTTCTACAAGACCAAGACCACCATCGCCGTCTCAATAGCACCAGATCATGCTGACTCTGGACACGGCGACGCCGATGCTCATGCTCCTGAACCCCACTCCCCATCACTTGCTGATGATCACAACGATTCACCCATCCAAGAAGCCGCCGACGCGATCGAGGAAACGGTCGAAGACTTGTCCATGGTCGTCGGTGATGATCACCAAGCCGACGATGCACACGGCGGGCACGGCTGGCAGCCGGTGACCGAAGAACCGATGTGGTATCAGCAACACTCCTCGGCGCTGTGGATCAATGATTTCCTGATGGCGATCTTCTTCCTCGTCGTCGGACTCGAAATCAAACGCGAAGTCCTCTGTGGCGAGCTCGCATCACCCAAACGAGCCGCACTCCCGATCTTCGGCGCCCTCGGCGGCATGATCGGTCCCGCGCTCATCTTCGCGTCCCTCAACTGGGGCAAAGAAACCATCGGAGGATGGGGAATCCCCATGGCGACGGACATCGCGTTCGCCGTCGGTATTCTCGCGATGCTCGGTTCACGCATTCCCAACTCACTCAAAATCTTCTTGACCAGTCTCGCGATCGTCGATGACCTTGGTGCACTGGTCGTCATCGCGGTCTTCTATACAGAAAACCTAGAAATGGCTTACCTCGGATACGCCGGCAGTATCGTCGCGATCCTCATGTTCATGAATGTCCTGCGTGTCCGCTGGATCACGCTCTATCTCGTGCTCGGCCTCCCGCTCTGGTACTTCGTCTACATGTCCGGCGTCCACGCGACCATCGCAGGCGTCCTCCTCGCAGCAACAATCCCAGCGCACGCACGCGTCAACGCAGTCAACTATGTCTTCTCGACACGCAAAGCACTCGATGTGTTCGCAAACGCGCACGACGACCCGGAGTTCGATGTCACCGAATCATCCGAACGACGCGCCGCGGTCAACGCGATTATTCACAACTCACGAATGGTTCTCCCACCACTCCACCGGATCGAGCATGTGCTCCATCCTTGGGCCGCGTTCGTCATCATCCCGATCTTCGCGCTTGCAAACGCGGGGATCCCGATCCACGGCGGCGTCACTGAAAACCTCTCTGATCCGGCAGCGATCGGGATCATCCTCGGCCTCTGCGTCGGGAAACCACTCGGGATCATCGCGCTCTGTTACCTCGCATGCCAGCTCAAAATCGCCTCCCTTCCGCGAGGCGTCAGCTGGAGACATATCTTCGGCGCGGGCATGCTCGGCGGCATCGGATTCACCATGGCCATCTTCATCGCCAACCTCGCATATGCAAACGACGCATCACACCTAGAGCACGCGAAACTCGCGATCCTCGTTGCGTCCGCAATCTCCGCGATCGGTGGTGCGATCATCCTGTTGACCTGCAAGTCCAAGCCGGAACCAGAACCGGAATCCATGGGACCGCTCATCGACGATGACGACTAAGCCCAAGCATTCGCCGTACAAACGACACTTCTACAACCCGCCCCCCGCGGGTTTTTTTATGTCCTAACCGAAACAACCGCCTTTAGAGCCTTCAAGTGGATCATGGAGCGAAAAAGCCGGCACTCAGGGAACCTCCCCAGCTCTCCTTCCGAATCGGAGGGTTCAAGGGGAAATCTCCCCGCGTTGTGTGTTTTCACATCTTAAACCCGAACCAGACGCTCCTGTGCGTGGTCTTTGTGTGTTGGTCTCTGTTTTGCCCCTCCGCTCCGCCGCTCTCGTTGAGTCTGAAAATCATCCAAGCCGGAGAATTGATCAATGCGTCCAACATCAATCGTCGCCCTCGCCGCGACCGCCGCCCTCAGCATGACCGCACTTGCTGCTCCCCATGCCCACTCGGTCCCTGTCAACACCACCCGCGCCGCGCTCACCGATGCGAGCTCATTCTCGCAGGTCCGTCTCGGCGATGCTGTGGAAATGATCGTGACCCTTCAGGACGGCACCTTGGTCGATCTGGACCTCAAACGATTTACCCCATTTGCGCCCGGAGCCCGGATCGTCTCGGTCGATGCCAAGGGACAAGAACACACCATCGACCTCTCGGGCGATGTCCACCTGCGTGGTCATATCGCAGGCGACGAATCGCAGGTCGCGTACATCGCGATCACCGAGTTCGGGACCTCGGGATACATCGAAGCCGGGGGCCAATCGCATGTGATCTCCGCCGGGAAGTTTGACGGCAAGAAGAAGTCCGCATCGGACCTCGCGATCTTCCCATCAAGCATGCTCAACCTTGAACCTGCTGGACAGAACTGTGCTGTGGACATGAACAACCCCAAGTTCAACCCGCTCGGATTGCAGATCGCAGACGATTACATCGGCCATGACGGGTTCGTCGCGCCGCAAGGCGCCGCACCACAACGCAACGCAAAGGTCGCATTGGAAACCGACTACGAGTTCACCAACTCGCTCTTCGGCGGCAACACCACCGCGTCCGCGTCCTACGCATCCACACTCCTCGCCGCGATCTCGACCATCTACGACCGCGATGTGAACATGACCCTCTCCGTACCGTTCCTCCGCACCTACGCATCCAACAACGACCCCTACGGCGGTTCGGATATCATCGACTTCCTCGACGATGTCCAAGACGAGTTCAACTCAGGCGATGAAGCTGAAATCGAACGCGAAGTCGTTCACGCACTCAGCGCCCGCTCGCTCGGCGGCGGTGTCGCGTATCTCCCAGGCGCATGCGATGACTTCTGGGGTATCGGTGTCAGCGGAAACATGGACGGCTTCTTCCCAAACCCGCTCCAAGACAACTCACACAACAACTGGGATGTCATCGTTGCGGCTCACGAAATGGGTCACAACTTCGGTTCGGGACACACCCATGACGGATACAACCCACAAATCGACGGCTGCGGCGACGGTGACTGCACACTCTCGCAAGACGCAACCATCATGTCCTACTGCCACCTCTGTGCAGGAGGCCTCTCCAACATGGATCTCCGGTTCCACCCACGAGTCCAAGATCGCATTCTGTCGTACCTCGATAACGACGCACCATGCAACCTCGTCGTCGCAGAATGTGCCGCAGACTTGATTGTTGATGGATCACTCAACTTCTTGGACATCAGCGCATTCCTGACGGAATTTAGCAATGCATCTGCTACAGCAGACTGGAACAACGATTCTAGTTTCAACTTCCTGGATATCAGCGCCTTCCTCGCCGATTTCGGTCAGGGATGCCCGTAAGACCGATAACCCAGTTATTTTCTGGGTAAATTCTGCCCAAAGCATCCGCTTTCGGCTACCAATTTGACCCAATAGCCTGTAATCTAAAGTACAAACAACCCCAAAATCCTTCTGGAGGAATAAACATGAATCGTTTCGCTCTCGCGGCTGTAATGGCTGCCTGCACCGGTACCGCTATGGCAACCCCCGACGTCATCTGTGGTGCTATGCCGGATGTGAATAACTACGGCAACATCGGTGGCATCCGCGCCTATTCAGTTGGCACAACCGCTTGTAACATCGGTACCTCACCTGCTGAATGGATCGACAACACCCCGAACCATCCGGTGATCGCGGTTACCATTTGGAAATACGACAACGAAACCGAGCGCCTCATGCAGCTCGGTGTCACCCAAGTGAAACACTCATTCGCTTCACTCCAGGGTTCGGTCTGCCAGCCTTGCCAAGGCGACGGCGACTTCTCCCACCTCGGTTCAGGCTGCTCGGACCCATACGGTGCCGGCCTCAATGGTTCGCAGGGCGACCTCGGTCCTCGCACCGAAGTCAACCCATTCACCGGTGAATACCTCTACCCATACACCGGCATCAACCAAGGTGGTAACTCCATCTTTAAACGCATCCAGGTGAAACAAACCGACATCGCAGACTCCACCGCGACCTTCTATGTCGAAGGCGTGTACATCCACAAGCAGGACTACGCAGCCGGCACCAACATGAACAACGCTTCATACCAGCGCCTGAACATCAACCAGTCCAGCTTCAATGCGAACACCACTGGCCAGATCTTCCGCGAAGTCCCAGCGATCTACGCATGGCAAGCACAACACGCTGATGTTGTCATCACCGAACAAGATGTTCCAGGTGACGGACGCCTCATCGTTGCTTCCAAGGCTACCGACCTCGGCAACGGCACATGGCGCTACGACTACGGTCTGTACAACCAGAACTCGGACAAGGCCGCCTCGTCCTTCTCGGTCCCAGTCAACACCGCGACCTCCAACCACGGATTCCACGATGTCGATTACCACTCAACAGTGGACGAGAATGTAAGCCCAACCAACTGGTCACCAATCGAAGGCGGCAACGCAATCGCATGGAACACCCAGTCCGAGTCCGAAAATGTCTGGGCCAACGCCGTACGCTGGGGCACCATGTACAACTACTGGTTCGAAACAGATTCCCCACCAGTCTCGGGCAACGCGACCGTTGGCCTGTTCAAAGCCGGCGCTGATATGTCATTCGCAGCAATCGTTCCAGCAGCAGCATCAACCTGCCCTGCTGACATCAACGGCGACGAATCACTCAACTTCCTCGATGTCAGCGAGTTCCTTGCTGGATTCGGCAACAAGGAAGCTTTCGCTGACTTCACCGATGATGGCAACTGGAACTTCCTCGATGTCTCCGCATTCCTCGCCGCATTCGGCAAGGGCTGCCCATAATCATCGACCGTCCGCAAGGACTGTTTGACTGATCAAACATCTCAACCCCGAGACCTTCCCGGTCTCGGGGTTTTTTTGTCGCCATTCCTGATCCATCCGCGATACACTCCGGCATGCCCACCCAACAGTCCACCGCCGACACCGCTCAAGACTCTCCCGCGCTCATCGTGTTCGATCACCCCCTGATCGCGCACAAGATGGCGACCATCCGCGACCAAGCGACCAACCATCGCTTCTTCCGCGCCCACCTCTCACAGATCGCGGGATTGATGGTCTACGAGGTCACACGCTCCTTCAAAACCAAACCCATCCCCGTCCAAACGCCGGTCACCAGCACCACCGCGCAGCAGCTTGTCGGGACAATCACCATCGTCCCCGTCCTCCGCGCCGGACTCGGGATGATCCACGGCATGCTCGAAGTCATGCCCGAAGCACGCGTCGGACACCTCGGACTGGCGCGCGATGAAGAAACACTCGAACCCATCGCGTACCTCAACAAGCTCCCCAAAGACCTTGACGCGGGACCGGTCATCCTTGTGGACCCAATGCTCGCGACCGGAGGTTCAGCTTCCGCCGCGCTCACGATGCTCAAAGACGCTGGCGCGACCGACCTCCGCATGATCTGCCTCGTCGCTGCACCAGAAGGCGTCGCGAGATTGCACAAAGACCATCCGGACATCACCATCTACTGCGCCGCACTCGATGAACGGCTCGATGAGCGTGGGTACATCGTCCCAGGTCTCGGAGACGCCGGCGACCGGATGTACGGGACCGTCTAACCTTCAAGACTCTGGTGGAACACCGATGTCTTCGTTCCACAAATCCGGACGCGCCGCAATAAACGCACGCATCAGCTCCATGCATCGTTCATCCTCAGCGAGCACAACCTCAACGCCTTCTTGTGTGAGCCAGTCTTCTCGTCCCAAGAAAGTCTCGTGCTCGCCGATCACCACGCGAGGGATCCGGTGGAGCACCGCGGTCCCGGTGCACATGGCGCAGGGGGACAGGGTCGACGCGAGCGTGAGCTGGTGCCAATCGCGTCGTCGTCCCGCGTTGCGGATGCACACGGTTTCCGCGTGTGCCGTGGGGTCGCCACTCTGGACGCGTTCGTTGTGTCCGACGGCAACGATCGTCCCGTCCGGCGCCATCAACGCCGACCCAATCGGGATCCCGCCCTCATCGTGAGATTTGATTGCCATCTGGTACGCCGCGTCGAGTGCATTTTGATCGTGTTGATTGAGTGTGACCATACAACACTCTACGCGCGGCGAGCGTTACCCGTCGCTCTCAACCGCGTCGTCTACCGAATCAATCACTTCCTCTTTGGCCGGCTCATTACTCTCGACGATCCACTCCCGATCAAACGGTGTCGCCCAAATCTGGAGCAGCTCCGCTTCAGCGTGGAGGTGGATTGGTTCAAAGAAGGTGTTGGGGAGTGTCGATTCCCAGGGGTCTTGCAGGTGCCGCAACAATCCGAAAGGCACGCGCACCACAAACCCCATCCGCGTCGGATCGTCCTCATCAACCGTCACATCGAACGACCCGCCCCATTCACTGTCTCCAGACAAGGCACCGGGAGTCGCGTTTACGCCGGCAACCACGCGCCCGCCGAGTGTGTCCTTTGGGTCTGAGAGCAGATACTGATTCCGAGCTGTGCCGGGGAGTGAGCACGCGAGGAGGTCCCCGATCGCGTACTTGAGGTGCATGATCCCCGTCCCCTGGTGGTACTTGATGGGTTGATTCAACTTCACACCCTCGATCTCAATCTCGATCATGCCCCCGGCCTTGATGTCCTCAAAGAACGGTTTCGCACTGTCCACCTTCGTCAACCCGGTCCGGATCACGATCCCGTTGGGATGCCCCGCGCCTGTATCAACACGAGAACCACCGAGCGCGAGGTACGCACGCACATTCCCGGCTTCGTCTTTGGTGTCACCTTGCAGGATCTCGCCACCCAGAGGCGGGCCGTAGGTCATCGGGCCGGTGACTTCGCGCTGCCCGTGGTTGGTCGTCCACCGAACAGTCATCGTTGGATGGACGGAATCATCCGCGAGCAGGATTGCAGGAGACCTCTGGTCTATTTGTTCGTCTTGTTTTTCGCTTTGACCCATCGCGAAAGTGGACCAGGACAGACCGGTTATCAGTGCGAACACGAGCCGTATATGGGAAGGGTTGATCATCGGACAGTCTCCATGCTGGAGTGATACGAGAAAGATGTCCAATTCACACCAAGATTCTCCGAAATCAGCGAAAAAAGCAACCGGAATCGACGATCTAGCGAATAAGATACTGTCTCAATCGAGACTTCAACTGTATCTGTATGCGCCGAGCAAGTCATGCTTGGCCGCTCTTGAAAGGAAAACCCGATGCGTCACTTGCCCTCCCGGCGATCACTATCAACCGCCCTGCTCCTCTCACTCGCCGTTGGAACTGTCGCACACGCGCACGATGATGACTATCGCAAACTTCTCTCCCAAGAACCACCCGTCTTCGGACCGATCTGGACCGCTAAGGATGGCAATCAAGCACGCGGCCTCTTCGACATGCAAAACATGACGCTGCTCGCAAACATCCCACTCAATAACTTCACCGGCCTCAATGTCAGCTCGGGCAACGACTGCTGGGGATATGTCTCACCATCCGGACGCGAGTACGCGATTATGGGTGTCGAAGGCGGATACGGGTTCGTCGAGATCACCGATCCCGTCAATCCAGTCATCGTGGACAAAATCACCGGCCCTGTCTCGCTCTGGCACGATGTCAAAGTCGTCGGTGAGTACGCCTACGGCGTCTCCGAAGGCGGCTCGGGCATCCAGGTCATGGACATGTCCGACATCGACAACGGGAATGTCACCCTCGTCCGCAACTGGACCAGCGGCGGATACTCCACCACACACAACATCATCACCAACGAAGAAACCGGTTCACTCTGGCTCGCAGGCGCTAACATCGGCAACGGCGGACTCATCAACATCGACCTCTCCAACCCAGCACTCCCCTCCATCGACGGCGGCTGGACCGAGATGTATGTCCACGACGCGCAGGTCGTCACCTGGCACGACGGACCGCTCGCAGGACGCGAACTCGCGTTCCTCGCATCCGGATTCTCGGGAGGGTTCTCAGAAACCGGTCTCCGCATCGCGGATGTCACCGATCCCAACAACCCCATCACCCTTGCGACCGCCTTCTACCCAAGCGCGGGATACTCCCACCAGTGCTGGCTCTCCACCGATCGCTCCATCCTTTACCTCAACGACGAGCTCGACGAAGGCAGCACCGTCTCCGTCACCACCACACGCGTGTTCAATGTCGAAGACCCAACCAACCCAATCTTCCTCGGGATCTACTCCACAGGCAAAGCCGCGATCGATCACAATCTCTACACCAAAGATCATGTGATCTACCAAGCCAACTACCGCTCAGGTCTCCGCGTCTTTGATGGTCTGGATCCGGTCAATCCCGTCGAAGTGGCGTACTTTGACACCTACCCAGGTTCAGACGCCGCGGAGTTCAACGGCTCCTGGTCCAACTACCCGTTCATGCCTTCGGGGACCATCATCGTCTCGGACATCGAGCGTGGACTCTTCTTGGTGCGTCTTGACGCTGAGCTCGACAGCTTCGCGCTCCAGCAGCGCAGCGACCAACCCGAGACCGTCTCACCAGCGGGCGGCGATCCCATCAGCGTCAACATCATCACCCGCGATGGCGCATCCTTCGAAACAATCCACATGTTTGTCGATACCGACGGCACCGGATTCACACCGATCTTCATGAACCCGAACCCGGATGGATCCGCAACCGCGATGTCCCCCGCGATCGAGTGTGGCCAAACGCTCCAGTACTTCTTCCGCGTCACCGACAGCAACGGGCTGATCAAAACACTCCCAGCAAACGCGCCATCAAGCGTCTACACCGCTTCGGTCGCGTCATCATTTGAAGAAGTCTTCGCAGACAACTTTGAAACCAATACAGGCTGGTCCGTCTCAGGCAGCGTCAGCGATGGCGCATGGGAACGCGGCATCCCAGCAGGCGGAGGCGGTCGCGGCGATCCGGCGTCAGACTCCGATGGTTCAGGCAGCTGCTACCTCACCGACAATGTCGCGGGCAACTCTGATGTTGACGGCGGAACCACCATCCTCACCTCACCAGCACTGGACGCAACCGGTAATGGCGTACCAACCCTCTCCTACGACCTCTGGTACTCAAACAATATCGGTGAAGTCGACGACACCATGTTCATCGATATCTCCAACAACAACGGCGGCGCATGGCAAGCACTCGATTCGATCGGGCCCGGTCATCCAGCCGCGGGCGGCGGATGGAACACCTACACCTTTGATCTGTCACAGATCTTCACAACCCCATCCAACCAGGTCCGCGTCCGTTTCCGTGCGGGTGACACCGGGACAGGTTCGGTTGTAGAAGCGGCGGTTGACGCGGTGAGCATCGAACTTGTTTCGTGCGAGAACGCGAGCACCCCATGCCCAGCGGACATCACCGGGGATGGCAATCTCAACTTTCTCGATGTCTCCGCCTTCCTCGCAGCGTTTGGCGAACAGGAACCCGTTGCGGACTTTACTGCAGACGGGAACTTCAACTTCCTCGATGTCTCCGCGTTCCTCGCGGCATTCGGAGCCGGATGCCCATAACCTGTCTTTGTTAGGATTCTCTTCATGAAATCATGACGAAAAACCCCGCCACCAGGCGGGTTTTTTATTGGAATAGATGAAAACCCCAATACAATAGACGCTTAGTACATCGCACAAACCAATGTCAACATTGCAAGAGAGAGAACCAAAATGAAGACGCTCGCCACCTCATCGCTCGCTGTATTTCTGCTCGCAGGATCCGCCCTTGGTCAATCGATTAACTGGACCAATCCCGCCGGCGGACTGTGGAATGTCCCGGGAAACTGGTCGGGAGCCAATGTCCCGTCAAGCATCACCGAGTCCGCGGTCTTCAATCTCGGCGCTTCCTACACCGCGACCCTTGATATCACCGTCGCAGATCTCGATTCGCTGAGTCTTCTTGACTCGATGAGCACCCTGAACCTCAACTCAGGCACCCTGATGGGGATCAATGGCAATCTCGTAAACAACGGGCTCATCGTCGTCAATCCCACGAACGGCGGTTTCGGAACCACGATCATCTTCCGCAACTCAAACTCCATCAGTGGTTCAGGAACTATTACACTTGGCAGTAATTCGACCAGAGCAATGCTCTCCTCAACCAACGGAACAACCACAACACACGGAACCAACCACACCATCAACGGCTTCGGTCGCATCACCGGCGATTACATCAACAACGGCACCATCCAGTCCACCGTCGCATTAACCGTTCTCGACATCCGTACCGGATCTTGGACCAACAACAACTTGTTCGAAGTTGCCAACGGCTCAACCATGGAACTCAACTCAGTCGCGATCACCCAGCATCCCGCTGCGGAAATCTCGGTCACCGATGGGCAACTCAATCTGCTGAGCTCATCAGTGACCAATGGCGCAATCGGATCGCAGCCCGGGTTTTTTTGGTCAACCACTTCCGGAACCAGCACCTTCAACTCAGTGCACCTGACGGGCGAAGGGCAAGTAAACAGTGGAACCAGCATTCATGTGTTCAACTCACTCCAGAACGATGGCATCCTCCGTCTGAATCCGACCAACGGCGGATTCACGACCGTCCTCGAAGCGCAGAACGCAGCAACGCTCGACGGCAGTGGTTCACTCGTGATGGGCGGCAATGCAACCCGTGCCGTTATCCGAACCGTAGATCCCGGACAAGCCCTCACCAACGCATCATCGCACACCATCCAAGGGTTTGGCAACATTGAAGCCCCGATCATCAACAACGGATCGGTCATTGCAGATGTGCTTGGACAAACTCTCATCCTCAACACCAACAACAAATCCAACAACAACATCTTCCGCGTGTCCAACGGCGCAACGCTCAGCATCACATCCATCACCATCGATCAGACCGGAGGCGGGCAGATCAATCTCGATGATGGTTCATTGACACTCGCAAGCGCCACCATCCTCGGCGGCTCAATCACCCCGGGTTCAGGTACGGCAATCTTCGTCGGCGGGAACACAAACTTCGATAACGTCACTTCATCCGCCCCGCTCTCAATGAACTCCGGAACCTCACTTACCATCACCAACGGCATGGTCAACAACGCGACACTCACCGTCAACCCAACCAACGGCGGGTTTGCAACCACCATTTTGTTCGCTGATTCATCCACACTTTCCGGATCAGGAGACACCATTCTCAATGGATTAACGACTCGTGCACTGCTCAACACCAGTGCGGGAGAAACCATGACCGTCGGATCGAATCACACCATCCGCGGCTTTGGCCAGATCAACGCATCAATGATCAACAACGGCACAATCAACGCTGATGTTGATTCCACCTCACTCCTGTTCAGAGATCAAATCAAAACAAACAACGGACTGATCACCGCTCAGTCTGGTGCGACGCTCGATATCAGTTCAGTTGAGATCCAGCAGTCCGCGTCGGGCGAGATCGATGTCGCCGACGGGAGTATGACCATCGCTTCCGCAAATATTCGTGGCGGCACCATCAACGCTGATGCGGGTCTCGTGACCCAAACCGGCGGGACCAATCGTTTGGATTCCGTCGTGCTCAACGCCCCAATGAACATGAATACCGGGTCCACCACAATCATCGAGAACGGACTCGAAAGCAACAACACAATCACCGTCAATCCAACCAACGGCGGGTTCGCGACAACTCTCGCATTCCGTGACACCATGACCATCGAAGGCACCGGTGATATCCATCTCAAAGGAATCACCTCCCGCGCACAACTGAACACCGATGCAGACAAAACCGTCACCATCAACCCAGACTACACCATCCACGGCATCGGACAGATCAACGCATCGCTCATCAACAACGGTACCATCGACGCCGACGCTTCAAGCGGGACGCTCGATTTCAGAGGATCGGACAAAACCAATAACGCGCTTATCTCCATTCAACCAGGAGCAACCCTCTCAATGCAAGGGATGAATGTTGATCAATCCGGAACCGGAATGATCCTCATCAACGACGGACTCCTCAATCTCGCAACCACCACCATCACCGGCGGCACCATCGACGCGATCTCCACCGGCTCGACAACCGTGTCGTCCAACTCGTCGATGCAAGACCTCATCAACAACACGCCGGTCAATGTGATCAGCGGTAGCCAACTCAGAGTCGAAGGAACCGTCACCAACAACAATGAAATTCAAATCAATCCAACAAATGGCGGATTCGGCACAACATTGCACTCCACTGCCCCTGCGATCATCGACGGCACCGGCGATCTCATTCTCGCTGGATCAACAAGCCGCTCACAAATCACCGGCGTTGGCATGACGCTCGGTGCCGATCAAACCCTGCGAGGTATCGGGCAGATTAACGCACCGCTCACAATCCACGGCACCATCGCACCCGGACTCTCCGTCGGCGAGATGGACGCGAGCCAACCAATCACCCTTACGAACACGAGCACCTACGAGGTCGAAGTCTCCAACTTCAATGTCAACGATGTGATTGATTCCTCCTCAACATTCCACGCCGACGGCACGCTCGACCTCTCGCTCATCGATGGATTCAATCCGACCACCGCATGGGTCGCGACCATTGTCACCGCCGATGCGGGGGTCACCGGTACATTCGACACCATCATCGCTCCACCAACTCCGCTTGATCCACGCTTGAGCTTCAAGATCGGATACTTCGACAACGAGATCCGCGTCGGCGCGGTGTGCAACACCGACTTCGATTTCTCAGGGAGCCTCAACTTCCTCGATGTCTCCATGTACCTCAGCCTCTACGGCATGATGGACCCAATCGCGGACATGAACAGCGATGGAAGCTTTAACTTCCTCGACATCTCACTGTTCCTCAGCAGCTACGGCCAGAGCTGCCCATAACCAAACCGTTCTCCAAAGACAAAGCCCCCAGCGAATGCCGGGGGCTTTTTTGTTGTCGCCCGATCGTTCGGGAACCTCAATGCGGGTGACAGGAATCGAACCTGCACGGGCTATGCCCACCAGAACCTAAATCTGGCGCGTCTACCAGTTCCGCCACACCCGCGTCTCACATGTTGATCCAAGGCCAACACTTCTAGGCCCAAACCCATCAATCGGCACACTTTACCGCTTCATTACAGGCCAAATCGAGATCGAATGGCCGATAGACCCGGTATATTGTCCACTTGTAGGGAATGGTACACCCGGCTCCGCGCCTGTGCACTACAACCCCCTCAAACATCACTCCGCTTCAGGAGAATCCAATGCGCTGCCGCGACCATATCGCTCTCACCCTCCCCTCGTTCCTTCTGCGTCTCACGCTTGCGGTGACTTTCCTCTGGGCCGGGACTTCCAAGCTCGTCGGGACCTCCACCACCGACGGCGACAACGCCGCGCGTCTTGCCAACCTCGGGGTCACCTTCATCCAAGAACACCCCGTCGTGCCAACACCCAAAACCAACGACGAACCGATCAAACCACTTCCAAATTCAGAGCCAGAGATTGATTCCGATACTGACAACCTTGATACCCCCGTCGAACCGGTCATCCAAAAGGACCAACCAGCGAACCCAGCGACAGGCCAATCGCCAGACCAATCGATAGACCCCTCCGCACAGCTCCCGATCGATCCGAACCTCGAACAACAAACCAGATCCAACCTGGTCTCGATCCGCAACATCGTGCAGACCACCGCCCCCGCTGTCGGTTCCGACTTCCCCCAGCCGGTCACCTACCGCAATCTCTACAACATCTCGCTCCTGCTCGACCGCGCCGGGTCACCCGGTCTGACCGAAGACTCCCAGCCCATCTCCCCAATTGTCCCCTCATGGATGGGACAAGGGAAAGTCCCCGTGATCGCCGCATGGGCGACCGCGATCACCGAACTCACCTGCGGCGCGTTCCTGCTCATCGGATTCCTCACCCGCTTCAGCGCCCTGTCGCTGTGCGTCGTCATGCTCGTCGCGATGTGGATCACCCAGATCGGTCCAGCCGCGATGCAAACCTCCGACGCGATCCTCGGCTTCATCCCAAACACTCAAGACCCATGGAATCCGGGTTCATACTCCGTGCTCCTCTGGCAACTCGCGATCGTCACCATGACCCTCAGCGTCGCGCTCCTCGGCGCGGGCCCGCTCTCGCTCGATCGCATGCTCTTCCGTCCCGGTCGTCGTGACCCCTATGTCTCCGGCGAATCTCGTCCACCCCAACCCAAGCCAAAGCCGGAACCACTCCCCAAACCCCACGATCGAGGTGAGTTTGACCGCTCCCCACCTCCACAGCACAATCCGACACCATAACGGGTTGTCTTTCAACTTCTGAACACCCGCGCCAGCAAAGCCGTAGAATCCAGCGTGACGACCCGAAAATCGATCCTGAGTTGGGCCCTTCCACCAGGGGTCTCGTTGCTGATCCATGCGACGCTGGTCGGACTGCTGATCGTGATTGGCTCGCGCGCCGCGTCCCTCGCAACCCCCGAACCCAAGACCACCCGCATCCCCCTCGCGGAGCTTGAGTTCACCGCGCCGCCTCCTACGCCGCAAACCCAAGCACAAGAATCGACCCCCAACGATTCAACCCAGCGGGACAACGCCCCATCCCCGCAACCAGCACCGAGTGTCCTCGACCGCAGCGCCAAAGCGTTGACAAACCCGACCCCCGTCTCCACCCAAGCGATGAGCGCCGCGACGCTCGAACAACTCGGCAGTCAATCGTCATCCCTCGCTGCAGAACCCAGCAACGCGCCCGCGCCGATCAGCTTTGCGGGAGTCTCGACCGGTGCCGCTCGTTCGATCGTCTATGTCGTCGACGCGTCGGGCGCGACGCTGACTTCCTTCACCTACATCCGCGAGCGTTTGCTCCAGTCGATCGACCGCCTCAGCCCCACCCAGCGATTCCAGGTCATCGCGTTCCGCAAGCTTGGTGATTCCACCTTCATCTCCCCATCGCTTGACACAACCAAGAACACACTCCCGCGCGCCACGCGCCACAACAAGCAAGCCGTCGCGGACTGGATCGCGCAGATGCCCGCGCAGGGTCGCTCGAATCCCGTCGATGGACTCGAAGCGGCACTCAAACTCAAACCCGATATGATCCTGCTCATCTCCCGAGGCATCGAACGCACCGAAGCACCATGGGCAGGAGGACTCAAGCAAGTTCGCCAGCAGCTCGACCAGCTCAACCCCCTCGATCCGATCTCGGGAACCCGACCCGTCGTGATCAAAACCATCCAACTCCTCGATGAAGACCCCACCGGGATCATGCGCACCATCGGTGTGTTCCACGGCGACGGACACAACGATCACCAGATCATCACCTACAACCAGCTCGTCTCCCCCGAACCACAACCACAAGCCCCGCCTCCCACCAACACCGACGCGAGATTGACCACCGCCGAGGATCAACTCGCGCTGCTCAAAGCGACCGGCGCGTACTACCGCGCCACCACAAGCATCCCAACCAGCGAAGACACCGAGTCCATCGAGAACGCATTGATCCGCATCAACGCGATGCTCACCCAAGCGGACCCCGATGATCCGCGCACGGCCCTGCTCATCGCCGAATCCCTCTTGCTCACCAGCACACCAACACCAGCACAGATCGAGCCGCTGCGACAAACCCTGCTCGAAGCCGTGTTCGTCTCCCCAGACCTCGACGCACGACGAAGAATCGTACTCGCACAGCTTGCGAAATCACCTGCGGACCTGCACGCCCTGCTCGAAGAACAATCCCAGCTCAACTACTCACCGATCACCGCCGCCCACGCGCTGCTCGCGCTGACCACCGCACAACCCACCGAGTCAAACTCCCAACTTGCCAATCAGCCCCCGTTCACCACCGACGCCGCGTGGGCATTGATGCTTGCTGAGTCCCGCTCGCTCGCCTTGCTCAAGAGCCATGAACCCGGACCACTGTCGCCACTCCTTGAACTCCGCCGAGCGATCCCGGGACTCTCGCCTCAGATCGACGCGTCGATCGTGCGTCTTGTGGACCACACCCACACCGATTTCTCGACGCTCGACGCGCTCCCTCGTTTCATCGTTGCCCGCGCCCGCATCAGCAAGGGGAACGCGGACGATCGCATGAACGCGATCCACACCCTGCTCAATCTCGCCAGCGATTCAGATGAACAACTTGCTGAAGAATCGCTCTGGCTCGCGTGCCTCGGGTCTCGCGCGCTCAACACCCGCGACTCCGCCAAGACCCTTGTCAGCGCCGCATCCAAACTCGCGAGCCGATTCCCAGACCACCCCGGCGCACCCGATGCGCTCGCCGGCGCGATCGACACCGCGAGCCAATCGCAGTCTACAGATCTTCAAGCCGCGCTCGCCCCGCTGCTCAGGCAAGCGGTATCGCAGTACCCGACCCGGATCGAGATCGACCTCTGGAAACTCCAGCTCATCAACCTGACTTCCGGCGGCGAACAACAGCAACTCATCCAATCACTCACCCCCGCAACGCGTGAATCCGATCTGGGCGCGGAAATCCTCCACGCAAACGCGCTCGCCGCGACCCCCGACAATCCGCTCCTCCACGCGATCAACACCGCTCGCACGCTTGACACACTCCGCTCCCCGCTCGCAAACCACTGGCACCGCGTCGCCGCGGAGCTTGAAGTGGACACCGATCCCGTCTCCGCGGTGATCCGTCTCTCCCGGCTTGTGCAAAAAAATCCGTCGACCGACGATCTGGATCTCGAACTCCTCTACGCGCGAGCGCTCCTCAACGCGGACCAACCCGACCAAGCACTCCCGCGTCTCGCGTCGCTCGTCCAGCTCCTCGATCAACACAACCCCGCACAACGAAAACACTTCTGGCACTGCTGGACGCTCATCCTCGAAACCACCCTCGCGCTGGGCAACGACGCGGACCTCGACAGCGCCCGCGCCCACCTCACACGGCTCAAACTCATCGACCCAAAACTCGGTCCAGAACCCTTCGCAACCCGGCTCACAATCGTGCAAAACACGCTACACTCAAAGCCGTGAGCACCCAAACTTTCATCGAAGCCGTACCCGTCATGACCACCCCACCACAAGAACTCCCCGACTCGCTCAAATCAGCGCTCAGGGGCAAGTTCCTCGTTTTCGACGGCCCCGACGGCTCTGGAAAGTCCACACAGCTCGCGATGTTCCTCAAAGCCGTGCGTGACGCAGGAATTGAAGTCACCGAAGTGCGTGAACCGGGTGGCACCGAAGTGGGCGAGAAAATCCGTGATGCGCTCCTCGACCACCTCGACCGCGAGACCATGTCCCTCCGCTGTGAGATGCTCCTGTACATGGCGTCCCGCGCCCAGCTCTGCGAGCAGCTCATCGCGCCGTCGCTCAAAAAGGGGCACCTCGTCGTCGCCGACCGTTTCGTGTCCTCAACCTACGCGTACCAGGGAACCGCTGGAGGCATCCCGATCGCAGAGATCGACGCCGCCGCCAAAATCGCAATGCAAGGCACCGAGCCCGACGCGACCCTGATCTTCAATGTCGATCAGGACACCGCCGCATCACGCCTAAACCCGCTCCTCGACCGGATGGAAGCCAAGGGCGCCGCGTTCCACGCGAAGGTCCGTCAGGGATACCAGGACCTGATCAAATCCGACCCAACATCAACCCGCTACCTCCGCGTCGATGCGAAGGGCACGCCGGGACAGGTCTTCGGGAACATCCTCGATGTCTTGACAGACCGGTTTGTCGAGAGCCGATAAACATCAATCGCTGCATATCTCATTGAAATTACACTGTTTGCTGCAACCGGTCTGTCATAGGTGCGTAAGGCGTTTCATGAAGGATCAACTGTGTGGAATGAGTCTCGCTATCGCTCTCGTATCACCGCTTTCCATCGCGGGAGCGTTCGAGAAACCGATGGGGTTGTATTGCAGTTGCCCCCCAACCAACAACTTTGGTACGGGATCAATCATCCCCGCGATTGCTGAGCTTGATCATGTCGACGGCGTGCTCGTCCGCGTCGCGTGGGAAGACATCGAGACCAGCCCCGGCGTGTACGACTGGTCGCTCATTGACGGTCAGATCCAAGCGGCCCAATCGTATGGGATCAAGATTTCACTCGCCGTCATCAACGGACTCGTCGCACCGGATTGGCTCCCCGCGATTGGCACGCAGATGTTCGACTACACCTTTCATAAATCGCAAGAAAGCATCCCTGTGCCTTGGGACACAACCTTCCAGAACAGATGGAATCAGTTCATCGCAGATTTTGGCGCCCGGTACAGCACGGAGGACACGATCTCCCTCGTCTACATCACAACATCCAGCGCCAACGGCTTTGAGATGCAACTCCCAAGATCCCCGACCGATGTTGCCAACTGGAACGCGATCGGATACACCGATGAGAAGTACGCGAGTGCGTGGAAATCCGCGATGGATGCCTTTGCAGATGCGTTCCCCAACCATCCGCTCTCACACGAGGTCCATCCTGTGCTCAACTCCGACGTGGTAGCGGAGGATGTCTATCAGTACGCGCGTGAACACCACGGCGACCAAGTCGGTGTCCTCGCGGCATGGTGGATGGTCCGAAACGCGGAAGAAGTCTATCCCGGAATGTTCGAAATCCTGAAAGACGCTTCGTATGAGAGCCATTCCGAAGTCCAAGTTGCCAACAGCTACACCAACACCCCAGACCGATTCAGCGAAGACGGCTACCAAGGAGAGATCAACCTCGCGATCGATTCTGGGGTCCGCTACATGGAGGTCTGGAACAGCGACCTGCTCAACACTTCGCTCACCCCGCTCATGATCGAGACCGCCGCTCGGCTCAACACCCCCTTTTGCGGTGATGCGGACCTTACAGAAGACGGATCGCTCAACTTCCTCGATGTCTCCGCATACCTCGTCGCGTACGCCAAGCAAGACCTCATAGCCGATTTCACGAGTGATGGCTCCTTCAACTTCCTCGATGTTTCCGCGTTCCTTGCCGCGTTTGGAGCGGGATGCCCCTGATCTGATCTTGAAGCGCAAGCAAAACCAAGAACCAATCCCTACGCTTGGTCAATGCCCGCATACCTCTATATCCCCATCGCCTTCCTTATGGGATCGATCCCCTTCGGGTTCCTCATCGCTCGCGCCAAAGGCATCGACCTTCGCAAGCACGGCTCAGGGAACATCGGCGCGACCAACCTCGGTCGAGTCCTCGGCCGGCGCTACTTCTTCCTCTGCTTCTTCCTCGACATGAGCAAGGGACTCACCCCCTCACTCCTCGCAGGCGCAGCGCTGGGAACGCTCGGACGCATGGATATCCAACCAACCGACGCTTGGATCTGGCTCGCGGTCATGTTCGCGTCCCCGCTCGGACACATCTTCTGCCCCTGGCTCGGATTCAAAGGCGGCAAAGGCGTCGCGACCGCGATGGGCGCGATGATCGGGGTCATGCCCGCGATGACCATCCCCGCCGCGGGCGCGTTCGTCGTCTACATGGTCGTCCTCACGCTCTGGCGCATGGTCGGTCCCGCGTCTTGCGTCGCCGCGGCGACGCTCCCGCTCTGGACCTGGTACGCGTTTCGTCAGTACGAGACCTTTCAAGAACGACGGATCGGGTCCCAGCCGCAGTTTTCGGATCTTGCATCTGGAGATCTCAAAGCGATGGTTCCCTACTTCGGGATGCCGTTCCTCATCACATCGCTTGCCCTTGCGATCATCGTGATCTACAAACACCGCGCGAATCTACAACGCGCCATGGCGGGAACCGAGCCCAAACTGGGTGAATCCCGGAAAGCGCCGTCCAGCGAGTCTGCAGAATAAGGCGAATCCCCTAGAAGATTCGTCGCTTCCATTGCTACACCAGTTCAACTCGGACGCCCCTGAGTGCCGATAACACGGTTCATGGGATCACCCGTCTTGACTCATCGGCGTAAACCGACTCCGAGAATCGGATTGCCCTTCATTTACAGGCACCAAGAGTCGATCTGTTTTGCAGACTCTAATGGACTCACCCCTGTACGAGGAGGCCTGCTATGCCGAATCTAAGACTCTGCCGAGAAACAGACACTATTGAAGATCCCCCAGCCCCGCTCCCTTTCAGCAGCGTGCCCTCATGGCGCGACGCGGGAGCACCGAAGAAGGAGGACACGATGGATTCCATCGACTACGCCCAGACCGCACTTGCCCTTGCCGAGTCCAAGCTCGAAGAACTCTCCAACCTCGTGGACGAAGAAATCGAAGAAAGCTACAGCTTCACACGCTTCACAGCACCCCACGACGACGACGGCCCATACGCCGCGTAATCTCGACGAACTTCGAAATCAAGTTCCATACACAAGTCCCACCACGAAACGCCCGCCGCATGGATGCAGCGAGCGTTTTTCATTCGAGACTCACCGCGCCCGCATCACAACCAGCGTCTCGTCGTCCGCTTGCTTCTGCAGTCCTCGGAACTGGCGGAGGTGCCAGAAGATCCGTTCGGTGATCCATTCCGCGTCCGCATCGGGGTTCTCTTCGAGCGAGTCGAGCATCGCTTTGATCAAGCGTGGTCGCCCGAACCGCTCGCCGTTGAAGTCCACCGCGTCCATCATGCCATCGGTGTACACAATCACGACCTGACCGGGTTCGAGCACCATCCGCTCCATGACATACTCTTCCCCGTCCTGCACGCCCGCGACGAGGCCTTCGCCTCTGAACATCTCGTAGGACCACTTGCCGTCCTCGTCCCGCGTCAGCAGCACCGCCGGCTCATGCCCCGCCGTCACCCACGAGAGTTCATTGATCTCGGGATCGAACACCCCGTACCAGATCGTCGCAAACTCCGCGACCGTCGTGTCCCGATGGATCGCTTCGTTGGTGCGTTCCATAACTTTCGATAAATCATCGCTCAGCTCCGCATACGCGCGGAGCGTCGCTCGCACCGCGCTCATCAGCAGACCCGCGACGATGCCTTTGCCCACCACATCGCCGAGCATGATCCCGATCTTGTCGCGGACCTCGAAGACATCGTAGAAATCACCCGCGATCTGGTAGCTGGGCCGGAACCGTGCCGCGATGTCGAGTTTCTCGACTGTTGGAAGTCGATCGGGCATCATCCGCTTCTGGACCGTTGCCGCGATCTTGAGCGAGCGCTGCGTCCGGCGCTCGCGTGCTTTCATCTTGATCAGCCGCGCCTGTTCCACGGCCATCGCCGCCGATTGACCGATCGAACGGATCAACCGACACTCCGCACCCGTAAACACACGCTCGGTCCGCGAGTACAGCCGGATCACCCCGATGGGGCGACCACCAAAGACCATCCCCGCACCAATAAACGACTTCAATCCCTCATCCACCACCTGATCACTCGCAAGAATCCGATCATCGGTGTGCAGGTCTTGGATGGTGATCACCTTGCCGTCAAGCGACGCGCGATCAATCTCCCGCCCCTCCGACAAAGGCAGCGGCGAAGACAGCCATTCCTTGCTCAACCCCACCGACGCGCTCCGCTCAAGCTCGTCTTCGAGATCCATCCGGCTCAGACCTTCAGAATCTTCAGGGAGCAGCATGATCGCCCCCGCTTCCAGATTCAACGCATCGAGCGCCGAGTCAAGCGTGAGTTTCAGCGTCTCGGTGACCCGCCCCCCAGCGACGAGCAGCGCGTTGAGCCGGTACAGGACCTCGATCTCTTTAACACGCACACGCAGTTCGGAAACATCGTTGCACATCTCCTTGGCCATCGTCGCGATCAGTTCGCCGAGCCGCTGAATCAGCACGCCCGATTGAACGCCGATCCCAGAGGGAGACCCAGACCCAGACTGTTCATCGCT
Source organism: uncultured Phycisphaerales bacterium (assembly GCA_963976955.1). Classification (GTDB taxonomy): domain Bacteria; phylum Planctomycetota; class Phycisphaerae; order Phycisphaerales; family UBA1924; genus UBA1924. The sequence continues at coordinate 80,009 of CAXBMD010000001.1, read as the reverse complement.
CCCGACTACGACCGATCCGATCACGGTCCCGTTGTCTCCACCGATCCGGACCGGGAACACGGTCGCGCTGCTGTCGATGGGTTCGACGCGTCCACCGAAAAACTCCGCGTCTTGGTCGGGATCAAGCACGATCCCCCGCTCATCACGCAGCTCGATTCGCACGCCGGTCAGTTCACTGAGTGTTGCGCACAGTCGTGCGACCGAGCCGTCCGTCCAGTAGTCCCTCAACGATCCGCCGCTGCTCCCATTTGAGCCACCCGCTCCGAACCCGCCGAAGTCTGGACTCATGGCTCAAGCCCGCTTCCGCTTTGGTACGCGCCGTTCTGACCTGATCCGCCACCCTCCGCATCAATCACCGCACCCCACACCGTCTCAAGCAACCGGACCAAGCGTTTATCCGCGTCCGTTCCCAGTTCGCGAACGACCGACAATCCATCGGTCATCTGTTGCTCATCATCGATCTGGTACCCGAGGTACGCAATCATCATTCCGCACGCGACCCGAATGCGAGAAGGCTCGGAAACAACATACGCCGGACGCTCGTCTAGCAACGCACGCTCCCGGAGATTTGTGATCAACTGGCGTACACGCTGCTCATCAGGAAGCAGTTTCCCGTCGTAGCGCCTTGAAACGATCTCGATGTGTTCACTCATCAATGTTTGAAAGTTCACCGATGCACTGGTCACCAATCCAGCACCGATCTGCGCGTGCAGTCGTCCGACCTGAGCGGTTACATCGCCGCGCCGGATGCCCAGCGCATGGGTGAACCGTTCCTCGGCGTCAAAGTACTTCCCTTCGGTGAGCAGTCGCTCGCCGGCTTTCATGTGCTCGCCGTAGATATTCCGAAGCTCCGCGCTCGGGTCGACCAAGAAAGTCACCCGCTTCCCATTGCCACGAATGAGTTCGAGCGTGTCCGGGTCAATCTGGTACATCGAGTTCCCCGCTCCGGATTCACCGCGATCAAAGCTGATCGTCTGCCCACCGAGTTCGTCGGACTCCTTGTTCACCGCATCTTCTTTGCGTCTTGGACGCATCGGATCACGGATCGCCATCCCATTCTTGGCGCTGGGGATCGATGATGAGCTCTCGGGAACAACGACCTCAACAGGCGCGTTCTCATCAACCTGAGCCGGGAGACCGAGCAGCTGCCGTTGCAGTTGTTCGATCCGCTGGGTGATCCAGGTATCATTCATCCGTTCAATCTCTGCAGGATCCGTCGGGCGATCTGTGCTGTCCGGTGTCGTGGTGCCTGGCCAGCTGTCGGGTGTGGTGCCCGGTTTGCTGTCGGGTTTGCTATCGGGTCTGTTGTCAGTAGTATTCTGTTTGCGCCGTTCAAGCACCTCTTTCGCACGCTCGCGGACACTCGGAAGAACACTGTCATACGAAGTCTTTGCCGGAGCGCCAAGGTTCGCTTTGGTCTGGAGCGATTGCTCCGTAGTCATCGGCGTCGCAACCAATCCCATCAATGGCGACGCGACAATCCCGTACCGCTCGCGCTCGATCCCCTTGGGGAACAACGACATCAACTCCGGAGTCAAGTTGTTGGTCGACGCATAGCTCGATGTCGAACGCAGCGTCCCGCTGACACCGGTGCCCTCATCACGAAGCGAAATCCGATCAATCGCAAGCGGATCACCCGGATCGTTGTACCCGCCGCTGAATGAGGATGAGGACGAACCACCCAGACGCGAAACCGACAGGTTCCCCATGAGGTTCTGCGTGACGCGCGATCCGGTGGTCATCGCGAACTGATACTGCAACGCATCGGTCCCGCGGATCCCCATCCCAGCGAGCCCAGAGTACAACGAGTCCCGGCGGAACGAGTACAGCGAGTCCGATCCCAGCTCGCCGGTAAACTCACCCGAAGCTTGGTATCCCAGATCCCCCCTGAAGCTCAGTCCGCCCGGCGCGTTGCCCGTCGCGATCGCGTTGCGGAACGCGACCTCGCGCTCAAAGCTCGGTGGTCGATAGTTCCGGCCGTTGGACCCCTGTCGCGGATTGGCTTCGAGTCCTCGCCCATCCCCCAGTGCGTTCTGCGCCATTGCATTTGGAGCGAAGCACGCCACAGCGCCCACCGCCGCGATGAGCATGAGTTTGTTCAGGGTTGCCGTTGGTTGAGTTCTCATTTGAAATTCCTTCCGATCTCTTCATTATACTCGACGCGCGCCCCCACCGGTTCGCGCAATACCCCTCCCAACAGCAGATTCACACGAGATACCAATCGGCATTCCACCGATCTTGAATCAAAGTCCGTGATCAATTATGTCGTTTTTGAGCCAAATACGAGGCGTTCAGAGCTTGCGGACTTCAGCGGGTGCGTTCATCATCCCACGCACGCTCGAACACATCGTCTCGTCGGCTTCGGAGACCAACAGGTACATCACGCCGCCGGAAACCCACGCGAACAAGTTCGCGCCCTGTTCGCTGCATTTGGTCGAGTTGAGCACATAAGTCACGCCTTCCTCGATCCCGAGAAAGCCGGGATCCGGAGCAATAAACAGACTCAGCGGCACCACCTGACCCTCAGGACCGACCGCATCAAAGCGGAGATGTCCCGATGAGTTGGTCGCGGGGACATGACAGTCACCGCCGCCATAGAACCGGATTTGAGACCCGTCCTCAAGATGAACAGGTGACACAACCGGTTTGGCGAACTTCTCTGAGAAATACGAAGTCGTTTGATCGACATCATCGATCACCAGCTTCTGAGCCGCGGCTTTCTCGTCGCAGCACCGCATGTGCTCACGAGCGACAAAGTTGCCGATCCGCTCGGCATACGCGACCGGGGTGGTCTCGGAGATTCCAAGACCGCCACCTTTGGAGATCAACGGCGAACTCTGCCAGATCAACGCGCCCGCCGCGATGACCAGCACCGCCGCCATCGCGCTCATCACGGGAGATCGCTGCCAGAAGCTCTTCTGCCGGGTTTGTTCGTTGGATGCGTGCATGCTCATCGCCGAGCCCGCCATCGCGTGGATCTTGGCGCGGAGCGCATCGGGACACACCGGCTCGCGCATCACGCGATCACAGCAGCCCTTAAGATTCTTCTCAAACGCGACCTGCGCCTGCGCCTCAGGGTGTTCTGCGAGGTACTTCTTGAGCCGCTCGCACCCCTCAGGGCACAGCTCGCCATCCGCACACGCACGCAGCATCGCCGCGATACATAGATCCTCAGCGTTGAGGTCGGGCTTGTAGTCCGGGTTTGGGGTGCCGGAGTTCGAGTTGTCAGTGGTGTCATTTGTCATTGCTGTTCTGTCCGCCGCTCATTACCCTCAAACCTAGATCGTCAACCGCTTTCTCGTCGCTCATGAGCGCATCGCTCAGAACCTTGCGAGACCTGTGCAGCCTGCTCATCACCGTCCCGATGGGGACTTCAAGAATCTCTGCGATCTCGCGGTACTTGAGACCATCGACCGCCCACATCAGCAGCACCTCTCGGTACTCCTCTTTCAATCCGAAGAGAACCTCTTTCAGCTTCTCGTCGACATGCTCGAAATCCAGCGACGCCCGGTCATACACCGGGGGCGCCTCATCAGGCATCAACTCATCAGACGACTCGTTAAAGAACTGCTCAACCGCCATCGGTCGGCGTTTGTCCTTCTTGATTTTCGAGTAGAAGACATTGTGCGTGATCGCGAACAACCACGAACGCATGCCTCCAGTGCCCGAAGTAAAATCATCCTCGGCACTTTTATCTTCAAACCGTTCGATCGTCCCAGGACGGAACGCGCGGACATAGACCTCCTGAACCAACTCATCAGCCACATCCGCGTCCCGGCTCAGGTGGAACGCCATGCGATAGACAGCGTCAAGATGCTGCATAGCGAGCTGTTCAAACTTCTTTCGTTCCAACTCGCCCGCCTCTCAACAGATAGGACAACCCAACCGTTCCGAACTCTATTCCCCACAACCTACAACCATAGGACAATTTATTCCTCCATACAGACCGCCCGTTCCGAAATACACACACCCCGACCCCCTCTCATCAACCCCTGATCTACAATCCCCGACTATGGGATCAGACCAAGCCAACCAAACGCCGTACTACATCACCACCCCGATTTATTATGTGAACGATCGTCCGCATATCGGACACTGCTACACGACCCTGATCGCGGATGTCGCCGCTCGCGCCCAGCGTCTGGTCGGGCGCGATGTCTTCTTCCTCACAGGCACCGACGAGCATGCGGAGAAGGTCTCCAAAACCGCCGCCGAGAACAACAAAACCCCCTACGAATGGGCGACCATCAACGCGGACCGCTTCAAAGCCGCGTTCGAGTTCATGAACTTCACCAACGACGATTTCGTGCGCACCACCGAAGATCGGCACAAAGAAAAAGCCTCCGCCTACATCCAGCAGCTCCTCGACCAGGGCGACATCGAGCTCGGTGACTACGAGGGCTGGTACGACCCGTCCCAAGAAGAATACCTGACGGAGATGGTCGCGAAAGAACACGAATACAACTCACCAGTCACCGGCAAGCCCCTCGAAAAACGCATCGAACAAAACTACTTCTTCCGTCTCGACAACTATCAGAGCTGGCTCGAAGAACAGTTCGCCAACGACGCCATACACATCCTCCCAGGCGCACGCAAAAACGAAGTCCTAGGTCGTCTCAAGCAAGGACTCATGAAGGTCCCCGTCAGCCGAAAGATCAAAGAAGGCGACGCGGACTGGGGCATCAAAATGCCCGGCGATGATTCCCACCGCATCTATGTCTGGATCGAAGCGCTCTGCAACTACCTCACCACCGTCGACACCGACGACCGCAAAAAATACTGGGAAGGCGAAGTCACCCACCTGATGGCCAAGGACATCCTCTGGTTCCACGCGATCATCTGGCCCGCGATGCTCCATGCGCTCGGGAAAGAACCGCCTCAAACTGTATATGCCCACGCGTACTGGATCGCTGAAGGCACGAAGATGTCCAAGTCGCTTGGCAACTTCATCGAGATCGACCTCCTCCAGGCCTACGCAGAAAAATACTCGCTCGATTCTGTCCGCTGGTTCCTCACCACCCAAGGCCCACTGGGCGCCAACGACGCGGACTTCGCGCACTCCCGCTTTATAGAGATTTACAACAGTGATCTAGCGAACGGGGTAGGAAACTCTACAAGTCGTGTTGGAAACATGATTGCCAAATATTTTGATGGAGTCGTACCAGCAACATGCAATGGTGAGTTTGGCTATGACAACGGGACTTCACTTCAAACTGCAATGAAAGCTTTGGAGAACGCTGGTAAAAAAGCGTACTCACCATTGAGCACCTACAACTTTCAAGAATTCATTCAGAACTCGATCGGCGAAGCTGTTCATGCATTAAAATTCATGGATCTTGATCGTTATTTCTACTTAGCAGATTCAATCGTAAGATATGTAGACGAGTTCATTTCTTACTGCGCGCCATTCACGCTCGCCAAGCAACTCGACACCCTCGACGACGGCACCCACGCGCTCCAGTCCATCCTCTACTCCTGCGCCGAAGCACTCCGCATCGCGTCGCTCTTGCTCTCACCAGCAATGCCCGAGAAGATGGCCGAGCTGTGGAACAACTGGAACTGCACGCACCTCACCGATCCCAACGACGCAAACTCCCCATTTGTCGCGCCGCTCGCCGAGCTCGCGCAATGGGGCGGCCCGCACTCGATCAAGGTCGGGCAAACCATCGCCAAGGGCGATGCCCTCTTCATGCGTGCCGATGGAAATGAGCCCGCACCCGTGGCACAGGCGTCCCGCCTGTGATCCCGCTTTCTTGAACAGGGCTTGAACATCGAACACAGGCGGGACGCCTGTGCCACGGAATACCACCCATGATCCACGCGAACCTCATCATCTTCGACTGTGACGGCGTATTGGTCGATACCGAACCCCTCACCAACCGCGTGCTCGCGCAGTGCGTCACCGATGCGGGATGGGAAGTCGACACCCAGTACTCCATCAACCACTTCAAAGGGCGCAACCTCGACGACATCCTCTTCGATGTCGAAACCCGCCTCGGGATCAAACTCCCAAACCTCATGGACCAGTACCGCACGCGCATGTACGAAGAAATCGAATCCTGCGGCGTTCCCGCCCTCGATGGAATCCACGAACTCCTCGACACCCTCGACGCGATGGGCGACGACGCGCCCCACCGATGCGTCGGCACCAACGCACCGGTCAAAAAAGCAACCCTCACCCTCACCGGGTCCAACCTCATCAACCGCTTTGGTCATCGGACCGATCCAGACAAGAAAACGCTGTTCAGCGCGTACGAGGTCGGGAAGTGGAAACCCGATCCGGGCCTGTTCCTCCACGCCGCCGAGTCAATGGGTCACCGTCCGGAGGACTGCATCGTCGTCGAGGACTCGATTTCGGGAGTCGCCGCCGCGAGAAACGCGAACATGCGGGTCATCGGAATCGCGTCGCTGACCCCCGCCGACGACCTGCTTAAAGCGGGCGCGACCCAGATCATCGAATCCCACCACGAGTTGATTGAAGAACTGACCACTCATCTTGGGTCCAATACCCGCAAACCCCGCTAAATCATAAGTTTGCGACGCCAATCAACTGACAAATCAAAGCGGCTGTCTATCATCCTCGACTATGCCCATTCCCCGCATCGCCATCGTCGGCCGACCCAATGTCGGCAAGTCTTCTCTCCTCAATCTCATCGCCCAGGAGCGGATCGCGATCGTTGACGACACCCCAGGCGTCACGCGTGACCGCTTGTCGGTCATCGTCAACCTCCAGCACCCCCACGATCCCCTCAACGAGAACCAATCCGCAAAGCAGGTCGAGCTCACGGATACCGGCGGTTTCGGGGTCTATGTCGCCGAGGGCGCCCGCTACAACGAGATCGGCGAGGACCTCGCAACCCTGACCGACGACATCGAGACCCAGATCGCGATGGCGGTCTCCTCCGCCGACATCATCCTGTTCGCGGTCGATTGCCAAGCCGGCATCACCTCGCAGGATCAAGCGATCTGCCAGATGCTCCGCGAGCAAAAACTCGGCCGCCGCGACAAGGACGGCAGCAAGAACTCCGAACTCACCCCGGTCTATGTCGTCGCGACCAAGTGCGACGACTCGAGCTGGGAACCCCACGCGTACGAACTCGCCGCGTTCGGATTTGGCCAGCCGTTGATCTGCTCATCGACCTCCAAATACCTCCGCCGCGACATGCTCAACAAGCTCTACGACCTCGTCCCAGAATATGAAGGCGATCCCGAGCCCGAAGTCGACATCAAGGTCGCCATCGTCGGCAAGCGCAACGCAGGCAAGTCCACCCTGATCAACACCCTCGCCGGGGAGCAACGCGTCATCGTCTCTGAAATCGCGGGCACCACCCGCGACGCGATCGATGTGAAGATCGAGATGGGCGAGCGTTCTATCCTCGCGATCGACACCGCGGGTCTCCGCCGAAAGAAGTCATTCCAGGACAAAATCGAGTACTACGCCCTCGACCGCGCCAAGCGTGCGATCAGCCGGTGTGATGTCGTGCTCTACATGCTCGACGCGACAACCGAAATCTCGCAGGTTGACGAGCAGCTCGGACAGTTGATCGTCGATTCCCACAAGCCCGTCGTCATTGTCCTCAACAAATGGGACATTGCGAAAGAAGGCGCGGACCAAGCGGGCCGCCCCGCGACCCCAAAACGCTACGAAGAGTACATCCGCAAGGAACTCAAGGGACTCTCCTGGGCGCCCATCGCGATCATCAGCGCCAAGCAAGGCATGAACATCACCAACGCACTGGAAGTCGCGTTCGACCTCTTCGAACAAGCGTCCACCCGCGTCGGCACCGGACAGCTCAACCGCACCGTCGCTTCGATCATCCAAGCGCGCGGCCCGACCAACAAGCTCGGTGCTGAAGCACGCGTCTACTTCGCGTCGCAGGTCAAGACCAACCCGCCGACCCTCGTGCTGGTGGTCAACGATCCCGACCGCTTCACGCTCAACTACGAGCGTTACCTGATGAACCGCGTCCGCGAGGTGCTCCCGTTCGGCGAGGTCCCCATCAAGCTCATCCTCCGCGCCCGCAACCGGGTCGAGAAGAAATCAAAGTCCGCGACCGGACGCGAACTCCATGTCCCCGACCAAACCACCGGCCGCTTCGACGACGAGATGACCCAAGAAACCATCGACCGCGACGCGTTCCTCCTGGATCTCCCAGACGACGCCGCCGCGTACTTCGATGATTGAATGATCTCCATCACCAAACAAAAACACCCCAGCAATCGCCGGGGTGTTTTTTATTGATGAAGTTCAATCAGCCCTTCTTCGTGGCTTTCTCTTCAACATCCTCCGCATCGACCACATGCCCCAACGCGCTCGGGAGTTCGATCCCCGCTTGCTTGGCAAGCTCGTGCACCTGAGGCAGCGACCCGATCATCCCGCTCAGGAAGTTCGCCGTGGTGTTGCCCTTGCCGTCGCTCGATCCCGATCCCGAATCCCAGACCGTGATCTTGTCAATCTTCAGGTTCTGGATCGCCTTGACCTGCATCGCGACCAGTTCAGGGAGCTGCTCGATCATCAACAGCGTCGGCGCGACGCGTGGGTTCTGAGCACACGATTCCATCAGCTTCCGGTAGCCTTCCGCCTTCGCTTCAAGCACCTGCTGAATGCCCTTTGCCTCCGCTTCGTACTTCGCAAGCACCGCGTCCGCGTGTCCGCGTGCCTCGCGTCGCTCGCGTTCTGCGACCGCTTCCGCTTCGATCTGGACCCGCTTGAGTTCGATCTCCTGTGGCGCAAGCTGTTCTTTGGACAATCGAGCGAGTTCTTCTTCACGCTGTGATGTGAAAATCTTCTGCCGCGCCTCAGCCGCCGCGACATCCGAGCGCCGGCTCGCTTCGGCCCGGATCTCCGCGAGCTGCGCGTTCGATTCTGCGACCTTCGCCGACGAGCTGTTCTCGCCATCAACCGCGATCGCTTCGGCACTCGCGACCTGAACGCGCTGCTCTTGCTCGGCGCGCTTCTTTGCAGCAACCGTTTCAGCGGTTCGTTCCGCCGCCGCGATTTCTTGGTTCCGCTTGGATTCGACTTCACCCACCACCGCCTGCGCTTCGAGCTGCGCCACCGCGATGCGCTGCATCTGTTCCGCGTTCTTCTGCCCCTGCTCCGCGAGTGATTTTTCTTCCGCAACGCGAACATTCCGCTCGCGGACCGCCGCCGCTTCACCCACGGCACCCTCGCGTTCCTGCTGCGCCACTTCAACCTTCGCACGGTTGATCGCTTCAGCCGCAGCACGCTTGCCGATCGCTTCGATGTACCCCGATTCATCGGTAATATCGCGGATATTCACATTGATCAGCGTCAAACCGATCTTGTTGATTTCCTCGGCCACATTCTCGTTGACCAGATTCATGAACTTCTCGCGATCTTTATTGATCTCCTCGATCGAAAGCGTCGCGATCACCAGACGGAGCTGACCTAAAATAATGTCCTGCGCCTGCTCCTGAATCGCGTTCTGATTCAATCCAAGCAACCGCTCCGCGGCGTTGTTCATCAACACAGGCGCCTTGGAAATACCAACCGTAAAGGTTGAAGGCACATTCACGCGGATGTTGTTGAGCGACAACGCACCCTGCAACGGAATCTCGATCACCAAAGGCTCAAGACTCATGTACGCAAAGTCCTGAATCACAGGCCAGATAAACTTGCCCCCGCCATGGAAGCACTGCGCCGAGTTCTTCGAACCCGTACCCCAGATCACCAGAATCCGGTTCGAAGGACATCGACGGTACCGGCTCGCAAGGAACAGGGTCACGAAGACGGCAACAAACAAGACCACCGCGATCACGATGATAATAAAGACCCCGCTGTTCCCCTGATCGGTCTGGGCGAGTGTGCTCTGGGTGAGCATGGATTGGGCAAGAAGCGAATGGGTTGTCATGGGTGTTCCTTTTGGTATCTATGAAATGATTCTGAATAACTGTTCCGAGATCAACGCGTTTACAGCGGCTCGACAACAATCGTGTTGCTCGATACATCCGCGCGCATCACACGCACACGGACACGCGACGGGATCGGATCGGGACCCTCCTGCGTCGCAAAGTAGTTGTGCTGACTCTGGTTGATCACCAGAATAATCTCGCCCCGCCCTGTCCCGGATGGAGGCACGGTCGCGTAGACCTCCCCCTCCAGACCCACCGTTTGGTGGATCGTCACATTCGTGTTGTTCTGGAGCTTCAAGAAGCTCCGGAGCAGCCAGACCATCAACCACGCGACCCCGACCCCCGCGAGGACCGCGATGAACGCCGCGCCCGTGAATCCAATATTGAGGAAGCGGTACGCCGCAAACCCGACCCAGCCGTAGCCGAGACAGAACGCGGAGATTGATTGGAGCGACAGGATGCCGAACTCCATCCCGGGATGGTCGGTGTGCCCGTCGATGTCAAGATCAAGGTCCAGATCCAGAGCTCCGTCGCCGCCCAGTTCTCCCATGAGGAGTTGGATCATCAGCACGCCCGATCCGAGCAGCGCCGGAACGGTAAACCAAGGGGCGAGGTCGCCGAAGAGTAGTTGCATCATGTCAAAAAAGCTCCTGTGGGCTGGGGGATCGCCCGACAGGGATAGTCTACCGCGTTCACGCTATGTGTGTGCTGACTGAGACCCTGACAGGGCGTTTACCCGATCAGAATCTTCTTCGGAATACAGCATGCTCGATTTCGATTGGGAGTCTCGAAGCACCCTCAGGATTACGCCGCGAAACCGCCGTAGGTATCGTCGTATCCCTCGAAGTCCTGGTCATCGCTCGGCTCATCGATCCCGTAATCCCCGCTCATCCCCCACTCATCGCGAGGAAGGTGCCGATGGTGGGTCTGGATCACCCGAGCGAGCTGGTGCCCGAACAGGGTCCCGATGATGTCGAGCATCCGCACATCGTCCTCGCTGAAGCTCCGCGAGCGATCGCGGAACAACGCGAGCACCGCAAGGCACTCATCATCTTGTTTGCATGAAATCGTCAGCATCGTCGCGTCCTCAACCCAGTACGCGCTGGTCCCGAGCATCTCCGTCAACTCCACACGGCCCGACATCGCGCGGACGCCTTCGAGGTGTTCAACAGATTCTGGGATCGCATCGGCAAGCTGATCGAGCATGATCTCCGCGGTTTCTTTCGCGATGTCATAGTTCACATACGCCCCAACCGAATAGTCCCCGCCGCTGGTAGGCATGAACACCGCCGCGTTGGTCGGACCAACCTTCGACAAGGTGAACTCCAGAAGCGTGCGGAGCAACGACTCGATATCGAGTTCTTGTCTGAGCAAAGTCTCAAGCTCGCTGCGGACCTTCACATCCCCGAACTGCTCGGTCAAATCTTTGTACGCTTCGGTCAGGTCCGTGCACAACCCGCCGATCTGTCCCGTCACTTCCTGACGGGCGCTGTTGAGCTTGTTGCATAGTTTTTTCAGCCGATCCACGCGAGCATCGCGCCGGCGAACCCGCTGCGCCCGTTCGACCGCTTCGGTCATCCGACGAGCGGTGTCTGCGCCCGTCGAACCAATAGGAATCAAATCACACGCACCCGCACGCATCGCGCGGACCGCGTCGTCGGTGCAACTGATCGCACCGAGCACCACACCAACAATCATCGGATGGTGCTTTGTAATCGTTTCAAGAAGCGCGATCCCGTCGGTGTTGTCAAGCGCCCGCTCGATAATCACCAGGTCCGTCGTATTCGCATTGATGTGTTCGAGTGCCTCAGAAGCAGTCTCGACAAACTCAAGCGATTCCACGCGTCCACGCAGCATCGAAGATATCCGGCGACGCACCGATCGGCGAGGACTCACCGCAAGCACGCGAGCATCAAGCCCCACAGGCTCGATCATCATCGGATCGTTGCTGTGCGTGTCCGCATCCACCGACGCATGCCACAACGCATCTGATCCTTCATTGTGTGTGGGTTGCTCGGATGGTGTGTCTCGGTGATTCATGGACGGTCTCTTATACGCTTATGAGCCACACGCATCGGCTCGGTTCATCTCTCACTACGCCGCTGTTCTTCGGCCCTTGTTTTTGCTCAAAAGCACAATCTGAACCTGTGCTCCTGAAATCTTCCCGGTCGTGTTCATGATCGAGATCGTGCCTCCATGAAGCTCGATCACACTCCGCGCCCTCGCCAGACCCAATCCGGGACGACGCCCCGCTTTGAGTTCAGAGAAGAACGGATCAAACGCATGATTCAACGCCCGCTGAGACAAGCCAGGCCCCGTATCCACGATCCGTACCAATACTCGGCCATCCACGCCCGCCGATTCAATCGAAACCTGAACCACACCCACAGGATTCGATAAAATCGCGTTGATGATGGGCTCGCACAGCGCACTGGAAATCAGGTCACGATCAACATCAATGGGTCCGACCGTGCCCTCGATGTTCAGCTTCACCTTCGCGCGAATCCCCGCACGATGGCACTGCGCCTTGGCATTCTCGATCGCTTGCCGAATCACAAGCACCGGATCAACCGCCGTGAGCGTGGGCTTGGGTGGCTCAGCGAGCATGTGCATCGAAGTAATCATGTTCGACAGCGAATCGGCGGCTTTGGCGATCGCCTGCGCCGACTCCCGATCCCGCTGCGTGCCCAGCCGCTCAAACAACTGCTGCGAGCGACCATTGATCACCGACAACGGATTGTTCATCTCGTGGGCCGCACCCGCCGCCATCTGCCCCAAGCGGAGCAGCGATTCGTTCTGTGTCTTCTCGCGCTGCATCGAAGCCAGTTCACGATTCGCGCTCGCGAGTTCCTCAGCAAGCCTCGCGCTCGCCCGCGCACGGACCGCGCCGCTCAGCGCCCGCATCCACGCGCGTGAGATCACCCGGAACCCCTTGGTACTCAGCTCCGGAGCGGATTCAGCACCCGCCTTGACCAGCACCACCAAGCACGAAACCCCCTCGACTGTTTCATCATCATCCCCGCAGTCCCCGACCCCGATCAGCGAGGGCGATCCCGCTTCACGCACGCTCTGGATCATCTCGCGGAACCAGTCCAGCGACGCGAGATCAAGCACCTGGTCCCCGCTGAGTCCCGCGATATGACCCGGACGCATCTCACCTGAATCAGACACCGGTGGACCCTTGACACGACTCCCCCGCCCGTTCCCATCATCAACAACAACCCCATCGACCACTGAATACTTCAGCCAAGATCCGCCGGGCGCGTCTTGCAGAATCACCATCCCGCGATTGATCTTGGTAATCGAAGCCCCGCTCCGGACCATCGCCCCCACAACGCGTTCGGGATCGTCCCCGTGCCCGATTGCGTCATAGAACACATCAACCGCCGCGAGCAACCCGTGCGAGCGGTCCGCGATCTGTTGTTTGCCTCGCAGCTCCTGGTTGATCGCCGCGAGCTTGGTGTTGGCGCGGGTCAACGACCCGATCAACAGCTCTGGCGCACTGAACTCACCAACCCCAAGAATCTTCGCGCGCTCGCTGACGCGTTCAACAATCTCGGTCGATTCAGCTTCCAGAACAGTCAGGTCAAAGTCGATGTCCTCGGCGATCTCGCCGAGTTCAACATTCGACCGTGATTCACCGGACCAGCCGAGGTGTTGCTCCTCGCACCATGCGCTCGCCAAGGTCACCATCGAAACCAGATCCCTGTTGCATTGCTCAGGGAGCGCGCGAGGGAGCTGTCCATGCAGCCAGATCACATCGCGGATCGAATCGGGCAATCCCCAATGCTCCGCGAGGCGTTTGCCTGCGGTGTGGTGGTCGATGCCGATCGTCGCACGCTCAGCGCCGCTCAGCGAGATCCGCTGGACCTCGCCCATCGCCAGCGCCTTCTCCCACGATTTGGGAAGCACCTTGTACAACGCCAGTTTCCCAAGACCATGTACTAAGCCAGCGAGATACGCCTGATCACTGCTGACCCCAGAAGATTTCCAGTTCAACGCGATCCGCTCGCTGGCGCACGCGACGGCGATCGACCGCGTCCAGAATCCTTCAATATCAAACCGCGAGGTTGCTTCTTGCTGCGGATCGATCTTGAGCTGATCAAACACCAGCACGCTCAGCACCGCCGACCGCACCGCTTCAAGACCGAGCATAATCACCGCGCGCCGAACCGTCGTGATCCGGTCACCAAGACCCGCATCCGCACTCTTGCACAACGAAAGCATCCGCGCGCTCAGCGCGGGATCCGCTTCAATCAGTTCGATCACCTCATCGAGCCGTACATCCTCAGACGCGCCCATCGACAGCAACCGCGTCGCCACCGCCGGTAGCGTCGGAAGGCGCGTAATCCCCGCAAGGATCGCCTCCGCTTGCCTGCTGTTCACGCCCTCACCGACTTCCCGACTGTACGATTCGTGCACGCTCATCCCGCTTCCCTCTTCGTCATCCCAAGAAGCGATTCAACCCTCCGCACAAGCTCACGAAGATCAAAAGGCTTCTTCAAAAACTCGTCCGCACCGGATTCCATCAGACCAGCAATCTCACTGGCTTCAACGACTCCCGACACGCAGATCACCCGCGTATCGCTCAGCGATTCGTTCTCCCGCAGCCGCTGGCACACGATGTTGCCATTGATGTCCGGGAGCATGTAATCAAGCACGATCAGGTTCGGTCTAAACCGCTCGGTCTCCATCCCCGCGTCGTACCCATTGTGCACCACGCGGACCTCGAACCGGCCGTCATCACCGAACACATCTTCCATAAGAGAAGCGATCTCCGGATCATCATCCACAACAAGCACCCGCTTCAAGCTGCTCTCAAGCACCTCGACCGGGATCTCGTTGCTCTGCATAAAGCGCAACAACTCCTCACGCGGAATCCTCCGGAACCGCGACCCCGGCACCCGGAACCCGTTGAGCCGACCAGAATCAAAGCAGCGAATAATCGTCTGCTGCGAAACCTTGCACACCTGCGCGGCTTCACCGGTCGTAAAGACCTTCTTGTTAGACCAATCTTTCGCTGCATCGCTCATAGACAACCTCGGTGAGGCGGACAGTCAAAACGCCCGCACACCCGATCATCGTCCCCCATCCCCCCCAACTTCACACCGATAACACACCCCACCCCACTTTCACGACTTTACGGCCACCAATCCGCCACGCGTCCCAATAACCTACCCGTGCAACGCCCGCCACTGCGTCACCGCATCAGGTTCCCTTGCATACAACACCCCTAGCGCGCTCGGCTCGATCTCTTCCATCCCAACCGACGCCCCCAGACACGCTCGCGCCGTGAGTTCGATCGATCGCAACTCCATCCCCGTGCCCTGCACCGCTTCAATCATGTCCTTTGGAACAAACCCATCCCCCACCAAGACCTTCGCGCCAACACCGACAAGCTCATCCGCGCCGATCACCCCAAGCACCGTCCGCTGACCATCCACGATCCGCGTGCAGTGCGCCAGTCCCTTCTTGCTCGCCAGCGCGACCACCGCATCAAGACCTTCCAGCCCGACCCCAGCCACCGCAGCCGTCGGCACCGCAACAACCCCGCACCCCACCACCGTCGCAAGCACCTTGGCAACCGTCACCGAGACCCGCAGCGCGGTGTACCCACCTGGACCAACCGACACCACAATCCGAGCAAGATCCGCAGGAACGATTTCATGCTTCAAACACAGTGCATCCACCGCCCCCATCAACCCATCACTCCCGCGCGCATCGGTCGCAAGTTCAAGCGAATCAACATACTCGAGCCCATCACCAACGATCTTCGCAAGCGCGACCTCACCCCTGCTCCCCCCGCGCATGCTTGGGTTTGAACACTCGATTCCCAGTGCGTATGTCATGCGTGTTGGTGTCCCGGCTTGATCCATACAACAACTCTAGTCCTCACCGGAAGTCCCCCTTCGTTTCTTGATCTCGCTCCGTCGTTTCTTCTCGCCGATCCGCCGTTCGACCGATCCCCTCGTCGGTTTGGTCTTCTTGCGTTTCTTCGGCACAACCGTCGCCTCGTTGACCATCGCGCGGAGCTGATCCAAACACCCCTGCCGATTCCGACCCTGACTCCGTGTCGTATCACACGAGATCATCAGTTCATCCTCGCGCGTGATCTGCGACCCCGCAAGCGCCCGCAGCCGCGCACAAACCGATGGTCTCAACCCAAGCGCCTCGACCGCAACGCGCAGCTGCGCCTTGGTCGCGCGCTTGTTGACATTCTGCCCTCCCGGTCCTGACGAACGCACAAAGGTAAACACCAAAAGTGATCCATCGATGGTCTTTCCACCACCGATTGAAACCGCCGCATTGTCCGAAAAACCAGATTCCATAGTGAGCCATAGCAGAGGATTCGTGCAATTGCAAGTGCTTGTTCAATTTTGAGTTATGACAAAAAGAAGTCCATCTACCCCGTTGACCTGAGCCACATTGTCTGCGATACTGCACATGCGTGTAATTCATTTTGCACGCACCCCCGGCGTCCCCACCGGGAAAGCCGCGACCGACCCCAACGCACACCGGGATCAACCGCGACTCATTCGTTTGGGGCATCTTCCCAAGGGCTCACAGCGGGCTTCCAGAGGGTACATCTCAACTGACTCATCCGCCGCTTGAACGCTCATCCGACAGGCAGCCAACAAGCGGACAGAAAGATACTCGATTATGAAAACGATCACGAAGAAAGTCCTTGTAGACCAGATCGCCCAGCGCACAGGCCACAAACGCGTCGTCGCAAAGCAGATCATTCAGGAGTTTCTTGACCAGGTGATCGATGAAATCGCTGAAGGCAACCGCCTCGAGTTCCGCGATTTCGGCGTCTTTGAAGTCAAGCACCGTGCCCCACGCATGGCCCAGAACCCAAAGACCCTCGAACGCGTCCCCGTTCCCGCAAAGCGCACCGTCAAGTTCAAAGCCGGCCGCCGCATGCGTGAATGCCTCGAAACCGTCACCAGCGAGACCACGCCCAAGCTGAGCACCAGCGCCGTCGCCAACGCACGCGTCGCTGAGCCCAAGCCACAGGTCCATGTGAACACCGGCAACGCGCCCGCAATCATCGGGTCCATCACCCGCGAAGAAGCCGTCGCGTCCAGCTGAGGACTCTGGAGCCGCACTCCGGAACCAATCCAAACCAAAGAAAAGAAAAGACCGAGCCATCAGGCCCGGTCTTTTTCAATTCTAGATTCAAACGAACCGATTACCGCCCGCGAGTCTTCGTCTTGCCCCGCATCAAGCGAGGGGGCTTCTGACTCGGGACAATCCCACCCGGGAACTTCGCGGCCTTCTCAGCATCGCTCATCCCCTTCTCAGCAGGAAGCGCCTCCTCAGCAAACCGGTTCTTCAGTTCCTTCTTCACGCCCTTGACCTCATACGACGGACGACCACCGGTCGGCTCATCCTTCCAGTCCTCAGGACGCTCGCGCACCTCAAAGTCCGGGTAGTGCATCGCAGGGATCTCGGTATTGACCAGAATCTCGATCTCAGTCAGCAGCGACCCCTGCTGCGGAGTCACCAAAGACCACGCATGACCCTCGCGACCAGCGCGAGCGGTCCGACCGATCCGGTGCACATAAATATCCGGGTCCTCAGGAAGGTCGTAGTTGACCACATGCGTGATCCCCTCGACATCAATCCCGCGCGATGCAAGATCACTCGCAACCAATACCGCGAGTTCACCCGACCGGAACTTGGTCATGACCGAGTTGCGTTTGGATTGCGTGAGGTCGCCGTGGATCGCGTGCGCCGGGATGCCCTTGCGCTCAAGGTACCGAACCACCGAATCCACCGTCCGCTTCATACGGCAGAACACCAGCGTCAACGCCGGCTCCTCGTGTGTCAGCAGGTGCCCCAGCATCCGACGCTTGTCCCACGACTCAACCGACACATACCCCTGCTTCACCAGATCAACCGTCAACGCCCCAGCCGAAACCTCGAGCTTGACCGGATCAATCATAAACTTCCGCGCCAGTTTCTCGATCTCAGGCGTAAAGGTCGCTGACACAAAGATCGTCTGACGATCCTTCGGACACTTCCCAAGAATCTTGCGGATGTCATCGCGGAACCCGATGTCCAGCATCCGGTCCACCTCGTCAAGCACCGCAAACTCGATCTGCGACAACGACAAGTACCCACGCTCGATCATGTCCAGCACACGCCCAGGCGTGCCCACGATGATCTCAGGATGCTTCCGCAACTGATCCGCCTGCACATTGATCGACTGACCGCCATAGATCGCGCACACGCTCAAACCAGTATGCGGCGCAAGCTCTTCGATGTCTTGCTTGATCTGCACCGCAAGCTCACGCGTTGGCGCGAGGATAATCGCGCACATCGAATCGCCCGGCTCAATCAGTTCCAAGAGTGGCAACGCGAAACTCGCGGTTTTCCCGGTACCAGTCTTCGCCTGCCCAAGAATGTCCACCTCAGTGAGCGCGAGCGGCACAAGCTCCGCTTGGATCTTCGTCGGATGCTTGAACCCAAGATCATCCATCGCTTTGAGGATGTCATCGGACAAGCCCAGATCCGCAAAGGTCAAATCCAAACGGAATGACTCCTCGGACCACCCACCCTTGGGTTCCTTGATTTGACGCTTGCGTGTTGGTTCTGGAGTGTCCTTCTCACGCGGACCACGCCCCCCACCCTTGCTTCCACCCTTGCCCCGGCCCCCGCCGCTGCCCTTACTGCCCCCACGGCTGCCCTCTCGGCTGTCTGAACCCCCGCGTCGCCTTCCGCCAGACCCACCGCCGTCACGATCTTGATCGCCCATAGTCATATCCATTTCCGCCCATCCAAAGGGCTACCACCGAACCAGACCGCCCCATGACGACCCTCGGCACCTTCAACCACCCCAGCACATCGCCGGGGCACGCGAAGATTATAGGCGATGAAGATGATTGACCTTACATCGGATCTCGATGGCGAACTTGGAACCGACCCGAGTCAATATGCGAATATAAACATAAGAGAAAAGGAGAATCTTATGTCATACAACTGCACACGCCGTATTTCTATCCCGGTTACCCTGCTCGCGTGCCTCAGCTCAAGCTCAGCACACGGCGAACTGATCTCGATCGACTTCGACGAATCGTTCTATCCCAACCAAGAACCCTTCGTATTCTTGTCCGACCAACTCGAGCCCGACTACGGCATCTCGTTCTCGCTCGTCGATAATGAGGACAAAGTCCGCTGGTATGAACCCACCGGAGCCATCTTCGGTGGCCGTCTCTCAGTGCGTGACCCATTCGCCTCGCCGCCCACCACGCACGATATGAGGATCGATTTCACCAACACGGTCAATTTTGTTGAACTCCAAGGATTCGACGGACAAGGCGGCGACATCGATATCCTCCACCTGCGTGCCTACAACGCGCTCGACCAGCTCGTTGCCCAAAGCACGGTCATCGATCTCTTCGGCCCAACCGGCGCAAGAATATCCGTTCTTGGAGGCAACATCTCATACATCGAGATCGGTGTCGAAGCCGAGACCAGCGGGCTCTTCTACGACAACCTCGTCTACAACACCATCCCCGCACCCGCGAGCGCCACACTGCTCGCGCTCGGATTCATGGGATGCCGACGAAAGAGAAACAACTAAGA
This sequence comes from uncultured Phycisphaerales bacterium, assembly GCA_963976955.1. GTDB lineage: Bacteria > Planctomycetota > Phycisphaerae > Phycisphaerales > UBA1924 > UBA1924. The sequence continues at coordinate 60,542 of CAXBMD010000001.1, read as the reverse complement.
ACCTCGTTCACTTAGTCGGCGTTGTCGTACCCCGCCCCAGCTCATACAGCACCACATGCTTCATCAGCGCCCCCGCCGCGCTCGTTGAAGCCGCGAGCCATCCCGCGTACCCATCCCGCCACGACCCCTTCACCACCGCCTGCTTCACAAACGCCCCGACTGGCGAACTCACAATCTTCCACACACTCCCGCGCTTGCCCATCGCATGCAATGATTCCGCGCTCGTCTTCGACAATCGCAACTGATTCCCCAAGTGTTCGGAAAAAGTCTCGAACGAATCATGCACCAGCACCCCATCAAGCGATTCGACCGCAACGCCCGAAGCCACCTCTAGATAATCGTGCGGATCAATCCCCGCGAACCGCGCCCGCCCATCGCGTACCAGTTCCATCTTCACCAGCCGCAGCCGCCACTCCGGTTGCCACGAGTGCATCAACAGCTTCCCCTTGTATTCCACCACCCGCTGCACCTTCGCCGCATCGACATCGTTCCCAATCATGCGCCGAACAGAATCCGCCATCTCCCCACTCACCGGCTCATCCGAATCCAGCCAAAGCGCATACTTCCGATTGCACGCCTGTAAACCCATCGACTTGGTCTTCACAAACCCACGCCACTGCGTCTGCACAAGCACAACCTCACACTGTTCCTTGCCCCCCCACTCTCTACACGCTTCAACAAGTTCCAGCGTCCCATCGGTCGATCCAGAATCAATCACCACAAGCTGCGAACACAATCCCCGAACCGAATCAAGCACCCGACCAATCGTCCGCGCATTGTTCCGACACGGAATCATCACACTCAGATCGAGTTGTTCCCCAGAATGTCTTGCGCTATCAGCCATGATCCACTAGACTAGCACCACAAACACCACCATGCCCATCCGCACCCTCTCAACCCGATCCCTCCCGCTCCTCCTCGCGCCCATGCTCCTCATCTCGTGCGCCACCCAGCAGACAACCACGCCTCCCCACCAAACCAGCCCCGCATTCATCCACGAAACCACCGACCAATACACCGTAAAGAGTATCCAAGGCTTCACCGTCCACATCTCCCAAGCCGCACTCAATCACCCCAAAACCACCAACCCCGCGCTCAAAGTCCTCGAATCCCAGCTCACGCAAACCCTCAACCAAACACCCCAGCCAACCCACGCAACCCTCCGCAACACCCACATCTGGATCGAGCACAACAACCCCGGATTCCCCTGCGCCTGCTACCACCCCAACAAGCAATGGCTCGCAGAAACCACTACAACACCGACAAAGAACGCGGCATCGAAATCTCAAACACCACCAACTTCGTCAACTGGGTCAAACGCGACCAGCCCAGCATGATCCTCCACGAACTCGCCCACGCGTATGAACACGCAACCCTCGGCTACAACAACCCACTCATCACCAAACCATATCAGCGCGCGAAAGCCTCAGGAACCTACGACCTCGTCGACCATGTCTCAGGAACCCCACGCACCCACTACGCAATGAACAACGAAACCGAATACTTCGCAGAACTCACCGAGTCCTACTTCGGACGCAACGACTTCTACCCATTCACCCGCGAACAACTCAAAGCACACGACCCCGATGGATACGCGATGATTCAATCCGCGTGGGACTTGCGCCAGCTACATTCCGAGTAAACAATACAACCATGCCCCCTTCTTCTACAAAGCCAACCCGATCCCTCACCCTCGACACCGGCGCGACCGCGCGCGTGTGGGTCGGTGACTGCCGAGTCCAGCTCCCCAAAATCCCAGAGGTCCAAGAACAGTCCGTCGACCTCGTCTTCGCCGATCCTCCCTTCAACTGGAACCGCGACTACAACAAGCACGAAACCCCCAACACCAAGCAGAACAAAGTCTGGGACGACAGCGCGATGTCCTCCGAGGAATACAAGCAGTTCACCTACGACTGGATCGACCTGTGCATCAACGCGCTCAAACCCACCGGCGCGATCTGGGTCAACATCCCCGACGACTGGGCCGCGGAGATCGTCGTGCATCTCAAGACGCGCGAGCTCACCATGATCAACTGGTGCATCTGGCACTACCGCTTCGGACAAAACACCAAGTCCCGCTTCATCAACTCCAAGGTCCACGCGCTCTACTTCGCCAAAGACCCCAACAACCGCACCTGGAACCCCGACCCCATCCTCGAAGAATCCGACCGCCGCGCCATCTACGCCGACGCGCGCACCGAGTCCAAACGCGACGGCATGCCCGCCGGTCTCCGCGTCCCGATGGATGTCTGGTACGGCAAGCACCTCGGTCGCATCCAAGGCAACAACAAAGAACGACGCCCCCAGCACGACAACCAACTCCCAGAAACCTACCTCCACCGCGTCATCGCCTCCACCTCCAACGAGGGCGACACCATCCTCGATCCATTCCTCGGATCAGGAACCACCGCCGTCGTCGCGACCGCGATGAACCGCCACTTCATCGGGACCGAGTTCTCCAAGGACAACGCCAAGACCGCGATGGAACGCATCAAAATCGGACCCATCCGCGACCTCACCGCCGCGCGAGGCGCCTCCACCGCAATCGCGCCAAAGCGGACCCAAACCACCCCCGCCCCCCCAAAACCACAATCCAAGCCGCGCCAGAAGCTCAAGAACTCCTAAATTCACCCCAAAACCCAATGAGAATGCTGGAAATCAGCGTCTTTCGGGCCACCCTATACCATGACCACTCCCCACCCGACCACATCAGGGCGCATGCTCCGCGCGATCACACTCACCACAAGCGCCCTCTTCGCATCCACTCTTGCTTCCCAATCAGCGCACGCCGCCGTCGCGAAGTACACCCTCGCGACCACGCAGGTCGGCATTTCCTTCGAGTCCGTCACCGCCGACGGCTACCCAAACCAGAACAACCGAATGGCAGGCGGTGCCTGCGTTGCCGACTTCAACAACGACACCTACCCCGACATCTTCGTCCCCTCGCTCGGAACCTACCCAAACAAACTCTACATCAACAACCAAGACGGCACCTTCTCCGAACAAGCCGAGCAATGGGGGATCGCCGACATCCACCTCGGGATGGGCACCACCGCCGCGGACATCAACAACGATGGATACCCCGAAATCTACACCGTCTCGCTCGGTGAACCAGGTTTTGACAACGCCCGCCCAGGCGCATGCCTCCTCTACCTCAACTCCGGCCCCGATGAAAACAACAACTTCTCGTTCACCGACATCGCAGAAACCGCAGGAGTCAACGACATCTTCGGCATCCCCGGCGGGATGACCCCCGCATTCGGAGACATCGATCTCGACGGCGACCTCGACCTCTTCGTCGCCACTTGGAGAGCACACGAAGGAGGCAACCGACTCTTCGAAAACCAGTTCATGCAAACCGGCACCAGCACCTTCGTCGACATCACCACCGAGTCCATGTCCGCGCCAGACCGCGAACCCATCATCCGTGGATTCACCCCCCACATCATCGATGTCACCGGCGACCGCTACCCAGAAATCCTCCTCTCCGCCGACTACGAAACCTCCGAAATCTTCGTCAACAACGGCGTCAACAAAGCCGGACGCGCCACCTTCCGCACCACCACCAACAAATCAAACATTAACGCGGACTTCAACGCGATGGGTGCCGCGATCGCAGATTTCAACCGCGACGGACTCCTCGACTGGTTCCAAACCAACATCTACCTCCCAAACATCCAAAAGGGCAACACCCTCTACATGGGCATGTCCGTCGATGACATGGGCGACCCAATCTACGCAGACCAAGCAATCCCAAGATCCGTCCGCAACATCGCATGGGGATGGGGAGTCGTCGCCGGAGACTTTGACAACGACCTCGACCAAGACATCATCGCAACCAACGGCTGGCCCGGATGGGAAAACCTCAGCACCCGCTACTGGGCAAACAACGGATCAGGACTCTTCTCAGACCAACCCGTCACCGTCGGTCTCTACTTCAATGTCAACGGACGAGGACTCGTCACACTCGACCACGACAAAGACGGCGACCTCGACCTCCTCTTCATCGACAACCAAGGACCCGCACGCTTCTACCGAAACGACCTCGTCATCGAGGACGGATTCACCAACTATCTGAGAGTGAACCTCGACACCTCAAACCACCCCTGCCTCGCGCCCAACGGCTACGGCGCCAAAGTCATCGCAACCGTCAACGGACAAACACAACTCCACGCAACCCACAACAACGCGTCCTACCTCAGCCAGTCCCAGCTCACCACACACATCGGGATGGCCGAGTACACAACCGTCGACGAACTCCGCATCGACTGGGCCGACGGCAACACCACCACCCTCTACAACATCCCCGCCAACCAAGAGATCACCGTCCAAGCATTCCACAAAGCGGACATCAACCAAGACGGACACTTCAACTACTTCGACGCCAGCCTGCTCCTCAGTCAGTACCGCGCCCAAATCCCCGCCGCAGACTTCAACAACGACGGCGAGATCGACTTCCAAGACATCACCGCATTCCTCGAATCCTTCAACAACGCCTGCAACTGATCCCAGTCACCGAGACCAGTCCCTACGATCGAGCGTGACCACGCCCACCGAGATCCTGCTCCCCATCAAAGCCGTCCCCGGCGCGTCCCGCGATCAAATCGCAGGCATGCTCGGTGACCGCCTCAAAGTCCGCATCTCCGCCGCTCCCGAAGCGGGAAAAGCAAACAAATCCATCTGCGCCCTGATCGCCAAAGCCCTCAGCATCAAACCCGCGATGGTCCAGGTCGCGTCGGGACACACCAACCCCGAAAAAATCCTCCGCATCACCGGATCAGACTATCAATCCGCACAACACGCCCTCGATCACCTCTGCCAACACTCTTGAACCCTACAATCCGAACCCACACCCTCCGCAAACACCCCGCCAAAATGCAGGACTGATCGTGAACAAGCCGCAACCCGACATCACCCAGTCCGATCGATTCGAATCCACCCGCGCCGCCCATCGCGACGAGACCGCCGAGGACTATGTCGAAGCGATCGCCCAGCTCATCGAGCAGACCGGCACCGCCCGCGTCGGGGACCTCGCCATCTGCATGGGAGTCTCCCATGTCACCGTCACCCGCATCATCGGCCGCCTCGCCAAAGAAGGCCTGCTGACCAAAGAACCCCGCAAACCCATCTTCCTCACCGATGCGGGCCAGTCCCTCGCCGACCAATGCCGAACCCGCCACGAGATCGTCCTCGCGTTCCTCCTCGCGATCGGGGTCGATGAATCCCAAGCACAGATCGACGCCGAGGGCATCGAGCACCACACCTCCCAGCAAACCCTCGGCGCGCTCGCCGAACTCACACGAACACTCAGAAACCGCTAAAGACCGACCACAACCGTGAGCACCCTCGAAGCCAACCCGACGACCGCCCCACTCCCCTGGACCAAGCGGATCACCATCGCCCTCTCGGACATCAAGCTCGCCCACTCCGTCTTCGCCCTCCCCTTCGCGATCCTCGGCGCCTTCCTCGTCGCGCCGCGCACTCAAGACGGCCAAATCAACTACGCCACCCTCCCCGGCATGCTCGCCCTCATCATCCTTTGCATGATCTTCGCGCGCACATGGGCCATGCTCGTCAACCGCGTCGCCGATGCCAACCTCGACTCCGCAAACGAACGCACCAAACGCCGCGCCTTCGCCAGCGGCACACTCTCCAAACGCGACGGGCTCCTCCTGCTCACCGCAACCGCGATCGCCTTCGTCGTCACCACCGCCGGGTTCGGATTCTTCTACAACAACTGGCTCCCCACCCAGCTCGCAACCCCCGTCCTCGCGTGGGTCGGGTTCTACTCATTCACCAAACGATTCACCTTCCTCTGCCATCTCTTCCTAGGCGGCGCCCTCGCCGCATCCCCCATCGCCGCCGCGATCGCCGTCAACCCCGACATGCTCCCAGACGCGCCCGCCGTCTTCACCATCGCGCTGATGGTCCTGCTCTGGGTCGCAGGATTCGACATCATCTACGCCCTCCAAGACCTCGACCACGACCGCAGCGCAAACCTCAACTCGATCCCCGCAAAGTTCGGTTGGAAATCAGCAATCTGGATCGCGCGGCTCTTCCACCTCGCTTCGCTCGCGCTGCTCATCATCGCGTATCAACAAGCCCCCCAGCTCAACACCTTCTTCGCAATCGCGATCGTCCTCACCGCCGCACTGCTCATCTACGAACACGCGATCCTCGCCAAGCGAGGCAAAGCGGGCATCCCCATCGCCTTCTTCACCCTCAACGGCATCATCTCCCTCACCCTCGGCGCACTGGGATCACTCGACATCCTGCTCTACTAATCCCCCTCAAGACCAACGCTTACCAAATCCAGCGCACCCGACCAACATCCGGCGCCGCCATCTTCCCCTCTTTGAGCATGCTGGGCCAATAGACCACAAACGCCTTGCCCACCACCAAGTCACGATTCACCGTCCCCACCTGATCGTCAATCAACTCCTCAACCCAAGGCACAATCGACCCCGCTTCCCACAACCGAGAGTCGAGCGAGCGAGGCGAGTTGTCGCCGCACATAAAGAACTCCTTGTCCGTCAGCGTCGGGAAGAACTCAGGATGCCCGCCCCGCGTCGCATCGCGCGCCGAATCATCTGACATGTTCTTGTAGCTGATGTCCCGGCGCACACGCACATTATGAAGCGCAAACCCACCCCCAGCAAACCCCCACTCCACCGTCGCAGGCTTGTAAATCTCAGGACGCGACAACACGCCGGGCTTGTTCACCCCATCACCCGCACGACGATCCGCTTGGAGTTCTTCGCGCGTCATCCCCGTCGCCGCTTCAGCGCGCTCGATCGGGGACATCGAATACGCGCCCTTCTCAGCGCCGCCGCACACGAGGTCCCCATCAATAAACACCCACAGCGACTGGTCCACATGCCAGAACTCGATCCCCACCATATCGTTCACGCCCCGCTTCCCAAACGAACCCGAATCCATCGACACCCACGCCGCGCCTTCGGTATCGACACGCATCTCAACACGCGCCGTCCCCGCACCCGGATCCACCACCGCACGGAACTGCCGCCCGCGCGCCGAGATCATCGGAGTCGCGACGACATCCGCTTCATTCATTTTCATATCCACCGACAACGCGATGTCCGACACATAAAAAGGACGGTACCCGATCGAAGGATTCTCCGGAGTCGCGTCGAGCTCAAACCCGCTCCGGATCTGGTTGTACGCATACCGATCGGTAATCGGCTTGGTCCCGTTCCACACCAGCTTCGCATCACCCGACCCAGAGTACACATACTCCGAAGAAGTCCGCACCCCGTCCCACCCATTCCCAACCCCATCCCAAGGCGACCGATACCCCGGATCAACCGCAACGGGCGCATAACGCGAATTCGACACATCCTGCAGCATCACCCGCTGCACGCGCTCGCTCTTGCGCGCCACTTCCCAGTCGTCCCCAGCCCACGCATCCCATCCAGTCACCGCCGTCTGCCCTTCGACAAACTTGCGTGTAAAGAAGTCTCCATCCACAATCGCGAGCTGCTCGCCAGGAAGCCCGACCAGCCGCTTGATGTAGTTCTCGTGCGTCCCCGGATTCTTGAACACCACCACATCCCACCGCTCAGGTTCATGCAGCATCGGAAGATACTTGAGCACAAACACGCGATCCCCCGACGACAGCTTCCGGTTGCTCTCCCCCTGATCCAGCCCCGTCATCGGATCCGTCACCGTCAAAGGCCCCTGCACCTTCGCAGGCACCCGGCTCTGCGCAATCATGTCCCAAGGCCCAGTCGTCCAGCTGTACCCATTGTGCGGACTCGTGTGCCGAATATTCTTCCCGAGCAGTGTCGGCGCCATCGACCCCGTCGGAATCTGGAATCCTTCGACAACAAAACCACGGAAGATCAGCGCCAGCATCAACGCGATCACCAGACTCGTGATCGTCTCTTTCATCCCGACCTGCTTCTGATGCGTGCCAGTGCTTGATGAACTCGTTGCGGTCGATGCGGTATTGGTTTGGGTACTCATCGCCCAACAATACGCGCCGGATCACCCCAGCGTTCAAAAATCAGTCCCCGCCGCCCGAACCACCATCTGAACCCCCACCCGATCCGCCAATTCCATCGCCAGACGAGCCAGATTCACCCCCACCACGACGCCGACGACGACGACGCTTCTTCTTCGACCCACCCTCTGCAGAACCTTCGCTCTTGGGTGATGAGTCATCGCCCCCAGCTTGCTGAGCCCGCGCCTCGCGCTCCGCCTGCGTCGGACGAGGCCGCTTGCTCCCCTGACGACGCCGACGCTTCTTGGGTGCCCCCGTCGAACCCTGATCGTCGCCCTCTTCGCCGCCTGCTTTGCCGCCTGCTTTATCTTTGTCTCGCGTTCCGGGTTCAGCCACCGCCCCCTCAGCACCGCTCGCAGATGTCGATTTTTTACGCCGACGCTTCGGACGCTCGCCCTCAGCCGATTCAGCAGACCCACGAGGCTCCTTCCGCATCTCGCCACGCTTGCCGTCCCCTCGGCCGCCGCGACCCTCACGCGCACCCCGATCGCTCGACCGCTCAGGAACCTCAGGCGCCTTCGCATGCGTCGGCTCCATCAAATCCTCCACCGCGATTGCAACAATCGTCCCGTCATCCAAACGGATCTTGCACAGCTGCGTCAGAATCTGCGTATCAAGCACAATCCCATCACCCTCAGGAGTCCCCACCCGGCTCTTCCGATGCGGGAGATTCTTGCGAAGCTCCTCGTACGATTCATCTTCATACCGCAAACAGCACATCAGACGACCGCACCGACCCGAAATCTTCAACGGATCAAGCGTCGCTTTCTGAATCTTCGCGCTCTTCATACTCACCGGCTTCAAGACCTTCAAGAAGTTCTTGCAGCAGCAGTACTGACCGCACCGCTCATAATCTGCAACAATCCGCGCCTCGTCGCGTGCGCCAACCTGCACAAGCTCCACCCGGTTCTCAAGATCGACCTGCAGCTCCTTAACCAAGTCCCGGAAGTCCACCCGGTCTTCGGAACTGAAATACACAATCACCCGCTCGCCGCCCAAGATCGGTTCAACCTCGACCAGCCGCATGTCCAAACCGTGCGCTTTAAACTTCCCACGCACGATCGCGCGCATCGCGTTCTTCGATTGTTCCAGTCGCGCCGCTTCATCCAGGTCTGTCTTCTCCGCAACACGAAGCACGCGCCCCTGTTCAAAGAACGGATACTTGCGTCCACCAGAGTTCTCGATGTACTTGAGCATGTCCTTTCGGCTCACACTCTTGGAACACCCAGAGTTGGCGCAGGTGCTCGTGAGCATCTCACCAAGCTCCGTCCCGCGCTGTGTTTTGACCACCAGCTTGCTCCCACACCCCGGCTTCACCTCGCCGCTGTACGGAAACTCCCCCACCATCATCGAGTACCCAAAACGCACCACAATCGACGACGGAGCCGTGAGCTTCTCGTACGCATCCCGGTCCTCCTTCTCTTTGAGATAGGAGGCCAGATCTTCTTCAAACTGTGGTAACGGGTGGATAGGCACGACAGATCTTAGGGGCCACCAACGGCCTGCGCCCGCGCCCGACTAAAGAGAGCGCTCAGCGACTCCCGCTCAAGCAGTTCCAGCCCGCCGTTCTCCTGAGCCCCCTGCGCGACCCGGTACACCAAAATCGACTCCTCGCGCGAGTCCACCAGCACCAGAATCTCGTCCGCCCCGCCGTTGGTCGTCATCATCGTGTACCCACTGTCACTGATCGTCATCTCCGCAATCGCAGGCGTGTCCATCACCCCAGCAACCTTGGACATCACAAACACCACCAGCACAAGCAGCACGACCGTCAGCAAGCCGCTCGATCCCAGCCCCGCCGAGTGCACACCAGCCTCACGATCATGGTCATTTGATTGTCTTTCAGGAGCGCTCATCGGTCGTTCTCCTTCGTGATATCCGTCACCAGATCGCGATACCCGATCCCCTCGAGCTGCTTGAGCCCGTCGTTCCACCTCAGAGCGACCATCTCGCGGTTCGCCGAGTCCAAGACATAGATCACATTGGTGTACCCACCAAGCGTCTTGCCCCCGACACAGGTGTACCGACCACCAACGCGCCGATCATTGACCGCCTGCGCCCCAGCAAACCCCACGATCCCCGCGAGGAGCACCCCCGCGAGCACCACATTCACTCCCTTGATCGCCGGCATCGTCCGAACCCGCGATTTCGCATCTTGAGTATTCAACTTGATCCCCAATCCTTCCCAAGCACGGCCCAATCGCCGCACAATCCCACCAGACCCTATCCGTACCAAAGCTATCCGCAGCAAAGTCAGACGGGTTCGCACAAAAAACACCCACAACACCGTCCCCGCCCCAAAGCCGCACCAGAACTCAGTCCTGGTGACCACGCTTGGTCTTGAGTGTCACCACCACGACCACCGCCGCCAGCAGCACAATCGCCAGCGCCATCATCAAATACTTCGGTGAACTTGGTGCATCCGTGGTCTTGGGTGGACGCAGCGCCTCCACCGCGTCCTCCGCCTGCGCCCACGCCGGCGAACTCATCACCGCCATCAACCCAGCAAAGGCCCACATTGAAAGCGACGATATCCGTTGGTGTACTGCAAGCATCATGCCCATACGCTACACCAGCCGCCCCCCCCGATCAAATACACACCGCCCCCGCGCCACAAAACCCCCTCCACACACGCTCAAAGTCCCCGCTCGCCAGATTCACCGTCCGCCACTTGGGAGACCGCACCTTCATATGCGCCTCGTACTCCGCAAGCGTCACCGCCCGCACCGTGTACCACCTTCCCCGATGCTCAAACACCTCCGCGAACAACCCATCGGGAGGCACATCATCACACCAATACACAAAAACAAACACCCCCGTATACCCCTCCCCAAACAACCCCTCCCAGATCTTGAGCGCCTCGACATCATCCATCGTCACCCACGATTCCAGCCGCGCCTTCGCCGGACGCCCGTCCGCAAGCCGCAAGCGAGGCAACCGCCTCCCCTTCACCTCAACAAGCAAGTTCTCCGAAACCGAGCCCTCCCGCTCCATCCCGTCCGCATCAAACCCACCCGTTTCCTCCCCGTACACCACGAAATCGAAGTTCTTGATCGCTTCAGACTTCCCCCCGCCCTCCATCGCCAGCCGTGCCCCCGCCGGGAGCAACGCCCGTTTCGCCTCATTAATCGCCATATACGGCACCCGCTGCTCCCGCAGATACCCCTCAAACGCGCTCTCATAATGATGCCGACGCTGCGCCATGACCACACCATACCATAAATCCGTCCGATTTGATAGGTATCCGTATGGAATTTAGTATTTTTTGTTTGGGTGATCTAGATCACTCGCCCGCGAGCCGATCCAGAATCACCGCGATCCCCTCAGGACGCGGCGCCCGCTCCGATCCCACCATTGTCCGCCACCCCTCTTCCATCTCCACCGTCCGGATCATGCTCCGGTGGTTCGCGACCAGATGTACCACATCGTCGCACCCATCGAGCATCGCCGACTCCACCGAGACCACCCCGTCCCCCAGCGCGTCCGCCGCCTGATCCGCGCCGACCGATCCGATCGTCTTTGCGGGATCAACCACCCGCCCCACGATGCAGGTCACCGCAACCGAGCCGGGCATCTCCCGTGCATTGAGTGTCTCTAAAAACCCAGACCCCGGCAGCAGATCAGCCCCCGCTCGCCCGTCCCCGTCCTCACCCAGACTCCCCAAAATATTCAAATCCATCTCATCGGACGCCATCCATCGCTGCAAACGCTCGCGCACTTCAGCGACCCCACGCAGCTTCGCCCACGCCGACCCCTCGTTGGGCGTCCCACACAGGATCAACCGATCGATCTCAACATCCGAAATCATCCCGCTCGAATCGCCCATCTCCGGATTCGTCATCGCCTCGCGCGACACCAATCCCCCCATCGAGTGCGCCACGATGTCCACCCGCTCAACGCCCACCTCATGCATCACCCGCATCCAGTCAACAAGCCCCGTCGCGCTGGCCACCACCGACTGATCATTCGGATAATCAAACCGCGCCACCTGATACCCAGCATCATTGAGCGCCGGCGCCACCTCATCCCAAATCCCCCCCGGCTCATCTAGCCCGTGCACCAACAACACCACATGATCACCAGGCCACTCGCTCTCCGCTGCGAAGTCCGCGCCGCGAATGAGATAAAAAGTCTCGCTCCGAGATCCGAACCACCCGTCCCGTTCCTCAGCATCAAGCACCCGGTTCCGCACCCCGTCGTACCACCGCAGCTCGCCACCCGAGTCCACCACCCACTCCGAAGCATCACTGGAAAAGAACGCGCCCGCGACCCACACGCACAACGCGCCCGCCGCGCCGATCCCCAGACCCATCAGGTCTTTCAATCCACCGCCGTCATCCGATTTCCGATTCATGGTGACTCCGAAAGCAAACCAAGCAATCCGCGCTCCGCCTGCTCATACCGCCCGTATGCCTGCTCAACAATCGACGCAAGACGCATCAACTCCGCCGCGAACTCTTCGCCGTTCTTGGATGTGTTCCCCGCAGACATCCGCACCGCCGTATCCAGCGATTCACTCGCTGTCCGAAGCTCGGACACCGCGCCCGCATACGACCGCGCCGCTTCATACAGAGGCTCACGCTTCAGATCCTTCTTGCTCGGCTTATTGAGCAAACGCCATGGCTGCGACCGGATCTCTTCGAGGAACAGCTTGCCCTGCAGACTGATCTGCCGAGCGTTGACCATCGTCGCGCTGATTGTCGCGCGGTTCTCACCAACTACGCTCTTCACATCCGCGAGGGTCTCGTTCGCCGAGCCAAGCGCCAGCGCACCGTCTTCGAGGAGTTTGTTCGCTTTATCGATCGTCTCAAACCGAACCCGCTTGGTGGTCTCATCCACATTCTCCAGGATCCGCCCGACCTTCTCGCGGTTTTCTTCGATCGTCTCGCGCGCTGTAGAGAGCGTCGCCTGCGCATCGTCGATCATGGGACCAAACTTCGCCGACGCTTCATCCACCGATACCATCGTGGAGTCGATCCGATCTTTCCAGCCGCCCTCTTTGGTCAGCGCGTCGGAGAACTCGCGGATGTTGGACATCGTGGTTCGTCCGTCATCGACGCCGCCGCTGAAGTTGGGTTCGAGTTTCTCAGCCATCCGCCGCACAGACGCCGAGGTCTCCTCGACATTCTCCGCCGTCGTCGAGACCCGCCCCGACCATTCCGGGAACTTCCCGATGACATCCAAAATCTTCTGTGTTTCTTCAGGGGTCAGCCCCATCTGGCGCAGGATCGAAGGCGCAAAGCGTCCCGTGATAATCTCACCCTCATCGAGCACCCCATTGGCATCGGGTGACAAGTCCACCCCCGCGAGCACCGCACCCGTCCCCGCCGACGCGATGTTGATCTTCGACACCCCGCCCAAGATCGGCGGAGCCAGATCCGCGATCGCATCTTCAAACAACACAAGATCAGACTCAAGATGGATCACCACATCCATCGCCGCGGGAATACGCGCCCCCGACGCCTTGTCATCAACATAAAACACCCCAACCGATTCGACCGTCCCCACCGACATCCCCGCGAAGGTCACCTCCGCGCCGCTCTGCAACCCCATCACCCCGACCTCGGTCGGGAACCGGATCACATACGCCTTCTTGCTCCCAAGCTTGCCCGCAAAGTCACCGAGGATAAAGGCGAACACAACCGCCAGCAGCACCCCGCTGATCACAAAGCTCCCCGCCATCACATTGTTCTTGTTCAACGCCCGTGAGCTCATACCTGCATACCTCCGGCCATCCATCGGCCAAGACCATCGTCAAATCAGCTTCCCGCCGATCATCCCCGCGTCGGTTCCACACTCGGTGTCCGTGTCACGCGGTCCATCGTCATCCCAAACAAATCTTCTGAATACCCCTGCTCATCCCGCCGAGCCGCCAAAGGCCCATCGGGAGCCCCCCGCAAGAACTGCCGCACAAGCTGACGATCCTCAGACATCTTCATGCTCTGCTCATCATCCAGATCACGCAGATCCTCAAACCACTGTCGCTTGTCCACGCACAGCATCCGCCCGCGATCGAGCATCGCCATCCGGTTCGCGATCGTGAATGCCGAATCCATCTCGTGCGTCACCACCACACTCGTCACCCCGAGCTGCCGAGAGAGTGCGATCATCAACTGATCGATCTGCGCGCTCGTCACCGGATCCAGACCCGCGCTGGGTTCATCGTAAAACAGAATCTTCGGATCAAGCGCCAGCGCCCGAGCCAATCCCGCGCGTTTCTTCATCCCCCCCGAGATCTGCGCCGGGTATTTATTCGCATGCTCGCGCAGCCCAACAAGCTCAAGTTTGATCTTCACCTGGATATCAATGATCTCCGGATCAATGTCGGTATGCTCTTGCAAAGGCAGCGCGACATTCTCTGCGAGCGTCATCGAGTTGAACAGCGCCCCGCTCTGAAACAGAATCCCAAACTTCTTGCGGACCTCGTTGAGCCCCTCTTCGTCTAAGTTACAGATGTTCTGCCCGAACAGCTCGATCGAACCACCATCCACCTGGTGCGTCCCGATCATGCATCGCAGAAGCGTGGACTTGCCCGATCCAGAACCCCCCATCACGACCATCGTCTCGCCGGGATAGACCTCAAGGTCGATGCTCTCGAGCACCGTCACCCCATCAAACTTCTTCACAACACCCTTGCAGCGGACCACAGGCTCAACCCCGTCGCGCCGTCCACCAACAGAGTCATGCTCAGCATGTTTCGATAGCTCAGGTTGCTCGCTTCGCTGGTCCACAACTACCCCGATCGGTTCAGACTTGCCGTTGGTACATCAAGGACCATCATCGGCATCTTCGCCCGAATCATCAGAGAAATCTTCGACATCGACCCCAGGAAGCTCAGGATCCGCCTCCGCATCACCGCTCGAAGCAGGCACAACAACCCCAGCAGGCAGCGAAATCCCGTTCCCATCGGCATCAAAGATCAGCACTTCCGTCGGGATCGGAGCCCCGCCGTTGGCGCTGTTCTGATCAAAGAAAATCAGCACAAGACCCTCGCCGCGATCAAACTCCATCGGGATCGGGATCATGTTATTCGCACCTTGGTACTGACCGATCGGCTCGCCAATCGATGCTAAACGCTTGATGTAGTCCATAAACCCAGTCGGGGTCGAAACCACCGAGCCGAGCATCGCTTGGTACCCATCACGGAACACAATCAGCTCTTCATCAGTCGCATCCGCTGCAGGCTTCCCAAGCACCGCACGCGCCGCATCGAAGTCGCCAGTCTCCAAATCACCAAGCATCGTGAACACAGGCTGCACAACCGCCTTCTCCATCGCTTTGGCCGCAAAGAACGCTCCGCCCGCCATCGCGCCCCACAACGCAAGCATCAGAATCCCGATCAGCACCCCCGCGATCGCAAACCCCATCCCCCCAACACGCCCCTTCGAACGAGAAATCCCCACGATCCCGAAGATCGACAAGAACAGCCCGATGATCGCCGTCACCCCAAAGCAGCACCCAATCAACGAGCACACAAGCCCAAGAATCGCCGCAAGACTCGTCCGCTCCGGCTCATGGTACATCGTGATATGTTCAGTCCCGTCGAATTGTTGCATCTGTGTCATACCCCCACCATATCCGAGTTTGATCCCGCAAACCACTCACAACCCCCCCCACCCAACAACCACACCCAAATAAAAACGCCCCGGGATCACTCCCAAGGCGTATCAAATCCAAAACCCGTCCCTCTCAGGACGACTCAATTCGGCTTACTTCGCACCAAACATCAGATCATCGAACGGATCGATCAAATCAATATTGATAAACGCACCGTTGTCATCCGTATACCGGACATCCCCGTGCGAGAAATAGCTGTTCCCGAAATCCATAAAGTACGAGCCACTCCCATAGTTTGTATGCCCGTTCTCTTTCCAGCCCTCATCTTGGTGGTTGAGGAACACGCCATCGCTCCCCGCCGAGTGCACAATGAACCGTCCGCGAGCGTGCGTTGGGAATACCTGGTCATAAGTCGCGTCCTCAAGCCCGTCCACATTCGGATCAAGTTGGAACGACGAAGACGACGCCAAAATCGAACCAAGCGTCCGCAGCCGATCCATGTCGCTCAGCACCCCGGACCCCAATGTGCTCGCTCGCCCTCCAGCGGGATCCCCCGCCATGTCAATCCCAGAATCCCCAAACGCAGGCGCCTCAAGGAACGCCGCATTGGACGCGAGATAGAACCACGCCGGCCCTGTCGTATCCCCAAGACCACCAACACCATCGCTGTTGAGCCGTGCGATCTGTGTATAGACCTCGTCCGCATCACCAGTCGCAAGAATCGAGCTGGGAGCCGCGGGATCTTTCGCCCATGCGAGCAACGGATTGCCCCACGCATCGAGCAGGTCTGGCATCAGCCCCTGACCCTCACCAACCGGTGTCCCGGACTGACCCGCCGCTGTGTTGCCATCATGAAGCTGCGCCTTCCAGAACTTCTGATCAGGCGAGTAGTACGCCCCCTCGGCACCAATGAGATTAATATTGACCACCACCGGAAGCACCTCAGCATCCATCGAAGGTGTCAGTTCAATAATCCCAAGATCAGGATCAGCAGTGGGCACACCCTCCTCGCCCCGACGACCAAGGATCGCCGCCGAGCCTCCCAGCTCGAGCATCGCGTTCTCCATCGCCGACATTCCGATCCCCTCATTGTCCCGGTGCCCCATCAACGACTCCGAGAAATACCCCGGATTCCGTCCAGCGTTGTCGTTTCCAAACCGCTGCGCCGCGTTGGTCAGGTCCGCCATCATCGACTGGGTCTTGACCCGCAGCGCCGAATCACGCGCCCCCGCAAGCGCAGGCATCAGCATCGCAATCAACAACGCGATCACCGCGATCACCAGCAACATCTCAACAAGACTAAAGCCACACGCAACAACGCGATTCATTCCACGCGATCGAGCGATCATCTGATTTCTGGACATACCCTGCACTCCAAGTTCTTCACCAAAGACCCGCCACAAGCACCACAACAGCGCGGCGTGCCCTTCAGACCAACCACGACAATCACAGCGTATCCCCGCACTCTATACGCAACCATCCCCCCTCTGGATGCCCCAACCCCAACTTTGAACACCAATCCATCCCAATTCCACCCCCAAACAGCCCGTCAACCCCCGCATCCGCTCCATTACATCGCGATCATCACAAACAACGCAATCAGCCCCACAACCCCCAAAATCATCCAGATCGACAGCGATTTCTCCCCCTCCTCCACAATCTCCCCGCAACGCGGGCACACCGACGCCTGGTCGTACATCGCCGACCCGCACCGCTTGCACCGCATCAACTCATCCCCAAACCGGTCCAGATCCGCCCCGCTGGGACCCTCCGGATCGAGCCCCTCGCCCAAATCCCAGTCCGAATCGTCATCCATAGGCATACACGCACCTCCAATACCAATCATAACTCCCTTCCCACCAACATCATTCAACCCCGCTCTATTTCCGCCCGATAGCTCCCCCATGTCCGTCTATGGCCTCTCAAACCTCACCTTCGGGATCAGCCGCCTCGGTCAACACCAAGCCGACATCTCCCAATCCCTCCAGCGACTCTCCACAGGCAAACGCATCAACCGCGCCGCCGACGACCCCTCAGGACTCATCGCGTCCAACAAACTCCACGCCTCCAAACTTTCCATCGACCGCCGACTCACCAGCTTCCAAAAAGAATCCTCCGCGCTGGGCGCTCAAGAAGGCGCGCTCTCGGTCATCAATGATCTCCTCATCGAGCTCGACGCCCTCACCGTCACTTCGGCAAACACCGCAGGCACCACCCAATCCGAGCGCGACGCCAACGCCGATCAAGCGAAATCGATCCTCACCGGGATCAACCACATCAACGCCACCACCACCTTCGCAGGCACCAATGTCCTCTCAGGCTTCAACGCCGCAGACCTTGCCTCAATCCAAACCCAATCCACCGATCCCGAAACAGGCGAACCCACCACCACAACCCACACCCTTGCCGACCTCCCCCAGCTCCTCGAATCCGATCCCGAAGCCGCCCAAGAACTCGCCAAGCTCGCGATGAGCAAAGTCACAGGCCGCCGAGGCGCGATCGGCAACCGACTCAACGCGATCGACTCCGAATCAAGCGCACTCATCTCCGAACTCACCAACACCCAAGACGCGATCTCGCTCATCGAAGACGCGGACTATGCGCAAGAATCCGCCAAGCTCGTCCGCTCGCAGATCCTCGAACAAGCCACCATTCAAACCATGCTCGTGCAGCGCGACCAGATCGAATCCATGCTCGGATTGCTGACCTCGACCACCAATCTCTCAAGCTCGATTTCTTCCACCGCCCCCGTCTCCACCCGAATCTAGATCATTCCCCGCCGCGCTTGAGTCCGGGAGTCACCAGAATCCGCGCCAGCACCTCACGCACCGACACACCATCCGCGTCGCGTCCATGCCCCGGCACCCCCATCGCTTCGAGCACGCCGTAGCCCATCCCGATGTTCACCAGCACCCACGCAAGCACATCGGCGCTAAACCGCGTATCCACCTGACGGTTGTTCTGCGCCCGAACGATTTCTTTGGTAATAAACCCGTGCAGCGCGGTCATGTGCTCAGACACCGCCGAGTGGATCAGTTCATCCTCAATATCCGACACCGACTGCAGCATCACCCGGTACCCGACCCGCCCCTCCGCCGACACCATCGGGTTCTCCGCAAGCAAACGCGCCAAGCGGATCGCGGGATTCTCCGACTTGCCCAGATCCGATTCCCACTGTTCAAGCGTCTGTTTCCCCGTCCGCTCGATGAGCGCCACAAACAGATCCCGCTTGCTCTTAAAGTGCCTGTAAATGATCGGCTCGGTCACCCCCGCTTCCTTCGCGATCTGCGCCGTCGTCGCCCCAGCGTACCCCCGCGTCGCAAACAGCTCCGCCGCGACATCCAACAACTGTTCCCGTCTCTGTGCCGCCGGCAATCGCGCCATCTTCAGTCACCTTCCTGCGTCCCACCACCGGCGTCATTGCCAGCTGTATCAACCACACCATCATCCCCCGGAATCCGCACCGGATCAAACCCGCCCTTGTTCCAAGGATGACACCGGCAAATCCGCCAAGCCGCCATCCGAGTCCCAACCACAGGCCCATGCAACCGATACGCCTCCGCGGCATACCTCGAACAAGTCGGCTCAAACCGACACTGCCCCCCAATCACCGGAGACAACACCACACGATAGACCCGGATCACCAAAAGGAACGGCACATTCCCCATCCGACCCCACCAACCCACCTTCGACTCCACCATCGAAGACGCCGCCAACCCCATCGAAACTCCGCCATCTTCTCTCCTCCCCCGGGCCTCCGGGGGAGGTGTCTGCGGCTTCGCAGACGGAGGGGGTCTTCCTTCGAAGCACATCTACTCCACCCCTTCTTCATCAGCCCGCTTCTCCACCACCCGAATCGCCGCCCCCACTGCGCCAACAAACCATTCCCGCCACACATCCAATCCAACCATCTCGTGCCCCCGCACCGTCACCACCAGATCAAACCCGCCCCCATCGCTGCACATCGGGATCGACGATCGCTCATGCCGGAACGCCTCGCGGATCATCCGCTTGACCTTCCCCCGCACCACCGCGTTGCCCACCCTTCGACCAACCGACAACCCCAACCGATGCTCGCTGAGTCCATTGGGCATCACAAACACCGTCATCGCGCCGCGCGATTTCCGCGCTTTGAAATCAAACACCGCGCCAAACTCCTCCGAAGTCCGTACCCGATGCCTCTTTCGATAGAACAGCCGTTCACTCATTGCCCCCAACCCTACGCCCGAAAGTAGACGAACACTGCCACCCCTGAGTAGAACGGGTGCCACGGCTTGACCGTCTTCGGCAAGCCGTGTCTTCATCACCATTCCAAACTCAAAAACAAAGAAGGCCCGGTTGAGGGGGACATTCTCAACCGGGCCAGTAGAGACGGCGGTCATCCAACCAGCCGCTCAAAGCTGAGCAGGGTGCCGTCTCTCCCCAGGCGGCACACACCCACTCAGTAAATCACCCATGACACGACGCAAAGAAACCGCACACACGCGCCAAAGCATCACAGGGAAACTCCGAGAAGTCCTACCCACCCGGAGTCGGATGAAACGATCCATTCTTCTTCCAAAGAACACACCATCAAAAGTCGCATCGAAAGACAAACACATCCAGTGCCCAGCTTCCACAACCATCCAATTTATTTACTTTCAAGTTCTGATCCACACCGTACAACAGACCGGCTTGAAACATGGATCAGTTTCAAGAACCCGAATGGGCTCACCGAAAGATACGCACCCCAAAACCCCCGGTTGCAAACCCGCCAAAAAAATCGATCCCATCACACACTGTTTCATCATTCAAAATGAAAAAAACTTCACCCACACACGCATTATGTAATAAATACCACGCCTGCACACGCAGCTACTCCCCCTACTTTCACAGCACCAAGGCGTTGGGTCCCATAGTACATCCGCCCAGATCCACCACCGCCAATCACACACGCTTTCGATCAATCAGCGATGCCCTCTGCTACCACCATTTTTCTTTGCTGAAAGCCGCGACTCCGTGTCCCAGAGCACACCAAAACCGCGCCTTGAACAGTGTCCGGTTCGACAAAAAACCGAACCTCAAAATCAACACACAAACCCGCTTCAAACACAAAGCAAAAGAAAGCAACACACCAATGGCCAACACAACCCTCCGCATCGCCACCCTCGCCCTCATCACCCCCACTGTCCTCGCAGGAATCCCAAGCGTCTCGCTCTACAACGACCGCGCCGACTTCAACCTCGCCTCAGGCGGAGCACCGATGACCATCGAAACCTTCGAATCCGAATCCCTCGGAATCATCGCCCTCCCAACCAACTTCGACTCCGGTCTCAGCGCCTCCTTCGCATCCGGAAGCGTCACCTCCTACATCGGCGCAGGAGACCCGCACGACTACGGCAACGAGAACACCACCCCAAACGGACGCAACTACCTCGGACTCGGTGACGACGGCTTCGCAGACGACGGATCACCCACCCACGACACCGGGACCTACTCCATCGCATACACCTTCGGCACCACCGCCAACGCCTTCGCCTTCGACCTCTCCGGAGTCAACCTGCTCAACTCCGCAATGGGACTCAGCATCACCACCCTCAACAACGGACAAGTCATGGACGACTTCTTCTACGCATCCGACCAAACCTTCACCGTCCGCTTCTACGGCATCATCACCGACAACACCTTCGACACCATCCACATCAGCGTCCCCCAAGACAGCTTCGGCGACTACGCCGACTACGGCGCCTTCGACGACATCACCTGGGGAACCGTCCCCACGCCATCGACCGCAACCCTCCTCGCGATGACCACCCTCCTCACCACCCGCCGTCGTTGATAAACAACATTGATATATATAAACAAATGAACCCGGGAGTGATCCCGGGTTCATTTCATTTGAAAGAAAGACTCTACTTACGCCCCGGCATGCTCCGAAGTACTCTTCGTGAAGCTGAACCCCGAGCCATTGTCGTCCACCGCGATCGTGTCGCCGCGTTCGAACTCGCCGCTCAGGATCTTGGTCGCCAGCGGGTTCTCAAGCTGACGCTGGATCGTCCGCGCCAGCGGACGCGCACCATACGCAGGGTCATACCCCTCCGCGATGAGCCGCTCGAACGCCGCGTCGGTGAGTTCGAGATTCATCCCGCGTTCGGCGAGTCTCTTCTCAAGACCCGCAAGCTGGATGCGCCCGATCCCACGCAGCGTCTCCTTCCCGAGTTGATGGAACACAACGGTCTCATCAATCCGGTTCAAGAGTTCCGGACGGAAGAACTGCTCACGCATCCCCACATCCAGATTCGCGTTCATGCGTCCGGTTTCCAGATCAGGCGTCAATCCCGAAGCATCCAGGTCCGCACCGGGACCGCGCCGGATCAAGTCCCGCACCGCCGCCTCAATCTCCCAATCCTCAGCACCATGCTCAGCCATCGAGAGAATCTTCTGCGATCCAATATTGCTCGTCATCACCACAATCGTGTTCTTGAAATCCACCGTCCGACCCTGACCATCCGTCAAGCGACCGTCATCAAGCAACTGCAGCAACACATTGAACACATCGGGATGCGCCTTCTCGATCTCATCAAACAAGACCACCGAGTAAGGCCGACGGCGAACCGCTTCAGTCAGCGAACCACCCTCCTCATACCCAACATACCCGGGAGGCGCGCCGACCATCCGAGCGACCGCGTGCTTCTCCATGTACTCAGACATGTCGATCCGCACCAGCGCATCCTCGGTATCAAACAAGAACGACGCGAGCGCCTTGCAAGTCTCCGTCTTCCCCACACCCGTAGGCCCAAGGAACAAGAAACTGCCAATCGGCTTCGTTGGATCACCCAGACCCGCACGCGAGCGGCGAACCGCATCACCCACAGCACGAAGCGCCTCGTCCTGACCGACCACCCGCTCCTGCAGGTGCTCTTCGATATGCACAAGCTTCTCGCGCTCGCTCTCGATCAGTTTACTGACCGGGATCCCCGTCCACCGCGCCACAATCTGCGCGACCGATTCCGGGTCCACTTCTTCCTTGATCAACACATCACCCTTGGCGCGCCGAGCGTCGATGTGCTGGTCCGCTTCATCAAGCTGCTTATTAAGTTCAATGAGCTCGCCGTACTGAATCCGGGCCGCGGTCTCAAGATCACCGATCCGCTGCGCCCGCTCGAGTTCAACCTTCTTCTGCTCGATCTCGTTCTTGATCGCGCGAGACACATCCAGGTCCTGCTTCTCTTCATCCCACCGCGCCGTCAGCGCGTTGTTCTTCTCGCGAAGACCCGCAAGCTCGCCCTCGACCCGCTTGACCTCCCCGGCATTGACCGCCGAAGATTCCTCAAGCTTGAGCGCCTCGCGCTCAATCTCAAGCTGCATAATCCGACGGCGAAGCTCATCGATCTCCGCAGGCATCGACTCGATCTCCATCTTGAGCGCACTGGCCGCCTCATCAATCAGATCGATCGCCTTATCAGGAAGGAACCGCTCGGTGATGTACCGATCACTCAGCGACGCCGCCGCAAGGATCGCGCTGTCGAGAATCCGCACGCCGTGGTGCGTCTCGTACCGTTCTTTCAATCCACGCAGGATCGCAACGGTCTCTTCAACACTCGGAGCGCCGACCAAGACCTTCTGGAACCGGCGTTCAAACGCCGCGTCCTTCTCGATATGCTTTCTGTATTCATCAAGCGTCGTCGCGCCGATGCACCGCAGCCCGCCGCGTGCAAGCGCAGGTTTGAGCAGGTTCCCCGCGCTCACCGCACCCTCCGCCGCGCCCGCGCCGATGATCGTGTGCAGCTCATCAATGAACAGAATCACCCGCCCATCGCTCGCCTCGATCTCGCGCAACACCGCCTTCAACCGGTCCTCAAACTCGCCGCGATACTTCGCGCCCGCGAGCAACTGACCAACATCCAGCGCCATGATCCGCTTGTCTTTCATGCCTTCAGGGCAATCCCCATTGACAATCCGCAGCGCAAGACCCTCAGCGATCGCCGTCTTCCCGACGCCGGGTTCACCGATCAACACCGGGTTGTTCTTGGTCCGACGCGAGAGCACCTGCATGCACCGGCGGATCTCTTCATCTCGACCGATCACCGGATCAAGCTTCCCGCTCGACGCCAGTTCGGTCAGATCAATCGAGTATTTCCCCAGCGCCTCAAACGACGCTTCACCACCCGCATCGGTGATGTTCTCGACACCGGACGCCTTACGAATCGCCGCGATCGTGGTCTCGATCACCTTCGTGTCCGCGCCATTGATTTTCAACAGCTCCTGCGCCGCGCCCTTCACCTGCGAGAGCGCCACGAGCAAATGCTCGCACGATACAAATGAATCGCCCATCGATTTCGCGCTCGCGTCCGCTTTCCCCAGAATCTCCATCACCTCGCGCCCGCTCTGCCCCGCGCCCGAGCTGGTCGTAGGCAGCCGCTTGAGCTCGTTGCCCACCTCGCCGCGGAGTTTACCGAGATTCACGCCGATCCGCTTAAGAATCGAAACCCCAGGCCCCGACTCATCCTCAATCAACGCCCCCAAAATATGCAACGATCCAACCTCAGGGTTCGAAGCCCCAAGTGCCGCCTGCTGCGCGCTCGCCAAAGCTTGCTGCGCCAAAGTTGTTATACGGTCCATCATGTGTACATCCTCCATTCTGCATACCTATCAGCATGCACGAACACAAGTTGCAAACCGCGCGCCAGACAATGAATCCGCTCCAGGCATCTAAAGCCGTGATTTTCGGTCTCCCCACTGCCCCTTGCGTCCCCGACTGCCACCCCGGCAGGCAGTCACTCAAACACAATAGTCCGCGCCCCGTCCACCAGAACCCGGTCCTCAAGGTGCATGCGGACCGCTTGAGCGAGAACAACCCGTTCGAGGTCCCGCCCCTTGCGGATCATGTCCTCAACCGAGTCCTTGTGTGAGACATGCGCCGTACTCTGGGCGATGATCGGGCCCTCATCAAGCTCTTGGGTCACATAGTGGGCTGTCGCACCGATAAGCTTGACGCCGCGCTCAAACGCGCGGTGGTATGGCTTGGCCCCCGCGAACGCGGGAAGAAAGCTGTGGTGGATGTTGATAATCCGTCCCGCATACTTCTCGACAAACTCCGCGCTGAGCACCTGCATATAGCGTGCGAGAACAACAAGTTCCACACCATCCTCTTCGAGCAGCTTGATGATCTGCTCTTCCTGTGCTTTCTTGGTCTCCCGCGACACCGGAAGCATCTCGAACGCAAACCCGAAGGTCCGTGCCAGGTCCCCCGCATCCGGGTGATTGGAAATCACCCGCATCACGCGGGCCGGGAGTTCCCCGATCGAAGCACGCCACATCAGATCCGCGACACAATGAGTCTGCCTGCTGCACAAGATCGCAACCCGCGCCCAAGGACTGGCGCTGCGGATATGGTACTGGATATTCATCGAATCAAGAACACAACGCAGCCCCGCCCGGTCTTCAAGACCCTCAAAGGCAAGACGCATCGAGAACGCGCCCGTCATAGGGTCAGCGTGCTGATCCGCATCAAGCACATTCCCACCCGCATCAGCCACGGCAGCGGTCACCGCCGCGATCACACCCCGGCGATCATCGCACCGAATCAATAACCGATCCACACGGATCGTCTCTACAGAGTTGACCGGGACAGACGGGATGGGCATAGCGAGCCCCTTCAACGGCGAGCGACGAGAATCCACACGGATCGATTCAACAGAATCGACCCCACAACGCTCGTGTATCGGTCAGATCCGAGCCCAACCCCATCCGAGGGGCCACCCAAGCGTAATTTGGCGCATAAAAAAACGACGCGAACAGCCAGCAGTGGTATCCGAAACCCTGATATCAAGGTGGGTGCCTTGGCCCGAATCCCGATCGTCCACACTTTGGAGGCATGATCTTCGTTCAGTAACGCCTTGGCTCCCAATCAGAGGCTCATAGGGATCGAATTCAACCCCAGCTGACCAGGACGCATCGTCACCAAAACACTACCACATCCACACCCAAACACAAGCCCCCCACACCAACATTCATCACAATTGAGTACAACAAGTGGATAACCTCAGTCCACATAAAAATGATTTCATCCACGATCACAACTTGTGACCCACCAACACGAAACATCACCCCCCAATCTCCCGTATAGTGGACACACACAACCAAACCGCGCTATCGTGACCCCGTCACAATCCAAGCCCCCCAAAAGTACCCAAGGGACTCCCCAACATGAACACCCGGACCAAAGCAACCGCCTCCATCATCCTCACCGCAGGATTCCTCTCCCTCACCGCCTGCTCCGGATCATCCAACAAGCACGCCGGCAACATTGGCTCCATCCGCGCCAACCCATCCCCCGCGATGCACACCCTCGCCCGTAGAGCAAGCGACCGCGCCAACACACACGCGTATGTCATCGACACCGACATCCGCGCCATGAACAACGACTTCGACCGTGTCTTCCACCTCAACCGCCCATCGCGCCTCCACAACACAGTCAAGCCCTACTAAACCAACAGATACAGACCGCACACACAACCCACGCACCGCGTGGGTTTTTTCATGCGCCAACTTCCAACCCCACTCAACAAACCAACCCATTCCCCCCATCCCGCACATCCCCACCCACACCACAATCCATTCCACCACTCCACGCGACAACCCACACCACATTTCGCATAGTTCACCCGAGTCCCAGCGGGCAACACAATCCCCGGCGTCCCATACGCAGCTGTGCCGAGCAGCCGCGCAGTCCGGGAAAGCCCGCTCACGCCCCGCGTCGATCCCCCCGACGCGGGGTTTTTCTTTTCTCCATCTTCACACAACCACAACACCACCCGCCACTCCCCCAACAAACCCTCGGCGTAACCTCCCTACACCCAAACTCGCACCCCCGGAACATCCATTGGAACACCCTTCAAAGTCCCCAACCCGCGTCCTCAAGTTCACCGACACCCTCGTCGACATCAACGGCGTCTGCCGATTCATCCAAAACACCGCCGCCACCGCCCACCGCACACACCACGACCTCACCGTCTTCACCTCCACCCGCATCGAGTTCCCCGACCACCTCAAGCACCTCCCCAACATCACCAACTTCACCCCCCTCTACGCCAGACCCATGCCGGGATACGACACCCTTGACCTCGCGATCCCCCCGATGCTCACGATGCTCAGAGCCGCCGAGGATCACCGCCCCGATGTCATCCACATCTCCACCCCCGGCGCCGTGGGAATGGTCGGGATGCTCGCCGCCAAACTCATGCGCGTCCCCATCACTGGGGTCTACCACACGGACTTCCCCGCATACATCGACGAACTCTTCGACAACAGCTTCATGTCCTCAGGTTGCCGCACCCTCATGCGCACCTTCTACAAACAGTTCGCCGCCGTCTTCTCAAGATCCGCAGACTACGAATCCCGCCTCATCAACCTCGGGATCAACCCAAAAAAACTCGTCCGCCTCACCCCAGGCTTCGACAACAAACAATTCTCCAAATCGCACCGAGACCCATCGATCTGGAAACCACTCGGCGTCCCTGAGGATGGCTTCAAACTCTTCTTCTGCGGCCGAGTCTCCACCGAGAAAAACCTACCCATCCTCACCCAATACTGGCCAAGCATCAAACAACGCATCGAAGCCTCAGGCACCCCAGCACAACTCATCATCATCGGTGACGGCCCGTACCGCAAAGAAATGCAATCCAAACTCCAGAACCACGACGCATACTTCCTCGGCTTCAAACACGCCCAAGAACTCGCCACCCTCTACGCCTCCTGCGACCTCTTCGCCTTCCCCTCCACCACCGACACCCTCGGACAAGTCGTCATGGAATCACAAGCCTCAGGAGTCCCCGTCATCGCCACCGACCAAGGCGGCCCAAAGGAAGTCATCAACCACAACAACCCAGAACACGAAACCGGACTCGTCCTCCCCATCGAAGATCAAAAAGCATGGACCGACGCACTCGTCGAACTCGCGCTCGATCCAACCCGCCGCGCCAAGATGTCCACCAACGCCGTCGAGTACATGAAAGACTTCAGCTTCAACGCCAGCTTCACCCACTACTGGTCGATCCACGAAGCGGCCCGAAACTCGGCAACCAAGCAGGGTGCCACGGCTTGACCGTCTTCGGCAAGCCGTGTCTTCTCGACAACAAACCACCATCCCCGCACAAAAAAAAGCAGCACCCCACGAGGAATGCTGCTTTGTCCCGAGGTCGATCACACAGGAGGATCTGTGATCAAAACGCTCAAGCCTGCTTCTGATCACCCAACACATTCCCAACTTGCCCAGCATGAAACCACACGCTAAACGAGACCCCATCATCACAAGGATGACAGCACGGGAGCGGATCGAATGATCACAAAGAACCCGTCAGCCACGACGCCGACAGCGCATACTCGCATATTTTCATCCCCCTGTCAAAGCCAAACCCACCAAAAAGACCCATCCGTCTAATTTTGCTCCTCTGCAACATCAAAAACACCTCTCTTGATGAGCCCCACCTCTTCAGTCATCACCCATATCCCGCGACGCAATCCGAAGCACCACCGACTTGATCCGCACCTTCCCGATCTCCCGCATCAGCTCGAGCCCGCCCCCACGCAGCCAACGATCCACCCGATGCCGCGCCCCCGCGTTCTCCACACCAAGTTCGAGCCGACCACCCTTAAGACCGATCACCCACCCAAGCTCGCGAAGATCATCCGGAGCCGTCGTCTCCCACGCGCCCCCCACCGAAGACTGGTCCTTGCTCACCCGCTCAAGCGAACGCATCACCCCAGCGCAGTCTTCGCTGATCCCTCGCCCGCGCTCCGCGCGCACCCGGAACCCACGCAGCCGCGCCAGCGGATCATGCCGAGCCGGCTCTTGCGATTCCTGATCGTTTTTGTTGAACTCATGCCCCGCCATCACACCATCGACCTCCCCACCACCTCGACCGCTTTGCACACAATCTCGATCCCCTCTTCAATCTCCGCATCCGTCGTTTCCCGCGACATGCTCAGCCGCACCGACCCGCGCCCGATCCGCTCGCTCACCCCCATCGCCACCAGCACCCCGGACGCCTCAAGCGATCCCGACGCGCACGCCGCACCCGCCGAAGCGCACAGCCCCCGCTCGCTCATCGCCAGCAGCAGCGCCTCGTTCTCGAGTCCCGGGAACCCGACATTGGTCGTGTTCCACATCCGCCGAGCACCGCCGCCGTTGACCGCCACCGTTTCCCCCATGATCGCGCTGCAACGCTCAACGATCGACCGCTCCAACCGATCACGCATCGACTCCAAACGCGCCCGCTCATCGCCGCCCATCGCCAGCCACTCCGTCGCTTCCATCGCCGCCACCCCAGCCCCCACAATCGCAGGCACCGCCTCCGTCCCCCCGCGACGACCAAGCTCCTGATTCCCCGGAATCATCGGCACCATCCGCACACGCCGCTGCGAATCCGACCGCGCCCACAACACACCCACCCCCTTCATCCCATGAAACTTATGAGGCGAGCAAGTCAGCACATCAATCAACGATCCAATCGCCGAATCATCCCCATCCACACAAGTCTCCATCTTCCCCACCCACTGCGTCGCGTCGCAATGAAACACCACCCCCCGCGCCCGGCACAGCTCGCCGATCTTCCCCACATCCTGCACCACACCCGTCTCATTATTCACCCACTGAATACTCACCATCCCCACTGAGTCATCCACCGCCTCTCCAAGAGCCACAGAATCAACCACCCCGTCACCATCCACCCCAACCGTCCGCAGCTCGATCATCCCCGCCGCTTCAAGCTGCTCGCACAGCTCCCTGACCGCCGAATGCTCGACCGCGCTTGTCACCACGACCCGCCGCCCGGTCCCCGCCATCGCGCGCATCACACCAGAAATCCCAAGCCCAATCGCCTCGCTCCCAGAGCCCGTAAACACCACCCCGCGCCCGCCACCCTTGACCCCAAGCAGCCGAGCAATCCGCCCCCGCGCGACCTCAACGGAATGCTTCGCCTCCTGACCAAACCGATGCACACTCGACGGGTTCCCCCACACATCAACCATCGCCACCCGCGCCGCCTCCACCACCCCAGCAGTCGGCCTCGTCGTCGCGTTGTGATCCAGATACACCATGCACCAATCATAGCGACAACCGCACCAACACCCCCACAAAAAAAGCCCCGCCAATCAGCGGGACTTCATTCATTGATTTCAACAGTCGCTTAGCCGGCCTCAGCTCTTGCGGAGCATCGCCCAACCGATCCCGCCAAGAATCAGCATCAGCACAAACGAGCCGCCCATCACCATGTAGAGCATGTTCTGATCCACCGACCCAAGCACCGAACTCGACCCGCCGCTCAGACCCAAGATCATCACGCCCATCGCAAGCATCAAGACCAGCAGCGAACCAAGCGCGATCCCGCCGAACAATCCAGAAGATGGACCGTCGTACGCCTCGCCCATAGGCATCGCCATCATCCCACCGCTCTGCGAAGAGAACGCGCTCGGTGCTTCCACAGCACCCTCAAACAACGCGCCCCCAGCAATCGAAGCACCCACCGCACTCTCGCCAAGCGCCGAAGCTCCAAGCGAAGAAGCGCCCTGAGAATCCGAGGCCAAATCATCAAGCAGGTTCCCGCCAAGCGATGTGTCGTCAGGCTCAAACGCAAGCTGCGCCAATCCCGAACCACTCGCCCCAGCGTCCATCCCGAAACCCGATCCGCCAAGACCCGTCCCAGACCCACCAAGAGCCATCCCACCGATGCCCCCGCCAGAAACCAGAGTCTCCGCGTTCGCTTCGGTGTCGTCGTCTTCAGCGTCGAAGATCGAAACGCCGGTCGCATCGCCGGTGGACTCAAGCGACAACGCGCTCGCGCTCCCAGAAGCACTCAGCGAGATCGGATCGATCCCAGCAGACCCACCCGCCGCAGTCCCGCCCATCCCGGTGTCCGCGAGCGTGATCTCTCCGAGATCATCATCCTCGTCCCCACCCAGCAGATCGACCTGGTCAACCTTGAACATCAAGTTGTCACGATCCCGGAACTCTTGCAGCTGACCGGACTCAACGAGCGATTGCACCTCGTCCGTCGTCATCCCAAGCTTGGCCGCCGCTTCGTCAAGTGTGTAAAACATCTTCGCCATAGGTCATCCGCTCCGGTTTCAGAGCACCCCAAAGAGCGCCCGATCTACTACTCAAGTCCTGTCAGCCCAAACAATAGCGCCTATTCCCCCCCGAGCCACCTGTACGCACCCCAAACACCCCCGGTTGCCTACTCCAAACCCCTCACCTGATCCCCTGCGACCACAGGCTTCTGCAATAGCGATGGCACACACGCCAACGAAAGCAACGCATTCCGACCAATACTCACCGGGATCGAAGAATCCCACTGCCCGATGCACCCACACTCAGGCGTCTTCCCACGAATCTGCAAAAACAACAGGTACCCCGTGAGCACAAACAAGAACACCACCGCCACCGATGCCCAGTGCTTCACCGCCCGATGCGACAACAACCCAACCCCAACAACCACCTCAATCCCAAGCACCGCCGCCGCAACCACACCCACAAACGACGCGGGCACCACCCCGCCCCGTTCAATCGCCGAAGCAAACGCCGCAACACCAGACTCCAGCCCGTGCTGCGTCGTCGTCACATTCGTCAGCTTCATCACCACGGCAAACAGGAAAAATCCACCCACTCCAATACGCAACACCCCCGGCACCGCTCCCCGCACCCCGCCCATCACGCAATCCTCCGCCGCAGTCCCCACACAGACCCAACAACAACCACCCCAAGAACCGAGAGAAGCACCCAACGGGTCCGCTTCGGATTCCCTTTCCCAAGAGCCGCCAAGTATTCCGCCGCCATCTCGTCTTCGTTGTACGCGAACTCACCCTCAGGATCAAAAACATCTTTGGTGTCTACATCAATGCGATAAAACACTTTGTGTTCGTCAGAAAACAGGAGTTGGTCTTCAATCCGCACGGGATCTTGATCAAACACAAGCAATGAGTGTACATGACCGCGATCCGTTTCGAGACCGTCTTCGGCTATTGGACCGATCCAAAATGTCATTTCCGTTGGTAAAATCTGATTGGGATCATTCGAGTACCCAGAATACTTCCAACGACCAATCGTCTTTCCATCGCCCGAAGTCCACACAACCTGTTGTACAAAGCCTCGGTTATTAAAGATCACTTGCAAAGAAAGTTCTTCAACTCGAAGAACATGCTTTCCACTCGCGTCGGTTTCAAATACACCCCGCTGAATCAGCCCTGGCAACAGCGGCCACAAACAACCTAACTGCTGAACTTTCGAGCCGGGCACAATTGGTTTTTTGAGCTTTACCTGTTCATACATACCCGCTGGGTCAAACGGAGCAGATGAGAGCAAAATATATTCGCCGTCATAATAATTAAAGTGCGCCGGGTGAGTCTCCCACTCTGATTCAACATCCCGATGCCCTTCATAATACTGAAAATACAACGATTTGCTGTACTGCTCATACGAAAAAGCGCCGTCCTCATGCACCGCGTACACAATCCGCCCATCCCCGCCATCCATCGTCGCTGTCATCACCAACCCATCAAGATCAGAATACAACTCTTGCAACGACTCTGCTGGTATATCGCCGACACTTCGGGCGCATACAAAAGACAGTATCACAATTGCAACACACAACTTACATTGCTTGATTTGCAACACGATCATGCCTACGCCGGTGGACTGGACAAACATTTCTTATGACAGTTCTGGTCAACCCCTGTATATGTGAATGGCTCTTCGGGTTGTATCCCGCTAGGGATCCCGCCGCTGCAATCTCCGACAGTCCCTGATCCGCCCACATACTCGATGCAATCATATACCCTTTCTATAGGCGCATTCGCTTCGGCAGATGTGTTCCCGAAATAGCATAAATAACCACGAGGGCATACAGTATACAGCCCACAACTAACGGTGTATTCTGATGGTTGAATCATGGGTAGCTTTGATCGCTTAAAGCAAACACCCCCAAGTTGACCCAACGAAATTGAGGCCGTCGCCGCAACACAAGTCAATCCACATAAAACAGTTATTCGACCACGCATATCACCGTTCTCCTTCTCTTGCTGGACATTCAATCTGCGTACCACCTCAGACTACCCCCCCCCGCCCATCCTGTCAAGTGCACACAAAGCTCCATCAATTTCACATAATTATCAACAGCCACCTTTCATCAACACGATCTACATGGTAATGTTTCAACTGGACATCCAGGAGGGCCTCCCATGCCCCGAAAAGCATTCACACTCCTCGAACTCCTCGCCGTCATCGCGATCGTCGCGCTCCTCATCGCCATCCTCTTCCCCGTCCTCTCCTCCGTCAAACAAACCAGCTCAGAACTTGTCTGCCTCACCCGCATCCGCAACGCCAGCTTCGCCGTCACCCAATACACCGACCAAAACCGCGGCTTCCTCCCCTTCGCAGGCTACACCGTCAACACCATCACCAACCCCGCGCTCGAATCCATCCGCGTCGGTGGTACCAACGGCTTCTCCCACTCCCAATGGGTCAACATCATGCCAGAATACTGGACCGGTGACCTCTGGCCACAATCCATGATGTGCCCAGACCAACCACCCTACGACCCCACATTCACAGGGCAATGGCCAAATGTCGACCTCCTCACCGACGGCTTCAGACGCCAACCCCTCTTCGACCTCTCCGGCGCCTTCCACATCACACCACAATCACTCACACAAAACACAGAGTACAACAACCTTATTGTCCAACCACAACGACTCCACAATGTCACCTTCCCCTCCTCAAAGACCCTCCTCTACGAGTTCTTCGGCTTCTGCGTAGAAACAAGCCCAGAAGTCCGCTTCTGGCAGTCCGCCGCACAAACACAACTCTTCGCAACCTCAACCGTCGCAGTCGATGGCTCAGCATTCCGCTACGCAACCCGGAATGCAATCGAACCCGCCTTTGGCGCCGGCTTCGATCTCACAATGAACGGCATCCAAGGCCGCGACATCGACCACACACTCATCAACAAAGACGCCCTAGATCGACTTTCTTACAGCACTTGGTATGGTGAAAAAAACTAGACTTTGCAACAAAATCCTATCTAAAAAGCCCCCCGGAACGCCGCAAACCCTGTCTGTACAGAATCTTCTTCCAATTCACCCCAAAATATGCATAATAAACCCAACCAAGATCATCGGCCCCCTCCACCAAAGGCCGTCCCAACAAGTTGTTTCCCTAAGAGGACCGGCCGCTGATCATTTCGAAAGGAATCGATCATGAACACCGTTGCACAACTCCTCGCGCACAAACAACACTGGAACGATGGCGATCACGCCACACACCGCATCGAACGCGTCCACACCATCCCACAAGCCTCCACAGCCCTCGACGCCGCCAAACTCATGAACGAGCACCACATCGGATCGCTCATCGTCACCGACACCTTCAACAACATCGCAGGCATCATCACCGAACGCGACATCCTCACCCGCATCGTCACCGCACAACTCGATCCCGCTTCAACCCCCATCTCCAAAGTCATGACCAAAGAAGTCATCCACTGCACCCCCGACTCCTCACTCGACGAAGTCCGCCACCTCATGACCGACTGCAAAATCCGCCACATCCCCGTCATCGACCACAACAACCCCAAGCACCCCCTCGCAGGCATCGTCTCCATCGGAGACCTCAACGCCGCCTTCGCAACCGACCTCAACATCGAAGTCAAATCCCTCCGACAATACATCATCGCAGGCTAAACACACAGAATCAAAACCACGCCAATGCAAGGGTGCCCCGACTCGCCGCTTCGGCGCAGTCGGGTCTTCTCCTCGCTCCAGTCGCTAGTGCCCAGTCCCCAGTCCCTTCTTCCTCACCCAATCACCCGCGTCACACTCACCCCAGCGTACAACCCCGCGACCGCCTCCCGCTCCACCACCATCGCGCCATACGCGTTGTTGATGGGTTGTATCCGGATCATCTCCGCCCCATCTTCACCCGTCTCAAAGTACACCCGCTTAAAGGTCGTCTCCGAATCAGGCTCAAGCCGCACAAAGCAGTCCATCCCCGACTCCACCACACGCGACGGTGAAAACACCACAATGTCACCCTCCCGATACACCGGCTCCATCGAATCCCCAACCACCCGCGCCGCAAACGCATCCGGATCATGCACATCCGGCGCGCGCACATACTCATCAGCAACCCGCGCCGGATACCCAAGATCCGTAAACGAACCCGGATACCCCGCCGTCACCTTGTTAATCAGCGGGATCTCCATCGGCAGTTCCATCCGCTCAATCCCGCCCCGCGCCTGATCCCCGCAATCCTCTTCGTTCTCCTCCCTCGGATTCCCCTCAAGCGCATCGATCAACGCAGCAAGCTTCCCCGACCGGTGCACCGCATCAAGATCCTCCGACCGGAGCGCCGCCGCAAGCTCGCGCCCCGCCGCATCACGCAGCCGCAACGCTTCCACATCCGCGCGCACAGGCGCAGGCGTCCGCGCCCACATCGCCATCTCCACAAGCTCACCTTCACGAAACGACAACACCCGCTCAAGCCGCGACGCGAGTTCCTCTCCAGGCACCCCCTTGATCCCGTTCTCGATCGCCGACAGATACGACTTGGCGCACCCCGCCCGCCGCGCAACTTCAGCAAGCGACAACCGCAACGCCGTGCGCCGCTGATGGATCACACCACCAAACCCGACCTCGTTATCCGAATGACTCCGCACCAATCCTCCAGACCATCCGCCCACCGAATGTGGACAACTCCGAAGCTTCAACAACGCATCAACCACGCCAGACCACCACACCCAGCTTCTCAACGGGACACATCGACCGCTTTTGTGCGAGAAATAGACCAGACTCCATACAATACCCTTGCAAATCGTTCTCCAATAAGCGTATTATCTTCATTCTATCGTTCACTCTATTGTGAACACATGTTTGTGGAATGTCAAGGTAGAACGCCATAAAAAGGAGCCAAAATATGAAATCGAAGACCTACCAAGCCGATTGGCTCGACCAAGTGTCCACATCCATCGACCTCAGACGCTCACAAAACACCGCACTCGCCGACACCATCACCATCCGAGCCCAGCATCTCGTCGGCCCAGACCAAGCATTCGTCCTCGCGATGTACCGCGACGGACAAACCGCCGCCGACATCGCCCGCCTCGTACAACTCGACCCAAGACAAGTCCGCCGAAGAATCCGCAACGCCATCACGCGCCTCAACGACCCCACCTTCATCTTCGTCATCACCCACGCATCCAACTGGTCGCCCACCCGCCGCAAGGTCGCCCGCGCCCTCTTCCAAGCAGGCAACTCTATAAGGCAAACCGCCGACAGCCTCAACCTCAAAGTCCACCAGGTCCGCCGACACCGAACCGCGATCCTCGACCTCTACACCGAAAGCAACCAGCCGCACGCCCCCGCCCCCAACAGAACCTGGCAGTATCCAAAGCAGCAGTACCAAAAATAGTCAAATCATCGCAACACCGGGGTGGGCCCATGACAAAGAAGAAAAACATAGCCAGCGATCAACCGCGCTCAACGCGCCGTCGCCGATCCCTCGCGCCCATAGCCATCACCACCCCCGCCACCATCACCGACCGCGCCACCAACGCCCTCCTCCCCTTCGGCCTCATCCCCAAACACACACCATCTACCACCCACAAAGCACCCCCACCCAAACCCCTCCTCCACCAAATCAACAGCGCCCAACTCACCCTCATCACAGGCCCATCCGGCGCCGGCAAATCCACCCTCCTCCAATCACTCGCAGCATCCCTCCCCAGCACCATCACCCCCTCCGACCTCCCACCACCAGACCCAACCCTCCCCATCGTCAACCTCTTCAACACACCCCTCAACCAAACCCTCCAACGCCTCAGCTCCGCAGGACTCGCCCAGCCCAACCTCTGGTCACTCACTGCCATCGCGCTTTCAACAGGCGAACAATCCCGACTCCAACTCGCGCGCCTCATCGACGCCGCCCTGCCAAACGCCACCATCCTCCTCGACGAACTCGCCACCCCCCTCGACCGCCTCACCGCGCGATCCCTCTGCGCCTCGATCAACACACTCCTCAAGCACAACCCATCTCTCAAGATCATCGCCGCCGCCGCCCACGAGGACCTCCCCACCTACCTCAACACCGATCTCCTCATCAGCGCATCCGATCACGCCATCCTCCCCAACCAATACACCCAAGAATCCATCATCTACGAGCCGGGATCAATCGACGACTACCAAGCACTCAAGCACCACCACTACCTCGGCACAGACCCCGCCTCCATCGCGCGCATCGACCGCGCCATCCGCATCTGCCCCATCACCCAATCCCCCATCCTCGCAGGCGTCCTCGTCGTCGCGTACCCCACCCTTAACGCATCCTGGCGCGACCGCGCCTGGCCCGGACGCTACACCGGTTCATCCAAATCACACAACGCCAAACGAATCAACACCGACATTCGTCGCCTCGCCCGCATCATCGTCGAGCCACGCTCCCGCGCCCTCTCCATCGCCTCCACCCTCGTCCGCAACTACCTCGCCAATCCACTCACCCCCGCCACAGAAGCCCTCGCCGCGATGGGTTCAACAAACCCATTCCTCAAATCAGCAGGCATGACCGAATACCCAATCGAGCACACCCCAACCGACCTCCGCCTCCTCGACTGCCTCCACCACCTCAACTTGTCACCGAACGATCTAATCAACAACCAACAAACCAACCCGCTCCTTCAACGCGAGCTCAAGACCTGGGCGCGCGCAAAGAACATCGATCCCCATCACCAATCACTCCCCCACTTCGCCGCCTTCAAGCTCCTCACCCAACCCCGCGCATACACACACGCCACACAGGAGCAACGCGCATGAAACCCAATCAAGTCCCACAACCAATCCAAGAACCCAACCAACACCACCTCCCCGCCGCCCTCACCTTCTTCCTCACCAAACAACAGCGCACCCAAATCCTCCGCGCCCTCAAAGCACTCGACCAAAACAGAACAGCCGCGCTCATCAGCGCACTCAACATCAAATAAACCATTCATTCCACAGGGGGGAACACATGAACAACGAACAAGACCACAACCAAGAACAGCACAACCACGACGCCGTCTACGCCATCGCAGGCTCACCGCCACAAACCGACCAACAACTCGCCGAGTGGATCAACACCCACCTCCACATCCGAGTCCCAACCGCCCCCCTCATCGAAGGCCACAACGCCCCACTCGAATACCTCGCCCACGCCTTCTTCGAAGACCGTCAACCAAGAGACTGCGTCGTCTGGGCCAACCGAGGCGGAGGCAAAACCTTCTACGCCGCCATCGCCACACTCCTCGACCTCATCTTCAAGCCAGGCATCGAAATCCGAATCCTCGCCGGATCCCTCGACCAAGCCAAACGAATGCACACCCACCTCCGCGCCCTCCTCGCAACCGAACCACTCGATGAGTTGATCGACGGCAAAATCACCGAACGAAAGATCAAACTCATCAACGGCTCCATCGTCGAGCTCCTCGCACAATCACAAACCTCCGTCCGAGGTACAAGAGTCCAAAAACTCCGCTGCGACGAAGTCGAACTCTTCGACCCCGATGTCTGGGAAGCCGCACAACTCACCATCCGTGAAAAGCATTGTAAAGACACGCCCGTCCCAGGCTCCATCGAATGCCTCTCCACACTCCATGTCCCCTTCGGACTCATGCACGAACTCGTCACCAGTGCCAAAGACTCCAACCAACAACACCGCAAACTCTTCCAATGGGGAGTCGTCGACATCCTCGACCAATGCGACGACACGCACGAGTGCCTCACCGAAAACGGCGCATGCCCGCTCGCCGCAGAATGCTCAGGAAAGGCCAAAGCAAGAGACGCCGCCGGAGACACACCGGGACACCTCACCATCAACAACGCCATCGCGCTCAAATCCCGCGTGAGCGAATCCACCTGGAACGCCGAGATGCTCTGCCTCAAACCCAAACGCTCCGACTGCGTCCTCCCAGAGTTCAACAGCGCCATCCACATCGCCGACCAACTCCCCGACCCAAACACCATCACCCAAACCATCGCAGGCATGGACTTCGGCATCCGCGCACCCACCGTCGTCCTCTTCGCATCACTCGACCAACACAACACCCTCTGGGTCACCCACGAATATGTACAAGCCGGAGTCCCCCTCAACGAACACATCACCCACATCAAATCCATCAAACCATTGACACCCTTGTCATGGATCGGCGTCGACCCCGCAGGCAGACAACGAGGACTCCAAACCGGAATCTCCGACATCGCCGCCCTCCGCAAAGCCGGACTCACCATCCGCGACGCGCGCTCCTCCATCCACCAAGGACTCGACCTCATCCGCACCCGCCTCAACCCCGCAACCGGACACCCAACCCTCATGATCCACAAATCATGCGAACACCTCATCAAGTGCCTCGAAACCTACCACTACCCCCAAGACAACCCCCTCTCCCCAACTCCCGAAAAAGACGGCTCCGACCACGCCATCGACGCGCTGAGATACATGATCCAAAACCTCGACCAACCCTACACCCACAAAAAATCCACCTACCTCAAGTAATCCCATCAAAAGGGTGCCCCGATCTCGCCCTCATGGGCGCAGTCGGGTCCTCTCCGAATCTGGGTGGCATGGAGGCGTCGTATTGGTGGGTTGGTGGGTTCGACTCCTCCATGTCTTCCGCCGGGTGCCATGGTTTGACCGTCTTCGGCAAACCATGTCTTCTCTCCTCCCCCGGGCCTCCGGGGGAGGTGTCCGCGCCCCGCGGACGGAGGGGGTCTTCTCTTACTTTGTTCCCTCCCCACACTCCGGACACGCGCCCCCATCCAATCCCGCAAGCGAATACCCACACCCACCACAACACCCCGCGAGGACCCGCCGCCTTCTCCGGTTAGACAAAAACACAAGCCGACTCAACATCAAAAACAAAACCGACATTGAAACGAGCGGCACACTGAACGCCGACTGGTGTGGTCGCCCCGGAATAAATAACTGCAAACCAGACGATTGACCCGGGTTCATCCTGAGATCCTGAAAGTCGACCCACTCACTTAGCAAATGCGAGCTCCATCGAATTTTCTGGGCGCGAGCTTGTACCTGCTGATCTGTGTAATACTCTGGGGTATATAAAACATGGCTTATATAGACACTTCGTACATAAGTCATCGCGCCATACGAAAACCGCACGCTGTGCCTGGTCCCTTGCTCAATCGTGCCTCTACGCAATTCAATACCAGGCCGAACAACAAATGAAGCCACAGTCGTAACCATCAACGCCGCTGTAAACAACCACAACGACCACCGACCACACCATCTTGTCCTCGAATACCTCAAGCCCATACCCCACAGTACGGCTCACCCACCCCAATGTTGCATCCTCACCCCGGCATCGGCGCAAGCATCGGCACCAAAACCGTAATCACAATCGTGAACCCCACCGCAAGCACCGCCATCACCCCAAGCACCTGACGGGTGCCATGGTTTGACCGTCTTCGGCAAACCATGTCTTCTCTTCTCTCCTCCCCCGGGCTTCCGGGGGAGGTGTCCGCGCCCCGCGGACGGAGGGGGTCTGCTCTTACTTAGTTCCCTCCCCACACTCCGGACACACCCCACCATCCAACCCCACAAGCAAATACCCACACGACCCACAACGCACCTGACAAGCAAGCCTCCGCTTCCTTAATACCCGATGCCAAGACCACCCCCCCAGCAAACCAAAGAACCCACTCGGTATGAAACCAGAAAAATGAAAACTGTACTCGGCACCACCATGTGTAGGCCGAGTAACTTGAAACCCATAAACCGGACCACCCTGCATCCAATAAAGCAGTTTTAAATACTCATCTCGTCGATGAAACTCATACCAAGTCCCAAACGACACAGGTACGGACCTCAACGCATCACTGCAGTTCGGAATCAGAGTCACCCAAATGCGCCCGTCCCCAGCCATCACAGAATACTCACCCCACACATACTGCTTACCAGGTTCTTGAGGTCGTTCACTGATGCGCTCGCCACCAAAGTAATAAAACCAAGACAACACAGTCCCAGCAAAAAACACCAACGCAAGTACAGTAACTCCCCACCGCCAAATCAACCTCAATCGCCAACGCCTCATCCTCTTCCCCTAGTGGCCAATGGCTAGTGGCCAGCCCCCTCTTCCCTACCCCGGCATCGGCGCAAGCATCGGCACCAAAACCGTAATCACCAAAGTAAACCCAATCGCAAGCACCGCCATCACCCCAAGCACCTGCACCACAAATGCAAACACATTCCGCCAGTACCCCTTCATGTCCGTCACACGCACCGCCTTGTACCCCACCGCAACAAAGAACACCATCGGCACAATCAACAAATACCACTGCTCATGAACCGACATCGCATCAACAAAAGGTGTGTACGCCAAAGTCATCAACAAACCACTCATGACGCCACCCCCGCCTTCTCATCCCCCGCACGCCCCCAATACCCGCTCGGCAAAAGAGCATCCAAGAAAATAATCAAGTTCAACATCCCCGCAAGCGCACACGACAACATCGCGATCTCATTGAGCCGACCCAGCCCAGGCACATTCGCATCGCCAAGCTCACCCGCTTCGATCCGATCCGCAGGCAGCGCCTCCCACACCCAGTGCGCCCCGTTGTGCACCCGCGCCTCATACGGATTCCCCGTCCGAAGCTGACCCGTGCTCATGTCGTACGCCTTGAAATGATTCTGATGCACATAGTCCACCCCAAACGCGACCGGCCCAACCATCGCCTGTCCCATAAACCAGAACTTGTCCGTCCCCGCCTTGGAATCCACCGCATCAATCCCCCCCACCAGCAATCCAAACCCAAACAGCCCGAGCACACCCACCATCGCGAGAATCCCGCGATGCATCCGCCCAGAAACCATATGTCCAAGCCCAGGCAGCAACACAGCGCAGATCCCCGCTACCGCGTTCACACCCCCGTCATGCCGATCAGATCCAGTATTCATCGACCCCATCCTATCCCACTGAAACCGCCCGCCCCAACTCTGCGAACAAAACCGCACCAACTCCCACTTCCAACCATTGACACGCCCGTCAAACGGGATAAAGTGGCGACAAACGATGACTCTTTCCACACCAGACAACAGCAGACTTGCCCCGCGGAGATTCACACAATGCAAGCCGTAGCACAAATGATCCAACAACTCACAACACAGCACAACCACACGCTCGCCTCGCCAGCGGCAAGCCCAAAATCGGACCGCTTCGATTTCAGCAACGACTCAACAGTTATCACACCACACTGGTCCGAAAGCCCCCTCTGCGGTTCCGGTGATGATGTTGATGAGGATGAAGCCTATTTCCTCGGCGATGAGGATGAAGACGAAGACGACGACTACGACGACGATGACGACGACGATCTCGACGAAGACGACGATGATCTCGAGACCGAAGCCGATCTGGACGAAGATGACTTCTGAGAACCGCCGGTTTCCAGCATAAACCATCCGGCGGCTCCCATAGGAGGAATCGCCGATGCCAAACAAACAGACCAACAACACACCTTCAAACAACGCCCGCCGCACCGGTGACCGCCGCAAAGACCGCACAGGCACCCCGCCCCCAGGCACCGTCATCGACCGCCGACTCGGTCTCGAACAACGCGACTTCAACTCCCCAGCAGACGACTCCACCCCCAAACCCACCGGCAAAGTCGTCTCCTCCAAGAAATCAAACGCCAAAGACCCCACCACCGGACTCGAACGCAAACGAGGCCGAGGACGCCGCCTCTCCGAGTTCACCAAGTCCGCCGAAGAAGGCGAGATGACCCCAGAACAGTTCCTGTTCCTCATGGCCATCGACGCGTTCAAAAAAGGCAATGACCGCATGTTCCCCACATGGACCGATGTCCTCGAGGTCGTCCGCCTCCTCGGATACCGCAAAACCATGTCCAGCGAACTCAACCTCACCAACGCCGAAGACTGGATGGAGTCCCCACACTCCCCCGCCAATGTCCGCCCCGACCGCTGGGCCACCC
Organism: uncultured Phycisphaerales bacterium; assembly: GCA_963976955.1. Lineage (GTDB taxonomy): Bacteria > Planctomycetota > Phycisphaerae > Phycisphaerales > UBA1924 > UBA1924. The sequence goes on along the minus strand of CAXBMD010000001.1, from coordinate 17,962 downwards.
GCTTCACCGCCGCCGAATCCAACCAGCTCTCAGTCGGATCAACCGCATCGAGCCGAGGCCCAAAGACCGAACAAGAACTCACCGACGAAGCCCTCGAAGCCTTCGAAGCCGCCTTCGGCGCCTCCGACGACCTCTCCGATGACCTGACCGATTTCGAAGACGACTTCTCCGAAGCCGCGTAAAGAGCTCTACCACACACCCAAAACCCGTGGCACAGGCGTCCCGCCTGTGTTCTTCTTTGTATACACCAACCAAAAAAAGACGCACGGCCAAAACCGTGCGTCTTCCAATTCAAATCAGAGCTAATCGAAGCTCACTTGTCTTCGTAATACGAAATATTGATCTGCGTGTACTTCGACCACTCGTCAGGCAAATCCTCATCCTGGAAAATCGCCTGCACCGGACACTCATCCACACACAACCCGCAATCAATGCACACATCCGCATCAATATACAACTGGTCCGATGTCGCAAAGTCCGGCTCATCCTTCGTCGGATGAATGCAGTCCACCGGACACGCATCCACACACGCCGTATCCTTCGTAGCAATACAAGGCTCAGCAATAATATGAGTCATCGCAAGATCTCCTGTCAGTGCCGCCTCAACAAACGAAACGGCCAATACCTGCCCCAACACTCTACACCAAGACACACCCCACTACCACACCATCGGCACACCAATCCGCCACACTCAAGCCCTACCCTACCACATGAGCACATCATCCCCAAAAACCTCAGACAACACAACCCCCGATAAACCCCTCCACGCCGTCCCCACCGACCGCCGGGACGCCCACATCAACTGGCTCAAAGAACTCACCGCCATCCCCACCGCCGCCGGTCACGAACACCGCGTCATCGCCTGGATCACCAACTGGCTCAACGAGCGACCAGACCTCACCTCCAAAACCGACGCCCACGGCAACATCGAAATCCGTATCGACAACAACCCCAAAACCGACAACCCCATCTACTTCACCGGACACCTCGACCACCCCGCCTTCGTCGTCGACGAAATCCTCTCCAAAGCAGAACTCGTCCTCCAGTTCCGAGGTGGAGTCATGGACGACTACTTCCCCGACGCCAAAATCAGAATCCACACCCCCACCGATTCCGATCCCAACGACTTCACCGTCGCGACCATCAGCGAAGAAGTAAAACCAGAAACCGAATCCGACCCCGACAACAAGCCACCGTACAAACGCTACCACGCCGTCCTCGACCAGCCCCGCCCCATCGACCTGAACTCCATCGCCACCTGGGACCTCCCAGACCAAGAAATCATCGAGGACGAAGAAGGCAAGCAAATCCTCTACACCAACGCCTGCGACGACCTCGCCGCCGTCGCAGCCGCCCTCGCCGCCCTCGATGAGCTCCGCCACCTCCACTGCCCAAACGACACCCGCATCCTCCTCACCCGAGCCGAAGAGGTCGGCTTCATCGGCGCCATCGGCGCATCCCGCGACACCTTCATGCCCAAAGACTCGCGCATCATCGCGCTGGAAAACTCCCGCGCCTTCCCAGACTCTCCCATCCACGCAGGACCCATCGTCCGCGTCGGAGACCGCATCTCCATCTTCTCCCCAGACCTCACCGGCGCCATCGCCAAAGTCGCTGAAACCATCGCAGGCGGACCCGCAACCCCCGTCGCATCACAAAAGAACGCCGACCTCTCCGCCTGGCGCTGGCAACGCAAACTCATGGCCGGAGGCGCCTGCGAAGCAAGTGTGTATTGTGCCTATGGCTACACCTCCACCTGCGTCTGCCTCCCCCTCGGAAACTACCACAACATGGCCAACCTCACCGAAGCACAAGCCGGAACCCACGAACAAACCTTCGGCACCCCGCCAAGAGTCGGACGCGAACACGTCGGCATCGACGACTACCAAGGAATGATCGACCTCCTCATCGCCTGCGCCCAGTCCCTCCCAGAATCCCCCGCCTTCATCGAACGAATCGAAAAACTCTGGACCGACAAACAATCCATCCTCACCACCTAACCCTACACAGCACCCAATCAATCTCAATCCAAAACCTCTTCCTCCCTCTCCCCCAGGGAGAGGGCCGGGGTGAGGGTCTTCCTATTTCTTCGCCCCCAACAATTCCCGCTACCTCAACCCCAAAGCAATACCCAAACATCTTCTCTCCTCCCCCGCGCCTGCGGGGGAGGTGTCTGCGCAGCAGACGGAGGGGGTCTTCTCTTCTGAAACCCCTCACCCCTTCTCCCCCAAAACCCGCTTCCGCCACCCTCGATTCAAATCATCCAGCGACCATTCCCCCCCACACTCGCTGCACCGCTCAAGCCCATCACCGATCTCATACCCACACCCAAAACACATCCGCCCATCCGCCATCTGAAGCCGCTTCATAAATCGACTTACACGAATCCCGTAAATCCAAATACAAACCGACACCAATAGTCCAGGCCCCCCAATCAGAACCATCACGCCAGCCGGATTGAACAGCCAATCCAACGGTATGATATCGAGCTGCATCAGCACCACGAACACAAAGTAATACACCAACATAACGGACAATGGCAGCAACAAAGTGCGGATGATCATCCGCACAACAATCATCGGCACCCCAAACCAAACCGTCCGCTTCTTCATCCCTCACCCCCATCTTCTGACGCAAACGAAAACACCCCTTCAATCGGCTCTCCAAACACCCCCGCAATCCGAAACGCAAGCTCAAGCGTCGGAGAATACTTCGCCTTCTCAATCGCCACCACCGTCTGCCTGCTCACCCCAATCTTCTCCGCAAGCGACTGCTGCGTCATCTCCCCAGCATGAAACCGCAACTCCCGAATCCGGTTCTCAACCTTCGTCGGCTTCATGCCCTACTCCCAAAGATCAACAACCCATACCGAACCAACTCCGACACAATAAACACCCCAAACAACAAATACACCGGCAGCAAATCAACATCACCACCCCCACCGTCCCCGCCACCCACAGTCTGCACCATCGCCCGACCGATGAGCATCATCACCAACAACATCACCCCAACCGACAACACAATCCCAGACATCCGCGAAGCCCACTGTTGAATCTGCTTCATCCGCTCATCGTCAGGCTCCTTCTTCGTCAGCATCGCCAGCCCGATGTGACCAATCGCAAGCACCACAACCTGCACCACCACCCCGATCGACAGCATCACCGTCAGCGCAAACACATCCCACTCGCCCATCAATCCAACGATCAGCACCGCCGGATAAATCACCGCCGTCGAAAGCAGCACCAACCAGTTCGATCCCAACCCAAACGAATACCCCGTCCCTGCGTCGTTCATCTCAAATCCCTTCTGTTCCTCAACGGAAATCAGTCATCAAACCACGCCGGTCCACCGGCATGTCAAATATTGTATACACCATCGGCTCCGTGTCAATAATAATTGACACCGCGTAACCTATATTTTCCAAATCAGTCCTGAGACATCAAAAAACCCGCTCTTTCAAGCGGGTCAAAGATCGTTTTTCAACCAAAATCCATCACGGAGCACAGAAACACGAAGATTCCACAACCGTGTCCGCCGAAGCAAACGCCCGCTCAATCTTCCCATCCAGCGCCATCGCCTCCCCCATCTTCCCCTGACCAGCAAGCGACTCGCGGAGCCCAACCAGCGCCCACCCGTTCCCGCGATTCTTCTTCAGATCCTCGCGGTACAACTTCTCCGCTTGAGCAAACTCGCCGCTCTCGACAAGCAACGCCCCCAACGCATGCCGCACCGGAAGCATCCACGCTGGCGGCTCGTCATACACCAACTGATCCTCTCGCGCGATCCCCTCGCGCATCAACGCAAACGCCTCGTCCTTCTTCCCCTCGCGATACAACAACTCCCCCTTCATCATCGCCCGCGCAATCGGCAGCACATCATGCACCTTGTTACTGAACACATACCACTCCTCAGGAACAAGCTCGACCCGACGCTCAAACTCCGCCATCTCCTCGCGAGCTTGTTCCGTTCTCCCAAGCGCGCTACACGCCACCGAACGCGCATACGACCATGTCGCCCGCGACATAAACCGCCACTCGGGATAATCCGATTGTTCCAAGATCTCTTCCCACTTCCCAAACCGGATCAGCACATGCAACGAGCTGGGCATGATCCCCTCGATCAACCCCGCATACGCGCGCAACGCAGCTTCCGGAATCTCCGCCTCAAGATCACGCGCCGCCCCCATCGCCTGCTCATAGTTCCCCGACATCATCGAAGCGAACGACAAGAAGTGCAGGTTGTGCCCGTAATACATCGCATACAACCCAGGCTCCGGCGCATCAGCAAAGTACGCCCGGTCCGCCGCGATCGCCGTCATGTTCGACGCCGCCGCATCCTCATACCGACCCACACGAATGAAAATATGCGAAGGCATATGCACCAAGTGCCCCGACCCCGGAACCATGTCCATCAACTCTTCTGCCGCAGCAACCGCACGATCCGGATTGCTCGACGCCTCCACCGCATGAATATAAAAATGCTTCGCCCCCGGATGCTCAGGATGCTCCCGCATCACCCGCTCGATCACCGAAACAACCTCAGTAATCCGCCCCTTGGGAGTCCCATCCACCTCCCAATAATCCCAAGGCTGCAAGTTCATCAACGACTCCGCATACAACGCCCCCACATCCGCGTCATCCCCAAACCGCTGATACACCTCCCCCATCGCATCCGCATACGCAACATCCAGCCCGTTGCGATCCTCCGGAGCGGGCCATTCATACCGCTCGCTCACCGCAAGCACCATCGCCCGCTCAATCGCGGACTCATCATCAAGCGCCGCGATCGCCTTGTCCGCCGCCGCCCGCGCCTTCTCCGATCGCTCCTCGGTCATCGCCGGATCATTGATATTAATCCCCTGGCAGTACGCCACCCCCCACCACGCCATCGCCGCCGATGGATCAACCTCCGCCGCCATCTCAAACGACCGGATCGCCTCGTCATGGTTGAACCCATACATCAGCTGCATCCCCTGATCAAACCATTCCTGCGCCTCGCGCGAATCCGTCGTCATCTCCCGAGAGTAGTTCCCAAACCCCTCGTAGTGCCGCGCCCCATTCTCAGCCGCGCCCACCCGCTCGACCGAGTTGCACCCAGCCAACACCATCAACGAACACCCAGCCGCCATCGCCACGAAACTTGTTCTCTTCAGCATGCCAATCCCTCTCGTAAGAACCATCAAATAAAGAAGCCCGTCCATCCGAACGGGCTTCCAAAAGTATACTTGAATTCCAAATCTCGCGTCAGAGCTGCTCGAACCAGATCAGCCCTCGTCCGCCTTGGCGATCTGCCATTCCTCAAGATCAACAGGCGCCTGACGACCAAAGATCGACACCAGCACACGAACCATCCCCTTCTCAGGGAACAACTCATCCACCGTGCCCTCGTAGTTCTCAAACGCACCCTCGCGGATCGTCACATTCTCGCCCTTCTCGAACATCAACTTAATCGTTGGTTCATCCTCAGGCTTCCGTGAGTCAAGCAGCATCTTCTCCGCTTCGTGCATCTCCATCGGGGTCGGACGACCAGCGGTGCCAATAAAGTCACCCACGCCGGTTGTTTCCTTGATCAAGAAGAAGATGTCCTGCGGGATGCGGCCGTCATCTTCAAGACGCATCTCAACAAACACATACCCAGCGTACAGCTTCTCTTCCTTGATCTTCGTCTTGCCGCCCTTGATCGTCTTGATCTTCTCGGTCGGCACCAGAATACGACCCACCAAGTGCGTCATGTTCTCGATCTGGATCTTGCGGAGCAATGTCTGCTGAACCGAGTTCTCCTTGTTGGAAGCAACCCGCAGCACAAACCACTGCATCCCGTCTTGAACCAAAGGCTCATCAAGACCAATCCGACCCTCAATCTGTGGCTCATCCTCACGGAGATTGCTCACCGAAGTCCCAGACACCGAAGGGGCCTCTTGTGCAGACTGTCCAGCCTGTGCAGCCTGACCAGCACCATCGATCGACTCTTGAGCCGCGTCCGTGGTCACAACCTCCGGAGTTTCGTTGCCGCCCTCGGAAACGCCCTCAGAGACACCCTTGGAAACATTGTTCACAGCACTGTTTGATTCATCGTTCATCGCGTCATTCATTCCGTGCCCCAATTCTGTAGCCCCAAATCACCGTTCAAGCACGCCGATCGCGCTGAACAAGAACGAGAAGCCCATATCCACAAGATACAGAATACCCGCGATCAAGAAAGTCGCCACGATCACCACAATCGTCGAACCCTTCACCTCTCGGTAAGAAGTCCAGTTCACCTTCTTCATCTCCCCGTCGGTCGCGATCAAAAACTCCACAGGCCGACGAGCCATCCCCACATACCAATACAAAAACAACGCCCCAAGCAGCAGCATCCCGCTCGCCACACCCGTCTGCAAATACTGCACCGGGAAGATCGGCGTGCTGATCGCACTCCGGACCGCAGCCCCCATCATCATCCCATCAACATTCTCAACGGTCAACCGCTCCGCATCCCCCGCGGTCTCACGAGTCGTCTCTGAATCAAAGGTCCCCACCACAAGCGTCGAGCTGCTCCCGCGATCAGGAACAAACTCCTCAACCACGCCAGCCCCGATCTCTTGCATCTCTTCGTTCGCCCCGACATACCCCATCAGCACAACAGTGTCCCCAACAGAGACCTTCGAAGCTTCACCATTCATCTGGGTATCAATCAGCGAGAAAGTCCAGTTCCGAGCAGGAATACGGACCGCACCCGCCTGGTTCCAGCCCCATCCGGCACCCGCCAGAATAAGCACGCCCACAAACAGCGCGGTCATCACACGCATCCAATACCCTTGACCCTGTTTGTAAATTCCAAATGCCATTGTACCAAGGCCCTCGCTGCACTGACCGATCACCGATCTCTCAAGACCAACGATCAAACCATACCGACCGACCATCCCAGCCAAATCTACAGACCAGCCAGACAATCAACATTCAATCAAACACGGCAGGAAGGATTCGAACCTACGACCGGCGGATTTGGAATCCGCTGCTCTACCAGACTGAGCTACTGCCGTAACAAAGAGCAACACGCACCATCCCAATGGAATAACCCAAAGGAACATCGCCGCCGCCCCAGCCGATCACTTACGCTTGATCTTGTGCAGCGTGTGCTTCCGCAGACGAGGAGAGTACTTGTTGTACCCCTCCTTGACACGGTCCTCAATACCGCCCTTGACATTGATGCTCGTCCGGTAGTTCAGGTCACCCGATTCGGTGCACTGCAACCAAACATACTCACGCGCTCCGGCTTTCTTCTTGGCCATGACAGGCCTCCTATTTCATCGTAAAGCCCACACAAGCAGGCAACCCGTTTTCATCAAATCGGCCCGGAAGCTTCCGCCTCCGGGCCGGGAAGTTTCAAATCATGGACCAGAACACTGGCCACGACCCTCCGAGCACGATTACTCGAGGATCTCAGTGACGGTACCCGAACCAATCGTCCGGCCACCCTCACGAACCGCGAAACGCAGCCCGTTCTCCATCGCCACGGTCTTTTCGCCGAGGTCGATTTCCATGGTCACGTTGTCACCAGGCATGCACATTTCTGCCTTCGCGCCGCCGTCGCCGAACAGGTTCAAGACCTGGCCAGTCACGTCAGTTGTACGGAAGTAGAACTGTGGCTTGTAGCCAGCGAAGAATGGAGTGTGACGACCACCCTCGTCCTTGGTCAGAACATAGACCTGACCCTTGAACTTGGAGTGTGGAGTAATCGAGCCCGGCTTGCAGATAACCTGCCCGCGGGTGATGTCATCCTTTTCAACGCCACGCATCAGCACGCCACAGTTGTCACCGGAGATCGCCGACTCAAGAGTCTTGTTGAACATTTCGACACCAGTGATGGTGGTCTTGGTGTTCACCTTCGAGAGACCAACGATCTCAGCAGCGTCGCCAACCTTGACGGTACCACGCTCGACACGACCGGTCGCAACAGTACCGCGACCCTTGATCGAGAACACATCTTCAACCGAGATCAAGAACGGCTTATCGTCCTCACGCTCTGGCTCAGGGATGTAGGTATCGAGGTGACCGAACAACTCGTCAAGCGGTGCACAGATCGCATCGTCTGATGGGTTCTCAAGAGCCGCCTTGGACTGACCACGAACCACTGGGGTGTCGTCGCCAGGGAAGCTGTACTTATCGAGCAGCTCCCGGATTTCCATCTCGACGAGGTCGAGCAGTTCTTCGTCGTCCACAAGGTCAACCTTGTTCATGAACACGACGATGTAAGGAACACCCACCTGACGAGCAAGCAGCACGTGCTCGCGAGTCTGAGGCATAGGACCCGAGTCAGCCGCCACAACGAGAATAGCCCCGTCCATCTGAGCAGCACCAGTAATCATGTTCTTCACGAAGTCCGCGTGGCCAGGACAGTCCACGTGCGCGTAGTGACGAGTCTCTGTCTCGTACTCCACGTGCGACGAGTGAATGGTCACAGTCTTGTTGGAGTCACGCACGGTACCACCCTTGGTGATATCAGCGTATGACTTTGCTTCCGACAAACCCTTGGCCGCCGCGCGAGCAACAAGAGCTGCAGTAAGGGTCGATTTACCGTGGTCAATGTGACCGATCGTCCCAACGTTGACGTGCGGTTTGTTCCGCTCAAAGGTTCCCTTTGCCATTGTTCGATTCCTCTATCTTGTTGCTTCGACGACCTCTTGCGATTATAAAGAATCCAATGGCCGCACACTCCGTTTATTTCCGAGCCAACCGTTCGCGATCAACTCCTGAACAATCTTCATTCGCGAACTCTATTAAAGAGCCCTCATTCATACGCCCGCCATCTCCGCAGTATGCAGGGCCAAAGACCCAACCAAACCACTTCAGTGACGAGCAAAAGCCGCTAGAGAGAGTCGAACTCTCGACCTCACCCTTACCAAGGGTGCGCTCTACCACTGAGCTACAGCGGCACAAACACCGCCCGGCCAACCGACCGAGCGGGATGGGATCATACCCCCCCCCTCGCCATGGTCAACCAATTGCCCCCACACACCTTACCCATCACACGCAATTCTGAAAATTCAATCAAAATCCCGTACCACCACACCACCACAACCAACCAAACAGCACCCATACCACACAATACCCCCAAGCCTTAACAACACCAGCAACCCCCACGCATTGATGGGCCTTCCCACACCCGATCAACGCTCGGAACCATTCATACTCCAGACCGCAGCAGGATTGCCGGTGCCGCGCAAGCGGTGACGCATCACTCGGCCGCATCCAACCCGTCTCCATGCGACCACTCCCAGCCCCCTCCTCCCTCGCCCTACTCGGACCCTCAGACCTCAACACCTTCCCGCCGCAGACCCCGATAACCAACCTACCCATTTTCACAAACAAACAAAAATCCCCCATTATGTCGGGCTTTTTTGCATTCAATCACGATTTCTTAAAACCCGTGGTACTATCCAAACGGAGAGTGGATTCGACAGAGTCCAATCAGAGAATACCGCACAAGGCATCAAACCAAGCCTTCTGCAACCACGACAGAACCACGAAACAACCAAATCAGTCGAATCAACGGCACCCAAACAGGTCCGCTGAAATTTGTAACCCCGGGAACGAGAGAACCCAAAACCCAAAAAGAGACCATCATGAAAAAATCATCCATCTGCCTCTTCGGCGGCGCACTCATCGGTGCCGGACTCGGATCCCAAGCCGCCGCTGATGTCACCATCAGCGACTCACTCGAAATGATCGACCTCGCCTACGGCTACGACAGCGGATCATTCGCATACGCCGACGGCTATGTCGAAATCGACACCTTCGATTTCACCGTCAACACCTCAGGAACGATCGTCCTCGACCTCCTGTCAATGAACCACTTCGACACCTTCTTCGACGGCGCCATCATGCTCTTCAGCAATGACGGCAACCCACTCACAGCCGCCAACCTGCTCACCGAAAACGACGACTGGGCCTACGCCGATACCAACGGTTCACCCACATCACTCGACTCCTACATCTCCACCTTCCTCACCGCAGGCGAATACACCGTCGCCGTCAGGTCATACAACTACTTCTTCGATATCAGCGAGATCGAAGCCTACGGCAACACCTTCGGAACAATCTTCAGCCTCGACGGCCTCGGAGTTCCAGACTCAGGCGAGTACCAACTCGACATCCTCGGAGATGTCACCGTCCCAGCACCAAGCGCCCTCGCACTCCTCGGACTCGGAGGCCTCACCGCCGCCCGCCGCCGCCGCGATCAAGCCCAACCCCGTCGCACAACCAACCGACGAACCCGCTAACAACACTCAATCCATACCCACAAAGAGCCGTCCAATGACGGCTCTTTTTTTACACCCACACCGCTCACTATTCAAAAAACAGAGCCCGCACAATGCGGGCTCTGTTCTCAATCGTAAACAGTCGTCGCTCAGTTAGTACGCCCCGTGGGCCGCAATAAACAAAGCCAAATCATCCGAATCAACATCCCCATCTCTATCCCAGTCCGCCCGATCATCCATAGTCACCGCGTTATACATACTCATGTAAAGCGTAATGTCGTAAAAATCGGTAGCCCCATTGTTATCAATATCAGGCGTAAAGAAATCGCTCGTCACCGTGTGCGAGTAACTCCCCACCGAAATCGACGACACCCCAGTACCGCCAAAATAGTCCTGAGCACCATGGAAATACGAATCAAGATCCACCGACCCACTGCTAGCCAGCATGTAGCTCACCAGCACATGGAGCCGCCCCATGTCATGCATCGCAGAAACAACGATCCCTGACTCCTTATCCGTCTCCAAACGAAGAACCTCAGCATCATCCCCCCACAACCCATCAAGCTCCTCCCAAGACACCAACGCATGCGCCTCAAACCAGTTGTACCCATTCAGATCAGCACTCGGATCCGCCCACTCCTCACCCGCATCGTACCACGGATTCTCATACGCTCCAAACTCGTCCTTCACACTCCAGTTCGTCGTATCAACCAGCCCCCCCGGCTCCATAGGGCCATAGTGATATACCCCGTTTCTCGTGTAGCCATGGAACCCGAAGAAATAGAATCCATCAGATCCACGCAAACGAAGATGCTTAATCAACGCCAAGAAATCCGCAGAAGGCGGCATCCAAGCGCCACTATATTCACCTTCAGTTGGATCCTGACTCCCTCCCTCAAACGGTGCCACCCAAGGGATCACTTCCTTGTCATCCATCGACCCATCAGCAATCTCGAGCCGCACCGCAGACGAGAACACCTCCACACCACTCCATAGATACGCCGAACGCACAGTGGGACTCCTCTCACCAGTCCAAGGCAAAGCATTGTTCACACCCGGAGCAGGAGTCTGCACATGCTTCACCTGCGCCGTATTCGTATAAGTCACAGGCATCAACACATTCAATCCACGATTGACAAATGTGTCATGCCTATGCCCCATATTCCCGCTCGTCGCAGCAACAACATCGTTCACAATCGTCACATCAGAATGCAATGACTCAGTTACCCCATCGACATCATGATCATACAACGGATACCGATGCATCCGATAGTTCCCAAACTTGATCTCCCATTTCTCAACCGTTGTCGAGTCGACAGATTCATCGCCATACTCCGTCCCACCCGCGTCCGGATCACCCTCGACATCACCAGAAAAATCACCCGTCACAATCTGTTCAATAACTTTCATCCAGTCATCGACATCTTCATGATCAATATGATCAGTGAGTTCAATATCGCCCAGAACATAATTCAACTCCCCATCAGTTTCATGACCGCGCGCCACAATCGACAACGCCAACTGATCCGGATGAATCGCAGTTGCAATACCAGGATATGTCGAATCATCCAAATCCCATGTCGGCCCATTGTCATAGTCCCAAGGCGCGTTCCTGCTCCGAATCAACAACGCAACCGGAAGACCATTCAACGCCATCGAGTTCCATGTAGTGTGTACATAATAACGAATCGGAAAGACAGCCCCAAGCTCCCAGCTATGACCAGGCTGCGGACAATACGCATACGCGCCAGTCGTCAAGTTCAACGAAACCCCCATCGAATCTTTCCAATCCCAAACCGAAACAGAATTCCCATAGTAAGGTCCCTCTAAACTCTCAGTCCGCTCCCAAGAAAAGAACACCCCATCACCCGCCAACACCTCAGTAGCACACCCCCCTACAACAGCCGCCCCCGCCAAACCAACAACCAATCTTTGTAATAACTTCATTTTGGTCTCCACAATACCTGTTCAAAATGATGCAAAGCTCAACTGCTTTGCTTCAAACCAAACTACCAAACACAACTCCCTATAACCGCCTCCCTTCATATATATGGTAATTTTGCCGACAATCTTCACAAACCCAAGAATCTGGCCGATCTCCGCTTTCAACAGCGTTTTCGCTTGGTATCCACACCCAAACACACTAACTTAGAGAGAGCATGCCCACACTTACCCACAAACTTCCTCGCGCTTGCAAACTCGCAGCCCTCTCCGCCACCCTCGCCCTCACCTCGCCCGCATCCGCAACCTGGTCCATCCTCATCACCGACACCCGCACCGGCGAAATCGTCCTCGGCTCCGCAACCTGCATCACCAGCTTCGACCTCGCTCAAGAAACCCCACTCGTCCTCACCGGTATCGGAGCCATCACCGCACAATCCTCCGTCGACTCAGGCGGCACCAACCGAATGTTCATCCGAGACCGACTCCTCGAAGGACAACCACTCTCACAAATCCTCACAGAACTCCAAACCTTCGACCCCGGACACAACAACCGACAGTACGGCATGATCAAAACCAACGGCGATGTCCTCACCTTCTCCGGAATCGACAACGCCAACTGGGCCGGAGGCACCACCGGACGAATCGAACAAGGACGACCCGGACCCCAAGACGACATCGTCTACACCGTCCAAGGCAACATCCTCTCAGGACCCAATGTCGTCGACGACGCTGTCCAAGCCATCATCAACACCAACACCGACCTCCCCGGAAAACTCATGGCTGGTATGTACGCCGCCCGCATCGCCGGAGGAGACGGACGCTGCTCCTGCTCCAACGCAAATCCAACCGGATGCGGATCACCACCCCCAACCCCATTCAAGTCCGCCCATGTCGGATACATGATCGGCTCCCGCGCCGACGACACCGACTCCATCCGCGCCTTCTACCAACTCCCAGTCCCCCAATCCGCAACCTCCACATCACTCACCCAACTCAACCACAACACCTTCGCCACCGCCGACACCGCCGGCAACATCCACCTCTACACCAACGCGACCAATACAAACGACCAAACCGCCCACCTCAACTTCCTCCAAACCATCGAAACCAACATCCCAAACCTCACCAAACTCGCCGCCGCAGACCTCGACCACAACGGACTCAACGACCTCATCGCCCTCGCAGGCAACACCACAGTCGTCCTCATCCCCCAATCCGCAAGCAACACCTTCGATCCACCCCTCGAGGTCAACTTCCCAATCCCCATCACCGACCTCGACACCCTCCCATCCTCAAACGATCCGGGTGACCATGTCCTCGTCACCAACAGCAAGTACGCCTTCCTCTACTCCTTCGAAGACAACACCCTCGTCCCCACCACAGGCGTTCAATCCCCCGGCCCAAACGCCCAATCGTTCTTCATCCAAGACCTCAACAACGACACCCTCCAAGACCTCGTCATCCTGAGCCCATCCACCCAAACCGCATTCCTCCACCACTCCCTCCAAGACGGCCTCTACTCCGTCACCCCACAATCCATCCCCAACCTCTCACCAAACCCATCATCCCTCCGCGCCACCGACATCAACAACGACGGCCTCACCGACATCCTCATCGCCACCGCATCCGTCATCAACACCTTCATCAACACAGGCACCCCAGAAGCACCAACCTTCGCACCCAAAGTCTCCTCATCCATCCCCGCCCCCGCCGTCGACTTCCACATCACCGACCTCAACAACGACACCATCCAAGACGCCATCGTCCTCTACCAATCAGGCCCAAACCTCCGCTACTACCTCGGAGACAACGCAGGCACCTTCACCGAAACCGACCGAACCAGAATCGGAGGCACCCCAACCCAATCCCTCCTCACCGACCTCAACAACGATGGAGACATGGACCTCATCACCAACGCCTCCGACCAACTCCTCATCTACGACAACCTCCAAAACGCAACCGTCCAGCGCCAAACCGGCTTCGCGCGAGGCGACAAGTTCATGTTCATCAACATCGCCAACCAAGGATCAGCCGCACCCGACCCCATCGACCAAATGCTCACCCGCTTCGACGACTTCCGCGCCACCCTCACCAACCTCCCCGACGCCGTGCAAACCACCGTCACCCAACCCTCCCGAATCCTCATCGACGACCCAGGCGCCACCCCCAAACTCCGCATCCACCTCAAAGATTACCAACAACAAACCCTCGCCCTCCCCGCAACCTTCACCCTCGAGTTCAACCCAACCAACCTCACCCCCGGACTCCCCCAACTCGTCGCGCCCGGAATCTACGACATCCCCCTCACCGCCCTCTCCCAAAACAACGCAAGCCCCGGCAACCACACACTCAAAATCAAAGCCACCGCCAACAACCACACCGTCACCCTCATGCCCGCCCTCACCATCTCCACCACCAACAACCTCGCCGACTACAACGCCGACGACACCCTCAACTTCCTCGACATCTCCATCTTCATCAGCCATCTCTCCGCCCACAACCCAATCGCGGACCTCAACAACGACACCCTCTTCGACCACGCCGATGTCACAACCTTCCTCAACGCCTACAAAGCCGCCCCCTAAGCACGATAAAACAACCAACAACCGCACCCGCAAACGCTTGAAACAACAAGCAACGCGATCCCGCGCCCACACACCTACAATTCACAAACCCTCGCCCCAACAGGATCCAGCATGAAAACCATACTCAAAATAGTCGCCGTCCTCATCATCGTCGTCGTCCTCGCCTTCGTCGCCCTCATCGCCTTCGGCCTCTCCCAAGCCGACGCCATCGTCAAAGCCGCCATCGAACGCGGTGGCACCTACGCAACACAAACAACAACAACCGTCGACGATGTCCACCTCGGACTCCGCGATGGTTCCTTCGAAATGAATGGCCTCACCATCGCCAACCCCGCCGGGTTCTCCTCCGACCACTTCTTCAAACTCGCAAGCACCAATGTCAAACTCGACACCGCCTCCATCACCACCAATGTCATCTCCGTCCCAACCGTCTCCTTCGACGGCATCGATGTCGTCCTCGACAAAGGCAAAGACCCCTCAAACTACAACACCATCCTCAACTCACTCAAACGATTCGAAAACAGCGACACCAAAGCCGCACCCGAAAACCAAGGCGGCAAAAAAGTCACCATCGACACACTCACCCTCAACAACATCGACATCCGCGTAGCCAACATGCCCGGCGTCTCCTTCCTCACCGGTGACATCGCCATCAACATCCCAACCATCGAACTCAAAGACATCGGCAAAGAAAAACCAATGACCACCGCCGAAGTCGTTAACCTCGTCATCAAAACAGTCCTCACCGCCGCAGTCGAAGCCGGTGGAGGCATCCTCCCAGGTGACATCCTCGGCGAACTCGGAAACGGACTCGGCGCACTCTCCTCACTCTCCGACATGGGCATCACCGTCCTCGACGGCGCCGGACAAATCATCGGCGACAACATCGGCAATGTCCTCGACGGCGCAGGCAAAGCCGTAGACGACATCACCAACGACGCAAAGGACGCCATCGACAACGCCACCAAAGACCTCCCAGCAGGCGTCGGTGACGGACTCAAAGACGCCACCGACAAAGCAGGCAAAGCCGTCGACGACGCCAAAAAAGAAGTCGAAAAAGGAATCAACAACCTCCTCGGCGGCAAAAAGAAAAAAGAAGACGACTAACACCTCTTCTCCACCAACCCCCCCAATCAAGCCCCACCAAACTCCGTCACCACGATGGAGTTTTTTCTTCGCCCCACAGAAACCAATCTCACTCCCCAACCGACCACCCACTCCTCACCACCCCATCACGCCCAACCTCCACCCACGCACCTCCACCGACACCATCAGCCCCACTCGCATACCAACGACGACCATCACGAAAGTCCAACCACCGCCCATCCACCCGCTCCCCGCCCGTCGACTGCAACACCACCGCAGGATCAACCCGCTCAACCAACCCGCGCACCGAAGCATTCATCGACCCATGATGCGGAAGCTCCATCACCACAACATCCCGTAAATCCTCATCACCAATCATCCCAATCCCCACCCCCGCAACATCCCCCGTCATCAACACCGCGCGTGCACCAATCTTGGTCTCCATCTCAACGCGCACCACAAGCGATGTGTCATTCGAGCTCATCCCTTCAAGCATCTCCCCGCCCGACACACATTCAACACGCGCCTCTCCAAGCACAAACCCATCCCCCGCCCCCATCACAACCACCTCCGCCCCCCGCGCCACCAGCTCCGCCCGAACCGCGCTCCACGCGCGCGAAGGATCACGCTCCATCGCCGCACCAACATACACGCGCCCAAACCCAACCCCCGCGCGTGACAACTCAACAAGCCCATTGAAATGATCCAGGTTGTCGTGCGACACAATCGCTACACCAATCGTCCGCACCCCGCGCGCCCGCGCGACGCGCTCAACCGTCCCCCCAACCCGGTAGTCCAGCGACCCACAGTCATACACCATCGTCTCCCACCCCGACCGCACCAAGTACGCGCTCCCATCTCCCACATCCACCATCTCCACCCGAACCCCATCAACAAACCCCCGAACCCGATACTCGATCCCTCCCCACACAACCAACACCACGCACGCAATCACCAACCGCGACCGCGTCACAACGCGCGCGCGCGTCAACACCAGCCAAATCACCACCGTCGCAAAGACCGTCCACGCAACCCCAAGGTTCACCCCCCGCACCGACGACCACCCAAACCCATCCACCCACTCAACAAACCCCGCAACCCATCCTGACCCAACCTCAACCACCCCCAATGTCTTCTCCCCAAGCGTTGGCCAAACCACCGCAACCAGCACCTGCCCATACCCCACCACCATCAGCACCCCCGCCATCGCCGCAACCACCACCGCCATCACCACCCCAACCACCGAAAGCACCCCCACATGCCACATCACCGCAGGCATCGCCAACAACCAACACGCCCCATTCACCCTGAGCCCCTTCCAAACCCACCCCAATCCAGAACCCAGCACCCCACCACCAAACCCCCGTGGCACAGGCGTCCCGCCTGTGATCTTCCCACCAACCCCCCCAATGTCCCCCACCCGCCCCATCCACACCAACAACCCAGTCACCCCCACACTCAACTGCCACCCAAGCCCCAGCACATCCAAAGGACGCCAAACCAAAAGCCCAAACGCCACCCACCCCAAAACAGTCATCGTGTCATACCGCCGACCAAGCCCCCGCCCCACCATCAACCCCCCAATCAACACCATCGCCCGAACCATCGGCACCCGCACCGGCACCAAAACACACATCACCACAAACACCAAGCACACCACCAACCCCTCCACCCAAGCCCGCTCCACACCAACCACCCGCAAAAACAACACACACACCCCAACCAACAACGCCACATGAAACCCAGAAATCGCCAGCACATGCCCCACCCCAACCCGAGCAAACCCCCGTTCAACCTCCCGACCAGCACCCCCCGTCCGCTCCCCCAAGAGCAACGCCCCCACCACCACCTTCCCCGAATCCTCCTCCCAGTCCCCAACCAACCCCAAGCTCGCCATCGCCCGATCCCGAACCACCTCCCGCCATCGCCTCAATACTGATATCCATCCCCCAAAACCACGCCCCCCATCACCAACCACCTCAACCCCCCCGCCCCCAACCACCGAGATCACCCCCGCCCGCCCTTCCATATTCGCCACCAAATCCCACTCCCGATCCCCCACATTCCGCGCCCCCCGATTCCCCCGCATCACCCCAAACACCTCCAC